>NZ_WACG01000012.1 GCF_009193255.1 Arthrobacter koreensis
GGGGGTGGTGGCTGGTGGATGGGTGTGACGGGGTTGTTGTTTGAGAACTACATAGTGGACGCGAGCATCTTAAAAATTATTAAGTGCAATTTCAGATAAACCTGGTGACCGGTCTTGTACTGGTTTTCCATGGTTTTCTCGATAGCGATATTAATTGTTGATCTTTGTGGTCAAGTTTTTAAGGGCACACGGTGGATGCCTTGGCATCAGGAGCCGAAGAAGGACGTAGGAATCTGCGATAAGCCTGGGGGAGTTGATAACCGAGCGGTGATCCCAGGATGTCCGAATGGGGAAACCCCGCCCGGCGCGCGAGTGACCGGGTGACCCGCATCTGAACACATAGGGTGCGTGGAGGGAACGCGGGGAAGTGAAACATCTCAGTACCCGCAGGAAGAGAAAACAACAGTGATTCCGTTAGTAGTGGCGAGCGAACGCGGAAGAGGCTAAACCAGTGGTGTGTGATAGCCGGCGGGCGTTGCATCACTGGGGTTGCGGGACTTTCCGTATCAGTTCTGCCGGACTGGTGAAGTGAGTGCAGGTGCATAGGTGAACTGGTTTGAAAGCCAGGCCGTAGAGGGTGTTAGCCCCGTAACCGGAATGTATGCTGCCGCTTGGAGAGGATCCCAAGTAGCACGGGGCCCGAGAAATCCCGTGCGAATCTGCCAGGACCACCTGGTAAGCCTAAATACTCCCTGATGACCGATAGCGGACAAGTACCGTGAGGGAAAGGTGAAAAGTACCCCGGGAGGGGAGTGAAATAGTACCTGAAACCGTGTGCCTACAAACCGTCGGAGCAGCCTTGTAGCTGTGACGGCGTGCCTTTTGAAGAATGAGCCTGCGAGTTAGTGTTACGTCGCGAGGTTAACCCGTGTGGGGAAGCCGTAGCGAAAGCGAGTCTGAACAGGGCGAGTGAGTGGCGTGATCTAGACCCGAAGCGGAGTGATCTACCCATGGCCAGGTTGAAGCGACGGTAAGACGTCGTGGAGGACCGAACCCACTTCAGTTGAAAATGGAGGGGATGAGCTGTGGGTAGGGGTGAAAGGCCAATCAAACTCCGTGATAGCTGGTTCTCCCCGAAATGCATTTAGGTGCAGCGTTGCGTGTTTCTTGCCGGAGGTAGAGCTACTGGATGGCCGATGGGCCCTACAAGGTTACTGACGTCAGCCAAACTCCGAATGCCGGTAAGTGAGAGCGCAGCAGTGAGACTGTGGGGGATAAGCTTCATAGTCGAGAGGGAAACAGCCCAGACCACCAACTAAGGCCCCTAAGCGTGTGCTAAGTGGGAAAGGATGTGGAGTTGCCCAGACAACCAGGAGGTTGGCTTAGAAGCAGCCATCCTTGAAAGAGTGCGTAATAGCTCACTGGTCAAGTGATTCCGCGCCGACAATGTAGCGGGGCTCAAGTACACCGCCGAAGTTGTGGCATTCAGATTTTTGGTAAGCCTTCGTGGTTCAGCCGTCTGGATGGGTAGGGGAGCGTCGTGTGGGCAGTGAAGCTGCGGTGTAAACCAGTGGTGGAGCCTACACGAGTGAGAATGCAGGCATGAGTAGCGAAAGACGGGTGAGAAACCCGTCCGCCGAATGATCAAGGGTTCCAGGGTCAAGCTAATCTGCCCTGGGTAAGTCGGGACCTAAGGCGAGGCCGACAGGCGTAGTCGATGGACAACGGGTTGATATTCCCGTACCGGCGAAAAACCGCCCATACTGAACGGGGGAAACTAACCGCCCGAAACCTGCCCGTGCACCCTTGTGGTGTTCCGGGTTTTGGTGGAGCGCGGGACCGTATCCCGGGAGGTAAGCGTATTAACAGGTGTGACGCAGGAAGGTAGCCGGGCCGGGCGATGGTTGTCCTGGTCTAAGGATGTAGGGTCAGTGATAGGCAAATCCGTCACTGTGTCTTTGATGACGCACCTGAGATCTGATGGGACCCCCGAACGGGGGAATCCGGTGATCCTATGCTGCCTAGAAAAGCATCGGCGCGAGGTTTTAGCCGCCCGTACCCCAAACCGACACAGGTGATCAGGTAGAGAATACCAAGGCGATCGAGAGAATTATGGTTAAGGAACTCGGCAAAATGCCCCCGTAACTTCGGGAGAAGGGGGGCCTGCCCCGTGATGGAGACTTGCTTTCCGGAGCGGGTGTGGGCCGCAGAGACCAGGGGGAAGCGACTGTTTACTAAAAACACAGGTCCGTGCGAAGTCGCAAGACGATGTATACGGACTGACTCCTGCCCGGTGCTGGAAGGTTAAGAGGACCGGTTAGCCCCTTGTGGGCGAAGCTGGGAATTTAAGCCCCAGTAAACGGCGGTGGTAACTATAACCATCCTAAGGTAGCGAAATTCCTTGTCGGGTAAGTTCCGACCTGCACGAATGGAGTAACGACTTCCCCGCTGTCTCAACCATAAACTCGGCGAAATTGCAGTACGAGTAAAGATGCTCGTTACGCGCAGCAGGACGGAAAGACCCCGAGACCTTTACTATAGTTTGGTATTGGTGTTCGGTGTGGCTTGTGTAGGATAGGTGGGAGACTGTGAGACCCGGACGCCAGTTCGGGTGGAGTCATCGTTGAAATACCACTCTGGTCATACTGGATATCTAACTTCGGCCCGTAATCCGGGTCAGGGACAGTGCCTGATGGGTAGTTTAACTGGGGCGGTTGCCTCCTAAAGAGTAACGGAGGCGCCCAAAGGTTCCCTCAGCCTGGTTGGCAATCAGGTGTCGAGTGTAAGTGCACAAGGGAGCTTGACTGTGAGAGAGACATCTCGAGCAGGGACGAAAGTCGGGACTAGTGATCCGGCGGTACATTGTGGAATGGCCGTCGCTCAACGGATAAAAGGTACCTCGGGGATAACAGGCTGATCTTGCCCAAGAGTCCATATCGACGGCATGGTTTGGCACCTCGATGTCGGCTCGTCGCATCCTGGGGCTGGAGTAGGTCCCAAGGGTTGGGCTGTTCGCCCATTAAAGCGGTACGCGAGCTGGGTTTAGAACGTCGTGAGACAGTTCGGTCCCTATCCGCTGCGCGCGCAGGAAATTTGAGAAGGGCTGTCCTTAGTACGAGAGGACCGGGACGGACGAACCTCTGGTGTGTCAGTTGTACTGCCAAGTGCATCGCTGATTAGCTACGTTCGGATGGGATAACCGCTGAAAGCATCTAAGCGGGAAGCCTGCTTCAAGATGAGATTTCCATGCACCTTGTGTGTGAGAGGCCCCCAGCCAGACCACTGGGTTGATAGGCCGGATGTGGAAGCGGGGACTAAAGACCCGTGAAGCTGACCGGTACTAATAGGCCGATAACTTACACCACACATATCCTGGGCAGAACACGACTTCAAACGGTTCCGCCAAAGAAGGGGTATGAAGATCATGCTGCTTGCGTCCACTATGTGGTTCCCAACCAACAACCCATCGTTGTTGCTGGTCAGGAACTGATAATTGAATAACTGCCTGTCCCGGTATCAGGGGCGGGTGGTCTGGTACGACGTACCCCATTCAGGTTTACCCCACCCGATCGTGTGTTCACGACGGTGAGGGTTCAAGGGTTACGGCGGTCATTGCGCGGGGGAAACGCCCGGTCCCATTCCGAACCCGGAAGCTAAGACCCGCAGCGCCGATGGTACTGCACTCGGGAGGGTGTGGGAGAGTAGGTCACCGCCGGACAATCATTACAGGTTCAGGCCCCGCA
>NZ_WACG01000013.1 GCF_009193255.1 Arthrobacter koreensis
AGCATATTCCATCCGGACCGTTTTAGCAATTCGGTGAATTCCGTGGAATTCCATCCAAACCGGCTGTAAAAGCCCTTCCGGACCCAGCATCCAGTCCCCGGTTTCCCGCCGGCACACAAGGCGCGCAACAGATCAACCATCGATTGAAAGTTGGGGTTTGGCCGCCATGCTTCAGGCGCTTCGTGAGCGTCCCGGCTGCGGCGACTCAGAAGACTTTACACAGGTTTGTGGGCCGGCGCAAATCAGCAGTTCGGCGCCGGATCCACCCTAGTGGGAGGACCCGGCGCCGAAGGATATAGCGACAGGTATTACAGGTCAGGAGGGACTATCCCTGCCGGCGCCGCAGCGAGGCAAGAACGAGCGCCGATCCGGCGATTACCGCTCCGCCGCCCATCAATGCCAGGCTCATTGACTCCGCGCCCGTCTTCGGCAGGCGCTCAGTCACTGGAACCGGTGCATAGAGGTTGGTAACGCCGATGGCCTGCGTTTCTCCAGGCAGGATTGATACTCCACCGGTAAAGGTTGATTCAACGGTGACGTCTTCGTTGGCCCCGGAGGTCGGCTCCGAAATGTTGCAAAGCGTCCCGGCAGGAATCCCTTCGTAGAGCTGGGTGTATTCACCCGCCGTCGTGCCCGCCTCGAGGACAAAGACTTCGTCCACGAGCCCTTCGCCGCACTGAACGTGGATGGCAATGTCATCCTGCAGTCCGGCACCAGTGCCGGTAATGGCCTTGGTTACCAGCAGGCTGCCCGGGTTGAGGTCGACCGTGTTGGTAACTGCCAGCACGTTCTCGCCGTCAGCGATGGTGACAGGTTCCGGGAGCACCGGAGTGACCGTCACCGCCGTCGTCGATCCCGTGACAGGTTCGGTAACCGAACAGACCGTGCCTACCGGTAGTCCGGTGACAGTCTCAGTCACTGTCTCGGCAGTACCTGCAGGGATGTCAAAGGTGAAGGCACCCGACGCCCCGCAGTCGACTATGAGGGAGATGTCACCCTGCAGCCCCGCTCCCTCGCCTGCAAAGGATTTGCTGACCGTGAGGTCTCCGGCTTCAAAGAACTCCGCAGTTGCCTGGGCATTGGACTCGATCTGTGCGTCGGCTGCCAGGATCAGCTTTTGGGCAGTCGTGACGCTGGGATTATTGCCGGCGTAGAGGTAGACGTTGCCGGTTTGGACGGGGACCACGGCAGTGGCGGTCAGGACAACCGGATCAGTGGTCTGGTTGTCATTCCTCACCCACAGCTGCGTACCTGGGGTGACGGTGGTGCCGACGAGCGGAACCGTGCCGGCCGGGTCGGTGTACAGGGTGTACCCGTCCGGTACCGCGACCGTGATGGTTCCTGCATCAGAGTTGATAGTGAAGGGGCCGGTGACCCCGTCCGTGGGGCCGGACGCGCTGGGCGGGTCAATCGACACGTTGGGAGCCGGCGGTTCAGTCAGCGGCCCCGCAGCGAGCACCGCGGCGACTATAGCCTCGGTGTAGGGACGTACGGCGTCGGTGTCTTCAAGGACGTAGCCATCGCTGAAGAACCATACGGCTGCCTGTACTGCGGCGGCACGGATGTTGTCATTCGGGGCTTCCGCGGGGAGTCCAGGCTGGTCCGGATAATAGCTGTTCAGCACCTGGTTGACGTAGCCAATATTCGGCACATTCGACTCGTCCCAAGAGCCGCTCTCGTATCCCAGTCCGGTGTAAGTAGAGGTGCGAATGTCGATGCAGTACACCTGCTGGGTATTGCCCACGGCGTCAGCAGTGGTGATAACACCTGCGAACCCTTCATCGGTGTCCTCGTAACCTGCCGGCACGTCAGCCGGATACCCGATTGTGGGGTCGAACGGCGTACCGACCGGCGGCAGTCCGCCGGCTACGGATTGCCCGGGGCCGGTACCAGTCATCGTGATCTCCACCAGCTCCGTGGGGACGGCACCACGCGGCGGCTCGCCCCGAAAAACCGCCTGGGCGGGCGCGGCTAGCTGGAACAGCATAAACAGAAATACAAGGACGCCGACGACGGCGGTCCCCCCGGAGTAGCGGGGCTTACTTCCCCTGCCACGCTTACGGACCGCGGCATGGATGGATGGGTTACGCACGCTCATAGGGGTTCCCGCTTCCAGTCTCGGTGGGTGGAAATCCAAAGTGGTGAGCTTCGGATCAGCGGCACTTGGCCGTGGCCTGCGAGGCTACGTGGGTCGACTGTCTCTGGATAGAGAGAATGGAGAATCTGCCGGTTGCAGCACTCGTTTTCATTGCGCCCACTGGACTTGCGGGCGTGCGCGAGAGCTGGCTCGCTGGATTGTGGGCATACGGCGGCGGTGGTTCCCAGTCGTCGTGGCCGGTGTTGCTCCTGGGTTTCTGCGGGGGCGGTGGTTCCCAGTCGTCGTGGCCGGTGTTTCCGATGGGGTTCCGCACCGCGGTGGTTCCCAGCCCTCGTGACCGGTGGTGCCTGGTGTGGTCCCGGAATGGGGCAGGAGTCACAGGGACTGGGAACCCCGGCCCGGCCGGCTGTTCCAGTCCCCATATTTCCGGCCAGACCGACCCCGGGGGCCGGGAACGGCTGGTTAAACACGGAAAGGGCCCGCACCAGGGTGCAGGCCCAAAGAACACACACGATCAGCGCGGGCCGCCGGCCCCGGTACCCGCACCCGCCGGTCACGACCCGGGTGTCCCGGCCCGCAAATCCGGGGGTGTTAAAGCAGTTCAGGCCCCGCAACCTTGCGGGGCCTGAACCTGTAATGATTGTCCGGCGGTGACCTACTCTCCCACACCCTCCCGAGTGCAGTACCATCGGCG
>NZ_WACG01000014.1 GCF_009193255.1 Arthrobacter koreensis
CAAAAGAGGCGTACTCACAGACCCGGAACAACCCGGACAAACCTGTTCATTGATATTCCACCCATGAGCACCCGCCGAAGAACTGACGCCTTCGAAACGGGCTTTACTCCTGGAAACCGTGCATCCAACACTGTGGAAGAACACAACGAGTTTCAGGTGCTCCTTAGAAAGGAGGTGATCCAGCCGCACCTTCCGGTACGGCTACCTTGTTACGACTTAGTCCCAATCGCCGGTCCCACCTTCGACGGCTCCCTCCCACAAGGGGTTAGGCCACCGGCTTCGGGTGTTACCAACTTTCGTGACTTGACGGGCGGTGTGTACAAGGCCCGGGAACGTATTCACCGCAGCGTTGCTGATCTGCGATTACTAGCGACTCCAACTTCATGAGGTCGAGTTGCAGACCTCAATCCGAACTGAGACCGGCTTTTTGGGATTAGCTCCACCTCACAGTATCGCAACCCTTTGTACCGGCCATTGTAGCATGCGTGAAGCCCAAGACATAAGGGGCATGATGATTTGACGTCGTCCCCACCTTCCTCCGAGTTGACCCCGGCAGTCTCCTATGAGTCCCCGGCATAACCCGCTGGCAACATAGAACGAGGGTTGCGCTCGTTGCGGGACTTAACCCAACATCTCACGACACGAGCTGACGACAACCATGCACCACCTGTAAACCGGCCACAAGTGGGGGACCTGTTTCCAGGTCTTACCGGTTCATGTCAAGCCTTGGTAAGGTTCTTCGCGTTGCATCGAATTAATCCGCATGCTCCGCCGCTTGTGCGGGCCCCCGTCAATTCCTTTGAGTTTTAGCCTTGCGGCCGTACTCCCCAGGCGGGGCACTTAATGCGTTAGCTACGGCGCGGAAAACGTGGAATGTCCCCCACACCTAGTGCCCAACGTTTACGGCATGGACTACCAGGGTATCTAATCCTGTTCGCTCCCCATGCTTTCGCTCCTCAGCGTCAGTTACAGCCCAGAGACCTGCCTTCGCCATCGGTGTTCCTCCTGATATCTGCGCATTTCACCGCTACACCAGGAATTCCAGTCTCCCCTACTGCACTCTAGTCTGCCCGTACCCACTGCAGACCCGGGGTTGAGCCCCGGGCTTTCACAGCAGACGCGACAAACCGCCTACGAGCTCTTTACGCCCAATAATTCCGGATAACGCTTGCGCCCTACGTATTACCGCGGCTGCTGGCACGTAGTTAGCCGGCGCTTCTTCTGCAGGTACCGTCACTTTCGCTTCTTCCCTGCTGAAAGAGGTTTACAACCCGAAGGCCGTCATCCCTCACGCGGCGTCGCTGCATCAGGCTTTCGCCCATTGTGCAATATTCCCCACTGCTGCCTCCCGTAGGAGTCTGGGCCGTGTCTCAGTCCCAGTGTGGCCGGTCACCCTCTCAGGCCGGCTACCCGTCGTCGCCTTGGTGGGCCATTACCCCAACCAACAAGCTGATAGGCCGCGAGTCCATCCAAAACCGCTAAAGCTTTCCACCACCATGGCATGCGCCAGGAGGTCGTATCCGGTATTAGACCCGGTTTCCCAGGCTTATCCCGAAGTTAAGGGCAGGTTACTCACGTGTTACTCACCCGTTCGCCACTAATCATTCTGTGCAAGCACAGAAGTCATCGTTCGACTTGCATGTGTTAAGCACGCCGCCAGCGTTCATCCTGAGCCAGGATCAAACTCTCCGTAAATGTTTTACAGACACACAACCGGAGCCAAGGAAAATTGGCTGCACAGTTCTGCACTAAATTCGAAACCAGCTAAAAAAACCATCC
>NZ_WACG01000015.1 GCF_009193255.1 Arthrobacter koreensis
TGTACTGAGACAGCACGTTAGTTACACCGGGTGATGGGTGCTTTGCCTCCGAGGCTGCCGTGTGGGCGTTGGTGGTTGTAGAAGTCTAGCCATGGTTGCAGGGCATCGGTCCGGGCTTGGTTCGAGTCGAAAACCTGCCGGTAGGCCCAGCCTTCCTGCAGGGTGCGGTTGAACCGTTCGGCTTTGCCGTTTTGCCAGGGATGGCGGGGCTTGATCAGGATGTGTTTGGCACCCAGCGTGCTCAGGGCGTGCTGGAAGTCCTTGGAGAGCCGGTAAGCGAACGCGTTGTCCGTCATGACTCGTTTCACCGGCGCCCCGTGGCTGGCCATGAACGCGGCAGCCCGCTCCAGAAACCCCGCGCAGGTGGGGCCCTTTTCGTCCGGGTGGACTTCGACGAAGGCGAGCCGTGAGTGATCGTCCACGGCGACGTGGACGTAGTCGAAACCGACTTTCGTGTGGCCGGTGTTGTGGTTGCGGGCGGACTGGTTCGGGTCTGCCCGCCAGCCGCCCCCGTCCGGGATCCGGCCGAGTTTCTTCACATCAATGTGGATCATGTCCCCGGGAGTATCGCGTTCATAGCGGCGGTCCGTGGCCCGTGCGGCACGGATGCGGATGCCGGTCAGCGGGTCCAGTTCCCAGAGCTTGGCCACTCCGGCCCTGGACAAGATCCGGGAGACGGTGCGGACGCCTACCCTGGTGCGGGACGCGATATCGGCCGGCCCGGTGCGGCGCTCGGCCCGGGTTGTTAGGACCTCGGCGGTTTTCTCCGGGCTGGTGGCGTGCGGGCAGGATTTCGGTTTCGAGGAACGGTCTTCCAAACCAGGCGGACCTTCTTCCCGGTACCGGTTCACCCACCGGTAAGCGGTGGGCCGTGAGATACCCATTTCCTTCGCGACATGGGCTACCGGCCGCCCGGAAGCGACGCGCTGGACCAAGATCATTCTTCCGGCCGGAGCCAGACGGGCATTACCGTGGGACATGAAGACCTCTTAGGTTCGGCTGTGTGTGGTAACCACCAAACCTAAGAGGTCTTCACCCTATTCACGTGTAACTAACGTGGTGTCTCAGTACACCTAG
>NZ_WACG01000001.1 GCF_009193255.1 Arthrobacter koreensis
ACCCACGGGGTGGGCGGGACAGCCAATTCAACCAATTAAAATAATCGGTATCAATAAACTTGGCACACTATTGAGTTCTCAAACAACAGGCACATCCGGTCTACTCGGAAAACCATTCCCTCAAGGGGAATATTTGTTTTCTTTTCGCACCGCTGTGTGTTTTACCAGCATATTCCATCCGGACCGTTTTAGCAATTCGGTGAATTCCGTGGAATTCCATCCAAACCGGCTGTAAAAGCCCTTCCGGACCCATGCCAAACCGCCCGGTTTTACCCGGTTGATTCGTGTGGGTTTTGCTGCCGTCCGGCCTGTTCGGCCCCGCGGCAACTCGTTCTACTTTACACATCCACTGAGCCCTGCGCAACTCGGCAGGGCTGTGACCTCCTGCACGAACTTGCGGGCCAGGTGCTGCGCTTCTCCACGGTTCCAGGGATCCTTCCCCGCGTATCGGCGCATTTCCATTTTAGGGAAGACTCCCCTGCGCCGTGCAAGTCCGAATCGGGTGGGAGTGCTCACACGGTTCAGGCGTTAGCCACGGACCCTGAGGTACTCCAGCTGTGCAGCTACGGACAATTCGGCCGCAGCCCGGACCGCTGCGGGTACGTCGGCATAGACCGCATTGGCAACTTGCTCAACCGTGGCGTCGTCACCCAGCAGGCTGAGCACCCCCCGGATCTGAGCCAGCCGCTCATCGCGGTGGTCCCGATAGGTCAGGACAACGGATTCAAGGTTTTCAAGATCGGGTCCGTGGGCCGGCAGCACGGTGGCCGGTCCCAGCCGGCCAAGCTTCTCCAGGCTGGCCATGAAGTCCTGCAGGGTTCCGTCCGGGTAATCCAGGACGGTGGTCCCCCGGCCCAGGATGGTGTCCCCGGTAAGGACAGACCCGCTGGGTCCGTCCGCAGGGAGGAAGAAACACACCGAATCCGAGGTGTGCCCCGGAGTTGCCAGTACCTGGATTTCCACTCCCCCGGCGGAGATGGTCTCCCCGTCCTGGAGCGGAGAACCGCTGAAGCAGAACGCGGGGTCCGCGGCCCGGACAGGAGCACCGGTGAGTTCATGGAAGCGCTCCGCGCCTTCGGTATGGTCCGGATGACGGTGCGTGATCAGCACCAGTTCCACTTTCCCTGCAGCAGCCAGTCCGGCAAGGTGCTCTTCATCGGCCGGCCCGGGGTCGACGATGACGCACGGTCCGCCCGGCTCGGCCGCAAGGACGTAGCTCTTGGTGCCGTCAAGGCTCATGGGCCCGGGGTTATCGGCCAGCCGGTACCGGGCCAGCGGGGTACTGCTGACTATCCGGCCCGGTGCCGGCTGCGCCGATGTACTCATGCTCTCCCCTAGGCCAGGCGGGTCAGCCAGCCGCGGGTGTCCTCCACGGCACCGGTCTGGATCCCCAACAGTTCACGCCGGATGGACATGGTTACTTCACCTGCAGCTGCTTCTGGAGAGCCGATCGTCTCGGTTTCAGACTTCAGTTCCCCGACGGGGGTGATCACTGCTGCGGTTCCGCAGGCGAAGACCTCAGTGATATCTCCGGAGGCAACGCCGTCGCGCCATTCGTCCAGGGTGATCTTGCGTTCTTCCACCGTCAGTCCGCGGTCTCGGCCCAGCTGGAGCACCGAGTCGCGCGTGATTCCGTGCAGGATGGTGCCGGAGAGCGCCGGTGTCACAAGGCGTCCGTCCTTGAAGACGAAGAAGACGTTCATGCCGCCCAGCTCTTCAACGGCGTTGTCATTGAACTCATCCAGGAACAGGACCTGCTTGCAGCCGTTCGCTTCGCCTTCCATCTGCGCGATGAGCGAGGCTGCGTAGTTGCCGCCGCACTTGGCTTCGCCGGTGCCGCCGCGGCCCGCGCGGGCGTACTTGGTGGAAAGCCAGATCGAAACCGGCTTCAGTTCTCCGCCGAAGTAGTTGCCTGCCGGTGAGGCGATCACGCGGTAGGACACCTCACGGGCGGGACGGACGCCCAGGAACGCCTCGGTGGCGATCATGAACGGGCGCAGGTACAGGGATTCACCGTCACCGGAAGGCACCCAGTCGCGGTCGACGGCGACAAGCCGGCTCAGCGATTCGAGGAACAGTTCCTCGGGCAGCTCGGGCAGGGCAAGGCGGCGAGCCGAAGCGTTCAGGCGCGCGGCGTTGGCCTCGGGGCGGAAGGTCCAGACGGAACCGTCCCCGTGCCGGTAGGCCTTCAGCCCTTCGAAGATTTCCTGGCCGTAGTGCAGCACGGATGCAGCGGGATCCATGGCAATTGGCCCGTAGGGTTCAATGCGCGCGTTTTCCCATGCGCCTTCGCCGGACTCCGCAACACGGTAGTCAATGACGGCGGTGTGGTCCGTGAAGTGGTTTCCAAAACCCGGGTCGGCCAGGATCGCGGCGCGTTCCTGCTCAGACTTGGGCTGGGTGGATAGCTTCTGGGTGAATTCCAGAGCGCTGACAGACATTATTCCTCCACGGTGAACGGCGCGGCCGTCGTTCGTCTTCCTGTTGATCGGGTCACTGTTGAGCTTATGACACAGCCGCGGCGATCGCATCGCCGATTTCCGCGGTGGTGCGCGTGTTTCCTGCGCGGGCAGCGACGTCGGCTTCCACTGCCTGTTCCACGCGGGCGGCTTCATCCGTGAAACCGAGGTGCGCCAGGAGCAGGGCTGCGGAGAGGATCGCGGCGGTGGGATCCGCCTTCTGCTGGCCTGCGATGTCCGGAGCGGAACCGTGCACCGGTTCAAACATGGACGGGAACGTGCCCTCCATGTTGATGTTGCCGGAGGCCGCCAGGCCGATACCGCCGGTGACGGCAGCCGCGAGGTCGGTGAGAATGTCCCCGAACAGGTTGTCCGTGACAATGACGTCAAAGCGGGACGGATCCGTGGTGAGGAAGATCGTGGCGGCGTCGACGTGCAGGTAATCCACCTCCACCTCGGGGAACTCCGCGGCCACGGCCTCGACGGTCCGCTTCCAGAGGCTGCCCGCATAGACCAGGACGTTGTGCTTGTGGACCAGGGTCAGCTTGCGGCGCGGCCGGTCGCTGGCGCGGCGGAACGCGTCGCGAACTACGCGCTCGACGCCGTAGGCAGTATTGAGCGAAACCTCGGTGGCGATTTCCTGCGGCGTTCCGGTGCGCAGCGAACCGCCGTTGCCGACGTACGGGCCCTCGGTTCCTTCCCGCACCACAACGAAATCGATCTCGCCGGGATGGGCCAGCGGACTGGTGACTCCCGGGTAGAGCTTGGACGGGCGCAGGTTGACGAAGTGGTCCAGGCTGAAGCGCAGCTTCAGGAGCATCTCCCGCTCGATCAGGCCCGAGGGCATCTTGGCGTCTCCCGGGGCGGCGCCGACGGCACCGAAGAGGATAGCGTCGTGCTTCTTAATTGCCTCGAGGGTCTCATCCGGAAGCGTTTCCCCGGTGCGCAGCCAGTGCTCGGCACCGAGCTGGTATTCGGTGAGATCGAACTGCGCGGGGCCGGACGCGGTGACGGCTTTGAGGACCTTGACGGCCTCGGCCGTGACTTCGGGACCGATTCCGTCTCCGGGGATGACTGCCAGTGAGATGACCTTCGACGCTTCTTCGCTCATGCTGCAATTCTAGGAAGAGCGTCCAGATGGCGGTCAACATGTCTCGCATAATGAGACGCACGACCGCGGCACGACGGAACGTGTCGCCATCCTGGGATGACGCCCCTCCGCCCGAACGGCAAATCAGACCATGGCATGAGGTAGGGACCGCAGTGCGGGCCTAAAGTTGTTGTCCATGCTCCTGCACCGCCGTATCTATGCCTGGACCCAGGCGAATCCCTTCATCGTGGACCTCTTCGGTGCACTGCTGGCCATCCTGTTTTTCGCAATTCCTTTCCTGCTGGCGGGAGGCAGCACCGGCCTGCGCGAGTTCGTCCTGTCCGTCGCCATCTGCCTCCCGCTGGCCTGGCGCCGCACCAGACCGGTCCCGGCAGCAGCGGTGATGGCCGCGGCCTGCCTGATCCAGCTTCCCGCGGTCCCGGAGACCGGCCTGCCTGCAGACTTCTTCGTCCTCGTCATGGTGCACGCCCTCGCCGCCTACGCCCCGCGCTGGGCCAGCCTCGGCGGGCTTGCCCTCGCGTTGATCGGCGGCGTGCTGCTGATCCTCCAGTACCTGGTGCGCCCCTACATCTCCTTCAGCACGGAGCCCGGCACGGTCTCCGGCGTCCACGTGGGCATGATCGGATTCTGGATCATCGCCCTCGTAGCGGTCGAAGCGGTGGTCCTGGTCTCCTGGACCTTCGGCGACCTGACCCGGACCAGGCGACTGGCCATGGAGTCGCTGCGTGACCGGGCCCGCCGCCTGGAAGTTGAACGCCAGCAGGAACGGGACCTGGCAGCTGCTGACGAACGTACCCATATCGCCCGCGAAATGCATGACATCGTGGCGCACTCGCTGTCGGTCATCATTACGCAGGCCGACGGCGCCAGGTATGCGAGCGCCCAGGACCCGGAGATCGCTGCGGCGACGCTGGGCACCATCGCAGAGACCGGCAGGGGGTCGCTGCGCGAGATGCGGCGCCTGCTCGGAGTGCTCCGCGGTGACGACGGCGCGTCTACCCGTCCGCTGCCGTCGCTGGCGGACATTGGGGACCTCGTGGACGGCGTCAAGCGCGCGGGAGTGGACGTGCAGATCATCACCGCGGGTGCCATGCGCCGGTCCCTGCCAGCCGGCGCCGAACTCACGGCCTACCGGGTGGTCCAGGAGGCGCTGACCAATGTGCTGAAGCACGCCGGTCCGCAGGCCCGGGCCAAGGTGGACCTGGACTGGACCGCGCGCGGACTGGGCATCACGGTGACCGACGACGGCCGGGGAGCCGGCGCGGATCCGGTCCGGGACGGAGACAGGACCACCGACGGCGCGCCCCGCACCCCCGGCGCAGGGCAGGGCATCATCGGCATGAAGGAACGCGTGGCGCTCTACGATGGAACCCTGGAGGCCGCTCCCGCCCCCGGCGGCGGATTCCGCGTCGCCGCATTCATTCCCTATACGGAGGCCTAACGCATGACCATCCCCTCCCCCGGTGCTCCCGGGGAGACTGAGCCCGCCGCGCCCATCCGCGTAGCCCTTGTCGATGACCAGCAGCTCGTCCGCGGCGGCTTCAAGATGCTGATCAACTCCCAGCCGGACCTGATGGTGACCGCCGAGGCCGGCAACGGGGCCGAAGCCGTGCGGGTGCTCTCCCAGGCCGCTGCCGACGTCGTGCTGATGGACGTGAGGATGCCGGGCATGGACGGCATTGAGGCAACCGCGCGGATCCTTGCGGAGGCCGGCTCGCAGGGAACGGAAATCAAGGTGGTGGTGCTGACAACCTTCGACCTCGACGAGTACGCGCTGTCCGCCATCCGGGCCGGTGCCAGCGGTTTCCTGCTCAAGGACGCACCGCCCGAGGAACTGCTCGAGGCCATCCGCACCGTCTACCGCGGGGACGCGGTGATAGCGCCGTCCACCACCCGCCGGCTGCTGGACCACGTGGCGCCCATGCTGCGCGAGCCCACCCCGGAAGTGAGCCGGCATGCCGCCAGCGTGGAGACCCTTACTCCCCGCGAGCGCGAGGTGTTTGCCCTCATCGCGGGCGGGCTGTCCAACCCGGAGATCGCTGCGAAGCTCTTCCTCTCCGAAGCGACCGTGAAGACCCACGTAGGGCACATCCTGGCCAAGCTCGGGGCGCGGGACCGCGTCCAGGCTGTCGTGATCGCCTATGAGACGGGAATCGTCACGCCGTAACTCCCCGGAGGTACCCATGGTGTCCGCAGAAGCAGCGGCGCAGGAGCTGCTGCCGGAGTCCTACCGGCTGGCGGGGCCGGTTCCACCCACGGGATGAGAAGGGGCGTGGAACATACCCGCCCCTGACCCGATGTGCCGGGCATGCCGCCGCCAATAGCGTAGAGGGCATGACAACCCTTACTGAGCACTCCGCTGCGCCGGGACCCGGCAGCTCCACGGCTGCCGCCGCCGCGCAGGCCCTGAACAAGACCTACGGAAAAGGCGACACCGCCGTTCACGCCCTGCGCGACGTCGACGTCCGCTTCGAAACCGGCACCTTCACCGCCATCATGGGCCCCTCCGGCTCGGGCAAATCCACATTGATGCACTGCCTCGCCGGCCTGGACAGCGCCGACTCAGGCCACATCTGGATTGGCGGAACCGAAATCACTTCCCTCAAGGATGCTGAGATCACTCGGCTGCGCCGCGACAGCGTCGGCTTCGTGTTCCAGTCCTTCAACCTGGTCCCCACGCTGACCGCCGAACAGAACATCACCCTCCCGGTGTCCCTTGCCAACGGCAAGGTTGATGCCGCCTGGCTCGCCGAGATCACGCGCACCCTTGGCCTCGAGGGCAGGCTCAAGCACCGTCCCCATGAACTTTCCGGCGGCCAGCAGCAGCGCGTCGCAGTTGCCCGCGCGCTGCTGACCCGCCCGCACGTCATCTTCGGTGACGAGCCCACCGGCAACCTCGATTCGCGCTCGGGCGCCGAAGTCCTCTCGCTGCTGCGGCGTTCCTCACGCGAGATGGGCCAGAGCATCATCATGGTCACCCATGATCCAGTAGCTGCTTCCTACGCGGACCGCGTGGTGCTGATGAATGACGGCGCGCTCGTGGGCGAGCTGAACAACCCCACGCCGGAAAGCGTACTGGCAGCGCTGACGAAGCTGGGGGCATAACGGTGCTGCAGGTAGCCCTGGCGCAGGTGCGCCTCAATGCCCGGCGTTTCATCGCCGTCGGCGTGGCCGTGATGATCGCCGTCGGCTTCCTCACCGCCACCCTGATCATCAACGCCTCCTCGAAGGCTTCCCTGACCCAGAGCGTCGGACAGAGCTTCCGCAACGCAGACCTGGTGCTTTCGGCCGCTTACGACGACGACGCCGGCTCCTGGGCAACCCTCGACGAGCAGACGGCGGAGGTGGCCGGCAGCGCTGACGGTGTGGAAGACACCTACGCGGTGCTCTCTTCCTCCGTGGCGGTTCGGGACGGCCGCGGAAGCTCCTACGCCGTCCTGGCCAATCTTCCGGACGACGTTTCCCTGCTGCCGGTGGACGTCGTGAAGGGCAGCCTCCCGGCAGCTACCGGTGAGGTTGCCATCGATGAGCAGACCGCCGACCGCCGGGGCATTACCATCGGCTCGGTACTGCCCGTGGTGTCCTCGGACAATCTGGAGGGTGATGAAACTCCGCTCACGGTGACGGCACTCGTTGAGGCCTCTTCCGATCCGCGCTCGATGGGCGCCACCCAGCTTTACGCGACCGCAGCAACGGTCGCCCCCTTCGCCAACCTGGAGTTCGGCTTCGACTCCATCCAGCTCGCCCTGGCGGACAACGCGTCCGCGACGGCAGTCCAGACGGCGCTGACGCAGGCACTCAGCGACGCCGGCATCAAGGCGGTCACTGTTCGCACGGTGGAGGAAGAGACCACCGAACTCATGGCCGGCTTCACCGGCGGCCAGGACAGCCTGACTGTCATCCTGCTCGCTTTCGCCGCGGTTGCCCTGCTGGTCTGCGCCCTCGTAGTTTCCAACACCTTCTCGGTCCTGGTGGCCCAGCGCACCCGCGAGCTCGCCCTGCTGCGCTGCATCGGCGCCGGCCGGTCGCAGATCCGCCGCTCCGTCCTCGTGGAGGCGCTGCTGGTCGGCATCGTGTCCTCGATTATCGGTGTGCTGGCAGCCGTGGGACTGGTGGGCGGAATCGTGGCCTACCTGCGGACCCTGCCGGAAAGCGGTTTCGCCACCCTGGATGTTCCCCCGCTGGCAGTCGCGGCAGGGATTGCGGCAGGCGTGATCCTCACTGTCCTCGCGGCCCTAGTTCCTGCCCGGGCGGCGACTGCCGTGGCACCGCTCGCAGCCCTCCGTCCCGCAGATGACGTCCGGGCCGGTACCCGCAAGGGGCGCGTCCGGCTGGTGTCGGGCCTCGTGCTGACCGCCGCGGGTGCCGCACTGCTGGGCTACGGTGCTTCCCAGGGAGACCTGCTGGTCGCGCTCCCGGGCGGCATCCTGAGCTTCGTGGGCATCCTGATGTGCTCCACGCTCTTCATCCCGCCGCTGGTCCGTGCCGTGGGCTTCCTCGCCTCCCCGCTCGGCGTACCTGGCAAACTGGCAGCGGTCAACGCCGTCCGTAATCCGCAGCGGACGTCCGCCACCTCCTCTGCGCTGCTCATCGGCGTCACCCTGGTGGTCATGATGATGACGGGCGCTGCCACCGCCCGGAGCGCGTTCAACGACACGCTCGCCGGCGAGTTCCCGGTGGACGTCACCGTCAGCGGAGCCATTCCGGTGGAATCGCCGTTCACCGCGAAGGACGCAGCCGCAGCAGCGGCCGTTGACCACGTGGACCAAGCAGCTTTCCTTCCGGTCGCCGGCCTGATCGACAGGGATGGTGAAGAAGTTCCGGTCTACTCCCTGGACCCTGCTGACAGCCAAGTCCTGCAGGACGCTTCCATGGTTCCCGAAGCGGGCACCATCACCATGCCGCAGGGCACCGAAGGAGAGATGCTCACCGTGCGCGGTGCCGCAGGAGACGTGGAACTGAAGATTGTGACTTCTGAGAGCCGCAACTTCTCCCCGCTGGTAAGCACTGACACCGCGCGGCTGCTGGGCGGCGTACCGGAGGAACAGACCCCGGAACAGTTCCGCGCACAGCCGATGCTGTGGATCGCCGTCGCCGACGGCCTGAACACGCCGTCCATCATGGAACTCCAGACAGCCCTCGCGGAGGCCCTGAACATCCAGGACTACCAGGTCACGGGCGCCGCCATCGAGCGCGCTGCCTTTGAACAGGTCATCGACGTGCTGCTGATGGTGGTCACCGGACTGCTGGGCGTCGCCGTCGTCATTGCCCTGGTGGGCGTGGCCAACACCCTGTCCCTCTCCGTCCTGGAGCGGACCCGGGAATCCTCGCTGCTGCGGGCACTGGGCCTGACCAAGGGCCAGCTGCGCGGCATGCTGGGACTGGAGGCGGTGCTGATCGCCGGAGTGGCGGCCCTGCTTGGGCTCGGACTCGGAGCGGTGTACGGGTGGCTTGGCGCGCAGTCCGCCCTGGGCGGCTTCGCCGATGTGACACCGGCACTGCCGTGGGTCCAGCTGGCCGGCGTGCTGGCCGTGGCCCTGGTGGCGGGGCTGGGCGCATCCCTGCTCCCGGCCCGCCGGGCAGCGCGGCTCTCCCCCGTCGCCGGACTGGCCGCAGACTAGCGGCCGCAGATAAGGCGCGAGGCGGTACCCGATGGGTGCCGCCTCGCGCTTTATGCCTCTGATCTGCAAAGATACACAGCATACTGATAACCCGAGCCGGCGCTGTCAGCCGTGCCAGGAACAGAAAAAGGAGCCGCCATGCCGCAGAAAGAAACCGGCCGCACGCCCCGCCACGAATCACTGGCCGCTTACCTGGATGATCACCTGCTGGGTGCAGAGACCGGAGTCCGCCTCTTCAAGGCCGCCCGGGAAACCTGGGAGGGAACCGAGCACGAGAGTGTCTTCGCGGACCTGGTTCAGCAGATTTCCGACGAGCGGGATGAGCTTGAAACCCTGATCCTGGCGCTGGGCTACCAGCGCAGCCGCTTCAAGAAGGCGCTGGCACTGGTTGGCGCGGCCGGCGGCAGGCTCGGCCCCATCAATCCGCTCAGCACCGGGAAAGGAACCACCGGCCAGCTGGAACTTGAGACACTGCAGTCGATTGTGCGCGCAAAGGAGTGCCTCTACCGGACCCTGCTGGTACTTTCCGCCCACGACCACCGGTTCCACGCCCCGCGGATCCGCGAACTGCTCGAGCTCGCCCGGAACCAGCAGGACGCCGTCGCGAAGGTCATGGAGGATACCGTTCCCGCCCGCTTCCTCACCTAGCCTTCCCCTCCACCGAGATGACAGAAACTGCACGTACCAGCGCTGGTACGTGCAGTTTCTGTCATCTCGTTTAGGTTTACTCCGCCGGCTCTTCGTACTTGGGGAAGATCGGCGCCGGAGCGGGCAGTTCGGTGCCGGGGACCAGCGGGGTGCCCAGCGCGGCGAAGGCGCGGGCGTCGCCGTCGGGCTGGCCCAGTACATCCAGCAGCTTGCCGGCACTGACCGGCATGACCGGCTGGATGAGGATGGCGACGATCCGCAGGACTTCCAGCGTCACGTACAGCACGGTGTTCATGCGCTCGACGTCGGTCTTCCGCAGCACCCACGGGGCCTGCTCGGCGAAGTAGGCATTGGTATCGCCGAGGACCTTCCAGGTGGCCTCGAGCGCACCGTGGAAGTCCTGCACGTCATACGCCTCGCGGGAAACGTCCAGCAGCTTTCCGGCGGCCTCGAGCAGTGCCTTGTCCTCGTCCGTAAACTCCCCCGGCTGCGGAACCGCACCGGCGCAGTTCTTGGCCACCATGGACAGGGAACGCTGGGCGAGGTTGCCCAGGTTGTTGGCGAGGTCGGAGTTCATCCGTCCCACCACGGCCTCATGGTTGTAGGAGCCGTCCGCACCAAAGGGCACTTCGCGCAGCAGAAAGAAGCGGACTGAATCGAGCCCGTACTGGTCCGCCCAGTCCTTGGGCGCCACCACGTTGCCCAGCGACTTGGACATCTTGACGCCCTTGTTGTGCAGGAAGCCGTGGATCATGATCCGCTTGGGCAGTTCCAGTTTCGCGGACATCAGGAACGCCGGCCAGAAAATGGCGTGGAAGCGGGAGATGTCCTTGCCAATCACATGGACGTCGGCCGGCCAGTACTTCCGGAAGGTTTCGCTCTCCGTGTCCGGGAAGCCGACGCCGGTCAGGTAGTTGGTCAGCGCGTCCACCCACACATACATCACGTGGTCCGGGTTGCCGGGAACCGGAACGCCCCAGTCAAAGGTGGTGCGGGAAATGGAGAGGTCCTCGAGTCCGCCCTTGACGAAGCTGATGACCTCGTTGAAGCGGGAACGCGGTGCGGCGAAGTCCGGCTGGGACTCGTACAGCGCCAGCAGCTTGTCCTGGTAGGCCGAGAGGCGGAAAAAGTAGCTCTCCTCTTCCGTCCAGGTCACCTCAGTGTCGGTTTCCTTGGAGTAGCGCACGCCGTCCTCACGGACTTCGGTTTCGTCTTCGCCGTAATACGCCTCGTCGCGGACGGAGTACCAGCCGGAGTACTTGGACAGGTAGATGTCGCCGTTCTCCTCCATGCGCCTCCAGATGGCCTGGGCGGCGGCATAGTGGTCCGCGTCCGTGGTGCGGATAAACCGGTCATAGGAAGTGCCCATGTCCGCTTCCATCTGCTGGAAGGCAGCGGAGTTGCGGTCTGCCAGTTCCTTGGCGGTGATGCCTTCCTTGTCCGCGGACTGCTGCATCTTGAGCCCGTGCTCGTCCGTACCCGTCATGAAGAAGACGTCGTAGCCGTCCAGCCGCTTGAAGCGGGCCATCGCATCGGTGGCGATGTGCTCGTACGCGTGGCCGATGTGCGGCTGGCCGTTGGGGTAGGAGATGGCTGTGGTGATGTAGAACGGAGTCTTGGAGTCGGTTGAAGTCACACTAGAAAATTACCCTGTTTCGGCGCGGCTTGTCGCTTCGGGCCGGGCACGGCCCCGGCCCGAAGCAGCGTGTGTCAGTGAGCGTCGGCCTCCAGCACCGAGGTGAGCACCGGAGAGGTGGCCGCGAGCCCGGCCCGGACCAGCAGGATTCCCACCGCCACGGAGGCCGCAAGGAACCCCATGGCCACCGGATTGAAAATCAGGGCGGCACCGACTACAGGGAAGAGCAGCGCCCCGGAAACGGCCGCGGACGCCGTACTGACCAGCACCACGGGCTGCATCACCGCGCCGGTGCGCGCCGCGTCGATCACGTCCCGGGGCATTCCCATCCGGTGCAGGCTGCGGTACAGCTCCGCACGGTCCAGGACTGTCGCTGCCTGGTTGATACCTGCGGAGCAGGCAACCATCAGGAAACCGGCGATCACGGTGATCAAGACTCCGGTCATAATGTCCTGGATCAGGAAGTCTTCCGGCCCTCCGGACTGTGCGGTCTGCAGCAGGGCGGCCCCGGCCCCGGCAACGACGGCGGTGAAACAGACCATTGACAGTGCGCTGACCTGCCGCCAGGCTGCCTTCGGGGCATCCAGTATAATCCGGGCTGCGAGCAGCGCCTGCGGAGTGGCTGCCCGCCGCAGGCGCAGTCCGGCGGAGCGGGCCACGAGCCACGGGCCCACCAGGTTCAGCACGGCGAGGCCGCCGGCGAAGGCTGCGAAGATGATGGCCAGTGCAATCGCCGCCGCGCCGACCGGAGTCATCAGCCCGGCTACGCAGAGTCCCACAATGAGCACTGCGATGCCGGCACGTGACCAATGGACTTTCTGGGCATCGGCCCGGGTGCGCACACCCAGCGGAGAAATGACCACGCGGCGGAGGCTGATCACGGAGCTGACTGCGGCGAGGACGACGACGGCGGCAACTCCGGCGGCTGCGGCACCAGGATGCAGCCAGTAGGCACTTCCCAGTGCCGCGCCGCGGAAATGGATCAGCTGGACGAACGGGGCGAGCACGACGTAGCCGAGGACACCGGCGAGGGCTCCGGCGAAAGCCTGGGCAGCGGCTTCCAGGACCGTGACCTGCCGGACTGTCCGGGCGGAGGCGCCGAGCAGCCGGAGGGTCGAGAGGTGTTCGTCACGGCGCCGGGCGGACAGGCGTGCAGCTGATCCACCCAGTGTCAGGAGCGGCAGGACCAGCAGGATCAGGGCAAAGGCAGCCAGCAGCAGGTACAGGTTCCCCTCGTCATCGCCCCACTGGGTGAAGGACAGGGCTCCGGCGAGCACGGTCAGGAGCAGCGTGGTGACGACGGCAAAGGACGCTGCGGGCAGCAGCGCGGCAGCGGATCCCGCGGTGCCGGGCCGGTTCAGCAGCCATGTCAGCCGCAGCGGTACCGCCCACGGGGATGAATCCACCGCCCGGGCGACGGCGCCGGACGCACTCATCGGGCCACCTCAGCCGTGTCCGCAACAATCCGGCCGTCGGCCAGTGTGACTACCCTGCTGCACCAGCGGGCGACTTCGGGATCATGCGTGACCACCACGAGGGCGCGTCCGGTTCCCGCCACGGACTGCAGCAGCAGTGCCATCACCTCCGCGGAGGTGCGCGAGTCAAGAGCCCCTGTGGGCTCGTCCGCGAACAGAACCCGGGCACCGTTGACCTGGGCCCGCGCTATGGCCACCCGTTGGGCCTGCCCGCCGGAGAGCTCTCCTATCCGGCGTCCTTCCATCCCGGCCAGTCCCAGCGCTGCAAGGGCGGCAACGGCCTGCTGCTCGGCGGCCGGGCGCGGGGTTCCGTTGAGCATCAGTGCCAGCGCCACGTTTTCGCCGGCGGTCAGCTCGGGAATCAGCAGGCCCTGCTGGAATACGAAGCCAAACTCGGTGCGGCGCAGCGCCGAGCGGGCCCCGTCATTAAGGGAGCTGACTTCCACCGGCGCAGCGCCGGAATACCTGACGGTGCCGGCGTCCGGCAGCACGATCCCTGCCAGGCAGTGCAGCAGGGTGGTCTTGCCCGATCCGGAGGCGCCCATGACGGCAGTAGCCTCTCCGGCCCGCACCTGCAGGCTGACACCGGCCAGTGCGGTCGAGTTTCCGTAGTTCTTAGTCAGGTTGGCGGCTGCAAGCAGGGTTGCGCCGGGCAGGGATTCACTCATGGATCCATCCTGTCCCGGCGGACCCCGCACGCACATCGGCTCTCAGCGTGAACCCGGCGGCAGCGGCGTCGTACTGCGGGTGGAGGCCGGGACCGCTGTGCTGCTCCCCCGGACGCAGCAGAGGCCGGCTCCAAACGGAACCGGCCTCTGCTCAACGCAAGGCGACTTAGTCCTGCAGGTCCACTTCGCGTGCCACGGTTGCACCGATCGCATCGCGGACGGTTTCCAGGACGTCCTGCGGCACGGAGGAATCCACCGTCAGCAGGGACAGGGCCTGGCCACCCTCGGAGTTGCGGGCCACCTGCATGCCGGCGATGTTGATTTCCGCTTCGCCCAGGATGCGGCCCAGTGCGCCGATGACGCCGGGGCGGTCCTGGTAGATCAGCACCAGCAGGTGTTCGCTGATCGGGATTTCAAGGTCGTAGCCGTTGACGCCCACCAGCTTCTGGATCTGCTTGGGGCCGGTCAGCGTGCCGGCAACCTCGAGCTGAGTGCCGTCGGAGAGCGCGCCCCGGATGGTGAGCAGGTTCCGGTAGTCGTCAACGTCGGGCGTGGTGATGAGGCGGACGGCAATGCCGCGCTGCTCAGCCAGCACCGGAGCGTTCACGTAGGAAACCTGCTCCGAGACGATGTCGGTGAAGATGCCCTTCAGCGCGGCCAGTTCCAGCGCCTTCACGTCCAGTGACGCGATTTCTCCGGCTACCTCGATGTCGATGGCGGTCATTGAATCGTGCGCCAGTGCGGTGAAGATCCGGCCCAGCTTTTCGATCAGAGGGATGCCTGGGCGGACGTCCTCGGCGATGACGCCGCCGGCGACGTTCACGGCGTCGGGCACCAGTTCACCGGCCAGGGCCAGGCGGACCGACTTCGCGACGGAAATCCCCGCCTTCTCCTGCGCTTCGTCGGTGGAGGCTCCCAGGTGCGGGGTCACAATGACGTTGTCCAGGGCGAAGAAGGGCAGGTCGGTGCTGGGCTCCTTCACAAAGACGTCGACGCCGGCGCCGGCGATCTTGCCTTCGGTCAGGGCGGTGTAGAGCGCGTCTTCGTCCACGAGGCCGCCGCGGGCCACGTTCACCACGTAGGCGGTGTCCTTCATCTTCTCGAACGCCTCGGCGCCGAGCATGCCAACCGTCTCCGGCGTCTTGGGCATGTGGATGGTCACGAAGTCAGACTGTTCCAGCAGCTCGTCCAGCGTGACCAGCTTGACGTTCAGCTGGGCGGCACGCGCAGAGGTGATGTACGGGTCATAGGCCAGGACCTCAGTGCCGAAGCCCTGGACACGGGCTGCCACCAGGGCACCGATGCGGCCCAGGCCGATGATGCCGACCTTCTTCTCGAACAGCTCGGTGCCGGTGTACTTGGAGCGCTTCCACTCCCCGCCCTTGAGGGCGGAGGACGCCTGCGGAATGTGGCGGGCGAGGGAGAGGATATGGCCGACGGTCAGTTCGGCAGCGGAGATGATGTTCGACGTCGGGGCGTTGACCACCATGACGCCGGCCTGTGTGGCGGAACGGATGTCCACGTTGTCCAGGCCCACGCCGGCGCGGGCGATGACCTTCAGGTTCTTGGCAGCGGCGATGGCTTCGGCATCCACCTGGGTGGCGGAGCGCACCAGGATCGCGTCGACATCCGCGATGGCGGAGAGCAGCTGGGAACGGTCTGCGCCGTCGGTCTGGCGGATCTCAAAGTCGGGGCCCAGGGCCTCAACCGTGGCCGGGGAAAGTTCCTCCGCGAGAAGTACTACTGGTTTGGTGGCAGTCACCGATGACCTCTTTAGCTGTGTGTCGATGTGGTTTTGGGTATTTCACGCCGAAGGCCGGACCCCGTGCAGGGCCCGGCCTCCTTACCGAAACGGCTTGCTTTTCAAGCGTAGCGCCGCGGCAACTGACACGGGGAATCCGTGCCTTTGTTACCGGCGGAATTAACGCGCGACGGAGCCTTCGGTGTAATCGTCGTCGGACTTGATCCAGGAGAACAGCTTGCGCAGTTCGCGGCCGGTGGCCTCGATCGGGTGGTCCTCACCCTTCTGGCGCAGTTCCTTGAACTCCGGAGCGCCGGCGTCCTGGTCATCGATGAAGCGCTTGGCGAAGGCACCGTTCTGGATGTCCGCGAGGACAGCCTTCATGTTTTCCTTCACCTCGGGGGTGATGACGCGCGGGCCGGAGACGTAGTCGCCGTACTCAGCGGTGTCTGAGACGCTCCAGCGCTGCTTGGCGATGCCGCCTTCAACCATCAGGTCAACGATCAGCTTGAGCTCGTGCAGCACCTCGAAGTAGGCGACCTCCGGCTTGTAGCCGGCCTCGGTCAGCGTTTCGAAGCCGTACTGGATCAGCTGGGAAGCGCCGCCGCAGAGGACAGCCTGCTCGCCGAAGAGGTCGGTTTCGGTCTCTTCGGTGAAGGTGGTCTCGATGACTCCTGCACGGGTGCCGCCGATGGCCTTGGCGTAGGAAAGCGCCAGGTCCTTGGCCTTGCCGGAGGCATTCTGTTCGACGGCGATCAGGTCCGGAACACCGCGGCCTGCTTCGAACTCGCGGCGGACAATGTGGCCCGGGCCCTTCGGAGCAACCAGTGCGACGTCGACGTCGGCCGGCGGCTGGATGTAGCCGTAGCGGATGTTGAAGCCGTGGCCGAAGAACAGGGCGTCGCCGGACTTCAGGTTCGGGGCGATCTCTTCGGCGTAGACGAAGCGCTGGACCTGGTCCGGGGTGAGGACCATGATCAGGTCTGCTTCGGCAACGGCGTCGGCAACGCTGAGGACCTTCAGGCCTTCGGCTTCTGCCTTGGCGCGGGACTTGGAGCCTTCCTTGAGGCCAACGCGGACATCAACACCGGAATCGCGCAGGCTCAGGGCGTGTGCGTGGCCCTGGCTGCCGTAGCCGATGACGGCGACTTTGCGTCCCTGGATGATCGACAGGTCTGCGTCGTCGTCGTAATACATGTCAGTCACTTCAATATCTCCTGTTTGGTCTTGGATAAAGGTTTGCGGGTGGAACTAGGCGCTGCGCAGGGCGCGGTCGGACATCGACTTGGCGCCGCGGCCAACGGCCAGCGTTCCGGATTGAACAATTTCGCGGATGCCAAAGGGCTCCAGCACTGAGAGCAGTGCATTGAGCTTTTCGGCGGTGCCAGTTGCCTCAACGATCAGGGAGTCTGTAGACACATCTACCACTGAAGCACGGAACAGCTCGGCTGCCTGGGTTACCTGCAGCCGGGTTGCGGCATCCGCGCGAACCTTGACCAAGATGTGGTCGCGTTGCACGGAAGACTCGGGAACAAGTTCGACAATCTTGATGACGTTGACGAGCTTGTTCAGTTGCTTGGTGACCTGCTCCAGCAGGTCACCTTCAGCCTCGACGACGACGGTGATGCGGGACAGGCCCGCAACTTCCGACGGGCCGACGGCCAAAGAATTGATGTTGAACGCCCGGCGGGCGAACAGGGACGCAACACGGGTCAGGACACCGGGTACGTCTTCTACGAGCACGGAAAGGGTGTGGCGTGCCATGTCCCCTACTCCTCCTCTTCCCAGGTGGGCGTCATGTTGC
Source organism: Arthrobacter koreensis (assembly GCF_009193255.1). Lineage (GTDB taxonomy): Bacteria > Actinomycetota > Actinomycetes > Actinomycetales > Micrococcaceae > Arthrobacter_B > Arthrobacter_B koreensis. Next base: position 17,164 of record NZ_WACG01000001.1, read on the forward strand.
GGGCAATCTGGATGAGGTCGTTGCTGACTCCGGAGGGAACCATCGGCCAGACCATGGCGTCGCGGCTGACCACGAAGTCGATGACGACGGGGCGGTCATTGATAGACAGTGCCTTCTCGATTGTCGCGTCAATGTCCTCTTCGCGTTCGCAGCGCAGGCCCACGCAGCCGTAGGCATCCGCGAGCTTCACGAAGTCCGGAACCCGCACGGTGTCGTGGCCGGTGTTCAGGTCCGTGTTGGAGTAGCGGGATTCGTAGAACAGGGTCTGCCACTGGCGGACCATGCCCAGGGAGGAGTTGTTGATGATGGCTACCTTGATCGGGATGTTGTTGATCAGGCAGGTGGCCAGCTCCTGGTTGGTCATCTGGAAGCAGCCGTCGCCGTCGATCGCCCAGACCACGCGGTCCGGGTTGCCGACCTTGGCGCCCATGGCCGCCGGCACGGAGTAGCCCATGGTGCCCAGGCCGCCCGAGTTGAGCCAGGCGCGGGGACGCTCGTAGTTGATGAACTGGGCGGACCACATCTGGTGCTGGCCCACGCCTGCCACGTAGACGCCTTCCGGCCCCGTGAGCTCACCGATGCGCTTGATGACCTGCTGCGGGGCAACGTGTCCGTCTTCGGGTTCGGTCCAGCCCGTGGGATAGGTTTCCCGGATCCGGTCCAGGACCGCCCACCAGGCGGTGATGTCCGGTGAGCCGGAGGCTTCGAACTGGCTGCGGACCGCTTCGGTGAGTTCGGGGATGATTTCCTTGACCGAACCCACGATCGGCACGTCCGCGGTGCGGTTCTTGGAGATTTCCGCCGGATCGATATCTGCATGGATGACCTTGGCACCCGGTGCGAAGGAGGACAGCACGCCGGTGACGCGGTCATCGAAACGGGCCCCCAGGGTGATCAGCAGGTCCGACTGCTGCAGGGCCGTGACTGCCGAGACGGAACCGTGCATGCCCGGCATGCCAACATGCTGCTTGTGGGAGTCGGGGAACACGCCGCGGGCCATCAGCGTGGTCACCACGGGAGCGCCAACCTCTTCGGCGAGCTCCAGCAGTTCAGCCGATGCGTCTGCCTTCAGCACGCCGCCGCCAACGTAGAAGACCGGCCGCTGGGATGCGGCGATCAGGCGGGCAGCCTCGCGCACCTGCTTGGAATGGCCGCGCACCACGGTGCGGTAGCCGGGCAGGTCGATCTTCGGCGGCCAGGAGAACGTTGTGGTTGCCTGCTGCGCGTCCTTGGTGATGTCCACCAGGACGGGGCCGGGACGGCCGCTGGTCGCAATGTGGAACGCTTCGGCCAGGACCCGGGGAATCTCGTCTGCGCTGGTCACCAGGAAGGAATGCTTGGTGATCGGCATGGTGATGCCCACGATGTCCGCTTCCTGGAACGCGTCGGAACCGATCACGGCGCTGTTGACCTGGCCGGTGATGGCAACCATGGGAACCGAATCCATGTGTGCGTCCGCGATGGCGGTGACCAGGTTGGTGGCGCCGGGGCCCGACGTCGCAATGCAGACACCGGCGCGGCCGGTGACCATGGCGTAGCCTTCGGCAGCGTGGCCGGCGCCCTGTTCGTGGCGGACCAGGATGTGACGCAGCTTGGCGGAGTCCATCAGCGGGTCATAGGTCGGCAGGATCGCACCGCCTGGCAGCCCGAAGACGTCGTCGACTCCGAGCTCTTCCAGCGAACGGACGATGGCCTGCGAACCGGTCATCTCGGTGGGCGGAACTACGTTGTTGGGTCCCTGGACACGAGTGTCCACGGCTTCAGCAGGATGAACAGAAAAAGCTGCATCTTTGTGCTTGGCCGGCGCGGGGCGTGCCGGGCCGGTCTTTTGTGCCATCAGCGACGGGCTGGCTGGCGATCCCTTACTCATCGGAAACTTCCTTTGCGGATACATATCCATTTGTTCTGATGCGGCGTACCGCCCGGAGGGTAGGCCCGGAGCGGTCTCTGTGCTTTCTGAAGCCAATAAAAAAACCCCTCGTGCCTGTTGGCTCCGTAGGGGTCCGCGCGTGACGTCTTTTTCAAGTCGGGCTGTTACGCCACGCGCTTGCTAAGGACGACGGTTACGATCTGCATAAGGATCAGTGTTCCCCTCCTCCGGCAACGGTGTCAACCGGAGGCCCATCCGTCTCATTATATGGACATCCCGTCCCACCTTCTGGACCTCCCCCACGAAAGGGCCCCGCCGCCATACCCATCCCCCACCCCACCGAGATGACAGAAACGGCTCGTATGAGGCCTGTAACGAGCAGTTTCTGCTATTTCGGCGAGATGGCAGGAGTCAGGCCCGCGCTAGCGGGTCTCCAGCACCCTCCCCCTCAAGGCGGCAGGGCTTAATAAGGTTGAAACCAGGGCCCCGAGGTGCGGTGCGCTCCAGCGCCGCACCTCGGGAAGGTTTCAACCGCAGTAAGCCCCGGTGGAAGCCGAGTTGACCATCTTGGCGTACTTGGACAGGACGCCCTTGGTGAACTTGGCCGGCAGCGGCTCCCACCCGACCTTGCGGGCTTCGAGCTCTTCGGGCTCCACGAGCAGGTCGAAGGTGCGGGCTGCGATGTCCACGCGGATGCGGTCGCCGTCCTTAACAAAGGCGATGGGCCCGCCGTCGACTGCTTCCGGAGCAACGTGGCCGATGCACAGGCCGGTGGTGCCGCCGGAGAAGCGGCCGTCGGTCAGCAGGAGCACGTCCTTGCCCAGGCCTGCGCCCTTGATGGCGCCGGTGATGGCGAGCATCTCGCGCATACCGGGGCCGCCCTTGGGGCCTTCATAGCGGATGACGACGACGTCCCCGGCGTGGATTCCGCCGGCGTCGAGCGCGTCCAGGGCACCCTGCTCGCGCTCGAAGACGCGTGCGGTGCCTTCGAAGACATCGGCGTCGAAGCCTGCGGACTTTACGACGGCGCCTTCCGGTGCCAGCGAGCCCTTCAGGATGGTGATGCCGCCGGTCTTGTGGATCGGGTTGTCGATGGCACGGAGCACCTTGCCGTCGGGATCCGGCGGGTTGATGGCTTCGAGGTTCTCGGCAACGGTCTTGCCGGTGACGGTGAGGCAGTCGCCGTGCAGCAGGCCGGCGTCGAGCAGCGCGCGCATGATGACGGGCACGCCGCCGATCTTGTCGACGTCGTACATGACGTAGCGGCCGAACGGTTTGAGGTCACCCAGATGGGGAATCTTGTCGCCAATGCGGTTGAAGTCCTCGAGCGTGAGGTCAACCTCCGCTTCACGGGCGATCGCCAGCAGGTGGAGGACGGCGTTGGTGGAACCGCCGAAGGCCATGGTGACGGCTATGGCGTTCTCGAAGGCCTTCTTGGTCATGATGTCGCGTGCCGTGATGCCCTTGCGCAGCAGGTTCACGACGGCTTCGCCGGACTTGCGGGCGAATTCGTCGCGGCGCCGGTCAGCCGAGGGCGGTGCGGCCGAGCCGGGCAGGGACATGCCCAGTGCCTCGCCGATGCAGGCCATGGTGTTGGCGGTGTACATGCCGCCGCAGGCACCTTCGCCGGGGCAGATGGCCCGTTCGATGGTGTCCAGGTCCTTAAGGCTCATCTTGCCGGCGGCGCAGGCACCAACGGCTTCAAAGGCGTCAATGAGGGTGACTTCCTTCTCGGTTCCGTCTTCGAGCTTGGCGAAGCCGGGCATGATCGAGCCGGCGTAGAGGAACACGCTGGAGAGGTCGAGGCGGGCGGCAGCCATCAGCATGCCGGGCAGGGACTTGTCGCAGCCGGCCAGCAGGACCGAACCGTCCAGGCGCTCTGCCATCATCACGGTCTCGACGGAGTCGGCAATGACTTCGCGGGACACCAGGGAGAAGTGCATGCCTTCGTGGCCCATTGAAATACCGTCAGAGACGGAAATGGTGCCGAACTGCATGGGGAACCCGCCTCCGGCGTGCACCCCTTCCTTGGCACCCTGGGCCAGCCGGTTCAGGGAGAGGTTGCAGGGAGTAATTTCGTTCCAGGAACTCGCAATACCGATCTGTGGCTTGGCGAAATCGTCATCGCCCATGCCAACCGCACGGAACATGCCGCGCGCAGGCGCCGCATGGATACCGTCGGTCACGACTCGGCTGCGGGGTTTGATGTCAGGGGTGCTCTCCGTGGTCATAGCAAAATCCTATTCCTTCCGCGTCCGGGCCGGCGCATCCGGAGGCGGCGCCGGGGGCCGTGTTACGCGCGGGTTACGCGGACTGCACAGCCGAATGAACTTTGCCTGCAGCCCCGGCGCGCTTCCCCCGATGGGGGTGCGTGTCCATACACTGGGGAGCATGAGTGCGGAAACAGGACCGGAAGAAAGCCATGGCAGCGACGAACTGAAGTCCGCCCTTCGCCGCGTCTTCGACTCCCAGATGCCGAATTACGGTGACTACAACCTTGTCTGCGCCACTCCCCTGCCGGGTTCAGCGGGCTACTTTGTCCTGGGCTACCGGTGGAGTCCTCCCGAGCTGGTGTTCGCACCGTTCGAAACCGGTTCGCTGGAGGGCCTTGAACCGCCCACTGCGGTAAATACCACCAACCTTTCCCATGCCGATGAGCTGGCACCGGGAAGCTATGAGGTAGGAACCAGCACCGGAAGGGTGTTCCGTTTCGGAGTTGAAGCCGAGGCAGCACTCCCGGCCGCAGCCGGGGGCACGAACCGGGTCCTCCGCCAGCACGGTGACCGGTCCGACTTCAACTCCTTCCTGGACGTCTTCCTGGACCTGGCGTAGGCGTCAGCCGCGCTTCCAGGGTCCGGACTGGACCAGGTTTAGTGGATCTTCCCCGGCGGCCAGCCGCTGTACCTGCCGGCGCAGGAACTCCTCGATCCGTGGCGTGAACGCGTCCGAGTTCCCGCCGACGTGCGGGGTGATGATGGCATTGGCGCAGCCCCACAGGGGATGGCCGGCCGGCAGCGGTTCCGGATCCACGACGTCGAGGGCGGCGCGCAGCCTGCCCGATACGACCTCCCGGGTCAGGGCGTCCGTGTCAACCACGGGTCCGCGTGCCACGTTGACCACCAGCGCGCCGTCCGGCAGGGCGGCGAGGACCTGTTCACCGACGAGGCCGCGGGTGGATTCGTTAAGCGGCGTGATGACCACGAGGACTTCGGTATCCGCGGCCAGGCGCACCAGTTCATCCGCGCCGTGGACCCGGCCGCCGTCGTCGTTCCGGGCCGTGCTGCCCACCCGGGTGAGCCGCACTTCGAACGGCGCCAGGCGGGAGGCGATTTCCCGGCCGATTCCGCCCACACCAACGAGCGTGACCTTCCGATCCGCAAGACCGGGGTACCGGTGGGGATTCCACCGGCTCTCCTGCTGGTCCCGTACGGCCGCATCGATACCCCGCAGCGAGGCAAGCATCAGGCCGACGGCGAGCTCAGCGGTGGCGGCTGCATGGACGCCCGCGGCGCTGGCAACGGCGGCGCCGCCCGCCACCTCCGGCAGACCGTCATAGCCGGTGGTCTGGGCCTGGAGGAGAAGGAGGTTCGGCACCCGCCGCAGGCCCTGCTGCCAGCCGTTCCCGCCCGCGTAGGGAGCAACGACGGCGTCGATGTCCGCGTAGTCAACTCCCTCTGGATCCGATTCGAAGTCCCATAGCACTGCGCGCATTCCGCCGGGGAGCGGCGCGAGGGAATCAAGGAGCTGGCGGGTCGGTACGGTGATGGTGCGGACTTTTGGTTCGGCTGACATGCTTCCATAGCCTAGCGGCGCTGCCCTGACGGCAAAGAAAAACACCCCGGCCTGATGGCCGGGGTGTTTTGCCGTGGTGCGCGAGGAGGGACTTGAACCCACACGTCCGAAGACACTGGAACCTAAATCCAGCGCGTCTGCCAATTTCGCCACTCGCGCGCGGCAGCCAGGCCGGTTTCCCGGCGAAAGCCAGCCTTTAGTGTACCCGAGGTTCAGTCGAGACCGAGATCACGGCGCAGTTTGGCAACATGGCCGGTGGCTCGGACGTTGTACTGGGCGAGGGAAACCTTGCCCTCGGGATCGACAACCACGGTGGAGCGGATGAGCCCTTCGTAGGTTTTGCCGTAGTTCTTCTTCTCGCCCCAGGCGCCCCAGGCCTCGGCCACCGCGTGGTCCGGGTCGGAGAGCAGCGGGAAGTTCAGGGACTCGTCCGCGGCGAATTTCGCCAGTTTCTCCACCTTGTCCGGGGAGACGCCGAGGACGGAGTACCCCGATGCGGCAAGCGAGTTCAGGTTGTCCCGGAAATCGCACGCTTCCTTAGTGCAGCCGGGCGTTGCTGCTGCCGGGTAAAAGTAAACAATGACGCTGCGGCCGCGCAGGTCCGCCAGGGACTGGGCCGAGGAGTCCGAAGCCGTCAGGGTGAAGTCGGGCGCCTGGTCACCGGGGGTGAGTTTCGACATAAGAGACTGGGCTCCTTAGGTATCAATTGAGCAAAGGCTGTGTCACAGGACGACAGCAGGCTTGCGGTTGGTTATCCTAGACACTGGATTTGTAGGCTATCCGATCAGGCCGCGTGAATCCGCACTCGAAAGGAAGAGTTCAGTTTTATGCCGGATATGGAGCATTGGCCAACCGGTCGCCTCTTATCAACAGCTGCCCGCCTGGTTGAACATGCCTGGAATGAGCGGCTTGTTCGTATAGGAGTGACCCACGCGGGCGTCATCGCCCTTGGAGTCCTGGACAGCCAGGGACCCATGACCCAGGCGCACCTCGCGCAGCTGGTCCGCGTACAGGCACAGACGATGGGCAAAACCCTTGCGCGCCTCGAAGCGCACGGGCACGTCACGCGTGTCCGCAATGACCTGGACAAGCGCAGCCACATGGTGTCCATCACTCCCGCGGGCGTTGAGGCCCTGCATGAGGCACAGGACATCGAACGCACCCTGCTCGACGGCGGAGAGCTGCTTTCCGAGGACCTCCGCAGCCAGCTGCGCACCGTCATCCGTGAACTGGGCAATCCGCGCTGGCACATGGCAGTGGATGTGCCGGGCCTCCCGGTACCCCTGGAAGCACCGCTCGAAGTCCCGGTGGACACAACGTCCCGGACCGCGTAGCGGCCGGACAACGAGCTTATTTACGGGAGGGGCACACCATGACGGTGTGCCCCTCCCGTGTTTATGCCCCCGCACTTCGCCGGCGCTGCGACAACCCCAAACACCTGGGGTAAAGTCCGCGGAAGGAGGTGGCAGTGACGGCAGAACCAGACCGGGAAACCTCCAGCGGGGACGGCAGCGAGACGGCCGAGGTGCTGGAAGAAGCGGCCGACAGCACGGGGCTTGACGTCCTTGCGCGGTCCGGATTCGCGGTCCTTGCCCTGCTCCACATCCTGATCGGTGCGATCGCCGCCGGCATTGCCTTCGGTGGATACGGGCAGGCGGAGACCAGCGGCGCCATCGGGCCCCTTGCCCGATCCGAACCCTTCGGCCCCCTGCTGATGTGGGCAGGCTGCATCTCCTGCGCCGCACTGGCACTGTGGCAGCTCGCCGAAGCCACCGTGCGCGTGCGCCGCGCTCCCCTGAAGAAGAGACTGGCCAAGGGTGTCTCCTCCGGGTCCCTGGTCCTGATCTACGGGAGCGTCGCTGCGACGTTCGCCGCGTTCGCCGCCGGCCGGGGCCGGGACTCCGGGGACAGTACTGCGGACTTCAGCGCCGCGGTCATCGATTCACCCGCGGGCTCCCCCGCACTGGGTGCCGTGGGTGCCCTCGTCCTGGGGATTGGCGGGTACTTCGTCTTCAAGGGCTGCGCACGCCGCTTCCGTCCCGAGCTGAGGCACTTTGCCCACACCTGCCGCGGGCACCTGCTCAACGCGCTGGGCGTGGCCGGCCATGTGGGCAAGGGAATCGCTCTGGTCTTGGTGGGAATGTTGTTCATCGCCGCCGCCATCAACCACCGGGCGGAGGAGTCAACCGGGCTGGACGGCGGTCTGCAGGCCCTGCTGGACTATTCCTTTGGTGCGCCGCTGATCCTCGCGATTGCGGCCGGCCTCATCTGCTACGGCATCTTCGCGCTGGCGCGGGCGCGCTGGGGCAGGATGTGAGCCGGGACAGCTAGGTGACCGGAACTTCAACCCATTCGGGTCCGCCCCGCCATCGCACATGCATGCTTCCCGGCGGACGGTACCCGCCGTGGTGATGCAGGTGGAATTCGACACCTTCTTCCGCGGCGAGGTTCATTCCAGCAGGCAGGTCCTGGGACGTTGCCCCGGTCCGGGCGAGGTCCACCATCACCTCGTCGAGCTCTCCACCACTCGTATTGCGCAATACGTAGGTGTCCTTCGCGGGGTTCTCGATACGGACTTCACCACTCATGGCAGGCTCCCGTGACTAGCGGCAGGCTGAGTCGCTTGGACAGCGGCTCCTTACCCCCAGTGATGCTACGGGAAGCGGCCCGGCCGCCGGAAGACTCCGCGGCCGGCAGTGACGCAGCAGGGGGCAAACGAAAAGCCCCGTGCTCCCGGCCAGTGGCCGGTCCGCACGGGGCTTTCCTCAACTGTGCACCCCCCGGGACTTGAACCCGGAACCCATTGATTAAGAGTCAATTGCTCTGCCAATTGAGCTAGAGGTGCGCGGTGGTGATCCTACGGAATGAAACTCCCCGGCGATCAGCACCGGGAAAATACTTTACCACCCTTTTTGCGTCCTGCCTAAACAGGTCCGCGGCCACCCTGCGGAGCCGAAAGGCAGCGGGGCGGCAGCAGCAGATCCGCCCCGGATCATAAAAAAATCCGCCGCTCCATGAGCCGGAGCGGCGGATTTCCTCAACTGTGCACCCCCCGGGACTTGAACCCGGAACCCATTGATTAAGAGTCAATTGCTCTGCCAATTGAGCTAGAGGTGCGTGGCAGATGCTGAACGTGAACGGCGCTGGTAAAACCAGCTCTTCGCGCTCGGCAACGACATGAAACTCTACCAGCACTTTTCGCGTGGCAAAAACCAAACCCGCCAAGTGAGAGCTGATTCACAACGGGGTGCCGGGGTTCGTGGCTGCCTGGTTCGGCGGGACCATGAGCTCCCCGGGCCGGGATTGCCACTGCGGACCGTTGTGGACCACCCAGGTACGGCGCGGACCTCCGGTTCCTGCATCCAGCGAACTGACCTCCACGGTTACGGTCCCCGGTGTGCCCGGCATCCCCTGCCGCCAGTCCGGCAGGTACGGATCCTTGCGCGCACTGATGGGCACAGAGCCCGCCGGGCCAGGATCCGGGATGTCCGCCCGGCTGCCTGGTTGGACGGGGATCCTGCGCAGCCGCTCCAGGAGCGCTGCCGCTGCCGCAGCTGCCAGCCCAATCGCGGCGCCGGCTGCGAGCGCCGCCAGCCCGGGCCGTCCGCTTCCCGCCGAAGAGGTACCCACAATTCGACGCTACGGCCGGTCCTCCGCGCTGTCCACATGATCCGGGCAAAACCCTGCGCGGTGTGTAACCGAATTGTGACCCCGCTCAACACGCTTAGCGTCCCAAACCATCCCGCAGGTGCCGCTAGGCTCTGGGACTACACATGTGTTCCACAACACATCGATGCGTCCGGCCAACCGGCAGGAACGCACCTCACGCCCAGAGGAGATAGAAAAATGACCCTTGCTGGCAGATTCACTCTCAGCCGGCAGGCCCGGCGACGGGCTGCCGCCCTGACTGCCGGGCTGGCCATGAGCGCCCTGGTGCTCTCCGGCTGCGCCGAAAGCAACCGGGACGCAGCGGACGACGGCGCCACAGCCTCCGAGGTTGACGGCACTTTCGTCTTCGCCGCTTCCTCCGATCCCAAGACCCTGGATCCCGCCTTCGCCTCCGACGGCGAGTCCTTCCGCGTCAGCCGCCAGATCTTCGAAGGCCTCGTGGGCGTAGAGCCCGGCACCGCCGATCCCGCACCGCTGCTGGCCAAGTCCTGGGAGACTTCCGAGGATGCACTGACCTACACCTTCGATCTGGAGGAAGGCGTCTCCTTCCACGACGGAACGCCGTTCAACGCAGAGGCCGTCTGCGCCAACTTCGACCGCTGGTACAACTTCACCGGTATCCAGCAGGCCGAAAGCCAGGCCTATTACTACAGCAAGCTCTTCAAGGGTTTCGCTGACACCCCGGAGACCGCCACCTACGAGTCCTGCGAGGCTCCGGCCGAGAACCAGGCAGTCATTACGCTGGCCAAACCCTTCGCGGGGTTCATCGCCGCTCTCTCCCTCCCCGCCTTCTCCATGCAGAGCCCGGCGGCGATGGAAGAGTACGCAGCAAACGAAGCTTCCGGCACGGCCGAGGCTCCCACACTGACCGCCTACGCCAAGGAACACCCCACCGGCACCGGTCCCTTCAAGTTCGAAGGCTGGGAAGTCGGCAACCAGATCACGCTGTCCGCCTACGAGGACTACTGGGGCGACCAGGGCCAGGTTACGGACATCATCTTCCGCGTCATCGATGATCCGAACTCCCGCCGCCAGTCCCTGCAGTCCGGCGACATTGACGGCTATGACCTGGTGGCTCCGGCCGACACGCAGGCCCTGGCCGACGCCGGGTTCAAGGTCATCCCGCGGGATCCCTTCACCATCCTCTACCTGGGCATGAACCAGAAGGTGGAGCAGCTCGCCGATCCCCTGGTGCGCCAGGCAATCTCCCACGCAATCGACAAGGAAGCGCTGGTCAACCAGACCCTGCCTGAGGGCACCAAGGTTGCCACGCAGTTCATCCCCGACGTCGTCAACGGCTACAACGAAGACGTCACCACATACGAGTACGATCCCGAGAAGGCCAAGGAACTGCTGGCGGAAGCCGGCTACCCGGACGGCTTCACGGTGGACTTCAACTACCCCACCGGCGTCTCGCGCCCGTACATGCCGACTCCCGAGCAGGTGTTCTCCAACATCTCCGCACAGCTGGAAGAAGTGGGCATCAAGGTCAACCCGCAGCCGAGCAAGTGGTCCCCGGACTACCTCGACCGCGTCCAGGCCACTGAGGACCACGGCATCCACCTGCTCGGCTGGACCGGTGATTACAACGACACGGACAACTTCGTAGGCGTGTTCTTCGGCCAGGAGAAGCCCGAGTTCGGCTTCACTAACCAGGAGATCTTCGACCAGCTCGAGGCCGCCCGCCAGGTAAGCAGCCTGGAGGAGCAGACCCCGATGTACGAGAAGATCAACGACGACATTGCCAAGTTCGCCCCGGCCGTCCCGCTGGCACACCCGGCGCCGTCGCTCGCGTTCTCGGAGCGCGTGGATTCGTACCCCGCCTCCCCCGTGAACGACGAAGTGTTCAACCAGATCAAGCTCAACAAGTAGCGGCGAAACGGACCGGGATCCAGCTGGCGCTGGGTCCCGGTCCGTTCTGTCCTTACCTTTTCCGCAGCCGTACCCCCGGCTGAGAAAGGACGCTCGTGCTGCGAGTTATAGGCAAGCGCCTGTTAATGCTGATCCCGACCCTGATCGGCTTGTCCATCCTCCTGTTCATCTGGGTCCGCAGCCTCCCGGGCGGTCCTGCGACCGCCCTCCTGGGAGACAAGGCCACACCCGAAGCAATTGCCCGGATCAACGAGGCCTACGGTTTTGACCGTCCGCTCATCGAGCAGTACTTCACTTACGTTGGAAAACTGCTGCAGGGCGACTTCGGCGTCTCGACCGTCACCGGACGCCCGGTGCTGGAGGAGTTCGCCACCCGCTTTCCGGCCACGCTGGAACTTGCTGCCGTCGCGCTCATCTTCGCGATCGGCATCGGCATCCCGCTCGGCTACCTGGCCGCCCGGCACTACGGCCGTTTCTGGGACCATTCCTCCGTAGTGCTGTCCCTGATCGGCATTACCGTGCCCGTCTTCTTCCTTGCCTTCATCCTCAAATGGCTGTTCGCCATCCAGATCCCGCTCTTCCCTACGGACGGGCGGCAGGATCCGCGGATCAACGCCACCCATGTCACGGACTTCTACGTCCTGGACGGAATACTCACACGGGAATGGGACGCCTCCTGGGATGCCCTGATGCACCTGGTGCTTCCCGGCATTGCCCTGGGTACCATTCCGCTGGCCATCATCGTGCGCATCACGCGCGCCTCCGTCCTGGAAGTCCAGGGCGCCGACTACGTCCGTACGGCCCGGGCCAAGGGCCTGATGGAGCGCACCATCCGGAACCGGTTCGTGCTGCGCAACGCGATGCTTCCGGTTACCACGACGGTCGGCCTGCAGACGGGCCTGCTGATCTCCGGCGCAGTGCTCACGGAGACGGTGTTCGCGTTCAGCGGCGTCGGCAGGTTCCTGCGTGATGCCATCTTCAACCTGGACTATCCGGTACTGCAGGGCTTCATCATCTTTATTGCCGTGGCATATTCGCTGATCAACCTCCTGGTTGACGTTTCCTACGGCTTCATCGACCCGAGGGTGAGGGTGCAATGAGTACAGTTCTTCCACCGCCGGCCGGCGGAGCCGTCCGGCCAGACGAGCCAGCCGCTCCCGATACACGGGGAAGCGGCATGTGGCGCGATGCTTTCCGCAGGCTCCGGCGCAACCCGGCGGCAATTGCCGGTGCCGTCATTGTGGGCCTGTTCCTGCTCGTGGCCATCTTCGCCCCGATCCTTGCACCGTACGGCGGCGAGGACCTGCCCGGCCGCACCGAGATCACTCCGACGTCGATTCCCGGCCCGGGTGACATCGACGGGTATCCGCTGGGCCTGGACCGATTCGGCGGCGATGTGCTCTCCAAGCTCATCTGGGGCGCACGGGCTTCGCTGCTGATCGGCGTCATCTCCACCGCACTCGGCCTGGCCGGCGGGATGCTGCTCGGTGTCATTGCCGGCGGCTTCGGCGGCTGGGTGGATAACGTGATCATGCGGTTCGTGGACATCCTGCTCTCCGTCCCGAACCTGCTGCTGGCCGTGAGCATCGCGGCCGTGCTGGGACAGACACCCACGGCGGTGATGATCGCCATCGGGGTTTCGCAGGTGCCTATCTTCGCCCGGCTGCTGCGGTCTTCCATGATCAGCCAGCGCGGGGCGGACTATGTCCTCTCCGCGCAGGCCCTCGGCCTGAGCACCCGGACCATCACCATGAGCCATCTGCTGCCCAACAGCGTGGGCCCGGTGATTGTCCAGGCGACCCTGACCCTCGCCACGGCTGTGATCGACGCCGCTGCGCTGTCCTTCCTGGGCCTCGGCGGCGGCAGGCCGGAAAGCGCGGAATGGGGCCGCATGCTCACCTATGCGCAGAACGAACTCGCGGTGGCACCGCAGCTCGCCTTCCTGCCGGGTATTTGCATCGCCGTAACGGCCCTGGGATTCACCCTGCTGGGTGAGTCCCTGCGGGAAGCCCTCGATCCGAAAACCAGGCGCAAATAGGCCGGTAGGGCACAGCCCGGAAACGGCAAAAGGGCCCGCATCCCCAGTCTGGGATGCGGGCCCTTTCGCTGTGGGCTAGGATGCCATTTCGTCCTGGATGTTCAGCTCATTGCCCGGTATGGAGGCGAGCAGCTTGCGCGTGTACGGGTGGCGCGGGTTCTGGAAGACTTCCTCCGACGTCGCCGCCTCCACCAGTTCACCGTCCTTCATCACGCACACGTAATCCGAGATCAGCCGCACTACGGCCAGGTCATGGCTGATGAAGAGGTAGCTCAGTCCCAGGTCCCGCTGGAGGTCTCCGAGCAATTTGAGGATCTGGGCCTGCACCAGCACGTCCAGGGCCGAGACGGGCTCGTCACAGATAATCAGTTCCGGATTCAGCGCCAGCGCACGGGCGATCGCCACGCGCTGCCGCTGTCCGCCGGAGAGCTCAGCCGGATAGCGGCGCAGCATGGATGCCGGGAGGGCAACCTGTTCCATCAGCTCACGGACCCGTGCGGAGCGCTCCTGCCGGTTGCCGCGCTTGTACGTCTTCAGCGGCTCCTCAAGGATCCGTTCAATCGTGAACATCGGGTCCAGGGAGGAATACGGGTCCTGGAAAATCGGCTGGACCCGCTGGCGGAAATCACTCAACCTGCCCTTCTCAAGGGTGGCTATGTCCACGCCGTCGAACGTCATTGAACCGCTCGTCGGCTCGATGAGCTTGAGCAGCATCCGCGCGGTGGTGGTCTTGCCCGAACCGGATTCTCCGACAATTGCCACGGTGCTTCCCCGCGGAATCTCCAGGCTCACGTTCTTCACCGCATGGAAGTCCCCGGATTTGCCGCGGGTCTTGTAGACCTTGCTGAGGTCACGGATTTCAACGATGTTGTCCGGAGCCGCTTCAGGGGCCGCTGTCCCGGCGGACCGGGCCGGCGTCTCCTCGACGACGGCGAGGCGCTCCTCGGCAGGCGCCGCGAACGCTCCCGGACGGAGGCGGACGGCGGCGACGCTGGGAGCCGCGCTGACCAGCGACTTGGTGTACGGGTGCTGGGGATCCTCGAGGAGCTGGCGAGCCGGGCCCGTCTCGACGACTTCGCCGCGGTGCATGACCACCAGGTCCGAGGCGCGCTCCGCGGCCAGGCCAAGGTCGTGGGTAATAAGCAGCACGGAAGTTCCAAGTTCATCCGTCATCCGGCCAATCTGGTCCAGGATGGTGCGCTGCACCGTGACGTCCAGGGCACTGGTAGGTTCATCCGCGATCAGCAGGCGCGGGCGGCAGGCCAGGCCGATGGCAATCAGCGCCCGCTGGCGCATGCCTCCGGAGAATTCGTGGGGGTACTGCTTGGCACGTTCAGCGGCGTCGGGCAGTCCGGCCGCGGTCAGCACCTCAATGACCTTGCGGTCCACATCCCTGGACGTCGCCATGCCGTGCACCAGGAGGGTCTCGGCAACCTGCGTGCCGATCTTCGTCACGGGGTTGAGGTTGGACATGGGGTCCTGGGGGACCAGGCCGATCGAGCGGCCCCGGATGGCACGCATCTTGGACTCGGGCAGCCCCACCAGCTCCTGCCCGTCAAAACGGATACTGCCGGAGGAGACTTTTCCGTTCCCCGGCAGCAGTCCGATCACCGCCATCGCCGTCGTCGACTTACCGGAACCGGATTCGCCCACGATGGCCAGGGTTTTCCCGGCGCCGAGGCTGAACCCGGCGTTGCGTACCGCCTGCACGGGGCCATCCATGGTTTGGAAGCCAACGGCGAGATCGGTCACTTCGAGCAGCGGAGATTCAGGGCTGGTTTCAGTCATTTCCATATCCTGCCTTACCAAAGCCCTGTTGTGAGGCAACTCTCACCCGGCTTTACCGGTTTTTTATCATTTAGACTAAGAAATCCACCGCCCAGGCCGGGATGGTGCCTGCCTCGAGGAGAACCCAGCAGCTGTGACTAAATCCGCCACGCGGCGCTCCGTGATCAAAGCTTCAGCCATTGCCGCCGCCCTTGCCCTGACCGGGTGCACCGCTGCGCGGCCGGAGGAAGAATCCCCGAGCGGATCACCCTCGGCCTCCGCTGCCGGCGTTCCAGCTGCCGCCTTCGCCTTCGCCACTGCTGCGCGGCCGTCCGGGCTCGATCCGTTCCTGGCAGTGGACACTGAGTCCCATCGGGTGACCCGGCAGATCCTGGAGACCCTTGTGGGCGTCGATCCCCTCACCTCGGCGCCGGTTCCCGCACTGGCCGAAGAATGGGACGAGTCCGACGACGGACGGACCTACGATTTCACCCTGCGCCGCGGGGTCACCTTCCACGACGGCACTGAGTTCAATGCGGAGGCGGTGTGCGCGAACTTCGACCGCTGGTACAACCTGCCCTCCGCCGCCCGGGGGCCGGAGGTGCTGATGTTCAGTTCCGTCTTCAAGGGGTTTGCCGACACGCCGGACCTTTCGGCCTTCAAGTCATGTGTTCCCACCGGTGAATTCACGTTCCGGCTGGAACTGACCACCCGCCTGCCGGGCCTCATCCCGGCCCTGGCAGCCCCGGCATTCGCCATCTCCTCCCCGGCGGCCCTTGCCGAGGGAAATGCAGACAAGCTCACTGAGGACCGTAACGGAACGCGGCTTTCGGCCTACGCCCAGCACCCGGTTGGGACCGGCCCGTTTATGTTCTCCAGCTGGGAAGAGGACGAACTTTCACTCGTTTCCTACCCGGGCTACTGGGGAGAGCAGGGGCAGATCAGCAACCTGGTGTTCCGTACGATCACCAGCCCTGAGTCTCGGCTCCGTGCGCTGAAGAACGGCGAGGTGGACGGCTATGACCTGGTGACCGTCTCCGACGTCGGCGAACTGGCCCGTGCGGGCATGCAGATCCTGCAGCGGGATCCCTATTCCATCCTGTACCTGGGCATCAACCAGAACTTCCCCGGACTGGACGAGCCTAAGATGCGCCAGGCCATTGCCCATGCCATCGACAAGCCTGCACTGCTGGAGGGGCTGTTCCTGAACGGCACCAAGTCGGCCAGCCAGTTCCTTCCGGAGAAGCTCGGCCTGCGCTCCGAGAACGTAACCAACTACGGCCACAACCCCGAGCGTGCCAAGGAGCTTCTCGAGGAGGCGGGATACGCCGGCGAGGAACTGCCGTTCTACTACCCCCGCCGCGTCACCCGCGCCTACCTGCCCAACCCGGAGAAGGTCTACGCGGAACTCAGCCGGCAGCTGACGGCGGCAGGCTTCAATATCCGCCCGGTGCCGATGGAATGGTCCGAGGGATACCTGGAAGCAGTCTCCAAGGACGGCAACCGGGCACTGCACCTGTCCGGCCTCTCGGGCAGCTACATGGACGCGGATAACTTCATCGGCACGCTCTTCGGTTCCTACACGGAGGAATTCGGGTACGAGGACGCACAGCTCTTCACCAAGGTCGACCGCGCCCGCACGCTGGGCGACTCCGACGAACGGGCCGAGGCCTACCGCTCAATTTCGGACCGGATTTCAACGCGGGTGCCCGCAGTTCCGCTGGCGTTTCCCATCTCTACTCTCACTGTCTCGCCTCGGGTCTCCCAGTACCCAACGTCGCCGCTGCTCAATGAGGTCTTCAACAACATCCGCCTCACGGACTAGCGTGTATGTTCCGGCCGGGGAACATCCCGGCCGGAATTTTAGTAAGCACCACCGGGAGAGATAGTCTTCTAGGGCTAGCGTCCACGTGACTGGAGATATGAAGTTGAGTGCTGAGAGCCCGGCGGAGAAGTCCGCAAACAGAACTGATGTACTGCTGATCGGCGGCGGCATCATGAGCGCGACCCTCGGGGCGTTCCTGAAGCAGCTGGCACCGGACTGGGACATTTCCCTCTATGAGCGGATGGACCGCGCCGGAACCGAGAGCTCCGATCCCTGGAACAACGCCGGCACCGGCCACGCGGCACTCTGCGAGCTGAACTACAGCCCGGCAGGTCCGGACGGCACCGTTGACCCGGCAAAGGCGATCGGCATCAACGAGCAGTTCCAGGTCTCCCGCCAGTTCTGGTCCCACCTGGTGGAAAAGGGCGATATCTCCAGCGGTTTCATCAACCCGCTGCCCCACATGAGCTTTGTCTGGGGGAACGCGCACGCGGAATACCTGCGTAAGCGCTATGAGTCCCTCAGCGCCCAGCCGCTGTTCAAGACCATGGAGTTTTCCGAGGACCACAGCAAGATTGCCGAGTGGGCTCCCCTGCTGATGCAGGGCCGTGACTCCGGCCAGCGCGTTGCAGCGTCCCGCGTCGCCGGCGGCACCGACGTCGACTTCGGTGCCCTCACCCGCGAACTCGTGAACTTCCTCGGTGCCAACGGCGCCGACCTCAACTTCGGCCACGAGGTCACCAACCTCACCCGCAACTCGGGCGGCGGCTGGGACGTGACGGTCCGCAACCGCGCCACCAAGGCTTCCAAGACGGTCTCGGCGCGCTTCGTCTTCATCGGCGGAGGCGGCGGTGCCCTGCACCTGCTGCAGCGCTCCGGCATCCCCGAAGGCAAGGGCTTTGGCGGCTTCCCCGTCTCCGGCCAGTTCCTGCGCTCCACTGACGAGTCGATCATTTCCGCCCACAACGCCAAGGTCTACGGCCAGGCATCGGTCGGTGCACCGCCCATGTCCGTCCCGCACCTCGACACCCGGTTCGTGGACGGAAAGAAGTCCCTGCTCTTCGGCCCGTACGGCGGTTTCTCCCCCAAGTTCCTCAAGAACGGTTCCCTGACCGACCTGCCGTTCTCCGTGCGCCCGCACAACCTGGTGCCGATGCTGGCCGTGGCCAAGGACAACATGTCCCTGGTGAAGTACCTCGTCACCGAGGTCCTGAAGTCCCGCGAAGGCAAGACCAAGGCGCTGCGCGAGTTCTACCCGGAGGCCGTTACCGAGGGCTGGGACCTCATCACGGCCGGCCAGCGGGTCCAGGTCATCAAGAAGGATCCGAAGAGCGGAGGCGTGCTGCAGTTCGGCACCGAGCTCATCACTTCCGCGGACGGCACCGTGGGCGCACTGCTCGGTGCCTCCCCGGGAGCTTCCACTGCCCCGCCCATCATGATCAACCTGATGAAGCGCTGCTTCCCGGCGGAGTTCCCGGGCTGGGAAGCCAAGATCAAGGAAATGATCCCCGGCTACGGCGTCAAGCTCAACGAGAATGAGTCCCTGGCAGATGAGATCATCGCCGAAACCAACCGTGTGCTGAAGCTGGCGTAGGAGCCGCAGCACTCCCTCGGTGTCCCGGACTGCAGCTGCAGTCCGGGACACCTGTGTTTAAGGCCGGCCCGGGGATTCGCCTGCCCCCTCCAGCACCGGTGCAGGCGGACGGGAGGACGTATACGCGCACGTATGATGAATCCGTCTACGAATAAAGGCAGGTTCATGGATCGTCTGGCCAAACTCTCGCTCGCCAACCGGGCGCTGATTGCCCTCATCACAGTCTTTGTAGCGGTCTTCGGCGTGATCTCGCTGAATTCCCTCAAGCAGGAGCTCATTCCCGCGCTGGAGTTCCCCCAGATCACCGTCATTACCGCTCTGCCGGGCGCTTCGCCCGAAGTTGTGGATGCACAGATCAGCGAGCCGCTCGAGGCCGCCCTCACCGCAGTCGAAGGACTGGAGTCATCCTCCGCGACGTCGCGGTCTTCAATCTCCGCCATCAACCTCACGTTTGCCTACGGTACGGACCTTGACCGTGCCCGCGGCCAGGTTGACCGTGCCATCTCCAACGCGCGCCAGTCGCTCCCGGATGACGTCAACCCGCAGTCCCTGGCGGGAAGCATCAGTGACTTCCCCATCGTCTACCTGGCCGTCTCCAGCGACACATCCCTTAGCGAGCTGAACTCCGAGCTGCAGCGGCTGACGGTTCCCCGGCTGCAGAAGATCGAGGGCGTCCGTACCGCCGAAGTGACCGGCGGATCCCAGCGGCACGTCGCGATTACCCCGGACCAGGCGGCCCTCGCGGCGCTGGGGGCATCGCCGTCGTCCATTGCCTCGGCGCTGGAGAACAGCGGCGCGCTGATCCCCGCCGGCACGGTCCAGGAGGAAAGCCGTTCGCTCTCCATCCAGGTGGGCAGCCCGCTGGATTCGCTCGAGAAGATTTCGGCGCTGCCCATCGAGGCGGAGGGCACGTCGCCGGGCGCCGCCCCGCCAACAATCGGCGACGTCGCCACGGTTGAAATCACCGACGACGAGCAGACCTCCATCACGCGCACCAACGGCGAAGCCACTCTGGCGATCTCCATCACCAAGACCCCGGCCGGAGATACCGTGGGCATCTCCCACGAGGTCCTGGACCTCATCCCCTCGCTGCAGGATGAGCTGGGCAACGGCGCGAAGTTCACCGTGATCTTCGACCAGGCCCCGTTCATTGAAAAGTCGATCTCCGACCTCACCACTGAAGGCCTGCTGGGCCTGGGCTTCGCCGTCCTGGTGATCCTTGTGTTCCTGCTCTCGGTCCGTTCCACGCTGGTGACGGCCATTTCGATTCCGCTGTCCCTGCTGGTGACCTTCATTGGCCTGCTGGCGTTCGGCTACTCGCTGAACATCCTGACCCTGGGAGCGCTGACCATCGCGATCGGCCGGGTGGTGGATGACTCGATTGTGGTCATCGAGAACATCAAGCGGCATCTTGGCTACGGCGAAGAGAAGCGCACCGCCATCCTCACGGCCATCCGCGAAGTTGCCGGAGCCGTTACCGCCTCCACGCTGACCACGGTCGCCGTTTTCGCTCCCATTGTGTTTGTGGGCGGACTGGCGGGAGAACTGTTCCGCCCGTTTGCCGTCACCACCTCCCTGGCTCTGCTGGCCTCGCTTCTGGTGTCACTGACGATTGTTCCGGTGCTGGCCTACTGGTTCCTGAAGTCCTCCAAGCCGGTCCGCGATCCGGAGGCACACCGGGCCGAAGTCGAAGCACGGGAGCAGAAGACCTTCCTGCAGCGCGGCTACCTTCCCGTCCTCCGCGGCACGCAGCGCCACCCCGTCTACACCCTCCTCGCCGGCGTCGTGATCCTCATCGGCACGGCCGCACTCACCCCGCTCCTGCAGACCAACCTGCTGGGCGACACCGGCCAGAACACGTTCAGCGTGCGCCAGGAACTTCCGGCCGGCAGTTCGCTCCAGACCACGTCCGCTGCAGCCGAATCGGTGGAGGAAGTGCTCTCCGGCACCGAAGGCATCAAGGACGTCCAGGTCACCATGGGAACCTCGACGTCGGGAATCGCCGCGTTCACTGCCGGCGGCGCCTCGGTGGCCAACTTCACGGTCATCACCGAGCAGGACGTGGACCAGGTTGAGCTGCGTGAGACAGTCCGACGGGAGCTGGAAGAGCTGGGCGAGGAAGCCGGCGAGGTTTCCCTTGGTACCCAGGGCGGCGGCTTCGGCACGTCCAACACCGTGGACATCGAGGTTTCCGCCGGGGACCCCGCTGAACTCCAGCCCGCATCGGATGCCCTGGTGGCGGCCATGTCCGCCCTGCCGGGAGTAGCCGAGGCCACGTCCAACCTGTCCAGCGCCGAACCGGTGGTCCAGGTCACGATCGACCGCGCCAAGGCCGTAGCGGCCGGGTTGGACGAGCAGCAGGTGGCCGGCATCCTGGCCTCCACGCTGAGCCCGCTTCCAGGCGGTACCGTCCAGCTCGGTACGGAGGACCTCCCGGTGCTTATCGGTGAGGGAACCGAGGTAACCACCCTCGACCAGCTCTCCGGGATTGTGGTGCCGACAGCCGGCGGGCCCGTACCGCTGAGTGACCTGGCCGTCGTCGAAGAAGTACAGGTACCGACGTCGGTCTCCTCCTCGGGAGGGGAACGCACGGCAATTGTTTCGGTTACTCCGTCCGGTGAGGACCTTGGCGGGGCAATCGCCGAGGTCCAGGCCGAGCTGGCCAACGTGGATCTGCCCACCTCGGTGACCGCGACGCTCAGCGGCGCTGCCACCCAGCAGAATGAGTCCTTCACCCAGCTGGGCCTGGCGCTGCTCGCGGCTATCGCGATCGTCTACGTGATCATGGTTGCTACCTTCAAGTCCCTTATCCAGCCGCTGATCCTGCTGGTCTCAGTGCCCTTTGCAGCTACCGGCGCGATCATTGCCCTCCTCATTGCGAACGTGCCGCTGGGCCTGCCCTCCCTGGTGGGCCTGCTCATGCTGGTGGGGATCGTGGTGACCAACGCTATTGTGCTGATGGACCTCATCAACCAGTACCGCAGGCCACAGGGGCGCGAAGCCGGCATGAACGTGCGGGAGGCGATCGTCCGCGGGGCCCGGCAGCGCCTGCGTCCCATCCTCATGACGGCGCTGGCCACCATCCTGGCGCTGACGCCGATGGCACTGGGCGTCACGGGCGAAGGCGGATTCATTTCCCGGCCGCTGGCGATCGTCGTCATTGGAGGCCTGATCTCCTCCACGACGCTCACCCTGGTCCTGGTGCCCGTCCTCTACCAGCTGGTTGAAGGACCCCGGGAACGCCGGGCCAGGGCACGGGAAGAGCGGGCCGAACGTGAGCGCCTCGAGGCAGAAGCTGCCGGCTGACCCTTAGCCTTGGAACCGACGGCAGTGCCGGACCCCTGCGGGTACCGGCACTGCCGGGTTTAACGGACCGGAACCGGGGGGAATGAAATTCGGGGGCTACCTGTTGTAGACTCACAGTAGATGCAAATGCATCTACCTTCCCCGGGCGGCAGCTGCCGCCGGGAAAGCGCTGCAACAGGAGGACACCATGCAGATCGGCGTATTCAGCGTCAGCGACATCACCCGCGACCCGGTTACCGGCCGGATGCCCACGGAAGGCGAGCGCATCAAGGCCGCGGTTGCCATCGCCCGCAAGGTCGAAGAGATCGGCATGGATGTCTACGCCACCGGCGAGCACCACAACCCGCCGTTCTACGCCTCCTCCCCCACTACGCTGCTTGGCTACATCGCCGCCCAGACCGAGAGGATCATCCTCTCCACCGCCACCACGCTGATCACCACGAATGATCCGGTGAAGATCGCCGAGGACTTCGCGATGCTGCAGCATCTCTCCGACGGCCGCACCGACCTGGTTCTGGGCAGGGGCAACACGGCCCCCGTGTACCCCTGGTTCGGCAAGAGCCCGCAGGATTCAGTGGACCTCACGGTGGAGAATTACAACCTGCTCCGCCAGCTATGGGACAAGGAAACCGTTAACTGGCAGGGCAAGTTCCGCACCCCGCTGCAGAACTTCACCTCCACTCCCCGGCCGCTCGACGGCGTCGCACCCTTCGTCTGGCACGGTTCAATCCGTACGCCCCAGGTCGCTGAAATTGCCGCCTACTTCGGCGACGGCTTCTTCGCCAACAACATCTTCTGGCCGAAGGAGCACTACATGCAGCTGATCGGCCTGTACCGCGAGCGCTACGAGCACTATGGCCACGGTTCAGCCGACCAGGCGATCGTGGGGCTTGGCGGACAATTCTTCATGCGGAAGAACTCCCAGGACGCAGTGAACGAATTCCGCCCGTACTTCGACAACGCCCCCGTATACGGCCACGGCCCCTCGATGGAGGACTTCACGGCACAGACCCCGCTGACGGTGGGAAGCCCGCAGGAGGTCCTGGAGAAGACGCTCACCTTCCAGGAGTACTTCGGGGACTACCAGCGCCAGCTCTTCCTCATTGACCACGCCGGCCTGCCGCTGAAGACCGTGCTGGAACAGCTGGATCTCTTCGGCGAGTACGTGCTGCCCGAGCTTCGCCGGGAACTTGACTCCCGCCGTCCGGCGCACGTGCCGGACGGACCCACCCACGCCGGACGAGTGGCGGCTCGCGAGGACTCGGTGTCCGCTTCCACCCCGGTAACTTCAGTAGGCTAAAGGCATGAGTTCCGAGACCATCCACGCAACCACCGTCAAAGAAACCGCCGAGGCGTGGGAATCGCTGTTCCGGGCACAGGTGGGCGTCATGCGCCGGCTGCAGCGCGACCCGGAGTTCAAGGAACTCACCATGCGCGAGTATGACGTGCTCTTCAACCTGAGCCGCTGCCCCACCGGCTGGACCCGCCTCAATGAGCTCAACGAGCATCTGCTGATCAGTCAGCCCAGCCTCTCCCGGATGGTGGAGCGGCTGGAGAACAAGGGACTGGTCCAGCGCCGGCCTGCCCGGAAGGACCAGCGGGGTGTTGAGCTGTCCCTGACGGAAGAAGGCCGGGCGGTGCAGAAGCGCCTGGGCCGGATCCATGTCCGGGGTATCCACGACCTCCTGGCTCCGGCGCTGACGGGCCAGGAACTGGCTCAGGTCAAGGAACTCATGGACAAGCTCCTGGCCGGCTTGAACTCCGAGGGGCCGGTCAGCGCCGACGGGCGGCAGGCAGGGGCCTAGGCCTCCGCCTGTCCAGGGGGCTGTGGCCCGGCTACCTGGCTGCCGTGTCCCCGGCCCCGGCGCCGCTGTTCCCGGCCCCGGCGCCGCTGTTCCCGGCAATCCCGCTTTCCGGAAGAATCGGCGGATCAGCAAAGGCCAGCCGGGGAACCAGCAGCAGCGCGGCCGCAGCGGCGAACGCCGTCACGGAGCAGACCGCCCACACCGTGAGATAACCGGACAAGGGTGCCGCCGTCGCAGCGCCGGCCACTGTGCCTAGTGACTCACCGGCCGCGCTGAGCAGCGCAATCCCAAACACCGCCGAGGCAAAGGACCCGCCAATCGTCTTGGTGGTGTTGGTGAGCCCCGTTGCCATACCGGTCCGGTTCAGCGGTGCAGCCGCGGCGGCAGCGGAAGGCAGCGCTGCCACCAGCGCGCCCGAGCCCAGGCCCGCAATCACCATGTTGGTCAGTGTCTGGGCCAGGGAATCGTGGAACGGCAGGAACAGTCCGTACCCAATGCCAACCACTGCTGCCGCCCCGGACAGGGTTATCCGTGGAGTGCTCAGCTTCGCGGCCAGCGGGAACAGCAGCGCACCCGCCAGCACGGACAGGACGTACGCTCCAATGATCAGCGACACGGATCCGGCTTCCAGCCCCAGCCCGTAGCCGTGCACGTCCCGGTCTGTCCGGGCGAAAGTCGACATGGGCGCCTGGGCGCCCAGCACGGAGATGCCGAACAGGCCGGCGGTCAGCTGGACGGGCCACATGGTGGGCGCACACAGCATGCGGATGTCCACCAGCGGCTCGTCGAGGCGGAGCTGGTAGCGCACGAACGGAATGAACGCCGCAAGGCCGGCAGCCAGCACGGCCCAGACCCACCACGTTCCGGGACCGTTGATGCGCAGGAACGTGAGCCCGGAAGTGAGCAGCAGCAGCCCAACAGCCAGCAGAGCGAAGCCCCGCACGTCCAGGGCGCCGCTGGCTTTCAGTCCTGACTCGGGTACGCCGAACCAGATAGCGAGGATGCAGAGGGTGGCCGCTGCGGCAGGAACCATCAGGGTAAGCCGCAGGTCGCCTCCGAAGACGTCCACCAGTGCACCGGCGGCGAGCGCCCCGGCGATGACGCCGAACTGCAGCCCGCCCACCAGCACTCCGGCTGCCTTACGGGTTACCGCCGCCCGGTTAGGCGCCGACGCCGCCCGCGCGAAAATGAGCGCGACTTCCAGCGGCAGCCACACCACGTAGAACCCCTGCAGGGACCACGCCACGAGGAAGGTCCAGAAGTCCGGTGCGAAGGCTACGCCCCAGGAGGCTGCCGCCGTCAGCACGGTGGAAACCAGCAGGATGCGTTTATGTCCGTACATGTCCCCCAGCCGTGCCAGGACAGGCACGGCCAGGGCACTAAACATCAGCTGCGCCGCCTCGAACCAGTTGACGTCGCCGTCGGCAATCCCGAGGTTGCGGGCAATGTCGGTGAGGATCGGAGTGTAGTACCCCTGCAGGATTCCGCTGGTGATCTCGACAAGCACCAGGAAGAACACAATGGGACCGAGGGCGCGCATCAGGGCACCAGCCCCTGGAGCAGGCGCCGGTAGAACGTAATACCCTCACCGAACGTCTGGATGGAAAGCTTCTCGTTATCCGCATGGATGGATGCTCTCGCCGCCTTGTCCATGCGGAACGGTGCAAAGCGGTAGACCGCGTCGCTGATCGCAGTGAAACGGCGTGCGTCTGTTCCGCCGAGCATGATGTAGGGCGCGGCGATGGCATCCGGGAACACCTCGCGGACCGCCTCCTCCAGCGCGGCGAACTGCGCGTTCGACGTCGAGGAGACCGGGGACGGTTCGCTGCCTTCCACCACCCGCAGCGAGACTCTACGGTCCCGCACCGTACGCCGCATCCGTGCCAGCACGGAGTCGATGCTCTCTCCCGGTGCGATCCGGACGTTCGCGTTGGCGGTAGCCCGCGTGGGCAGGACGTTGGCGGCCTTTGAACCAGCCAGCTGTGTGAGGGCCACGGTGGTGCGGGCCAGGGCATTGGGCTCTCCGCCCAGGGCACCGAAAACCCGGGTCAGCGGACGCCGCAGGGCACCGGCACGGGCAAACAGTGCCGCCGGCAGCGGGGATGCCCCGGCCGCCAGCCGCCCCAGCATTTCGATGGTGACGGGGTGCAGGGAGGCGGGAAAAGGCCTGCGGTCCAGGCGTACGACGGCGCGTGCCAGCCGGGCAGCGGCCCCGAGACGGTTGGGCGTGGACGCATGGCCTCCCGGGTCATCGACCGAGAGTTCAACATCGAGGATGCCCTTTTCGGAGACGCCGATGACGGCGACCGGCGCTTTGACGAACGGGAAGGCCTGGCCGGCGACGGCCCCGCCCTCATCGAGTACCAGCCACGGGCGCACGCCGCGGTCCTGCAGGAGCGCTGCGGCCCGGGCTGCGGTGTCACCGGCGGTCTCCTCGTTGTCCCCGAAGGACAGCCAAACGGTACGGGCAGGGGTGAACCCTTCCTCAAGCAGGGTCTCGACGGCTTCCAGGATCGCCGCCAGCGACCCCTTGTCATCGAGTGCCCCGCGGCCGTGGATGCATCCGTCAGCCAGGACACCGGCAAAGGGCGGGTGCTCCCAGGTCGAATCGTCCTGGACCGGCACCACGTCGTAGTGCGCCATCAGCACCACCGGATCGAGTGTCTCTTCCCTGCCGGGCCAGCGGAACAGGAGTCCGCCGCCGACTTCCTCGCGGGTCAGATGCTCGTGGACCAGCGGGAAGAGGACGGTGAGTTCGCCGCGGAACCGGGCGAACTCGGCTTCGTCCACTTCCTCCGGTATGCGGGACGAAACCGTGCGGCAGGCGATGAGCCGGGACAGCTTGGGAGCCGCGGCTTCTCCCCTGTCCGCTGGCCGCAGTCCGGCCGGGGATGTGATGTGCATTACTGCAGTGTAGGACTGCGGTGTTACCGGCAGGTTTTGCGACGCAATGCTACGTGCCGCCGTTTCGGCGGCAGCGAATCAGGGCAGGTGATCGGGTGCTGCGCCTAGCTGCGGGTCCCGGCTGGACCCGCCAGCCTCCGAACCCGTTCCACGGCGCCGCTGAGGGCCCGAGCGGCCAGTGCAACCTCGCTCTCCCGAACCGACGGCGGGAAACTGAGGCGGACCGCAGTCTGCGCGGTTTCCCTGTCCATCCCCATGGCGGTCAGCACTGCGGAGGGCTCATCCGAACCTGCCGCGCACGCGGAGCCGGAGGAACAGAGCACCCCTGCCCGCTCAGCTTCCAGCAGGACAGACTCGCCGCTGGTTCCGGGGAAGCAGAAGGAAGCATGCCCGGGCAGCCTGTCCGTCCGGTGACCGGTCAGCAGGGCTCCGGGCACTGAGTCCAGGACCGTCTCAATGAGGTAGTCGCGCAGTTTTGCGGCACGGGGTGCGGCTGCCTGGCGTTCCTGGTCTGCGAGCTTCAGGGCCGTAGCCATGGCAACCGCACCGGCAACGTTCTCGGTCCCTGACCGGCGGCCGCGTTCCTGGCCGCCGCCGTGAAGCAGCGGTTCAAGGGGCAGGACACCGCGGACGTACAGCAGGCCGCAGCCCTTGGGTGCGCCAAGCTTGTGGCCGGAAATGCTCATCGCGTCGATTCCCGTACCGGTTACGGAGACCGGCAGCCAGCCGGCGGCCTGCACTGCGTCCGTGTGGAACGGTATGCCGCGGGCCCGGCACGCGGCGGCGATCTCCGCGACCGGCTGGAGTGTTCCCACCTCGTTGTTGGCCGTCATGATGGTGCACAGGGTGGTGTCATGTGTCAGCGCCGCTTCCACCGCAGCCGCGTCCACCCGTCCCGTTCCGTCTACCGGGACCAGGGTGATGCGGAAGCCATGGAAGCGCTGCAGGTAGGCCAGGGACTCCAGCACGGCCGGATGCTCGACGGCGCTGGAGACAATGTGCCGTCCCTGCGGCGAGGCCAGTGCCAGGCCCTTGATGGCGAGGTTGTCCGCCTCGGTGCCGCCGGATGTGAAGACAATATCTCCTGGCCGGACGCCGAGCACGTCCGCAGCGGTGCGCCGGGCATAGTCCAGGGCGCGGGCCGCCGTCTCACCCGCCGAATGTGTGCTGGAGGGGTTGCCGAAATCGCTGGTGTACAGGGGCGCCAGCGCCGCCAGCACTTCGGGCCGGACCGGTGTGGTGGCTGCGGCGTCGAAGTAGATCATGCGCGGATGTCCAGGCCCAGGTCCAGCGCACGGACACTGTGGGTCAGGGCGCCGGCGGAGATGATGTCCACGCCCGTGGCCGCAATCGCGGCCACGGTGTCCAGCCGGACGTTGCCGCTGGCCTCGGCCAGCGCCCGTCCGTCGATGGCCTCCACCCCGCGGCGCAGGTCTTCGATGCTGAAGTTATCCAGCAGTACCGTGTCCGCTCCGCCGGCCAGCACAGCTTCGATCTGTTCCAGGGAATCCACTTCCACCTCGAAATGCACGGTGTGGGAGAGCCCGTCCTTGGCCTGGCGGAGTGCGGATGCCAGGTCTCCACCGGATGCGGCCAGGACGGCCAGGTGGTTGTCCTTTGCCATGACTGCGTCGGACAGCGAATAGCGGTGGTTAAACCCGCCTCCGCAGCGCACTGCGTAGCGTTCGAGCGCCCGCAGCCCCGGGGTTGTCTTGCGGGTGTCGGCGATGCGCGCGCCGGTGCCTTCGGTTTCGGCAACGAAGCGGGCCGTCAGGGTGGCGATCCCGGAGAGCCGCTGGGCAAGGTTCAGGGCCACCCGTTCGGCGGCGAGGATGGTCCTGGCCGGCCCGCTGATTTCGGCGAGGATTCCTCCGGCATCGAACCGCTCGCCGTCACGGACCAGGCTGATCACTGCCGCGCCGGGGCCGGCGAGCCGAAACGCGGCCTCGATGACCTGCGTGCCGCAGAAGATGCCCTCTTCCCTGGCGGTCAGGAAGGCGGTGGCGTCGGCGTCCTCGGGGATCAGGGCAAGCGACGTGAGGTCTCCCCACGGTGCATCCTCTGCGAGCGCAGCCGCGACCACGTGGTCAACCGCGGGGCCGGGAACGGGCAGCGGTGACGCCCCGGCGTTTGGCGGCAGCGGTTTGGGCGAGGGGGTTTCAGTCGGCGGCAGGGTATTCGTCATCTGGGTATTTCCGTTCTTGGGTCAGGCAAATTCCGGGAGCGGGACGGTGCCCGGGCGATGGATGGCAGGTGCAGCCGGTGTTCCGGGCACCCCCTGCGGAGCGTCGGTGCGGAAATGCGCGCCGATCGATACACTCCTGCGCAGCGCGGCTCCAACGACCAGCCGGGCGCAGGTGAGCAGGTTGGCATCTTCGAGGGCCCTGATGTGTCCTTCCCTGCCGGAAAGAACCGGCAGGGCGCCGTCGAGCACGCCTGCTGCCTCGCGCAGTCCGGCCGCACTGCGCAGCACCCCGGCTTTCTCCCACATCAGGGACTGCAGGGCGGTGCGCCCGAACGGCTGCGCTCCGGACGGGGCTTCCAGCGCGTGCTGGGAGGACGGGGAGGACGCCGTCCCGGAACAGGGAGTGCCGGCGGCCTCCGGGACTCGCCGGATTCCCGCCCACAGCCCCGCGGGTGTCCCGGCGTCCCACGCCCGTCCGGCATCCGGCGCAGTGCAGGCCGCAGCAGCTCTGGCTCCAAAGACCAGGCCTTCCAGCAGGGAGTTCGAGGCAAGCCGGTTGGCTCCGTGGACTCCGGTACAGGCAGCCTCTCCCGCCGCGTAGAGCCCTGGAACGGAGGTCCGGCCGGACAGGTCCGTGGCAACGCCGCCCATCCAGTAGTGTGCTGCCGGCACTACCGGCAGCAGTTCGCGTTCCCAGTCGAATCCGTGTGCGGCGGTGACCTCGGCCAGGCCCGGGAATCGGCTGGCCAGGAATCCGGGCCCCCGGCGCCGGGCAACCCCGGTGGCATCCAGCCAGACGGTGTCCTCCCCCGTGTCCTCCCCCGCGCCCGCCAGGTGACGGACGATCGAACGGGAGACAACGTCGCGTGGCGCCAGCTCGGCGTCGCGGTGGTAGCCGGTCATGAACCTGCCGCCCCGGCTGTCGCGGAGCACCGCGCCCTCACCGCGGACCGCTTCGGAAATCAGCGGGGTGCCGGGTACGGCGAGCGCGGTGGGATGGAACTGGAAGAACTCCTCGTCCCTCGTTTCCGCCCCCGCCCGCCGGGCCAGGGCAATGCCGTCTCCTGTGGAGCCGGCAGGGTTGGTGGTGTGCCGGTAGAGTTCGCCTGCTCCGCCCGTTGCCAGGACAACGGCGTCCACGGCGAGCCGCTGCCCGCGCCCCTCTGTCAGGACCTCCAGCCCGGAGACACTGCCGCCGGTGAGAACCACGCGAACGGCGAACGCGTTCTCCAGGACCGTAATCCGGGGATGCGGGCGCACAGCCGCCATGAGTGCCGCGGCGATGCCCGCACCGGTGGCGTCCCCGCCAATGTGCAGGATCCGCCGGGCCGTATGGGCGGCTTCCCGGGCAAGCGCCGGTGACCCGTCGGGATTGGCATCGAAGGTAGTGCCGAGCTTTTGCAGGCGCCGGATGTGGGCTCCGGCTTCCCGGCAGAGCACTGTGGCAGCGGCACGATTTCCTGTCCAGGCGCCCGCCGACAGGGTGTCCTCGCAGTGGGAGGCCGGCGTGTCCCCGCTGGAGGACTCCATGACAGCGGCGATTCCTCCCTGTGCGTGCCAGGTGCTGCTGTGCTGCAGCGCGGACTTGGACACCAGCAGCACCGGGGTGTGCTGCTCCGCTGCGCAGAGCGCCGCGTACAGGCCGGCGATCCCGCTGCCAACGACGGCGATGCTCAAGGCCGGACCGCCAGCATCCGTTCCAGGGCCGTGCGGGCGGCGGCCGCTGCCGCGTCCGGCACGGCGATCCGGTTGCGGACCTCTCCGGTCATGAGTCCCTCAAGCACCCAGGCGAGGTAGCCGGGATGGATGCGGTACATGGTGGAGCATGGGCAGATGACCGGGTCGAGGCAGAAGATGGTGTGTTCCGGATGCTGTGCAGCCAGCCGGTTCACCATGTTGATTTCGGTACCTATAGCGAAGGTGCTTCCGGCGGGCGCCGCGGCTATGGCTTTCTGGATGTAGTCCGTGGAGCCGGATTCGTCAGCGGCATCCACGACGGGCATGGGGCATTCGGGATGCACAATCACCCGGACACCGGGGTGGTCGGCCCTGGCCTGGTCTATCTGGCCCACTGTGAAGCGCTTGTGCACGGAGCAGAACCCGTTCCAGAGCAGGACCTTCGCCTGCAGCAGGCGTTCCGGAGTGTTTCCGCCCAGCGGGAGGCGCGGATTCCACAGGGGCATGGCTTCCAGCGGAATACCCATGGCCTTGGCGGTATTGCGGCCCAGGTGCTGGTCCGGGAAGAAGAGGACCCGCTGGCCCCGTTCGAATGCCCATTCCAGCACGGACGCGGCGTTGGAGGATGTGCAGACAATGCCGCCGTTTTCTCCGCAGAAGGCTTTCAGTGCGGCTGAGGAGTTCATGTAGGTCACCGGGATGACCGGCTGCTTCCCGCCGCTTTCCGGTGCCCTCCCGTACAGCATGGTGAGCTGCTCCCAGCATTCGGCGACCGAATCGGCGTCGGCCATATCTGCCATGGAACAACCTGCGGCAAGGTTCGGCAGCACCACCGCCTGGTCCGGACCGGAGAGCAGGTCCGCTGTTTCCGCCATGAAGTGGACGCCGCAGAACACGATAGCTTCGGCCTCCGGACGGCCCCTGGCTGCGCGGGCCAGCTGGAAGGAGTCCCCCACAAAGTCTGCATGCCGCACCACCTCGTCCCGCTGGTAGAAGTGCCCGAGTATCACCACACGGCTGCCCAGTGCGGCCTTGGCACGAAGGATCCGCTCGTCTAGCTCTGCCGCGCCCGCCTCGCGGTACTCGGCCGGAAGTTCCCCTTGGCGCGGTGTTCCGGCGGGGACCGGATCCGCGAGGGACGCGCCGGGCCCGTATCCAGGGACCGTGTCGAAGGACCAGGGGTCGGCGGCAAGGCCGGGGGTGCAGGTGGCGGCGGCACGTGCCTGGGCCTGGGCGGGTCCGGAAAGCAGGGCGATCCTCGTGGCTACGCTGCCGCCGGGGACCGGAATCGTTTCAGTCATGTCAGTGCTCCATTGCTTCTGGTCTTTGGCTGGGAAAGGACTCGTCCCGGGGATCCGGGCCGGTGTAGCGGTACAGCCGCGGCGGCCGGTGCCGTCCGCCCTGGAGGTAGTGCTCAGTGGGTTCAATGTGCACCGATGCCTGCAGCTGGCGGCGGAAGTTCGCTGGGTCCAGTTCGCGTCCCAGCACGGCTTCATAGACCTCACGGACCTGTGCAAGGGTGAAGGTGGAGCCGAGGAACGCATAGGCCACGGTGCCGTACTCGAGTTTGTTGCGCAGGCGCCAGAGTGCGTACTCCACAATCTGGTTGTGGTCGAAGGCCAGCGTCCCCACCTTGTCGGCCCGGAACCAGGCAACGTTTTCGTCCTGCCTGGCCAATGCGGCCTCGTCCGGCTGGACCAGCGCCCAGTAGACGATTGAAACCACCCGGGGGGACGGTGACCGGTCCGGCCCGCCGAAGGCGTAGAGCTGTTCAAGGTACCGCGGCGTCAGTGCCGTAGTTTCCCGCAGGTTCCGGGCCGCTGCGTCCTGAAGGGATTCGCTGGGCCGCAGCGGGCCGCCGGGCAGCGCCCACAGATCCAGGTAGGGCTGCCTGATGCGGCGGACCAATGGCAGCCACACCGTCAGGGTCCCGGTATCCGGGTCCGGGCGCAGCGCGAAAATAACCGTTGAAATGGCCAGCGACGGTGGTTCCTGTTCCCGTTCCGAAACATTGGCGTATCTGGGGCTCATTCCTGTCTGCCTTCCTGGCTGAGGACCGGAGGCCGCAGCGTGAAATAGTAAGAGTCATGCTGACTCTAACTCAGGGGACAGTAAAACGGGGTCTTTGCGAGGGGTAGATTACGCGCTCTTCCCGGGCTCGGCGGTGTCCGATCCCGCCGCTGCATGGAGCAGCGGCAGCATCCGGCCTTCGAAGTGGGTATTGAGGACAATCACGGAGGATGACCTCAGAACGGCGCCGGTAGCAACCATTGAGTCAATGACACGCTGCAGGTCGGAGTTGGACCGGGCAGCCACCCGGGCGATGAGGTCACTCTCCCCGGAGACTGTGTGGGCTTCCTGGATTTCAGGGATCTCTGCGAGCGCCGCGACGACGGCGTCATGCCCCATATCCTGCCGGATGGTCAGCGAGCAGTATGCCGTGACAACGTAGCCGAGGGCCGCGGGGTCGAGCCGGGGCCCCCACCCCGCTATGACGCCGCTGCGCTGCATCCGATCCAGTCTTGCCTGCACCGTAGCGCGGGCAACCTTGAGGGTCCGTGAGGCTTCCAGGACCGACATCCGCGGATCGTCGGTAAAGAGGGACACAATGCGGGCGTCGAGCTGATCTGTTGCCATGGCGGCCTTTCCCTGCAGGAGATCCGGGCTAATCCGGACATCCGCCCGGGACAGGGCGCACTGTGCCACCCCTGAGGGAACTTTAGCGGCACGGGAGGAAGTATCGCACCGCGCCACGCACACATAAGTGCAGACCAGGGACGGGGACAGACATTTGAGTCTAGAAATGGATTAGAACCACGAACCCAAAAAAGTATCCGCAAAAAAGGTACAAATTATTTACACAGACACGTTATCCATGCGGCATGGGTTTTAATGCGGGCAACCGGGAATCTTGGTAAGAACAGAAACCCGGCCCAATTCCGAACCTGAGACATTCGGAAACCATAAGACCGGCCCCGACGGAGTAGCCGCCCTGCCCGGCGCCGGGCCTATGGCAGGGCGGCTGCAAACCCCTGGAACCTACTGTCCCTTGCGCTTCCGCGGTGCCGGCTCCGCGCCGGCAGACTTGGCCCGCTTCTCTGCGCGCTTCTCCTTGATGGACTTACCTGGCTTTTTGGCGTTTCCGGACAATGTGCCCTCCTTGACGTCTGGCCAGCGACTTCCCGCGGTAGTCGGGAGCCGCATGGTTTTTTATCCACTGCGGTTTTCTGCATTTGCTGGAGAACCGTTATTCCAGACCATACCCGGAAATAAAATAAATGCCAGTCCTGGCCGAATTCTCCAGGCGCGGGCCCCTGGGCCGGCCAGCGGGTATTGGCGCACCCCCGGCGGCCGGGAAGCGGGACACCTGTTCACACACCCTCTCTGGGGTAGTCATTTTGTATAGGTGGTTGCGGCTATCGGTAGACTATCTGCACAGTCTGCATATGAGATATCTATCTGTTTGCACGGTGACGTGATGCCGGTTACGTTCTCCTTATGGACCTAGACACATCGAGCATCCCTGAGCTCACAGCCGAGGAACTGCGCCAGCTGTACAAACTGCTCATCGCCACCCGCGACCTGGACGTGGCAGCGGTGGCCTGGCAGCGCCAGGGCATCCTTCCGGGCTACGCTCCGGAGCTTGGACAGGAGGCCGCCCAGGTAGGGAGCGCCTTTGCCCTCGACACTTCACGCGACTTCGCGTTCCCCACTTACCGCGAGATGGGCGTCGCCCTGTCCCTGGGCGTGGACATGGTGGAATACATGTCCACGCACAAGGCCAGCTGGCACGGGGGGCTCTACAACCCTGTCAGCACGAGGCTAGCGCCAATCCAGGCCGTGGTCGGCGGCTCTGTGCTGCACGCCGTCGGCTGGGCCCACGGCCAGCGGCTCGCCGCCGGTGCCGGCAGCGCCGAAGCCGGGCTGCCCGCCGCCATCACCTACTTCGGAGACGGCGCCAGCTCGCAGGGCGACGTGCATGAAGCCATGAACTTCGCCGGTGTGCTCAAAGCCCCGGTGGTGTTCTTCGTCCAAAACAACGGCTGGGCCATCTCCCTGCCCACTGAGGAACAGGTAGCCGGCGGCACTGTGGCAGCTCGAGCGGCGGGGTATGGAATGGCCTCGGTGACCGTGGACGGCAACGATGCCCCCGCCGTCGTGCGTGCCACCCGGGCCGCCCTTGAGCACGCCCGGGCAGGAAACGGACCGGTGCTCATCGAAGCAATGACCTACCGCCGCGGACCACACTCAACCAGTGATGATCCGGGCCGCTACCGCACCCTCGACGAAGAGCGCCGCGACGGCGGCGAGGATCCCGTAGCCCGGCTGGCAGCCCTGCTGCTCGAAACCGGCGCAGCAGACCAGTCCTTCATCGACGACGCCGCCGCCGAAGCAAAGGCACACACCGACACCGTCCGCGAAGGCATCCAGGCACTCCAGCCGCGTCCGGGACAGGAAATGTTCGACTTCGTCTTTGCCGAACCCACGAATGCACTCAAGGCCCAGGCCCGCGCCTGGCGGGAGGAATCCGAGCATGTCTAGCCAGCTGACCGAAGGAGTACGCCCCATGGAGGCCGGCTCCGCTTCGGACACCACCGAAACCCTGTCCATGCAGGCGGCCCTGAACCGGGCCCTTTCGGAAATCCTCGCCGATGATCCCAAGGCCGTAGTGCTCGGGGAAGACGTGGGCCGGCTCGGCGGCGTGTTCCGCATAACCGACGGACTGCAGAAGCGCTTCGGTGCTGACCGGGTCTTCGACACGCCGCTGGCCGAATCCGGCATCCTGGGGATGTCCGTGGGCCTGGCGATGGCCGGATTCCGTCCTATTCCCGAGGTCCAGTTCGACGGATTCGCCTATCCCGCGGTCAATCAGATCATCACCCAGCTCGCCCGCATGAACTACCGCAGCCGGGGCACCATGCCAATGCCGGTTACCCTGCGCGTGCCCAGCTTTGGCGGAATCCGCGCGCCTGAGCACCACGGCGAGTCCCTCGAGGCACTGTTCGCGCACGTTCCGGGCCTGAAGGTCGTTTCGCCGTCGAGCCCCCACCAGGCCTACCACCTGCTCAAGCACGCGGCAGCGCAGCCGGATCCCGTCATCTTCATGGAACCGAAGTCCCGCTACTGGCAGAAGGACTCCGTGGACCTGGGCACCCCGGGGAACCTGCAGGGCTCACACGTGGTCCGCGAGGGCAGGCACCTGACCCTGGTTGCCTGGGGAGCGATGGTTGCACGGTGCCTGCAGGTTGCCGAGCTCGCCGCCGAGGACGGAATCGACATCGAGGTCCTGGACCTGCGCTGGCTGAAGCCGATCGACGCCGAAGGGCTGGCTGCCTCGGTCTCCAAGACCCGGCGCGCCGTCGTCGTGCATGAAGCCCCGCTGACCGCCGGGCTGGGAGCGGAAGTTGCGGCGCTCATCACGCAGCACTGTTTCGACACACTCAAGGCTCCGGTGGAGCGGGTCACCGGATTCGACGTACCGTATCCCTCGGGTGACCTGGAAGACGAATACATCCCGAACATTGACCGGATCCTCTTTGGGATCCAGCGAGTATTGGAGTACCGGCGTGGCTGAAATTTCATTCCCCCTGCCAGACCTCGGCGAAGGCCTGATCGAAGCAACTGTCCTGGAGTGGCTCGTGGCTCCCGGCGACCAGGTGGAGCGCAACCAGCCGCTGGTGGAGGTTGAAACGTCCAAGTCCGCCGTTGAACTGCCGTCTCCCCAGGCCGGCGTCGTTGCCCGCATCTACGGCGAAGCGGGTGAGAAGATCAACGTGGGCGAGCCCCTGGTGGTCTTTGAGGTTCCCGATGACACTGCGGGAATTGTCGGCACCGTCCCGCAGGAAGCGCCGGCACGCCGCCGGGTCCGGCTCTCCGCCGTCCTGGACGAGGACTAGGCGTGGGCACAGGCATCGGCACCTCCCCTGCCCTGTACACCCAAGTCCACGAGCCCGACGGCGGCACTTCCCTGCGTCCGGTGCTCGTGCTGCACGGATTTGCCTCGTCAACAGAGCTGAACTGGGAATCCACGGGCTGGATCACCGCGCTGACCGGCGCCGGACGGCGCGTCCTGACGGTGGACCTGCCTGGACACGGCCGCAGCGAGGCGCCCCGGGAACGGGAGCACTACTCCCCCAGCCGGATCCGGGCCCGGCTGCTGGACCTGCTCGCAGAGGCAGGCGTGCGCCCGCTCACCGAAGACGACCCTTCCTCCGGAGTGGACGTAGTCGGTTACTCGCTGGGTTCGCGGCTCGCATGGGAACTGGGTGCAGCCGCTCCGGACCTGGTGCACCGCATGGTGCTGGGCGGACCGGGAGCGGGAGACCCGCTGGCTGACTTCGACCTGGACGGTGCCCGGCAGTTCCTGGCGGACGGGACGCCGCTGGCAGATCCCGTGAGCGCAGACCTGCTGCGCATGGCCCAGCTTGTGCCCAGCAATAACCTCGAGGCCCTGCTGACACTGATCGAGGCGATCAAGGACGAACCCTTCCGTCCGGAATCAGCCGTCCCGCCCATGCGGCTGCTGCTGGTTGCCGGGGAACAGGATGAGCTGGCCGTCACGGCACCGGATCTGGCAGCGCTCAACGGGCAGGCCGACCTCCTCCTGCTGCCCGGCCGCCGGCATGCCAACGCCGTGACGTCCCGGGCCTTCAAAAACGCTGCCGTCG
Source organism: Arthrobacter koreensis (assembly GCF_009193255.1). Taxonomy (GTDB): domain Bacteria; phylum Actinomycetota; class Actinomycetes; order Actinomycetales; family Micrococcaceae; genus Arthrobacter_B; species Arthrobacter_B koreensis. Next base: position 54,136 of record NZ_WACG01000001.1, read on the forward strand.
AGTTCCTGGACATCCAGCCCCTCTCTTAAGGTCAAGAGTTGGTTACGGCGGGTCAAATCGGAGCTGGAGGGGTGTCTGCGCAGGATAGGATCGAATAGTCAGTACACTGAAACTGAATTACTAAGTGTGCTTTCGATTTACCTTCGACCATTTGGTGCAGCATCCATCCATGTTCCATCCCCGCAGTTTCAACCTTAAGTGAGGACGCCCGTGGACTTATTCCTGGGGCAGCGTTACCGCACCACCGACCTGATCGGCACCGGTGGCGCTGCTTCCGTGCACCGGGCGATGGATGAGAACCTGGGCCGCGAAGTTGCCGTCAAGGTCTTCCGCCCCACCGTGCAGGAGGATGACGACTACCGCCGCCAGCACACCGAAACCCTGCTCCTGGCAACCCTGAACCATCCCGGACTGGTCACGCTGCTGGACGCCGGCCTGCACCGCGAGGAAGACGGCCAGGTGCTGAACTACCTCGTCATGGAACTGGTGGATGGTCCGGACCTGCGCCGCACCCTCAAATCCGGTCCGTTGCCGGCCGTATCAGTGGCCTCCCTGGGAGCAGACCTGGCTGACGCACTGGCCTACGTGCACTCCAAAGGCGTGATCCACCGGGACGTGAAGCCGGCGAACATCCTGCTCTTCCCCCAGGAACACGATTCACGCCTCTATCCCAAGCTCACCGACTTCGGCATCGCGCGGCTCGTCGAGGCTACGGTCGCCACCGCGCACGGCGCCACCATCGGCACCGCCAACTACCTCAGCCCGGAACAGGCGCAGGGCGGGACGGTAGCTCCGTCCACTGACATCTACTCCCTGGGACTCGTGCTGCTTGAGTCGCTGACCGGCGAAAAGGCCTTCCCGGGCCCGATTGTCGAAGCCGCTGTTGCTCGGCTGCTCCGCGATCCCGAAATCCCCGACTCCCTCGGTCCGGATTGGGTGGACCTGCTCCGTGCCATGACCAACCGGCTCCCGGATGCCCGGCCGGCCGCGCACGAGGCAGCTTCGGCGCTTCGCGCCCTCGCTGTAGAGCCGGAGACGGCCATCCCGCATGCTGACGACGAAGAGCCGGACGCCGAAGAAGTCTGCACGGGCGGAGTGACAACGGGTAACATCTACATCCCGCTGCCACCCACGCACGCCCCGAGCCTGGGCTAGGCCTTCCGGCCCGGCCCCGGCGGGTCAGGAATCGGCGTCGGCATCCTCTTCAGGTTCGAAGTTGGATGCTTCCTCCGTGCTGGACGCGGCTACCCCGTCACCTGAATCGGGGATGGTGCCTTCCGGGCCCGCTCCGCCGTTCTTGTCCTGCTCTTCGGGTGTTCCCTTGCCTGCATCAGCCATGGTGTTCCTCTCCTGAAGTGACCTGCGAGCCAAACCGGCAGGCAGGTGCCTGGCTTTTGATACTAGGCCACCCGCCGCACACAGCACAGGGCCGGTGGTTTCCTCCCCCCAAGGAAGAAACCACCGGCCCTGTGCCGCAGCCGTCCTGGCTGCGGGCTACGAACCGTCCCCGGAGCCGCCGCCGTCAGCCAGCACCCCGTGGGTAGCCGCCGAGACGTGCGGGACTGTAGTCCGTGGCGCGGCCGACGCCGCGGGAGCAGCCTGGCCCTTGTTCTGCTTGGCAATCTGGATCTGCTCGTACACGTGGTTGCGGAGCTCAACGAAGCGCGGAAGCGACCGGGTGGTGAGCTGGTCGCGCTTCTCCGGAAGGTCGATCACGATGTCTTCCTGCACCACCGTGGGCGAGCTGGACAGAACCACGACCCGCTCCCCGAGATAGACGGACTCGTCAATGTCGTGCGTGACGAACAGGATCGTGACGCCGAGCTTCTCCCAGACACTGCGCACCAAGTCCTCAAGATCGGCACGCGTCTGGGCGTCGACGGCGGCAAACGGCTCGTCCATCAGCAGTACCTTGGGCTGGTACGCCACGGCGCGGGCGATAGCCACACGCTGCTGCATGCCGCCGGAGAGCTGCCACGGGTAGCTGGTGGGCACGTGCGCCAGGCCAACGGCCTCCAGGGCATCGTCCACAAGCTGGTTGCGCTCGGCCTTGGCGATCCCCGCGTTCTTGAGGGGGAGCTCCACGTTGCCGCGGACCGTCATCCAGGGGAAGAGGCTCCGCCCGTATTCCTGGAACACCACTGCCATGTCCTTGGGCGGTTCGGTGACTTTCTTTCCCGCCAGGACCACCTCACCGGAGGTAGGTGCCATCAGGCCGGCGATGATCTTCAACAGGGTGGTCTTGCCGCTGCCCGAAGGGCCAACCAGGCAGACGAGCTCACCCGGGCGAAGGTCGAAGGTCAGGTTGCGGACAGCTTCGATCTCCCCCGCGTCGACCTTGTAGATCTTCTGGACGCCCCGGACCGACAGCAGCGGCTGGACGGAGCCTTCCGTGGGATTACTCTGCATGTTCTACCTCTCTCAAACCGTGGTACCAGCCGAGGATGCGGCGTTCGGACCACTGGAACAAAAATGACATGGCCACGCCGATCAGGCCAAGGACCACAATGCCGCTCCACATTTCGGGGATAGCGAAGGACCGCTGGAACTGGACGATGGTGAAGCCCAGGCCCTCGGAGGACGCAAACATCTCCGAGATGACCATGAGGATCAGGCCGATTGACAGGCACTGGCGGACGCCGGCCATGATCTGCGGGCTGGCACTGGGAAGCACCAGGTAACGCAGCCGGGCAAACCCGCTGATGCGGAAGGTGCGGGCGGAATCGCTGAGCACGCCGTCGACGGCGCGGACGCCCTCAATGGTGTTCAGAAGGACCGGCCAGATGCAGCCGGAGACAATGACCGCGATCTTCATCTGGTCATTGATGCCGATCAGCAGCATCAGCACCGGGATGAGCACTGGCGGAGGGATTGCCCGGAAGAATTCGAGCACCGGTTCCAGCAGGCTGCGCAGCCAGCGGTTGGTGCCCACGAGGATGCCCAGGGCGGTGCCGAGCACAATGGCCAGCGCAATGCCCGCTACCAGGCGAATGAGGCTCGGCAGCACGTCCGCCATGAAGCGGTCCCAGGTCCACACCGTCACGAACTTCTCAACCAGGGTGCCCGGTTTCGGGACGAAGAAGTTTGTGCTGCCCTGGGTGCTGAACCACCAGATGAAGATCAGCAGCGCCGGCAGGCCTACAAGGTAGCCCGCTTTCTTGAGCGTGTTCATACCACTACCTCCCCGCGGACCGAGCTGTGCCAGGACAACGTGCGGCGTTCAACCACGCGCATGCCCATGTTGATCAGGATGCCCAGCACACCGGTGGTCAGCACCAGAGCGTACATCTGGGCAATTGCGCCGCCGGACTGTGCGTTGGCAATCTCCTTGCCCAGTCCGGGCGAACCGATGATCAGGCTCGCCGTGATAGCCAGGATCAGGGCAACGGCAGCGGCAAGCCGGACGCCGGTCATCAGGTACGGAAGGGTGGTGGGCCACACGACGTAGCGGATCCTTGCCATGCGGCCCAGGCCGAAACTCTTGGCCGTGTTGTTGGCCACCGGGTCCACATCCGCTACCCCGTACAGGACCTGGATCAGGACCTGCCAGAAGGATGCGTACACCACCAGCAGCAGCGTCGATTCGATGCGGAAGCCGAACAGCAGGACGGCCAGCGGAATCAGGGCCACCGACGGGATGGGGCGGAGGAATTCGATGGTGGAGTTGGTTGCCTTGCGGAGGAAGTTGCTGGAACCGATCACCAGGCCCAGGACCACCGCAGCAACGGTGGCAATCAACAGCCCAAGGAACCAGCCCGTCATGGTGTCAACCACGGCGGCCCAGAACGCACCAAGGCCGAGGTTGTTGATGAAGACTCCCAGCACCTCACTGGCCGGAGGCAGGAATCGGGGGTTGACCACTCCAAGCCGGGGAATCAGTTCCCAGGTCAGCAGGAACCCGAGGATTCCGGCCAGCCCCAGCAACGGCCCCGTGGGGAGACGTTTTGCGGATTTCATATGCTCTCGTTCTTCTCGAACCGGGCGGAGGGGGCTCGCTGCTAGTCCTGTGCCGGCAGCATGGCGTCCAGGTCCGGTGCCTTGGACAGCGTGCCGTAGCTGGCTGCTGCTTCTCCGAGAATCGTCAGGCCTTCTCGGTCGAAGTCTGCGTGGAAGGCAGGCAGGACCATCTTGGCGCGCATTTCTTCGTCGATCTTGGTGTAGGTCCCTACGATTTCCCGGACCGCGTCAGGGTTTTCCTGTGCGTACTCCAGCGACTTCTTCATGGCGCGGGTGAACTTTTCGACAGTCTCCGGATTCTCCTGGATGTACGCGGAGGTGGTGAAGTAGCCGCTGATGTCCAGGCTCGGGTGCGTTTCCGCGAAGTTGTAGGCAATGACCCGGGCGCCATTCTCGACGGTCTGGGTCAGGAAGGGATCCAGGATCCAGGCGGCGTCAACCTGGCCGGACTCAATGGCGGCGGGCGCGTCGGGGAAAGCCACCTCGACGAACTTGATGCTTTCCTGGTCCCCGCCCGCGTTCTCCACGAGCTTCCGGATGGTGGTATCACCGATGTTTGAAAGGTTATTGACGGAAACCGTCTTGCCGGCCAGGTCTGCCGCAGTTTGGATATCCGATCCGGCGGGGACGACGACGGCCCCGAAGTCCGAAGAAGTGTCCCCGGTGGTTGAATTACCGTTCGAGACCAGCTCGATGTCCAGACCCTTGTCATTGGCGACCATGACGGAAACGACGTTGCCAAAGGCAAAGTCGAAGTCTCCGCTCACCACGCCCGGCACGGCAGCCGCCCCGCCGGTGGTGGTCTGGATATCCAGGTCCAGGCCTTCGGCCTCAAAGAATCCCTGCTCCTTGCCCAGCCAAATAGGGGCGGTATCCACGATTGGCATAATTCCCACCGAGAGGGTGGTGAGACCGGAGGCGCCTCCTGCATCGGACGTGCTTTCGTCTCCGGAAAGGGATCCGCCTCCACAGGCACTGAGGGTCAAAGCGGCCGCTGCGGCCAGGAGGACGGGGGCATTGCGTTTCACTTAAAGCGCTCCTTGTACGGTGGAACCCCGCGAAGACGGCCGCAGGGCGAAAACCCCGGTTCAACTGCCATCCCTCAAACCCGTGGTTTTACTGAGTTGTTCGCATGTTGAACAAAAGTTCTACAGGTAAACGCTATGAAATGCGTCACCCTCCGTCAAGGAATTTATGTGATTGGAAACACAATCGAGACCGGCCGCGTAATGTTACCCGGGCGGTGCCTGCAGAGCCGTTCTTCCTGCCCGCACCGGGCTATGCTGTTTGGTTCCTTGCCCGCCTGACGGCCAGGGCAGAAGCCAGACCCAGGATGAGCAGCGATGCCGCTGCACCTGCAGTGACCAGAAACGCTGCCGGATGGCCGAAAGCTTCTGCCAGCGGTCCGGCCAGCCCCGAACCCACTGCGGTGCCGGCAACCGTGCCGCTGGCCAGCAGCGTCATGAAGGTGCCCATCAAATGACGTGGTGCCAGCTCCGCTCCGATGCCGAAGATGCTGACCATGGTGGGGCCCACGGGGATGCCCAGAATGAACAGGACGGCAAGCATTCCGGGGATGCCCGAGGGCACCAGCAGGAGCAGCGCCGCAGCGGTCATGGCTGCGGCCGCTACCACCCAGCGGGCGGACTGGCTGAACCGCTGGGGCCAGAACGCCACGGACAGTGCGGCTGCGGCAGAGCTGATCCCCATGATCGAGTAGAGCAGGCCTGCGGCGTCCGCGGCGCCAAACGTTCCGCCAAAGGCAGCCAGTGAAGCCTGGGCTGACCCGAAGAAGGTGCCCATGGCCACCATGCCCAGGATCGGCAGCATCAGCAGGCCCCAGGAGGTGCTGCCGCGGGCGGCCCGCCCCCTCGGTACCGGCGTCTTCTCCCTGATGCGCCGGGGGGCGGGGACAACGACGGCTGCCGAGCGGTGGAAGGCGAACGCACTTACCATCGAGGCGGAAAGCACAGCCGCCAGCGCGAGGGGAAGCCAGGGGGCAACTGCGGCGGCCAGCAGGCCCACGAGTGCAGGGCCAAGCACGAAGCTGAGTTCATCAGCCATGCTTTCGTAGGACAGGGCAGTGCCCATTTCCCGTCCGGTCCGGTCCCGGGAGGTGAGCGCCATCCAGCGGACCCTTGCCAGCGGTCCCACCTGCGGACCGGTGGCTCCCATGCCGAACGCCGCGGCAAGGACGGCAGCAAACGGGCCGCCGTCGGGAAGCTGCAGGGCAGCCAGTATCACGGCAGTGATGAGCAGCGGATTGGCGACGGCGGCAGCCAGCAGCACCTTGCGCTGGCCAATGCGGTCCGCGAGGTAGCCAAGGGCCGGACCGCCGAGGGCGGATCCAACTCCAACGGCCCCTGCGGTGAAACCGCCCTGGGCATAGGATCCGGAAATGCTGGTGACCAAAGTCAGGCCGCCGATGGTGATCATCGCCAGCGGAAGGCGGGCCAGGAAGGCAATGGAGAAGAACGCGGGCCCGGCCAGTTCCAGAATGCGGGCGTAACGCCCCTTGGCCGGCACATCAGCGGCCGCGGATGGCGGGGTGTCGGCGCCGGAGTGCTGATCAGACGTAAAGGGTTTCATGCGGTACTCAGTTCAGGCAAAAAGCGCGCATCGTCCCTCCTCCCGATGCGCCCGACCCGGATACATGCCGATCCTACCCCGCCGGGCATGCGTGTGTGGTGCCTGCTCGCTCCTGGCGTACAGCCCGGGGCGTGCACCACGCTGGACATATCCGTACGTCTCGTCGGCGGCGTGAGCCCCGGGCGTTAGACGGGCAGTGCATCCACCGTCCGGTAGCTCACGGTTGATCCGTTGCGGCCGCGGGTGATCTGCAGCTGTGCGCTGATCCGCTGCTTCATTTCGCTGACGTGGCTCACCAGACCAACCATGCGTCCGCCGTCGCGCAGCCCTTCGAGTGCGTCCATCACCTGTTCCAGTGCCTCCTCGTCGAGGCTGCCGAATCCCTCGTCAACGAAGAGGGTTTCCATGCTCGTCCCGCCCGATTCCTGCTGGACGACGTCCGCCAGGCCCAGCGCAAGGGCCAGGGAGGCCATAAAGGACTCGCCGCCGGATAGGGTCGACGTGTCCCTGCGCACGCCCGTCCAGTCGTCGATGACATGCAGGCCGAGTCCTGCCTTCCGGTTTCCGGATTTCGAGTCGTCATGCACCAGCGAATACCGTCCCCCGGTCATCGCCGCGAGCCGCTCTGTGGCGGCGGCGGCCACCTGCTCCAGACGGGCCGCGAGGACGTAGGTGCTCAACGCCATCCGGTAGTTGTTTTCCCCGTTGCCGCGCGCGGTATCGCTCAGGGAAGCGAGGAGGCTGCAGCGCCGCTGAAGCGGCTCCATTTCTGCCTCGGCCTCGGCCAGCCGGGCGGCGAGGTCATCGAGGGTCCCTGCCGAACCTTCGAGCAGCCCGATCTGCACTGCTCCGTCCGACACTGCCTGGCGGGCCGCGTCAGCAGCTTCGGCTGCCTCGGCGACGTCTTCTTCGTCGGGCATGGGTTCGGGAACGCCGTCACTGTCCAGCTGTGCCAGCGCATCCTCATCTTCGCGGCGCATGGCCAGGCGTGCAGCCTGTGCGTCGAGGGTATCGAATTCGGCGCGCAGTTCTTCGGCCTCGGCCACCGGCAGCAGCGCGGCACGGACTGCGCCCGCATCCGGGAAACCGGTTCCGGCAAGCGCATTCTGCAGCGTGCGGACGGCTTCGGCCTGGAAGACGCCGGCCTGCCCGGCGGCCTGGAGGGCAGTCCTGGCTGCGGCGGTGAGACGGCGCACGTTCTCCAGCTGCCTGAGCCGGGCAGAGAGTGCTTCCTGGTCTGAGAGGTCCCCCGAGCCCCGCCGGCCCAATTCGGCAGTTTCTTCCTCGGCGGCGTCGGCGCGTGCTTGTGCCTGGGCTGCTTCCTGGAGCAGGCCGGACAGGGTCTTCTCCAGCCGGCTGAGTTCGGTTTCGATTCCCTGAAGCCGTTTTTCGGCCTCGCTGAGCCCGGCCGCCGCATCCTCCGCCGCGCGGAGCTCTTCCTCTGCCCGCTCACGTGCCGTCCGCGCTTCGTCCGGATCGGATTCCCCGCCCTGGGCACGCAGGGCTGCTACGGCCGATGCATCTGCCTCGGCCGCGGCACGTGCCTCCTCCCAATCCTTCTCTGCGGCGCTGCTGGCCACCCGGGCTGCTGCCTCTTCCTCGCGGGAGACGAACTGCCCGCCCTCCGGCAGCGGCGCCGGCGCAGGGTGGGTGGCACTTCCGCATACGGGACAATCCCGTCCGGGTTCGAGGGACGCTGCCAGCTCCGCGGCTGCCTGGTCCAGCCGCAGCTGGAGCAGGTCCTGCCATCTCCCCCGCGCATCCTGGTACTCCTGGCGGGCCTCGGCCGCGCGCTCCGCTGATTGTAGGGCAGCGGTGTTGGCGGCCTTGAAGTTCCGGATCACCTCCAGCGTGCCGTCCGCATCCTGGATCCGTCGCCGGGCTGCCTCGGCCTGCGCGGCACCGGAGCGCAGTCCGGGCAACGCCGACCGCAGGGACGTTTGTTCTTCCCGCAGCGCCGCAGCGGTGTCTTCCGCTTCTGCGGCTTCTGCACGGAGCTGGGTTTCCCGTGCTGCTTCCCGGGTTTTCAGCGCGGCGAGTTCCGCAGTCCGCTGAGCATCGGCCAGTGCGTTCTCCGCAGCGGAGAGTTCCTTGGCGGTGCGCTCCTCCAGTTCGGTTAAGGCCTCTGCGTCCGGCAGCTGCGGTCCCGGTGCCGGCAGGGCGGCAGCGGATTCCGGGATGAGGTCCCCCAGGCCCGCCGGAGCAGCGGCGGCCGCCAGGGCAGTGATGGCACTCTGGGCTGCGGCTTCCGCGCGCCGGAGTCCCTGGTCCGCGGAGCCGAGGGCGTCCAGGTAGCCTTTGAGGCCTTCCGCTAGCAGATGGGACTCTAGCTGGGCCCGTCTGGGGACGCTGGCGGCCTGACGCGCCGCATGTTCGCGTTCTTCGGCCTCGAGCTGGAGCCTGGCCAGTCCCCGCGCACGGCGCGCTTCAAGCCTGTGCAGGAGGTCCTCGGCCGCTTTGGAGCCGAAGATCTTTCCGGCCTGGTCAACCCGGAGGGAGCAAAGCCGGCCAGTCACTGCCGCGCGTACGGCACTGATCCATCCTGAGCCCGCTTGTGCAGGGTCCTGATCCGCGGTGCCAGGTTCTGCCGCGACGGCGGAGCCATCTTCCAGGCTCCCCAGCAGACGGGTGCAGCGTTCAGCCTCGCTCTGTGCCTGGGCGCGCAGGAGATCGGCGTCGGCCTGCGACTTGGACAGCTCTGCCTTCGCGGCGTCAGCCTCGGACTTGAGCTGCTGTTCGATCTCCTCATAGCGCCAGGTCCCGAATAGCCTCTGCAGCAGCTCCGCACGGGAGGTCGCGTCGGCGCGCAGGAACGCTGCGAAGTCCCCCTGCGGAAGCATGACCACACGGGTGAACTGCTCGCGGCTCATGCCCAGCAGGTCCTGAATCTCAGTGGCGGCCTCATCATTGCGGGCGGTTTTCTGCACCCATTCCCCGTGGACCAGTTCGCTGAGCAGGGTGCGGGCTTGTTCGGTGACTGTTCCGGTAGCGCTGCCGGCCCGCTTAGCCGGACGCTCCCACTGGGGGCTGCGGATCACTTTGAACCTACGGTCCCCGGCACTGAAATCCAGGAGGACTTCAGGTGCGACGCCGGGGGCGGCGTGGTCGCTGCGGAGTTTCCGTGCCTCCTGGCGCGCGCCCGGAACCGCTCCGTAGAGGGCGAAGCAGACGGCGTCCAGCACACTCGTTTTGCCTGCGCCGGTAGGCCCGTTCAGCAGGAAGAGTCCCTGCGTGCCGAGTTCGTCGAAGTCGATTACCTGGCGGCTGGCGAATGGGCCGAAAGCCTGCATTTCAAGCCGGTGGATCCTCATTTGGATGCCTCCACTGCGTTGACTTTCTGCAGTACCTCGGTGAACACAGCCTTCTCTTCGGCCGAGGCTTCCCGTGAGCGCACGTGGTCCAGGAACCCGCAGCAGACATCAAGGTCGTCCGTTGCCCGGGCCAGCCTCCGGCTATAGCTCTCGTTGCTGCCCCGCGGACCGGAGGCGGGTTCGAAGGAGAGCACGAGGGTGTCAGGGAACCGCGTGCGGATCTGCTCCATGGCCTTGGCCGGGCGCTGGTCATCGGTCAGGGTGACCTGGCACCAGGCGTCCTCGGCATGGGCATGTGCCGGGTCTTCCAGCAGTTCCTGGAGTGTTCCCCGGAGTACGGCCAGCCGTTTCGGCGCCTTCCACGGAACGGGTGTGACCTGCGTCAGTCCTGCCGCATCAGTATCCACGAGCAGTCCCCCCTTTGCCTGACGCGCTTCGGAGAAGGAGTACGGCAGCGGGGATCCGCTGTACCAGACATTCGGGGCCAGCTCCTGCCGCCCGTGCAGGTGGCCCAGCGCGGTGTAGGTGAAGGAGCTGAACAGGTCCAGGGGTACGGCTCCCACACCGCCGACGGACAGGTCCCGCTCGCTGTCCGAGGTGATGCCGCCTGAGGCGAAGGTGTGTGCCATGACGAGCGGCAGGACCGGCTCGCCGGCTTCCCGCCGCTCCTGGACGTCCATCCGGATCCTGCGAACAGCCTCGCCAAGCACACCGGCATGGCTGGGCGGCACATCGGTGCCAAGTTCAGGGGCTGCGAGCCGCGGTTCAAGATAGGGGATGCCGTACACCGCCACTGTGGCCGTGCCTTCACGCAGCAGCACCGGGGAGGTGATCGCGTCGATGCCCGTCCTGAGGTGCACTCCGCCCTGCTCGAAGATGCGGCCGCCGAAACCCAGGCGGGCAGCGGAATCGTGGTTGCCGCTGGTGAGGATTACCTTTGCCCCGGCCGCGGTGATGCCTGCAAGCGCTTCATCGAGCAGCCGCACAACGTCCACTCCGGGAAGGGCACGGTCATAGACGTCCCCGGAGATCAGGACCGCATCAACATCCTCGCTGCGGACGGTTTCCAGGAGCTGATCTAGGAAGGCGTGCTGCGCGTGGAGCATCCCCACGCCGTGGAATGAACGGCCCAGGTGCCAGTCGGAAGTGTGCAGGAATCGCATACCCATAAAACTACCGCCCGCCGGTGACACAGCAGATTCGCGGGCACTGACCGGCCGGATCTGCTGTGCCGCCTGCGGGCGGCAATACGTGCGGTTGCACCCGCACGGAGTTAGGAGCGGGGTGTGCCCGGGGCGTTGCCGCCGTCCTGCTCTCCGTCTTCTCGGGTAGCTTCGGTGGAGCCGGCTTCAGCGGAGGAGTTTCCGGGTGCGTCCGCTTCGAAGAAACCGCGGGCAGCGGCGTCGTCTGCCTCGGTCCGGGCAGTGCCGGCCGCGGGAGCCGCGGTGCTATCAGCGGCCTCGGAGGGGAGCTCGCCGTCATCTTCAAGGAACTCGTCCTCGACGATCTCTTCCTCGACGACTACCGCTGCGGCGGGCACGGCGAAATCAAGGCTGCGGTAGATCAGGCCGGTGATGGCCGCGCCCAGCAGCGGTGCAACCCAGAAAAGCCAGAGCTGCTGGATGGCCCAGGGCTCAGCGAAGACTGCCACCGCCGTGGAGCGGGCGGGGTTGATGGATCCGCCGGTGATGGGGACCAGGAAGGTCAGGAGCGCGGCGTAGGTGACGCCGACGGCGAAGGCACTGGCAGCGCTGGAAAGGCGCGTTCCGGCGCCGAGGAAGACCGCTGTCAGGAGCGCGGCCGCGATGACCTCGGTCAGCAGCGCGCCGGCCAGCGGGAACTGCGTGGCAGAGTTCTCGGCGAAACCGTTCGCAACGGCGGCAAAGAACGGCTGCGTCTCCGGGATCTGCGGGTGTCCGGTCATCGAGACCCAGAGGATCAGGGCAGCAAAGAGTGCACCAACCAGCTGCGCCACGATGTACGGCAGCACTGCCTTCCATGACGTGCGGCCGGCCAGTGCAGAGCCAAGCGTGATGGTGGGCAGGAAATGCCCGCCTGAGATGTAGCCGAAGGCGACCATGGCGGCCGCAAGGACCAGCCCGAAGGCGAGCGGAGCAGACAGTCCTCCGGAGGGGTTGAAGAAGGAAACGCCCAGACCCGCGAGCACCAGCAGGAAGGAACCCGCCGCCTCCGCGATGCTGCGGCCCAGGATCCCGTAGGAGCGCAGGGACGTGATGGTGGTGCCTTCGGCCGCTGCGGCGCTTGCACCGGCTGGGATATGTGGCTCTGCAGTCATGGGGGGAAGTATTCCTATCAGTCGGTGAAGTACGTGGTTCCGTGCGCGCGCCGTATGTGGACAGGTCCCCGGCCGCGCAAACACCCCAGCCTTCCACCGCTTCCTGTGAGGCTGCTGGGTGCGCACTGAGCATACACGCGCGCCGTCCCGAGGGATGGGCCCCGGCGGAGACCTATGCTGGATAGGTGAACAATTCCGTGCCCCTGCCGCAGGCAGATCCTGACCTTTTCCGTTCCAAGGTCCGTGCGTGCCTGCTCGGAGGCGCCCTCGGTGATGCCCTGGGATACGCGGTCGAATTCGACTCCCTGAACGGCATCCGCGCCCGCTTCGGCTCCGGCGGCCTGACGGACTTCAGCCAGCTGGATGCCCCGGCGCCGGTTTCCGACGACACCCAAATGACCCTGTACACCGTTGACGGTTTGGTGGAAGTCCTGCAGTGGGCCAATGACGGAGTAGGCGCCGACGAGACCGCCTGCCTCTGGCTTGCCTACCTCCGCTGGCTCAAAACGCAGGGCGAGGCCCTGCCCGCGAACGCCCCGGACCAGCCCGACCGCTGGATCGACGGGCAGGAGGTGCTCCGTCACCGCCGTGCCCCCGGCAACGCCTGCCTGTCCGGTCTGCTGACCGGCGAGATGGGCACGAAGCAGAGGCCCGTCAACGCGGAGTCCAAGGGGTGCGGCACCGTGATGCGCTCAGCACCCTTTGGCCTGCTCCCCTACGTTTCGGACGAAACCGTCTACAAGTTCAGCGCCGACGGCGCTGCCCTGACCCACGGCCATCCCTCGGCCCTGCACAGCGCTGCGGTCTTCAGCACGCTGGTCCACGACCTGCTTCCCTCAGGAGCAGCACTTGGGGATGCCGCTGCGGCAGCCGTGGAACGGGCCACGGCCTCCGGGGTCCCCGAGCTCGCCGAACGGGTCGCAGCTGCCGTCCGGCTGGCAGCCGAAGAGCGCGCCGGAGAGGCACATCCTTCCCCGGAACGAATGAAGCAGGCCCTGGGCGAAGGCTGGGTTGCCGAGGAAGCGCTGGCCATCGGCCTTTATGCCGCATTGGCAGCAGCGGACGCGGACACCCCGCAGGAACACTTCCGCCGCGCCGTCGCTGTGGCCGTAAACCACGACGGCGACAGCGACTCAACTGCCTCGGTGGCGGGAAACATCCTCGGCGTCCTGTACGGGATGGACGCACTCCCGGCGGACTGGCTGCAGGCCATCGACGCCGGAGAAACGGTGGCCTCGATGGCCGACGCCTTCATCGGCGTCACCGCGGGCTGACGGGCCCCCTGGCAGGCCTGCCCGGTGGCTTACTGGCTGCCGGCAGGCCAGGTTCCGCCGAGCATTTGCAGGAACTCGGCCTCTGAGAGCACCTCGATGTCCTGTCCGCGGTCATGCAGCTCCAGCACACGGCGCGCCTTGCCCGTAACCCGCCCGCTGCGCAGGTCCCCTGCCTCGAAACCGTCGCCGACCACCAGGACGGTAGTGGACCGGGTGACGTTGCTGGCGGTACGTGCGCCCAGCTCGGCCGCCCGTTCCTTGGCACTCTGCCGGGGCATGCCCAGATTTCCGGTAAAGACCACCGTCTGCCCGTACAGCGGGTGCCCCGGCCGGGCGTCCGGGTTCGGCGGCGGGTTGACTCCCTCGGACGGCCAGCCGCTGAAGGACGACGACGCTGCTGCCGCGGCCGCCGTTCCGGTTCCCCGTTCCAGGGCGTCCCGGGTGGCCTTGGAGAGCGGGTCGATTCCGGGCCGGTAAGCCGGTGCATGGTTGGGCCGCAGGCCCTGCAGGAGGAAGTACTCCGACAGGCTCCCGGCCCCTGACCGCGCCACGATGTCGATGAGGATTCCGGCGCACGCCCGGGCGTCCGCCGTGGCGTCGTGGTGGTTCTCCAGCGCAACGCCCGCTGCCTCGGCTACAAAAGGCAGCGAGTGCGAAGGCAGCGAATAGGTCCGCCGGGACAGGACCACAGTGCAGGCATAGTCATATGACGGTGCGGGCAGGCCGGAGACTTCCAGGGCGGACCGGATGACACCCAGGTCAAAGGCCGCGTTATGGGCCACCAGCAGGTCCTCGCCAATGAAGGCTCCGATTTCCGGGAACAGCTCGCCGAACCGGGGTTTTCCAGCGACCTCGTGGGCTTCGATGCCATGGATGCGGATGTTCCGCCGGTCAAAGAAGTCGTGCCCGGCCGGCGGGCGCATCAGCCAGGATGCCTCTTCCACGATCCGGCCGCCGCGCACCTTGCTCAGGCCAACGGAACAGGGCGACCCCCGGAAACCATTGGCTGTTTCAAAATCAATGGCGGTGAAATCGACGCCCACGTCAGGACTCTTCGGCCGCGCGCTGGGCCTTTCTCCGACGGTAGGAACGGATCTTGGACGTGACGTACCAGATGCCCGCGATGAGGACGGCGGCTATGACAATCTTCTGGAAAATGCCGGCATACTCTTCGACGATGTGCCAGCTCTCGCCCAGGAAATAGCCGGAGAACACGAAGATGCTGTTCCAGATCAGGCTGCCGGCGGTGGTGAGGCCAAGGAACTTGAGCAGCGGCATCCTTTCGATGCCGGCGGGGATTGAGATCAGCGACCTGAAAATGGGAATCATCCGGCCGAAGAAGACGGCCTTGTAGCCGTGTTTCAGGAACCAGGCCTCAACCTTGTCCACGTCCTCGATATCAACCAGCGGCACCTTCTCGACAATGGCGCGCATGCGGTTCCGGCCGAGCCAGGCACCCAGCCCGTACAGCGCCCAGGCACCGAGGACGGAGCCCAGCGTCGTCCAGATCAGGGCCTCGACAAGGGAAAAGTTTCCCTGGCTGGCGGCGAATCCGGCCAGCGGGAGGATGACCTCGCTGGGCAGCGGCGGGAAGAGATTCTCCAGGGCGATCGCCAGGCCGGCACCCGGAGCGCCGATGGCCTCCATGATGTCCACGGCCCACTGGGCTACCCCTCCCAGGGCCGATTGGGAACTGGCGGGGTCGCTTGCGGCGCTGATCAGGATACTCATATCGGAACCAATTGTGCCCTACTCCCCCGCCCGGCAAGAACGAACCCGGCGGCCCCGGAGCGGCGCCGCACCGATCCGCGGCGCCGTCCGGTGGCCTAAATCACGCGTCGCTGCCGGCCGGCGGGGCCGCCAGCACACGGATGATGGCGGGAAGCAGTGCCCGGAACGCCTGGCCGCGGTGGCTGATGGCATTCTTCTCGGCGCGGGAGAGCTCGGCACAGCTGCGCGTCTCTCCCTCCGGCTGGAGCACGGGATCATAGCCAAAGCCGCCGGCACCCCGGGGTTCGGAGAGCAGGGTGCCGCGCAGTTCCCCGCGTTCCACGACGTCCTCTCCGCCGGGCACAGCGAGGGCGGCCGCACAGATAAACGCCGCCCCGCGGTGCTCGGCGCTGATGTCGGAGAGCTGCGCCAGCAGCAGGTCCAGGTTGGCCTGGTCATTGCCGTGCAGGCCGGACCAGCGGGCGGAGAAGATGCCCGGCGCCCCGCCAAGAACGTCCACGGCCAGGCCTGAGTCGTCCGCTATGGCCGGGAGTCCGGATGCTTCGGCGACTGCGCGTGCCTTCAGGAGCGAGTTCGCTTCGAACGTGACCCCGGTTTCGGGCACGTCCGGGACGCCGGCTG
Organism: Arthrobacter koreensis; assembly: GCF_009193255.1. Taxonomy (GTDB): domain Bacteria; phylum Actinomycetota; class Actinomycetes; order Actinomycetales; family Micrococcaceae; genus Arthrobacter_B; species Arthrobacter_B koreensis. The sequence goes on from NZ_WACG01000001.1 coordinate 69,915, forward strand.
TCTCGGCGTCGATGACCTGGGTATCGACGTCGAGCCCGTCGATCCGCCCGCGCAGCAGGTCTCGCAGTTCCTTCAGTTTTCCGGCGTTGCGCGTGGCCAGCACCAGCCGGGGTGCCGCCGCGTTCACGAGGCGGCCAGGGTCTCGCGCTGGATCTCGGCAAGCTGGGAAGTGCCCAGCAGCGCCAGGTCCAGCAGGGCATCCAGCTCAGCGCGGTCGAAGGGTGCACCCTCGGCAGTGCCCTGGACTTCCACGAACTTTCCGCTTCCGGTGACCACCACGTTCATGTCCGTTTCGGCGCGGACATCTTCTACGTAGGGCAGGTCAAGCATGGGGACGCCGTCGATGATTCCCACGCTCACGGCCGCAACGGTGTCCAGCAGCGGGCTGGCATTGCGCGCCACCAGCTTGTTCTCCTTGGCCCAGGCGAGCGCGTCCGCCAGTGCCACGTAGGCGCCGGTGATCGCGGCCGTCCGGGTGCCTCCGTCGGCCTGCAGGACGTCGCAGTCCAGGACCACGGTATTTTCGCCGAGGGCGCGGGTGTCGATCACCGAGCGCAGTGAACGGCCGATCAGGCGGGAGATCTCATGGGTGCGGCCGCCAATCTTGCCCTTGACCGACTCGCGGTCATTGCGGGTGTTCGTGGCGCGCGGAAGCATGGCGTATTCAGCCGTGACCCAGCCCTTGCCTTCGCCCTTCAGCCAGCGGGGCACGCCCGCCGTCAGGGAAGCCGTGCACAGCACGCGGGTGTTGCCGAATTCGATCAGCGCTGATCCTTCGGCCTGGCTGGACCAGCCGCGGGTGATGCTGATGGTGCGGAGCTGGTCAGGGGTGCGGCCGTCGGCACGCAGGGCAGGCGAAGAATTCGGAACTGTAGTCATGCGGCCAGTCTATCGGCCGTGTACCGGCCGTCCCGAGGCCGGGTGTTCCAGCACTTCGCTCCCGTTCACGGCCAGCGGCGGCGCGAAGTCCGTACCGACGTCGTAGGAAACGCCGGCGACGGCGACGGCCAGGCCGCCGTCGTAGGTCTCACGGGCCTCGGAAACAGCAGTGTTGGCATCGTTCCAGACCGGCAGGTGGGTGAGCAGCAGGCGGCGTGCCCCGGCCTCCGTTGCTGCCGCGCCGGCCCGCTTGCCGGTCAGGTGGACGCCGGTGATCGCGTCGTCGCGCCCTTCGTGGAAGGCAGCTTCACAGAGGAAAACATCGGTGTTCCGTGCGGCCTCCACCAGGCCGGGGCATGAATCGGTATCTCCCGAGTAGGCCAGGGTCCGGACCCGCTGGGTTCCGTCCCCGGCCGGCTCTACAGCCTCAACACGCAGCGCGTACGCCTCTTCCGCCGGGTGGGACACCGGGTAGGGAGTCACCGTGAACGGGCCAATCCGGACCGGTTCGCGGGCTTCCCACTGCATGAACTCGAAATCCTCGTGCATGCCCGGATCCGGTTCCAGGCCGTAGGCGACGGCAATCCGGTCTGCGGTCGCGGCGGGACCGTAGACCTTGACCCGGTCACGTCCCCAGCCGGCGGGATCCCAGTGGACCGCCACGTGCAGTCCGCACAGGTCCATGAAGTGGTCCGGGTGCAGGTGCGTAATAAGGACGGCGTCGATGTCCTTCAAATCCATGTAACGCTGCAGGGTTCCCAGTGAGCCGTTGCCCAGGTCCAGCAGGATGCGCCAGTCGCGGACTCCGTCATTGGCGGTCACCAGGTAGCAGGAGGCGGGCGAAGCGGGGCCGGGGAAGGACCCGGAACACCCTACGATCGTCAGTTTCATCGGGCACCGTTCCCCAGGGCAGCGTCCGCAGCCGGCAGTCCGGCGGAGGCGCGTGCAGCGGCAATCATTTCAGGCGTGATCCGGGCAAGGACTCCGGTTGGATAGCGCGCGGCGACGGAGTCCGCGTGCTCCACTCGCAGGACTTCGGGGCCGAGGAAGCGCCGGGCAAGCAGCTCGAACGATTCCGCGTCTCCGGTGGCTACGAACCGGTGTTTGGGCGCGGTCTCGGCAGTGCGGGCCAGGCCGTGGGTGATCAGCGCCTTGTACACGTCCTTGGCGGTCTCTTCGGCGCTTGAAACGAGCGTCACGTCCTCGCCCATCACGTAGGAAATCACGCCGGTCAGCAGCGGGTAGTGTGTGCAGCCCAGGACCAGGGTGTCCACGCCGCGTTCCTTCAGGGGCGTGAGGTAGCCGACGGCGGCCTCCAGCACTTCCTTGCCGGCAGTGACTCCGGCCTCTACGTACTCCACGAAGGCAGGGCAGGCGACCGAGGAGACACTCAGGTGCGGGGCGGCGGCGAAAGTGTCGTCATAGGCGCGGGACCCAACCGTGGCAGCCGTGCCGATCACGCCGATGCGCCCGGTACGCGTGGCCGCGACCGCCCGGCGCACGGCGGGCTGGATGACTTCCACCACGGGAATGCCGTAGCGTCCGGTGTACCGTTCCCTGGCATCGCGCAGGACGGCGGCGGAGGCGGAGTTGCAGGCAATCACCAGGAGCTTGACGCCGGCATCCACGAGCTCATCCATGACGCCCAGGGCGTACGCCCTGACATCGGCGATTGGCAGCGGACCGTAGGGGCCGTGGGCGGTGTCTCCGACGTAGAGGATCGATTCGTTGGGCAGCTGGTCGATCACGGCGCGGGCAACCGTGAGGCCACCGACTCCCGAATCGAAAATTCCAATCGGCGCGTCAGTGGTCTTCGGCAGGTCGTCCTTCAGCAGTGAAGTACCCGGGTGGTCAGAGCTCATGATGTATCGACAATAGTCCCCGGGCCACCCAGCGTGCACTCAGCTGCCAGTGGTCTTAGTCACAGGAACGGGACTTCCCGCCCGGAGTTCAGCGGCGCGGAAGGCTGTCCAGCAGCGCCTTCATCAGGGTTTCCTGCAGCCAGGTGACGAAGTTGTAGACGAGTGCGAGGTACTGGTCCACGTCCTGCGCGTCCCCGGGCTCGGTGATGTCATGCAGCGCTTCGGCGTCCGCATCCGTCTTCAGCCCGAGCCTGGAGCCGAGGACAAGCCGTACGTCATTCAGGGCCTGGGCGAAGTGCCTGGCCTGCTCGTTGTCCAGGTGCAGCGGACTGGACTCCAGCGCCAGCGATGCGGCACGCAGTGAGCCGGTCTTTGATTCGCGCAGGGAGCGTTCGGTGAGCCGGCGGAATTCAAGGGAGTCGTCGTCGTTACCTGCCACGGCGTTCGGCAGCAGCCGAAGCAGGGCGGGGTCATCGGGTGCCTCAGCGCTCGTGTCCAGCCCGACCATGGCGGCCAGCGGATCTTCCGACGCAGGGGTCCGCGGCTCGAGCATGGTGATGATGTCGGCGAAAAGCCCGCGCAGCAGCGAGCGTTCGCCGGGCTCCAGCTGGGCAGTGATGCCTTTGCGGGTGAGCTTGAATCCGGTAGCCAAGAAGGACCTTTCCTGTGGTGTTCGGCCGTGCTTAGGCCTGGTCGGCTTTCTGGAACGTAGCCCAGAGACCGTAGGAGTGCATGGCGAGGGTGTGCCGTTCGGCCTCCTCGCGCGGACCGGTGGCCACCACCGATTTTCCGTCATGGTGGACCTGCATCATCAGCTGGTTCGCCTTGGACTCGGAATAGCCGAAGTAGCTCTGGAAGACGTAGCTGACGTAGCTCATCAGGTTCACCGGGTCATTCCAGACAATCACTACCCATGGCACATCCGTGGCGGTTTCCTCGCTGGCCAGGGAGTCGGTCTGGGTCCCGGTGTCCGGGAGGGTGGCAACGCTCATGCAGCCAATTGTAGTTTGGCCAACACCCCTTGCAGCCCGCGCTCCGCTGCCGGCGGGTGCGGCGCGCGCCGGGGGCGGCGGGTTAGAGTTTTGGATGTGAACGCTCCCACCGCGTGGCAGCAGCCAAATGCTGCCCTGTACACCGACCACTACGAACTGACCATGCTGCAGGCTGCCCTGCACTCAGGCACGGCCGAACGTCGCTCAGTGTTCGAGGCCTTTGCCCGTAAGCTTCCCGACGGCAGGCGCTACGGCATCGTCGCCGGAACCGGCCGGCTCCTGGAGGCACTGGAAAACTTCCGCTTCGAGGAAGCGCAGCTGGATTTCCTGGCCGCCAACGGCGTCGTTGATGACCGGACGCTGGCCTGGCTCGCGAACTTCCGCTTCTCCGGCACGATCACCGGCTATGCCGAAGGCGACGTCTATTTCCCCGGCTCCCCCATCCTGCAGGTTGAATCGAGTTTCGGTGAAGCCTGCATCCTGGAAACACTGATCCTTTCGGTGCTGAACCACGACTGCGCCATCGCATCGGCTGCCTCGCGGATGACCAGTGCCGCCGGCGGTCGTCCATGCATCGAGATGGGTTCACGCCGTACCCATGAAGAAGCAGCCGTGGCCGCGGCTCGGGCCGCCGTCATCGCCGGTTTCGACAGCACCTCCAACCTTGAGGCCGGGCTCCGGTACGGCATCAAGACGGTGGGCACTGCCGCGCACTCCTTCACCCTCCTGCACGATTCGGAGGTGGACGCCTTCACCGCGCAGACGGCCTCGCTCGGCGTCAACACCTCGCTGCTCGTGGACACGTACGACGTCGAACAGGGCGTCCGCAACGCCGTCGCCGTCGCGGGCCAGCAGCTGGGCGGCGTGCGGCTCGACTCCGGCGATCTGGTTGCCCAGGCCCAGTGGGTCCGCGAGCTGCTCGATGACCTCGGCAATACGTCCACCCGGATCATGGTGACCTCGGACCTGGATGAGTACGCCATCGCCGCGCTGGGATCCGCTCCCGTAGATGCTTACGGTGTGGGCACCTCCCTGGTAACCGGTTCCGGGGCTCCCACTGCCGGGCTGGTCTACAAGCTCGTCAGCCGGGAGGGCACGGACGGGAACTTCGTTTCAGTGGCCAAGGCTGCTAAGAACAAAGCATCCCTGGGCGGACACAAGTACGCGCTGCGCCGGATCAACCAGCGCGGCCGCGCCGTCGCCGAGGTGGTGGGCGTTGGCGCCCTCCCGCTCAATGACGGCAATGACCGTGAGCTGCTTGAGACCTTCGTCGCTGACGGCGTCGTGCAGCCCGGCTGGACCGGACCGGACGCCGTTGACCGCGCCCGTGCCCGCCATGAAGCTTCGCTGCTTGAGCTGCCGGCGGCGGCTTACCGCCTGCAGCGCGGAGAGCCCGTGATCCCCACCGAATTTGAGGAGGAAACCCGATGACCCGTGCACTGATTGTGGTTGACGTCCAGAACGACTTCTGCGAAGGCGGCTCCCTGGCCGTGCCCGGCGGAAACGATGCCGCGGCGGAAATCAGCGACTACATCGAAACGTCCCGGGACAGGTACGCGGCCGTCGTGGCCACCCAGGACTGGCACATTGAACCGGGCAGCCACTTTTCCGACAATCCAAACTTCCGCGACACGTGGCCGGTCCACTGCGTTGCAGGCACCCACGGGGCGGCACTGAACCCGGACCTGGACACGGAGTTCATAGACGCCTACTTCCGCAAGGGACAGTATGAGGCCGCCTACTCCGGCTTCGAGGGGCTCCTGGCCCCGGACGTTGAAGTGCCGCTGGGCGATCCGGACGCTGAACCGGCGCCGGACGAGGACGCCGTCAGCCTTGACGACTGGCTGCGGGACAACGGCGTGGACGAGGTTGTGATCGTTGGCCTGGCCACCGAATACTGTGTCAAGGCCACTGCACTGGACGCCATCGCGGCCGGTTACAACACGGCCGTCATCCCGGAGCTGTGCCGCGGCCTGGACCGGGTCGATGTCCGCGCCGCCCTGGACGAGCTGGAGGACGCCGGCGTCGAGCTGCTGGACCTCTAACCCCATCGACATGACAGAAACTGCCCGTATCGGCTTCGATACGGGCAGTTTCTGTCATCTCGATAAGGGGGGGCGGATTACTTGCGGCCGATGAACCAGTCCTGCAGTTTGGCCAGCCGCTTCTGGAGCTGTTCCTCGTTGGCCTGTGCAACGGCCGGTCCGCCGCAGATCCGGCGCAGTTCGGAATGGACCACGCCGTGGGGCATTCCCGAGCGGGCGGACCACGCGGACACATTCTTCGCCAGCTGGGCGCGCAGCTCGGTCAGGTGCCGGTGGTCGGCCACCGAGGGCAGCTGTTCCGGGACGGCTTCCTCCGGCTTTTTCCGGCCGCGGCGGGAGAGCTGTTCCTGCTGGCGCTGGCGCAGCAGCATGGTCACCTGATCCGGGTCCAGGAGGCCGGGGATGCCCAGGAAGTCCTGCTCATCCTCGCTGCCCAGCTCGCCGCCGGTACCGAACTCGCCGCCGTCGAAAAGCACACGGTCAAAGGACGCCTGCGATTCAAGCGCCTCGAACTTCTGCTTCTGCAGCTCTCCGGAGGCCTTCTCTTCCCGGTTCGCGGCCTCCATCAGGGAGTCGTCCAGGCCGAATCCCTCTTCCTCCGCATGATTCTCCGGCCGGTCCAGGGCGTGGTCCCGCTCAACTTCCATCTCATTGGCCAGGAGCATCAGGTGCGGCACCGAGGGCAGGAAGACCGACGCCGTCTCGCCGCGTTTGCGGGCACACACAAAACGCCCCACGGCCTGGGCGAAGAACAGCGGCGTTGCCGTGGACGTCGCATAGACGCCGACGGCGAGGCGAGGCACGTCCACGCCTTCGGACACCATGCGCACGGCCACCATCCACCGGGTGTCCCCGGCGGAGAAGTCATCGATTTTTTCAGATGCCTTGGCGTCATCGGAGAGGATCACCGTGGGTGACTCCCCGGTGATTCTCTTCAGCTGGCCGGCATAGGCCCGGGCGTCCTCATGGTCGGTCGCGATCACCAGGCCGCCGGCGTCGGGCACGGTACGGCGAACCTCGCTCAGGCGGCGGTCCGCGGCTGCCAGGACCGCCGGGATCCACTCGCCCGTCGGGTTGAGCGCGGTGCGCCAGGCATGCGCAGTGATGTCCTTGGTGACGGCGGCCTCGCCGAGCGACGCAGCCATTTCCTCTCCGGCACTGTTGCGCCAGCGCATCTGGCCGGAATAGGCCATGAAGATCACCGGACGGACAACGTGGTCTTTCAGGGCCTGGCCGTAGCCATAGGTGTAGTCGGCCTTGGAACGCCGGATCCCCGCGCCGTCCTCGATGTACTCCACGAAGGGAATCGGCGCCGTGTCGGAGCGGAACGGCGTACCGGTCAGGGCGAGGCGCTTCGTGGCCGGTTCAAAGGCCTCCCGGATGCCGTCGCCCCAGGACAGGGCATCACCGCCGTGGTGGATCTCGTCCAGGATCACGAGGGTGCGCGCGGCTTCCGTCTTGGCGCGGTGCAGCATGGGCTTGCTGGCCACCTGGGCATAGGTGACCGCGACGCCGATGAAACCGTGGCCGTGCCGGCCGTCAGCGTTCTTGAAATTCGGGTCCAGTGCCAGGCCGACGCGGGCGGCGGCATCCGCCCACTGCCGTTTCAGGTGGTCCGTGGGCGCCACCACGGTAATCCGGTTGACGATCCCCCGGTCCACCAGTTCGGTGGCCACTCGAAGCGCGAAGGTGGTCTTACCTGCCCCGGGCGTCGCGACGGCGAGGAAATCGCTGTCATTCTTCGTGAAGTATCGCTCCAGGGCTTCGGCCTGCCACTGGCGCAGCTTAGGGGCTGTTCCCCAGGCCGCTCGCTCAGGGTAGGCAGGGGGCAATGCCGGTCCGCCGCCGAACAGGGTATCGGGACTCACGCTTGGGAATGCACCTTTCCGGTACTTGGTCTAACACTTGCACTGCGGATACCCGCCGCTGTTCCAATCACGGCGAAAACCGCCAGGACCAGCCACATCACGGAATACCCGGACTGCTGGTCCACAGGCTGCTGCTGCACCAGGACTGCCAGCAGGACCCCGCCTGCCGCGGTGCCCGCTACCGCGCCCACCTGGTCGGAGAGCTGGAGCGACGCGGAATTCTTTCCCCGGTCAGCTGCCGTGGACGCATCGAGAACCAGGACCGAAGTGCTGGAAAGCGCCGCGTCCATGGCTACCCCGGCCAGTGACCAGACCGCCACCAGGAGCCAGAACGGGGCCTGGGCTCCGGCCAGCAAACCGGTGCCGCCGATTGAGAGCGTCAGCAGTCCCGAACCTCCCGCCAGAAGCAGGTATCGCCGGGGTCCCGGGACCCGTGCCTGCAGGAAGGATCCAATGGCCCAGCCTACCGCGCCCGCGGTCAGCGCGATTCCGGCCGTGGCCGGGCTCACCCCGTAGACGGCCAGCAGCAGCACGGGCATAAAGGCTTCCGCGGAGACGAAAGCGGCGTTGATCAGTCCGCGTGTCGCCACGACCGAAGGCAGTCCGCGCCGCAGCCAGAGCGTGCCGCGCGGAAGCAGCACGGCGAGCGCCGCCACGGCTGCCAGGACACCGGCGGCCGCCAGCAGGCCCAACACCACCGATCCCCTGGCCGCAGCCTCATTGGCGGCCCACTGCGCAGCAAACACGCCGCCGGCCAGGAAGACGCCCCACACCGCGCGTCGCCGTGCCAGTGCGGGATCAAGCTCGGGGTTCTCCGGGGCGCCCAGATGCCGGACGCGCGGCCACACAAGCGCGGCGGCCACGGCCACGATGGGAATGGCGACGGCAAAGACCCACCGCCAGCTCGCGTACTGGGCCAGGAGCCCGGCTGCCAGCGGACCCACCATAGACGGCAGGATCCAGGCCGTCGCCACCCATCCGAAAACCACAGGCTGCAGCCGCGAGGGATACACCTGGCCAATGATCACGTACAGCGCCACCACCATGGCACCGCTGCCCAGGCCGGAGACCGCCCGGCCGGCGGTAACCAGCCAGAATTCGCCCGCCGCGGCCGAAAGAACCAGCCCTGCAACGAGGAGGGCCATGCCGGTAATCAGCGACTGGCGGGGTCCCTCGGCGTCGCAGCGCGAGCCGGCCAGCACCGAGCCAAGGAGCGACGCCGTCAGGAACATCGAGAAGGCAAGTCCGTACCCTGCGCCGGCGCCCAGATCGTCTCCGATCACGGGCATCGCCGTCGTCACCGCCATCGCTTCGAAAGCCACAGAGGTGACTATCGCCACGACGCCGAGGGTCAGCGGCCGGAAGGCAGCGGACATTGCGCCGTCACGCCTGTCCGCGGGCAGGGGCTCACTCATAAGGGCATCAGGACTTTACTGCCGCGCGGAGTGCGACGGCGACGAAGGGCCGGGGCAGGAACGGGGGTTACTTCTTCCCGCCGTCATCCTTGCCCGGGCGCAGCCCTTCGTAGATCTCCTTGCAGGCGGGGCAGACCGGGAACTTCTTGGGGTCCCGGCCCGGGGTCCAGACCTTCCCGCACAGGGCGATCACGGGCTCGCCCGAGAGGGCCGATTCCATGATCTTTTCCTTGCGGACGTAGTGCGAGAAACGCTCGGCGTCACCCGGCTCAACCAGCTCGCGCTGCTCTTCGCGCTCGATGACGGCGGTCGAAGAACCGCTGTCAGCCCGGCGCATGGGGTCGGATTCGAAGGGATCAGGAGGCAGAGTCATGTCCCCATCTTAGTACCCGCAGCATTACGAAACCCGGCTCCTACTTGTTCACGGATACGGCCTGGAGGACCTCGGGGCCGCGCTTGTCCAGCCAGCTTCCGCCTATCCGGATGCCTGCCACCATTGCTGCTGCCCCGTAGACCACGCCCACCGCCAGGCTCACCCAGCCCCAGGCACTGCCCAGGCCAAAGACGTACAGCCCCGCGGGAACCAGCAGCGGCAGGGTGATCACGAACTGCATTCCCATCCAGAGGAACTGGACCAGCATGGTCCGTCCGGTCGAACCCGGAGGGGTCTTGAAGGCGTTCTCCCCCGGCAGCGGCACGTTGTAGGTGTACCGGGCGGAGAAGACGCTGGAGAGTCCCAGCCCGCTCAGCAGCAGCCCAAGGCAGAGTCCGAGCAGGACGGGAATGTCCTCCGGCCTGCCCAGGACGATCGGCGGGACGACTGCCGCGGCGAGCGTCGCCGGCAGCGCGAACACCAGACAGGCCAGCGCGCGGCCCGCCCGGTCCGCCGTCCCGGAGAGCCCGGTGGAGAGGTGCAGGGCAAACGCGGTGTTGTCGTAGGAGATATCCGCCGAAATGCCGAACGCGAGCAGGAAGGCCACCAGCGGGCCGATACCCAGGACCACCGGAGGCAGCCCCTCAGTCTGCACAGCGAAGATCAGGACAACGGCGAGCACCGGAACGATGATCAGCGAGGCGCTGTAGCGCGGGTCCCGGACCCAGTACGTCAGTGCCCGGGCCGCCACGGCGCCCGTGGGCGTAGCCGGGAAGCGGGCGAAGAATCCGAGTTTCCCGGCGCTGCGGCTCGCGGTGGCGTTGTGGGCCGGGGTAACCAGGGCCCTGGCCAGCAGCGCCTTCCAGGCCCATGAGATCAGGGCAAGGAACAGGACGGAGATCAGAAGGCGGAGCAGACCCGTGCCGGCATTGCCCAGGGCGACGTCGCCCGGGACCGCCCAGGCCACGCCCAGCGGAGTCCAGGCCAGGATCCCGGCCATCCGGGCGAGGAAGTCCCCCTCGACGGTGATCGCAGTGGCGGTGAAGCCGATAACCGGGCCGATGAACATCAGCGGGACAATCAGCACGAGCCCCGAAACGTCCTTGAAGCGGCGGCTGGAGGCCAGCGACGTCGTCGCCGCTACCCCGAGCCTGGCCATGACAACGCAGGTCAGGACCGCTACCAGGGCAGCCGGAATTCCGGCCAGCACGGCGGCGGGATACTGCCACCAGGCCACGGCCTGGATCAGTGCGGCACCCAGGGTGATGATGCCGGGGATGCCGATGAGGGACGCAAGCGCCAGGCCGAGGATCATCTGGCGCATGGGAATCGCAAAGGTCACGAAGCGGGCCGGGTCCAGCGTCATATCGACGCCGGTGGCCACCACCGGGATCACGGCCCAGCCCAGGACCGCAGCGGAGCCGCCCAGGACCACCAGGGTCCGTGCCAGCTCGGGGTCGTTGAAAGTGAGGAAAAACAGCCCGGCGAGCATGAGCCCGAGAATGCCCAGGCCATAGAGCGCGCCAAAGGCGATACCGACGATCTGCCAGGGACTGCGCTTAATCGAGTTGCGCAGCAGGATCAGCTTGAGTTTTAGGAGGTGCGCAACCATGAGAGCCCCTCCGAGGTGCTGCGTCCGCCCACCAGGTTCACGAAGGTGTCTTCCAGGCTCTGCCCGCCGCGGACTTCGTCCACGGTTCCGGCCGCCAGGACATTGCCTGCGGCCACCACGGCAACGTGGTCGCACATGCGCTGCACCAGGTCCATCACGTGGCTGGAGACGATCACGGTGCCGCCGGACGAGACGTAGTCCGCCAGGATGTCCCGGATATTGGCGGCGGACACGGGATCCACCGCTTCGAACGGCTCATCGAGGACCAGGAGCCGCGGGGCATGGATCAGCGCAGACGCCAGCGCAATCTTCTTGGTCATACCGGCGGAGTAATCCACCACCAGGGTGCCGGCGTCGGCGGCGAGGTCCAGGGCCTTGAGCAGGTCTGCGGTGCGTTCCGCCACGGTTTCCCGGTCCATTCCGCGCAGCAGGCCGGCGTATGTGACCAGCTGTTCACCGGTGAGCCGGTCAAAGAGCCGCACCCCGTCCGGCAGGACGCCCATCAGGCGCTTGGCTTCGAGCGGCTTCTCCCAGACGTCAACGCCGTGTACCCATACCTTGCCGTAGTCCGGGCGCATGAGTCCGGTGGCCATGGACAGCGCCGTGGTCTTGCCCGCGCCGTTGGGGCCAACCAGGCCGTAGAAGGACCCTGCCGGCACGTCGAGGTTGATGCCGTTGACGGCAATCTTCTGGCCGAACCGCTTGGCCAGCCCGCGGATGGCCAGGGCAGGTGCCGGCTGGCTTGATCCGTTCGGGGCCGGCTGGACGTTCTGCGGTTCCCCGCCGGGCACGGCGGCAGGATCAGGATTTTGGCTCATACCGAAAATCTAGCAAGCAGGCCCTCGTTCGACCTCCGCCTTACGAAGGAAATCCGCGCGCAAAACCAGCGCCGGCACCCCGCCGCGCGGACTAGGAATCCTAGAAAAGCGCCCGGGCCAGTGCGGAGCGGGCCTTGGTGACGCGCGGATCTGACGGACCGGCAATTTCGAACAGGTCCAGCAGGCGCAGGCGGACCCGTTCGCGGTCCTCCCCTCCGGTGCGGGAAATCAGCCGGATCAGCCGGTTGAAGGCGTCCTCGACGTGGCCCCCGGAAATGTCCAGGTCCGCCACCGCCAGCTGGGCATCGACGTCGTCCGGGTGCTCGGCTGCCGCGGTCCGCAGCGCCTCTGCGTCCGCGTCCCTGAGCCGCTGCATCAGCTCAACCTGGGCGAGCCCGGCCTTTGCGTCCGCGTCTGCCGGCTGTTCGGCCAGGGCCTTGCGGTAGGCGGCGGCCGCGCCGTCATAGTCCCCTGCCACGATCGCGTCGTATGCCTCCTGGTGCAGCGGCGGAAGGGGCTTTTCCTCTGCGGCACCCTCACCTGCCTCGCCCAGGGAACCGCTGACGCCGTTGGCCTCGGCCACCTGCATCAGTTCAGTGACCAGGGCCCGGATCTGCTCCGCCGGAACCGGGCGGTCCAGCAGCGGCACAGGCTGGCCCTTAATGACAGCGGCGACGGTCGGTACCGCAACGGCCTGGAAGGCCTGGGCAATCTGCGGATGGGCGTCTACGTCGACGTTGGCCAGCAGCAGGCGTCCCTGCCGGCCGGCGGCTTCCTGTTCCAGCACCGCGGTGATCTCCGCCGACTCGGGGCTGCGCGGGGAATAGAGGTTCACGATCACGGGCACTGTGGACGAAAGCTGCACCACCTGCGGGAACGTCTGTTCCGAAACTTCCACCACGTAGGAGGAGGGCCCCTCTCCCGGGGCACCGGCCGCCGCAGAGGGTGGCGTGCTCGCGCGGTTCTTCAGCGCGGAGAGGTCCACCGCTCCCCGAAGGTTCATGGACGGAGCGGGCGCGGGTCGGTGGTTCGGTGTGCTCATGGCTTCAACCCTAATACGGCTGCCGCACTCCCGGGCAAGTGTCCGTGGACGGCACAGCGGCGCCGCAGGCATCTCATGCCGCGGCGCCGCTCTCCGGTGGGTTAGGGAGTTTTACTTGAGGGTGGCGGAGAGCAACTGCTGCGCCGCTCCAATGACCTCCACCTTTTCGTCTGCTCCTGCCGGCGGAACGTAGAGCATGACGGCTTCGCCGTACGCCACGTCAATGCCCGCTTCGGTGTTCTTCTCACCGGTGAGGGTCTCATAGATGGTGCCCTCAAGGTTGATCGAGTCCCCGGCTTCGCGCGGGACGCTGGAGTAGCTGTGGGACATGTAGCCGAACACGATCGCGCCTCCGTCAGCGGTCCGCAGTGCCCGGGTGTCGGACGGCACCGGGGTGTGGCTGAAGGTAATGGTAGCGAACTCGTTTGCCGGGTTGCCGGTCACTTCGGCCTGGAACGTGGTCACGGCCTCGGCGAAGCTGTTCGGAGCGAAGGTCTCCTTGTTTCCGCCGTCCGGCTTGGTCAGGGCATCGGCAAGGGCATCCACGGCTGCCTGCGGTGCCATCGCCAGGTCCTCACCGGAGTCCGCGGCGACGGTTTCAACGCCGGTGCCGTCCGCGGGCGGCTGCGGGAAGGTTGTTCCGGGCAGCATCTGGATCGCGGAGACCAGCTTGTAGTTTTCCCGTGCGGAGGCCTGGACCAGTACCAGCGCCTGCGGGACCGTGTTGTCACCGCCCTGCGTCACGGCTACGACCGTACGCGGGAACGAGGTGTCGCTGGAAATGAGGTCGGTGAGCAGCGGCGAGGCAGCCACGGCGGGCGGAGCCTTCGTATCCGGGACCTTCGCAGCCGTAGCGTAGTTGGCCTTGCGCAGTTCCAGTGCCGTGGACGCCGTGCGCTCAGGAAGCAGCGAGGCGTCCTTGGCGGCGTCGGCCTCCTGCACTGTTCCGGCCACCGAACTGAGGATCCGGGACAGCTGCCCGTCCAGGACAACGGGGTAGTTCTCTTCCTGGGCCGGAGCGTCCGCCGCGTTTGCTGCCCCGGGCACCAGCCCCACTGCCAGGCTGCCGGCGAGTGCAGCGGCCGAGAAACCGGCTGCTGTCCGCAGGGCCGAAGAGGAGGACGATTCCTCGGATGTCTTCTGTCCGCGGCGGGCAACGATGCGCTGCGCAGCGGTATCCGTTTCGCGCACTGCGCGGCGGCTGCCGGGCGTCGGCGGACCCGTCTTCCTGCCGCGCGCCAGGAAGGCCAGTGCCAGGCCGAGCACGGCTGCGAGAGCACCGGCGATGATCAGCGGAACGGCCAGCGGCGTGCCCTGGTCATTGGGCCAGCTGATGGTGATGTCAGTAGGCGCGGGCGCGGTTCCGTCAGAGGCAATCAGCACCGACCAGTCCCCGGCGGCGGGTGCGGTCCAGGTGTAGGAGAGCTCGCCGTCCACGCTTTCCTCGCTGACCCAAAGATCGGATCCGGCGGGGCTGGGGACGGTGGAATCACCTTCGCTGGTTTCGGCGCTGAGGGAATCGTCGGCACCGGAACCAATCCGCGTCACGGCTGCGCCGTCCACCCACGCATCGACGTCGGCTGAACGCCCCACGGCGAGGAAGACGCCGTCATCGGAACGGACCGTGATCTCAGCGCCGTCCGGGCGGGAGTCCAGCAGGTCTGGCTCAAGGACGGCCACTGGCGCGGCGCCGGCGTCGGGGGCCTGGGCCGTTACGGTCTGGGGCGGCGCCCAGATAGTGCGCTGGCCAATCCCGACGAGCATCATCAGGATTCCGAGCACTATGAGCGGAACTGCAATTTTGTTTCGCACAGCTTACCTATCGTTGGTCACGGTCCTCCGCGCGCCTGTAGGCAGCGGGAACGGGACTGATGCCCCTATGGTCATCGTGGTTGGCGGTTGCTTTATAACCCTATGGTAACGAACGGCCCCGCGTGAGCACATTTCGGCGGCCGGCCCCTCAACCGCCGCGTGCAGCGGGCCTACCCGCGCAGCCGGTCTGCGGCTGATAATCTGACGCGGCACGGTACACCCCGCGCACCAGTGCAGGCACCGAGGGAGAGCAGGGCAGATGAGCGAGGACCGGGACCTTCCCGTCGACGAACCACTCCCCGCTCCGGGCACGCCGCCCACCCGCCGTGAGCGCCTTGCCTCCGCCGGCTCACGCGCCTGGCGGCTGATTTCCCGTATTCCCGGGGCACGTCCGCGGCCGCAGTTCGATTTCCCGCCGGAGGAGCAGGACCTGGAGGTCCTTCCCGAGCCGGAGGTTGATCCGGACGCAAAGCTCTCTGATGAACGACGCCGGTTCGGCGGCCCTCCCCCGCCGCTTTCCACGGGCGCGGGTCCGGACAAGCACCCGATCCGCTTCGGGTTCATGTTCACCGTGGGCGTAGGTTTCGCCCTGCTGCTGTTCTTCATCATCACCAACGTGGGCGAGCTGCTGGTCTGGATCGGCGCTGCACTGTTCATTGCCCTCGGGCTGGATCCGGTGGTCCGCTGGCTCAGTGCCCGCGGCGTCCCGCGGCCGGCCGGCATCGCCATAGTGGTGGTCATCCTGGCCGGTGCCGTGACTGCCTTCTTCGCCACCCTGATTCCGACGATCGTCAGCCAGACCACTGAAGTGGTCAACAACGCACCAAGCTATGTGGACCGGTTCCTCTCCTCCGATTTCTTCGTGACGATCGAGGCCCAATTCAAGATCCGCGAACGCGTGGATGAAGAGGTGCAGAAGTTCTTCTCCAACGCGGACGCTGTCGGCGGGATCTTCGGCGGTGTGCTCAGTGTGGGCACGGTCATTGCCAACGGGCTGTTCGGCGCGCTGATCATCCTTGTCCTGACGCTCTATTTCCTCGCGTCGCTGCCCTCCATGAAAAAATGGGCCTACCGGCTGGCTCCGCGCAGCCGGCGCCGGCGGGTAGAGGCGCTCTCGGAGGAAATCACCGGCAGCGTAGGAAACTACGTGATCGGCCAGGGGTTCGTCGCCCTGCTGGATGCGCTCTACGCCTTCATCATCATGACCATCACCGGCGTTCCGTTCTCTGTGCTGCTGGCCTTCGTCGTGGCCCTCCTGGCTTTCATTCCGCTGGTAGGCCCGCCGATCGCCCTGGTGCTCGTGTCCCTTATTGCCCTGACCTCGAGCTGGCAGACTGCCGTGGTCTTTGCCATCCTCTACATGGCCTACCTCCAGTTCGAGGCGTACTTCGTCTCGCCGCGCGTGATGCAGCGGGCGGTGGCGGTGCCAGGCGCCGTCGCGGTGATCGCCGTCATTGCCGGCGGCACGCTGCTGGGTGTCCTCGGTGCCCTGATCGCCATTCCGACGGCGGCTGCCGTGCTGCTGCTGATGAAGGAAGTAGTTATCGCCCGCCAGGACCGGCTCTAGCCGGGGCGGGCAGAACTAGCGGCGGGGAGCTGAACCCGGACGCGTGCGCCAGCACCGGGCGTGCCAGTGGCGACGGTCTTCGACCGCGCTTTGCCGGCCAAAAAGGGAATCTTCCTGCCAGACCACCAGATGCTCGGTCCCGGGCGGAATGACCTGCCCGCAGCCCGGGCAGCGGTAGTCCTTGGCTGCGTTGCGGGCGGTGATACGCCGGACCGACCATTCGCCGTCGGACGCCGACTCATGCTGCGGCAGCCCTGCCCGGGAGCGCTCCAGGTCAATCTCCGGAACCGGCGCGGCCCACTTGCGGCGCGCGTTGCGCCCGGCTGCGGTGCTGGAGGCCGGCAGCTGCCGGCGGGGACGGTTGGAGCGGGGCATAAAACCATCTTGCCGCAGCCGAACCGGTAAAGTGCAACTGTGCGTTTAGTGATAGCCCGCTGCTCCGTTGACTACGTCGGCCGCCTCCGTGCCCATCTGCCCCTCGCTACCCGCCTGCTGATGGTGAAGGCGGACGGTTCCGTGCTGATCCATTCCGACGGCGGTTCCTATAAGCCGCTGAACTGGATGAGCCCGCCGGCCACGCTCCGGATTACCGAACCGGGTGAGGATGACGCCGAAGCGGGAGTCGTGGAGGTCTGGAACGTCCAGAGCGCCAAGACGGATGACAAACTGGTCATCAGCGTCTTCGAGCACATCTCCGACGTTGCCCATGAGCTCGGCACAGACCCCGGGCTGATCAAGGACGGAGTGGAGGCTGATCTCCAGCGGCTCCTGGCCGAGCAGATCACCAAGCTGGGCGAGGGCTACACGCTGATCCGCCGCGAATACATGACAGCGATTGGTCCGGTGGACATTCTCGCCCGCGACGCCGACGGCGGCACGGTCGCTGTGGAGCTCAAGCGCCGCGGCGACATTGACGGCGTGGAGCAGCTCACCCGGTACCTTGAGCTGCTGAACCGCGATCCCCTGCTTGCACCGGTGCGCGGAGTGTTTGCGGCCCAGCAGATCAAGCCGCAGGCAAGGGTCCTCGCAACAGACCGCGGCATTGATTGCCTCACCCTGGACTATGACGAAATGCGCGGTGTTGACGACGTCGAGTCGCGTCTCTTCTGACCATTTCCCTGCGGTTAACCGCCGCGTTAACCAAGCCCTTTATCAGCGCAAAACAAGCAGCCGGAAATCTGCGAAAATTTTCCATCGAATCCGTTGACGGCTCTTTAGTGGTATGTAACGCTATAACCAGTCTTTGTGTAGGTGTTTTTCATGCTCGCAAGACGGTTGCGAGCGTGTTGCTCCTGTAGGAACTGCCTTACCGGCAGGGAACCTGGACTTCCCGCTTCGGTAACAACCACAGGCACGAGGTGTGCCGGTACAGTTTCAGCACTAAAGGAGATAGACAAATGGCACAGGGAACCGTCAAATGGTTTAACGCGGAAAAGGGTTTTGGCTTCATTACCCCGGATGATTCCGACGGAGACGTTTTCGTCCACTACTCGGAAATCCAGTCCAACGGGTTCAAGACCCTGGATGAGAACCAGCGCGTTCAGTTCGAGATCGGCCAGGGCGCCAAGGGCCCCCAGGCTACCGGCGTAACCGCCCTCTAGTTCTCAGCAGAGCAGCAGCGGGGACCTTCGTGGTCCCCGCTGTTTTTGCGTACGGCCGACGTCCCCCGCCCCCATCGAGAGGCCAGTTACGGCTCTTCCCAGGGCTGAAAGGGGCCGTAACTGGCCTCTCGGCGGAAGAAGGGTGGCCGGGATTTAGCTGCGGCGGCGCAGCACGTTGGCGCCAAGGCCGCGCAGCGACTCCATGAACCGCTCGTAGCCGCGGTCAATGTGGTCCACTCCCCGCACTTCCGTGGTCCCTTCCGCCGCCAGCCCGGCGATCACCAGTGCGGCACCCGCCCGAATGTCGTTCGCCTCCACCGGCGCCCCGGAAAGCCGCGATACTCCCTGGATCAGGGCATGGTGTCCGTCCAGGCGCACCACGGCACCCAGCCGGGCCAGTTCCGAGGTGAACCCCCAGCGCGCTTCAAACACGTTCTCCGTGACCATGCCGGAGCCGGTGGAAACGGCGTTCAACGCCACCACGAAAGGCTGCAGGTCCGTAGGAAAGCCCGGGTACGGGAGGGTGGACACGTTGATCGGCTCCGGACGGGAGGGTCCCTTGACGGTGAACCCATCCTGCCGGGTCTCCACCGCGCAGCCCGCCTGGGCAAGCTTGTCCAGCACCACCGTGAGCGCGCGGGGGTCGGCATTGCGCACCTCGATGTTGCCTCCGGTGATGGCCGCAGCAAACGCCCACGTACCGGCGACGATGCGGTCCGGCACCACACGGTGCGTCACGGGAGAGAGCGTCTGGACTCCCTCGATCACCAGGGTGTTGGTTCCGATTCCGCTGATCTGGGCGCCCATTGCACAAAGCATCCGTGCGATGTCGGTGATCTCGGGTTCACGGGCCGCATTGTCGATGATGGTGGTGCCGCGGGCCAGGGTGGCCGCCATCATGATGTTCTCGGTAGCCCCCACCGAGGGAAAGTCGAGGACATGCCGGGCACCAACGAGTCCGTCAGGTACGGAAGCGATCAGGTAGCCGTGGTCGATGGAAATGGAGGTGCCCATCGCTTCCAGCCCGGCCCGGTGCATATCCAGTCCGCGCGAGCCGATGGCGTCTCCGCCGGGCAGGGCAACCTCCGCGCGGCGGCATCGGGCCACCAGCGGGCCGAGCACGGAAATCGAGGCGCGCATGGCCCGGACAAGGTCGTAGTCCGCCTGGTGGCCGGGAACGGCCGGGACGTCGATCCGCACCTCGGCGGCGTCGGCGTCGTAATCCACGGTGCAGCCCAGCCGGCGCAGCAGCTCGGCCATAATCCAGACGTCCTGGATGTTGGGCACGTTGGTGATGGTGGAACGTCCCTGCGCCAGCAGCGTGGCTGCCATGAGCTTCAGTACCGAGTTCTTGGCCCCGGGGACGGTCACCGAGCCGTTGAGCGTGGAGGGGCCGGTGACAACAATGACGTCTTCCATGCCTCCATACTAGGGGCCGCGGGGCGCTGCCGCGTGCCGCCGGCTGGATACGGCAAAGGCGCAGGGAAGATTCCCTGCGCCTTTGCGCGCACTTAGTCCCGGGCCTTAGCGCCAGGTGCCGATGCCTATCACCGGACCGGCTTCCAGCCAGGAAGACAGTCCGGTGTAGACGTCATACTTCATTGCCATGAGCAGCTCGCGCCCCTCGTACTCCAGGGTCACTACCAGCGCTCCGGGCTGAATGCGGGCGCGCTCAGCCTCGGTGGGCTGGCGCCACCCCTTCACCTCCAGGGAGCTGCGCAGGAACCTGTGCGGAGGCCGCGGGCTGAGAGAGAACAGACGGAGCCATTCAAGATGGGTGTCCGTATAACGACAAACCCCCATCCGCCACCCGCCGGGCGGGAAGCAGATGGAGGCGTCGAAGGTACCCAGGGTGCGCCGCAGCTGCGTGCGGCGCACCCAGAAAAGCGCCGTTGCAAGTACCAGCAGCCCGAAGAAGGCTGCCAGCGCAATGAACACGTAGGTACTGTCCATTGGAGAGGGTCAGCGGGTCCCAGCGTTGGCTGCGTCGTTCAGCTGGGCGTTGTCCGCGACGATGACCACACGGTTGGAGTCGACGGAGAAGAACCCGCCGTCAACGCCAACGGTGATGCGGCTGCCGGACACCGGTTCGATGGCCAGCTCGCCCTCGGCCAGGATCGCCAGCACCGGCGCGTGGCCGGGAAGGATCCCGATTTCACCGTCGGCAGTGCGTGCCTTGACCATCTTTGCCGGACCTGACCACACAAAGTGGTCGGCCGCGACAATCTCGACTTCGAGTTCAGCAGTGTCAGCCATGGGGCTTACTTCCCGGTCTGCTCTTGGATCTTCGCCCACTGACGCTCAACATCGTCCATGCCGCCAACGTTGAAGAAGGCCTGCTCGGCAATGTGGTCCACGTCGCCGTCGCAGATAGCCTTGAAGCCTTCGATGGTGTCCTTGACGGATACGGTCGAGCCCTCAACGCCGGTGAACTGCTTGGCGGTGTAGGTGTTCTGCGACAGGAACTGCTGGATGCGGCGTGCACGGGCGACGACGATCTTGTCTTCTTCGCCCAGTTCGTCAATGCCGAGGATGGCAATGATGTCCTGCAGTTCCTTGTTCTTCTGCAGGATCTGCTTGACGCGGACAGCCGTGTCGTAGTGCTCCTGGCCAACGTACTGCGGGTCGAGGATACGCGAGGTTGAAGTCAGCGGATCCACGGCCGGGTACAGGCCACGGGATGCGATTTCACGGGAAAGTTCCGTGGTGGCATCCAGGTGCGCGAAGGTGGTGGCCGGAGCCGGGTCGGTGTAGTCATCAGCCGGGACGTAGATGGCCTGCATCGAGGTGATGGAGTGGCCCTTCGTCGAGGTGATGCGCTCCTGCAGCAGACCCATCTCGTCAGCCAGGTTGGGCTGGTAGCCCACGGCCGAAGGCATGCGTCCCAGCAGGGTCGACACCTCGGAACCGGCCTGGGTGAAGCGGAAGATGTTGTCGATGAAGAGCAGCACGTCCTGGTTCTGGACATCGCGGAAGTATTCCGCCATGGTCAGGCCGGACAGTGCAACGCGCAGACGCGTTCCCGGCGGCTCATCCATCTGGCCGAATACAAGGGCGGTGTCCTTCAGGACGCCTGCCTCTTCCATTTCAACCCAGAGGTCGTTGCCTTCACGGGTACGCTCGCCAACACCGGCGAACACCGAGGTACCACCGAAGTTGCGGGCAACACGGGTGATCATTTCCTGGATCAGAACGGTCTTGCCAACGCCGGCGCCGCCGAACAGGCCGATCTTTCCACCCTTGATGTACGGGGTGAGAAGGTCGATGACCTTGATGCCGGTTTCCAGCATCTCGGTGGATCCCTCAAGGTCCGCGAAGTTCGGGGCCTTGCGGTGGATCGGCCAGCGCTCGTTGATTTCCAGCTGCTCGGCCGGAACGTCCAGCGGCTCACCGAGCACGTTGAAGATGTGGCCCTTGACGCCGTCACCAACGGGAACGGAGATCGGAGCACCGGTGTCCACCACGGCTGCGCCGCGGACCAGGCCGTCGGTGGCCTGCAGGGAGATGGCGCGTACGAGGTTGTCACCCAGGTGCTGGGAGGTCTCGAACGTGATGGTCTTGGTCTCACCGTTGAGCGTCAGCTCGGTGGTGAGTGCATTGTAGATGGTGGGGATTGCGTCAGCCGGGAATTCGACGTCGACAACCGGGCCAATGACACGGGCGATACGGCCTGTGGCGCCCGGGGCTACGGAGGTTGCTCCGTGCTCGGCAGTTTGGGCAGTCATCTCTCTCACTTCACTCAGTTAGATGGCGTGTGGACTAAGTATTTTCTGGTGGATCTCTTCGATAAGCGGGCTAGGAAGCGCTGAGCGCGTCCGCACCTGCCACGATCTCGGAGAGTTCCTGGGTGATTTCAGCCTGACGGGCGTTATTGCGAAGTCGCGTGTACTTCTTAATAAGTTCGGAGGCGTTGTCCCCTGCGGATTTCATGGCGCGCTGGCGGGCTGCGAGCTCGGAAGCGGCGGCCTGGAGCATAGCTGCGAAGATGCGCGACTCGATGTAGCGCGGCAGCAGTGCGTCAAGGACCTGTTCCGGTTCGGGCTCGTACTCGTAGAGGGGCAGGATGTCCGATTCGGACGGTGCTTCCTCTTCGACTACTTCCAGCGGCAGCAGGCGGATTACCGCAGGTTCCTGGACAACCATGGACTTGAAGCGCGTGAATACGATGTGGATTTCGTCCACGCCGCCGTCTTCGTAGGCCGTATTGAAGTCATCGAGGAGTGTCTTGCCGATTTCACGGGCGGTCTCGAACTCGGGCGCATCCGTACCGCCGGTCCACACGCGTTCGTAAGCGCGGTCGCGGAAGTCGTAGTACGCCTGGGCC
Source organism: Arthrobacter koreensis (assembly GCF_009193255.1). Taxonomy (GTDB): domain Bacteria; phylum Actinomycetota; class Actinomycetes; order Actinomycetales; family Micrococcaceae; genus Arthrobacter_B; species Arthrobacter_B koreensis. The sequence continues at coordinate 92,125 of NZ_WACG01000001.1, forward strand.
TTGCGTCCCACCAGGTACGTCTTGACCTCTTTGCCCTCTTCACGGAGCAATTCGTTCAGCGATTCGCTCTGCTTCAGGACTCCGGCGGAGTACGATCCGGCAAGACCGCGGTCAGAAGTCATGATCACTACTGCGGCCCGGCGGATCTGCTCCGGCTCGGTAGTCAGCGGGTGATCGATTTCCGACTGGGACGCCACAGCAGAAACGGCACGGGTGATCGCATTGGAATAAGGCAGCGCCGCGGCAACGCGGGTGCGGGCCTTTCCAATGCGAGAGGCAGCAATCAGCTCCATCGCCTTGAAGATCTTCTGCATCGACGTGGTCGAGGCGATCTTCTGGCGGTAGACCCGAATTTGGGCTCCCATACTTTTCCTTTCGGTTCCTAGTTGAGACTAGGGGCTAAGGCAATGGCCAGGGGTTCCGCGGCCGGCTTGCACCGGCCGCGGAACTCTAAGCCGCTAGCGCTTCTGCTTGACGATCTTTTCCTGGTCGACGGCGTCCTCGTCCAGAGCCGAAGCTTCTTCGTGGCCGGCAGCAACCATGCGGTTGTCACCCTCGCCGAAGAAGCCCTGCTTGAAGTCGGTGATGAGCGTCTTGAGTTCGTCAACCGTTGAGTCTTCGAGCTTGTTGGTCTCGGCCAGAACGGTCATGACCTTCGAAGAGTGGCGGACGTGGTCAAGGAACTCGGATTCGAAGCGGCGAACATCTTCCACCGGAACGTCATCGAGGAAGCCGTTCGTACCGGCCCAGATGGAGACAACCTGGTCTTCAACGGGGTACGGCGCGTACTGGCCCTGCTTGAGCAGTTCCATCAGGCGTGCACCGCGGGTCAGCTGCTGGCGGGAAGCCGCATCCAGGTCCGAGGCGAACATGGCGAATGCCTGCATGTCACGGTACTGGGCCAGTTCCAGCTTCAACGTACCGGAAACCTTCTTCATGGCCTTCTGCTGTGCCGCACCGCCAACGCGGGAGACGGAGATACCAACATCCACGGCAGGGCGCTGGTTGGCGTTGAAGAGGTCCGACTGCAGGAAGATCTGGCCGTCGGTGATGGAGATGACGTTGGTCGGGATGTAGGCCGAGACGTCGTTTGCCTTGGTCTCGATGATCGGCAGGCCGGTCATCGAACCTGCGCCGAGCTCGTCGGAGAGCTTTGCGCAACGCTCCAGCAGGCGGGAGTGCAGGTAGAAGACGTCGCCCGGGTAGGCTTCGCGTCCCGGCGGGCGGCGCAGCAGCAGCGACACGGCACGGTAGGCTTCAGCCTGCTTCGAGAGGTCATCAAAGATGATCAGCACGTGCTTGCCGCCGTACATCCAGTGCTGGCCGATAGCCGAGCCGGCGTACGGTGCCAGGTACTTGAAGCCTGCGGGGTCAGATGCCGGGGAGGCCACGATGGTGGTGTACTCCATGGCGCCTGCATCTTCGAGGGTCCGCTTGATCTCGGCGATCGTGGACGCCTTCTGGCCGATGGCCACGTAGATGCAGCGCACCTGCTTCTCCGCGTCACCCGAAGCCCAGTTGGCCTTCTGGTTCAGGATGGTGTCGACGGCGATAGCGGTCTTGCCGGTCTTGCGGTCACCAATGATCAGCTGGCGCTGGCCGCGGCCGATCGGGATCATCGCGTCGATGGCCTTCAGGCCGGTCTGAAGCGGTTCGTGAACCGACTTACGCTGGGTAACACCCGGTGCCTGCAGTTCCAGTGCGCGGCGTGCCTCAGCCTGGATCGGTCCCATGTCGTCCAGGGGCTCGCCCAGGGGATCGACGACGCGGCCGAGGAAGGCATCCCCAACGGGGACGGACAGGACTTCACCGGTGCGGTGAACTTCCTGGCCTTCTTCAATTCCGCCAAAGTCGCCGAGGACAACGACACCGATTTCACGGGTGTCGAGGTTCTGGGCCAGGCCCAGCGTGCCGTCCTCAAACCGAAGCAGCTCGTTCGCCATAACGGAGGGCAGGCCCTCCACACGGGCAATGCCGTCGCTGGCGGTGGTTACGCGGCCAACTTCAACGCGCTCTGCGTTTCCGGGTTCGTAGGACGCCGCAAATTCATTCAACGCATTACGGACGTCGTCGGCGTTGATGGTCAATTCGGCCATCTGCAGTCCCTGCTCTCCTATGTTGTGATCATCGCTTCGTGCCGATGACCTTCGATTGGTTCTCAAATGTTTCTCATGGCCCGGTAAGCCACAAAGGGTGGCTAAACCGCGAGCTTCCGGCGGAGTTCCGACAAACGGGTTACCACGGTGGAATCGACGACTTCATCGCCCACCGTAACCCGGATGCCCCCGACGATCGAGGGATCAACGGTTGCGTTGATCTTCAGCTCGCGCCCGTACAGACCGTTCAGAGACGCCTGCAGGCGTGCCCGCTGCTCATCGGTGAGTGGCCGGCTGGTGCGCACTTCGGCGATCCACCGCTGCTGCCGTCCGGCAACCAGTTCAAGGAACCGGGTGACCAGGGCGGTCGGGCGGAGTCCACGCGGAGCGGTGACAGCCTGACGGATCAGTACCTTCGCAGCGTCGGAGCTGCCCGGCACCAGTTTCTCTGCCAGCTCTGCCCGTGCCTGCAGGCTTGCCTGCGGGTTGGACAGTGCTCGCTGCACCTCATGGCTGGCTGCCACGGTCTCGTTGAAGGCGAAAAGTTCGCTCTCAAGTTCTTCAAGGCCGGCTGAACCGGGACCCTTGTTTTCCGCGACCGCGGAGACAACCGTTGCAGCCAGGGTTTCCAGAGCATCCCCGAGGTCGCGCGGTGTGCGCCACCGGGATTCAACCAAAGAAGCAACAATCTGCTCGGCGTCGGCCGAAACCTTGCCGCCAACCAGTTTGGAGACCAGGGCTGCCTTCTCATGGCCATCACGAGCCGGATCAGTCAGGGCCCGCAGCAGGCCGGTCTGGCCGTCCAGGAGGCCCAGGATTCCAAAGAGTTCCTCGGCGAGGCCGAGGGTCGCGTTGGGAAGGCGTGCTTCCAACTGACCCTGGGCCGCTGCCAGTGACTCGCTCGATATACCTGCCATTACTGAACCGCACCTGCGTTCTGCGAGGTTTCCAGCTCATCCAGGAAACGGTCAACCACGCGGGCGGAGCGCGCGTCGTCGGCGAGGGACTCGCCAACGATCTTGCTTGCCAGCTCGGTGGCCAGGGTTCCTACCTCGGCGCGGAGCGAGACAACTGCTGCCTGGCGCTCGGCTTCGATGGTCACCTGGGACTGTTCCATGATGCGTGCCGATTCGGCAGCAGCCTTTGCCTTCAGGTCGGCGAGAATCTGAGCGCCTTCAGCGCGCGCTTCCTCACGGATCCGGTTGGCTTCGGTGCGTGCGTCGATCAGCTGCTGCTTGTACTCGTCGAGGGCAGCGCTGGCTTCAGCCTGTGCTGCCTCGGCCTTGGCAAGTCCGCCTTCGATGGCCTCGGTACGTTCTGCATACGTCTTCTCGAACATCGGGACGACGAACTTGACGACGATGAACATCAGCACGGCGAAGCCAAGCAGTGTTACCAGGATCTCCCAGATGTTTGGGATCAGAGGATTAGCGCCTTCAGCGGCGGCGAGGATTACTGCCTCGTTCATTTCTCATCCGTCCTATCTACTTGGTGTGGGAAATACGCGCTGACGTTAGAGGACGAACGCGAAAACCAGACCAAGGATGGCGAGGGCTTCGGTCAGGGCCAGGCCCAGGAAGGCGATCGGCTGCAGGACGCGCTGTGCTTCGGGCTGGCGTGCAACACCGTTGATGTAAGCGGCGAAGACGAGGCCCACACCGATTGCACCGCCGATTGCGGAGAGGCCGTAGCCGATGAGGTTCAGGGAGCCGGAGATTTCACCAGTCATTGGTATTTCCTTTCAAGATGCCCGCAGGCAGGTTGTTTGGTTCAGGGGGTTCCCCGCTAAGGGGAGGTTTTAGTGGTCCGCGGCTGCTACTGAGCCTTGGATGTAGATCGCAGTCAGCAGGGTGAAGACGTACGCCTGCAGGCACTGGATCAAAACTTCGAACAAGAACATTCCGACGCCGCCGACCAGGGTCAGCGCGCCGAGCGGCTTGAGCAGGCCTTCGGCCTCCAGCAGGAGGAACTCGGTGCCCGACGCAGCAAGCATGATGATCAGGTGGCCTGAGAGCATCGTGGCGAAGAGTCGGAGGCTGTGGGTGATCGGGCGGACCAGGAAGGTCGAGATGATTTCGATCAGGACCACCAGCGGCAGGATTGCAACCGGAACACCGGAAGGAACGGTGGCGTACTTGAAGTACTTGATGCCGTGCTTCTTGATGCCCAGGATGATCCAGGTGAAGTACACGATGGCGGCCAGTGCGTACGCGGTGCCTACGTGGGAGGTGGTCGGCAGCTGGGCCAGCGGGATGCTGCCCCACAGGTTGTTCAGCAGGATGAAGAAGAACAGCGAGAACAGCAGCGGAACAAAGGGACGGAAGTCCTTTTCACCGATGATGTCGCGGCCGATCGAGTTGCGGACCAGGTTGTAGCTGAACTCGCCCAGGAACTGCAGACGGCCCGGTACAAGCTGCCGCTTCCGTGCGGCAGCAATAAAGAACCAGCTGATCAGGGCAACGGACAGCAGGATAAGCAGCATCTGCTTTCCAAAGCCCTCGCCGTACTCGGCGCCCCAGGGAAGGATCTCAGGGAGGTGCATTTCATCGAGGGTTGGTGCAACAAACCCCTCTTCATTGGCGGCGGGAAGCGCAAGCGCGATCAACGCGTTTCCTCTCTGCTTTGTCCATCGTTGGGCATTTCATTGGCGGGGGCATGTGGCATGCATCCGTTTACTAAGTTGTGTGACATTGCTTCGTCTAACCCTCATCCGGCCGTTCTCCGCCCGTAGGCGGTTTTGGCTTAGTGGAAGTGAGCCCGTGGGCGGCGGCGACGTAAAAACCGCTCAGCCCGCCCAGGGCGATACCTGCAAAAAGAATCCAGCGGGTCCCCAGAAGACTGTCCAGCCCCCACCCTATCAAACCAAGGGCAATGATTCCGGACAGGACATATTGGAGGATTGCGCGGCGCTTGCTCAGCGGGGCTTCAAACGCAGCGGGAACCTGTCCGGCTGCATTCTTCTTTGATTTCGCTGCCACCTCAGGCTCCTTTCGCGGCGTTGTCTGTAGGCGCTGGCACATCGTTGTAAATCAGCTGGCGCGTGCGGGAAAACGCACGGATTTCGGCGACCTGCCAGATCACTACGGTGCCGAGGGCAGCAAAAGCGAACCACGGGCGCTCGAGCCATTCAGGCACGCCCACGCTCCAGAGGGCCACCGCGAAACCGACAACCTTGACCGCATATGTCACGGCGAACATTCCTATGGCGCCTGACGGGTTCTTCCGTCCCACTACATGTCCGACTACGAGGCTGAGCCCGAAGAACAGGGCGATGAGGCCCCAGCCGGCGGCAACGCTCGCGGCACCGGCAGGTCCCGGACCAGCGATCAGTGCGGCCGCTGCTGCGGCGGCGGCAGGGATGCCGGTCCAGGCAAGGGACGTCCCCAGGATGCGGAGCCAGGGCGCGTCTGTGGGCCCGGAAGCACTGATCCGCTTAGCGCGTGCGCCGTCGGCTTGGCTCATGGCTGAAGGATCATCCTTGCGATGTGGGGAAAACGGCTGTGGGAAGAGCTAGTGGCGACGCAGCTCTGTACGTCGCACCGCTTGAATTCTACAGTACATAGAACTGCGCTGTGACATCCGTGCGGGCGACAGTCCGCTTCGTACTGTCCGGAAGGGCATCACGTGCGTGCCCGCTGCCGGAAGTGCGCGGCAATCCTTGGAGAGGCCAGGTACAGGCAGGAAACGGCAATCACTAACACGGTGCCCGCCGCCGTCGTACCCCAGCCGGTCCCTCCGGTAACCAGGCCGGTGCCGCCCACGACTACGGTGCACAGTGTCACCAGGGACGCAGACTGGACGTGGCTGAAACCTTCGTCGGTGAGCCGCTGGTAAACATGCTGGCGGTGGGCGGCATACCACCGCTCGCCGCGCCAGATCCTGCGCACCAGCGTGGTGAAGGCATCCAGCAGGTAGATCAGGATGGGGAAGAGCAGGTACTCGATGTAGACGCCGGCGAGGAACGCGGCAACAGCGGTCCCCGCGATGGCTGCGCCGAGCAGGTAGCTGCCGACGTCGCCCATAAAGACCGATCCGCGGCCCAGGTTCCAGGGCAGGAAGGCCGCGAAGGCCGCGGCGATCACCGACCCCGCGGCGATGAGCCACACCTGGTCCGAGAGGACGCCCGCCATGGCATAGAGGACACCGACCGCCAGCCCGTGCAGGCCGGAGATGCCGTTGACGCCATCCATGAAGTTGGCCACGTTGATGTAGCCGGCGATGACGAGGGTTCCCACCGGGACCCACCAGAAGCTCTGGCCCAGCGCGGCGGCCAGGGCCGTGGTTCCGGCGGCGCCGATTGCCAGCTGCAGTCCAAACCGGACCAGCACGGAGAGGCCGCGGAAGTCCTCCACCCAGCCCAGCAGCGACGCCGAGGCGATGATACCGATCAGCAGGAGGACCAGTGAGCGGTCGACCGCCACATAGCCGGTCAGCAGGGCCGTTGCGAGGCCAACCAGTACACCCGCTGCAATGGTGGCACCCACTCCCCTGATGACGGTCTTCGTGTGGGAAGAACGCTCATTGGGCACATCCACGACCCCCAGCCGGCGCAGCAGCGGGATAAACGCGAAGGGCAGCAGCAGGCTCGCCAGGAACGCGGCTGCGGCTGAAGCGGCAAGGGCCATCAGCCGGTCCGCCGATCGCCCTGCCCGGTTCCGTCCTGGATATCCGCCAGTCGCAGTGCTGCCGTATCAGGAAGCGGGAAGAGCGCAGTGGCCGCTCCCCCGGCAGTCTCCGCGGCGGCCGCCGGTCCGAAGCCGCACCGCCGCAGCCAGTCCTCGGCGTCGAGTTCCTCCGGGTCCAGGACATCCACGGATGCATGGGAGATCTTCGGGTGAAGCGGCCGGGAATCGTCCTCGCCGGTGCCCACCAGGATTTCGTGGAGCTTTTCGCCTTTCCGGAGTCCGGTAAAGACAATGTCTATGTCCTTCCCGGACATGGCGATCATGCGTCGCGCAACATCCAGGATCTTGACCGGCTCGCCCATGTCCAGGATGAGCACCTCTCCCCCGCGCCCGATTGCGCCGGCCTGGATCACCAGCTGGCACGCCTCGGGGATGGTCATGAAGAACCGCGTCACCTCGGGGTCCGTCACCGTCACCGGTCCGCCCTGGCGGATCTGTTCGGTGAACAGCGGCAGCATGGATCCCCGGCTGCCAATGACGTTTCCGAACCGGACCGAAACAAAACGCCGTCCGCTGCGCCCAGCCATCCATGCGGTGAGCTTCTCCGCCACGCGCTTTGAATGTCCCAGCACTGTGGTTGGGTTAGCTGCCTTGTCCGTTGAAATGTTGACGAAGTGGCTGACGCCGGCCTTCTGCGCCGAGCGCAGGACGTTCGCCGTGCCAAGCACGTTGGTCTTCCATGCTTCCAGCGGGTACTGCTCCAGCAGTGAAACATGCTTGAGCGCGGCAGCATGGAAAACTACGTCGGGGCGGCGCTGGGCAAAAACCTCGTCCAGTGCCCGCGCGTCCCGGATGTCCGCGAGGACCGTGTCCCGGCCGTTGAGCAGGCCCTGGCCGGTTATGGACAGCTGGGTGAGCTGGAGCCCGGTTTCGTCACGGTCCACCATGATCAGCTCGCTCGGCTCGAAAGCCGTGATCTGGCGGCACAGCTCCGAACCGATGGATCCGCCGGCACCGGTGACCAGGACCTTCTTTCCCTTGAGGTAGCCGGCCACTTCATCCACGTGGATGTCCACGGGCCGACGGCCAATGAGGTCCTCGACGGCGACTTCCCGGAAATCGGTCAGGCCGGCGCCTGTGCCCTTTGCCAGCATGTCCCGGAGCGGGGGAAGCACCATCACCCGGAGGTTCAGGCCTTCTGCCTGGTCCGTGACCTGGCGCACCTGGGACGCGTCTGCGTCACCGATCGCGATGATGAGCACTGTGGCACGGGTCCGCTGTGCTGCCTCGCGCAGGTCGGTGAGCCTCCCCACCACGGGAACGGTGCCAAGCCTCAGGTGTTTCTTGGCCGGATCGTCGTCGATCAGGCCTACGGGGTAATACGGGGATTCCGGATCGTTCATCATCCGTGTGACAAGTGAGTTGCCCAGGAAGCCCGCGCCGTAGATCAGGGCCCGGTGTGCTTCCTCGCCGGGACGCGCCTTGCTTTCAACGTACATCCGCTTCATATAGCGGATGGCAGCCATGAACAGGCAGGCGAACGGGAACGCCAGGACGCCGGTGCTGCGGGGAATGTCTAGCGCGAGGCCAAAGAGCGCACTCACGAGGACCAGGATTGCCGAGACCACGATCGTAACCACGGCCAGCAGGCGCATCTCATGGAAGCTGCCGAAGCTGTACCGCCCGCGGTACAGGGCGAACGAGTACCCCACCACGAGCTGGGTCACCACGGCCACGCCGCAGAATGCGGCCAGGCCGGACACGTTGATCTCGTCCACGGACAGCTCGTAACGCAGGATCAGAGCCAGGACAATGGCCACCACCCAGGCCAGTGAGTCCAGCACATATTGAGACCAGAGCCAGAGCGCCGGCTTCTCGTCCCTGGCCGGGGTGGTTCTGTCCCTGCTTGAATCGTTCATAGTCCTCAGCGGGCCTGCGCCCGGTTCGTGTCTAGGTTGTAAGCGGTCCTGCCATGCCGCAGGCACGGCAGGGCGTCCAATCCGGTGTAATAGACTGAATTCTATTCAGCATACTAACTGCACCCCCTTGAACGTCCGGCACCGCCGGGGTATCGGGGCGGAGCCGTGAAAGGAACGTCTTGCCGGAATCAGTGGCCGTTGCAGCGGTGACATTCGACCGCCCCGATGACGTCAAGACCCTCCTCGGGGCCCTGGCCGCGCAGTCGGCCGGCGTCTCTACGGTGGCCTTGGTGGACTCCGGCACGAGCCCGGTCAAGGACATCGCCGAGTCTTCAGCCGCGAACGTGAACTACGTCCGTTCGGAGACGAACCTGGGCGGCGCGGGCGGCTTCTCCCTGGCGATCCTCACCGCAATGGCTTCCGGCGCCGATTGGATCTGGATCATGGATGACGATGCGCATCCGGAAGACCCGGGCTGCCTGCAGGCACTGCTCGACGGCGCCAATGAACGCGGGCTGGATGTCATCCTTCCGCTCGTGGTTGCCCCCGGCAAACCCGACACCCTCTCCTTCCACTTCCGGGTTGACGGCCGCCTCACCCATGACCGGGCAGAGGTCGCCAAGGCCGGGTTCATTCCCGGGGTGGGCCACTTCTTCAACGGCGCGCTGATCCGCCGCGACGTCTTCTTCCGCGTTGGCCTGCCGGACCTCAGGCTCTTCATCCGCGGCGACGAGACGGACTTCATGATCCGGCTCCGCAAGGCAGGCATTCCCTTCGGCACCCTGACCTCGGTGGCACTGAGCCACCCGGCCGCATGGTCCGAGGTCCAGGAAATCCTCGGCGGGCGCCTGCACGTCCTGGTCCCTGACACTGAGTTCAAGCGCTTCTTCTTCTACCGCAACCGCGGACACCTGACGCGCAGGTACCGACGGGTCCGTTCCCTCGCGGCGGACGCTGCCGGCTACCCCATCCACTTCGCACGTACCCGTGACCTGCGCGGGTTCAGGTCCTGGCTGCGTGCCTACGCCGGCGGATTCCGCGGCAAAACCTTCGGGCCGCCGTCGGACCAGGGCTTTTAGCGTGTCAGCAACGGCAGCGGGAATCGACGGCCTGGCACTGGTAGTCGTGACCTTCAACAGGTCCGGCTACCTGCGCGGCCTGCTTGAATCCGTGGCAGGACTGGATCCCGCACCGGAGCGCGTGGTGGTGGTGGACAACGCCAGCACCGATGACACCGCTGCGTACCTCGACTCCGCCGCGGCTGGGTCCCCGGTGCCGCTGACAGTGGTCACCCTCACGGAGAACACCGGCGGTTCCGGCGGATTCTCTGCCGGAATCCAGGCTGCGCTCGAACTGGGTGCGCAATGGCTGTGGCTGATGGACGACGACGTCGAGGCCCTCCCGGGTGCCGTGGCCGCACTGGGAAAGTGGACAGGAACCTACGACTGCATTCACGGCAGGCGCTATGACGAAGCCGGGAACCCGTTCTTCTGGCAGCACCGGTTCATACCGCTGCTGGGCGTGCACGTGCCCGTCCGAGGCAACGTTTTCCGGGACAGCGCCGCATTCGAGACCAATGTGGGCTGCTTCGAGGGCATGCTCATCAGTGCCGGGGCAGTGCGCGCAATCGGGCTTCCGGATCCGCGGTACTTCATCAACGGTGACGACGAGATCTACGGCTGGCTGGCTTCCCTGAACCACAAGGTCGCCTACGTTGACGACTTCGTGCTGCGCAAGGTACGCCCGCAGAAGCAGATTGACCTGGGCATCCGGCACCTCAATGATTCGAGCGACCTGAGCCGCTTCTGTGCCATGCGCAACCGCGGACACACTGCCGGCTACCTTCGCAGCCACGGCCGCTTCAACCGGGCCGGGTTCGCGGCCGGCACCCTCCTCACGGCAGCAAAGGAACTCCTGCGGCTCGCAGCCGTTGAGCACCGGTTCAGCGGAGCCGGTGCCCTGTGGCGGGGATGGCGGGAATCGCGGGCCATCCTCAGGGATGCCGCCTGGCAGCCCATGCCGCCACTGTCCGGGCCTTCGGGCCCAGCAGTTCCACGAGACCCCGAAACCGGCAGGATGGTCCTTTGAGCAGCAGTACACCCGCAGGGCAGGAACCCGTCTGGGCTGTCCTCGGCGCCAGCGGCTTCATCGGCAGTTCGCTCGAAGCAGTCCTCACCAGCGCCGGCATCACGGTGCGTTTCGTGAAGGCTCCCCGACTCACGTCCCGGACCTTCGAGGTGTCGGGTATCCTCGCCGAGGCGGCCGCACTCCGGGACATCCGGCAGGACCTCGCCGGCGCACTTTCGGGAGCGGACGTCGTGATCAACGCGGCAGGCCTGGCCACACCCACCGGAGCCGACTCTCCCGAGCTGCGCGGCGCCAACGCACTGCTGCCCGTAGTCATCGCCGATGCCGCGGACGATGCCGGCGCCCGGCGCTTTATCCACCTCAGCAGTGCCGCCGTCCAGGGACACCGGCCGCTGCTGGATGAAAGCACGCAGGTGGAGCCGTTCTCCGCCTACTCCCGGTCCAAGGCACTCGGCGAGGCCGCACTGGGAGCACGGGTACCGGGAAGGTGCCCGGTAACCAGCCTCCGCGCCACGTCTGTGCAGGGTGCGTCGCGCCAAACCACGGCGTCCCTTGTCCGGGTGGCCTCCACCCCGCTCTCCTCCGTTGCCGGCCGGGGGAAGTCTCCCAGTCCGGTGAGCTCCGTGGACGCACTGTGCAGTTTCGTGCTGGCGGCGGGCCGGCATTCCGGCACCGTGCCGCCGGTCATCCTGCAGCCCTGGGAGGGTGCCACCGTGGCCTCCGTGCTCAGCGCCGCCGGCGGACGCAGTCCCCTGCACCTGCCGGTATGGCTGTGCCGCACGGCACTGCGGACCGGCTACCTGGTATCGGGACTGTTCGGTGAGCGCCTGCACGGAACACTGCGCCGGGTGGAAATGATGTGGTTCGGCCAGCGGCAGGCACCGGGCTGGGCCGAGGCAACCGGAAACGTACCGGAGCCGCGCGTCCACCAGGTCCTTGAGGCTGCTCGCAAACTCTCTTAAAAGAAGCAGCCTCCGGACCGCTGCCGTGAAGCTGCGGTCCGGAGGCTGCTGCGGACGGGTATCCGGGATTCCCGCGGACGGCCTAGGACTCCGGAGACGCCGGCGCCTCGCTGCCGGCATCGGCCGGAACGCCCGGCTCGGCGTTCTGCGCGGCCGGCTCTTCGCCCAGCCCCAGCACGGACGGCACTACGGCCCGGAGCTCGTCCAGGCTGACAGCGCCGTCGCGCACTACGCGCAGCACGGGACCGGTGGCGTCAACGATCGTCGACGGAATTCCCTCGCTGCCTTCAGCGGGACGCGGCCCTGCTTCCAGGTAGACTTCCACGGATTCGGCCAGCTGGGCCTGTGCCTCGGCCGCGGTCTGCGCCGCGGGCTGACCCGTGCGGTTGGCAGACGAGACAGCCATGGGGCCGGTCAGCGCCAGGAGATCCAGCGCAATTTCGTCGTCGGGCATTCGCAGCGCAACCGTGCCCTTGGTGTCTCCCAGATCCCACGTCAGCGAAGGCTGGGCATGGAAAATGAGGGTCAGTCCGCCCGGCCAGAAGGCTTCGGCGAGGGCACGGGCTTCGTCCGGGACATCCACGGCCAGCCCGTCCATCGTCTGGAGCCGCGGCACTAGGACGGGTGGCGGCATGGACCGTCCACGGCCCTTCGCCGCCAGCAGCGTAGCCACCGCCTGCGGTGAGAAGGCATCGGCGCCGATTCCGTACACCGTATCGGTGGGGAGCACGATGCACTGCCGGTTGGCGATGGCCTGCTGCGCGGCAGCTAGTCCGGCACTGCGGGTATCAGTATCTGTGCAGTCAAAGCTGGTGGTCACGGGGCTATTCTTTCACGTCGGGAAGAGTGGTTGGGGTTGCTGACCGGACTGCCGAGGTGGCCCTGGGACGGTCATTCAGGTCATTGTGGGAAGCGACGTCCTGCCACGCCGGATCCGCTGCGAGCCGTTCGGCGATGGTGCCGGCCTGCACTTCGGCATGTTCCATCACGAAGTAGCCGCCCGGTTTGAGCAGCCGCGCCGCAGTCCTGGCAGCGGCGTCGGGAAGCTCCATCCCGTCCTCTCCCCCACCGTAGAGGGCCATGGCCGGATCGTGTTCAGCGGCTTCCGGCTCGTTGGGAACGGCGCCGGCGGGAATGTAGGGAGGGTTGGAGGCGACGACGTCGAAGGTGCCTTCCTGCCCCGCCAGCGCTGTCCGGAGGTCACCTTCAAGCACCTGGACGCCAAGGGGTTCAAGGTTCCTGCGTGCCCAGGCGAGGGCCAGCGGACTCAGTTCCACCGCGACGACCTGTGCGCCCGGAACCTCTGCCGCCACGGACCCGGCAATGGCGCCGGACCCGGTGCCGAGGTCTGCGACCCGGGCCGGAGCCGGCACCACGAGCGCATGGTCGATGGCCAGCTGCGCCACGGTTTCGGTTTCCGGCCGCGGCACGAAAACCCCGGGCCCCACCGCAAGTTCCAGGCGGCGGAAGTATGCCTTGCCGGTGAGGTGCTGCAGCGGAATCCGGCGGGCGCGTTCGGCAACCAGTTCTGCATAGCCTTCCGGTGCCGCGGCATCCGTGAAGGCAAGCGCCTTCACCCTGCCCACGCTCTCGCCGAGCAGGTGCGCCGCCAGCAGCTCTGCGTCCACCCGGGGGCTTGGCACGCCGGCAGCGGCCAGTTCCGCGGCCGCGTCGCGCAGGGCCGTCTCCAGGGAGGGCACTGCGTTGCCTAGGCTTCGTCGCCGATTGCGTCCAGGCGGGCCTGCTCATCCATTTCGATGGCAGCCTGGACAACGGCTTCCAGGTCACCGTTCATGACGGTGTCCAGGTTGTAGGCCTTGTAGCCGGTGCGGTGGTCCACAATCCGGTTTTCCGGGTAGTTGTAGGTGCGGATGCGCTCGGAACGGTCCATCGTGCGGATCTGGGATTTGCGGATATCCGAGTTCGCGGCGTCGATCTTTTCCTGCTCGTGGGCCAGGATGCGGGAACGCAGCACTCGCATGGCCGCTTCACGGTTCTGCAGCTGGGACTTCTCGTTCTGCATGGCCACCACAATGCCGGTCGGCAGGTGGGTGATGCGCACGGCGGAGTCGGTGGTGTTCACGGACTGCCCGCCCGGGCCGGAGGAACGGTAGACGTCGATCTTCAGGTCATTCTGGTTGATCTCGACTTCTTCGGGCTCATCCACTTCGGGCAGCACCAGTACGCCGGCGGCAGACGTGTGGATGCGGCCCTGGGACTCGGTGACGGGCACGCGCTGCACGCGGTGCACGCCGCCTTCATACTTCAGGCGGGCGTAGACGCCCTCGGCCGGATCGTTGGAGGAACCCTTGATGGCCATTGACACGTCCTTGAAGCCACCAAGGTCCGATTCGGTGGCGGAGATGATCTCCGTGCGCCAGCCGCGGGACTCCGCGTAGCGGGTGTACATACGCAGCAGGTCTCCGGCGAACAGGGCCGCTTCGTCGCCGCCTTCACCGCCCTTTACCTCAATGATGACATCGCGGCCGTCGTTGGGGTCACGCGGAATCAGCAGGCGGCGGAGCTTCTCCTGGGCTTCGGCCAGCTGGTCCTTGAGCACGGGCACCTCGGCGGCGAATTCCGGGTCCTCGGCTGCCATTTCCTGGGCGGCAGCGAGGTCGTCTTCCAGTCCGTGCCAGGAGTTATAGGCATCGACAATACGGCTCAGCTCGGCGTAGCGGCGTCCCAGCCGGCGTGCCAGCCCCTGGTCCGCGTGCACGGCGGGGTCGGAGAGCCGCATCTGGAGTTCGGCGTGCTCATCCAGCAGTCCCTGTATGGACTCAAACATTGTTTTCCATTCCTTCTTCGCGCCGTGGGATGCGCGCCTGTGTTCGCGGATCCCGCTGCTGTCTTAGAACCATTCTCGCCCCGGGCGGCAGCTGGAAATAATCGGCTGCCGCTTCGCTGCGGTTAACTGCCAAGCCGCCCAGGCCCCCGGGTCCTCCTGGAGAGGGCCGGGGGCATGAGCGGCTCGGTGGGGCAGCTAATCGTTCTTAGTGCCCAGGGTGGTCTTCTGCACCTGCATCAGGAACTCAACGTTGGACTGGGTTTCCTTGATCTTGCCGGTGAGCAGTTCAAGTGCCTGCTGCGTGTCCAGGCCCGAAAGCACGCGGCGCAGGCGCCACATGATCTTGACCTCTTCAGCCGAAAGCAGGTTCTCTTCGCGCCGGGTTCCCGAGGCGTTGACGTCCACGGCCGGGAAGATGCGCTTGTCCGCGAGGTTGCGGGAAAGGCGCAGTTCCATGTTGCCGGTGCCCTTGAACTCTTCGAAGATGACCTCGTCCATCTTGGACCCGGTCTCGACGAGCGCGGTGGCCAGGATGGTCAGTGAGCCGCCGTTTTCGATGTTCCGGGCAGCACCAAAGAAACGCTTCGGCGGGTACAGCGCGGAGGAATCCACGCCGCCGGAGAGGATACGCCCCGACGCCGGAGCCGCCAGGTTGTAGGCACGGCCCAGGCGGGTCATCGAGTCCAGCAGGACCACGACGTCGTTGCCCATCTCCACGAGGCGCTTGGCCCGCTCAATGGCGAGTTCGGCAACCGTGGTGTGGTCATCGGCCGGACGGTCGAAGGTGGAGGCAATGACCTCGCCCTTGACCGTGCGCTGCATGTCGGTGACTTCTTCGGGACGTTCGTCCACGAGGACCATCATCAGGTGCACTTCGGGGTTATTGATGGAGATTGCGTTGGCGATCGCCTGCAGGATGAGCGTCTTGCCGGCCTTCGGCGGGGAGACGATCAGACCGCGCTGGCCCTTGCCGATCGGGGCCACCAGGTCAATGACACGGGGGCCGATGACCTTGGGCGAGGTCTCCAGGCGCAGGCGCTCGGACGGGTAGAGCGGAACCAGTTTGTTGAACTCGACCCGGTCCTTGTTGTCCTCGGCGGGCTTGCCGTTGACGGAGGTCAGGCGGACCAGTGCGTTGAACTTCTGGCGTGCCGAGTTGCCCTGGTTCTCGCCTTCGCGCGGGGCGCGGATGGCGCCAACCACCGCATCGCCCTTGCGCAGGTTGTACTTCTTGACCTGGGCGAGCGAAACGTAGACGTCATTCGGGCCGGGCAGGTAACCGGAGGTGCGGACGAACGCGTAGTTCTCCAGGACATCCAGGATGCCTGCGACGGGCAGCAGGACGTCGTCCTCGGTGACCTCGACGTCGTCAACCTCGGGGCTGCGGTCGCGGTTGCGGCGCCGCTCGTTGCGGTCGCGGAACCTGTCATTGCGGTCACCGCGGTCATTGCGGTCGTTCCGGTTGCGATTGCGGCGGTTGCGTCCGCTGCGGCTGTTGTCATCGCCGTCGGCATCGCGGTCGCTGCGGTCGTTCCGGTTGCTCTCGCGGTCGTTGCGGGAGTTGTCCCGGTTGTTCTCGCGGTCGTTCCGGTTACCGTCGCGGTCGTTCTTCTCGCCGCGGTCGCCGCGGTTGCGGCTGCGGCCCGAACGCTCGTTCCGGTCATCCTCGCGGGATTCGCGGGAGTCCCGTCCGGCTTCGCCCTTCTCTGCCTTGTCCTGGGAAGGAGCGGCCTCGGCCGAGCCTTCCTCGGCGGTGTTCTCGCTGTCGCTGCGGCGGTTGCGGCGGTTCCGGCCGCGCTCGCGCTGGCCTTCTTCCCGGCCGTTTTCCTGTGCCGGAGCGGCTGCAGGGGCTTCGGCGGGTGCTGCTTCAGCGGTTTCGCTGCCGGCCGGAGAGACGACGCCGTCGCTCGCTGCACGGCGGTTGCGGTTGCGGGTGCGGGACGGACGCTCAGCGGCCTTCTCGCCCTCGGCTTCAGCCGGGGCTGCGGCGGCGGCTTCCTGGGCCGGGCGCTCCGCCACGGCCTTGTCCGCCTGCGGTGCCTCTGCCTTCGAACCGCGGACCGGACGGTCTGCTACGGCTCCGCCGCGCTGGTGGTTCGAGATGGCGGTAACCAGGTCGCCCTTGCGCATGCGGGATCCGCCGGTGATTCCCAGCTGTCCGGCCAGTGCCTGCAGCTGTGCAAGCTTCAGGCCGGCAAGGCCGGAGCTCTTGGAATTCGATTCACCGTTGGAACCGGCGGATGCTGATGAGTCCACACCTGCAGTCAGGTCGGTGGTATCTGTCACGAAGGATCCTTCCCCCTCGTCGGGCGGTCCGGCATGGATGCCGGCCGCGTTGAATGGCCCTGGAACCGATGATCTGACATGCGGTCCAGGGTTCACCTGCTGCGGGGAATCCCGGCAACGGTGAAATCTGCTGGTGCCTTGTTTGGAGAGTCCACGGGATACGGCAGCCAGGCTGCCGGAAAACGCGTGGATCAGATAATCGTTCGACTGACCGTTTCTTGGCAGTCTCCGGAAGGCTACACCGATGCTTGCATTTCCGCGGGTGGACTTTACCCTGCCGTCCGAATTGTTATGAAGGCTGCTTAGCTGCCAGCACGTGGGCTGGAAACTGCAGATCAGTCATTTCATCCGGTCATGAGGAGCAAGCCACGGTGGTCCACAGAACGGGACGACCTGCCGGTGGAAGCACAAATACGGTTGCATACCGATTTTCGGGTATTTACCGCTGGTGCAGTACCACTCTAGCACCATCTCGGTCCACGCCAAGCCGAAGCACACGCCAATTCCCGCTGCTTTCCCCGCCCAGGCGGGCAGCAAGGAACGCTTCGGCGGCATCCGCCTGTTCCGTTCCGGAAGCCAGGACCATCACGGTGGGCCCCGCCCCGGATACCACGGCGGCAAAGCCGGCGGTGCGGAGGGACGCAATCAGTTCGGCGCTGGGCGCCATGGCCGGCGCACGGTACCCCTGGTGCAGGAAGTCCTCGGTTCCTTCGCGCAGCAGCGACGGGTCCGCGGTAAGGGCCTGCATCAGCAGCGCCGCCCGTCCGGAGTTCGCTGCCGCGTCACGGTGCGGCACCATGGCGGGCAGCAGCCCGCGCGCGCTCTCAGTCGACAGCTCCGTGGCGGGTACGGCGGCTACCGGGATGATGTCCGGATGCACGTCCGCGCGGACGGACCGGAAGACACCGTCCTCTTCCCAGGAGACCGCCAGCGCACCGGCGAGGGCGGGAGCCACGTTGTCCGGGTGTCCTTCCAGCGCCGAACAGGCATGCAGCAGTCCGGCAGCGTCCAGGCGTGCGGAAGCCGGAAGCAGTGCGTTGCCGGCGAGGACGCCGGAGACGATCGCCGACGCCGAAGAGCCGAGGCCACGGCCGTGCGGAATGACGTTCTCGCATTCGAGCTCGAACCCGCCCGCGGCGTATCCCGCGCTCCGGATCGTGTCCACTATGGTCCGGGCAACAAGGTGCGTACCATCCGTGGGCAGCACTGCTTCGCCCTCGCCGCTCACGCGCACCCGGATCCCGTCCGAGTCCGTGGTGCGCACGCGCACGGTGTCGTACAGGGTGACGGCGAGGCCCAGGGAGTCGAAGCCCGGCCCCAGGTTTGCGCTGGTTGCCGGGACCCGGACGCTGAGGTCCTGTCCCGCGGCAACCCGCGAAGCCGAAGGGGTATCCGCGTGCTGGAATTCCACCTGCATGCCCGGCTAGCGGGCTTCAGCCGGGGCGGACTCTTCGAGCCCCAGGGCAGCGGCAACGCTGACGACGTCGAAGTCCACCTTCGTGGGTTCAACATCGGACCCGTCTGCGGTGCGGAGGGCCCACTGCGGGTCCTTCAGGCCGTGGCCGGTGACGGTGATGACGATCTTCTTGCCCGTGGGGGCCTCGCCGGCGGCATGCTTCTTCAGCAGGCCTGCCACGCCGGCTGCGGAGGCCGGTTCCACGAAGACGCCCTCGCGGGAGGAGAGCCAGCGGTGCGCTTCGAGGATCTCGGTGTCCGAGACGGCTTCAATAAGCCCGCCGGACTCGTCGCGGGCAGCGATCGCCTGGTCCCAGGAAGCCGGGTTGCCAATGCGGATGGCGGTAGCGATGGTGTCCGGGTCCGTGACCGGGTGGCCCTTGACCAGCGGAGAAGCGCCTTCAGCCTGGAAGCCCCACATAACCGGGGTCTTGGTGGCAACCGGTGCCAGCTCGGTACCGGCCTGGTTGGTCCACGGCTGGGCGTACTCCCGGTAACCGCGCCAATAGGCAGTGATGTTGCCTGCGTTGCCCACCGGCAGCAGGTGGTAGTCCGGGGCGTCGCCCAGGTAGTCCACAACCTCGAAGGAGGCGGTCTTCTGGCCTTCGATGCGGGCCGGGTTCACGGAGTTGACCAGGAACACCGGGTAGGCCTCGGCCAGCTTGCGGGCAACTTCGAGGCAGTTGTCGAAGTTGCCGTTGACCTGCAGCAGCTGCGCGCCGTGCGCGATGGCCTGGCTCAGCTTACCCATGGAAATCTTGCCGTCCGGCACCAGCACGGCACAGGTAAGCCCGGCCTGGGTGGCGTAGGCGGCGGCGGAAGCACTCGTATTGCCGGTGGAGGCACAGACCACGGCCTTTGCGCCGGCTTCCACTGCGGCGGTCATGGCCATGGTCATACCGCGGTCCTTGAACGAACCGGTGGGGTTCATTCCTTCGACCTTGAGGTAGACCTCGTTGCCGGTCAGCTCGGAGAGTGCCTTCGCGTGGACCAGCGGGGTGCCGCCTTCACCGAGGGTGATGACCTCGGTCTTTTCGGTAACCGGGAGACGGTCGGCATATTCGCGGATAACGCCGCGCCATTGATGAGCCAAGGTTCTAGACCCCTTCTACCCGCAGGACGGATGTAACTGAATTGATGACGTCCAGGCCCTTGATGGCCTCGACGGTGGCCGCCAGTGCGGCCTCGGGCGCCCGGTGGGTGACAAAGCGCAGTTCGGCGCTGGCGCCGGCTGCGTCGGTGTGGCTCTTTTGGCGCATGGTCTCAATGGAGACGCCGTTTTCGGCAAAGACGCGGGCGACGGCGGAGAGGACTCCCGGTGCGTCGGCAACGTCGAGTCCGATGCTGTAGCTGGTGGTGACCTTCTCCAGCGGCAGGGCCGGAACATGTCCGGAGGCTGCTTCGACGCCCATGTGGCCGCCCAGCACCAACCGGCGCGCAACGGTGACCACATCACCCATCACCGCGGAGGCAGTTGGGGTACCGCCGGCGCCCTGGCCGTAGAACATCAGTTCACCGGCGTTCTCCGCCTCGACGAAGACGGCGTT
Organism: Arthrobacter koreensis; assembly: GCF_009193255.1. GTDB lineage: Bacteria > Actinomycetota > Actinomycetes > Actinomycetales > Micrococcaceae > Arthrobacter_B > Arthrobacter_B koreensis. The sequence continues at coordinate 111,891 of NZ_WACG01000001.1, forward strand.
GAACGCGCCGTGCACCGCGGCCAGCGGATGGGTGCGCGGCAGGAGCGTGGGGTGCACGCGGACGCTGACGCCCTCGGCGCCGTCGGACTCCAGCTTCTCCGCGATGGCCAGCAGCTTGATGACAAAGCCGGCGTCCTTGGCGGCGGCAATGTCCGCCGCGGTGACGGCAGTGATGCCTTCGCAGGACACGTTGGCCATTTCGAAGGTGGTGTGGAAGGCAAGGGACGCCAGGATCGCGCCCTTGGCAGCGGCGTCGTGCCCTTCGACGTCGGCGGTGGGGTCCGCTTCGGCGTAACCCAGCCGCTGTGCTTCGGCCAGCGCATCGGCGAACTGAGCGCCGGTTGAGTCCATGGCATCCAGGATGTAGTTCGTGGTGCCGTTGACGATGCCCAGCACCCGGGTGATCCGGTCACCGGAGAGGCTGTCACGGATCGGGCCGAGGATGGGAATGGCTCCGGCAACCGCCGCTTCATAGGCCAGGCGGACACCGGCGGCGTCGGCCTTCTCATACAGCGCGGCGCCGTCGGCAGCCAGCAGCGCCTTGTTGCCGGTGACTACGGAGGCACCGTGGCCAATGGTATGAAGGATCAGGCTGCGGGCAGGCTCAAGGCCGCCCATCAGCTCAATGACAATGTCCGCGGACTCGACCAGCGAGTCGGCGTCGGTGGTGAACAGTTCGCGGGGCAGCTCGACGTCGCGGGGAGCATCCAGGTTGCGGACGGCGATTCCAACCAGCTCCAGCTGCGCACCCGTGCGTGCCGTGAGGTCAGCGGCATCGTTCAGGAGGATCCGGGCTACCTGGGATCCCACGTTGCCGCAGCCCAGCAGGGCCACCTTGAGTGTCTTCATTGCTTTGCGTTCTCCAATACCGGTCATGAAACGTCCCGCGCCAGCAGGTCTTCTTCGGTTTCGCCGCGGATAATCAGCCGCGCTGCGCCGTCCCGGACAGCCACGACGGGCGGACGGGCAATGTAGTTGTAGTTGCTCGCCAGCGCCCAGCAGTACGCGCCGGTGCCGGGAACGGCCACCAGGTCTCCGTGGTCAACGTCCGAGGGCAGATAAACATCCCTCACCACTATGTCCCCGCTTTCGCAGTGTTTGCCAACCACGCGCGAAATAACCGCGTCATGTTCCGAGGCGCGGGAAGCCAGTACCGCGGAGTAGTCCGCGTCATACAGGACGGGCCGGGCGTTGTCGCTCATGCCGCCGTCGACTGAAACGTAGCGGCGTTCCGCGGACCCGCCGTCGGCCGTATCCACGCGGACAGTCTTGACGGTCCCTGCACGGTACAGCGTGAAGGTGGTCGGGCCCACGATCGCGCGGCCCGGTTCGATGGAGATTCGCGGCACGGCGAGCCCAAGCGCGGCGCAGGTGCCGGAGACGACGGCGGCCATGGCCTTGGCGATCTCCGCGGCCGGGCGCGGGGTGTCGGCCTCGGTGTAGGCGATTCCGTAGCCGCCGCCCAGGTCCAGTTCGGGCAGCTCGACGCCGTGGAGCTGCTTGACCTCGGCCAGGAAGCCGAGCAGGCGGCGGGCCGCTTCCTCGAATCCTGCCGGGTCGAAGATCTGCGAGCCAATGTGGCTGTGCAGGCCCAGCAGCCGGATACCCGGGTTCTGCAGGGCCGCGGCCACGGCTTCCGAGGCCGGGGACATCCCGGATTCACGGTCCGCTGCCATGGACAGGCCGAACTTCTGGTCCTCGTGCGCCGTGGCAATAAATTCGTGGGTATGTGCATGGACACCGGGGGTCAGGCGCAGCATCACGTTTGCCTGCACCCCGCGTTCCTGTGCCAGGGCACCGAGGCGGTGGAGCTCCGGAAGGGAATCCACCACAATCCGGCCCAGCTCCATGTCCAGCGCCCGGTTCAGCTCGGCGTCGGACTTGTTGTTGCCGTGCAGGCCCAGGTTCGCTCCGGGAATTCCGGCACGGGCGGCAACGGCCAGCTCACCGCCGGAACACGTGTCCAGGCGCAGCCCCTCAGAGGCCACCCAGCGGGCGATTTCGGTACAGAGGAAGGCCTTGCCTGCGTAGTAGACGTCCACTCCCCCGCAGGCGTCCGCGAACGCCGCGTCGAAGGAGTCCTTGAAGTCGCGGGCCCGGGCACGGAAGTCGGCTTCGGATACAACGAACAGCGGGGTCCCGAATTCAGCGGCGAGGGCGGAGACGGGGATGCCGGAAATCTCCAGCTCACCGTTCCCGCCGCGCAATACGTCCTGCGCCCACATGCCGGGGCGGAGCGCGTTTGAATCCTCGGGGAAGCTGAGCCACTGCGGCGCCAGCGGGGAGATACTCATGGAGACCTACATCCGTTCCGGTGCAGAGACGCCCAGCAGGTCCAGTCCGTTGGCCAGGACCTGCCGTGCGGCAGTGTTCAGCCACAGCCGCGTGCGGTTGACGTCGGTGACCTCTTCGCCGTTCTGCGGGGCGATGCGGCAGGCGTCGTACCAGCGGTGGTAGGTACCGGCAATGACTTCGAGGTGCCGGGCCACGCGGTGCGGTTCGCGGAAGGCGCTGGCCTGGGCCACCACGCCGGGGTACTGGCCCAGGGCAGCAAGCAGGGCGCTCTCGGTCGGGTGGGAGAGCAGCGCGGCGTCGAACGCGGAATCATCCACGCCCGCGGCTTCGGCGTTGCGTGCCAAGGCGTAGGTCCGGGCGTGGGCGTACTGGACGTAGAACACCGGGTTCTCGTTGCTGCGCTTGGTCAGCAGGTCCAGGTCGATGTCAATGTTCGAGTCCGCTGAGAAGCGGGCCAGGGTGTAGCGCGCGGCGTCCACACCGACGGCGTCAACCAGGTCTTCGAGCGTGACCACGGTTCCGGCGCGCTTGGACATACGGACCGGCTTGCCGTCCTTGACCAGGTTCACCATCTGGCCGATCAGCACCTCGACGCACTCCGGATCGTGGCCCAGGGCGGCCGCGGCGGCCTTCAGCCGGGCAACGTAACCGTGGTGGTCCGCCCCGAGCATGTAGATGTTGAGGTCGAAACCGCGCTCGCGCTTGTTCTGGATGTAGGCGATGTCTCCGGCGATGTAGGCGGCGTTGCCGTCCGACTTGATCACCACGCGGTCCTTGTCATCACCGAATTCGGTGGAGTTCAGCCACCAGGCGCCGTCCTTCTCGTACAGGTTCCCGGAGCCCTTGAGCTTCTCGAGCAGCATTTCGACCTGCCCGTTTCCGTGCAGGGAGTCCTCGTGGAAGTACACATCGAAGTCCACGCCGAAGTTGTGCAGGGATTCCTTGATGTCACCGAACATCAGGTCCACGCCAACGGCACGGAAGCGTTCCTGTGCCTCCGCTTCCGGGAGTTCCAGGATGTCCGGTTCAACGGCAAGCACGCGCGAAGCGATGTCCTCGATGTAGGCACCGGCGTAGCCGTCTTCGGGAGCCGGCTCGCCCTTGGCGGAGGCCAGCAGGGAGCGGGCGAAGCGGTCGATCTGCGCACCGTGGTCATTGAAGTAGTACTCACGGGTGACTTCCGCGCCCTGGGATTCGAAGACCCGGGCCAGGGCGTCGCCGACGGCGGCCCAGCGGGTACCGCCCAGGTGGATCGGACCGGTGGGGTTGGCGGAGACGAACTCGAGGTTGATCCGGGTTCCGGACAGCGCATCGGAGCGGCCGTAGGCGGGGCCTGCTTCAACGATGGCCTTGGCCAGTTCACCGGCGGCACCGGCGTCGAGCGTGATGTTCAGGAAGCCCGGCCCGGCGATGTCCACCTTCGCGACGCCGTCAATCTGCTCCAGCCGCGAAGAGAGGATTTCCGCGAACTGGCGGGGGTTCATGCCGGCCTGCTTGGACAGCTGCAGGGCGATATTGGTGGCCCAGTCGCCGTGGTCCCGGTTCCGCGGCCGCTCAACGCGGACGTCGGAGGGAAGCTCGATGCTGAAATCACCCGCATCGATGGCGTCTTTGAGGCAGGCGGTTACGGCAGAGGAAAGTTCTTCAGGAGTCACCGGTTAAGCATAGCCGGGCAGCCCGTACGGGCCTTATTCCTCCGGTTTGCGTCTGGCTGCCCTGCGTTTCGCGGCATAAATGTGTCCTGCGGCACAGCAGGGCACCGAAAGGCATGCGGCGGCGTTGATGGGTTGTAATAAGAGGGGAACTTCCGCCTGCATTTGAAGGAGCATCCGTGAATTCCAAGAAACCGCTGCTAACTGCTGCCGCCGGACTGGCACTGCTGGGAACCGCCGGTTGCGGCTCCGCCGGATCGGCCCAGGACGCCGCCACCGACGAGGCGTCGGGCACCCCGGCGCCTGCAGCGTCCAGCGGGGCGCCTGCAACGAGCGGCGAGTACCAGGACGGCGAGTACACGGCCACGGGCAGTTACATTCCGCCGTCGAACACCAAGGAAGAGGTCACGGTATCCCTGACCCTGGCGGACGGCGTCGTCACCGATCTACAGGTCTCCACGTCCGGCAACCACCCGACCTCCAAGCGCTACCAGGCCGAGTTCACGAACGGCGTCCAGCAGGAGGTCGTTGGAAAGCCGCTCGACGAGGTGAAGGTGGACAAGGTTGCCTCTTCCTCACTGACCAGCTCAGGCTTCAACAAGGCCCTGGACGAAATCAAGAGCGAAGCCTCCCGCTAGGGGCAAGCCGTGGACGCCTGGTCATTCGAAGCGATTGGCACGCACTGGGAAATCAGCGCCGGGGCCCCTCTCGATGCCGCTACCCGTGCGGCTGTCAGCGGGCTTGTCTCCGGTTATGACCAGGCGCTCTCCCGTTTCCGCAGCGACTCGGTCCTCGCCGGTCTTTTCCACGGCGGAGGAACAGCGGTCCTGCCCGGCTACACAGCGGAGCTGCTCTCGCTTTACGACTCCCTTGACCGGCTGACCGAGGGGCGCATGAATCCGCTGGTGGGCGGTTCCCTTGAGCTTCTGGGGTACGGACCCGGCTACCGGCTGACGCCGCAGGGCCCGGCTTCCGGCGCCCCGGACTGGCAGCGGGCCGTGCAGTGGGAATCCGTGCAGCGCGAAGCCGGCGGCCCGGCCGAAGTCCGGCTAAGCCTTGCCGGTCCCGGAACGATTGATGTGGGGGCCGCAGGGAAGGGCCAGCTGGTGGACCTCGTCTGGGAACTGGTCACTGGACGCGGATATGCTTCGGTGGTGGTTGATGCCGGTTCGGACATGCGTCACTCCGGCCCCGCCCTGCGGGTAGGGCTCGAGCACCCGTTCGATCCCCAGCAGGCCATCGGCGTCGTGCAGCTCCAGGACCGCGCCCTGTGCGCCTCAGCCATCAACAGGCGGGCGTGGGGCAACGGACTGCACCATGTCCTGGATGCTTCGACCGGTTTGCCGGTCAATGCCGTGGCTGCCACCTGGGTCCTGGCCCGGGACGCCATGACGGCGGACGGCCTGGCCACGGCACTGTTCCTTACTGATCCTTCCCTACTCGCTGCCGAGTTCGATTTCGACTACGTGCGGATGTTTTCCGACGGCAGGGCAGAGTATTCATCCGCAATGGCTGGAGTCCTTTTTTCATGACCGTTTCCCTGAGCACTCCCTCCGCACGGCTGCAGCGCCTGCTGGGCAGGATGAGCATGTACCGCATGCTTGTGGTACTGCTGCTGGCGATGGCCGCGTGGTCCTTCGTGCTCTCCCTTGCGGGAGCGCTTTTCTACACGCCGTCCGAGCTCGCGGCGACGCTGGCGACCGCCGTGGTCTCGACGCTGATGGCCAGCCGGGTGATGGGGCTGCTGTTCCGGACGTTCCCGCAGACGGATTCCGCCCTCATAACCGGCCTTCTCCTCTTCTTTCTCTTCTGGCCCACTACCGACGGCGTGCAGCTGGGCTGGATCGCACTGGCTGGCCTGGCTGCCACCGCGTCGAAGTACCTGCTGGTCTGGCGGCGGCGCCACATTTTCAATCCAGCGGCCGTTGGCGCGTTCGTTATGGGCGTCACCGGGCTCAACGCTCCGGTCTGGTGGGTAGCCGCGCCGCTGATGCTCATTGCGGTCATCCCGGCGGCGCTGCTGGTGCTGTACCGCGCCCGCCTGCTGCCGATGGCCGGTGTGTTCACCGCCGTCGCTGCCGGAATCGTCACGGTTCGTTTCGCCGCCGCAGGGGAACCGGTGCTGGAAGGACTGGCGACGGCGTTCACGTCCTATCCGGTCCTCTTCTTCGCCGGATTTATGCTTTCCGAGCCCCTGACCCTGCCGCCGCTGCGCTGGCAGCGGCTGGCCGAAGCCGCCGTCGTGGGTGTCCTGTTCGCTGTGCCGCTGTCCGTGGGCCCGGTCTTCATGTCCCCCGAGCTGGCCCTGCTGGTGGGCAACCTCCTGGCCTTCGCTGCCGGACAGCGCGGGGGAATTTCGCTGCGGCTGCGCTCCTCGCGGAACCTGACTCCCAGTTCCCGTGAACTCGTCTTCGAGCCGGAGCGGCCGCTCCGCTACACCCCGGGCCAGTACCTCGAGCTGAACCTTCCGCATCCCAGCCCGGACGGCCGCGGACTGCGCCGGATCTTCAGCCTCACCTCCGATCCGGCGGACCCCGCCACCGTCTCCGTGGCACTGCGTGTGTCGGATCCGGGAAGCTCCTTCAAGACCAGGCTCCTGGCGCTCAAGCCCGGAGCGCGGATCTCCGCGACGTCCGTCGGCGGGGATTTCCAGCTCCCCCGCGATGCCTCCCGCAAGGTGCTGATGGTGGCCTCCGGAATCGGCATCACCCCGTTCCTGAGCCAGCTGCGCTCTGCTGCCGCCAGGGACCGGGACATCGTGCTCGTTTACGCCGCCTCTTCCGTGGCGGAACTTGCCTATGCCCGGGAGCTCGCCGATCTGGGGGTCCGTGTACTGGTGTGCACGCCGTCTGATCCGTCCGTTCCGGGATGGACCTGGCTCGGGGCGGGCCTGCCGGACGGCGCCGCGCTGGCCAGCGCAGTGCCCGACGCCGCGACGCGGACCGCGTACGTGGCCGGGTCGCCGTCGGCCGTGGCTGCTGCCCGCCGCGCCCTCAAGGCCGCAGGCGTGCGGCGCGTCCACACCGATCCGTTCCTGGGCTACTAGCCCTTCCCGCCCATCCCCTCCCCTCTCCACCTCACCATCGAGATGGCAGAAACTGCTCGTTAGAACGCTGAAACGGGCAGTTTCTGTCATCTCGATGGTGGGGAAACGGAATTGGTTTCCGGGCACCAGCAAGAACCTGCTAAGCTTCTTTAGTCCCTGCAGGACATACCGGTTTTCCGGTGTCCCGCCCTCGTAGCTCAGGGGATAGAGCGGTTGCCTCCGGAGCAACAGGCCGTAGGTTCGAATCCTATCGAGGGCACCAAATCTGCAGGGAAAACCCCGCTGCCATTACCGGCAGCGGGGTTTTTTGTGTCCTCATCCCGGTCTGCGGGCTAGAAGCGGATCGCGTCGATGACCTTTACCCGCACTGCCACCACCGCCGGGATCAGTCCGGCCAGTGCACCGACCGCGGTGGCGGCGCCGAGACCCAGCAGGGCTGCCTCAACCGGGAACGGCGGCAATTCGGAAATCCCGAAGGCCACCTGGCGCTGGACGGCAGGCAGCTTGGCAACGGCAATCGCGGCCATCACTCCGACCAGTCCCGCGACGAAGGTCGCTACAACGGATTCGAGCATAACCCCGAAGAAAATCCGTCCCGAGGTGGCCCCGAAGCTGCGCCGGATTCCGATCTCACGCACCCGGTACTTCACCGTGACCATGGAGATGTTCAGCAGTCCCACCGCGCCGAGGAGCAGCACCAGCCCGGCGATGCCGCCCACCGCCAGCTGCATGCCGCCGTAGGGATCGCCCCAGGCCGCGTAGTCCGCGCGGTAAGCGTCAATCTGCAGGGCCGGGAACTGGGCTGAGAGATCGGAGATGATCGCGGCAGTCAACGGTTCAGCGAGGTCTTCCGGCACCCACAGTTCCAGCATTGGCGGACCGTTCATGCCGGGCGCGGCCACGGCACCAACCCTGTCGTAGGCCTCGGAGAGCATGTAGGCCGCCGGGGGTTCCTCCGGCCAGAGGTTCCGCCGGACACCGGTGACCACAGCGTCCACGGGAGTGCCGTTGGAAATCCTTACCACCGGATCAACCGCCAGGTCAGGGGAACCGAGACGGGCATAAAACGCCTCGTTCACGATCACGGCGGGAGCAAGCCGCTGGCCGTCGGTCTCAGTGAACCATGCCCCGCTGGTCAGGTTGACCCGGCGCATGACCCCGTAATCGGCGCCGACCACTGTGGTCTCGGCCTGCACCACGCCGTCCGGGAACTGGAACGGTACGGAGGTGAGCAGGTTCAGCGAGGCGTATTCGACGGCGTACCGCTCAACCACGGAGCCGAAAGCCTCCCGCAGTGGTGCCGGGTCTCCCATTTCACCGTTCATCGGGTACGCCCCTACCGTGAGGGTGGCCGGGCGTCCGCTGGACGCTTCCGAACCCTGTGCCAGGGCTTCCCGGGACATGTCCGCCAGCGCGACGACGGTAGTCAGGGACGCCACGGAAAGCGCAACGCCGATGAGCGCCAACAGGACGCGGGTCTTGTGCGTCCGGAGTTCGGCCCACGCTTCAACCAGGGAGCCGGCAATACCGGTCAGGCTCATGCGGCTGCCTCCGATCCAAGGCGCAAGTGTCCGCTTTCGAGCAGATAGTGGCTGTGTGCCAGCGCGGCGACGTTTGGGTCATGGGTGATGGTGATCAGCGCTGCTCCGGATTCCTCCGCCACTTCGGCCAGCAGCCCCATCACCGACTGCCCCGTGGCGATGTCCAGCGCACCTGTGGGTTCGTCGGCGAGGATGAGCCGGGGACTGCGGACCAGTGCCCGGGCAATGGCGACGCGCTGCTGCTCTCCCCCGGACAGCCTCTGCGGTTTCTCCTGCAGGCGGCTGCCCAGGCCCACCCGGCCCAGCATGTCCGAAGCCAGCTTCTCGCGCCGCCAAAAGTCGCGTCCCTTCGCGTAGAGCAGGGGCGTCATCACGTTTTCGAGGGCCGTGCGTTCAGCCAGGAGATTGAACTGCTGGAAGATGAAGCCGACGGCGGCGCCGCGCAGGACCGCGCGCTGGTTGCCCCCCATGTTCCCTACCGGTACGCCGTCGAATTCGATGGTTCCGGTGCTGGGAAGGTCCAGCATGCCGAGAATGTTCAGGAGGGTGGATTTCCCGGAACCGGAACGTCCGACGATGGAGATGTGGTCCCCCTGCCGGACATCAAGGTCCACGCCGCCAAGAATGTGCAGCTCCTCGTTGTCCGGCCGCCGGACAGTCCGGGTGACGTTCCGCAGCCGTACCAGCGGCTGGGTTTCCCCTGCGGCAGAAACCCAGCCGCAGGAACCGGGGAGGGCATCAATGAACTGGGTCATCCGCCCATCGCCCCCGCCATGCCGAACTCGCCGCTGTCCTGTGCCGGTGCGCCTGGAACGAACTGGAGAATCTGCTCCCCTGCGGCGAGCCCTTCGGTAATCTCGACCTGCTGTCCGTCATTGAGTCCCAGGCTCACGGCACGCTCTTCCGGTGCCTCGGCGGAAGCATCCCGGACTACCCACACCACTCCGTTCTGCACCGCTCCGCGAACGGCGGTGGCGGGAACGGTCACTACGTCCTCGGCGTGGCCGGCGGTGATGTCCACACTGGCACCGAGCCCGGAAAAGACGGCAACTCCGGCCGGCACCGCGCAGCTGAACGTTCCGGTTGTTCCGCCGGCCGGCTGCCCGTCAGGGACACCCGTATCCTGGGCCGGGTCCTTTTCGGCCGGGCCCCCGGTGGTGATAGCTGCGCAGTCAAACGGTGCCGGACCCCCGTTCAGCGTGACTTTGGCAGTCTGCGGACGGTCCAGGATGCGGAACTGCTGCTCCGTGCTCAGGGTTCCCTGCACCGAGAATGTTCCGGGTGACACCGAGGCTACCTCGTCTCCCACTGTGACCTGCTGGTTCAGCAGGACGGGAAAGTCCGCCAGGGTGCCTGACGCCGTCGCGACAACGTCCGAGTAGGTGTAGAGCTGGACCGGCGCCGGCCGCGGGGCGTCGTCATCGTCCTGCTGCGGAAGCGCCTCCGGAGGGGACTCCACGGGTTTGCGCACCTGGAAGAGCCTGTCCCCCTTGGCCACGGCCTGTCCGGCCTCGACGTCGACGAAGACCACAGACCCGTCGCTGGTGCTTCGGATCTTGGCCGCCGGATCAGCGACGACTGATCCCTGGGCCTGGACCAGGTTCGTCACACTCGCGCGGGTAGCCTCCACGGTGGCGGTTTGCAGCTGGGCGGAGGGCGTCTGCGCCTCAGCCTCTGCAGACAGCCCGTCGAGAAAAGCGAGTTTGAACAGAGCGGCAGCGATGACTCCGAACACCACCAGCCAAAGAATTGGAAATACCAAGCGCCGGGAAGCACCCATGCAGATCCCCCAAATATGTTCCGCCGCCGGTGTGCGCCGGCAGCGGAGATGGTCCGGCAAGGGACAGCGGGTGGGCTGGCCGTTCCGGTTGATTCGCATGGACGCTACCAGTGCAAAGCAGCTCCCGACGCCGAAACGGGACGCGCCGCGCCAAACCCATCCTTCCGGTGGAGGTGGTTCATCCCGCCGGCTGAGCCCGGCTGCGGTTCCCCGGGCTCAGCAGATTCCGGGCCCGTCACCGGCTAGCCCGGAATCTGCGGAGCCCGGGGATGGACCGGGTATCCCTGCTGGGCCCAGGCTGGCCGGCCTGCCCGGCCCCGGAATGCCCTGCGGTACGCGGCCGGGCTGATTCCAACTGCACGGTTAAAGTGGTGGCGAAGCAGCACGGCCTGCCCAAACCCGGCCGCACGGGAAACCTCCTCGATACTCATGGCCGTGTCTTCGAGCAGTTCCTGCGCCCTGAGTACGCGCTGCGCGTTGATCCAGGACCCGGGTGTTGTTCCGGTTTCCGCCTTGAACCGGCGCGCGAACGTCCGCTCCGACATGTGGGCGCGGGCTGCGAGCGCTGTGACGGAGTGCTCCCGGTCGAGGTTCGCGGCGATCCAGGCCAGAACGTCCGTCAGCGTGTCTCCGGCTGTGACGGACAGCGGCCGGTCAATGTACTGGGCCTGCCCGCCGTCCCGGTGCGGAGGTACCACCATGTCCCGGGCGATGGCGGCAGCCGCCTTGGCCCCGAGTTCCTGGCGGACAAGGTGCAGCGAAGCGTCAATCCCGGCCGCCGTCCCTGCACTTAAAATGATGTTCCCGTCCTGCACGTACAACACATCCTCGTTTACTACCACGGAGGGGTACATCCTGGCGAGCAAGGCCGAGTTGCGCCAGTGCGTCGCCGCCCTGCGGCCGTCCAGGATGCCCGCTTCTGCGAGCGCGAAGGCACCGGTGCACACTGACATCACCCAGGCAGACCGCTCGTGGGCGTTCCGGAGGGTTTCAAGGACTGCAGGCGGCAGCGGTTCGGGTCCGTCCGGCCAGCAGCCGTAGGGTGCCATGATGACCAGGTCCGCACCGGAGGCGGCCTCAAGTCCGTTCTCGACCTGGATCGTGTATCCGGCTGAGGTTCGGACCGGCCCGGGAACATGGGTGACCATGCGGAAATCAAACCGGGGCACGCCGCTGCCCCGGGCGGAGCGATCGATTCCGAAGATCTCCGCCACCAGCCCCAGTTCGAACGGACCGGTGTTCTCCAGCGCTATGAGGGCCACGCTTTTGAGCATGGAGTGAGTATGGCAGTTTTTTGCTGCTAATGGGCATATCTGCCACTTATTTCTGGTGCCGCCCGGGCTGAACCTGAAGGCATGGAAATCTTCTTTACGCTTCTGGTCCTAGGCCTCCTGGCCGGTGTCTCCGCCGTGGTGGTTTTCGCCATTCGGCATGACGGCCGCGGGCATCTCCCGCCGGTGTCCTCCGGCCGTCCGTGGCACGGCAATGCCCTCTGGGATGTGGCAGACCCGCGGGACTTGTCCCTGGACCGGCCCTTCCTGCCCCGGCACTAGTGCCGAACATCGCATGCCGGACTCCGGGCTCCGGGCTCCGGGCTCCGTACGAATTTCAATCCAGGACGGTTCCTGTCCGCAATACGGAGTAGCTTGGGAACCATGCTCGAGACCTCAGCACGGCTGCTGCATCTGCTCTCCCTCCTGCAGCTGCGCAGGGAATGGACCGGCGCGGCGCTGGCCGAACGAATGTCCGTCACTGAACGCACCGTGCGCCGGGACATCGGCAAGCTGCGCAGCCTTGGCTATCCCATCTCCGCCTCCCCCGGGATCGCCGGCGGCTACCAGCTCGGAGCCGGGGCGCAGCTGCCTCCCCTGCTCCTGGACGATGAGGAGGCGCTCGCCGTCGCCCTGGGCCTGACAGCGGTTGCTTCCGGTCCGGTATCCGGTATTGGCGAAGCATCCGTCCGCGCCCTGGTGAAACTGGAGCAGGTCCTCCCCGGCAGGCTGAGGCCCAAGTTCTCTGCCCTGCGCCAGTCGGTGAGCGTACTGGCGGGCCCGTCAGCGGCGGCATCAGCAGTGAATCCCGAGTTCCTGACCGCTTTCTCCACGGCCATCTCGGAGCGGCGGACGGCCGCCTTCCGCTACCAGGCACTCGAGGCAGCTGAGGGACGGCGCATCGTTGAGCCGTACAAGCTGGTCAGCACCGGCCGGCGCTGGTACCTGGTGGCGTGGTGCACCGAACGCCAGGACTGGCGTACGTTCCGGGTGGACCGCTGCCAGTCGGTGCCGGTGCTCCGCGAGCGCTTCACTCCACGGCCGCTGCCGGCCAGGGACCTCGCCGCGTATGTCCAGTCCGCCATTACCCGCAGTCCCTACCAGTACGACGTCGTCATCCGCATCGCGGCCCCGCTCGCCTCGGTGGCGGAACAGGTGCCCGCGGAAGTGGCGGTGCTGGAGGCTGACGGGCCCGGCCACACAGTGCTGCGCAGCGGCTGGGACTCGCTGGACCAGCCGCTGGTCCGTATGGCCGGGATGGGCGTCGAATTCGAGATCCTGGCACCGGAAGAGATGCGCGAACGTGCCCGCACCGCAGCGGGTCGGCTGGCCCGCGCCGCCGGCGCACTTTCCGTCACCCAGGCCGCCCCGTCCTCATCCAGCACCGGTTCCGCTTCCGGCTCCCGGCCCGCACCCGCTGTTCACCGGAAGCAGGCGCTTCCGCCCACGCACTAGACTGGTGCCAACTATGGCACTGACAATCTCCTATCCCCCGCAGCTTCCTGTCTCGGAACGCCGCGAAGACATCATGGCCGCCATTGCTGCCAACCAGGTCACCGTGATCGCCGGTGCCACCGGTTCGGGCAAGACCACCCAGATCCCCAAGATGTGCCTGGAGCTGGGCCTGGCTGACAAGGGACTGATCGGCCACACCCAGCCGCGGCGGCTGGCCGCCCGGACGGTCGCGGAACGCATCGCGGAAGAGCTCGACGTCGAGATCGGCGCCGAGGTGGGCTTCCAGGTCAGGTTCACCGGAGAAACCAGCCGCGAGACCAAGGTCAAGCTCATGACCGACGGCATCCTGCTGGCAGAGATCCAGCATGACCGCAAGCTGAAGAAGTACAGCACCATCATCATCGACGAGGCTCACGAGCGCAGCCTCAACATCGACTTCATCCTTGGGTACCTAAAGCGCCTGCTGCCCGAGCGCCCGGACCTGAAGGTCATCATCACCTCCGCCACGATCGACCCCGAGCGCTTCGCCCAGCACTTCGCTGCGGCGGACGGCACACCCGCACCGATCATCGAAGTCTCCGGCCGCACCTTTCCGGTGGAAATCCGATACCGTCCGCTAAACCAGCCAGCCCTGGGACCGGACGAGGAGGACGAGCTCGAGGAAGACCGCGATCCGCTGGACGCGGTCTGCGACGCCGTTGATGAACTCTCCCGTGAGGCCCCCGGGGACATCCTGATCTTCTTCTCCGGGGAACGCGAAATCCGCGACGCCGCCGATGCCCTGCGCGGAACGGTCACCCGCAACCCCCGCCTGGCCAACACGGAGATCCTGCCGCTCTATGCCAGGTTGTCATTGGCCGAGCAGCACCGCGTCTTCTCCCCCGGCAAGCACCGACGGATCGTGCTGGCCACCAACGTCGCCGAAACGTCCCTCACGGTTCCGGGCATCAAGTACGTCATCGATACCGGCACCGCCCGCATTTCGCGCTATTCCCACCGCACCAAGGTGCAGCGCCTGCCCATCGAACGCATCTCCCAGGCCTCCGCGAACCAGCGCTCCGGCCGCTGCGGCCGCGTCTCGGACGGCATTGCCATCCGGCTCTACTCCGAGGATGACTTTGAAGCCCGGCCGGAGTTCACCGATCCGGAGATCCTGCGCACCAACCTCGCCGCCGTCATCCTCCAGATGGCTGCCATGGGTGTGGCCCAGGGACCCCGGGACGTTGCCGATTTCCCATTCGTGCAGCCACCGGACGCCAAAGCCGTGAACGACGGCGCGCTGCTGCTCCGCGAGCTCGGCGCGCTGGCCCCCAAGGGCGGGATCACCGCCGTCGGACGCAAGCTTGCCCAGCTGCCCGTGGATCCCCGGCTTGGCCGGATGATCGTGGAGGCTGGCCAGCGCGGCTGCGTCCGGGAGGTGATGGTCCTGGCCGCGGCACTGACCATCCAGGACCCGCGGGAGCGGCCGTCCAAGGACGACCCCGCCCGGGCACAGAAGGCCGCGGAGCTGCATAAGCGGTTCGTGGACGAGAACTCGGATTTCACCGGCTACCTGAACCTGTGGCGCTATGTGCAGGAGAAGCAGAAGGAGCTCTCTTCCTCCCAGTTCCGCAAGCTCTGCAAAAACGAGTTCCTGAACTTCCTGCGCATCCGCGAATGGCAGGACCTGTTCGCCCAGCTGCGCCAGCTGGCCAAACCCCTGGGTATCACCCTTGCGCCCGGAGACGTGGATCCGGTTGGCCGCGACAAAGACGTCCACATTTCACTGCTCTCCGGACTGCTGAGCCATATTGGCCTGTATGACCAGCGCAAGCGCGAATACGCCGGTGCGCGGGGAACCCGCTTTGCGGTGTTCCCCGGATCCGCCCTGTTCAAGAAGTCCCCGGACTGGGTGATGGCTGCCGAGCTGGTGGAAACCTCCCGGCTCTGGGCCCGGATCGCCGCCAAGTTCGATCCCCTGTGGGTGGAGGAAGTCGCCCCACACCTAATCAAGCGCACTTACAGCGAGCCGCACTGGTCCAAGCGCAACGGTTCGGTCATGGCCTATGAAAAGGTCACGCTCTACGGCGTTCCGGTCATCCCGCGCCGCAGCGTGAACTACGGCCGGATCGATCCGGTGCTCTCCCGCGAAATGTTCATCCGCCATGCCTTGGTGGAGGGTGACTGGCGCACGCACCACAAGTTCTTCCACCGCAACCAGGCCCTGCTTGCAGAAGTGGAGGAACTGGAGACCCGCGTGCGCCGACGCGGCCTGCGCGTGGACGATGAGACGCTGTTCGAGTTCTACGATGAGCGCGTCGGCTCCGAGGTTGTGTCCGAGCGGCACTTCGACAAGTGGTGGAAGCATGCCCGGCATGAGGATCCCAAGCTGCTGGATTTCGATCCGGACGCGCTGCGCACGGAGGACGCCGCAGGCCTGGATGAGACCGAGTTCCCCAAGACCTTCCGCTACGCGGACTTCGACCTGCCGCTCTCCTATGAGTTCACGCCGGGTGTGCCGGGCGCGAACGACGGCGTCACGGTGGAGGTTCCGGTCCTGTTCCTGAACCAGCTCGACCCGGAGCCGTTCCGCTGGCAGATTCCGGGCCTGCGCGCTGAGCTGATCACCGCGCTGATCAAGTCGCTGCCGAAGGCCGTGCGGAAGAACTTCATTCCGGCGCCGGATGTGGCGCGTGCTGCTGCGGAGGCGTTGGCAGCAGACTTCGATCCGGCGTCGGATCCTCTTGAACCGTCCCTGGAACTGGCCCTGCGCCGGTTGAAGGGGCACATCATCCCGCCCGGCTCGTGGAACTGGGACGCCATCCCGGAACACCTTCGGATGCGGTTCACCGTGGTGGATTCGTCCGGTCGCGTGCTGGATGAGGGCAAGGACCTTGCCGCCCTGCAGGAGTCCCTGGCTCCGGCCACCCGCCGGGCGATTGCGGAGTCCCTCGGAGCGACGCCGGGTACGGTGAAGCCCGCGCCGAAGGCGGTAAAGGGCACCCCCTCAGCGGCTTCCAACGGACAGGCTGCGTCGTCGTTCCGTGAGGAAACCGGCCTTACCGAGTGGAGCGTGGGCACTCTTGAGCGGCGGATCGACACGCTGGTTGCCGGCCACACCGTTACCGGTTATCCCGCCCTGGTGGATGAAGGGTCCACCGCCGGCCTGAGGGTCTTCCAAAGCGCAGCGGAACAGGAAGCCGCCATGCGCGGCGGTGTAATCCGGCTGCTTGCACTGCGTGTGCCAAGCCCGGCGAAGTACGTGCTTGAGCACCTCAGCAATGCCGAGAAACTGACTTTCAGCCAGAACCCGCACGGCAGCGTGGCAGCCCTCATCGAGGACTGCACGCTCGCCGCCGTCGACAAGCTCACCCCGGAGTCCCTGCCGTGGTCGCGGGAGGAATTCGACGTACTGTATGAGAAGGTCCGCGCCGAGCTGATCGACACGGTGTTCACCGTGACGGCGATTGTTGAGAAGGTCCTCTCAGCGACCCGCCGCATCCAGAAGCAGCTCAAGGGCACCACGTCGCTGGCGCTGATTTCGGCGCTCAATGACATCCGGGCCCAGCTTGACCATCTGGTCTATCCCGGTTTCGTGGCGCGCACCGGCTACGCGCAGCTGGCGCAGCTGCCGCGGTACCTGGCCGGCATTGAACGGCGGCTGGAGAAACTGCCCACCAACGTGCAGCGGGATTCGCTGAGCATGGCGGTGGTGCAGGGGCTCGAAGATGATTACGACGACGCCGTCGCAGCCTTGGTGCCCGGGCGCGGCACTCCCCCGGCGCTGGCTGAAGTGCGATGGATGATCGAGGAGCTGCGGATCAGCTTCTTCGCCCAGGAATTGGGAACGGCCCGGTCCGTTTCGGAGAAACGGATTCGGACCGCCCTGAACCAGGCACTGGCTCCTGCTTAGTTTTTGCCGGGGCTTTGGTTCTGTCCGGCCTACGCCTCAGGAACGAACTCGCCGTGGCCGGCAGCCCGCAGGCCTTCACGGAGCTTCTCGGCGTTTGCTTCCATCCTGTCCTGGTCCGGGTTGGTCTCTGCCCGGCTGAAGTCGAAGTCCTGCAGCGAGTTGGCCGGCCAAACGTGGATGTGCAGGTGGTCAATCTCAAACCCGGCAATGGTCAGTCCGGCACGCTCGGCGCCGAAGACGTCTACCTGGACCTGGCCGATGGCCTGGGCGACGGCGGTCATCTTCGCCAGCAGGTCCGCCGGTGCGTCTGTCCACTTGTCGATTTCCTGGCGTGGGACCACCAGGGTGTGCCCGTCGGCGAGGGGGCCGATGCTCAGGAAGGCAACGACGTCGTCATCCTTCCAGACGAAGCGGCCGGGGATTTCACCCTCAATGATCCTGGTGAAAAGCGTGGTCATGCGTTCTCCTTGCTCGGGCTGCTGGCGGTCCCCGTCCGGCAGCTTCAGGCGCAGCGGGGGCGGAACGGGACGGCCGGTAAACATGGCTTTGACGCTACCCGTCTGCGGCGCCGGTTGCCACCGGCTGTCCGGGTGTGGAGGACCATTGCGACCACGAGCCGGGATAGAGGGCAGCGTCGATTCCGGCCATGGCCAGGGCCGCGACCTGAGCCGACGCGTAGATCCCGGAACCGCAGTACGTGCCCACCGGTCCCGAGCTGTCCACTCCGGCGGCTTCGAAACGCTGCCTGAGTTCCGGCGCGGACAGATAGTGTCCGCTGGCGTCCAGGTTTCCTGCGGCGGGTACGTTGATCGCTCCCGGAATGTGCCCTGCCTGCGGGTCGATGGGTTCGTTCTCGCCGCGGAAGCGTTCTGGTGCCCGGGCGTCGATGAGCACTCCGTCAGCTGCAATCGCAGGGACTCCAGCCATGTCCACGACCGGCAGGTGCCCCCAGGACAGGCTCACCGTACCCGGCACCGGGGTGACCTGGCCGCGCTCCAGCGTTCCGCCGTCGGCCTGCCATGCCTGGAGCCCGCCGTCGAGCAGCCGGACGTTCTCGAACCCCGCGTGCCGCAGCAGCCACCACGCCCGTGCCGCTGCGGCACCTCCGGAGGCGTCGTAAGCGACTACCGAGTCGCCGTCGTTGATTCCCCAGCCCTTTGCCATAGCTCCAAAGACCGACGGCGAGGGCAGCGGGTGCCGTCCTTCCGGCCCTGCGGGAGCTGACAGCTCCGTATCCAGGTCCACGTAGACCGCACCCGGCAGATGCCCGTCGAGGTATCTGCGGTGTCCGTCGCTGCGGCCCAGTTCCCAGCGCACGTCCAGCAGCCGTACCGGCTCTCCGCTGTCCAGGGATGACTTGAGCTCAGCGGTGCTGATGAGGATTCCTGTCACAGGTCCACCACGTCACCGGGTGCCAGCGGCTGGTAGCTTGTTCCGTACATTTCGCCGAAGCGTTCAAGGTGCTTTTCCACGATTCCGCGGCCCTTTCCGTTCAGCAGCGCGTCGTGGATGGGATGTGCGGTTTGGGCTCCGACGGCGATGACGAAGTCGATGACCTCTCCCACCTTTGACCACGGTGCGTGGATGGGTACCAGGAGCACCTCTGCCTTGAGTCCGCTGGGTACCGTGAAGGAGTCTCCCGGGTGGTAGATCCGGTCTTCGATCAGGTATGCGAGGTTTTCCACCATGGGAATCAGCGGGTGAATCAGCGCATGCTGTCCGCCGAAGGAGCGTACTGAGATTCCGGCGATTTGCTGGACAGTGTTGGGGTCCACGTCGTGGATCCGGTCCTGGGCATCGTCTGCTGCTTCGTTGCGCAGTGATGCTGCCAGTGCTGCGGGTGCGTAGAGCTGCAGGTCCCGGCGTTCAGCAAGGATCGGCAGTACCTGTTCCCTGTCGATGTGGTCTGCGTGCTCGTGTGTCAGGAGGATCGCGTCTGCGTCCCGGAGCGCTTCTTCGACCTCGGAAAAGTTGCCTGGATCCAGTACCAGGACTGATCCTTCTTTTTCGAACCGGACACATGAATGCGTGTACTTGGTCATTTTCATAGGGTCACGATACTCCGGGTGATGTGGAACTCTCCCACAGGTACGGTGTGCCAACGCTGATAATCTGGGGTCAGGTCCGAATATCGTCAGCCGGTTCGCAGATTGCCGGCGTGTCCCAGCCGGCCGTACTTTGGTGGCCGGTTCCCGTCAGCCAGTCCTTGTCAGCCCGTTCCAGTCAGCCAGTCCCGCCAGCCAGTTCCAGTCAGCCAGGAGGCTTCCATGTCAGCGCAGCCATCGTCCTCGGGGCGGACTGCCGAGCCCCGGGTTACCCGCCAGCGGCTTGCGGTGGGCCGTACCTTGGATTCCCTTGACGACTTTGTCAGCACCCAGGAGCTTCACCGCCTCCTTCAGGACCGTGGTGAAAAGGTTTCGCTGGCCACGACCTACCGGATCCTGCAGTCAATGGCCGATGACGAGCAGGTCGACGTTCTCCGGGGCGCAGACGGTGAAGTTCTCTACCGCCGCTGCGAGGCTGAACATCACCACCACCACCTTGTGTGCCGCAACTGCGGCAAGGCTGTGGAGGTTGAGGCTCCTGCTGTCGAAAGCTGGGCTGCGCGTCTTGGCCGCGAGCACGGTTTCACTGACGTTGCGCACACTGTGGAGGTCTTTGGGCTTTGCCCCGAATGCTCGCGGTAATCCACGGGCTCGGATGTTTCTGGCCGTTCGGGATACGACTCCTCCGGCGCCCGTAGACTTAGCCTTGGTTCGGACGAAAAGCAGGTAATTTACCGGTAATCCTGTGGTCTGAAAAGGGCCGATTTTGGTCTCGGAATGTCAGTGGCAGCTGAGAGCCTTGGGGTATGAACCGTTCCTCGGGCACCCCGTTTTCCCGGTCAGCTGACCGGGAACAGGACGGTGCTCCGGGTGCGGAGCCAGGACGAGATTCTGCCGGTTCCTTTTCCCCTCCCAGTCCCGTGCGATCGGATGGTACCGGCGGCCCGGGCGGCCCGGGTGGCGCGGCTGGGTCGGGCGGGCCGGGCGGTTCGGGTGGGCCGTGCGGATCGGGTGGCTCAGGTGGCGGGGCCGGGCCGGGAGGCCCGGGTAGCTCCACCGGCTTGGGCGATGCTGGAGGCCCCGGAGGCCAAGGTGGCTCGGGCGGTCAGGGCGGTTCGGGTAGCCCTGGAGGCCCCGCCCGTCCAGGCAGCTTGGGCGACGCCGGCAGCCCCGGAGGCCAGGGTGGCTCAGGTGGTCCGGGCAGCTTGGGCGACGCCGGCAGCCCCGGAGGCCAGGGTGGCTCAGGTGGTCCGGGCAGCTTGGGCGACGCCGGCAGCCCCGGAGGCCAGGGTGGCTCAGGTGGTCCGGGCAGCTTGGGTGACGCCGGCAGCCCCGGCGCCCCCGGAGACCCGGGTGGCTCGGGCAGCACGGGTGGCCCTGCTGGAAGGGACTCTTCAGAACCGCACCGCGGCGGTGTGGTCCCCACGGTGGCTGTCTTCCATGCCGAGCCCGGGCAGGCAGACACGACCGATCCCGGTCCGCTGCCTGAGGGATTCACCGGGCAGCTATCCCTCCGCGGACCCGAAACCCTCGGCTATGACGAAACCGTGTCCACGCTGCAGCGTCTGGGCATGCTCATCTCCTGGGCCCAGGCCCAGCAGGCCCGCGTAGCCGCCCGCCTGGAAGTACTCTTCGCCAGGGACATCACCGAGGCATCCGGACGCAAAGAACCAGCCCTGGCCATGAGCCTCGCAGCAGCCGAAGCCTCCACCGCCCTGAACATCCCCCACATGACCGCCATGCAGCTCATCAGCGAATCCACCCGGCTCTGCACCGACGCACCACAGACTCTCGCCCGCCTGGCCGAAGGGAAAATCGCCCTCCAGCACGCCCGCATCATCCTGGACGAAACCCACAACCTCCCCACCGACATCCTCGCGGCAGCAGTATCCGCCGTGCCAGTCCCGTCCCGCGACAGCACGGGAGCCGGAACCGTCGTGGATGGCCAGACCCCAACCCAAGCGTCCAATCACCCCTCGGCCGAAGAGCCCGGACAGCTGGACCTCGGTCTCGACAGTCAGGGCACGCAGTCCGGGGATCAGGGAACCTGCGATGACGCAGCACGCGAGCCTGGTGAGGAGGGCGCTGAAGGCGCTGTCGGCCCTCCTGCCGTGGCCGAGGTCCTCACCGTCCGGGGCGCGTTCGAACGGGACCTCCTCGCGGCAGCCGAGGGAAGGACCGCTGCCGGATTCGGCCGCCGTGCCCGGCGGCTGCGGGAATCACGGTTCCCGGATCTGATCCCCGTCCGGCACCGCCAGGCCAAAGACAAACGCCGGGTCATGTTCCAGCCCCTGCCAGATGGCATGTCCTGCCTCAGCGCGATCATCGCCGCAGAGAAAGGCCAGGCCATGTTCGCCGCCCTGACCGGTGCAGCGAAAGCCGGCAAACATGCCGGGGACCCCCGCACCATGGACCAGCTCCGCACGGACGTCCTCACCGAACTGCTTCTCGGGGGCGATCCAGCAGCTGACAGTCCTCCCGATGCAGGTGGCTTTGCGTCAGGCAAAGGCTCTCCGCCTTTTAGCGACGCCGAGGAAACTTTGTCCGCCACTGGTACGGATAGCAGTCCCAGCATCATTTCCAGCCCTGGCACTGGCTCCGGCCGCGGGCCCTACCCCGGCCACAGGCCCCACCCCGGCCACAGGCCCCACCCCGGCAAAGGGTCCTCCTCCGGCGACGGCTCGGGTACCAGCACCGCCCCTGGCCCTCATGCTGACTCCGATTCCCGCGCTGACGCGGGTTCCCGATCCGGCTCCGGCCAGGAAAGCCCCACGGAAGCACCCGCTGCCCCGCGCAGAAGCCCCGGCCAGGAAGCCACGCGTCCCCGCCGTGCCGAACGGCACCGGCAACGAAGCCGCTCCAAAGTCCGCACCGAGGTCATGGTCCTCATCAACGCCGACACCCTCGCCGGACTCGACGAGAACCCCACAGAACTCAACGGCTACGGACCAATCAGTGCAGAAACAGCGCGGGCCATGATTCTCGACGCCCTGCGCTGGACACCCCTGATCCAGGACCCCAGCACGGGAGAGATCCTGAACGTTGGACGAACACGGCGGATCCCGGCTGGACTCAAACGCTGGCTTCAGGCGCGGGACGGGACGTGCAGGTTCCCCGGCTGCTCCGTGAGCGTCACGCACGCGGAGATCGATCACACCAAGCCCTACGCCCACGGCGGGCCCACGGATCACGCCAATCTGGAACACCTCTGCCCTAAGCACCACCGGTTCAAAACCCTCGGCCACTGGACAGCACGCCAACCCGAACCCGGAACCATCGAATGGCACTCACCCACCGGACGCATCTACGCAACCGACCCAGCGCTGGACTACCAACCGAACCCACTAACACGCAGAGCCTCAAACAACCCTGCTGAAAGCGAAGACCCGAAACACGATCCCCCACCGTTCTAACGATCGGGGTAGGCCTATGGCGAAGCCGGGACACGAAGCGGCGCGGAGAAAATGAGTGCGAGCAAGCGGCGCGGTGCCTGGTCGGCTACTGGGTGCCATTGTGCAGAGGCGTCAGGGCCGGGCAGCAGCGCCTTGCCTGGATAGATACGGGGCACCAGTGAGCAGTGACTCGGGGCCTGAGCAGTTGCCAGGCGCCATGGTCCAGAGGCGGGAGAACCGAGCAGTAGTGCGGTGCCTTGGGTAGATACGGGGCGCCATCGAGCAATGACACGTGGCCTGAGCAGTTGCCAGGCGCATGGTGCAGAGGCGGGAGGGTCAAGCAGTAGCGCGGCGCCTTGGGCCGTCACGGGGCACCAGTGAGCCGTGACGCGGCACCTGAGCACTGACAGAACGCCTCGGAGACGTGAAACTCAAACAGTGACGCGTCACCTGAGCACGAGGACGCCTGGCAGGCGTGAGGCTCGTGCAGCGGCCCGACGCCCGGGCAGCCACCAAGCACCCTGCCAGTTGCCGCGGCGTCTGGCCATCGACAACACCCCGGGCAGCAACTCCCGGCTCTAACTCAACGTTTTGCGGTTCCGGAACGACTGTGGAATGCCAGTACAGCCCCCTGCAGAACCAGGGTCCGGCCACCCGTCCGGTCCCACAACCGGCTCAGGCCGCAGTAGCCAGCCGCCGGTTCCTATTCCGGACTGCCATGATGATGCGGCAAACCAGGTAAATGGCAAACGAAATCGTCGTCACGTACGGGCTGATCGGAATCCGGCCCCCAAGAGCCAGAAGAATGCCGCCAACGGCAGAAACCAGGGCAAACATGACACTCAGCCCAACCACAAGCCGGGGAGAAGAGGTCACAAGCAGGGCAGCAGCAGCGGGAGTAATAAGGAGAGAAAGAACCAGAAGCGCACCAACAACCTGGATGGACAGCGCAACCGAAAGACCCAAAAGGAACATAAACACGATGGACAGCACGCCAACCGGAACACCCCGGGCCTGGGCAAGCTCGGGATCGGCACTCGCAAACGTCAACGGACGCCAGACAAAAACCAGTCCAACAACAACGACGGCGGCACAAATGGCCAGGAGGTTCAGCTGGACACTGTCCACGGCAACAATCTGGCCGGTAAGCAGTCCGAACTTATTGGCAGAGCGCCCCTCATAGAGAGCGAGAAAAAGGATGCCCAAACCCAAGCCGAAGGGCATGATCACACCGGTAATGGAATTCCGGTCCCGCGCCTTCAAACCCAGCAGGGCGAGGATCAGGGCAGCCGCAATTGAACCGGCTAGGGAACCAAGAACAACATTCGCTCCCAGCAGCAGGGCCAGGGCCGCACCGGCAAAAGACAGCTCGGCAATGCCGTGGACAGCAAAGGCAAGATCGCGCATCATCACAAACACGCCGATAAGCCCGCCAACAAGACCAAGAATGGCCGCAGCCCACAACGAGTTGGTTACCAGCGGAAGCAGCTGCCCGTAGTCGCTGAAGTCGAATACGGAGGAGAAGAACTCAGAAAGGTCCAAGATCGGCCTCGCTTTCGCCGTGGTGGTGCGTAGTGGCGTCAGGAACGCCCAGCACCACAATCCGGCCGTGGCTGCGCAGAACCTCCACATGGGAACCGTACATATCCGAAAGCACATCCGAACGCAGGACTTCCGACGGCGTTCCGGTACGGAACTGGCCACCGGCCAGGTAAAGGACCCGGTCAACATAGTCGATGATCGGATTGATTTCGTGCGTCACGAACACGACGGCAGAGTCATGGACATGCGCACGGGCATCAATGAGGGCGCTGATCGCCTGCTGGTGGTGCAAATCAAGGGAGAGCAGCGGCTCATCACAGAGCAAAAGATCAGGATCAGTGGCCAGAGCCTGGGCAGCACGCAGCCGCTGCAGTTCGCCGCCGGAGAGCTTGCCCACCGGAGCATCCGCATAACTCGTGGCACCCACCTGCGCAAGAAGCTCATCCACCCGGGCACGCACAGGACCCCGGCGGAGGCGGATACCCCACTTGTCGCCGTCGACCCCCATGCCAACCAAGTCCCGGGCACGCAGCGGAGTGCCGGGAGCAAAGGACTTCTGCTGCGGGATGTAGCCAATGTCCTTGCTTCCGCGCTCAACGCGGCGCCCGTTGATAGTCACGGTTCCGGCACTGAGCGGCTGGAGCCCCAGCAGCACCTTCAGCAGTGTCGTCTTGCCGGTGCCGTTGGGCCCCAGGACGGCAAGGAACTCACCGGAACTGATATCCAGGTCCAGGCCCTGCCACAGCGTACGGCTGCCAAAGGCCATGGAGGCCCCGCGCAGCTGCACGACGGGGCGGCTCACTGCAGGACGTCCTGGATGGCCGTCACGTTGCGGTTCATCCAGGCAAGGAAGTCCTCGCCCTCTGGAAGAGTTTCGGAGAAGTCGACCACCGGAATGCCGGCATCTTCAGCAGTCCCGCGCACAGCCTCAGTCTGCGATGTGGAGGTCTGCTCGTTATACGCGAGGAACGCAATATCCCCGGAGGCCAGCAGATCCTGCATTTCCTTCAGCACGGCAGGCGGGACATCCTGGCCCTCCTCGACAGCCTCCGTGAAATCGTCCGGAGTGACATTGTGCAGCCCGGCGTCCTCCAGGAGATACGCGGGGACCGGTTCCGTCATGGCGACGTCGCGGCCCTCCGCTGCGGCACGGACCTCGCCAAGGCGGTCCTCCAGTTCCTGGATACCCGAGGCGAAGCCAGCCGCGTTGTCACGGAAAGCCTGCTCGTTTTCAGGATCCAGTTCAGCCAGCCGCTCGGCAGCTGCTTCGGCCAGCAGGCCCATCGCTTCCGGGTCGTACCAGACGTGCTCGTTGAATCCGCCGTGCGAGTGCCCGCCATGGCTGTGGCCGGCGTGGCTGTCGCCGTGGTCTTCGTCGTCGCCCTCTGAGTGTCCTTCATCAAGACCCGAGATCTCGACGGCGTTCAGGACGTTTTCCCCGGCCACCGACTCCTCCTGGACCAGGGTCTCCATGAAGGAGTCGTATCCCCCGCCATTCAGGACAACGAGTGCTGCCTCGGAAACAGCGAGCTTGTCCCGTGCAGTCGCCTCGTAGGAGTGCGGGTCCTGCGAGGGACGGTTGATGATCGACTCGACGCTGACGAACTCGCCGCCGACCGATTCAAGGATGCTGCCGTACACGTTGGTTGAGGCGACAACCCGGATGGTGTCACCGTCTTCGCCGGCGCCGCCGTCAACTCCAGCATTCGAGGAGCAGGCGGAAAGCGCGAGTGCGGCAGCGGCAAGGGTCCCGGCCACACGGAAAGGCAGGCGGCGCATAGTGTCAGTATCCCCGTTTCGAGTCTCGGTACAACCTCCGGCGGCACCGGGGCTTGATCAGCATAACGTAAACGCGAATCATTCGCATCTAAGGGGTCTAGCCGCTGAAACTCTCCCCCGAGCGGCGCAGCCCCTGGGACTGGGTGGCATCCCGAATCTCGCCCACCAGCTGCTCGATGATGTCCTCCAGGAACAGCACGCCCCGGGTCTGAGCGTCATCGCCAAGGACTCGGGCAACGTGGGAGCCCGTGCGCTGCATGACCGCCAGCGCATCCTCGATTCCGTCGCTGAGCCGCAGATTGGCCAGCGTGCGGACCTTGTTTTCCGTGATCGGCCGCTCGTAGGCCTCCTCCGGAATGGCCATGACGTCCTTCAGGTGCATGTACCCGGTGAAGTTTCCTGCCTCGTCCATCAGCACAAAGCGGGAGAAGCCGGTGCGCCCAACAGCCTTCTCGAACTCGGCCGGAGTGCAGTCCGTTCGCAGGGTAACCAGCTCATCGAGGGGCACCATGACCTCCCCGGCCGTCTGGCCCGAGAATTCAAGGGCTCCGGAGATGACTCCCGAGTCATCGGCAACCAGCCCGTGCCGGGTGGATTCCTGGACGATTGACTGCACTTCCTGGAGCGTGAAGGACGAGGTCACCTCGTCCTTCGGGGTAATCCCAACAACCCGCAGGGCATGGTTCGCGATCCAGTTGAGGCTTGCCGTGATCGGGCGGACCACCCGCGAGACCATGACCAGCGGAGGGGCCAGCGCCAGCGCAGCGCGGTCCGCTACGGACACTGAAATGTTCTTGGGCACCATCTCGCCGATGGTCACGTGCAGGAACGTCACGAACAGGAGTGCGGCCAGGAACCCGGCTAGATCAGCCACCTCGAGCGGTACGCCCACCGCTTCCAGCGGCGCCGCAAGCAGATGGTGGATCGCCGGTTCCGCGACATACAGGATGAGCAGTGAACACACGGTGATTCCCAGCTGGGCACATGCCAGCATCAGGGACACGTGCTCCATGGCCCAGAGAGTTGTCTTGGCCCGCTTTGAACCAGCCTCCGCCAAGGGTTCGATCTGGCTGCGCCGGGCAGACATAACGGCGAATTCAGCACCCACAAAGAACGCGTTGCCCAGCAGCAGGACCACCAGCCAGAAAATACCGGCGAGATCACTCATCGTGTTCCCTCCCTGCGGCCGGCCGCGGATCCGGCGTTTCCCGCTGACCGGGCACCATGCGCGGCAACCGGCTCGGTACCGCCCGCGGCACGCGCCGTGCGGGCCGACGGTGCAGCCGGAGCTTCACCCTCGGCGGCTTCGTCAGGACCTGACTCAACCGGGACGAAGCAGACCCTGTCGATCCGCCGTCCGTCCATCCGTTCGACTTCCAGGATCCCTCCGGGAACCGGCACTGTGTCTCCCACCTCGGCGATGCGGCCCAGCTCGGCCATGATGTAGCCGCCCACCGTCTCATAGCCGGATTCGTCCGGCACGTGCAGTGATGGAATCAGGACGGATACTTCATCCGGGCGCATGATGCCCGGGAAGTACCAGTAGCCTGCGGCGCTCTGCAGGACGCCGGGCTTGAGCTTGTCATGCTCGTCGGAAACCTCGCCGACGATTTCCTCCACCAGGTCCTCGAGCGTTGCCACGCCGGCCGTGCCACCCCACTCGTCAAGCACGACGGCGAGCTGCAGGTTTGCGCTGCGCAGTTCGGAGAGCAGCGAGTCCAGGTGCACGGTCTCCGGCACCCGGAGGATGTCGCTCATGATGGCTGCCGCCGGCAGCTCCGCGCGCTTGCGGCGGGGAACGGCAACGGCTTTCTTCACGTGCACCACGCCGCGGATGTCATCCGGGGAATCGCCGAGGACAGGAAAGCGCGAGTAGCCGGTCCGCCGGGCCGCGTCGATGACATCGGAGACGGGCTGGTCGGCGTCGATCGTTTCCAGGCGGATCCGGGGTGTCATGACGTCCGCCGCCGTCCGTTCGGAGAAGGACAGCGTGCGGGCCAGGAAGTTGGCGGTGCCTGCATCCAGGGTGCCCATTTCGGCCGACCGCCGGACCATCGACGAGAGCTCGGCCGGAGTCCGGGCTCCGGAAACCTCTTCTTTGGCTTCAAGGCCAAAGAGGTTGAGCACCTTGTTGGCGAACCCGTTGAGCAGCAGGATGGCCGGCTTGAACACGAAGGTGAACGCCAGCTGGGGCCGTGCCAGTGCGCGTCCCACTTTAAAGGGAAGTGCAATGGACATGTTCTTCGGGATCAGTTCACCCAGCAGCATTGAAAGCAGGGTGGCCAGCACCATTGCGGCAACAACCGAGATGGACAGTGACGCTGCCGCAGGGAGCCCAAGGGCGGCAAGCGGCCCCTGGAGCAGCCGGCCCACTGAAGGCTCCATGACATAACCGGTCAGCAGCGTTGTCAGCGTGATACCGAGCTGGCAGCTTGAGAGCTGCGTGGAAAGGGTGGTCAGGCAGCGAAGCAGCGGCTCCGCACGGGTGTCGCCCTCCGCCACAGCGCGTCGAACGGTGGGCTGGTCCAGTGCAACCAGCGAGAATTCAACAGCCACGAAAAAACCGGTACCGCAGATCAGCAGCAGCCCGGCCACAAGGAATAACCACTCCATCTCAGGAACCAGCCTCCATGCGGAGGCACGTGCGTGTGGTTCCCCGGGAGCCTGCCGGCGGATTACCGCCTAAAGGGGGAGGTTCAGCTGAAGCCGGACTGGAAGGCTCCGATGAAGCGGCCGGAGAATGCGGGGATCGTGTGCGGGCGTTGCCGGCTCTGTGCGTCCTTGCAGGTGAAACCGCAGTGGATGCAGGCCGGCGCCTAGAGTTGCTGTCCATAGACCTTTCAGTTTACAGCTTTGGCTTCGCCGCACCAGATCAAATGCGGCAGCCGGGCACTGTGCACAATCCCACGCAGATGGCTGAGCAAAGTGTGTCGCATCCCACAGGCGGACACCCCTGAGATTGGCCACTTCGGTTGATCTATAACTAGACTTGCAATCAAGTCTCGGTCACTGCGCACCGGGCCGCACCAGCAAGTCTTGAGGCGGAAGCGCTCAGATCATGGTGCCATCAGGGCAAACGGCAACTCATGGAAGAGGCGTATATCTAGTGCCAGACCAACCCAACCACCGCCTGCCGGAGGAATTCGGCGGGAACGAATGGCTTGTCGACGAATTGTACGAGCAGTACCTCAAGGACAAGAATTCTGTCGACAAGAAGTGGTGGAGCATTTTCGACTCCTTTAAAGCGGAGGACGCCAAGTCATCCGCCGGCAACTCAGCCTCAGGCAACGGTTCCACTCCCCCGAGCGAACTCGGCGCGAACCCCGCCACCCGCCAGCTGCCCGTCGTGCAGACCGAGGCCCAGGCCCCGAAGGCCTCAGGCGAATCTCCCGCAGCAACCCAGCAGTCCGGCAAGTCGCCGGTAGCCAAGGAAGCAGCTTCCAGCAAGGACGAGCCGAAGTCGGCCGCAGCAGCTGCCAAGACTGAAAACAAGCCTGCGCCCATCCCGGCCCAGCTGCCTAAGACCAAGCCCAGCACCGAGACCGAAGAAGACACCGTGACGGTGCTCCGCGGCCCGGCCAAGGCCATTGCTACGAACATGGACCTCAGCCTGAGCGTCCCCACCGCAACCACGGTGCGTGCGGTACCCGCCAAGCTGCTGATCGACAACCGGATTGTCATCAACAGCCACCTGGAACGCGCACGCGGCGGCAAGGTCTCCTTCACACACCTGCTCGGCTACGCCATCATCCGTGCAGCTGCCCAGTTCCCGTCCCAGAACGTTTACTACGACGAGGTGGACGGCAAGCCCGTTGCAGTCCAGCCCGCGCACATCAACTTCGGCCTGGCCATCGACATGCCGAAGCCGGACGGATCCCGCCTGCTGGTAGTGCCGAACATCAAGAAGGCTGAAACCCTGAACTTCTCCGAGTTCTGGCACGCCTACGAAGACCTGGTCAAGCGCACCCGCGCCGGCAAGCTCACCGCCGACGACTACAAGGGCACCACCATCTCGCTGACGAACCCGGGCGGCATCGGAACGGTCCACTCCGTGCCGCGCCTGTCCAAGGGCCAGGCCTGCATCATCGGTGCCGGCGCCCTTGAGTACCCCGCCGAGTTCCAGGGCGCCAACGAGAAGATCCTTGCGCGCAACGCGATCTCCAAGATCATCACCCTGACCTCCACCTATGACCACCGTGTCATCCAGGGTGCCGGCAGCGGCGAGTTCCTGCGCATCGTCCACCAGCTCCTGCTGGGCGAGCAGAACTTCTACGATGACATCTTCGAGTCCCTGCGCATCCCCTACGAGCCGGTTCGCTGGAGCCCCGACATCCAGGTCAACCCGGACGAGCAGATCAACAAGGTTGCCCGCATCCAGCAGCTGATCCACGCCTACCGTGTGCGCGGCCACCTGATGGCGGACACCAACCCCCTGGAGTACGTCCAGCGCCGCCACGCGGACCTGGACGTCCTTAACCACGGCCTCACCCTCTGGGACCTGGACCGTGAGTGGCCCACCGGCGGATTCGGCGGCAAGCCGATGCTGAAGCTGCGCAAGATCCTTGGCGTGCTGCGTGATGCCTACTGCCGTACCGCGGGCATCGAATACATGCACATCCAGGATCCGGAAGAGCGTTCCTGGTTCCAGGACCGCCTCGAGGCCCCGTACAGCAAGCCCACCCGCGAAGAGCAGCTGCGCATCCTGAGCAAGCTCAACGCCGCGGAGGCATTCGAGACGTTCCTGCAGACGAAGTTCGTCGGCCAGAAGCGCTTCTCCCTGGAAGGCGGCGAGTCCCTGATTCCGCTGCTGGACGCCATCATCTCCGGTGCCGCTGACGAAGGCATGGAAGAGGTCGGCATTGGCATGGCCCACCGCGGCCGCCTGAACGTGCTCACCAACATCGCCGGCAAGACCTATGCCCAGGTCTTCCGCGAGTTCGAAGGCACCCAGGACCCCCGCTCCGTGCAGGGCTCCGGCGACGTGAAGTACCACCTCGGAACGGAGGGGACCTTCACCTCGGACAACGGCAACCAGACGAAGGTCTACCTGGCCGCGAACCCCTCGCACCTCGAGGCCGGCGACTCAGTCCTTGAAGGCATCGTGCGCGCCAAGCAGGACCGGCTGGACCGCGGGGACGAATTCCCCGTCCTGCCGATCCTCATCCACGGTGATGCTGCCTTCGCGGGCCAGGGCGTGGTGGCGGAAACGCTTAACCTCTCCCAGCTGCGCGGTTACCGCACCGGCGGCACCATCCACGTGATCGTAAACAACCAGGTCGGTTTCACCACTGCACCGACGTCTTCGCGCTCCTCGGTGTACGCCACCGACGTCGCCAAGATGGTCCAGGCGCCGATCTTCCACGTGAACGGTGACGATCCGGAGCAGGTAGTCCGGATGGCCCAGCTGGCCTTCGATTACCGCCAGCGGTTCAACAAGGACGTCGTCATCGACATGGTGTGCTACCGCCGCCGCGGCCACAACGAGGGCGACGATCCCTCGATGACGCAGCCGATGATGTACTCCCTGATCGAGGCCAAGCGCTCGGTGCGCAAGCTCTACACCGAATCGCTCATCGGCCGCGGTGACATCAGCCAGGAAGAAGCTGAGCAGGCACTTCGCGACTACCAGAGCCGCCTTGAGCGGGTCTTCGCGGAAACGCATGCCGCCCAGACTTCCCCTATCCCGGTCATCACCAAGGACTCCGAAGCTGTGTCCGACCTGGAACGTCCGGCAGCGCAGCAGGAAGGCTCCACCATCGTGGCGCCGGCCAGCACTGCGATCTCCCCGGACACGCTGGCCCGGATCGGCAAGGCCCACGTCACCATTCCGGAGGGCTTCACGGTCCACCCGAAGCTGAAGTCCCTGCTGGAGAAGCGCGAGCAGATGTCCCGCGAGGGCAACATCGACTGGGGCTTCGCCGAGATTGCCGCCTTCGGCTCGCTCCTGATGGAAGGCGTGCCCGTCCGGCTTGCCGGCCAGGACTCCCGCCGCGGCACATTCACCCAGCGCCACGCTGTCTTCCATGACCGCGCCACCGGCGCTGAGTGGACTCCGCTGGCAGACCTGGACCCGAACCAGGCCAAGCTGTGGATCTACGACTCGCTGCTGTCCGAATTCGCTGCCCTCGGCTTCGAATACGGCTACTCGGTGGAACGCCCCGACGCACTCGTGCTGTGGGAGGCGCAGTTCGGTGACTTCGTCAACGGTGCGCAGACCATCATTGACGAGTTCATTTCCTCCGCGGAGCAGAAGTGGGGCCAGCGCTCCTCCCTGGTCATGATGCTGCCGCACGGCTACGAAGGCCAGGGCCCGGACCACTCCTCCGCACGGATCGAGCGGTTCCTGCAGCTGTGCGCCGAGGACAACATGATCGTGGCCAACCCCACGACCGGTGCCTCGCACTTCCACCTGCTGCGCCGCCAGGCCTACAGCCGTCCGCGGAAGCCGCTGGTGATCTTCACTCCGAAGCAGCTGCTTCGCCTGAAGGCCGCGGCTACGTCGGTGGAGGAATTCACCCAGGGCTCGTTCCAGCCGGTCATCGGCGAACACGCCGAACTGGAAGCGGGCGCCGTGGACAAGGTCCTGCTGGTCTCCGGCCGCCTGTACTACGACCTGCTGGCCAACCGCCAGAAGGCCGGCGACGAGAAGACCGCGATCATCCGCGTCGAGCAGCTCTACCCGCTGCCCTACAAGGAGATCCAGGACGCTGTGGCCAAGTACCCGAACGCAGAAATCATCTGGGCACAGGACGAGCCGGCCAACCAGGGTCCGTGGCCGTTCATCGGCCTGAACCTGCCGCCGGAACTGGACCGCCCGCTGCGGCTGGTCTCGCGTCCCGCGTCGGCCTCCACGGCCACCGGTTCGGCCAAGCGGCACGCCGTTGAGCAGGACATCCTGGTCAAGAAGGCCTTCGAGCGCCGCTAATAGGCTAGGTTTGGGTGGGGCACCGGCTGGTGCCCCACCCGGCTTTTAACCCGCCCTTCATCTGGACACTGACGCAACTGAAAAGGGAACTCGTGGAACAACGCAGAATCAGGCTCGCTGCGGTCGGAGACGAACTGCTCGCCGGCCACGGCGATCCCCGCGCCCTGGGCTGGCTCGGCCGCGTGCTGGCCCGCACGACGCCGGATAACGCAACGCTGGAGGCCTACAGCCTCGCGGCTCCCGGCGAAGGCACCGAAGCACTTGCCAACCGCTGGCTGATGGAGGCCGGCCGAAGGTTTGATGAGACATGCGAGAACCGGCTGGTGATCGGTCTTTCGGACCGTGACCTGGACCTGGAGCTCTCAACGGCCCGCAGCCGGCTGAACCTTGCCAACATCCTGGACGGCGCCGCCCAGATGAGCATCAAGGTCCTGGTGGTCGGTCCCCCGCCGGGGCTCGACGCCGAACGGAACCGCCGGCTCGCGGACCTCTCCGCAGCCTTCGGCGACGTCACCACCCGCCGCAAGCATGTCTACGTGGATACACTCACTCCGCTGCTCAACCATGAACAGTGGCGGACAGACCTCGCATCCAACGGCGGAACTCCCGGGCAGGCCGGTTACGGCCTGATCGCCTGGCTGGTCCTGCACCGCGGATGGTTCCGCTGGCTCGACCTGCCGGACATGAACTGAAAACCTGATCAGCACGCGAAAGGCGTCCGCACCCGCGGACGCCTTTCGCGTTTTCCGGAACCAGGCTAGTGCCGGAACACGATCTTTCCGGTGGCAGCGCCGTCGTGCATTCGCCGGAAGCCCTTGGCGGCGTCCTCAAGGGACAGGACCGAATCGATTTCCGGGCGAACCCCCGTGGCCAGCAGGAACTGGACCAGGCGCTGCAGTTCGGTCCGCGTTCCCATGGTGGACCCCAGGACCTTCAGCTGCAGGAAGAAGATGCGGTTCAGGTCAGCAGGGGGGTTCGGTCCGGAGGTAGCACCGCAGGTGACCAGGGCACCGCCCGGCTTCAGGGCCTTCAGGGAATGGCCCCAGGTGGCTTCGCCAACGGAGTCGAAGACGGTGTCCACGCGCTCGGGAAGCCGCGCACCGGACTCGAACACCGCCTCCGCGCCAAGCCTGCGTGCATCTTCCAGTTTGGCCGGGCTGCGGCCTGCTACCCAGACCCTGAACCCGGCAGCAGACGCCAGCGCGGTCAGCGCAGTCGCTACCCCTCCCCCGGCGCCTTGAATCAGCACGGTGGATCCCGGTGCAGCGGGCGAGACGGTAAAGAGCATGCGATAGGCCGTCAGCCATGCCGTGGGCAGGCAGGCGGCTTCCTCGAAGCTGAGCTGCGCAGGCTTGGGAACCAGGTTCCGTTCGGGCACCCACACCTCATCCGCCATCGTGCCCGGATACCGCTCGGAGAGCAGCGTCCGGCGCGGATCGAGGGTCTCGTCGCCGTCCCAGCCCGGCGTGGACATTACCGAGTGCACAATAACGTCGTTGCCGTCGTCGTCCACGCCTGCGGCATCGCAGCCCAGGACCATCGGCAGCCGGTCCGCGGGCAAACCTATTCCCTGCAGGGACCACAGATCGTGCCGGTTCAGTGCCGATGCCCGTACCCGCACCCGCCGGAAACCCGGCTCGGGCTCGGGCCTCGGGAGTTCCCCCACCACCAGCCCGCCGAGCGGATCTTCCTGGGACTGGGACTGGGCGTACACGGCTCGCATGCTGAACTCCTTTGGTCGCTTGGTTGGTCCATCCTAGGCGACGCCGCCTGCGGCCGTGCAGGAACAAGTACCGCATTTACGCCGAGGGCACAGTGTGTGGGAGACTGAAGGGCAGAACTTGAAAGCGAAAGAAGGAGGCAGCCATGAGCAAGCGAGCACGCAAGCGTCGTGACCGTAAGCGCGGCGGCGCAAACCACGGCAAGCGTCCCAACACTTAAGTTCGGACGTCCGGCCGGATTTTCCGCGCTAACGAAAGAAAACCCCCGCAGCCTTCCGGCGACGGGGGTTTTCCTTTAGCTACCCAGGTCAGTGGTCTACTGACTGGATCTGGCTGATCCGGGCGAGAATATTCGCCTTCAATGTCTGCGGCGCCTCTTCGGTACACGAACGCTTCACGACGGAACGGATGACGCACTCAAGGTCATGTTCCCCTGCGCATTCCGGGCACCCCTCGAGGTGCTCCTTGATTTCCACCAGGTCGTCATGCGAAAGCGCGCCGTCCAGGTATTCATACAGGCGTTCGATGCGCGCGTCATCGCAATCGCCCAGGCTCTGGCAATCGCTCATAGTGTCTTCCCCTGATTCTCCGCCGCTGCGGCGGCAGCCTTCTGTGCCTTGCCCTTGATGCCGCGCTCGTATGCGTACTCGGCCAGCAGCTCGCGGAGCATCTTGCGCCCGCGGTGCAGCCTGGACATCACGGTGCCGATCGGCGTGTTCATGATTTCTGAAATTTCCTTGTACGCGAAGCCCTCGACATCCGAGAAGTAGACCGCCAGGCGGAACTCCTCCGGGATGGCCTGCAGCGCACTCTTGACGTCGGAGTCCGGCAGGTGGTCCAGCGCCTCGGCTTCAGCCGAACGGAGGCCGGATGAACTGTGCTCGGCAGCCCGTGCAAGCTGCCAGTCCTCCACCCCGTCCGAGTTCGCCTGCAGCGGCTCACGCTGGCGCTTGCGGTACAGGTTGATATACGTGTTGGTCAGGATCCGGTAGAGCCAGGCCTTGAGGTTGGTTCCCGGCTTGTACTGGTGAAACGCCGAGAAAGCCTTTGTGTAGGCTTCCTGCACCAGATCCTCGGCATCTGCCGGGTTGCGGGCCATGCGCATGGCAGCAGAGTAAAGCTGGTCCACATACTGCATGGCATCGCGCTCGAAGCGCAGTTTACGAGCCTCTTCGGGCTCGGACGCGACGTCGAGGCCCGGATCTTCCACCTGTGGGCTGCCTTCCGGCACATCAGTTCTCATTACGTCCAAGTGTAGAGGGCGTGCACGCACCAGCAACCCGGGAAGGGTCCCCTCCACCGTGTTCCGCTCCTGGACCAGCGAACCTGCCATCCGTAGCCTCCGACTCCGCATCCGACGTACCGGCGCCGTGCGCACCGGGTGCCGGCGCGAGACCGACACCATGAATAACCGCCGCCCGCCTGCGGATATTCCAAACAGCGGGCTGCCGGGCGTTAAGCAGCCGAGGTGTGCAAGGGACCCAAAGGTGCCAGACTAGGGAGTATCCGTTGCGTACGGGGGTCCCGCCAGGCACACCCGTATCATCTTTGAACGCACGCCGGTTCGGCGTAACCCAGGAGGCCACGCATGAGCATTGTCCGAAAACTAGCCCGTCCGCTCCTCGCCGCCGGCTTTGCGGCAGCGGGCGTGGAACGGCTCCGCAACGCCGACCAGACCGCCCAGCAGCTCACTCCGACCCTGGACCGCCTGGGTTCAGTGGTGCCGTCTGCCGCAGGTCTGAACCCGGCCTCCGTCGCCCGTGTCCTCGGCGCCACCCAGCTCGGCGCCGCTGCCATGCTGGGCCTGGGCAAGTTTTCCCGGCTGGCCGGGCTGGTCCTCGCCGCAACAGCCGGCGTGAACACCCTCGTTGAATACCGCAACGGGGACGCCACCACGGCCGAGGGACGGAAAGAACGCCGGACGCAGCTCCTGAAGAACCTCTCGCTGATCGGCGGCGTACTCCTCGCGGCCGTGGATACCAACGGCCGCCCGGGCCTGGCCTGGCGTGCAGAGCACCTGGTGCAGGACACGCAGCGCAGCGTGCGTGCCATGGGCAAGGATGCCGGACGCCGGTCCCGGAAAGTCACCAAGCAGACCCGTAAGCAGCTGGCCAAGGCAGAACGCGCCGTCCGCAGCACCGCGTCAGATATCGCAGGTTCCTAAGCACCATGACTGAAACATCCGTGCCCGTCGCAGAAGGCTGGCCGGCCCCCACCCCTGGCCGCCCCGTCACCGGGGTGGTCAGGGTTCCAGGCTCCAAATCCCTCACCAACCGCTATCTGGTCCTGGCCGCCCTGGCGGACGGACCCTCCCGCCTGCGCGCTCCGCTGCATTCCCGGGACTCCGCCCTGATGGTTGCGGCGCTGCGGTCCCTCGGCGCGGAAATCACAGAGGTTTCCGACAGCGGACCATTCGGCCCGGACCTGCTGGTGGAGCCGATTCCAGCAGGCGCTGCCGGCAACACCAACGTGGACTGCGGCCTGGCCGGAACCGTCATGCGTTTTGTGCCGCCGCTGGCTGCCCTGCGGACCGGTACCACTGCGTTCGACGGCGACCCGCACGCGCGCCAGCGTCCCATGGGTGCGACCGTCGAGGCCCTTCGGGGCCTTGGCATTGAGGTGGACGACGGCGGACGCGGCGCCCTGCCCTTCAGCGTCACCGGCCGCGGCGGCGTTCCCGGCGGACGCGTGGAGATCGACGCCGGTGCCTCCTCCCAGTTCGTCTCCGCCCTGCTGCTGGCCGGCGCACGTTTCACGGATGGCCTGCACCTGGTGCACACCGGGGAAACGGTTCCGAGCCTGGACCACATCGCCATGACCGTCCAGGTGCTCCGGGAATGCGGAGTGGCCGTGGATGACTCAGTACCCAACGAGTGGCGCGTCGCGCCCGGACCGGTCAGGGCCTTCGATGTGGACATCGAACCCGATCTGTCCAACGCCGGCCCGTTCCTGGCCGCAGCCGTGGCCACCGGCGGGAGCGTAAGCATCCCCGGCTGGCCCGAACAGACCACCCAGGTTGGCGACAAGTGGCGGGAAATCCTGCCTCAGATGGGTGCCACCGCAGAGCTCGCCGACGGGGTGCTGACTGTCACCGGCAGCGGAGCGGTGCGGGGCGGCACCTTTGCCAATACCAGCGAGCTGGCACCCACTGTGGCCGCACTCTGCGCACTGGCCGACTCGCCGTCGGTCCTGACCGGCATTGCGCACCTGCGCGGCCACGAAACTGACCGGCTGGCAGCCCTCAGGACTGAAATCAA
Source organism: Arthrobacter koreensis (assembly GCF_009193255.1). Taxonomy (GTDB): domain Bacteria; phylum Actinomycetota; class Actinomycetes; order Actinomycetales; family Micrococcaceae; genus Arthrobacter_B; species Arthrobacter_B koreensis. The sequence continues at coordinate 149,484 of NZ_WACG01000001.1, forward strand.
CGGTCTGGGCGGGAACGTCACGGAAACGGCCGACGGCCTGGCCATCAGCCCTGCACCGCTTCACGGCGGCGTTTTCGGCACCTACGCCGACCACCGCATGGCCACCGCCGGAGCGATCCTGGGTCTGTCGGTTCCCGGAGTTGTCGTGGAGGACATCGCGGCGACATCCAAGACCATGCCCGAATTCGCGCAGCTCTGGACCGGCCTGGTGGCCGGTACGGAGCCGACGGCGGCGCAGGAGGACTAGCCGTGGCACGAGGCACCTCAGGCTGGGACGAGTCGGACGTCCGCATCCGGCCCAACAAGAAGGGCTCGCGGCCCCGGACCAAGGACAGGCCCGCCCACGAAGACGCCGTCACGGGACGCATCATCACCGTTGACCGCGGCCGCTACACCGCGATCGTGGACGAAGACACCCCGCAGGAACGCATAGTCACGGCAGCCCGGGCACGGGAACTGCGGCGCACGCCGGTGGTTGCCGGGGACCTTGTGGGTCTGGTGGGCGATGTCAGCGGATCCCCCGACAGCCTGGCCCGGTTGGTGAAGGTCAACGAGCGCGCCACGCTGCTGCGCCGATCAGCGGACGACACCGATCCGGTGGAGCGGGTAGTGGTAGCCAACGCGGACCAGCTGGTGATTGTGGTTGCCGCCGCCAATCCCGAGCCGCGGACAGGGTTCATCGACCGCGCCCTGGTGGCGGCTTACGACGCCGGCATCTCACCCCTCCTCTGCATCACCAAGGCAGACCTGAAGGATCCCGCGGAGCTGCTCGCCAACTATGAGCACCTGGACCTGGAAGTAGTCATCAGCCGCACGGCCCGGGCCGACGACGCGGGAATCGATTCCGAGTCCGACGACGGCCTCTCCGCCCGCCTGGCCGGAGGCGCCGTGGCCGCCCTGCACGAGCATCTCCTGGGCAAGGTGAGCGTCCTGGTGGGCCACTCCGGCGTCGGGAAGTCCACCCTGGTGAACGCGCTGACCGGTTCGCGCCGCGCCACCGGCGGCGTGAACGCCGTCACCGGCCGGGGCCGGCACACGTCCTCCTCTGCGCTGGCGCTGAAAGTGCAGGATGCACCGGCAGGCAGCTGGATCATCGATACCCCAGGCATCCGCTCCTTCGGTCTGGCCCACGTGGACCCGGACCGGATCCTGAGCGCCTTCCCTGACCTCGAGCCGGGCACGGAAGACTGTGAGCGCGGCTGCCGCCATGACGATGAGGCCGTCAACTGCGGACTCGACCCGTGGGTTGAGTCCGGAAACGCCGGACCCGCCGGACCTGCACGGCTCGCCTCGTTGCGCAGGCTGCTGGGCTCCGGCGGCCTGCGCACCGAGAACCGCGCCCAGGCCAAGGAACTGGGCACCCAGTAAGGGCCGAAGTACCCCGGCCGGCACATCCTGGAGGCCTTCTCCGGACAGGTACACGCCGCGCGCACCTGCGTAAACGTGGGCAGGGCGGCGGCAATAGCGATAAGTTGAAGTATGCCGTTCGTTCAGAACTACAACGATGATCTGCGTCTCGCCCATGTAATGGCCGACTCCGTGGACGACCAGACCATGTCAAGGTTCAAGGCGCAGGACCTCCGCGTCGAGACCAAACCGGACCTGACGCCCGTCACCGACGCAGACAAGGCAGCCGAAGACGCCATCCGCGGGCAGCTTTCCCGTGCCCGGCCGCGCGACGCTGTCCTCGGCGAGGAATTCGGTTCCACCGGTTCCGGGCCCCGGCGCTGGATTGTGGATCCGATCGACGGCACCAAGAATTTCGTGCGGGGCGTGCCCGTCTGGGCTACCCTCATCGCGCTGGTGGACGACGGCGTTCCGGTAGTCGGCGTCGTCAGCGCGCCGGCGCTGGGCAAGCGCTGGTGGGCAGCGACGGGAACCGGTGCCTATATGGGCCGTTCACTCGCCTCGGCCACCCGGCTGCGGGTCTCCGACGTCTCGAATCTGGCCGACGCCTCGCTGTCCTACTCCAGCCTCACCGGGTGGAAGCAGCGCGGTAACCTGGATGAGTTCCTCGGCCTGACCGAATCCGTGTGGCGTACCCGCGCCTACGGCGATTTCTGGTCCTACTGCATGGTGGCCGAGGGCGCAGTGGACATCGCATGCGAGCCGGAGCTCAACCTGTATGACATGGCAGCCCTGGTGCCAATCGTGACCGAGGCCGGCGGCCGGTTCACGTCCCTTGACGGCGAAGACGGCCCCTTCGGCGGCAACGCGCTGGCTACTAACGGAATGCTGCACAACGAAGTACTGCAGCGGCTCAACCCCGAACTCGACGACCTCTTCTAGGACTCCACGTGGCTTCCAGCGGACCCAAGCTCGACGGTCTGCGGCGCCGTCAGCTGGGCGGCAGCTACCGCACCGGCGCCGAACACTACGACAGGATCCGTCCCGGCTACCCGAATGACGCCGTGGACTGGCTCTTTGACATCCCGTCCCTTGCCGGACGGCCGGCAGCATCCGTGTCCGTGGCGGACATCGGCGCCGGTACGGGCAAATACACCGCCGCCCTGGCATCTGCGGGTTTCGCGGTGCGCGCCGTGGATCCGTCCGCGGACATGCTCGCCCAGCTCTCCCGGTCGCTGCCGAACGTCCCTGCCGTCCAGGGCACGGCCGAACACACGGGACTCCCGGATTCCTCGCTTGATGCCGTGACGGTGGCACAGGCGTGGCACTGGTGCGACCCGGTGGCCTCCGCGCGGGAGTTCAGCCGGATTTTGGCGCCTCACGGATTCGCGGGACTGGTCTGGAACCAGCTGGACGTCAGCGTTCCCTGGGTACACCGCTTTTCCCGGATCATCCACGCTGGGGACGTGCTGCGCCCGGGGTTCCGTCCGGAACTGGGACCGGAACTCAAGCTGCAGGAATTCCACACCACTTCCTGGTCCGTGGCGATGACTCCCGAGGACCTTGCGGAGCTGGCACAATCCCGGGCCTACTATCTCTCCGCTCCTGAAACCACCCGAGCCAAGGTCCTGGCGAACCTTTCCTGGTACCTGTACGAGCACCTCGGCCACGTGCCGGGAGAAGAGCTGCAGCTGCCCTACCTCACGTTCACCTGGCGGGCAGTTCGGGCCTAGGCGGGACAAGCGTGCTACTTGGCACGGCCCTCTCCCGGTGGGGCCCGGCCCTGCCCTAAACTGAGCCAACGGGCACCCAGCTCGCGGATTCTTCGGCGACCAGGGGAATGCATGGCGACGTTCGGCATTGAAGAGGAGTTCCTGCTCGTGGATCCGGCCACGGGGATTCCCGTGCCCCGCGCTGCCGGGCTGTCACGGGCACTCGAGTCGTCTCCCGCCATCCCGCCGGCAGCGCCGGTCGGCCAGGCAGAGTTCCTCGCCTGCCAGCTGGAAACGTCCACGGCCATTTGCGACACGCTGGACGAAGCAGGTGCCTCCCTGCTGGAGGCCCGCACCGCCATAGCCGGCGCGGCCGATGAGGCGGGCATCGGCGTCGTTGTTTCCGGTGCCGCTCCGCGGATTGCCAACAGTCCGGCGGAGATCTCGGGTACCGAACGCTACCAGTCCATGGGAGAGCTGACCGGCGCCGTTGCCGGCGAACACTACGTCAACGGTACGCACATCCATGTTGCGGTACCGGACAGGGACGCCGGGATCACCGCCCTGAACAAGCTTCGCCCATGGCTTGCGACCCTGGCTGCCCTGGGCGCCAACTCCCCTTTCTGGCGCGGCAGGGACAGCAGTTTTTCCAGCTGGCGGCTGATCCACTACCGCCGCTGGTCCGTGCAGGGCTGCCCGCCCGAGTTCGCCGATGCAGCCGATTATGATCGGAGGCTTTCCAGGCTCATCGGATCCGACGCCGTCCTGGATGCCGGACACATTGGCTGGGCAGCAAGACTGTCCGAGCGTTATCCGACCGTGGAAGTGCGCGTAGGTGACGCGCAGCTTGAGGCGGCGGACTCCGTCCTCCTGGCTGCGCTGGTGCGCGGACTCGTCCTGACCGAAGAAGCGGCACCCGGAATCCATCCGGACCCCGAACTCCTCGACGCCGGACTGTGGCAGGCAGCCCGGTATGGTCTGGGCGGGCGGCTGATGGATGTTCAGGGGGACCCGTCTGCGGCCGCGGACCAGGTTTTTGCGCTGGTAGAACACATCCGTCCCGTGCTGGAAGACAACGGAGACGCGGACTACGTCACGGCAGGCGTGCAGCGGATGCTCACCCTTGGTACAGGTGCGGTCCGCCAGCGTGCCGCCTATGCTGCCGGCGGCTGGGACGGACTCGCCGCCCTGTACGGAGCCTCCCTCACATCCGGTGCCTGACGCCGCAACAAAACCTCAGTACGCTTCCCGTTTGGCTTCCAGGCACCCTTCGGCCCTAGTCTTTTTCAGGAAGTGCTGCGGGTAGTTGCCTGCAGCCATGAATATCTGGAGGGATGCATGGCAACACTGGGCATCGAGGAAGAGTACCTGCTGCTGGACCCGGTTTCCGGGCTCCCGGTGCACAAGGCGGAGGAAGTTGCTGGCTATCTGCACCGCTCTCCGCGTGTGACCGAAGGTGAGATCCAGCGCGAGCTGCTCAGCTGCCAGATCGAAACCGCCACACCGGTCTCCGCCACGCTGACCGAAGCGGAAGAGTACCTGCTGAACTTCCGCGGGCAGCTTGAAGCCGCTGCGCGCAAAGCTTCGGTCGTGGCGTCCGGAACGGCATCTGCACCGTTCATTGAGGACCACTACCCGGAGCTGACGGACAAGGAACGCTACCGGCAGCTGCGTGAAAGCGCACCGGGAATCGTCGGCGACCAGTTCGTGAACGGACTGCACGTCCATGTATCGATTCCGGACCGGGAAGCCGGGGTCCAGGCACTGAACCGCATCCGCGAGTGGCTGCCCGCCATTGTGGCGCTGAGCTGCAACTCTCCCTACTGGCTGGGACGGGACAGCGGTTTCGGCAGCTGGCGCGTGGTCCACTACCGCCGCTGGCCGGTCCAGGGCTGCCCTCCCACCTTCAAGGATGCGGCAGACTACGAACGCCGCGTGGCACAGCTGGTGTCCACCGGGGCGATTATCGACCGGGGTGTCCTGACCTGGATGGCACGGCTGTCAGATTCCTATCCCACCCTGGAGGTGCGGGCCGGCGACGCACAGCTGCGCGCGCGGGACTCCGTGCTGATCGCGGCCCTGGTCCGCGGGCTGGTGAGCACGGCGGTCGAGGAAGCGGGCCGGGGAATCGACAGGCCGGTCCCGGAAGCCGAGCTGCTTGACGCCGCCATGTGGCAGGCCGCCCGCGAGGGCCTGACCGGCCAGCTAGTGGATCCGGTCAGCGCCAAGCTGGTCCCTGCAGCGGACCGCGTCCAGGCCCTGCTGGACTTCGTCTCCGAAGCGCTCGACGCCGAGAATGACGCGGAGTGGGTTCGCGCCGGACTGCAGGACATCCGGGACACCGGTACCGGGTCCGAGCGCCAGCGCCGGGCCATGGACCAGGGTGGAACGGCCGCGCTGCTGAAGCTCTACGGCACCGCCCTCACCGGAGAATAGTGCGCCTAGGGAAGCCCGCTGATATCAAGAACGCGGGCTTCCCAGGGACCAAGCACTTCCTTCCGTCGTTCTGCGCCGTAGTTCCCCAGGATCAGTTCGCCCTCCTGCAGGTCTGCGGGAACGGCCTGCTCGAGCCCGGAGAGGTTTCCCATCACGCCCAGGCTCATCTCCCCCAGGCTCCGGCTGAAGGCAAAAAGTGCCGGATGGTGTGCGTGCAGGAGCTGAAAGTCACCCGTCGCAATTACCGGCAGCTCATGGCGGAGCCGGATCAGCTGCTGGTAGTAGCGGTAGATGGATTGTGGTGCGGCGAGGTCCTGTTCAACGTTGATTTCCCGGTATCTGGGCCCCAGCCCGATCCACGGCACACCGTCCGTAAACCCTGCCGCAGGTTCCGGGGTCCACTGCATGGGTGTCCTGGCGTTGTCCCGGCTGGCGTGTGCCAGGATCTCCAGGACGGTCTCCGGGTCCATCCCGCGGGCCGTCGAGTCCGCGTAGTAGTTCAATGATTCGACGTCCCGGTACTGGTCAACCCGCGTGAACCCGGCGTTCGTCATACCGATTTCCTCCCCCTGGTAGATAAAGGGAGTCCCGCGCTGCATGTGCAGCAGGGTCGCCCACAGCGTGGCGGACTCATACCGGAAGACGCCGTCGTTGCCGTACCTGGAAAGATGGCGCGGCTGGTCATGGTTGCTGAGGTAAAGGCTGTTCCAGCCCCGCTCGGCCAGTCCGCGCTGCCACCGGTTCCAGGACGTCTTCAGGTCCCTGAGGTTTACCGGACGGCGGTCCCACTTGCCGCCGGGTCCGTGGTCCAGGTTGACGTGCTCAAACTGGAAAAGCATGTCCAGTTCGTTCCGGTAGGGATCAGTGAAGAGCCGTGCTTCGTCGACGGTCGCCCCCGTAGTTTCTCCGACAACCAGGTAGTCCTCACTGCGGTGCGCGAAGACTGCGCGCATCATCTCCTGCACAAACTCGTGCACGCGGGGTCCGGACGTAAAGAACGGGGAACCGTCTCCCCAGACACCGCCGAACTGGATCATGCTGTCGGGGAAGCGCTGGTCCTTCGAGATGAAGTTCACGGCGTCCATCCGGAAACCGTCTATGCCGCGGTCCATCCACCAGTTCATCATCGCGTAGATCCGGTTGCGGACCCTGGTGCTCGCCCAGTTCAGGTCCGGCTGGTGACGCGAAAAGATGTGCAGGTAGTACTGCTGGGTCGGTTCGTGCCAGGTCCAGGCGGAACCGCCGAACAGGGATCCCCAGTTGTTGGGTTCGGCACCGGGATCACCGCCGCGGAACCCCAGGCGCGGATCCCGCCAGTAGTACGAGTCGCGGGAGATATTGTCTCGGGAGGACATGGAGCGTTTAAACGCCTCGTGGTCGGTGGAGGTGTGGTTGATCACCAGGTCCATGATCATCTTCATTCCACGGGCATGGACCTCGGAAAGCAGCCGGTCAAATTCCTCTTCGGTCCCGAACACCGCATCCACTTTCCAGTAGTTGCTGATGTCATACCCGTTGTCCCGCTGCGGCGACTGGTGGATGGGCGAAAGCCACAACACATCGACCCCGAGTTCCTGCAGGTAATCCAGCCGCCGGATGATCCCGGTCAGGTCCCCAATGCCGTCTCCCGTGGTGTCCTGGAAACTGCGCGGGTAGATCTGGTAGACCACAGCGTTGGTCCACCATGCCGGGCGGGAAAGGTCCCTCATTCAGGCTCCTGGGTCAGCGGTCCGGGCGCGGCCGCAGACATGAGTCTACGGCCGCGCAACCCTGCGGGACAGGGACCGGACGAAGAGTTGGCCTCCGCGGGGCGTCGACGGCCCTCTTCCCTTGCCCGGGGCAGCAGGCGCTGGCTAGCGTGGCACCTACTCTAACCGTCCGTGTGCCTGGCACACGCCGGATAGTGCCTGGATCCCAACTGTTTGGAGCATCTGCCATGGCAACACTCACCGTTTGGAAGTTCCCCGACGCGGACGCGGCTGAAAGGGCGACACAGACCCTGGCCAGCCTCGAGTCCCAGAACCTCATCAACGTGCGGGATGAGGCAATCGTCACCTGGCCCCGGGACAAGAAAAAGCCCCGGACCATCCAGGAACACAACATGGCCGGAGCCGGTGCCCTGGGCGGCGGCTTCTGGGGCCTGCTGTTCGGCCTGATCTTCTTCATCCCGCTGATTGGCGCAGCCGTCGGAGCGGCCATCGGTGCACTCTCCGGCTCGATGGTGGACGTCGGCATCGATGACAACTTCATCAAGCAGATCCGCCAGGAAGTCACTCCGGGCACGTCTGCCCTGTTTGTCCTGTCCTCTGACGCCGTGGAGGACAGGGTCCTCGACGCCTTCAAGGATGGCTTCCCGGGAGCCTCGCTGATTGCCACGAACCTGTCCAGGGAGCAGGAAGAGAATCTGCGGAAGGCCTTCGCCGAAGCGGACTAGGCTGCAGCAGCCAGGGGCTGAGAATAAACGGCAGGGCACGACGGCGGGAAATCGCCGTCGTGCCCTGCCGTATCGTTTAACTGATGATTACTCGACGCCAAGCAGCCCAGTACCTTGATATTCCGCTCGAAATGGCTGCCAAGCACGGGATCCCGGCGCGGCTGGAGCAGGCCGAGCTGAATGAACTCGATGCCAACCCTCCGGCCTGGCTGGCGCAGTCCCGGGCGAACCGTACCGGTAAGCGGCCGGTCTGGGTCCAGCTGGAGTGCGCGGTCTGCGGCTTCCGCGAGACGGCCCGCCCTAAGAAGTGGTGGCCTGGCTTCACCTTTGTCGCCTGCTATGACCACAGTGACCGGGAGCTGCCCGAGGTTCCCGCGGGCAGCGTCCGCAGCGAATATGAGGGTGTTGGTTCCCGTTTCACCGGAATCGTCGATGTTCCGGTGAACGAAGCGAACTAGGTTTTCGGCCCTCAGCGTTTGACGCTCTGCCTCTCAGCGGCCGGTTGCGGCCAGGCCGGTGCGCGCCATCGCGTCCTTGTAGACAATCCGCATTTCAGCCAGTGACTCCTGCTGGCGTTCCTCGGTAGCGCCGAAGGAACGGCCCTCTGCCGAACGGGCCTTGTAGACCTTGAGGCTGCGACGGTAGATCATCCGGTTTTCGGTCTTAAGGAACGCGGCCGCCAGGCGCTGCGCTTCGGTGCCGTGCGCCACGATCACCGATGCGCGCGGGACCAGTGCCAGGAAACGCAGCAGCGGCTTCAGGCCCTCTGCCACTTCTTCCTTGGTGAGCTTCGTGTGCGGCTCGCCCGGGGTGTACCAGGGGTGGACGTTCCACGGCATCACGTATTTCGGCTTCAGCCCTACCTGCCAGTGAACGCCGAGGAGGCGGGTGATGGCTTCATCGCTCCCTGCGGTAATGAAGCCTGACGGATGGGCGGGACCGTTGTTCGAAAACAGGCTCACAATCCGGGCTTCGTCCACGTCATGCTGCGGGTCCACGTACGGAACCTCGCTGCCGGGCTTGAGCTCGGCCAGGGTGTCGCACAGCTGGTTGACCTCAGCCACGTTGGGCTCATAGCGGCGGTCGAACAGGGACAGGGAACTGGAATCTACGGGGGTTTCTGTGGAGCTTTCTGCGGGGGTTTCTGCGGACGTTTCGGCGGGGGCGGACTGCATGGGGGTGGCGCTTCTCCTACGGTATTGCGTGTCTTCCCGCCGCGGGGCGTGGGGGCACGTCGCAGCGCTCCGGACTCGCACAGGGCGCGCGAAATACGGAGCAGCAGGTCAGTGATGGGTGCGGTGGAAAGGGGCGTCTCCGCGCCGGAAGCCGGACACTGCGTGGGCAGCGCGGCGGGCGAAGGGCTTCTTCCAAGCTTACCAAGGGCTGGCGGGGGCCGGCGCCAGGGAGCCGCACCGGATAGTGGACCGGCGGGTGTCCGTTGTCAGGGGCCGGTGCCAGGGAGCCGCACCGAAGGGATGGCCGGTGACCGCCCGTTGTTTGGGGCCGGAGCCCGGGCGCCGCACCGAAGGGATGGCCGGCGACCGTCCGTACGCTTCCTAGAGGTTCGGGGCGGTGTCCGGCAGGCGTCCGTTGTTTGGGGCCGGAGCCCGCCGGCACGGCATGGGTAGTTCTGCCCATCGACTTCGGGCGCCAGATGCAGCAGAGTCTGCACTAACGATGATGTCCATCATCTCCAGGGGGAACATTGCAGTACCAGATCCAGCCGGATGTCATCCACGCCGCCATTGTGGATGTCGCTGCCGACGGCCAGGCCCTGCTTGACGCCGGAAAAGACGCAGGATCCAATGCCGACCAGCTGGCCGGCAGTTTTGGTTCTGCTGAAGTTGTCGCCGGGGCGTTTTCCCAGTTCTGGGATCCGCGACGGGACGTTGCGGACATCATCGCCAGCCTGGTTTTCCGGAAAACCTCAGCCTTGGCTGACGCCACGGCGGCTTATGTGGAAGCTGACGGCCACATGGGTGCCGCCGCCGAGTCTGCGCTCGCTAAGCTGCCCACCGAGTACTCCCCGACTCCCCCGCCGCAAACGGGCAGGCTGAAGTTCCTGGAGCAATGATGACCGGCGCTGCGCTTCCCGACATTTCCGGGAACTGGACCAACCTTGATGCTGCCGCTGAGGACCTTCGGGTGCGGGCAGGAGTAGCCGAGAGCTACCTCACCGATGCCGCGGCAGCCTGGCAACGCGTGGTTCCGGCGTACCGGGAGCCTGGAACCCAGGACCTGGTGCACACGGCCATGGACTCTCTGCCCGGCCCCATGGCCGGCTGGCGCTCCGCCCTTGCTGCAGCTGCCGGCATCATCCAGGACTTCGCTGCAGCCGCCGCTATCCTGAGTGACGAGTGCCGGACGCTTGAGGCAGAACGGCCATCCTCAGCCCCTGCCGAAGATGACTCCGCAGCCCGGAGGGCCCTGGACGAATTCAATACCCGTGCCGGTGAGCTCACCGGGAAATGGAACACCCTCCAGGAGGAGACTGCCGCCCGGCTGGCCGCGGTATCCGGCGGTACCGGAGACGGACTGCCCATGACGGCGAGGACCGGAGGGCCTGTGCTCCCGGACGTTCAGTGGAGTGCCCTCACGGTGACCTTGGATGACCGGCTGGGTGCGGTGTCCCCCGCCTTGCTCCTGGAGTCCCTGCGCGGCCTGGACACGGCAGAGCTGCGGGCCTGGACCGAGGCAAACCCGGACGCTGCTGCACTGCTGGCCGCCAATCGGCTGATGGGACCGTTCCCGGCGGGAAGCCCGGAGGCTGCCATGTCTGCCGTCCTCCAGGACAGCTTGTCAGAGGAAGGAATTGCAGCCATCCGCGCTGCTTGGCTGCAACTGCCCGCGGCAGACCAGGAAAAGCTCCTGTTGCTGTATCCCGCGGTGTTTGGCGCACTCAACGGGGTGCCGTTTGCCTCCCGGGTCCACGCCAACACGGTCACGGCCGCCGGCTACCGGCACACACTTGAGCAGGATCTGGCCGCTCTTGGGGAACCGAGGCTCTCCGATTACGGGCACGACCGCGCCTCAGCAATTCGATGGAACAACGACCACACGGCGTGGCAGGCGGAAACGGACCGGCTGAAGGACAAACTGAAGGGGTTGGACTACGTCCTTGACCACGGTATCCAGATAGTCCTGATCAGCGTTGAGGGAGACGGCCGGATCGTCACCATGAAGGGGACACCCTCTGACGCCGTCACGACGTCGGCAGTCCTGGTGCCCGGCACCGGGGCGGACCTGAGCTCCGTGGGAGGCTACACGGACCGGTTGGATTCCGTCGACGGTGACCCATTTCCGGAGAAGCTGTCCTTTTACTGGCAGGGAGCCGATCTGCCGGATGAGCTCCACCACAATGTGACCAGCTCGTATAACGAGGACGGCGGGCCGCTCCTGGCCGCTTTCGACCATGCCTTGGACCTTGAGCTGGCGGAAGATGCCCGCAGCACCTACATCGGTTACAGTGCCGGAGGATCGATGCTCGGCACCGGTGAGCGGGAGGGACTGGATGCCACGAATATCGTTTACGTAGCACCTGCCGGGACGGGCCACGAGGTCTCGGGTCCACAGGACACAGCCAGTCCAAGTGCAAACCGCTACTGGATCCAAACCCGAGATGACCCGATCACGGTGGCACAGGTGGCCGGCGGCGGGTTCCACAGCGGGTCTTTCTGGAGCGGCGGGAATCCCAAAACGCAGATGGGCGCCATACGCCTCGAATCCGGATTCCTGGATCCTTTCGACCCGGACACAGTGATGAAGGGTCACTCGGACTACTTCGTCGAGGGGTCAACCTCTGCAGCGAACATCCAAGCGGTGATCGAGGGAGGCCGGGTGAGCCTGTACGTTGAAGAGGTGTTCCATCACGGGTTCGGTTACTCCTACTGGGAAAGTCCGTTGGAGGATCACCCGGAAGACTACGTGAGAAGGAAGATGCCGACCGTGAGCACCGAAAGTCTCGAAAATTGAAGCTGCGCCAAGGCGGCGTGTTTACCGCCGCAACCGTCCTAATCGCACTCCTGGGAGGCTGTGCCGTGAATACCGAAAAAGCACCGGATCCCGTGGGTGCGACCTCGCCGGAACTTATGCAGCGGTTTGAGCAGCTCCTGCCCGCTTTGGCAGAGCAGGCAGGTTCCGGACTCAGGATCGAGGACCTGCGGGAGGAATCCTGCCTGCGCCCGGAGATCGAGGAGCAGCAGCTTGAAACGCGCTGGCTCGGTATCGCCTCGGGTGAAGTGCCCGACGGCGGCACAGCCAACGCCGCCTTGGACCGCATCGGCCAATGGCTGGACGCGGAAGGCTGGGAACTCCAGGACGAGGTCACGTATCCCCCGGACGAGCTCGGAGACATCCGGGTCCTGATGTACTCCCTGGATGATGTGAACCTCACGGCGACCTACCGGAACAGCGGACGTCCGTGGGTGGAAGTCCTGGCAGTCTCTCCCTGCCGGGAGAACCCGCCGGAACACCAGATGCAGCGCTCCACGCTGGACCCGGAGTACGGACTTTCCAGCCAGTACTACCAGGACGGAGAGTCCTAACCGGCCACTCCACGACCCGCCAAGGGCGCCACGCCCGGCTAGCCGGCCCCGCCAGGACCCGCCAGTGGTAAGCAAAGCACCCGAAACACAAAAAGCACCCCGGCCCGAAGGCCGAGGTGCTTTTGTGGTTCGTGGAGATGGGGGGAATTGAACCCCCGTCCGATGTCGTGTTGTCAGGGCTTCTCCGGGCGCAGTTCACGTCGGATTTTCTTGGCCCCAGCCATCATGTGAACAAGTGGCTGATCCGGGCCCAGCCGTCTAAAAGTCCCGAGCACTCCAACGGCAAGAGTACTCAGCAGTGGCCCTCTAGATGACGCCAGGATCCGGGACGAGAGCATTCCCGGTCTGACGGACTATGCCCGCTGCTTAGGCAGCGAGAGCGAAGTCAGTGCGCTTAGAATCGGCACTTATTGGTTTGCAGAGAGCGTTTACGAGATAACCCTGCATCCTCGGCCCGCTTCACCTGTCGCGACTAACATCGTCGAAACCTGTCATCCCCGTATTCAGTTACCAAACTGATGTGTCCGCACCGCAACCGGCCGGACCGTTAACTATAACGCATTTGGGCTAGAACGTCAGGCCGAAAATGGCAACCGGCGCGCCCCAGAGCAGGAGCACCAGCACTGAGAGCAGCACGAACAGCACCGAAAGGATCGCCAGGGCCGTCATGCCGGCATACTTCCTGCGGAAAGCCCAGCCGAACAGCACAGCGTTCGCGGCAAGCAGCACCGGCGAAATCCACACCAGCAGCTGTGCCAGGTACACGTAGAAAACCACGAAAAACGGCACCGCAACCAGGATGGCCACCGGAACGACCGCAGCCACGACCAGCAGGTCGATTGCTGCAACAGCCCATGCCCACAGCGGTTTACGACCCTGTTCCGGGGCATCCTCCTCAGGCTGCGCTTCCCAGAACGTTCCGCTCACTACGCTCCCCGGTTCTTGGCCCGCATCTCCCGCAGTGCCTCGCGGTTATCCTGCTTTTCCCGCAGGGTCTGCCGCTTGTCATAGTCGCGCTTACCGCGCGCGACGGCGATTTCAACCTTGGCGCGGCCGTCCAGGAAATACAGCTGGAGCGGCACGATGGTGAAACCTGATTCACGGATTTTCTGCGAGATTTTGTCCAGCTGCTCGCGGTGCAGCAGCAGCTTGCGCCTGCGGCGGGCAGAGTGGTTGGTCCAGCTGCCGTTCAGGTACTCCGGAATGTAGACGGCCTCGAGCCAGAGTTCATCGTTGTAGAACGTCGCGAACCCGTCCACCAGGGACGCGCGGCCCTCACGCAGGGACTTCACCTCAGTGCCCATCAGCACCATCCCGGCCTCGTAGGTATCGAGGATTTCGTAGTTGTGCCGGGCCTTGCGGTTGGTGGCCACAACTTTTCGGCCACTTTCTTTCGGCACGGTTCAACTCTCCTTTATTGCTCGATGAAGTTCGGGTATTCCCGGACGCGAAACACCCATTCTAGGCCCTAGAGCAGTCCCATGGGATTCACGAGCTGTCCGTTGAGCATGGTCTCGAAGTGCAGGTGGCAGCCCGTGGAGTTACCAGTGGTACCCACGTAGCCAATCAGTTGTCCGGCGTTGACCCACTGCCCCGCAGAAACCATCCGGCTGCTCAGGTGGTAGTAGTTCGTTGCCAGGGCACTCGTTCCAATCACACCGTGGTTCAGCACGATCCGGTTACCGGTACCAATCATTTCCCCGCCGCCGGTGTCCGAGCGCCAGACTTCACCGGCAGCAGCCGCGTAGACCGGCGTTCCGCACTGGGCTCCGAAGTCGATCCCGGAGTGGAGGTAACCGCCGGTGCCGGAGAAATCGATGGTTCCTGCCGGCGTCGCACGCCAGCCAAAACCGGAAGTCAGCGGTGCGCTGACGGGATAGCGCAGGCCGAAGGCCGACGGGTTGGTCGGCTGAACGGTCTGGGGAGGCGGAGCAGGCTGGTTGTTGCGTGCGGCTTCCTCCGCCGCGCGCCGGTTTGCTTCAGCGATCCTGGCTTCCTCGGCACGGCGTGCCTCTTCGAGCAGGATGCGCTGGCGTTCGGCAATCTCCGCCTGGACGGCCGCCTGCTCCGACTGGATCGACGCGAGCTTCGCCTGGATGACAGGCTTCTTGGCTTCGAGCTGGCCGTTCAGTTCCTCGGCGCTGGCGATGAGGCTGTCCACCTTTTCCTTCTCGGCGGCGGCTTCGTCGCGGGCTGCCTGCTCCGCACGCAGCGCCTCTTCAGCCTGTGCCTTAAGCGAGGAAATCTCCTCTTCAACCGCGGTGAGCCGCGCTTCAGAGTTCACGTTGGTCGCGGCCTGCTGGGAAAGGCGTTCGACGGCGGCGTTCTGTCCGCGCAGCGCCTGGCCGGCCATGCCCATGGAATCGGTGAGGCTGTCAGCACCGTTGGCCCCGAACATGAGGCTCAGGCTGGAGGGCACTCCCCCGCTCTTATAGGCCTGGCTGGCGATCTGCCCAATCACTTTCTGGGTTTCGTCCAGGGCCTTGCGGTCCTCTTCGATCTGGGCAGCGATCTTGTTGCGGCTCTCCTGGGCCAGGGCAACCCGATCGGTGAGCGCCCCCACCTTGGCTGACGCAGTGGTGACCCGCCCCTCGGCGTCTGCCAGCACGGACTGCGCTGCGGGCAGCTCTTCGTTCTGGTAGATGTTCAGCTGGGCCACAGTCTTGGCAATATCAGCGTCCAGGTATTCATATTCTTCCTGGACGCGCTGCTGCTCCGCCTGCAGTGCATTCTTGCGGTCGTCCAGCTCATCGGCCTGGGCCGGAGTGAGGACGGCGGCTAGGGAAAGGACCACTGCCAGGAGCATGGCTGCCCCTGCCGCGGCCGTTTTCCGCGCAGCATCCAGCCGCGCAGCAGGTACCGCTGCGCCCCCCGGCGGGAAACCTTGGTTGTCATTCATCGGCGAGACCATACATGTAGCGTTCTGCTTTCCTTGTGACCGGTGCCCACACTTTAGACCTTGATATAGCGTCTCAGCGTCAGCAGTGAGGAGACTCCAGCCAGTAATGTACCCAGAATCAGGAGTACCGGGCTCAAAAGTAGCACTTCACGTGCAGATATAAAGGCAGTAGCCGGGTACTGACGGGCCAGCATGCCAATGAAGAAGTGCGCCACGGCCCAAAGGGTTCCGGAGGCCAGGACCGCACCGATCAGCGCCGCGATCACGCCCTCCAGGACAAACGGCAGCTGGATCACTGCCTTGGAAGCGCCCACCAGGCGCATAATTCCGGTTTCGCGGCGCCGGCTGAATGCGGACAGCCGGATGGTGGTGGCAATCAGCAGGATGGCGCACACCAGCATCAGCACAGCGACGATCAGCGCCACCAGGGACGCGATATTCATGAAGGAGAAAACCTTCTCCAGGAGTTCGCGCTGGTCACTCACGGATTCAACGCCCGGCATCGAAGAGAACGCCTCATTGATGACCTCGTACTTTTCCGGGTCCACCAGGGATACCCGGAAAGTTTCCGGCAGCTGGTCCGCGGTAACGCTGTCAACGATGGGGGAATTCGCGAACTGTTCACGGAAATGGCCCAGGGCGGTTTCCTGGTCCTCGAAATGTACGGTATCGATGTACTGCTCGAACTCCGCTGAATTCAGCTTCGCCTCAATCGCGCTGCGCTGCTCGTCGGTGACGGCGCCCGAGGCACAGGAGGGGGAAACATCGTTGTCCACGCAGAGGAAGACCGCCACCTGCACGCGGTCATACCAGTAACCCTTCATCTGGTTGATCTGCATCTGCAGCAGGCCGGCTGCACCCACGAAGGTAAGGGATACAAACGTCACCAGGATGACGGAGACCACCATGGACAGGTTGCGCCGAATCCCTGAGCCGATTTCGCCCAGGACAAAAGCCATCCTCATTCGGAGACCTCCGACCCGGCCGTGCTGTTCTGTTTCGCACTGCCCTCGTTGGCACTGCCCTGCCTGGCACCGCCCTGGTCAGCGCTGCCGCGAGTGCCCGCCGCCTCGGGTCGGCTGGAAGCGGACACTGTGCCGGCCGCCGGAGCGGCTGCGGCTGGATCCTTCTCGCTGACGGCATCCGTGCCGGCCGCCGGCACTACCGGCTGCATCGCCGTCGCCAGGTAGATACCTTCGCGTTCGTCGCGGACAACCTGGCCGTTGCGGAGCTCGATGACCCGTTTGCGCATCGCGTTGACGATGTCATGGTCATGCGTTGCCATGACAACGGTTGTGCCGTTCTGGTTGATCCGGTCCAGTACCTTCATGATTCCCAGTGAGGTGGTGGGATCGAGGTTGCCGGTGGGCTCGTCCGCAAGCAGGATGCCCGGCCGGTTCACAATGGCACGGGCGATGGCAACGCGCTGCTGCTCGCCGCCGGAGAGTTCGTGCGGGAGCCGGTTGTCCTTGCCTTCCAGGCCAACTGTTTTCAGGACCTCCGGAACCGAATCGCGGATGACGGCACGCGAACGGCCAATGACCTGCATCGCGAAGGCAACGTTGGCGAAGACGGTCTTGTTGGGCAGCAGGCGGAAGTCCTGGAAGACGACGCCGATGCCGCGGCGCAGGCGCGGCACGCGCCAGCTGGGAATCTTGGCCACGTTGGAGCCGGCCACGTACACGGTTCCCCGCGTCGCGTGTTCCTCCTTCAGCACCAGTCGGATGAGCGTCGATTTGCCCGACCCGGAGGCACCCACCAGGAAGACGAACTCGCCGCGGTCTACGTCGAGGCTGACGGAGTTCAGGGCGGGCCTGGACTTCCGGTCGTAGACCTTTGTGACGTTGTCGAAAGTGATCATTACTGTTTCATGCCCTTACGTAGCAGCCGGAACGGCAAGGGCCTTTGGCCTTGGGAGCAGGGAACCGGCCTTTCGACTATAGCCAGCGGATCCAGCCACCGGTCTGATCGGCGCGTGGTGTGTCGCCGGAAGGCAGCTGCCCCCTCCCGGGGACTTCGCAGACGACTCAGCTGGCTGGTGCCTCCCCTGCCGGCAGCCGCCGGGACACAGCCTCCCCGGCGAGCACACCCGCAACAGCGGCGGCACCGGGATCATCCATGACGATGGTGTAGTGGTTCGTACCGGGTACGTCGCTGATCCGCAGGTCCGGCAGTTTGGCCTGCCAGGAAGCGATGTAGTCCGGCGAGTACAGCCCCGGTTCCTCGTCCAGGAGCCCGCGCGGAGCCCGCAGCAGCTGCACCGGGTGGGCGAGCTGGTCCAGTGCCTGCAGGAGCGCGGTGCCGCGGTGCAGCTCGGCCGTGTCCTCAAGGAGCGCCTGGGTGGAGGTGGCAGCACGGAACCCGCTGCCGTGCGGCTGCAGGTCGTAGGCCAGGTAATCACGCAGCAGGTCATTCCAGTGACCGGCGAAGGCGGGGTGCGGGGCCCAGAACTGCTCGTAGTCCGCCGGGGACTCGAACACCTGCTCCAGCCGTTCGGCAGCGGGGCCCAGCACGGCCTGGATGACCTGCTCGTCGCTTAGTCCGGACGGCACGTCCAGCGGCAGGCCGCCGTCGACCAGCACCAGCGACTCCACCAGGTGCGGGTGGCGGTTTGCCAGCACCAGTGCCGCGAACGCCCCCATTGAATGGCCAACGACGACGGCGCTGGGCACTGTTAGTGCCTCCAGCACCGCGGCGAGGTCATCGGCATGCACCGGCATCCCGTACGGTCCGGGCAGCGTATTGCTGCGTCCCCTGCCGCGCAGGTCCGGTGCGATCACGCGCACGTCCGGCAGCGCGGCGGCCACCATGCCCCAGGTACGGTGCGACGCCGTCACACCGTGAATGGCCAGGATTGCCGGGGCCTGGGGGTCGTTCGGACCCCAGATGCCGGTATGCAGGGTGCCGCCCCGGACCGGAACCGCGGCGGTGGTGTAGCTGCTCATCGCGCGCTCCACCCGCCGTCCATGGTGTAGGACGCCCCGGTGACCATCCCGGCGCCGGGCCCGGCGAGCCACGCGGCCAGGGACGCGACTTCCTCCGGCTCCACCAGCCGCTTCACCGCGGACTCGGTAAGCATGACCGAGGCAATTACTTCCTCTTCGGGAATCGAGTTGATCCGCGCCTGGTCAGCGATCTGCGCCTCAACCAGTGCAGTGCGTACGTAGGCGGGGTTGATGCAGTTGGACGTGACGCCGTGCGGCCCGCCCTCCAGCGCAGTGACCTTGCTGAGTCCTTCCAGGGCATGCTTGGCGCTGACGTAGGCGCTCTTGAAGGCGGAGGCCCGGAGTCCGTGGACGGAAGAGATGTTGATGATCCGGCCGAACCCGCGCTCGTACATTCCCGGCAGCGCTGCGCGGATCAGCAGGAAAGGCGATTCAACCATCAGCCGGTGGATGAGGCGGAACGTGTCCGGGTCGAAGTCCTGGATGGGATTGATCCGCTGGATGCCCGCGTTATTGACCAGGATGTCTGTGTCCAGGGACAGGTTTTCCAGTTCCCTGGTGTCGCTGAGATCCAATGCCCACGCTGTTCCTCCGGTGGCCGCAGCGACCCGCTCGGCGGCTTCCCGGTTGACGTCCGCCACCGTGACCTTGGCGCCCAGGGCCGCGAAGGTGCGGGCGCAGGCTTCCCCGATTCCGGAGCCGCCTCCGGTGACCAGTGCCGTCCTGCCTTCCAGGCCCGTGGGAAGAACTGCTTCAGTGCTGCTCATGCTCCACCTCCGTCTGCCGGCGCCTCGGGCGCCATGCCTCGTTCGATAAACCGCATCATTTCCTCGAATTCCGCTTCCGGAATCTCGGGAGCGGGCCCCCCGCCCTCCCGGTCGGCATGCCACAGGACCCAGCGCATGCCGAGCATCTCGCCGATGCCCATCAGTGCCCAGGCCACGGTGTCCACGTCCATCGGGCGGATCTCACCGGCGTCGCGCGCTGCTTTGAGGCCCTCCACGTAGCCGTGAACTATCCGTGTGTAGTGCATGCGCAGGGCACCGGGTGAAACAAACTCTGCCTGCCGGATGATCCGGTAGAGCGCCGGATGTTCGGCGGTGAACCGGAAGAAGGCCCGGAATCCTTCGCGTTCGGCCTCGATCCGGTTAGCGGCGGCTTTCGCTGCCTCGGTCATGGCCTGGCGGACGCGCCGGTTCAGGTCTTCCACCACCTCGTCGAAGATGGCCTGCTTGCCGTCGAAGTAGAGGTAGAAGGTGCCCAGCCCGACCCCTGCCTGCTCGGTGATCTTCACGATCGAGGCATCGTGGTACCCCACCGATGCGAAGACCTGTTCAGCGGCTTCGACCAGCCGTGCCCGGGTCCTGGTGCCGCGTGCTGTCCTGGGTGTGGTGCTCATGCGGTGTCCTGCCGGTCGGGGGTTGCGGGGTGAAGGTTTCCGGCGCTGCGCAGCCGGGAGCGGGCTACCTTGTGCAGCGAGGTGCGTGGCAGGGTGTCCACGAATTCGACGCGCGTCGGCACCTTGTACCGGGCGAGCCGCACTCCGCAGTGCTCCAAGATGTCCTGGGCATCCGGAGCGGTGCCGGAACGCCGCACCACGTAGGCGACGCCGGTTTCGCCCCAGCGCGGGTCCGGCTCGCCTGCGACGGCTGCCTCAGCCACGGCCGGATGCTCCAGCAGGACTGCTTCCACCTCTGCCGGGGAGACGTTTTCCCCGCCGGAGATGTAGATGTCCTTGAGCCGATCGATCACCCGCAGGTAACCGCCGGCGTCGCGCTCCACTAGGTCACCGGTGTGCAGCCAGCCTCCGGCCAGGGCGGCCGCCGTGGCCTGGGGATTGCGGAAGTAGCCGGAAAAGACTCCGGGCCCGGAGACCAGCAGCTCCCCCTTACACGGTCCGTCCAGGTGTTCCCCGGTTACCGGGTCCGCGACGGCGACGTCCACGTGCGGATACGGCTTGCCTGCCATGCCTACACGGGCGCCGGCTTCCTCCTCCGGAAGACACAGCACATTCGGACCGGCTTCGCTGAGGCCGTACCCCTGGGCCAGGGCGACACCGCGCGAATGCCAGGTCCGCAGCAGCGGCGCCGGCATGGGCGCTCCGCCAACGACGGCGCGGCCCAGGCTGGAGAGGTCCGTCCGGTCGAAGCGCGGATGGGAGGCGAGCATCAGGTAATGCGCCGGAACTCCCATCATGGTGGTGACCTTCCGGTCCTCGATCAGCGCCAGTACCCGGCCGGCGTCGAAAGTGCGTTCAAGCACCACGGTGGCACCGGTCCACCAGGCCAGCAGCGGCTGGATGTTCCAGCCTCCGGCGTGGAACTGCGGCAGCACCGCCAGCACGACGTCCCTGCTGCCGATCTCCGCGGTACGGGAAAGCGACAGGTTGGTCCAAAAACAGTTCGCGTGGCTGAGCACCACGGCCTTGGGCTCCGCCTCGGTGCCGGAGGTGAAGACCATCAGCAGCGGATCACCGTCCAGGACGGTGTCCCCGCTGGGGCCGTTCTCCTCCAGCAGCCGCAGCGGGGCAGGCGGCCCGGACTCAACCCCGGTGCGGCCCAGGGCGGCCGACGGCGGCGGAACAGCCAGGCGCGCTGCCGCCTCCATGGCGACGGCGGAAAATTCCTCCTCCACCAGCAGCAGAGCCGGGTCTGCGAGCGCGAGCTGGGCAGCGAGCTCACGTGCCGAGAGCCGCCAGGACAGCGGAACCAGGACCAGCCCGGCCTTGGCACAGGCAAAGAAGGCCACCACGTGGTCCGCGCTGTTGCCGGTGACCGTGGCAATGCGGTCACCGCGACGGTAGCCCGAGTCCTTGAGCGCGCCGGCCAGGGCTGTGGACCTGGCCTCCAGATCCCGGTAGCTCAGCGGTACACCGCGGTCATCGATCGCGGTGCGGTCCGGAGTGGACAGCGCACGGTCCGCCGTCCAGCGGCCCAGGGTGTGCAGGGAACTCATCCGGCTTCCTCCAGGATCTGCTGTGGCCGGCGGGCGGCTTCGCGGCTGCGCAGCCGTGCTGCTGCCCCGGCAAGTCCGCCGGGCAGAAACAGCACCACCAGGATGAACAGCGTACCGAGAATGAACATGGGCTCGGAGAGCGGAATCTGCAGGATCCGCGGCAGCCCGTCGATCGCGTCGGAGTTGGCGAGTGCGGTCAGGCGCTGGTCCAGCAGAGTGTAGACCACACCGCCCAGGACCGCTCCCCAGCGTGAGCCGACACCGCCCAGGACCACCATGACCAGCAGGGTGATAGTGAAGTCGGAGGACACCGCCCGCGGCACCGCACCGGATTGCAGCAGCAGGTAGGTCATGCCGACCACGCCGGCCAGCGTCCCCGCGACGACGAAGATCAGGAGCTTGGCCAGATAGGGCTGCAGCCCCAGCACCCGGACGCGCATTTCGTTCTCCCGCACGGCCGCTGCGACGTGGCCGGCACGGCTGCGCTGGATCCAGGCCGTCACCAGGAAGACTGCGACGAGGGCGGCGAGCGCCAGCCAGTACAGATTACGGGTGTTCGCCACACCGACCAGGAAGGACGGCACGTGCTCCGTGGCGAGACTCAGTCCTTCCTCTCCCCCGGTGGCACCTTCCGGGTTCCGCCGCACCATCACGGACCCGGCCTGGGCGAACGCGAGCGTCACCATAGCGAACGGTATGCCGGTGACCCGGAGCGCGACGGCGCCGGTCAGGTTGGCCAGCACGATCACCACCACGAGGGTCAGTGCCATGGCCGGCAGCAGCGGCAGGCCGGTCCGGTCCAGGATGATCGCCAGGCCGTACACGCCGGCTCCGAAGTACAGTGCGTGCCCGAAGGACAGCATGCCCGCGACGCCGAGCAGCAGGTGGTAGGTCAGCGCTGCGGCCGCCATCAGCATGCAGAGGGCCATCAGCTGCAGTGAGCCCGGTGTGTAGGTGGGGCCGGGAAGCAGGCCCGGAATCGACAGATTGAACAGCGGCAGCACGGCGAGGACCAGCACTCCTGCCGCGCCCGCTATCCAGGCGGCAGGACGACGTCGTGCTTTGCCTTGCTGCTGAGCCGGAGGCGGAGCCTTGGTGTCCTCCCGAACCTGGGCTGCGCTCATGCCGTTACCGCCTTTCCCATGAGTCCCGCGGGCCTGGCCAGCAGAACTGCGGCGAGGAGCAGGACCACCACGAAGTCGCCTACGCCCCAGTAGAAGTTTGCGAACTGCTGAAGGATCCCCACGGCTACGGAGGCCAGAGCGGCACCGGTCAGCGATCCGAGGCCACCGATGACCGTCACGATGAACGCGAAGATCAGCAGTGAACCACCCAGCAGCGGTGACACGTAACCGAAGTAGTGGCTGGCGAGCACGCCACCCATGCCCGCAGCTGCGCCGCCGATGGTGAAGACCAGGGTGAAGGCTTTGCGGACATCGATGCCGAGGGCCGTGACCATGGACCGGTTTTCCACGCCGGCCCGGATGATCATGCCGTACCGGCTCTTCTTCAGGAACAGCAGCAGCCCGCCCAGGACAAGGGCTGCGGCAAGGATGGCGACGAACCGGTCATTGGGGATCCGGGCGCCGAGAATGTCCGTGGTTTCCTTCAGCCAGGCAGGTCCGGTGATGAAGGACGGGTCTGTTCCCCAGATACCTTCGAACAGGGCCACTGAAGCAAGGGACAACCCCACGGTCACCAGCACCTGCTCAATGTGACGCTGGTAGAGCGGCCGGATGAGGATCCGTTCGGTCAATGCGGCAAACACCGCGCCGGTGGCGGCTCCGACTGCCAGCGATATCAGGAACACGCCCCAGCCGCCGGCGCCGAGTGCCTGGGCCGCCTGCCAGCCGATGAACGCGCCGAGGGTCAGGAAGGATCCATGGGCGAAATTCAGCACACCCATGAGTCCATAGATCAGGGACAGGCCCGAGGCGACCAGGAAATAGAGTGCCCCCAGGCCGAGGCCGGTGACGGTGAGCAGGATGATGGTGCTCATGCCTCAGGCTCCCTTCGGTGCGGCGGTGGCTGCCGGGTTGGGGTTTGCTGCGGCGGTGCCCGTGTGGACGCCGAGCAGCCGGTGGTTGAGATCCGTGTCATCGAGGAACTCGCCGGCGTTCATGCCTGTCAACGCCACCTTCCCGCCGGAGAGGACCGTGACGGTGGCAGCGAGCTGACGCACGACCGTCAGGTTTTGTTCCACCAGCAGGATCGGCACCGTCCGGGCCGCTTCGGCCAGAGCCTCCGCGACTTCCTGCACGATCTTCGGCGCCAGGCCCTTGGTCGGTTCGTCCACGAGCAGCACCTTGTTGGTGTTCAGCAGGGCACGGGCCAGCGAGACCATTTGCTGCTGTCCGCCGCTGAGCGTTCCCGCCATCTGGGCGGAACGTTTCACCAGGTCCGGGAAAAGGTCTTCCACGAGCTGCCGCCGGGGATGCTCGTCCCGCTCAGCCAGGCGGAGATTCTCGGCGACGGTGAGCCGGGAGAAAACCTCGCGGTCTTCGGGCACGTAGCCCACCCCGCGGGCGATGATCCGGTGGGTCTCGGCGCCGTCGATGCGCTCGCCGTCGAGCTCCACCTGCCCGCTGCGGGGGATGAGCCCAATGACGGCCTTGATGGTGCTGGTCTTGCCCACGCCGTTCCGGCCGAGCAGCCCGGTAACGCCGAATGCCGGCACCTCGAAGCTGACGTCCTCGACGACCTGCTGGCCGCCAATGGAGGCGGAGAGATTCTGCACCCGCAGGATGGGCGCGTTTTCGGTGTTCATCAGACGGGTTCTCCCAGGTAGGCGCTCTGGACCAGAGGGTTGGCCATGACTGCTTCGGGGGTGTCGACGGCGAGCAAGGAACCGTGGTGCATCACCGCAACCCGTTCCACCAGTCCCAGGACCACTTCCATGTGGTGCTCGACCATCAGCACGGTGCGTCCGGAGTCCCGGTGCATGCGGCGGATGACTTCGGAGAGCCCGGCGACGTCCCCGGAGCCGACTCCGGCCATGGGTTCGTCGAGCAGGATCACTGCCGGATCCGCTGCCAGGAGCATCGCGATCTCAACCTTGCGCTTGTCTCCGTGGGACAGGCCGCCGGCAGCTGACGCGGCTTTGGCCTCCAGTCCCACTTCCGCAAGGCATCCGGCAGCGATGCCGGTGGCTTCGTCACCGCTGTGCGGGAAACGCAGGAGCGAGAGGCTGCCGCCTAATTTGGCCTGGGCTGCCAGCCGCACGTTTTCGAGGACGCTCAGCTGCGGGAAGAGGCTGGACGTCTGGAACGTCCGTCCCAGTCCCGCCGCCGCCCGCCGGTGCACCGCCAGCCGTCCGACGTCGTTGCCCGAAACCGCCACGGTGCCCTCGGTGGGGCGGAGGAGTCCGGAAATGACGTTGAACAGGGTGGTCTTGCCCGCGCCGTTCGGTCCAATCACGGCGAGCATTTCGCCGTGGCGGACGGAGAGGTTCACGTCGTCGAGGATCCGGGCCCCGCCAATGCTGAGTCCGACGCCGGCGAGTTCCAGTGCGATGGGTGCGTCCATGGGGTCCACGGCCCTACTTCGCGGCTTCGGGCGGGGCCACGGAGTCCGCGGCAACCGTTTCGACGAGTGTGGGAACCCAGGTCCCGCCCTGGTCATTGAGCGTGACCTGGTACATGTCCTGCAGCAGGGCGTGGTCCGAGGCGCGGACCGTGGTGGTGCCCTTGGGCCCCTCGAAGCTCCAGCCCTCCAGGGCGGAGACCATCGCGTCGACGTCGCTGCCGCCTTCGCGGACGGCCTGGACAATCATCTGCCCGGCGACGAAGCCGTCCGGCGTGAACAGGTCCGGCTTCTTGCCGGCGGCTTCCACGGACTCGATCATCGCCTTCTCCACGTCATTGGTCGCGGCGCCCGGGAAATAGTGGTTGAGGAAGGAGATCTTGGTACCGGCGGCTCCGTACGCGCCGAAGGTGGCAGCGTCGCCGAGACCGGTGACGATCGGGGCGGCGTCGAAGGCGCCCTGCTGGTCCAGCGCCTGCCACATTGAACCCGACGTCGCGCCGGCCCAGGCCACGAAGGCCATATCCGGGGCTGCGTCGATGAGCTGGCGGGCGAAAGGAGTGAACTCAGTGGCATCCTCCGGCACCAGGACGCTGGAGACTTCCGCGCCTTCCGCACCGAGGACTGCCTCGACGGCGGCGAGGTTGCCCTGGCCAAAAGCGTTGTCCTGGGCGAAAACCACAACCTTCTTTCCCGCCAGGTCATCCACGAAGGAACCCGCAGTGGCTACGTCCTGCAGGGACTGCCGGCCGGAGCGGAAGGTGTACTTGTTGATGCCCTGGATAGCGTCCGTTGCCGCTGGACCGGAGATGTAGAGGACCTGGTTCTGCTGGGCCTGTTCGGCGAGCTTGAGGGCGATGCCGGAGACCACGGTTCCTGCGAGGATCTTGTAATCCTGCCCTATGAGGTCCTTCGCCACGGTGACTGCCTTGTCCGGGTCTCCGCCGTCGTCGTGGTAGGTGATGTTCAGCTCGGTGTCCCCCACCTTGCCGGTGCCGTCGGTGGCGTAGTCGATACCTGCCTGCAGGCCTTCGTAGTAAGCCTCGCCGTAGGCCGCCAGCGGCCCTGTCTTGGAGTACACGATTCCGACGTCCACGCTCGACGGCGCGTCGCCGCCATCTGCGGGCGCCGTGCCCGCATCGGTGGAGGGGGCGCAGGCGGAAAGCGCCAGCCCGGTGGTCAGGGCCGTGGCGAGGAGGAACTTCGTTGTTGCCTTCACGGTGGTGTGCCTTTCAGTGCGGTGGCTGCAGTGGATGCATTTGATGCCGGCCGGGCCGGGGTTTTGGAGCACTAACCTGAAAGGCGATTCAGGTTACGGAAAATGTATGGCACAGATCACATGTGAGTCAATGGGTCTTTTGCGGAACAGTTTCGGTTCGTCGCCCGGCGTGACATCGTTTCGGTTCCGGGGAACATAGAATTACCGATTGTGCCTAATCTCTCCCCGGCCGCAGCGTTGCGCGCCCCCGGTACCGCCCGACATGCCGGTCGTGCCGCTGATCCGGCTCCCTCCCCCGCAGTAGGGCTCGGACGTAGACACCGCCCGGACATTCAGGGCCTGCCTGCCCTGGCCGTCACCCTGGTGGTCTGGTACCACATCTGGCCGCAATCGCTCCCAGGCGGTTTTGTGGGCGTGGACGTTTTCTTTGTTATTTCCGGCTACCTCATTGTTGGCTCCTTGGCCCGTGAAGTCATGTCCGTCGGCAGCCTCCAGCTAGCGAAGTTCTACAGCCGGCGTATACGGCGCTTGTTGCCTGCTGCGGCGGCCGTGCTCCTCGCGACCGTTGTGTCAGCCGTGCTGCTGTTTCCACAGGGACGGTGGCAGGGCGTCGCTCGGGACGTCGCCGCCTCCGGACTGAACATCCAGAATTGGAATCAGGCTTTTTCCACCACCAGTTATGAAGGAGCGACTGAATCCGTCTCACCGCTGCAACATTTTTGGTCCCTGGCAGTGGAAGAGCAGTTCTACCTCTTCATCCCCCTGCTGATGCTGACCTGTGCAGTCGTTTCCCGCGGCCGCAGGCCCAGCCACGTGTTGGTGCTCGCCGTTCTCTGCGCCGTCGCAGTGGCCTCTTTTGTCCACTCCGTTCTCTTCTCTGCCGCGAATCCGGACCTGGCCTACTTCTTCACCACGACGCGCATCTGGGAACTCGCCATCGGCGGCGTCCTCGCGGTCGCAGTACCGCAGCTGCGGTCCGGGCCTCGCTTAACTGCACCGCTCGGTTGGCTCGGCCTGGTCATGGTGCTGGTCTCTGCTGCACTATTCACCACTGAGATGAACTTCCCGGGCTATGCAGCGCTGCTCCCAGTTCTGGGAGCTGTGGCGCTGCTGCTGGCCGGCAGTTCCGTAAAGGAACAAGGGTTTAGGTCTGTGGCCCGCTGGCAGGCGCTGCGGCCGGTCACCTACCTGGGTGACATCTCTTACTCGCTGTACCTCTGGCACTGGCCGGTGGTTGTCTTTTCGGTTTACATTCTCGGGCCGAATCCGGGCTGGTTACACGGCGGAGCCATCATGGCACTCAGCGTGACGCTGGCGGCATTGTCCACCCGGTTCATCGAGGAACCCTTCCGCCGGTTCGAACCCCGACGACGCCGCCGCAGAGGTCGGCGGCGGGCCGCTCTTCCCGCCTACGGCACCGTTTATGCCGTAGGCGCCTTGCTGGTGGTGTTGCCTATAGCCGCAGCCGCCGTGCCCTATCTGGTGGTGGAGGAAAAAACCCGAGCCCTAGGCCAGGAGCTTGATCTGGCCGCCTATCCGGGCGCCGGGGCCGTCCACAGTCCGGGCACGGTGCCGCAGATGCCGGTGCGGCCAGAACCAGCGGTTGCGGCGGCCGATATCCCGTCTGGCGTACTGGAGTGCCTGACAGGCTGGGATCCCGCAGCCATGGAGCTTAAGGACTGTGTCTCCGGCGATACCGCGAGCGCCCGGAGCATTGTCCTGGTGGGCGACTCCCATGCGGCCCAGTACGCCGAATCGCTCAACCTGCTGGCCCGCGAAAGCGGATACCGACTCTATGTTTTGGCACGCAACGGGTGCCCTTTCAGTATGGAGCCGCTGCACTCGGACATCGTTACATTCCACGGCTGCGCCGAGTCCAATGCACGGACCGCCAAAATGATCATTGAGCTGAAGCCCGACTGGGTGGTGACTGCGTCGCTGACCCCGGAGGGCTACGCAAACGCCCTGGACTGGGAGTGGGATTCTGCGCACCAAGCGGAGAGCGGATTCTACGGTGCCCTTACCCTGCTACGGGATGGAGGTCTGGGCGTCGCAGTCCTGAGCGATGTGCCCTACCCGCCGCACAATATTCCCGAGTGTGTCGACAGTTCCCCAGACCCGAAGGACTGTGCATTCCCCGCGACCGGAGAGCCCAGCCCGCTGATGCAGGCAGCACGGAGCGTGGACGGGGTTAGGCTGGTTGATCTCAGCAGCTACTTCTGCGCTGCCGGCAGTTGCCCAGCAGTGGTGGGCAACGTGCTGGTTTATCGGGACACCCACATTACGAACTCCTTCGCCAAGACCCTCGCTCTGCCCCTGCGAGATAGCCTCGGGCTTTAGAGCCTGGCGATATGTGCCGCCTGTCTAATTGCGGGCTGACACGCTGCCATTGGCACGCCAGCGGATGCCGGCGTCGATGAAGTCGTCAATCTCGCCGTCGAACACTGCAGAGGTGTTGCCCACTTCGTGTTCGGTGCGCAGGTCCTTGACCATCTGGTACGGGTTGAGCACGTAAGAGCGCATCTGGTCCCCCCAGGATGCCTTGACGTCGCCGGCGAAGGCCTTCTTTTCGGCGTCTTCCTGCTCCTTCTTCAACAGCAGGAGGCGGGACTGAAGCACACGCATGGCAGCCGCGCGGTTCTGCAGCTGGGACTTCTCGTTCTGCATTGAAACCACGGTGCCAGTCGGGATATGCGTCAGGCGTACGGCGGAGTCCGTGGTGTTCACGGACTGTCCGCCGGGGCCGGAGGAGCGGAAGACGTCCACGCGGATTTCATTGTCCGGAATGTCGATGTGGTCCGTCGCCTCGATGAGCGGAATAACCTCGACGGCGGCGAAGGAGGTTTGGCGGCGGCCCTGGTTATCGAACGGGCTGATGCGGACCAGCCGGTGGGTGCCGGCTTCCACCACCAGCGTGCCGAAGGCGTAGGGCGCTTTGACCTCGAACGTCGCGGACTTCAAGCCAGCTTCTTCGGCGTAGGAGGTGTCCAGGACCTGGGTCGGATAGCCGTGGCGTTCCGCCCAGCGCAGGTACATGCGCAGGAGCATGTCCGCGAAGTCTGCGGCGTCCACCCCGCCGGCGCCGGCTCGGATGGTCACCACCGCTTCGCGTTCGTCGTACTCGCCGGAGAGCAGGGTCACAACTTCGAGCTCGGAGAGCGCCTTGCGCAGGGACTCCAGCTCGGACACCGCCTCCGCCTTGCTGTCGGCGTCGGATTCATCCTGGGCGAGCTCTACGAGCACTTCGAGGTCGTCAATGCGTGCCTCAAGCTTCTGCAGGCGTTCCAGGGCGCTCTGCTTGTGCGAGAGCTTGGACGTGATCTTCTGGGCCGCGTCCGGGTCATCCCACAGGTTGGGTTCCCCCGCCATCTCGCTGAGTTCAGCGATGTCCTCCTTCATCGCGGCGACGTTAGAGACGTCCTCGATGGAGGCAAACGTGGAGCGGAGGGCGCGGATTTCTGCGGGAAAATCAATTTCAGCCATGGTGATTACAGACTACGCCATGCCCCGGTTTTCCGGTCTGGAGGTGCCCGGCGGATGACGGGCCGGATCCGGGACGCACCGAAGCTTTGTCCGCATGGATGTCAGGGCCCGGGAGTAGATTGGTGCTGTCCGATCCGGAAAGGAGCTTCGAACTCGATGAACGCTTCCCCCTCCCCCATCCGCCACCCAGAGCGCGGACACAGCTACGGCCGCGACGAACTTGAAGAGCTTGCCGAACAGGGCGATCCCTGGGCTATCGGCAAGCTGGACGATTGGGACCAGTATGATGCGGCCGATTACGTTGGATCGCTGCGTGACCGCTGCCCGGACCCGGCCTGCGACCTGTACGGCGAGCGCGTCACCCTTTGCTATGCCGACGACGGCACGCTGCTCGAAGTGGATCACGGCGGCTGGGGGCATTACCCGCCGCAGGAGCAGGCGAAGGCTTCCTAGCTTTGCTGCCTCGCGGGAGCGCGCGGCGGGGGCTGGACGACCGGGTGCGCGCCTGGCAGCGGCCGGTGTGAGCACGGGCGCGCCAGCGCCGCGCCGGGCCGGGAATTGGCGTCTCACCGAGGGCCTGCCTGAGCGCAGGGCATCGGCGTCTGGCCCCGACCGGGACTTAGCGGGTCAGGCGAGCCCGCGCGTCGCTTTCAGCGGTGATCCGGATACCGTTCGGAACGAGGAAGTTCACGATCGGCGGATGAACGACGCCGGACAGGACCACGCGTGCGGTGCGCCCGTCCGGGGTGCCGGTTTCCGGCTCGATCCGGAGGGATGGAGTCGCCTCTCCTGCGCGGCTTTGCTCCAGGTAGCTCTGGACCTGTGCGGTTACCCGGCCCGAATCCAGGAGAGCCACCGGGGCAGACCCGCCCGAGCCCTGCACCTGCGCCAGTGAGAAGGTATCGGCAGCCGCCAACGCCGCCCCGTCAGCAGCGGACAGGAGCTTCTTGTGGCCCAGGTAAACCGACGAGGCCGCTGCAATCACGGTGATAACCAGCAGCGCCAGGACCACGTATCCAAGGATCAGCACTCCGACCTGGCCTGAGTCACGGGCGTCCGATGCTGCTTCCGGACATGCGCGGCATAGATCGGTCATCCGTACCTCTCAACCGTCTGCATGGATGTCGAATCGACCCGTACTGGCGCCAAATCCGCCCCTAAAGCGCCGGCGAACGGGAGTGGCACGTTCATGGCGGCCGTGACCGTCACTGTCGATCCTGGGACTCCGCATTCCGGGCTGCACGTTATCTGGAGCTCAAGGGCACCGGGGTCGAATCCAAAATCAGTGAGTGCCAGTTCCGCCGCAGCCCGTGCCTGCCCGTCCGGTCCGTCTTCAGGAGAAGCCGCCGCGTAGACCTTCGCTGCATGCTCCGCAGCACCGACCATTGCGTAGGCGGCCCCCTGGACCTGACCGGCAGTGAGGATCAGGTAGACCAACGGAACCAGCAGCAGGACTCCCAGGAAGACAAATTCGACCGCGGCGCTTCCTTCCTCGTTCTCTTCCCGGTGGTCCGTGCCCGGCGCGGGCGGCAATCCATCAGTCCGGCCAGTAGGCATGTCCTGCCACCTCGATTCCTCCCTGCGGGCCAATCAGGCCAATGACCGGCAGCGGAGCGCGCACCGTGACCTTGAGCATTGTGTGCCCCGAATCCTCAGTCCGCGCATAGGAAATGTCCTGCGCAAATTCGGGGCTTAGGGAACCGGAGATCAATTGCCGGGCCCGTTCCACGCCGTCCTGTGCGTTCCGGTCTGCCAGAGTCCCGTAGCGTGCACCGGACGCTGCTGCATCCGTGAGGGTGTTGCGCACGTGCAGCACCAGAGCCAGCTGTATCACTGCCACCACGATGACAGTCAGCAGGGCACCCACCAGGACGAAGTCAACAACGGCGGAACCGGAATCACGTTCTTGGATCGGTTCATCCCCCTTTCCGGCGTCAGCCCTCGTTATCGTGGCGTTCCTGGTGCCGGTGGCGGTCCTAGTCCTGAGGGCGTCCTTGGTGGCGGCGTGGTAACTTCTGGCACCGCCGCCAGTGCTCAGGGCGTTCCCGCTGTCTGCGTGGTGACTTCTGACGCCGCCCCCAGTGCTGAGGGCGTTCCCGCTGGCGGCGTGCCAACTTCGAACACCTCCCCGGCTGGCAGCGTCCCTGCTTTTGTCCCCGCCCCTACTTCTGGACTTGGGCGATTGCTGATTCAAAGAGGGATACCAGGGCGGGCCGCGCCACGGTGAGGATCGCGGCAACCAATACGGCGGACATAAGTGTGATCATGACCCAACCGGGGACGTCGCCCCGCTCCCTCTCGGAGATTGGGGGATGCAATGCTGCCTGAAGCCGGGTCATGATGCTGGCAGCTAGGAGGGCCGGCAACATCCGCAGAGCGATTCGGGTTCTCATGGAAGTCCTTTCGTTGGTTTTCCGGTGGGTAGTGGTTTGCGATTTCACTGGTGACATCAAAGTCCAATGCTGAGAAGGGAGAGGCCGGGGAAGACCGCGAAGAGGACGGTCAGCGGAAGGACACCGAAGACCAGGGGAACCATCATCGCGATTTCCTTCTTGCCGGCTTCCTCCATCAGTTCGCGCTTGGCCATGTCACGGACGTCCTGTGCCTGCGAGCGCAGGACATCTGCCAGAGGGGTTCCACGTTCGATAGCCACGGACATTCCGTCCACGAACCTTGAGAGCGGAGCCAACTGGGTGCGTTTCGAGATGTTGCCCAGGGACGCCAATAACGGCGTCCCCGAGCGCGTCTCCGCGAGGGCACGCCCGAATTCCTTGGACAGTTCTCCGCCCGAGGTGCGGGCAACACGTTCCAAGGCACCGCCGGCGCTCTCCCCGGCGCCGACGGCCAGCGCCATCATCTCGGCGAGGCTGGGAAACTCCGCGAGCATGAGCGCCTCGCGCTTCTTGACCTGCCTGGTCAGCAAGTAGTCGCGGAGCAAGTACCCCAGCACCCCCGTGGCCAGGGCCAGCGTTGCGACGGCCGGAACCGAGATGTGCCCGTTGGCTGCAAGCCAGATGCCGCAGGCTCCGCCAGACAGCAGCCCCGCGCCCGCAAATAGGAGCTGGGCTGAGCGGAATTCCAGGACGCTCATATGGTTTCCGGCGCGGTCCAAGCGTTTCTGCAGCGAGGACGCCGCTGGGTTTATGCGTTCGAGCCTTCCCGCCAGTTCGGCTAGCAGAGGCCGGAAAACACGTTCAAGGGGACCAAATGGTGTGACGTCCGCGGGTGCGAGGAGCCTGGAGCCCGGGGACGCGGAACGCAGCTGGGGTGCAATCCGATCCGCAAACGAGGTGGGACGCAGGAACGGAAGGCGGACGACGGCCAACCACAATCCGGTCCCAAGGCATGCGCCCATCAGCATGGCCAAGGGCCAGACGCCGCTCACCGCAGGACCCTTCTCTCGGCAGGCAGCGCTCCTATGCGGAGCATCAGGCGGTAGCAACCCACGGAAATGACCATGCCAGCGGCCAGGACAGCAGCTCCCGCAGGCGTGTTGTAGGCTTCTACGGCTTCAGGGGCAGTGGCCATAAGTACTAGGACTATCCACGGCGCTGCTACGGCGAGCCTGGCCGCGTTGATGGTCCAGGACTGCCTGGCCAGCAATTCGCTGCGTGTCCGTGCGTTCTCCCGGAGGAACTCGGCCAGCGTCCCCAGCAGCCGTCCGAGATCCGATCCGCCAACTTGCCGGGTTATGCGCAGGGATTCTACGATCCGGTCCCCCACCGGATCCGCGAGGCGGTCTTTGAGCGCGTCCAGTGCCTCATCGAACGAGCCCCCGGAACGGTAGTCGGCACCGAACTCCCGGAAGGGCGCCCGAAGCTCCTCGGGTCCATTGTCCCCCAGTTGGATAAGAGCTTCAGGCAGGGACATTCCGGCGCGTATGGCAGAGCGCAGGTGGTCGACCGCGTCAGGCCACAGTTCCAAGAGCGAGGCACTCCGCCTGGCGGCCTGCCAGCGTACCGCCGTCACGGGAAGGGCCGAGGCGAAGACCCCAAAGCAGCCCGCTATCGGGAGAGAACCGGTGAGGACCCACGCCGTGAGGAGGACCAGCATGCCAAGCAGTGCGCTGCTGAGAATGAGTCCTCCCGGCGTCACGCGGCTGACGCCTGATGTCCGCAGCAACTCCTCGAGCCGCCCAGGTCGACGAGGCTTCGGTGCCCTCTCCGGAACGACCCAGCAGGACCACCACACCAGGAACAGGCCCAGGCCCAGTGTCAGTCCGGCGATCGCGCTCATGCTGCCGGTTCCAGGAGGTCGGCCAGGTTCATTCCGGCACGGGCGAACTTGTCCGGTGAGGGCAGCGATGACGGTGAGGCCTCCAGCCTTCCGTTCTCACGGTGGAACACCAGCGTCGACTCTATGACACCGTTCTCTACCCTTCGCCCCAGGGCCAGGATTTCCGCCACCTCCCGTTTGCCGGCGGGAGTCCGGACGCAGTGGACCACCAGATCGATGCACGAGGCAACAGTCGGCACCACGAAGGAGCTTGAAATATTGGCGCCCGCCAGTAGCGGCAGTGTTGAGATCTTGGTGACGGCGTCGTGGGCGCTGTTTGCGTGGACGGTGCACATTCCAGGAAGGCCTGAATTCAAAGCAATTAACATGTCCAGACTCTCCGCTTCCCGGACTTCCCCAACAATCAGTCGGTCTGGCCGCATACGCAAGGCTTCCTTGACCAGGCGCCGCAGCGGTATCTCCCCAGTGCCTTCAAGGTTGGGCTGCCTGCACTGCAGGCCGACAACATCCCGCAGCGGCAGCTGGAGCTCGAAAATTTCCTCGACCGTCACTACCCTTTCCCGTGCGCCTATGGACGCTGCGAGGCAATTCAGCAATGTCGTCTTGCCGGCCTGTGTGGCTCCCGAGACCAGGATGTTGAGGCCTCCGGCCACCGCCGCTGAGAGGAACTTCGCGGCCTGGGGCGTCAGGGTTCCAAGTTCCACGAGGTGTTCCAGCCGGCTGGCCCTGACTATGAACTTCCTGATGTTCACCGCCCAGTGCCGACGCGTCACATCCGGTATGACCACATGCAGCCGTGATCCGTCCGGAAGTGCTGCGTCAACGAAAGGCGAGGACAGGTCCAGGCGCCGGCCCGAAGACTTCAACATCCGCTCCACCAGGTCCCGGATCTGCTCGGTAGTCAGGTTGAGTGCGGTCAGTTCCGAACGCCCGTCGCGGGCTACGTACACTTCCCCGGGCGAGTTGATCCAGACTTCTTCCACGCTCGGGTCATCCAGCAGGGGCTGAAGGGCTCCGTAGCCAGCGACTGAGTCAAAAACCTGTTTGGCAGCCCGCTCGAGATGGCCCAGTGCGGGAAGCGAGCCGAGCAGCGAGCGGTCGTCGTAGTCCTGGACCGCGGCGTCGACCAGCCGCCGGACTTCACCGGCCTGGCGTGCCGGGTCCAGCCCGCGGACGCGGATGAGCTCGCGTACCTCGTCTTCGACAATTCGCACCGCGTCCATTCGTGCTCCCCCGGATCCTGCCGCGGCGTTCCGTCCGCGGCAACGAGAATGAGACTGTTTCTGCAGGCCAGTGAGGCCATGCGGGCGAGGATAGGGGAATTATTAGCACCTGACGAGAGTGAAGGGTACCTAATGTGGATAAACGCCTGTAGGCGCACGTAGTGCCGCTGGGTCCGAATGTCCGCGAAACCCCAATCGTTGCAGTCTCCTGATCGCTAGTTTGCGACCTCCCTCTGAACGCCACTGGTCACAGTATCCCCAACCGTCCCGGTAAGGTTCAGAGTGAAGTTCACCGCACCCTGGAGATCCCGTGAAACATCGTCAATCAGCTTCCGTGTTGGCAGGTCTGCTCTGCGTGGCTCTCGCCGCGACCGCGGCCCCTGCCTCTGCCTCCCAGCTCCCGCCGGAGCACTCCGTCACCGAAACGTCGCCCGCTGGCCCTGCCCCCACGATTCAGGAACCCGCCGAATCCGCGCCGGTGTCCCCGGAGAGCCAGGAACCCCAGCAGTCCGAACCCGCGCAAACTCCGGGACAGCTCCCGGACCTGGCTCCGGAAACCGCGCCGGAATCAGCAGCGCCCACACCGGCAGCACCGGAGGTAAACGCGCCGTCGTCGTCCCCTGCCGTCCCGGAACCCGCTGAAAGCGAGGTCGCGGACCCCTCCGCGCTGACCGAGGAGGAGCTCGCTGAAATCATCGGTATCCTCGGCGCCAAGATGGGCCAGGGCCTTGAGCGCCTGGAGGAGACCCGGGACCCGCAGTCCCCCGGCGGCGGGGAAATCGCGGAGCGCCTCGATGCCGAGGATAAACTGATCATCAGCGGCCTGGCAGATCCGGAGCTGGCCACCGATCCGTCCGCCGCCACCGTCACCGGGGGCGGCTTTCCCGGGGCAGCGGCGCCGTCGTCCGCCGGCGCAGCCGCACCGGCAAGCGTTCCGCTTGCCGCGCCCGCACTTCACACCGCTGACGCCCCGTCCGTCTCCCTCGCAGCAACGTGGCAGCCATCCGGACTCCAGGGCATGGATGTCAGCAGCCACCAGACAGCCGTCAACTGGAACCGCGCATGGAACCAGGGCGCGCGCTTCGCCTACGTCAAGGCCACCGAAGCCACGTCCTACAAGAACCCGCTGTTCTCCAGCCAGTACAACGGCTCTTCGTCCGTAGGAATGCTGCGGGGCGCCTACCACTTCGCCATTCCCAACGTTTCCAGCGGTGCCGCCCAGGCGAACTATTTCGTGAACAACGGCGGCGGCTGGTCTGCCGACGGCAATACCCTGCCGCCGCTGCTGGACATCGAATACAACCCCTACCCCTCCCTGGGCAACACCTGCTACAACATGTCCGCGGGCCAGATGGTGTCTTGGATCAGGGACTTCTCGCAGACAGTCTCAGCCCGCACGGGACGACTGCCGATGATTTACACCACCACCGACTGGTGGCGCACCTGCACGGGCAACTCAAGCGCCTTCGCGGCGCAGCCCCTGCACATCGCCGCCTACAACACCACCGGCCCCGGCGCGCTGCCCAACGGCTGGTCACGGTACACGCTTTGGCAATACAGCAGCACCGGTCCGTTCGAAGGTGATTCAAACGTTTACCAGGGTTCGGTGGACCAGCTGCGCAGCTTCGCACGCCAGTCATCGGTGGGACGCCCGGGACAGCTCTACTACCGTAGTAATCCTGCGAAGGGGCTCGAGTACGGAAACGCCAGCGACCAGTACCTGACCTGTGACTGGAACGGGGACGGTATTGCAACTCCAGCAGCCTTCCGAAACGGCACCTGGTACATCCGCGATTCCCTGACCGGCACAGCAACAGTCCGTGAGGTTCGCTACGGGGATCCCGGAGACCAGCCCATTTGCGGCGACTGGGACGGAAATGGCCGGGACACTATCGGTGTGTTCCGTAACGGCATGGTCTACCTAAAGAACTCGGTTACCAGCGGAGCAGCGGACGGCGTCTTCGCGTTTGGTGCGGCCGGGGACACCGCTATTGTCGGAGATTGGGATGGGGACGGCTACGACACCCTCGGAGTCGGCCGTCCTGAGGGCGTTGCCCAACGCTTCTACCTGACAAACAGCAACATTCGGCCCGGCGTCGCGGGCTCCTTCCTGTTCGGCAATGCCGGTGATACTCCGGTGTCCGGGGACTGGAACAATGACCGCTTCACTACCGTGGGTGTTAAACGCGGCAACTACTGGTATTTGACCAACAGCAACATCCGACCCACTGCCAGCAGCAGCTTCCAGTTCGGCAACGCCGGGGACCGCCCGCTGACCGGCCGCTGGGACCGGGGCACCGGTACGAGCGTTGGCGCAGCGCGCTAGGCAGAGTCGCAGAAACGTTAAACAGCGGCGGGCCTCCCTTGGGGGCCCGCCGCTGTTTCAGGGATACTAACTGAAATGCTCAGGCAGCGCGCCGGGACCGCTGCCGAAGACGGAAGCCTGCGGTGACAAGTGCGCGCAACAGCATCCAGCGTGCTTTGAGAATTCGATCCAGGCGGCGCCAGTGGCGTGGAGTCTCATTGTCCTCGTGTAACCGGCGGTACAGCACCGGTTCACCCAGGTGCGTCATTTCACCCGCCAGGTTGCCGGCCAGTGCCATCCAGAGATCATGCGATTCGTAAAGGAACCGCGGCATGGGCAGTACAACGTCCGCGAAGTCGCGGCGGAAGCCCATGGCGCAGCCGTAGTAGGGGCGGTACCCCACCATCACTCCGACGATGTTGGCCAGGCGCCGGTTTGAGTCCCTGGCGCGCAGGGACCACGGTGCGTTCTCCGCCGGCCCGCCGAAAAGAGCAACATTCCCGGCAACCATGGCGGTCTTTCCCAGGGCGTCGATCATTTTTGCTGTCCGGCCGGGAACCCAGATGTCGTCCTGGTCTGCCAGGAATATGTACTGCCCGCGGGCCAGGGCCGCTGCCTTGCCGAAAGTCCGGACGTAGCGTTCGTTGATCTCGGACCGCACCAGGCGGATCCGGGGGTCGCCGATTGCGGCGACGACGTCCGCTGTGTTGTCCGTGGACTTGTCATCCACAACGACCAATTCGTCTTCCGGGCCCAGGTCCGCGAGGATCGATTCGATCTGCTCGCCAATCCAGCGGGATCCGTTGTAGGCGGCCATGCAGACGCTGGCCCGTACCTGTCCGCTCACTGGTGTTCTCCCGGCGGCAGATGCTCCGGGCAGCCGCCGTTGGCAGCCGAGACCTGATGCTTAAGGCGCTCTACCTGGTTCTGCAGACCGTCAAGCTGGCTGCGCAGGATGGCGGTTTCCTCTGCCAGTGCCCGCGTTTCGTCCTCCACCACGGAGATTTCCAGCGAAAGGTGCAGGCACACGCCCATCAGCAGGAAGATCGCCAGCATGAAAAGAAGGTTGGAGGGCAGCGCGAAGCCGGAGATTTCGGTAGCCCAGTCGAGCAGCTGGGGGAAACCCGCCAGGATCAGCGTGACCAGGCCTACCAAGATCCAGAGTGCAGCATACTTCTCGCGCAGCTTGCGTTGGCGGAGCAGCCAGATTACAGAACCGACGACGGCGAGCGCCAGGATGAACGGCAGCACGGTGTTCATTCAGCTGCTCCTTCCGTGCCGGCGAGCCGGGTCTTTTTGCGGGTCATGGCGATCAGCAGCGCGAATCCGCTGCGGCCGAGGTAGAGGGCGGCCTTGACCGGGTTGTGGCTGGGCTGACCGCCCTGCCGGGGACGCATTTCCACGGGCACCTGGGTCACGGTGAGACCGGATCGTACTGCAACTACCAGCGAATCGATCGTATCCCCGAGGTACTCAGCGGGATAGTGCTCGCAGTACTGTGCGATGGCTCGAGTGTTTGCTGCCCGGAAGCCGGATGTGACGTCAGTGAGCCTGGTCTTGGCGATCCGGGAAATTGCCCAGCCGAGGAAGACCATGGCCCATTTGCGCGGCCCGCGGACTTCATAGTTGCCCTTCTCCGCGAATCGGGCTCCGATGGAGATGTCTGCAACTTCCAAACCCTTGACCACGTTGATCAGGTCCTTGGGGTCGTGCTGTCCATCCGCGTCCACTTGGATCGCCTGGCTGTAATTCCACCGCTGGGCGTACTTGTAGCCGGCGCGCATGGCACCGCCGACGCCCAGGTTGAAGGGCAGCCGGAGCACTGCAGCGCCTGCGGCTTCAGCCAGGTCCGCCGTGTTGTCCGTCGACCCGTCGTCCACGACCAGGACGTCGCAGTTGGGCACTGTCCGGATGACTTCCGTAACGGTGTTGCCTACCGAGGCGGATTCGTTCCAGGCAGGCATGATGACCAGTAGCCGGCCGGCCGATGGATTTTCAGCTTGTTCCACGCGCTCTGCATACCTATTCTGCTGTGGTTGAGTGTTCGCTGCCGAGGCGTCCATAGACTTCCTCACCTCGTGTCCTGGGCTTTGCCTGTCCGGCCCCGCATCCCGTCGGCGGTCCCCCTTACAAAATACCCCAGCCGCTCCCGACGCCCGGACCCCAGGAGAACGACAACAATCACATGCCTTAGGTCCAGGGCGAGTCCGCGCAGCATCCAGCTCGGCCGGGTGCTGAAGTACCGGCGCAGCAGGTGAATACGGTTTCGGCCGATGTAGTAGTAGCGGAATGGGGCGCTCTGCATCAGCTCAACAGGCTGGTTTCGGACGCACAGCGGGCGGCCCAGCAGACGTGCCTGCGTGCGCGTTCCCAGCGAGTGTTCCAGCGCGACGCCGGGGGCAGCGACGGCGGAGAAGCCGGCCTCGCGCAGGCGCCAGTAGAAGTCTGTATCCACTCCGTCAATGAAGAGGCCCTCATCAAAACCGCCGACGGCGTCCAATGCGGCCCGTGAGACGAGCAGCGCCGACTGGATGGGCTCGGCGACTTCCAAGTAACCGCCGCTTCCGCCCCGGCTCAGCACCCGGCTCCCCGAGACGCTTTCGGGGCTGACGGTACCGATCGCGAGTCCGTCCGCGGCTGCAGCCTGCCGTGCCTGCTCATACTTGTGCAGCAGTCCGGTGGGCGGTTCAGAGTCCTGGTCGAAGGTCACGATGTATGAAAGTCCGCGGTACTTCTCCAGCAGGGCTGTTATGCCCGCATTAAGGGCAGCCCCAATCCCCTTGTTCCGGTCCTGCCTAAGGACCGTTGCGCCAAGGCGCTCGCACTCCGCCAGCACGTCGGCGCCGGCTGCGGAGCCATCATCGACCACGGCCACGGCTTGGAACTGCTCGATCATGGAGGCGACCCGGCGGGCGAGTTCTACAGGAGGGTTGAAAGCAGTAATGACGGCGGCGGTACCTGTGCTGGTGATGGCTGGTGCCTGCGGGTTTTGCGGTTCTGACGCCCCGCCACGTGTACGCATAGTAGGTACAGGCTATAGAAGTCCCTGATCCGCCGCCACTTTCGCCCCGGCACCGAAGCAGGCATCTGCGCCTAAAACGGCTAGAATTGGCGGGGCCTTGCAGCCCGCCTACACACCGGAGGATTTTTACGCATGGATTGGCTCGGGGCCCTTCCCGCAATACTCACCGCCCTGGCACTGCTTACTGTGCCGGGCCTTGCTATCGGCCTGGTCCTGAGGCTTCGCCTATTCGACGCCGTTGCGCTGGCCCCGCTGGTGACGGTCACGTTGATCAGCGTCAGCGCCGTCGCAGCCCCGTTCGCCGGAATTGGCTGGAGCATATTACCGGTCCTGGTCCTCACGGTGCTGGTCCTGGCGGCGTGCTTCGGCATTACTCGTTTCTCCTGGTACCCCGCACGGACTGCCGGTTCCGCCGAGCACTCCTTCCTGCGGCACCAGGGGCCTTGGTTCGTTGCTGCCGCAGCGGCGTTCCTGCTGATCGGGTGGCAGGTTGTGCATATCATCGGGGCACCGGAGAACTTCTCGCAGACCTTTGACAACAACTTCCATCTCAACGCCGTCCGGTACATTCTGGATACCGGAAACGCGTCCTCGCTGAACCTGACCTCCATGACGACCGCTGACCAGCCGGCCTATTTCTACCCGGCTGCGTGGCACGGATTCGTCTCACTGATTGTCCAGCTCTCCGGAGCTCCGATAACCGCTGCCACCAGCGCGGGAATCATTGCGGTTTCGGCAGCCGTCTGGCCGCTGAGCGTGCTGTTCGCTGTGCGCCGACTCGCCAAGCTTGCACCTGCGGCCATCCTGGGTGCGGGTGTGCTGGTGGGCAGCTTCTCGGCCTTCCCCATCCTGCTCATGGACTTCGGAGTGCTTTACCCGAACCTGCTGTCCCTGGCGATGGTCCCGGCCGCGCTGATGATCCTGGCCGGCATCCTGCGCCAGCTCCCCCACCCGGACATCCCCGTTGTCACCCTGATCCTGCTGGCAATGCTGACCGTACCGGGAGTGGCCGTCAGTCACCCCAACGGCGTCATGACGCTCTTTGCCCTCGCTGTCCCGGCGGTACTTTCTGCATACATCCGGGGCCTTGCAGGGCTGTACCGGTCGGGGGCCGCCAGGACCCGCTATCTGTTCGCGACTCTGGCTACAGCCGCCGCTTTCACCATTTTCTTCGTACTGTGGAACGTTATCCGCCCTCCGGAAGAGGCTGCTTTCTGGGACCGAGTGGAAACAGCACCGCAGGCCTTCGGCGAGGCGCTGCTGAACGCACCGTTCGGGCGCCCCGCTGCCGTCTTCATCAGTGTCCTGGTCCTGCTGGGCCTCGTTTACTGCTTCCGCCGTCCCCGGCTGCTCTGGGTGGCAGGCGGATACCTGCTGAGCGTCTGGCTCTTTGTGGTAGCAGCCGGTTACCCCATCACGGAAAACCGGATGTTCATCACCGGCGTCTGGTACAACGACCCGTACCGTCTGGCTGCGATCCTTCCCATCATGGGCGCACCGCTCGCCATTCTGGGCCTCCAGCTTGTCCTTGAGCCTGTGGACCGTTGGGTCCGCGCGCGGGTTGCCGGAACGGCGGGTGCCGTTTCAGGGGCCGCTCCGTTCGTCCTGGGCCTGGTTGCAATCCTGGCTCTGGTTCCGCTGACTCAAGGAGCCAGCATGGACGCCGCCGTCTCCAGCGCCCGGAACTCGTACGCTGTGAACGATGATTCTGCGCTGGTCTCCACCGACGAGCTTGAACTGCTACGCCAGCTCCCCGAACTCACCGAACCCGATGCCGTAATCGCGGTGAACCCATGGACCGGCGCCGCCCTGGCCTACGCGATTGCGGACAGGGACACCACTTACAAGCACACACTCTCCAATACGAGTCCCGAAGCGGCGGTGATCGACAACAGCCTCAAGGACGCCGATTCGATGCCCGAGGTGTGCGATGCAGTGGAGGCAACCGGCGTCGACTACGTCCTGGACTTCGGCACGCGGCAGATCAACAACGGAACCGCAGAGTATCCGGGCATCGAAGACATCGACTCGGACCCTGACTTCCAAAAGGTTGCCAGCGTGGGCGAGGCTTCGCTGTACGAGTTCGTGGGCTGCTCCTAGCCACTAAAACCATAGGAAAGGCCCCGGCTTGAATTTCAAGCCGGGGCCTTTCCTATATGCAGATGTGCCTAGCTACCGAAGGCGTGCCGCAGGACCAGCACTGCTGTGCGCAAATCACCGCGTCGCAGCGTTGCGGGCAGCAGCACCAGGGCATGCAGGCGGGATGTCAGGTGCATGCGCGCGCCCCGGACGGTCCGCTTCCATCCGCGGGGCCCGGCCAGCTGAACAGCGTGCCGGAAGAAGCGCCGCTCCCCCTCGAAGCGGGAACCGTCCAGCAGCTCCAGTGACGAGGCACTGGAGCTGTGACGGCGGTAGGCGAAAACCGTCTGTGGAACCAGGAGCAGGTCCTCCCCGTCCAGGAGCAGGTCCAGGATCAGTGCCAAGTCCTGGATGACCGGGAAACCGTCACGGAAATCGTGCTTCTGAATCGCGTCACGGCGGAAGGCCAGGGACGGCCAGTAAAGCCAGTTCCCTTGCATCAGGTTGGCGGCCAGTTTGTCCCCGCCTAGCAGGACGGGCTCGCTGCTGCGCGGGCGCATGAGTTTCTGCTTCACCGAATCAGCCAGGGTGCTGACTGTCTCTCCGTGTTCGTCCTTAACCACGACGCCGGGCTGAATCAGCCCTGCCTGCGGGTGCAGTGCGTGGGCACGCCGGACCGTTTCCACGTAGCCGGGCAGCAGGAAATCGTCACAGCCCATCACGACGATCCGCGGCTCAGTAGCCATCTGCACGCACCGCCGGAAGTTCTCCGTGATGCCGCAGTTGGCTTCGTTCCTCACATACCGGATGCGGGGATCCGTGAGCGTTCCGAAGTACGCATCCACCGATCGGTCCGGATGCGCGTCATTGACTACGGTCAGGCTCCAGTCCGGGTCAGTCTGCGCCTGCACACTTTCAACGGCGGTCCGCAGGTACTCCAATTCGCCCCAGAACGGTATGTAGATCCCGACAGTGGCGCCCGGCTCAGGCATTGGGCGCCCCGGCAACGTAGTCGGCCAGGCGCTCCCCCGCATCCCCTGGCCGGAAGCCCGCAGCTTCGATCCTGCCCAAGTCCAGTGCGGAGTTCAACGGCCGCGGTGCGGCGTCCTTGTCCCGGAAATACTCCTCGGTGCTGACGCCGGAGACGGCCCCGCGGGGTTTTCCGGTCAGCTCATACACCGACGCAGCGATCTCCGCCCAGCTGGCCGGCTCACCGGTGTTACTGAGGTTGTAGGTCCCGTACGGGGCCCCGCTGGCAAGCAGGTGTGCTATACCGGCCGCGATG
This sequence comes from Arthrobacter koreensis, assembly GCF_009193255.1. Lineage (GTDB taxonomy): Bacteria > Actinomycetota > Actinomycetes > Actinomycetales > Micrococcaceae > Arthrobacter_B > Arthrobacter_B koreensis. Next base: position 193,130 of record NZ_WACG01000001.1, read on the forward strand.
TCCTCGGTGAAGGAGAGACGCCCGATCTGGTCGTTGACCACGGACGGGCGGATGCCCCGCTCGGCGAGCGAGGCCATGGTGCGCACGAAATTGCTGCCTTCGCCGATGACCCAGCTGGTCCGGACAATGTAGTGCTGCGGAACCACGGAGACGACGGCGTCGCCAGCGGCTTTGGTCTGCCCGTACACACCCAGGGGTGAGAAGGGCTCGTCCTCCGTGTGGGTCTGAACCGTGCCGTCGAAGACGTAGTCGCTGGAAACATGCACCAGCGTCAGCCTGTTCTGGGCGGCGACCCTGGCCAGCCGGGCAACCGCGCTGACGTTGATCTCCCAGGCGAGCCGGCGGCCTTCCGGGGTCTCCGCTGCGTCCACGGCAGTGTAGGCAGCTGCGTTGATGATGGCGGAGTAGTTCTTCCAGTTCCGCTCGTAGGAGGCAGGATCAGCCAGGTTAAACTCGGCCCGGCCGGCGAACTCAACGGAGGAATCGTCGTCGTACGTTTTGCGCAGTGCCTTACCCAGCTGTCCGTCGGCACCGAGAACAAGAATGCGGCGCGGCTTCATTGGCACCACATCTGCCAGGCGGGGGTGCGCTTTGTCCTTGTCCGACAGCTCAGCCTGTTCCAGCGGGATGGGCCATTCAATGGCGGCTGTCTCGTCTGCGAGGTTCAAGAAGGTGTACTGACCCTGCGCGTCCGCGCTCCAGTGGTCATTCACCAGGTAGGTGTAGGCGGTGTTGTCTTCCAGCGTCTGGAAGGCGTTTCCTACCCCTCGGGGAATGAAAATGGCCTGGCTGGGGTCCAGCTCTGCCGTGAATACGGTTCCGAAGCTGGGGCCTTCGCGCAGGTCCACCCACGCGCCGAAGATCCGGCCAGTAGCCACCGAAATGTACTTGTCCCACGGTTCGGCATGGATGCCCCGGGTGGTGCCGGCCTTTTCGTTGAAGGAAATGTTGTTCTGGACCGGCCCAAAGTCAGGCAGTCCCAGCGCCAGCATCTTCTCCCGCTGCCAGTTTTCCTTGAACCAGCCGCGGTTGTCGCCGTGGACAGGCAGGTCGTAGAGAACGACGCCGGGAATTGCAGTTTCGCGGGCAGTGAGGGCCTTGGAGAATTCAACCATCGCGGTTACTGTCCCTGGACCTTGTACTTGGCCTCGGTCTCGGCCTTCTGCGGACGCCACCAGGCTTCGTTCTCCCGGTACCAGGCGATGGTGGCTTCGATGCCCTGATCGAAGTTGGAGAACTTCGGTTCCCAGCCCAGTTCAGTGCGCAGGCGCGACGAATCGATGGCGTAGCGCAGGTCGTGTCCGGGCCGGTCGATGACCTGGTCATAGGCGTCAGCGGGCTGGCCCATGTGCTTCAGGATCAGCTCGACAACTTCCTTGTTGTTCTTTTCACCGTCAGCGCCGATCAGGTAGGTCTGCCCGATCTCGCCCTTCTCGATAATCGTGAGGACGGCGGAAGAGTGGTCGTTGGCGTGGATCCAGTCGCGGACGTTCTCGCCGGCACCGTAGAGCTTGGGACGGATGCCATCAATCACGTTGGTGATCTGCCGCGGAATGAACTTCTCCACGTGCTGGTACGGCCCGTAATTGTTGGAGCAGTTGCTGATGGTCGCCTGCAGGCCGAAGGACCGGACCCAGGCACGCACCAGCAGGTCCGAACCGGCCTTGGTGGAGGAGTACGGGCTGGAGGGGTTGTACGGAGTGGATTCGGTGAACCGCTCCGGGTCATCGAGTTCCAGGTCGCCGTAGACCTCGTCCGTGGAGATGTGGTGGAAGCGCTTGCCGTGCTTCCGGGCAGCCTCGATCAGCGTGTAGGTGCCGATGATGTTGGTATCCAGGAACGGCCGCGGATCGTGGAGGGAATTATCGTTGTGGGACTCGGCTGCGTAGTGGACAACGACGTCAGTCTCCTGCACGAGGGTGTCAACGAGGCCGTTGTCGCAGATGTCACCCTGAACAAAGGTGAAGCGGTCCTCAGGGAGGCCCTGCAGCGAGGCCAAGTTGCCGGCGTAGGTGAGCTTGTCCAGAACCGTGATCGAAGAATCCGTGTTGGCCAGCGCGTAGTGCACGAAGTTTGAACCAATAAAGCCGGCACCGCCGGTAACAAGGAGTTTCTGCATGGCACCAGCCTACCGGTTCCCGTAACGCCCGGGGTTGAGCGCCCGGTGCCGCTTAGCTCGTCAGCCCGGACCGGTTCCGAAGGCTGCTCTGCACAAACCATGTATGGACCACCACACCGCACAACGGCCCGGCGGCCAGGCTGAGGATCGTTTTGAGTTCCATGCCGACGGGCAGGAACAGCATCGCCAGCGACACAGCCGCTGCCGCGACCCAGCCCAGGGAATAGGCACGGTGCTGGTTGGAGGCAACGGCCAGTGAACCCGTAAGGGTCAGCAGGGCAAGGAACCCTGAGTCCAGGGTCAAAGCGGCCAGGACCAATCCGTCAATGTGATAGTCCGGCCCCAGCAGGAACACCATGAGCCAGGGACCGATCAGCCCTGCCGCCACCGCACCGGCAGCAGCAACCCCCAGCACCACCAGGAACAGCGGCAGGTAGGCTTTGGCGCCCTCCGACTTCCGGGCCATGAAGTGGGTGATCGCCACGCTTTGGTAGGCCATCAGCGGAATCATCAGTGGGGCCCGGGTTAGGGACAGTGCCATCAGCAGCGGTGCTGACGCAAGGTAGACGCTGTCCGTCGTCGTGAATTTCAGCATGACCGGGAACCCCACGAGCAGGGCGGAGCTGGCCGTAGCAGCGAGGCAGGCGTGCAGGATGTTGCGGACGAAATCGCGGTTGGGAACATCTGCCCGGACCGTAAACGAGCTTCGTGTGCGCTTCGAGAGCAGGAGGAAAAGCAGCCAGGCCGCCGCGCCCAGTGCGGTGGCAGCGGCGAGGCCGCCGATGCTTGCCCCAACCAGGACGGCCGCTCCCACCCCCGCCAGCCGCAGGAACGACTCGGCGACGGTAACAGCGGAGTACTCGCTCCAACGCCCGCTGCCGCCGAGGGAACCGACAGTGCTGGCATGCCCGGAGTACAGCAGCGCCGCAATGCAGACGATCGGCACCAGATAGAGCGCTGAAGATCCGAACAGGGGCTCACCCCAGAGGACGGACGTAGCCAGCAGGATTAGTGCAGCAGCGGCTCCCAGACCGACGGCGACCGGGCCGATACGGGCGCCTGATGGATGCGGTCCGGATTCAAGGGAGGACCTGGCGGCCCGGGTCGACTCTATGACTATGCCGCCAAGCACGCCGAACACAAAGAAGACAAAGGACCAGAAGGTGAGGAAGCCGGCGTTCTCCTCAGGCGAGAGAGTCCGGGCGGAGATCAGCAGGACCGCGTAGCCCACTGCGGCTGAGACCAGAGAAGCGGCCCCCACACCGGCCGCGGAAGACCTGCCGATAGTTCCTCCTGCCCCTTGTCCCCGCTCAGTGTCTGGCGTACCGGAATCGCGCAAAAGTGAACCTATCCTTGGGAAAGAGCGGACACTTCCCTGAAACCGGAACGCGCCAGGGCCCGACAGATTTTGCGGGCCCAGCTCTCTGGGACATCATTATTCCATGCGAGGAATCATATTGGCTGGCGGTACGGGATCACGGCTGCATCCCATCACCCTAGGAATCAGCAAGCAGCTCGTCCCTGTGTATGACAAGCCGATGATCTACTACCCGCTGTCAACACTGATTCTTGCAGGGATTCGAGACATCCTGATCGTAACGACTCCCCACGACGCCGACCAGTTCCAGCGTCTGCTCGGAGACGGCAGCCAGTTCGGTATCTCTCTGAGCTACGTCCAACAGCCCTCGCCTGATGGTCTAGCCCAGGCGTTCATCCTGGGTGCCGAGCACATCGGCAATGGCCCTGTTGCCTTGGTGCTGGGAGACAATATCTTCTACGGGCCCGGAATGGGCACCCAGCTGCGTCGGTTCAGCAACATCGACGGAGGAGCCGTCTTCGGCTACCGCGTCAGCGACCCGACCGCTTACGGCGTTGTCGAATTCGACGATGACGGAAATGCTCTTTCGCTGGAAGAAAAGCCTGCCAAGCCGAAGAGTAAGTATGCCGTGCCGGGCTTGTATTTCTACGACAACGACGTGGTTGAGATCGCTAAGTCGCTCAAGCCTTCCCCGCGCGGTGAACTGGAGATCACCGACGTGAATCGGACGTACCTTGAACGCGGCAAGCTGCGCGTGGACATCCTTCCCCGCGGCACTGCATGGCTGGACACCGGCACATTCGATTCGCTCAACGATGCTTCGAACTTTATCCGCACGATCGAGCACCGTCAGGGAATGAAAATCGGGGCTCCAGAGGAAGTGGCTTGGCGCCTCGGTTTCCTCTCCGACGACGAGCTCCGCGAGCGTGCCGCGCCCCTCGTCAAGAGCGGCTACGGCGCGTACCTCATGTCCCTGCTGGACTCAGACGAGAAAAAGTAGTCCGTCGGCCCAGCGGCGCAGTCCTTCTGACCGACTGAAAGAGCGGAAGCCCCCGGCCGGGGGCTTCCGCTCTTTCATGTTCGCTGAGCTAGGTCGGTCCGCTTAGGCAACGCCACGAAGCCGGTCGACGACGTCCTGCACGGGGGCGTCCATGATGATCTTGCCGTGTTCCAGCAAGACGCCGCGTTCGCAGATGCGCGAAACCAGGTCCAGGTCATGACTGACAACTACCAGCGTCTTGCCTTCTCCGGCCAGTTCCTTGATCTTGTCAATGCACTTCTTCTGGAACGGTTCATCTCCCACTGCCAGGATCTCGTCCACCAGGAAAACCTCTGGGTCCGTGTGTACTGCGACAGAAAACGCAAGCCGTAGGTACATACCCGACGAGTAGAACTTAACCTCCGTGTCGATGAACTGGCCGATTTCGGAGAATTCGACAATCGAGTCGAACTTCTCAGCGATTTCCTGCTCACTCATGCCGAGGATTGCGCCATTGAGGTAGACGTTGTCCCGTCCGCTGAGGTCATGGTGGAATCCGGCACCGACTTCAATCAATCCCGCAACACGCCCCCTGGTACCAACGCGGCCGGCGTCGGGACGCATCACGCCGGAGATGTGCTTCAGCAGCGTCGACTTACCCGACCCGTTCAGGCCCAGCAGCGCTACTGTTTCACCCTGCTCGACGGTCAGAGACACATCCTTCAGGGCATCAAATTTCTCGCTGAGATCGCCCTTGCGCCCCTTGATTAGCCAGACAAATGCCTCTTTCATCGAGCGCGTATGGCGCAGGACGAATCTCTTGCTGATATTGCTTACTTCAATGGCAGTAGCCACGGGTCAGAGCTCCTGAGCGAAACGGCCTTCAAGGCGGCGGAAAACGAGCTGCCCGGTCAGCAGGACCAGCCCCGAGATAGCCAAACCAACTGGAATCCACACTGAGAGCAGGTGCGGAGGAATAGACTCTGCCCCGTCGGTGGTCGGCAGCCAAAACGCGAAGTGGAAGGCTTCGACACCCACGGTAATCGGATTCAACTGGTAAACGGTGAAGAACGTTTCGCCGAGCTTGTCACGCACCATGATCCACGAATACAGGACCGGCGAGGCCCATGTGGCAATCATCAGCAGCATATCCACGAGGTTCTCAGCGTCCCGGAAATACACGTTTACGGCTCCAAATAGCAGGCCCAGTCCAGTGGCCAGGAGGGCCACTATCAGGAAGCCCGCTGCCGCAGCCGCCAGCTGCAGCAGCCCCGGCCGCCAGCCGTTGAATAGGCAGGCGACCAGCAGAATAATGATCTGCGGGACGAAGTGGACTCCGGAAACCCAGACGGATGCAACCGGAAAGAGCTGCCGTGGAAGGTAGATCTTCTTGATCAGTCCACCGTTGCCCACAATCGAGCGGGACGCATTGCCCAAGGCTTCGGTAAAGAAGTTGATCAGCACAATGCCGGAGAACAGGTAGATCGCATAGTTCGGCAGGCCGCTGGCGTTGGTCGGGCTGCGTTCCATGTTCAGGAAAATACCGAGGGCAACGTAGAAGACAACGAACTGCACGGCAGGCTTCACATAGGACCACAGCAGTCCCAGTACTGATCCCCGGTAGCGGACCTTCAGTTCCTTGGCGACCAGTAGCTTGAGCAGGAAGCGGGAGCGGAACAAATCAGCAAATCCGCTGCCCCGCCCCGGCGTCTGGAGAGCTTCGGCGGACAACCCTACCGACCCTCGTCTTCCGAGTGCTTCTCGAACGTGGCCTTCCAGGCTTCGAAGGAGGTGATCTGCGGCAGAGCACTGCGGTAGCGGTCGCTGAGTGACTGCCAGTTCTTCAGGATCTCAGCGTTCAGTCGCAGGCTCTCGCCCAGGAGTGCACGGACCTGCTTCGGATCGCGGCGGTACCACGACGCCCCGGTACCTTCGGCATTCGACACCACGGCACTGTCGTACTGGGACATGCGCCACCACTTGTTGTCCTGATGGGCGATGTACGCCTGCGGGTGCTCAACGCTTGTTGCCGGCACCTTCTTTGTCAGTTGCTTGACCACCGTTTTGGCTGCCCAGGGAATCAAAGTGGCGTAGGACGGCGCACTGAACCCCTGCCCGCGCCGCGGAGGCTTGTGCATGACCGGTGCGGGGAATGCCTCCGGCTCAGACTGGATTTGGGCATCGGAGAACTCGGAAACCATCCCTCGGATCTCCGGCAACTTGGACGGCAACAGGTCATGCAGTTGGTCCGGCCCCATAAGGAGATCCCGCAGTGCCATCGTCCGGCCCACCGCGGTGTAGTACTGCATGGAGATCAAGTGCTTGAGATCCATGTAGCTGGTTTCCCGGACAACCCGGCCGCCGTGCTCGTACGGGCTGTGCAGCAGGGCCGCGATCATCCGGTTGCGGGTATGGAAGTACGCCTGCCAGCCAACGAGGTCATCCTTGTCGATCCAGGACACGTGCCATACGGCCGAGCCGGGCATCGATACGGTTGGGTAACCGGCGGTCTTGGCGCGCAGGCCGTACTCGGCGTCGTCCCACTTAATGAAGACCGGAAGGGACAGTCCAATGTCGCGAATGACCTTGGTAGGGATCAGGCACATCCACCAGCCGTTGTAATCGACGTCGACCCGGCGGTGCAGCCACGAGGTCTGGCGCAGGTTGGAGCGCACGAAGTCATGGCCCAGCGTTTGATCCTCGTGCGGCTGGTCCGGCTGGAAACGGTACGGGTTGACTGTCTCGCCGAAGGTGTGCAGAACCGTGCGGTTATACAGGTCGAACATATGACCGCCAACGATGGTGGGGGTCTTGCACCGGTCGGCGAACGTCACCAGGCGCGAGATACTCTCCGGTTCCATAACGACGTCGTCGTCCAGCAAGAGCACATAGTCGCTGCCACTTTCAACAGCTTCGTACATACCGCGGGCGAATCCGCCGGAACCGCCAAGGTTCGCCTGGTTGATGATCCGCAGCTTGCCGTCCATCATGGCTTCTACTTCGGCGAACCCATCGGCGTCGGCAACCTTTTTTGTACCCTGATCAACGATCAGGACTTCCTTGAGGCACTTCAGTGCCTCAGGATGTTCACCCAGGATACGCAGGTTGTTCAGGCAGAAATCGGTCTTGTTCAGCGTGGTGATCTCAAGGGTCACACTGCCCTGGCTGACCGGAGCGCCCGGGGCCTGCCATTCAGCTTCCTCAAGGACGAGAGGCTCAGAACCGGCCACCAGGTCGAACCAGTACCAGCCGCCGTCGCCGAAGGGCTTCAGACTCAGCTCAAACGTGCTGGTTGCCGGGGCGCTCACCCGCTGGGTCTCGACGTGCTGCAGTGCACCGCGAGCATTCGACTTGTAGACGCTGACGGCGCCGGTTCCCGTTGTCCGGACACTGAGGCGCACGGTGTCCAGGTTGGTCCAACGGCGCCAGTAGCTAGCAGGGAAGGCGTTGAAGTAGGTGCCGAAGGACACCCTTTCGCCTGCTCGGACCGATGTCGAATGCCGGGAGAGAAAGTCCTCCGCATGGGCTTCTTTACCAGGCGCTGACATCATGGGCCCGGCATTGTTGCTCTTGGCATCCCCGTTCATGGTGGAGAGCTGGACGCCGGTCGCGTTGCCGGTATCAAGGTAGAGCGGAACAGTGTCCAGCTGGTCCAACGAAGGAAGGATCACACGCTGGAGCGTGGACCACTGCTCCTCGGCGGCTTTTCCGTCCTCTGCGATGGCGTTGCTCACGCGTCCACTCCTCCGCTTTCAAACTTGGCTCCCCCGGTGAAATGGGGCTTGATCTTATTGTCGTACATCGACAAAGCCGAACCGATGGCCATGTGCATGTCCAGGTACTTGTAGGTGCCAAGGCGTCCGCCGAACAGGACGTCCTTCTCCCCCTTCGCAAGATCACGGTAGGCAAGCAGCTTGGCGCGGTCTTCCGCGGTATTAATCGGGTAATACGGTTCATCGCCCTTTTCGGCAAAACGTGAGAACTCCCGCATGATGACGGTTGCGTCCTTGGTGTAGTCACGCTCCGGGTGGAAGTGGCGGAACTCGTGGATCCGAGTGTAGGGCACGTCCTCATCCGGGTAGTTCATGACCGAAGTTCCCTGGAAGTCCTCGATCGGCAGGACTTCCTCCTCCAGGTCAATAGTGCGCCAGGAGAGATCGCCCTCCGCATAATCGAAGTAGCGGTCAACCGGGCCGGTGTAGACAACCGGAACCTGGCCGAGCGTAGTGGCGCGTGAGAACTCGTGTCCGTCGTCGAAGAAGTCGGTTTTCAGGTGTACCTGAATGTTAGGGTGATCGGCCATGCGCTCGATCCACGCCGTGTAGCCATCCACCGGCAGGCCTTCGTACTTGTCATTGAAGTACCGGTTGTCATAGGTGTAGCGGACCGGGAGGCGGGAGATGATCTCGGCGGGCAGATTCTTCGGGTCTGTCTGCCACTGCTTGCCGGTGTAGTACTTGATGAACGCTTCGTACAACGGGCGGCCAATCAGTTGGATGCCCTTGTCATTAAGGTTCTGCGGGTCGGTTCCGGCGAGCTCGCCGGCCTGCTCCTGAATGAGCGCCTTTGCCTCGGCGGGGCCCATGGAGGACCGGAAGAACTGATTGATTGTGCCCAGGTTGATCGGCATGGGGTACACCTCGCCCTTATGGCTGGTGTACACCTTATGCACGTAGTTAGTGAACTGGGTGAACTCATTCACGTAGTTCCAGACACGCTCGTTGGAGGTGTGGAAGAGGTGGGCACCGTAGCGGTGCACCTCAATCCCGGTCTGGGCTTCGTTCTCACTGTAAGCGTTTCCGCCAATGTGGTGACGGCGGTCCAGAACCGCGACCTTCAGCCCCAGCTCCTTGGCGGCGCGTTCGGCTACCGTTAGGCCGAAGAAGCCTGACCCGACGACGACGAGGTCAACGTTCACTTGTCACTCCCTGTAGGTTTCGGCGCGGCCCTGCGGCACACGCCCGACGATAAAGGTTATCCGACATTCTTAACCGGCACACATCCGGGCGGTTCGGGCCGCAGCTACCAGTTCATCAGCGAATGAAAACGACGGTCGAATTCTTCACTCATGGACTCGGCATAGGAGAGTGTCAGGTGGTTGTCATCCAGGAACACCCGGACGCTGCCCACAGTCGGAACACAAACCCCTTCAGGACAGATCAGATCCGTCATATCTAGCAGAGCCAATCCCTGCAGTGATTCAAAGGCCGCTGCGACTCCGGCTCCGTTTGAGAGCTTAGTCTCCACCGGTGCAGCACAGTCGTTTGACTCGGGTCCGTGGGTTTCCGTGCAATGGATCATGTTGTATTCAAACCGCGGATTGTCCCGAATACCGACCACCGGGATACCTTCCCCGGCGAGCTGCAGTGCTGCCTCGGGCAAGCCAGGAACTACCGGATCCGCGGCAACAGCAGGCTGAGCGGCGGTCCCAACCGTCAGCACAGCGTCCGGCTTCAGTTCAAGGGCGTAATCCAGCGCTGCTTCGTTGAACTCCTGGCATTCCGGCCACTGCTCGTCCGTGGGTGCTCCGAAGCGGCAGCCGCCCTTGAGCACGGCAATGACACGGTAGCTCCTGCCCTCCGCCATCGGCCTTATGGACCCAAGCCATTGCTGGGCATGGGAATCTCCAATGACCAGAACGGTCTTGGTGTAATCTTCTTCGCCAGTGGCCATGCAACCATCTGTGAGGACGGATGAGTTCGGTCCGTCTGCGATACCGCTGCAGTCGCTGTCCAGAACGCCCCACTCTTTCTCCAATGCACTGAGCAACGGCAAAACCGGAGCATCAGGTGACCTTTGATCCGAATATCCTGGCTGAAGGATGCGGGCCCCGGGGTTGTTGCGGACCGCTTCCGCCTCAGCCTGCCTGGCCTCATAGCCGAGCCACTGCTGCCAAGCCGCAACCGGCGTTGCAACCAGGGCAACGCAGATCGCAATAACAACAGCCGCCCTGCGCTTCTTCTTCTCCGCCCAGGCGAGCGATCGCAGGGGACGCTCCACAAACCGCGTCGTCAGGTACGCCAGCACGAGAGACAGAGCAATGATGGCAGTGCCACCGACCGGCCCCACGTCCTCGCGTCCGCGCCAGATCAGGTAGATGATAAGGACGGGCCAGTGCCAGAGGTAAAGGGCATAGGACATGTCTCCGAGCCGGATCAGGGGTTTCCAGGTCAAAAGCCTGTCCGCTCCGAACGGGCTTTCCGTCTGTCCCGCAAGGATGATGAGAGCGGCGGCTACGAGCGGCCAGAGTGCAACATAACCGGGGAACTGGCCCTGGACATCAAGGATGAACCCCCCGGAGAGCATGGCGGCCAGACCGATCCAGCCTGCCGCCACGCGTACGGGCTGCGGAAGCTTTAGATACGGCAGCGCCAGTACCAGCAAGGTACCGAAGGCGAATTCCCAGAGTCGGGTCCTGGTATCGAAGTAGGCGTGGACCTGGTTTGTATACGTTTCGTAAATGGAGAACGTCAGGGACGCCACAAAGACTGAGCCGAATACGAGCAGCACTGCCCTGCGGATGCGGATCTTCGCAGCTTTGGCAATGACCGCGGCCAGCGCGAAAAGCAGTGGCCAGAGGATAAAGACCTGGCCCTGAACGGACAGGGACCAGAAGTGCTGGAGCGGGCTTGCGATGCTTTGGTCAGTGGCGTAGTAATCCACCGAGTTGGCTGCGAGTGCCCAGTTTTGGAAGTAGAAGAGCGAAGACCAGGTCTGGGACAGGATTTCGGACCAGCGCGAGCGGGGGACGAAAAGGGCCGTTGCGGCAAGGATGCCCAGGAGGACGACGACGACGGCCGGCAGCAGGCGTTTGAACATATGCAGCCAGTAGCGGCCAAGGTCGAGGGCCCGTCCCGCTTCGAGTTTGCGGACAAACGACAGGGTGAGCAGGAAGGCAGAGATCAGCAGGAAGATGTCCACGCCGCCGGACACCCGACCAAACCAAATGTGGTAGGTCACCACCATGAGCACAGCAAGCGCCCGAAGTCCCTGGACTTCGGGCCTGAACCCCGGTTTCGGGTGGGCACGCGGCTGCTCATGCTTCCGAGTGACTAGTACTTCCTGGTGCACGCGGACCTTTCAAAGTAACTTCTTGCGGTCTCCCCCGGCGTGAGTCTACCGTTCCTCCACGACTCGCCCCTGCAACACCACTCGCCCCGTGGCACGGAAAGTATCCACAACTGCTCTGAGTGCCGAGGTTTCCTAAGCACTCTGGCAATAGTTTGGTTTCACCTGGATGTTCCCGGTCAGGGAGGTGAACTTGTGGCGATCCACGCAGCAGCAGCGGGGCGTTTCGTGTTCCGCGGCCTCTCCTCAGCGCCCGCGACACAGGTTCTACCGATCGTGATAAATCCCACGTCTTCCATACGCAATGCGGAGCTAACCGCCCAGGTGAAGAACCTGCTGGCTCTTTCCTCCGCCCCGTTCGGGCCTCCCACCGCCCGTGTGTTCGCGCTGGCCGACAGTCAGGATGGCCGCATCCTCATTCCGTGTGTCAACGATCGCATGAAACCACGGGTCAAGTGTCCCCTCCCCGCGCTCCTCCTCGTCACACACACAGGACCTGATGCCGGACATATCGAGGAGCTAAGGCCTGGACGCTACTGGCTGGGACGCCCGGACCCGGACACCGCGCTGGAGGGCACTGGCATCCTGATCAGCGACCCCTCGCTGTCCCGCGTTCATGCCCGGCTCGAGGTGGATGCCAGGGGCGTGCAGATTTTCGACCGGGGCTCCAGCAACGGGCTGTGGGTTGACGGCAAGCGCGTAAACCACGCGTGGTTGTCCACCATGTCCCGGGTACGGGCCGGAGATACGTTATTCCGGCTGCATGTACCGGCATCGGATACAGGACAGGCGGACGGGTGGCTGGAAAACACAGGAACAGGCAGCGCCCCGCAATCAGTGGACTGTCCCGTCGAGATAGGGGGCACACCCCCGCAACGGCCGGGCGCAGGGACCCTGGCAGCAGCATTTCTTCCGCTCGGGCTCGGACTCGCACTGGCAGCGGCGACTGGAATGTGGTTCTTCCTGGCCTTCTCGGGCATTGGCGCGCTCACCGCCGGTGCCGGGCTCCTCAGCTACCGACGCCGCCTTACCGCCTTCCGATGTGCCGAAGGGAGGGCTAGAGAAGCAGACCGCCGCCGGCGCCATTTCCTGCAGCCCACCCTGGGCGACCGCTGCCTGGCTGCTCTGGCAGGTTCAGCATTCGGAGAATCCATCCAATTAGAACCAGCACCGAATTCTACAAACCACACCCGGAATCCGCTCGTCGCCCTTAGGCTTGGCACCGGTTCCGTTCCGGCAGACCTGGTACTCCGAAGTCCGAGTGACACGTGGCGCCCTCCAGTGCTCGACGCGGTCCCGGTGGTCTTGGAGGCACGGGCCGGCTGCACGGTTTGCGTCTCGGGTGCCTCCAGAAACGTTCAAGGACTCGTCCGTTCCCTGCTGCTCCAGCTGGGAACCAGCGCCGCACCGGACAGACCCGCGGCCGCACTGCTCGGTGCCACAGCAGATGAGCTCACCTGTGATGCCCGGTTCATCCCCGGCATCCATCTAGTGCCGGCCAAGCACGCGAGCGCGGCGGCGGCGGCACTTGCAGATCTCGCTGCTTCGCGTCCCGGCTACCCCCTGATCGCGGTCGCACCGCCGGGCTTGTGGGACACGGCCCGGGGCATCTGGGACATTCTTCCGGAACAGACCCGCCAGCTCACCTGCCTCATCGCCTGCAGGGATCCCGACGCCCCGCCACTCCCCCGAGATGCTGATCCCGCAATCGCTCTGGACCGGGACGGGGGAACCCTCGCCCAGGACAACCAGCGGCAGCATTTTGTTCCGGACCTGCTCGGGGCCCGCAGCTTCCACCGGGCCGCGCTTCAGCTGGCAGGGGCGTCCGCCGGAACTCCGCCGGAAACTGATTCCCCGTTGTTTCCGGAACCCGCGGGGAAGGCATGGAGGGAAGACCGGCCGTTTCGCGCGGTAATCGGTTATGCCGGCGGGCACCCCGTGAGTCTGGACCTGGTCCAGGATGGACCTCACATCCTCGTTGCCGGCACCACGGGTTCCGGAAAGTCCGAACTGCTGCGTACCTTTGTTTGCTCACTTTCCTGCCGAATTCCACCGACTCGGCTGAACTTTCTCCTGATCGATTTTAAGGGCGGGTCCGGATTGGCGCCCCTGGCTGAACTTCCCCACACCGCGGGTTTCCTCACCGACCTGTCCCAAGAGAATGTTGCACGCGCGATGACCTCGCTGCGGGCTGAGCTACGGCGCCGGGAGTCCCTGCTCGCCGAAGTCCGAGCCAGTGACCTGGATGAATTCAACGCGCGAGCAATTCCGGGGGCGGAGCTTCCGCGCCTCGTCGTCGTGGTTGACGAGTTCCGTATGCTGGCAGACGCGGTACCAAACGCCGTACAGGAACTGATGAAGATCGCAGCCCTCGGCCGGTCCCTGGGCCTTCATCTGATTCTTGCCACGCAGCGGCCGCAGGGCGCCGTCACAGCCGATATTCGTGCCAACGTTTCTGCTGCCATATGCCTGCGCGTTCAATCCGCCCTGGATTCCCGCGACGTTATTGGCTGTGACGACGCCGCAGCCATTTCTGCATCTTCTCCGGGAAAAGCGATCCTGCGCCTCGCCGGCGGGCCTCCCCTGACCTTCCGGGCCGCATCCACCGCGGCGAACGACCCCAACCTGCCGCTTGTGCAGACCCTCGCGGATTTCCTGTCCGCGCCCGCAAGGACGGCAGCCCCGTCCGGCCCCGGCCTGAAACGGATTGTGGAAGGTCTCAAGGCCGCCGCCGTACAAGCCGGATTCCCGGAGCACGGGCAGGCGCCCGTCAAACCTCCGCTCCCCGTTGAACTGTGTTCCCGTCCTGTCCCGTCCGCGGGCAGTCTTCGGATAGGGCTGGCAGACCAGCCCGCTCGCCAGGCCCAGCAGTGGCTCGACTGGGACCCTGATCAGCATTCCCACCTGGCCCTGATAGGCCTGCCGCGCGCCGGCCCACCAGCCGCAGCGTCCACGCTCGCCCGGCAGCACCTGGCCAACCTGCCCGGCAGACATCTGTATGTGCTCGACGGCGACGGGTCCCTCGCCTGGGCAGCTCGCCATCCGCAGGTGGGCGCCTGCGTACCGCCCCATGACACGGCCAGGGCCTCCAGGGTCCTGTCGATGCTGGCGGATGTCCTGCTCGAACGGCTGGCGGACCAGCCAAACGCCGCCGGCATTACCGTCCTGGTCTCCGGATGGGGACGTTGGCAGGAATCGTTCCGGTCAACTAAACCGTCCCCCGCGGAGGATGCCCTGCTCTCCCTGGCGCGGGACGGTACTGCCGCGGACATCTGCCTGCTCGTCTCCGGGAACCGTGAACTGACCTCTGCACGGTTCTTCCAGCTGTTGCCTAACAGGCTATGGTTCCCTGCCGGGCTTTCGCATGACGCGCTGCTTACCTGGCCGCGCATGCCCGAGCTCAACCCGTTGCCTGGCCGAGCCTTCGTCCAGGGTCCGCTAACGCCAGGGACCGGGGCGGGTCTGATGGACGGGACGGCGGACGGGTCGGAGACCCTGGCGCAGTGCTACCAGCGCGGCTGGCCAGCCGAACCTGCACCGCTCCCGGAAGGAATTCCGTATCCGCGCCGTATAGACGGGCTGCCGCGCACTGTCCTGTTCAGTGACCTCGACTCTGCCTCCGGGCCGTACAGCTTCCCGGTCGGCATGGGAGGAGATGAGCTCAAAACCATCGAGGCGCAGGTGCCGCCCGGATCGGTTTTTACGGTCCTGGGCCCGCCAGGTTCCGGGAAGACCACTCTCCTAAAAACCTTCGCCGCAGCAGCGCGGCTGTCCCCCGCATGCGAGGGCGCGCCAGCACTTCTCCCCAGAATGTGCTGGGTCACCCCTGCGAAGGGAATCACCGGAGCCAACGGCAGCATTCCTCCGCCTACCGGGAGCCTGGAGGGATGGCTGGTCCTGGCAGATGACGCTGACCAGCTCCCTGCGGAAGTCCATCAAGTCATAGCGCAGCTGCTTGCGCGGGGTGCCGGAATAGTCCTCAGCGCCGTTCCCGCCTTCAATCTCCTCCCCCGGCTCCCTGCACTCAACAGGGTCCGGTTGCCGGGCACTGGTGCGCTGCTGGCACCTGTCCGCGACTCTGACGGCGAGTTCTTTGGGGTCCGGTTGGCGGTGGAAGGCAGGCCGGCACCGGGGCGCGGGTACCTCCTTGCCGGCGGTTCACCCGTGGAAGTGCGGTTCGCCGTTCCCGGCTAGAAAGTCTTCGCGTCTCCGCTGGTCTGCGAGGTCCAGGCGATGACGGGTTTCGTGAACAGCAGGAGCAGCACGGCAGCGGCAGGGAGCAGTAGGACCAGTCCCACCACTATGACCCCGCCCTGCAGGGTTGGCACTGCGATCACAATCATGAACAGCTGCCAGACCAGCGCGGCGGCCCTCGTCCACCGCATGCCGCGGAAGAAGAAGTGCCCCACGACCAGCAACCAGACAGCCACCAGCACAATCAGGAAGAGACTGAAAACGGCCCCTCCCATAGAGGTTGGGGTGGAGTTGAAGAGGTTGTAGACATACCAGCCCGCGACGCCCAAAAGGGCGAGTGCCTCAAAGACCAGAACGGCTGAAATGAGGACGACGGCTCCCGGACGAGGCGCATGGGCCGCGGAATTTTGGGGTCTTGACACACTGGCACCATACCGGACATAGTCGAGGAGCAGCGACCGGTTAGGGATCCTAGAGGACCGAGGCCACGGGCCTTTGTGACGCATCACTCATCATTTCCGGCAGATTAACAGCTTGTTAACCCTTGTTTGCGTTTCCATCGCGTGACACCCTAGTAGAGGGGATCAGGGGCCGAAACCGGCCCCTTTAGTTTGTGGTTGCTCGTGAATGTTTTCACAAACAAGCGGAGTCAACTTTTAAGAGGAGATAGTGATTAGCATGGATTGGCGGAGCCGCGCAGCATGTCTGGACAAGGATCCGGAGCTGTTCTTCCCCGTTGGGAACACCGGCCCGGCTCTTCTTCAGATTGAAGAGGCCAAGAGCGTTTGCCGCCGGTGCCCGGTCATCGATACCTGCCTCCAGTGGGCCATCGAAACCGGTCAGGACGCCGGTGTCTGGGGCGGCATGAGCGAAGATGAGCGCCGTGCGCTTAAGCGCCGTGCCGCAAGGGCTCGCCGGGCTTCCTAAGGAAGCAGGACCCCCCCGGAGTTTTCCTACACACCAATATTTGGCCCAGGCACCCCCGCCTGGCAGCACGTAGGGGCCGCGGCCCCCGGCCGCGCCCCTTCCTGTTTGCCGTGGGTCAGCAGGGCGCGCTAGCGCCGCCGGGAACCATCAAGGGCCATTTCAATCCCCACTTCGGTGCCACCGCCCGGACGCGGAGTCCAGAGGATAGTTCCGTCGAGTTCGCTCTGGACGAGGGTCCGCACAATCTGCAGGCCTAGTCCTTCCCTGCGGGGTTCCGGCGGCAGGCCAATACCGTCATCCGAAACGGTCACCGTGAGGTTTTCCCCGCCGTCCGCTCCGAGATGCCGTTCGGCGTTCAGCCACACGGTGCCGTTTTCCTTGCCTGCCAGTCCATGTTCGACGGCGTTGGTCACCAGCTCGTTGATCACCAGTGCGAGAGGAGTCGCCAGGTCGCTGGGAAGCTCGCCGAACGTTCCCTGGCGTTCCGTGCGCACCGCCTGCGAAGGGGATGCTACCTCGGCCGAGAGCCGGAACTGCCGATCGATGAGCTCGTCGAAGTCGACGTTCTGCGTCAGCCCCTGTGAGAGGGTTTCGTGAACCAGCGCGATCGTGGACACGCGCCGCATTGCCTGGGCCAGGCCAAGCTTTCCCTCTTCGCTCTCCATCCGCCGCGACTGCATGCGCAGCAGGGCGGCTACCGTCTGCAGGTTGTTCTTCACCCGGTGGTGGATTTCGCGGATCGTGGCGTCCTTCGACACCAGTTCCATCTCCCGGCGGCGCAGCTCGGACACATCGCGGCACAGCACCAGCGCACCGAACCGCTCCTTCTCATCGCGCAGCGGGATGGCCCGCAAGGAGAGGCTCACGCCCCGGGATTCGATCTCGGTGCGCCACGGCATGCGCCCGGTGACTACCAGCGGCAGCGTTTCGTCCACCATCCTGCGGTCCTTGAGCAGCGCCGTCGTAATCTCGGCAAGCGGCCTTCCCTCGAGCGTCTCCATGTCGCCGAGGCGGCGGAAGGCGGAAACACCGTTGGGACTGGCGTACTGCACTACGCCCTGGGCATCGAGCCGGATCAGTCCGTCACCAACACGGGGTGCGCCGCGGCGCGAACCCGTGGGGGTGGCGAAGTCAGGCCACAGGCCCAGCGTTCCCATCCGGAGCAGGTCGTAGGCACACTGCCGGTAGGTGAGTTCAAGGCGGGACGGCATCCTGGAACTGGAGAGGTCCATGTGGGACGTGACGACGGCGAGCGTGCGCCCGTTGCGCACGAACGGAATCGCTTCCACCCGCATGGCAGTCTCGGTGGTCCAGTTCGTCTCGCTGGAACGCTCGATGGTCTGCGACTTCCAGGCCTTATCCACCAGCGGCTGCAGGTCGGCGCGGATGCGCTCTCCTACGAAGTCGCTGTGGAACACGGTGTGCGACGTCGAGGGGCGGGCATGCGCCAGCGCCACGTAGGTGCCCTCCGGCAGCGGGAACCACAACGCCAGGTCAGCGAACGCGAGGTCTGCCACCAGCTGCCAGTCCCCCACCAGCAGGTGCAGCCACTCGGCGTCGCCCGGACCGAAGTCCGCATGGTCCTTGATCGGATCGGTGAATATTGCCATGGCGGAAGTCCGTTAGCGCCTTACGATCGAGCGAAGCAGCCGCAGGGCAACGGAGAGTGATGCCATGTCATCCTGCTCGAGCTGGTTGACCTCGGCGAACATCTTGGTTGCGCGCTCGAGGTTGTCTGCGTTTTCCTGCTCCCAGGCCTCCACCCGGGATACCGGATCCTCGCCCTGCATGGCCGGCGTGGCCTGCAGCGCCGCGACGGTCATGTCCGCAACCGTGGAGTACAGGTCATCACGCAGCGCGGCGCGGGCCAGTGCCTGCCAGCGGTCCCCGCGCGGGAGCTTGGTGATCCGCTCCAGCAGATCGTCGATCCCGTAGCGGTCATAGACCGCGTAGTAGACGGCGGCGATGTTCTCGGCCGGTTCTTCGACCTGCCGGGTTGCGAGGGCGACGTCGAGCAGGCCGTAGCTCTCGAACTGTTCGGCCCAGTACGTGCCAAGGTCCTTGGGTACGTCCCAGCCGGACGCCTTCTCGAGCGCTGCTTCCACCCGCTCGCGGTCGGTACCGCGCATAAAGCGCATGAGGTCCTTCCGCAGCGGCTCGACGATCGGCTTGAAGGCCTGGATGTCCTCGTCGATGGAGCTGCCGCGTCCAACGTGGTTCACGAACCAGCGAACGGCGCGGTCCAGCAGGCGGCGCATGTCCAGGTGGATGGTGGTCCAGGTTTCCGTTGGGAAGCTGGCGGGCAGTTCACCCAGTGCCGCAACGACGTCGTCAATCGCGTAGATCTCCCGCAGAGCGCTGAAGGCACGGGCAACCGTCGCCTCGCTGGCGGAGGTCTCTTCCATCACCCGGAAGGCGAAGGTGATTCCGCCAATGTTGATCATGTCGTTGGCGACCATGGTGGAGATGATCTCGCGCCGCAGAGGATGGGTATCCAGCTGGTCATCAAAGCGCTCCACCAGCTGCTTCGGGAAGTACCGGCGCAGCGTGCCGCGGAAATACGGGTCGTCCGCCAGGTCCGACGCGGTGAGCGCGCGGGTCAGCTCAATCTTGGCGTAGGCAGCCAGGACAGAGAGTTCCGGGGCGGTCAGGCCCTGTCCCTCGGCGACCCGTGCCCTCAGTTCGTCCTTGGTGGGCAGCGCTTCCAGGGCACGGTCCAGGCCGGCGTGTTCCTCCAACCAGTCCATGAGCCGCTCGAAGCTTGGGCTCCACTCAATGACGCGCTGGCGGTCGTTGAGCAGCAGCATGTTCTGGTCAATGTTGTCCTGCAGCACCAGGCGGCCAACCTCGTCCGTCATGGAGTGCAGGAACTCTGAACGCTCGGAGGCGTCCAGCCTGCCGGCGGCGACCATGCGGTCAACGAAGATCTTGATATTTACTTCATGGTCGGAGCAGTCCACACCGGCCGAGTTGTCGATCGCGTCGGTGTTGAGGATGACGCCGGACAGGGCAGCCTCGATGCGGCCGCGCTGCGTCATGCCGAGGTTGCCGCCTTCACCGATGACCTTGGCCCGGACATCCCGGCCGTCGATGCGGATCGCGTCGTTGGCTTTGTCCCCCACTTCGGCGTTGGTCTCGGTGGATGCCTTGATGTAGGTGCCGATTCCGCCGTTGTAGAGCAGGTCGACCGGCGCCTTGAGGATGGCGCGAAGCAGCTCCGGCGGGCTCAGCCGGGTAACGCCGGACTCTAGCCCCAGGATCTCCCGTACCTGCGCGCTGATGGGGATGCTCTTGGACTGCCGCGGGAACACTCCGCCGCCTTCGCTGATGAGGTTCTCGTCGTAGTCGGCCCAGGAGGAGCGGGGCAGCTCAAAGAGCCGCCGCCGTTCAGCGTGGGACCGCGCTGCGTCGGGGTTCGGGTCAAGGAAGACGTGCCGGTGGTCGAACGCGGCAACAAGCCGTATGTGCTCGGAAAGCAGCATGCCGTTGCCGAACACGTCGCCGCTCATGTCGCCCACGCCCACGGCTGTGAAGTCCTCATTCTGGGTGTCGACGCCGAGTTCGCTGAAGTGCCGCTTCACCGATTCCCAGGCTCCGCGGGCAGTGATGCCCATGGCCTTGTGGTCATAGCCCACGGATCCGCCGGACGCGAAGGCATCGCCGAGCCAGAAACCGTATTCTGCGGAAAGGGCGTTGGCGATGTCGGAGAAGGAAGCCGTGCCCTTGTCCGCAGCGACCACCAGGTAGCTGTCATCGCCGTCGTGCCGCACCACGTTCTCCGGCGGGCGGACCTGCTCGCCGTCTTCGGTGACCACCAAATTGTCAGTGATGTCCAGCAGGCCGCGGATGAACGTGCGGTAGCTTTCCTTGCCCTCTTCCATCCAGGCGCCGCGGTCCTTCGCCGGGTCGGGAAGCTGCTTGGCGTAGAAACCGCCCTTGGCTCCGGTGGGAACGATGACGGCGTTCTTGACCGTTTGGGCCTTGACCAGGCCCAGGATCTCGGTCCGGAAGTCCTCGCGCCGGTCAGACCAGCGCAAGCCGCCGCGGGCCACCTCGCCGAAGCGCAGATGCACGCCCTCGACGCGCGGCGAGTAGACCCAGATCTCATACTTGGGCCGCGGGAACGGAGCGCCGTCGATCACAGCCGTGTTGAGCTTGTGGCTGACGTACGCCTTGTCCTGGTAGAAGTTGGTGCGCAGCGTCGCCTCGATGAGGTTGGCGAACGTCCGCAGCACACGGTCCGCGTCCAGGGTGGGAACCTGCTCCAGGCCGGCGTCCAGTTCGGTGCGCGCTGCTTCCATTTCCGTCTCGCGTGCGGACTCTTCGAGAGCCGGATCGAACCGGGCCCGGAACATCCGGCCAAGCGCACCGGTAACCCGGGGGTTGGCCAGCAGTGTATCCGCGATGAAACCGTAGGAGTTGGTGTTGCCCATCTGGCGCATGTACTTGGCGTAGCTGCGGAACATCACCACTTCGCGCCAGCCCAGGCCCTGGCCCAGGATGAGGCGGTCCAGGGCGTCCGATTCGCTGGCGCCGGAGATCCCGGCACGGAAAGCGTCTGCGAGGAGGTTTCCGGTTTCAAGCGGATCCACGCCGGCTCCGTAGCGCAGGCCGAGGTCGTAGAGGAACAGCTCGACGCCGTCCCGCCGGCGGATCTCGAACGGACGTTCGTCCAGCACTTCAAGTCCCAGGTTGTGCAGGAACGGAAGGATCTGGGTCAGGGACTTCGGTTCCAGCAGGTACAGCTTCAGCCGTGCGTCGGCGCTGTCGGCATTCTCGCCGCTGCGGGCCGGCAGGTAGACGAAGAGTTCCGGCGCTGTTTCGGGGTTCTGGATCCGGTCTTCGAACCGGGCAATGTCCGCAAGTGCGTCCTCGACCTCGTAGCCCACGCGGTAGTCCATGGGGAACGCGTCGCCCCACAGGTCAGAGAGCTCTTCCGCCTGGACCCGGTCGAACGTGCCGCGCAACACCTCGTCAATGCCCTCTGACCAGGAGCGGGTGGCGTTGACCAGCCGCTGTTCCAGCGCAGCTGCATCCACGTCCGTGATCTCGACACCCTTGGGCAGCCGAATCCGGAAGAACAGCCGGGCGAGCGCCGATTCGGTCAGGCGTGCCTCGTAGTCAATGGAGTCAGCGTTGAATGTTGACCGCAGTTCGTCCTGGATCCGCAGGCGGACCGAGGTGGTGTAACGGTCGCGCGGGAGGAAAACCAGCGCGGACATAAAGCGTCCGTAGACATCCGGGCGCAGGAAGAGCCGCGTGCGGCGCCGTTCCTGGAGGCGGAGGATGCCCTGGGCCGTTTCCAGCAGGCCGTCGACGTCGATCTGGAAGAGTTCGTCGCGCGGGAAGGTCTCAAGGATGGAGAGCAGGTCCTTACCCGAATGCGAGTCTGCGGGGAAGCCTGCCCTGCGGATGACTTCCTTGACCTTGTCGCGCAGGATCGGAACGTCCCGGACGGATCCGGTGTAGGCCCCGGTGGCGAACAGTCCGATGAAACGCCGTTCACCGGTGACGTTGCCTTCGGCGTCGAACCGCTTGACGCCGATGTAGTCGAAGTACGCCGCGCGGTGCACGGTGGAGCGTGAGTTTGCCTTGGTGATCACGAGGGCCCGCTTCTCGCGCGCCTTTGCCCTCCCTGCCTTGGTCAGGTGCTGGACCTTGCCGGCCTCTGAACCCCGGCGCAGCAGTCCCAGGCCGGTCTTCGAGGAAGCACGGAGTACGTCTTCGCCGTCCTCGTTGAGCAGGTCATATTCGCGGTACCCGAGGAACGTAAAGTTGCCGTCGTCAAGCCAGGTGAGCAGCTCGCGTGCCTGCTGCAGGTCAGGGATGCCATGCCCGGCAGCGGCGAGTTCAGCCGCGATTTCATGGACCTTGGCCCGCATGCCGGACCAGTCCTTCACGGCCACGCGGACGTCGTCCAGGACCCGAATCAGTCCGTCGACCATCTCCCTGCGGCGGTTCTCATCGCTCAGGCGCGGAACTTCGACGGCGATCCAGGACTCAATGCGCGTGGTGTGGTCGCCGTTGCCCAGCAGACCTGAGATGTCAGGCAGCGCAGCGGTGTCCCCGCTGGAGATGCCGGCTGCGTTCGGAACCCGCTTCACCTGCTGCAGCGTGTCACTGTCGCGGTGGCGGGTAGCCAGGAAGGTGGGATGAACCATCAGCCGGATGCCGCTGTTCTGCCGGACAATCTCGGCGGTGACCGAATCAACGAGGAACGGCATGTCATCGGTGACGATGAGGATCACACTGGCGTCACCCTGGTCGAAGACATCTACCGCAGCGGTGCCCTCGGCACGGGTCCACGCCAGCGCCCGGTGCGCCTCGGCGCGTTCCCGCAGTGCCTGTGGAGGGTAGAGTGCGGCGTCTTCAGCCGCCAGATGCTCGTAGTAATTCCCGATGAAATCCTCAAGGGAGATATCCGAGCTGGAAAGATCCGTGGTGTTGGATCCAGACGACATTTAATACGCCTCCGAAATTCGCCGCTTAGTACCGGCCGCCCCTTTGCGGTCCGTTTGGTACGAGCCTATCCCCTCGGCAAAGAAAAGGTCACTTCGTGGCTGCCGCGCGCCTCCGCCTCCGTTTGGGGCTGCCGTCTGCGGGAACGTTCGCCAGTGCCGCGATTGCCGCGCGAAGGGCGGATCCGGGAGCCGCTTCCAGCAGCGCTGACCCCGCCAGCAGCGACGCATCGGCGGCATCCCAGTCCGCGGGCAGGAACGCGCTGATCCGGCCGGGGCCGAAACGCTCCCACGCTTCGCTGAGCTGGCGCTCAGGGGCCCGCCCGGCGGCAGAGCGCCGCACCTTGTTCAAAACCACCAGCGGCGACGCCGAGGGAACGGCGCTTTCAAGTTCTGCGAGCGCGCGCACCAGCCGGGGAACGCCTACCGGATCGGCGGCTCCGACAGCGTAGACGGTGTCAGCGGCTTCCAGTGCCACGAGTGTTGCAGCATTCCGGCGGGGTGCCATGGTGTCGAAGCTCAGTTCCTCATCCGCCTCGAGGCTGAAGCCGCAGTCCACCACCGTGATGTCCGCGATGCTTCGGGACTGCGCCAGTACCCGCGCCAATGCTGTTCCGCGGATCTCCAGCCAGCGGTCGGAGCGCGTGATCCCGGTCAGTACCCGCAGCCGGCCGCTCTTGAGCTGCACCTGCACGGCAGTTCCTTTCAGCGCCGCCGGCTCCAGCATCCCCTGTTCCGCCAAGCGGCACGCCTGCGCAAGGCCGGCCGATTCGTCGGTAATCCCAAGGACCGCAGCGATGCTGGGTGCGTAGGTGTCTGCGTCCACCAGCAGTACTTCGCTGCCCGCGGCCGCTGCCTCGGCGGCGAGGTTCAGCGCCAGCGTGGTGCGGCCGGGGCCGCCTGCGGGGCCCCAGACAGCAACCAGGCTTCCTTGCCGCAGCGGCTTTCCGTCAGGCCCGGCTCCACCGGATTCCCCGCTCAGTTCCCAGTGCCGCAGGCCCTCAGCCGGATCTGCCAGGGAGGAACGTTCTCCAGTCCCCTGACCCCGGGACTCCATGGCCAGAACGGCTGCTGCCACCAGCTCCGCGAGCGCCGGGGAATCGAGGTTCCGGGAGGCATGCCGCACGCCCAGCCGGTCCAGCCTGTTCCGGGCATCCGGGTCATCAGCCAGGACCACCAGGGCGACACCCGCCGCGGCAACACGGTCCGCAAGGCTGGCAGTGAGCTCCCCGGCGTCGTCCTCAACAAGGGCGGCCCTGGCCAGACCGCTTTGGCAGGCCGCGATCAGCTCCGAAAGTTCGCTGCAGCGGCGGATCACCGTGACCGGACCCTGCAGGCGTTCAAGTCCCTGTACCAGCTCGGCCGTGCCCCGGCCGGAAGTGATCACCGGAATGGCGCTCATCGGGCTGCAGGGTTGGGGACGACGGCGATCTTCGCCTGATTGGACAGGGCGCCAAGGAGGGCCGGAAGGTCTTCGTCCTCGACCAGGACCAGCAGGCGGGTGGCATCAGCGCCCGCGATGACCGATTCGTTGACGGAGAGCTCGGAAATCTCTGCCGCAGTCAGGAGCCGGCGCGGTTCATCGTACCCATTCTGCCCATCCGGAAGGGAAGCCCAGACATCCACCCGGTCTCCGGCGCGGATGCCGCTGGGCAGCGGTGCCTGTACGTCGAGTCCCAGGGGCTTTCGGTCGAGGTCTTCCGCCTGCACGAGGTCGGCCCGTGACAGCAGCTCGCCCGGGCGGATGATGGTTCCGGCCACGGCGTTTTCCGGGAACGAGTCCGCCGCGGACACATAGGTGCCGGCCAGTCCGCCAAGGGACACCTGCACTACGTCGAAGTCGTCTTCTTCCAGCACTGATCCAACCGGTATCTCATGTGAGGCGGCCAGGACCTGGGTGGTCTGGTCCTGGCTGGCAACCAGCGCGCTCACTCCGGCGACTGAGGCCAGGACCAGCAGCAGTCCGAGCAGCAGCCGCGGGTCCTTCCAGGATGGTTTTTTCAGGCGCGGTGCGGGTGCGTCCGGCGCAGCGGTCTTGAGACTCATTGATCCCCCTAGGTTTGCTCCGCCTCCCCGCGGAGTGCTGGAGGTCATTGTGTCCCTCAATCTGCGGTAATGAAACGGGTGGGGTACGTATTTTGTGGATAAAGGACGTCCAGCCCGAACAGATGGCAGACTAGGTCAGCAGCGGCACAGTGCCGGAAAGGGTTTGATGGTGCGCCATGGTGGAGAAAAGGTTCCTCACGCTCGCTGACGTGGGCGAGGTCCTGAACATATCTTCCTCTCAGACGTATGCGCTGGTCCGCTCCGGAGAGCTTCCCGCAATCCAGGTAGGCGGACGCGGCCAGTGGCGGGTCGAGAACGCCAAGCTTGAAGAGTACATAGCCGGTGCGTACCGGCGTGCCGAGGCAGCGAGGGCCGCCCTCCCCCAGGACGAGGCCGCAGAGGCATAACAACCCTCCCCGGGACGATGGTTCCTACCGGGTAGACGAGCTCACGGCCGCGATCCCGGCGAAGGGCACCACAGTCACAGAGGCAACGTTCTCGCGTCTCCTGGGCTCCCCGGGTTCCAGCACCGCAAATTCAAGGAAGTTCCTGCCCACCCGGTCGATGCTGCCGTGCAGGGCAGTAGGCCTGCCGCGCAGGTGCAGGTCCACCGGGTAACGGTCCCGGGCCAGGCCGCGCAGTGCGGAGGCCAGCGGCAGCTGGACCGCCGGAACGGATAAGTCCGCATAACGGTCGATGCCTTCGATCATCTGCACCGCGCCCAGCGCCGCCACATGCGAACCGGACGCCGAGTCGAGCAGGCACCAGTCCGCTCCCAGCCGGCCAAGGGTGCCCGTAAGCGGGCCTCCGGACAGTCCGAGGTGGACCCGCAGTGTCTTGCCGTACTGCGCCCGCAGCCTGGCTGCCAAGTCCAACCCCGCCAGTTCGCCCCGCTGACGGTCAGCAATCTCGGCGTCCAGGCCCGCCTGACCGGCAGCGGCCAGCTGCGCCTCCAGGTCCGCGAACAGCGCCTCCCACCTCATCGGGCAAGGCTAGCGTCCACAATCTTCCCGCACCACTCTGGACAGGCACGTCGTCAGTCGCTAGTAAAGAGCACCAAACGGATTCAAAAACGTTTATTCACATCAAATGGCGTCAAACACCACCATCAGGAACAACGCGGAGGCGGCTATGGCAGCACACAAAGCACGACGGCGCAGGACCCTGGAGGACGCGTTCCTGGCATCAGCAGCCGCTGTTTCCGGCGCCCTGATGCTGTGGGCTGGCCTGACCCTGCGCGGCCCTGCACCCGGCCCAGGGGGAGGTTTCCGCTCGACCACGGATCTTCAGTCCGCTGCCGGTCTGATCGCCGGGTGGGCAGGCCTGCTGGTGCTGGCGTGGTGGACTGTCGGGGTGGGAGCAGCTTTCCTGTCTGCTGCCCTCCTGCGAGCCGGGAACTTCCGTTCAGCGCGCTTCATCGGGCGGCTAAGCCCCGGATTCCTCAAACGACTCGCGGCAGCGGCCCTCGGCGTACAGCTGGCCGTGGCTCCCCTACCGGCCCTGGCGGCACCACCGCTCCAGGTCACCTCCACCGCGGCTCCGAGCACCGGCGCTTCCACCCCGGCAGCTGATCCCGCATGGCAACTGGAGGGAGAGGCCGCGCTGCCGCCGGCAGCGCTGGACCGCAGCGTGCCGTCCGGACCGGCTGATTCCAATCGCACGGATGCCGCCGTGAACCCGGCCTGGAAACCCTCCCCGGGCCCGGTGCCGGGATCACTGCTGATTCCTGGTGAAACGCGGATGCCGGCGCAGATCGAAGGCACTGTAACGGTCACCGCTGGAGACACCCTCTGGGATCTCGCTGCAGCCCGGCTTGGCCCGCTGGCAACCGACCTCGAGATTGCCCGGTACTGGCCGGCGTGGCACGAGAAGAACCGCAGTGTCATTGGTCCTGATCCTCATCGCCTGCTGCCGGGGCAAATCCTTGCCGTTCCGTCTCCGGCCACCTACTAGCCAGCCGCCCATGACGGAAAGGACAACCCATGAGCATCCTGATTATTCTTCCCGCTCCCGGAGAAGCATCCGGGGAGCTGGCGATGGCCAGCGGGGACCCGCGACCGTTTTTCAGTGCCGTACCCGGCGGCGCTCCTCCGGTGGTCCCCCAGCAGCACCCGGTAGTGATCAGGGCGGAATCCGAACCGGTTGGCCCGGCACCCAAGAACTGGTCCAGTTCCGCCGAGTCAGACGCACGGATAGAAGCCATCAGCCGATCCGTGACCATGGGAGCCCTGGAGGTCCTGGCCGGAGTGCGCCCGCTGCAGCAGCTGGCCCGCTGGCTGGACTTCGAAGAATTTGAGCGCCTGCAGCTGCGAACCAACCTGGTCCGCGGGCGGGGACAGGACCGGCTGCACCGCAATGTGCGCATCTTGCGGGTCCTGGTGTGCCCGGTGTCCGAGGGGATTTACGAGGTGGCCGTGGCCGCCGCTGAAACGAACAGAGTCCGCGCCGTTGCCCTCCGTTTGGAGCAGCGGCGCGGACTCTGGAAAGTTACCGCCCTTGAAATCGGATAGGACTACTTCCGGCGCTTCTTCTTTCCAGCCGGCCGGGCGTCCTTCCGGGACGCGGGCTGCGATGGTTTGGCCGCGGCTGTGCGCTCCACCCGGGTTTCCACCTGTCCCTGGCTGTTGGGAGCGGAGAACTGCAGGCTGGCCGGCCGCTCGGGGGCTTCGAGCCCGGGCGCCTCGATAACCGGGCCGCCGCCGACAATTCCGCGGGCGTCCTTCAAGCCCTTGAGGGCCTCGGGAACTTCAGGCTGCTTGACCTCTACCTCGACGTTGAAGAGGTAGCGGATACTCTCCTCACGGATGGCCTCCATCATGGTCTGGAACATGACGAAGCCCTCGCGCTGGTACTCCACCAGGGGGTCACGCTGGGCCATGGCGCGCAGGCCAATGCCCTCCTTGAGGTAGTCCATCTCGTAGAGGTGTTCCTGCCACTTGCGGCCGATCACCGAAAGCACCACGCGCCGCTCCAGCTCACGCATCGCTGCGGCGCCGATGGAGTCTTCTCGTGCCTGATAGGCCAGGCGGGCATCGGAAAGGATCTCGTTGAGCAGGAAATCGCGGGTCAGGTTGGACCGTCCGTCGGCCTCGTCAACGACTTCGTCGATGGTCAGGCTGATCGGGTAGACGATCTTCAGGTTCTTCCAGAGGGTGTCAAGATCCCAGTCGTCGCCGTGGCCTTCAGCGGTGGCGTCATTGACGACGGCGGTGATGACGTCTTCCAGGAAGAAGCCCACCTTCTCCTGCAGGTCATCGCCCTCCAGGATACGACGGCGGTCCCCGTAGATGGCTTCGCGCTGGCGGTTAAGGACGTCGTCGTACTTCAGGACGTTCTTCCGCTGTTCGGCGTTGCGTGCCTCAACCTGGCCCTGCGCGTTCTGGATGGCCTTGGACACGAGCTTCGATTCAAGGGCAACGTCGTCCGGCATGGAGGAGCTGTTCATGATGCGCTCAGCTGCACCGGAGTTGAACAGACGCATCAGGTCGTCAGTCAGGGAGAGGTAGAACCGAGACTCACCGGGGTCGCCCTGGCGGCCGGAACGGCCCCGGAGCTGGTTGTCGATGCGCCGCGATTCGTGCCGTTCCGTGCCCAGGACGTAGAGGCCACCGAGGGCACGGACTTCGTCGTGCTCCGCGGCTACGGCAGCCTGTGCCTTTTCCAGGGCCGCGGGCCAGGCGGCTTCATAGGCTTCCGGGTTCTCGGCGGGATCAAGTCCGCGGCTGCTCAGTTCTGCTACTGCGTTGAACTCAGCGTTGCCGCCAAGCATGATGTCCGTGCCTCGGCCGGCCATATTGGTCGCAACCGTCACCGCACCCTTGCGGCCGGCCTGCGCCACGATCGCGGCTTCACGGGCGTGGTTCTTGGCGTTCAGGACTTCGTGCCGGATCCCGGCCTTCGCCAGCTGCTTGGAAAGGTACTCGCTCTTCTCGACGCTCGTGGTACCGACCAGCACGGGCTGCCCGGACGCGTGCCGCTCGGCGATGTCCTTTACGACGGCATCGAACTTGGCTACTTCGTTCTTGTAGATGAGGTCTGACTGGTCCAGGCGGGCCATTGGCTTGTTGGTGGGGATGGGCACCACGCCAAGCTTGTAGGTGCTCATGAATTCCGCGGCCTCGGTTTCGGCCGTGCCCGTCATGCCGGAGAGTTTCTCGTAGAGGCGGAAGTAGTTCTGCAGGGTGACGGTAGCCAGGGTCTGGTTCTCGGCCTTGATCTGCACCCCTTCCTTCGCCTCGATGGCCTGGTGCATGCCCTCGTTGTAGCGGCGGCCGGCCAGGATACGGCCGGTGTGCTCGTCGACAATGAGGACTTCACCCTTGAGGATGACGTAGTCCTTATCCCGTTTGAAAAGTTCCTTGGCCTTGATGGCGTTGTTCAGGAAACCAATGAGCGGCGTGTTGGCTGCCTCGTAGAGGTTGGAGATGCCCAGGTAGTCCTCTACCTTTTCGATGCCGGACTCGAGCACACCCACGGTGCGCTTCTTTTCGTCGACCTCGTAGTCGACGTCGAGGCTCAGCCGCTGGACCACCTTGGCGAACTCGGTGTACCAGCGGTTGACGTCGCCGCTGGCAGCACCTGAAATGATCAGCGGGGTACGGGCCTCGTCAATGAGGATCGAGTCGACTTCGTCGACGATGGCGAAGTGGTGTCCGCGCTGGACAAGCTCATTGGCGCTCCAGGCCATGTTGTCCCGAAGGTAGTCAAAACCGAACTCGTTGTTGGTGCCGTAGGTGATGTCGGCGGCGTACTGCTCGCGGCGGGTGGCGGGGTCCTGGTTGGCGAGGATGCAGCCGGTGGACATGCCCAGGAAGCGGAAGACACGGCCCATCAGGTCGGACTGGTACTCGGCCAGGTAGTCGTTGACAGTGACCACGTGCACGCCGCGGCCGGTCAGGGCATTAAGGAAGGCCGGGGCCGTGGCCACCAGGGTCTTTCCTTCACCGGTCTTCATTTCTGCGATGTTGCCCAGGTGGAGGGCGGCACCGCCCATGAGCTGCACGTCGAAGTGGCGCATGCCGAGGGTGCGGCTGGCTGCTTCCCGGACGAGCGCGAAGGCCTCCGGAAGGAGGTCATCCAGGCTCTCGCCGTCGGCGTGGCGTTCCTTGAGGTTGTCTGTCTCGGCGCGCAGTTCGGCATCGCTCATGCCCTTGAACTCGTCCTCGAGCACGTTGATCGCGTCGGCGTAGTTACGCAGTGTTTTCAGCGTCTTCTTGTCGCCTGTGCGAAGAACTCGTTCGAGAAGTGATGCCACTGATTTGCTCCCAATCTAGTGTTGCCGAAATCTGGCGTCCCCAGTCTACGTGAGAGACGTCCGGCAGGCCGCCAAGGTTCCCGCTCGGGAGTCATCCTCGGTCGATTGCCAGTTTCAGGGCGGGCGCAAGGTTGCCCACAGCACTTACCATAACCTCTGCGAGGCCCAGCCACTGCGCCATTATCCGTAATTCTGCGGCCAGCTCAACCGCGGTATCTGCGGGCGAACCCGGTTCCGCGTGCGCTGCCTGGACCAGAAGAACCCGTCCGGCCCGGTCCGCTTTCAGGTCTACCCGGGCCACGATCGCCTCGCGCAGCAGGAACGGCAGCACGTAATAGCCGAACTGCCGTTTATGGGCCGGCGTGTAGATTTCGATCCGGTAGTGGATACCAAAAACTGCCTGGAGCCGTCGCCGGTCAAATACCAGCGAATCGAACGGGCTCAGCAGGCCGCGTCCATGGCAGCGCCTGGGGGTCGTCGCCGCCGGGTGCAGAAAGACGGGACCCTTCCAGCCTGCTACCGAGATTTCCTCCAGCTCGCCCTGCCGCGCGAGGTGCTGTGCGGCGGCGAGTGTGTCGCGCAGCGGCAGGCGGAAGTAGTCGGCCAGCATCGGTGCCGTGCCGAGCCCGAGCGAGCGGGCCGAATTCTCTGTCAGCCGCAGCAGCGCTTCCCGGCGGTCCGCCGGCTCGAGTGCCGCCTCGCCGTCCGGATGCACCGTGGCGACGGGAGCGTAGAGCCGCTCGAAGGCGCTTCCCCGTCCGGCGGAAGAGATGAGTCCCTGTGCAAAGAGGTCTTCCAGCACCCGTTTGGATGCGCTCCAGTTCCACCCCCATGCCTTCGTACCGGGGACGGCTGCCTGGCCGAGGGCCGCCTCCACGTCGCGGGCTGTCAGGGGATGCTTGTGGTCGAGCAGTTCCAGGATGGCCTGACTCAGTTCGCTGCGGGGTTCCTCCGGCATGGAAGTGGCACGCATCCAGGTCCGGCGCTGCCACTGGCGCAGGTCAGCAAAGAGGTCCGGCCGGATAAAGCTTGCTTCATGTGCCCAGTACTCGACCATTCGCCGGGGATGGCGGCTGGCCATCCGGTCCAGGACGTCCCGGTCGTAGGCGCCCAGCCGGGTGAACAGCGGCAGGTAGTGGCTTCGGGCCAGGACGTTCACGGAGTCGATCTGCAGAAGTCCCAGGGCATCAAAAACGCGGCCCGCCTGCCCGGGAGTCGGGCGGACGGGCCGCGGTTTGGCTAACTGCTGGGCGCCGAGGATGGTGCGGCGTGCCCGGTCAAGGGGGAAGGCTGCTGGCATGCACCCATCCTAGGACCGGGCCCCGGCACCTCTACGATGCGGCTTCCACGTTCTGTGCCGGCGCGGCGTCGCGGTAGCCCCGCATCTCCTCGCGGATTTCCTCGGTGCCCTCGGCGCACTTGGAATCCAGGGTAATGACGCCGTAGGTCCAGCCCCTGCGGCGGTAGACCACGGACGGCGCACCGGTGGCGGCGTCTACGAATAGGTAGAAGTCATGGCCAACCAGTTCCATGTTGTCGACTGCGTCGTCAAGGCTCATGGGGGCACCCGGGAAAACCTTGCGGCGAATCAGGACCGGGCAATCGCCGGTCTGCATGTCCTGGTCGGTGGCATCGTTGCTTTCCGCCGGGACAGTTTCAGCTGCTGCGAACTGGGAAGACAGTGGCTCGGACGTGCTGACAGGTTCCAGCCCGGCAGTCGCAACCCGTACCGGAACGGGGGTGTGGCGCCCGCGGTGTACCTTGCGCCGGTCGCTTGCGCGGCGCAGGCGTTCCATGAGCTTTCCGTAAGCGAGGTCGAATGCCGCAAAC
This sequence comes from Arthrobacter koreensis, assembly GCF_009193255.1. GTDB lineage: Bacteria > Actinomycetota > Actinomycetes > Actinomycetales > Micrococcaceae > Arthrobacter_B > Arthrobacter_B koreensis. The sequence goes on from NZ_WACG01000001.1 coordinate 225,323, forward strand.
TTATCTGCAGAAGATGCCTCGGCGCGGACCACCGGTCCCCGGCCCAGGACTGTCAATTCCACGGTGAGGGAGCTGTCGGCTTCACGGACGTTTTCATGCTTGGTGACCCGGGCATCTACCCGCTGCACCTTGTCTCCGAGGTTCTCGACTTTGCCGATCTTTTCGGCGGCGTACTGACGGAACCGATCGGATACTGCAACGTTGCGTCCGCTGATCATGAATTCCATGGTGCCCTCCAATATTCTTCGGTGACACAACAACGGCCGCTGCCAGTTTCCTTCGCGACCGTTGCCGCAGGACTGCTCCATTTCTTGAAGCAATCCATACCCAACACGTTAGATCACCCGGAAGCTTTATTCACCTTCTGACTTTGGCCGCTGTTCCGTGGCCGTGCCGTGGGCGGCGGATTTCCGGTGCTGATCCGGGCTCTTCCCGGGCCAGCTAAGGGGCCTGGGGCGCCGGGGCTCGGACGGCTGCTATGACGGCAGCTCCGGCCACCTGCGCCCCGGCCGCACGCAGGGCACGGGTGGCTTCGGCCAGCGTGGCTCCGGTGGTTAGGACGTCATCTGCAAGCAGGACAGTCAGTCCACGAAGGTCCCCCGGATGCCCCGCCGTCATTGTTCCGTGAACGTTCCTGCGCCTGGCACCCGCGCCCAGGGTCTTCTGTGCGCCGGAACGCAGCGCAAGCAGTTCGGCGACGAGTCGATAGTCCAGTATGCTGCGGATCTCCATGCCTGCCGGGAGCAGTCCCCGCAGGCGTACCCTGGCCAGGATCAGTTCCAGGGGGTCGTAGCCCCGGCGCGTCCGGCCGCGGAAGCTGCCCGGGACAGGAACCAGTGCCACACGTCCCGTGGGCAGGGAATCCGATGCCGAGTGCAGCGCCCGTGCCATGGCTTCGGCCAGGATGCCCAGCAGGTCGGTATGCCCGTGGTTCTTGCACGCAAGCACTACGCGTGAGAGTCCCGCCGCGTACCGCCCTGCGGCTGTCACCGGCAGGGGAACCGGTTCCAGGTACTCAGGGGCGCCGAGGCGCGCCACTGCACCCGGTTCCTTTTCCGCTTCCGGAAGCATTCCGGCCCCGGCTGACGCGTTGTAGGGACGCAGCGTGGCATGGCGAACGGCGATGCGGCACACCGTGCACAGCGATTCATCCGCTGCTCCGCACACGACGCATTCTGCCGGCAGAATTACCGCGCGCAGTTCCCGGCACGCGGCCAGGACTGCCGCCGGGCCGGGAGCGGCCAGCCAATCCTCCAGGGCCGGGAGATATGCCATACGCCCATGTTCCCGGTGCATGGGATACGGCCGGAAAGCCGCGCTCCGGATGGGGATACCGGGGCGCCTTGGACGACGCTCCGCCGACTGTGGAGGGTTGGAGCGCTAGCCGGGGAAGGCGGGGTCCCGAATGCCGTCAATTTCGCGGATCCAGCCGTTGCCCAGCTTCTTGTACACAGCCTCAGCCGTCTGCAGGAACAGGTCATCCGGACCGTCTCCGCCGCTGATGCTGAAGCTTCCATCCCAGCCGGCCAGTTCCTGGTTGTCCTTCGCGGGGTCAAGAATCACGGGGGTCAGCGACTCGTCCTGTCCCCGCTGGAGGGCAGCAACCGTCGTCTCGCCCACCCACACCGCAGTAGCGACGGGCTCAGACGTCCACAGTTCGAGCGGAGTGGTCAGGGTCTGCGGCGCACCGCTGGAAGAGCGAACGACGCCCGCGATCAGGACACGGGAAGCACCGTCCTGTTCCACGACCAGCAGGGCCCGGGCACCGTCACGCGAAATCCTGAGGTCCCGGACCTTCATGTCTCCCAGCCAGGAGGGGGTCAGGCCTGCCTGGGTGGACGCGGCGAGGTCCGGTCCCACGGCAATGAGCCGGCTGCCTTCGCCCTGCGCAGACGCAGACCAGATCCATCCCTCCGGGTCGATGCTTGGCCCGGAGAGGGACTTGCCGGTCGCCACGGTTGCAACGTCCTTATCCGGCCCGGTGACCAGCAGCGTTCCGCGGTCCCCGGAGAGGAATGCAATGGTGTCCATCTCTCCGACGGACACTGCCGGTTCCCTGGGGTCGTACGAGGAAACGTCCGGCAGGTTGCTGATCTCCTGGGCCTGCCGGTCGCGGAAGAAGACGATGTCCTCACCCTGGATCCCAATCTGGGTCTTCCCCACCCTGGGATCATCCTCCGCCGGGACCAGCTCGCTGCTGGGCGGACCAAGGTCGACTTCCCGCTGGTTCACGGTCATCTCTACGGAGTTGACGTTGTTGAGCTGGCGGAGGTTTTGTTCCAGCTGCAGTTTCATCTGCTGGCGGTTGAGGTCCGTGGAGTCCTCCAGGACGTCCGCCGCGAAGTCGACGGAAGCCACACCGGAAACCACCGGAACAGCTTCCCGGGCAAGCTGGGTTTCCACCGGGAAGGCACTCGTGACGGCCCCTTCCAGGTAGGGCGCCGGTCCGGCAAGCATCGCGTTGACGACGGACGCCGCCATGCCGGAGCGCTGGACGAACCAGCGTGTGTCCGGGACCCAGTAACGGTAGGTGCTGGAGTAGAAGTAGAGATTATGGGCACGGAAGATGATCGGGAAGGTGATATCCGAGATCATGATGCCGTTGGGGATGCCGCTGATACGCCATTGGCCTTCCTGCTGCACAAGGCGGACCTGGATGGTCTCGGTTGTCCCGGGGGCCGACTCGGTTCGGATGCCCTGGGCGTTGACGGACGCAACCACTTCGAGCTGGATCTGGAAGACGTTGGGCTCCGGCATCGGTACGATGTTGGGGTCGGCGCCGTAGATCACGACGCGTTCGTTGGGAACCCAGGAGGAGGCCAGTTCAGGGGTCAGGAATTCCCGGGCCGCTGTGTAGTCCTCCCCCGCGCCCACGCCCGCGTCAATGAAGCCCCCTATGATTCCCTGTGGAGAATCGTCCTCCACCGGGCCGGGCGGGCTGTAGCTGAGTTGCTGCGTCAGTGAGCTGCCGCCGGCGCTGGCTGTCGCCGTGCCTACCGGCCCGACGGTGGGGATGGACGAGCAGCCGGCCAGGAATACCAGTGCGGAGAGGAAAGCCGCGGCCGCTGCCAGCCACCTGCGGGCCCTAAGCATTGTGGTCCTCCCTCTGTGCGGATTCGGCGGCGGTGAGCGCCTTCGGCGGCGACGGGAGCGGGGTATCCTGCGGCGAGAGAGGAACCGGCGACGCGGCAAAGCTCTCACCGTGCCGGCGCGGGAGGGTGAGGCGGAAGCACGCGCCGTTGCCGGGGCTGCCCCACGCTTCGAGCCACCCGGCGTGAAGCCTTGCGTCTTCGGCAGCGATCGCCAGCCCAAGCCCGCTGCCGCCGGTTGTCCTCGCACGGGCTGGGTCAGCCCGCCAGAACCTGTCGAACACCCGGGCTGCGTCGTCCTCGCTCATGCCGATGCCGTAGTCGCGCACGGCGACGCCTACGGCATCCGCGTTCGTCGCGACGGCGATTTCCACCGGTTTGCCTTCGCCGTGTTCCAGCGCGTTCACCACGAGGTTGCGCACGATCCGTTCGATTCGGCGCGGATCGGCGTCGACCACTACCCGAGCCTCCCGGCAGACGATGCGCACCTCTGAGCCGTTGTTGATCGCCAGCGGTTCGGTGGCTTCCACGACGTCCCGGACAATCCCGAGGATGTCTGCCGCTTCAAGGTCGGGCTCCGCCGCACCCGCATCGAAGCGGCTGATCTCCAGGAGATCAGCCAGCAGCGCCTGGAAGCGCTCAACCTGGTGGTAGAGCAGCTCGGTGGAGCGCTTCGACATGGGGTCGAAGCCATCTCTGGCGTCGTAAAGCACCTCCGCCGCCATCCGCACCGTGGTCAGCGGAGTCCGGAGCTCGTGCGACACGTCAGAGACGAATCCCTGCTGCATCCTGGAGAGCTGTGCCAGCTGGGTGATCTGGTCCTGGAGCGTCGCCGCCATGTGGTTGAAGGAAGCAGCCAGCCGGGCGACTTCGTCTTCGCCCTTGACCTCCATGCGTTCCTGCAGTTCACCGGCCGCGAGCTTCTCCGATACCGACGCCGCGGCGCTGACGGCGCCCACGCCGGCCTTGGTCACGACCCAGGCAATGGTTCCGATGATCGCCAGGAGCAGCCCGCCGGCTATCCACAGGATGCGGTGGATGTCATCGAGGGTCTGCTGCATGGTGTCCAGGTCATAGACCAGGTAAAGCGCATATTCGGACCGGTCCGGGGGCAGGGTGACCTTGGTACCGAAGGCGAGCCCGGGTTCACCGTGCTCCAGGGCCATGGCGGACCAGTGGACAACGTCTTCCCCGTCAGGGTCGAGTCCTTCCACGGCATCGCTCAGCGGCCCGGGAATACTGCCTGCCGTGATGCGGTCTCCGAGCGTTGCCACGAAGAGGTTTTCCTGGTCCGGCAGCGGCGCGAGCAAGTACCGGCGAGGTGTCTCCGCACCCCGTCCCTCCAGCAGCGACAGGGTGTTGGAGACCAGCCGCTCGGTTCCTTCCCGGTCCGTCGCCGCCGTCGTCCGGAAGTTCTCCTTGACGCTGCTCAGGCCGGATGTGGCTTCTGCCTTGAACTGGGTGAGCCGCTCTTCATAGAGGGCGCCGGCGATCTGGTGGGACAGGAACGCCCCAATGCCGCCGGCGGCCACGATCACCAGGAGCAGGGTTGCGAGGACCGTCTTGAATTGAAGCGACCGGCGCCAGCGGAGGGCGATTTTGGCTATGGTCGCCCGGTGGACCCGCCTGGCTGCACGCCGCAGCAGTACTCCGGTACGGAGCATCCGGGCCCTGGCCCGCCCCCTTGGAGTAACCGGTGCGCCGATGCCCTCCTCCGTGGAGAGCATGGACCTAGTTTTGGCCGGCTTTATAACCGACACCGCGGACCGTCAGGACAATTTCAGGTGCTTCCGGGTCCCGCTCGATTTTGGACCTCAGGCGCTGAACGTGCACGTTCACCAGGCGCGTGTCCGCCGCATGGCGGTAGCCCCAGACCTGTTCGAGCAGCATTTCCCGGGTGAAGACCTGCCAGGGCTTCCGGGCCAGCGCTACTAGGAGATCGAATTCAAGGGGCGTAAGCGCAATCCGCTCACTGCCGCGGGATACCGAGTGGCCGGCAACGTCGATGGTGATTTCGCCAATGGACAGCGTCTCGGGCGCCTTTGAGTCCACCGGGCGCAGCCGGGCACGGACGCGTGCCACCAGCTCGGCGGGTTTGAACGGCTTGGGAACGTAGTCGTCTGCGCCGGATTCAAGACCCCTAACGACGTCGGCAGTGTCGGATTTGGCAGTCAGCATCACGATCGGCACATCTGACTCTGCCCGAACCTGGCGGCATACTTCGATGCCGTCCATCCCCGGCAGCATGAGGTCCAGAAGCACAAGATCCGGCTTGGATCCACGGAAAACCTCGAGGGCCTGGGCCCCGTCTGCACAGAAAACGGGGTCGAACCCGTCGTTGCGAAGAACAATGCCGATCATTTCGGCCAGCGCTTCGTCATCGTCTACGACCAGTATCCGTGCCTTCATGCTTTCCTGTTCCCCGTTACTTCCCGCCCGCCAGGGCATTCGACGTCCTGGGCTGTTCGGCACCCACGCCATTACGTGCGCTCTCACCGGACATGCGGCAGTCACATACGAGGCATGCCGGAATAGCCCATGTTATCCCTATCATCCCCAAGGGCATATTTTTGCCACGGCCCGCCGGGTCCCGGTCAGGGCGTCCAGAAACTATAGTCGGACTAGGAGAAACAGAACCAAGTACCACAGAGGCGGGGGACAACCATGAGTCAGGACAATCACAACGAACCAGAGCCCGGCGGCGCGTCCCGTCCCGGATCCGGCTCCGAGCCGTCCCAGCCACCTAAGGCCCCCTGGTCCCAGCAGCCACAGTGGGGACAGCAGCCCCAGTGGGGCCAGCAGCAACCCGGCCAGCCCCTTCCACCCTATGGGCAGCCCGCGCCTCCCGGCTGGTCCAGCCCCTACGGCGGCAGCCCATACGGCCCGGGCGCGCCCGGCGGCTACCAGCAGGGCCCATATTCCCAGGGCCAGTACAGCGCTCCGCCCAAGCCCGGTGTCATTCCACTGCGTCCCCTCGGGCTGGGTGAAATCATGGACGGAGCCTTCCAGGCCTGCCGGCGCAACCCTGCAGCCACCTTCGGCATCGCGGTGCTCATCCAGGCCGTCATCGCGGTATTGACGGTTATCTTCGGACAGTCCCTGCTGGCCCCGATCAGCGATATTGGACTTGAATCCGAGTTGACCGATGAGCAGGCGCTGTCCCTGGGGACCACCGCGCTCACCGGTGGAACGGCCCTGACCATCGTCTCCGCCATCGGGATCCTGCTAATGCAGGGGCTGCTGGTGATCCCGGTGGCCCGGGCCATCCTGAACCTCAAGACCGGTTTCGGCCAGACCTGGCGCCTGGCCAAGGGGTCCATGCTCAGGCTGGCCGGACTCGGCCTGCTGATGTTCGCCGCAGCCGCCCTCGGCGTAGTCGCGTTCATCTTCGTTCTGGTGCTGGTCATCGAGTTCCTGGGCCCGCTGGGGATTTTCCTGACGGTGGTCGGCGTCCTCGGCGTCGTCGCCGTCTTCGCCTGGCTGTCCGTGAAGCTGGCCCTGGCACCTGCCGCCCTGGTGGCCGAGCCGCGCGGGGTCTTTGCCTCGATCGCACGGTCCTGGGCCCTTACCCGGGGCAACTGGTGGCGCACCTTCGGAATCCTCCTGCTGACCAGCGTGATCGTCTCCATCATTGTTTCTGTAATCAGCACTCCCATCACCATGCTGATCACGCTCTTCGCTTCTTTCGGCTCGGCGGAAGCCGGCGCGGACGATCTGACCGCCGTGCTGCCGGTGCTGGTGCTCACCACCGCCGTCTCGGCCTTCTTCGGTGCCATCGGCTACGCCTTCCAGGCAGCCGTCACGTCACTGCTCTACATTGACCTGCGGATGCGCCGGGAAGGGTTCGACGTGACCCTGATGAAGGACCAGGAAATTGCGGCCGCCTCCGGACCGGATTTCGTACCCGGCAGGAACCTGCCGCCGGCCGGTTCCGGACAATGGCCCCAGGGCCCGTACACCGGTACGGCCTAGGGCTGCATGAGGACAGCGATCTTCGCTCCCCCGCTCCGCGAGGTGCCGGTGGAGCCCGACGCCGACCAGGCCCGCCGCTGGCTGCAGGACGAGCTTTCCAAAGCCGAGTACCAGGACGCCCAGCCGGGCTTTATGGAACGGGCAGTGGCCCGGATCCTGGAGTTCCTCGAGGAGCTCCTTTCAGGCATCCAGGGCGTTGGCGCCCCAGCCGGCATCATCCTGCTTGCCCTCGGCGCCCTGGTCATCCTTGTCCTGGCGATCCTGGTGGTCCGCCCGAGGCTGAATGCCCGGAAGAGCCCGGCCGGCCTGTTCGACGAGACCGGCGCGGACCAGGATGCTTCTTTCCACCGCTCGCTGTCCGAGGAAGCCGCAGGGGCCGGGGACTGGGACACCGCCCTGACCGAACGGCTGCGGGCGATCCTCCGCACGGCGGAGGAGAGGGTCATCCTCGAACCGCGTCCCGGCCGGACGGCCCATGAGGCAGGTGCAGCCCTGTCCGCCGTTTTCCCGGCCGCAGCGGAAGAGATCCTCTGGCTCAGCCGGCGCTTTGACGAGATCCGTTACGGCGGCAGCCGAGCGGCTGAGGCCGACGTGCGGCGTGCCGCCGAGCTGGACGCCGGGCTGCTCCGCGCCCAGCCTGCCGGCGCGGATGCTGCCGCGCTGCCATCCCTGGCGGTGCCGAAGTGAGCGCCGCCGCTCCTCCGGCCGCACAGCCGGAACACACCGACCGGACCAGCGCAGGATCGGCCGCCGCCTCGTCCGCCCTGCGGAGCCGGCTGCGCGCCTGGCGTCTATGGATCATTCTCTCGTTTGTCCTTCTTGGCGGCGTCGTGCTGACCCTGCTCACGTCGCAGGACGCGGACCGAGCCAGGCTCTCCGCCTCCAACGCCGCTCCGGAAGGCGCCCAGGCTGCGGTCCGTGTCCTGCAGGCACAGGGGGTCAACGTGGTGGAGGCGGAAGACTATGCCGAAGCCCTTGGCCTGCTGGGCGAGGGCGGCGCTGCCCTGCTGCTCTTTGACCCCAACGAGTACCTCTCCGGCGAGCAGCTCGGCGAACTCGGGGACGAAGCCCAAAAGAGCATCCTGGTGGAACCAACGTTCGCGCAGTTGATGGCCCTGGCCCCGGACATCTCGCAGGCCGGCCTCGTGCCCCAGGACATCATAGATGCGGGTACCGTCGACGCCGATTGTTCCGCCCCGGCCGCCGAGGCCGCCGGAACGGTCTCCGCGGGAGGACTCGCCTACCGAGGCCCCCTAACCTGCTTCACCGTGACCGGCAGCAGCGAACCGGCTGCCGGACTTTTCGCCGAATCCGAAGTCCATTCAGCCGCCGTCCTGGGGTACACCGGACTGCTCGCCAACGAATCCATTGCCGAGAACGGGAACGCTGCCCTGGCACTGTGGTCCCTGGGCAGTGCCGAGACACTGGTCTGGTACCTGCCGGTACCGGCGGATATCCCGGCCGGCGACGCACCGGCGAGTCCCTTCAGCCTCCTCCCGGCCTGGGTGGATCCACTGCTCGCATGGACGCTGGTGGTGGCTGCCCTGGCGGCGTTCTGGCGCGGCCGCAGGCTGGGACCGCTGGCCATGGAACCCATGCCCGTAGTTGTCCGTGCCGCCGAAACCGCCGAGGGGCGTGCCCGGCTGTACCAGGACAGCCGGGCCCTGGACCGGGCAGCGGACAGCCTGCGGGCCGGCACCATGGTGCGCCTGGCCGCCCGCCTCCGGCTGGGCCCCGGCAGCTCTGCCGCCGACGTTGTACAGGCGGCAGCGCGCAGCACAGGACGCTCCGCGGCTGAAATCGATTCATTGCTCAATCGGCACCGGCCCGTCAGTGACAGCGATCTGGTGGCCTGGTCACAGGAACTTACCTACCTAGAGGAAGAGATCACCGAACCATGACCCAGAACTACCCATCGGTTTCCGACCCCACCGCCGCGGGCAGCGTCCAGGCCAATACGCCGGACTCGGGAGAACACGCACGGCAGGCCCTGCACAGCGTGCGCCAGGAAGTGGCCAAGGCTGTGGTGGGGCAGGATGCCGCGGTGACCGGCCTGATCATCGCCCTGCTGGCGCGCGGGCACGTACTCCTGGAGGGCGTCCCGGGCGTAGCGAAGACGCTGCTGGTCCGGACCCTGGCCGCCGCGCTGTCCCTGGACACCAAGAGGGTGCAGTTCACCCCGGACCTCATGCCCGGTGACGTAACGGGATCGCTGATCTATGACGGGCGCACGTCCGAGTTCAGCTTCCGCGAAGGCCCGGTCTTCACCAACATCCTGCTGGCAGATGAAATCAACCGGACTCCTCCGAAGACCCAGGCATCCCTGCTGGAAGCCATGGAGGAGCGGCAAGTCACGGTCGACGGCGTCTCCCGCCACCTCCCTGACCCTTTCCTCGTGGCTGCGACCCAGAACCCCGTGGAGTACGAGGGCACCTACCCCCTGCCGGAGGCACAGCTGGACCGCTTCCTGCTGAAGATGACACTCGACCTTCCTTCCAGGGAGGATGAGATCGAAGTGATCCGCCGGCACGGCAGCGGTTTCGATCCCCGCAACCTCAGTGCGGCCGGCGTGCGTCCGGTCGCCGGCGAGCAGGATCTCAGGGCGGCCCGGGAGGCCGTCGCGAGGGTGGATGCCTCCCCCGAAGTCCTGGGCTACATCGTGGACCTTGTCCGCGCCACCCGCTCTGCGCCGTCGTTCCAGCTCGGAGTATCCCCGCGCGGTGCCACGGCCCTGCTGAACACCGCACGGGCCTGGGCCTGGCTGTCCGGCCGATCCTTCATCACCCCGGATGACGTCAAGGCACTGACGCTGCCTGCGCTTCGCCACCGGGTGGCGCTGCGCCCCGAAGCCCAGATGGACGGCGTCAGCGTTGATGACGTGCTCGGCAGCATCCTCGCCACCGTTCCGGTCCCCCGCTAGCAGATGGCGATTTCCCACCGCCTGGTCATCCTGGCCGCACTGGGCGCCGTCGCCGTCGTGCTCTTCCCCGGCACCGGAACCATCCTGGCATGGCTGGCCCTGACGGCGGCAGCCGCCGGTGTGGACCTGGCCCTGGCGGCACCGCCGCTGGAGACCCGGCTGGAACGCGAGCTTCCCGAAAGTGCCCGGCTGGATGAAGACGTGCCGGCGGCCCTGGTGCTCCGCAATGAATCGAGCCGGACGCTGCGAGCTGCCGTCAGGGACGCCTGGCAGCCGTCTGCGGGCCAGCTGCGTTCCGAACGCCGTGTCACGGTTCCCGCGGGTGAAGCACGCCGGGCACCGGGCACCCTGCGGCCGGAACGCAGGGGTAACCTGCACACTGCAGCCGTAACCATCCGCTCGTTTGGACCACTGGGCCTGGCCGCAAGGCAGCGCACCGTCCCGTACCCGGGAACCCTGCGCGTGCTGCCGCCGTTCCGCTCCAAGCGCCACCTGCCGGCAAAGCTGCGCCGGCTGCGCGAAATAGACGGCAACGCCTCTGTGCAGCTGCGCGGCGCAGGCACCGAATTCGACTCGCTGCGCGACTATGTCCGCGGCGACGATGTCCGTTCCATCGACTGGCGGGCGACGGCGCGGCGCCGGGACACCGTGGTGCGCACCTGGCGGCCGGAACGGGACCGCAGGGTCATCCTGCTGCTGGACACTTCCCGGACTGCGGCGGCCCGTATCCTGGACGAACCGCGGCTGGACACCGGCATCGAGGCAGCGCTGCTGCTGGGCATGCTGGCCCAGGGCGGCGGTGACCGCGTGGACTTCGCGGCGTTTGACCGCCGGGTCCGGGCACGCGTGGATTCAGCGGCCAAGGCCAACCTGCTGAGCCGCCTCGCCGGGGCCATGGCCCCGCTGGACGCGGAACTTATCGAAGCCGACTTTTCCCTGCTTCCCGGACTGGTCGCCTCGGTGTCCTCCCGTCGCTCACTGGTTGTGCTGATTACGTCGCTGGACGCCGGCGCAGTGGAGGAGGGCCTGCTGCCGGTGCTGCCTGCCCTGCTCGCCAAGCACGTGGTGGTAGTCGCCTCGGTCCGGGACCCCGCCCTGGATGAGCTGCGGGCGCACCGGACGTCCGCCTCGGCGGTGTTCCGCGCCGCGGCCGCGGAAAGGGCCCTGCTGGACCGTGCGGCAGTGACCGCCCAGCTCAAATCCATGGGCGCGGAAGTCGTGGATGAACCGCCGCATGAACTGCCGCCGAAACTCGCGGACATGTACATCCGGCTGAAGGCTTCCGGGCGGCTCTAGGCTGCTGCCCGCGGGCGCGGCGGTAACCGGCGGCGTAGGCTGGGTGGATGAGTGATGGTTCCGTCTACCAGCGGGCGCTCGGCGCCGCGTTTGGCCGCCTGCAGCCGCAGCTGCAGGACTATTTTTCGCTGCAGCCCGGCGAGGGCAGGTATGGCTTCGGCACCGGCATTTTCGACGTCGCCGGCAGTCCGCGCCCGGCGCTGCGGCCACTGCTCTCCGCCATTCCCGTTGCGAATGCATTCTTTCCGGATTTCGGCCGCCGCGTCCCGTTTACCATCAGCAACTACCCGCACATTGACCCGTTCGGGCGCTCGTCGCTCACCGCGGTCCGCACATTCAGGTTCGACCGCGCGGACCGGATCTTCGAGGACACCACCTCGCTGACGTCCCCAACCGGCCTGACCGACTATGTCGGACGTCGCCGGAACCTGGCCACGGACCTGGATCTTTCGGTGTCGCAGGACGGCCGGCTGCACATGCATTCTCCGCATACCCGGCTGTTCCTGGGCCGGCTGCGGCTGCCGGTACCGGTGCTGGCCGGCGCGGATGCCCACGCCGAGCAGTGGTGGGATGAATCCGCCGGTCACTTCCGCATCCGGACAATCGTCCGCCAGCGCCAGCTCGGCACGGTTTTTGTCTACGACGGCAGCTTTACCTACGAGTACCGGGAGTTCGACGGCGTCCTGCCACCGGACGCCGAACCCGAGAAATGGGAGCGCAGGCTCTAGTCCGGCGCTTAGCCTTCGGCGGCCAGCTGGTCCAGCGCAGATGCTGTCTGGGTGAGGCGTTCAAGTACGCGCCGGGCCGCGGACGGCGCGAGCTCCGCCAGGTCGCCGGCCGGCATGATGCCCAGCGCCGGCAGGTCCCGCAGCGGGAGTCCCACTCTCTGCCATCCTGCCGTAATGTCCTGCACCAGGGCCGTCACCTGCCGGGGAGCCTCTCCTGCCGAAGGCAGCGGCAGGGCGCCGAGCCAGATGTGCCTTCCGGCTTCGACAGCCTCCGCGATCCCTTCCCAGTCGCCGTTGTCCAGCCCCTTGAGGGGAAGTGCGACGCCGTCGGCACCCGCACCCAGTGCGAGGTCCAGGCCGGAGCCGGAGGCGCGGTGACGGGCAGAGGGCAGGTTCAGGACCACTTCGGCGGCTCCTGCGGCACGCAGGGATTCCCGGAGCAGGTGCCAGGCCTGGGACGCTTCATGCGGCGGAACCGAGCGCAGGGTCCGGTACCCGCTGGCCGTGGGGATGCGGCCGTCCAGGATGTTGTCCAGGAGCGGTTCGTCCAGCTGGACGGTGAGCGCTGCACCGCGGGCGACGGCGGCGACGCGGCGAACATACTCCGCCGCACCTGCGGCCAGCGACTCGGTGATCTCCCGGCGCGCGCCGGCGTCGGACAGGGCGCGTTCTCCGTTATGCAGGTACAGTCCAGCGGCGAGGGACAGCGGCCCCTGCAGGGAAACCTTCAGCCTGGAGCCGGGATTCTCTTCCACGCCGATGATGTCTGCCAGGGTATTGATGTCCCGGGCCAGCAGGGACTCAGCCCGCCTGTAGTCGATTCCCGGGCGGTCCACCAGGCGCCAGCCATGCGGCTGCAGGTCCACCGGCAGGTCGACCAGGATGGCTGCGGTCCGTCCCACTGGATCGGCTCCGACGCCGCGGGCAGGCAATTCGACCAGGAACGGCAGGTGCGGCTCGCCCAGTTCACCGCGGATGATCTTTGCGGCTTCCAGCGGGTCGGTCCCGGGCCAGGTTCCCTGCGCCGTTGCGCTGACGCCCGCCGGAACGGGCGCAGCAGCCTGCTCAGGCTCCTTCTGCACTGCTGCCGCCGTTACGGGTCTCGGAAATGGCCTGGTGGTGCCGAATGACTTCGCTGATGATGAAGTTCAGGAACTTCTCGGCAAAGGCCGGATCGAGGTTCGCGTCCTCGGCAAGCCGCCGCAGCCTGGCGATCTGCGCAACTTCGCGGCCGGGGTCCGCGGGCGGCAGGTGGTGCTCGGCCTTGAGGTGTCCTACCCGCTGCGTCGCCTTGAAGCGTTCAGCCAGGAGATAGACCAGCGTGGCGTCGATATTGTCGATGCTGCTGCGCATGGCAAGCAGCTCGGCCATGACCTCGTCTGCCACCTTCCCGGACAGGGAACTGGCTGTGGGGTCGAAATCGTCAGCTGGTGCAGTACTCATGAATCCAGTTTAGGGTCCAGCCTCCGGCACGCAGGTGCACGTTACGGCGGGCGGGGCTAGGAGACCGCGGCAGGGTCCCACTGCAGGGAACGTGCCGAGTCGATCGTGGCCTGGCCCAGCACCCGGGTGCCCTGGTAGATCACCACGGTCTGCCCGGGGGCCACCCCGCGCATCGGATCCTTCAGCCGAACCACCAGTTCGCTGCGTCCTTCTTCACCGGATTCCATCCAGGCGGTCGCCGGCACGGGATCGCCGTGGGCGCGGACCTGCGCGGTGCACTCGAAGGTTTCCCCGGTTTCCACCTCGTGGATGGGCAAGCCCGCCCAGGAAACCTTGATGCCGCGCATCTGGTCGATTTCAAGCAGCTTCTCCGGTCCCACGATGACCTTGTTTTCCTTCGGCCGGATCTCCAGCACGAAGCGCGGCTTACCGTCCGCCGCGGGGCGGCCGAGCTTCAGGCCCTTGCGCTGGCCTACGGTGAAGGCGTTGGCGCCCGGATGCGTGCCGAGCGTCTCGCCCGTGGGGTCTACGATCTCGCCCTCGGTCATCTCGATGCGTTCTTCGAGCCAGCCGCGGGTGTCGCCGTCGGGAATGAAGCAAATGTCGTGGCTGTCCGGCTTGTTGGCAACGGAGAGGCCGCGGCGCTCTGCTTCGGCCCGCACCTCGGCCTTGGACGGAGTGTCAGCCAGCGGGAACATCGCATGCTTGAGCTGCTCGTGGGTCAGGACACCAAGCACGTAGGACTGGTCCTTTGCCCAGTCCGCGGCACGATGCAGTTCCGGGTTGCCGTCGGCATCGGTAATCACCTTGGCATAGTGGCCGGTGCAGACTGCGTCGAAGCCCAGCGCCAGTGCCTTCTCCAACAGCGCGGCGAACTTGATCCGCTCGTTGCAGCGCATGCAGGGGTTCGGTGTGCGGCCGGCAGCGTACTCGGCGACGAAGTCATCAACAACGTCTTCCTTGAACCGCTCCGAGAAGTCCCAGACGTAGTACGGAATACCCAGGATGTCGCACGCCCGCCAGGCGTCACGCGAGTCCTCGATGGTGCAGCATCCGCGGCTGCCGGTGCGCAGGGTACCGGGCATGCGGGACAGCGCCAGGTGGACCCCGACGACGTCGTGCCCTGCCTCCACTGCCCGTGCTGCGGCCACGGCGGAGTCGACTCCGCCGCTCATTGCTGCCAAAACCTTCATGAGCTAAAAACCCGTTCCTGCTGTTCGTATGCTGCTTTCATTGCCCGCCATGCCGGCCTTCTTGGCCCGTTCGTACGCTTCGGGCAGGGCATCTATTAGTGCATCAACGTCTTCGGCGGTGGATGTATGCCCCAGGCTGAACCGCTGGGCGCCGCGGGCCTCGGTTTCGGTCAGTCCCATGGCCAGCAGCACATGGGACGGACGCGGCACCCCGGCGGTGCACGCCGAGCCGGTGGACGACTCTACTCCTGCCAGGTCCAGGAGGAAAAGCAGGGAATCGCCCTCGCACCCGGGGAAGGTGAAGTGGGCGTTGCCGGGAAGCCTGCGGGTACCATCCTCGTCGTCGCGCGGTCCGCGCAGCACCGCGTCGGGAACGGCGCGTTCGACGGCGGCAATCAGGTAGTTGCGCAGGGTGCGCAGGCGCGCACTTTCTTCGGCCAGGTTCTCCGTGGCTTCCCGGGCTGCGGCAGCGAACGCGGCGATGCCGGGCTTGTCCAGGGTGCCGGAGCGGATATCCCGCTCCTGTCCCCCGCCGTGCAGCACCGGGGTGAGCTTGACGGCGCGTCCAACCACAAGCGCGCCAACGCCCACCGGGCCGCCGATCTTGTGCCCGCTGACCGCCATGGTGTCCAGGCCGGACTCGCGGAAGCTGAGGGGTACGGCGCCAAAGGCCTGCACGGCGTCGGAATGAACCGGCACGCCGTAGGAATGCGCCAGTTCCACCAGGGCCGGGATGTCCTGGAGGGTTCCTACCTCGTTGTTCGCCCACATCAGCGTCACGAGGGCGGTTTCCGCCCCATGTTCCTCAAGTTCGCGGCGCACGGCGTCCAGGCTCACGACGCCTTCGGAATCCACCGGCAGCCAGGTCACTTCGGCGCCCTCGTGCTTCTGGAGCCACTCCACGGTGTCCAGCACGGCGTGATGTTCCACCGGCGAGCAGAGGATGCGGTTCCGGCCCGGATCAGCGTCCCGACGGGACCAGTACAGGCCCTTGACCGCCAGGTTGTCCGCCTCGGTGCCCCCGGAAGTGAAGATGACCTCGGAGGGATGGCAGTCAAGTGCCGCCGCCAGCGATTCCCGGGAGTCTTCCACCACCATCCGGGCGCGCCTGCCGGAGCCGTGCAGCGAAGAGGGATTGCCGCTGCGGCTCAGTTCGGATGTGAGTGCGGCGAGGGCCGAAGCCGAAATCGGCGTGGTCGCCGCGTGGTCGAGGTACACGGGCACCAGACAATTCTAGCGCCCGGTCCCCGCGGTGTGGTCCGGTACCGGGTTTCGGCAGCCCGGGCACACCCTTCCGCACCCGGACAGCCGCACGGGAGCGCGGATTCCAGCCGCTAGAATTGGGGCTCCACCGGGAGCGAACAGGACCGGGCTCCGGCGAACTATTCCGCGTCCTGCAGCGTTATATCGGTGCCTGCGCCGCAGGACTCGACCGAGAAAATGTTGGTATCCGCTGCCGCGGAGGCCGATTTGCTACCGAAAGGACCAGCAGTGACTCCCCCAGCCCAATCGCTGTACGAGGTACTGGGGCTCACGCCGTCCGCCACCGTTGACGAGATCAAGTCCGCGTATCGGAAGGCTGCCCGCCGTGCCCACCCGGACCAGGGTGGAAGCAGCGAGCTGTTCCATCTGGTCTCCGAGGCCTACCAGGTGCTCTCCGACCCGGATCAGCGTTCCGCCTACGACCGTCGGCTGGGCCGGGCCGGTTCGGCGGGCCCCGTTTCCGGTTCCTCCCCGGTCCGTCCCGCCGGCACCAGCGGATCCGCCGCCGGCAAATCTGTTCCCAACCCGGACTTCGGCAAGCCGCCGGTTTTCGTACCCGATTTCACGCCGCAGCGCCCTCCCGCCATTCCGCTGGCCATGATTGGGCGCCAGGTCAACGGGGAACCCGAGAGGCCCGGACTCTTCAAGCGCATGGGTTCCTCTGCCGGATCCCGCTTCGACGCGGAGAACCTTACGATCGGGCTGCTGGCGAACTCCCTGCTGCCGGATTACCCGGCAGGCAGACTCGTCAATTCCCTGCGCATCCCGGACAGTGGCCCGCGCGGCGGCAACCTGGAAATTGGACACGTCCTGCTCGGCGGCTACCGGATGGCCGTCATTGACTCGATCATGGCGTCCCCGGGCGCCTGGTACTGGGACGGGAAGCAGCTTCGCCACCGTGGCCGAACCGTAGGTTCGCTCCGGCTGGCTGACGCGGTCCGGACCCTGCAGGAGAAGTTCCCCGACGTGCGGGTCTCAGGCTGGCTTGTCCTGCACAGCCCTAACCAGAACCCGTTCGAGCCAATTATCGACTCCCCTCCGAACCTGCCCGGGTCAGCGCCGGTCGACGTCGTGAATCCCGGAACGCTGGCACGGGACCTCCGCCGGTTCTTCAGTACCGGGCCCCAGCCGAACACTGTCCTGCTTCCCGTGCTGGGGGCCCTGCTCGATGCGACGAACCAGTAGCGGCGCGGGCATAGGATAAAGACGTGTTCCGCATCCTTTTCCATACCCCTGAAATTCCGGGCAACACGGGCAACGCGATCCGGCTCGCAGCGATCACCGGTGCCGAGCTGCACCTGGTGGAGCCCCTGGGCTTCGACTTCGAGGACTCCAAGCTGCGCCGGGCGGGCCTGGATTACCATGACCTCGCCGTGATGCACGTGCATCCGAACCTCGAAGCCGCCTTCGAGGCACTGCGCCCTGAGCGGGTCTACGCCTTTACCTCCGACGGCGACACCACCTACACGGACATTGCCTACCAGCCCGGCGACGTGCTGCTTTTCGGCCCGGAGTCCGTCGGGCTGCCGGAGGACGTCAAACACGATCCCCGGGTGACTGCACGGCTGCGGCTGCCCATGCTTCCGTCCCTGCGGTCGCTGAACCTGGCGAACTCCGCTTCCATTGCCGTCTACGAAGCCTGGCGACAGCACGGCTTCGCCGGCGCCCAGCTCTAAGCCGAAGGACAGACCATGCCCGAGCAGCAGCCCCTTGCCAGGATCTTCGACGCCGGAGCCGGCGATTTTGAACGCATGGCCCCCTCCCTGTGGAATCCAATGGGCAACGCCCTGGTTGCCGCGGCGGACGTCAGGCTGGATGAAAGCGTCCTGGATGCCTGCTGCGGCGGCGGTTCAATCACGGTTCCGGCAGCCCAGAGCGCCGGCCCGGGGGCGATCGTGGACGCTGTGGACCTCTCCGCGGAACTGCTGGAGATTGCCGCTGCCAAGGCCAAGACGCTTTCGCTGGAGAACGTTGCCTTCTCCCAGAGCGATGTCCTGGCGTTCCGTCCCGACACGCAGTATGACGTGATCCTGTGCGGCTACGCCGTCTTCTTCCTGCCGGACATGGATGCCGGGGTACGCCATCTGGTTTCGCTCCTGCGCAGCGGCGGCCGGCTGGCCTTCAGTACCTGGGCCGAGGGCGCGCTGACTGAATTCACGTCCGCCCTTTTCCGGCACTGCGCCGCGGAGGGCGTGGACCTTCCGGACACCAGCGAGTCTTCCCGGGACAACATGCTCCGCATCAACACACCGGAGAAAGCCTCTCAATGGCTGTCGGATCTTGGCCTGCAGGAGGTCAGCGCCGTACACACATCCGTGCCGGTGCTGCTGAGCCAGGACCTGGCCTGGTCGATGGTGATGGGCAGCCCGCTGCGCCTGCTGCTTCCGGAAGACCGGGACGCCGCGGGCCGGGTCCGCGATGCGTTCCTGGCAGAACTCGGGGAAGAATACACGCTCAACGCCGACACCCTGATTGTGACGGCCGTCAAGCCCTAGAAACCGGCGATGGTGGCGGGGGTGTTTACCCCCACCACGTGGAAAACCTCAGCACTGGTACCCTCGGGCAGGCCGTGCCGTGCCGCGTTCTCCTGCAGGAATGACCGCACCGCGGATTCCATTCCGGGCAGGTCCGGATGCTGGCTGGCGTGTACCCGCACGGCCTCCAGTTTGGTGTCCACCTGCGCCGTGATGTCCACGGCATGGTTCTCGCGTTCACGCGGAGCGCCGTAGAAGACCAGCCACGGTACCTTCCAGGCGTGCAGTCCGCCCTGTTCCAGCTCGGGGTAGGCGAACGGATTCTCCGCCGCCGGATACACCGCACGGGTAACAATCTCACCGCAGGCCAGGTGGTCCGGGTGGCTGGCCTGGATCCGGGCCCAGTTGCGTTCCGGATGCATTGAAAGCACGACGTCGGGACGCACCTGGCGGATCAGCTCCACTGCCTTGCCCACCACCTCATGGCTCACGGCAAGGAATCCGTCCCGCTCGCCCAGGAAGTGGATCTCCCCTGCCCCCACGATGTCGGCCGCGGCGCGCTGCTCGGCGTTCCGCCTGGCACTGATGTCTTCCCTGCCGGCGGTTTCGAAGCCGCCGGCATCCCCGGAAGTCATAATGCAGTAGGAGATCTCGGTGCCCTCAACGGCCCACGTGGCCAGCGTGCCGGCGGCACCGAAGTCGATGTCATCCGGGTGCGCCGCGAACGCCAGGACACGTCCGGGCGCGGATCCGGGGAAACCGTTCACGCGCGCCGCTTCCGGATTTCCTCGGCGGCCTGCGGCAGCACAGTGGCCAAATCGCCCACAATGCCGAAGTCCGCGATCTCGAAGACGGGGGCATCCGGGTCCTTGTTCACGGCAACGATCACCTTGGCGGTCTGCATTCCGGCCTTCTGCTGGATGGCGCCGGATATGCCCGCTGAGATGTAGAGCTGCGGTGAGACGGTCTTGCCGGTCTGGCCCACCTGGGCCGAGTGCTCGATCCAGCCCGCGTCCGTTGCCGCACGGGAAGCCCCAACAGCCCCTCCAAGCACGTCCGCGAGTTCTTCCACGGGGCCGAAGTCTCCGTCAACGCCGCGGCCGCCAGCCACAATGACCCGGGCCTCGGAAAGCTCGGGACGTCCGCTGACCCGTTTCTCGGAGCGCTCAGCCACCGCTGCGGCCGGGCCGGTTTCCGGGACTGCCACCAGGCTGCGCTCCGGAGCGGCGCCGTCGCCGGGTTCGGCGGGTTCCACCGAGTTGGCCTTGACGGTGATGATCGGAGTGCCGGTCTGGACCCGGCAGGTGGAGGTGTAGGAACCGGCAAGCACTGACTTGGTCACGGACAGGTCCGGAGCCACCGCCACCGCATCGGTGATCACACCGGAACCGAGCTTGATGCCCACCCGGGCCGCGACTTCGCGGTCCTCGAAGGAATTGCCCAGCAGCACGGCGTCGGGGTTGGCGGCGCGCACAGCCTCGGCGAGGAACGCAGCCTTGGCCGCCACCAGCACATCCGGCAGTTCCTGCGAAGGTTCGTAAATGCGGGTGACGCCGCAGGCACCCAGCGCCGCAGCGGCGTCGTCGGCCAGCGGCCGGGGCACGGCCACTTCGGCACTGCCGAGCGAGGCGGCGATGGCCAGCAGTTCACGGCCGGCGCGTGGAAGGGGAAGGGAAGGAACGTCGATAAATACCAGTACGGAGCCCATGGGGCGCTCTCCTAGGTGTGCGGGCGCGGCGGCGCCGTAAGGGACGTGCTAGATGAGTTTCTGGGAAGCGAGGTAGTCCACCAGCTTGACGCCGGCGTTCCCGTCGTCGGTGATGATGGTGCCGGCACCGCGTGCGGGCCGCGGCGCGGAAGCCGCAACCGACGTCCAGGAGCCTTCCTTGCCCACCTGCGCCGGATCGATGCCTACGTCCTGGAGCGAGAGCACGGTAACCGGCTTCTTCTTGGCGGCCATGATGCCGCGGAAGTTCGGATAGCGCGGTTCGTTCGCCTGGTCGGTGACCGAGACGACTGCCGGCAGCGGTGCCTCGATGATCTCGGAATAGGAATCGCCGTCGCGCCGGGCACGCAGGACTGGACCGCCTTCACCGGCCACGGTCTGGAGCTCGGACGCAAAGGTCACCTGGGCGTACCCGAGGCGTTCGGCTAGCTGCGCGGGAACCAGCGAGGTTTCACCGTCGGTGGAGGCCATGCCGGTGATAACCAGGTCAACCGGGCCCTGGGTTGCTTCCAGGTGCCGGACGGCGGCAGCCAGCGCCAGCGAGGTGGCTGCGGCATCGGAGCCCTCCAGCGCGTCGTCGGACAGGTGCACGCCCTTGTAGGCACCAATCTGCAGCGACTTCTTCACGGCGTTTACTGCCGCCGATGGGCCCATGGTAAGGGCGGTGACTGTGTTCCCGCCCTTATCTCCGCCGCGTTCCTCTGCCAGCTGGAGAGCGGCTTCGAGCGCGTACTCGTCAAGCTCGGAGAGAATGCTCTCGGAACGGTCAAGGGTGTGGTCCGGTCCGTCGAGACGGCGGTCAAACTGGGTGTCCGGGACGTGCTTCACCAAAACAACAATGTTCAGCGGCCTGTTGGCTGACTCCTGCATTCCGGCCTTTCCTGTAGGAAGATTGCGCCGGTGTGCGTTCCGGCATCCCCCGCTTCTCGGCGGCGACAGCTTAAAGCTAATCACACGCGGCCCCCGGCCTCGAATGTTCCTCCCGAATTGCTGCCGGGAGCACCTTCCCTGAGGTCATGCCCGCCGAAAGGCTCCGCCCCGCCTGCCGGACGGCAGGCGGGGCGGAGCAGTGCGGGAGCCGGTGTTCGGTTACTGGTCTGCTGAGTTCCCGAGGGTTACGTCGGTGCTCTGGCTCTTCCCATCCCGTACGTAGTCGATCGTGACCTTGGAACCGGCCGCCTGCATGCGGATGGCCGCGGTGAGCGACTGCGCGTCAGTGATCGGAATTCCATCCACCGAGGTGACGACGTCGCCCTTCTGCAGCCCTGCGCGCGCGGCCGGCGTGCCGCTGGCCGGGTTGTCCGCGACCTGCGCGCCAATCGTGAAGGAGGACGAGCCTTCGGTCGCCGGAGTCACCGACACTCCGAGGAATCCGTGCGTGGCGGACCCGTTGGAAATAATCTCGTCCGCCACGCGCTGGGCGTAGCTGGCGGGAACGGCGAATCCGACGCCGATGCTTCCGCTGTCCTCTCCGCTGGACGTGGACGATGCCGAAGCGATCGCCACATTCACGCCGATGACCTCGCCGTCCGTGTTGACCAGCGCACCGCCGGAGTTTCCGTGGTTGATCGCTGCGTCCGTCTGGATCACGTTGAGGTAGATGGAGTTCGACGCCGAGCTCTGGTTCTGGGATGAACCGTCCGGCGGGGCGAAACGGAACCCAAACCCGTCATCCTCCGGAGCCGAGTCGGAATTGGATTCAGGTGCTGCCGAGGACTGCACGCTGATGGTGCGGTTCAGGGTTGACACAATGCCGTCCGTGACGGTTCCGGCCAGGCCAAGCGGGGCGCCGATGGCAAGCACGGAGTCGCCCACGTTCAGGTTGTCCGAGTCGCCGAGGGTCGCCGGAGTGAGATTGTTCGAATCCACCTTGATCACGGCCAGGTCCGAAAGCGGGTCGGTTCCGACCACGGTGGCCGAGAGAACCCTGCCGTCCTCTGTCTGGACCTCGATGCTGGGGTCCGCCACCGTACCGCCAAGGGTAACCACGTGGGTGTTGGTCAGGATGTGCCCCTGGTCGTCCAGGATGATGCCGGAGCCGCTGCCGGAGGAACCCGATCCCGTGACTTCGATCGTCACCACGCTGGGCGAGGCCTTGACCGCGGCAGCGGTAATCGCATTGACGTTGTCCTTGTCATTGACCACCACGGTGTTGGACTGGCCGGTCGTCCCGGCCGTCGGCGAACCGTCATCGAGGATGGCGTCAGCCGCGACTGCTACGCCTCCGCCGAGGAGCCCGGCAATGAGCATGGCGGTGACGATCGTGCCGGTTCCGTACCGGCGGCGACCCCCGGACGAAGGCTGCTGTGGTCCCGGGCTGCCGTAGTGCCCGCCGTAGCCGCCGCCATAGCCGCCGCCGGACGGTCCGGTGTTCCCGGGCTGGTAGGAAGCCGGCGGGGTCTGCGGAGCGGGACCGGCAGAGCTGTTGTAGCCGGACGTGTTGAAAGCACCGGAAGAGGCCTGTTCCCGGGCCTCAGGCTCCGGCCGCTGGCCCTGCTGCGCCGGCCAGGGACCGCCGGCTCCAGACGCGGGATGCGCGCCACCGGCTTCCGGCACGGGGTTCGCGTCCCCCGCCGGGAGCCGTGTGGTGTCCGCTGCGGTGCGGGGCGGGTTCTCCCCCTCCGAAGCTGATGACGTCGGCGGGACCGGCGGGCGGGGAGGCAACGGCCGCTGCGGGTCTTCAGTGCCCCCGAGGTGCTCACTCATATGGGCCGTCCTTTCGAAAATTCGGTGTACCCACAAGTATCGACCTATCCACTATCGCAGGGGAGTCTGTGTCCCAGGCACGAGCTTTCTGAATGTCTGCTGGGAATTTCCCGAATGGCACGGCGTTCCGGACCTCCCCCGCTCCAGCCTCCGTCTGCCCTAGTCAACAGCGTTAGCCAGAGGAAACGTCCAGACTGATGGGATACGGTTTCGTTGTGGACTGGCAGTGCGGGCACCCATAGAATCAGAGCCATATCCGCCCGGCAGCCAGGAAACCGTACCCAAGTGCAGCGCACGGACAGACTAAGGATTCATTTATGCGGTTGAGGACGAAACGGCTCGCAGCCGTGCTGGCTCTGAGCGCCCTGGCGGTGTTCGCGCCGTCGGCGGCCCATGCCGATCCTCCGGTCACCATTCCGCCGGGCCAGTACCTGGTGGACGCCAACGGCTCCCTGGGCAGCGGCACAGCGGAAGTGCAGCAGGCCATCAGCGATGTGCAGCAGAGTACCGGCTACACGCTTTACGTGGTGTTCGTTGACAGCTTCACGGATCCAAGCGATCCCACCGCATGGGCGCAGGATGTTGTTACGTCGAAGGGCATGGGCTCGCGTGAAGCCCTCCTGAGCATCGCCACCGAGGAACGCAAGATCGAGGTGGCCACCGGGGACCAGTCCGTCCTGAATGAACAGCGCCGCAACGCCATGATCGACGCCGCGACGGAACCGCTGCTTGGCAACCAGAACATTACGTCCGAGGACTGGACTGCCGCAGCCGTCAACGCCGCCAAGTCGCTGGAGGACATAGCCGGCGGCGGAAGCGGCGAAGTCTCCACCGGCGGCAGCAGCAGCCTGGTGCCGGCTTTCGTCGTCGCAGCGGTCGTGCTTGTTGGCGCCTTCGCAGTCTTCTTCCTGGTCCGCAGCCGCTCCGGCAAACGCCGCGCAGTAGCCAGCCGGGAAGAGACCGCGCCAAAGGATCCGCTGGATGCCATGAGCGTGGCAGACCTGCGCAAGCGGGCCGGGAGCCTGCTCATCGCTGCAGACGACGCGATCAAGTCCAGCGAGCAGGAGCTTGCCTTCGCCGCTGCTCAGTACGGGGACGACGCCGTCTCCACCTTCACCGACGACCTCGCTGTGGCGCGCGCCCACATGGGCGAGTCCTTCAAGATGCAGCAGCAGCTTGACGACGAAATCCCGGACACCGAGGAGCAGCAGCGCACCTGGCTCAAGGACATCATCCGGCGGTGCGAGGCAGTCAACGACTCCCTGCAGGCACATAAGGAAGACTTCGACGCGCTCCGGGAACTTGAACGCAATGCGCCCGCTGCGCTGGCAACCGCGCGCGAATCCGCGCAGGCGGCAGCAGCCCGGCTGGACTCCGCCCGTGCGGCCCTCGACGGACTCGAAACCCGCTACAGCGACGCCGCACTCGTCAAGGTTCGGGACAACATCGACCAGGCCCGGGAGCGGCTGGCCTTCGTCGAGAACGCAGCGGACACCGCGCAGGAGAAAATCCAGTCCGGGGACACCTCCGCCGCAGTCCTCGCCGTCCGGGCAGCGGAGGAGAGCGTGCACCAGGCCAACGTCCTGCTGGACGCCATTGACCGTACCGGCAGCGGACTGGACTCGGCTGCGGCCGAACTGGACCGCGCCGTCGCCGATGCCCGCCAGGATCTGGCCCAGGCCCGTGCGTTCTCGCAGGGCGGCGCCCAGCCGGCCCTCGCCGGCCCGATAGCCGGAGTGGAGCAGGCACTGGATGCGGTGGCCGCCGCACGCGGCGGCAAGTACGACCCGGTGGACCTGCTGGGACGGCTTGAAGCCGCCAACGCACAGCTGGATGCGTCCCTGGAGGGCCTGCGGGACCGTCAGGAACAGGAACGCCGTGCACGCGATGCGCTCCAGCACACCATCATGTCCGCCCAGGCGCAGATCGCAGGAACCTCGGACTACATCCGTGCCCGGCGTGGAGGCGTGGGCAGCGAGGCCCGCACCCGGCTCGCAGAAGCCGAGCGGAACCTCCAGCAGGCCATCGCACTGCAGTCGTCAGACCCGGTCAGCGCCCTCGCCTATGCCCAGCAGGCCAATGCCCTTGCAGCACAGGCGTCCCAGATGGCCCAGCAGGACGTGGACGGCTTCGGCGGCATGGGTGGCTGGGGCGGCGGCGGTGGCATGTACGGCGGCCGGGGCGGCGGAAGCGGACTCGGCGGCGCCATACTCGGCGGCATCCTCATCGACTCCATCCTGCGGGGCGGCTCCGGCGGCGGCGGTGGCTGGGGCGGCGGAGGGTTCGGCGGCTTTGGCGGAGGCGGAGGCTTCGGCGGAGGAGGCGGCGGGTTCGGCTCCTCGGGAGGAAACTTCTAGCCCGGCGGAAACTCCCGCGGCGGGTTTTCGCCGGACACGGATTTTGACAGGCTGGCAACAGCACAACCACGCACTACGTGAACGAATGCGAAAGGCAGACAGATGGTAAAGCAGTCCATATTCGGGCGGATCGCCCAGCTGGCCAAGGCCAACATCAACGCGCTTCTGGACCAGGCGGAAGACCCCCAGAAGATGCTTGACCAGATGGTCCGCGACTACAGCAACAACATCGCCGAGGCCGAAAGCGCCGTCGCCCAGACCATCGGCAACCTGCGGATGCTTCAGGACGACTACAACGAGGACCTGGAGAATGCCCGCAGCTGGGGCAATAAGGCCCTTGCAGCCTCACGCAAGGCAGACGAATTCCGGGCCAGCGGCAACACTACCGACGCGGAGAAGTTCGACAACCTGGCCAAGGTTGCCATTCAGCGCCAGATGGCATCCGAGAACGAGGCACGCGGAGCCGAGCCGACCATCGCTTCCCAGGAAGAGATCGTTGAGCGGCTCAAGACCGGCCTGAACCAGATGAAGGACAAGCTCCAGCAGCTGCAGTCCAAGCGGAACGAGCTCATCGCCCGTTCACGCAACGCCGCCGCGCAGAACCAGATGCACGACGCAATCAAGAGCATCGATGTCATGGATCCCACCTCGGAGGTCGGCCGCTTCGAGGAGAAAATCCGCCGCGAAGAAGCCCGCGTCCGGGGCGCCAACGAACTGGCCGCGTCCAGTTTGGATGCCCAGTTCGAGTCCCTTGAGGACCTCGGTGAGCAGACCGAGGTGGAGGCCCGCCTCGCCGCACTGAAGGCGTCTGCCGCCAACCAGTCGGCTATCGAGCAGAACTAGCCCTACCCAGCCTTTCGGCCGCAGGCCGGTGTCCCGCGCGGGACACCGGCCTGCGGCATTTCCGGTGGTCCTCCCCCCGCAGAGGGAAGGACCTGCAGCTGCCCGGATGCGTCGGCATAGGTCCCGTGAGCCGCGCGAAAAGGGCAGACCCCGCAGGCAGCGGCGAAAACCCTCCTGCCCTGCCCCGGCCCCTGCCTGGACACAAGGAAAGACCCCCGTCCGGAAACCGAACGGGGGTCTTTCACGTGGTTGCGGGGGCAAGATTTGAACTTGCGACCTCTGGGTTATGAGCCCAGCGAGCTACCGAACTGCTCCACCCCGCGGCGCGGTATCTACTTTACCGGCCGCGGGGAGGAGCCGCAACTCACGGGACTACTCTCCGGAGTTTTCCTCTCCGGAGTCGGCACCCGAATCGGCAGAGCCGTCAGCGGCACCGGCCGCGGCGCCGGCCATCTTGTCCTGCGCGGAGATGGCCCGCTGGATCGCCGCGTTCAGCTTGTCCTGTGCCGCGCCGTAGGCTGCGAAGTCGCCGTTGGCGAGTGCTTCCTGGCCCTCCTGGATCGCTGCGCCGGCGTCGGACAGTGCAGTCTCCAGATCGGCCTGGGCGGTGGTCTCCGACGGCGCCGGGGTGGTTCCGTCGTCAGGGGTGTTCCCGACGTTTTCCTGGTCACCGGTGACGGCTCCGGAGTCGCCGCCAAAGACCTGGTCAAGTGCTTCGTCCAGGGTCGGGGCGAAGCCAACCTTCTCGCCGAAGTTCACCAGCACGCGCTGGAGGGTCGGGTAGGAGGAGGCACCGGAGGACTGGACGTAGACGGGCTGCACGTAGAGCATGCCGCCGCCCACAGGCAGGCTGAGCAGGTTGCCGTTGATGACTTCGGAAGCACCCTGGCGGAGCAGGTTCAACGCGTTTGAGACCGTCGGATCCGAGTTGAAACGGTTCTGGGCCTGGCCGGGGCCGGGCACCGCCGTGTCAGTCGGCAGTTCGAGCAGCCGCAGAGTTCCGTAGGACTCGGCCTTCTGGCCGTCGGTACCGGTTCCGGCGTCTGCGTCGGCTGCGAGGAAGCCGTACAGCACGTTGCGGGCTTCGCCGTTCTGGCTTACGAACGGGATAAACGGAGTCGTCAGCGAGAACGCGGGACTGTCCTGCCCCGGCATCTGCAGAGAGAGGTAGTACGGCGGCTGCTTGACGTCGGAGTTTGTCCGGGTCGGGTCGGACGGAACGGACCACGCGTCGTCGTTCTTGTAGAAGGACTCTGCATCGGTGACGTGGTAGCGGCCCATCAGCTCACGCTGGACCTTGAACTGGTCCTCCGGGTAGCGGACGTGCGCCATCAGGTCCGCAGACATATCGCTGTACGGCTTGAGCGTGGACGGGAAAACGTCCTGCCAGGCCTTCAGCAGCGGGTCCTCCTCATCCCAGGCGTACAGGGTGACCGAGCCGTCGTAGGCGTCGACGGTCGCCTTCACGGCGTTGCGGATGTAGTTCACCCGGTCTGCCGGCAGGGCAGCCGACGCGCCGCCGGTCAGGGAATCGGTGGTTGCCGAAGCAAGCTCCTGCTGGGTGGAGTACGGGAAGTAACGGCTGGTGGTGTAGCCGTCCACGATCCACTTCACGCGGCCGTCGACGACGGCCGGGTAGGCGTTGCCGTCAACGGTCAGGTAAGGAGCTACCTTCTCGACGCGTTCGCGGGGATCACGGTCGTACAGGATCTGTGATTCTTCGTTGACGAAGTCCGAGAGCAGCAGTTCCGTGGACTGGAACTTGATCGCGTAGACAAGCTGGTTGAAGAGGTTGCCAACGCTCGGTCCGCCCTCGCCGGAGAAGGTGGTCTGGGTGTCGTCCTCAGCGTTGCCGGTCTGCGGGCGGTCGATTTCAACCGGCGCAGTGCCTTCGGGAGCGCCGACCACGGAGTAGTCCGGGGAGGACTCGCCGAAGTAGACACGCGGCTCGTAGTCCCCGAGCACACCCGTGGAGGGGATCCCGGATTCCATGAAGCTGGGCTTGCCGTCAGCCTGCACCGTCGATCCTCGGGCGGCGACCACGCCGTAACCGTGGGTGTACAGGATGTGCTCGTTCACCCAGCCGTCGGGAACGCCGTTGATGTTCAGTTCGCGAACCGCGATGACGGTGTCCTGAACGTCGCCCTCTACGTCGTAGCGGTCAACGTTCAGGGTTTCCGGGAACTGGTAGTACTGGCGGAACTGCTGGAGCTGGCCGAACGCGTCGGAGACGACGTTCGGGTCCAGCAGGCGGATGTTCGCCGTGGTTCCGGCGTCGGCTGCCAGGGCGCCCGCGTTGGCGTCGACAGTCGCGTCGTAGTCGATCACCTCGGTGTCGGCCAGCCCGTAGGCTTCGCGGGTCAGGTCGATGTTGCGCTGGATGTACTCGCGCTCAAGGGTCTGTTCCGAGGGAACAACCTGGTAGCGCTGGACGATCCAGGGGTACACGCCGCCGGCAACAATCGCGGTGATGACCAGCATGGCCGTGCCGATGATGGGCAGGCGCCAGCGGCCGATGATCGCGGAGAGGATGAACAGCACCGCCACGATCACCGAGGCGACGGCGAGGATCGCCTTCGTCGGGATGACGGCGTTGACGTCCGTGTACAGCGCGCCGGTCCAGGAGCCGGAGGTGCTCAGGAGGGTGTTGTAGCGGTCAAGCCAGAAGTTCACGGCCTGCAGCAGCAGGAAGGAAGCGGCAATCACGGCAATGTGGATACGTGCCGGGCGGCTGACGAAGACGCCCTTCTCCTCCAGGCGAATACCGCCGTAGAGGTAGTGGGTGAGCAGTCCGGCGATGCCGCTGATCACGACGACTGAAATCAGGAAGCCGACGATGAAACCAATGAACGGCAGCGTGTTCAGGTAGAAGCTGAAGTCCATGTTGAACTCGGGGTCGGTCTGCCCGAAGTCCTTGCGGTTGAAGAACAGCAGCGCCTGCTCCCACATGGCCATGGCGGCCGTGCCGGCGAATCCGCCCACCACTACCGGAATACCGATCATCAGGAGCTTGCGGACGGGCTCAAGCTGGGCCTGGTAGCGGTTCAGGTTGTCCTGCAGCGCGCTGTCCGGGGCGTAGATCGGCCGGGAGGAGTACGCGGCGCGGATGCTGAAGTAGACGCAGACGGACATGACCACGAAGGCCGCCGCAAAGAGGGCGATCCGGGTCAGGTTCTCCTTGACGAAGACTTCAAGGAAGCCGAGCTGGTTGTACCAGAGCACGTCGGCGTAGACCTGGGAGAAGTAGACAAACCCGATCACCAGTACGGCGACGACGATCAGGGTGGCAATCAGCGGGCTGCGCCGCCGACGGGTGGTGCTGGGGCTCGGTCGGGAAAATGGGCCATTAGGTCCGGAAGTCACAGTTACCTCATCGTTCGGTACGTCGGCTCACGGCACCTGCGACAGCTCGGCGAGTTACGGATCTGCTGCCTCGGTAGCAAAGCAACTAACGACCCCTGTGTCCGACGGCCTGCCCGTTTCTTGCCGTGGTTCCTTATTCTGCCCTGTTAATCCCGCGCACTGCCACTTATAAGGCACCGGCGAACGAACCTTATTAGGATCGTGATTCGATCCGGAGGCCCGGCAGCCGTCTGCCGGGGCTTCAGCCGGCGTCCGTGCAGCGTGCCAGGCCGTCCGCGCCGCGGCCCGAGGCAAGGGTCTCCACGGCGGTGAGGGCCTCGTCAAGAGTCTCCACGCTGACTACCTCCAGTCCTTCGGGTATGTTTCCGACGACGTCGTCGCAGTTGGCCTTTGGTGCGAGGAAGAATTCCGCGCCGGAGTCAGCCGCACCCACCATCTTCTGTTCGATGCCGCCGATCGGCCCCACCTGGCCGTCGGCGTCGATGGTTCCGGTGCCCGCAAAGCTGCGGCCCTGGGTCAGCTCCCCCGGGGTCAGCTTGTCGATGATTCCCAGGGCGAACATCATTCCCGCGGACGCGCCGCCAACGTTCTCCAGCGCAATGGCGACGTCGAACGGGAAGGTGTAGTCGATGCTCAGGTAGGCCCCCATCTGGTAGGTGCCGTTCTCCCCCAGCACCGGCGTCACCTCGACGGTCTGTTCAGTCCCGTCCCGGCGGATGGCGATCCGGGCGGGCGAGCCTTCCGTCCCGTTCAGGGATTCGCGCAGCGATTCGACACCGGTCACCTCGGTGCCGTCCACCGACAGGAGGACGTCCCCGGTTTCAAGGACCCCCTCGGCGGGTGCGTCTTCCATGATGCCGGCGACTGAAAGTTCCTCGGTGAAGGGAATGTCCAGCTGGTCCAGGGCAGCCGCGACGGCTGACTCCTGGGAGGACGTCATGGCTGCGGCGTTGCCTTCCTGGATCTCCCCGCGGGTAGTTCCGTGCGGATAAACGAAGTCCACCGGCAGTACGGCATCCTCGGGATTGAGCCAGGACGCAACTACCTCGCCCATGTTCACGGCACCGTTGGGGCCGCCGGACACAAACACGGTGGTCAGCGCCAGCTCCCCGGCAGTGGGATAGGTCTGCTCGCCGTCGATGGTGATGAGCGGGCTGTCACCGATTTCCCCGATGGTGTTGAAAGTGGGGCCGGGCGATTCCAGGACGAAGGGTGCTGGAATGACCAGCCCGGCAGCGCCCAGGACCAGGGAGGTTCCACCGGCCACCAGCAGTGCCCGCCGGCGCGGCGACCGCCGTGACGGCCGCGCGGCTGCAGCCGGGATGCCGTTTCCGGCGCCTTCCGTCTCGTTACCAGCGGAGGATTCATCGTTCGGGGAACGCAATCGGCTGTCCTTTCCTGCGGCGCCTGGCCGGTACCCGGCCGGGCGCCGGGATGGGGAAGATGATCAACGCCGTGGAACGCCCGGTTTTCCCGGCCCTGCACGATGTCTTGGGCCATTCTCCCACGTGCTCCTTTGCCAACAGCGAACGGATCCGGTGAATGCGGGACAGTGCCCTGTTCGGCCCGGTAACGTGGGAATCCACGCAGCCGGTGACCCACTGGCTGCCATTGCACTAGAACTTCCACAGGACCGGTGGTACCCATGAGCTCAAATCCCTCTGACCACGGGGACACTCCCCAGGATCCGCTGTCCGAGATGCTCGCCCGCCTCTTTGGCGGCGGACAGGCCGGCGGCATTGATCCCCAGGAGCTGGCCAAGGCCGCCGGACTCCCCTCGGACCCCAACGCCATGGCCATGATCTTCCAGCAGGTCCAGGCGATGTTCAGTGCCCCGTCCGAAGGGCCGGTCAACTGGCAGCTGGCGAAGGACAACGCCCGGCGGGTCGCGGCAGCCGGCGGGGACCCCTCCGTGACGCCGGGACAGGCAAAAGAGGTGGATGAAGCACTCCACGTTGCGCAGATGTGGCTCGATCCGGTGACCGACTTCCCCTCAACCACCAGCCTTGGCAGGGCATGGTCCCGCGCTGAGTGGGTGGAGGCCACCATGGATTCATGGCGCCGTCTGACCGAGCCCGTGGCCGTGAGCATCTCCCAGGCCCTGTCCAACGCCATCACCACCCAGATGCCCGAGGAGATGAAGTCCATGATGGGCGGCGCTTCCTCCATGCTGGCAAACATGGGCGGGGCAATGTTCGGCATCCAGCTGGGACAGGCCGTGGGCGCACTGTCCCGGGAAGTGCTCAGCTCCACTGACATTGGCCTCCCCCTCGCCGAGGGCACCATGGCACTCCTGCCCGCCAACGTCACCGCGTTCGGCGAGGGCCTGGATGTCCCCGACGCCGAGGTGCGCCTCTACCTGGCAGTCCGCGAAGCAGCCCATGCCCGGCTGTTCGCCCATGCACCCTGGCTGGCCCCGCATCTGTTCGGCATCATCGAGAGCTACGCACGCGGCATCCACATCGACATGTCCAAGATCGAAGACGTGGCCCGGGACATCGATCCGGCCAATCCGGAATCGATCCAGGAAGCACTGGCCGGCGGAGTCTTCCAGCCCGAGCGCACCCCGGCCCAGGCCGCGGCACTCGAACGGCTCGAAACCGCCCTGGCACTGGTTGAGGGCTGGGTGGATGAGGTCACCGCTGCGGCAACCTCGAACCTTCCCTCCGCGGAAGCCCTGCGGGAAATGATCCGCCGCCGCCGCGCCAGCGGCGGCCCGGCCGAGCACACGTTCGCGTCACTGGTAGGCCTCGAGCTGCGACCGCGCAGGCTGCGCGATGCATCCGCACTCTGGGCGCTCCTGCGCGAAGAGCGCGGCATCGACGGACGTGACGCAATCTGGCAGCACCCGGACCTCATGCCCACCTCCGAGGACCTGGACGATCCGGCCGGTTTCGGTAAGCGCCGGGAACTGCTCGATGCGTCGGATTCCGACGTCGACGCCGCCCTGCGCCGCCTGCTTGAGGGCGGATTCAACGAACCCCCGGCAGACGAAGCCGCCGACGGCAGCAGTTCTGCTGACGCTTCCGGGGACGCAACGGAGCCCGGAGAAGATCCCGGCGAAGATGAGCCGGGCAGCGACGGCGGCGGGAAAGCCGGGCCGGCTGCCTAGCCCTCGGCCATGTCCCCCTTGAGCCCCCGGGCACTGGCATAGGCCGCGCCTGACAGGTAGGCCTTCGCTGTCTCCGTGTGGGGGTAGGACTCAAGCAGGCGCCAGAACCTTGGGCCGTGCGACGGCTCAAGCAGGTGTGCCAGCTCGTGCAGCAGCACGTAGTCCACTACCCAGCCGGGCATGCCTATCAGCTTGTCCGAAAGCCTGATCGTTCCCCGCGCAGGCGTCGCCGAGCCCCAGCGTGAGTTCTGGTTGGCCACCCAGCGCACGGAGACGGGCCGCGCGGCGCCGTTGAGGTACCGCCGGGACAGCTCTGCCGCGCGTTCTTCCAGCCCTGAGCCGCCTGCCGCGGGATCGGCCGCCGGAGCCGCCGCCGTCCGGGTCTCCAGTTTGTCCACCATGCGCTGCACCCACTCCGCCTCCTGCTTCTTGGTGAAGTGTGCGGGGATTGAAACGACGGCGACGCCGTCACGGAACACGGCATTCACCGTCCGCTTCCGGCGTGCCGAACGCCGGACTTCGATGGGCAGTCCGGCCCGTGTGGTGGCGGGAACAGATGGAGAAGGCATGTCTCCACAGTATTCTCCGCCGCCGACCCTTCGGAAACCTGTGGAAAACTCCCTCGCTCCGATCGCGTCCGTGCTTACATGGTGCTCCGGCACAAGCACATCCATGACCGAAGGAGACGGTATGCGGATCAACCCGGGTATCTACGTCCTGGACCTCGGTCCTGACCGCAGGCAGTTTGGACTTGGTGAAGGTGCCCTTCTGCTGGCCGGGTTGACCCCTGGGGACCACGCGTTCATCAACGCCCTGCGGCAGGGCGTGTCCGACGGCGCGGAACCGGCGGCCGGAGCCGCAGCCGGACTGGACGGACAGCGGCAGGAACAACTGCTCCGGGTGCTGGCCCCTGTGCTCCTGGCGCAGCCCGAGAGGCGACGCGTCCTGCCGCCGCTGCGCGAGGAACGCCTGCGGCCCGACGCCGAACGCCTCTCCGCCGTCTACGGCCGGGATGCCCTGGATCCGCTCGCGCTGCGTGGTGCCGCCGTCGTGGAGCTGCTGGGTCTGGGACGGTGCGGGGCCCTGGCGTCAAGGATCCTCACTGCTGCCGGGATTGGCACCGTGCTGCTGGGCGATCCGGCCGTTGTCTCCCCCAGCGACGTCGGCCCTGCATATGCCCTCACTGACATTGGCATGCCGCGTTACCAGGCCTTAAAGAGGCAGCTCTACCGGATCGATCCGACGGTGCGCGTCCTGCAGGTTCCCTGGCCGGCCAGCGGTCCGCGGAGTGCTGCCAACCTAACCATCCTCGCGTCGGACCAGCCCGCGCCGCGGCATACGCCGTCTGCGGGCCAGCTTGAGCACCCGCACCTGGCGGTGGCTGTCCAGCAGTACGGATACCAGGTGGGACCACTCGTAGTCCCGGGAACGACGCCGTGCCTGGGCTGCCTGGACAGGCACCGGGGCGACGCGGATCCGGGCTGGTATGCATCGGCGGCCGTGCTGTCTGCCGATGCGCGGGAGGCCTCCCGGGACGCAGGTCCCGGAGGCGAGGAAACGGCATCGGCGGCCTTGGCGGCGTCAGCGGCCGCCGCGCAGGCACTGGGCTTCATCGACGGCGTTGCCCAACCCGTCACGTGGTCCGCGGTGCTCCAGCTCCGCGCCGCTGACGGCCATGTGGGCCTTGAGTCTCTCGATTTCCATCCCGGCTGCGGATGCCGGCTGCAGTCTGCCGCTGCGGCCTAAACCGGGCAGGTTGGCAGCCGGCCCCGCGTCAGAGCTGGGGGCTCTGGGCCAGGACCTGCAGCACGGCCTCACCGTAGCGTTCAAGCTTGGACGGGCCAACACCGGGCAGCGTCGCCAGCCGGTTCAGGGTCGGCGGCTTGTCTTCGGCAATCGCAACGAGTGTGGCGTCGGTAAAGACCACGAAAGCCGGAACCCCGGATTCAGCAGCGGCCTCCCGCCGCCACTCGCGCAGGGCTTCGAATGTGGCTTCGTCATACGTTGCCGGGCAGTCCCCGCAGCGGCCCATCTTGCGTTCGGCCCCGCTGGTAAGGAGGGATCCGCAGACGCGGCACTTGGCCGGTCCCGTGACTTTCTTCCGTGTCTGCCGTGCCTGCCGGGGCGCACCGGCGTCGCGGGCAGTGTTCGGACGAAGTCCGTCAAGGAACCGGGACGGCTTGCGGTTGGCCCTGCCGCCGGGGGTGCGGGCGGTGGACCAGGAGAGGGAGAGGTGCACGCGCGCACGGGTGATGCCCACATACAGCAGGCGCCGTTCCTCATCGACGGCAACGGGTGTGTCCGCGAAGGAAATCGGCATGAGGCCCTCGCTCAGCCCCACCAGGAACACGGCGTCCCATTCGAGGCCCTTGGCGGAATGCAGGCTGGCGAGGGTCACTCCCTGGACCTTTGGGGCATGCTGGGCCGCGGCCCGCTCCTCGAGTTCGGCGGTGAAGTCAGCCAGTGTGAAGATGCTGTCCGGGTCCTGGGTCCGGTTGGCGTGGAGTTCGTCAGCGAGCGCGACGAGGGCTGCCAGCGATTCCCACTTTTCCCGGGTTGCCCCTCCCCCGGCGGGCGGGTCAGCGGTGTACCCGAGGTTGGCCAGGATATCCCTTACCAGCTGCGGCACCGGTTCGTTGCCCACTGACCGGGCTGCGGCACGGAGCTGGAGCATGGCATCACGCACTTCGCGGCGGGCAAAGAACCGCTCTCCGCCGCGCAGCTGGTACCCGATCCCAGCACTGGCCAAAGCCTGTTCGTAGGCTTCCGACTGCCCGTTCGTGCGGAACAGGACGGCGATCTGGCTGGCCTCGACGCCGTCGTCAAGCAGCTTGCGGATGCGTCCGGCAACGTACCCCGCTTCGGCTTCGTCATCGGAGCACTCCGTGAAGACCGGCTCAGGGCCCGCGGGGCGCTGGGCGATGAGTTCCAGCGGTTCGGGCCACGGCGGCGCGTTCCGCGAGCGCTCGCCCTCGGCGGTTCGGGCAGCCAGGATGCGGTTCGCGAGATTCACCACCTGCGGGGTGGAGCGGTAATCGCGCACCAGCTTGACGACGTCGGCGCCCGGGAATCGGTGGGTGAACTCGAGCAGGTGCCGCGAGGTTGCCCCGGTGAAGGAATAGATGGTCTGGCTCGCATCGCCCACCACGCAGAGTTCGTCCCGCTCCCCCAGCCACAGGTCCAGCAGCCGCTGCTGGAGCGGCGAGACGTCCTGGTACTCGTCAACCACGAAGTGGCGGTACTGGTCCCGGACAGTCGCCGCCACCCGCTGGTCCTCCTGCAGGATGCCCACAATGATCAGCAGGACATCCTCGAAGTCGATGACGTTGCGGTCCACCTTGACATCCTCGTAGGACTGGAAGATGCGGGAGACGGTGGTCAGGTCGAATCCGGCAGGAGCATCCCTGCCTGCCGCGGCACGCACATAGCTGTCCGGCGTGAGCATGGAAACTTTGGCCCACTCGATTTCGGCGGCGACATCGCGGATCGCCGCGCGGTCAGTGGAGAGCCGGAGCCTGCGGGCTGCCTCGGCGATCAGCTGGGCTTTGTGGTCCAGAAGCCCCGGGAGCGGACCGCCGACAGTCTGCGGCCAGAAGTACTGCAACTGCTTCAGCGCCGCCGCGTGGAAGGTCTTGGCCTGCACTCCGCCGGCGCCGAGGTCCCGCAGGCGGGTGCGCATCTCTGCCGCAGCGCGCGCGGTGAAGGTAACGGCAAGTACCTGCTGCGGCTTGTAGAGGCCGGAGTGGACGCCGTAAGCCATGCGGTGCGTGATGGCCCGGGTCTTGCCGGTGCCGGCGCCCGCCAGCACACACAACGGACCGGTGAGCGAGGTTGCAACTTCCCGCTGCTCGTCGTCGAGCCCCGCGAGGATACGGGCTTCAAGTGTGTCTACTGTCATTCCCCGGCCTCCGGCTCCGGAACGGGTCCGCCGTACCAGCGGTCAATCAGGTTCCGGGCAATCGAGATGGAGGACGGTATGCCGATTTCACCGGCGGCAACGGCCTCGGTGAGTTCCCTGCGTGTGAACCAGCGGACATCTGCCATTTCGACGCCGTCGGCCTGCGGCTCAGTGCCGTCCGCCTCGGCACAGAATCCCAGCATCAGCGAACACGGAAACGGCCACGGCTGGGAGCCCAGGTACTGCGGATTCCGAACAACGACGGCGGATTCCTCCGCCACCTCGCGGATCACTGCGGCTTCCAGCGACTCCCCCGGTTCAACGAAGCCGGCAAGGGTCGAATAGCGGTTGCCCGGCCAGGCTGCGGCGCGGCCCAGGAGGATCCGGTCCGCTGGGTCGGTCACGGCGACGATGATGGCGGGATCCGTGCGTGGGAAGTGCTGGCTGCCGTCTTCGGTGCAGCGGCGGACCCAGCCGCCCTGTTCCATCCGGGTTGGGGCGCCGCAGCGCGGGCAGTGGGTATGGGTGGCATGCCAGTTGGCGACGGCGCAGGCCTCGACGAACAGTCCCGCATCCAATGAACCAAGGATGACCGCGACGTCCCGCAGGCCTGCCCACCTGGCACCGGCGCGTTCCATGGCAGGGTCGGGCTCGGCAAGGGTCACCATAACTATGTCCGCGCCCGCGGGAACCGTGCCGTCCTCCAGCGTCCGGCCAAGGTATACCGGTTCCTCGCCGAACCCGTCCGGCCCTGGAGG
The DNA here is from genome assembly GCF_009193255.1 of Arthrobacter koreensis. Taxonomy (GTDB): domain Bacteria; phylum Actinomycetota; class Actinomycetes; order Actinomycetales; family Micrococcaceae; genus Arthrobacter_B; species Arthrobacter_B koreensis. Next base: position 262,464 of record NZ_WACG01000001.1, read on the forward strand.
GTCCAGCACCAGGGCGTCCTCGCGGACAAGGGCCTTGCCCAGGGAGAAGTACAGGACGCGGGTAGTTTCAAGGTCCCGGATTTCCGCGAAGAGTTCCTCGGAGGTCCTGCGCTCACTGCCGCGGTCGATGGCGCCCCGCGCAAGCGGCAGCCGTCCAAGCTGCGGGGATTCTGGCGTGCGTAACGGACTGCTCATACCCCTACCGTACTTACTGCGGGACCCCAATCAGAAAGCCGTCCGCTGCCGGTGGATACCCGGGCGCCAAACCCTGAGTTTTTCCTCACGCTCTTCCGACTCGCCGGGTGCCTATGGGTTACTCCCAACACATCTGCCCCTACGGTTGAAGGTGTGAAACGCACACCCATGGAATTGGCAGCCCTGGCCAGCGCCGCCGTACCGGCGCTGGCGCTTACCGGCGTGGCCGGTTCGCCCGACGACGCCCCGGACTTCGATTCCGCTCTCCTCGTGGACGACGCCGGCAAACAGTGGCGGGTGCGTTCGCCCAAGCACGTTGAGGCCAGCATGCGCCTGGAGACCGAGCTGCTGGTCCTGCGTGCCTTCGTTCCCGGCGTCCGGGCGGAACTGCCCTTCGCCCTCCCCTACGTTGCCGGCACCGTCCGCCAGGGCCAGCTGTGCACTTTCGTGTATTCCCACCTGCCCGGCTCCACCCGGGACATAGACGAACTTGCCGGCGGCGGGGCCGAACTGGCAGCAGACATTGGCCGCACCATGGCTGCGATCCATGCCCTGCCGCAGTCGCTGGTGAACAACGCGGACCTGCCCAGCTACACCGCCAACGAGTTCCGTCAGCGCAAGCTCAACGAACTGGACCAGGCTGCGACGACCGGCAAGATCCCGGCGACCCTGCTGCGCCGCTGGGAGCACGCCCTGGAAGACGTGGCGCTGTGGCGCTTTAGCCCCACCGTGGTGCACGGAGACCTGCACGAGGACAACCTGCTGGTCTCGGGAGGACGGGTCAGCGCGGTGAACGGCTGGACCGACCTTCGGATCGGCGATCCCGCCGACGATTTCGCCTGGCTGATCGCGGCGAACAATTCCGGTTTCACGGACACCGTCCACCACGCATACGTCGAGGCACGGCCCGACGCCGTTGATCCCCACCTGATCAGGCGCGCCGCCCTGTCAGCGGAGTTCGCCCTGGCCCAGTGGCTGGTGCGCGGCATCGCTGCCGAGAACCAGTCAATGGTTGAAGAGGCCGAGGAGATGCTGGCCACCCTGGAGGCGGACATCCTCGAGCAGGAAGCTGCCGAGCAGGAAGCTGCTGATGCTCCCGTGGTGCCGGCGGACTCGGCGGCGCCGTCCGCTGCTCCGGCTGCATCCCCGGCCCCCGGAGCATCCCCGGCCACCGCAGCAACCGCGGCCGTTGCGGCCCCGGCCGGTAACGCGGGTCCCGTTGACCAGGACAGCGGCCGAGGCGGAAAGGTGAGTGTTGCTCCTATTCCGGAACAGAAAGCAGCTGAAGCTCCTGCCCAGGAAGCCGATACGAAGGACGCGTCCGTTTCTGCCGCATCCCCCGGCAGCACCGAGCAACGCGGAACAACGGATGCTGCGGCTCCCGTTCCGTCCGGGTCCGGCAGCGCCGCTGCCGAGGCCGAGCCGGCAACGTCGGCACTTCCGCTGCTCTCCGAGAGCGCGGGCACCGGGACGGATGCGGAGGCCGGTCAGGCCACCGCAGACAGCAAGGACGCCGCAAAGCCCTAGGACACATCAGCACGAGCGGCTGCCCCCTCAATCCTTTACACAAAAACCCGCCTGCCGCCGCAGGCGGGTTTTTTGTGTGCAATGAAACTGATGCGAACCGGCGCTTGACCCTCCCGAGGTTGTGTGGTTAGTTGGTCAAGTAATTAACCAGCGAAGGTGAGCAGGATTCAGTGATCGATGACAGCAAGCCGATCTTCCAGCAGATCGCCGAGCGGATCGAAGGGGACATCCTCGACGGAGTGCTCCCTGAAGAGGGCCAGGTGCCCTCCACCAATGAGTTCGCGGCGTTCTACCGGATCAATCCGGCTACGGCCGCCAAGGGCGTGAACCTGCTGGTTGAGAAAGGGCTGCTCTACAAACGCCGCGGAATTGGAATGTTCGTGGCACCCGGCGCCCGGGAAACCGTCCTCGCCAAGCGGCAGGACCAGTTCTACCGCCAGTACGTGCAGCCTCTCCATAGCGAAGCCCGGAAGCTCGGGATCGGAGTGGAGGAACTTACCGCCCTCATCCATCGCAGTGCCGCTGAACACGAAGGGACCCCGGCACCATGAACGTCATAGAAACCCGCGGGCTAACGCGCCGCTACAAGGACCAGCTGGCCCTTGACGACGTCAATCTCGACATCGCCCCAAACCGCATCTACGGGCTCCTGGGCCGCAACGGCGCGGGAAAGACCACCCTGATGTCCATCCTGACCGCCCAGGGATTTGCCAGCTCAGGGGAAGTCCGGGTATTCGGCGGAAACCCGTTCGAGAACGAGCAGATCCTCTCCCGGCTGTGCTTCGTGCGGGAGTCGCAGAAATACCCGGACGACTTCACTATCAGGAACGCCCTCGACGCCGCGTCCCTCTTCTTCCCGAACTGGGACGCGCCGCTGGCCGACCGCCTGCTGGAAGACTTCCAGCTGCCCAACCCAAAAAAACACCGGATCAAGAAACTCTCACGCGGGCAGCTCTCAGCGGTGGGCGTGATCATCGGGCTGGCCTCGCGTGCCGAGCTGACATTCTTCGACGAACCGTACCTTGGCCTGGATGCCGTGGCACGCCAGCTCTTCTACGACCGCCTGCTCACCGATTTCGCGGACCATCCGCGCACCATCATTCTGTCCTCACACCTGATCGATGAGGTGGCCAACCTCCTGGAGCACGTCATCGTCATCGACCGCGGCCGGATCGTGATGGATGACGAGGTAGAGGCCATCACGGGCTCTGCCTTCGCGGTAGCCGGAAAATCAACCGTCGTGGAGGAGTTCGTTGCCGGACGGCCCGTTCTGCGCCGGGAGGGGCTCGGGGCGCTGGCCTCGGTCACGGTTGATGCACCGCTGCAGGCCGGGGACAGGGAGAGGGCGGAGTCCCTGGGACTTGAACTTGCACCAGTCTCGCTGCAGCAGCTGATCATCCGACGGACCCTCAAAGCCAACGAACGCTTCGGTTCCCCCGCCGCAGCGGACACGAACGTGGAGGTGGCACGATGAACCGCGCCTGGGCCGTTGCCCGCATGCAGATGGTGAACAAGTGGATCTATCTTGGCGTCCCGGCGATTGTGCTCGTGGCCTCCACCGGGCTGGCCCTGGCCATCCTGGCCGTCATTCCGAATGACGACGGCGCCACCCGGCTCGCCTTCTCCGGCCAGGCCCTGATGTGGTACTTCCTCGCCATCGGCGTGCAGTCGATGATGCTGGCTTTCCCCTTCTCACAGGCAATGAGCGTGAGCCGCCGTTCGTTTTACCTGGGGACGCTGGGGCTGTACACCGCACTGTCGATGGCCGTGGGCGTCATTTACTGGCTGCTGGGCCTGGCGGAGCAGGCTACCGACGGCTGGGGCGTGGACGGGCATATCTTCGCCCTTCCCTGGATCGCTGAATCGCCCTGGTTTGCGCAGATCCTGCTCTACTTCGCCCTGACAATCCTGCTGTTCATGTTCGGGTTCTGGTTCGCTACCGTGTACCAGCGCTGGCGGGTTCTTGGCCTGGTAGCGTCCCTGACCGCCTTCGGTCTTCTCATTCTCGGTGGAGTGGCGGTGGCCACGTGGACGGATTCCTGGCCGGCCGTGGGCGCCTGGTTCGTCCAGCTCACGCCGCTCGCCCTCACCGGTTGGCTGCTGCTCGCCGGGGTTGTCCTGGCAGCGGGCTCCTACGGAACACTCCGCAGGGCCACCCCCTAGGCACGTTTCCGGCAACACATGACAGTGCCGCCGTCCTTGCCGGACGGCGGCACTGTCATGTGTCAGGCCGTTCCCTGCCCGGCCGAGTCGATAATGATCCGCTCCAACTCGGTTTCCCCCAGCAGGTTGTGCGGACGGATGACCTTGTCCGCGGCCACATAGTAGAACGCTGCACGCACCTTCTCCAGGGGAACGTCCTTCAGCCGGGACCAGGCCAGCCGGTAGACCGCCAGCTGCACCGAGCGGACCGCGAGCTTTTCCTTCGATGGCGGAGCGCCGGTCTTCCAGTCGATCAGGTCCCAGCCGCCGTCCTCATCCTGGAAGACTGCATCGATGCGGCCGCGGACCACCACTGAATTCACCCGCGTTTCGACGGGGACCTCGATGTAGGCAGGGGTTCGGGACGCCCATTCAGATGCTTCGAAGGTGGCCACCATGTCGTCGAGCTGGTAAGCCTCGTCCACATATGCGTCGGCTGCACCCGGGTACTCGTCAATGTCCAGCATGCCGCTGCGGCCGAAGTACTCCTCGATCCACGCGTGGAACGCGGTTCCCTTGCGTGCCGCCATTCCCGGTTCGCGCGGGACGGGGCGGCGCAGCTGGCGTGTGACGGCCCCGGGATCGTCCTGCAGGTCCACGAGCATGGAGGCCGAGATGTGGGCGGGGAGTTCAACGTCCATCACCTCGTCCGGGGCATGGTGCCGCGCCAGGACGAGTTCAACGTCCCTGCCCCAGCGCCGGGGTTCGAAGACACCCTCAGCTTCTACGTTGCCGGAACCGGGCTGCTCGCCGGCCGCGGTGTCTTCGGGGTCAAGAGCGGTCTGCGCCGGGGCAGCAGCTGCGGCGAGGACCGCCGCTGCTGCCGCTTCCATCGCTGTCCGCCGCTGCGCCGGTAACGGGTCCTTGGGCCAGCTGGCCCGCTCTGTTACTGCATTGGCAGGGTTCTCATCCCCCTGGTCTTCCGGTTCGAGCCAGGACAGCAGATGGAATCCGGGCGCACCGGACTTGCCGAGCTCATACAATTCAAGCTGGTAGCGCGAGGCCTCGGTGGGTTTGCTCCGTCCACCGCCCCAGGCACTTGAGGTGCAGAAGAGAATGTCCTTCGCGCGGGTGAACGCCACGTACGCGAGGCGCCGCTCTTCACGCTCCGCATGGGCCCGGGCGTCGTCCGCAAAAAGCTTCTCCGCGTCCAGCCAGGACTTCTGGTCCGGTTGCTCCCAGTCCCACTGCGGCAGGTCCGGCCCGTCACCGCGCAGGTTCCACGGAACAGCGGCGTTGCCGCTGCTCCAGCGCGAGTCCTTGTCATTCGGGAACTGGCCCTCGGAGAGGCCGGGCACGGCTACCACGTCCCATTCCAGGCCCTTGGAGGCGTGTACGGTCAGCAGCTGGACAGCTTCCCGCGAGGTTTCCAGGGCGGTGACAGGGAGTCCGTTCTCCTCCTCGTCCGCTACTTCCAGCCAGGCCAGGAACGCGGCCAGGTCCACGCGGTCCGCCGAGGCGCTGAAGGTCGCGGCAGCGTCAATGAAGGCATCGAGGTTCCGCCGGGATTCGTGGATGCTGATGCCGGGCTTGGCCGCAACCTCAATGTCCAGCAGGATGCGCCGCTCCACTTCGCCGATGAGCGTCGTGAGGTCCTCCCCCACATAAGCGCGCAGCTCCCGCAGCTCGTCCCGCAGCAGGCCCAGCCGTTCCAACCCCTCGGGCGTGAGCGAGCGGCCAGCGCTGGAGGTCCAGCCGGGCTTCGGCAGGTAGTCCACCGCCTCAACCAGGCTGCCGGCCTCCGCAAGGTCGGTTTCGACGACGGCGGCACCGCCTTCGTCAGGTCCATGCACATCCGCGATTTCCCGGACGTTCATGGCGCGTTCGCGGACCCGGACGAGGTGCCTTGACCAGTCGGCCAGGGCCATGAGGTCCGCGGGCCCAATGCGCCAGCGCGCCCCGGCAAGGATGCGGAGCATCGAATCGGAACGTCCGGGATCGCTCAGCACACGCAGTACGGCGAGCAGGTCGACGATCTCCGGTGTGGACAGCAGGCCGCCCAGGCCCACGATCTGCACGGGGATGCCCAGGTCTTCCAGCGCGCGGCGGATGGGGTCGAACTGTTTCTTGCCGCGGCACAGTACCGCCACCGTCGGCGGCAGCGTATTGCCCCGCCCGTCCGTCTCATGGCTCGGGTGCCGGAACCAGGAGTCACGGAGGTTCGCGATCTGCGCGGCGAGGGCTTCGGCTTCGCCTATGCTCACCGTTCCGTCCGGAAGGGTCACCGTTTTCTCGCTGAGGTACCGGCCCAGGAACACGTCGCCCACGGGAGGTTTCGGCTTGGCCTCCAGTTCCGGAACGTCCAGCGGCGTCCTGGCCCCGGGCCACGGCGCGGGTTTGTTCAGCGGCCCGGAAACGGCGTTGGCGGCTGCCAGTATCGATGTCGAGTTCCGCCAGGCCACAGACAGGTTGGCGACGCCGGCGGGGGCCCGGCCGCCCTCGCGCAGGAACCGCGGGAAGTGTTCCCGGAACGTCCCGAGCTGGCCGGCAGAGGCACCGCGGAAACCGTAGATCGACTGGTGCGGATCCCCCACTGCCGTCACCGGAGTGCCGTCGCCGAACAAGGTGGAGAACAGCACCATCTGGGCGTGGGAGGTGTCCTGGAACTCGTCCAGCAGCACCACCTTGTACTTGGCGCGCTCCATTTCTGCAGCCTCGGGGATCTCCTTGGCTATCCGGGCGGCCAGGGCCACGAGGTCTCCGAAGTCCAGCTGCCGCCGCTCGGCCTTGGCCCGCTGGTAGGCCTCCACGAGTTCGGTCACTGAGATGCGGGTCTGGAGCTTGCCCACCAGGTCCCGAACACCTTTGGCAGCTGCCTTTGTCTTGCCTGCCTGGTACGGCAGCGCCAGCACCTGCTCCAGATGGGCCTGGATCTCGGCACGCACCTGGGCGGGAGTCAGGAGATGCTCGGCACACTCGGAGGCCATCTGCAGCACTGAGTTCACCAGCGTGGACTTCGCGGCGGTGAAGTGTTCGTAATCGCCGGTGTAGGCCTCCACCACTTCGTTGGCCAGCTGCCAGGACTGGGCGCCGCCCAGCATGACTGAATCACGCTCGACGCCGATCCGCAGGCCGTAGTCGTTCACGATTCCGTTGGCGTAGGAGTGATAGGTGGACACTGCCGCTTCGAGCTGGGCGTCCTTGCTGTCCTCGCCGAGTTTCCGTTCCAGCAGCCGCAGCCTGCCGCGGATGCGGCTTGCCAGCTCCCCCGCGGCCTTTCGCGTAAAGGTCACGCCCAGGATCTGCTCCGGGGCCACAAGTTTGTTCGCGACCAGCCAGACAACGCGGTCTGCCATGGTCTTCGTCTTGCCGGACCCGGCGCCGGCCACCACCAGCAGGGGCTCAAGCGGCCCCTCGATGATCTCCCGCTGTGCGTCCGTGGGGTACTGCACGCCCTCCGGCGGACCGTCATGGAGCATCTCCGCCAGCTGCCGGGCAGAGTACTGGGGCACGAACCCTGTGCCGGCCTCCACACTGCTGCTCACATCCAGCGTCATTCGGTGACCTGCTTTCCTTCGGTACACAGCGGACAGATTTCCGGCAGCCGGCAGCCGTGGCCGCCGTATCCGCTGCGGGCCGGATCATGAACGGTGTCGAACGTGCTGTCCGACATCAGGGCGGCAGCTTCTTCGATCATGGCCAGGGCACTCTTGTCCTCCGGACCCAGCGGAGGCTGTTCCTGGACGGACACGCCCTTGGCAGAGGTTCCCAGCTGCACCAGTGCCGCGCCTCCGGGAACTGCGGGAACGTCTTCCAGGGCGCCCTGCCGGACCGCTTCCTGATAGGCGGCCAGCTGCGGATGTCCCTCAAGGTCCGCCTTCCTGGGGGCAGATTTCCCGGTCTTGAGGTCCACGATGTAGCCCCGCCCGGCGGCGTCCTTTTCCAGCCGGTCGATTTGTCCGCGCAGCAGGGCTGTGCGGACTTCACCGCGCACCTCCACCGGAATGGATGCCTCGAAGTCTTTCTCGACGGCGGCCAGGCTCCGGCCACCCCTGCGCATTTCGATGACGTATTCCGCCAGTTTACCCACCATGGCCTCGGCGCGCCTGAGGTCCATTTTGCCTTCCCAGGAATCCTTCATCCCCAGTGAGGGCCATCGGCGCCGGAGTTCCTCCGTGTACTCCGAACCGGTCGCATCAGGCATCTCCTGCGCGATCGCATGCACCAGTGTTCCCAGCGAACGGGCGAAGTCGGTGGCCTGTTCTCCGCCAACCGCTGAGACGAACCAGCTCAGCGGAGACTTGGTCACGGCGTCGACCTTTGAGGGCGAGACCGGTATGGGCGCCTCCGGGGGAAGCACCGGACCGGTGCTGGAGAGCGGCAGCAGGCCCCACCACGTGCGCGGGTGTGCACCAGGGACCGGCACGGGGTGCCGAAGCATACGCCCCAGGTGCTGCGCCGCTTCGCCGGCGTCCTCCGGATGGGTCCGGGCCTGCTGGGCGTGGGCCCGCAGTTCCGCTACCAGGGAGCGGAGGGTCAGCGGCCGCAGGACCTCCGTGCGGGCACGGACGGCCACGCCGTCGGGAAGCGGATCCACCAGGTCCAGGAACTGGGAAGGCTGCTCGTCCTCCGACGCCACGGCAGTGCAGACCAGCACATCGCGGGCACGGGAAAGCGCAGTGGAGAAGCTGCGCAGCTCGTCATACCTTGTGCCCTGCATCAGCGTTTGCGGGCTGCGGGTCCTGCGGTAATCGGTGTCGGGGAACTCGACGGCTGCCACCAGGTCTCCGCTGCCCAGCAGTTCGCCGCGCAGCCGGAGGTTGGGCCAGACGCCTTCCTGGATGCCGGCGACGATCACCACCGGCCATTCCCGGCCGGCTGCGCTGGCCGGGGTCAGGAGTTCGACGGCGTCGCGCTGCTGTGCGCGGGCCGCCAGGGTATCCATAGGCAGCTCGGAACTGGTCAGGTAGTCCAGGAACTGCTCAGGCGTGGAGCCCGGCAACTGGTCTACGTAGCGTTCGGCTGTCTGGAACAGTGCCATGATCGCGTCCAGGTCCCGGTCGGCGCGGAGCCCCGCGGATCCTCCGGACAGCGCAGCTTCGGCCCACTTCTTTGACCAGCCGGACGTGGACCACAGGGCCCACAGCACGGTCTCGGCGGTAGCCCCAGGCTGCTGGGCCGCCTGTTTCCCGGCACGCAGCATGGCAGACAGCCGTTTCGCCGACCCGGCTTCCCAGCCCAGGCCGGCGAGCGCAAGCCCGGAATCGGAGAGCGGGTCCACCAGCGCTTCGACGAGGAGGGCGTCAGAGCTGCGCCCGCCCCCGGCCCGGAGTTCCTCGCGGCGCAGTGCCTGCCGCAGCCGGCGAAGATCCAGCGAACCTGCGCCGCCAATCCGCGAGGTCAGCAGGGAGACAGCCAGCTCGGGCGTCAGGAGGCCGGGGTTGAGCACCACGGCGAAGGCGTCCAGCAGGGGACGCACGGCGGCCTCGTCCCGGACAGCTTTTTCCGCCACCGGTACCCGCACCTCGATCCCCTGGCTGATCAGGTAACGCTGGATCCTGGCCAGCTGCCCGCCGGTCCGGACGATGACGGCGATGTCCTCGAGGCGGCGTCCGCGGAGCAGCTGCTCTTCGAGGATGCGCTGCGCCACATAGCGTTGTTCATGCATGGGCGAGTCCACCACGTGGGCCGTCGCTGACGCAGGAGTGGACGGAGCATTCCCGGCCCGTTCCGTGCCTTCACCGTCTTCGCCGCTGTCCGTGCGTCCAGCAGTGGTTCGCGCAGGGGCAAGGCCCGGAACCACGGAGATCCTGGAAGCTGTCCGGTGCCAGGCGGCGGCGACTGGTCCCGCCATCCGGTGCTGGGTACTGAGCACTGCGGTCCTCAGATCCGCGCCGAGCTCCTGCTCCAGAGTGCCGAGCAGCTCCGGGCGGGCTCCGCGGAACCCCTGGACGACCGTGTCCGGGCTGGCAGTGACCACGGCGTCGCGGTCTTTGGCCAGCACGCCGAGCAGGCGGTGGATGGCTCCGTTGGCTTCCTGCAGGTCGTCAACGAGGATCAGCTGGAGCCGGTTATGCTCGGCGGCCAGGAACTCCGGTTCGCTCAGAAGGATGTCCGTTGCGGTGGTGATGATCCCGGCGGGGTCGAACGCCTCGGGCATGCGAAGGTCCAGGACGTCCCGGTATTCGCCGTAGAGCGACGCCGCGGCAGCCCAGTCCTGTCTCCCGTAGCGGCGGCCAAGTTCCCGCAGCTCCTCCGGGGCCAGCCCAAGTTCGATCACGCGGTCGAAGAGCTGGCGGATTTCCTGCCGGAAGCCGCGGGTGCCCAGGGCGAGCGACAGGGACTCCGGCCAGGGTAGCTGGGGCACCCCGTTCTGTCCGTGCCCGCCCAGGAGTTCCTTGATGATGACGTCCTGTTCGGCACCGGAGAGCAGCTTGGGCGCGCGGGTGACATGCGGCAGCAGGCCTTCCGCTTTGGCCCGGCGGATGACGTCGAAAGCGTAGGAGGCCCAGGTGCGGGCCGGTGCGGCGCTGATGGTGCGCTCGAGCCGGGCAGAGAGCGCATCACGCAGCGCTGCCGCCGCGAGGCGCGACGGCGCCAGCAGCAGCACACCGGCCGGATCCAGTCCGCCGCGCTCAATCCGCTGTACGGCGGTTTCGACCAGCACCGTGGACTTTCCGGTGCCGGGGGCGCCCAGGACCAGCAGCGGGCCGTTCCCGGCGGGACGCTCAACGGCGGCACGCTGGTCCGCGCTCAGATGCGGTGCGGGCAGGCCGGCCGCCGCGGGCGGAACCAGCCGCAGGTTGATGCTCATACCTCCACTTCACCATGCCCCGGTGACATTGCCCCGCCGGACTTCTCAGCGCCGGCCCTGGCCAGCGCCTCCCGGAGCGCATCGAGAGCTTCCCAACCGGCGTCGTCGGGCTGCCAGCGCGCCTCGCGGATACACACGCGGTAGCCTGTTCCGTCCGGCTCCGCCTGCCCCCGCAGCGGCGTCCCTTCCTCCCGGTAGTGGGTCCAGGCACGGTTCCCGTGGCAGGCGGGCGGCTGACCGGATGCGCGGATCACGCGCCACCAGGGAACCGAATCTCCCGATTGTGCCAGCGCCGAGCCCACCTGCCGGGGGCCTCCCGCGCCAAGCAGCTCGGCTATGTCTCCGTAGGCCAGCACCCGTCCCGGCGGAATGAGCGCAGCAACAGCCAGCACCGCCTCCGTATAGTCCTCCCGCATGCATCCAGCTTAGCGACGCCCGGCGCGCTGATTCGGGGTTATGTCAGTGCCCGCCGGTAGGTTTGATTACATGTTGAGCTGGCACGAACTCCCCCGAGCGTCCTTTGACCTGGAAACCACGGGACGGGATCCCCAGCTGGCGCGGATCGTTACGGCGTCGATCATCCTGGTGGACGGGTCCGGGAACGTCCTCGCGCACCATGAGTGGCTGGTGGACCCCGGGGTCGAGATTCCGGCCGAGGCCGCCGCCATCCACGGCATTAGCACCGATAAGGCCCGCAGCGAAGGCATGCACGCCGCTGAGGCGGTCCGGCAGATCAGCACCGTCCTCGCGGACACGTTCGCTGCCGGAATTCCTGTTCTCGCGTTCAACGCCGCCTACGACTTCACGGTCCTCGCCCGGGAGGCGGAGCGGCACGGATGCACTGCGCCGACGCCGTTCCCCGTGATCGACCCCTACATCCTGGACAAGCAGGCAGACCGTTTCCGCCGTGGCAAGCGGACCCTGACGGCCATGGCCGAACACTACTCAGTGGCCTTCGAGAATGCCCACACGTCCGCCGCTGATGTCATGGCCACGTTGGCGGTGGGAGCCGCGGTGGCCGGCGCCTATCCGCTCATGGGCCAGGATGCCGGGACCATGCATGCCCTGCAGGTGCAGTGGGCCGCGGACCAGGCGGCCAGCTTCCAGGCCTACCTGCGGCGTCGTGATCCGGAGGCGGTCATTGACGGCAGCTGGCCGCTGAAGCCCGCCCCGTCAGGTTCCCCCGCACCATTTGCGGCTGCGGATGCCCTGCGGATCGAACCCGTCCCGGCCGCGGCCGTGCCCGTCCTGGCAGAGGAAGCCGGCGGCCAGCTGGTGCTCGAACTGGCCCCGTACTAGTCCAGCGCCGCTCCCCCGCCGCCGAAGACAGCTCGGATTTCAGGCTGCGGGCATTACCCGCGTAACATTGACCTATTCACAACAGTGTCAGGCGCTGATGGCGCCCGGGCGTGGTATCACGCGCCCCGTGTCACGCGATTGGCAGGCACTTCCCGCACAGCCGGGCCATTGGCGTCCCTTCCCCCGGACTGTTTCCTGCACGCATACAGCACCATCAACGTTGAGCAGACATTGAGGATGAATGATCACAGTTACTGACCTGCGTAAGGTCTACCGCCAGGGCTCCCGCGATGTAGTTGCCCTGGACGGGGTCAGCATGAGCGTGCCCAAGGGCTCGATTCACGGCATCATCGGCCACTCCGGTGCCGGCAAGTCCACGCTGGTCCGCTGCCTGACGCTGCTGGACCGCCCGACGTCGGGAACCGTCACCATTGACGGCCGGGAACTGACCAGCGTCAAGGATTCCGAAATCCGGCTGGCGCGCCGCCGGATCGGCATGGTGTTCCAGCACGCCAACCTGATGGACTCGCGCACCGCTTCGGCCAACATCGCCCACCCCCTGGAGCTTGTTGGCACCCCCAAGCGGGAGATCGACGAACGCGTCACGGAACTGCTGGCCCTGGTGGGACTGCAGGACTTTGCCGGGGCCTACCCGGCCCAGCTCTCCGGCGGGCAGAAGCAGCGGGTGGGTATCGCCCGCGCGCTTGCCGCCCACCCCGATGTCCTGCTCTGTGACGAACCGACCTCGGCCCTGGACCCCCGCACGACGGACGAGATCCTGGATCTGATCTCCGAGCTGACCAACCGGCTGGAACTGACCGTCCTGATCATCACGCACGAAATGAACGTGGTGAAGCGGATCTGCGATTCGGTCTCGCTGCTTGAAGCCGGACGCGTCGTTGAACACGGACCTCTCCAGGAGGTCGCCTCCCATCTGGGCGGACGCCTGGCGAAGGCCCTCATCCCGCTGCCTCCCACTCCCCCGGTGCCCGGCGGGCCCGTGGTGGAACTGCTGATGGTGGGCGAGCACGCCACCGAGCCGGTGCTCTCCGGACTCACCCGGCGCTTCGACACGGACGTCAATGTCCTGGCAGGAAGCGTCGAGACCCTTTCCGGACAGCGCTTCGGAAGGCTTCGTGTACAGCTTGATGAACGAATCGATATGGCTGCAGTCCAGGCCTACCTGGCCGGCCAGGGCGTCTCAGTGGAGGTGGCGGCGTGAACCTGTTTGAAGAACTGGCCAACAACCCCGGCATCACCAAGGCCCTGCCCGAAGCCATCACCGACACCCTCCTGATGGTTGGGGTTTCCGGCTTCTTTACCGTGCTGATCGGCCTGCCGCTGGGTATCTTCCTGCATACCTCGGCCCCCGGCGGACTGCGGCCCATGCCGGTGACCAACCGGATCCTCTCCGACGTCATCGTCAACATCACCCGGTCCATCCCCTTCGCGATCCTGATGGTGATCCTGATCCCGTTCTCCCGGATCGTGACTGGTTCCTCCATCGGTCCCCTGGCTGCCTGTGTTCCGCTGAGCATCGGCACCATCCCCTTCTTCGCGCGGCTGGTCGAGACCTCCCTGCGTGACGTTGCGGGCGGGAAGATCGACGCCGCGCTGGTCATGGGTTCCACCCGGATGCAGGTGATCCGCAAGGTCCTGATGCCCGAAGCGCTGCCGGGCCTCGTGGCCGCCCTCACCACCACGCTGGTGACCCTGGTGGGATACTCCGCGATGGCCGGCATCATCGGCGGCGGTGGCCTGGGCCGGCTGGCGTACAACTACGGCGTGCAGCGGTTCGACACTGCGGTCATGGTGGTCACGATCGTGATCATTGTGGCAATCGTGCAGATCATCCAGCTTGCCGGAGACTTCGCAGCCCGCCGCGTGGACCACCGTTCCGCAGCAGGCGCCGGCCGCCGTCGTCGCCGTTCCTCCCGTGCTGCCGTGACCGCGGCACCTGCCATGCCGGCAGGTGGTGCGGGCTCCGCACAGACATCCGGGGATGCCAGGACCCGCGCCTGACGTCGCCACCCACAAGTTTCCCGTCCGGCGGCTGGCCGCCGGACGGGACCTGCAGCCAGTAGCCGCTAGCTGCACAACAGCCTGCCTGTGACTCACCGGCAGGACCTTCGAAAGGAAACGCATCCGATGCGGAAAGCATTTTCACTCGTGGCCACCGGCGTGGCCGCGGCTCTGGCGCTGACGGCTTGCGGGGGTTCCGAATCCTCCTCCAGCGCTGTTGAGAGTCTCGATCCCGCCAACCCGGTCACCCTGACTGTCGGCGCGAGCCCGCAGCCGCACGCCGTCATCCTGGAGTACGTCGCGGACAACCTGGCTGCCGACGCCGGACTGGACCTCGAAGTAGTTCCCTTTGATGACTACGTGACCCCGAACATTTCGCTGGACGACGGCTCGATCGACGCCAACTACTTCCAGCACCTTTCTTACCTCGAAGCCCAGATCGCTGACCAGGGCTACGATTTCGAGCACGGTGAGGGCATCCACATTGAGCCCTACGCCGTGTTCAGCGAAAAGCATGAAGACATGGCCGACGTCGAGGACGGCGCCCGTGTTGCCATCACCAACGACCCGTCCAACCAGGCCCGGGCACTGAGCCTGCTTGAGGAAGCTGGCCTGCTGAAGGACGTTCCGGACGACGCCTCGGTCATCTCCCTGACCGACGAGCAGAACCCGATGAACCTGGACTTCGTGGAGAACCAGCCTGAACTGCTGGTCAACGATCTTTCCGACCCCACCGTGGACCTGGCCATCATCAACGGCAACTACATCCTTGATGCAGGGCTGAACACCGATGATGCCCTGCTGGTGGAGTCCCTCGAGAACAACCCGTACGCCAACCTGCTTGTCTGGAAGACCGGCAACAAGGACGCACGGATCGACAAGCTCGAAGAGCTGCTGCACTCCCCGGAGGTCAAGGCCTTCATCGAAGAGCAGTGGCCGAACGGTGACGTGACTCCGGCCTTCTAGCACCGGACCCCACCTCATCGAGATGACAGAAACTGCCCGTATCCGTCCGGATACGGGCAGTTTCTGTTATCTCGGCAGTTCAACCTGCCCGCATCGGCGCTAGCATGATGTCCATTGCCGAGTGGGAGGTGCCGCATGCCGCCGGTCATAGAAACCCGCGCGCTGACCAAGCGCTACGGGTCCCGCACCGCCGTCGACTCACTGGACCTGAAGGTCCAGCCGGGATGTGTCTTCGGACTGATCGGCCCCAACGGTTCCGGCAAGACCACAACCCTGCGGATGCTCCTGGACATCATCCGGCCGTCGTCAGGCCAGGCCCTCGTCCTGGGGACTCCTCCCCGCTCCGGCGGCCCCGCCCTGCGGCGCCGGATCGGCTACATTCCCGGAGACCTCCGGCTCAGCAGCAGGGCCCGGGGACGGACAGTGCTGGAACACTTCGCGCAGATCAGCGCACCGGTTCCTGCCGGACGCGTTGAAACACTCGCTGAGCGTCTGGGCCTGGACCTTTCCCGCCCGGTTCGGACCCTGTCCAAGGGCAACCGGCAGAAGCTCGGCCTGGTACAGGCCTTTATGCATGACCCGGACCTGCTGGTCCTCGACGAGCCCACCAGCGGACTCGATCCGCTGGTCCAGCGCGAGTTCCTGGAAATGGTCGCCGAGGTGCGCACCTCAGGCCGCACCGTGCTGCTTAGCTCCCATGTCCTCAGCGAAATCCAACAAAGCGCTGACCAGGTTGCCGTCCTGTCGCTGGGCAAAGTGGTGGCGCAGGGGGACGTAGCCTCACTGCGCCTCAACCGCCTGCGCCATGTCAGGGCTTCACTGGCGCCGGCCAGTGGGACGGAGAAGATGCTGGAAAATGAACTCGCCGCCGCGGGACTGCGGGGAAGCGTCACCTGGCAGGCGGGCACTGCCCGTGTCCGCGGCACGCTCGACGGCGGCGTTGATGCCTTCATCAAGGTGCTCGCCCGGCACCGGATCCTGGACCTGTCGGTGGAAGAGCCGGACCTCGAGGAATCAGTACTGCAGCTGTACGGCGGCGCCGACGCCGCTGCCCGGGACGTGCAAAGGGGTCCGGGATGAGCCCGCCGGCAACCCTGGCTCCAAGGCCCCTGCCCATCTTCCGCAGGACGGTCATCGACACGTGGCGCTCCACGCTCGTCTGGACCCTGGCCCTTGCTGCCGTGCTGCTGCTGTACCTGCCGCTCTACCCCTCCATGAACGGCGCCGACATGCGCAGCCTGATCAGCTCGCTGCCTCCGGAGCTTGTCAATGCCCTCGGCTACGAGGACATCCTCTCCGGACCGGGCTACGTCCAGGCCACGTTTTTCGGGCTCCTGGGGTTCGTCCTCGTCACTGCCGCTGCGGTGTCCTGGGGCAGCACGGCAATAGCTGGTGCCGAGGAATCCGGACGGCTGGAACTCGTCCTTTCCCATGGCGTCGGCCGGGTTCACTATGCGCTGGAGACAGCGCTGGGGATCCTGACCAGGCTGCTCTGGTTTGCCGTGTCGACGGCGGCGGTGGTGCTGGCCCTCAATGGCCCCTCCGAGCTCGGGCTGGACGCCGCAGACGTGGTGGCAGCGGAGGCGGCCTGGCTTGGACTGGGGTATCTGTCCGGAAGCGTTGCCATGGCAGCGGGTGCCCTCACCGGCCGCCGGACCGTGGCCCTGGGCACCGCCGCCGCGGTAGCGGCTGCGGGGTACGTCATGAACGCGCTGGCGAACCAGAACCCGGACCTGGGCTGGCTGCGCAACCTTTCACCGTATTCCTGGGCCTACCGTAACGACCCTCTGGCGGAAGGCTTCGATGTCACCGGCCTGGGGCTGCTCGCCGCTGCCTGCGCTCTCTTCACGGCCTTGGCAGTGTGGGCTTTGAACCGCCGGGACGTCCTGGGCTAGCCGCCCTCATCGAGATAGCAGAAACTGCCCGTATCAGAGCTGATACGAGCAGTTTCTGTCATCTCGATGGGGGGGTACTACGGCTGGGCGGCCGCTGCCGCTTTCGCTGCGGCCGGCAGGGCAGCGAGAATCCGGTCCATCGCGGCGTCGTCGTGCGCGCCGGAGAGGAACCAGGCCTCGAAGACGGACGGCGGCAGGTAGATCCCGGAATCCAGCATCGAGTGGAAGAACGGCTTGAAGCGGAACGCCTCCTGGGCCAGTGCGTCCGCGTAGTCGTGCACCCCGTGCTCCGCCGTGCCGAAGGCGATGCTGAAGAGGTTCCCGGCGCGCTGGACGGTGTGGTTCACGCCTTCTGCGGAGAGTGCCTCGGAGACAGCCTGGGACAGCTGCGCGGAGCGGGCGTCAATGTTCGCGTAGACCTCAGGCGTCGCAGCGGTGAGCGTGGCGACGCCGGCCGCCATGGCGATCGGGTTTCCGGAGAGTGTACCTGCCTGGTAGACCGGACCCAGCGGGGCCAGGTATTCCATGACGTCCGCGCGGCCGCCGAGGGCTGCCACGGGCATGCCGCCGCCAATGACCTTGCCGAAGGTGTAAAGGTCCGGCGCCCAGCCTTCCTTCTCCCCCGTCAGTCCCCAGTAACCAGCCGGCGAGGTGCGGAAACCGGTGAGGACTTCATCCAGGATGAGCAGCGCGCCGTGGGAGGTGGTGATGCGGGACAGTGCGGCGTTGAAGCCCTCCGCCGGGGTGACCACGCCCATGTTGGCAGGCGCTGCTTCCGTGATGACTGCGGCAATATTCGCGCCGTGCTCGGCGAAGGCGGCCTCTACGGCAGCGACGTCGTTGTACGGCAGCACCAGGGTTTCCGCGGCCGTCGCTGCCGTGACGCCGGCAGAACCGGGAAGGGCCAGCGTGGCTACTCCGGACCCGGCGGAGGCCAGCAGTCCGTCGAGGTGTCCGTGGTAGCAGCCGGCGAACTTGATGACCAGGTTGCGGCCGGTGAAGCCGCGGGCCAGGCGGACTGCAGTCATGGTGGCTTCGGTGCCGGTGGAGACCATACGCAGCCGCTCGACGGGCTTCACACGGTCCATCACCAGGGCTGCAAGTTCGGCCTCAGCCGGCGTGGACGCTCCGAAGGAGAGCCCGCGGTCGACGGCTGAGTGCACCGCTGCCAGGACGTCCGGGTGTGAGTGGCCCACCAGGGCCGGACCCCAGGAGCAGACCAGGTCCACGTATTCGCGGCCTTCGGAGTCGGTAACGTACGGTCCCTTAGCGGACACCAGGAAGCGCGGGGTACCGCCAACGGAGCCGAATGCCCGCACGGGTGAGTTCACGCCGCCGGGCATCAGGGCACGGGCGCGGTCGAAGAGCTCTTCAGAGGAGACAGTCTGGGTCATTACTTGCTTTCCTTCAGCCAGGCGGCCAGCTCGGCGGCCCAGTACGTGAGAATGATGTTGGCGCCGGCACGCTTGATGCCGAGGACGGATTCTTCGATGGCGCGGCGGCGGTCGATCCAGCCGTTCGCAGCCGCAGCTTCGATCATCGCGTATTCACCGGAGATCTGGTAAGCCGCTACCGGAACCGGGGACATCGCGGCCACGTCGGCAAGGATGTCCAGGTAGCTCATGGCCGGCTTGACCATGACCATGTCGGCGCCTTCTTCGAGGTCCAGCTCCACTTCCAAAAGGGCCTCGCGACGGTTGGCGGCGTCCATCTGGTAGGTGCGGCGGTCGCCCTTGAGCTGCGAGTCCACTGCTTCGCGGAACGGGCCGTAGAACGCTGACGCGTATTTCGCGGCGTAGGCAATCACGGAGACGTCCTGGAACCCGGCTTCATCGAGGGCCTGCCGGATCACGGCAACCTGGCCGTCCATCATTCCGGAGGGGCCCAGTACGTGGGCCCCGGCACGCGCCTGTTCAACGGCCATCCGGCCGTAGATCTCAAGGGTTGTGTCATTGTCCACGACGCCGTTCGCATCCAGCACGCCGCAGTGGCCGTGGTCGGTGAACTCATCGAGGCAGACGTCGCTCATGATCACCAGGTCGTCTCCGACCTCGGCGCGCACATCCGCAATGGCCTTGTTCAGCACGCCGTCCGGATCCGTACCGGCGCTGCCTGCGGCGTCGCGTTCTGCCGGAATGCCGAAGAGCATGATGCCGCCGACGCCGAGTTCCACCGCCTCAGCGGCAGCGCGCTTCAGGGTGTCGGTGGTGTGCTGCAGGACGCCGGGCATCGAGGTGATGGGGTTCGGCTCGGACAGGCCTTCGCGGATGAAGGCCGGAAGCACGAGCTCGGCAGGGTCCAGGCGGTATTCGGCGGTCATCCGCCGCATGGCCGGTGTGGTCCGCAGCCGGCGGGGGCGGTGCTGGGGGAAGCTCATGGCTGTTCTCTGCCTTCCGGGTCAGGGTGTTGAAAATTCTGGGCGGCACGTGCCGCTTCGACGGCGTCGGCTATGCCGGCGGGGGTGGGATGCTTTGCCGTGGCTGCCGCTGGATGTCCCAGGTGTGCCAGTTCGGCAGCCGTGGGGTCCCCGATGGCGACGAGCAGCGCGGTTCCATCCGGCCCGGCGTCACGGACAAACCGCCTCGCGGTGCTCGGGGAGGTGACGACGACGGCGTGGTTTCGGGCCGCTTCAGCGCCTCCTCGTGCCGCAGTCCAGGCGCGGTAGTCCGCGGGGCTCAGCACTTCCGCTCCGGGCGCTCCGGGCGCGCCTGTCCGCGGCATGATCCGCTGCTCCTCGGGTGCCGGGTAGTCCACGGTTTCATAGGCAGGCACGGCAACAACGTCCCAGCCGGCGGCGGACAGGGACGTCCGCAGGAAAGGATTGGCGATATCTGCCTGCGGCAGGAAAATGCGGTTCCGCCCAGGTCCCGGAGCGGGCCAAAGCGCAGCCAGACCGCGGGCAGACTGGTCCCCGGAGGGAAGCAGGTCCGGAACGATGCCCGCACTTTTCAGCGCCCGGGCCGTGCCTAAACCAACCGCAGCCACGCGGGTGCCGCGGCAGAGCACGGCCAATGCGCTCCCGGCAGCTTCGGCTGCACGGAGGGCCTGGACAGTAGTTGCGGAAGTAACGATGATCCAGTCGAACTCCCCCTGTCCGAGGCCGCGCAGGCCCTCGGACACCGGTCCGGTGTCCGAGGGCCGCTGGAAATCGATCAGTGGCATCAGCCGCACGGAGGCACCGCGGGAGCGCAGTTCCCCTGCCATGGGTCCGGCACGGTCCGGGGAACGCAGCAGGACAACCTCCGCGCCGGCCAGGCTCTCCGCCGGGCGGGGTCCGGGTCCGGCTGCGGACGGCGTGTCCATACCGCTGTCTCCGGTCATGCGTACGGTCTCCGGCTGCTTAGGACGCCAGGTTGGTGAGGTCCGCGGCGCCTGCTGCGAGGAGCTCTTCGGCCATCCGGATACCCAGGGCCCGTGCGCCGTCCTCATCGGCCTGTGACGTGGACGAGTACCGGCGGAGCACCTGCGTGCCGTCGTCACTGCAGACTACGGCTTCGAGCGCGAGGCCCTGATCGGTGACCCGTGCCAGCGCACCGATAGGGGCGGTGCAGCCGGCTTCGAGGCGCTGCAGGAGGGACCGTTCAGCCGTCACGGCCATCCGGCTGGCCGAGTCGTCATAGGCAGCCAGTGCCCGGCTCAGCGGCCCTTCGGCGGCGTCCGCGGTGCGGCACTCAACGGCCAGTGCGCCCTGCCCCGGTGCCGGCAGCATGACTGACGGGTCCAGGAACTCGGACACCATGTCCAGGCGCCCCAGGCGGCTGAGTCCGGCGGCTGCCAGCACGACGGCGTCGAGGTCACCGGGTGCGCCCTCCACCAGCCCGGCTACGCGGCCCAGGCGTGTGTCCACATTGCCGCGGATGTCAATGATTTCCAGGTCCGGTCGGGCAGCCCGCAGCTGTGCTGCACGGCGCGGCGAGCCGGTGCCGATCTTCGAGCCTGCAGGCAGTTCCGCCAGCGTCAGGGAATCCCGTGCGCAGAGTGCATCGCGCACGTCCACACGTGACGGAATGGCCCCGATGATGAGTCCGTCGGCCTCGGCGGTGGGCAGGTCCTTCAGCGAATGCACGGCGACGTCGCAGTCCCCGGCGAGCAGGGATTCCCGCAGCGCCGCCACGAAGACACCGGTGCCACCAATCTGGGACAGGGCAGCCCGGTTCACGTCGCCTTCGGTCCGGACACGGACCAGGTCAACGTCGAAGCCGCCCAGGTCTGCCAGCGTGTTAGCCACCGTGGTGGTCTGCGTGACGGCCAGGGCGGACCCGCGGGTGCCAATCAGCACCGGGGAGTGCGCCACTACTGCCTTCCCACCGTCGAGTCAACGCCGGCGATGGTCGGCTTTTCGCCGCGCAGGTTGGCGCAGCAGCCGGGACGGCAAACGTCGTACCACGGGCCGAGGTTCGTCAGCGCAGGGCGGTCGGCGATGTTGTTTTCAACGGTGCGCTCACAGATCAGGTCCACGATGCCGGCAACGAACTTCTCGTGGATGCCCGGTGTCGGTGCGCGGTGTGCCGCCAGTCCAAGCTCGGAGCAGGTCTCCATGGCCTCGGTGTCCAGGTCCCAGATGACTTCCATGTGGTCGCTGACGAAGCCCAGCGGCACAATGACGACGCCTTCTACGCCCTTGGCGGGCAGCTCGTCGATGGCGTCATTGATGTCCGGTTCGAGCCACGGCGTGTGCGGGGAGCCGGACCGGGACTGGTAGACCAGCTGCCAGTCCAGGCCGGCGGCTTCCGGGATGCGGTCCATGATGGCACGGCAGTTTGCCAGGTGCTGGGCAACGTAGGCGCTGCCTTCTTCGAACTCGACGTCGCGCGGGCCGGCGGCCTCGGCGTCGGCGGTGGGGATGGAGTGCGTGGAGAACAGGATTTCGATTTTCCCGTTGTCCTTGCCTGCTGCGGCAAGCTGTTCGCGTACCTTGGCCAGGGAATCCCGCACGCCTTCGACGAAGGGCTCCACGAAACCGGGGTGGTCGAAGTACTGGCGGACCTTGTCCACCCGCAGCGTCTTGTCCAGCCCGGTCTCGACCAGGTTGATACCCAGGTCTTCGCGGTACTGGCGGCAGGAGGAATAGCAGGAGTACACGCTGGTGGTGACCATGAGCAGCCGGCGGTAACCGGCGTCGTGGGCTTCCTGCAGCACGTCCTTGATGTAGGGGGCCCAGTTGCGGTTGCCCCAGAGAACCGGGAGCTGGATTCCGCGGCGGTCCAGCTCGCCTTCCAGCGCAGCCTTCAGCGCGCGGTTCTGCTCGTTGATGGGGCTGATGCCGCCGTTGGCCCGGTAGTGGGTAGCCACTTCCTCAAGGCGCTCGTCGGGGATGCCGCGGCCGCGGGTGACGTTGCGCAGGAACGGAATAACGTCTTCCTGGCCTTCCGGTCCGCCAAAGGAGGCGAGCAGGATAGCGTCGTATTCGGCCGGGGCCATGACACCGTCCTCGCTGACGCCTTCCAGGGGATCAAAGCCTGCGGGGGTTGAAAGGGAAGTCATCGAAGCACCTCGGTTACTTCGGCGGCGGAGATGCGCCGGCCGGTGTAGAAGGGAATTTCCTCGCGCACGTGGTTGCGCGCTTCGGTGGACCGCAGGTGGCGCATCATGTCCACCAGGTCCACCAGGTTCGGGGCTTCCAGCCCCAGGATCCACTCCCAGTCGTTCAGGGCGAAGGAAGCGACGGTGTTCGCCAGGACCTGCGGGAAGTCCCGGCCCAGCATGCCGTGGTCACGCAGCATGGCGCCGCGTTCTTCGGCCGGCAGCAGGTACCACTCGTAGGAGCGGACAAACGGGTAGACGCAGATCCAGGCTTCGGGGTCGATGCCGCGGGCGAAGGACGGCCAGTGGTTCTTGGAGAACTCGGCGTCGCGGTGGACGCCCATGGCAGACCAGGCGATCTCCGTGCCTGCGAACAGTTCGGAGCGCCGGACCTTGCGAAGCGCTGCCTGCAGCGCCTCGGCCTGGCCGCCGTGCAGCCAGATCATGATGTCTGCGTCGGCACGCATGCCGGAAACATCGTAGATTCCGCGGAGGGTGACGTTCTCGGCAGCAAAGCTGCCTACGAGTTCCTCGAAAGCGCCCAGGGCGCCGTCGCTGGTTTCACGCGGAAGGTCTGACCGCTTGAAAACGGTCCAAAGTGTGAAGAACTGTTCTTGTGTTTCGACTTCGGCTGATGCGTTCTGACCCATGGACTCACTCATGACTTACAGTCTGCCGGTTTGGACAGGCTTAGGCGAATAAGGAACTTCTACAAAGCGTAGAACATTTTTACCATTTTACGGCTTCGGCCAGGTGCGCGGTGCGGTAACGGGTATCAGCAGTGACGGCCGCCAGGCCCGTTCCGGCAAGCCACGCGCCAACAACTTCAAGGCCGTGGACTTCCGCGACGGCGGCCCGCACGGACGCCACCCGGTCCGCATGGCCCACGGTGGCCGAGGGCAGCGCACCGACCCACCGGACAACATCCCAATCGATGACGTCCGCTTCCTCCAGCGGCACCTGCAGCAGGACCGACGCATCCGCGAGGGCAGCGGCGAACAGTTCCCCGTCCGGGCGCAGGGCAGTCACGTCGGCTTCCTGCCCGGGCCCAAGACCGCGCCCGTAGGACAGGCGGAGCACGTGTGTACCGGGCCCGGTTGAATCTGCCAGCCACTGCCACTTGGCAGTGGCATGCGTCAGTGCCTTCGCCTGCACGGATTCGGCGTCACGGGCAACCAGGACTCCCGTCCCCCGCGGCGCTGCGTCAAGCTCTGGTTTGTCTACTACCAGCGTCACCAGCGCGACGCCGGGGCCTGGGCCCGGGCGGAAGGCCGCCAGGTCCGGAACCGACGGCGTGAGCAAATCCACGGCGGCCGGGCCGTCGGCGGCCACGACCAGCGCGTCGGCGGTCTGCGTGCCGGCATCGGTGGTGACGGTAAATCCTGTCCCGCTGCGTTCAATGCCGGTGGCCGGCGTACCGGCCAGCAGGGTAGCGCCGAGTTCGCGGAGGTTCTCCACGAGCGTACTGGTGAGGGTTCCCATGCCGCCCCGCAGGGAGGCAACGGTGGATCCGGCCGGTGCCGCCCGGCGCATGGCACCTACGGCCGCTCCCAGCGAACCGTGCTCGGCCATGGCCTTGCGCAGTCCGGGCGCCACCGAATCAGCATCAAGGACATCCGGATCCGCCGAATAGACGCCTCCCACCACGGGAGTGACAAGCCGTTTGAGAACGGCCTCCCCCATCCGCGACCGGACAATCTCACCCAGGCTGACCTTCTCGCGGCGCAGCAGCGGCGCCATGGGAAGCACGCGGTCGAGGGCCGCCCGTGCCACGCCCGTCCGGCCGATCGCCTGGGCGATCTCGTCAGCGCGGGGATCGGCGGGGATTCCCAGCAGCCCGGTCTGGGGCATCCGCTGGGCCGCCTTCGCGGGGTCCGGACCGCCTAGCTGGAGCCAGGCGCCGGAGGGATCCGGAGAAGCGATCCGCTCCTGCAGCCCCAGTTCCTCGAGCAGTTGCGGCACGGCCGGAGAGCGGGTGGCGTAGGACTCGGCTCCGCTGTCCAGGTCCAGCCCGGCGACGCGGTGGGTTCCCACGCAGCCGCCAAAGTCCTCAGCCGCCTCCAGCACTGTCACGTCGAAACCGGCGAGCGCAAGGTCCCGGGCCGCGATCAGCCCGGAGATGCCCCCTCCAACCACAACGCCGGCGGGCCGGCCTGCCGGCGCTGCTGCGGACGTGCCGGCGGGTTTGCGGGATGCCTGCATGGCTACGGCTCCACTGAGTGGATGAGTTCCACCACCCGGGTCAGGACTTCGGGATTGGTTTCGGGGGGCACGCCATGGCCAAGGTTCACCACGTGCCCGGGCGCCCCGGATCCTGCCTCCAGGACCTGGCGGACGTGGGCTTCCAGGACGGGCCAGGGGGCTTCCAGCAGCGCCGGATCAATGTTGCCCTGCAGTGGAACTGTTCCGCCGAGCCGGCGGTTGGCTTCGTCCAGCGGAAGGCGGTAGTCAACACCGACGACGTCGACGCCCACGTCCCGCATCGCCACCAGCAGCTCGGATGTCCCGGTGCCAAAGTGGATCAGCGGGGCGCCGAGTCCGCGGACATGGTCCAGTGCCCTGGCCGATGCCGGAGCAACCTTGGCCTGGTAGTCGGCCAGGCCCAGCGACCCTGCCCAGGAATCGAAGAGCTGGCCCGCGCTGGCGCCGGCCTCGAGCTGGGCGCGGAGGAACTTGCCGGACGCGTCTGCTGCCCAGTTGGTGAGCGCCTGCCAGGTCTCGGGATCCGCGTGCATCATGGTCCGCGGGCCCAGGTGGTCGCGGGACGGCTTGCCCTCCACCATGTACGCGGCAAGGGTGAACGGGGCGCCGGCGAACCCGATCAGTGGCGTGGATCCAAGCTCCGCCACCGTCAGGGCCACCGCTTCACGGATGGGTTCCAGCGCCTCATCGGTGAGTTCCGGCAGCGCTGCCACGTCTGCGGCAGTGCGCACGGGGGCGCCGAGGACAGGCCCGACGCCGGGAACGATGTCCACGTCGACGCCGGCCAGCTTCAGCGGGATCACGATGTCGGAGAAGAAGATGCCGGCGTCCACGTCATGCCGCCGGACCGGCTGGAGGGTGATCTCGGACGCGAGTTCGGGCAGCAGGCATGATTCGAGCATGCCGACTCCCTCCCGGACCCTGCGGTATTCCGGCAGCGACCGGCCCGCCTGGCGCATGAACCAAACGGGACGCCGGGACGGTGTCTTGCCACGGTAGGCGGCAATAAGCGGGGAATCGGCCGTGCGGCCATCCATGAGCGGATGAGAGGCGCTGAGAGTCATATATAGATTCTCCCCAAATTTTGCCCTGAAGGATAACCGGGCACCCGCCAGGCGCATGGGCCCGCTCCCCAAACCGGAAGATGCGGCCCAAATCACCTGTGACCGCCGTCGCGAATAGCACCGTTTCCCTCGCGAGTGGCTAGTATTAAGCCACTGTGGTTCTCTTATCCCTCATCGCGACCCATTCTGACGTAGACCTGGAAACTGTCGCCCGGCTTAGTGCCGGCGCGCCCAAGGTCCCTTCCTCCCTGCTGGAAAACGGCCCGGCCGTTGCCGGGGCTGTAGTCCTGGCCACCTGCAACCGCTTTGAGGTGTACTGCGAAGCCCGCTCCGAGGCGGATGTCGAAGCCGCCCGCTCTGCCGCCATCGCGGAGATCAGCCGTCACTCCGGACTGGAGGAAGACGTCGTCTCCCGGTCCTTCACGACCAATACGGGCCAGGACGTCGCCAAACACCTTTTCGCCGTCGGCGCAGGCCTGGACTCCGCGGTAGTCGGGGAACGGGAAATCGCCGGCCAGGTCCGCCGGGCACTGATCGAAGCCCAGGACAAGGGAACCGCCAGCGGAACCCTGACCCGCCTGTTCCAGACCGCCTCCCGCACCGCCAAGGACGTTGGCGCCCTGACCGCGCTGGGCAAGCGCGGACTGTCCATCGTGTCGGTCGCACTCGAACTGGCCACCGACCTTTCCGAGGACATTGACTGGCGGAAGAAAGCCGTGGTCGTGTTTGGTACCGGCGCCTACGCCGGGGCAACCATGGCGCTGCTCAAGGAGCGCGGCTGCACCGACGTTTCGGTCTACTCCTCCTCGGGCCGGGCAGAATCCTTCACAGCTACCCGCGGCGGAACCGCACTGGACCGGGACTCCCTCGGCGAGGCCGTTGCCCGCGCCGACGTCGTCATCGGCTGTTCCGGTTCGGAGAACCAGGTCAGCGCGGAGGACATCCGCCGCGTGCGCGCGGGCTCCGGGAAGCCGCTGGTCATCGTTGACCTGGCCCTCACCCACGACTTTGATCCCGCAGTCCGGGAGCTCGACGGCGTTGACCTGATCACGCTCGAATCCGTTCGCCTGGCAGCACCCGCCGAGCAGGCGGAATCACTCCAGCAGGCCAACCGGATTGTCACCGATGCGGCACAGGCTTTCTCCGAGGCCCAGCTGAGCCGGGAACTCGATTCCGCGATTGTTGCGCTGCGTCGGCACACCCTGGGAGTCCTCGACAAGGAACTCGACAAGGTCCGGGCCCAGCACGGCTGCACCGGCGCGGCAGAGGAAGTCGAATTCGCCATGCGGCGCATGGTCAAGGCCCTGCTCCACGTTCCTGCCGTGCGCGCCCGTGAGCTGGCCGCCAGCGGCCAGCAGGAAGATTACATCCGCGGCCTCGAAGCGATCTACGGCATCACGGTGGATCCACCGCAGGAAAAGCCCGAAGACGGTTCAGCGGACACCGCGCAGTCCGCCTGATTCCCTTCGCCGCACAGCACCTTCGCGGTTCCGGACATTCCTCTCCCGGCTAGTAGACCGGCTTGTCCGGTTCCACCCGGCGGACCCACTCGAGGATCCCGCCATCCACAGTGAACGCGCGGTCATATCCCTGCGAGCGCAGGAAGGCCGTCACCTCGGCTGAGCGGCCGCCCGACTTGCAGTGCACGTACACCGTCCGCCCCGGCTCCGGCAGGCCTTCCCCGGCCAGGATGGCAGCCCGCGGGACCAGCCGCGCGCCGGCTATGTTCACAATCCGGTATTCGCCGGGTTCACGGACATCAATCAGGTCGAAATCAGCTTCTCCGGCGTCGCGCTGCCGCAGCAGGGCGGCAAGTTCAACCGCTCCGATACCCGGAACTGCGGGCCCGGGGCCAGGCACGGTTCCGCAGAACGCCTGGTAATCCACCAGCTTCGTGACCGGCTCCCGTTCCGGATCACGGCGCAGGCCCACCTCACGCCAGCTCATGTCCTGGGCGTTGAACACCAGCAGGCGTCCCAGCAGGGTCCGTCCGGTCCCGGTAATCAGCTTGATGGCTTCGTTGACCATGACCGAACCGATCTGGGCGCACAGGACACCGAGAACGCCGCCCTCCGCACAGGAGGGAACGGACCCCGGTGCCGGGGGCTCCGGATAGAGGTCACGGTACGTCGGGCCATGCGCTGACCAGAAGACACTCACCTGCCCGTCGAACCTGAGGATGGATCCCCAGACGCACGGCTTGCCCAGGATTTCCGCGGCATCGCTGACGAGGTAGCGGGTGGCAAAGTTATCCGTTCCGTCCAGGATCAGGTCATAGCCGGAAAACACGTCCAGTGCGTTCTTCGCATCCAGCCGGACCTCGTGGAGGACCACGTTCACCAGGGGGTTCAGGGCAAGCACGCTGTCCCGCGCCGAACGCGCCTTGGAGGTTCCGACGTCGTGCACCGAGTGGATGACCTGGCGCTGCAGGTTAGACGTGTCCACGGCATCGTCATCCACGATGCCAAGCGTTCCCACCCCGGCCGCAGCGAGGTACAGCAGTGCAGGGGACCCAAGACCTCCTGCACCGATCACCAGGACCCTGGCATTCTTCAGGCGCAGCTGCCCTTCTTCCCCGAAACCGGGAAGGATCAGGTGCCGGGAGTACCGTTCCTTTTCACCGCGCTCCAGCCCGGAGGCCGGCTCGGTGAGGGGTGGCAGCGATGCGGCCGTCTCAATGCTCATGGGAACCAATCTATGCCTCCGGGCGCCGTGGTTCGAGGTCCCCGACGGAGCTGGGAGCCCGAGGTTGCCTTCCTTCAGTGTTACCCCCGGGTAAACTGTTGTTCCGGACCCGGACCAGGTGCCCGGGCGAAGCAGGAGAGGTCCCTAAACACGTGAGCAACCAGCCCGCCGGCAAGTCCACCCGGCTCCCCCGGGAAGAACGGCGCCGGCAGCTGATGCGCGCTGCGCAGGAAGTCTTCGTCAGCCGCGGTTTCCACGGCGCCGCCATGGACGAAATCGCAGACACGGCCCAGGTCAGCAAGCCGGTGCTGTACCAGCACTTTCCCGGCAAGCGCGAGCTCTACCTTGCGCTGCTTGATGACCACCTGGACACGCTGACCCAGTTCCTCCAGACGGCCCTCACCTCCACAACCGACAACAAGCTCCGAGTCCGCGAAACCATGCGGGCCTACTTCCGCTTCGTGGCGCAGGACAGCCAGGGCCACCGGCTGGTCTTTGAATCCGATCTCACCAGCGACGACGAAGTCAGCTCCCGGATCGAAGAGTTCAACGCGCGTTTCGCCAGCGATATTGCGGACGTCATCGCCGAAGACACCAAGCTCTCCCACATCGAGGCTACCCTGCTTGGCCGGGCCATGGCCGGCATGGCGCAGGTCAGCGCCCGCTACTGGCTTGAGACGGACGGGGACCTGGACATCGATGCGGCCAGCGAGCTGGTCTACCGTTTAGCTTGGCGCGGAATCAGCCGGTTCCCCAAGGAAATCTAGAGTAGATTCATCCCCACTGAGTTCACATAAACAGGAGGCACCACGGTGGAAGTAAAGATCGGTATCCAGAACGTCGGACGCGAGATCGTGTTCGAGTCCGGCCAGAGTGCGGACCAGGTCGCGGACACCGTTGCCGAAGCCATCAACGGTTCCAAGGAACTGCGTCTCACCGATGAAAAGGGACGCCTCATCATCGTTCCCGCCGGCGTCATCGGCTACGTTGAGATCGGTGCCGAAGAAGTCCGCCGCGTCGGGTTCGGCGCCCTCTAGCTCGTCATGGGCGAAGTGCTGCTTGCTGCCGCCGCACTGGCGGCAGCAGGTTTCATCGTCCGGGGCGCGGACCCGCGCCGAAGTACCTACGGCGTCCTCCTGCTGCCCGGGATTTCCCTCGCAGCAGGACTCAGCATCTGGATCATCCTGCAGTTCACGCCGGTGGTAACCAGCGCTGGATTCTCCTGGCTCTCCTGGGCGGTTACCGTCCTCACAGGCCCTGCCGCTGCCGTTGCAGCGGCGCTGGCCACAGTCTCCCGGCGACTGCCGCGGGACAACGCTGAACGCGAGCGCATCCTCAAGCTTTAGGGCGCTAGCCCCGGTCCAGGACCGCCTTCAGCTCCCGCGCGAAAACGGGAGTGGCGGCGTCGTGCCCCGCCTTGCCCAAGTGCAGGCCGTCGTCCAGTTTCGACCCCAGGGAGTAGCGCTTCCACCAGTCCTTGGGGCTGAGGAAATCAAGTCCCTGTTCGGCAGCGACGCCGGCCAGGAGATCGTCGATCTCCGCCCGGCGCCCCTTGCCGTCTCCAATGACGCCAACCATGACTATCCGGGTTTCCGGATACGTGCGTTTGAGTTCCCGGATCAGCTGCACGGCGTTGTGCCGGATGTCCGCGTTGCGCGGACCGTAGGCATCGTTGCCGCCGCCCTGGAGCACCACCAGCGCGGGTTTGCCCCACGGCAGCAGCCACTCCTCTGCTTCCAGGGCCTCCGGATAGTTATGCACCTCGCCGTTGCCCCTGGTGTAGCCGGTTCCCCCGGCCCCCAGGACCAGCGGGTTGAACCCCAGCGAGGCCAGGCCCCTGCCCACCCAGGTGTCACGGCCTGCCTGAGAGTCTCCGATCACCACTGCCGCGCTTCCTACCGCGGGGTCGTAGGACATGATCCTTCCCAGCCGCGGGGAGTACATCAGCGTGCCCTTCTGGAAGTCGGTCCTCCGGTCTCCGCCGAAGGTGTATTCGGACGTCACCGGCCAGCCGAGGGCCCGGATCGAGGACTTCCACCGATCAAAGACTTCCGTGCGCAGGGCACGCAGGCCGGTCTGCGCACTCCACACCAGGGTTTCCGCTCCATAGGAGAAATAGCAGCCGGAGCCGGGCAGGGTACAGACCGGAGCCTCAGACGGTTCGGTCAGCGGACGGCCGCTGTCCGCGCGGGCCTGCTCGAATTCCCCCAGGGCATCCCAGGCGGCAGCCGGAACTCCCTGCGGCGGCGGGGGCTGGAGGGGAAGGCCGGCGCCCGTTGAAGGCGGCGCCGGGGCCGGCGCCGCCGGCAGCGGCTGCTGCGCCGGAAGCGCCCCGCAGGCCGATACAACCGCCACGGCAGCTGCTGCCGCCGCACAGAGCATCCGGCGCCTCACAGCGCTGGACGTCGAACCCATACTGCTCCCCCACCGAATCTCTGCTGGACCGTCGAATGTATCCGGTACCGCTTCAACGCTACAGGCGTAAGAGGCCGGCTGCAGGATCCGGCGCCGCGCCCGGCCCCCGGCGTGCCTAGGCGGTGAGCCCCAGGAGGGACATCCGCCGTGAATGGTTGCGGGTCAGCTGGCTGAAGAGATCCCGGATCTGCGCGTCGAGCTCCTCACGGCTGAGGAACCCGTCCAGCTCCGCCGGCATTGCACGTTCGATCACCACGCGCTGGGCCTGGGTCAGGGCCTCGCCCACCAGCCGGCGTCCCCAGAGTGCCAGCCGCGAGGCCAGCCTCGGATCGTCCTTCAAGGACTCCTGCAGACGCACAAAAAGGACCTCCCCTGCCGCTTCGCTGCCGGTCTCCTGCAGGGAGGCGATCAGCGCCGAGCTATCCGGATCGAGCAGGGACCCGAGCGCGGCGTAGAAGTCGTCTGAAATCGCATCAGTGACATAGAACTTCATCAGGGACTCGTACCAGTCCCCCGGGCGGGTTCGGTCATGGAAGGCATCCACCGACTGCTGGAAGGGGGCCATGGCGTCCTCGGCGTTAAGGCCCATCGACTCAAGGTGCGCGGCCACCCGCTCGAAGTTCTCGTATTCGCGCACCGCCAGCCGTCCCAGCGCGGCACGGTCCCGGAGACTCGGCGAGAAGCGTGCGTCCGATGACATCCGCTCAAAGGCGGACAGTTCGCCATAGGCGATGACACCGAGCAGGTCCGAAAGGAACTGCCGGTATGCGTCCGCCGCACCGGGGTCCGTTGCGTGCCCTGTAGCCGAAGCTGCGTTGTTCTCACTCATACGCCCAGCGTACCGGTGTGTCCGGGCTCTCAGCGGACTGGCCAGCTGCCGTTGCGGCTCCGTTCCCCGCGGCTGTACCCGCCACCGGGCGCCAGCCAACTCGCTGGATAGGCCAATGCGGCCCGCGGCGGCTGCACCGGGTAGACTGGGATGGTAGTAAATGGATGCCCGGTCGTTCCCACGTTCCTGAAACCCTTCATGAATTGCCGGTTGGAGACACTATCCAGCCGGCTGTGAGACCCGCAGTACCTACGCGAACTTGATATTTTCCGGCCGCTGCCTTTGCCGAATGCAGTTGGAGTGGCCAGCAGTCCTTAGCCCGCGATCGGCTTCCGCTGGACGCATCACCTGCGCGCCATCCGCTCCGGGATGGGCCCTATGCCCTCTCGTCGAGCGCGGTACCGCAGAATGCCTAACTGAACGGTATGTAATTGAACACTGAACTTTCCCAGGTCAGCGATGCGCAGCTGACCGCAGATGACAGCAACGAAGAACTGGAAGTCACCGAGACCCTCGCCACAACGGAAGCCGCAGCTGAAATCCCCGAACTCACGTTCGCTGATTTCGGTGTCCGCGCCGAGATCGTGGATTCACTCGCGGAAGCCGGCATCACACACCCCTTCCCCATCCAGTCCATGACCCTGCCGGTGGCACTCGGCGGCCACGACATCATTGGCCAGGCCAAGACCGGTACCGGAAAGACCCTCGGCTTCGGCATCCCTGCCCTGCAGCGCGTGATTGTCCCGGCGGACGACGAGTATGAGTCGCTTCCCGCTCCGGGCGCACCGCAGGCCCTGATCGTCGTCCCTACCCGTGAACTCGCGGTCCAGGTAGCCAGCGACCTGACGACGGCGGCGCGCCGCCGCGGCGCGCGCATCGTTACCATCTACGGCGGCCGTGCCTACGAACCGCAGATCGAGGCCCTCGAAGCCGGCGTGGAAATCGTCGTCGGCACCCCCGGGCGCCTGATCGACCTTCACAACCGCCGCCAGCTTTCCCTCAAGAACGTCCGCATCGTCGTGCTCGACGAAGCCGACGAAATGCTGGACCTCGGCTTCCTGCCCGACGTCGAAACCCTGATGGCAGCCACCCCGGCAGCCCGCCAGACGCTGCTCTTCTCCGCGACCATGCCCGGCCCTGTCGTCGCCATGGCACGCCGCTACATGACCAAGCCGACGCACATCCGCGCCGCCGACCCCGAAGACGAGGGCCTGACCAAGAAGGACATCCGCCAGGTTGTCTACCGGGCGCACAACCTGGACAAGAGCGAAGTCGTGGCCCGCATCCTGCAGGCCCGCGGACGCGGCCGCACCATCATCTTCACCAAGACCAAGCGCACCGCTGCCAAGCTGTCCGAGGAACTCGTGGACCGCGGCTTCGCTGCCGCAGCAATCCACGGCGACCTGGGCCAGGGCGCCCGTGAGCAGGCCATGCGAGCCTTCCGCAACGAGAAGGTCGACGTCCTCGTAGCCACCGACGTCGCCGCCCGCGGCATCGACGTCGACGACGTCACGCACGTCATCAACTACCAGTGCCCCGAAGACGAGAAGACCTACCTGCACCGCGTTGGCCGTACCGGCCGTGCGGGCAACAAGGGTACCGCCGTCACGTTTGTGGACTGGGACGATGTCCCGCGCTGGGGCCTCATCAACAAGGCGCTGGGCATGGACCAGGCCGAACCGCTTGAGACCTACTCCTCTTCACCGCACCTGTACACGGACCTCGACATCCCCGAAGGAACCAAGGGACGGCTGCCCCGCAACAAGCGCGTGCTGGCCGGTATCGACGCTGAAAAGCTCGAGGACCTGGGCGAGACCGGCAAGTCCGGCGGACGCCGCGCACCCCGCTCCGACTCGGGCCAGCGCTCCGGCGGCCGCAGCTCCGACCGCGGAGGGCGCGGATCCGGTGCCGGAGGCCGCAGCTCCCGGGAAGGGTCCCGCGAAGGCGCCCGCCGCAGCCCTGAGAAGGCCGCCGAGGCACCTGCCCCCGCGTCCGGCGAGAGTGCCAAGGCCGACCGCCCCCGCCGTAACCGCAGCCGTACCCGCCGCCGCAACGGTGAGGTAGTCAGCAAGGCCCCCGCCGCCGAATAGGCCGGGATCCCCTCCATACGGATGAGCACACCTAACTGGACGCCGGACGGCGGGTCACTGATAGTCCACGCAGACAATGCGGATTATCTGCCGACCCTGCCGGACGGCTCCTTTACCCTGATCTACGTCGACCCTCCGTTCAATACCGGGCGTGCACAGCGCCGGCAGCAGACCACCATGGTCCGAAGCACCGAGGGCACCGGCGACCGGACGGGGTTCAAGGGCCGCAGCTACACCACGGTCAAGGGACTGCTCTCCAGCTACGACGACGCGTTCGAGGACTACTGGGCGTTCCTTGAACCCCGGATGGCAGAGGCGTGGCGTCTCCTGGCAGACGACGGCACCCTGTACGTGCACCTTGACTACCGCGAGGTGCACTACGTGAAGGTGATGCTGGACGCCCTCTTCGGGAGGGACTGCTTCCTGAACGAGATTATCTGGGCCTACGACTACGGCGGACGGGCCAAGAACCGCTGGCCTGCCAAGCATGACAACATCCTGGTCTACGTAAAGAACCCCGTTGCCTACCACTTCGACAACGCCGAGGTGGACCGGGAGCCGTACATGGCGCCGGGACTGGTGACACCGGAGAAAGTGGCGCTTGGCAAGCTGCCCACCGATGTCTGGTGGCACACCATCGTTTCCCCCACGGGGAAGGAAAAGACCGGTTACCCCACACAGAAACCGGAAGGCCTGCTGCGCCGTGCCGTAGCCGCTTCCAGCCGCGAGGGCGACTGGGTGCTGGACTTCTTCGCCGGCTCTGGAACCCTGGGCGCAGTGGCCGGGAAGCTCGGCCGCCGCTTCGTGTGCGTGGACGCCAATCCGCAGGCAATCGAGGTCATGGAGCGCCGGCTGGGGCATACCGCCCAGGTACTGGTGCCCGCCAAGCCCAAACGCGTACGGACCCGGCGAACCGCTCCCCCGCGAACCGCCGCGCCGAAGACTGCGTCTCCCCCGGCCCCGCCCGCAGGGTCCGTGGACCCGGGGCAGACGCCCGCGGCGCTTTAGCCAGCCGGTACCGGATGGCTAAAGCCGGACGGTCATGGCCGGACGGTCATGGCCGGACGGTCATGGCCGGACAACCGGCGTGCCGGTACCGACTTCGGCGATACGCTCCAGGACCTCGGCACTGGTGGTGTTCTCCCCCAGCAGGTTCGGTTTGCCGGTTCCGTGATAGTCGCTGGAACCGGTCACCAGCAGCGAATGCTCCGCGGCCAGCCGGCGCAGGTACGTACGGCCGTCCTCCGGGTTGTCCCGGTGCTCAATCTCCAGGCCGGCCAGCCCGGCGTCGATCATTTCCAGGTAGGTCTGTTCGCCCACCACGCGTCCGCGGGCGGATGCCTCCGGGTGGGCGAAAACGGGCACCCCGCCGGCGTCGCGGATCAGGCGCACCGCGTGCGCGGGATCCGGGGCGTAATGCGCCACGAAGTAGCGGGAACGTCCGGTCAGGATCCCGGCAAATGCAGCCGACCGCGATGGAACCACACCGGCGGCAACCAGCGCGTCGGCGATGTGCGGCCGGCCTATGGTGGCCCCTGGTGCAACCTGCTCCTGCACGTCAGCCCAGCTGATGGGATAGTCCTCGGCAAGGCGTTCCACCATGCGTTCGGCCCGGCTCACCCGGGCCGAACGGGACTTGGCGATCTCCGCCAGCAACCCGGGATGGGCCGGGTCATGGAGGTAGGACAGCACATGCACGCTGATGCCGTTATCGGTGCGGCAGGAAACTTCCATGCCCGGTACAAACGTGAGGCCCAGGGCGCGGGCCGCTTCGGCTGCCTCACCCCACCCGGCAGTGGAGTCGTGGTCCGTCAGCGCCACGGCGTCCAGCCCGGCGGCCGCTGCGGACGCCATGACAGCTCCTGGGGCTTCAGTGCCGTCGGAGACGTTGGAGTGGGTATGCAGGTCGATTCTCACCCCTCCAATCTACGTGGTTCCCCGCGCCGATCCGGCGCTGGCGCTCCGCAGCCGCCGGGGGATGTTTGGCCCTGTTAACTGCCGGTGAGAGCATAGACGGGTGAGTACTGAAGCCAATTCAATGAACCCCGCCGATTCCGGCCTTGAGGAACTGTCCGAGGGGCAGCCGCTTGAGGACCGGGTGAACAACCGTTCCCAGCGCCCCACGTCGCAGGCGTTCAAGGACTTTATGTCATCCGGCTGGGCCTCTGCGTCCGATGAACTCCCGGAACAGTCCGCGGTGGCTCCGCACGCTGCCGCCCGCCGCCGGGCGCTCTCCGAGCGTTTCACGTCTGAACGCCTGGTCATTCCGGCCGGCCCGCTGAAGGTCCGTTCCAATGACACCGATTACCGGTTCCGCCCCCACTCCGGGTTCGCCCACCTCACCGGCCTCGGTCTGGACCATGAGCCGGACGCGGTCCTGGTCATGGAACCCGTGGAAGAGGGAACCGGCGACGACGGCGGCCACCACACTGCCACGCTTTACTTCCGTCCGCTCGCCGGCACCGACAGCGAGGAGTTCTACTCCAACGCCCGCTACGGTGCGTTCTGGATAGGTTCCCGCCTGAACCTGGAACAGGTCAGCGCCCTGGTCGGGCTGCGGACACGGGACCTCTCCGAGGCCGAAACCGCTATCACGTCCAACGTGGGCGACCCGCAGTTCGGTGGCATCTCCGTCCGCCTGCTGCGCAAGGTTGATGAGATGGTTGACGCCCTGGTGGACACCGTCCGCTACAACACGGCAATGGACCCGGACAACATGGACTTCAGCGCCCTGGACGCCAAGGATGAAGAACTCACCGAGGCACTCTCTGAGCTGCGCCTGGTGAAGGATGCCTGGGAAATCGAGCAGATGAAGGAAGCCGTGGCGGCCACCGTCAACGGATTCACGGAAGTCGTGAAGATCCTCCCCCGCGCCATCAGCCACCCCCGCGGTGAGCGCGTGGTCGAAGGCGCCTTCTTCGCCCGTGCCCGCGAAGAGGGCAACGACCTGGGTTATGACACCATCGCCGCGGCAGGCAACAACGCCACCGTGCTGCACTGGATCCGCAACAACGGCGAGGTCAAGGCCGGGGATCTGCTCCTGCTGGACGCCGGCGTGGAAGCTGACAGCCTCTACACTGCCGACATCACCCGCACGCTGCCGGTCAACGGCACCTTTTCCGAGGTCCAGCGCCGCGTGTACCAGGCAGTGCTCGACGCCGCAGACGCCGGCTTCGCGGCCGCCAAGCCGGGCAACAAGTTCCGCGACGTGCACGCCGCAGCCGTCCGTGTCCTGGCAGAGCGCCTGCAGGACTGGGGGCTCCTGCCGGTTCCGCTGGAAGAAGCCCTCTCCGACAACGGCCAGCAGCACCGCCGCTGGATGCCGCACGGCACCAGCCACCACCTGGGCCTGGACGTACACGACTGCGCGCAGGCCCGCCGCGACCTCTACCTGGACGGCATTATCGAAGAAGGCATGGTCTTCACGATCGAGCCGGGCCTCTACTTCAAGGAAGAGGACCTCACCATCCCGGAGGAGTACCGCGGGATCGGCGTGCGGATCGAGGACGATGTCCTGATCACGGCCGACGGCGCCGAAAACCTCAGCGCTGCACTGCCGCGTGATCCCTCCGACGTCGAGGACTGGATGGCGGGAATCTACGCCTCCTAGCCTCCCCCATCGAGATGACAGAAACTGCCCGTTTGGAGCTCCAAACGGGCAGTTTCTGTATGTTCGGGATGTGAACCGGGAAGGCTAGCGGCCTTCACCCGGGGTACGCGGGGTGTCCTCGCCGGCAGGGCTTTCGTCCGCTTGGGGCGCTGCAGGAGTATCCGGCTGCTGCTCGGCAGCTCCGGCCTGCGGAGCCGGTTCCGGAGCCGGTCCGGCTTGCTGCTGGCCCTGCGGGGCCGGAGCCTGCTGGGCGGCAGGAAGCCGCACGCCGTAGCGGGGCCGACCGTCGGGCAGGTCGGGGAACTGTCCGCGCGGGGTGCCTTCTGCGTTGGACGGCTGGGGCGACGGCTGCTGCACCGGTCCGGCTGCCGGCTGACCGTCAGCCTGGCCGGGGGCGGCATGCGCGCCGGGGGCTGCGGGTCCTGCAGCAGGCGCGGAGTCGGGCCGCCCCGCACCGCGGGTTCCGTAGGGATCGGACCACGACGACGGCCGCTCGGGGGCCTGCCCGGAGTACGGGGGCTGCTGCTGGTACGGGGGCTGGAAGGGGGGCTGGCCCGACGGCGGCGCCGGGTGTCCGCTCTGCCCCACCATCGGCAGCTGGGAAAGCAGCCGCCGCGCTTCGTTGGCAGCTTCGGGGGCCACGATCACGTCGTAGCTCGTGGCGATCACCTGGCTGGTGGAGGTGAAGTCGCGGCGTCCACGCTGGAACGCGTACGCAAGGACACCAAACAGCAGCCAGAAAATGGCGCCCAGCGCCATGGACGGAATCAGCGACAGGTAGGAGTCGCCGCCGCCGAACAGCATCAGTGCCAGGCCCACGAACAGACCGAACCACGCACCGGTGGCGGCGCTGGACATGGCGACACGGGGATAGGTCAGGCGGCCGGTGACCCGCTCGACGGACTTCAGCTCATTGCCCACGATGCTCACCAGATGCACGGGGAACTTGGAGTCCGCCAGGTAGTCGACCGCCTTCTGGGCATCCAGGTAAGCCGTGTACCGGCCCACCAGCTCACCCTTGGGGAGAGTTCGTCCGGGGTCCCGCTGCGATGAGGCGCCAAATAGGTTCGACATTCCCCTATTCTTTCGCAGATACAGCGATTGTGGGCCAATGTATCGCTGGCAGTGAACGCTGCCACGCGAGTGCGGCCGTTCGAATGCGCCTATGGGGCCGCCGCCAAGTAGCCTAAGTAAGGTGAGCACTAATCCTACGCGCGTCTTCATTGCACGGCTGCTGGGCCTGGATGTCTTCGACCCCCTCGGGGACAGGCTTGGCCGCCTTCGGGATGCCGTGGTGCTGGACCGCGGGGCAGGCCGCCCGCCCCAGGCCGTGGGCATCGTCGTCGAGGTTCCCGGCAAGAAACGCGTCTTTGTGCCCATCACCCGCATCACGTCCATGGACGCGGGCCAGATCATCTGCACCGGGCTGGTGAACCTGCGCCGGTTCCAGCAGCGCGGGGCGGAGATGCTCGTGGTTGCTGAACTCTTCGACAGCCGAGTGGTCCTGGCGGACGGAAGCGGCGAGGCAACCGTGGAAGACATCGCCATTGAGCAGAACCGAGCCGGAGACTGGCATGTTTCAAGTCTCTTCGTGCGCCGCGGCGGAGGCGGTTCACGCCTGCGCAGCCTGCGCCGCAAGGGCGAGCTGCTGATCATCGAGTGGCCCGAGGTAGGCCACTGGGACATCACCGGTCCGCAGGCCGCCACGCAGTTCGTGGCGCAGCATGATGACCTCAAGCCCGCCGACTTCGCTGAGGCGCTGCACGAAATGAGCGGCAAGCGCCGAATCGAGGTGGCGAGCGAGCTGCAGGACGAGCGCCTGGCAGACGTGCTCCAGGAGCTGCCGGACGACGACCAGGTTCAGATCCTGCAGTCACTGGACGTTGAGCGCGCGGCGGACGTGCTGGAGGAAATGGATCCCGACGACGCCGCCGACCTGCTCAACGAGCTTCCCGAGGAGCAGAAGGAAGAGCTGCTGCAGCTCATGGAACCCGAGGATGCCCGTGACGTCCGGCGCCTCATGCAGTACGAGGAAGACACGGCCGGCTCGCTGATGACTCCTGTCCCGGTCATCCTTCCTCCGGAAGCGACGGTCGCCGAAGCCCTGGCACACGTGCGCCGTGAGGAACTGACCCCGGCCCTCGCGTCTTCCATCTACGTCTGCCGGCCGCCGCTGGAGACACCCACGGGCCGTTACCTCGGCGTCGTGCACATCCAGCAGCTGCTGCGCACAGCTCCCCCGGAAGCGCTCGGCAACATCCTCGACACGGATCTTGAGCCGGTGCGGGACTACGCGAACATCGCCGAAATTTCCCGAATGCTGGCAACCTACAACCTGAACTCGCTGCCGGTGGTCAATGACAGCGGACGTCTGGTGGGCGCAGTGACAGTCGACGACGTCCTGGACCACCTGCTCCCGGATGACTGGCGTGCCTCCGAAGACACCGGCCCCATAACGTGGCAGGGAAGGAAGAATGGCTGAGAAGAACCGCCCCCGCACTGACGGCCTCGATACCCCGCGCACCGCCAGGACCAGATGGTTCCCGCGGCTTTCTCCCAACCCTGATGCCTTTGGCCATGCCACGGAGAACTTCGCCCGGTTCATGGGCACCCCGCAGTTCCTGCTCTACATGACGGTGTTTTGCGTTGTGTGGCTCGGCTGGAACACCTGGGGCCCGGAATCCCTGCGGTTCGACAGCGTGGCGCTGGGGTTCACGCTCCTGACCCTGATGCTCTCGCTGCAGGCCTCCTACGCGGCTCCACTGCTCCTGCTGGCGCAGAACCGCCAGGATGACAGGGACCGGGTCTCGATGCGCCAGGACCGCGAACGGGCCGAACGGAACCTGCTGGACACCGAGTACCTCACCCGCGAGATCGCC
Organism: Arthrobacter koreensis; assembly: GCF_009193255.1. Classification (GTDB taxonomy): domain Bacteria; phylum Actinomycetota; class Actinomycetes; order Actinomycetales; family Micrococcaceae; genus Arthrobacter_B; species Arthrobacter_B koreensis. Next base: position 302,621 of record NZ_WACG01000001.1, read on the forward strand.
GAACTGCGTATCGCGCTGCGGGAAGTCGCCACCCGCGACTATGTCCGTTCCGAAATACGCGGCCTGCTCGAGGAACTCCTCGAGGCCAACGACGCCGAGGGCCAGCGGCGCGGCACCCGCCGCCGCGGCCAGGACGGCAGCCCGACGCCGCCGTCCAAAGCTATCCAGGGTGCAGGAGAAGACTAGGCAGTGCCCGAAACAAACGAACACCTGGCAGAACTGGCCCGCGCGGCCATGGAACGGGTCATTGACCCTGAACTGCGCCGCCCCATCACCGAGCTCGGCATGCTGCGCAGCGTGGAGGTGGACGACGCCGGCAGCGCCCGCATCGGCGTCCTGCTCACCATTGCCGGCTGTCCCCTGCGCGGAACCATTACAGCCGACGTCGAGCGGGAGCTTGCCGGCGTTCCCGGCATCACCTCCGTGGACGTGGACCTGGACGTCATGACCCAGGCCCAGCGAGAGGAGCTCAAGGAAAAGCTGCGCGGACCCGGCGGTGCCCGGGGCGTCCCGTTCAGCCGTCCGGGATCCCTGACGAAGGTGTATGCCGTTGCCAGCGGCAAGGGCGGTGTGGGCAAGTCCACCGTGACCGTGAACCTTGCGGCGGCCATGGCTGCCTCCGGCCTGCGCGTTGGGGTGGTCGACGCCGACGTGCACGGCTTCTCCGTTCCGGGCCTGCTGGGCATCACGGCGCCACCCACACGGGTAGACGAGATGATCCTGCCGCCCGTGGCGCACGGCATCAAGACAATTTCGATCGGCATGTTCCTGGACAAGAACCAGCCGGTTGCCTGGCGCGGGCCCATGCTCCACCGGGCGCTGGAGCAGTTCCTCACTGACGTGTATTTCGGGGACCTGGACGTGCTGCTGCTGGATCTTCCCCCGGGCACCGGCGACATAGCGATTTCGGTGGGCCAGCTGCTCCCCTCCTCGGAGATCCTGGTGGTGACCACACCGCAGGCGGCTGCGGCAGAGGTTGCCGAACGCGCCGGAACCGTGGCGGCGCAGACCGGGCAGAAGGTTGCCGGCGTCATCGAAAACATGTCCTGGCTGGCGCTGCCCACCGGGGAACGGATGGAGCTCTTCGGCTCAGGCGGCGGAGCGCTGGTTTCCGGGCGGCTAGGATCCGTCCTGGGCTACGACGTTCCGCTGCTGGGCAGCATTCCGCTGGATGTGCGGCTGCGCGAGGGAGGGGACGCCGGGCTTCCGGTGGTGCTCGATGAGTCCGCAGCCGGGCCGGATACTGCGGGCGGGGAACTCCGCCGGATCGCTGCGGCGCTCGCCGGACGGCCGCGCGGGCTGTCCGGGCTGAACCTTTCGGTCACCCCGCGCTAAGAGCCTGGGGCTAGGTGGCCTCGGCGTCGAACGGTGCGGGCTCGCCTGCACCCAGGCGCTCTATCCGCTGGACCGGTGACGGTGCAGCCGGAGCCACCGCCGGCCTGGCGGGTGCCGCAGGAACAGCTCCGGGACGCGCTGCGGCTGGGCGGACAGCTCCGTTACTGCGCCCGGCTGCCGGCCGCACCGCCTCTTCGACGTCGTCGAGCAGAGCTTCCTTGATAATCCGCCGGGGGTCGTACTGCCGCGGATCCAGCTTCCGCCAGTCCACCTCGTCGATTTCGGGGCCCACTTCTTCGCGCAGCTGCTCACGGGCGCCCGTTGCCATCCGGCGAAGTTCGCGGACCAGGCGGGCCAGCTGGGAAGCGTATTCCGGCAGGCGTTCGGGGCCGAGAATGGCCACGGCGAGGACCGCCAGGATGATCAGCTCATAGCCGTTAATTCCGAACACTTTTGAAGGTTACCTTTTCCCGCGGGATTGGGGCCACTTTGGGACTGGGGTCAAAGTGATCGCCCTGCGCCGGAGAGCAGCGCCAGCCCGTTCAGGACGCGGTCCACAGCCCCGGAGTCCGGGTCCCTTGCAGGCACCAGCAGGCGGGCCGACTCGCTGAGGGAGAGTTCGCCCACTACGGAGGACAGGGTTTCCTCCGGGACTGAGGACCTCAGCGTATAAGTAACATTGCGCGCAGAGAGCACAGCCTCACCGGGGCGGGTCTCATCCCTCCAGACCCGCGGAGCAGTTTCAGCGGTCCTGGTAACAGCGTGAAAACCCTCTTCGGCTATCGGACGGCCGCTGACGGCGTGCAGCACCTCCGGATTGGTGTCGCCTTCCCGCGGGCGCTGTTCATAGACCGTGAGCGTTTCGCCGTTGCGGGTCAGCTCCATGGCGACGGCGGGGTGGCCGGCCACCTGCAGGGTCCGGGCCGAGGCCAGCGTAAAGCCAAGTCCGTCAAGTTCCGGGCAGGACCACCCGGCATTGCGCAGGTCCTGCACGTCCTCGGCGGAGAGGCCCCCGGAACGCTGTTCCGCCAGCTGGTTCCACCCGGCCAGCAGATGCGCCTGCTGGGGTGCCGAAAGTGGTTCGTCCGCAATCGATCCAAGAATGTAGGCGCCGGCCAGGACAAAGCCCGAGACCATCGTGAGGATCCCGCCAATTGCCACGGCGTAGCGTCCGCGGCCCGGTCCGGGCGCGGGCTGCGGACGGCTCGCACTGTCTGCGACGATCCGGCTGGCAAGGTCTTCCCGCGGGGCAGGGACCTTCAAGGCCCGAAGGCGGCTGCGGAGGCGTCGTTCCTCCTCCACCGCGCAGCGGCACGCAGCGCAGCGTGAGAGGTGGGTCTGTACGGCGGCACGCCGGCGGGCCGGTAATTCCTCGTCCAGGAACGCACGAAGATGACGTTTAGGGTGGCGCATATGCTCTAGCCGGCTCCTGCCACGCGCGGAAGCTTCAGGCTGACCGAGGGGGTGCGGCGCTGCGCCGGATCGCGGTGGGCGAGCTTCTCCTTGAGCATGCTGCGTCCCCGGTGGATGCGGGAGCGGACAGTACCCAGCTTCACGCCAAGCGCATGCGCCACTTCGTCGTAGGAGAGCCCCTCCAGGTCACAGAGCACGACGGCGGCACGGAAGTCCGGGGGCAATTCCTCCAGTGCGCGCTGGATGTCCACATCCAGGTTGTTGAACTCGAAGCTGCGCTCCGGTCCGGGACCCGGGGAGGGCAGCCTGCTCTCGGCTTCTTCACTCATGCCGTCGAAGCGGATACGGCTGCGCCGGCGGGCCTGGTCCAGGAAAAGATTAGTGGTGATGCGGTGCAGCCACCCGTCCAGGGTGCCGGGCTGGAACTTTGCCAGGGAGCGGAAAACCCGGACGAACACCTCCTGGGTGAGGTCCTCGGCGTCGTGCTTATTGCCGGTCAGCCGGTAAGCAAGCCGGTACACCTTGGCAGAGTGGGTCTCCACCACTTCCTGCCAGGTCGGACGCACCCAGTCAGTTACCGCGGATGCTTCAGCAGTGCCGTCAAGTGTCCCCGTCACGGTCTTCCTCCCTTCGCAACGTGTTTCTGCCCCCGGCGCCGTGCGGCTCGGCACGGAACGGGCTGGCGATCGTCATCAGGTTCACCATCCATGTTTGCGCATATTTCTGGGAGTTCGCTGTTAGCACGCCTCATGGATGGAGACAAGCAGGTCCCGGATAATACCCGGGCCGCGGGTGCGCGCCGCGCACCGCACCTGGCGGGAATCGGAACGCGGTGGCCTTAAGCTTGTAATGCCGTGGTGCCCGCCGCGGCACTACGCAGCACTTGGCAGCTGTCGGCCGGAATTCCCGGACATGTACCGCCGGGATGCGGAACCCCTGGATTATTTGAGCGAAAGAGACAGTACACCCATGAGCGCCGACAAGCAGAGCACGTGGTCCTACACGGAAGCGCTGCCGTTTGAGGACGAAGTGCTGCTCCGCGCACGCGAACGGTCACACGAACTCGGCGTGAGCGCGGTCAGCACCGGGGTTGGGGCTGCGCTCACCGTGCTCGCGGCGTCATCGAAGGCGCAGACCGTAGTAGAGGTAGGGACCGGTGCCGGTGTCTCCGGCGTCTGTCTGCTCCGGGGCCTGGGCACCGGCTCAGTGCTGACCACCATTGATTCGGATGTGGACCATCTCCGCGCCGCACGCCAGGCGTATTCGGAAGCGGGCATTCCCGGCAACCGGACCCGCACCATTTCAGGCCGGGCGGCCCAGGTGCTGCCCCGGCTGACGGACAACGCCTACGACCTCGTCTTCATCGACGCGGATAAGCCGTCCTTCCTCCTGTACACCGAACAGGCAGTCCGGCTCCTCAAGCCCGGGGGCCTGATGATCATCAACGGCGCCCTGGACAACGGAAGAGTTGCGGATCCCGCTGCCCGGGACCAGCTGACGGTGACAATGCGGCAGGTGGGGCGGTTCATCCGGGATAACGATTCCCTGGTTTCCGCGCTCCTGCCCACCGGCGACGGCCTGCAGCTGGCCGTCAAGACGGCCGCTAGGCGGCCTGCGCCCTAAGCCGGGCAGCCCGGGCCCGCAGGAATGCGATCAGCAGCCGGGCCCCGAAGCCCGTGGCTCCCTTCGCGTATTCGTGGGTATCCGCGCCCACTTCCATGGGACCTGCGATGTCCAGGTGGATCCAGGGCGTCCCGTCCACGAACTTCTCCAGGAACAGTGCGCCCAGGATCGCCCCGCCGCCCGCCTTGGCACCCACTGGCGCAACATGCGCCAGGTCCGCGGAGGTCGAATCAAGCAAATAGTCGTATTCGGGTACCAGCGGCAGCTGCCAGAGCGGCTCGCCGCTGCTGCTCGCCGCAGCTTCCATCGCGGTCAGCAGCTGGGGGTCGTTGCCGAAGAGCGCCGCGTGCCGCTTGCCCAGTCCGAGCATCGCCGCACCGGTAAGGGTTGCGACGTCGATCAGCGCCGAGGGGTTGAGCTCCTTCACGGCGTAGGCCAGCGCATCGGCAAGGACCATGCGTCCTTCAGCGTCCGTGTTGCCGATTTCCACCGTGGTGCCGTTGTAAGTGCGCACAATGTCGCCGGGACGGTAGGACGCGGCACCCAGTGCGTTCTCGGCAAGGGCGAGCAGCGCCGTCACTTCGAACGGTACCTGCAGCTCGGCAGCAGCCTGGACGGCCGCCAGGACGACGGCGGAACCCGCCATGTCCATTTTCATCGCCGGCATGGACTCACGGGGCTTCAGCGAGATACCGCCTGAATCGAAGGTGATGCCTTTGCCTACAAGGACAACGCTCTCGCCGGCGGCAGCCGAAGCGGGCCGGTACGTCACCCGCACCAGGCGGGGGCCGTGTGCCGAGCCGGAACCAACGGCAGTGAGCCCCCCGAAGCCTTCGGCCTGCAGCCGCTGCGGATCCCAGACTTCAATGTCCAGGCCGGAGGCGGAAGCCACGGCAGCCGCCTGGGCAGCCATCCACTCTGGTGTGGCGGTGTCCGGCGGGGCGTTGGTCAGGTCCCGGGCGAGCCAGGCGGCGCGGGCCGCGGTCTCTGCGGGTTCCAGGGCCTGGGGCAGCAGTCCGGTGACTTCCATTTCCGCTGCCATCGGTTCTCCGGGCCCCTTCTGCCCGGTCCGGGGTGCCCGGTATCCGCCGAGGAAAAACCCTTCGAGGAACGCCTGCTGCGCCTGGGCAGTCAGTGAATCGATGACGCTCATGCGAATCCGGCGGGCGCCAAACGTTGCCCGCGCCAGGCTCGCGCCGGCCCGCCGCAGGCTTTGGTGGGACTCGTCGCCGACTCCGAGATAGATGAGCTTGGCGGGAAGATCATCCGATCCCCGCGGCGCCTCTACTACCAGGTGCTCACCGGCCTTGCCGGTGATACCTGCCGCTTCGGCGCGGGAAGCCACATCGATTCCGTAGCGCACCGCAGCTTCCACGGCCCCGCGCCGGGGCTCGGGGACCGTGCGGTCACCGGGCGGACCAGGAGCAATGGCTACGGCAAGAACATCCACGCCCTCAGCCGGGAGCGGCTGGAGCCCGCTGCCTTCGGCCGGGGCGCCGGGGCGCTCCGCCAACGGAGCGAGCCCGGTTACCGTTGTCATCCTGCGGGTAGCCTTTGAGGCTCCTGCAGGCCTTGGGTTCTGCCTGTTGGGACGCATGCACCAAGCCTAGCTGGTGACGCCGAGGAGGCATTCCTTGAGCTTGCCTGCTTCTTCTGCGTTGAGTTCAACGACCAGCCGGCCGCCGCCGTCGATGGGCACCCGCAGGATCAGGCTGCGCCCTTCCTTGGTGACCTCCATGGGTCCATCACCCGTACGCGGTTTCATCGCAGCCATATTGAAGTTCCCCTTTCAAAAGTGCACTGCGGGGTTATTCCCCGAGTAGTCACCGTTCCCGCTGCTGCCGGGCCCCCATTGTTGTTAGGGTGCCGAGCCGCAATTGGTGCCATTATTCCGCACAAACCGTAAGCAGGCGAAATTTCGGTGTGTCTGGGGACACATCCACTCTGTGCGCGGAGGTTAGGAAACTGTCCTGAATTCACACCCGGCCAGATGATCGTTCACATATCCGGTTGCCTGCAGCATCGCATAGGCCGTCACCGGCCCAACGAACCGGAACCCGTGCCGCCGCAGCTCCCGGGAGAGGCCGCGGGATTCCGCCGTCTGAGCCGGAACGTCCGCCAGGAACTGCGGTGCGGGCTCCTCCGGAGGCCGGTGCCTCTCCAGGATCAGTGCCAGCGATTCACCCTCCGGCAGGGCCAGCAGTGCGCGCGCATTGCCGATCGTGGCGCGGATTTTCGACTCGTTGCGGACAATGCCCGCGTTACCCATCAGCGAGGCCACGTCCTCCTCACCGAAAGCAGCTACCGTGTGCGGATCGAAGCCCTTGAACGCCTCACGGAAAGCCTCCCTTTTCCGCAGGATGGTGATCCAGCTCAACCCGGACTGGAACCCCTCTAGGCACAGCCGCTCAAACAGGGCGGATTCGCCGTGGACGGGACGGCCCCATTCGGTGTCGTGGTACGCCAGGTAATCCTCACTGGCCACGGACCAGGGGCAGCGAAGTCGGCCGTCAGGCCCGGAGAGTGCGCTCACGGGTCCAGCCGGTCTGAGCGCCGGTTGGGCTCCCCAAGGGCATGCCGGCCCGTTTCGGGCCGGATACCGGCTTCCGGTTCCCGAAGCTGCGCCAGGGCGGCATCCCGTTCCAGCAGCGCCTGGGCCAGCCGGGCCAGGACTTCGTCCACCTCATCCATGCGGTAACCGCGCAGCGCTACTGAGAACCTAAGGTCGGCTATGTCGGCGGCGTCCGGGTGATCCGGCAGGAGCACCGGCGGCAGACGCGGATCGGGTTCCCCGGGGACAGCTGCCAGATCCGGGATGCGCAGGGCTGCAGTGGTTCCTCCCCGGCGCGGGCCGGTCCGGCCGGCAGCGAAAAGTGCTGCGGCACCTACGGCGGCTATTGCCAGGAATGCAAGCAGGATCATCACCGGTCCATCGTCGCAGATCCGCGGCCGTGCAGTCAGAGGGAGCGGTGCCCCGCACTGTCGGCGATGATGAGCTTCACGGCCTCGGCCGGGTCATCCACCAGGTGGACAAGGTCCAGGTCCTTAGCGGAGATCATGCCTTCTTCCAGCAGTGTTCCCCGCACCCAATCAAGCAGCGGCTTCCAGAATTCGGTGCCAATGAGGACTATGGGGAATGAGGTGACTTTCTGCGTCTGGACCAGCGTCATGGCCTCGAAGAGTTCATCCAGCGTGCCAAAGCCGCCCGGAAGCACAATAAATCCCTGTGCGTACTTTACGAACATTGTCTTGCGGACAAAGAAATAGCGGAAGTTGATGCCCAGGTCCACCCAGTCATTGAGGCCCGTTTCGAAGGGCAGTTCAATTCCCAGGCCAACGGACACTCCCCCGGCTTCAACAGCGCCCTTGTTTGCTGCCTCCATTGAACCGGGGCCGCCTCCCGTGATGACCGCCAGGCCTGCTTCCGAAAGAAGCCTGCCTACGGCCTCACCCGTCTGGTACCAGCGGGACCCCGGCAGGCTGCGCGCGGAGCCGAACACGCTGACTGCGGGCCCCAGTTCCGAAAGGGTCCCGAATCCCTCTACGAACTCGCTCTGGATGCGCAGCACGCGCCACGGGTCAGTGTGGGTGAAACTCGTTCCGTCCGCGGTGTCCAGGAGGAACCGGTCCGACTGCGGCACCCGGGCCTGCCCGCGGCGCAGTTCCACCGGACCGCGCCGCTTGGCGGATGCCGGACTGTTGAAGCGTTCTTCGTCGCTGATAGCCATCTACCAAGGCTAGCGTCACCGACGTGACGCACACCCCACCGCCGCGTCCCCGGCCCGGGGTGATTTGGTTTCTCTTGAGTCACGATTTGTCCACGTCAGAGTGATCGGGAACACCGGGGGTTGATTTGTTCGCTATCTTCTACCTATGACCAGTGACACAACATCAGGGCAGCCGGTGCCTGAGCAAGCAGCACCCCTCGTCTCGCTGAAGAACGTAAACAAGCACTTCGGGGACCTCCACGTGCTGCGGGACATCAACCTTGATGTGGCGCGCGGCGAAGTGGTGGTGGTGATCGGCCCCTCCGGGTCCGGCAAGTCAACACTGTGCCGCGCCATCAACCGCCTGGAAACGATCGACGACGGTGAAATCACCATCGACGGCAAGGCCCTGCCCGCGGAGGGCAAGGCACTGGCCAAGCTGCGTGCCGACGTCGGAATGGTCTTCCAGTCCTTCAACCTGTTCGCGCACAAGTCCATCCTGGACAACGTGGCCCTGGGCCCCATCAAGGTTAAGCGGACCAAGACCGCCGAAGCCAAGGAAAAGGCCATGGCGCTGCTGAAGCGGGTTGGCGTGGACAACCAGGCCAACAAGCTCCCGGCCCAGCTCTCCGGCGGCCAGCAGCAGCGCGTCGCCATTGCGCGGGCGCTCGCCATGAAGCCCAAGGTCATGCTCTTCGACGAGCCCACCTCTGCCCTGGACCCGGAAATGATCAACGAGGTCCTGGACACCATGGTGGAACTCGCCCAGGAGGGCATGACCATGATCGTGGTGACCCACGAAATGGGCTTCGCCCGCAAGGCGGCAGACCGCGTGATCTTCATGGCGGACGGTCAGATCGTTGAGCAGGCCGCACCGGAAGAATTCTTCACCAATCCGAAGAGCGACCGGGCCAAGGACTTCCTCGGCAAGATCCTCGCCCACTAGCGCGCCACTCAAGCAGCACCAGCTTTTCATCCACCCTTTGAGGCAAGGCTTCGGTCCCCACGGACCCAGGCCGCAATGCAAGGAGAAAAAATGCGCAAGACCCGTTACGCAGCCGCCGCCATGGCCGCAGCTGCCGCACTGACCCTGTCCGCCTGCGGCGGCGACTCCGGCTCCGACTCGGCAGCGTCCGGCGATGGAGAGAACATCCGCATCGGCATCAAGTTTGACCAGCCGGGCCTGGGCTTCGCGGAATCAGGCGATTACTCCGGCTTCGACGTGGATGTGGCCAAGTACGTAGCCAACGAACTGGGCTACAGCGAAGACCAGATCGAGTTCATCGAGACCCCGTCCGCCCAGCGCGAGAACATGCTCGAGAACGACCAGGTCGACATGATCTTCGCGACCTACTCCATCACGGATACACGCAAGGAAAAGGTCTCCTTCGCCGGACCGTACTTCGTGGCCGGCCAGGACCTGCTGGTCCGCTCCGACTCCGACATCACCGGTCCCGAAGACCTGAACGGCAAGACCCTGTGCTCGGTCACCGGCTCCACGTCCGCCCAGAAGGTCAAGGACGGCATCGCCAATGACGTGAACCTGGTTGAGCAGCCCAGCTACGCCGAGTGCGTCACCGCCATGCAGGGCGGCTCGATTGACGCCGTCACCACTGATGACATCATCCTGGCCGGCCTGGCCTCGACGGATGCCAACAAGGGCCAGTTCAAGGTTGTTGGCAACACCTTCTCCGAAGAGAAGTACGGCGTCGGCATCCAGAAGGGCAGCGACAAGTGTGAAGACATCAACGCTGCCATCGAAAAGATGATCGAAGACGGCGCGTGGGAAGAAGCCATCAAGAAGAACACCGAAGGCGCTGACTACACGTTCAACGCCGAGCTGAACCCGCCGACCATGGACGCCTGCGCCTAAGCGGCCCGCTTCCGCCTCGATTTCGGCGGCAACGTTCGGGGCAGGGCCTAGGCCCTGCCCCGAACTCCGCTCCACATATTTTTTTACGGAAGAGGTGACATATGGAAGGTTTCCTCGAACTCTTCGGCGAATACGACGTCGTCGGGGCCTTCTGGGTCAACATCCAACTCACGTTCTGGGCCGGTCTCTGGTCCCTGGTGCTCGGCACCATCCTGGCCGTGATGCGTATTTCGCCGATCGCCAGCCTTCGCTGGTTCGGTACTGCGTACGTGAACATCTTCAGGAACACCCCGCTGACCATCATCATGGTTTTCGGCACTCTGGCCTTGTGGTCCCAGCTGCAGGTAAACCTCTCCTCAGACTTCCAGCTCAACTTCTTCCGGCTCGCTGTTCTGTCCCTGTCGGTCTACCACGCGGCATTCGTTTGCGAGGCGATTCGAAGCGGCGTGAACACCGTCCCGCTGGGACAGGCTGAAGCCGCCCGCTCCATCGGGCTGTCCTTCCTGCCCGCGGCCTGGCTGATCATTCTGCCGCAGGCATTCCGCGGGGCCGTGGCGCCGCTGGGCAACGTGCTGATCGCGCTGGCGAAGAACACCACCGTCGCTGCGGTGGCCAGTGTTGCCGAAGCATCCGGGCTGATGAAGACGATGATTGAGTTCCGGCCGGATCTGATGACGCAGATCTTCCTCACCTTCGCGATGGGCTTCGTGCTTATTGTGATTCCCATTGGCCTGCTCACTACCTGGGCCTCGAAGAAGCTGGCGGTGGCACGATGAGCCAAAGTGTCCTGTTTGATGCCCCCGGGCCGCGCGCACGGCGGCGCATCCTTATTGCCAACATCCTCGGGGTGCTCTTCATCCTGGGCCTGCTCGCCATCGTCGTGAACGGACTGGCGGAAAAGGGCCAGTTCGAAGCGGCCAAGTGGACGCCGTTCCTTGAGGCTGACACCTGGCAGTACAACATGCTCCCGGGCCTGATGGCCACGCTCCGCGCAGCCGCCGTCGCCATCGTGACGTCCATCGTCTTTGGCCTGATTTTCGGTCTGGGACGCCTGTCCTCGATCAAGGCCATCAGCTGGGTTGCCGGCATCATCGTGGAGTTCTTCCGCGCAGTACCCGTGCTGCTGATGATGATCTTCTTCTACCAGTTCCTCTCGAAGGCCACTCCGGTTCCGCCGGCGGATGTTCCGTTCGTAGCCGTGGTGCTGGCGCTGACCCTGTACAACGGCGCAGTCATCGCCGAGCTGGTGCGCTCCGGCGTCTTCGGGCTGCCCAAGGGACAGCGCGAAGCCGGGCTCGCCATCGGCCTGACCCGCAGCCAGTCACTGCGGGTGATCGAGGTTCCGCAGGCACTGGTTGCCATGCTGCCGGCCCTGCTGAGCCAGTTCGTGGTGATCCTGAAGGACTCCGCCCTGGGTGCCTTCATCGGCTACAGCGAACTGCTCGTCTTCGCCCGCAGGCTTGCCGCAGGCGAAGGCAACATCCTGCCGGCCCTGCTGGTCACGGCAGCGATCTTCATTGTCCTGAACATGCTCCTGACGTTCGCCGCGCAGCGCCTCTCGCGCAGGCTCGGCGCCCGGGCAGGAAACCTGCTCAAGGCCGAAGACGCCGTCGAACCTGAAGGCGTGCCTGCACCGACCAAGTAGTCCGCACATCCAGATGACAGAAAGTGCCCTTTAGAAGCTTCTAAAGGGCACTTTCTGTCATGTGGATGCGGTGCTAGTTCGCGAGCCAGGCCTGAAGCGCCGCGAGGCAACGGCGGATCGCCTCCGCGCTCACATGCTCGTTGTCCGAATGTGCCAGCAGCGCATCCCCCGGCCCAAAGTTGACGGCAGGAATTCCCAGGGCACTGAAACGGGCGACGTCGGTCCAGCCATACTTGGGCTTCGGCTCGGCTCCCACGGCTGCCACGAAACTGGCTGCTGCCGGACGGTCCAAGCCGGGACGGGCACCGGCGGAGGAGTCGGTGAGCACCAGGTCGAAGCCGTCCAGCAGCTCCCGTACATAGGCCTCCGCCTGTGCAGGACTCTTGTCCGGCGCGAACCGGTAATTGATCTCCACAACGGCGGAATCGGGAATGACGTTGCCTGCCGTGCCGCCGTGGATCTTCACCGCATTGAGGGACTCCCGGTAGTCCAGGCCTTCAACCCGGACCGTCGCCGGCTCGTGGTCGCGCAGCCGCACCAGGATCTCGGCGGCTGCGTGAATGGCGTTCTCACCCATCCAGGCACGGGCCGAGTGCGCCGCTTTGCCGGTTGTTCGGGCCTGGAAGCGCATGGTCCCGTTGCATCCGCCCTCCACCGTGCCGTCCGTGGGTTCCAGCAGGATCGCGAAGTCAGCCTTCATCCATTCGGGAAAGGACTTTTCCAGCCTGCCCAGGCCGCTGAGGGAGGCGTCGACTTCCTCGTGGTCGTAGAAGACGAAGGTGATGTCCCGGTTCGGATTGGTGAGTTTCGCAGCCAGCGCCAGCTGCACGGCCACGCCGCCCTTCATGTCGGTGGCACCCCGGCCGTAAATGACGTCCCCGTTACGGGTCGACGGCACGGTTCCCCGCGAGCCGGGAACCGAGGGCAGCGGCACGGTGTCCAGGTGTCCCGCGAGGATGACGCGTTCGCTGCGTCCAAGCCTCGTGCGGGCCATGATCGAATCGCCGTCGCGCACCACTTCCAGGTGATCGAGGCCCTTCAGGGCAGCCTCCACTGCATCGGCAATGGCCGCTTCGTTTCCGGACACACTCTCGATGTCCATCAGTGCCGCCGTAAGGTCAGCGACGTCGTCGAGCAGGTTCAGGGGTTTGGCAGGTAATACGGTCACCGGTCCACAGTACCGCTCGGTAGAGTAGAAGCCATGACTTCAAGCTCTTCCTCAGCCCCCACCCCACGCACCGCGTCCGGTCTTGGACTGGCCACCGTAGCCGCAGACGGCACGGTACTGGACGTCTGGTATCCCCGCCCGGCCCTTGCTCCCCTGGAGAACGACGCAGCGCTGGCAGCAGAGCTCGCGAAGGCAGCGGACGCCATGGCTGACGAAGTCCGCGGAACCCGCGGAGAGATCCTGGAAACGCAGATCGACCTCGATGCTGCCCCTGCCGGCACCGCTGACGCCTACCTCCGCCTGCACGTTCTCTCCGCCCGCCTCGCAGCTCCCAACACCATCAACCTGGACGGCATCTTCGGTGTCCTTCCCAACGTTGTCTGGACCAACTTCGGTCCGTGCCAGGTGGCCGGCTTCGACGAAGTCCGGATTGGCCTGCGTGCCCGCGGCGCAGTGACTGTCTACGGCGTGGACAAGTTCCCGCGCATGGTGGATTACGTGCTGCCCTCCGGCGTGCGCATCGCGGATGCGGACCGCGTGCGTCTCGGCGCGCACCTGGCCGAAGGCACCACTGTCATGCACGAAGGATTCGTCAACTTCAACGCCGGCACCCTCGGCACCTCCATGGTGGAGGGCCGCATCTCGGCAGGCGTCGTCGTGGGCAACGGTTCCGACGTCGGAGGCGGCGCGTCCATCATGGGCACACTCTCCGGCGGCGGCAAGGAACGCATCACCGTGGGCGAGCGGGTGCTGCTGGGCGCCAACTCCGGCGTGGGCATCAGCATCGGCGATGACAGCGTCGTCGAGGCCGGCCTGTATGTCACTGCGGGTACCCGCGTGAATGTCACCGACCCCGAAACGAACGACGTCCGCACGGTCAAGGCCGCGGATCTCTCCGGCGTTCCCGGCCTGCTGTTCCGCCGCAATTCAACCACCGGCGCTGTGGAAGCCCTGCCCCGGCTGGCCCGCACCGTCGAACTGAACGAAGCGCTGCACGCCAACTAGGGTCCGGTCCGGGAGAGAAGGGCAGTGGCCCGCAGCATTCCGCCGGTACGGCGCAGACGCAGCAGCAGCAGCGTGCTGCTTCTTGGTGCCGCGGCAGCAGCCGCGCTGCTGCTTTACCTCCTGGTCATGGCATCCGGACGTGACGAGGTGCGTCCGGTGCGCGAACGCTGTACCGCAACGGTCAGCGGAGCTTCCTGGTCCCTGAACCCGGACCAGGCGGTCAACGCCTCCACCATTACGGCAGTCGCCGTCGCCCGTGGCCTTCCGCCGCGGGCGGCGTCGATCGCGCTGGCCACGGCCGTCCAGGAGTCCGGTCTCCGGAACCTGAATTACGGAGACGACGCCGGGCCGGATTCACGCGGACTGTTCCAGCAGCGTCCGTCCCAGGGCTGGGGCGCGCAGGAGCAGGTCATGGATCCGGTTTATGCGGCCAACGCTTTTTATGACGCCCTCGTCGAGGTCCCCGGGTACCAGGACCTTCCCCTCACCGTTGCCGCCCAGACCGTCCAGCGCAGCGCGTTCCCCGATGCCTACGCGGACCACGAATCCGAAGGCAGGGCCTTCGCCTCCGCCCTGACCGGCCAGACGCCTGCGGCACTGGGCTGCACGCTGGGTCCCGCAGAGGCCGCCGGCGATCCGGACACGGTCCTGGCCGCGATGTCCGCGCTCTATGGGGAACAGCAGGCAATGATCCTCGGAGAGGTGCTGGTGGTGGGCGCCTCCGGCGAATACGGCTGGTCCCTGGCGCAGTGGGCAGTAGCCAACGCCAAGGCACTGAACATCAACGACGTTTCCTATGACTCCAGGACCTGGACCCGCGGCAGCGGTGCCTGGAGCGAATCGGATGCTCCGGCGGCCCAGGTGGCCATCAAGACTGCACCGGCACCGGCCGGTTCGGGATAGCGCTGGGCCGGGCCGGATGGCGAATCCGTTAGGCTGGAAACCATGCGAATACTAGTCACCGGAGGAACCGGCTACATCGGGTCCCACACCACGCTCGAGCTGCTGCAGGCCGGCCACGACGTCGTTGTCATGGACAACCTGGCAAACTCCAGCACTGCATCCCTGGCCCGGGTCCAGGAACTCACCGGACGCACCGCCGCTTTTGTACAGGCTGATCTCCTTGACCCAGCTGCCCTGGAGCAGATCTTCACCGAGCACTCCCCCGAGGCCGTCATCCACTTCGCCGGGCTCAAGGCGGTCGGTGAATCGGTGGCAAAGCCGCTGCACTACTACCGGAACAATGTTGCCGGCACCCTGAACCTGCTTGATGCCATGGACCGCCATGACGTCCGGACCATCGTCTTCAGTTCCTCGGCCACCGTGTACGGGGCATCGGAAGAGGTGCCGCTGGCAGAGCACATGCCCATGGACGCCGTGAACCCCTACGGCCGCACCAAGGAGCAGATCGAGGACATCCTTGCGGACCTCGGTGCTTCTGACGAGCGCTGGAGCATTGCGCTGCTGCGCTACTTCAATCCGGTTGGCGCGCACGAATCCGGACGCATCGGCGAAGATCCCACCGGCGTGCCCAACAACCTGCTGCCGTTCGTGGCCCAGGTCGCCGTCGGGCGCCGGGAAAAGGTCATGGTCTTCGGCGGCGATTACCCCACTCCCGACGGCACGGGCGTGCGCGATTACATCCACGTCATGGACCTGGCTGCCGGTCACCTCGCTGCCCTTGACTACATTGCCGCCCGCAAGGGGGTCAAGCGCTGGAACCTTGGCACCGGCAACGGTTCCTCGGTGCTGGAGGTCCTGGCAGCCTTCTCCAAGGCAGCAGGCAAGGACGTTCCCTACGAACTGGCGCCGAGGCGTCCCGGAGACGCTGCCGTAAGCTACGCCGACCCCGCTGCTGCCAAGGCCGACCTGGGCTGGACCGCCATCCGTTCCCTCGAAGACATGTGCCGGGACCACTGGAACTGGCAGAAGCAGAACCCGCAGGGCTACGCCTCCCAGGCCTAGCCCTCCCCCGTCTCCCCGCCCCGAGCCTCCGAGCCCGCGTGAGCCCGAGGCCGCCGAGAGGCCAGTTACGGCCCGTTTGACGCGTCAAAACAGCCGTATCTGGCCTCTCGGGGGTGGGGAGGTACATATCCGGGTGGGCAACATCAAGGAAGGGCCCGCATCCTGAGGATGCGGGCCCTTCCTTGATGTTCTAGCGCTCCGGGAAGCTGCGCTCCGGAAGACCCGTGTACAGCTGGCGCGGGCGGCCAATCTTGGTCTGCGGATCCTGCATCATTTCGCGCCACTGGGCAATCCAGCCCGGGAGGCGGCCGATGGCGAAGAGGACGGTGAACATCTTCTCCGGGAAGCCCATGGCCTTGTAGATCAGGCCGGTGTAGAAGTCTACGTTCGGGTAGAGCTTGCGCTCAATGAAGTAGTCGTCCGCCAGGGCCTTTTCTTCCAGGCGCATGGCAATGTCCAGCAGCTCGTCGTTGCCGCCCAGGTCCGCGAGGATCTCGTGTGCGGTGGCCTTGACGATCTTGGCGCGCGGATCGTAGTTCTTGTAGACGCGGTGCCCGAAGCCCATGAGCTTCACGCCGTCTTCCTTGTTCTTGACCTTCTCCATGAAGGCTTCAGGCTGCATGCCCGTGGACTGGATGTCCCGCAGCATGTTCAGCACGGCCTCGTTGGCGCCGCCGTGCAGCGGACCGAAGAGGGCGCTGATGCCGGCGGAGATGGAAGCGAACATGTTGGCATTGGAGCTGCCGACCAGTCGGACAGTGGAGGTGGAGCAGTTCTGCTCGTGGTCCGCGTGCAGGATCAGCAGCAGGTCCAAAGCCTTGACCAGCTTCGGGTTCAGCTCGTACGGCTCGGCCGGCAGGCCGAAGGAAAGCCGCATGAAGTTCTCCACCAGGTTCATGGAGTTGTCCGGGTAGAGCATGGGCTGGCCAATGCTCTTCTTGTGCGCGTAGGCCGCGATCACCGGGAGCTTCGCCATGAGGCGGACGGTGGAGAGCTCCACCTGCTCCTCGTCAAAGGGATCCAGGGAGTCCTGGTAGAAGGTGGAGAGGGCGCTGACGGCTGAGGAAAGCACCGGCATCGGGTGCGCATCGCGCGGGAAGCCGCCGAAGAAGCCCTTGAGGTCCTCATGGAGCAGCGTGTGCCGGCGGATGCGGTGGTCAAAGGCCTCGAGCTCTGCCGGCGTGGGCAGGTTGCCGTAGATCAGCAGGTAGGAGGTTTCGAGGAAGCTCGAGTGCTTGGCCAGCTGCTCGATCGGGTATCCGCGGTAGCGCAGGATTCCGGCGTCGCCGTCGATGTAGGTGATCGCCGATGTGGTGGCCGCGGTGTTCATGAAACCGGGGTCGAAAGTAACGGTGCCGGTCTGCTTCAGCAGCTTCGATACGTCGAAGCCGTCGTTGCCTTCATTGGCAGCGATGCGGGGCAGCTCAAGCTTGTCCGCAGGGTCGGTCCCATAGTGCAGTTCGGCACTTGGTCGCTCAGTCATTTTTCTCCTTCAGGAGTTTGAAGAACCCACTGCTACGGGCCCGCGTCCTCGTGAGAAGAGCGCCCATAGTACACATTCGTGCTTTTATCTATTTCGCTAAAACGCTACCGGGTTACGGGGCGATACAACTAATCGGCAGCCATGTTGTTGTGCAAGCGCAACATGACTACATGACACCACCGCCGATTCAGCCCGCCGCCGCTTCCAGCCGCCGGGCCGCCGCTGCGACGCGCTCGTCGCTTCCGGTCAGCGCAACCCGGACATAACCGGCACCCGCATCCCCGTAGATAACACCGGGACCCACAACAATGCCCAGGGCAGCGAACCGCTGCACCGTGGTCCAGGTGTCCTCGCCGGCCGTCGCCCAGAGGTACAGGCCAGCTTCGGAGCTCGAAATCTTCAGCCCAAAGGCTTCCAGTGCCGGAACAAGTAGTTCGCGCCGCGCCCGGTACCGGTCCTTCTGCTCGGCTACGTGCGCGTCATCGGACAGGGCTGCCAGCATGGCGGCCTGAACCGGCGCCGGAACTATCATCCCGGCATGTTTGCGGCTGTTGACCAGGTTCGCGATGATGGCCCCATCCCCCGCCACAAAGGCCGCGCGGTACCCGGCGAGGTTGGATTGCTTGCTCATCGAGTAGACCGCGAGCAGGGAGTCATTGCTGCCGCCGCTAACCCGCGGGTCGAGGACGGACGGAACCGGGGCTCCGCCGCGTGCCGTGTCCCATTCGCCCCAGCCGAGTTCGGCATAGCATTCGTCCGATGCCACGACGGCGCCCAGGGAACGTGCCTGCTCCACCAGTGCGGCCATGGACTCGGCGTCCCGGACGCTTCCGGTCGGGTTGCCCGGGGAGTTAATCCAGACCAGCCGGACCCGGGAGCGGGTCTGCTCATCGAGTTCGTCCAGGCTGTCCGCGGCGACGGGGGTTGCCCCGGCGAGCACGGCACCCATGTCATACGTTGGGTACGCGACCGTAGGGCGCACGACGACGTCGCCGGCACCCAGGCCCAGCAGCAGCGGCAGCCAGGCCACCAGTTCCTTGGAGCCCACCGTCGGCATAATGTCCTGCGGGTCCAGGCCCGGAACCGACCGGCGGCGGGAGAACCAATCCGCGATTCCCTGCCGCAGCGCGGCAGTTCCGTGCGTGGTGGGGTATCCCGGCGCATCCGCTGCCGCTGCCAGCGCGGCCTGGATGAAGTCAGGCGTGGGATCAACCGGGGTTCCGATTGAAAGGTTCACGGCGCCGTCGGCATGCCGGGAGGCCTGCTCCACGTACGGTGCCATGGCCTCCCACGGGTACTCCGGCAGGTTCAGGCCAAAGCCGCCGGAGGCTTTGGCGCTCATCCCTGGTTCTGCGGCGGAAGTGCGGCGATCAGCGGGTGATCCTTGTGCGTGTTGCCGAGCTTGGCGGCTCCGCCGGGGGATCCCAGGTCATCAAAGAACTCGACGTTTGCCTTGTAGTAGTCGGCCCATTCCTCGGGAGTGTCATCCTCGTAGTAGATGGCCTCAACCGGGCAAACCGGTTCACAGGCGCCGCAGTCCACGCACTCGTCCGGGTGGATGTAGAGGGAGCGTTCACCTTCGTAGATGCAGTCCACGGGGCATTCTTCGATGCATGCCTTGTCTTTAACATCCACGCATGGCTGCGCAATTACGTACGTCACGTCCCTTTGCCTTCCTTGGTGTGCGGATTTCCGCGTCGCGGCAGATCTCCACGCGGTAATGCTTCCACGTTAGTAGTCCGTTCCATTATCTCCCAGCCGGGAGGGTGCCGCGTACTATGTAACGGTGACAACCCCATCCCCCGAGGAACGCCTCCGTGCCGCGGGCACAGGCCAGCGCGCCGTGGTGCGTTACCGCATTGACGGCGGCCTCACGGACGCGCTGGGAACCATCACGGCGCTCGACGACGCCGGGTGCACCCTCGCTACCCGCACTGGTGAGGTACGTATTCCCTGGGACCTCGTGACCGCGGGCAAACCGGTTCCTCCTGCCCCGGAGCGGCGCGGCAGCTCCAGGCCCAGGCCCTCGGGATAAGGCCACCGCCGGGCCCGGCGTATGCTGGTTTGATGCCAAACGATGAAATGATCCAAGCCCGTGGACGAGCGCTGAGCTCTCCCGTGCGGCTGCGGATCCTGCGTTTGTGCCTGCATGCCGAGCGGACCAACAAAGAGATTGCCGAGGCGCTGGACCTGAATCCGGCCACGGCCCTGCACCACGTGCGGACATTGCTGGCCACGGGTTTCCTTGCTGCCGGCACGCCCCGCACCGGTAACCGCGGCGCCAAGGAAATTCCCTACCGCGCCACCGGTCTGAGCTGGAAGACCTCACTGCCGGAGAGCGCCAACATGGTCTTCATTGAGACGTTCCTGCAGGAAATCGAGGGCCTTCCCCCGTCCGACATCGAGGTGGTGCGGATGGGGCTGAACCTTAACGAAGAAAACCGCCGCATCCTGATGGACAAGCTGCGGGCGGTTTTCGACGACTATGCACTGCGCGGACCGGATCCGGACGGCACGCCTACGTCCCTGATGCTCGCCCATCACCTGGACCGCACCAGCGAACGGCTGGACTAGCTGCGGGTTTCGGGGCCCTGCCGGTAGCCGGGGTCGGTCCCGTAGGGCAGGACCGGCGCCTGCAGGGTTTCCCGCTCGTAGCGCGCTTCGCGCCGAAGCGCGACGGCGGTAACCATCACGGCCGCTACCGTGGCCAGCGACTGCCCGAACAGCCACATAAGCCCGGCAGTAATGACCGGCAGGTCCAGCCCGGAATCGGTTCCGGTGACGATCAGCGGACCGCTGAAGATATCAAGGGAGAAGGCACCGAGCAGGACGTAAGTCAGGATGCCGGTGGCCGCACTGACAGCCACGGAGCGTGCCCACAGCCCGGCAAAGACGGCGACGGCGGCGCTGAGGACCAGCGCTCCGAGCGCACCAAGGGGCAGCGGGGTCTCCCCCGCGTAGAGCACCTGGGCATGCAGTGACGTTCCCAGGATGCCCGCAGCCAGGGCACCAAGCACCACGGCCACAGGGCCCCGCCAGCGCGGGACCCTGTGACCTGGTGCCTGGAACGCAGCGATTGGACTAGGCCTTCGCGCGGGCGCGGTTGGCCTTGGCACGCTCGTTGGCGTCCAGGATGAGCTTGCGGATACGGATTGCCTCCGGGGTGACCTCCACGCACTCGTCCTCGCGGGCGAACTCGAGGGATTCCTCCAGCGTCAGCTTGCGCGGCGGGGTCAGGTTCTCGAAGGTGTCCGAGGAAGCTGCACGCATGTTGGTGAGCTTCTTTTCCTTGGTGATGTTCACGTCCATGTCATCGGCGCGGGAGTTCTCGCCGACGATCATGCCTTCGTAAACCTCGGAGGTGGGCTCCACGAAGAAGGAGCCGCGTTCCTGCAGGTTGATCATGGCGAACGGGGTAACGACGCCGGCGCGGTCAGCGATCATCGAACCGTTGGTACGGTATTCGATCGGACCGGCCCACGGCTCGTAGCCCTCGGAGATGGAAGCGGAGATGCCTGCGCCGCGGGTTTCCGTCAGGAAGCGGGTGCGGAAGCCGATCAGGCCGCGGGCGGGGACGATGAATTCCATGCGGACCCAGCCGGTGCCGTGGTTGGCCATGTTGACCATGCGGCCCTTGCGGGCTGCCAGCAGCTGGGTCACGGCGCCAAGGTATTCCTCGGGCACGTCGATGGTCATGTGCTCCATCGGCTCGTGGACCTTGCCGTCAACGACCTTCGTGACAACCTGCGGCTTGCCGACGGTCAGCTCGAAGCCTTCGCGGCGCATCTGCTCCACGAGGATGGCCAGGGCGAGCTCACCGCGGCCCTGGACTTCCCAGGCATCCGGACGCTCGGTGGGCAGGACCCGCAGGGAAACGTTACCGATCAGTTCCTTGTCGAGGCGGTCCTTCACCTGGCGGGCGGTGACCTTCGCACCCTTGACCTTGCCGGCCAGCGGGGAGGTGTTGATACCGATGGTCATGGAGATCGCGGGATCGTCCACGGTGATCAGCGGCAGCGGCTTCGGGTTCTCGACGTCCGTGAGGGTTTCGCCGATGGTGATGTCCTCGATGCCGGCGACGGCGACAATTTCGCCGGGCCCGGCGGACTCGGCCGGAACACGCTCAAGGGCCTTGGTGGCCAGCAGTTCGGTGATCTTCACGGTCTTCAGGCTGCCGTCGTGGCGGGCCCAGGCAACCTGCTGGCCCTTGCGGAGGGTGCCGTTGAAGATGCGCAGCAGCGCGAGGCGGCCCAGGAAGGGGGAAGCATCCAGGTTGGTGACGTGCGCCTGGAGGACGCCTTCGGGATCGTACGTCGGAGCCGGGATGTGGTCGATGATCGTCTTGAACAGCGGCTCAAGGTTGTCATTGTCCGGTGCCTGGCCGTCGGCGGGCTGCTCCAGGGAAGCAGCACCCACGCGGGCAGCGGCGTAAACCACGGGGACGTTTAGGACCAGGTCGAGGTCAAGATCCGGAACTTCGTCCGCAAGGTCGGAGGCCAGGCCAAGGAGCAGGTCCATGGATTCGCTGACAACCTCGTCGATGCGGGCGTCGGGGCGGTCGGTCTTGTTGACAAGCAGGACGACGGGGAGCTTGGCTGCCAGGGCCTTGCGCAGCACGAAGCGGGTCTGCGGCAGCGGGCCTTCGGAGGCGTCCACGAGCAGCACGACGCCGTCGACCATGGACAGGCCGCGCTCGACCTCACCGCCGAAGTCGGCGTGGCCGGGAGTGTCGATCACGTTGATGGTGATGGTTTCGCCGTTCGCAGCCGGACCGTTGTAGAACACGGTGGTGTTCTTGGCCAGGATGGTGATGCCCTTTTCACGTTCCAGGTCACCTGAGTCCATCACGCGTTCTTCGACATCTCCGTGCGAAGCAAAGGAGTTCGTCTGCTTGAGCATGGCGTCGACGAGGGTCGTTTTGCCGTGGTCAACGTGGGCCACAATAGCGACGTTGCGGAGATCGCTACGCACTGCGCTGTTCACAGCCGTGTTGGTTTCTGACATGCGTGAAGACTCAATTCATTGGTAACAGTTCGGGGATAATTCACAGTGGTCCGGAATCGATCCGGAGAATCCGGCAGTTCTGTACAAATGCTGCGTTGGAACACACGTGTAAGAAGTCACCGAGAGGCCGCCGTCAGCGGGCACCGTACTATTCTAGTCGTTTTGCCAAAGGTTCCCTAATGCGCTCCTGGAACGGTCCCGCTCCCCCGCCGCTCAGGCAGCTTCCGGGGGCAGTTCAAGTCCTGCTCCGGGGATGGCTGCGAGCAGCGCCCTGGTGTAGTCCTGCTGCGGCTTGGAGAAGACTTCGTCCGTGGTTCCGGTTTCCACCACCTTTCCCATCTGCATCACGCAGACATCGTCCGCGATCTGCCGGACCACCGCGAGGTCATGCGTAATGAAGAGGTAGCTCAGCCCGAGGTCTGCCTGCAGTTCGGCCAGCAGGTTCAGGATCTGCGCCTGCACCAGGACGTCCAGTGCGGACACAGCCTCATCACAGATCACCACCTCCGGATCAAGGGCCAGGGCCCGGGCCACTGCCACGCGCTGGCGCTGTCCCCCGGAGAGCTCGTTGGGGAAGCGCCGCATCACGGACTGCGGCAGCGCCACCTGGTCCAGCAGTCTTCGGACCTTCGCGGCCCGGCCTGCCGCGTCCCCAATGCCGTGGACCCGCAGCGGCTCTTCAATCGTGTGGAAGATGTTGTACATCGGGTCAAGCGACCCATAGGGGTCCTGGAAGATCGGCTGCACCCGGCGCCGGAAGGCAAACAGGTCCTTCCTGCCAAGGGTTGTCACATCCGTTCCGTCAAAGAGGATGCTGCCGCTGGTCGGTTTCTCCAGGTTCAGCACCATCCGGGCAACGGTGGACTTGCCGGAACCTGATTCACCGACGACGGCGGTGGTGGTGCCGCGCGGCACGGAAAAGGACATGTTGTCCACGGCCGTGAAATCGGTGTGCCGGCCCAGCCCGCTGCGCAGCTTGAAGACCTTGGTGAGGTTGCGGACTTCAATAACGTCCGGCGCGCCGGATCCCTGCCCGGAGTGGGTTCCGGATCCTTCCGGCAGCTCCAGCCCCCTGTCACGGACCGAGTCGATCCGCTTGGATGCGAGCGACGGCGCGGATTTCACCAGCCGCTGTGTGTAGGGATGGCGCGGATTACGGAGGATCTCCAGGGCTGGACCGGACTCCACTACCCGGCCTTTGTACATCACTACTACGCGCTGGGCCCGTTCGGCCGCCAGGCCGAGGTCATGCGTGATCAGCAGGACCGCCGTACCCATTTCCCGGGTCAGGGTTCCAAGGTGGTCCAGGATCTGGCGCTGCACGGTGACGTCCAGGGCCGAGGTCGGCTCGTCGGCGATGAGCAGCCGCGGAGAACAGGAGAGGCCGATGGCGATCAGGGCGCGCTGGCGCATCCCGCCGGAAAACTCGTGCGGATACTGCCCGGCCCGGGAGGCGGCGTCGGGCAGGCCTGCCTGGCCCAGCACCCGGGCCACATCCGCATCAGTGGCGGGCTGACCGTTGGCCTTCAGCGTTTCCCGCACCTGGAAACCGATCTTCCACACCGGGTTGAGGTTGGACATCGGGTCCTGCGGCACCATGCCGATGGAGTTGCCGCGCAGTTCGACAATCCGCTTGGCACTGGCACGGGTGATGTCTTCGCCGTCGAAAAGAATCTGGCCGGCGCTGACCTGCCCGTTGCCTGGCAGGAGACCGATGGCTGCGAGCGCCGTCGTCGACTTTCCCGAACCTGACTCCCCCACAATGGCAACGGTTTCTCCGGGAAGGACAGTCAGGTTGGCGTCCTGCACGGCGTTGACGATGCCGTTGGACGTGGTGAAGGAAATCGCGAGCGAGCGGATGTCCAGCAGCGGCGCCGGCTCGGTGGCCGGGCTCTGTGCAGTGGATGTCATAGCTTGCGGGCTTTCGGGTCGAGGGCATCACGCACGGCGTCGCCGAGCATGATGAAACTGAGGACGGTGACGGACAACGCTCCGGCCGGCCACAGCAGTGCCGCGGGATTGGCGCGCAGCGAGGTCTGGGCTGCGGAGATGTCATTGCCCCAGGACATGATGTCCGGCGGCAGCCCGATCCCCAGGAAGGACAGCGTGGCTTCGGCCACGATGAAGGTGCCCAGGGAGATGGTGGCCGTGACTATCACCGGTGCCAGGGCGTTGGGCAGGACGTGCTTAACCAGGGCCTGGAACCGGGAGACACCCAGCGCACGGGAGGCGACGACGAAGTCGGCGTTGCGCACGGATATCACCGCGCCGCGGGTGATGCGCGCTATCTGGGGCCAGCCGAAGACCACAAGTGTCAGCACCACGGTCCAGATGTTGCGGTTCTCGCGGAACATCGGCAGCTGCATGACGATGATGGCGCCCAGGATCAGCGGCAGGGCGAAGAAGATGTCGCCAAGCCGGGCAATGACGGCGTCCAGCCATCCTCCGTAGTATCCGGCGAGCGCCCCAAGCGTTCCGCCCAGCAGCACGACGCAGGCGGTGGTAATGATGCCCACCAGCACGGAGGCCCGTGTTCCGTAGATCAGCCGGGCATAGACGTCGCAGCCCTGCAGCGTAAAACCGAGCGGATGGCCCGGACGGGGTCCGGCATTCGAGTCCGCCAGGTAGCAGGCGCCGTCGGGAGGGGTCTGGGTGAAGAGCTGCGGGAACGCCGCCACGGCAATGATGAGCAGGATTAGCAGGGCGGAGATGATGAACAGCGGCCTGCGCCGCAGGTTCCGCCAGGCCTCCCCCCACATGCTGAGCGGGGCCTGGCCGTCCTGGACGGCGTCGGTTTCCGGCAGGACGTCCGAATCCACCGGTGCCACAAAGTGCTCCTGGGTCCGGGAACTCTTACTCATATCTGATCCTTGGGTCCAGCCAGGCGTACAGGAGGTCAACCAGCAGGTTCGCCACCACGTAGACGAGGACGAGCACGCTCACGATCGACACGATGGTGGGCCCTTCGCCGCGGATAACGGCTTGGTAGAGCTTCTGCCCGACGCCGGGCACGTTGAAGATGCCTTCCGTGACAATTGCGCCGCCCATCAGGGCACCCAAATCCGCTCCCAGGAACGTAACCACCGGGATCAGCGAGTTGCGCAGGATGTGCACGGTGACCACCCGCGGGCGGGAAAGCCCCTTCGCCGTAGCGGTGCGGACGTAGTCGGCATTCATGTTTTCGATAACTGAAGTCCGCGTCAGCCGCAGCACGTAGGCGAAGGAGGCCAGGCCCAGCACGACGGCGGGAAGTATCAGGTCGGTCCAGCCGGCACTGGCTCCCACCGTGGGAGCGGTCCAGCCGAGCTTGACGCCAATGATGAACTGCAGCAGGAAACCCAGCACGAAGACGGGGATGGCAATGACCACGAGGGAAACGAAGAGCACCGTGGCGTCGAAGATGCGGCCTTTCTTCAGGCCCGCGATCAGCCCGAAGACAATGCCGAAGACTGCTTCAAAGAGCAGTGCCAGCACCGCCAGGCGCATGGTGACGGGGAAGATCTGTGCCAGCACTTCTGCCACGGGACGGCCGGAGAAGTCGTTGCCGAGGTTAAAGGTCAGCAGGTTCTTCAGGTACTCGAGGTACTGCACCAGGAAGGGCTGGTCCAGGTTGTACTGTTCCCGCAGCTGCGCGGCGACAACTTCGTTGACCGGCCGGTCCCCGAACAGCGCGGCGATCGGGTCTCCGGGAAGGGAAAAAACCAGGAAATAGACCAGCAGGGTTGCCCCGAAGAACACCGGGATCATCTGCAGGACCCGGCGGGCGATATATCTGGTCATGAGCGGAACCTGCCCTGGTCAGTTCGGAGGACTGGTTTGGACATGGGAAACCATCCTGTTCTGACGGCGGGCGGCCGGAGCCGTTTCCCGTTCCTGCGGTGTGCGCAGGAACGGGTAACGGCCGCCGGCTCGCCGACCGGGCCTACTTGCGTGCGATGTTGTAGTAGACAGGCACGCCGTTCCAGCCGGTTTCCACGTCAGTGACGTTGCTGCTCCAGCCGGTCTGGGATACCTGGTACCACAGCGGAACAACCGGGAGGTCCTGGAGCAGGACTTCCTGGGCCTGGTTGAAGATCGCAGCACCTTCTTCGGCGGTTGTGGCCGCGAGTCCCTGTGCCAGCAGATCGTCGAACACCTGGTTCGAGTAGTCACCGTCGTTGGACCCGGCTCCGGTTCCGTAGAGCGGGCCGAGGAAGTTGTACAGCGACGGGTAGTCCGCCTGCCAACCCGTGGGGATCGCTCCGCTGAGGGTCTTGGCCGTGGCGTCCGAACGCAGTTCCTTGAACGTGGAGTACGCCTTGCCCTGCGCATCCACGCCGAGGACGTTCTTCAGCGAGTTGCAGACGGCGTCTACCCATTCCTTGTGGTCGCCGTCGGCGTTGTAGCCAATGGTGAAGGCCTTGCCCTCCGGCCAGGGCGAGATGGCTTCGGCTTCGTCCCAGAGATCCTTGGCCCGCTCGGGGTTGTAGTCAAGCACCTCCGAACCGGCAAGCTCTGCATTGAACCCTTCAATGACCGGTGCGGTGAACTCCTCCGCAGGCTGCCGCGCTCCGGAGAAAATCACGTCGGTAATTTCCTCGCGGTTGATGGCCATGGAGATGGCCTGGCGGCGCAGCGCACCGGCTTCCCCGGAGAACTCATCGAGGTACTCGGGAATGGTGATCGTCTGGTTCTGGGCCGTCGGCTTCTCTGAGTAGCGGCCCTCGCCCAGATCAGATGTGAAGGTCTTCTGGGCTGCGGCCGGCATCTGGTCCAGCACGTCCAGGTTGTCCGCCTGGAGATCCGCGTACGCGGCATCGTAGGAGGAGTAGAACTTGAACGTCACACCGGTGTTCTGCGGAACCCGGGTACCCGTGTAATCGGGGTTGGCTACCAGGTCGATCTGCACCTCGTGCTGCCACGCGTTGTCACCGGCCAGCATGTACGGGCCGTTGCCCACCGGGTTCTCCCCGAACGCCGCAGGATCCTCGAAGGCCTCTTCGGGCAGCGGATAGAAGGCTGTGTAGCCCAGGCGCAGCGGCCAGTCGGATTCCGGCTGCGAGAGGGTCACGGTAAAGGTCTTCTCATCCAGGACCTGCAGTCCGCTCATGGTCTCAGCGGTTGCCCCCTCGGCGCTGACCTCGTCGTAGCCTTCGATGCTCTCGAAGAAGTACGAGTTCAGCTGCGCGTTCTTGGCAGCAGCCCCGAAGTTCCAGGCATCCACGAAGGATGACGCCGTGACAGGTTCCCCGTTGGAGAAGGTCTTTCCGTCCTTCAGGGTGATCGTGTAGTGCTGCGAGTCATCGGTCTCGATGGACTCGGCGATTTCATTGACGGTCTTGCCGTCGGCGTCGTAGCTCAGCAGGCCTTCGAACAGAAGGTCCATGATCCGCCCGCCGCCCACCTCGTTGGTGTTTGCCGGGAGCAGCGGATTCTGCGGCTCGGTGCCGTTGGCCGTAATGCTCGTAGTGCTGGCAGCGGAGTTTGAGTTTCCACTTCCTCCGCCGCAGGCTCCCAGCGCAAGGGTGGCGACCACCGCCACGCTGACAACCTTGGATACGCGTTGTAAACGCATTCCGCCTCCTGGATAGATAAGGAAGCCGGTGTCTAGTTTCCGGCGCTGATGTCCGGGCAGCAGCTGGTGGTAGGGTCCAGATGACTCTTCCTCAGACCTCAGCAAATGGTCTTGGTCCCCGGGGTTTCCGGGCAACCAAAAGGGGACATGCCCACCGAAGCAACCCGTTGTGCAGGTGCTCTCGAAGCCTGTCCCCCTGTGTAAAAAGTATATAGACGCTCTGCGGAATATAACGATTCGAGGACGATGTTAGATCAAGCACGCGAAAGCGTAGACAAATCACATCGGATATGCAGAAGGACCCTCCGAGGAGGGTCCTTCTGCCGTTTGAATACTGGTGGTGCGGGGAACCGGCCTAGGAAGACAGCAGCTTCGCGCGGAGTTCGCGGCGCTCACGCTGCTTGTCCGGATCCGGCAGCGGAACCGCCGCAATGAGACGCTGCGTGTACTCCTCCTGCGGGTTGCGCAGGATCTGGTCACGCGTTCCCTGCTCCACGATCCGTCCGCTGCGCATCACGCAGATGTGGTCGGCCAGGACGTCCACCACCGCGAGGTCGTGCGTGACGAACAGGCAGGCGAAGCCGAGTTCGCGCTGGAGGTTCTGGAACAGCTCCAGCACCTTGGCCTGCACTGAAACGTCAAGGGCAGACGTCGGCTCATCCGCCACCATGAGCTTGGGCTTCAGTGAGAGAGCGCGGGCAATGCCCACTCGCTGCTTCTGGCCGCCGGAGAGTTCGTGGGGGTAACGGTTCCGGTAGGCGCGCGGCAGCTCAACCTGGTCCAGCAGCTCCTCGATCCGCTGCTGCAGGGCAGCTCCCTTTGCTTCTCCGGCCAGGAACATCGGCTCACCGATGCTCTCGCCGATGGGCAGCCGGGGGTTCAGCGAGGACGACGGGTCCTGGAAAACCATTCCCACCTGGCGCCGCAGAGCGTGCATGGCCTTGGAGTTGGGCTTGAGCTCGGAAATGTCCGTGCCCACCACACGCAGCTCACCCTCCGCTACCGGCAGCAGCCCGACGGCGGCACGTCCGATGGTGGTCTTACCGGAGCCTGATTCGCCAACAAGTCCCATGACCTGGCCGGGCAGGATACGCAGGTTCGCGCCCTCCACCGCACGGAAGGCGGCAACCCGCCCCTGCTTGGGGTATTCGATGGCCACGTTCTCGAGGACCAGCACGGGCTCGCCGCCTGCCTCGTCAACCTTGGCTGCCTCGTCGGTGCGCAGGCCGGAGAGGACCTCTGCTTCGCGCCGTTCGAGTTCGGCCTGGTCAACGGATTCAAGCTCAACGTGCGTGGCAGCTGCCAGGGCGGCAACGACGTCGACGTCCCCGTCGCCGTCGGCGCCCTGTCCCAGGTGCGGAACGGAGTCGAGGAGCGCCTGGGTGTAGGGGTGCTGGGGGTTGGAGAAGATCTCCTTGGCCGTGCCTGTCTCCACGATCACGCCGTGGCGCATCACCGCGATGCGGTCCGCGAGGTCAGCAACCACGCCCATGTCATGGGTGATCAGGACGATCGCCGAGTTGAGCTTGTTGCGCAGGTTGCGCATCAGGTCCAGGATCTCGGCCTGAACCGTGACGTCCAGTGCAGTAGTGGGCTCGTCAGCGATCAGCAGTTTCGGATCGCAGGAGAGGGACTGCGCAATCATGGCACGCTGCCGCTGGCCGCCGGAGAGCTGGTGCGGGTAGGACTTGAAGGCCTTCTCCGGATCCGGCAGTTCCACCATGGCCAGCAGCTTCAGTGCACGGCTGCGGGCTTCGTCCGGAGACAGTTCATTGTGCAGCCGCAGCGTCTCCATGATCTGGAACCCTACGGTGTACACCGGGTTGAGAGCCGTCATGGGCTCTTGGAAAATCACGGCGACGTCGTTGCCGCGCACCTGGCGCAGCTTGTGCTGGGACAGGCCCAGCAGCGGCTCGCCGTCGAGCAGGACTTCGCCGGTAACCCGGGAGTTCTTGGGCAGCAGCCCCAGCAGGGCCATGGAGCTCGCACTCTTGCCGGAACCAGACTCGCCCACGATCGCCAGGACTTCGCCGGCATTGACGTGGTAGTTCAGGTCGATCGCGGCGGGCACCCATTCCTTGTCCACGCCGAAGTCCACGGAGAGGTCGCGGACCTCCAGGACCGGGGGCCGGGCGGTGGTGTTCGCCTGCGTTGTGCTGATGGTTTCAGTCATGGCGGTGGTTTCCTTCCATCCAGGCTGCGCGCCGGCCCCGGATCACCGGGCCGATTACGGAGGCGCCTGAAAATGCTGTAACGATGGGGGTATGCCGAACCCGCAGAGCGAGCCCGTAACCGAAGTCTTCCGTCCTCGAACCACCAAGTGGTTCGTGGGTATTGCCGTTGCCCTCACGGCCGCCGGGATTGTCTCCGCGGGCCTGAGCTCGGGGGCCGGCGGTGTGCTCGCCACCGCTCCCCTGCTCCTGATTCCGGCCTTCGCTGCCTGGCTGTTCTGGTATCCCAGTGTCCGGGTTTCGGAGCTGGGCGTGCGGCTGGACAACCCCTTCCGCACCATCCGGGTTCCCTGGGCTGCCCTGATCCATGTGGATACCAAGTTCGCCCTGAAGCTGGTGACCCCTAAGGGCGCCTACACGGCGTGGGCGGCTCCCGCTCCAGGCGTCTGGGGCACCCATGCGGGCAAACCCGAACACCTGCGGAACCTTCCCGGCACCACGTACGGCGCCGGTGGCTCGGTCCGTCCCGGAGACCTGAGCAACACTGACTCCGGACAGGCTGCGCGCATGGTCCGCGAACGCTGGGAAGCCCTGGTTAATGCCGGCCGGATCGATCCGGACCAGACGGACGCTGCCCGCGCCGAGGTTGGCTTCAACTGGCGCTGGCTCCTGGGCCTGGCCCTGGCGGCCGCGGTGCTGTTCGCCCTGGCGGGGCTGGCCTAGTACGGCCAGCCCCGCTTCGGCGGAGAGCGGTCCCACTAGTTGCCGGCCGTCTTCGTCTTGACCTTCTTGGCATTGAACTTCTTCTGCCGCGGGTCAAAGGCATCGCGCAGGCCATCACCAATGAAGTTGATGCACAGGCAGATCGCCACGATGAACAGGCCCGGCCACCAGAACAGCCACGGGCGGGTCTGGAATGCTTCCTGGTTCTGGCTGATCAGCAGGCCAAGGGAAGTATCCGGAGCCTGCACGCCGAAACCGATGTAGCTGAGCGAGGTTTCCAGCAGGATGGCCGTTGACATCAGCAGCGTGGTGTTTACGATGATCACGCCGACGGCGTTGGGCAGGATGTGCTTGAAGATGATGCGGTTGTTCGAGGCTCCGGCAATGCGGGCCGCGTCGACGAACTCCCGCTCGCGCAGGGACAGGAACTCACCGCGGACCAGGCGCGCGAGCGACGTCCAGGTTGCAAGGCCGAGGAAGATGCCCAGCAGGATGACGCCGATTCCCTCACCCACCAGGCGGTTGGCGATCTGGCCCAGGACTGCGGCCATGACGATGATCGGGATGATGATGACGACGTCGGTCAGGCGCATCAGGACGGCTTCGACCCAGCCGCGGAAGTAGCCCGCTACCGCGCCCACTACCGAGCCGACGATGCAGGCGATGATGCCCACCAGGAACATTACTATGATGGACTGCTGGGTGCCGCGCATGGTCATGGCGAACATGTCACGGCCAATGCGGTCCTGGCCGAACGGGTGCTCGCCCCAGTTGAAGAGGTTCACGAAGGTGGGTGCACCGCCGTTGATCTGTTCGGTGAACTGCCGGTAGTCGTACTTCCACCAGCCGGGGATGCCCGCGAAGCCGATGGAGGTGAACGCGAGGATGCAGATCAGCGCGAAGACAACCAGCGAAATGATGGCCGCGGTGTTGTCGAAGAAGCGCTTGCGGACAATCTGTCCCTGTGAAAGACCCTTGGTCTTGGCCTTTGCGGTGGTTTCCGGATCCGTGCCGGGCGGGTTGGAGGGAGTTTCGGCGGAATACGTAGTGCTCATGACTTCACCCTTACGCGCGGATCAAGGACGGTATAAACGAGGTCGGCCACCAGGTTGAAGACCAGTGCCAGGATGCCGGTGACCAGGAAGAAGCCCATGATCGGGTTGGGGTCCACCCGGTGCAGTGCCTGGACGAACAGCTGGCCCATGCCGCTGAACGCGAAGACCTGTTCGGTAATCACCGCACCGCCGATCAGCGCGCCGATATCGAAGGCGACGATGGTGGCAAGCGGAATGAGGGCGTTGCGGAACGCGTGCCGCATGACCACGGTGCGCTCGGAGAGTCCCTTGGCACGGGCGGTGCGGATGTAGTCCATGTTCATGATTTCCAGCATGGAAGCGCGGGAGTACCGGCTGTAGCTGGCCAGGGAGGCGAGCAGAAGGGCGATGGTCGGCAGCAGCAGGTGCGTGAAGGTGTCCACGCCGCTGATCCAGAAATCGCCGTTCAGGCCAGGGGTGGAAGCACCGACCGTCGCGATCGGCCGGTCGCGGATCCGGGAGTTGTCCATGTAGGCCGGCCAGGCGTACATAAAGCGGTCCAGGACAATGAGCCCTCCGACCAGCAGGCCGGTCAGGGCCGCACCGCGCATGCTCTGCCCGCGGTCGTATCCGCCCATCAGGTATCCAATGAGGCAGCCCACGGCAACGGTGGCCAGGGCCAGCAGCAGGATCATGAGCCAGGTGGCAGAGTTCAGCAGGGGCTGGACGGCGTAGTAGGCAATGACGCCCACCGCGACGGTGATCAGCGCGGAGTACAGGGCCTTGCGGTTCTTCAGGCCTGCGCTGAGCAGGGTCACACCGTAGGCGATGGCTACGCCGGTCACGGCTATGACAACCGGGCCGAGGCTCGGGGTGGAGAACCAGCCTGTGTTGCCCAGCACGAAGAGCAGGCCCGCGGCGGCAGCGAAGCCTGCCACGAAGGCGATGATCCTCCGGCGGGCGTTACCGCCGGCGAAGACCACCCAGATCAGGCCGCTCGCTGCTCCTACGGACAGGACGACGGAGAGCGGTATCTGCGGGTCCGCGAGGAAGTTGTTGAAGCCGATGGCGCCGTACTCCTTGAGCAGCACAGCAAGCCAGAAGATCGGCAGGGAGAAGAACAGGAACGCCATGAAGGTGACGCCGTAGTCCAGGGAGCTGTACTGGCGCAGCGCCGTGATGATGCCGAGGGAGATACCCACAACGATGGCCAGGAGGGTGGCGGTGGTGACCAGCAGGATGGTGGCGCCCATGGCCCGGGAGAGGGCGTCGGTGACTGCCTCGCCCTGGATGCTCTGCCCAAGGTCGCAGGTGGCTGCGAACGGTGCGAGGCACTTGACGGCCCCGCCCAGCCAGTAGAAGTAGCGCAGCGGCGCCGGGACATCAAGGTTCAGGAGCTCGCTCCTGGCGCGGATCAGTTCGTCGCGGTTGGGGGCGGGATTCTCGCGCAGGTCTTGGAGGGGATCACCTGACGCCGCTGTCAGGAGATAGACCAGGAACGAAGCCCCGAAGAGGATTAGCACGGCGGTCAAAAGCCGCCGGACGATGTAGGTAACCATAGAGTGTCAGCCTCATTAGAACGGGTCCGGGGGTTCTCCCGGCACTCGCTGAAGTGTAGTGCAGGTCATAAGTGCGGGGAATTTGGTTAATCCCAATCACTTATCCGCTGCCGTGGGGGGGTGGGGGAAAGGCGAGGGCGCCGGGACCGTAAAGGCCCCGGCGCCCTGCGGGTAATGCTTAGCTGTTGCGGCTAAGGATTAGTCCAGAACTTCCCATTCCCAGAAGTTCCACCAGACACCGGTCTGGTTCGGCATGTAGGAGTTGATCCCGCCGATCTTGTCGCTGTGCGCATCAACGCCCGGCGACTGGAACAGGGGCAGGCCGTAGGAGGAGTCCCAGATCAGCTTGTCGATCTGGATCTGCAGTTCCTTCTGCTTCTCGACGTCGGTTTCCAGGATCAGCTGGTCCATGAGGGCATCAGCTTCGGGGCTGGAGAAACCGTTGTAGTTGGAGGCAGCGCCGGTCTTGAAGATCTGCGGAACGCCGGTCACGCCAACACCCGAGTTGATCCAGCCGAAGATGGATGCGTCGTAGGTGCCGGTGCCCAGGGCGGAGCCCCAGTCAGAGGCGCCCAGGCCGCCGTCGACGACCTTGAAGCCGGCCTCGGAGGCGGACTGTGCAATCAGGGTGTAGGCGTCAGAGCGGTTGGGGTTGTCCTTGTTGTACATGATGCGTACTTCAGGGGTGGCACCAGCCAGCAGTTCCTTGGCGCCTTCAACGTCAACCTCGGCGAATTCGGAGGAGCCGTTGTTGGCTGCGGAGTCTTCGTAGCCGTCCTGGTCAGAGAGGAAGATCTCCGAGTCCAGCGGGGCTGCATCCGGGTTGAGCTTCTTCACGATCGAGTCAACGATCGCCTGGCGCGGGATGACCTTCATGAACGCGGTGCGCACATTCTGGTCAGCGAAGACGCCGGTGTAGTTAAGGTCAACGTGGTCGTAGGAGAGCTGGTTGCCGGAGTTAATGGTTACACCATCAATGGCTTCGAGCTGATCCACGGTGTCGGCCGAGGCCTGCGGAGCAATGATGTCCACTTCACCGTTCTTCAGAGCCTGGACCTGAGCGGGAGCATCGCCGATGTAGCGGACAATGATCTCGTCGATCTTGGGCTCGGGACCCCAGTTGTAGTCCTCGTTGCGGGTCAGGGTCATGGAGTTCTCGGGATCGATCGCCGAGACAATGAACGGACCGTTGGAGAGGTACAGGGAAGCGTCCGAGGGCAGGGACTTCGTGTCGAAGCCGGTGTTCCAGAAGTCGGCAACAGCCTTCAGCTCTTCGTTCACGGGAGCCGGGTTTGCCGGGTCGCCCGCGGGCGTGTTCTGGATGAGTTCGATCAGCGCGTCGCCGTCGGCCAGTCCGGCCTTCTCGGCAACAACGTGCGCCGGGGTCTGGACGCCGCCGTCGGTCATGGCACCAAAGGCAATTTCCCAGTCCGCGAAGGGCTCGGAGTAGGTCATGGTGATGGAGCGTCCGTCGTCGCCGATTTCGGGAACGTCGGTCAGGCTCAGGCCTGAGGTGTCGCCCGCGTAGTCGAAGTAGGTGGTACCGGAAACGGTCTCGCCCTCTTCGTTCAGGGTGGCGTCGTTGAAGTGGCCGGAGTTGACGGCCCAGAGGAGCATGAGGTCATCGGCGTCGACAGGCTCGCCGTCGGACCAGTTGACGCCCTCATTGACGGTGTACTTGACCGTCAGGGGATCGTCGGAAACCTTTTCGTAGGTGCCGAAGTCTTCCAGCGGCTCAACCTTGAGTTCATCGGTGATGTAGTTGAACCCGGAGTGCGTGGCGTACGCGATCTTGCCGTTGATATCTACGTTGCCGTTCGCCGTGTTGCTGTTGAACGAGCTGAAGGCGTTAACCTCCACAACGCGGACAGAACCGCCGGTGCTCTCGCTGTCAGTTGAACCGCCGTCGGTGGTCCCCTGATTCGCTGCACAGGCGCTCAGCGCGAGGGCAGCTACAGCTGCCACACCCACTGCTTTGGAAATACGTGCAAAACGCATTCCGCCTCCTATTTCTCAGTGCGTCATTGTCTCCGGCGGGATTACCGGAATCACGGACAGCGCAGATCCTGCGTGCCTCGTCGCATATGACTAAGAGAGTAGACCGCGGACCGCTACCGGCCCGTAACTTGGTTCCCGACGCGACACGGTTGTTACACGTTTGCAACCTGAAAATTATCATTACGACAACTCCTCTGGTCTGATGCTATTGAAGGCGCTATTGTGCCCCCGCACACACTCGGGAAGGGCTTTCAGTGGGCGGTAAAATTTCAGCTGGGACATGAACGCGTCCCCATCCACGTCCCGGAGGACTCTTGTGAAGCTCACGATTATTGGCGGCTCGAAGGGAACCGGCGCCCAGCTGGCATCCCTGGCACAGGCTGCGGGTCACGAAGTTACGGTGCTTTCCCGCAGTGGTCAGGGCCCCAAAGACGTACGCGTGCTGACCGGGGACGCCGGAAGTCCGGCCGCCGCGGCGGCAGCCGTGGCCGGTGCGGACGCCGTCGTCGTTACGGTGGGCAGCTCGAAAGGGAACCCCCGGCACCGGGCAGCCGTCACACGCGCGGTCATTGATGCCATGAAGGAGCAGGGCGTGCAGCGGCTGATGGTCCAGTCTTCCCTGGGTGCCGGGGACTCCGGTTCCCTTATGCCGGCCCCGCTTCGGATAGCGATGAAAGTGGCATTGGCCAAGCCGCTCGCAGACCACACCGAGCAGGAAGCGGCCGTGCAGGGCTCCGGCCTGGACTGGACGATCGTGCGGCCCACGGGCCTGACCGACAAGGAACCGGCCGGTTCCTGGCAGGCCTTGGAAACCGGGGACAGCGGAACCCTCCGCGGCTCGATTCCCCGCGCCGATCTGGCCGCATGCATGCTTGGCCTGCTCGAAGATCCGGCGTCCATCGGCAAAGCCGTGGGCGTTAGCAGTTAGGCAGCCCGCCTGCCTGGGTTGGCGCCTGCCTGGGTAGGGCGCGGCCCGCTTGGCTTGGGGCAGACCCCTGTTCCCAGCTCACGCGCAGCCCGCGTCCCTAGCCCGCCGCCGCCGACTGCGGCAGCGGTGTTTTCCCGGCCCGCATCCTTAATACGCGGGCCCGCGAACCACAGCGCGATCCCCGCGAGCACCCATACGGCCAAGGTCAGGGCGGCGCCTGATCCGCCGGCGCCGTCGAAATAAGCCACCGAGCGGACCAGCGTGCCTGCGGCTCCCGGCGGGAGCAGCTGTCCGATCAGTGCGACGCCGGCGGGGAGCCACTGGGCGCTGGTGGCTATGCCCGCAAACGGATTGCCCACAAACATCATGGACATGGCGGCAATGGTAAAGCCCTTGGTGCCGAAGCACTCGTTGAGGCCCGCCAGCGGCAGTGCCAGTGCAGCAATGCCGAGAGCGACGCTGGCGGCAACCGGGACCAGCGGGCCTTCGATGCTGCCGAAGAGGTATTTGAGGACAGCCGCAACGACGAATCCGCCGGCGACTGAAAAGCCGGTGAGGCCCGCGAAAATCCACCAGCGCTTGCCTGCGAGCATGGAGCGGAACGCCACTGCCGGCACGATGCCGCCGAACACCAGCGGGAAGGCAAGTCCGCCGATGCCAACACCGGTCGGGTCGGCCGAGGGCAGGGGCACGACGTCGATGATCTCGGCGCTGCGGCCCGTGCTTCCGGCGATGGCGGTCCCAACGTTGCTGATGGTTCCGGAGACGGCAGTTGATCCTGCACTTGCCACGTAGACCCTCATGTCCGGCGGCGAGAAGTCGATGCCTCCCACAATGCTACGTTCGCGGATTGCCTGTTCCAGCTCTGGAGCACTGTTATAGGGCTCGACGACGAACGCACCCGGGGACTGTTCTTCCAGGGTTGCGGCAATCGACTCGGCCTGATGCTCGGCGCCTACCACGCCCAGGCCCAAGTCGCGGGGCCCGGAGAGGAGGGAGGGAGAGATGAAGAGCATCAGCAGGGCCAGGAGGATGACGGAGAGTCCGACGGTGAGGCCTGCCCAGATTGCTGCGTGCTTGCGGTGGGAGCCCGTTTCCCGGGTTTCGGCGGTCATGGAGAATCCTTCTGTTACGGAGGAATTTCCTCCGCTTCTACCGGAAGATATTCCTCCGGTTTAGACTGGAGGTCAAATTGAAGGAGAACGAATGAGGGCTGATGCCGCACGCCGAAGGCAGAACATCATTGAGCACGCCAAGCACGTCTTCGCGGAACGGGGCGGGGACGTCGCCCTCGAAGCGGTGGCGGCTGCCGGCGGCGTCGGCATCGCCACCCTGTACCGGAACTTCCCGTCCCGGGAGGACCTTGTCCGGGCCGTAGTCCAGGACATCGTGGAACAGATCATTCGCGCCGTGGACCGGGCCCGGACAGGCCTGGATGCAGACCCGTCCGGCGCCTGGAAGAACCTGCTGTCCAGCCTGATGTCAATGAAGCTGGGGGCGCTGACGGACGGGCTGGCGCTCCAGGCAGGCGCCGCCCGGGATCTGGACTCCACTCCCCTGGCACAGGTCCAGCAGCCTGCCCTGGATGCCCTCAACAATGTGCTTGCGGAACTCAGGCGGCACCGGGCTGTTCGGGGGGACCTTACGGCGCTGGACGTGATTGTTGCCGTCGCGACCATCACCCGCCCCCAGGTCTCCCCTATCCGCGGCGCTGCCCCCGGTGTACCGGAGCAGCTTGCCGAGGCATACCTGCACTGGAGCCTGGGCGGTGGCTAGTCGGCCGGGCTACTCTTCCGCGGGTCTGCCGTGCCGTTGGCCGACGGCATGTACCGCGAGCGGCCCTCCCAGCTTCCGTGCTCGGACAAAGGGCGAAAGCGCAGCGTAGTGAACTCGTGGTGGAAGTCCCGGCGTTCGCGTTCAGCCATCGCCCGTGCGTGGCGGCGTCCCGTTTTCCCGCCGTCCCGGCCGGACACCATTCCGGTCATGGCCCGGGTGCTGGTCCAGATGGAGAACGTGGAAACAGTCCGTGGCAGGCGGATGCCCGCCAGGGCGAGCGCTGCTTCCGGGTGGTCACGGATTTGGCTTTCCACCGGCCGCCCCCAGTGAATAAAGCGGGGCAGCTCTGGAAGGCGCAGCCGCGCGAGGGTTACTGCCACTACAGGCTCGTGCGGGTTGGCTGGTTCTGCCGATTCCGGCAAGCCGGAGAACTCGCTGACCGCACCCCAGCGGCGCAGGAACCTCATTCTGACGTGCCAGCCTTTCTCGAGCTTGCGGCCCAGCGGATTCTCTGCCAGGAAAGCGATCAGGGACTGTTCGTCTTCCCACTCTGCGAACACCGCAGTGCGCTTGAGCTGCATCCTGCGGGCCGAAACGATTGGTGCGCCCAGCTCCATGCCGGCGAACACCTCGCAGTGAACCAGTCCCTGCACTTTGGGCGGGCGCAGCAGGATTGCGGCGGCGGTGAGCCGCGGCAGGTGCGCGAGGTGGAACGAGAAAATGCTCATGCTGCCGGCCGTTGTTGTTTCCCCCATTCCCTGATCCTCACAGCAGCGGATTGTCAGGGTCAAACGGGTGCGGCCCGTAAGGCGGGACGATTGTCAGCTAATGGACGATCTGCATCCGCTGAGGAGTCTGGTTCAACCGCCGTCCACCGTCGGGGACGACGGTCACGATGTCCTCGATACGGACGCCAAACTGGCCCGGAAGGTAGATTCCGGGTTCGATCGAGAAGCACATGCCGGGTTCCAGGATCTGGGTTTCTCCCTCGACCATGTAAGGCGGCTCGTGCGTCGTCAGTCCGATTCCATGCCCGACGCGGTGAATAAAGTACTCGCCGTATCCGGCTTCAGTGATGACAGCCCGAGCAACCCGGTCGATCTCCTGGCATTCCACGCCGGGACGCACGGCCTCGAATGCTGCCTGCTGTGCCCGGCGTACGACGTCGTGTACTTCCCGTTCTTTGGCAGTTGGCTCCCCGACGTGAACGGTGCGTGTGGTGTCCGACCCGTAGCCGTCTTTGAGCCCGCCAAAATCGAGCACCACCATGTCCCCCTCCTCAATGATCCGGGGGCCGATTTCGTGGTGCGGGTTGGCGCCGTTTGGCCCGGAACCCACAACCGTGAAATCCACCTGTGAGTGGCCGAACCGGCGGAGCAGCCGGGCCAGCTCCGCCCCGACGTCGTTCTCGCTGCGCCCCGCGAACTGCAGTTTCACGATCTCCTCATAGGCCAAATCAGCGGCCGCACCCGCCGCAGCCAGCCGTTCAATCTCATCAGCGTCCTTGATGGCCCGAAGCATGGGCAGCGCCGTGGTCATGGAGACATACGATGCACCGGGAACGTGGTCCTGCAGCCCGAGCAGATGCATGGCCCAGGCAGAGTCGGAGATCGCATAACGGCCGTCTCCGCCCAGGAGGGAGGCCGCTGCGGCGTAGGGATCGCTTCCGTCGGTCCAGTCCACAATCCCAAGGTTGGAGCCGGCGGGGGCCGCTTCCGCGTCCGGCCGTTCGAGCTTCGGAACCAGCAGGCGGGGCTCACCATCTGCCGGTACCACCAGCATGGTGATGCGCTCGGTGATGGCAACAGGTGCATACCCGGTGAGGTACAGCAGGTCCGGGCCCGGAGTGACCAGGAGGCCGTCCAGTCCGGCTCTGCCGGCTGTTTCTGCCGCCCGCCGCAGCCGCTGCGCGAAATCATCGGCGGTAAACGGAGGTGGGCCGCCGGGTTGTTCACTCATGGACTCTTCCCTTCCTTATGCTACTGCCGCTCCGCTCAGGCAGCCCGGCGGTAGTGTACGGAGACCGCCCCGTTGCCCATCGGTTCGGCAGAAATCAGTTCCAGGCGGCGAGTGCGGTCGAGAAGGCCTCCATAGAGAGTGGGGCCATGCCCGGTGATCATCGGGTGGACCAGGAACCTGTAGTCGTCAATGAGGTCCAGCCGGTCCAGCGCCGAGGCGAGTTTGCCGCTGCCGAGGAGGACGCCGTCGGGCGTTTGGTCCTTGAGCTCCTGCACCGCCGCACCCAGGTCGCCTTCAAGCAGGTGGCTGTTGTTCCACGGGAAGTCGCTGCGCGTCGCCGACGCTACGTATTTGGGTTTGTCCTCCAGCGTCAGCGCCCACTCGCGGATCGTCGGCGGCGCCTCGACCTCTCCCCGAGCAACGAGCGGCCAGTAGCTCTCCATCAGCTCGTACGTGGTGCGGCCCCAGAGCATGGCTCCGGACTCGTCCAAAAGCCGGGTGTAATGCGTGTGGGTCTCGTCGTCGGCGATTCCCTCCTGATGGTCTACGCAGCCGTCCAGGGTGACGTTGTAGCTGAAAGTCAGGGAGCCCATGGAGCGATTGTCCGGCTGCCCGGTCCCGGACGCAATCCGTTTGCGGCATCGCCCGGCCCATTCACTGCAAAGGCCGGTGGGGTGGGCCGGCGGCCGGCTGCGTTCCCACCGGGCGGACGGTGCCGGATCGATAC
The DNA here is from genome assembly GCF_009193255.1 of Arthrobacter koreensis. Lineage (GTDB taxonomy): Bacteria > Actinomycetota > Actinomycetes > Actinomycetales > Micrococcaceae > Arthrobacter_B > Arthrobacter_B koreensis. The sequence continues at coordinate 343,271 of NZ_WACG01000001.1, forward strand.
CGGGTTCGGGGAATAGGCGGGATCCGCAGCAGGTTCCATCTTCGCCGGGGCATCGCCGGCTCCCTACTGCAAGGAGAAACGCACATGGCACGAGTAGTTATCTTCGGCGGCACCGGTTATGCCGGCGGAAACATCGCCCGAGAGGCGGTCTCACGAGGGCACGAGGTGATCTCCTACTCCCGCAATGCACCGGAACAGCCGCTCCCCGGAGTCGAGTACCGCACCGGTTCCCTGGCTTCCCCGGACGTGGTCACCGCAGCAGCGGCCGACGCCGATGTCCTCGTTGTGGCTGTGCACGGAGCCGACGTCGACGGTGCTCCCCTCACAACGTATGTCCCGGCGTTGATCGACTCCGCGCGCTCCAACGGCGCGCGCCTTGCTTTCGTTGGCGGTGCGGGCTCCTCACTGGTCGCGGAGGGTGGTCCGCGGCTGGTCGACACTCCCGACTTCCTCGACGACTGGAAGCCCGAGGCCCTGTCCCATGCTGAGGTCCTTGAAGCAATGCGTCAGGCACCGGAGGACCTCGACTGGTTCTATGTGAGCCCGGCGGCCCTCTTCGGCGCTTTTGCACCGGGCGAAACCACCGGCTCTTACCGGACCGGCGGTGACGTCCTGGTGACCAAAGACGATGGTTCTTCGGAGATCTCCGGCACCGACTTCGCGCTTGCCTTCGTAGACGAAATCGAAAACCACGCGCACCCGCGGCAGCGGTTTACTGTGGGGCACTGACGCCGCCCAGCATGGGGTACCATCCTCCTGAGCGGCGAAGGCCCGGGATGCACAGCATCCCGGGCCTTCCTCACGCTATGGACGCTAGACGTCGAAGCGGAACTCGACGACGTTCCCAATTCGATACGGCCCCTGGAGATGTTCGTGCTTCCGGGGCTGGACCTTGCCGTAACGGCAAGGTTTATCGTCTCGTCTTATGACTGTTTCAGTGATCGACAGCGCAACGAGCATGCGCCGAGTGCTCGCGGCGGCCCCCGACGACCGTGCCGACTTGGTGCGCGACATGTGGTCTCCCCTGGCTGGGATGTACCACTTCATCCCGGGAGGGGTGGACATGGCCACGGTGCACCGCCAGAACTTCGGCTTCGATTGGAAGGGCACAATCGAACCCATCCAGGAAGGTCTCGAACGCCTCATCGAGGCAGACGCCTGGAACCGCATCGCCATGGCACTCGAATCCGGGGCCGCAGCACTCCGGGCAGCCGCCCCGGACATCGAGGTACCAGACCTCCAGGTGCTTCTCGTCTTGGGCGATCCCACCAACGCGCACTTCTTCGACGAAGTCCAGGGACTGTCCGCATTCGGAGGAATCAGCGGTTACATCGCGATCACCGTCTGGCCTACGCCCCAGGTTCTGGAACGTCTCGAAGCGATTGTCGTCCATGAACTGCACCACAATGTGCGGTACTCGCCGGGCGGTGTCGTATGGGATCCGATAACTGTCACCGTTGGCGAACAGGTCATCTCAGAAGGACTTGCAGACGTATTCGCTGCGGAACTATTCGGCGACCGGGGGTACACGCACTTCGTCAGCGAGAGAACTCACAATGACGACGATGTCCTTGCAAGGGTCGCAAGCGGGCTACACATCACAGGCATGGAGAACTTCACAGCCTGGGTGCATGGCGACGCGAGCGCACGTCTCCACGGCGCAGCGCCAGTTGGGCTTCCTACCGGCGCCGGCTACGCAGCCGGCATAAGACTGGTGCGCGCCTACCTCGATACTGTGGGAGCTACCGCGGCGCAGAGCATTGCCGCGCCAGCGGATGAGGTTTTGCGCGTCGCCGCGCCTCAGCTGGGCTTGGGCCTCAACCGGGAAGACTGAGAACTACGACAACGAACGGGAGGCAGTCCGTGGAGTGGACCGTGCGGGAGCTGGCTGAGCGCGCAGGCATCAGTGGGCGCACGCTGCGTCACTACCATCAGATCGGACTACTCGACCCCGACCGCGTCGGGTCCAACGGTTATCGCTACTACGGGCTCGACGCGGTCTCCCGCCTACAGCGGATCCTCTTGCTGCGAGAGACGGGCATGCCCCTGTCGGATATCGCGGACGTACTGGATGCAGCCGCAACTCCTGAGGCCGAAATGGCAGCACTCACCGGGCATATGGAGCATCTCGCGAGGGAACGCGCCTCCCTGAATCGACGCATCAACGCGGTGGAACACACGTTGTCAATGCGTCGTGAAGGCCGCAAACCTCGCATGGATGTCATGCTCGAGGGGTTCAATGACCGATATGAGACTGAGGTTGTCGAGCGCTGGGGACGCGGCGCATTCGATGCATCGAATCAGTGGTGGCACGGTAAATCGATCCAGCAGCAGAAGGAGTGGAAGGCCAGAGCCGAGGCCCTACTGGCCCGGTGGCGTGTGATCCAGGAGGAAGGCGACGAACCGGACTCCGCCGCAGCGCAAGATCACGCCGCAGCCCACATGAAGTGGTTCAGGGAGATCCCAGGAACTCCCACCCACGCGGGAGATACTGCGAAATCTGTTGACATGGTCCGGGGCCTCGCAACTCAGTACGAGTCAAACCCTGACTTCCATGTCGTCTTTGGAACCGCGGAAGCCGCAAGGTTCGCTGCGAACGCGCTGCGACTTCACGTGGGAAACTCCGGTAAGCCCGGATGACCTCCAGCTCTACACGTTGAAGCGGAACTCCACCGCGTCGCCACGGTTAGGAACGTATGCCGTGATCATGGCGCATGCCGGCGCTGGCTCACCTAGAGGCTCTTCACACGAGTGTAGAGCTCGCGCAGAGCCGCGTCGGAGAGGTCGATGATCGGCTCATACATGAACGAATTCACGTGGATGTTCTCCGGAGTCATTAGCACGACGTCGTCGAGTATGCGGCGTGACTCGTCGGTCCCGTGGCCCCGGTTCTTGTACGCCTGGAAGAGCGCCTGGGTCTGGTTGCCAGTGATCCCATCCGTGAACGTCGGGTCGGCAAGGACGGCCACCATGTGCTGCTCGGCGACGATGCGGGTGGCGATGGACAGCACGATCTTATTCTCGAAGTTGATTCCCTCGTCTGCGATGAGCGCCACCTCTGCCTGCTCAAGCAGCAAGTCGATGACCGGCTTCGTGCCGGCACTCCAAGACTTCTTCTTGTTACTTGAGTGGAAGGTTTGGTTGAAGATCCGATCGAGCTCGGCGTTATCGATGCTCGCCGAGTCGGCCTTCCAATGCAGCAGCGAGGTCAGCTTCAGGTAGTCGGAGTCGTCCTCGCCTTTGGTGTACTCAAGGATGTTACGCACGAAAGGCACCGAGGCAATGCGCTGCATCCCGTTTCCAAAGAAGTTCTTCTTGAAGGCATAAATGAACGGGTTCTTCACATGGCTGGCCTGGCTTAGCGAGACCTTCTCCTCGCCCTTCTGGGCCATGAAGCACTTGTTGTAGCCAACCACACTCCGACTAAGAAGCGTCCGGAAGAAATCGAAGTTGTGCGTGAGGAGGATGAGCTTGAAGTTCGCGTGATCAGCCATCTCCTTGAGGTACTGGATGATGGCGTACTTGTTTTTGTAATCGAACGAATCGGCGAGGTCATCGATGACGAAGATCGTCTCCCGGCCCGTCGCCTTGCGCGCCTCCATCTCGAAGAGGACATTAAGGATGTAGAGCGCCTTCTTCTCGCCGTTACTTAGCACTGCCAACAGGTCATCCCGTTCGACGCTGGCGGTCTCTTGGCCGTCATTAAATTCGAAGACGAGCTTGAGCATGGAGTCCTGACCGAGGGCCACTTGGTGCTTGTTCTCCGCGCGCAGAGTGAACGGCACGAAGAAGCGCTCGTTGAAGATCTTGATGACCTTATCCCACTGGGTGCTTTCGGTAGCCGCCTGCTGCTCGATAGCCTTGCGGCGTTTCTCCGTATCTTTGTAGCACGTCACGACGCGCAGGAACGCCTCCTCGTGCACCTTAAGGTAGGACTTCCAGACGTCCTGCTGGAAGGTCTGGACGCTGGCGAACTCCGGGAGGAGGTCTTCCCGGTTTGCTATGAACTCGAAGAACTTGCGCGTATCCTCATTGCGCTGGAACGCACGCTCGACACCGTCCATCTTCTTGCGCAGCACATCATCGTCGCTGATGCGCTTCTTCTCTTCGGTGATCAGTGCCTGCAGGTCAGCGTCGCTCGTGATCTGACGGGGCTCATCCTCGCTGTGCAGTAAGAGCGAATGCTGAGCGGTGAAGAAGCCGTTGGCACCGAGGCTCTTCGTAACGTTCGTGGCGTTGTAATAAGTGAACGAACTCCGGTTGAAGAACGTGGACTCGTCGAGAAGCTGGTTAAGCCGGCTCACGTACGCAGCCAATTGTGCTTGGACGTCAGCGCCCTTGAGCGCGGTGGCCACCTTATCGTTGAAGAGCAGGTCGTGTGGCAGGTCGGCAAACCGAGCGTCCTCGAGTTGCTCGACCTCGTAGGCAATGCGGACGAGGGCCTCGTAGAACTTGTCATCGCTCTGGGTAAAGACCTTCGAGATCGTCGAGATCACGTCCTGCTTAGTGCCCGCCTGAGCCGTCAATTCCTTGATCAGGGCGTCGCGAGCATCGAGGAGCTCCACCTGGAGCCCTTCGTACTCTTTCCGAAGCTCAGGGTTGACGAGCAGGGTCGAGGTCGACTCCGTCGGGCCAAGTTCCTCGTCGTAGGACAGGACAACGGCGACGTGGCTCGGGTCTGGCGACTGGCCGTTCTCGTCGGTGATCGAGCGAGAGGACTCGCGGTCAGGGAAAACTCGGTCGGTGGTTTCCCTGCCCGTGGCCAGGTCTTTGAAGGTCCGCGCGAAAGAGGTCTTCATCGTGCCGTTGGGCGCGTAGATGGCCACTGCGTTGCGGTCGCCGAAGTCCAGTGTCGCGTCAAACGATCGGATGCCGTGGCAGTTGGTCAGTTCAACGTTAAGAGTCTTCATGCCAACAGACTATGGTGCTCACAGCCTCCGACCGGCATGAACAGGATCATCCGCTGCCGGCTTCGGCACTCCGGGGGCCGCCTACTCCGCTTTGCCCTCGCCGGAAGAGCACCTCGGAGTGGAGCTTCTCGAGCTCGTTCTCGATCTCCCAGAACTCGCGGGCGAGCCACTTGAGAGCTGATTTCATGAAGGCCTTGGTGTCCTTCTCCGGGGCCAATGTCCGGTACCTGTGCTTCATGGAGACAAAGTCGAACGGCTCGCCAGTGTCCGGGTGCTTGAGGAAGCGAGCCGTTGACCCACACGCCATGAACGACGAAGTGGCGGAGCTCAAGCGCTGCCTCCAATCGGTCGACAAGCGCCTTCGGTCGCGCCGGATGTGCGCCGCGAATCGCGCCGTCCCTGGTGATTCAAATCTGATGAGAGATGAACGAACCCGACCTCACCGAACGGCACTTCGGCGCTCTCCTGATCGGCAAGGCGGCCTTCACTTCCGGCGAGGTCCGTTCGTACGGACCCAACGGACCCGTCGTAGATCTTCCGCGGGTGCCCAGCGACGCGAGACCATCCGACGAGTGAGTTCGCCTGCTCACCGATTCAGCCGTCCGGCAACATTGGTTCATTCCCTAAACTCCAGAGCTCATGTGAACACCCCCCGGCGCAGCTTGGCGCAAGCCGCCATTATGCGCTGGCGTAAGCGACGTCCCTGGTGTGTTGGCTCCAAATGATCAATATCATTCACCCCAAGCGCGTCGATTCGGGATGAAAGGGATTGCAACTCTGTCAGCAGGCTGGCCAGCCGAGATTCGTACAGAGTGGCTTCGGCGATACTTCTCGTTTCAGTAGGGACGGCTGTAAGAGCGGCAATCAGCGCGCTAGCACCGATTACCCCGTAGAGCTGGTTCCGCAAAGCATCCAGGCTCTTATTGGCCAAGTCTCCGTCTGATCCAAACGACCAGTCGGACGCAAACACCAGTACACCGAATACAGGTACGATCCACGAGAAAGCCCGGGCAGTCTGAAGTGCCCGGCGGTACTCCCGGCGGGAGAATGAGTAGTTGTTTTCCTTCGCGACCCGCATGAGCTTCCATACGTGGAAGGTAATGATGAGGACAGCCAACGAGTAGATGCCTATGACAATCCACGCCGTCGGGTTGAAACCGCCACCACCAGGGCGGAGTTCGATGGCTAGGCCTGTCAGTGGTAGCGCTAGGGGCCAAAGATAGCGCCGCCACTGTGGTCTGCCGGTTGCCTCGTATTTGATCCTAAATACCAAGACGAAAAGCCACGGGACGACAAGAGCTATCCCAAGGAAGGCATCACCGGTGTGCGAAAGTCGAGGGCCACTGAGAACGAACAGGGAAATGAGGATGGCCAAGATTCCTGCAAAATGTGCTGCTACGCGAGTCGAGGTGGAGCGAGTATCTGGTTTGTTGAGGACCTGAGCCATCGGCGTCACCGATTTCTCACTGCCCCATCAGCTGTGTCGGCGATGTAAGTCATCAGATCGAACATGGAGCGTTGTCCAGGCGACGATGGTGCACTGCGGCCCGGAGAGTGCCGGAACAAGAATAGCCGCAGTCTGTCTTCATACCCGCGTCGCAGGGCGTATTGCTGAAAGTGACAAAGGGCAAGAGTAGCGGCGCTGCGATGCTGCGAATTTTCATTGATTCTCCTGTTGACGGCCTGGGGTCCCGGAAGCGGAAGAGGTGAGACTCCAAGGCGGCTACTGACGATCCCGAGCCATAAAATCAAGTTTGCGTATTCGGTTCTGTTTCGATGACGAGATTAAGCGTCGCTGAGAACTATCTGCCGTGCATGGCCTTTGGTAAGGGGCCACGGAAGGTCCCGGTGTTGCGGCCATGACATCGGTCAGGGCAGTTGCGGCAACGCTGCTGGAGTTCCCCGCAGATTGCTCTCGAACGACTCGGACTATCAGTCCCCTGACCGCTGAAGGCGGAGCCGAGGTTTTGTCAGACGTTAGAACGCGAATCTAAATTCCACCCGCGTTCCATCAGGGAAGAACGTTTGCCTCGCGATGGCCTAATCGCTCTGAAGGCCCGCTTTACGGACCTCGATACGCCAGATTCACCTGAGACACCGGCTAGGTCGGGGGCACTCGCCAGGAATAGGTATTCAGTTGGCCGGCGGCACCCGGACGAGCTTTGGAAGACGATGATCCGGGCCAAGCCTTCACGATATGCGGTCCTTCAGCTGAACATTGTCCATGTGTGCGCTCCGATATCCTCTTCGTTCTGATCGGGACTGCTTGATGGGTTGACACATCTCGGGCGGCACTCAGGACGACGCCGGTTCGTCCCGGCCTGTAGATGCCGGCGCGATCTGGAGGGCCCTTTTCGGCGAGCCGCGCTGCCCCGACTTCGCAAGAATTTGTCGCGCGGAGCGATTGTTTGGGTTGTCATCTCTGTCCATTCGTGATGGGCAGTCGTTGCGGGGGCGGATTCGACCGACGACGCCGAAAGCTAGCCTTGCGGACTACCGTTATCCTCCTGCGCCAAGGCGGCGACCCCGCAGCCATCCAGCGACGTTAAAGGGCCGCTTCTAGTTCCGTCCAGGAGTACCCAAACATATAGTCCTCATCCTTACCGTTTGAGGCCCAGATCTGAGCAGCGTCGTAAACATTCAGCGTCTCGCCGTCGTCATCGTCATCGTCATCTAGGCCGTAGCGGCAGTCGAGGCAATACATCTCGGAGTAGACAAATCTCTTCGTCAAGGGAGTTCCACAATTGGGACAAGGGGGCGTTTCACCCACGTAGACATCGATCTCGTCCCAGCTCTTTTCCTTCTTCGAAAGGAAATCAAAAAAACCCAAGAAACCTACCCCCTACGGCCCGCCGAAGCGATCCTCTAATATGTGAGACCAACTGCTGACGACAAGCAAACGCGCCGTTCTAGACACGGCCAGCGTCCCCCGCTCCTATTAGGCACTGCCTCCTCGGATGTGGGACGAGATTTTGATGATCTTGGCCTCGGTGCCGCCGGGACCGTAACGCTGCACGCGCTCGTACCCGTTGACCACATGCTGGACAGGAGACCTTCTGCTGGCCACCTCGGCGATGCTGTCAAAGGCCGACTCCGTATACTCAGGGACTTTCACCAGGGCCGCGGCGGCGACATGCTTAATCCCTTCTGGCGTTCTCCATGTCAGGAGCGTAATCCCGCAGGCAACCACAATTCCGCTGACGACGAGGACTGGTTTAAGTGCTGGATGTTCCTGGATCCGCTGCCAGCGGGTCGGAACCTCGTTTGCATCCTGTTCGCAGGTATTCATGTCAGACCTCTGCGCCTCGGCGGAGTGGTACCGGACTAGCTTGTCGTTGGGCTGCTCTAGACGTGCTGGCAGCCTCGCCCGATCCAACGGGTCCTCGCGATCATGATCGGGCATTCGGCCAGTGTAGCCGGGTTCGGAGCCCTTGGTCGTGGCATTCATGACCTGGATGACCGCGGCCTGTACCACGGGATCGCTATTTGCCCCTCCCGTTCGTTTTCGTAGGACGGCGTTTGTCGTCACTCGGTTCCTGACGTGGGTCTTGGCTCGTCTTGGTCCAAGGCCAGGCACTCACCCTTTTTAACGCCTTCCGCGGCTGCCTCCAGATTCCGTTCCTTGTCTAAATGCCAGCCGGGCGACTAATTCAACGCATCCCCGCGCCGGTGCGCGATTACCGAGTGATCTTCGGAGCGGCTCACGGCAATCGCCGTGAGCCTGTGCTGTCCTGTGGGTGTGTCCTTCTACTTTGCGAATCAGAGAACCAATTTCGAACAGGTCATTAAGACCAAGACGCTTTGGACGTGTCCTCGCCCAAACAACGCTCCACTCAAGGAGTCTCGTCGGCTGATCAAAGATCTACGTCGCGGCGATGTGGTGTTCCATTATAAGGATGGGGCTCTTCGCGCAGTCAGCACAGTGGTCGAGGAATGGACGGATTTTCTTCGGCCACCTGAGTATCCAGCTCGTCCGGGCGAGGAGGACGACGGCTGGCTGGTGCGCGTTGAACCACTGAAAGAAGGTGTCAACATTAGCTACAAAGACCTAGGCAGGACTATCACCCTCGGCGATGGAGGACCGCTGAAAAAGGACGGTAGTGGGGCAGCTCAGAAGTACCTGTCGTCGATGTCCCCTGAGGACGGGCACCGTTTGATGAAGGTGCTTGGATTGGACATCCCTGGGACCGATGGCAGCTGGCTCGGTCGTCCACCTAGTTTCTGGGATGGCGATGACTCCGACGTCGATGCATTCCGCAAAATGCGGGCAGAGCAACGCGACCTTCGCCAGCACCTCATCGCGGGCAGGACCGCGGCGTGCTGCGCGCTATGCGGCAAGTTCCTACCGGTAAATCTACTCATTGCGGCGCACATCAAGCCACGCTCCCACTGCAACGAAGCTGAGCGGCGAGACTTCCAGGCAGTAGCGATGCTGGTCTGCAACCTTGGTTGCGACGCCCTGTTCGAATGGGGCTATATCGCTGTAAATGACCGTGGGAACATCATTACCGTTCGTCCGGCAGCTACGCCACACACCGTGCAGGCCGTTGCCCTCCTGCAGGGACTCCCCTGTTCGGCCCACAACTCCACGACGGCACCACACTTCGCAGCTCACGTCACCATTGCACAGCAACGGGAGGGAAGCCCCAGCCAATCAAAGGAGAGCGCGAAAACGTACTAGACCCATTGTTGGCGCTCGTGCCCCTCGCTCTTCGGGAGAACCACCGGACTCCACTGCTCATCCGGACCTAGTCCAGGAAACATATGCCGCGCTGCCGGAAAGAGGCACATCCTTCACTCAACGGCGGTATCCCTCCCCATCTCAAGGCACCGCCTAGACCTTATGGCCTGCTCGTCAAGCGCGGATGTTGAGTGGTAGGGCCAGTTCATCAGAAAGCTGCTCAAGCTCGGCGAGACCGGGCGTGCCGACTCGGAGCGACTCGAGCAGCCACGAGGCAAACATTGTTGCCATCGCGGTGAAATGTACTGTCAGCTGCTCATGAGGGTCAGTGGCCTCACCCGCGACTATGAACTGTTTCTGGTCGTCTAGACCCAAGAAGGCGGTCACCGTCTCACTCGTGACATGAACAATCTGAGACTGTTGCACATACGCGGTCTTGAATGTTCCGTCGAAGTCGATTTTGTCGATCATATTCGTGACGCGGAGTAGCCTTTTCCCTTCATTTGTCCCGAGCGCTGCGTCTATTTCGTCCTGAGGCGTATTGAGGTAATTCATGATCGACCGGAACGCTCGATCGCGAGAATCCTGATAACCCGCGATTAGCTGGTCAGGGCCGCTTTCATCAAAGTGCGCCCATTGTGCCGTCAAGGCATGCTCAAGCGCCTGCCGGGCTACGGCGACAGCCTCACGGGAACGTCCAGCACGATGCAGGACGACGTAGGCACCCCCATAACGTATCGCTTGGGCACAGATGCCGTAGACAGTCTGAAACTCCACTTGGTGTGCTTCAGCGACCTCGAACGGATCCTCCTCAAGTAGCCGCCGCTCGCGCTCCTCAATAAATCTCAGAAGTGCCTCAATGTCGGGGAGAGTTTGATGTGGTGTGGTCACCCACCAAGTATGCGGGAATTAGGGTGTGCAGCAGCACGCTCACAATGTGCCGCCATTCGCTCCGCGAGATGGCTTGGCAGCACTGCGCGAAGGCCGGGCGTCGAGCAGAGCAGCCGGTGGATTCCTTGCGAGCTGATCGGGCCGACCGCAAATTCATCCACGGCCTGTCGCCAGACGGAAGATCTCGGTCTCAACTTGCACTCTTGTTCGACCGTACGACTCTCCCCAGTTTGCGAGCAGGTCCAAGTATTCGCCGTAGGAACTCGTGCGGTTTCTCTCCAGCCGTACCCCGGCCGAATCCTTGAGCCACTCGACGATCCGGTCGTCCAAGATCGGGGCGGCCTTAAAGTCGTCGGGGCCGTCGTCGGCTGACGTGAAGTACAACCACTTGGTGAAGTAGGAGGGCCCCAGATGAAGGATCCGGCCCTCATTGTTCATTAACCGGAAAGCCTCCAGAGCCCCGTCTGTGCAGACAGACTTAGCTCCTGCCTCCAGTCTCTCTGCGACGAGGGGGTCGACCGCTTCGGAAATCGCATCAGCGCTCCGGGCCTTCGTCTGCGTGAGTATCCACCGCGTTCGCAGCGCACCCCTGCCGGCAGCCGTCCCCCACCCCCAAACCATTGCCGCTATAAATGCGGGCAGGACCCTGCCCGCTTTCATCTCGGCCGATACAGCATCGAGGGTTGACTGCCGGCTAACGCTGTCAGGAAGCCGTTCCAGGAGCGCCAGTACATCCGGAAGGTCGTGCAGCTGGTCGATCCACGGCTGCTTTCTCCAAGGGAATGGTTCCTGAGGCCGGGCATGGCCGTCGAGGGCTTCCTCGAGAACAGAGGGAAATTGTGGTGTCATGGGCCAATCCTCGCCCATTGATGGGGTGTTCGCTGGCAACTGGTCATGTCGTTGGCAAATCCTTCGGCGAAGCCATAGTTCTGCCAATCTGATCCACGGCTAGATCCGGACGGGTCTGACTGGCCATGGACCCACGCGGAAATGCTGCGGAGCTTCCCGCGGAAAGTTTTCCGCGTCCATATCCGGGATGTTCCGCAAAGGATTTCCGCAGCTGTGTCGCCCTGACACCACACGGATGTGCTCTGACAAGTGCGGAATTGCGGACGGAACCCCACTACTTCTCTTTTGTCTCCCCAGAGACATTAGGAGGTGTCAATCATAGAAGGAAACTAGTGGGATAGGTTCCGCAGTTCCGCAACTCCGAATATTAACCCATCCAGAGATGCCCCCTTCCCTTCCCTGACTTGGGCAGCCGGGTGCGGCGACGGCACCGTCCTCCTGTTCATTCACTGCAGGCGCGACGCCTCGAGCTCGGCAATTGAACGCCGGATCCAGCTCATCTGATCCTGTGCCTGTTGAAGCTCTTCCTCCGCCTGGCTCGCGCGCCATTGAGCCAGGCTGAGATCCCGTCGAAGTTCAGCGATCTGGTCGTCAACACTCTCACGGTCGTGAAGCATTGCCTCGAGCGGCACATCGAGCAGTTCTGCGATCACCACGGCCTCGTCGAGCCTGACTGCACGCTCATACTTTTCGATCCGGGTGATCGCGCTGGCATCGATCTTCTGGTTGAGGACTTCGGCGAGGCGGTCGGCCAGAGCAGCCTGGCTGAGACCGACGCGACCTCTCTCTTCACGCAGACGACGGGCGAACGTTTGACCTGGCAATGCGCTCATGCGGATTTCCTCTCCGATGCGACTTCGTTCAATGTGATTTTTACACATTTTGTCTGCGTGTTGCGTTTATCGCATGAAATCGTTAGTCTCGTAACACGATCACAAAGAATCGTCCCTCTGCACGACCGATAGCTCGGCGGCAGTCAGGGTGACACAAACCTGTGCTGGCCTCGGCTGCGATGCCGAGGTCCAAGCGTACGGTCGATGGCTGACCGGCGTGGGTGACATAAGTGCCGCTGCGGAGCTGAGACGCCTGCAGCCGTGGCCAGGGCGTGAAGAGCGCCGTCCTGGTACACGTGTAAAGCGCACCGTACGACCTCTCGAGGTGTCACCCCTTATGTCTAACGCATCAACCGCATCTACCGCCGCCTTCGGACCGGACCTGCTTGATGTCCGTTTTGTTTCCGGACTCGGCTACGGCCACCCCCAGACAATCCGCGGCCGTATCCATCGGGGCGAAGTGCCCGCCGTCCTTGTGGGCAACCGGTTCAAGATCCGCCGCGAGGATCTCCATCTTCTCTCCCAGCCCTTTGGCCCCGCTCACACAAATGACGAGGACGATCTTGATGCCCTCGTTAAGCAGATAGTCGATGGATTCCCTCCCCTGACAGCCGATGAGAAGGCGGAGCTCGGCCAGCTGCTGGCGGCCGCCCTCAAATAAGAAGGGCCCCGGCGAACCGGGGCCCTTCGAAAACTCTTAACACCCATCGAACGAGTTGCAGCTCGTTTATACCTCGATAGGACTCATTTAATCATGCCAGAAAACTCCGCCGATTTGCCAGCTCCTGCGCTGGCCGGCCAGAAGCCCGACAAGAAGTCGGCTGCTCAACAGCTCATTGAACTAGCCCGGGACTGCTACGACCTTGGAGTCGACTCTGACGGCAAGCCGTTCGGCGTCCGTAAGGGCGGTCACGTCGCCGAACCGCTCAGCGGCGGGAAACGCTCGATCCGTCAGGATCTTAGCGGCATCTTTTGGCGCGCGACCGGCCGGACAGCATCGCAGAACGCGCTAACCGAGGCCATGGCCGTACTGGAATTCGAGGCGCAAGAGCAGGGCGAGCCAGTTAAGATGGCGCTCCGGGCCGCACGCCCCAGTGACGACGTGATCTACATCGATCTGGGAGACAAGAACGAGCATGTCTTGCGCATCACGCCCGACGGCTGGGAGGTCCTCGATGGAGACGCCAGCATTCCTGCACTCTTCCGCCGGACAAACCTGACGGCTGCCCTGCCGCTCCCTGAGCGGGGCGGCGACGTGAATCGGCTGTGGGAGTTCGTGAACATGCGCGAGGTCGCTGACCGGCAGCTCATCATTGGCTGGTTGGTCGCCGCCTACGCGCTGGTGGGGCTGCCCTGCCCCATTCTCGGGATCCTGGGTGAACAAGGAACCGCGAAAACCACTAGCGCACGGCGTATCTTCTCTTTGTTCGATCCGTCCTCGGCAACCATTCGACGCCCGCCGAATGACGCCGACCGGTTTTTGCACGCCGTGCACCACTCCCGCGGTTCGGTCTTCGACAACATGTCCTCCTTCCCGCGCTGGCTGTCCGACTCCATGTGTCGCTGCGTAACCGGGGAGTCTGATGTGGATCGCTCCCTCTACACCGATGCAGACGCTCGAGTCATCCAGGTTCAGGCCGTCCTTGGATTCACAGGCATCGACGTGGGTACTCTGGCTGGCGACCTGGCGGAACGCTGTGTCTGGGGTGACCTGGCGGTCATTCCGGCGAAGGACCGGCGTTCTGAGCGCGAGCTCAACGCCGCATGGGACGAGGCGTATCCCTCCATGCTCGGGGGCCTTCTCGACCTTGTCGTCTTGGCGTTGAAAGCGCTTCCCCAAGTCAGTCTGGTCGAGAAGCCGCGCATGGCGGACTTCGCCGAGGTTCTCGCCGCACTCGACATCGCCACCGGCTCACAGGCGTTGGAACACTATACGCGTGCACACGAGTCTATTGCCGAAGAGATCGTCGACACAGACAAATTCCTCGGGGCAATCACCTCGACGATTACCCAACGCTGGTCAGGCACCAACAAGGATTTGCACGGGCTGCTCCCCCGTCCTGCCGACGAGAAGTACTGGCCCGGGGCTCGGGGCATCAGCGGAAAACTGCGTAGATCAGCGCCGGACTTACGCAAAGCGGGATGGGTTATCGAAGAGCACAAGCCTGATCCTGCGAGCAAGCGTTCCAAGACATGGGTCCTTGTGCCGCCGGAGGCGCAGATCACCGACGCGGAGATCCTCAGTGTGCAACTTTTCCAAGAGATGCACGCCATCGACGTTGAAGGCTGGACGACCCGCGTCCTCGCAGACGGCGCCACAGCGGACTGCGTATCGGAGCACGTCTCGCTCCTCCGCATGGGGAGCAATTGCCTTTGCGGGCACCCCCAATGCAGCGCCGTGGAGTGGAAGCCCGGCTACCTGGGGTTCTCTGAGCGCTCGAAAGCCATCGACGCCAGACTCAGAGACGAGCTCAGCCGCCTTGGGATGTCCCTACCCGAGTTCGCTCAGCTGATCGCAGCCGACCATGCAACTGGCAAGGGGGAACAGCGATGAGCGCGACCATCGACCCCCATGCACGGTTCCCGATGTTCTATAGCAACCCGGCAATCCGTCTTCTGGCGACTCACCCTCGATGGACTGTTTCCGGCCAGCTTGGGGACGATCCCGATTCGAAGGGGAAAGCACCCATTGATGTCAGGGCATTGTTGGACACCGGCCGTATTCGCGGAGCATGGAAGAACGATGAGAATTGTCTGGTCACCCTTGACGAACTCACCGACAGGCTGCCGGAGGCGGCTAACTCTACCTTCTATCTGCACGGTCACACCGACGGGCTATTGGTCATCGACGTTGAACCGGGCTGCCCTAGTGAGACCGCTGCAAACCTCCTGGCCCTGCCAGACATCCTCTACTGCGAGATATCCATGTCAGGACATGGCTATCACCTCGTCGTGGCACTGCCGAAGAACTTCTACGAGCTCACTGCCGCAGCCAACAAGAGGGTCCTGAGGGAGGCGCATGGCTGGTACGAGATATTGATCGATCACTGGGTGACCTTCACTCGCAAACCAATCGGCGAAGAAGTCATTTCCCTGGCAGGGAAGATCGATTTGAAAGCGGCACAGTTCGCCTCGGTGGACGAACTGTATGCCTCGTTAGCCGAGACTGCACAGGCTTCCAGCAGCGCGGCGACGGAGGTCACCACCTCCACCCAGCCGCCTGAGATCAAAGCCGGGCAACAGGTTATCGATCGGACTCTTGCATTGTCAGCGCAGCGGTTCAAGACCCTGGAACAGTTCGGTGGGGACCAGTCCCGCTACGAGTTCTCCGTACTCGGCGTACTTTATCGCCAGATGCGCGTTCAGCTGGTCCTGTTCAGTTTCGTGCATCGATCCACTTACTCCGATAGCGATCACGCATGGCTGCTATACCAGGCCGCCATGAAAGTGCTGCCGAGTCGCCCCAAGCACAACGAGCGCCGTAACGGCCGGCCGTTCCTGCTCGACCGCGCGGCAGCGATGGTCGCAGCAGCATCAAGCAGTTGACTATTCACCTCCACAAAAACGGATACAGAAGATCGTCAGCTCCCCTGCTGGCATATCCGTCCAAGTCCCAATTGATGACACAACCGAAAGGAAACACACGATGAGCATCGAGGACGAGATTGCTGCCGTAAAAGCAGCAGCAGAGAAGAAACTCCGTCTGCTTCGTGAACGTGAGAGGAAACAACAGCGGGCCGTCGATGCACGCATGCTGTCTTTGCTGCGGAGGCAGCACGCCGACTTTGCAGAAAAGCTCGAAGCTACGGCACGGGAGCAGCTCGGTACGGAGACGGCGCAGCGGTCCGCGATCGCTAGAGCTTCCAGGGCTTCCCGGCCGGAAGTTTCGCAGGGCAGCAGCGATACTGATGCCCGCTACGGCAACCAAGACGTGGAGTCCGTGCCGTGACGGGCGGCCAGGCAGCGGTGTGCCGTGAATCCTCGGTTGCAAAAGCATCTGGGCCCGGTCCCGGCGTTCGGGTTTGGGGTTCGAAGGGGAAGGGCGCAGCCCTGCCCCTCGCAAGCGGCGCACTGGACGACGAGCGAAGCGCTGTCGGACAGAGTGCCTGCTTGCGCTCGTTTCCTACCGTTCCAACCATGCTCCAACGATGTCAGGGAGGTTCATCCGATGAGCGGATCTACTCAGCAGCTTGCGCCTGATTCGAGGAGCCGCCGGATCGACACGCGGTTCAGCAACGCTGAACTCGCGTTGGTCGAGAAGGTGGCGGGCTGGCGGGGGCTCCCTCCGTCGGCCTTCGTGCGGGGTGCGGCTCTTGCCGCGGCGAAGCGATTGGAGGGGCATGGCCCCGACGAAGAGGGCGGCACGTCCTTTGGTCCGTCCTCGCTGACGGCGGACCAGGTCCTGGTGGTTGATGCCGCACGGGTTGATGTTAAGCGGGTCGGGGTGAACCTCAACCAGCTGACCAGGCTCTCCCATCTGGGAGTAGTGGACCTGGGCATGTTGGCGCCTGTAGTAGAGCAGCTCGCGGAGCACTGTGAGCGTCTGGTCGATGCACTCGGTGGAAGGGGCAGCCAGTGAGCATAACGACGGTCTCGCCCGTTTATGACCTGGGCACCCGTTCGGACTATCTGGAGTTCGGGGCGGGGACGAAAAAGAAGAACCACAAGGCCTCCGGCACCGATCGGCTGGCTCCGGGGTTCTACTGCGACGCTCCGAGCATCGGAAAGTTCATCCAGCTCGGTAACCGGTTGGCGGAGCAGCACGGCCGACGAGTGAAGGCTCATTCGTATGTGCTGTCTTTCCACCCCGACGAACTGTATGTAAATGATCCCGCCGACCTGAAGCGAGCCGGAGATCTCGGGTTCCTGCTGGGGAAAAAGATGCACCCCAACAGCCCTGCCATGGTCGTTGTGCACAACGACGGCAAAGGGGGCTGCGTGCACGCACACATCACCATCCTGAACCACGACACAGTGACCGGCAAAGCCTCGCGTGATTTCCGTGTGCACTGGCAGGTCAAGCGTGCCAACGATGCCCTTATGCGTGAGGAAGGCATGCGGGTTATCGAGCCCTCGGACACACGGTCGAGGGACTCTTACTGGGTCAAAAATCGTGGTGACAAGGCTGCTTTTGACCAACAGCTTGGCGATGCCATCACGGAGGCCGCTCTCGACGTCGCCGCAGTGGACATGCCGACGTTTGTGGAGGCCTGCGAGTCCCGGGGAGTCGAAGTCGTTCTGGCGGAACACAGGGTCCGGGCTGACGGGTACCGGAACAAAAAGGCCGGCGATTCCGCCGTTGGAATTACTTACAAGATGCGTGATGAAGTCACGCCGGAAAAAGAGCCCCGGATGCGGAGACGGAAGGCCTCTGCCCTTTCGCCGGAATTCACCGCCGAGGGACTCACGGAAGCGTTCGAGCAAAAAAAGATCATGAAGGGACAGACACATGGGGATCATGGAGAGACTCGAACAGCAGCATCGCGAGCAGAGCGAACTGCTGCAGACTTTGGAACTGTTGAGCGATTTGCACGGCCGGCTCGACGGGATCGAAGCGAATCAGAAGGAAGTCGTCAGCACGACCAACGCGTCCACGCAGAGCATTATCAGGATATGGACCGAATTGGAGCTGCTGCGGCGGCAGATGCAGCCGCAGCAGCGCTCCGACGAGTCCGCGAAGGCATCCTCGTTGGAGATGTTAACGACGCTGGGCAACACCCAGCAGGAGATCCTGGAACTCCTCAGCCGCACGAAGACCGTGACGCTCCCCAACGGGGCCAGCGTAACCGCGGCCGACCTGTCCGGGCACGCTTTGATGCAGAACGTGTCGGCGGAGATCAGGGGATTGACCGAGGCGAATTCTCGCTTGGCTGACGAGCTGCACCAAAAACGCGGGGTGAGCATCGACTACGAGAAACTCGCGGCGTACATGCTTCCCAAGCTCACGGATCAGCTGAGCGCGCAGACGGCAGCTATGCAGGCAGCCTGGGCTGCCGCGGCTAAGCCCGTCCTGAGTGAGATGAAAACGACCCAAGAATCACTGCACGAGGTCGGTGCCGAGGTCAGTCTCCAGATAAGGAACGCCAGGGATCAGGTGCGGAAACTAAGAGGCACTGTCACCTGGCATACGGTCGGACAGATCGGTGCCGCTCTCTTGCCATTCGCCTTGGTCGCCTTCGTCAGCTTCGGCGCTGCCCAGACTCTTTGGGCGGCGTTTGGCCTGCAACCTATCCTGCAAACTGTGTGGGAAGGGTTCTCGGACAGCGCCGAGTGGCAGGGAAAACTCGCAATCGTAGGAGGCGCCTTCGCCTGCCTCGGCGTGTATGGATGGGTGACCTGGCTGCTCGGAGGCAAGCTGTACCGGTTCTACAGAGGCTACTGAGAACCCGGGCCGATTGAAGGACCCGTTTTGATTATTAATTGGCCAAGCTCGGCCAATCTCCATCCGCGATATCGGGCAGGCTCAGTTGTGTCCCGAGAACGGGCCGCAAATGGGCCAAAATCGCACCAAGACCAATACGGCAAAGTTAGATGGGGCCAGTTTTGGCCACCGATCACCCAGATGTGGCCTACCTTCATCTGTAACCACGGGCGAATGGGTGGTAACCACAAACCGCTCTGCGCAAAGAGGTTGAAGCCCGCACCACCCACTGGAACGCATCTCAGGACCCCCCATTTCCTGCCCCTCGTAATATTTAGGCGGAGCGCATGATGACATATCTCATTTTTCTACTCGCACATGAATAGAACAGGGAGAAAAGGATTCAAGAATGCCACTCTTCATAGTCCAAACCCGCCTACGGACTCTTGCCTATGGGCGGGTAAGCCTTAGACGTGAGTGCACGCAAAACGACACCCGAATCCCCCAGACGTTCTTTGGACGCATACCGCAGAAACTCGTCTCTGCGCCGAAGACTAACCGCTGTCGCCGAGACTGAGCCCTCGACAGAAGAACCAATCCTCTCCTCAGATCTGACACGAGAACGAATCCATACGTCTGGTGCCGGGCATGCAGAACTCCTGAATGGGACCGGGTTCAAACGGGGCGCAAACCTCCCGGAGCTGATTCGCTCGATGGCAGATTTGGCTGGCAGCCTAAGCCGCCTTAGCGGGATGGCTTCAGCGGCCGCCGTCAGCCATGGCCCCGGCAGTCCGCCAGATCCGTTAGACGATTCCCTGCGGATATTCTTCGATCGGCTCCTCGCGTTCCTGACCATCCGGCGCCGCGGCCCCGTTCCGCCCAAGACACGCACAGAGATGTTAGCCCGCAAGATCAATATCCTCTACGACACGGCCACGGTCGAGAGAGGGGAGGAGATGATCTTCGCGGCTATCGGCGAGGCGGCGAAGAAGCGTGGTTACTCCATTTCCAGGACCCGTTGGTCTCTCCTAAAGAGCGGCAAGGAGCAGAAGGTCCCGGACGAAGTCCTTCGCGTACTTGCCGGTGTCTTTGGCGTTGATGCCAGGTACTTGCTTCGCGCAGACTCTCCGCTCCCAGAACGGATACAGCACAGGATGAGCGAGTTGCGCAGCCTGCGCCGAGAGAGGGTGCGTTCGATGGTTGTCCGGGACCTGGCAGACGTCGATCCCGAGGCGCTTCTTTTGATCACCGCGATTCTTGATGCGGGTCAGAAGACAGATCTACGGCTGCCCGGCCAGGACAGAGGAGGCCACTATGGCTGACCAGCACGTGCAGGAAATAGCAGGTATGTTTGTCCCTGCGCTGGCCGACCAGAGCCAAGGGCAGGCATGGTTTGCAGACGGCCAGACATTGGCCGCGTTCACTGTTTTAGCGGCGGTCCTGTCCGTCGTTACTCTGGCGTTTATGCGACGCAGGCGGACGCAGAGCGTCAAGCGTGGTCCGGGTGTCCTGCTCATGCCCGGCAGCACATCCGCCAACAACGAATGGTGGACACGGGTCCAGTGGGCATTGGACGCAACAGCCTCCGGCAACGAGAGAAAGTACTCGTACGGAGCATCGTTGCTCATAGTTCTGGCGAAGAGCAAAGCGGCAGGACCCAGGGAGAAAGCCGTGTTGGACGCGGTCTGGAAACACTCCAAAACGAGAATGGAGGACCCGGATATCCTCCACCTGATGGAGCACGTCTCCGTGAGAGAGGTTATCGAGGGTGTATCCACTCCTGTACCTCTAGCTCGCACCCAGGACATGGAGATGCTTCGAGTCTTGAAGAGGGAGATCCTGGCGGCGCGTCTAAAGGTTGTCCTTGACGAGCAGCTCGGGCGTGAAACGTCCCAAACGGTGTATCAGCTCTCGGAGATGAAGCTTCCTCGGCCCCTCAGCCCACCGGGCTGACTTAGTGTGAAGCCATGATTCCATTCCAAGTTGTCGATCAGGCAGCAACTGCTGAGCCCTCGGCAATTCAATACGCACTTGAGAACTTTGGCATCCCGATCCTGGTCGCCATCCTAACGACGATTGTGCTCGAGTTCTTTGCTAAACCTCGTTTAGAGGCCCGCAAGCAGAGGCTGATTCGCGACCGTCAGCAACTGGACGAAGTGATCTTCGCTTTCCAAGCACTGTCGCTCTCTGCAGGGTCTCTCCTGCCGGAGGACTCTTTACGAGATGCCGATGCGGACGCATACCAGAAGACGCGCATCCAGTCGGTCATCGATGCTAGCGAGGCGCTCCTGACAGCAACCAGCAGACTTGCACCAAACTACTCCGCACGACACGGGGAGCACATAACCTTCACGACTCGCTTCATCGCCATGATCCGGGGGCGTGCCGGCCTCGTCATGGGGAATGAACGTTTCCGTGGAAGCGACGATCTAATCACGATGGCTAATGATTTGGACAAGTTCGATGTCTATTTCAGGGCAAACACGTCTATGCGTGACAGCCAGGAGCCTCTAGTTAAGCGGCTGGTGTGGCCACTCATATTCAGGAGGGAGACTCGCCAACTAGCTATAGACACGTTGGCCCGGTATGGGATGCCAGCTGGGTCCCCTGTAAACAGCTAGGGCCCTGACCGAGAAGCGAGGGGAGGGAAACAGTATCGCGCGGTAATAACGTAGAGGATGGTTCCAGGAGCTTGCCTCGGTGCCAGGTTCAGGCCAGCCCTATCAAGTGTTAGGGGGGCGGTTTCTAAAGTCACGTTTGGGGTCGCCAGTCGCTGCGGCCCCCCAGCGCCCGGTGTGGTTTCCTGGGTTTCTCCTTGTCATAGTGCGTAGGTATGGGTACTTCCCCCCATCACATGCTGTTGATTTCCCGCCGTTTTCCGGTTTGGATGGGGCGGGTCATTGGAAGCTCTATGGGGGGGTGGTTTTGTGAAGTTCGATTCGCTCCCGTCCTCGCCCGGGGCCTCAGCGGGCGCAGCGGATGGAGTGTTCGACGTCGACCCGGCTGCAGTGTCAGCAGTGGTGCTGGAGACGGATGCCGAGGCGGCAGCATTCGCTGACCTTGCCTATGCGCTGTTCCAGGATCTTTCGGGGCTGGTTGAGGCATGCCGCTCAGATGTCATCGGTGAACAGCTTGCGGAAATCGCACAGGACACCGTTCACCGTGGAATGAACGTGGTGCAGCGCCGCACCGGCAACGCATTGAATGCTGTCGCGGAAGTCCTGACGATCCTGCATTCCGCAGATGCAGCTATGAGTGATACCGCCAGAGTATCGGCAGCGGAGGCAGCCCAGGCCAAGGCTGATGACGATCCCTACGCCTTCGAGCGCCCAGACCATATCCCCGGGCAGGTGACGCCCTGGTGAGTACAGGGATCGATCTGGCAGCGTTTGAACGGATGCTCCCGGACAGTGAAGCACTAAGGGCACGCGCCGATGCGCTGCGGGACACCGGTGCCGAGGTTGAGTCCGTTGCTGCGTCCGCGGCCACGGTCTGGGGGCGGCTTCAGGGGCAGGGAATCTACGAGGGACCGGGCCAGGAAATCGTCTTCTCCGCCTTCGCCCCAATTCGGACCAAGGCAGCCGATATCGCAGAGGCCATGGGCGAAGTCCGCAGCGCAATCGTGAACTATGCCGAGGAAGCGGCGGAAATCCGCCGAAGGTTCGAAACCCAAGTCCGTCCGGCTGCTGAGGCGTTCGCCGTTGAAACGGCAGGCCAAACCGTCAGCGAGTGGGATGATGACCGGGACCTGGTGGAGCGTCAGAACGCGATTATGTCCCAGCTCAGTGTCTTGGCGGCTGATCTGGATGCGGCCCAGCGTGCCTGTGCCCAGGTGCTGGCTCGGATCAGCTCCGGCACCAGCAAGGAAACGGACAGCGGCAGCGGAGGCGACCCGCTCGGATTCGCGGGGGCGTTCGCTCAGGGAGCCGGGTATCTGGCATCAGGCGCCCTGCCGACCACGGCATCCCAGTTCGATGCCGCCGCGAAGTCAGGGCACGGACTCGCCTGGGGCAGAGCGGTCGAGCACGACAATGGTCTGCATCCCTTCATCAGGGGCATCGGTGACCAAATCATCGGAGGTTACGAAAGTTTCGCCGGGCTGCTCGGCAAAAGGGGCATCCCCGCTCAGCTCGAAGCCACGCAGGGTTTGCTCTTCATGCTCGGTTCCCTGACCGGCAGGAATGCCGCGGCTGAGCAAAACCGGGCGGAGATGCTTCGGCAAATGGCCCAAGTGGACCTGTTCAAAACCGATCCCAGCCGCGCAGCCGGCAGACTGGCGTTCGATATCGGAACACTGTTCATCCCCGCCGGCGCGGCCGCTAAGGCCGGGACTTTCGGGCGAGTACCAGCCCGTGCAGCCCATGTGGAGCTGCCCGCTCCTCGGCTGGAAGTCACCACCCCGCCGACGCCAGGCCTGCACACCATACGGGAGGCACACCCAGGACTCCTGGACCGTCTACGCACCTGGGCCCAGGACCACACGGTCGACCCACAGCCGGCCTACGCAGGCGGGAAGCCCGGAGGCGGCCACCAATTCGACGTCGTGCGCAGCGAAGCCCCGGATGGTGTCGCCGGCGGTGGCTCAACGCCCCCGGGTGGCGGCACCCAGTACGGAGTCCAGCTCCCGGACCATATGAATCCCAATGGACCCGGCCGCAATCCTGAAATGCAGCCTCGAATCGGTGCCTCCGAACATGGCCCGGGCGAATGGCGGCTGCAATCCTCCTCACCCCAGGGACGGGAGTACCAGGAGTTCATCACCGGTGTCCATGCCGCCGACGGCAAGGTTCCTGAGTACATTCTTGAATACGACAAGGTGGTGGACTCTGTGACCGGAGCTATCAGCCGTACCGAGATCAGGATGGATAACTTCCACTGGGACAAAGGACCGCCACCCGTTCAGGTCTACTCCGACGCCAAAGGCCACTATGCCTTCTTCGAAACCCGCTTCAAGAACTCGAGCCTGTATAACGCCAAACTTGATGAGATGTACCGGAAACAGTTCAGCAACCAACTCACCGCCATGCTCCAGAAGGGTGGCAACACGCGGCTGGAGTGGCACTTTCTGGAAAAGAAAGTCGCGGACGACTTTCTCGATCGGGTACTCAGCGATCCCCTGGGCGCCCGCCTAGTGTCCGAAGGGAGAGTTGTCATCCAATGGACGCCCATGCCGTAATTCATCAATGCGATACATTGAGGACCATGAAACGCGCCCGCGAAGTTCTGGACCCCGATTCAAGAAAGCCGTTCATCACCCTGAGTTGGGCAGGCAGGAACGAATCGGCAGCGGAACTTGCGCCACGGGTGGAAGCCACAACCGATCGAGTCTTGGCTCAGTACAAAGGTTCCCCCGCGGTCTGGTTCCAGAGTCCAACGGACCTCGGTCAAGATCCGGTTCACCTCCCCGGGGATATTCCGGCTCTGACGGATCTACTGGAGGACTCTTTCGACCGGACGTTGGGCGACTATTCCTCCCGTACATCACTAAGTCTGTTTGTCGATGAGGATCCCCCGAAATTGGACCGGACGTCCACCAGCCTCAGTCTTGCGGTCGGCTCAGGCGAGAGAAACACGGTGACTCTGCGGCTGACGGAGGATTTCCCATTGGGTTCTCCCTCGCAAGCTGCACGCCTACTGCTGGACCTGACACGGATATGGCGGCCGGATTCTGCGGAGTTAATGACGATTTCTGCAGCCAGGGCCGCCCTCGGAAAGGGCCCATACAACCACGTGGCTTACATGCTCTGGGCTTCAGACAAAGCCTACGCCCCTAGCCCGGAAATCGAAGGAGAGCTGGTCCTCCCGTACGGTGAGGGAAGGTTGCACGTGGCACGAGAATGGACCGATCAGGCCGTGGTCGCGTTGTTTGAAGAACTGGGTCGCTCCGGCACACATCGGGCAAGCGCGGAATCAAATCTGCAGGAACCGCCGCACCTGAAAGAAGGGTATCCCGACCAGCTGACTGACCTAGACAGTCTTGTTTCCTGGGGCAGCTCCGGAACCCCGCGGTTGGACTGACTGCAGAGAGGACAACAGGCGCTGGGCATTGGCGGGTGAACTCAGCAAATAACCCGTCTCAACCAGGGCGTCGTATTCCTTCTTCGACATCAAGACCGCGGACCCTCGATCGGAAACGATCTCGACCTCAGAACGTTCTAGGTTGACCTGTTCGATGAGGTCCTCAAGGTCTCGTTGTGCTTCGAATACATTAATGGCCATAGCTACTCCTCTCGGCTCGCCATACCGTCTTGGATAGGTGCATCGTACCCAGTCATCGTAGGCCGCCATCTCTACCGCCCCCCCCCCCCGCTGCCACGGGGAACATTCTCGTAGCATCTATGCAAAGTTACGAATGCGATCGAACGGGTCCACCCGCAGGGCACGGCCTACTTCGAAACCCCGCCGTGCCAGGAACAAGCTCCACTCTTCCCACCTGACTTGGACACGGTCCCGTCATTGCACATTACGGAATAGCCCGAACCGAACGACCCGCCGTAGGTGTAGCCGCCAGAGCCTGATGAACTGGATTCAGGGTTCGATCCGCTGTAAAACGTGCTGCCGCCCGGGCGGGGAGAGGCGAGGCCCGCGGCCGTTAGTCGCCGATCGTATTCGGGGGCGAGCTCGGCCAAAAAATCGATCATGGCGTACATGTCCGTGTCGCTGTGAACGTAGTCAGCCGGATAGCACGACTGTGCCATGACCAGCCACATGGACCTGGCCAGTGCTTCCTTGTCGGACTCGGACAGGTGGCTTACGTCGCCCAGGGTGAAATACCCGCTTCCTCGCTGCCGCATGTCTTCGCATACGCTACTTCTGAGTCGGTCGAAGTCACTTCGGTCCAGGGGTACAGCAACAGCACGGTATTTAGCGCTGATGTTCTCAAACATCAGGTCGTCAAGGATGCTGAGGCTGGTCTCCGACTTGGCCTGCGGCGCTGTGCCGCCAAAGGCTGATGGGGTCGGTGTCGACGGAGCTGCATATGCTGGCACTCTCTCGGCTTGAGGCGGCGCGCTGGCGGTGGTCGACGGGATAATCGTGCTCTGTGGTGCGCTGCATCCGGAGAGAAGAATGGCAGCTGCACAGGCCAAGATCAGGACACGTCTCAAAATTATCCCCCTGAAAGTTCATTTAACTGTTCGAACCTTACCTGTCAGCGACGCGTACGGGGGTACGGCACAAAATCCACATCATAATGTCGGTTATGTTGTGGGTAAGGGACTCGGCTCACAACGCTGTACCTGCCACAGCCACGGCGACGATACCCTGCTCGGGTGAACTCATCATGCCGGTTGTGGCCCCGCGGGCGATCACCCGAGCCAACGGATCATACTGTCACGGTCCCTCGGCCCTTCCTGGACGTCACCTTGACGGTCGCGGGATCGAACTTCTTCTGACCCCGCGGATGTGGGTAGAGCCGGACCTCGACGAAGTAGTTGATCAACCTGCGCTGGGCCATGAGATCGGCCTGATCGAATACGGCAACAGGATCCTTGGCCTCCAAGAATGACGAGAGACCCTCCCCCGCCGTGAGCGTCCGACGCTCGGACTCCAAATCGCCGATGAAGCCCAAGGCACGCTTCCTGATGCGCTGGAGGTCGAATGCCTCAATAAGCTCGGCATCGTAGTCGCTCTGCGCGCGTTTGATCTTGCCCTGATGGACCGTGACTTGCTCGTCGATTTCAGCCACACGTGGGATATCGTTCACAGGCATCGCGTCCTGAAGATTCGGACGGGATAGACGATCACGGACGATGCGGACCACCCACTCATCGACCTGTTCCCGGGAACGGACGATGTGCCCCGCGCACCGGTAGCGAGCTGAGTGCGCTTTCACAGGCATCTCGCAGATGCCGCAGAGGAAGAGCCCTGAGCCAAGGTGCTTCCGAGCGGTGCCGACCCTGTTGGTGAGACGTTCGGGTGCGTCCAGTCGCTCCTGGACGGCCCACCAGGTCTCCTCAGAGACCAGCGGCTCCCACAATCCCTTGACTGGATCGTTGTTTTCATCGCGCAGGATCGAGGCGCGCCATGAGCGGCGCTTACCGCCATTCGGATCGTCCGGGTCCGCCGGAGGAAGTGTCTTCGGAGTGTAGCTGCTGTAGCCGGCGTACCGCGGATTGCGCAGGATGCCCAGCACAGTGGATGAGGTCCATGGCCTGTCGTCAGGAACCTCGCGCAATGCCAGTCCCTCGGTTTCCCGTCGCGCGTTTCGTTCAAGCATGAGCGTCCGGTTGTGCTTGGGCAGGACCGGCAGGTCCTTGGGAATGTGATCCCCAGCCTTGCCGGACAACCCCGCAGCCAGAGCGGCGATGGATACGCCATCTGGCGTCGCGAAGTGCTTGTAGATCTTTTTGACCGCTTCAGCTTCGTGCTCGATCACGTCGCCGTTGATCGCATATCCCAAAGGCCGTACACCCTTGGGTGCCCTCCCCTGCTTGGCGCGCTGGCTCTGCGCGGCCGACTGCCTGGCAGATTTCCTGTCGACTTCTCCTCGGGCGACGGCTGCCTTAATACGGGCGTACATCCGGCCGCCGTCGGTCGAGAGGTCCGCCTCCCCGTTAGCCGTCACGAGCTGCAGTCCGCGGTCCTCGGCTGCGTCGATCCAGTCCTCGAGCTGCCTAGGCTGACGGGTCAGACGGTCTAGGTCCCAGCAGATGATGGCGTCAAAGTAACCAGCTTTAAAATCGGTAACCATGCGGTCATAAGCAGGGCGCTTCTTCGTCTTGTCGGTGGCCGACTTTGATTGATCAACGTAGTAACGATCCTCGTCGACGGTCCAGCCGCGGTCGCGGGCGATCTTCTGGCAGGCCTCTCGCTGCCGATCTATGGCCAGGCCATCCATCTCGCGGTCAAGAGAAATGCGCAGATAAACTGCGGCACGCATGGTCTGAGTGGTCACGCCGGACAGCCTAGCCCATGAGGCTTCTTTGCGCCGGAACACGCATCTTTTTAGGTCTCATGTGACTCCCCCCGTTACCTTTTTCGTAGCCCGTTTCTGATGCAGGATATGGGTGTGTTGGCCGGTCGGTTCCGGCATGGTTTTTGCCCCCAGTCATCCATGATCCGGGGGGGGGTGTTGCCACCGGAACCGACATGGCGGCCGGGGAATCGCTAATAGAGGCACGGCCAACGAAGCCATTCGTAACGTGGATGCGACTCCTGCCGCCCAGACCAGCCAACAGTCTCAGCACGATTAGACGGGGGTAATCATGATTCTGCAGCACGAGAGCATCGACGTTTTCCTCGGCCTGGACGTCGGCAAGACCGGCCACCACGCCGTTGCCCTGAGCCGGGCTGGCAAAAAGCTGTACGACAAAGCCCTTCCTCAGGACGAAACCAAAATCCGGGACATCATCAGCGCCCTCTCTTCTCACGGGAAGGTCCTGGTCGTCGTGGATCAGCCAGCGACTATCGGTGCGCTGCCCGTCGCGGTCGCCCAAGCCGCTGGAGCAACCGTTGGTTAGCTGCCTGGGTTGGCGATGCGCCGGATCGCCGACCTGCACCCGGGCCAGGCAAAAACCGATGCCCGCGACGCGGCCATCATCGCCGAAGCCGCCCGGTCCATGCCGCATACGCTGCGGTCGGTGGAACTGGACGATGAATCCCTGGCCGGGCTCGGCGTGCTCTGCGGTTTCGATGATGACCTCGCCGCTCAGATCACCGCCACCTCAAACCGGATCCGCGGACTGCTCACCCAGATCCATCCCGCCCTGGAGCGGGCACTGGGCCCGCACCTGGACCACCCGGCGGTGGCAGACCTGATCACCCGGTATCCAACCCCACAGGCGTTGAAGACCGCAGGCCGCGGACACGTCAGAGCCCGGTTGAAGAAACACGCACCAAGGGCTGCCGATCGCCTCACCGAAGCTATTTTCAACGCACTCGGTGAACAGACGGTCGTGGTCGTGGGCACCGGTGCGGCCGGGATCGTGCTGCCCAAGCTTGCCGAGCAGCTCCTGGCGCTGCGCCGGCAACGCGACGAGATCGCCTCCCAGGTCGAGGCTCTCGTGGAGGCCCACCCTCTTTACGAGGTCCTGACCTCGATGCCGGGCATCGGCGTCAGGACCTGCGCACGAATCCTCACCGAAGTCACCGGCAAACACTTCGCCTCCGCCGCCCATTTGGCCTCCTACGCCGGAATCGCACCGGTCACCCGCCGCTCCGGAACCTCCATACGCGGTGAGCATCCGAGCCGGCGCGGTAACAAGAAACTCAAACGAGCCCTGTTCCTCTCAGCCTTCGCCGCTCTGCATCATCCACCGTCCAGGGCGTACTACGACCGCAAACGTGCGGAAGGTAAACGCCACAACCAAGCCATTATTGCCCTGGCCCGGCGCCGTTCTGATGCCCTGTTCGCCATGCTCCGCGACGGCACCCTTTATGAAGACCCGGCACTTAAGAACCTGCCCTCAGCCGCTTGACCAAAACCATAGAGGCACCCCCCCCCCGGAGCAGCCTGACCGAAGTCTTGCCGTGTCTGGGTGGACGGCGACGCCAGAGTTTGACGTGGAGAAGGCGGTTTAGGCAGCTCAGCTCAGGCTATGAGGCACCTCTTCAACCGATACGGCCGCATAGGTCCGCACGATCGCACCATCAACGCATGAAGGCCGGCCTCAGGGCTGCCGAGCCTCCAGCCTAGAGTTCGGGCGTCGAACAGCGACGTCAAGAAGGTCTCGCTGAACCTTTACGGTGAAGCGCCTCATCGGATCAGAGGACACGGAGCCATCGACGCTTCCCGGATCGTCGGGTGGTACAAGTCGACCTACTAGAGGCACCGCTCTGTAGATGAAGTCATGTAAACTCCGGTCGCTGGCTGCAGCTTCTGAGACAACGTTCGCAGAACCTTTGCCCGTACGTCGCCGGCAAACGAATCCCGTCTCATCAAAGAGATGTCTGCGAGGCCGTCGATTGTCGGTCCCCGTCTGTAGCTTTGCCACTGTCGACAGGAAGGCTGGCACCCTAAACGTCCCCGAAGCCGAGACCATGAATCTGCGGATGGAGAGGATCTGAAGACTTGGTGTCCGTCAAGCAGCGAGAACGTCCCAACTGCGTGGATGGCCCAGTGCCCCGCAGGCGGCCGATACTGGCACGCGGGCACGGTCAGTCGTCGTCCCTCAGTTCGAGCTTCAGCCCGAGGGCCCGCGCGACTTTGGCGATGGTCGCGGTCGTGACATCGTTGTTCGCCTCGACACGGGCGATGGTCGGGCGCGACAGCCCTGACTTCTCGCCGAGCTCCCCCTGCGACCACCCCTGCCTCTTGCGGGCTTCGCGGATGACATCGCCGATGCCCGCCTCCGGCTGCAGGGTCATTCTTTCGGCTCCTCGGTCTCGTCGCCGTCATCCGGATCGGAGCGATGCTGAGCGTGGAGTGCATCTGCGGCAATGTCCGACATCTGGCCAAGAAACGCCGGGTCAGTCATGTAGGACTGGATTTCCCGGGACTCCTTGACGGTATTCAACACAGCCAGGCCAACGGCGCCGCTGAATCCTTCTGAGGCCTTGAGCTGGGCAACTGTGTTGTTCTTCGCCATCGCCACAGCCTCCTCGTTCGCGTCGAGGAACCCCCAGAAGGTCGTGATGAAGCCAGCGACGCTGTCCGGGCTCACGTCGATCCCCTTGGCCTTGAACATTTCATTGACCTTATCGATGGCCTCGTTCAGCGGACCGCGTTTCAGCGCGACGCTGCCGGCGTGCTCGCCGTCGAAGACTGGGAACTTGATGCCCTCGGTACTACCGTCGCTGAGCGAGTAGTCCTCCTCGATCGCGGACGGGACTAGCTTGACGCCTGAAAGCTGCACGCCCTCGAGGTAGCTGTCGTCGCGGTCCTCGCCATCGGTATGGAGGTTCCGGCCCAGAATGGTCGCCAGAATGGCACGGCGGTGCAACTCCGGGTCCTGGTAGTCGACGATCTGGCTGAGGAACTGCCAAGCGTTGCGATACCCGAGCACGTCGGCGCGAAAGGACTCGAGCTTCTCCTTCCCCTTCTTATCGTTCGAGAGCACGGCCTGCCTCCACTGACCGGCCCAGCGGTTCTTAATGGGTGCGAGGACCTTGGCGATCGCCTCACCACCGGAGTCCTGGAGGAAGGCATCGGCGACGGCGTCCATCTCATCACGGGTGTACAGCCCCGCGGTGTCCAGACGCTCCCCCAGCGTTATCAGGGCGTTCGGGTCGACGTCACCTTCGACGTGCGCATCAGAGTAATAGAGCTTGAAGTCCGCCTGAATGCTGGCCGGAGTGTTCCGGAAGTCGACGACCATCGGCGCTGTCTTGCCAGGATAGATCCGGTTGAGCCGTGAGAGCGTCTGAACCGTGGCGACGCCCGAAAGCTTCTTGTCAACGTACATCGCCATGAGCCGCGGCTCGTCGAAGCCCGTCTGAAATTTGTTGGCCACAATTAGAACTCGGTAGACGCCCTGTTCACGGAAAGCTTTGCCGACGTCGCTGACGCCATTGACTGCGACCTCGGTGACGCCCTCGCCGGCCTCGTCCGTGAGGGAACCGGAAAACGCCGCGAGCGTGTGGATTTCGTAGCCCTTCTCCGCGATGTAGGTGTCCATCTTCCGCGACCAGCTCAGCGCCTCCATGCGAGAGCTCGTGACCACCATGGCGCGAGCCTCCCCGTCGAGGAGCGGCTGCACATTCCGCCGGAAGTGCTCGACCACGACCCGCACCTTCTGTGCGATTGCCGTAGGGTGGAGCCTCGCATAGCGAACGATGTTCGAGACCGCTTCTCCGGTGTTTACCTGAACCTCTTGCTCAGAGTCCCTGCAATCGAGGGAGTTCTTGACGTGGAGGAACATGTCGTAGGTCGAGTAGTTGGTCAACACATCGAGGATGAAGTCCTCCTCGATTGCCTGAGCCATCGTGTAGGTGTCGAAAGCCTCCCATCGGTCGTCGCGCTGCGTACCGAAGAGGCGGAGCGTCTTCGCCTTGGGCGTAGCGGTGAATGCGACGAAGGTAATGTTTGCGGATGCTGCAATGGCCGAGTCCTCGGCGGCCAGGAGGTCTTCAGCACTGATGTCCTCGTCAGGGTCGAGCTCAACGTCGACGAGCAGCTCCTTGAGCTTCTTCGCGGCAGAACCCGTCTGCGAGGAGTGGGCCTCGTCCGCGACCACGGCCCAGCGCCGACCCCGCAGCTCCTGACTGTCCTCGATGAGCTTCATGACCTCGGGGAACGTCTGTAGCGTACAGGTGATGATGTGGTCGCCCTCGACTAGGGCCTTCTTCAACTGAGGGGACTTAGCCCCCGATTTCTCTCCCACGGTTACCACGAGGCCCTCACTCGCCTGCACGAGCTTCATGTCGTCTCGGATGTTCTCGTCGAGGACGGTGCGGTCTGTAACAACGATGACTGAGTCGAATGTCGACTTGGAGTCGGCACTCATGTGCCGGATCAGACGGTGGCTAAGCCAGGCAATCGTCTTTGTCTTGCCCGAGCCGGCCGAGTGCCAGATCAGGTAACGATTACCGGTGCCGTTAGCTTCGATGTCGGCGACCACCCGCTCAACGGCGCGGAGCTGATGAAAGCGGGGGAAGACCAGTCTGCCATCGTCCTTCTTGCCGGACCTGCTCGGTTCGAACAGCGCGAAGTCCTTGAGGATGCGCATGAACGTCGTGCGCTCCAGAATCTCGCGCCACAGGTAGTTCGTCGAGGACCCAGTGCCCGAGGGAGGGTTCCCCCCGTGACCGTCGTTGCCCTTGTTGAATGGCAAAAAGACCGTGTCCCCGCCCTGCAGTTTGGTCGTCATATAAACGAGGTCGTTGGACACCGCGAAGTGCACGAGAACGCGTCCGGGGGTGAGTAATGGACGGCTCCTGCCCGGCTTTCGGTCCTCCTTGTACTGACGGATCGCACTGTTGACAGTCTGCGTATTGTCGGTCTTGAGCTCCATGGTCACTACAGGGAGTCCATTGGCGAGAAGCACGACGTCTATGCTCTCGTTTGTCTTCGTGTCGAAGCGGACCTGGCGCAGGACGCGGAGGCGGACGGAGTCGGACGCTTCGACGACCTCGGTGAGTTTCGGGTTCGCAGGGGGAAACGCCATCATTGGGCCGAACTTCGCAGCAGGACGGCCAATCTGCGCGTAGGAAAAGCCTTTGCGCAAGACACCGAGCAATCCACCAACCGGGTGCCCGGTCGTCGGATCCATTCGCGTCGCTTTGGCGAGCTCCTTTGTGATGTGTGTCAGAAGCTTCCGTTCGGCATCAGTCTTCTGCTCGCCGGCCAGGTCGCCTGGTACCGCTTTCTCGTACTCGTCCGGGTACTGAGTGGACATCCAATGCAGCACATCAGTCGGCACCATCGCCAGGTCGGCTTCCCAGCCGGCCGGTTTCCCGTCGTCCTCGTACAGCCACCCACGCTCGGCCAATTCTGAGCAGAGGTTCTCCTCGAACTCGTGTTCCATCAGCTGTGCGTGACTCATGCTACTTCCTTCTTGCCGGTGACGACATCGGTAATCAAGGCCGCGCGGCGCTCTACGAGCAGGGACTTAAGGTCGGCGACCTTCCCCAGCATGGCGTCGATCCTGCCAATGGTTTCTTCTAAAACTGCCACGATGCTCATTTGCGCGTCGACCGGAGGGTGCGGAACTCGCCAGCGGCGCAAGATTGTTTGACTGATGTTGGGTTGTCCTCCACCGACGGCCTGGCGAATGATGTCGTTTCGTTGGCCCCACAACGTGTAATAAAAGTATGTCGGATTGATGCCGCGAGGGCTGGAGAAGGCGCAGCAGGCCTGATTCAAGGTCGCGTCAGTCTTTAGGATGCCGAGACGACCGATAGTGGCTCCATACATCGCGATAAGGATTGACCCGCTAGGGTGAATTCTTAGGGACGAAATCGAGTCGACAGCAGCTCTTGTCACGCGCTGGTTGGTTTCAAGGATCTCTTTCTCGCGGAGCTCGGAGCTCGTAACCCACGCGATCCCGTCCTCGCCGTCGCTGTAGAACTCTCGCTCTTTCGGAGTTGTCCCGCTACCAATCGAGTCGAACAAATGAGCAGTAGGCACCGTCTCCCACCGCTCGCCGCTTGTCCGGAACTGAGTCTGACGCTGTATGACAGATAACTTACGGCTGTCGAGCTGTTCAGCGAGGTCGTCCAACTTCACGATCATCGCATCGATCTCGCTGGTCTCATGGTCGAGGAAATCAGCGATGGCCCGTTGGGTGTTTAGGTCGAAGTCAGGCACGCGGAATTCACGGAGTCCAATCCACTCAGCGCGGGGCATCTTGGTGCCTTTCGAGGCCGCCTCAGCGTACTTGACGAAATCCCGGCTGCCTACGACGTAGCTGAGAAAACGAGGTAGGACACCCTCAGAAGGCCGGTAGACATGAATGTCACCACCTGCGGTGCCTACACGGTCAGCCAACCAGTACTTCGCGAGATACGGTCGAAGCTTGCCAAACAGGATATCGCCATCGGAAAACGGGGTGCCCTTGGCTGAATAGTGTGACAGTTCTCCTTCGACGAGCCGTCCGACGCCGGAGACTATGTCCTCCAGAGAGACTTGGAATTCCAAAGGTTCTGCGGATTCCGAGACGAGGCTGGCGACGGACCAGAAGGGGACGGTCCTACTCAACGGCCTTCACCGCCTGGAACATTGCGCCGAGCTCGAGCATGATTTGCTGCACGTCGGCATCTATCTCTTCGAGGGGACGGGGCTCTTCGGGCACGTAGAAAATCCGAGTGAAGGGGATCTCGTTGCCCACTTTGGCATTCGACCCGTCCCATCGCGCGCCCGGTGCGAACGGCAGAACTTCGCGCTTCATATGTTCGTCAAGGTCGTCACTCAAAGGCACTCGCTCGGTGAGCTTCCATCCATCCTCGAGAACAGGCTTTCCCTTCCGATCGATGGCCACAGGAGCAGAGTCATCGGGTGCGGCCATCGCCTTCATAGCGGCGTCGACTAGCCCGACGCCGACCTTGAGACCGGCGGCAGTCGCGGCCTTCGGGAACACCTCCGGCAGGTCGTTCCATGCTGTACAGGCATGTGCGAGCGAGCGCAGGACCTCGGCGTGTTTGTCCGTGAAATCCTTGCGCGAGCGGAGGGTATTAACGGCGTCCTCGGAGTAGCGAGTCGAAAGCCGTGCCTGTTTGTAGACAGGCACGTCGCGGAACATGAAGTCTTCCTTCGTCATTACACGCGAGATCGAACGATCGGCATACTCGAATTCCTTGTACGCCTGCAGTACAACGTCACGGTTGACACGGCTCATTCGGCGGCGTTTATAGCCCATACTCTTTTGCAGCGGCTCCCACTGTCCGGAGCCGTCAATAAGTTGTATCTTGCCTCGGCGACCGGGCTCCTTGTTCGTGTCGAGAATCCACACGTAGGTCGATATGGCGGTGCCGTAGAACATCTCCGCAGGCAGTTGGATGATCGCGTCGATAAGGTCCTCGTCGAACAGCCACTGACGGATCGCGTTCGGGCCCTTGTCACTGTTGAAAAGGGGTGAAGCATTCGAGACAACGGCAGCGCGGCCGCCCTGCCCATTCTTGCCCGCAGGACTTAGCTTGGACGCGCAGTGCGCGAGGAAAAGCATCTGACCATCGCTCTTCGATGGGAGACCGTGGCTGAACCGTGAACCTGGAGTCTTCGCCTGCGCCTTCACCGACGGCGCTTGGACTTCCCAGTCCATGCCGAATGGCGGGTTGGACAGTACGTAGTCGAAGGATTGATCAGCGTACTCATCACGGAGCAGCGTGTCACCACGAATGATTGCGTCAGGTCGGCCTCCTTGAATGAGGAGGTCAGCCTTGCCGAGAGCGAACGCCGACGGCATGAGTTCTTGACCGTAGAGTGTGACGTCCACCTTCGCGTTGGTCCGCTTCAGGGCTTCCTGCGCCATCAGCAACATACCACCGGAGCCCGCGGTCGGATCGTAGACCGAACGCGCTGCATGATCAGAAGCAATCATGGCATCGTCGTTGCTCACCAGCACATCAACCATCAGTCGGATCGCATCGCGCGGCGTGTAAAAGTTACCGGCTGCCTTACCTTTCTTGTTGAAGGCCCGGTACATGACGTCCTCGAAGACATCGCCCATGCTCGTGTCGCTGAGGCTGCTCGGGCTGAAGTCGAGCGTGGAGAAGTGCTTGACGACCGCGTGGAGGCGGTTGGCATCAGCAAGGACCTGCGCACGCCGGTTAAATTCGAAGGCAGCCCAGATGTCTGCGATGTTATTTGAGAAGCCATCGATGTAGCTCTTGAGAGACTTGTCCACGTTGTCATCGACCGATGCAATGGTCGCTAGGTCAAGCGAGGAGACGTTGTAGAAGCTCAGTCCGAATCGGTCCTTGACCGCGATGTCGATGAGGTGCTGGGGCATACCGGAGAACGCGTCAACGTACTTGATGACGTCGTCCTTGGTGTCGGCGAGCATGCACTCCAATCGCCGGAGGACGGTGAAGGGAAGGATGTAGTCGCCGTAGTCCTCCTCGTCGATAATGTTACGCAGGTACTTGTCTGCCGTGTCCCAGACGATCCGCGCCGTTGTCTTCCTAGATGCTTGTGCCGAGTCGGCCATACGTGCTCGTTCCTCAATCCGTTTCCTGTATCAAAGACTTTACATGCTTGACGTATCGGACAATTCCGTCTCGTGGCCGAAGCGCTCCGCAACCTCGCAACCTGCAGTCTTAAAAGTCCAAGACAACGGAAACATCGGCATCGCCAGCTGCGCCAGTCACACCACCACTTCCGGCATCTATCGTCTAAATCTCATCGAGGACGGACCGACGTTGTGCCAATTCAACAGAATGAAACGTCGTCCGGCATTTGATTGTTGCCTCCATCCTCCAGCTCGAAACGTGTACCGAAGGTGGGACGACCTCCTGATCGTGCCAGGAGTCATGGTCTTCAACACGTACCTAGGATGCTTCCTTATCGCCTTCACGGAACGCAGCCAGGGATGCCTGCGTATAGTCGGTCCTGAATACCTCGAAGTATGCGCCGAATAGACGGCGTACCACTGTAGCGAAAAGCAGGACGATG
Source organism: Arthrobacter koreensis (assembly GCF_009193255.1). Classification (GTDB taxonomy): domain Bacteria; phylum Actinomycetota; class Actinomycetes; order Actinomycetales; family Micrococcaceae; genus Arthrobacter_B; species Arthrobacter_B koreensis. Next base: position 379,785 of record NZ_WACG01000001.1, read on the forward strand.
TGCAGACCAAGAGCAATTATGAGGGTGGTTCCGAAACGACCGAGCCACCCCGTGTGCAAGGTGCCTCCTAGGACGAGGGCAGTGACAACGATTCCGACGATGCAGAGCGCGAGAAAGGAAATGTAAAGGGAGGCAGCCGCGGTCTGACTTACCATTCTGGCGAGGCGGCCATTGCGCTTGAGGCTAACCGTTTCGGACATCTTGATCCGCAAGTTTGCAAGGAACACAAAGGACGTCAGCATCGACCCGACCAGAAGGCCACTGCCGCTCAGCATTGCAGAGAGCGTGGGTTGGGTTAGAGGCCCGCCGAAGACAGCAAAAAAGATCCCCGCTGCGACTGGGACGACAAACACGACCATCCGAGTCGGCCAAGCGATATGGCTTGCTTCAGTACGCCGAAGCCCTCCAAGCACCTGACTAAACAGCTGCTTCAAGCTGAATCTCGCTAGGTCAGCTTCGCGGCCCATGGTTCCCTCCTTCGCTTAGCGATGAGTCTAGGACCAGGGTCCGACCGCCCACCATCCCGGGTCCCGTACAACTCCCTTTACCTCGAGGACTTCCTCCAGTACATCGTGACACGCACCCTCGAAGTCCTGGTCGCTCGGACGCCTCTGCTCGTCGATGGGGTAGACAAAGCGTGGCCAACCAGATGTGACGTTGATCGTTCGCTGCTTGCCGTCCTTAACCGTGACGATCTTCTGTTCGTCAAAGCCGTCGGCGTGGACGCCCAGCACAGGCGCCAGGTCAATGCTGGGGTGACCTGACAGGAGCGTCTTGAGTTCCCGCAATATCCGCCCTGCCTTCTGCCCTCCTGGATCAATGTTCAGGTACAGCCTGAGTCCGCGGACGCCGGCCGGGTCAACCAGGGCCCCGTCGACTGCGTCACCGTGCTGTATTAGATCCACACCCTGAATACCGACGTCATCCCGGCTCAGATAATTCTCCCACCCAACACCATCGGCGATGTCATGTTCGCCTCGGAGCGTGAGCATGTACTTGCGTAGACCCTTATCTAGCGCATTGAAAAAGTGTGTCATCAAACTGCCGTTGCCCTGGACCTCGAAGGCCGCCAAAAAAACTTTCTCGCTGGGGGGCACCACCGCCAAAATGCGCGCTGCCCTCAATACAGCCTCGTCCTCACCGATGTCCTTGCCATCGACCTGCTGGTGCGTGTTCGTGTCGACCACGCGCGCCGCGCTCCCGAAGGTGCCCGATGACCCATACATCCGGAAAAGCCATCCAGCTTGCCGCAAGGAGTCCAGTGAGAAATAGGTGGAGCGCTTCTCGTCGCGCTCGCCCAGTCCAACTATCGACCTAAGTTCTTCGGCGATTAGTTCACCAATCGGTCGGCCTCCGATTAGGAAGGACATGTCAAGCGGGTCGTTGCGGCGCGTCTCCGTTACATGAAAAAGTCCAACACGATAGCCGTAAGAAGTCATCGATCCCCCACTTGACCATTTCTGGTCAAACTCAAAGTACGTAGTCGCCCCATGACGACTGTCTTGTGTGACGGCCGCACGCCCCGGACAGACTAGCGTATATGAGGCGTGGGCGTTGCAGCTGCGATCAGCTACTTTTTACCCTGGCTTGCAGAGGTTATTCCGTGACGGAACTCCACCACGTCGCCGTCGGCCATCACATAGTCCTTGCCTTCAATCCGGACCTTGCCGTGGGCCTTGGCCTCGGCCATAGAGCCGGCCTCAACCAGATCGTCGAAGGAGACAACTTCGGCCTTGATAAAGCCGCGCTGGAAGTCGGTATGGATGACGCCGGCAGCCTGGGGGGCGGTGTCGCCGCGGTGGATGGTCCAGGCACGGGTTTCCTTGGGACCGGCGGTGAGGTAGGTCTGCAGGCCGAGGGTGTGGAAACCAACGCGGGCCAGCTTGTCCAGGCCGGACTCTTCCTGTCCGCTCATCTCCAGCATTTCGCGGGCTTCTTCTTCGTCAAGCTCCACCAGGTCGGCTTCAAGCTTCGCGTCGAGGAAGATGGCGTCGGCGGGGGCAACGAGTTCGCGCAGCTCAGCCTGGCGGTCCGGGTTGGACAGCACGGCGTCGTCAACGTTGAAGACGTAGATGAACGGCTTGGCGGTCAGCAGGCTCAGTTCGCGCAACTGGTCCATGTCCAGCTTGTCCTTCTCAATGGAAGAGAAAATCGTGTCTCCGCGCTCAAGCACAGCCTGTGCGGCCTGCATGGCAGCCAGCTGCGCGGCGTCGCGCTTCTTGATCTTGACTTCCTTCTCCACGCGCGGGATGGCCTTCTCCAGGGTCTGGAGGTCCGCGAGGATCAGTTCGGTGTTGATGGTCTCCATGTCCGAGCGGGGATCAACCTTGCCGTCCACATGGACAACATCGGGATCGTCGAAGACGCGGATAACCTGGGCGATGGCCTCGGCTTCGCGGATGTTGGCGAGGAACTGGTTGCCCAGGCCTTCACCTTCGGAGGCACCCTTCACGATGCCGGCAATGTCCACAAAGGACACGGTTGCGGGCAGGATGCGGGCTGAACCGAAGATCTCGGCAAGCTTGGCGAGCCGCGGGTCCGGCAGGGATACGACGCCGACATTCGGCTCGATCGTAGCGAACGGGTAGTTCGCCGCCAGAACGTTGTTGCGGGTCAGCGCATTGAACAGGGTTGATTTGCCGACGTTGGGCAGGCCGACGATGCCAATAGTAAGAGCCACGGTAGAAATCTTACCGGGGCAGCCCGGCTGAGCCGAACCGGGGCGATTTCCGCGGCTCCCCCGCATCGAAATGGCAGAAACTGCACGTTTCAGCTTCGATACGTGCAGTTTCTGTCATATGGATGGCGAGGGGAACGGGCGGAGCTAGGAGCGGCGGCCGCCGAGGCCCCGGGAAGAGTCCCCCATGGCCTTGAGCGTGGCGCGGATTTCCTTGGGCAGGGAGAAGATGATGTCCTCTTCCGCCGTCACCACTTCCTCCACGTCCCCGTAGCCGTATTCGGCCAGCAGGTTCAGCACGTCCTGGACCAGGTTCTCCGGAACGGAAGCACCGGATGTGACGCCCACGGTCGAGACGCCTTCGAACCATGACTCGTCCACCTGGTTGGCGAAGTCAACGCGGTAGGAGGCCTTGGCACCGTATTCCAGCGCCACCTCAACCAGCCGCACGGAGTTCGAGGAGTTGGCGGAACCAACCACAATCACCAGGTCCGCATCCGGCGCAATCTTCTTGATCGCGGCCTGGCGGTTGGAGGTGGCGTAGCAAATGTCGTCGCTGGGCGGATCCTGCAGGTTCGGGAACTTCTCCCGCAGCAGCTTCACCGTGGTCATGGTTTCGTCCACGGACAGGGTGGTCTGCGAAAGCCAGATGAGCTTATCCGGGTCCCGGACCTCGATCTTGTCCACATCCTCGGGTCCGTTGACGATCTGCATATGGTCCGGCGCCTCACCGTAGGTGCCTTCGACTTCCTCGTGTCCCTCGTGTCCGATGAGCAGGATGTCGAAGTCGTCCCGGGCAAAGCGCACGGCTTCCCGGTGGACCTTGGTCACCAGCGGGCAGGTGGCGTCGATGGTGCGCAGGCCGCGGTCCTCCGCGGACTGCACGACGGCGGGAGAGACACCGTGGGCGGAGAAGATCAGCAGGGAGCCTTCCGGCACCTCGTCCGTCTCATCGACGAAGATGGCGCCGCGTTCTTCCAGCGTGCTGACGACGTGCAGGTTGTGCACGATCTGCTTGCGCACATAGACGGGCGGGCCGTAGTGTTCCAGTGCCTTTTCGACGGCGATCACGGCACGGTCGACACCGGCGCAGTAGCCTCGCGGCGCCGCGAGCAGGACCCGGCGCGCTCCGGACACCGGCGCAGCGGCAGCAACCTCTTCGGGGCTGCGGCGACGGCGTGGCACGGTGGGCATCGGCACGGAAACGGCTGTGCTGGTCATGACTCCATGCTAGCCGGTAGGGGGACGGACCCCCGAGCCGGAACTGGCACGTCCGCTGTCAGCGCACATCCCGGCGGGATCCGGCTGTCAGGCGAAGCACCAGTCCCAGGACAAAGGCCACTCCCCCGCCGATCAGCAGCACCAGCAGCCAGGACTGGAAGCTCGCCTGCGCAAGAGGAACCAAACCGTCCACGAACGTCGAAGCTACCGGGTTCGCAGGCGTCTGTCCCTCCACAACCCGTCCGGCCGCTCCCGAGGCCAGCCACAGGACTCCGGCGAGCACAGCGAGGCCCGCACCGGTCAGCGCGAGCGTCGTGGAGCGGCGTCGTGCAACAAGCAGGCCGAGCAGGGCGGCGAGCACGGCAGCGGCGGCCAGCAGCGGCCAGGAATCGGCAAAGCGCACCATGGTTTCAAGTTCTGCACTGCGGTCCTGGCCGGAAACCGTCAGCAGCCGCTCCCCTGCGTCAGCCGGTTCGGTACCGATTTCACCGGCGATCTGAGCGTTGACGAGGGTCAGGAGCGGGCCGAGGTCCAGGGTGGGCGTCCCGGCATCGAATGTAGCGGTGTGGGAACGCTCCAGCGTCTGGGTCCAGGCCTCGGGGTAGCCCGGCGCATCCTGGAACCCGGAAACCACCCGCTCAATGATTGGTTCGACCAGGGAAACCAGCCCGTCCGGCAGGCCGTCGGTCACCGCGGCACTCGCCTGGGACGCTACCGCTGTGGACAGCTGGGCCTGGAACGGTTCGTCTTCACCCAGCGGCTGGGCAAGCTGGGCGAATCCCTGCGCGGATACGACGTTCTGCGCCAGCCAGACGCTGCCCACTGCGGCCCCGGAGAGCACGAGTGCTAGAAGGACCAGGATTGCCGAACCGAAAGTGCGCATAGTTTCCCAAATCTTTTCCGCGGAGCCGGGCAGCCCGGCAGGGACACAAGGGCCTGACCCGAAGACCGTTGTCCACGGTCCGGGAGCAGCGGACACGATGTGTCCCAGGCACCTGATAGACAATAACCTTAGGACCGGCGCCGCAAAGGACCGGCCTGGCGCTGGACCAACAGGAGTTCGAAACATGCAGAATGCCGCAGGAGCACAGGATCCGGACCAGACGGATACCGGAAACGCCCTCGCGCCCACGGCAGCCCTGACCTCCCCGGAGAATCCGTGGCCCCTGGCGCTGCTGTCCAAGAACCTGAAGGCCTACATTGACCGCGCACCGGCGGCGTGGGTTGAGGGCCAGGTCATTGAATTGAACCGCCGTTCGAACGCCTCCTTCATTACCCTGCGCGACGTCGATGCCGAGGTGTCCCTGTCCCTGACGGTGTGGAGCACGGTCATGAACCGCCTGGAGCTTCCACTGGAGCGCGGCGCCCGGGTGGTGGCACTGATCAAGCCGGACTTCTACGTGAAGACCGGCCGGCTGTCCATGCAGACCAGGGACATCCGGCCCGTGGGCCTGGGAGACCTGCTGGCCCGGATCGAACGCCTTCGCCAGGCACTCGCCGCCGAGGGCCTGTTCGCGGCAGCCCGCAAGCAGCGGCTGCCGCTGCTCCCCGGCCGGATTGGGCTCATCACGGGCCGTAACTCGGATGCCATGAAGGACGTCATGCGCAACGCTGCACTGCGCTGGCCCGCCGTTGAATTCGAGGTCCGGGAGGTTGCGGTCCAGGGCGTGAACGCCGTTGCCGAAGTGACCCGGGCCCTCGCTTCCCTCGATGCCATGCCGGAAGTGGACGTGATTGTCATTGCGCGCGGCGGCGGGTCCCTGGAGGACCTGCTGCCCTTCAGCCATGAAGATCTGATCCGGGCGGTTGCCGCTGCGCAGACTCCAGTGGTCAGCGCCATCGGCCACGAGGCTGACCGTCCGCTGCTGGACGAGGTAGCGGACCTCCGCGCGTCAACTCCCACGGACGCGGCGAAGCGCGTTGTGCCCGACGTCGGCGAGGAGCTTTCGCGGATCGGTACGGCACGCTCGCAGCTGCGCCGGATCATGGAGCTCATGCTCAGCCGGGAAACAGACCGGCTGGCCCACATCCGGACCCGCCCGGTCCTCTCCGCTCCGGAAACCATGCTCGCTTCCCGGGCCGAGGACGTGGCACGGCTCCGGGACCGCGCGTTCTCGGCGATGCGGTCCGAGGTCCGGCGCGATGCAGACAAGATCAGCTACCTCCGCGCGCAGGTCCGCTCACTCTCACCGCAGAAGACCCTGGACCGGGGCTATGCCGTGGTGCAGCTCGCAGACGGCTCCGTTGTCCGGGACGCCGCGGAAGTTGAGACCGACGCCCAGCTGCGCATCCGCGTGGCCGCCGGGGAGCTCGGCGCCGTTGCCACCGGACACCGCTAACCGACTTTCCATTGGAGGAGAACACCATGAATGAAACAGCAGCACTCCCGGCCGACATCGAGGCCATGAGCTACGAGCAGGCACGCGACGAGCTCGTGGCCGTGGTAACCCGGCTGGAGGCCGGCGGAGCGAGCCTCGAGGAGTCACTCGCTCTCTGGGAGCGGGGTGAGGCGCTGGCCACCCGCTGCGAGTCCTGGCTCGAGGGCGCCCGGGAGCGCCTCGAGGCTGCCCGCGCAGCCCGCGAAGCCTGACGTCCTGCTGCCGCGGGCGGCAGCAGGACCGAAGGTTACGGCTTGGAGGTACCGGGCTTGTAGGTGCTGAGGAACTCCGCCAGGCGGGAGATGGCATCCTCGATGTCCTCGAGTGCCGGAAGCGTCACCATCCGGAAATGGTCAGGCCGGATCCAGTTGAACGCCGTGCCGTGCGAGACCAGGATCTTCTGCTGCTTGAGCAGGTCCAGCGCGAACATCTCGTCCGATTCGATTGGGTAGGCCTCGGGATCCAGCTTCGGGAAGAGGTACAGCGCACCCTCGGCGTTTTCGACGCTGACGCCCGGAATGTCATTGAGCATCTTGTAGGCAAGATCGCGCTGCGCCTTAAGCCGGCCGCCGGGCAGGATCAGGTCGTTGATGCTCTGGTAGCCGCCAAGCGCGGTCTGGATGGCGTGCTGGGCCGGAACGTTGGCGCACAGGCGCATGTTGGCCAGCAGGTTGATGCCCTCGATGTAGTCCGCGGCCGCACGCTTCGGGCCGGAAATGGTCATCCAGCCGCTGCGGAACCCGGCAATCCGGTAGGCCTTGGACAGGCCGCTGAAAGTCAGGCAAAGGACGTCGTCCCCGGTGAGGGAGGCCGCGTTGATGTGCACCGCGCCGTCGTACAGGATCTTTTCGTAGATCTCATCGGCAAAGATGATCAGGCCGTGCTTCCGGGCCAGGTCCACGATCTGGCGCAGCACGTGTTCGGGGTACACCGCACCGGTGGGGTTGTTCGGGTTGATGAGCACAATGCCCTTGGTGCGCGGCGTGATCCGCTCTTCCATGTCGGCGATGTCCGGCCACCAGTGGTTCTCCTCGTCGCAGAGGTAGTGCACGGCGGTGCCGCCGGCCAGGGACACCGAGGCGGTCCACAGCGGGTAGTCCGGGGTTGGCACCAGGATTTCGTCGCCGGTGTCCAGCAGCGCCTGCAGGGACATCGTGATCAGTTCGCTGACGCCGTTGCCCAGGTACACGTCATCGACATCGATGTTCTGGATGCCGCGGCCCTGGTAGTACTGGACAACGGCTGTGCGTGCGGAGAAGATGCCGCGGGAATCGCTGTACCCCTGGGCTGTGGGCAGGTGGCGGATCATGTCCACCAGGATCGCTTCCGGCGCCTCGAACCCGAACGGGGCGGGGTTGCCGATGTTGAGCTTCAGGATTCGCTGTCCCGCCGCCTCCATGCGCTGCGCGTGCTCAAGGAGCGGCCCGCGGATGTCATAGAGGACGTTATGGAGCTTTTGGGACTGGGTGAATTCGGCCATCTACACAGAATGCCATAACCGCCTCCGTCCCTCCCCAACCACTACGCCGAGAGGCCAGTCACGGCTCCTTTCGCGGACGATTGGAGCCGTAACTGGCCTCTCGATGGAAGTGAGGGACCTATCCGGGACGGAAGAACCCTAGGCGAGGCCCTTTTCTTCCAGCCAGGCCTTGGCTGCGTCCTTGGGATCCTGCTTCTGGTCCCCGGAGACTGCCTGGTTCAGGGAGATCAGGTCTTCGGTGGTCAGCACAGCGGAGATGCTGTTGAGCACGTCCTGGGCTTCGGAGCTGACGGCATCCAGGTTGACCAGCGGGACAACCTGCTGGGCGATGAAGTTGTTCTTCGGGTCCTCGAGCACTACCAGGGAGTTCTCCTCGATGGAGGGCGTGGTGGTGTAGATGTCAGCTGCCTGGACCTTATCGGTCAACAGTGCCTGCAGGGTGGCCTCGCCGCCGCCGTCGTTGATGGCTTCGAAGCCGGCCGGCTCGCAGCCGTACTTTTCCTTCAGGCCGGGCAGGCCGTAGGCGCGTTCCTGGAAGGTGGTGGGTGCGCCGATGGTGATTTCTCCGCAGACCTTGGCCAGATCCTCCAGGGAGGTCAGGCTGTACTTCTCGGCGGTCGCCTGCGTGACTACCAGGGCATCCTTGCTTTCAGCCTTGGCGGGGTCCAGCACCGCAATGTTCATGTCCGGCGACTCTTCCTTCAGAGCATCCGGAAGCGCGTCCATGATCTCTTCGGCGGACTGTGCAGTGGCTTCGGTGTCCGCGAAGAGCAGCAGGTTTCCGGTGTAGTCCGGAATGACCTGGACGGATCCGTCTTCCAGCGCACGGTAGTAGATCTCGCGTGAACCGATGCCGGGCTGCGTGCTGGCCTGGATGCCCTCGGCGTTCAGGGCGCCGGCGTAGATCTCGGCGATGATCTGGGATTCGGGGAAGTCGGCCGAACCCACAATCAGGGTCGCCGAGTCTTCGATGCCGGTGGGCGCGGAGGATGACTCAACGCTCTGCGGATCCGAATTGGCACCGCATGCGGCGAGCATCAGGACCGTGGTGAGGCCTGCGGCACCGGTGAGGGTTTTCCGGGTGCCCGGACGGGTAAGAGTTCTCATGCTGTTGTTCCTTCTGCGAGGCCGGCAGGGGATGGCTGACGGCGGCGGTGGTTGGCCGGTTTCCGGGTTCTGCTGCGCAGCCCCGGCGAAAGAGCGAGGCGCTGGACGGCCGCCAGCACCAAATCAACGGCGAGGGCCAGCAGCGCGATCAGCAGCGCGCCTCCGAAGAGGCGCCCGTTGTCCCGCAGCTGGGTTCCCTCGATCAGGTACACGCCCAGCCCGCCCAGGGAGATGAACGCGACCACCGAGACAGTGGCCAGCACCTGCAGCACGGCGGCGCGGAATCCGCCGAAGAGGACCTTGAATCCGTTGGGCAGTTCAACCCGGAAAAGGATCTGGAGCTCGGTCATGCCCATGGCCCTCGCTGCGTCCACGACGGTGCGGTCCACGGAAGAGATCCCGGCATAGACTCCTGCCAGCAGGGGCGGAATGGCCAGCAGCACCAGCGCCCAGATGGGCGGCATCAGCCCGATCCCGGCCAGCAGCACAAAGAGGAAAACCAGCCCCAGCGTTGGCAGGGCGCGCAGGATCCCCGCTCCGGAAACGACGACGACGCGCCCGCGGCCCGTGTGCCCGATGTACAGTCCCAGCGGCACGGCAATCAGGGCGGCGATTCCGACGGCGAGCGCGGTATAGCCAAGGTGCTCCAGGATCCGCTGCGGAATGCTGCCGGTGCCGGTCCAGGAACTCTCGGCGGTCAGCCACTCGAACATCTGGACCAGGACGTTGTCAGATGAGTAATCCATCAGCCGGCCGCCGTCCGTGCCTCAACCGTGTTGAGCGGCAGCTTCGGTCCGCCGCGCTTCACGGCCCGGCTCCAGGGGGTCAGGAGACGCTGGGCCAGCACCAGGACCAGGTCCAGCACGAGGGCCAGGAGCAGGATCAGTGCTATGCCGATCACGATTTCGGTGGGGAAGTTCCGGTACAGGCCGTCCATGAACAGCCGGCCGAGGCTGTCGATGCCCAGCAGCGCTCCCACGCTCACCAGGGACATGTTGGACACCGAGATCACCCGCAGGCCGGCGAAGAGGACGGGCAGGGACAGCGGCAGGTCCACGGCGAAAAATCGCCGCAGCGGACGGTAGCCCATGGCCGTGGCGGCCTGCCGGACGTCGTCGTCCACCGAGTTCAGCGCATCCACGGTGGAGCGCACCAGCAGGGCGACGGCGTAGATCGTGAGTGCCACCACCACGTTGGTGATGTCCAGGACCCGGGTTCCGAGGATCACCGGCAGCAGGACGAAGAGGGCCAGGGACGGAATCGTGTAGAGGATCGCCGAGGACCCCAGGATCGCTCCCCCGGCAAACCGGTGCAGCCGGGCGAACTGTGCCAGCGGCACGGCGATCAGTAGGCCCAGCAGCAGCGGCACCACGGCCTGGAACAGGTGCAGTGCGGTCAGCCGGGAGATCATCTCCGTGTTGGACCAGAACCAGTCCATGCTCAGACCGCCGAACCGTGCAGTGCCTTGCCGCGGCGCAGCCGGGCAGCCTCGATCAGTTCAAAAATTTCTCCGGCGCGGACAATGCCCACGGCGGCTCCGTTGTCATCCACGACGACGCCGAGTCCCGACGGGGAGGACAGCGCCGCGTCGAGGGCGCTGCGCAGGCTCTCGCCACGGCGGTGCAGTGATCCGCCGGGCACCAGCTGGCCCGGAGAGGTGACCGTTTCCCGGCTGCTGGCCGGCACCCAGCCCAGCGGCCGTCCGCCGTCGTCAACTGCCAGCGCCCAGCCGCCCTGAACCGGAACGGCGGGATCCGCCAGCTCAGCCGGGTCCAGGGTTTGGACGGGATGCACAGGAACCCCTGCGCCGGGCTGGAAGCCCAGGTGCCGGAAACCGCGGTCCCGTCCCACGAAGCCGGCGACGAAGTCGTCAACCGGAGCGCGCAGGATTCCTTCCGGGCTGTCGTACTGGGCCAGGCGGCCGCCGACGGCGAAGACGGCGACCTTGTCGCCCAGGATTGTCGCTTCATCTATGTCATGGGTGACAAACACGATGGTCTTGGCGAGGTCCCGCTGCAGCCGCAGCAGCTCCTGCTGCAGTTCGCTGCGGACCACGGGGTCGACGGCGCTGAACGGTTCATCCATCAGCAGCACCGGAGGGTCCGCAGCCAGGGCGCGGGCCACACCTACGCGCTGCTGCTGGCCGCCGGAAAGCTGCGCGGGGTAGCGCTTGCCCATGGCTGGGTCCAGGCCCACGACGTCGAGCAGTTCCGCCGCCCGCTCACGGGCCTGCTTCCGCGGGACTCCGTTGAGGCGGGGGACGGTGGCAATGTTGTCCAGGACCGAGCGGTGCGGGAGCAGTCCCGAGGACTGCATGACGTATCCCATGGAGCGGCGCAGCGCGGAAGGCGCGATCCCCGCTGCGTCCTTGCCGTCAACATGGATGGTGCCGGATGTCGGTTCAACCATCCGGTTGATCATGCGCAGGGACGTCGTCTTGCCGCAGCCGGAAGGACCCACGAATACGGTGATGGCTCCCCTGGCGATGTCCAGGGAGAGATTCTCCACGGCGGCGGACTCCGTGTCCCCGTATGACTTGGTCACGCCGCGGAAGCGGATCATGGGCTCGGCGGAATCCTGCCGAGCCTCTGTGGCGTCCGGAATGGACATGGCTGCCTCCGTGGTTGGGTGCGACGGTCTCGCATACGGGCAAGAAACGGCAGTATGCTGACAAGCCGTGGAATTAAGCTATGTGGTTTCCGGCACCTGAGTCCAGCGGATGCTTGGTTTACGCCCCTAGCTTAGGGGCGCCGTACCGCCGTCGGGCGCGGCTTCGAGTAGTTTCAGCGCCACATCCACCAAACCCACCCTTTCCAGACCCGTCACTTCCGCAAGCGGGAACCAGGCTGCCTCGTCGGTACTGCCCGCCGCTTCGTTCACCAGGCTGCCTCCGGTAACCCGGGCCCGGTAGATCACCCGCAGCGCGTGGAGCATCCGTCCCTCACCGCGCATCCGGCGCTCGGCGGGAACAAAGTGGCTGTCCACACCCAGCAGGTCCTGCAGTTCCACGGTGAAGCCGGTTTCTTCGAGGACCTCGCGTACCGCAGCGGTGGGAGCGTCCTCTCCGTATTCGAGTCCGCCGCCGGGCAGCGTCCAGGCGGAGTTGCCGTGCTGGTTCCAGTGCGCAAGCAGGATCTGCCCGTCCCGGACCACTACGGCATAGGCGCCAACCCGGACATCGAAACCGCGCTCGCTCATGCTGTTTCGCCCTGCAGGAGGTACCGCACGCCGAATACGGGGTCCTGGCTGAGGAAGCGGATGTCGCCCAGTCCGCGGGCGGACAGGCCGGCCAGAAGCAGTTCCTGGAGCAGCGGCTGGTGCACCCCGATTCCGCCGCCCACCACCACCGGGCCGCTGATGCCCAGCCTCGCTGCGACGTCGGCCACCAGGGACGCGAGGTCGCGGGCGGCTGTGGCAATGATGCTGCGGCTGGGTGCGTGGCCCTCCTGGGCCGCGTCGAAGACCACCCGGGCCATGGAGGCCCAGTAGCGGCGGCCGGTGTCCGCATGGAACCGTGCAATCAGCGCGTCCGGGGCTTCGACGCCGACGGCGAGCAGCAGCTCTGCTGCCAACCGGTCCGGTTCCTGTCCCAGGTCATGCAGGCGCAGCGTGTGGCGGACGGCTTCCCGGCCAATCCAGTAGGCACTGCCTTCGTCTCCGAGGAGGTAGCCCCAGCCACCGGACCGTGCCTGCGTGCCGTCCGGTGCCATGCCCCAGGCAACGGATCCGGTTCCTGCTATGAGGCCGATCCCGTCCGGAGCTTCTCCGGCGGCGAGGATCAGGCGGGTGTCATGGACAACGGTCACGTCTGCTCCGGGGACGTGTTCCAGGATCAGTTCCCTGAGTGCGGCCGCATCCTGCTCCGTGTCCACTCCCCCGGACCCCGCAATGACGCGGGTGATGCCGTGGGTGCCCAGCGCAGCAAAAATCTCCGCCAGATTGCACCGCGCCTGCTCGCGTGAAACATTCTGGACGTTTGCGCTTCCACTGACCGCTTCTGCCACTGCGGCCTGTCCCTCCAGCCGGATTCCGTGGGTCTTGGTGCCGCCAATGTCGAGGCCGATCGCCGTGATGGACGTGCCGGGGCTGGGGCTGGATGCGCTGGTGCTCGATTGCATTCCTTTAGCCTACGCAGGTGAGGTGCTTCACCGGATATTGGGCGGCCATTTGACGCAGTGGACGGGGCTGATCAGGCGCCGTGGCTCCGGCGGGCCAGGTCCAGCAGTCCTTCGGCGGCGGCCAGCCGCAGCGCCGCGTTGGACTGCCTGTCATGCTTCCGGCCTTCCCTGGCGCCGGGGACAAGGCTGAGCGCCACTCCGGCCGCCCGGGCATTGAGCGCCGCGGCAGAGCTGCCTGCCGCTTCCGCAGCGGCTTCGAAACCCGGGCGGTATTCCGCCACCCTGCCCGGCAGGGATGACTCCGGCGACAGCCGGGCGAGCACCTCCAGATGCCCCAGGAAACAGGCCAGGTCATCGACGCGGTGTCCGGGCCCCATGCCGTCTACGTCCAGGACTCCGGTGATCCTGCCGTCCGCCGCCAGCAGATTTCCTTCGTAGAAGTCACCGTGCACAGGGACAACGGGTCCCGGATCGAGGCCTTCCACCATCGATTCGACGCCGCGGGAGATACTGCGAATTCGCTGTGTGTCCTGTGGCAGGACCGATGTGGCGGCCCGCCCGTAGGCCCGTGCACGCTCTGCCCACGCCGGACGGCGCTGCAGTTCCAGCGCCGTCGCGGGAAGGGAGTCAAGGATGCGGAGAAGGTCCGCTGCCGTGATGGTGCTGGTGCCGTCTGCCAGCCCGGAAAGCAGCGGCCTTCCCCGGAGCGGGGAAAGCACGACGGCGCTGCGGCCTTCGGCTCCAGCCAGCAGCGCGGCGGCGGGCACCGCGGACCCTGCCAGCAGCTGGTGCCGGTGCCGCAGGCCTTCGGCGTGGGTGGGCAGCACCACCTTGACGTATGCCTCCCTGCGCCCGAGCACCGCGTGGACAACCGCACGCCGCAGGGGGCGGTAGCCAATAACCGTCAGCTCCACGCGATCCGCGTCTGCGGAGCCGAAGAGCTTCCGTGCCATTCCGGCCGCCGAAAGGGCCCACGCCAGGTCCGGGAGTAATGGGTCATTGGGGTGCAGCCAGAGGAACAGGCGAACACCGTCGAGGGAGGTCCGCAGCACCGGCCCGGCAGCAGCAGCCGGAGAGGTGGTCGCTCCTGCGTGGAGGGTGAGCGGAAGTCCCGCGGGGTCGATGGCGCGCACCTGGTAGAGCGCCGTCGCACCGGCACCGGGGCGGTCAAAGGTGCGCTCGTGAACCCACGAGTCCAGGACAAGCCGCCGCGAAGCCAGGAGTTCGGCCAGCGGAACAGCCAGCCCAGCCCCTTCGAGCAGTATCCGCGGGGGCACCTGCCTCAGGTTCCGGCCGGAGGATGGACGGCCTGCCTGCCTGCCTCCACCTGGGCACACTGCGCGGGTGCTAGGCCCGGCGGCGCTGGAGGACGTCGTCCAGATTCAGGATGCCGGTGGCGGGCCGGGGGTCGATCGCGGTGCTGCCCGGTGCCGGAGCGGCAACCGGACGGATGGGGGTCTTCAGGACGGGCTTCGGTGAAGCGGGAACAGCAAGCGGCGCCGGTGCCGGTCGGGGCGCCGCCGGAGCGTCCACATAGGTCGGTTTAGGAACCGCCACGGGCTCCCAGGAAGACGCTTCGGCGCTCTTTGCCGCTTCGGCCAGTGCCGCGGCGCGCAGTTCCTGTGCGGTCAGCCGCGGAACGGGCTTCGGCTGCGGAGCCGCGGGAACGACAGTGTCTGCAGCTGCGGGAAGATCAGCCGGGCGATCCGCGTCAGTGCCGGCGGCGTCGAACACCGTGTCAGCCTTCGGGTTGCTGCGCAGCGGAACCTGCGGAGCGGCATCCTGTGTGGCGGCAGCGGCAGCGGCGGCACGCCGGACCCGGCGTTCACGCTTGTCACGGACGGCGAGGCTGCGCAGCGAAACCACGGAGGCGGCCGCACCGAGGGCAGCGCCGGCAGGGATCCAGCCGGAGACGGCGCCGAACAGTGCGGCTGCGCCGCCGCCAACCACCGCGAAGACGCAGACCAGCCCCACGACGGCGAGGAACAGCCGTCCGTAGCGGATCTTCAGGGGGCCGGGAGCAGCAGCCGGATGATCTTCGGCAGGGGTGCCGGAGCCCGCTCTCAGGTGCGGCGTGTGCTGGGCGCCGGTGCTGGTGTTGTACATGGTGTTCCCCTGAGAACTCGGGTCCGGTTCGGTGGCGGCACTGCTGGGCGCGCGTTCGGCGGTGCCGGCACGTCCGGAAGACTGTGCAGGCACCTGCTTTCCGTGCAGGTACTGAGGGGCGACCCACAGCATCCAGAGCCCGACGGCTGCCGCCAGGACCAAAGAGCTGTTAAGAGGGAAGTCCACAACTACGACCGTAGAAGAAAACCCTCACCGGACGCGGGATTGGAAAGGGGTGTGTCGAATCACGTCAGGAGGAAATCCAGCGCAAAACCCGAGGTCAGCGGGCTGAAGGCAAACGGGAAAGCAGCCCTTCCGGAACTTCCTCCGCGGTGAGGGCGAAACTGAGGTGGTCAGCCCACTGACCCGCAATGTGGAGGTAGCGGCGCCGCAGGCCTTCTTCGCGGAAGCCAAGTTTCTCGACGACGCGCCGGCTGGGCATGTTTTCCGGACGGATGTTGATTTCCATCCGATGCAGCCCCAGGACCCGGAAGCAGTGGTCGGTGGCCAGCGCAACCGCTGTCGGTGCGATACCCCGGCCGGCACGTGCCTCGTCCACCCAGTAGCCAAGCGTCGCCATACGGGCGGAGCCCCAGAGAATGGAGGAAACCGTCAGCTGTCCCACGATCGCCGGGGGCCTGCGCACTCCGGCCTGGCGTTCAGTGATCACGAACGGCAGGGCTGTGTCCTGGCGCGCCTGCTGGTTGAGGCTGCGGACCATCCCTGCGTAGGACGGCAGGACACCGCCGGGCAGCGGATTCGTGGCTTCCCACGGCCCAATCCAGCGGGCATTGCGCGACCGCACCGAATTCCATTCGGTGCGGTCGCGGTAGCGGATCGGCCGGAGGACGAGGTCGCCGCTTTCCAGCGTCACCGGCCAGATCGCCGACCCCAGCACGGAGTTAGCCTTCGTCGGAGGTGTTGAAGTCCTTCAGCCAGGCGCGCAGGTCCGGGCCGAGGTCTTCGCGCTCGGAGGCAAGGGTGACAACAGCCTTGAGGTAGCTGAGCTTGTCACCGGTGTCGTAGCGGCGGCCGCGGAAGACGACGCCGTACACGCCGCCGCCTTCACCTTCGGTTCCCGCGAGGGTCTGGAGAGCGTCGGTGAGCTGGATTTCGCCGCCCCGGCCGGGGCCGGTTTCTTCCAGGACGCCGAAAACGGAGGGGTGCAGGACGTAGCGGCCAATAACGGCAAGGTTCGACGGCGCATCGGCGGCGTCGGGCTTCTCCACGAGCTTGTTGACGCGGACGTAGTCTTCACCCTCGATGACGGAGATGTCGGCGCAGCCGTAAGCGCTGATCTGGTCCGGTTCAACCTCGATGAGGGCGACAACGGAGCCGCCCGTCTTGGCCTGGACTTCCACCATGGTTTCCAGCAGCGGATCGCGGGCGTCAATCAGGTCGTCACCGAGCAGGACGGCAAACGGGTCATCACCGATATGCAGCTTGGCGCGCAATACCGCGTGGCCAAGGCCCTTCGGGTCGCCCTGGCGCAGGTAGTGGATCTCGCCCAGTTCGGAAGACTCCCGGACCAGGGCAAGCTTCTCGTCGTCGCCCTTGTCCTTCAGGGTCTGCTCGATGAAGGGAACCCGGTCGAAGTGGTCCTCGAGGGAACGCTTGTTGCGGCCGGTGATCATCAGGATGTCCGGCATGCCGGCGTTGACGGCCTCTTCTACGACGTACTGGATGGCCGGCTTGTCCACCACCGGAAGCATTTCCTTCGGCATGGCCTTGGTGGCCGGAAGGAAGCGCGTACCCAGGCCGGCGGCGGGAATTACGGCTTTGGTGATCTTAGGGCGTGAGGTCATGACGGTAAGAGTACCTAAGTGAACGCTCAGCGCGCCAAATGTACCCTCGCGGCAGGCACAATAGGTCAATGACCGACGACATGAAGGAACAGGTCCGCAGCCGTTTCAAGCAAAAGCGCCGGGAGCTGCGCGGCGGGGAGTCTGCGCAGCAGCTTGCCGACGCGGCGGCACCCCTGCTCCAGGGCCTCGAACCGGGCTCCATGGTCAGCTGCTATCTCTCCGCGGGAACCGAGCCGGACACTTCCGCACTGCTCGGGGCGCTGGCGGACGCCGGCCACACCGTTGTGGTTCCGGTCTGTGAACCGGGGCACCAGCTGTCCTGGTGTCCGTGGACTCCCGGTGCAGCACTGGTTCCCGGCCTCTTTCCGGGGATTCCGGAACCTGCCGGGCCCCGGTGGGACCTTCCCGAAATCATGGAACTGAACCTGCTGCTCATTCCGGCACTGGCCGTCTCCGAAGACGGAACAAGGATGGGCAAGGGCGGTGGCTATTATGACCGCTTCCTGACCAGGTACCGGGCGGCCGGCGGCGCGGCACCGGTGGTTGCCGTGGTCCACGATCATGAGTTCGTCCCTGCGGGAACCCTTCCCGCTGATGCCCTGGACGTACCGGTGGATGGGGTCCTGCGCCCCGGCGGTTATACGCGGGTAGCCCGCTGAGAGGTGTATACTTAGCACTCTAGGCCGCAGAGTGCCAATCCTTCCGCCGCTTCGGCGGACAGCGACACTGCTGAGGCCTTCCTTTCGCCCTTCAGGAGGAGTAAGAGTGCCCACGTATGCCTATGCCTGCAAGGATTGCGGTCACGCGTTCGATATCCAGCAGTCCTTCACCGATGACAGCCTGACCGTCTGCCCCGAGTGCGGCGGCAACCTGCGCAAGAAGTTCAACAGCGTGGGTGTGGTTTTCAAGGGCTCCGGCTTCTACCGCACGGATTCACGCGATGCGGCATCCACTGTTCCGGCTGCCCCTTCCAAGGATGTGCCCGCCAAGGAAACGGCCAAGGAATCGCCCAAGGCTGCTCCGGCCGCATCTTCGGCTGCGGCATCATCTGCAGCGGCACCCGCCGCCAGTTAGTCACGTTTCCGGTTCCCGTTCGCGGCGGCCCGGCAGGAAGGCGTCCCGCTCCTCCACAGGAGCCCGGGGCGCCTTTGTTGTACCCGGCCCCAGTCGCCCGGCTTTCCGGAGTTCCCTGCCGCGCCTAGCGTTGCCGCATGTTCAGCAAACGGCGGCTCGGCCGCGTTCCCGGCAGGCGGGACAGCCCCCGAGCGCCCGGTTCCAAAACTCCTCCCCTGCGTCCCGGCACCGGACACCCGAGGGGAAGGTTTCGCCGGTTCCTGGTTCGGCGCCGGCGGCTTCTCGCTGGTTTGCTGGCTGCTGCAGCTGCAGGCATAGCAGTCGAGGCGCTGCTGCCCCCGGACCCCGCGACAGCAATCGTTGCCGCAGCCGCAGGGGACCTGCCCGCCGGCCATGTCATCGCGCAGCGGGATCTTCGGATGATCAGCCTGCCGCCCCGAGCCGTACCGCCCGGGGCTTTCCATGAAGCTCAAACGGCGGTGGGCAGGCAACTTGCGGTGCCGGTGCGCGGCGGCGGCCTGGTCAGCGAAACTGTCCTGGTCGGCGACGGACTGCTGACCGGGTCCCCGGCGGGAACCGCTGCCCTTCCCCTTCGACCGGCGGATCCGGCCGCGGCACGGCTGCTCTCGCCTGGAAGCCTGGTAGACGTGGTGGCAACTCCGGAAGAGGGGTTCGACGGCGCCGGCCCACCGGTTGTCCTCGCCTCCGGCGTGCCCGTGCTGTGGATTACCGGCACGGACGGCGGGACTACGTCATGGCCGGGGACAACCGCAGCAGCTGATGAACAACTCGTTGTGGTCGCAGCCCCGGCAGCCGCCGCCCCTGAGCTGGCCGTCGCCTCAGCCCGCGGCGGACTCTACTTCGTCCCGAAGGGCGTGCCGGGTCCGGGCCCCTAGCCTGGGGCCGGCTGGATTCCTGGCCGGTGGCGGTCCGGATCCTCCGGCACAGTTACCCCCAGTGCGGCGGACGCTGTTCAAGAAGCCAGGCGGAACCGTCCTCGGGAGAGTCCCCCCAAGCGCGGGGGTCGTCTTCTGCGGCGGTCTGCGGCAGGGCCCCCGCTTCGTCAGCGGGTGCGGATGCGCCGGTGGCGGATCCGTCACCGGATGGCTTGGCGACCGCGGGCTGGGGGACGGCAGGTGCCGTGTGTAACAGCTGCGCCGCCTGCTTCAGCCTGGTGGGCGCCGAGGTGCTTCGCCGGGACCGGCGTTTGCTGCTCCCGGCGGCCGCAGGCCGATTCACCTTCTCCTGTCCCTGGCTTTCACCGTGCGCCTGCGCTCCAGTGCCGGATCCCGCGTCAGGAGGGCTGTTCTGTTCCTGGTTCATGCTGCCTGTCGATTCCGCCGGCCGCAGCCGCAGCTGCCGCCGCGGCCCGGATGGCCGGATTGGTTTGTTCCTCTGAACGCGGGCGGATCCGTGTGCTGCCGTGCGGCACCACGGTTGCCTGCGCAGCTGCCGGGTGTACTTCGCGGATGGGCTCAGGCTCGGGGGCCGGAGACGGCAGGCCCAGGTAGCGGCCCACCAGGTCCGCGCAGGTGGCGGGATCGGTAAAAACTTCGATGGTCCACAGCGGCATGTAGCGCCAGCCGAGCCGTTCGAGCAGCTGGGGACGCAGCCGGCTGCGCTCCCGTACGCTCATTCCCCGGTACCGGGCAGTTCCGTCAGACTCGATGGCCATGGGAACAGCTGGATCCGCATCCGCGGAACGCCGGACAGTAGCCACAATGTCGATGACGTCGTCGTAGTGGTCCCAGACCTCGGCGCCCCGCGACCGCAGCCTTCCCACCAGGTCCGCCACCAGCGGGTCGTCCGCCATGATTGAGTTGCCGGCCGGGCGGTCAGCGGCAGGCTGCACTGGCCCGCCGTCGAGTTCACGCACCAGGAGCTGGTAGAAGTCTCGCGCTCCGTGGCCCAGCCGCGATTCGTCGAGGTCCGAGGGCTGGAAACAGGTCAGCACGTGAAGCCGGTAACGGGCACGGGTCATCGCATTGACGAACCGTCCTCGTCCACCGGGCTCGGAGAGCAGGCCGAAGTTGTGCAGTGCCCGCCCGTGCGGGGTCCTTCCGAAACCGAGCGAGAAGATCACTGCGTCCCGGACCAGGCCGGCGGCGCGGTCGGCCGGGACCACCCGGAATGATTCGGCTCCGGGAGCGAAGAAATCCGCTGCCCACGGGAAGTTCGCCATCTGCACGCGGATAGCTTCCGCCACCCGGACGGCATGACGCGGGCTGGCCGTTATGACTGCCAGGGACTGGCTGGGCCGGCGCCGTACGTGCTCGAAGACCAGGTCCACAACCCGGTTGACCTCGGCCGAGACGCTCTCAACGCCCTCCTGGTCTGCGCTGGGCATGCCGGTGCCGTCCGCGAGGTACTCCACCGTGAGCGGCCGTTCCCCTGTGGCCACTTCATCTCCGCGCGGCACCCAGGCGAGCTGTCCGTCGTAGAACTCTTCGGAGAGCTGCTTGAGCAGGTGCTTGTCGGTTCCGCGGTAGACCGTAGAGAGGCTGCGGACAGGGAGGATGCGGGCAAGGGCGTCAAAGGCACTGGGCAGTTCGTCCGCGCCGGAGCCCGCCTGAGGCTGCTCAATGTTGATGGTGAACGGGCGGGGTCCGCCCAGGTTTCCGTCACCGAAGGCAAGCACCTGCCCTGCGCGGGCGATCGCCGGCACGGCGGCCTGCAGGCTCATGGACTCGGCATCGAGGATGATCACGGCGTCGAACCGCCGGGATCCCGGAAGCATCATCGGCAGCAGCAGGGGGCTTGCGGCCCACACCGGGAGCAGGGAGGAGACCAGCTCATCGGACTGCCCGGAGAGGGAATCCACCGTGAGGGGGCCGGTCTTGATGACGTCGCGGAGCTTCGCGGCATCCTTGGGCCGGGACTTGATCCCCTCGCGCCAGCGCCGTGCAAGGTCCCAGCGCAACCGCGAAGCACCAGAGGCGATGTGCGCGTTGTCGGCCAGGCGGTATTCGGCTTCCAGCCGGCGCAGGCTGTCGCCGTCGGACATTGCCAGGTAATCGTCGCCGCTGATCATGGCTTCCAGGGCAGACTGCCACCAGGCCAGTTCCAGCTCATAGCCCACCTGCCGCGGCGTCACTTCCCGCGCTTCAAGGTCATCGAGCAGTTCGCCGAGGCCCTGTCCGCGCATCTCGTTCACGAGGAGGGTGCGCTCGGGAAGGGTCTCCAGGGTTTCCTTGTCCCCGGCGAGGGCACGCAGCTTCTTTTCCAGGTCATCCAGCGACTGGTCTGCGAGGTTCGGTTTGTCCGGGGTTCCGGCCAGGATGCGGGTCAGCTCATCCAGCTGCTCCTTGACCCCAAGGTAGGTCCGGTTCAGGTCGGCGAGTCCGGTGGGAACGGAGGGGTGCCGCTGGGTAGTGGCGTAGCGGGTCCAGATGCCGCGCTGCTGCTGCACCTGTACCAGGGAGGTGTGCAGGTCTGCGATGTGCACGCCGGGGCGGATGTACTCCTTGGCCACCCGGCGCAGCCGCGAACGGGTCATGGAACTCATGTCCACCCCGTGCTCACGCCGCCACGACGAGGAGGCCGTAGCGGAAATCAGGTCGGTAACGGGACGGTCGAAGATGTCCGGAGTGAACTTGTCCAGGCTCTCGCGGACGGCGACCAGCAGCTCGAGCTGCTCGCCCCACTGCGCGAAGGTCTCACCCAGCCGAATCTGCGAATGCTCGGCGACTTCCTGCACGCGCGCACGCAGCTGCGGCAGCGCTTCGGCCAGTTCCTCGGTGAGCCTGTGCGCTACCTCGGTTTCCTTGCGGTTCAACAGTTTGGCACCGAACCAGGGGCTTGAGACGGCGGCACGGGAGAAGCTGCCCAGTTCAGCGGCGCGGCGCAGGCGGCCGGTCAGCTCGGTGCGGTCCGTGATGCTGTCCAGGACGCTGCGCTTGAGCCGTACGGTGGTTGCCGGGGCGGGCGTCAGCGAGGTCAGTTCGGCCAGGGACTGCATGGCCTGGTAGGGAGAGCATCCCCAGCGCTGCCGGACGTTGTGCAGGGACTTCACGTGGTCCCGCAGCTGATGGCGGCTGTCCTGGAGAACCTTGTGCAGGTTGCCGAGGTTCGGCTCAGCAGCCTTCTCGTTCCGCACGATGGCGCGGACCAGACGGTCCCGCAGGGCGTCTTCGCCGAGCCCTGCTCCGAGCTGCAGCACCAGCGAACCGAGGTTGAGGTTCTCCAGCGCGGATACAAATTCGTTCAGGGTTCCGCGGCGTTCAGCAACGACCAGCACGGACTTGCCGGCGTTCACCAGGGCAGCGGCCGCATTGACGGCGGTTTGCGTTTGGCCGGTTCCCGGAGGAGCCGAAACCACCAGGGAGTTTCCGGCTCCGGCGAGGTCCAGCACGTCCTGCTGCTCGCGGTCTGCGTCCAGTACCAGGAGCTCGGACGCCGGTGCGCGGTCATCCAGGGGCGGCAGCCCCGGGTCCGCGGGTTCGGCTACCACTGCGCTGCCGTCCACGGCTGCGTCCATCAGTGCCCGGAGGATGGGATGGGAAGGGTCCAGGGCCGTGTCCTCGGAGAGGTCCGGCAGGTCCGCAAAGGTGGAGACGAGCAGGCGGTGCTCGATGTTCATGCCCCGCACGCCGTCGGTGAGGCCGCGCAGCCGTTCCAGCACCGGGTGCGGATCAAACCGGGCCGTGCCGTAGGCCAGCCGCGCCAGGGATTCGGCGTCGACCTCCAGGCCCTGCTGGTTTTCGAGGTGGCGGATGAAGGCGGGGTTCAGCTCGGCCTTGCCGGTGAGCTGGAGCTCGTAGTCGTCCTGGGAGGCATGCACGGTCAGGCTGACGGCGGTCAGCAGTACCGGTGCGGTCAGGGATTCGGGGCGCAGGGCTTCGTCAGAGGCGTAGCGCCAGGAAGCGGTGCCTGCGGCGAGATAGCCAACGTCGATCCCGCGGTCGGAGCCGAGTTCGTAGATCTTGGCCCGCAGCGCCCTGGCGGCCCGCATTGCAGTGCTGTAGTGGTCCGCGTCGCGCAGCAGGGTTGAGAGCCGGGTTTTCCTCCCGGCAAGCAGCTGGGCAAGCCCGGAGGGGTGGGCGTGGGTCAGGTCGATGCTGTTTTCCGGCGTGACCGTGAAATGCAGCAGCGTGTCCGACCCGGCGTGCTGGCCAAGCCCGGCCAGCCACGGCAGCAGGAAGTCCGAGGCGCTGTCCCCGGGATTCTGCTCAGACACTGATGCCCTCTTTCCTGCACTTCCGCGCGACGATCTCGACCAAACTGGCATACCTTCCAAGCTATCGTCAATTGCCCGAATAGCTCCGGATAGCAACGCGGGGGACGGCTGTTCAGCCGTCCCCCGCGCTCTACGATGCTACTCCCACTCGATGGTTCCCGGCGGCTTGCTGGTGACGTCCAGCACCACTCGGTTCACGCCGTCCACCTCGTTGGTAATGCGGTTGGAGATCCGGGCCAGCAGGTCGTACGGCAGGCGGGACCAGTCCGCCGTCATGGCGTCTTCACTGGAGACCGGACGCAGCACGATCGGGTGGCCGTAGGTGCGGCCGTCGCCCTGGACGCCTACGCTGCGGACATCGGCCAGCAGGACAACCGGCATCTGCCAGACTTCCTCGTCCAGGCCGGCCGCGGTGAGCTCGGCACGGGCAATGGCATCTGCGCGGCGGAGCAGGTCAAGGCGGTCCTTGGTCACTTCCCCGATGATGCGGATACCCAGTCCGGGGCCGGGGAACGGCTGGCGGCCAACGATCTCGGCGGGCAGGCCGAGTTCGCGTCCCACGGCACGGACTTCGTCCTTGAACAGCAGGCGAAGCGGCTCAACGAGTTCGAACTGCATGTCCTCCGGCAGGCCGCCCACGTTGTGGTGGCTCTTGATGTTCGCTGCGCCTTCACCGCCGCCGGATTCGACGACGTCGGGGTACAGGGTGCCCTGCACCAGGAACCGGATCGGTTCTCCGGCGGCATTGGCTTCGGCCATGATGGCGCGTTCGGCTTCTTCAAAGGCCCGGATGAATTCGCGGCCAATGATCTTCCGCTTGGTCTCCGGGTCCGTGACGCCGGCTAGGGCGTTCAGGAAGCGCTCCTGCTCGTTGGCGACGTAAAGCTTGACACCGGTTGCGGCGACGTAGTCACGTTCAACCTGCTCGGCTTCGCCTTCGCGCAGCAGTCCGTGGTCCACGAAAACGCAGGTCAGCTGGTCGCCGACCGCACGCTGCACCAGGGCCGCGGCCACAGCGGAGTCCACGCCTCCGGACAGGCCGCAGATGACGCGGGAGGAACCGATCTGCTGGCGGATACGCTCGACCTGTTCTTCGACAATGTTGCCGGTGGTCCAGCTGCGGTCCAGCCGTGCACCCTTGAACAGGAAGTTTTCAAGCACCTGCTGGCCGTGGGCCGAGTGCTTGACCTCCGGGTGCCACTGGACGCCGTAGAGCTTCTTTTCCTCGTTCGCGAATGCGGCAACGGGGGCGCCTGCGGTGCTCGCGAGGACCTCGAAGCCCTCGGGGGCTTCCTGGACACTGTCACCGTGGCTCATCCAAGTGTTCTGGTGTTCCGGCGTCCCTTCAAGGATTGAACGGGAGCCGTTTACTGCGGCGGCATCGGTGGAGCCGTATTCGCGCAGGCCAGTCTCGGCGACCTTGCCGCCGAGGGCCGCGGCCATGGCCTGGAAGCCGTAGCAGATGCCGAACACCGGCACGCCGGCGTCGAACAGTTCGGGATCCACCTTGGGCGCACCTTCGGCGTACACGCTGGAAGGTCCACCGGAGAGGATGATCGCTGCGGGGTTCTTGGCCAGGAGTTCCTGGGTGCTGTAGGTGTGCGGCACGACCTCGGAGTAGACGTCGGCTTCGCGTACGCGCCGGGCAATCAGCTGGGCGTACTGGGCACCGTAGTCCACAACCAGGACGGGGCGCTCTTCAATGGGAGCAGTCGCGGGATTAGTCACGGTTTCAAGGATAGTCGCCACAGTGCACCGCACGCACCTTGGGCGGCTTGCCGCCTCCCCCCGAAGGCGGCTAGTAGCGCTTGGCGGCTTCCGGGTGGGCAGCGAGTTCCGCGAGAACCTGCTTGTGGGTGCGTGCTTCCACGATGAAGGACAGGAACGGCACCACGCCGCCCAGGGCAATCACAATGAACTTCGAGAACGGCCAGCGCATCAGCTGCCAAAGGCGGAAGTCAGCGAAGAGGTACACCACGTACAGCCAGCCGTGCGCAATGAGCACGGCTGTGTAGAGGTTCAGGCCGCCTACAATCACGGGTGGGATCTGGAGCATGTACTTCATGACCATTTCGGCCACGAGCAGCAGCAGGAAGATACCCGTTACCCAGGATGAGACCTTGTAGAAGGCCAGGGCTGTCCGGATCTGCGCGTGGGTGCCTCCGAAGCGGCGCTTCTTCTTCTTGGGGCGGGGCGGCCGGGTCACTGCGGGGTCGCTCAATTCTTTACCTCACTGCTCGTTGTGCCTGGTTCTTCGTCGTACTCGTCGTCGTCTTCATCATCGTCGTCCTCGTACTCGTCCTCTTCGAGGCTGCGCTGGTATGAATCAGCCAGCAGCCGCCACCACAGGAAGACGGAGAATCCGGCGAAGACTACCCATTCGACGGCATAGAAGATGTTCAGCCAGTTGATGGTGGTTTCCTGCGGCTGGGGATCCACGGTGACGGTCTGCAGCCCGGTATCTGCCGGAGTTCCGTCCACCGTCGTCTCATGCGCCGTGACGAACGCGGAGTACAGCGGCTTGTCCCAGATGTTGCCCAGTTCGGCGCTGGACAGTGCGGCGACGGTGCCCGCGGGCACCGGTCCGGCAACCGGGGCTTCCGGCGGCAGCAGCCGGCCGGTAATGGTGACGTCGCCCTCGGGAGCGGTTCCCGCGTCGTCTGCTTCTTCGGCCCAGCCGCGAACCACGGGAATCGAGGCGTCCTGCGGAGCGCCGTCGACGTCGAACGCGGTGACTACCCAGTAGCCCTCTTTGCCATCCAGCAGCCGGTTGTCGATGAGGACCTGGTCCTCGGGGTCGAAGGATCCGCTGAAGGTGACCATCTGGTCAGCCTGGGTGCCGTACAGCGGTCCGCCGGGAGTGAAGACCTCGGTCAGGGGACGAACCACTTCGGTGTCCTCGGCAGGCGGCGGGCCCTCACTTTCGGCTGCCGAGAACTGCCACTCGGAGAGCAGCACAAACACGGTGGATATGGCCAGGGCAAACAGGAGTCCTGCGATCCAGCGTGGTTTCAGGGCAGTCTTAAGCACGGCTTAACGGTACTTCGTAGTCGTGTAGAAAACCCAATGGGCGCCTCCGGGGCTGCTCAGTGGTCGAAGAACACCAGCGAGGAATTGATGAGTTCAGCCAGGACCTCCGGGTCCTGCGCGCGGCGCAGGGATTCCCGGAAAGCCGGCCGGAACAGGGACCGGGCCAGCGTGGCCAGAACCTCCAGGTGCTCCGAATAGGCTGCCGCCGGCGTAGCGATCAGCAGCACTACCGTTGCGGGTCCGTCGGAGGCGCCGAAATTCACGCTGTGCCCGTACCTGCAGACTCCCACCGCGATCGAGGTCTTCACCACGTGCTTGCTGCGGGCGTGGGGCAGTCCGATGCCCCCGGGCAGTCCCGTAGCCATCTGGTGCTCCCGGGCGGTGACGTCCTTAAGGAAGCCGTCCAGGTCCAGCAGCCGGCCCTGGGCGTACATCCGCTCCGCCAGCTGCGCGGCGGCGTCGTCCCTGTCCTTGGCCTCCATTTCCAGGATGACCATTTCCGGCTCGGTAAGGACGGCGCCGGACGCGTTCAGGCTGAGTTCACTCATGCGTCGGTGCTCCCGGTCAGCGCGGGGTGATGTCCTGGACAGCCAGCCGTGCGGCGTCGGCGGAGACGTCGTCGGGCTGTTCCTGGCTCAGCCGTTCTGCTTCCACACGGGCGAGGTAGTGGCGTACCTCTTCCTCAACCCGGGCGTCGTCCCAGCCGAGGATGGGTGCCATCAGCTCCGCAACGACCGGGGCGGCGGAAACGCCGCGGTCCCAGGACTCGATCGAGATCCGGGTACGGCGTGCAAGCACGTCCTCGATGTGGCGGGCGCCCTCGTGCGTGGTGGCGTAAACCACTTCGGCACCGAGGTAGTCGTCCGCACCGGGAAGCGGTTCGCCAAGTTCCGGATTCGCCTTGATGAGGTCCAGGACTTCACCGGCAAGGGATCCGTAACGGTTCAGCAGGTGCTCCACGCGCACTACGTGGATGCCGTATTCGTCGGCTGTGCGGTGGCGCCTGTTCCAGGCGGCCTTGTAGCCGACGGCGCCCAGCAGCGGGATGGTCTGCGTGCAGGATTCCGGCACCTTCTCATCCAGCGCCCGGGCAGCTTCGTCCACGGCGTCCTTGGCCATGACGCGGTACGTGGTCCACTTGCCGCCGGCCACGACCACCAGGCCGGGCACGGGGTGCGCGACGACGTGTTCGCGGGAGAGCTTGGCCGTTGAGTCGTTCTCCCCCGCCAGCAACGGACGCAGGCCGGCGTAGACGCCTTCAACGTCTTCGCGGGTCAGCGGGCGCTTCAGCACGCGGTTGACGTGTTCAAGCAGGTAGTCGATGTCCGCGGAGGTTGCCGCCGGGTGGGACTTGTCCAGGTTCCAGTCGGTATCCGTGGTTCCGATGATCCAGTGGCGTCCCCACGGGATCACGAAGAGCACGGACTTTTCGGTGCGCAGGATCATGCCCACGGTGGACTGGATGCGGTCCCGGGGAACCACCAGGTGGATGCCCTTGGAAGCGCGCACCTTCAGCTGGCCGCGGTCGGTCACCATGGCCTGGGTTTCGTCCGTCCACACGCCGGTGGCGTTGACCACCTGGCTGGCGGCGATGTCGAACTCTTCGCCGGTCTCCTGGTCCCGGACGCGGGCTCCCACCACACGCTCCCCCTCACGGAGGAAGTCGACGACGGAGAGCCGGTTCACGGCGGTGGCGCCGTAGTGCACCGCGGTGCGGACCATGTTGGCCACGTAGCGGGCGTCGTCCACCTGGCCGTCGTAGTAGCGGATGGAGCCGATCATGGCGTCATCCTTCAGGCTGGGGGCCGCGCGCAGGGTCCCCCGCCGGGTCAGGTGCTTCTGCATGGGTACGCCGCGGGAGTTGCCCGAGGTCATGCCCAGCGTGTCATAGAGGAAGATACCGGCACCGACGTAGGGGCGTTCCACGAAGCGCTTGGTCAGCGGGTACAGGAAGGGCACCGGCTTCACCAGGTGCGGGGCGATGCGCTGCAGCAGCAGGCCGCGCTCCTTCAGGGCTTCCTGGACCAGGGCGAAGTCCAGCATTTCGAGGTAGCGCAGGCCGCCGTGGATGAGCTTGGAGGAACGTGAGGACGTTCCGGAGGCCCAGTCCCGGGCTTCCACCATGCCCACCTTCAAGCCGCGGGTGACGGCGTCCAGTGCAGCGCCGGCGCCCACCACCCCGCCGCCGACAATCAGGACGTCCAGTTCGCCGCCGGGGGCCGACGTGGAACGCAGTTTCTGCAGGGCTTCTTCGCGGTATTCCGGACTGAGTGCATCTGTTGCCATGGTCTAGGTTCCTCTCTGAAGCGTGCCCCTGGGGTGGCGGGGTTGGACGTGCTCAGGTGTCGTAAAGGTATGGCGATACCAGCACATCGATGCGCTGGAACGCCTTGAGGTCAGAGTATCCGGTAGTGGCCATTGCCCGCCTCAGGGCCCCCATCAGGTTGGAGGTTCCGTTGGTGTGGTGCGAGGGGCCCCACAGGACTTCCTTCAGGGGGGCAACGGTGTCCAGGTGGACCCTGTCGCCGCGGGGAAGTTCGCTGTGGTGGGCTTCCTGTCCCCAGTGCCAGCCGCGTCCGGGTGCTTCCTCGGCGCGGGCAAGCGCGGAGCCGAGCATGACGGCGTCCGCACCCATGGCAATGGCCTTGATGATGTCGCCGCTGGTACCCATGCCGCCGTCGGCGATCACGTGCACGTACCGGCCGCCGGACTCATCCATGTAGTCCCGGCGGGCTTCGGCGATGTCTGAGATCGCAGTGGCCATGGGAGCGTGGATGCCCAGGGCACGCCGCGTCGTCGTCGTCGCTCCGCCGCCGAAGCCGACGAGGACGCCGGCAGCGCCGGTGCGCATGAGGTGCAGCGCCGGGGTGTAGCCGGCGGCACCGCCAACGATGACGGGGACGTCGAGTTCGTAAATGAACTGCTTGAGGTTCAGCGGTTCAACGTTCTTGGAGACGTGCTCGGCGGAAACGGTGGTTCCGCGGATCACGAAGATGTCCACGCCGGCGGCGAGGACGGTCTTGTAGAACTCCTGGGTGCGCTGCGGCGTGAGCGAGCCGGCTACGGTGACGCCGGCCTCGCGCATTTCGGCCAGGCGGGAGGTGATCAGCTCGGCCTGGATCGGCGCGGTGTAGATCTCCTGCAGCCTGCGGGTGGCCGAGGGATTGAAGTTCTCTTCGCTGAGGACGGCGATTTCGTCCAGGATGGGCTGCGGATCCTCGTAACGGGTCCACAGGCCCTCAAGGTTCAGGACGCCCAGTCCGCCCAGCCGGCCCAGCGCGATGGCGGTTGCCGGGGACATCACGGAGTCCATCGGGGCGCCGATGACTGGCATTTCGAACTGGTAGGCATCTATCTGCCAGTTGACCGAGACGTCCTGGGGATCACGGGTGCGCCGGGAGGGCACAATCGCTACGTCATCCAGGGAGTAGGCTCTGCGCCCACGCTTGCCACGGCCGATCTCAATCTCGTTAGTCACTGCTCTAGGTTATCCCAGTCGTTAAAAGAAGCAGGCACCGTTCCGGTGGGGACGGTGCCTGCTCCTGGAGTCTTCATGCTTAGCGGCGACCGTAGTTCGGCGCTTCGGCGGTCATCATGATGTCGTGCGGGTGGGATTCCTTCAGGCCGGCCGGGGTGATCCGGACGAAGCGGCCCTTGGCCTTGAGCTCGGCGATGGTGTGCGCGCCCGTGTAGAACATGGTCTGGCGCAGGCCGCCTACGAGCTGGTGCGCGACGGCGGACAGCGGGCCGCGGTACGGCACCTGGCCTTCGATGCCTTCGGGGATCAGCTTCTCGTCGCTGGGCACATCGGCCTGGAAGTAACGGTCCTTGGAGTAGGAGGTGTTCTTGCCGCGCGTCTGCATGGCGCCCAGCGAGCCCATGCCCCGGTAGGTCTTGAACTGCTTGCCGTTCACGAAGACCAGGTCTCCGGGGCTTTCGGCAGAACCTGCCAGCAGCCCGCCGAGCATCACGGTGTCCGCGCCGGCAACGATTGCCTTGCCGATGTCGCCGGAGTACTGCAGCCCGCCGTCGGCAATGACCGGAACACCGGCGGGAATCGCAGCCTTGGCGGCTTCGTAGATCGCGGTGACCTGCGGTACGCCGACGCCGGCAACCACGCGGGTGGTGCAGATGGAGCCCGGGCCAACGCCAACCTTGATGGCGTCAGCACCGGCGTCGATCAGCGCCTGGGCGCCTTCACGGGTAGCTGCCTGCCCGCCGATGATGTCCACGTGGGCAGCAGCGGGGTCCTTCTTGAGGCGGGTGATCATTTCCAGCACACCGGCGCTGTGGCCGTTGGCGGTGTCCACCACCAGGACGTCCACGCCGGCGTCAACGAGGGCCATGGCGCGCTCGTAGCCGTCGCCGAAGAAGCCGACGGCGGCACCGACGCGCAGCCGGCCTTCGTCATCCTTGGTGGCGAACGGGTACTGCTCGGCCTTATCGAAGTCCTTGACGGTGATCAGGCCCTGAAGGTGCCCCTCGTCGTCGACCAGCGGCAGCTTCTCGATCCGGTTCTTGCCCAGGAGCTCAACGGTCTCCTCCGGGGAGATGCCCACCCGGCCGGTGATGAGCGGCATCCGGGTCATGACTTCCCCCACCTTGCGGGTGGCGTACTCGGAGCGCGGAATGAAACGGGTGTCGCGGTTGGTCACGATTCCCAGCAGCTTGTTCTGCGGGTCCACGACCGGCAGGCCGGAGACGCGGAAGTGCGCGCAGAGGTCATCGAGTTCCTGGAGCGTGGCTTCCGGGTCGATGGTCACCGGGTTGGTGATCATGCCGGATTCGCTGCGCTTGACCCGGTCCACGTGCTCGGCCTGGTCCGCAATGGAAAGGTTGCGGTGGATCACGCCGAGGCCGCCGTGGCGGGCCATGGCGATGGCCATGCGGGACTCGGTGACGGTGTCCATTGCAGCGGAGAGCAGGGGTGTCTGTACGGTGATGCGCTTGGTCAGGCGGGAGCTGGTGTCTGCCTCTGAAGGGATGACATCCGTGGGGCCGGGCAGCAGAAGGACGTCGTCATAGGTAAGTCCGACGAAGCCGAACGGATCGTGTTCTGGGGACTGCTGGCTCAAGTGCGCGCCTCTTTCGGGACCGGAGATTTGTGGGGTGGCTGGGACAACACGCCCGCGTTTATCTAATCGTAGAACGAAACCGGTACCCCTCCCTATTCCTTGGGGCCCTTTGGGCTATGTGGTTCCGGGCACTGTGACGCCTTCCCAGCCGGTGGCGGCCAGGATGCGTTCCGCCAGGACACGGGACGTGGTCTCCATGTAGGTCCGGTTCAGGTGGTCATGGTCCTTGTAGACAATCACGTTGCCGATGATCCCCGGGCAGGCGTCATCGAAACAGAACTGGTCGCTCAGATCCAGCACGCGCACGCCGGGTATCCGGGCCTCTAGTCCTTCCAGCGGCGAAACGTCCGCGAGCAGCTGGCTGCGGGGCACGTGGCAGGCCCGCACGTCGAAGCCGTTGGATTCAAGGCACTTGAACATGTCGAACTCGAACCGCGGGTTGTCCCGCATGGCCAGGACCTGGATGCCAGCCTCGGTGAAGGGGCGGACGCCGTCGTCGTAGCCGCCGCCCAGGGTTTCATCCGGACTCGATTCCCGCGTGAGGGACGCGACGGTGAACACCGCGTCCGGCATGAGGTCCAGGACGTACTCCCCCGCGGCCTGGTTGAAGGCATTGCACTCTTCGGACCGTTCAGGGTCTTCGGCTCCGTACCGGCAACCCATCTTTAGGACAGTGACCACGTGCCAGTCGTTGGCGCGCGCCACCGGGCCGAGGGCCGCGGTCCACTGCATGGCATGGGAATCTCCCAGCACCACGATGGTCTTCTGCGATCCTTCGGCAGTACCGATCTGCTTGCAGTGCCCTTCCAGGACACTGCCGGCCTCCGGCGCCGCGGCCTCCCCGCACGCCTCGTCCAGCTGTGCCCATTCCTGGTCCATCTCTGACGGCGCCGGCTTGACGAGGGCCTGGGTGGAGGAGACGGTTTCATAATCAGGATCCAGGGACAGCGCGCCCGGATTGTCCGCAATGGACTGCAGCCGCACGGCTTCTGCCTGCGCATCCACGCGTTCCTGCCAGCCGGCCAGCGGCGCGGCAACGAGGGCGAAGGAAGCTGCCAGCACCACTGCCGAGCGCCATGCGGAGACCTGCGGCCAGGACCAGCCGCGCAGCGGCCCTTCCACCAGTTTGGTGGTCAGTACAGCCAACAGCAGCGAAACCGCAATGACGACGGCGCCGTCCACCAGCCCGGCGTTCTGCTGTTTGGAGGCAATCAGCCAGAAGACCAGCACCGGCCAGTGCCACAGGTACAGGGCGTAGGAATTGTCCCCCAGCCTCACCAGCGGCCCGGCCTTCAGCAGCCGGTCCGCTCCGATCCGGCTGCCCGTGTCTCCGGCAGCGATCACCATGGCCGCAGCCAGCGTAGGCCAGAGTGCGAGGTAGCCGGGGAACTGCTGCTGGACCTGCAGGATGATGCCGCAGCTGAGCATGGCGATCACGCCGGTCCACCCGATCAGGATGCGGACCCGGTGGCCCAGGCGGAGGTATGGCAGGGCCAGCGCCAGCAGGGAACCCAGGGCGAACTCCCAGAGCCTGGTCCGGGTGTCGAAGTAGGCATAGGCCTGGTTGGTTCCGGTCTGCCAGACGGAGTACGCCAGGGACACCGCGAACACGGCGGTGAAGATTACCGCCAGCACGGACCGGTAGCTCCTGCCCGCCAGCCTCGAGACCGGGAGCGCTGCCGCGAAGATCAGCGGCCAGAGGACAAAGACCTGGCCCTGGATGGACAGGGACCAGAAGTGCTGCAGCGGACTGGCCGCACTGTGGTCTGCTGCCAGGTAGTCCACCGCATTGTTGGCCAAAGTCCAGTTCTGGAAATAGAACAACGAGGACCAGGTCTGTCCAATCAGGTCCTGGCGGGCACTGGCCGGCAGGAGCGCCGCGGCAGCGGCGAGCACTGCCAGCAGGACGACGGCGACGGCGGGCAGCAGCCGCTTGAACAGGTGCAGCCAGTACCGGCCCAGGGCCAGTGCCTTTCCGCTTTCGGCCTTCCGGATGAAGGAGCCGGTCAGCAGGAACGCGGAGATCAGCAGGAACACGTCCACTCCCCCGGAAACCCTGCCGAGCCAGACGTGATAGAGAACCACCAGCACCACGGCGAGAGCGCGCAGCCCCTGGACTTCGGGGCGGTAGCGCCGTTCCGCGGCGCGCGGGGCAGGGGCCTGCGGGAAGTCCGAAGCGGCAGCGTGCTGCACGGGTGCTGACACTTACTGGTGTCCTTTCAAAGCGGCAAATACCGCACAAGTTTACCGGCCGAACCCCGCGAAGCCTGAATCCGGCGGCCCTGCAACAGCTCCAGGAAAGGGCAAAGGCCCCGCCAGCCGCGGAGAAAATCCGCGTCTGACGGGGCCCTGGGCCAGCCGAAAGTTAGTGGCTGTGGCCGTGCTCATCTTCCTCGTCAGTCGGCTTTTCGACGACGAGTGCCTCGGTGGTCAGGACCAGCGCGGCAATGGACGCGGCATTCCGCAGTGCGGAGCGGGTGACCTTGACCGGGTCGATGACGCCGGCCTCGATCAGGTTGACGTATTCGCCCGTGGCGGCGTTGAAGCCGTTGTTGACTTCCAGCTCGCCCACCTTGGACACGACGACCATGCCCTCGGCACCTGCGTTCTCGGCGATCCAGCGCAGCGGCTGGGCCAGCGCACGGCGGACCAGGCCTACGGCAGTGGCGGCGTCGCCGTCGAGCTTTGCCACCTCGGAATCGGTATCCAGGGCGTGGGAAGCGTGCACCAGCGCGGAACCGCCGCCGGCGACAATTCCCTCTTCCAAGGCAGCACGCGTGGAGGACACGGCGTCCTCGATACGGTGCTTCTTTTCCTTCAGCTCAACCTCGGTTGCAGCACCAACCTTGATCACGCCGATGCCGCCGGAGAGCTTCGCGAGGCGCTCTTGGAGCTTCTCGCGGTCCCAGTCGGAATCGGTGCGCTCAACTTCGGCACGGATCTGCGCTACGCGGTCCGCAACGTCAGCTTCGGAGCCGGCGCCGTCCACGATCGTGGTGTTGTCCTTGGTGACGGTGATCCGGCGGGCGGAGCCCAGCACCTCCAGGCCAACCTGGTCCAGCTTCAGGCCGAGGTCCGGGGATACAACCTGGGCGCCGGTGAGGGTGGCGATGTCCTGCATCATGGCCTTGCGGCGGTCGCCGAAGCCCGGCGCCTTGACCGCAACAACGTTCAGGGTGCCGCGGATCTTGTTGACCACCAGGGTGGAGAGGGCTTCGCCGTCCACGTCTTCGGCGATAATGAACAGCGGCTTGGAGGCCTGCAGTGCCTTTTCCAGCAGCGGCAGGAACTCGGCGACCGAGGAGATCTTGCCGGAGTTGATCAGGATGAGCGCATCTTCGAGAACGGCTTCCTGGCGCTCGGCGTCCGTGACGAAGTAGGGCGAGAGGTAGCCCTTGTCGAACTGCATGCCTTCGGTGATGACCAGTTCGGTGGACGTCGAGGAAGATTCCTCGATGGTGATGACGCCGTCCTTGCCGACCTTGTCGAAAGCTTCGGCCAGCAGCTGGCCAACTTCCTCGCTCTGGGCGGAGATGGCTGCCACGTGCGCAACCTGGTTGCCTTCAACTTCCTTGGCGTTCTCCAGCAGGCGTGCGGCAACGGCTTCAACAGCGGTTTCGATGCCGTGCTTCAGTGCGCCGGGAGCGGCGCCTGCGGCTACGTTGCGCAGGCCTTCCTTGACCAGTGCCTGGGCCAGGACCGTTGCGGTGGTGGTGCCGTCGCCGGCAACATCGTTGGTCTTGGTGGCAACTTCCTTGGCCAGCTGGGCGCCAAGGTTCTCATACGGATCGTCGAGTTCGACCTCGCGGGCGATCGTGACGCCGTCGTTGGTGATGGTGGGTGCGCCCCAGGTCTTGGCGAGCACCACATTGCGGCCGCGCGGGCCGAGGGTGACCTTGACGGTGTTGGCGAGCTTGTCGACACCGGCTTCCAGTGAACGACGGGCGGAGTCGTTGAACTCCAACTGCTTTGCCATGTGCGTGTCCTTTCGAGAACTACATCTACAAAAGAAGACCCCGGCCGAATCTGGCCGGGGTCTTCAAAGACTTACTTGACGACGATGGCCAGCACGTCGCGTGCGGAGAGCACCAGGTATTCCTGGCCGCCCTGCTTGACCTCGGTTCCGCCGTACTTCGAGTAGATGACGACGTCGCCCTCAGCAACATCGATCGGCACACGGTTGCCGTTGTCGTCAACGCGGCCGGGGCCGACTGCTACGACTTCACCTTCCTGGGGCTTTTCCTTGGCGGTGTCCGGGATAACCAGGCCGGAAGCCGTGGTCTGCTCAGCTTCGAGCGGGCGAACAACGATGCGATCCTCAAGGGGCTTAATAGAGACCGACACTCGGGCTCTCCTTTGCTTAGTTACTAACGGGTTTGTGGACCGTCGGTAGGCGCTTGCCGTCGTCGCGGGTGCCGGTGGGCGCTTCCCTCAGGAATTAGCACCCTCACAAGGGGAGTGCTAGCTCCGACTTTATGCAACGGTTAGCACTCGGTCAAGGCGAGTGCCAACAAAGGCCGCAAGATAATTCTCTGCCGTCCGGGACCGGTTCCCCGGGCGGGCGTTCGCACGTTACTGCCCGGGCGACATCTAAGTTGCTTAGCCTTGCCTAACAAGATAGTTTTCAGAGGCGCGCAAAATTAGCAAACGATTTTGTGACCTAATGGTGGAGGCATCCCCCGGCAGGCCAAACCGAAGAGATCATCTGGAGCACCCCCAAAGTGAAGACCACCCTTAAGTCCCGGCTGCTGGCCGGAACCGCCCTGGTTTCCCTGCTCGCCGTCAGCGCCTGCGGCTCGGAGACCGACGCCGCCGCCGAACCTGCATCGGCAGAGCCGACCACCGTTACCGTGGAGCACACCCAGGGCACCACTGAGGTTCCCGTGAACCCGGAGGTCGTCTACACCTTCGACCTCGGCGCCCTGGACACACTCGACGCCCTGGGCATCGAGGTGGACGGCGTTCCGGCCGCGAACTACCCCGAAAGCCTTTCCAAGTACGGCTCGGATGACTACGCCAAGATCGGGAGCATGAAGGAACCGGACTTCGAGGCCATCAGTGCCGGCGCTCCGGACCTGATCATCATGTCCGGCCGCACCGCAGACTCCTACGAAGAGTTCTCCAAGATTGCCCCCACGATCAACCTCAGCACCGACGCTGCGGATCCGTGGAATTCCTTCATCTCCAACACCGAAATCATCGGTGAGATCTTCGGCAAGGAAGCCGAAGTCGATGAGAAACTCGCCGCCCTTGACTCCAAGGTAGAAGAAACCAAGGCAACCGCGGCCGACGCCGGCAACGGCCTGATCATCATGACCAGCGGCGGCGAAATGACCGCCTACGGCGCAGGTTCGCGCTTCGGCCTGATCCACGACGTCCTGGGCGTTGCCACCGCCGCTGACATTAAGTCCGAAGCACAGCACGGCGAATCCGTCTCCTTCGAGTACGTCGCGGAGATCAACCCGGACAACCTGTTCGTCATCGACCGCGACGTCGCAGTCGGAAACGCAGGCGAAGTTGCCTCCGCAGTCCTGGACAACGAACTCGTCATGGGCACCAAGGCCGCCAAGAATGACCGCATCACCATGCTCGATTCCTCCAGCTGGTACCTGGTGGGCTACGGCCTGAACAACGTTGACGCCATGGTCAGCGCTGTCCAGGACGGCATTTCCTAACCGTCCTTCGTACCTGCTAGATCCTCGCCGGCCGGGACCGCCTTCGGGCGGCCCCGGCCGGCGAGGGAGACGGAACCCCCATGACAACACAGATCAGCCCCTCAGCTCCGGCTCCTGCCGGGGCCGCTGCCGTACCCGGACCACGACGCCGGGTCCCCGGCCCGGCAGCCATGCTGGTCCTGGGCGGCACCGCCGTCCTGGTGCTCGCCGTCGTCAGCATGTTCGTGGGCGTCAGCGACGTCTCCCTCTCCTCGCTGCTGGCCGGCGACGAGCACGCCTGGACGATTTTCTGGGTCAGCCGGGTGCCGCGGACACTGAGCATCATCCTTGCCGGCATGGCACTGAGCGTGGCCGGGCTGATCATGCAGCTCATGGCGCGGAACAAATTCGTTGAACCCTCCACAGTGGGAACGATCGAGTCCGCGTCCCTTGGCATCCTCGTGGTGACGGTCCTGATTCCCGGAGCCTCGCTGTTCATGAAAATGTCCACGGCCACCCTTTTTGCCGTCGCCGGAACCGCACTCTTCCTGCTGATCCTGCGCCGCATCCCGCTGCGCAATACCCTGATCGTCCCCCTTGTGGGCATCATGCTCGGCGGCGTCATCGCTGCCGTCACCACCTTCTTCGCGTACCGGTTCGACCTGCTCCAGACGCTGAATTCCTGGATGACCGGGGACTTCTCCGGCGTCCTGCGCGGACGGTATGAGCTGCTCTGGATCGTCGGCGCGCTGACGCTGATCGGTTTCCTCGCCGCAGACAGGTTTACGGTCGCCGGCATGGGACAGGAGTTCACCACCAACCTCGGCCTGAACTACAACCGAGTGATGACCCTCGGCCTGATCATCGTGTCCCTGATCAGCGCCGTCGTCGTGGTCAGTGTGGGTTCGGTCCCGTTCCTGGGTCTCATCGTGCCCAACCTTGTCTCCCTCCTGGTAGGAGACAACGTCCGCCGAGCCATCCCCTGGGTCGCGATTTTCGGTGCGGGCTTTGTGCTCGTGTGCGACATCATCGGCCGGACCATCCGCTACCCCTACGAAATCCCCGTGGGCGTGATCGTTGCCGCCGTGGGCAGCGTCCTGTTCCTCTACCTGCTCCTGAGAAAGCGCTCCGCCCGTGCCTAGCTCACCCACCAGCGTCCTGCCTTCGGCAATGACGGTCCAGCGCCGCCGTCCCGTACGGAACCTCTCCCCCCGCTTCTGGATCATTGCCCTTTCCGTCGTGGCCGCGGCGCTCGTCGCCGTCTTCATGACCATCGAGCTGCGCGGAAACATCGGCTATGTGCTGCCGCGCCGCGCCATCAAGGTGGGGTCGATGATCCTGGTGGCCTACGCCGTCGGGGTTTCCACCGTCCTGTTCCAGACCGTGACCGCGAACCGGATCCTGACGCCGTCCATCATGGGTTTCGATGCCCTGTACGTGCTGATCCAGACCGTCCTGGTGTTCACCTTCGGCGGCGGACTGGTTCTTTCCATGTCCGAGCCGCTGCGTTACGGGATGGAAGTCGCCCTGATGGTGGGCTTCTCCTTCCTGCTCTACCGGTGGCTGTTCACCGGCGGGGGCAAGTCCCTGCACCTGATGCTGCTGGTGGGAATTGTGCTGGGCACGATGTTCCGCGGCATGTCCTCCCTGCTGCAGCGCCTCATCGAGCCCAGCGAGTTCATCATCCTGCAGGACCTGTTCTTCGCGTCCTTTAATAATGTCGACGGCGCACTGCTGGGTTACTCGCTGATTGCCGTCGCAATCGTCAGCGTTCCGGCCTGGCGGATGCGGCACTCCCTCGATGTGATGTCCCTGGGACGGGATACCTCCATCAACCTGGGCGTGAACCACAAGCGTTCCGTGACCGGTGTGCTGGTGATCTGCTCGGTCCTGGTTGCCGTCTCCACCGCACTGGTTGGCCCGGTCACCTTCTTCGGCCTGCTGGTGGCATCACTGGCCTACCAGCTGTGCTCCCACTTCTCCCACAAGGCCGTGGTTCCCATCGCCGTGCTGCTGGGCATCATTGCACTGGTAGGCGGCCAGCTGGTCCTTGAACGCATCTTCGCTTTCGATACCGCGCTGAGCATTGTCATTGAATTCGTTGGCGGAATCGTGTTCCTGATTCTGCTCCTGAAAGGCTCCCTTAAATGATCCAGGTCAACGGCGTCACCAAGACCTACGGCTCCACCCCGGTAGTGGACGGGGTGAGCTGCCACATCAAGGAGGGCGGCGTCACCTCCATCATCGGTCCGAACGGAGCCGGCAAGTCCACGCTGCTTTCAATCATCAGCCGCCTGCTGAAGTCCGACGCCGGTTCGGTCACCGTGGACGGCCTGGACGTCTCTGCCGCACCGGGCAAGGACCTGGCCCGGAAGATGGCTATCCTCCGCCAGGACAACCACCTCACCGTCCGGCTGACGGTCCGCGACCTGGTCGGATTCGGCCGGTACCCGCACAACGGGGGGCGCCCGACGGCGGCGTGCCGGGAAAAGATCGAGCAGGCCATGGCCTTCCTGGACCTCACTGAGCTGGCCGACCGCTTTGTCGACGAGCTTTCCGGCGGCCAGCGCCAGCGTGCGTTCATCGCCATGGTGCTGGCGCAGGACACGGATTACCTGCTGCTGGATGAGCCGCTGAACAACCTGGACATGAAGCACTCCGTGGAGATGATGCGGCTGCTGCGCCGGCTCACCGATGAGCTGGGCAAGACCGTTGTCCTGGTCATCCACGACATCAACTTCGCGTCCTGCTACTCGGACGACATCATTGCCATGGCAGACGGCAAGCTGCTCCATCAGGGACCGCCGTCGGCGATCATGCAGCCTGAGGTCCTTAGGGACATCTACGAGATCGATATCCGGATCGAGGAGATCGAGGGCAACCGGATCGGCGTGTACTTCGCCTAGGGCTGCCTAGCCGTACGCTTCCCAGACCTTGCCTTCCGGGGCTCTGCCGTCTGCCGGCCGGTCATCGAAGCCCGGCAGCTCCGGGATCCAGAGCGGGGTTCCTTCAACGGCAGCGTGGATGAACCGCACGAGAGTGTCCCAGACAGCGGCGGAAGACACCGGCTCCAGCATCAGCAAACCGGCCTCGCCCGGACGTTCGTCCACCGGACCCAGCCGGTAATGGCCGGCCCTTCCTGCGTTCACGAACGCGAACCAGCCGCCTGTCCACTCCTCAACGATCTCCCATTCGGTCCAGGGTTGTTCCCACATGCGCTTGGCCGCCTCTCCCAGGCTTTCCGGGGCTTCTGCCTCCTGGGACTTCATCCTCGCTTCGTACTGGTCCGTCGTCAGGACCACCGGTTCATGCGCAATGCTCCATGCCGGTGAGAAGCCCAGCCAGTCCGCTATCGCTTGAGGGACGGCGTTGGCCTGAAGCACCTGAACTGCCAGGTCATCAGGCCCCGGTACGCGCCCGGACGACGCGGAGAAGCGCGACGGTTCCGCCGTCACCCTGCCGAGGCCGCCGCCTATCCACGCCTGGAGAATGGCGCCCCCTTGTGCGTCGGCCGCTGTGACGCTGAATGCCGCGTCCGAGCTGCGTAACGGTGCCACGAAGTCGGTACCTGCCTGCGTCAGGCTGCTGTCTGCGTCAAGCAAACCTGCATTCTGCAGCACCGCGAGTTCCGGCCCCTTGCGCTGGAACCTTCCCAGGCGGTTCCGTTCCGCCAGGCTGTCCATGAGCTCCAGGGCGGGGATGGGCAGGAGAAGTGGCGGTTCCCGGTACGGCTGGGCTGCTGCAAGCACGGCAAGATCCTCGCGGTCCTCTCCGGCCAGCCGTGTGGCCTGTAGGTCCAGGCGCGGCTCTGTGGGCGCGATGGTGTCCATGAGACTGCGTTCCTGGCTCTCCCCGGCATCACCTCCGGCTTCGATCTTCAAGTCCTTGATCATCTGTTCGAACAGCAGCTTCATTCCGACTAGCTGGTCAGCGGTGTAGCTTGCCGTCGCCTCGCATATCCGGTTGCCCGCTATCCAGAGCCAGTGGTCGACGCAGACCGGGTGCTGATCCATCTGGTGCACGAAGCGCTGTCGCCGGCCGCTGACGGGACCTTCCGGACCGTTCATCGGCCAGGCCTCGTGGGCGATGATGCGGACCTGCTGTGCTGTCTGCATGGTTGAGGCCAGCGCTGCGGTCGCATACCTGGTGAGGGAGATCCCGTTTGCGGGTGCCCATCGCAGGACCATATTGGGGCGGAAGACCCCGAAGGGTACAGGCGGATGTGCCACGGCGATCATGTTTCCGGGGCACTCAGCCAATTCCCAGCCACCCGGGCGGGGAACCCGGAAACCGCGCAGCCGTTCGTGGCTGATGCCGGCAGCATTCGTCACTCTTTCAGCC
Source organism: Arthrobacter koreensis (assembly GCF_009193255.1). GTDB lineage: Bacteria > Actinomycetota > Actinomycetes > Actinomycetales > Micrococcaceae > Arthrobacter_B > Arthrobacter_B koreensis. The sequence goes on from NZ_WACG01000001.1 coordinate 421,027, forward strand.
TCCCGTCCGAATCGTAAAAGTCCTTTACAAACCGGTCTTCCCCGCGGGCCTCGAGTTTGTCTCCTTCTTTCATCCACTTGGGTTGGAGGAACTTGGGCATCCAGTACCAGCCCATGAGACCGATGGCGAGACAGGCGAGAAGAAGCGCACTGTAGGGCATGATCAGCGCATCAATGCCGCTTTCATTCACGAAGTGTTGCGGGGCCATAAGAAGGAGCCACGCCCCTAAGAAGGTGGTGGCCAGTGAAGGTTTTCCCGGCATGAACCTATCCAGGATCAGCAGCCCAACAAACTTCCTTGTATAAACCAGGACACCACCGGTAAAGACGACCAGGCCAAAGGGCAGCATGAACGCGAAGAACGCCCAGTAGTTGGTTTCCATGTTGGACCTCCACGTTCGCTACGCCCGGTCATGCGGTGCCGTCATGCACTCAGGCTTTCTCATCCTGCGCATTCGTATTCCATTTCAGTAAGAGTCAACCGCCAAAGAGTTTGTTCCAACCCGTCGCCAAACTGTTTACGGCGTCCCAGACGCCGTCGGCTGCAACATCTTTCAGTGTGCGGCCGCCCAGGAAATCGAACTCGATAGACGTAACCACGGAGATTCCGATCCCGATTCCGGCGCCAATCAGAGTACCGGCCGGTCCGCCGATTGCGGTACCAATGAGTGCGCCCGTGGCGGCAGCCGTGAGGTCGATGCCCGCCTTGGTGCCGCCCTTGATCCCGCCCTCGATGTTTGCCCGCCGGTCGAGTTCCTCCTTGCTCCACCCCGGGTTCGCCTGCAGCAATTCGTTGTAGGCGTCCTTCCGCTCGTCGGCAACGGTGAATCCCGCTGTAACAGCGGTGAGTACACCGCTGCCACCGATCTTGAGCCCTTTCGCTGCCGAGCCAAGGTCTTTCAACCTGTCCGGCAACACCCAGTTCGATGGATTCGCCCTGACCCGGTTGCGGTACCAGCTCGAATGGTTGTAGAAATCCCTGGAGACTTTCGGGCGAAGGTCAAAACTAAAGACGGCTGTCGGTCTCAGTTCAGTTTTCCAGCGCCCCCTCGCCATGCGCATACGTTGCACTGCAGTTTGGTATGGGCGGAACAACAGCCCGGGCCGCGTATCCCTAAGAGCTGCCTGCCGAACCTGAGTGGCGTTTATGCCTGTGCCTGCTGTCCCATAGAGAACCGTCGCGGGGATACTCGTGGCGGCGTCCAGGAACCAACCGTCACCTCGAAAAGCGGATCGAAGTTTTTCGCTAGTTTGCTCTTCCAGTGCCCGGTACTGGGCGGCCAGCCCCGCCACTTCGGCCGGCAGCAGCAGGTCCGCCGTGGCTGCCGGCCGCGGTGTGTATGCCGGCTCCGCACGGCAGACGGACTCATGTTCTTGCGCAGCGCGCAGGTTTGCGGCTTCCACTCGTTCCAGGAGCGCCGTCCGCCGGATGTGAAGGAAACGAATTCCATCGGCGAATTCCGTCAGCGCCGTGCTGACAGCCTGGGCTGTGTCCGCGAGCATTCCGGCGTTAGGCAACACGTTCCGATACGCACTGATCATCTCGGCAGAGCCGTCCCCGGCGTAGTGCGATCCGAGCTGCCTCCAGGTGTCCCCGGCCCGTTCAACACTCTGGAGATACGCATCCCCGCCCCGTTTCACTGCTGGTGCCGCGCTCTCCACCGCGTCCGGCGAACACCAGCCACGGAGACTGGATGTCTCGATCGGCATCAGCGGGCCCTGTCCAGTTGAGGTTCCCAAAGGATTCCGGCCTGAAGCTCAGCGAGGCTGGACTTCGCTGTTTCGGCCATGTCCTGGTCCGCGCCCCCAAGAATGGACACGGCTTTCCGGACGCCTTCGGCCGCGTTGTGAATGCGTTCCTCCGCGGCCTCTATCTGCAGGCTCATAGTGTCCTGCCAGACCTCGGCGAGCGCCTGCGCCACGGTCCCGGAACCGTCCCCACAGGCGGACTGCGCTGAATCCATGCCTTCCCGCAGAGCGGACAGTGCTGCGTGCCTGGTCTCGTCTTCCTCCACCTGGATGAGGATGGCGGCGCAGCCCTCGGGATTGACGCTGTATCCGTTCAACGGCATGCCGCCTCCTAGTACCCCTCGTACGTCCGTGGGGGAGCCGGCTGCCGCCGACTCGGGAGTCCTCTCCCCGGCGGCTTCGTGCTCCTTTTCCGGAGAGCGTACGGGTTTCCAGGCAGTTAGGATCTGGCTGCGCTCAATCTGTGGATAGCTTCCTCAAGGACCTCCGGTGCGCAGCCAAAGTTCAACCGGACATGCCCTGCCCCGGCCGTCCCGAATTTCAGTCCGGGTTCCAGCGCTACCCGGGCCTTCTCCAGGGCGTACTCCCCCGGGTCCGTCCCCCAGCCCAGTGCACGCATATCCAGCCAGGCCAGATAGCTCGCGTCCGGCATCCGGTATCCCACTCCCGGCAGTTCTGCTGCCAGCAGCTCGCGGAGAAGTTCCCGGTTGGAGGCCAGGACTGCCAGCACGCCGTCGAGCCACTCCTCGCCGTCGGCATATGCGGCCGCTGTACCGTGCAGGCCGAGGATCGAGGTGCGGAAACCTACTTCCTCCGGCATCTCATCCAGCAGCAGCCGGGTTTCAGGGGTTGAGGCGATCATCAGGGCACACTTCGAGCCGGCAATGTTCCACCCCTTGCTGGCCGCTGTCACGCAGACACCATGGGTCCGTGCTTCATCTGACACCGACAGGAAGGGAGTGAAGGTCTCCGGAGAATAGACCAGCGGGGCATGGATTTCGTCGCTGACCACCGTGGCGCCGTACTTCGCAGCGAGGCGGGCGACGGCGTCGAGCGTTTCCTTCGGGTGCACCAGGCCCAGCGGGTTGTGCGGATTGCACAGCAGCAGCGCGCGGGCACCCCCGGAGAAGGCATTCTCGAGTCCGTCCAGGTCCAGGGACCACCCGGCATCGTCCTGCAGCAGCGGTACCTCACGGACCTTGCCGCCCGCCTCCAGCGGAAGATCGAAGAACGGCGGATACACCGGCGGGGTGATGATGACTTCGTCCCCCGGCTCAAGCACCTGCCGGAGAGTTTCCACGATGGCGACGCTCACGTCCGTGGTGGTCCGCACGTCCTCCGGGTCCACTTCCCAGTTCCAGCGCCGCTGCGCGAAGCCCGCGAACGCCGGGCCCACCGGACCGGGCCCGGAAACGTAGCCGACGTCGGACGCTTCGATCCGTTCGATCATCGCGCGGGCCACGGGCGGGGCCAGCGGGTAGTCCATTTCCGCTACGAACATCGGCAGCACGTCGCCGTGATAGGTGCGCCACTTGGCGCTGGTGCGGAGGCGGAGGACATCAAGGGGATCTACAGCCAGCTCAGTCATGGCCCCAAGATACCCGGTCGCGGCCGGGCGCCCAGTGGCAGCGCGGGTGCCAAGCGGCGCCGTCGCCGCCTAACCCGCCCTGTCTCCGAAGAACTAGGCTTGTATCCATGCCCGACACTTCCCTTGCCCATGTCCTGACCCCCGAAGGCTGGGCCCTGCTCAATTCCCTTGGCCCGTATCTGGAGTCCGAGTCCCTGAAACTCAACACCGACCTGCGCAAGGCCGGGCACTCCCCCGAGCTCGTCGCCGCCGTCCTCACCCAGGCGAAGCTGCGGATGAAAGCCCGCGCAAAGTTCGGGCCGTTCGCCGAACACATGCTCTTCACCCCGGCCGGTCTCGAGCAGGCCACTCGGCTGAATGTTGCGGCGCTGCATGCCCAGCGCTACCAGGAAGCGGGCTTGGAAAAGGTAGCCGACCTGGGCTGTGGCATCGGCGCCGACTCGCTGGCCCTGGCCACGCTGGACCGCCAGGTCACCGCCGTCGAGCTTGATGAAATCACTGCAGCCGTGGCAACCATCAACCTGATGCCGTGGCCGGAAGCGAAGGTAGTGCAGGGGGACGCTGAGTCGTTTGACCTGACCGGGATCGACGCCGTGTGGCTGGATCCCGCGCGGCGGACGACGTCGACGTCGGGAACCTCCCGCATCTTCGACCCGGAAGCCTTCTCACCTCCGCTGTCCTTCGTTGAATCCCTCGCCGAGCGCGGTATGCCGGTGGGCGTGAAGCTCGGGCCGGGCATCCCGCACGAGTCGATTCCGGCGAACTGCGAAGTCCAGTGGGTGTCTGTCGGCGGCGACGTTACCGAGGCCACGCTGTGGTTCAACGAGCTGCGCCGCCCCGGTATCCGCCGGGCAGCACTGGTCATTGGTGCCAACGGTGCCGCGGAGCTGACCTCGCACGAGGACTATGTTCCCGGTGCCCAGGACGTGCAGGTCGGTCCGGCGGAGGGCTATCTCTACGAGCCCGACGGCGCGGTCATCCGCGCGGGCCTGGTCGCCGACGTCGCGCGTTCCCTGGGCGGGCATCTGCTGGACCCGCAGATCGCCTACATAGCCGCTCCGGACCGAATGGAGTCGCCGTTCGCACGGGCTTACCGGATCTTGGAGGTTCGGCCCTACAACGTCAAGGCCCTGAAAGCCTGGGTCCGAGCCCAAGGCATCGGGGTCTTGGACATCAAGAAGCGCGGTATGGCCGTGACGCCCGAGGAACTGCGCAAGCAGCTCCTCACCGGATCGGGCAAGGGCCCGAACAAGGCCACCCTGGTCCTCACCCGGATTGGTGAGGACCGCGTGGCTATCGTCGTCGAGCCGGTGCCTTCTGCGGTGGACGGCTAGCTGCGCGAGAACTCGCTGGCTTCGCGCACCTGCTCCGGTGTGGGACGGACCCCGGTGTAGAGGACGAACTGTTCCTCTGCCTGGATCGCGATGACTTCGGCGCCGGTGATGACCTTTTTGCCCGCACCCCGGGCGGCGCGGATCAGCGGCGTTTCAGACGGAAGGGCGACGACGTCGAACACCGTCTCTGCGGCCGCGATGGTTTCGTCGTCGAAGGACTGGACGTCCTCGTCGGCCCCTGCCATGCCCAGGGGCGTCACGTTGATGAGCAGATCAGCGGTTGCCTCACCGGGTTCCGGAGCCCAGTTGAAGCCGTAGAGGTCAGCCAGCGACCGGCCGGTGGCTTCGTTGCGGGCCACGATGGTTACGTCCGCGAAGCCGGCATCACGCAGCGCCGCCGCGACGGCCTTGGCCATTCCGCCGGAGCCGCGCAGCAGCACCGAGCTGGACGCCGGGACCTCGTGGTCTGCCAGCAGCCGCGCGATCGCGAGGTAGTCAGTGTTGTAGGCGGTGAGCACGCCGTCGTCGTTCACGATGGTGTTCACTGAATCGATCGCCGCCGCGGAGGGATCCATACGGTCCACCAGCGCAATGACGTCCTCCTTGTAGGGCATGGAGACGGCGGCGCCGCGGATGGGCAGGCCACGGATCCCTGCTACCGCCTGGGCCAGGTCCGCCGGCGCGAATGCCTTATAGACGTAGTTCAGGCCCAGCTGCTCGTACAGGTAATTGTGGAACCGGGTGCCGATGTTGCTCGGGCGGGCGGCCAGGGAGATGCACAGGGTCATGTCTTTGTTCAGGATCGGCATTGGTCCATTATGGCGTGCGGCGGACGCCGGACGGAGCTTTGGCAGCGGAACTGAAGAGGCCGGTGTCCGGGCTACGATTGAAGTCAGCTCTAAGAACGCAATGGTGCGGTACCGGAGAATCTGACTTTCGCAGCGCACAGCAGGAGACGTATTGGATATTGAGTTCGCAGCTTCACCGCAGTCGACCCTGGGGGTCGAGTGGGAACTGGCGCTGGTCGACCGGGAATCCGGTGAGCTGCTCTCGGTAGCCGACGAAGTCCTGCGGGCGGTGAACGCCAACGATCCCAGCCTCAGCCCGGATGACGAGCACCCGCACATCAAGCAGGAACTGCTGGAGAACACGGTTGAGCTGGTGACCGGAATCTGCACTACCGTGGCCGAAGCCAAAGCTGATTTGGCGCGTTCAATGGCAGCCGTCCGCCGGGTCACGGATGACATGGGTGTGGAGCTGTTTTGCGCCGGGACCCACCCCTTTGCCGCGCCGCGTTCCCAGCCGGTGACGGACAAGGAACGTTATGCCAAGCTCATTGACCGCACCCAGTGGTGGGGCCAGCAGATGCTCATCTACGGTGTCCACGTCCACGTCGGCCTGGATTCACGGGACAAGGCGCTTCCGGTCCTCGACGGCCTGGTGAACTACTTCCCGCATTTCCAGGCGTTGTCAGCGTCATCTCCGTTCTGGTCGGGTGAGGACACGGGGTATGCCTCCCAGCGTGCCCTGATGTTCCAGCAGCTCCCTACGGCCGGGCTGCCGTTCCAGTTTCGTTCCTGGCACGAGTATGAGTCGTACGTGCAGGACATGTTCACCACGGGTGTCATCGATTCGATCAGTGAGATCCGCTGGGATATCCGTCCGGTTCCTGCGCTTGGAACCATCGAGCTGCGTGTCTGCGACGGGCTTTCCACGGCTACGGACATCGGGGCCATCGCTGCGCTGACCCAGTGCCTTGTCGACGAGTTCTCCACCATCCTGGACAATGGCGGAACGATTCCGACCATGCCTCCGTGGCATGTGCAGGAGAACAAATGGCGCGCTGCCCGCTACGGGCTCGATGCCATCATCATTCTCGATGCTGCCGGCAACGAAAAGCTCGTCACCGAACACCTCCTCGAGGACGTTCTTCCGCGTCTTGCTCCGGTTGCCGAGAAGCTTGGCTGCAGTGCCGAACTGGCCGATGTTGCGGGCATCATCGAGCGCGGTGCCGGCTACCAGCGGCAGCGCCGTGTTGCGGAGGCCAACGGTGGCGACCTGCGCGCAGTGGTGCACGACGGCGTCGCGCAGCTTCGCGGCGAGGCCTAGCTGTCATTCCGCTGGGCCTTTCACACCTCCATGGGAGTTACGCCTGGGCTTCCGAGTGCGGCCTGGTGTTTCTTACGCGTTGCGGTCCGTGACCGATGGCGGGGCTGGGAGCCTGGCCGGCTGGGCTGGAGCTAAGCCGTGGTTGGGTGCCCGCTTACCATCTCTCCCCATGTCTGCTAGGCCCCGTAAGTGCTCAGCCGGACGTTTCAAAAGCGGGTAATTTACCGGTAATCCGGTGGTCTGAAAAGGGCCGATTTTGGCCTCGGAATGTCAGTGGCAGCTGAGAGTCTTGGGGTATGAACCGTTCCTCGGACACCCCGTTTTCCCGGTCAGCTGACCGGGAGCAGGACGGTGCTCCGGGTGCGGAACCAGGACGAGATGCTGCCGGTTCCTTTTCCCCGCCCGGTCCCGGACGAGCGGCTGGTCCCGGCGGACCGGATGGCTCGGGCGGTTCGGGCGGTGTGGTCCCCACGGTTTCTGTCTTCCATGCCGAGCCCGGGCAGACAGACACAACCGATCCCGCTCCGCTGCCTGAAGGATTCACCGGACAGCTATCCCTCCGCGGACCCGAAACCCTCGGCTACGACGAAACCGTCTCCACGCTGCAGCGCCTGGGCATACTCATCTCCTGGGCCCAGGCCCAGCAGGCCCGCGTAGCCGCCCGCCTGGAAGTACTCTTCGCCAGGGACATCACCGAGGCATCCGGACGCGAAGAACCAGCACTGGCCATGAGCCTCGCAGCAGCCGAAGCCTCCACCGCCCTGAACATCCCCCACATGACCGCCATGCAGCTCATCAGCGAATCCACCCGGCTCTGCACCGACGCACCCCAGACTCTCGCCCGCCTGGCCGAAGGGAAAATCGCCCTCCAGCACGCCCGCATCATCCTGGACGAAACCCACAACCTCCCCACCGACATCCTCGAAGAACCAGCCACCGGCAACGCCGCCGGCCGCGCTCCCGGTAGTGCTCCCGCACCAGCAGGCCCAGGCGCACCGGGTAACGGGGAACCCGGCCAACTGGACCTCGGACTCGAAAACCCTGATCCGCAACCCGGGCCTCCCAGCGACCACGGATCGAACGAACAGGCTGACGGGGACGGCCCCCGCGATCCCGCGCCCGGAGCCGGGCTCACCGTCCGGGGTGCGTTCGAACGCGACCTGCTCGCGGCAGCCGAGGGAAGGACCGCTGCCGGATTCGGCCGCCGTGCCCGACGGCTGCGGGAATCACGGTTCCCGGACCTGATCCCCGTCCGGCACCGCCAGGCCAAAAACCAACGCCGGGTCATGTTCCAACCCCTGCCAGATGGCATGTCCTGCCTCAGCGCAATCATCGCCGCAGAAAAAGGCCAGGCCATGTTCGCCGCCCTGACTAGTGCAGCGAAAGCCGGCAAACATGCCGGGGACCCCCGCACCATGGACCAGCTCCGCGCGGACACCCTCACCGAACTGCTCCTCGAAAACCAGCCACCAACCGGCATGCGGGAAACCCAGGCAGCGACACCACCCACCGAGGTTTCAAGGACCGCGGCTCCGCCTGCCCAGGGAACACCCCGTGCCAAAGACATGAAAGGAGCACCACTCGTTCCCGGCCCGGCAATGCCGGGCACCCGTCCCGGGTCGGATATCACCGCGAACGAACCAGCTCCCGATCCCGTCCCGGCTCCCACCCCTACCGCCGCCCCGGCCCCCGGTCCGGACGGCAACCCGGACGGCAACCCGGACAGCGGCACGGCGGGCGACCCGGACGGCAACCCTATTAGCGGCCCGGCGGGCAACACCCAACCGGGCAGAAGACCCCGCCGCGCAGAGCGGCACCGCACCCAGAACCGGAACCGGTCAACGGTCCGCACCGAGGTCATGGTCCTCATCAACGCCGACACCCTCGCCGGACTCGACGAGAACCCCGCGGAGCTCAACGGCTACGGACCGATCAGTGCAGAAACAGCGCGGGCCATGATTCTCGACGCCCTGCACTGGACACCCCTGATCCAGGACCCCGCCACCGGGCACATCCTCACCGTCGGACGAACACGGCGGATCCCGGCTGGACTCAAACGCTGGCTCCAGGCACGGGACGGCACCTGCAGGTTCCCCGGCTGCTCCGTGAGCGTCACCCATGCCGAGATCGATCACACCAAGCCCTTCTCCCGCGGCGGGGCAACAGAGCATGCGAACCTGGAACACCTCTGCCCCAAACACCACCGGTTCAAAACCCTCGGCCAATGGACAGCACGCCAACCCGAACCAGGAACCATCGAATGGCACTCACCCACCGGACGAACCTACGCAACCGGTCCGACTCTTGAGTACCAGCACGCGGAGTACCAACAGCCTGAGTCTCAACAGGCTGAGTTACAACCGACCACGCGGGCTCCGGAACAACGGCGTCACCCGCATCCGCCGTCGCCGTCGCCGTCGCCGTCGCCGGAGGATGATCCGCCGCCCTTCTAGCCGGAGACCGTCCGGTAGAAGGCGGTACACGACCGGACGGAGGGACGGAGGGACGGAGGGACGGAGGGACGGATCTCCACGAGGGTGAATGACAGGGAACTGGGTACCAGCCGGTTGTAACTCGGGTCCGAGATGTTTGTCTACGTGGGATCCCTGTTCGACGGGAGTCAGTCCGGTGCCGGTCCTGCGCACCCTCCGGAAGCGCGGCCAGGGTGTAGCCCGGAAGACGGCCCGGCCAGCGACCGGCCATGCCGAGGCGGCGCCTAAATGAGCTGGCGGCTGCGTGAGCCCTGTCCTGGCCGGCCATGCCTGCCCGGCGACTGTGCTTACCCGGTCGCCCAACCGGTGGCGGGGTGAGCCGGGTCGCGGAGCTGGCGGCTGCGTGAGCCCTGTCCTGCCCGGCCATGCCTGCCCGGCGACTGTGCTTACCCGGTCGCCCAACCGGTGGCGGGGTGAGCCGGGTCGCGGAGACGGCTGCGTGAGACGGCGGCTGCGCGTACCCGGTCACCTAACCAGCGGCTAAATGAGCCCGGTCCCCCGAACCGGCGCCTAACCGATCCAGCGGCTAAATGGGCCCGGTCCCCCGACCCGGCGGCTGCGTGAGCCCCCTCACCAAACCGGCGCCTAACCGAGCCGCGGCTGGGGTCTAGCCCCTACCCTGCTACGCAGCAGGAAGCTGAATGCTGGTCACAGGCTGGGAAGGATCCGGGGTGAAATCCACACCGGAAGGTTCGCCGCCAGCCATGACGATCTGCGAACCCAGGGCAGCAACCATTGCACCGTTATCGGTACACAGACGGATGGGAGGCACCCGAAGCGAAATTCCGGCAGCAGCACAACGCTCGGCAGTCAGCTCACGAAGCCGGGAATTCGCAGCAACACCGCCACCCAGCAGAAGGTTCGTAATCCCCTGCTCAGTACAGGCGAGAACAGCCTTGGACGTAATGACATCCACCACCGCCTCCTGGAAGGACGCAGCAATATCCTCAACAGGAAGCTCCTGCCCGGCAGCCTCATACTGCTCCACACACCGGGCAACAGCAGTCTTCAAACCGGAAAAGGACCAGTCATACCGGTGCGGACCCGGAGCCTCGGCCGTACCCATGTACTTCGGCTGGGTCAGTCCGCGGGGGAACCGGATAGCCTTCGGGTTCCCCTGGCGGGCAAGCCTGTCGATTGCCGGGCCACCGGGATACCCAAGACCCAGAATCCGGGCAACCTTGTCATACGCCTCACCGGCAGCATCATCAATGGTGGACCCAAGCAGCTGGACATCCGCTGTCAGGGACCCGACACGAAGAATCTCTGTATGCCCGCCCGAAACAAGCAGGGCACCAAGGTTTTCCGGAAGCTTGCCGCCATCGAGAACACCAACACCCACATGGGCCACCAGATGGTTGATCGCATACAGCGGTTTGCCCGTAGCCACAGCCAGGGCCTTAGCAGCGCAAACACCAACCATCAAGGCACCGGCAAGGCCGGGGCCGGAGGTGACAGCAATCGCATCGATGTCCTCCAGCGTTACACCGGCCTCATCCAGGGCCTGGCGCAGGGTCGGAACAAAAGCGTCCAGATGCGCACGCGAGGCGATCTCCGGAATGACACCGCCAAAACGGACATGCTCCTCCATCGAGGAGGACACGGCATTGGTCAGCAGCGTGTCGCCGCGGACAATACCGACACCGGTTTCATCGCAAGAGGATTCGATGCCAAGCACCAGTGGTTCGGTGCGGTTCATTGGACGTCCTTCACAGGGTTGGATTCGCGCACCGGAGCACCTTCCCAGGTGGAAAGCTCCAGACGCATAATCAAGGCATCCGCTCCGTCCCGGTAGTACCTCGGACGGACGTGGATCTGTTCAAAGCCAAACCAGCGGTAAAGCCGCTGCGCCCGGGGATTGTCAGCACGCACTTCGAGAAGCACGTCATCTGCACCCCGCTGCTTCGCCTCATCCACAAGAGTGGCAAGCAGCCTGGACCCTGTACCGGCACCCTCATGGGCTGAGTCGACGGCAATGGTCTGCACATCCGCGATGGGCAGTACGCACATCAGCCCGGCATACCCAATCACCGCGCCGTCAGGATCCTCGGCAACATAGTACGAACGGGTATCGCGCTGTCGCAGTTCGTCGTAGAACATCTCGGTGGGCCACGCATCAACCGGGAACATCGCCTTTTCCAGCGCATCCACTGCCGGGATATCGTCCTCGGTCATCGCCCGGATCACGGAAGGCTGCCCGATCACAGCGCCCGCTTCCGGGGACCGGGCACCTTGGCATCGGATTCGCGAAGATAGAGCGGCAGGTCCGGAAGCAGCTCCAGTCCCCGGACCAAACGCACGACGGCGGTGCGTCCCAGCGCTTCAGCCGTCGGCTGGGCTGCGGCAAAGTCCTGCACCGTGCGCAGCTCCTCCGGATACAGTCCTGCACCTGCACCATAGGCCGGCACGTCCGGAACCTCAGACGGGACAGAAACATGCGGCCCGTCGAGGAGTTCGGCGGTGCCGCCGGTACTGCGGTAGCGCGCCCAGTAAACCTCTTTGCGCCGGGCATCCGTAGCCACAACGAACTCATCCACTCCGGCGCGCCACGCGTCCAGGGCAGCGTCCACTGCAATGGCGTCCAGGCTCATGACGCCGTGCAGCGGCTTGTTCCAGGCGAAAGCAAGGGTGCGCGCGGTGGCTATGCCCGACCGCAGGCCGGTAAACGGGCCGGGGCCCACACCCGTGACGATCGCATCGACCTGATTCCCGGAGACACCGGCGTCGCTGAGGATCCTCTGGATACCCGGCGCCAGAACCTCGGCATGGGACCTGGTGTCCTCGGTGGCGAAGGACGCGAGCGTTTCACCCTCACCGTTGAGAAGTGCCGCACTGGCTATGGCAGAGGTGTCGATGGCGAGGATAAGCACGGTGTTCAGTTTACGCCGTCGCCCGCGGCTCACGTGCGGAAGGGCAGCGGCCGGACAAACGGTCAGGCCAGCTCGGCGCTGACCGTCTGCAGCAGGCCCCTGTATGCCTGCGCCGAGGGCCAAGGCTTCAGCAGCAGCCCCCTCGCACTGTTCACCAGCTGCCACGTTCCTGCAGGCCCCGCCTGGATACCGGTTTGAAGGCCAGTGCGTCCATCAACCTGCTGCCAGATGAACCACTCCTGCTCCCACATGTGCCGCACCGCGGCGTCCGCCTTCTCAGGGAGGGGAACCTCCGCACCGGACACACCGGACATCCGTGCCTGGACTGCCTCCGGGGAGATCGATACTTCCGCGTCAAGGAGCCACGAAGGTCCCAGGCCCAGCCATGCTGCGAGCGCAGGGAAAAACTGGTCGAGGGACAAGAAATCGACCTGGCGCCGGCCCGGATCTGCCTGGTCCCCCGTCCGCAGCCTGGCACACGACGGTCCGGCCAGCACAAGAACGCCCTCGCGTCCCAGCGCGCCGTAGAACGCAGACTCTTGTCCGCCGCAGGCCGCAGCGAACTGCACGCTGCCTGACGTGCCGTCAAGAGGCGAAGCGACCAGCCGGCCTTCGGCCGTGAGACGGCCCCTGCCCGTCACCAGCCCGGCGGCCTCAAGTTCTTCCAGGCCTTCCTGTGCGGCACCTAGGCCGAAGCGCCCCAGTTTTCCTCCCCTGCCCAGCAGGAGGAGAACATCCTGGGCGGCCGGTGAGAGCCACGGGCCCTCGGACCGGAAATCCTGCGTCGCTGCCAGCCCGGACAGGGCTTCCAGCGGTTCGCCTGCCTGCTGTGAGGCGAAAGGCTCAAGTCGCGGTTCTGCCGCGGGGAAGTCATCCATCCCTTGTTCCGTCCTGTGCCTGGATGCTGCCCGCCATGACCGAGAAGGCCTGGTCATAGGCCGGAAGCTGTGAAGTACGGCATGTGGCTGTGCAGGTGGTCAGCAAGCCGTCCCGGAGGTGGAACCACTGCTGGACGTGCAGGACTGCTTCGGGAGTTTCGTAGGTGTACTCGATCCAGCGGCCTTCGGCGCCGCTGTACGGCCAGAGATTCCAGCTCAGCACCTGGGGAGATTCGAGGGCGGCGAGTACGCCGGCTGCCTCCTGGGTTGCTGCCCGGCCTGCCGTCCCCTCAAACGGGCGTGTGCGCAGGGTCAGATTGGGCCGGAACCCTCCGGTTGCCGGTGCCAGGACCAGCGCCTCACCGTTTTGGCGGCTGGCTTCCCATCCGGGCGGAACCTGCATCGACACAGAATCAACAGTAATGATGTCCACCGGGTTCACGCTGCCCGGGCCTTCGCGTTCTCGGCCATTTTGACCCATCGGGGCAGCATAAAGCGCGGGAGCCAAACCAGGCTCATGAGGAAGGTCCAGATTCCTCCCAGCATAAGCACCAGCAGCACTCCCAGGAGGGGCCGGGGCAGGGAGTCGCCGTCCACGTCCCACAGCAGCGTTCCGGTCAGCAACCCAACGCCGCCGTAAAGCATGCCAAGGGCGGGATAAGCCTTGACCTTCGGAAGGAGGCCCGGATGCCCCAGCCATGTGCGCCAGCGTCCGGTGTAGGCGCGCCATCCCATGGCGAGCACCACGAGGCCGAGGATCAGCCCCAGAATGAATCCCATAGGTCCTTGGCCTTCTTCCCTATCTTTTCTCCGACGCCGCTGCCAATAATGCCGCCGGCAATGCCACCCACAATACCGCCGGCAACCGCGCCGGCCGCCGTTCCCACCACCGGGATCCAGCTGCCAACTACCCCGCCGACGACGGCGCCGGCCTTCGCTCCTGCCCAGGCGCCTCCGGCACCGGCAGCCAGGGAAGCGCCTCCAACAATCGCAACGTTCTCCGTGACGGACAGGGCCCGCTGGCCGGGGGTCCAGTCCGGATGCTCAATCCGGTCCGCGTTGTACTGTTCGCTGCCCTGGTCCCATGCGGTTATTCCGGCGTCCAGGACAAAAAGTCCGCGCCCGCCCCAGCGCGCCCAGGCCGGAGGGGTCGCTGCTTCAGCATTGAGCCGCAGCTCAGGGCCCGGACGGGCGAAGCCGTCATCCGGGAACGGGACACGGGTCAGGTCTACCGAGCGTTCAACGGGAATCAGGATGCCGGATGGAGACCGGGTATAGCGCACACCTCCGTCCACCACTTCGTAGGGAATGTTCTCCAGGCGCAGTTCCGCGGCAAGGTCGCCGCTGACATCCACGGTCCGGCGAACATGCAACTGGGACTGATGGACGTGCTCCAGCACGGTGTCCGCCAGGGAGGTGGTGGTACCAAATCCGGTACTGCCCAGGATTCCGCTGTCCGGCAGCAGTCCCGACGCCGCACGGATCGAGCCGGCGCACCGGGCCTCTGCTTCCGCGTATTTTCGGCATAGCTCCCGAACCTGCAGCTGAAGGGAGACCACCTCCGCTTCCCGGCTTTCCGGGTCTGCGTCCGGCTGGGGCGTGCACTGGCCGGAAAGCGAAACCAGGTCGCCCGCCTGCTGCCTGAGGGCCCTGGCATCCGCGGCAAATTCCACCAGTGCTGTGCGGATCAGGCCCGTGACAGTTTCGGCCTCGTTCCCGAATGACTGGACCTTGTCGAAGGCCCCGTAGGCTGCCTCCGCTTCCGGCGCACTGTAGACCGCACCCAGCCCCAGCCAGATTTCCCGGCTGGCAGTGGCGGTACCGGAAGCATCCGTCCCGGCGGCAGCAATCAGGTCTGCCTGGCGTTCAAGCTCCCCGGCCTCCGCGAAATCGGGGAGCGAGGAGAAATCCACGGCGGTCATCCAACCTCCGCCGCGTTTGCCTGGGCGCGGGCGGCCATCTCGAGGTCGGCGTCCCGATAAGCGTCCAGTGCCTGGTGGAGGGACGAGCAGGCGGTCTCAGCGCGGCTCCTCGCGTTGGCGATCAGGAGGGCAGCGTACTGCTCGTACGCTGCTTTCAGTGCATCACCGACGACGGTGCTGCGCGCGGCGGCCTGCGCCCCTTCGGCTGCGTCCTGCAGGCTTTTCGCCGCGTCGGCCAGGTTAGCGGCTTCCTCGGCGGTGCGGTTCACCACGGATCGTGCCGATGCCAGGTCAATGTTCCAGCTGGCCATGTCCCTCCCCCAAAGCGATATCCGGTTGCGGTTTATCGTATCCGGGGCCCGGACGCACCCGCGATGGGGAGAAGTACCCATCGCCCGGAGGTTAGGAAGCCAGCCCAGGGGCTGTGGCCCAGCGCGGACCATACCCGGCGATCCGGATGGACCGCTCCTCGTCGTCGTCCTCCGCCGAGAAGTCCGTGACCAGTTCGCCGGCTCCGGCCGCTTCTCCCCCGGTGGCACGCTGCAGGGTGATTTCGAGGCGGCTCTCAGCGAGGTGCTCCACCAGGCCATGCCCCCACTCCACCACTGTTACGGACGAATCCATGGTGTTTTCAAGATCGATGTCGTCGATCTCCGCGGCCGACCCGAGCCGGTAGGCGTCCACGTGCACCAGATCCGGACCGGCACCCAGCGCCGGATGGATCCGCACGAGCACGAAGGTTGGGGAAATAATTCCCGGGCGCACGCCAAGGCCCTCGCCGAGGCCCTGCGTAAAGGTGGTCTTGCCTGCACCAAGTTCCCCGGTCAGGAGAAGCAGGTCGCCGGCGCGCAGCTCGCCGCCGAGCGTGCGGGCGAGTTCCTGCGTCTGCGCCGCGCTGGAAGTGGTGTACTTCTGCTCCCACGCCGGAGCTTCGGCGGCTTTCACGGCAGCGCCGCTTCAGCGTCCGGGTCAAGGCTCACGGCGGATTCAGCGGCCTCCGAGTCGATGTAGCTCCGGGTCACGCGGCCGCTGATCCGGGTGATGATCTCGTAGTTGATCGAGCCGCTGGCCTGGGCCCACTCGTCAACGCTCGGGTAACCGGACGGCCCAAAGAGAACTGCTTCCTTGCCCAGGAACGTATCCGCAGTGCCGGCCACGCCAGTGCGGCCCAGGTCGATCACCATCTGGTCCATGGCGATGCGGCCGACTACCGGAAAGACCTCGCCGTCAACCATCACGGGGCCGCCCGTGGCGACGCGGGGAATCCCGTCCGCATATCCCACCGGCACAAGGGCCAGGGTTGTGGGTTCGGCGGTGCGGTAGTGCAGCCCGTAGGAAACTCCCTGCCCGGCAGGGACTTCCTTGCAGTTGGCGATGGTGGTCTTGAGGGTCATGGCCGGGACGAGTCCGAGCTCCTGCGCGCTTTGGCCCGGGAACGGGGACAGCCCGAACATGCCCAGTCCCACCCGAACCAGGTCGAAGTGCGAATCCGGGCGGGAGAGGACCGCGGGAGTGTTCGCAATGTGGCGCACCTCGTGGTCCACCCCTGCGTCCTCTGCCACTGCCACGGCCTCGCGGAACTTCTGCAGCTGCTGGTCGGTTTCCTGCCTGCGCGGCTCGTCCGCCACTGCAAGGTGGGAGAAGATGCCCACCACCCGCAGCAGGCCGTCTTCCTGGTACGCCAGCGCGGCACCGACGAAGGACTCCCACAGCTCTTCGGGACAGCCGTTGCGTCCCAGCCCGGTGTCGATCTTCAGGTGCACCCGCGCCGGTACCTCCAGTTCACGGGCAGCTGCCACTACGGCTTCAAGCTCCCAGCCCGAAACACCAATGTCGATATTCGCGGCGATGGCCGCGGAGAAGTCACTGTCCGCGGTGTGCAGCCAGGCCAGCACGGGCGCGGTGATTCCCGCCGTGCGCAGGGCCAGCGCTTCGGAAATGTGTGCCGTCCCCAGCCAGGAGGCTCCGGCGTCGATCGCGGCGCGGGCAACCTCCAGCGCCCCGTGTCCGTAGGCATCGGCCTTCACCACGGCCATGAGGCGGGCGGGCTTGGCGATTTCGGCAAGATGGCGGACATTGTGCCGGATAGCGGCGAGATCGACGACGGCGCTGCGCTCCGCCGCGGGGACAGTTTCGAGGTAATTCACGGGTCCATTCTTTCACTGCGCGCCCGGCAGGAAATCACAGGCCGGTCTCCGCGAGGTGCTTGTGCATGATGTGCAGGCCGGTAAACCCGTGAATTGGATGGGCGAACGCTTCCGGAACTGTGGCGAGGATCCCGAACCCCAGGGACTGCCACAGCGCCACAGCCCGCGTGTTTGTCTGGACCACGGCGTTGAACTGCATGGCACGGTACCCCTGCGCCTCAGCCTGCTCCAGCACGTGCGCGGCGAGCGCCCTGGCGATTCCCCGGCCGCTCGCCCACCCGGCAGTCATAAAGGATGCGTTGGCCACATGGCTGCCGGCACCGGCACGGTTGGGGTGAAGCTGGGCCGTTCCGAGGACCTGCCCGGCTTCCTCCGCCACGAAGATGTGCGCCGGGCGGGGTTCAAGCCAAACGGCCCGTGCTTCTTCCTCCGTCAGGTCCCGGTTCCAGCAGTAGGTTCCCCCGTCCCGCACGATTGGCTCCATGACTGTCCAGATGCCCGGCCAGTCCCCTTCTTCGGCTTCCCGGATGCTGATACCCAAGGCGTGGCTCAGGCGTCGAGGGCTGCAGCCCAGAGATTGATATCCGAGTCCTGCGCAAAGGTGTCAATCTCCGCGAGCTCCGAGTCCGTGAAATCCAGCTTCCGGACTGCCGCCAGGCTGTCTTCGAGCTGCTTGACACTGGAAGCGCCCACCAGCGCGGACGTGATGGCGGTACCGTTGCGCTGGGTACGCAGTACCCACGCGATCGCCATCTGTGCCAGCGTCTGTCCGCGGGACTCGGCGATGCGGTTCAATCCGCGTACCCGGTCCAGGTTTTCGTCGGAGAGCTGCGACGGGTCGAGTGACTTTCCGGCTGCGGCGCGGGAGTTCTCCGGCACGCCGCCGAGGTATTTGTTCGTCAGCAGGCCCTGCGCGAGCGGCGAGAAGGCGATGGACCCTGCGCCGGTCTCTTCAAGGGCTTGGAACAGGTTCGGCTCGCCCTGTTCCACCCACCGGTTCAGCATGGAGTAGGAGGGCTGGTGGATCAGCAGCGGCGTGCCCATCTCCCGGAGGATGCGCGCAGCCTCGATGGTCTTCTCCGCAGAGTAGGACGAGATACCGGCGTACAGTGCCCGGCCCGAACGCACCGCGGTGTCAAGCGCGCCCATGGTCTCCTCGAGCGGTGTCTCCGGGTCCGGACGGTGGCTGTAGAAAATGTCCACATAGTCCAGTCCCATGCGTTCAAGTGACTGGTCCAGGCTCGCCAGGAGGTATTTCCGGGAGCCCCAGTTTCCGTAGGGCCCCGGCCACATGTCATATCCGGCCTTGCTGGAAATGATGAGTTCGTCCCGGAAGGGCCGGAAGTCGTCCTTCATATGGCGGCCGAAGTTGGTTTCTGCGCTGCCGTACGGCGGACCGTAGTTGTTGGCCAGGTCGAAGTGCGTGACTCCAAGGTCGAAGGCCCGGCGCAGGATGGAGCGCTGGGTCTCGAACGCTACGTCATCTCCGAAGTTGTGCCACAGGCCAAGGGACACGGCCGGCAAGTGCAGTCCGCTGCGGCCAACACGGCGGTACGGCATGGATTCGTAGCGGTCTTCCGCGGGAGTAAAAGTCATGGCTCCATCCTGCCACCGCTGCCGCCGCGAATCGAGGAAGCGGCGTTCTCAGTCCTGGCCGCTCCCGGTGAGGATCGCTGCGCCGTAGCCAGGAAGCTCCACGCCGCCGTCGTACGTCAACAGCGGCGCGGTCTCCAGCAGGACCCGCACACTTCCGCTCACGGGAATGGGCAGTTCGCGCGGGGAGTCAGCGAAATTCAGGGCGACGACGACGCCCCCGCGGTGAATGGTCAGCCACCGCGATATCTCGTCGAAGTCCACGCTGATATTCCGGAAATCGGGTTCAGTCAGTTCCGGCACTGTCCGGCGCAGCGCCAACAGGTCGCGGTAGAGCCGGTGCAGCCTGGCATGCCCGTCATTGCCGACTTCGGACCAGTCCAGTTTTGACCGGATGAACGTCTCGGGATCCTGGGGGTCGGGAACCAGGGACGGGTCCCAGCCCATCCGCGCGAACTCCGCGAGCCGCCCCTCAGCCGTAGCCGTTCCCAGTGCTTCTTCCGGATGGGACGTGAAGAACTGCCAGGGGGTGGACGCCCCGAACTCCTCACCCATGAAGATCATGGGAGTGTTCGACGACGAGAGGTTCAGGACGGCGGCGAGCGCCAGCTGGTCATAGCCCAGGACAGCC
The DNA here is from genome assembly GCF_009193255.1 of Arthrobacter koreensis. GTDB lineage: Bacteria > Actinomycetota > Actinomycetes > Actinomycetales > Micrococcaceae > Arthrobacter_B > Arthrobacter_B koreensis. Next base: position 440,339 of record NZ_WACG01000001.1, read on the forward strand.
GTGTTCCGGTCCCCGGCCGCCCGGTTGCCGATCTGGTCATGGTTCTGCACCGCAACCACCAGCTGACGCGGAGTAATCACGGACGTGTCCAGCGGCCGGCCGTGGCTGCGCTGCCGGAAGGAGGAGAAGCTGCCGTCATGGAAGTAGCCGTTGGTGATGACCCTCGCAATGGCGTCGAGGGAATCGAAGTCCGCGTAGTACCCCTGCGTTTCGGCGGTGAGGTTCGTATGCACCGCGTGGTGGAAGTCGTCGGACCACTGGCCCGCAATCCCGTAGCCGTTGAGGTGCCTGGGCGTGATCAGCCGGGGATTGTTCAGGTCCGACTCAGCGATCAGGAACAGGGTTCCGCCCAGGTCCGCGGAGAGGTCGTCGGTCAGGGCAGCCATTTCCTCCAGGATGTGGAGGGCACGCTCGTCACGCAGGGCATGGACTGCGTCCAGGCGCAGGCCGTCAACGTGGTAGTCACGGAACCACATCTCCACGTTGTCCAGGATGTACTCGCGGACCGGGTCCGAATGCGGACCGTCCAGGTTGATCGAATCGCCCCACGAGTTGGCGCTGCCCTGCTGCAGGTAAGGACCGAACAGCGGCAGATAGTTCCCACTGGGACCGAGGTGGTTGTAGACAACGTCCTGAATGACGCCGATCCCGTGGGAATGCGCGGCGTCAACAAAGCGCTGGTATGCCTCCGGCCCGCCGTAGGCTTCGTGGACCGCGTACCACAGCACGCCGTCGTAACCCCAGTTGTGGGTGCCGTTGAAGGCGTTGACCGGCATCAGCTCCACATACTGCACGCCCAGGTCCGCCAGGTAGTCAAGCTTCCCCGCGGCGGCGTCCAGGGTGCCCTCGGGAGTGAAGGTTCCAATGTGCAGTTCGTAGATCGCTCCCCCGGCCATACCGGGCGAGACCCAGCCGGAGTCCGTCCACTGGAACCTGGAAGGATCGAAGGTCCGGGAGAGGCCGTGGACGCCGTCGGGCTGCCGGCGCGAACGCGGATCCGGCACCGGGGTGGTGGCGTCGTCAATGAGGTAGCCGTAGTCGATCTCAGTGCCGGCCGTCTCCGTGTCCCGGGCATGGTCGGCATGCCACCATCCCCCGGTTCCGGCTCCCATGGGCACCTCGCGTCCGTCAGCGAGGAGCCTCATGGACTGTGCCCGCGGAGCCCAAACACTGAACGTTCTGCTCATGATGCCTCCTGGCGGACCAGCAGGGCCACGGGGTAGTGCTCGAACAGCTCTTCAGCTTCCACGCTTCCTCCCTTATGGCTCTTGCCGCTTAGACGGTCGGTGTAGTTGCCCTGCGGGAGCTGGACGGTCGTGCCCCGCCAGCCGCCTGCGGACGCCAGCCCCAGGGGAAGCCTGGTGACCAGGGAGAGGGCGCCGCCGCGGTCAAATCCGAAGACGTGTTCCGCGGCCGGTCCTTCACTGCCCAGCGCCGAATAGCCGCTGAAGAGTTCCGGCTGTTCCCGCCGCAGGCGCAGTGCTTCACGGGTGACGCGCAACTTGGCCGCCCCCGAGTCGTCCACCGGGCCGGGCTGACCCTGCCCGGCTTCGGCGACGGCGGTACGCAGGGAGTAGTCCACCGGGCGACGGTTGTCCGGGTCCACCAGGGAGTGGTCCCACAGCTCCGTGCCCTGGTAGACGTCGGGGACTCCGGGCATGGTCAGCTGCACCAGCTTCGCACCCAGGGCGTTGGACCACCCGGCCGAGGTAATCCGCTCGACGACGGAGGAGAGGACGGCGTTGGCTTCGGGGTGGTCCCAGGCACCGTCCACCAGCGCATGGAGCTGCTTCTCGAAGGCCTCATCCGGTGCGGTCCAGGTAGTGCTTTGGCCAGCTTCCCGGGCCGCCTTCTCTGCATAGGCGTGGGCTCGTTCGCGTTCCAGCGGCCAGGTTCCGGCGAGCGCCTGCCACACCAGGTCTGCCAGCGGACGGTCGCCCAGGGGCAGGAGTTCGCCAAGGGTGGCCACAGCTTCGGTCCATTCCCGGGGTATCTCGGACAGGACGCTGATCCGTGCCCGGGTGTCTTCGCTGCGCTTGGTGTCGTGGGTGCTCAGGGTGGTCATCGCCAGCGGTGCTTCCTGCTGCCGCACCAGCATGGCGAGGTGCAGGTCATGCGGTTCCAGCGCAAACAGGGACGGATCCGCCCCTACCTCGTTCAGCGACGTCAGCCGGGAATAGCGGTAGAACGCGGTGTCCTCCACTCCCTTGGCCATGACCATGCCGGATGTCTGCTGGAACCGGACCGGGAGTTCATCCAGCCCGGATCCAGTGCCCTCGCCGCGCAGCAGCGGAACCAGGACATCCAGGGCGGGTTCAAGATCTGGACGCCGCACCCGCGCGTTCAGGACTGCTTCCTCCAGGTACTCGGCGCCGTCGGGAAGGTAGCTCCGGTACACGGGGAAGCAGGCGAGCAGCTCGGCAATCGCGTCGGCGGCCACCGCGGCATCCAGGCCGGAGTCTTCGGGCAGCAGGCGCACCAGCCGCTGGACCTCGGAGTGCAGCAGCCCGTCGGCAACGGCCCTCTTGGTGTCGTGGATCATGTGGCGGTAGGGCTCGGCGTCGGATGCGTCCGTGAGCAGTCCCGCTGCCTGCGGGTCCACGAACAGCCGGTCCACCTCGGCCAGCGCGTCGTAGCCGGTGGTCCCGGCGACCGGCCAGCGTTCGGGGAGCTTCTCCCCCGGCTCAAGGATCTTCTCCACCAGGACATAGGCGCCGCCGGTCAGTTCGCTGAGCTGGCCCAGGTACCCTGCCGGATCCGCCAGCCCGTCCGGGTGGTCGATCCGCAGGCCATCGACCAGCCCTTCGCGGAACCAGCGGCCCACCTCAGCGTGGGTTTCCTCGAAAACCCACGGAACTTCCACGCGCACACCGGCGAGGGTATTCACGCCGAAGAACCGCCGGTAGTTGAGCTCATTATCGGCGCGGCGCCAGCTCACCAGCTCATAATGCTGGCGGTCATGGACTTCACGAGCGGTGTCTCCGGGGCTGTACGTTCCCTCGGCGATCGGGAAGGTCTGCTCGTAGTAGTGCAGCGCCCCGTCCTCGATCCGCAGCTCATCCAGGGCGTCGCTGTTCTCTCCCAGCACGGGCAGGCGCAGCCGCCCCGCTCCGGCGTCCCAGTCGATGTCGAAAGCCTCGGCGTACCGGGAGCTGCGGCCTTCCTGGAGAACCGACCACCACCACCGGTTGGCGGACGGCGTCGCGACGCCCATGTGGTTGGGAACAATGTCCACCAGCACGCCCATGCCAGCCTGGTGGGCTGCGTCCGACAGCGCCTGCAGTCCTTCCGGGCCGCCGCGTGCCGGGTCAACGGCGGAAGGATCCGTGACGTCGTAGCCGTGCGTGGATCCCCGCTCTGCCGTAAGCAGCGGCGAGAGGTAGACCCAGTCCGCGCCCAGATCCTTCAGGTACGGGACCAGGGCCGCGGCGTCGTGCAGGGTGAAGCCCTCATGCAGCTGGAGCCGGTACGTGGAGCGGGGGGCCCTCATACGTCGCTCTCCCGGGTCCTGGCTTCGGCCAGCACCGCGAGGGAAGCCGCTACTGAGTGGTCGTGGACTTCGTCTTCCTGCCGGTGGGCGCGCAGCACGACCATCGACTTCGCGGCTACCTCAAGCTTGCCGTCGCTGCCGATGGGATCGGAGTCAGCCCCCCGCCCTGCGGTATCGATGACCTGGTCCCAGAGGTCCCCGTACTCCTGCGGCGGGAGCGTGACGGTTACGGCGTCATCGTCCGCGTTGAAGTACAGCAGGAAACTGTCATCCGTGATCGGCTGGCCCCGGCGGTCGTTGCCGCGGATGCCCTGTCCGTTGAGGAAGACGCCCAGGGAACGGCCCAGCTGGCTGTCCCAGTCCTCGGGCTTCATCGGCGATCCGTCCTCATTGAGCCAGACAATGTCCGGAAGGACGTCTTCTTCCCCGCGCTCCACCGGACGGCCGTCAAAGAACCGGCGCCGGCGGAACGTTGGGTGTTCTGCGCGCAGCCGGTTCACCGCAGCGGTGAATTCCATCAGCGGCGCGTCCATGTTGTCCCAGTTGATCCAGGTCAACTCGGAATCCTGGGCGTAGCCGTTGTTGTTGCCGTTCTGGGTCCGGCCGAGCTCGTCACCGTGGGAGATCATCGGGACACCCTGGGAGAGCAGCAGCGTTGCCAGGATGTTGCGCTGCTGCCGGGCGCGCAGCGACAGGACCTCCGGGTCATCCGTGGGACCTTCAACGCCGCAGTTCCACGAACGGTTGTGGGACTCGCCGTCGTTGTTGTCTTCCCCGTTGGCCTCGTTGTGCTTTTCGTTGTAGGAAACCAGGTCCCGCAGGGTAAACCCGTCGTGGGCCGTGACGAAGTTGATGGAGGCAACGGGACGCCGCCCCGAGGACTCGTAGAGGTCCGCCGAACCCGTGATGCGGGAGGCAAATTCACCCAGTGTCGACGGTTCGCCGCGCCAGAAGTCCCGAACCGTGTCACGGTACTTGCCGTTCCATTCCGTCCACTGCGGCGGGAAGTTGCCCACCTGGTAGCCGCCGGGCCCGATGTCCCACGGCTCGGCGATCAGCTTGACCTGGGAGACAACCGGGTCCTGCTGCACCAGCTCGAAGAACGTGGACAGCTTGTCCACGTCATAGAACTCACGGGCCAGGGTGGAAGCGAGGTCGAAACGGAATCCGTCTACGTGCATTTCCGTCACCCAGTAGCGCAGCGAGTCCATGATCAGCTGCAGGGAGTGCGGGTTGCCGACGTTCAGGGAATTGCCGGTGCCCGTGTAGTCCATGTAGTAGCGCTTGTCGTCGTCCACCAGCCGGTAGTAGGCCGCGTTGTCGATGCCGCGGAAGGAAAGGGTGGGTCCCATGTGGTTTCCCTCGGCGGTGTGGTTGTAGACCACGTCAAGGATCACTTCGATGCCGGCCGCGTGCAGGGCCTTGACCATGGCCTTGAACTCCTGGACCTGCTGGCCGTCCTCCCCGGTGGAGCCGTAGGTGTTCTGCGGGGCGAAGAAGCCGATGGTGTTGTAGCCCCAGTAGTTGGAGAGGCCCTTCTCCTGCAGCGTTGAATCGTTCACGAACTGGTGCACCGGCATGAGCTCAAGTGCGGTCACGCCCAGCTTCTCCAGATGGGCGATCACGGCGGGGTGCGCAATGCCGGCGTACGTGCCGCGCTGCTCTTCGGGAATTTCGGGTTGCATCTCGGTCAGGCCCTTGACGTGGGCCTCGTAGATGACGGACTGGTGGTACTCAGTGCGCGGACGGCGGTCTCCGTCCCAGTCGAAGAACGGGTTGATCACCACGGCCTTCATCATGTGGGGCGCCGAGTCCTCGTCATTGCGGGAGTCTTCGTCACCGAAGTTGTAGCCGAACAGGGACTGGTTCCAGTCAACCTGCCCGGAGACGGCCTTCGCGTAGGGATCCAGCAGCAGCTTGTTGGGGTTGCAGCGGTTGCCCTGTTCGGGGTCGTTCGGTCCGTCCACGCGGTAGCCGTACTTCTGGCCCGGAACCACGTGAGGCAGATAGCAGTGCCACACATAGCCATCCACTTCGGTGAGCGGAATGCATGTTTCAGCGCCCTCGTCGTCATAGAGGCAGAGGGTTACGGAATCCGCTACTTCGCTGTACAGAGCGAAATTTGTGCCGTTTCCGTCGTAGGTTGCTCCTAACGGGTAGGCATCTCCGGGCCACACTTCCATTCAAAGCTCCTCGCTGCGGTGGGTAGCAGGCAGATACTATGCCTGCTTACTTTTCTACAGTATGCCAGCTTCTCCGGGCCCGGGACGCCACTGTTCCATGGCCGAGATCACCCGGCGGATAGCCTCGGGAAGCAGCGAGGGCTGGACCGGCCCCTGCTCGGCGGCGAGCTTCCCGGCCCGGCCGTGGATGCTGGCCGCTGCCGCAGCCACCGCGGCGTAGCAGCCGGGATGCGGCGAGGACTTCCGGGCGGTGGAGAGCATCGCCCCGAGGATGCCGGAGAGGGTATCGCCGCTGCCCGCCGTGGCGAGCCACGGCGTCGCGTCGGCCTGGCTAAAGACAGGCCCGCCGGGGGCAGCTACCAGTGTTGCCCAGCCCTTCAGCAGGACTGTCGCACCGGTCAGGGCGGCGGCTTTCCGCACCCAGGTGAGCGGATCGGCTTCGATCGATTCCCGGTCGGTGTCCTCGCCCAGCCGGTTCAGCAGCGCGGTCAGCTCGCCGGCATGCGGGGTGAGGATCACCTGCTCGCCCATCCCCGGCTCGACGGCGGAGAGTGCGTCGGCGTCGATAACGCAGGGGAGCCCGGACGCCATTGCATCGACGGCGCGGCGGCGCTGCGCCTCGTCCGTACCCGCGCCGGGCCCGGCGACCCAGGCCTGGACATGTGTGAGCGGGACGGTGCTGTCCGAACAGACAGCCTCCGGATGCGCCTGGTTGATGAGCCTGCGAACCGGTTCCGGACCCAGGTACCGGACCATTCCGGTACCGGTGGCCAGGGCAGCGCCCGTTGCAAGCACGGCTGCCCCGGGATAGGTATCCGATCCGGCCGCTATGCCGAGCACACCCCTGCTGTATTTCTGGTCCCCGGCCGCCGGACGTGGCAGCAGCGCTGCGATGTCCGGTGCAAGCAGGCGGTTCACGGCGGGCGTGCCAAGGTACGGGGTGATGCCAATGTCCACCACCTCGATATGCCCGGCCGCTTCAGCGCCGGGTCCGGCAACGAGTCCGGTTTTCACGGCGCCAAACGTCACGGTGGCATCCGCTTGCAGGTATGATCCGGGAGCCTGCCCGGTATCGGCATCAATGCCGCTGGGCAGGTCGCACGCGACGACGGCGGGCGGGTGCCCGCGGCGCAGCCTCGCAGGTGCCAGGGCGGCCAGGTGGGCTGCCGGGCCACGCAGGCCTCCCTTGCCGCCCGTTCCAAGAACGCCGTCCAGGACCAGGTCCGCGGCTCGGCAGAGCTGCAGGGCTTCGTCCGTGTTGTCCGTGCTGAGCTCCAGCACCCGTCCTCCTGCGGCAAGGAACGCTGACAGGGCCTCGGCATGAGCACTGGACGAGGTGCGGACGGCGGTGGCTGCGCAGCCCCGCTTCAGCAGCCGGGCTCCCGCATAGAGCGCGTCTGCCCCGTTGTTGCCCGCCCCTGCAAGCACTACGCAGGATGCGCCGTAGATCCGGCCGCGCCGTTCCTTGAGCAGCGCGGCACAGAATGAGAAGAGTCCGTGGGCTGCCAGCTGCATGAGCTCCGCGCCCCGGCCGGCATCCAGAAGAGGGCGCTCGGCGGCACGGACCGCGGTCCCGGAGTACGCACTGATCATGCGTACCAGACTAGCCTTCCGCGACCACCATGGCAGTGGCCAGGTCGCCGTCGTGGCTCAGCGACAGGTGCCAAACCCGGACGCCGCGCGCTTCTGCCGCTGCGGCAACCGTGCCCTCGACCCGGATTTTTGGCGCCCCGGCGGCATCCAGTTCAACCTGGCAGTGCTGCCAGTTCATGCCGGCCGGCGCACCGAGAGCCTTGGCCACGGCTTCCTTGGCGGCAAACCTGGCCGCCAGGGAACGCAGGTTCAGTTCCCGTTCGGCCGGTACGAACAGCCGGGTCCGAAGGCCGGGTGTGCGTTCAAGCTGGCGTCCGAACCGCGGCACATCCACCACGTCCACTCCGATACCGACAATCATGGTGTTCCCCCTGGTCCCTTGGCTGACGGCTGTTTATTCGACGGTGACGGACTTGGCCAGGTTACGCGGCTGGTCGACGTCGTATCCCTTGGCAGTTGCCAGGACGCAGGCGAAGATCTGCAGCGGAACCGTGGTCAGCAGCGGAGCGAGCAGCGTCGGGGTCTCCGGCACGTAGAAGATGTGCTCGGCGTAGGCCTTGACGGCGTCGTCGCCCTCTTCTGCAATCACGATGGTCTTGGCGCCGCGGGCACGGATCTCCTGGATGTTGGAGACCACCTTGGCGTGCAGCGAGTCCCGGCCGCGCGGCGACGGAACAACCACGAAAACCGGCTGGCCTTCTTCGATCAGTGCGATCGGCCCGTGCTTCAGCTCGCCGGCGGCGAAGCCTTCAGCGTGGATGTACGCCAGCTCCTTCAGCTTCAGTGCACCTTCCATGGCGACGGGGAAGCCCACGTGGCGGCCCAGGAACAGGACCGAAGACGTATCCGCCATCAGTTTGCCCAGTTCCTTGATGTCCTCGGCACTGTCCAGCACCTGCTGGATCTTGGCCGGAACCTTGGCGAGGTCCGCGAGGATGTCCTTGATTTCGCCCTGGAACTTGTTGCCGCGGATCTGCGCGAGGTACAGCCCCAGCAGGTAGGTGGCAGTGATCTGGGCGAGGAATGCCTTTGTGGAGGCGACGGCGATCTCGGGTCCTGCGTGCGTGTACAGGACGGCGTCCGCTTCGCGCGGAATCGTGGAGCCGTTGGTGTTGCAGATGGCCAGCACCTTGGCGCCCTGCTCCTTGGCGTAGCGGACGGCCATGAGGGTGTCCATGGTCTCGCCTGACTGGGAGATGGCAACAATCAGTGTGTTGGAGTCAACGATTGGATCCCGGTAGCGGAACTCATGGCTGAGTTCGACCTCAACGGGAATCCGGCACCAGTGCTCAATGGCGTACTTGGCAACCTGCCCTGCGTAGGCGGAGGTGCCGCAGGCCAGGACCATGATCTTGTTGACGGACTTCAGTTCCTCCGGGCTCACCCGCAGTTCGTCCAGCGTGAGCCGGCCGTCCGCGTCGGAGCGGCCCAGCAGGGTATCTGCCACGGCCTGGGGCTGGTCATTGATCTCCTTTTCCATGAAGGAGTCGTAGCCGCCCTTCTCGGCGGCGGCAGCGTCCCAGTTCACGTCGAATTCGGTACCTTCTGCGGGTGCCCCGAAGAAGTCCGTGATCTCAACACTGTCCGGGGTGATGGTGACGATCTGGTCCTGGCCCAGTTCCACGGCACGGCGGGTGAAGTCGATGAAGCCTGACACATCCGAACCGAGGAAGTTCTCGCCGTCACCGAGGCCGACGACGAGGGGAGAGTTCCGGCGTGCGGCCACTACGGTGTCCGGGGAATCGGCGTGGACGGCCAGGAGGGTGAAGGCGCCTTCCAGCCGCTGGCAGGCAAGCTGCATGCTCAGGGCGAGGTCCTTGTTGCCGGCGCCTGCGTAGATGCTGCCCAGCAGCGCCGCTGCTACCTCGGTGTCGGTTTCGGAGCGGAATACGGCGCCGGCGGCCAGGAGCTCTGCCTTGAGCTCGGCGAAGTTCTCGATGATTCCGTTGTGGATCAGCGCAAGGCGGTCATTGTCCGCGAGGTGGGGGTGTGCGTTGCCGTCGGTGGGTCCGCCGTGGGTGGCCCAGCGGGTGTGGCCGATGCCGGTGGTTGCCTCCGGCAGGGGCGCAGCTTCCAGCTCAGCGACCAGGTTGGCCAGCTTGCCGGACTTCTTCCGGGAATCGACTCCCCCGGGAGTCAGCACAGCGACGCCGGCCGAGTCATAGCCGCGGTATTCGAGGCGCTTCAGGCCCTCCATGACAACGTCCAGGGCGCTGTGTCCTACTGCTGCGGCGGCACCCGGGCGGCCTGTATAACCTACGATTCCACACATGCTGCTAAGACTACCGGCACGAGCGGCTGCCGGTCTAAACAGCGCTGCATCCCTGTGCCGGACAGGGGCCTGCTCCGTTTGGATTGCCCGCCGGGGCAGTGCACAATTCCTAGAGTGAGCGAACCAACTCCGAAGCCGGCGCCCGGCAACGGCCATGAGACCAATTTCACGCCGTTCGTTGAGCTGGACCGCCAAACCTGGTCGCGCCTGTCCCACGAGATTGAATCCCCGCTGAACCAGGAGGACATCACGCGCCTCCGGGGGCTGGGTGACCAGCTGAACCTGGACGAGGTCCGTGAGGTCTATCTTCCGCTTTCCCGCTTGCTGAACCTCTATGTGGCAGCGGCCGGGAAGCTGCACAGCGCCACCACAACCTTCCTTGGCGAGCAGACCACGCGCACACCCTTCGTCATCGGCGTCGCAGGTTCGGTCGCCGTCGGGAAGTCCACCACAGCCCGCGTGCTTCGGGAGATGCTGCGGCGCTGGCCGGACACCCCGAACGTTGAGCTGATCACCACCGACGGCTTCCTGTACCCGAACGCGGAGCTGAAGCGCCGCGGACTCATGGAACGCAAAGGATTCCCGGAAAGCTACGACCGCCGCCGCCTGCTGCGCTTCGTCAGCGCCGTCAAGTCCGGGGCGGAGGAAGTGCGGGCGCCGCGGTACTCACACCTCACCTATGACATTGTTCCCGACTCGGAAATCGTGGTGCGGCGTCCTGACGTCCTCATCGTTGAAGGACTAAATGTGCTGGCGCCGGCACGCACCCGCCCGGATGGCCGCTCCGGCCTCGCCCTGAGCGACTTCTTCGACTTCTCGATCTACGTAGATGCCCGCACCTCCTACATCGAGGAGTGGTATGTGCAGCGTTTCCAGTCACTGCGCAGCGGTGCCTTCGCCAATCCGGCATCCTATTTCCACCGCTATGCGGCTCTCACGGATTATGAGGCCCGCGAGACCGCCCTCGGCATCTGGAAGCGGATCAACGAACCCAACCTGGTGACCAACGTACTGCCGACCCGCGGCCGCGCCCAGCTGGTACTGACCAAGGACGCGGACCATTCGGTCAGCCGCATGCTGCTGCGCAAGACCTGAAACGCCGGGTCGGGGCGGCGCGGGAGGCACTCCGGCGGTTACGCTGGCGGAATGCTAAAGGGATTCAAAGACTTCATCATGAAGGGCAACGTGCTGGACCTGGCCGTCGCCGTCATCATCGGCGCTGCCTTTACGACCGTGGTGAACGCACTGGTCAACTCGGTGCTGATGCCGTTTATCTCCGGCCTGGTCGGGTCGCCGAACTTCGACAGTTTCGCAGCCGTGAATTTCAACGGGAACCAGATCCAGTTTGGAGTCCTGCTGACCGCCGTCGTCAACTTCCTGCTCGTGGCAGCGGCCGTTTACTTCGTGATCGTGCTGCCGATGAACAAGATGATTGAACGCCGGAACCGCCGGCTGGGGATCACGCCCGAAGAGAGTGCGGACCCGCAGGTCATGCTGCTGACGGAGATCCGGGATGCGCTGACGGCGCAGCCCCCGCACGGGACGGTCCAGTCACCGGGCGGCCCCAAGCATTAGCACCGCTGGCGGGACGGGCTAGACTGCGGCGCTTTCGGAGGCCTTCAGCGAGAGGTTCGCTTCGACGACCGCGGCCAGCTTGGCCGCAACGGCCTGCGCGGTGTCCATGTCCGCAGCTTCCACCATGACGCGCACCAGGGGTTCCGTTCCCGAAGGCCGCAGCAGGACCCTGCCGGTTTCCCCGAGCTTTTCCTGGGCATCGATGACGGCCTGGCGGACGGCGTCATTGGTGGCTGCTGCCGTCTTGTCCACGTTCTTGACGTTGATCAGGACCTGCGGGAGCTTGTCCATGATGCTGGCAAGCTGCTTGAGGCTGCGCCCGGTCTTGGCTACCTGCGCGGCCAGCTGCAGGCCGGTCAGGACGCCGTCACCGGTTGTGGCGTACTTGGAGAAGATGACGTGGCCGGACTGCTCACCGCCCAGGCTGTAGCCGCCTTCGCGCATGGCTTCGAGCACGTAGCGGTCCCCAACACCGGTTTCACGGATGCTGATGCCTGCCTCGCGCAGCGCCAGCTTGAGGCCGAGATTGCTCATGACCGTGGCTACGAGTGCGTCGTCCTTGAGTTCTCCCGACGCTTTCATGGCTACGGCCATGATGGCCATGATCTGGTCACCGTCCACGATGCTGCCTTCGGCGTCCACGGCCAGGCAGCGGTCCGCATCGCCGTCGTGGGCTATGCCGAGGTCAGCTCCGTGTTCGAGGACGGCAGCCTGCAGGGCTCCCAGATGCGTGGAACCGTATCCGTCGTTGATGTTCACGCCGTCGGGATCCGCACCAATGACGACTACCTCCGCGCCGGCGTCGGCAAAGACCTGGGGCGAGCAGCCGCTGGCGGCACCGTGCGCGCAGTCAAGCACCACTTTGATGCCGTCCAACCGGTTGGGAAGGGTCTGCAGCAGGTGCACTACGTACCGGTCCTCGGCGTCCGCGAAACGCTTGATCCGGCCCACTTCGGCTCCGGTAGGCCGGAGGCTCGGTTCCTGCATCTCGGCTTCGATGGCGTCTTCCAGGGCGTCGTCGAGCTTCTGTCCGCCGCGGGCCAGGAACTTGATGCCGTTGTCCGGGGCGGCGTTGTGGGAGGCGGAGATCATGACGCCGAAGTCCGCCTCGAGGTCCGCTACCAGGAACGCTGCAGCAGGAGTAGGGAGGATGCCGGCGTCGAAGACGTCCACGCCGGAGCTCGCCAGTCCCGCTTCGACCGCCGCGGAGATGAAGTCGCCGCTGATGCGCGGGTCCCGGGCCACGACGGCGACCGGACGTTTGCCGCTGGGCACCTGGCGGTGTCCGAGCACAACTGCTGCGGCCTGCGCCAGGCCAAGGGCGACCTCTGCGGTAATGAGTCCGTTGGCCAGGCCCCGAACCCCGTCGGTACCGAACAGTCGTGTCATAGAAAAAGTCCTTAAAGCATGCGGCCGCCAGGGAAAACCGGGAACGTGGGGACTGCCCGGCGGAGGTTCAGGCGCAACCCCCGCGCCTATTCTGCCACCTCATTATCGCCTCCGGCGAAACGCAGGGCGCCTTCCGCCGGGTCAGGCGGCCGCATTTTGTCCCCTGCACAACCGGTGTTCCCCCGCTGGCTTGGTATTTCGGCACCCAGTGTCCGATGCGGCACAAAGGACCTACGGGCGCCCATCACGGCCCTATCGGCCCACCAGAGCCGTCTCGCCGTGAGGGACTCTCTGGTGCCCGTCCGCGACCCTTGTCCAGGAACGCAGAAGGCCCCCGGCAACTGCCGGGGGCCTTCTGCATAAACCCTCTGGTTCCAACCGCCAAGCCAGCGCTTGCGGAGCCAAGCGCCCACACCGCCAAACCAGCGCTTGTGGAGCCAAGCGCCAATTCGGCGCGAGGGCCCCAAAGGGCAGGCGCTCCAGCGCCTGCCCTTTGGGTAGCGCTGAATTAGCGCTTGGAGTACTGAGGCGCCTTGCGGGCCTTCTTGAGACCAGCCTTCTTGCGCTCGATGACGCGGGCGTCACGAGTCAGGAAGCCGGCCTTCTTCAGTGCCGGACGGTTGTTCTCGCGGTCGATCTCGTTCAGCGAGCGAGCCACACCGAGACGCAGTGCGCCGGCCTGGCCGGAAGCGCCGCCGCCGTGGATGCGGGCGATGACGTCGTATGCGCCGTCGAGGTCGAGGAGCTTGAACGGCTCGTTGACTTCCTGCTGGTGCAGCTTGTTCGGGAAGTAGTCAGCCAGTTCGCGGCCGTTGACGATCCACTTGCCGGTGCCGGGGATAACGCGCACGCGGGCGATTGCTTCCTTGCGGCGGCCAACTGCGGAACCTGCAACGGTCAGGGCCGGGCGCTCCTTGACGGCCGATTCGGCAGCGTCAGGGGTTTCCGAGGTGTAGCTGGTGAGCTCCTCGGTGTTTTCATTCAGCTCTTCAGTGTTCTGAGCCACGATTCTCCTTGAATTAATTTCTTAGTTGGCGGGCCAGAACTACTGGGCGACCTGGGTGATTTCGAAGGTCTTGGGCTGCTGTGCGGCGTGCGGGTGCTCGGCACCCTTGTACACCTTCAGCTTGCCCATCTGCTGTGCAGCAAGGGAATTCTTGGGCAGCATGCCGCGGATGGCCTTCTCAACTGCGCGCACCGGGTTCTTCTCCAGCAGTTCGGCGTAGTTGACGGAGGACAGGCCGCCCGGGAAACCCGAGTGGCGGTAGGCACGCTTCTGTTCGAGCTTGGCGCCGGTCAGGGCAACCTTCTCAGCGTTGATGATGATGACGAAATCGCCCATGTCCATGTGGGGAGCAAAGGTCGGCTTGTGCTTTCCGCGCAGCAGTGTTGCGGTCTGGCTGGCAAGACGGCCTAGGACAACGTCGGTGGCGTCAATGACGTGCCACTGGCGGTTGATGTCGCCGGGCTTCGGGGTGTACGTACGCACGGTTTTTGCCTTCGTTTCTTCTTCTTAGGTGGCGCGCCGCGCATGGATGCCATACGCAGTGCAGCTTCTCTATGCGTTACCGGATGGTCAGGTGAGGACTGAATTAACCAGTGGTCCTGAGATCTCGGCTATTTCCCCGGGGCCAGGTGGCTCTGCAACTGAGCCGCTCCCGTGGGCATAGGCCTATCGAGGTAGGACACGCACAACGACTATAAACAATAGCCTGCTTGCCGAGTCAGGTCAAAGTCCCGGCAGGCGCACTACTGCCTGGGACCATTCTATTCCCTCAGCGCCCGTGTTGTTTCCGCCCGCGCCCGGAGCTCAGCCTCTTCGGGGTACTTCACTTCTTCGAGCACCAGCGGATGCGGCGGAGCAAGCTTTGACTTTGAGTCCCGCACCCTGGCGAACATTCGCTCGGCCAGCCAGCCCGGACGCCGCTCTCCTGTCCCGACCAGCAGCGCTCCCCCTATCAGGGACCGCACCATGTTGTGGCAGAAGGCATCAGCCTTCAGCCGCGCTTCGAGGATCCCGTCAGGTGCTCTGGTGAACGTGAATTCCTGGAGTTCACGGATAGTCGTGGCGCGTTCACGAGGTTTGCAGAAGGAAAGGAAATCCTGCACGCCCAGCACTCCCAATGCCGCTTCGTTCATGGCCGCCTCATCCAGCTCGGTCTTATGCCAGAGGGTGATGCTGCGCTGCAGCGGGTCCCAGTCCTGCTGACGGTCCGCGATGCGGTAGCTGTAGCGGCGCCACAGCGCCGAGAACCTTGCGTCGAAGCCTTCCGGGGCAAGCGAGGCCCGGTGGACTTCGATGGCACCGGCCATGGCTTCCACGGCCCTCCGGGACAGACCGGCTTCCTTGAGAGGCACTGTCAGTTCCCGGTTAAGGACTCCGCGCAGGCGCCGCCTGAACGCTTCGGCCGGAGGGAGGTCGGTGCTGCGGGCAAGGGCGGCCCATTCACCGGCTGTGGCGTCGAAGTGCACCACCTGCCCGCGGGCATGAACCCCGGCGTCGGTCCGTCCTGCGACCGTGACCCGCACGGGGCGGCGGAAGAGTACCGCCAGCGCAGTCTCAAGTGTTCCCTGCACGGTCACCAGCCCGGGCTGCGTTGCCCAGCCGGCGAACGGGGCGCCGTCGTAGGAGAGGTCGAGCCGAACACGAAGAGGCCCGCCGTCCGGGTTAGGGACAGCGGGCCTCTCGATCGTCATACCCCAATATTAAGGGCACGGCGGGGAAATCCGAGAATTACTTCTTCTCTTCGGTTTCCTCAGAAGCTTCGTCAGCGGAGTCTGCAGACTCTGCCGAATCAGCGGACTCTGCGGAATCGGCAGACTCTGCGGAATCGCTGGAGTCAGCCGAATCGGCGGACTCTGCAACTGGAGCCGGAGCAGCGGCGGCAGCAGCGGTGGAAGCCTCCGCAACGACGGACTGCTTAGCGGAAAGCGGCTCCAGCACCAGTTCGATGACGGCCATGGGAGCGTTGTCGCCCTTGCGGTTGCCGATCTTGGTGATGCGGGTGTAGCCGCCGTCGCGCTGGGCAACGGCCGGGGCGATCTCGGTGAAGAGCTCGTGAACGAGGCCCTTGTCAGAGATCAGTGCCAGGACGCGGCGTCGGGAAGACAGGTCTCCACGCTTGGCGAAGGTGATCAGGCGCTCGGCGTACGGGCGCAGGCGCTTGGCCTTGGTCACCGTGGTGGTGATCTGCTTGTGCTCGAACAGCTGGGCTGCCAGGTTCGCCAGCATCAGGCGCTGGTGAGCCGGGCTGCCTCCGAGGCGCTTACCCTTGGTGGGTGTAGGCATTACATTTTCTCCTCAAACGGTGCCACGCAGTGCTCCATGGCACTGGCGGCAAGATTTTGCGTGTTTAGAGCTCGTCGTCCGAGAACTCGGACTCGTCCTCTTCGATGGCTGCGGCGCGGGCGGCCAGATCAAACCCGGGAGGGGAATCCTTCAGGGACAGACCCAGTTCAACCAGCTTCGCCTTCACCTCGTCGATGGACTTCGCACCGAAGTTGCGAATGTCCATCAGGTCAGCCTCGGAGCGGGCTACGAGTTCACCCACGGTGTGGATGCCTTCGCGCTTGAGGCAGTTGTAGGAGCGCACGGTCAGCTCAAGGTCCTCAATCGGCAGGGCCATGTCGGCTGCCAGTGCGGCATCCGTCGGGCTCGGGCCAATTTCGATGCCTTCAGCTGCGGTGTTCAGTTCACGGGCCAGGCCGAAGAGCTCAACCAGGGTGGTGCCGGCAGAGGCGACAGCGTCGCGCGGTGCAATGGCGTCCTTGGTTTCGACGTCGACGATCAGGCGGTCGAAGTCGGTGCGCTGCTCGACGCGGGTGGCCTCCACGCGGAAGGTCACCTTGAGGACCGGCGAGTAGATGGAGTCAACCGGAATACGGCCGATCTCCTGGTCGCCGGACTTGTTCTGGCTTGCGGAAACATAGCCGCGTCCACGCTCGATGGTCAGTTCGAGTTCGAACTTGCCCTTCGAGTTCAGGGTGGCGATGTGCAGATCCGGGTTGTGGAACTCGACGCCGGCCGGCGGAGCAATGTCCGCGGCAGTGACGACGCCGGGGCCCTGCTTGCGCAGGTAGGCCACGACGGGCTCGTCGTGCTCGGAGGACACCGAGAGGTTCTTGACGTTCAGGATGATCTCAGTGACATCTTCCTTAACGCCCGGAACGGTGGTGAACTCATGCAGAACTCCGTCGATCCGGATGCTGGTTACGGCAGCACCGGGGATGGAGGAAAGGAGCGTACGGCGAAGCGAGTTGCCAAGCGTGTAGCCGAAGCCCGGCTCCAGCGGCTCGATGATGAACCGTGAGCGGTTGTCGGCTACTACTTCTTCAGTGAGGGTGGGGCGCTGTGCAATGAGCACTTGCATTTCCTTTCAGCGAGCGTCCGCTATATGACGCAACACAAATGGTGGAAACGACGACGACGGGGACACCCCGCGCGCGTCTTGGACGGCTAGCAGCCTCGCACCCGGGCCTGTGCCGCGTCCGGTTCCCTGCTGGGCAGGAAACCGAAGCGCGGCACAGGCACCGGCAACGAATGCGAATTAGACGCGGCGGCGCTTCGGGGGACGGCAGCCGTTGTGTGCGCTCGGGGTGACATCCTGGATGGTGCCAACTTCCAGGCCGGTGGCCTGCAGCGAACGGATCGCGGTCTCGCGTCCGGATCCCGGACCCTTCACGAAGACGTCGACCTTGCGGACGCCGTGCTCCTGGGCACGCTTGGCAGCGGCTTCGGCAGCCATCTGCGCAGCGAACGGGGTGGACTTGCGGGAGCCCTTGAAGCCAACCTCACCGGCGGAAGCCCATGAGATGACAGCACCGGTCGGGTCCGTGATGGACACGATGGTGTTGTTGAAAGTGCTCTTGATATGCGCCTGGCCCAGCGCGATATTCTTCTTATCCTTGCGACGCGGCTTGCGTACCGCTCCACGAGTCTTGGGGGGCATTACTTCTCCTACAAAGAGTTTGGTTTAGGTGACCTGGCTGTGCAGGTCATGGCCTGGACCGCGTTATTTAGCGGCCGGCCTTCTTCTTACCGGCAACCGTGCGCTTCGGGCCCTTGCGGGTACGAGCGTTGGTCTTGGTGCGCTGGCCATGGACAGGCATGCCGCGGCGGTGGCGGATGCCCTGGTAGCTGCCAATCTCGACCTTGCGGCGGATGTCGGCTGCTACCTCGCGGCGGAGGTCACCCTCAACCTTGAAGTTGCCCTCGATGTAGTCACGCAGCTGAACGAGTTCAGCGTCGGTGAGGTCCTTGACGCGAGTGTCCGGGCTGATGCCGGTCTCTGCCAGGGTCTGCTCTGCACGGGTCTTGCCCACGCCGTAGATGTAGGTAAGCGCAATGACAACCCGCTTTTCGCGGGGAATGTCTACGCCGGCGAGACGTGCCATATTGGCGGTTCTCCTTTGGTGTTACCGGAGGTCTGAAGCAGTACGTCCCTGTTGCCAGGTCCCCGGCCTCCGTACCGGGGGTATGCGTCACGCGTATCAGACGCTGTACTGCTCATATTCAATTACTACGCGTGGGCTGAGCGCGCTCCGGCACCGGGCCGGAACAGTGGCCGCTATTTAGCCCTGGCGCTGCTTGTGGCGCGGGTTCTCGCAGATCACCATGACTCGGCCGTTACGGCGAATCACCTTGCACTTATCGCAGATCTGCTTGACGCTCGGCTGGACCTTCATGGTTTTCCTTTGCGTGGTTGCAGGGTTGAGCTCCAGTCCCCTCCTTTAGGGAGTGAACCGGAGCCTTGGTTGTTACTTGTAGCGGTAGACGATACGGCCCCGGGTGAGGTCGTACGGGCTAAGTTCCACCACAACGCGGTCTCCGGGGAGGATGCGAATGTAGTGTTGACGCATCTTTCCCGAGATGTGTGCGAGCACAATGTGGCCGTTGGCCAGCTCAACGCGGAACATCGCATTGGGCAGGGCTTCGTTGACCGAGCCCTCAATCTCTATGACGCCGTCTTTCTTGGCCATATCCTCCGCTAACGTCTGTGCTGCCCTTATTTGCCTTGGACAGCGGTTTTTGGTGTTTGATGGTCTCTCTCCCCGAACCGTTCCAGCCAGCGCAGGGCCGGATGGAAAAGGGCACGAATGTAGAGACAACCAACAGATAACTCTACGGCACACCCCCGTTTAAGTTAAATCCCTCCTCCCGGTTCACGCTTCGGCAGGCGGGAAAGCGGCTTATGCGGCAGGGCCGGCCCAGACGGCAAGCTCTGCGGGCCGGTCCGTAATGATCCCGTCCACTCCCGCGTTCGCCGCCTCCTCCCACTGCCACGGCTCATTCAGCGTCCAGGCAAGGACCTTGACGCCTGCGCCCTGCAGCATCGGGACCAGGGAGGGAGATCCCTGCAGTACCCCGCCGTGGGGATTGCAGTACGAGCTTTCGGTTTCAGCCAGGAATTCCAGGAGCAACGCTTCCCTCCCATTTTCCGGTGGACCCGTGATGAGCAGGCCGCGGCCGATGTCCGGTGCGGCTTCGTGCAGGCTCTGGACAGTGTTCCGGGAGAAGCTCTGGAGCACGCAGCGGCCGGCGATTCCCGCGTCCCGCAGGATCTGCGCCGCAGTCCCAGCCTGATCCGGGGTCCACTCCCCCTTGAACTCCAGCAGCCAGCGCAGCTCCGGCTCGTCGGCGGCGAATTTCGCCAGGTCTTCCAGTCCCGGAATGCGTTCCCCTGCGAATTCCGAGGAGAACCAGCTGCCGGCATCTGCACTGCGCAGTTCGGCGCTGGCCAGTTCCGCCACCCTTCCGTGTCGGCCTGCGGTGCGGTCCAGTGTGGAATCGTGGATCAGCACGATGCTGCCGTCCGCACAGAGCTGCAGGTCGGTTTCGATCATCGCGGCCCCGGCTGCGGCCGCTGAAGCGAACGCGGCCAAGGTGTTTTCGGGAGCGGAGCATGAGTTGCCGCGGTGAGCTATGTTCAGCGGGTTCACAGGTATGGCTCAACGTTCTGTTCAAAGGACTTGGCGATTGCATCCGAGGCAGCTGCGAAAGCGTCCGCCGCGGGAGTGTCCTGAAGCATGATCTTCTCCAGGGCGGTGGTCAAGTGCTGGTCCCCTGAGGGGACGAACGAACGTGCCCAGTCCTGTACCCGGGTGGTGGCGAGCTGGTCGACTGCGGTGCGGAACTGGGGTGCCTTGGCGTAGACGGCCTGCATTTCGGCGCTGTCCGCGGCCGAGGTCCGAACCGGCATGTATCCGGTATTCGCGGAGAAGTAGGCAGTTTGCTCGGGTTCGCCGATGAACTGGAGGAACATCGCTGCTGCCAGCTGCTGTTCAGGCGATTTTTCCGCCGCGATGGCAATGCCGGTACCTCCGGTTGGGCATCCGGGGCCGGCCGGGCCTTCCGGCAGGAACCCCGTGCCGACGTCGAACTTGGCCGCTTCCAGGATGCCGCTGAGGGAGCCCGTGGAGGCAATGGTGCACGAGCTCACGCCGGCCGTGAAATCCGCGACATAGTCCGCGGCAGAAACAGCAACGGTCTGATCGCGGTGGATCATCCGGCGCAGGAATTCCCCGGCTTCGAGCGTCTTGGGATCGTCCAGTGTCAGCGTCCATTCCTTGGAATACTGCCCACCGAGTCCCCACATGATGTTGCAGAACCACCAGGCGGACCAGGAGGTGTCCGAGCCGAGTGCCATGGGAACGGCACCGCCGTTGGCCGCCGCGAGGTCCGGGGCCCAGGAGTTGTATTCGTCCCACGTTTTGGGTGCGCGGTCGGGCAGCCCTGCGGCCTTGAACAGGGTGCGGTTGTAGTAGAACAGCGGGGTGGAACGGGCATACGGGAATGCCCAGTGGCTGCCGTTGAACTCGTAGTCGTTGTACAGGCCGGTGTTGTAGTCGGCAGTGTCGATTCCCAGGTGGGCAGCCACATCGTCAACGGGAAGGATCTGCCCGTTGATCATGTAGCGGAACCACCAGACGTCGCTGGCGCCAACGAGGTCTGGAACGTTGTTGGTTCCGGCTGAAGCCTGGAACCGCTGGGCAACCTCGTCGTAGTTCGCGCCCGCGGTCACCAGGTCCACCTCGATGCCGGTCTCCGCAGTGAACCGGCGGATCAGTTCCTCCTCAATGGGCTTCGAAGCTCCGGGGTGGTTGGACCACCAGGTGATCCTGTCTGCCGGTGTGATGGAGCCCCAGTCGGTCCCTGCCGTTTCCACCGCTCCCCCGGTTCCGGCGGTTGACGGGCCGCCGCAGGCAGCCAGGGCGGCGGAACCGCCGAGAATCCCGGCGAGGGTGAGGATGTTCCGGCGGCTGAGGCCGGCGGGGACCGCGGAGGTGCCCGCGGAGGGGATGGAGGCAAAGCGGTTCTTCATGATTTCCTTCGATTGGTTTGCACAGCGGGTGGGTTTTGGTGCGCGTTGGTTTGAGGAGAGAGCGGACGGCTGTGTCAGCCGGTCACCGCGCCGGCGGTCAGGCCGGACACGATCCGCCGCTGGAGGACGAAAAACAGGGCGAGGACGGGGACGGTGACCATGACGGTTCCGGCCATGAGCACTCCCCAGTTGGTGACGCCGTCGTTGTTCTGCAGCAGCGTCAGTCCGACGGGCAGCGTCATCATTTCTGCCCGGTCAACAACCAGCAGCGGCCAGAGGTACTCGTTCCATTCGTTGACGACCGAGACCAGCGCTACGGCGGCGATGGTGGGCGCGGACATCGGGACCACGAACTGGAACAGGCGGCGAAGGTGTCCGGCGCCGTCGAGCACCGCCGCCTCCATGACTGACGCCGGAAGTGAGAGGAAGTGCTGGCGGAACAGGAAGGTGCCGAAGGCGCTGGCCAGCCCGGGCAGGATGATGCCCTGGTAGGTGTTGAGCCAGCCAAGCTCGGCCACCAGGGTGTAGTTGGGAATGATCACGATCTGCTGCGGAACAAGCAGGGCGAAGACCACCACCGCGAAGAACACCTTCTTGAAGGGCACGTCCACGAAGACCAGTGCATAGGCCGTGGTCAGGCCCAGGACAATCTTCAGGCCGGCACCGATGAGGGTGACGAACAGTGAGTTGGCGAAGAAGGATCCAAACGGCACGCGTTCCAGGGCCTGGGCATAGTTGGACAGGTCCCAGCCGGAGGGCAGCCACTGGATCGGTACCGTGTAGATTTCGTCCGGTTCCTTGAAGCTGGCCAGCAGCATCCAAACCAGGGGCAGGATCATGACCGCCACGGCAGCGAGCATCCACAGGTAGCCGCCAACCGGGGGACGTCGCGTTGGACGGCCGCCCGGCGCGTGTGATTGCCGCCTGGACGGTACTGCCATGGACAGCGCGGGCGGAGGCGTTCTGGTGCTCACGAGTAGTGCACCTTCCGTTCGACGAATTTCAGCTGCAGGAGCGTCACGGCGAGGAGTACCAGGAACAGGATGGTGGCGATGGCTGACGAGTACCCGGCGGTTCCGGCCACGAAGCCCTGCTGGTAGATCTGGTACATCATGGTGGTGGTCCCTTCCAGGGGCCCGCCTTTGGTCATCGCCTGGATGATGTCGAAAGACTGCAGCGAACTGAGCAGCGTCGTCACCGAGAGGAAAAAGGTAGTCGGCCCCAGCAGCGGAAAGGTGATCCCCACAAGGGTCCGGATTCGTCCTGCTCCGTCCAGGGACGCGGCTTCCAGCAGGTCCCTGGGAATTGCCTGCAGGCCCGCCAGATAAATGAGGGCTACATAGCCCACGTTTTTCCAGAGGTAGACGATGATGACCATTGCCAGTGCGTAGCCCGGGTGGTTGTACCAGTCGGGCGAGGCCAGCCCGATTCCCTGCAGCACCGCCGAAGTGATGCCGAAATTCGGATCGAACACAAACAGCCACAGCAGCCCGACGGCGACGCCGGAAAGCACGTAGGGCGCGACGACGATGGTGCGGGCCGCGCCCCTGAGCTTCAGCCTGCTGTTCAGGAGCAACGCCAGGGCAAGCCCGATGACCATTCCGCCGCCCACCGTGGCGAGCGTGAAGACTACGGTGACCATGATGATCTGCCCCGTCCCGGGCGCCGTGAACCAGTCGGTGTAATTCCGCAGGCCAACCGGGCGCGCTATCGCCGAGCCGATATTCCACTGGAGCGTTGAGTAGTACAGCGACTGGAGCAGCGGCTTGTAGGTAAAGACCAGCAGCAGGGCGATGTTGGGACCGGCCAGCAGGGCGAAGAGCAGCCAGTTGGCTGATGTGCGCCGGCGCCGTCCGGCCGGCCGGGGCCTTGCCTGGCCGTGCCGGGAGCCCGGCGCCGCAGGAGTGATGCCCGGGCCCGCGGAGGGGCCCCGCCCCGGCGGGGACAAGATAGTTGAAGACATAGCGGGTAAGGACCTTCGTCGGGAGCTTGGTGACGCCTTCAGCGTAGGTTTCGGAAACCCCTGGAAGGTTCCAAAACCGTCCCGGCAGCGAAGACTTCAGCGTCCGTTGGAAGTGCTTTCAACACGGGTTAAGGGAGCGTTCACTTAGTGACGCGGGCGCAGTTCGAAACCCCTTTGCTAGGGTCGGGTCCATGAACTCCCCACACGCAGACGCACTGAGGCCGGCCCGCAGGAACGTGGTCTCCGGAGTCCTGGTGGGTATCGGCATTGCCGCGTTCGTCGATGAGGTGGTCTTTCACCAGCTGCTGCAGTGGCACCACTTCTACGACAAGTCCACCGCATCCGTGGGACTGTTCTCGGATGGCCTTTTCCACGCCTTCGGATGGTTCGCCGTCGTCGCGGGTCTCTTCCTGTTCGCCGACCTCCGCCGCCGTGGAGTGCTCCTCCCGGCTCGATGGGCCGGAGCCGTCCTCCTCGGAACGGGTACCTTCCAGCTCTACGACGGAACCGTGCAGCACAAGCTGCTGACCCTGCACCAGATCCGGTACGACGTCGAGCTGCTCCCCTATGACCTGGCCTGGAACAGTGCCGCGGTACTCATGATTGGTGCGGGGACACTCCTCCTGGTCCGCACCGGCACGGACCGCCCGCGGCGCTGATGGACCACTCCGCGGGCTCCTTCCCAGCCGAAGTGTTCTTCCTGGTCCCTGCCCTCGCGGCATCCGCCGCCTACGTGGCCGGCGCCTGTTCGGCGAAGGCACGCGGCTGGCCGAAGCACCGTACCGCGATGTTCCTCCTGGGGATCGCCTTCGCCGTGTCCACCGTTCTGGGCCCCGTGCCGGCACTCGCGCACGGCAACTTCGCGGTGCTGGCGCTCACCCACGTGGTGGCCGGCATGCTTGCTCCGCTGCTGCTGGTGCTCGCCCGCCCCGTCACACTCGCGCTGCGGTCCATGGACCGGATTCCCGCCCTGCGCACCGTGCGGATCCTGCGCAGCCCTCCGGCCCGGATACTCGCCAGTCCGCTCACCGCAGCCGCGCTCAACCTCGGCGGCATGTACCTGATGTTCCGAACCCCGCTCTATGACGCTATGCGCACCCACGCCCCCATGCACTGGATCGTCACCTTCCACCTCGTGGCGGCCGGATACCTCTGGACAGCGGCACTGATTGGACGGGACCCGAACCCGCACCGTGCGGGCCTTCGGCTGCGGGCGGGCATCCTGGTCCTCACCGCTGCCGCGCACAACATCCTGGCGAAGTCCCTCTTCGCCCAGCCGCCAGCCGGGGTTCCCGCTGATCAGGCCGAGGCCGGTGCAATGGCCATGTACTACGCCGGCGGTGCCGTGGAAATCGCCGTCATGATCGTCCTCTGCCACCAGTGGTATCGGAACCCGGCGCAGCGGCCTTCCGCACCGGCTGTATCCGGACATGGGACCGTGCCTGCACATTCGACTGCCACCGGCAAAGCCCCGGACAGCCGAAAGGCCCCTCCAGCCGGCGGGCAGGAAGGGCCTTTCACTCCGGCCTCCGGTGCAGGGCCCGGAGGAAGCGGCGTCAGGGAACAGGGACCGGCGTGACGCCCAGCGGCGCGAGCCGCGAGGCACCGCCGTCGGGAGCCGTAAGCACCCAGATTCCCTTGTCATGGATGGCAACCGTGTGCTCCCACTGGCAGGACCGGGCACCGTCTGTGGTTACCACGGTCCAGTCATCCTCCAGCGTGACTGTTTCAATGCCGCCGCGAACCAGCATTGGTTCAATGGCCAGGCACATCCCGGGCTTCAGCTTGGGACCGCGGTGGCTGGTCCGGTAGTTCAGCACGTCCGGGGCCTGGTGCATTTCGGACCCGATGCCGTGGCCCACATAGTCCTCGAGGATGCCAAGGGGCTTTCCCGGGACGGAACTTACGTAGTCATCGATGGCGGCACCGATGTCTCCGACAAACCGGCCCTTGGCTGCGGCCGCGATGCCGTGCCACATGGCGGTCTCGGTGACGTCGGAGAGCCGCTGGTCCTCCGGATCAGCGGTACCGACAATGACGGTCCGCGCCGAGTCGGAGTGCCAGCCGTCCACAATGGCGCCGCCGTCGATCGAGATGATGTCGCCGTCGGCCAGCACCCTGCCTCCGGGGATCCCGTGCACTACTTCCTCGTTGACCGACGTGCAGATGGTGGCCGGGAAATCGTAGTACCCCAGGAAGTTCGACGCCGCGCCCTCCTCGGCCAGCACCGCGGCGAAGACCTTGTCGATCTCCGCCGTGGTGATGCCGGGACGGGCAGCGGCGACCGCCGCGTCCAGTGCCTTGATCAGCACGAGGCCTGCCTCGCGCATGGTGCGCATCTGCGCGTTTGTCTTGTACTGGATCCGCGGCTGGGCCAACGTCTCGCCTTCTATCTGATCTAGCTGGTCTGCTTGAGTGCCTGCATGACGCGCTCGGTGACTTCGTCGATGTCTCCCAGGCCGTCAACCCGGGTCACGATGCCCCGGTCCTCGTAGCGGGCAACGACGTCGGCGGTCTGCTGCTTGTAGAGCTCAAGGCGGTGGCGGATGACCTCTTCGTTGTCGTCCGTGCGGCCTTCGATTTCTGCCCGGCGCAGCAGCCGGGACACGAGTTCCTCGTCATCCGCGGTCAGCAGGAGCACGGCATCCAGGCTGTCGCCGCCGGCAGCGAGGATGTCATCCAGCTCCTCGACCTGCGCCACGGTGCGCGGGTAACCGTCAAGGAGGAAACCGTCCTGGACATCGTCTTCCTGCAGCCGGGAGCGCACCATGTTGTTGGTGACCTCGTCGGGCACGAAGTTGCCGGCATCGATGTACTTCTTGGCTTCGATGCCAAGCGGAGTCAGGTTCTTCACATTGTGCCGGAAGATGTCTCCGGTGGAGATAGCGCTGACACCGAGCCGTTCGGAGATACGTGTTGCCTGTGTTCCCTTGCCGGCACCTGGAGGCCCAATAATGAGCAGACGTGTCATCGCAATAACCCTTCGTAGTGACGCTGCTGGAGCTGCGCGTCAATTTGTTTGACCGTCTCGAGTCCCACACCAACCATGATGAGGATCGAGGTTCCGCCGAACGGGAAGTTCTGGTTTGCCCCGACCAGCACCAGGGCAATCAGCGGAATGAGGGCAACAATGCCCAAATACATGGCGCCGGGCAGGGTGATGCGGGAAAGCACGTACTGCAGGTATTCGGCGGTGGGGCGGCCGGCACGGATGCCGGGGATGAACCCGCCGTACTTCTTCATGTTTTCCGAGACTTCCTCGGGGTTGAACGTGATGGACACGTAGAAGTACGTGAAGAACACGATCATCAGGAAGTACACGGCCATGTACAGCGGGTGGTCGCCTGACGTCAGGTAGTTGTTGATCCAGACCACCCATTCCGGCGGAGCGGATCCGTCCGAAGGAGTGTTGAACTGGGCCAGCAGCGACGGCAGGTAGAGCATGGAGGACGCGAAGATCACGGGGATCACGCCGGCCATGTTGACCTTGATCGGGATGTAGGTGTTCGTCCCGCCGACGGTGCGGCGGCCCACCATGCGCTTGGCGTACTGGACCGGGACGCGGCGCTGGGACTGCTCAACGAAGATCACGAGCGCGACGGTGACAATGCCGATGGCAATCACGCCGAGGAAGATGGTCCAGCCCTGCGCGGTCAGGATGGCGCCGAGGGCGCTGGGGAAGCTCGCGACGATGGAGGTGAAGATGAGCAGGGACATGCCGTTGCCGACGCCCTTCTCGGTCACCAGCTCGCCCATCCACATGATCAGGCCGGTACCGGCCGTCAGTGTGATGATCAGCAGCAGGATGGTGATGATGTTGTCGTCCGGGATGATCGGCACGGAGCACATGTTGTTGAATAGTGCGCCGGAGCGGGCCAGGGAGACGACGGTGGTCGCGTTGAGCAGGCCAAGGGCGATGGTCAGGTAGCGGGTGTACTGCGTGAGCGTGGACTGCCCCTGCTGACCTTCCTCGTAGAGTGCCTGGAAGTGGGGGATCACTACGCGCAGCAGCTGAACGATGATGCTGGCGGTGATGTACGGCATGATGCCAAGGGCAAAGACTGAGACCTGCAGCAGGGCGCCGCCGCTGAAGAGGTTAACGAACTCGTAGAGGCCACCCGAGGTGGCACCAAGAGCCAAGCACTGCTGCACATTGCCGTAGTCAACACCCGGGGCCGGGATAAAAGCACCCATGCGGAAGATAGTGATGATTCCCAGCGTAAACAACAGCTTGCGTCGCAGGTCTGGCGTCCGGAAAGCCCGGCCAATAGCGCTAAGCAAGCGTCCTCCTGAAGAAAAGTGTGGAAATGAGTCCCGGCGGGACTCGAACAAAACCTGAGTCTATCCGCTCAGGGCCGCTGTTGCGTTATTGAACATAACAGCGGCGGGAGCGTTAAAGGCACCAAGCCCCCGGCCGGCCGTTTGGAGGCCTTCCGGGAGCTTAGTGTCATGCTGGCTTAGCGCACAACCGGCTGCCGGAACCCGGGAAACCCGGGACCGGCAGCTCGGTCAGTGCGCGGAAGAACACGGTGCTTAGAGCGCCGTGGTCGATCCGCCTGCTGCAGCGATCTTTTCAGCGGCGCTTGCAGAGAACGCATCCGCCGTGACATCCACCTTGACGGTGATGTCACCGGTGCCCAGCACCTTGACGGGCTGGTTCTTGCGCACGGCACCCTTGGCAACGAGGGCCTCTACGGTGACCTCGCCTCCTTCGGGGAACAGTTCGGAGATCTTGTCCAGGTTTACAACCTGGAACTCGACCTTGAACGGGTTCTTGAAGCCGCGCAGCTTCGGCAGGCGCATGTGCAGCGGCAGCTGCCCGCCTGCGAAACCGGCCTTGACCTGGTAGCGGGCGGCAGTACCCTTGGTACCGCGGCCAGCGGTCTTGCCCTTGGAACCTTCACCGCGGCCAACACGGGTCTTAGCCGTCTTGGCACCCGGAGCAGGACGCAGGTGGTGGACCTTCAGAGCCTTGTTATCTTCGGCCATGTTACTTCGCCTCCTCAACCTTCACGAGGTGCGGAACCGTGTTGATCATGCCAACGGTCACGGCATCAGCAGTACGGACGACGGTGTCGCCGATGTGCTTCAGGCCGAGTGAACGCAGCGTGTCGCGCTGATTCTGCTTACCACCGATGGTGGACTTAATCTGGGTGATTTCCAGCTGTGCCGAGCTGACGGCAACGCGCTTCGGAGTACTCATCATGCACCAGCCTTCTGCATGTTGCGGATCATCGCTGCGGGAGCAACTTCGTCCAGCGGCAGGCCACGGCGGGCAGCCACGGCCTGGGGCTCTTCGAGGCGCTTCAGCGCGTCAACCGTGGCGTGCACGATGTTGATCGCGTTGGAGGAACCCAGCGACTTGGAAAGCACGTCGTGGATACCGGCGCACTCGAGGATGGCACGAACCGGACCACCGGCGATAACACCGGTACCCGGGGAAGCCGGACGGAGCAGGACGACGCCTGCGGCTGCTTCGCCCTGCACCAGGTGCGGGACGGTGCCGGCAATGCGGGGAACGCGGAAGAAGGACTTCTTCGCTTCCTCGACTGCCTTGGCGATAGCCGAGGGAACTTCCTTTGCCTTGCCGTAGCCAACGCCGACCATGCCGTTGCCGTCACCGACAACAACCAGGGCGGTGAAGCTGAAGCGACGACCACCCTTGACCACCTTGGCGACGCGGTTGATGGTTACGACGCGTTCAATGAACTTGTCCTTGTCATCATTGCGTCCGCCGTCGCGTCCGCCGTCGCGTCCGCCGCGTCCGCCGCGGTCACGGCCTCCGCGGTCAGAGCGCTGCTCGCCCCGGCGGCCGCCGCGGCGGTCGTCGTTGCCTGCGGCAGCGGTTTCCTTGGTCTCAGTTGCCTCAGCAGATGTAGCTTCAGTCACCTGATTTTCCTTTTCCTTGTTTGCCTCGGTCACAGTGCCAGCCCACCTTCGCGTGCGCCGTCTGCGACAGCCGCGATGCGGCCGTGGTAGCGGTTGCCGCCGCGGTCAAATACCACGGCTTCGACGCCAGCAGCCTTGGCACGTTCGGCAACGAGCTCGCCGACGCGCTTGGACTTGGCAGTCTTGTCGCCCTCCATGGAACGCAGGTCTGCTTCCATGGTGGACGCGGATGCAACGGTTACGCCGCGGCTGTCATCGACAACCTGGACGAATACGTGGCGGGCAGAGCGGTTGACGACCAGGCGCGGACGGGCCGCGGTGCCGGCAATGCGCTTGCGGATCCGCAGCTGGCGGCGGCTCCGGGAAGCGGACTTGCTCTTGGAATTGCGCTTCTTATTGATGCTGATGGCCATGATTACTTACCAGCCTTTCCGACCTTGCGGCGGACAATCTCGCCGGCGTAACGAATGCCCTTGCCCTTGTAGGGGTCAGGCTTGCGCAGCTTGCGGATGTTGGCGGAAACCTCGCCGACCTGCTGCTTGTCAATGCCGGAAACGGTGAGCTTCGTGGGGCCCGTGACGGTGAGCGTGATGCCCTCCGGAGCCTTCACGGAAACCGGGTGGCTGTAGCCCAGGGCGAACTCGAGGTCCGAGCCCTTGGCCTGCACGCGGTAACCGGTGCCAACGATTTCCAGGTCCTTCTTGTAGCCTTCGGTCACACCGGTGATCATGTTGGAGATCAGGGTGCGGGTCAGGCCGTGGAGGGAACGGGATTCGCGCTCGTCATTCGGGCGGGCGACGGTGATGGTGTTCTCGTCCATGGAAACCGAGATCGGGCTGGGCACAACGTGGCTCAGCTCGCCCTTGGAACCCTTGACCGTGACGGTGTTGCCATCAATGGCAATATCGACACCGGCGGGGACAGAGATGGGCAGACGTCCAATACGTGACATTATTCTTTCCCTTCCCTGCTACCAGACGTAGGCGAGGACTTCCCCACCCACACCCTTCTTGGCGGCCTGGCGGTCGGTCAGCAGACCTGACGACGTCGACAGGATGGCGATACCCAGCCCGCCCAGAACGCGCGGCAGGTTGGTGGACTTTGCGTATACACGCAGGCCCGGCTTGGAGATGCGGCGTACGCCGGCGATTGAACGCTCGCGGTTCGGACCGAACTTGAGGTCCAGGGTCAGCGTCTTGCCAACCTGTGCCTCTTCTTCCTTCCAGCCGGAGATGTAACCCTCGGCCTTCAGGATGTCGGCAACGCGTGCCTTCAGCTTGCTGTACGGCATGGACACGGAATCGTGGTATGCCGAGTTTGCGTTGCGCAGACGCGTGAGCATGTCTGCGACAGGATCTGTCATTGTCATGTGGGCTCTAGCCCTCCCTCGTAACGGTTTCTGCTGCTCGGCGCGGGGCGTGCCTCGCGTTAAGCAACAGACCTTTTACGTAGTAATTAATCTTCGGATTTGAACGGGAAGCCGAGCGCCTTCAGCAGCGCGCGTCCCTCGTCATCGGTCTTTGCGGTGGTAACCACGGTGATGTCCATGCCGCGTACGCGGTCGATCTTGTCCTGATCGATTTCGTGGAACATCGACTGCTCGGTCAGACCGAACGTGTAGTTGCCGTTGCCGTCGAACTGCTTGCCGCTCAGGCCGCGGAAGTCGCGGATACGCGGGAGCGCCAGGGTGACCAGGCGGTCCACGAATTCCCACATGCGGTCGCCGCGCAGCGTAGCGTGCGCACCGATCGGCATGCCTTCGCGCAGCTTGAACTGTGCGATGGACTTGCGTGCCTTGGTGATCTGCGGCTTCTGGCCGGTGATGGCCGTCAGGTCGCGGACAGCACCGTCAATGAGCTTGGAGTCCTTGGCGGCATCTCCAACACCCATGTTCACAACAACCTTGACGAGGCGCGGAACCTGGTTGACGTTTGCGTAGTTGAATTCGTCCTGCAGAGTCTGCTTGATTTCCGCTGCGTAGCGGGTCTTCAGACGGGGAACGATCTTCGTGACAGTCTCAGTCATTAGAGGTCCTTCCCAGAGCCCTTGGCGACGCGGATGCGCACAGTGCGGGTCCGGCCGTCCTTTTCGACGATTTCGGTGCGGTAGCCAACACGGGTGGGCTTCTTCGTCTCGGGATCCACGACGGCCACGTTGGAAACGTGGATCGGGGCCTCAACAACTTCGATGCCTCCGGTCTTGGAACCACGGGAGGACTGGCCAACCTTGGTGTGCTTGGTGACGCGGTTGATGCCCTCAACGAGCACGCGGTTGGTCTCCGGGAAAACCTTCAGAACCTTGCCCTGCTTGCCGCGGTCTCCGCCGCGCTCAGCCTTGGCACCGGTGATGACCTGAACCAGGTCACCCTTCTTGATCTTTGCCATGAACTACAGCACCTCCGGAGCCAGCGAAATGATCTTCATGAACTTCTTGTCGCGAAGTTCGCGGCCGACCGGGCCGAAGATGCGGGTACCGCGGGGGTCACCGTCATTCTTCAAGATCACTGCAGCGTTCTCATCGAACTTGATGTAGGAACCGTCCTGGCGGCGGCGTTCCTTCTTGGTACGGACGATGACGGCCTTGACCACATCGCCCTTCTTGACGTTGCCGCCGGGAATTGCATCCTTGACGGTGGCAACAATGGTGTCGCCAATGCCTGCGTAGCGACGGCCGGATCCACCGAGAACGCGGATGGTCAAGATTTCCTTGGCACCCGTGTTGTCGGCGACCTTCAGTCGCGACTCCTGCTGAATCACTTATTACTCCTGTCGTCGCGCCGGTTCTCAGTCTTCCTGAGCCTTGCGGAACGGATATGGGTGGACCCCGTAATACTGGTACTCAGCACCGGCCCCTACGGGCCGCTCTGCAGCGCAAGCCGCAGCACCATGCTGAACAAGATTATCGGGCTTTTGCCTTTTCGGCGGTGAGGAAGGGCATCCGAAAGAGGACATGCTTCCGCACCACACAGACAAGATTTCAAGTTTACCGCGAAAGGGCCCCGGAAACGAAATCGTATGATTCCGCCGCCGGGGCCCTGACGCTGTGGACGGCGCCTGTGCGCCGAAGGAGCTGCTTTCCAGCCTCTCCCCCGGCACACGCTCCGGCCTGTTATGTGCTTAGCAGCTGTTAGCTACTTGGCCTTTTCGATGATCTCGACCAGGCGCCACCGCTTGGTAGCGGACAGCGGCCGGGTCTCGGCGATCAGCACAAGGTCACCAATGCCGGCAGCGTTCTGCTCGTCATGGGCCTTACGCTTCTCGGTGCGGCGAAGAACCTTGCCGTACAGTGCGTGCTTCACGCGGTCTTCGACCTCGACGACGATGGTCTTGTCCATCTTGTCGGAGACCACGTAGCCGCGAGCGGTCTTCCGGTACCCGCGGGCATCGGCTCCGTTTGCGTCAGTTGTCACTGCTGCCTCATTCTTGTTTTCGCTCATTTGGCATCATCCTCGGCAACCGCAGCTTCGGACTCCGCAGCCTTCTTCTTGGACTTCTTCTTCTCGGGGGCTGCTTCCTCAACGGGAGCAACTGCCTCGGGACGAATTCCCAGTTCACGCTCACGCAGCACCGTGTAGATGCGGGCGATGTCGCGCTTTACGGCACGGAGCCGTCCGTTGTTCTCCAGCTGCCCGGTGGCGGACTGGAAGCGGAGGTTGAACAGCTCCTCCTTAGCCTTGCGCAGTTCTTCAACGAGACGCTCGTTGTCGAACCCGTCCAGCTGATCAGTTGCAAGTTCCTTTGAACCGATAGCCATTGCTATTCACCACCCTCGCGACGCACAATGCGTGCCTTCAACGGCAGCTTATGGATCGCCAGGCGCAGTGCCTCGCGAGCTACCTCTTCGGAAACACCGGAGAGTTCGAACAGAACCCGCCCCGGCTTGACGTTTGCAACCCACCACTCCGGCGAACCCTTACCGGAACCCATGCGGGTTTCGGCCGGCTTCTTCGTCAGCGGACGGTCCGGGTAGATGTTGATCCAGACCTTGCCGCCGCGCTTGATGTGGCGCGTCATGGCAATACGTGCAGCTTCAATCTGGCGGTTGGTTACGTATGCAGGCGTGAGAGCCTGGATACCCCATTCACCGAAGCTGACAGCGGTGCCACCGGTTGCAGCGCCGGAACGACCCGGGTGGTGCTGCTTGCGGTACTTGACTCGACGTGGGATAAGCATTTAAGCCTGTCCTCCTTCTGCTGCGGGGGCAGCTGCCTCAGCGGCCGGAGCCTCTGCAGCAGGCGCGGCGGCCTTGTCGCCGCGGTCGTTACGACGACGACGGTCCCCACGGTCGGCCGGGCCGCGGCCCGGACGGTCGTTGGAACGTCCGCGGGACGGTGCAGCAGCCTGCTGTGCAGCCAGTTCCTTGGAAGTGACGTCGCCCTTGTAGATCCAAACCTTCACACCAATGCGGCCGAAGGTGGTCTTGGCTTCGAAGAAGCCGTAGTCGATGTTCGCGCGGAGGGTGTGCAGGGGCACACGGCCTTCGCGGTAGAACTCCGAGCGGCTCATTTCAGCGCCGCCCAGGCGGCCGGAGCACTGGATACGAATACCCTTGGCGCCTGCACGCTGTGCGGACTGGATTGCCTTCTTCATCGCACGGCGGAAAGCCACGCGGGAAGAGAGCTGCTCTGCAACACCCTGGGCAACCAGCTGTGCTTCCATCTCGGGGTTCTTGACCTCGAGGATGTTCAGCTGGACCTGCTTGCCGGTGAGCTTTTCGAGCTCGCCGCGGATGCGGTCTGCTTCGGCGCCGCGGCGGCCGATCACGATGCCCGGACGTGCGGTGTGGATATCCACACGGACACGGTCGCGGGTGCGCTCGATCTCAACCTTGGCGATGCCGGCGCGGTCCATGCCGGTGGACATCAGCTGACGGATCTTGATGTCCTCGCGGACGAAGTCCTTGTAACGCTGGCCCGGCTTGTTGCTGTCAGCAAACCAGTGCGAAACGTGGTCAGTGGTGATGCCGAGTCGGAACCCGTGCGGGTTTACCTTCTGTCCCACTTAACGGTCCTCCTCGTTCTCGGGGGTTGCGACAACCACGGTGACGTGGCTGGTCCGCTTGTTGATGCGGTAGGCGCGGCCCTGGGCCCGCGGCTGGAACCGCTTCATGGTGGGTCCTTCGTCAACGAATGCTTCGCTGATGTAGAGGTCACCTTCGTCGAAGGCCACGCCGTCACGGTCCGCGAGGACACGTGCGTTGGCCATTGCCGACTGAACTACCTTGAATACCGGCTCCGAAGCTGCCTGGGGGGCAAACTTCAGAATTGCCAATGCCTCATTCGCTTGCTTGCCACGAACAAGGTTGACGACGCGCCGGGCCTTCATAGGCGTTACGCGGATATGACGCGCAATTGCCTTGGCTTCCATTGCTTTCCTTCTCTCGTCTTCTGCCGAAAGAGCAGCGCCTAGCGGCGCTTGCCCTTGCGGTCGTCCTTCACATGGCCGCGGAATGTACGCGTCAGAGCGAATTCGCCGAGCTTGTGCCCGACCATCGACTCGGTGACAAACACCGGAATGTGCTTGCGTCCGTCGTGCACGGCGATCGTGTGCCCGAGCATGTCGGGGATGATCATCGAGCGGCGGGACCACGTCTTGATGACGTTCTTGGTGCCCTTCTCGTTTTCGGCCTGCACCTTAAGGAAGAGGTGCTGGTCGACGAAGGGGCCTTTCTTCAGGCTGCGTGGCATGTTTCCAGGCTCCTATCGCTTGTTCTTGCCGGAACGACGGCGACGCACAATAAGCTTGTCGCTCTCTTTGTTGGGGCGGCGGGTACGGCCCTCGGGCTTACCGTTCGGGTTGACCGGGTGGCGTCCACCACTGGTCTTGCCTTCGCCACCACCATGCGGGTGGTCAACCGGGTTCATGGCGACACCACGGACGGTCGGGCGGACGCCCTTCCAGCGCATGCGGCCGGCCTTGCCCCAGTTGATGTTGGACTGCTCGGCGTTGCCGACCTCGCCAATGGTGGCGCGGCAGCGGACGTCGACGTTGCGGATTTCGCCGGAAGGCAGACGCAGCTGGGCGAAGCGGCCTTCCTTTGCAACCAGCTGAACCGATGCACCGGCGGAGCGGGCCATCTTGGCACCGCCGCCCGGGCGCAGTTCAACGGCGTGGATAACGGTACCCACGGGGATGTTGCGCAGCGGCAGGTTGTTGCCGGGCTTGATGTCAGCCCCGGCGCCGGCCTCGACGAAGTCGCCCTGCTTGAGCTTGTTCGGCGCAATGATGTAACGCTTGGTGCCATCAACGTAGTGCAGCAGCGCAATGCGGGCGGTGCGGTTCGGATCGTATTC
Organism: Arthrobacter koreensis; assembly: GCF_009193255.1. Lineage (GTDB taxonomy): Bacteria > Actinomycetota > Actinomycetes > Actinomycetales > Micrococcaceae > Arthrobacter_B > Arthrobacter_B koreensis. The sequence continues at coordinate 475,306 of NZ_WACG01000001.1, forward strand.
GATCTCGGCAACGCGAGCGTTGACGCCGTCCTTGTCGTGCCGGCGGAAGTCGATCAGGCGGTACTGGCGCTTGTGTCCGCCACCCTTGTGCCTGGTCGTGATCTTGCCGGTGTTGTTACGGCCGCCCTTTTTGGGCAGCGGACGTACCAGCGACTTTTCCGGCGTCGACCGCGTGATTTCGGTGAAGTCGGCTACGCTCGAGCCGCGGCGGCCCGGGGTAGTCGGCTTGTATTTACGGATTCCCATTATTTATTCCTCGTTAAAGTGGTCTCCGCCCTAGCTGAGCGGACCGCCGAAGATGTCGATTGTGCCTTCCTTCAGGGTGACAATCGCACGCTTGGTGCTCTTGCGCTGTCCCCATCCGAATTTGGTGCGCTTGCGCTTACCGGCACGGTTGATGGTGTTGATCGAGTCGACCTTGACGGAGAAAATCTTCTCCACGGCCAGCTTGATCTCGGTCTTGTTCGAGCGGGGGTCGACCAGGAAGGTGTACTTACCTTCGTCGATCAGGCCGTAGCTCTTTTCCGAGACGACGGGTGCAAGCACCACGTCGCGAGGGTCCTTTGCGGTGGTCGCGCTCACTTGGCGTCCTCCTTGACAGTGTTCTTGCCGACGAACTCGTCGTAGGCGGCCTGGGTGAAGACCACGTCGTCAGCAACGAGCACGTCGTAGGTGTTCAGCTGATCTACGTAGATCACGTGAACATCGGTGAGGTTACGCACGGAGAGTGCAGCAACATCGTTGGCGCGCTCGATGACAACGAGCATGTTCTTGCGGTCGGTAAGTGAACGCAGCGCTTCGCGTGCAGCCTTGGTGGACGGCGTTTCGCCGGCAACCAGGGTTTCCAGCACGTGGATGCGGCCGTTGCGTGCCCGGTCAGAGAGAGCTCCGCGCAGGGCGGCGGCAATCATCTTCTTGGGGGTGCGCTGGCTGTAGTCGCGGGGCGTCGGTCCGTGGACAACGCCGCCACCGGTCATGTGAGGAGCACGGATTGAACCCTGACGGGCGCGGCCGGTGCCCTTCTGCTTGAACGGCTTGCGGCCTGCACCGGAAACCTCGGCGCGGGTCTTCGTCTTGTGCGTGCCCTGGCGGGCAGCAGCAAGCTGGGCCACAACTACCTGGTGCAGCAGCGGAACGTTCGTCTGAACGTCGAAGATTGCTGCGGGGAATTCAACAGTTGCTTTGTTAGCCATGAGACTAAGCTCCCTTCACGGCGGTGCGTACGAGGACGACCTGGCCGCGGGCGCCGGGAACGGCACCCTTGATCAGCAGCAGCGACTTCTCGGTATCCACAGCATGGACGGTGAGGTTCATCGTGGTGTGGCGGACGGCGCCCATGCGGCCGGCCATCCGGAGACCCTTGAAGACGCGGCCGGGGGTGGATGCGCCACCGATGGAGCCGGGCTTGCGGTGGTTCTTGTGGGCACCGTGGGAAGCGCCAACGCCGTGGAAGCCGTGACGCTTCATGACACCGGCGAAGCCCTTGCCCTTGGAGGTACCGACGACGTCGACCTTCTGGCCGGCTTCGAACATCTCAACGGAGAGTTCCTGGCCGAGCTCGTAGGTGTCAGCGTCAGCGGTGCGCAGCTCAACAACGTGGCGGCGAGGCGTAACGCCGGCCTTCTCGAAGTGGCCGGCCAGCGGCTTGGTGACCTTGCGGGGATCGATCTGGCCGTAGCCGATCTGAACGGCGGTGTAGCCGTCCTTCTCCGCATTGCGCAGCTGGGTGATGACGTTGGAATCAGCCTGGACCACGGTGACGGGGATGAGCTTGTTGTTCTCGTCCCAGACCTGGGTCATGCCCAGCTTGGTGCCCAGGAGGCCCTTAACCTGGCGGGTAAGTGAAGAAGACATAAGTATCTGCTCCCCCCTACAGCTTGATTTCGATGTTCACGTCTGCAGGCAGGTCAAGACGCATCAGCGAGTCAACGGCCTTAGGCGTGGGGTCAATGATGTCGATCAGACGCTTGTGCGTGCGCATTTCAAAGTGCTCGCGGCTGTCCTTGTACTTGTGCGGCGAACGGATAACGCAGTACACGTTCTTTTCCGTGGGCAGCGGCACGGGGCCTACTACCGTTGCGCCTGCACGCGTGACCGTCTCAACGATCTTCCGTGCTGATACGTCGATGACCTCGTGGTCATACGACTTCAGCCGGATGCGGATTTTTTGTCCCGCCATGGCGTCGTGCCTCTTTCTTCGAGTATTGCTCTCTGTACAGTTTTTGCCCCTGGCGGCCATGGTGGCCCCGGCGCTCCTCCAACAAGCTGAATCCGGAAGCTCCGGGTTCCTCAACCTGCCGAGGCTCCGACCCCCGCGCTCGGGCGTGTCGCAGATTCGAAACTGGCAACACCCGTTCAAGAATGGGGGCGGGTTATATATGGGCTTTTCCCCTGAAGGATCCGACCCTGCGCCAGGCATTATCCTGACCGGGACGCAATCTCATCACGCACACAGTGCCGTGTTAGCGGCCTGCTGAAGCGCGTGCGGGCACAAAAGCGCTTGAACAACTTCTCTAGTCTGCCAGATTAGCGGCCAGAACGCTAATCAGCGCCCAGCGGATGCCTGTGGCTCCTAGCATATGGAGTCACCATGAACCTTAATTTCCCGGTTCATGGCGCGTCATTTCTTCTCAGTCTAGCCCAGCCGGGTCCGGAGCTTAAATCGCAGTGCGGTGCTGAAATCCGGCAGCCCTGCACCCGGCAGCAGGGCCCGCCGCACCCGCGCCCGCGACCGGTGCCGACGCCAGAGACCGGTGCCGGTGCCGGTGCCGGGCTGGCGGCCGGCCCGTTTGGCGGCTGGCTCCGGTTCCAGAGTGCCGCCCGGGCTTGCCGGCCCAGCGCCCTGCACCGGACCGAGCAGCGCAGTTCCCGGGTCAGCGCTGGTCCCGGTTCGCCCGGCGGATGCGTTTGGCGCGGTCAATTTCGGATGAGAAGTGGCGGCGGCCCCAGGCCAGTCCGCCGACAACGGCTGCCGCGACGATCAGGAAGATAAGAAGTTCCATCCTCCGAGCCTATCGGAGGCCAGTGGGCGATGTCAGTCTCCCTCCAATCCGGCCCAATCCCCGGCCCGCCGGGTGCAGCCCCCGCAGGACCACGGCTGGAAAGAGCCGCGGGAAGGGGTACCGGAAAGAGCAACCGGGAAGGGGGCCGCCCGTTGTCGAAGCTCCCCCACACCCGCTCATCGCTATTCCTCCCCCACATCCCGCTCATCGCTCATCGCTCCTCCAGCGTCTCTTGCACCTGCTGTTCCGGAGCCGCCCGTACCCGGGTCAGGCGCCAGACCGCCAGCGCGATCAGCCCCACCGCCAGCAGGGCGAGCAGCAGGAAGGTGTATCCGCGGAGGTACCACAGCACGGCGAGCGCTACCCCGGCCGCTCCCCAGAGCGTAAAGAGCTTCCTGCTGGCCAGCAGGCCGAAAGCCAGGAGCCCGGCGTGGGCGACGAGTGCCCACAGCTGCTCCCCTGTTCCGCCGGATACGACGGTGCCCAGTCCGCTGCCGGAGAGGATTACCGCAGACCCTGCCAGCAGCACCGTGCCCCGGCGGGGGCGGTGGCGCAGGTATTCCCATGCTGCGATTCCGGCGAGGACCACCACCCAGTACTGGAGGGACCAGAATGCGTCCACTCCACCGGCCGCGAACCAGACGATCCGCAGCACGGCAAGCGCTGCCGGCAGGCACGCTGCCTCGGCCGCGGTCTCGCGCAGTGCACCCGGGACTTCCCGCACCGCAAGGCCAAGCGCCGCGATGAGGCTCACTGCCCCGGCGACCGCGGACAAGTTGTATTCCGCCATCGCCGGCACCGCGCCCAGCAGGAGGACAAAGGAGGATCCGGCACCCATGATGCGCACCCGGAGCCTGGATATGTCATCTCCCAGTGACAGGAACAGTCGAAGCGCCTGCAGCACCAGAGCAGTTGCCCAAACCGGCCACAGCAGCCCGTAGCCCGGAGTGAACGGCCGGCCCAGCAGCTCCTGCTCGAAGCCGGCGGAAGCGAGCAGTGCCGCCGCCAGCAGCAGCACGGGTGTTCCGGCAGCCAGCCATGGAATGCCCCGGGTATAGGACACTGCCAGCGCTGCAGCACTGAGCAGGGCGGGAGCCATCGCGGCAGCCAGCAGGTTCCCTCCGTTAGCTGCGGCTGCGGGCAGCACGGCAACCGCATAGGCCACCGAGGCTGCAAGGAGCGCTGTGGCCAGCCCGGCGTCGCTGCGCACCCGGATATGACCCGCAAGAGCTCCAGCGCCCAGGGCTGCCAGGACCAGTCCTGCCGCTGCCGCAGGCATAACGGGTCCCGTCAGCACGGCACCGGACGCCAGCACGACGGCGTCGGACAGGACAAGCGGAAGGGCGCCAACCGCGTACAGCCCCGGGAGAAGTGCCGGGACATACCGGTTCCGGGCAAACTCCGTCACGCTAACGGCCAGGAGAAGGACCAGCTGCAGGGCAACAACGTCCCGGCGGGGGGACCCCGTCAGCAGAACGGCGTAGGCTGCCGGCGCCAGGGCCAGGATGCCCATGCTCGTCCAGAGAGCAGCCCGGGCCCATCCTGCCCCGGGTCTTGGCTCCAGGAGGCTACGGACTATTTGCGCTGCAGCAAGTGCCGCAGCGCCGGCTGCAGCCAGTCCATGAATGTTTTCGCCGGCGTCCCGTGCCACGAGCAGTGCGAGGATTCCGGCCAGCAGCTGCGCAGCGAGCAGGTACTGCCCCCGGTGTGCCGTCCTGAACCTGGCCAGGAACAGTCCGCAGGCCAGGGCCGCCAGAACAAGCAGCTCATAGCCGCGCAGTCCCAGCAGTCCGGCACCGGTAAGCGCAGCGCCGGTGAAGCCTGCCGCTGCGAGAAGCTCCCCGCGGCCCGCTCCAAGCAAAAGCGAACACAGCACGTTGGCACCAAGTCCCAACCACAGGACACCCAGTGCCCAGAGCGCGTATGGTCCGTCGATTACCCGCACGGCAGGGACAGCGAGGGCCGCACCGGCTGCCGCGGCCAGGACTAGGTGAGGAGTGTGCGGCAGTGCCATCCCACGGCCCTTCCTGAATGCCGCGTCCAGCTCGGTTCCCATAAACGCTGCCGCAGCGCTGAGCACTGCCGTCAGCACCGCCGCCGAATCGAGCATGTGCTCGAACAGCAGACAGGAGACAGGAACCGCCGCCAGCGCCGCGAGGCCGCCCCACCTCAGGGGCTCGACGGCGCCGAGTGCCTTCAGCCGGTCGTGGAGGACCGTCCGCAGGATGTGGCCGGCTGCCAGGCCCAGCCCCAGTGCGGCTGCGAACGCGCTGAGGGAATTTCCGGCAGCGTCAGCGGCCAGCAGGGCCGCGAGGACTGTGCCGGTTCCCTGCGCTCCGGCGAGGTAGATGCCCCGCAGTCCGGTTGACCGGTCCCGGACCAGGGCGAGGCAGTACGCGAGCGCTGCGGCAAAGAGCAGCTCATAGCCTCGGAGACCGAGGACTCCGGCTCCGAGCAGCATCCCGGCAGCAAATCCGGCCGGTGCCAGGAGCGCAAGACGGTTTTGTCTGTGCAGGACGGCCGTCAGCAGGTTGGCGGCGAAAGCCACCCAAAGCACCCACAGAGTAGAGACCGCAGCCGGGAACTCGGCGGTGCGCACACCCACCGTGAGCAGGAGCACCAGCGCCGCCGCGGCGGCTGGCGCTCCGGGGAAGCCGCCGGCCCTACGCGGACGCAGGGCTGCGGCCAGCTGAGCGAGCACGGCGCTTCCGGCCGCTGTCAGCAGCAGGACGGTGCCGGTCTCCGGCCGCGCCGCCGCGGAAAGCAGCACGTAGTACGCCGGCGGCACTGCCGCCAGGGCCAGCAGCGTTCCCCATCGCAAGGCGTGGACTGGCCCAAAGTTCTCCAGCCGGCTCCCGAGCATCGTCCGTGCGACGTGCTGTGCCGCAAGAACCGCGGCGATCACGATGAACACCCCATCGGTTCCAAGCCCAAGGTCCGCTGCCAGCAGTCCGGCAAGGACCGTCAGCAGCACCTGCGCCGCCGCGAAGTGCCAGGCACGCAGCGCGGGGATGACTGGTTTCAGGGATTGAAGCAGGCTGTAGGCCAGTGCGGCACCGGTGAGCAGGACATACCCGCGCACACCCAGCAGCCCTGCGCCGAGGACAGCCGCTGCGAGGAAAGCGACCGGCGCGTAGCCCGCGGCCAGCTCGCGGTTGCTGCGCAGCGGCAGCAATGAGTAGGCCGCGTTGAGCAGCACAATGATCCACAACGCTCCCAGGGCTGGTGCTGTGGAGGGGAAGTCTTGAAAGCGCAGCACGGCAGCCAGCAGGACTGCGGCAGCAGCGGACACTGCGGGCACGGTACGCGGGAACAGTTCCCCGCGGCCGGAAGCGGCCGCCAGCACGGACCACAGCTGGCTGCCTGCGGCCGCCAGGAAGGCAGCCGCCGCCGTCCAGCTTCCCGCTGTCCCTGCGTCCTGATGCCGAAGCACCAGGAAGACTGCCAGCGGCAGCACGACGGCGGCCGAGGCCCGGGCAGCCAGGACGAAACCGCCGCGCCTGCGGCCGCCGGAGCGCACTGCACGCAGGACAAAGTAGCCGGTGAGGATACCCAGGTTCAGCAATACCGGCCACAGCTGGACGGCAGGGGTCAGCAAACTGGCCAAAGCAGGAGTCAGCACACCGGCAGGAGCCAGGAACTCGGCCCGCTGAGCGAGCCGCCAGGCTGATGCGCAGAGCGTCAGCTGGACTGCCACCGCAGTAGCCGCGAACAGCAGGGCCTCCCCCGGGCCGCCGGCGTGGGAGTCCACGGCATAAGCCACTGCAGCTGCCGTTCCGGCCAGGAACTGCACAGCCAGAATGACCAGGACATCAGCGAGGTGTATCTGTTCCGCCCGCCCCCGGATGTGGCCGTTCGCGTCGCTGTCCCTTTCGGCCCGGGGACGCCGTCCCGCACCGGGCAGGTCCGCCCCTGCAGCGACCTGAAGGTACCAATGCCGGCCGGCGAGCAGCAGGGCGGCCTGCGCACCGAGCAGGACGACGGCAGCCAGCAACGTGGCCGGCCAGCTGTCCGTTAGGCGGAACGTGAGTATCGCGAAGCCTGCCGTCGCTGCTGACCTCAAACCGTAGCTGTGGACCAGTGCCTGGCTGCGCGGCGCGGCCCAGAGCAGGACGCCGTAGTAAGCGGCAAAGACCAGGAAGAGGACGGAAAGCGGTCCTGAACCGAGGTCCGTAGCCGTGAGGACGGCGGCTGCGGCGGTTGCCGGCACCAGGAAACGGTGGGACGCGACGAAGGCTTCAAGGTAGATGTTCCGCAGCCAGCGGGGTTTCCGGATGGCCGCGAGGCTAATCAGCGTGGCCAGCAGGACTGTGCAGATGAAGTACCACACGATGCCGGAGCGGAGCGCAGCACCCGATGCCAGGGCGGTGGAGAGCAGGAAGGTCAGCGCAAGGTAGGACACAACGCGGCTGTCCAGCCGCGCGGCCGCATAGGCGAAGCCAGCCGTTCCCACCACCGAGGTGAGAAGCCAGGCCAGCATGGGATCCGGAAGGATTAGGTTGTAGAAAGCGAGCCCCACAACGGGGATGAGTGCCAGGCCGGTACCGGTGAATGCCACTGCCGCCGGGCGGAGTGCCTCTTTCCGTGAGTGGATCACCAGACCGGAGGCGTAGAAGAGCGCTGCCAGTACTCCCACGCCTGCGAACCGTGCCTGTTCCGGAATTGAGATTCCGATGAACAGGGCTGCGGCCGCCACCAGGAGGAGGCTGCCCGAGTACAGGGTGATGTTGATGTTGCGCAGGTCCCTGCGGCGTTTCCGCTCTGCGAGCTCCGCTTCCGTCAGCGGAGCGGGCTGAGGCGGAGTGGGCTGAGGCGGAGTGGACGGTGTCCGGGCTCCTGGGTCGTTGAGTACGGGATTTCCGGGACCCGGCACGCCGGAACCGGCAGCCGGCCGAGGGGGCAGACCCGGTGGCCCCGGAACGGGCATGCTGAACGCAGCAGGTGCAGCGGGCCGGACTGTCGACACCGGCGGAACGGGAGCCGGTGGAACGGGAGCGGGCGCCGGCGGAACGGGTGGCAGCACCAGTGGAGGGAACTGATCCTGTGGCCCCGGACGCTGCGGCGTGCCGATTTCCCGGGACGCAGCGGAACTCGCCGGAGCAGCAGTTCCAAGAGGAGCAGCCGTTCCAGAAGGAGCAGCGGTTCCAGAAGGAGCAGCAGTTCCATAACCCACGGCAGCTTCAGACGGCGCAGCAGTCCCCTGCGGCGTAGAGGAAGGTTGCGCAGCCGCCGCAGCATCCCGCCGCCCCGCGGCATAACCCTCCTCGAAGATCTGCGCCGGATGGGGCAGCGTCCTGCCATACCCGTAGCCGGCTGAGGGATCGCTGTGTGGAACTGACCGTCTTCGCGGGGTTAGGCGGCCCACCGCGAATCCCACTCCCGCGACGACGAGAAAAAAGAGAATCTCCCCCATGACCTGCTGCTTCCCCTCTAGACATCAAGACCCGCCTATCCTAGATTGCCTTCACCGAACGTGCCCGGCGGCGTGCCCTGATGTTGAAAAACTCATCCTCTTCAGCCAATGCCGCCGCTTTGGTGCTACTGGGAGTACGTCCTGTTCCGGCCCCTCGGAGCAACTGGTAACGTCGGCCCCGGGGTGGCCGCCAGAGTAGGACAGCCGGCGGAAGGGCTTGAATGCCATGTATCTTTCGGTCCTGGGAACACAGCAGCGCATCCACGGCCACGCGCAGGTGCCCAACTCCAAATACCACGCCCACCGGGCCCTGATTCTGGCCTCGCTCGCCCCCGGCCTCAGCAGGATCACCGGCCTCACCGATGCCCGGCACGTCCACTACACCGTGGCGATGCTGCGACAGCTTGGTACCCGGATCGACATCGACGGCGGAACCTACGTGGTGCACGGCGGACCATACCGGCCGGTCCGGAACGAGGTGTCTGCGGGGAGCTCCGGCACCACGTTGTACTTCATGGTGGGACTGGCGGCCTTGGGCACCCGGGACGTCACCGTGACAGGCCAGAAGTATTTCCAGCGCCGCCCCATCGGCCCCCTGCTCTCGGCCCTGTCACAGATGGGGCTCGACGTCGGCTCCCCCACCGGCTGCCCGCCCATCCGGGTGCGTGCCGGCAGGCCCGCGGGCGGCGAAGTCCATATCGCCGGGACACTGTCCCAATGGATTTCCGGGCTGCTGCTGCTCGCGCCGTTCGCGGAACACCCCACGTCCGTGGTCGTGGACGGTCCCCTGAATGAACGCACCTATCTGGAACTGACGGTCCGGATGATGCGCAGTTTCGGCCTGCAGGTCAACGTCCGGGAGGACTGGCACCGCTTCGAGATCCCTCCGGCCCAGGAGGCAGTGCCCGCAGACCTGAGGATGCCGGAAGACATCGGTTCGGCAGCCTTCGGCCTGGCCGCCGCCGCGCTCCACCCGTCGGACCTCCTGCTGCGAGGGCTGCGCTCCGTCACCGCCCGCGGCGCAGACCATCCTGAAGCCCACTTCCTCGACGTTGCGGCGGAGATGGGGCTGCCAATGGAGTACGACGCCGGACTGGACGGCGTGCGGATCCGGCATGACGGGCTGCGGCTGCGGCCCGCAGACATCGACTGCAGGCTGGTTCCGGACATGCTTCCGGTCCTTTCCGCGATGGCTGCGTGTGCTGACGGAGAGAGCATTTTCCGCAATGTCGGCCATGTTCGGCTCAAGGAATCCGACCGCGTGGCGGCGATGGCACAGCTGAATTCGATGGGCGCAGGCATCAGGGCCACGGGAAATGACCTGGTGGTTCGGGGCACCGACACCCTCACGGCAGCGGATCTCTCCTCCTTCAACGACCACCGGGTCCTCATGTCCCTCGCAGTCGCTGCATCCGGTGCCGTCGGACGCAGTACCCTCAGCTATCCCAATGCCTACCGCATCTCCTATCCGGAGTTCCTGGATGCCATGAATTCATTCGGCCTGGCGATGCACGTGCAGGACGGGCCGGTTCCCCGGCGCAGCACATCGAGAAGGCCGCGCTCCCGCCCGGACCAGTCCACCGCCCCAACCCCCGAGGCGGCATCGCAGATTCCCGGAGCGGACTGGGTACGCCGATGGGCCCGCGAGCGCCCGGACCAGACAGCCGTGGTGGACGGACGCCCGCAGGACTCCGGGCACCTGACCTGGGCCCAACTCGATGCCGGTGCGGACAAAGCAGCCGCCCTGCTCCTGGACCTTGGGGTGCGTCCCGGCGAACGGGTCGCGTTCCAGCTGCCCAACTGGACCGAGTTCGTGCTCCTGTGTACAGCAGTACTGCGCATCGGCGCCGTTGCTGCGCCAATCATGCCTATCTTCCGGGAGCGGGAGGTGGCCTTTGCCCTGCACCGTTCCAGCGCCGCCGTCGTAGTGGTGCCGGAGCAGTTCCGGGGCCGCCGCTATGCGCAGGAAATGGCCGGCATCCTCTCTGCCGGAACCGGCATGAACCCCGGTTATGACCTCAGTGTCCGGCATGTCCTGGTGGTCGGCGGTGCCGCCCCGGCGCTGCAGGGGAACTCCAGCGTCACGTGGCACGGCTGGGAGCAGGAACTGTCCGAGGCGACCGTGGACCGGGAAAGGATCGACGCCGCGGCACCGGCAGCGGATGCCGCAGCCCAGCTGCTCTTCACCTCCGGGACCACCGGCGAGCCCAAAGCAGTGCTTCATCGGCACTGCACTCTTTCACGTGCCGCGGCTCTGCAGGCGCGGCACCTTGGCCTGCATGCTGGTGACGCCGTGTTCATCCCGTCACCGCTGGCGCACCAGACCGGCTTCCTGTACGGCATGTGGCTGTCCTTCGTGCTGGGGGTTCCGCAGATCCTGCAGCCGGTCTGGGATCCGTTCCGGGCCCTGAACCTGCTGCAGGGATGGAAGGGGACCTTTGTCCAGGCCGCGACTCCCTTTCTGGCGGACCTGGTGAAGGCTGTGGAAGCCGGAGCACCTGCTCCGGCGGGCCTGCGGATCTTCGTCAACACAGGGGCCGGCGTACCCCGGCATTTGGCCGAGCAGGCTACCCGGGTGCTGGGCGCCTGGGTCTGCGGCGCGTTTGGCACCACCGAAACCTGTCTCGGTGCGGTGTCCTCCCCCGGAGGGGACACGGCACTGGTCTGGGGCACGGATGGGCAGCTGCTGCCCGGGGTGAAGGGCCGGATCGTCAGTGACCGCGGCCAGCCGCTGCCGTCCGGCACCGAAGGCAACTTTGAGCTGCTCAGCCCCACCATGTTCGAGGGGTACCTGGACCGTCCGGACCTGACGAAGGAAGCCTTCACGGAGGACGGCTGGTACCGCACCGGGGACCTCGCCACCCTGGATGACGCCGGGTACCTGCGCATCACGGGAAGGGTGAGGGACGTCATCAACCGCGGTGGGGAGAAGATACCGGTCGCCGAAATCGAACAGCTCCTGTTCCGGCATCCGGCAGTGGACGACGTCGCGCTGGCAGCCATGCCGGACCCGCGCCTGGGCGAGCGGGCCTGTGCCTTTGTGGTTCCGGCGCCGGGTGTCCGCCCCACCCTCGCTGAAATCACCCGGTATCTGGACAGCTGCCAGGTCTCCAAGCACTATTGGCCGGAGCAGCTGGAACTGCTGGACGCTATTCCCCGGAATCCGGTAGGGAAGGTCCAGAAATACATTCTTCGGGACAGGGCGCGGCAATTGGCAGCAGGTGCCGCGGACGGCACAGACAGGAGCCAGGCGTGAAGACCAGCAGCGTTGAAGCGGCCGCCGCAGGAGCGGACGGCCGCGGCAGCTCCATCCCCGAGGGGCAGTACCAGGCACTCCTGGCCCGGGTCACTGAGTGGGTCATTGGCCCCGGCGAGGCCTGGGCTGAGGAAATCGAAACCACGGGCATTGTGCCGGATGAGCTGTGGAACCAGCTGCGTGCCGAAGGTTTCCTCTCCCTCGCAGCACCGCGTGAGATCGGCGGGGCCGGGCTGAGCTTCCTGCAGTGGATGGGCCTCATGGAGGTCTTTTCCCGATCCCATGCATCGGTGCGCATGATCGTGCACGTGGTTAACGGAACCTGGCGGGCCATGAACCCGTTCGCCGACGACGCCCAGCGGCGGAAGTTCATTGTTCCCGCCGTCGCCGGGCAGTCGGTGGTTGCCTTCACCCTGACCGAACCGGCGAACGGCAGCGGAGCGGACATCACGTCTTCCGTCCGGCGGGAGGGTGACACGTACTTCCTCACGGGGTCCAAGCACCTGATCACGTTCGGGGTCCGCTGCGACTACTGGCTGCTCTTCGCCCGGCTGGAGGGGACTGCGGGCAGGGAAGGAACAGTAGCCCTCCTGGTTGACCGGAATACCCCCGGCGCAGAGGTGGAAGACACCTCCCGGACCATGGGTGTGCGCGGCACCGACCACGCGTCCCTGACGTTCACCAACGCGCCTGTTCCGGTAGCCAACCGGCTGGGCGCAGAAGGCGAAGGACTGGCAGTCGCCCTGGGCGGCTTCCTTACCCCCAGCCGCATCTCGGTGGCCATGAGCTGTGTCGGCCTTGCCCAGCGTGCACAGCAGCTGGCCCTGGACTATGCCGCCCGGCGCACCACCTTTGGCAAACCGCTCTCCTCCCGGCAGGCCATCGCTTTTAGCCTCGCAGAAAACGCCGCGGACATCGCGGCGGCCAGGGCCCTCACCCTCACGGCTGCCGCAGCCTGGCAGAATGCAGAAGCTGAGGCCCCCGCCCTGTCATCCATGGCCAAGCTGACCGCAGTGGACATGCTGGGGCGGGTCACCGACAAGGCCCTGCAGGTACACGGCGGCATTGGCTACTGGCAGTCCCAACCCATTGAACGGGTCTACCGCGACGCCCGGGCCCAGCGTTTCGAAGAGGGAACCAACGAGATCCAGAAATCCGTGATTGCCAAAGCCCTCCTCGGCCAATCGGCAGGCTAGGAGGACCCCGTGGCATCTGACCCGAGGCCGGGCGTGCGGCGGCATCCCCATGCATTCGCCCCCGGAAGTATCGGGTCCATGGGGCTTCCGCACCGCATCGTCATGGGCAGCATGCACCTGAACTTCGAGACCGACGCCGCGGCGCTGGCGGCGTTCTACGCCGAACGAGCCGCCGGCGGTGCGGGCCTGATCGTCACGGGAGGCGTGGCTGTGAACCGTGCAGGTTCCGGTGGCCCCACCTACCTGGTATCCGGGGAACCGGCTTACCTGCGGGCGGCCGAGGCTGCCCTCGGGGCGGTGCACGACGCCGGTGGGCGGATTGCGCTGCAGCTGTTCCACGCCGGGCGCTACGCCTTCCCCGGCACCTACGGCCTGCTTCCCCTGGCGCCCTCCGCACTCTGGTCCGGTTTCGCGAGGACCGTGCCCCAGGCCATGGACGAAACACAAATCCGCGCCACGCTGGCGGACTTCGCCGCGGCTGCTGCCCAGGCCCGAACCCTGGGATTCGACGCGGTGGAAATCATGGGTTCCGAGGGATACCTGGTTAACCAGTTCGCTTCCCCCGCCGCGAACCACCGGGAAGATGCGTGGGGCGGAGACGCAGCCCGGCGCCGGGCTTTTCCGCTGGCTGTCCTGGCTGCGGTGCGGGGTGCCGTTGGGAAGGATTTTCCGGTGATCTTCCGGATGTCCGGAGCGGATCTGGTGGAGGGGTCTGCTCCCCCGGAGGAATATGCGGCACTCGCCGAGGCGCTGGCGGCCGCCGGTGCGGCAGCGTTGGCCATCGGCGTCGGCTGGCACGAATCACGCATCCCCACAGTCCAGTCACTCGTGCCGCACGGCAGCTGGCTTGGCGTCGCTGCCGGGATCCGGGCCCATCTGCACAGCCGGGGCCACCCGGTACCGGTCATCGGCTCCAACCGGGTCAATTCAGTGGCCCAGGCCGACGCCGCCCTGGCGTCCGGCGGTGCCGACTACGTGTCGATGGCCCGGCCCTTCCTCGCCGACCCCCGCCTGGTCGCCAAAACCGAAGCCGGCCGCGAGGATCTGGTGAACACCTGCATCGGGTGCAATGAGGCCTGCATTGACCGTTCGCTCGGCACGGACCGGGTCTCCTGCCTGGTCAACCCCAGGGCGGGCCGGGAGACGGAGTTCCCGCCGCCGTCGTTCCCTCACCGGCGTATTGGGACGGAGGTGGCCGTTGCCGGTGCCGGGCCGGCCGGGATGCAGGCCGCCGCCACGCTGGCGGCAGCAGGCGCCAGGGTGCAGCTCTTCGAATCCGGCCCCGGGATCGGCGGACAGTTCCGGCTGGCGCAGGTGGTCCCCGGCAAGAGCGACTTCGCCCAAACCATCCGCTACTTCGCCAGCGAACTGCCGCGTCTTGGGGTGCGCATCCACAGCGGCGTCGCCGTTACGGCCGCAGATCTGGGCAGCTTCGCGCATGTCGTGGACGCCTCCGGGGTTCTTCCCAGGATTGTGGCCCTGCCAGGGACGGGAGTTCCGGTCCTGGACTACCGCTCAGCCTTCGAGGATCCAGGTGCACTCCCGCACCGGATAGCCATCCTCGGCGGCGGCGGGATAGCGGTGGACCTGGCGCACTTTCTGGTTCATGGAAAAGGCACGGCGGTCCCCGTGCCTGAATCGGATGCGGAAGCTACCGCACGGTTCCGCCAGGAGCACCTGGACCCCGGCCCATCATGTCCGGTCCGTGAGATCACCGTCCTGCGGCGCGGTCCTTCCATGGGCCGCGGCATCGGGCCGTCCACCCGGTGGGCCGCACTGCAGGCGCTGCGCAGCGCGGGCGTTGAGCTGCGCACCGGAATCTCCTACCGGGAGCTGCTCCCCGGGGGGCTGCTTATCGACGGCCCGGACGGTGAGGCGGAAGTTATTGCGGCAGATGCCGTAGTCATCGCCGCAGGCCAGGTGGAAAACACCAGACTGCAGGAGGACCTCAAGGAAGCGGGTATCCCCTGCACCGTCGTCGGAGGGGCCCTGGCCGCAGCGGGCCTGAACGCCGTCCGTGCCTTCCGTGAAGGTCTGGAGGCGGGTACGGCCGTCGCAGCTTCCCTGCACGGCGCTGCGTATGGGCAGGGAGGGGAACGCAGAAGGGCCCCGCTGCCGTAGCAGCGGGACCCTTCAAAGCTGAACCAAAAGGCCCGGCGTCAGAACATCAAATTACTTGATGATCTTGGTGACACGGCCGGATCCAACGGTGCGGCCGCCTTCGCGGATAGCGAAGCCGAGGCCCTCTTCCATTGCGATCGGCTGGATCAGTTCAACGGTCATTTCGGTGTTGTCACCGGGCATAACCATTTCCGTACCCTCGGGCAGGGTGATGACACCCGTGACGTCGGTGGTGCGGAAGTAGAACTGCGGGCGGTAGTTCGAGTAGAACGGGTTGTGGCGGCCGCCTTCATCCTTGGACAGGATGTAGACGTTGGCCTCGAAGTCGGTGTGCGGGGTGATGGAACCCGGCTTGACGACAACCTGGCCACGCTCTACGTCTTCGCGCTTGATGCCGCGGAGCAGCAGGCCACAGTTCTCGCCGGCCCATGCTTCGTCGAGCTGCTTGTGGAACATCTCGATACCGGTAACCGTGGTCTTCTGGACCGGGCGGATGCCGACGATCTCGACCTCGGAGTTGATAGCGAGGGTACCGCGCTCGGCGCGGCCCGTCACAACGGTGCCGCGACCGGTGATGGTGAAGACGTCCTCGATCGGCATCAGGAACGGCTTGTCCTTGTCGCGAACGGGGTCCGGAACGTTGTTGTCAACGGCTTCCATCAGTTCTTCGACGGACGCAACCCACTTGGGGTCGCCTTCCAGTGCCTTCAGGCCGGAAACGCGAACGACGGGAGCGTTGTCGCCGTCGAACTCCTGGGAGCTCAGCAGTTCGCGAACTTCCATTTCCACGAGGTCGAGAAGTTCCTCGTCCTCAACCATGTCGGACTTGTTCAGCGCGACCAGCAGGTAGGGAACACCAACCTGGCGGGCGAGCAGAACGTGCTCGCGGGTCTGAGCCATCGGGCCGTCAGTGGCGGCAACCACGAGGATTGCACCGTCCATCTGAGCAGCGCCGGTGATCATGTTCTTGATGTAGTCAGCGTGGCCCGGGGCGTCAACGTGTGCGTAGTGACGCTTCTCGGTCTGGTACTCAATGTGCGAGATGTTGATGGTGATACCGCGCTGGCGCTCTTCCGGCGCGGAGTCAATAGCAGCGAAGTCGCGCTGCTCGTTCAGGTCAGGGTACTTGTCAGCAAGCACCTTTGAAATGGCAGCGGTCAACGTGGTCTTTCCATGGTCAACGTGACCAATGGTGCCGATGTTGACGTGCGGCTTAGTCCGCTCGAACTTTGCCTTCGCCACGGGTTCCTCCTAGAAAGGTTAGAAGACTCAATCACCAGCCGCGCTTCTCGCAACTGATCCGATACAAGTCTACTTGGGGCTGTTTATTTGATGAAATTGCCTTGTGCCGCGGTTCCCGCAGGTCCCGCTCAGTCTGGCCGTGCGGCCCCTCCGTCCGGGTCTCCCCTGGGACGGGCCGCACATGGCCGGCGCTCCGTTTTACCGGAACGCCGGCTGGGTCTTACTCGCCGCGCGTCTTCTGGATGATCTCGTCGGCTACTGCCTTCGGGACCTCTGCGTAGCTGTTGAACTGCATCGAGTAAACGGCGCGGCCCTGGGTCTTGGACCGCAGGTCACCGATGTACCCGAACATGCCGGACAGCGGAACGAGGGCGCGAATGACCTTCACGCCGCTGGCGTCTTCCATCGACTGCATCTGCCCGCGGCGCGAGTTGATGTCACCGATGACTTCACCCATGTATTCCTCAGGGGTGCGGACTTCAACATCCATGATCGGTTCAAGCAGAACCGGGCTCGCCATCTTTGCGGCTTCCTTGAAAGCCTGGCGGCCGGCGATCTTGAACGCCATTTCCGAGGAGTCGACGTCGTGGTAAGCGCCGTCAACAAGGGTCGCCTTGATGCCGACAACCGGGTAACCGGCGAGGATGCCGTCGTTGAGGGCGCTCTGGATACCCTGGTCAACGCTGGGGATGTATTCGCGGGGAACACGGCCACCGGTGACCTTGTTGTCGAACTCGTACATCGCACCTTCGGAAGTATCCAGGGGCTCGATGGCGATCTGGATCTTTGCGAACTGGCCGGAGCCGCCCGTCTGCTTCTTGTGCGTGTAGTCGTAGCGCTCGACCGTGCGGCGGATGGTTTCGCGGTAGGCAACCTGGGGTTTGCCCACGTTTGCTTCAACCTTGAATTCGCGGCGCATGCGGTCTACCAGGATGTCCAGGTGCAGCTCGCCCATGCCGGCGATGATGGTCTGGCCGGTGTCCTCGTCGAGTTCGACGGTGAACGTCGGGTCCTCTTCGGAGAGCTTCTGGATGGCCACGGAGAGCTTCTCCTGGTCACCCTTGGTCTTCGGTTCGATGGCAACACGGATAACGGGTTCCGGGAAGGTCATCGACTCGAGGACGATCGGGTTCGCAGGATCGCACAGGGTGTCACCGGTGGTGGTGTCCTTGAGGCCGATCGCTGCGTAGATGTGTCCGGTGGTGATCTCGTCAACCGGGTTTTCCTTGTTGGCGTGCATCTGGAAGAGCTTTCCGATGCGCTCCTTCTTCTGCTTGGTCGAGTTCATGACCTGGGCGCCGGAAGCAGCCTTGCCGGAGTAAACGCGGATGTAGGTCAGGCGGCCGAAGAACGGGTGGGTGACAACCTTGAACGCCAGCGCGGAGAACGGTGCGTTCGCGTCGGCGCTGCGCTCCAGCACGACCTCCTCGTCGCGGACATCGTGGCCCTTGATGTTCGGAACGTCGAGCGGAGAGGGCAGGTAAGCGACGACGGCGTCAAGCATCGGCTGAACGCCGCGGTTCTTGAACGCGGAGCCGCACAGAACCGGGTAGACCTCAGAGTTGACGGTCATCTTGCGGATGCCGGCCTTCAGTTCCTCAAGGGTGAGTTCTTCACCTTCGAGGTACTTCTCCATGAGCTCTTCGCTGGCTTCGGCAACGGTTTCCACGAGCTTCGCGCGGTACTCTTCGGCCTTTTCCTGCAGGTCTGCGGGGATCGGCTCAACTTCGTACTTGGCGCCCATGGTCACGTCACCCTTGGCGTCGCCGCGCCAGGTGAGTGCACGCATTTCGAGGAGGTCGACGACGCCCTCGAATTCGCTCTCGGAACCGATCGGCAGCTGAAGAACCAGCGGCTTGGCGCCCAGGCGGTTGATGATGGTGTCGACGGTGAAGTAGAAGTCGGCGCCGAGCTTGTCCATCTTGTTGACGAAGCAGATACGCGGAACGTTGTACTTGTCAGCCTGGCGCCAGACAGTCTCGGACTGCGGCTCCACGCCTTCCTTGCCGTCGAAGACAGCGACGGCGCCGTCAAGCACGCGCAGGGACCGCTCAACCTCGACAGTGAAGTCAACGTGACCCGGCGTGTCGATGATGTTGATCTGGTTGTTGTCCCAGTAGCACGTGGTAGCTGCGGAGGTAATGGTGATACCCCGCTCCTGCTCCTGTGCCATCCAGTCCATGGTCGAAGCGCCGTCGTGCGTTTCGCCAATCTTGTGGTTGACACCGGTGTAGAACAGGATGCGCTCGGTGGTGGTGGTCTTGCCGGCATCGATGTGCGCCATGATGCCGATATTGCGGACCTTGTTGAGGTCGGTAAGCACGTCCAGTGCCACGGTTACTCCCTAGTTTTGGTTCTGGCCCCGCCGGTCACCTATTCGGCCTTCGGCCCTGAGGCCCGCCGGAGCGGGCCGCAGGGCCTGGGCTGAAAAGATATTCGTGGTGCTAATTACCAGCGGTAGTGGGCGAAGGCCTTGTTGGACTCGGCCATCTTGTGGGTGTCTTCGCGACGCTTCACAGCAGCACCAAGACCGTTTGAGGCGTCCAGGATCTCGTTGCGCAGACGCTCGGTCATCGTCTTCTCGCGGCGGGCCTTGGAGTAGCCAACCAGCCAGCGCAGCGCCAGGGCGGTTGCGCGGCCCGGCTTAACCTCAACCGGAACCTGGTAGGTGGCGCCGCCGACGCGGCGGGACTTAACCTCAAGGCTCGGCTTGATGTTGTCCATGGCCTTCTTCAGGGCTGCAACCGGATCCTGTCCGGTCTTCTCCTGAGCACCGGCAAGTGCGCCGTAAACGATGCGCTCTGCGGTGGACTTCTTGCCGTCGATGAGAACCTTGTTGATCAGCTGCGTGACCAGCGGGGAGCCGTAGACGGGATCGACTGCGAGCGGCCGCTTGGGGGCCGGACCCTTGCGGGGCATATTACTTCTTCTCCATCTTCGCGCCGTAGCGGCTGCGAGCCTGCTTGCGGTTCTTGACACCCTGGGTGTCGAGCGCGCCGCGAACGATCTTGTAACGGACACCGGGCAGGTCCTTCACACGACCACCGCGAACCAGCACGATGGAGTGTTCCTGCAGGTTGTGACCCACACCGGGGATGTAGGCAGTAACTTCCACGCCGCCGTTAAGGCGGACACGGGCTACCTTGCGCAGAGCCGAGTTCGGCTTCTTCGGGGTGGTGGTGTAAACACGGGTGCACACACCACGGCGCATCGGGCTGCCCTTAAGGGCAGGAGCCTTGGTCTTGGAGACCTTGGGTGAGCGGCCCTTGCGGACCAGCTGCTGAATCGTAGGCACTTATCAGTTCTCCGTTTTATCTCGAGAAAAATTCTCTGGTTGCGCTTGCCCGGTCCGCTTGGTGCGGGTCCCGGAGCGAGGCTTTTCAAAGTTGTTGCCGCAGTGCCCCCGAGACGTTCCGTGAACCGAAGCGACCGTAGGCGTGCAAAAGTGTGGCATTCGTTGCACAAGAACCCTGCAACCCGGAAACAGGCCCCCACCCGCGCCCCGGAGACGGAATCCCGGGAAACATGCGAGCGGCCTTCATCCACTGCCACACAAACAATTACCAATAGTCTAGCAGACATCCCGGAAGGCTTAAGCCGGGGAGCTGCCGCGGCACCTCGAAGCCTGTCTCAGCTCCGGGCTGCCAGCGCCTGGGTGATCTTCCGCGACGCCTCCTGCAGCTGCGGCAGCACCTGCGCTGCCGCCTCCTCCAGTGTAGGCCCGTCCAGGCCGAGGGTCGCCTGCATCGAGGTATTCAGTGCCGCGATCACGTCGCCGGCGGGGCTGAAGATGGGAACGGCCACTGAGCGCAGTCCCCGCTCGAGTTCCTGGTCCACGACGGCCCACCCCTGGGCGCGGACCCGCTTCACTTCACGGCGCAGGGCCGCTTCCTCGGTGATGGTGCGTTCCGTCAAGGGAACGAGTTCAACTTCGGAGAAGTAGGTGTCCAGCGCTGCGTCGTCCAGTCCGGCGAGCAGCACCCGCCCCATGGAGGTGGCGTACGCCGGGAACCGCGTTCCGACGGTGATGCCTACGGTCATGAGCCGGCGGGTGTGGATCCTGGCCACGTAGACAATCTCGTTGCCGTCCAGGATGGACGCCGACGTCGATTCGTGGATCTCGCGGGAAAGGTCCTCCAGCAGCGGCTGGGCCAGCTGAGGCAGCGACTGCCCCGCCAGGTAGGAGTATCCCAGCTGCAGGACCAGGGCTGTGAGCTCAAAGCTCCGGCCGTCGGTCCGCACGTAGCCGAGCTCCACCAGGGTCAGCAGGAACCGCCGGGCGGTGGCCCGGGTCAGTCCGGTGCGCCGGGAGACATCGCTGAGGGTCATCTGCACGTGCTCGGCGTCGAACGCCCTAATCACGGACAGGCCGCGGGCCAGTGACTGGACAAACTGGTCACTGGCCGCGATCGTTTCGCTCATGTCTCCCCCGTTGGTGGTCTTAGTCGGTGCCGGCCGACGGGCCGATCAACGGCACATCCACCTTCGCGGCCAGCTCCTCGAAGCTGATCCCGTAGGTCTCGCGAACGTGGACACCGTCCTCCTTCAGGAGGAACACCGCTTCATTAGTGTAAACGCGCGTGACGCAGCCAACGCCAGTGAGCGGGTAGGAGCATTCCTTCACCAGTTTGCTGACGCCTTCGCGGGTGAACAGGGACATCATCACGTAGACGTCCTTGGCGCCGGTGGCCAGGTCCATGGCACCGCCGACGGCGGGAATCGCA
This sequence comes from Arthrobacter koreensis, assembly GCF_009193255.1. GTDB lineage: Bacteria > Actinomycetota > Actinomycetes > Actinomycetales > Micrococcaceae > Arthrobacter_B > Arthrobacter_B koreensis. The sequence continues at coordinate 496,260 of NZ_WACG01000001.1, forward strand.
TCGGGTGCGCCGGTGTGCCAGTTCGCCAGGTCCCCGCTGGCGGAAACCTGGAAGGCGCCCAGCACGCAGACGTCCAGATGCCCGCCGCGCATGATGGCGAACGAGTCGGCGTGGTGGAAGTACGATGCACCCGGCAGTTCCGTGACGGGGATCTTGCCGGCATTGATCAGGTCACCGTCAATCTGGTTCCCCTGCGCCTCAGGGCCCATGCCGAGCATGCCGTTTTCGGTGTGCAGCGTGACGTGCTGCTCAGGCTTGAGGTAGTTGGAGACCAGCGTCGGCTGCCCAATGCCCAGGTTGACGAAGGAACCGGGTGCGATGTCCCGGGCCACGAGTTCTGCCAGGGAGTTCCGGTCCAGTTTTTCGCTCACGGTGGTGTTCACTGCCTTCTCGCTCATGCTGCTGCCGGTTCTTTCTCGCGGGTTACCTGCACCAGGGTGTTGACGTAGATCCCGGGGGTCACGACGATTTCCGGATCGATGCCGCCAACCTCGACGATGTCGCGGACCTGGACAATCGCGTTCTTCGCGGCCGCAGCCATGATCGGCCCAAAGTTCCGGGCGGTCTTGCGGTAGACCAGATTTCCTGCCCGGTCCGCCTTCAGCGCTTTCACGAGCGCGAAGTCTGCGTGCAGCGGGGTTTCGAAGACGTAGCCGCGGCCGTCGATCATGCGGGTTTCCTTGCCTTCCGCCAGCGGGGTGCCGTAGGCGGTGGGGGTGAAGAATCCACCAATGCCGGCGCCTGCGGCGCGGATACGCTCAGCCAGGTTGCCCTGCGGAACCAGTTCTAGTTCGATCTCCCCGGCCCGGAACTTCGCATCGAAAATCTGGGAATCGGACTGGCGGGGGAAGGAGCAGACAATCTTCCGGACGCGGCCGGCGCCGATCAGCGCCGCGAGCCCTTCTTCACCGTTGCCCGCATTGTTGTTCACGACCGTGAGGTCCTTTGCGCCCTGGCGCAAAAGTGCCTCGATCAGCTCGACCGGCTGCCCGGCCTTGCCGAAACCGCCGATCATCACGGTTGCTCCGTCATGGATCGGCGCGACGGCTTCGTCGACGTCCTGCAGAATGTTCAGCACGGTTCTCCTCGGGAGCTAGGCTTTGGTGTTTTCGAGTACGACGGCGAGTCCCTGCCCGACGCCGATGCAGATGGCGGCAACGCCCCACCGTTCACCGGTGGCTTCGAGCCGGCGGGCCAGGGTGCCCAGGATCCGGGTGCCCGAGGCACCCAGCGGGTGTCCGATGGATACTGCGCCGCCCCAGGCGTTAACGATCGAGGGGTCGATGTCCCAGGCGTCGAGGCAGGCCAGGGACTGTGCGGCGAAGGCTTCATTGAGTTCAACGGCGCCAACCTCGCTCCAGGAGATCCCGGCCCGCTTGAGCGCGGTGTTCGCGGCTTCGACCGGCGCGTACCCGAAGAACTGCGGTTCGTTGGCCGCGGCGCCGCGTCCGGCGATGCGGGCCAGGGGTTCCAGGCCAAGGATCCCGGCAGCCGCTTCGCTGCCCAGCCAGGCTGCGGAGGCGCCGTCGTTCAGCGGGGACGCGTTGCCCGCCGTGACGGTGCCGCCGGCCGGGGAATCGGAGACCGGCCGGAAGACGGTCTTCAGCGTAGCGAGCTTCTCCACGGTTGAACCCGCCCGGATGCTCTCGTCACGGGCCAGCTCAACGCCGTCGACCGCAACGGTCAGGTTGTCATAGTGCCCCTCGTCCCAGGCGCGTGCAGCCTGCTCATGGGATCTGGCCGCGAACTCGTCCTGGCGCTCACGGCTGATGCCGTGCTTCTCGCGCAGCTGTTCGGTGGCCTCGCCCAGCGAGACCGTCCATTCTTTGGGCATCTGCGGGTTGACCAGGCGCCACCCCAGGGTGGTGGAGGCCAGCGTCTGGTCACCGGCCGGGAACGGCTTGTCATTCTTGGGCAGTACCCAGGGGGCGCGGCTCATGGATTCGGCTCCGCCCACCAGCATGAGGTCTGCCTCACCGGTGTTGATCTGCCGGGAGGCGATCATGGCGGCGTCCAGGGAGGAACCGCAGAGCCGGTTCACGGTGGTTCCGGGGATTGAAACCGGCAGGCCTGCAAGCAGCGTGGCCATGCGCGCCACATTGCGGTTTTCCTCGCCGGCACCGTTGGCGTTGCCGAAGACCACTTCGTCGATTCGTCCAGGATCGAGTTCGGGCGCGCGGGCCACGGAGGCCCGGATCACCTGTGCGGCAAGGTCGTCCGGCCGAACCCCCGCAAGGGCTCCCCCGAATCGTCCGAACGGGGTTCGGACTGCGTCGTAAATGTAGGCCTGGTTCACCGTGGCTCCTTTGGCTGGTTGCGGCACTTGTACTCGCGGATCGCATCCACCCCCGGGGCGCCGCTAGTGCTCGATCCAGTGTTCAATCTGCGAACATACGTACAAGATGCGAATTTATCCGAGTTTGGCGTTTTGTGCCAGCCTTAGTTCTCGGCAGCGTCCAGTTCAGCGAAGACGTTCTGGGCCACCTTGAAGGCAGAGTTGGCGGAAGGAACACTGCAGTAGATGGCGGACTGCAGGAAGATTTCCTTGATCTCATCCCTCGACAGACCGTTCCGCAGCGCCGCGCGGACGTGCATCGCCAGTTCCTCGAGGTGGCCGTGTGCAATCAGGGCCGTCAGCGTGATGGCGCTGCGCATTGTGCGGTCCAGGCCCGGGCGGGTCCAGATGGTTCCCCACGCATAGCGGGTAATCATGTCCTGGAAGTCGGTGGTAAACCCGTCCTTGGCCGCATTGGCGCGGTCCACGTGGGCGTCACCGAGGACCTCGCGGCGCACCGCCATGCCCTCGTCATAGATTTCCTGCTGGGTCTTGGCGCTGTGCTCTTCAATCACTGTGATGCCTGTTCTCTGGACTTCCGGGGTGTTTCGGGAGGTGTAGCTGTGCTGGCGCGGATTACTTCGCCGCGCGGAAGAAGCTGCCGAGCAGTTCCGCGGTAACGGCCGGCTGCTCGGCCGGCACCAGGTGAGCGGCATCGGGCACGACGGCGGAGCGCCCGGCGGGCACGCCGTCGGCGATCAGCTCGGCAAAGGAGGCGGGAGTCACCACGTCTTGGGCGCCGGCGACGGCCAGCACGGGGACCTGGATCTCGGCCAGGCGGTTCCGGACGTCAAAGGCTGCCAGGGCCTGGCAGCAGAAAGCATAGGAGAACCGGTCGGCGTCCTGGAGCGAGTGAAGCAGCGCCGCAGAGGCGCCCTTCTCACGTTCGATGAACCCTTCGGCAAACCAGCGCTGGGCCGAGCCGATGAGCACCGCGGGCGTGCCCTGGTTCCGGACCGTCTCAGCCCGGGTTTCCCAGCCTTCAGCGTCACCAATCTTTGCTCCGGAGCAGAGGATCGCCAGCGAGGTGAAGGCCTTGGGGAAATCGAGTCCCAGCTGGAGGCCCACCGCGCCGCCCAGGGAGACTCCGGCGTAGTGAACGTCCTGCGAAGGCGAAATGTCGCCAGCCGCGACGGCGTCCTGCACCAGCTGGTGCACGGCGGCGGCCAGTTCCCCCATGGAGAAAGCCTCAGCAGCGGCGGGGCTGTTACCGTGCCCGGGCAGGTCCCAGGCAAGAACGGTGAAACCGTCCAGGAGGGCCGCCGTGCTGGCCCACAGTGCGGTACCGGAGGTGCCCAGCGATGGTCCTGCGATCAGCACCGGGGCTGATGGGCCGGCGTTGGAGAGCTGGGTTGCTTTGATCTGCGGGACGCTCACGCGTTTTTCCTTCCGGGGTAAGCCGAGATGATTCGTTCAATCAGGGCCCTGGACTGGCCGATGTAGTTCGCGGGATTCAGCAAGTCCGCGATGTCCGCGTCGCTGAGGGCCTGTGCCGGCACCGCGTCGCGCAGCAGGGCGGGGAAGTCTTCGCCGGCCAGTGAACGCGCGACGAGTTCCTGGACCCGCCTTTTTCCCTGTCCGGGGGTGCCGCCGTCCAGGAGTGGCGCCACACGTGCCATGACCTTTTCGCTGACCACCAGCGGGCCGGCTGCCGTGAGGTTCCGCGCGACCGCAGCGGTATGGACCTGGAGTCCGGCGGAGAGTTCGGCAAGTTTCACAGCCGCTCCCCCGGCAAGGCGCAGCAGCTGGCGCAGGGCCTGCCACTCAACGTGCCAGGATCCGCCCGGACGTTCGTCGTCGGCGGCACCGGCAGCCGCCTGCAGCATGGCGGTGTACCCGGGTGCGGCCAGTGCTGCGCTGCGGATCAGCACGGAGAGGACGGGGTTCTGCTTCTGCGGCATGGCGGAGGATCCGCCGCGGCCGGCTTCCCGCGGTTCGCTGACCTCGCCGATTTCGGGCCTGCTCAGAAGCAGGACGTCGTTGGAAACCTTCCCGGCCGCTGCCAGCAGGTCTGCAAGTGCGCCGCCCAGCGCCGTGACCGGCAGGCGGTTGGTCTGCCACGGCGCAACCGGATCCGCGAGTCCCAGGCGGGCAGCGAGATCCGCGGAGAGTTCCAGCGGCGTTGAGGTTGATCCTTCAGCTGCCGTGGTGAGCGCTGCCATGGTGCCGGAGGCGCCGCCCCACTGCAGGGGCAGGGCAGCCGCGGCGGCTTCCAGGGCGGCAGTGGCCTGTCCGATGCCGTGCAGCCACTGGGCTGCCTTCAGCCCGAAGGTGGAGGGAAGCGAATGCTGGGTGAGAGTGCGGGCCACGCTCAGGGTATCCGCGTGCTCCCGGGCAAGGCCTGCCAGCGCGGCCTGGGCCCGGTAGGCGTCCGCGAGGATTGTTTCCAGGGCACGCGAAGCCATCAGCATGAGTGCCGAATCAAGAATGTCCTGGCTGGTGGTGGCCCTGTGGATCGGACCGGCGGCGTCAGGAGCTTCCTCGCGCACGATTGCCCGGAGGTCGGCAAGCAGCGGTATCACGGGGTTCCCGCCGCCCTGCGCCCGGGCTGCCAGGTCCGCTATGTCGTAGCGGCTTGCCTGGCAGGCCGGCGCGACGGCGTCGGGGACGCCCTCCTTGATCAGCCCCGCGGAGGCGAGCACCCGCAGCCACTCGAGTTCGACGTCGAGCATGGCCTGCAGCAGGGCCTGGTCCGAGGTCAGAGCGGCAGCACGGGTGCCGGCCCATGCCGGCGACAGGAGTCCGTAGTCGGCAGTTTCCGCGAAGCCCAAAGGAATTACGCTCCCGGGTAGGCCAGGAAGACGGTCTCGTCTTCGCCCTGCAGCTTGATGTCCCAGCGGAGTCCGCCGTCGGCTTCGCGGGTAGCGATGAGGGTCCGGCGCCGGTCCTCGGGAAGCGATGAAAGCAGCGCATCCGCGGCCAGGGCGTCCTGGTCCTCCGGCAGGTACATCCGGGTGTGGAGCTTGTTCAGCAGCCCGCGGGCAAAGATGACCACGGAAATGAACGGCGCGGAGCCTTCTTCCGTCGGTCCGGGGTTCACCGTGGTGAAGGTGTAGTTGCCGGCGTTGTCCACCGGCACCCGTCCCCAGCCGGTGAAGGTGTAGCCGTCGCGGACCAGCGAACCCGTCTTTTGCGGGATGTTGCCTTCGGCGTCTGCCTGCCAGATTTCAAGCAGTGCATCGGGAATCGGATCGCCGGCGCCGTCGCGCACGGTTCCCTGCAGCCGGATGGCTCCGGGCAGGCCCGGGGCGAGAAGCTCCCCGCCCTTTTCGAAGGGAAGCGCGTAACCGTAGAAGGGGCCGATTGTCTGGCCCGGAGTGGCCGTGAGTTTCTCGCTCATTACTCTGCGTCCTCTTCTTCCATCCAGGTGCGGTTGCTGCCGGTCAGCACGATGTCCCAGTTGTAGCCGGTGGCCCATTCGTGCGAGGTGATGTTGTGATCGTAGGTGGCGACGAGGCGGTCGCGCGCCTTCTGATCGGTAATGGACTGGTAGATCGGATCCAGGGCAAACAGGGGATCACCCGGGAAGTACATCTGGGTGATCATGCGCTGGGTGAAGTCCGTCCCGAAGAGGGAGAAGTGGATATGCGCCGGGCGCCAGGCATTGAAGTGGTTCTTCCACGGGTAGGGCCCCGGCTTGATCGTGAGGAACTCATAGGAACCGTCGTCACCGGTGATGGCGCGGCCGACGCCGGTGAAGTTCGGGTCGATCGGAGCCGGGTGCTGGTCCCGCTTGTGGATGTAGCGGCCGGCGGAGTTGGCCTGCCAGACCTCGATCAGCTGGTTGCGGACCGGACGTCCGTCGCCGTCGAGCACCCGTCCGCGGACGATGATGCGCTCACCCAGGGGCTCACCGTTGTGCTGGATGGTCAGGTTCGCTTCCAGGGGATGCACATCCTGGTGGCCGAACGCCGGGGACCAGAGTTCAATGGTCTCGGGGTCCGTGTGGTGCAGGTTCTTGGTGGGGTGGCGCAGCAGCGAGCTGCGGTACGGCCGGAAGTCCACGCGGGGCTGGGTTTCCTCGGGAGCACCCTCTTCCACGCCCTTCCGGTACGCCTCGTGGATAGTCCGGATCTCTTTGGAGATCTGGTCCTGCGATGCTTCGGCGGCGTCGAGCCGCTCGACGACGTGGCTGTCCGAGAACAGGTCTTCCGCAAGGGCGGAACCGTTGTCCGTGTCCATGGTCCTTCTTCCTGTCAGGGCAGGACGCGTCGCTGCGTCCCGCGATGGGTAGGCATCCCGTGGATGGAACCCACAGTACACCTCGTGTTCACTGTTAGTACAGACGTTCACATTGTGAACAGAATATGGCGCTGGCGGGACGGACTTAGTGCTCCGGCCAGCCTGTGTAGGCCTCGGCCAGGTAGGCCTGTCCGTGGCGGGAAGAGACAACACCGTTCAGCTCGCCCAGGGCACGCTTGCGTTCGAAGTCGGTTGCGTCGGGCCGGGTGTGCAGCATGGACGTCATCCAATAGGAGAAGTTCTGCGCGCGCCAGACGCGCTTGAGCGCCTTGTCGCTGTAGCCGTCAAGCAGGTCCGCGGACTTCGTGGCATAGAAGGAATCGATTGCCTCGAACAGTACCTTGACGTCCGCCAGGGCCAGGTTCAGGCCCTTGGCACCGGTGGGCGGAACCGTGTGTCCGGCGTCGCCGGCCAGGAACATGTTGCCGTAGCGCAGCGGTTCGCAGACGTAGGAGCGGAACTTCAGGACTGTCTTTTCGAAGATCGGACCGCGCTTGAGCTGGAAGCCGTCCGGGCCGTCGACGCGGCGCTGAAGTTCGTTCCAGATCTGCTCGTCACCCCAGGCATCCGCATCCTCATTGGGATCGCACTGGAAGTACATGCGCTGCACGTTGTCGTTTCGCTGGCTGATCAGGGCAAAACCGTGCTCGGAGTTGGCGTAGATCAGCTCGGGCGCACTGGGCGGCGCCTCCGTGAGGATGCCAAACCAGGCGAACGGGTACTCAATGAAGTTGTCCGTGCGCAGCTCCTTGGGAATGGAGCGCTTGCAGATGCCCTGCGAGCCGTCGGCGCCAACCAGGATGTCGCAGTGGATTTCAAAGTCCGTGCCGTCTGCATCGGTAAAGCGGATCTTGGGAACCGCCGTCGTCTGGTCCAGCACCTCGGTATTGGATACTGCGTAGCGGACGTCGCCGTTGTCCCGTTCGCGGGCGGCAGCCAGATCAACGAAGACCTCGTTCTGCGGGTAGAGCCAGACCGACTCCCCCACCAGTTCCTCGAAATCGATCCGGTGGCTTTCGCCGCCGAAACGGAGGTCGATTCCGTCATGCTTGTAGCCGTCGGTCAGCACACGGTCGCTGACGCCGCCCTCGGTGAGCATCCGGACGCTGCCGTGCTCCAGGATCCCGGCGCGGTGGGTGGTACGGATGGTTTCGTGATCGCGCTTTTCCACCACGATGCTCTCGATGCCTGACTTGGCCAGCATGTGGGAGAGCATCAGGCCTGCAGGCCCGCCTCCAACAATGCCGACTTTGGTCTTCAGGACGGTGCGGGCTGCAGCCAATGCAGGACTCCTTCGGGGACAGGCGGGAAGAACCGGGGTTGGAACCCCCTCTCCCAGTGTGAGGACCAGCACACCTCTGCCGCGAGCCGATTCCCATTCAATGGAAATCTTCCCCATCGAGATGGCAGAAACTGCCCTTATGGACGCTCATAAGAGCTTTTTCTGCCATCTCGATGGGCGGGGTCAGTCCCCTGCCCCTGCGCCGCCGCCGTAGCGGGGGCCGGCTTCGGCTGAGTCGGTTCCCAATCCGCGGGAGATCCCCCTGGCGGCAGTCATGAGCGCCGGGACCGTTGCGGACGTGTTCTCTTTCCCGCGCGGAACCACCACACCCAGTGCTGCCACTGCCGAACCCTGGGGGCCAAAGACCGGTACGGCAATACCCGTTGTATCGGGGTCGACGACGCCGGGCAGCGTCGCGCACCCCTCCCGCCGGATCTCGGCCCACTGCCGCCGCAGGGAGCCGGCGGCAGGAAACGGCGGCGGATCGCTTCGGTGCCGGTCGAGGAACTCCTCCTGCACATGGCGGGGCGAGTGCGCCATGAGCACCATGCCGGAGGACGAGATGTGCAGCGGGAGCCTGCCGGCAACCTTCGCGAAGTTGGATACGGAGCCGCGGCTGGAGAGGCGTTCGATGAACAGCACCTCGTCCACCTGCAGGACGGACAGCTGGGTGTGCTGGCGGATCACCGCCTGGATGTCCTCCATGAACGGCATGGCCACCTGACGCAGGTCCAGTGCGGCAGAGCTGCGGCTGGCCAGTTCCCAGAGCCGCAGGCCCAGCCGCAGTTCTCCGCTGTCCGTGCGCTGCAGCAGGGCCAGCGACACGAGCTCCCCCGCGAGCCGGTGCGCCGTCGAGAGCGGCAGTCCGGCCCGCCGGGCCAGGGTTGCCACCGGCATGGCGGGACGCTCGGCGTCGAACGCCGAGATCACGCGCACAATGCGCTCCGCCATGGAGTCGCCGGAGGGGGAATTGGCCATACAAGTACTTTGGCATACTACGCCGCTGCCCCGCTGCTGCGGTCCGCCTCCGGACCGCGGGCGCCGTTAACGAAGGAAGGACCCCGCCTTTCGGCGGGGTCCTTCCTTCGCGGTGTGCGCTCCGCGGGGCTATTCAGCCTTAGCGGAACTCGCTGCCCATGTCGTAGTCATCCAGCGGGATGGCGTGGAACTCGGGGCTCAGGCCACCGTCAACTCCGGCGTAGTCGAAGTCGCTGAAGGCGCTCGGGCCGGTGAAGAGATTGGCCTTTGCTTCCTCAGTCGGTTCAACCGTGACCTCGGTGTAACGGGGCAGGCCCGTTCCGGCCGGGATCAGCTTACCGATGATGACGTTCTCCTTGAGGCCGAGCAGCGGATCGCTCTTGCCTTCCATAGCCGCCTGCGTCAGGACGCGGGTGGTCTCCTGGAAGGAAGCAGCGGACAGCCAGGACTCGGTTGCCAGGGATGCCTTGGTGATACCCATCAGCTCCGGACGGCCAGCGGCCGGACGGCGTCCTTCGGAAACCACGCGGCGGTTCTCGCTCTCGAACCGACGGCGCTCGGCCAGCTCACCCGGGAGCAGGTCGGAATCGCCGGATTCGATCACGGTCACGCGGCGCAGCATCTGGCGGACGATGACTTCCACGTGCTTGTCGTGGATGCCTACGCCCTGGCTGCGGTAAACGCGCTGGACTTCGTCCACCAGGAACTCCTGTGCCTTGCGCGGGCCGAGGATGCGGAGGATCTGCTTGGGATCCACTGCACCTGCAACCAGCTGCTGGCCAACCTCTACGTGGTCGCCGTCGGCAACCAGGAGGCGGGCACGGCGCAGGACCGGGTAGGCGATTTCCTCGGAGCCGTCATCGGGAGTGACAACCAGACGCATCTGGCGGTCGGTCTCTTCGATGGTGACGCGGCCGGCCGTCTCGGAGATCGGAGCAACGCCCTTGGGGGTACGTGCTTCGAAGAGCTCCTGAATACGGGGCAGACCCTGGGTGATATCTTCCGCCGATGCAACACCACCGGTGTGGAAGGTACGCATGGTCAGCTGGGTACCGGGCTCACCGATGGACTGTGCGGCGATGATGCCAACGGCCTCGCCAATGTCCACGGTCTTGCCGGTGGCCAGCGAACGGCCGTAGCAGAGGGCACAGGTTCCGACTGCCGATTCACAGGTCAGCACGGAGCGAACCTTGATCTCGGTGACGCCGGCCTTGAACAGCTTCTCGATCAGCACATCGCCGACGTCGTCGCCGCCCTTGGCCAGGACGTTGCCTTCAGCGTCGGTCACGTCGGTAGCCAGCGTACGGGCGTACGCCGAGTTCTCGACCTCTTCGTGCAGCACCAGTTCACCGTTGTGGTCCGGAACAGCAATCGTGACCTTCAGGCCGCGCTCGGTACCGCAGTCTTCTTCGCGGACAATGACGTCCTGCGAGACGTCCACCAGACGACGGGTCAGGTAACCCGAGTTGGCGGTACGCAGTGCGGTATCGGCCAGGCCCTTACGGGCACCGTGCGTGGCGATGAAGTATTCCAGCACCGACAGGCCCTCACGGTAGGAGGACTTAATCGGACGCGGGATAATCTCGCCCTTCGGGTTGGCCACCAGGCCACGGATACCGGCGATCTGCCGGACCTGCAGCCAGTTGCCTCGTGCACCGGAGGAAACCATGCGGTTGATGTTGTTCTGGATCGGCATGTTGTCGCGCATAGCCTTGGCAACCTCGTTGGTTGCCTGGTTCCAGATGTCGATGAGCTCCTGGCGGCGCTCGTCTTCAGCGATCAGGCCCTTGCCGTACTGGCTTTCAACCTTGGCAGCGCGTGCTTCGTAAACCTCCATGATGGCAGGCTTGTCGATCGGAGCAGCGATGTCCGAGATGGCGACGGTAACGCCCGAGCGGGTGGCCCAGTAGAAACCGGCGTCCTTCAGGTTATCCAGGGTGGCAGCGGTGACGACCTTCGGGTAGCGCTCGGCGAGATCGTTCACGATCTTGGAGAGCTGGCCCTTGTCCGCCACGGACTCAACCCAGGGGTAGTCCACGGGCAGGGTCTGGTTGAACAGCACCTGGCCGAGGGTGGTCGGGATGAGAGCGGGAGTGCCCTCTTCCCAGCCTTCCGGAGCCGGCTGCTCGTCGCTGGGCACGAAGCCTTCGACGCGGATCTTGACCGGGGCATTCAGGTGCAGCTCGCCGAGGTCGTTCGCCATGATGGCTTCCGCCATCGAGGAGAACACACGGCCTTCGCCTGCTGCGCCTTCGCGCTTGGTGGTCAGGTGGTGCAGGCCGATGATCATATCCTGCGAGGGCAGGGTCACCGGACGGCCGTCCGACGGCTTCAGGATGTTGTTCGAGGACAGCATCAGGATACGGGCTTCAGCCTGGGCTTCGGGGCTCAGCGGCAGGTGCACTGCCATCTGGTCACCGTCGAAGTCAGCGTTGAAGGCGCCGCAGACCAGCGGGTGCAGCTGAAGGGCCTTGCCCTCAACCAGCTGCGGCTCGAAGGCCTGGATGCCGAGGCGGTGCAGGGTGGGTGCACGGTTGAGCAGCACCGGGTGTTCGGTGATGATCTCTTCCAGCACGTCCCAGACCTGCGGGCGGAAACGCTCGACCATGCGCTTGGCGCTCTTGATGTTCTGCGCGTGGTTGAGGTCAACCAGGCGCTTCATCACGAACGGCTTGAAGAGCTCCAGCGCCATCTGCTTGGGCAGGCCGCACTGGTGCAGCTTCAGCTGCGGACCGACGACGATGACCGAACGGCCCGAGTAGTCAACGCGCTTGCCGAGCAGGTTCTGGCGGAACCGGCCCTGCTTGCCCTTGAGCATGTCGGAGAGCGACTTCAGCGGACGGTTGCCCGGTCCGGTGACCGGACGGCCGCGGCGGCCGTTGTCGAACAGGGAGTCAACGGCTTCCTGGAGCATGCGCTTTTCGTTGTTCACGATGATCTCGGGGGCACCGAGATCCAGCAGGCGCTTCAGGCGGTTGTTGCGGTTGATCACGCGGCGGTACAGGTCGTTCAGGTCCGACGTCGCGAAACGGCCGCCGTCGAGCTGGACCATCGGGCGCAGTTCCGGCGGGATCACCGGAACGGCGTCGAGGACCATGCCCATGGGGCTGTTGGACGTCGTGAGGAACGCGTTGACAACCTTCAGGCGCTTCAGGGCACGCGTCTTGCGCTGGCCCTTGCCGTTCTGGATGATCTCGCGCAGGTTCTCGGACTCCTGCTGCATGTCGAAGTCTTCAAGGCGCTTCTTGATGGCTTCGGCGCCCATGGAGCCTTCGAAGTACAGGCCGTAGCGGTCGCGCAGTTCGCGGTACAGGCCTTCGTCGCCCTCGAGGTCGCCGACCTTGAGGTTCTTGAAGCGTTCCCAAACCTGCTCGAGGCGCTCGATGTTGTTGTCGGCGTCGCGGCGTACCTTGGCCATCTGGCGGTCGGCGGAGTCGCGGGCCTTCTTCTTGTCGGCAGCCTTCGCGCCTTCACCTTCGAGGCGAGCGAGCTCGTCTTCGAGGTCCTTGGCGATCGCGGCGATGTCGGAGTCGCGCTGGTCAACCAGGTGCTTGCGCTCCAGGTCGTGCTCGGCCTGCAGGTTCGGCAGTTCGGCGTGGCGGTTCTCTTCGTCGACCGAGGTGATCATGTAGGCAGCGAAGTAGATGACCTTTTCGAGGTCCTTCGGAGCCAGGTCAAGGAGGTAGCCCAGGCGGGAGGGGACACCCTTGAAGTACCAGATGTGGGTTACCGGAGCGGCGAGCTCAATGTGGCCCATCCGTTCGCGGCGGACCTTGGCACGGGTAACCTCGACGCCGCAGCGCTCACAGATGATGCCCTTGAAGCGCACGCGCTTGTACTTGCCGCAGTAGCACTCCCAGTCACGGGAAGGACCGAAGATCTTCTCGCAGAAAAGACCGTCCTTCTCCGGCTTCAGGGTTCGGTAGTTAATGGTTTCCGGCTTTTTGACCTCGCCGTAAGACCAGTTGCGGATTTCGTCCGCAGTGGCAAGGCCGATTCGCATGAGGCCGAACGTGGAATCGTTGGACATGGGTCCCTGTTCTCTCTTGTTCTCTAAATCTGAATGTCTCGGGTACGGGAAGAAGCGAAAGGAAAGATCCAAGCCCAGCCCCGCGCCGGTGTCCGGAGGAAGGCGGCTTTAATATTCCCAGCGAGCTCTGCGAGCTGCGGAATTTCGTTGCCGCCGTTCCGGGCACCGGTGCGGAGCCAGGACGGATGAAACCTAAACCTCTTCTACTGAGCTCGGCTCTGCGCGGGACAGATCAATACCCAGCTCTTCCGCGGCCCGGAAGACTTCTTCATCCGAGTCACGCATTTCAATCGTGTTGCCTTCGGTGGAAAGGACTTCCACGTTCAGGCACAGCGACTGCATTTCCTTGATGAGCACCTTGAACGATTCCGGAACGCCGGGCTCCGGGATGTTCTCACCCTTGACGATGGCTTCGTAGACCTTGACGCGGCCGTGGATGTCATCGGACTTGATGGTGAGCAGTTCCTGCAGGGTGTAAGCGGCACCGTAGGCTTCCAGGGCCCAGACTTCCATTTCACCGAAGCGCTGGCCACCGAACTGTGCCTTACCACCCAGCGGCTGCTGCGTGATCATGGAGTACGGACCCGTGGAGCGTGCGTGGATCTTGTCGTCGACAAGGTGGTGCAGCTTCAGGATGTACATGTAGCCAACGGAGATCGGATCCGGGAACGGCTGGCCGGAACGGCCGTCGAACAGGCGGGCCTTTCCGGAAGATCCGATCAGGCGGTCGCCGTCGCGGGTGACGTTCGTGGAGTCCAGGAGGTTGGTGATTTCATCCTCGCTGGCGCCGTCGAACACCGGGGTGGCAACGGTGGTGGGTCCGGTTTCACGCGGCAGGGCGGGCAGGTCCTTGACCCAGTCCGGCTCGCCTTCGATCTTCCAGCCCTGCTTGGCAGCCCAGCCGAGGTGGATTTCCAGGACCTGTCCGACGTTCATTCGGCCCGGAACACCCAGCGGGTTCAGGACGATGTCGACGGGGGTGCCGTCTTCCAGGAACGGCATGTCTTCGATCGGGAGGATCTTGGAGATGACGCCCTTGTTGCCGTGGCGGCCGGCCAGCTTGTCGCCGTCCGTGATCTTGCGCTTGTGGGCCACGTAGACACGGACCAGCTGGTTCACGCCCGGGGGCAGCTCGTCGTCGTTGTCGCGGTCGAAGATGCGCACGCCGATGACGGTTCCGGACTCGCCGTGGGGAACCTTCAGGGAGGTGTCGCGGACTTCGCGGCTCTTCTCGCCGAAGATGGCGCGCAGCAGGCGCTCTTCGGGGGTCAGTTCCGTTTCGCCCTTCGGGGTCACGCGGCCAACCAGGATGTCTCCTGCTTCGACCTCGGCACCGATGTGGATGATGCCGCGCTCGTCGAGCTGGGAGAGGACTTCCTCGGACACGTTCGGGATGTCACGGGTGATTTCCTCGGCACCAAGCTTGGTGTCGCGGGCATCGACTTCGTGCTCCTCGATGTGGATCGAGGTCAGGACATCGTCGGAGACCATGCGCTGCGAGAGGATGATGGCATCTTCGTAGTTGTGGCCTTCCCAGGACATGAATGCCACGAGCAGGTTCTTGCCCAGTGCCAGTTCACCCTGGTCCGTGGAGGGGCCGTCGGCGATGACGTCGTTGACCTCAACGCGGGTGCCCTCGGAGACGATCACGCGCTGGTTGTAGGCGTTGCCCTGGTTCGAGCGTGCGAACTTCATGATCGGGTAGCTGGTCTCGGTGCCGTCGTCGTTCATGACGGTAACCAGGTCAGCCGAAACCTCGGTGACGACGCCGGCCTTGGCGGCGGTGACGGAATCACCGGCGTCAATAGCTGCGTACTTCTCCATACCGGTGCCCACGACGGGACGCTCGGAACGGAGCAGCGGCACGGCCTGGCGCTGCATGTTCGCACCCATGAGGGCGCGGTTGGCATCGTCATGCTCGAGGAACGGAATCAGGGCCGTTGCAACCGACACCATCTGGCGCGGGGAAACGTCCATGTACTCCACGCCTTCGGGCTCGACGAGCACGGGCTCGCCGGATCCGCCGCGGGCACGGACGAGGACGAGGTCCTCTTCGAAGTGCATGTCTTCGCGCAGCGGGGCGTTTGCCTGTGCGATCGTGCGCTCTACTTCGTCATCCGCGGTCAGGTAATCGACCTGGTCGGTGACGACGCCGTCCACTACCTTGCGGTACGGGGTTTCGATGAAGCCGAAGGCGTTGATCCGGGCGTAGGAGGCCAGCGAACCGATCAGGCCGATGTTCGGGCCTTCAGGGGTTTCGATGGGGCACATGCGTCCGTAGTGCGAGGGGTGGACGTCTCGGACTTCCATGCCTGCACGGTCACGGGACAGACCGCCCGGGCCCAGCGCGGAAAGGCGGCGCTTGTGGGTCAGGCCGGCCAGCGGGTTGTTCTGGTCCATGAACTGCGAGAGCTGGGAGGTTCCGAAGAACTCCTTGATCGCAGCAACGACCGGACGGATGTTGATCAGGGTCTGCGGCGTAATTGCCTCGACGTCCTGAGTGGTCATCCGTTCGCGGACAACACGCTCCATGCGGGAAAGACCGGTGCGGATCTGGTTCTCGATCAGTTCGCCGACGGCGCGGATGCGACGGTTACCGAAGTGGTCGATGTCGTCAACCTCAACGCGGATGTCCACGTCCTGGCCGTCGCGCTTGCCCGGGATGGTCTTCTCGCCGGCGTGCAGTGCCACGAGGAACTTGATCATCGCGACGATGTCGTCGATGTTCAGGACCGAAGCGTCAGCGTCGCCAATCGGCTTTTCGACGCCGAGCTTGCGGTTGATCTTGTAACGGCCAACCTTCGCCAGGTCGTAGCGCTTCGGGTTGAAGTACAGGTTCTCCAGCAGCGTCTTGGCAGCCTCAACCGTGGGCGGCTCTCCCGGACGGAGCTTGCGGTAGATGTCCAGCAGGGCATCTTCCTGGGTTTCGGTGGGATCCTTCTCCAGGGTGGCGCGGATCGAGTCGTACTCGCCGAACGTTTCCAGGATCTGGCCTTCGGTCCAGCCGAGGGCCTTGAGCAGGATGGTGACCGACTGCTTGCGCTTGCGGTCCAGGCGGACGCCAACCTGGTCCCGCTTGTCGATTTCGAGTTCGAACCATGCACCGCGGGAAGGAATGATCTTCGCGGTGTAGATGTCCTTGTCACTGGTCTTGTCAGCGGCGCGCTCGAAGTAGGCGCCCGGGGAACGGACCAGCTGCGAGACGACGACGCGCTCAGTGCCGTTGATGACGAAGGTACCCTTGTCCGTCATCAGCGGGAAGTCGCCCATGAACACGGTCTGCTGCTTGATTTCACCCGTGTTGTTGTTCATGAACTCGGCCTTGACGTACAGCGGTGCCGAGTACGTTGCGTCCCGGTCCTTGCACTCGGCCATGGTGTACTTCGGATCAGCGAATTCCGGCTCCGAGAAGCTCAGGGACATGGTGCCCTGGAAATCTTCGATCGGGGAAATTTCTTCGAAGATGTCCGCGAGGCCGGAGGTAGTGGCGAAACCGGCGTCGCCCTCTTCCTGGGCCTTCCGCAGGCGTTCCTTCCAGCGCTCGTTGCCTACGAGCCAGTCAAAGCTGTCCGTCTGCAGGGCAAGAAGATTGGGAACATCCAGCGGTTCGTGAATCTTTGCGAATGAAATCCGGGAAGCTGCGTTCTCCGGATTGGTAGCGGTTGCATTATTAGAGGTGCTCGAGGCGACCAAGAGGGATCCTTCCACAGACCTTCAGGCGTGTTTCGCGCTCCCACTCTGCACTGACGGACCTGGTCCGCGTGCGTCCTGGCGGTCCCGGGCGCCGTGGCATGCCCAGCGCGCGTGCGTTTGGAACGCCTGCGTGGACACTTCGGACGCCGCCTGGCCCGTGACACAGCCCACCGCTATATGAAGGCTGAAGGTTAAGAGAGGGAAGCAAATATCTACTATAGGGCATTGGGGACACAGAAGTCTACCCGGTAATCGAAACCCCTGCCAGCTCAACCCCGGATCCTGCAGCGGGAATCTTCAAAGTTCCTGCGCTGCGGCTTCCTGCCGGGGAGCTGCGGGCGGTGCCAGCGAACCGATGTGACGCGTGGCTACCTCCATAGAGTACCCCAAGTCCGGCGGATCCGCGCGATTTCCGTCCACAGCTCCGGCGCCTGCGCCCCGCGGCCCGCTAAACCGGCTACGGACCCGGCACCCAAATGTGTTCCCCGCCACGGCGAGCGGGTAGCCTATAGGCGAATCCGCAGGACCATCGGATCATTTTCTCGTGAACCTCATGTTGGAATCTCTGTTGAAACCTCTGTTAAAACCTCTATTGAAAGCGGACTAGCGGCCATGAGCACTGACGCATTTGCAGGATCCGGAACAGCGCCGGCACCCGAAGTTGTCATAGTGGGCGGCGCACGTACCCCGCAGGGCCGGCTGAACGGCCAGCTGGCCTCTTTCACCGCCGTCGAACTGGGAGCCTTCGCCATTGCCGGTGCCCTGGAGCGCTCCGGCGTCGACGCTTCCCAGGTAGACAGCGTGATCATGGGCCACGTCGTGCAGGCCGGCTGCGGCCAGAACCCGGCCCGCCAGTCGGCCATCAAGGCAGGACTGGGCTGGGACGTACCCACCGTGACCATCAATAAGGTGTGCCTCTCCGGCCTTGCGGCGGTGATCGACGCTGCACGGCTCATCCGCGGCGGCGAGGCCACCGTGGTGGTGGCCGGCGGCCAGGAATCAATGACCCGCGGGCCGCATGTGCTGCCCGGTTCCCGCCAGGGCTGGAACTACGGCAGCATGTCCGTGCTGGACTCCGTGGCCCACGACGGGCTGACGGATGCCTTCGACAACGAGTCCATGGGTGTTTCCACCGAGCGGGGCAACGGCGCCCTTGGCATTAGCCGGACAGCACAGGACGAAGTTGCCGCGGCTTCGCACCAGCGGGCCGCCGCGGCCGCCGAAGCCGGGATCTTCGACGTCGAAATCACCCCGGTCACCGTTCCCCAACGCAAGGGCGATCCCGTGGTGCTCACGGCCGACGAAGGTGTCCGCCCGGCCACCACGGTGGAGACTCTCGCGGGACTGCGCCCTGCTTTCGACCCGGAAGGCACCATTACGGCCGGCAACTCTTCGCCGCTGTCCGACGGCGCCAGCGCACTGGTCCTGACCACGCGTGCCTTCGCCGAGGAACAGGGCCTGCCCATCCTTGCCGCCGTCGGAATGCCCGGACAAGTTGCCGGGCCGGACAACAGCCTGCACTCGCAGCCTTCCAATGCCATTGCGCAGGCGCTCAAGCGCGCCGGCTGGACTGCGGCTGACCTGGATTTTGTCGAGATCAACGAGGCGTTCGGCTCCGTAGCCGTCCAGTCCCTGCAGGAGCTCGGCGTCGACCTCGCGGACTGCAACATCCACGGCGGCGCCATAGCCCTCGGCCACCCCATCGGTGCGTCCGGTGCCCGGCTTGCACTGCACGCGGCGCACGAGCTGAACCGCCGAGGTTCTGGGCGCGCCGCCGTCGGACTCTGCGGAGGCGGTGGACAGGGTGAAGCCCTGCTGCTGTACAGGGCCTAAGGTTTGGAGTCCCTACCTGCTGGACGGAGCCGCGTGCTGGCCGCTGCGGCGCACCTTGGCCTGGACGTTGAGGTAGTCGACAGGCCGCCGGCCGGAAGCCTGGCCGAAGCAGCCGAAATGCTTGGCATTACTCCGGCGGACATCGTGAAGTCGCTCGTTGTCCGGCGCAAAGCGGGCGAGTACCTGTTCGTCCTGGTGCCGGGGGACGCCCAGATTTCCTGGCCTAAGCTCCGTGCGGCCGCGGGCGCCAACAAACTGATGCTCCCGCCTGCCGATGAAGCCTTTGAGGCCACCGGCTATGCCCGCGGCACCATCACTCCGCTGGGCAGCACGGTTGCGTGGCCTGTTTTTGCTGCACCGGGCATCCGGGGCCGCCGGGTCTCGATGGGCGCCGGTGAGCATGGAGCCAGCCTCTTTGTTGACGGGGATGCCCTGCTCACAGCCTTGGACGCCACGGTCGCGGAGATCACCGATCCGCTCCCCTAGCGCCAGGATGCACGCATGAAAAAACCCCCGCTTCGAAACGAAGCGGGGGTTTTTTCTGTCCTGCGGCGTGCCGCAGAAGCGGTACTACTTGAGGGTAACCGTGGCGCCGGCAGCCTCGAGAGCTTCCTTCGCCTTGTCAGCGGTCTCCTTGTTGGCGCCTTCGAGGATAGCCTTCGGAGCACCGTCAACCAGGTCCTTGGCTTCCTTCAGGCCCAGGGAAGTCAGCGCGCGGACTTCCTTGATCACTGCGATCTTCTTGTCGCCAGCGGCTTCGAGGATAACGTCGAATTCGCTCTTCTCTTCAGCAGCTTCAGCAGCGCCGCCGCCAGCCGGGCCGGCAACTGCAACAGCAGCAGCGGTGACGTCGAAGGTCTCTTCGAAGAGCTTCACGAAGTCGGAGAGCTCGATGATGGACAGTTCCTTGAAAGCTTCAATGAGCTCTTCGTTGGTGAGCTTCGCCATGATGTGGCGTCCTTCCTATAAGTGGTGCGCTAAGGCACCGGGAGTTGAGGGTGAAGAGGGTTTACTCTTCGGTGGCTGCTTCGGCGGCCGGTGCTTCTTCTGCGGCAGCCGGGGCTTCCTCCGCAGCGGGAGCAGCAGCGCCGCCTTCTTCTTCGAGCTTGATGCGCAGGGCATCGACAGAGCGGGCCAGCATGGACATCGGGGCCTTGAGGACACCGGCGACGCGGGCAAGCTGGAACTCGCGGGACTCGAGCGCAGCCAGGGCAGCAACACCGGAGGCGTCAAGGGCGTTGCCCTCGAAGATACCGGTCTTGATGATCAGCTGCGGGTTGGTCTTTGCAAAATCCGTCAGGCTCTTCGCAGCGGCAACTGCGTCACCCTTGATGAAGGCGATTGCAGTGGGGCCGGAGAGCTGGCCATCGAACGCGTCGATGCCGGCTTCCTTGGCTGCAATGCCCGTCAGGGTGTTCTTGACGACCGAGTACTTGGTGTCCTGGCCGAGCGAACGGCGCAGCTCCTTGAGCTGTGCAACGGTGAGCCCGCGGTATTCGGTTAGGACAGCGGCGGTTGAATCCTTGAAATCGTTGGTGATTTCTTCAACTGCTGACACCTTGGTTGGCGTTGCCATAACCCTCCTTCCGGGGAAAATAATGCCGGTGGATCGGGTCCCAAACACAAAAAACGCCCCGGACAGATGCACGGGGCGGCACTCAACGGAATTTCTCCCGGAGTTCACTTCGTTCACCTGCGCAGGCCGCCCTTGGAAGGGACTTTCGGATGGTTCTCCAACCGGATTCCACACACGGAAACTGAAGGTTCAGCTTTGCTGTGGGATTGAAGGCACATCGACCGACGGTCTTTGGTAGTTCAAGAGTACGGGAGATCCGGGCAGGGACCAAATCCGGTTTAGCCCCGGGAAAGCGGCTTCTGCCACTCCCCCGCGTACCCGATGGCCCGGAATCCGAGCTGCTCGTTCACCGCGAGCATGTACCGGTTCTCCTCCGCGTTCCAGGTGTAGACCCGCTGCACCGCGGGGAAGAGCTGCCCCAGCCGCCGGAGGTTTCCGGCCTTCATCACCATTCCCAGCCGGTTACCTCTGTGGCCCTGCAGCACGAGCGTATCGTCCTGGTAGGCCACGGCCGGGTTGCCCCGGTTAACTTCCAGCACCGTATGGCCCGCGAGCTCGCCCGAGGTCCTGTGTCGTGCGGCGCACACGAGCACGTCATACCCCATCGCGTGGGCCTTGCCCTCGGCTTCGCGGACCCTCTCACCGTCCCAGGCTTCCGGAGCCAGGTCCAGCCCTCCCTGCGGAGCGTCGGTGCTCATTTTCTGCCTCAACCGGGCATAGGCATCCACCAGCTCAACGGGGCACGCGCCCTGCCAGAAGAGCAGTTCGTAGGCGGGACCCGGGACACTCTGCGGAGAACCTTCGGCGGCACCTTCCTCCTGCAGGTCAAGCCGGCTGATCCGCTCAACGAGTTCAAGGTTGAACCCGCGGGCCACAGCGAAGCAAGCCGCGGCATCCTGCGGGATGAACGACGCCGGCCCCTGGGCGGATGGGCCCTTGCTTCCACGCAGCGGATGATCGGTCTCGGCTATCAGCGCTCTCCGGCCGTCTGCGGCGGCCAGCTTCTCGGCAGCAGCACTAAGCGCCGTTCCGACGCCCCTTCGCCGCGAACGGGCATCCACCACAACGTTCATCGTGCCCGTGTGCAGGTTGTCAGTCAGGGGAAAGCTCACCTGGGCCACGCCGAGGATCTGCTGTCCGGCCCCGGCACGGGCAACCAGCAGCTGACGCCGGCGGGTGGGTGTGCTCCGCAGCCTGGCGAGCTGCGCCTGGGGCGTCTCGAGAAAGTCGTCATTGCCCCACATCTCGCGCTGCTGGGCGTTGAAGACCCGGGCAGCAGCCAGGAAGTCTTCCGCATCCGGCGATTCCGTGCTCTGCGGCAGGACCAGGGGTTCAATGGACAAGTCGGTCATGCTCCTCATCCTTCCGGAGAACGCCTCCGGAACCAAAGCGTGTACCGCCCCGGAAACACAAAACGGCCGCAGCATGTGCTGCGGCCGTTTGCGGGGAGGAATCCTCCCCAAGCGGTACGTCGACTATGCGTCGGCGAGGACCTTGGTGACGTTCGGGTCCACGGCGATGCCGGGGCCGAAGGTGGTGGTCACGGTTGCCTTCTGGATGTAGCGGCCCTTGGCTGCGGACGGCTTCAGGCGAAGTACTTCTTCCAGGGCAGCGGCGTAGTTCTCGGCCAGCTTCTGGGCGTCGAAGGACGTCTTGCCAATGATGAAGTGCAGGTTGGAGTGCTTGTCGACGCGGAAGTCGATCTTGCCGCCCTTGATGTCGGAGACAGCCTTGGCGACGTTCGGGGTCACGGTGCCGGTCTTCGGGTTCGGCATGAGGTTACGCGGGCCGAGCACGCGGCCCAGGCGGCCAACCTTGCCCATGAGGTCCGGGGTAGCCACTGCGGCGTCGAAGTCGGTCCAGCCTGCTGCGACCTTTTCGATCATGTCGTCGGAACCAACGAAGTCGGCGCCGGCAGCAATAGCTGCTTCGGCCTTCTCGCCGGTGGCGAAGACGAGGACGCGGGCGGTCTTGCCCGTGCCGTTGGGCAGGTTGACCGTGCCGCGGATCATCTGATCAGCCTTGCGGGGGTCAACGCCCAGGCGGAAAGCAACCTCAACGGTGGCGTCCGTCTTGGACGGGTTGGTTTCCTTGGCCAGTGCTACGGCTTCGGCCGGCGCGTACAGCTTGTCCGCGTCGATCTTTGCCACAGCGGCTTCATATGCTTTGCTGCGCTTTGCCATCTGCTTTTTCTCCTTGTGCAGTTGTGGTCTGTCGGACCGCGCTCGGCCCTGCCACGTGCCGGACGCCCGTTGCGGGCGGTTCGGCTGAATGATTTTGGTTGTGCCCGGCCGTTCGGCCGTGCGGTGAGGCGTTATTAGCCTTCGACGGTGATGCCCATGGAGCGGGCGGTGCCGGCGATGATCTTGGCGGCGGCCTGGACGTCGTTGGCGTTCAGGTCTTCCATCTTCTGCGTGGCGATCTCTTCGACCTGTGCCTGGGTCAGCTTCGCAACCTTGACGGTGTGCGGGGTGCCGGAACCCTTGGCTACGCCTGCAGCCTTCTTGATCAGTTCGGCTGCCGGAGGCGTCTTGGTGATGAAGGTGAAGGAACGGTCTTCGTAAACCGTGATTTCAACCGGGATGACGTTTCCGCGCTGGGATTCCGTCGCAGCGTTGTACGCCTTGCAGAATTCCATGATGTTGACACCGTGCTGGCCAAGGGCGGGACCAATCGGAGGAGCCGGGTTGGCGGCGCCTGCATTGATCTGCAGCTTGATAAGGCCGGTGACCTTTTTCTTGGGGGCCATGAAAGGGTCCTTCTCTGAAATAAGTTCCCGAAGGACAGGAGCGTCCGTCCGGGTTGGTGGCCGCCGTGGCGCGGCGGCCGTACGCTGCCGTGCAGGATAAAGCAGTCCTGCACGCAGCGAAGTCTGTTACTGGATCTTGGTGACCTGTCCGAAGGAGAGCGTAACCGGGGTTTCGCGCTCGAAGATGGTCACCAGGACAACCAGCTGCTGGGATTCGGGCTTGATCTCGGAGATCGTGGCCGGGAGGGTCTCGAACGGTCCCTCGTTGACGGTCACGGACTCGCCAACCTCGAAGTCCACGGC
Organism: Arthrobacter koreensis; assembly: GCF_009193255.1. Classification (GTDB taxonomy): domain Bacteria; phylum Actinomycetota; class Actinomycetes; order Actinomycetales; family Micrococcaceae; genus Arthrobacter_B; species Arthrobacter_B koreensis. The sequence goes on from NZ_WACG01000001.1 coordinate 519,281, forward strand.
GATGGGTGCCTGGGCTGCCTTCGCCGGTGCACCGGATGCGGTGGTCTTCGGGGACACCACGGTGTGCTCAAGCATGGAGAAGACTTCGTCCAGGCTCAGCGGGACCGGATTGTGTGCGTTTCCGACGAATCCGGTCACACCGGGGGTGTGGCGGACAACGCCCCAGGACGCATCCGTGAGTTCCATGCGCACCAGCACGTAGCCGGGGATGCGGACGCGGTTCACGATCTTGCGGGTGGTGTTCTTGATCTCGACGACTTCTTCCATCGGAACCTCGATCTGGAAGATGTTCTCTTCCATGTCAAGGGTCTGGATGCGGGTCTCGAGGTTCGCCTTTACGCGGTTTTCGTAACCTGCGTAGGAGTGAATGACGTACCAGTCACCCTCCTGGCGGCGCAGCTTTGCCTTGAAGGCGGCAACGGGGTCTTCTTCGGGCTCGGCTGCGGCAGGGGTTTCGTCGCCGGCCTCTGCTTCTTCGGCGGGAGCCTGGTCAGCATTCTCCGCGTCTTCGGCCGATGCGTCACCGGCATCCGCCGCAGCGGCTGCTTCGGTCACCTGATCCTCGGTATCCAGATCAGCGGTTTCGTCATTGATCTGTGATTCGAGTTCTTGCTCGGACACGTAGGTTCCTGCTTTCTTCTTCAGCTCTATTGGTCTGTCACTAGCTCAGTTCTTCGAACGGACCTTCCCCGCGCGGCTGGCGGCAGAGAATTCGATGGCTAGCTTTCGCCGCCGCCCGAACCGAAGATCCACAGTGCGCCAGCACCAAAGACAAAGTCCAGAAGGGACACGATGATAATCATGACCACCACGAAGGCGAGAACCACGATGGTGAACCGAACCAGCTCCTTGCGGGTGGGGGTTACAACCTTCTTCAGTTCTGCAATAACCTGGCGCAGGAAGAGAGCAATGGCGCCGAAGAAGCCCCGCTTCTTCGCAGGCTTGCCGGAGGGGTGTCCCTTGGAGCTGCTGGCAGCTGTCTCGGTCACCTTTCGCCTCACTCATCTGTTCGGTTCACGGGTCCGCAGCCTCAGGCTGGGCACCGCTGCTTCATGAAGGACTGCTTTAGACGGCGAAACCGACGTCATGCGCAGGGCAGACAGGACTCGAACCTGCAACCTGCGGTTTTGGAGACCGCTGCGCTACCAATTGCGCCACTACCCTTCGGGAGAGTTCTACTTTACCGGCACATCCCGCTCATAACCTAACCGGTCCGCGGGCATGCTCCAGCATCGAGAGAACAACACCGAGGAACAAGTCTACGCAATCTTTGCCCCCGAGTCGAACCGGACTCCCGGCACGTCCCAAACCCTGCATCCGGACGGCGGCAGCAGCGGGCTGCCGGGGAGGGATTCCGGGCACCGCGCCCGGCCACGGAACTGTAAAAGACTGCAATGTCTCCCCCGCACGCCTAAGCTTGGCTTGCATAAGGTAACGCCGTGCCCCTTCCCGGAGGACCCAGTCCTTCCGGGCGAAACCGCAGGCCACACGCACGTACAAACTCAATACAGCACGCATCCAGTACCAAACCAGACGGGAACGCCATGCCTTCCAACGGCCGAATCTCAGAGCGCATCGCCTCCATTGCGGAATCCGCCACCCTTGCAGTCGACGCGAAGGCCAAGGCCCTGAAGGCTGCCGGCCGCCCGGTCATCAGCTTCGGTGCCGGCGAGCCCGATTTTCCGACCCCCGGGTACATCGTCGACGCCGCCGTTGCAGCTGCGCAGGATCCCCGCTTCCACCGCTACTCCCCTGCCTCCGGCCTGCCGGAGCTGAAGAAGGCGATCGCGGATAAGACGCTGCGAGATTCGGGCTATTCGGTGGATCCGTCCCAGGTGCTGGTGACAAACGGCGGCAAGCAGGCCGTCTACGAGGCATTCGCCACCCTGCTCAACCCGGGCGACGAAGTGCTGGTCCCCACTCCGTACTGGACCACGTACCCCGAGGCAATCCGCCTTGCCGGCGGCGTTCCCGTGGAGATCTTCGCGGGGCCGGAACAGGACTACCGCGTCACTGTCTCCCAGCTGGACGCTGCCCTGACGGAACGCACGAAGGTGCTGCTCTTTGTCTCCCCCTCCAATCCGACCGGCGCGGTGTACCCGTCCGACGACGTCGCCGAGATTGGGATGTGGGCCGCGGACCACGGCCTGTTCGTGGTCACCGACGAGATCTACGAGCACCTCACCTACGGCGGCGTGCCCTTCACATCCATTGCCACCCGCTGCCCGGAACTGGGAGACAAGGTGGTCATCCTCAACGGCGTCGCCAAGACCTACGCCATGACCGGTTGGCGCGTTGGATGGATGATCGCCGCGCCTGACATCATCAAGGCTGCGACCAACCTCCAGTCCCACCTCTCCTCCAACGTCTCCAACATCTCGCAGATGGCCGCGCTGGCCGCCGTCTCGGGTCCGCTCACCGCAGTCGACGAGATGAAGGTTTCCTTCGACCGCCGCCGGCGCGCCATGGTGGAGGCACTCAACTCAATCGACGGCGTCGTCTGCCCGATGCCCGAGGGCGCCTTCTACGCCTACCCCGATGTGCGGGGACTGCTGGGCCGCGAATTCCCCAACGCCGCGGGACCGGTCCGTCCGCAGACGTCCGCGGAGCTCGCCGCGTTGATCCTGGACGCGGTGGAAGTTGCCGTGGTTCCCGGCGAAGCGTTCGGCCCCTCCGGGTACCTGCGCCTGTCCTACGCCCTGGGCGACGAGGACCTGGCCACCGGCATGGACCGGCTGAAGGATTTCCTGGGAAGGGCCAAGGCCTAGAGCAGCCTGCGGGCTGCAGCCCACCGGGTCAGTTCGTGCCTGGATGAGAGCTGCAGCTTCCGCAGGACTGCGGAGACGTGCGTCTCAACGGTCTTTACCGAAATGAACAGTTCCCGGGCCACCTCCTTGTAGCTGTAGCCGCGGGCAATCAGCCGCATGACCTCGCGTTCCCGGACCGAGAGACGGTCCAGTTCGTCATCCACACTGACGGTTGTGGACGCTCCGAAAGCGTCCAGGACGAAGCCGGCGAGGCGGGGTGAGAACACGGCGTCGCCGCCCGCCACCCGGACAACGGCGTCGGAAATCTCCGCACCGGAAATGGTCTTGGTGACGTAGCCCCGCGCTCCGGCGCGGATCACGGTGACAACGTCCTCTGCGGCGTCGGAAACACTCAGCGCCAGGAACCGGGTGGAGGCCAGGAGGTCCGCGCATCCAGCGATGACTTCCGCCCCTCCTCCCCCGGAGCCGCCCGGGAGGTGGACATCCAGCAGGACTACCTGGGGACTGGCGCTGCGGATGGCCGCGACTGCGCTTTCAACCGTGGCTGCCTCCGCCACGACGTTGATCCGCGCGTCGAGGTCCGCCTTGAGCCCGGACCGAAAAATGGCGTGGTCGTCCACCACCACTACGTCAATGGATTCTGCCGCCATGCTCACGTGTTCTCCGCTTCCTTCTGCTGTCCTGCCGGTGCGTCCGCTCCGGCCAGGGGCAATGCCAAATGTATCTCGGTGCCGGTCGGGCTGGTTCGGATCCGCGCGGTGCCGCCGTGGCGCTGCATGCGTCCGATGATTGATTCCCGCAGGCCCAGCCGGTCCTGCGGGATCGCATCCGGGTCAAAGCCAGCGCCGCGGTCACGGACGAACACCTCCGCGGCCTCGGGACCGCACTCCAGATAGAGGGAGATCTGGCCGCCGGCGTGCTGCGCCGCGTTGAACAGCGCAGCCCTGGCCGCCTGCACCAGCGCGGAACTCTGGACCGTGAGCTCCGCGGTTCCGACGGCGACGAAGTCCACCGGATGCCCGTAGGCGTCTTCAACCTCCGCGGCCACGCCCTTCAACGCGTCCGCCAGCGTCCCTGTGCCCTTCTCCGGGTCCGCGTAAAGCCATTGGCGCAGTTCACGTTCCTGGGCACGGGCCAGTTTGATGACCTCCGCCTCGGAGCCCGCGCGGTTCTGGATCATGGCCAGCGTCTGCAGCACCGAGTCATGGAGGTGGGCAGCAATCTCCGCGCGTTCGGTCTGCCGGATCCGGCCGGCGCGTTCAGCCTGGAACGCGCGCCACCAGCGGACCGCCCAGGGTGCCAGCACCAGCGCGATGCCCGCCAGGACCGCCAGCGAAGCCAGGGAAGCAGCCAGCAGCACGTCCCACGTGATGGATCCGGAGACGACCAGCAGGAAACCGGCAATGACCAGTACCAGGCCGGCAGCGAGCCGAAGCAGCCCCATTTTCCGGTCCGCTCCGGCACCGGCAACGAGTCCGGCTTTCCGGCTCGCGTCCAGCTGTGACCAGGCCAGGACGGCCCCGGCAGCGATCACGGCGAACGGGAAGATCAGCTGGAGGTTGATCTGCGCTCCGAGTGCCTGGGCCACCACCGTGGCAGCCAGGCCCAGCAGGGCGAGACCAATCAGGATCTCGCGGCTGCCGATCAAACCGGCAGCACCCGTCCGGGACTGCTGGCCCTGCTGCAGGTACCGGGCGAAGTTCTCAGCCACGCTGCGGGGATTCCTGTCCCCCGCCGCGGCCTGTTCCTCAGCGGTGGGCACCATGATCCACAGCCAGCCATAGAGAACGACGCCGGCACCTCCCACGAGCGCAAGCACCACCATGAGGAGGCGGACGGTCCCTGCGGGCATGCCGAGGTGAACTGCCAGCCCGGAACAGACACCGGCAACCACCTTCTCGGGGGGGCGGAGCAGGGGAGGTCTCATGCTCCAATCCAAGCACGGCGACGGCCGGTCACCAGCACATATTTCCTTTCCGGCTCCCCGTTCAGGGGTACGTTCAGGGGCCGCTCAGGGGAAACCCGGATGTGCGGATGTTCCCTGGTTGGAAGACTGGAAGCATGAACCCGCACTCAACTGACCCCGGAAACCCCGGCGGGGAACACACCCCGCCGGCACCGCAGCCCATGCCCGGCACACCGCCGCACGGCGCGGCCCCCGAGAACTCATTCTTTGCCTGGATCCGCCAACTGGGCATCCGCCGCTCCCCCGACCGGTGGATAGGCGGCGTGGCCGGAGGCATCGCCCAGCGCACCGGACTGGACCCGATCCTTGTCCGCGGCCTGGTGATCGTGCTGTCGATCTTCGGCATCGGCGTCGTCCTCTATGGCGTTGCCTGGGCACTGCTGCCCGAGCCGGACGGACGAATCCACCTGGAAGGGGCCGTCCGGGGTTCCTGGACCGCCGGGATGACCGGAGCCCTGGTCTTTACCGTCCTGGGCCTGAGCGGTCCCGGGATCTCCTTCTGGGCCAATGACGGTTGGTTTGGGTCCGTGTTCTGGGGCCTGTTCTGGGTAGCGGCGCTGGTCCTGGGGATCTACTGGCTCACCACGCGGAACAACGGCAAGCCCCTGGGGAGCGGCAACAGCCCGGCCGGCCAGCCCGCCGGCGCTGCGCAGGGGGATGCCTATCCGAACCAGCCGCACACGCAGGGCTTCTCCTCGGCCGGCTCATACGGGGAAAAGGCGGACGCCGCCCAGGATGTGGCGGCGCATGCTTCCGGCCCTGCCACTATGGACCCGCGGCCGGCGGGCTATCCCGGCCCGGAGGCACCGACCATGCCCCTCTCCTACGGCGCGCACGCTGCGCCGGCAGCCGGGCAGGCAGCTGCCACCAACCCGGAATTTGGCGGCTACTACGTGCAGTTCCCCCCGCCGGGCAAGGAACCCAAGACGGTCAGCTACCACCCGCCGGCGTCCTGGGTTGCCCTGATCTGCGGCTTTGCCCTCCTGGCCGCAGGGGTGCTGCTTGCCCTGGACTACAGCGGCATCTATGAGACCGGATCTCCGGTGACGGTGGCCCTGGCAGCAGCCGGTGTTGTGTTCGGACTCGGGATTGTGGGACTGGGCGCGGCCGGCAGGTCCTCCGGGCTCGCAGGAGGGCTCGGCGTCCTTGCCCTGATCGCCGCCCTGCTGTTCAACGGCAGCTTCGCCTACCGCAACCTTGTGGTTGCCAACCAGTCCAACTGGAGTGCCAGCCAGTCAGCCGCGGCGTCTGAAGGCTACAGCGTCGCCGCTGCGGACGGGAACCTGGACCTGCGCGGACTGGCGGGTGAACTCAGGGAAGGTGACGTCACCGTTCCGGTGAGCGTGGCGGCCGGGGACCTCAGCATCCTGGTGCCGGACAACGTTCCCGTCTCGGTCTACTCGGAGATGGCCCTTGGCAACGTGGAACTCGAACACGACGGCAGGTACAGCTCCGCGGGAGGCCTGTGGGTCGGTCCGCAGGAGCGGCAACTGAACCCCGGTGCACGGGGCAACCGCATCATCATTGAAATCAAAGGTGTCGCCAGCAACGTCCTGGTGACCACGGACGAAAGCAGCCTGGACCGATGAGCGAATCCACGAACCAACCACGCAGCTACGACTCCGATCCGGCCGTCTTCGGGGCAGCTTCGGACGCCGGATATGTCCAGGAAAACGAACCCGAGCGCCGGCCGCTGCGCGTAGGCACAATCGTCTGGGGCCTGGTCCTTGCGGTGGCGGGGGCCTTGATCCTCGCAGTCCAGCTCACCGGAATCCGGCTGGACACCGGGGTTGTCCTGCTGGGCCTGCTCATCGGGGCCGGTGCGGCACTGGTTATTGGCGGCCTGCTGGCCGTCCTGGGGAAGAACCGCGCCGCGTAGGACTTCCCCCGGCCGTTTCGCCCCTGGCCGAAACGGCCGGTAAAGAGTGTACGAATCGACGAAGAAGGAAAGAATCAACCGATGGACAAGTTTTTCGATGTATTGCGCTCCTCCCCCATCAAACGGGCCCGCGGCGGCTGGCTGGCAGGAATCTGTGCCGGCATAGCCCTGAAATTCGGCTGGGATGTTTCCCTCGTCCGCATTGCGGTCCTGCTGAGCTTCCTGCTGCCGTTCATTGGCATCGGCACGTACCTGGTGGCCTGGCTCCTGCTGCCCACCACGGACGGCAAGATCATGCTCGAGAAGCTCGTTAAGCGCTGATTCCCCGCCGGCCCGGCACGTCCTTCTGCGTGCAGCGGCGGTCAATCCGCGTCATGCAGCGCCCGGTGGGAGTGCCGGGCACCGTGCACCGGGCCGGGCGTGGCTAGAATCGTAGGAGGCCGCCGCCCACCTACCAGATCCAGGGGTCACGTAATGAAGATCGGCATCCTTACCAGCGGGGGCGACTGCCCCGGACTGAACGCGGTCATCCGCGGAGCGGTCCTCAACGGGATCAAGACCCATAACGTTGAGTTCGTCGGTTTCCTCGACGGATGGCGCGGTGTGGTCGACGGCGACGTCATCGACCTGCCCCGAACCCGGGTTCGCGGCATCTCCAAACAGGGCGGAACCATCCTGGGCACCTCCCGCACCAATCCCTTCGAGGGCCCCAACGGCGGACCCGAGAACATCCGGAAGACGCTCGAACGGCTCGGGATCGACGCCGTGATCGCCATCGGCGGCGAAGGTACCCTCGCTGCCGCCCAGCGCCTGACCGACGCCGGACTGAAGATCGTCGGCGTTCCCAAGACCGTGGACAATGACCTGGACGCCACCGACTTCACCTTCGGCTTCGATACGGCGGTCCAGATTGCCACCGAAGCGATTGACCGCCTCCGCACCACCGGCGAGTCCCACCACCGGTGCATGGTCGCTGAAGTCATGGGCCGCCATGTGGGCTGGATCGCCCTGCATTCCGGCATGGCGTCCGGTGCCCACGCCATCCTGATACCCGAGAAGCCCGTGAGCCTGGACCAGATTGCCCAGTGGGTGACCGAGGCCAGGGACCGTGGCCGCGCGCCCCTGGTGGTTGTGGCGGAGGGCTTCGTCACCACAGACATGGAAGCGCCGCACTCCGAACGCGGACTTGATTCCTTCGGCCGTCCCCGGCTCGGCGGGATCGGAGAGCTGCTCGCCCCGGAAATCGAGGCGCGCACCGGAATCGAAACCCGCGCCACCGTGCTGGGCCACATCCAGCGCGGCGGAGTCCCCACCGCCTTCGACCGTGTCCTGGCCACCCGGCTGGGTATGGCTGCCGTAGATTCGGTCATGGACGGACTGTGGGGAACCATGGTGTCCCTGCATGGAACCGACATTGTCCGCGTAGGGTTCGAGAAGGCCCTGGACAACCTCAAGACCGTTCCCGAGCACCGCTACAACGAGGCGGCCATTCTTTTTGGTTAGGTCCCCTATCAGTTTGCTATCCGAACCTTGCGCCGCCCTGCGCACACCCGTGTAGCTTGAGTCCTATGGACCTTGACCCCGGCACAATTGCCATTATCCAGCTCGCCTGGTCCCGCAGGCTGGGACTGGAAGACGACGCTCTCTCAGCTGCGGAAGACGAAGAGCGCATTTACGACGTGCACGACGAAGCGAACGAAGTCAGGTTCGTCCGGCTGTTCGGCCGCGAAGTCTTCTCCGGCCCCGAGTGGGCCGCCGAACAGGTGCGTTCCAAAAGCACTGAGGAGCTCAGCAGCTTCTCCGGGCTGCTGCGCCTCTCCCTCGACCACGGCGGCCGGGGAATGGCGGAGGAACACCTGTACTACACCGATTCCTATCCGCCGATCCCGGCGGCGGAAGAACTTGCCGTGGCGGACGACTACCACTACGCCGAAGCCCTTGAGCGGCTGTGCCCGCCGGACGACGTCGTGGAAGCCAAACTCTCCGGCCGCGAGATCCTCTTCATCCTCGTCGACGACACGGGCCCCGGCACACCGGTTCCCGTTGCCGGTGCGGGCTACAGCATCCGGGAAGGGATCCTCGCGGACGTTGGAACCCTCACGGATCCGAACCACCGAATGCGGGGGCTCGGTTCCTATGTGACCTCCATCGCCGTGGAAGACGCGATGGCAGCCGGGCTGATCCCGCAGTCCCGCATCCAGTCCAACAACCTGGGGGCCAGCCGCATGGCGTCCGGGGCAGGCTTTGTCTCAGCCGGGCTCTGCACCTCGGTGTCCCTGCCGGTCTAGCGGTCCACGGGCGGCTTGGCATTGCTGCTATGAAGCCCGGGCCCCGTGGCCCCGTGGCCTCCGGCTAGCCTTCGAGCAGGTCCGCGCGCTGGAAGTAGGCGGCCGTGGCACGCGCCGACGGATTTCCGGCGTCGGCATCCGCACCGGCAGCCAGCAGGGTGCGGACAACGTCCGCATATCCCTTGAACACGGCACCTGCCAGCGGAGACTGCCCGCGGTCGTTGAGCGTGTTGACGTCGGCGCCGAGCTCGACAAGCGCCTGCACCGTTCCGGCATGCCCGTGATAGGCCGCAAGCATGAGCAGTGAATCCCCCGCAGCGTTGGTCAGCGTGACGGGCACCCCGGCGCTGACGTAGGTCCGCAGCAGTTCGGTGTCCCCCTGGCGGGCGCCGTCGAACAGCCGTTCGGCGAGTTCAAGCATCTCCGGGTCTGCAGCGTTCGTCTGTGCCTGGTCCGGTGTCTCAGCCATCAACCTTGTCCTTCCCTGCCGGCAGCCGCCGGCGATGATAGATCCTGCCAGAAGTGCTCCGGCGCTAGGCACGGGAGCGTGGAGTCCGCAGCAGGCCGGTGGGGCGGCCCACGGCCTGACCCGCGTTGGGAGAAACCACGAGTTCCTGTGCCGCGGCGTAGAGTTCACCTTCATCCTCAACCACCAGCTGCGCCTCAGGATCCACCGAGCGCTTGACCACCGCCAGGGCAACCGGCCCCATCTCGTAGTGCTGCGCCACGGAGGTCACCCGGCCAACGACCCGCTCACCGAGCTTGACCGGACTCTCGGCGGCCGGAAGGGTGTGCTGCGATCCATCCAGCTGCAGGAAAACCAGCCGGCGCGGCGGATGGCCCAGGTTGTGCACCCGGGCAATGGTTTCCTGTCCCTTGTAGCAGCCCTTGGAAAGGTGGACGGCGGTCCGGATCAGGTCCAGCTCATGCGGAATGCTCTTGTCATCCGTCTCCGCGCCAAGGCGCGGGCGCCACGCCGCGATGCGCAGTGCCTCGGCGGCCATGGACCCGGCCAGGGGCAGTCCGGACGCATCGACGGCGGCTTCGAACCCTTCCCGGGGAATCAGGTATTCGTACCAGGGGCGCTCGTGGCCGGGGTGCGCAGGATCCGCCGTCTCCGTGTAGGCGTGCCCGCCCGGGCCTACCCGAGGCCAGGGGTCTGTCCAGACGGCGAAGTCTGTCCAGGCCGGCACCGGCGCAACTGAGCCGGCCACAGCCCAGTCGGCTGTTACGTCCTGGATCTCCACCCGGAGCATGAACTTCATGCTGTTCAGCCAGTCCGCCAGCTGCGGCGCCTCGGCGCCCTCCACGATCAGCCAGGCCCGTTCGCCGTCATCCAGGATGCGGGCATCATGCTCGATCCGGCCCTGGATGCTGAGCAGCAGCAGTTCCGAACTTTCGCCCGGACGAAGGTTGGTGACCTGCTGGGAGGAAAGGGTGTTCAGCCAGCTCAGCCTGTCTTCACCGCTGACGGTGACGACGCCGCGGCTGGAGAGGTCGGTTATCGCTTCGCCGCGTGCCAGTGCACGCTGTTCACGCAGGGGGTCGCCGTAGTGGGCTGCCGTACCGGCATCAGCGCTGGAAGCTTCGACGGCTCCGGGGCGGGCAAGGAGGGGGCTTTTGATGCTCATGTCAGGTGCAACGTCCTAGCCGGGTAGTGGTATTCCGGTCCCCCGGTCTGCGGGGATCAGTCCCGTTTCTTGAGGATCGCGGAGGCATGCGCTTCAAGCGCCTTGCCATCGGCCGCGACATCCCAGCGCCAGTAGAGATCGCCGTTTACCAGCCCGTAGATCCGGGTGGCGGCGGTGTACTCCTTGGAGTTCACGCCGCGCATCACCAGATCCGTGGTGAGCTGGATCTGCGGGCCCTTGATCTGGCCGTAATAGAGTTCCGCAATCCCGCCGGGGTGCACGATGGTTGCCGTGATGTCGAAGCCGCCTGAGTCGTTGCGGAGTTCTTCAACCTCGTCGGCGCTGCGCAGGGCCGGGACAATGTCCGCGGGGATAAGGCCCGGGCCGCCGTCGGCGTCGTTCAGCGGACGGTCCAGTGCCCAGAAGCCGGTCTCGACGGCGAGGGGGCGCAGCACTGTCCCGGCCTCGTCCGTCAGCCAGCTCTCCGCCGTGTACTGCAGGTAGGGCAGGCCGTTTTGCCGGCACGTGACCCGCTGGGAGAAGTGCTCGGACTCCGCATCGCCTTCACCAAGGCGGCCGGTTCCTTCCCAGACTCCCAGGAGCCAGGACAGCGGCACGAGTTCGGGCGTGAGGTCTGTGGGGATCTCCATTGGCATGGCCGGACCCTTCCCTGGTCAGTTCGGGCGGTTGTGCGTTTCGGGTTACTTCTGGCCTTTGTACAGGCGGGAAACAACGAGGGCTGCGAAACCTGCCATGGCCAGGCCAGTGACACCCAGAAGGACAATGAAGAAGATTTCAAGAGCAAGAAGCGACATGCCTACATCCTAACCCGCCCCGCAGGGTCTTTGTCTCTTGTGACTCCCGGCCGCGGACCTAGGGGACCAGGAGCCGGCCGGCAAAGTACACGGCGGTACCCAGAGCCAGTACCGGAGAGGCGCCCGCCGCGATGATTCCCAGGACGCCCGGAGAATCGTCCCGGATCAGCACGAGCCGGCGTACAGCAACGATCACCGCTGCACACAGCACTCCGACGAAGGCACCCGCCGCCAGAGGCAGGCCGGTCACCAGTGCGGCTGCCCCGGCGCCCGCGAGGGCCCCGGCAACCACCCCGATCGGTGCGGTAATGCGGTCCGCAAGCGGAATCAGGGAGATCAGGATGGCCACTGCGATGGCCGCGGCCCCGGCAGAGATGAGTCCTTCGGATCCATTCCCGCCCGGCAGGCGGTCCGCTGCGACCCAGCCCGCTGCCATCCCCGCAACGAGGGCCCCGGCGATCACGCCGATCGTGGACTCAAGCCGGTGCGGCTGCCCCGTGCCGCGCAGCAGCTGGATGAGGAACACAGCCCCGACGCCAACGGCGACGATGCCGGGCATCCAGGTAAGCATGGCGGTGGCGGGTGCGAAGTAGGCGGCTGCAACCCCGCCTGCGCCGACGAGTGCAAGCACCAGCCCCTGGGTCTTGCGGGCCGGGACACCAAGGAGATAGGGCCAGCCGAAACCAGCCACTGCAGCGGCGGCTCCGGTGAACAGTGCCGTGGCTTCGGGGGAAACAAAGGATGCCGCCACGATTCCGACCAGTACAGTTGCCGCCGGCACCGCTATGCTCCAAAGTTTCACCCTAGTCATACTGCCTTATTACGCAGCGCGGATAAAAGCTACAGGGCGCCGGGGCGCCGCTGGGTATACTTTCAACCACTCTTCGGCCGCTGGGGACCGGATGGGATAACGTGCCCGATGATGTGCGCCTAACTTTCGGAGGAACTATGTCGCACATTCTGCTCCTGACCAACAGCCCGGGGTCATCAGTTGAAGTCCTCCCTGCCCTGGAACTGCTCAACCACAGGGTCCACATCCTCCCCGCGGAACCAACCGCACTCCTGGACATCGACCCGTGCGACGTCGTCCTCGTTGACGCACGCAAGGACCTGGTTGGTGCGCGCTCACTAACCCAGCTGCTCAAGGCAACCGGCCTGGGCACTCCCTTGGTTCTGGTCCTTACGGAGGGCGGGATGGCCGCGGTCGCGGCCAACTGGCTGGCAGACGACGTCGTCCTGGACACCGCAGGTCCTGCCGAGCTGGAAGCCCGGCTTCGCCTGGCCGTTTCCCGGACCCAGGCGGCCGCGGAGGAATCCAGCACCGAAATCCACGCCTCCGGCGTCGTCATTGATGAGGCCAGCTACACCGCCCGCGTCAGCGGCACGGCCCTGAACCTGACCTACAAAGAGTTTGAACTGCTCAAGTACCTCGCACAGCACCCCGGGCGGGTCTTCACCCGCGACCAGCTCCTGCATGAGGTGTGGGGCTACGACTACTACGGCGGCACCCGCACCGTAGACGTCCACGTCCGGCGGCTGAGGGCGAAGCTGGGCCCTGACCATGAGAACCTGATCGGCACCGTCCGCAACGTCGGCTACCGCTTCGCGAAGGCACGCACCCACGAGGAGCAGGCAGCCGTGGCCGGGCACGAAGCGTAAGCCGTCTCCCGCACTGCGGCCTGAGTGGTTAGTCTTCTTCAATGAGCGAGAACCCCCTGACCACATGGCCTGTCCTCACAACGCGCGGCACCCCGGAAGAATCCGCGCTCCGCGGCATCCTGGAGCTGGCCGCGGCAGCTGCCGAAGCCGACGGCAATCCCCCTTTCTCCGAGCAGACACTGGTTGACCTGCGCTCAACCAGCGCGGACCCGGACCAGGTACGGGTCTTCCTGGCACTGACCCATGACGAGCACTCGGACCCCGCCACCGCGCAGGAACTCGCCGGGGCCGCCGTGCTCACCGTCTCAGCTGAGGACGAGCCCGGCGTACTGGAACTGGTGGTCCACCCCAATTACCGCAACAAGGGTGTTGGCACCGCATTGGCAGAAGCCGCGCGGAAGGACGCCGGGCAGGACTTCAAGGCCTGGTCACACGGGAACCATGAAGCGGCGGTGAAGCTCGCTGCCCGCTTCGGGTTCCACCCGGTGCGCGAGCTGTGGCGGATGCGGCTCTCCCACGACGCACTGTCCCAGGGCCTGCCCACGGCCAAGGTACCCGACGGCGTGCAGGTACGTGCCTTCGTTCCCGGCCAGGATGAGGACGCCTGGCTCGCGGCAAACGCCGCCGCATTCGCCCATCACCCGGAGCAGGGATCCATGACCCGGGCGGACCTCGAAGCGAGAATGGCCGAAGACTGGTTCGATCCCAGCGGTTTCCTGCTCGCCGTCCGCGAATCCGACGGCGAGCTGCTGGGCTTCCACTGGACCAAGGTCCATCCCCGCAGCGGGAGCCACCCGGCCATCGGGGAGGTCTACGTGGTGGGCGTGACTCCCCAGGCGCAGGGAACAGGACTTGGAAAAGCCCTGACCCTTGCCGGTATCAGCTACCTGCACGACTCCGGCCTGGACGCCGTCATGCTCTATGTAGACGCAGACAACACGGCCGCGGTGTCCCTCTACCGCAAGCTGGGCTTTGTGCGCTGGGACGTGGACGTGATGTACGCCGCCGAATAGCCGCCTGCTGATTGTAGGGTTGAGGAGAGGGCGCTGTGCCCCTGCGCTGCAGGGGTGCCGGGCCTGCCAGAACTGCCAGGGGAGAAACACTATGGATTCCGATACCGCAGCCGGCGCACGGTCGCCCTTTGGGTCGTCCGAGGCGATGCCTGCGCCGCGGGCCACACAGGACCGCATCGACATTCCGGATTTTGGGCCGGCACTGCTGCCCAGCGGCGACATAACCCCCGAGCGTTTCCTTGACCGGGAGATCAGCTGGCTGCACTTCAATGCCCGGGTGCTGGAGCTGGCGGAAGATCCTGACCTCTACCTGCTCGAGCGCGTCAACTTCCTCTCCATCTTTGCCTCCAACCTGGACGAGTTCTTCATGGTCCGGGTGGCCGGGCTGAAGCGGCGCATCGCCACCGGACTGGCAGTGCCGTCCGCCGCGGGCCTGAGCCCGGTGGAACAGCTGGAGCAGATCACCGAGGCCGGCTACCGGCTCCAGCAGCGGCATGCCGAAGTCTTCGCCCGGCAGATCCGCCCCGCCCTGGAGAAGGAAAACATCCATTTGGTGGGCTGGCAGGACCTCGACGACGCCTCCAAGGCGCAGCTCCACCGGCAGTTCGCGGCCAAGGTCTTCCCCATCCTTACGCCGCTGGCCGTGGACCCGGCCCACCCGTTCCCCTACATTTCGGGGCTTTCACTGAACCTCGCCGTCGTGGTCCGCAATCCGGTGAGCGGCAAGGAATTCTTCGCCCGCGTGAAGGTTCCGGACCAGCTGCCGCGCCTCATCTCGGTGGACGGCCCGCGTGCCGGGAACGTTGCCGGACGCACGGCCCGGTTCATTCCGCTTGAGGACGTCATTGCCGAGCACCTTGACCAGCTCTTCCCCGGCATGGACGTGGTGGAGCACTACACCTTCCGGGTGACCCGCAACGAGGACCTGGAGGTTGAAGAGGACGACGCCGAGAACCTGCTGCAGGCGCTGGAGAAGGAACTGCTGCGCCGCCGCTTCGGCCCGCCCGTCCGTCTTGAAGTCACACCGGACATCAATCCCAGCATCCGGCAGCTGCTGATCCGGGAGCTGGGAGTGGAAGCGGACGAGGTCTACACCCTTCCCGGCCCGCTGGACCTGCGCGGCCTGAGTCCGATCAGCCAGATCGACCGGCCGGACCTGCACTACCCCAAGCAGGTTCCGCACACTTCCCTGCACCTGAAGGAATCCGAGACGTCCAAGCCGGCGGACGTTTTCGCCGCCATGCGCCGCCGGGACATCCTGCTGCACCACCCCTATGACTCCTTCTCCACGTCCGTGCAGGCGTTCCTGGAGCAGGCCGCAGCCGACCCGCGGGTACAGGCCATCAAGCAGACCCTGTACCGGACATCCGGGGACTCCCCCATTGTCGATGCCCTGATCGACGCCGCGGAGTCCGGCAAGCAGGTCCTGGCGCTCGTGGAGATCAAGGCCCGGTTCGACGAGCAGGCCAACATCTCCTGGGCACGGAAGCTGGAGCAGGCCGGCGTCCACGTGGTCTACGGGATCGTGGGCCTGAAAACCCACTGCAAGCTGTCGCTGGTGGTCCGCCAGGAAGTGGACGGCCTGCGGCGCTACTGCCACATCGGCACGGGCAACTACCACCCGCGCACCGCCCGCTACTACGAGGACCTGGGACTGCTGACCGCGAACGAAAAGGTTGGCGAAGACCTGACCAAGCTGTTCAACCAGCTCTCCGGCTACGCACCCAAGTCAACGTTCAAGCGGCTGCTGGTGGCGCCGCGCTCCGTGCGTTCGGGCCTCATAGACCGGATCGAACGCGAGATTGCCAACAAGAAGGCAGGCCTGGACGCCCGGGTGATCATCAAGGTGAATTCAATGGTGGACGAAGCCATCATCGATTCGCTGTACCGCGCGTCGCAGGCCGGGGTCCGCGTGGACGTGATTGTCCGCGGCATCTGCTCGGTACGGCCCGGAGTTCCCGGCCTCAGCGAGAACATCACCGTCCGATCCATCCTGGGCCGCTTCCTGGAGCACTCACGGGTCTTTGCCTTCGCCAACGGCGGGGACCCGGTGGTGTACATCGGGTCGGCGGACATGATGCACCGCAACCTGGACCGCAGGGTGGAAGCCCTGGTCCAGCTGGGATCCGCCGAGGACATTGCAGACCTGATCGAACTCATGGACCGCTACCTCGATCCGGGGACGGCAAGCTGGCACCTCGACGCAGACGGCATCTGGACCCGGCACCACAAGGATGACGAGGGCAACCCGCTTGAGGATGTGCAGTCCTGGCTGCTCGCCTCCCGCTCGCGCCAGCGCGCAGTGGCCCGCCGCTGATGCACACCGGGGAGCCCGCTGCGGAGGACCTGCCGCTGGACACTTCCGGCGACGGCCGGGATACACCGGATGACACGGCCGCCCTGCTGCTGAACGGCAGGGCGACCGCCCTCGACCTGGCCGGCGACCCCAAGGTGGTCGCAGCCGGTGCCCTGTGCTGGCGCGTGCGCGGTGACAAGCTGGAAGTGCTCATCATCCACCGGCCGCGCTATGACGACTGGTCTTGGCCGAAGGGCAAACTCGACTCAGGCGAGACCATTCCGGAATGCGCCGTCCGGGAAGTGAAAGAGGAAATAGGGCTGGATATCCGGCTTGGCATCGCGCTGCCGGAAACCCGCTATCCGGTCTCTTCCGGCATCAAGGCCGTGCATTACTGGGCCGCGAACGGCAACAACGCCAAACCCCGGCCCGACGGAAAGGAAGTGGACGGCGTACGGTGGTGCTCCCCGGAGGAAGCCGCTGCGCTCCTGACGAACCCCACCGACAAGCTACCGCTGGAGGCACTCGTCAGCGCCCATAAAGACGGTGACCTGGATACCTGGCCGCTGATCATAGTCCGCCATGCGAAGGCCAAACCGCGTTCCTCCTGGGCCCGGGCAGAGGGTGACCGTCCTCTGGCAGCCACGGGCCAGCGCCAGGCAAAGGCGGTGGCACGGCTGCTGCAGGCCTGGCATCCGGACCGGGTGGTGTCCAGCCCATGGCTCCGGTGCGTGCAGACCATGGGACCGTACGTGAACACCCGCAAGCCCAAGTTCAAGACCGTGGATGCGATCACCGAGCACAATGCCAAGCGCAAGCCTGCCAAGGCGCGGCTGGCCGTGGACAACCTGTTCGAGAAAGCCCGGCCGGTGGCATTGTGCACGCACCGGCCGGTGCTTCCATTGGTCTTCGGCGTCCTCGCCGACCAGATGGATGACCGGATGGCCACGCTGCTGCCGGACAAGGATCCCTATCTGGCGCCGGGCGAAATTGTGGTCTGTCAGGTGAGCCGCAGGAATCCCCGCCGAATCATGTCCCTGGAGCAGTACCGCCCGTTCGACGACTAGCCCGTACCGGGTAGGTACTGAGGCTAGCCAAGCCTTGGCGAGCTAAGCCTATCCGTCCTTTTCCCTGCAGGTCAGCGGGCATATTGTGTCCCCATGAGCAAATTCACTGATCTTCTGGCAGCCCAGATTGGCAACGAGTTCAACGCTTCCCAGCAGTACGTGGCCATGGCCGTGTACTTCGACGGCGAAGACCTTCCCCAGCTGGCCCGCCACTTCTACGCGCAGTCCGTCGAAGAGCGGAACCACGCCATGATGCTGGTTCAGTACATGCTGGACCGGGACCTGCCCGTCCGCATTCCCGGCGTCGACCCGGTGAAGAATGACTTCAGCGACGTCGTCGAGCCGATCGCCCTCGCCCTGGAACAGGAGAAGCAGGTGACCTCGCAGATCGAGGCCCTCTTCGCAGCGGCCCGGGAGGAAGGCGACGCGCTGGGCGAGCAGTTCATGCTCTGGTTCCTCAAGGAACAGGTGGAGGAGGTTGCCTCCATGAGCACGCTGCTCACAGTGGCCCGCCGGGCGGACAACCTGTTCGATCTTGAGAACTTCATGGCCCGCGAGCGCGTGGGCGACGGCGGGCACGACGCCGGCGCTCCCGAGGCCGCGGGCGGCGCCCTCTAAACGAGATGACAGAAACTGCCCGTATGAGCGCGGATACGGGCAGTTTCTGTCATCTCGATGGAACCATGATCGTCCCCCGGCGCAACGGACATGAGCGCCCAGATCCGCGTGGATCTGGCCTCTCCCGTACCTCCGTACGAACAGATCCGATCACAGGTGAGCGCCCTCGCGGCCGCGGGCGTCCTGGCACCGGGGAACAGGCTGCCCACTATCCGCACGCTGGCCGCCGACCTCGGCGTGGCCCCCGGGACTGTCGCCCGGGCCTACAAGGAACTTGAAACTGAGGGAACCGTCACAGCTCTTCGCCGTCGGGGCACCGTCATATCGCAGCGTGCTGCCGCGCCTGCGGGTGAAGCGGGCGGTCTACCCGCGGAGGTGAGTGCCGCCGTCGGACACCTTGCGGAGACGGCACGCCGGCATGGAGTTCCCGACGCCGTTGTCCTCAGCGCGCTGGCCTCTGCCATGTCCCTCCCTACTAGACTGGAGCCGTGACCACGATTCCCACACCGTACGAAGACCTGCTGCGCGACATCCTGGCGCACGGCACCGCGAAATCCGACCGTACCGGCACCGGAACGCGCAGTGTCTTCGGCCGCCAGATGCGTTTTGACCTCAGCGAGTCCTTCCCGCTGATCACCACCAAGCGCGTGCACTTCAAGTCCGTGGCGCTGGAGCTGCTGTGGTTCCTGCGCGGAGACTCGAACGTCCGCTGGCTGCAGGAACGCGGCGTCACCATCTGGGATGAATGGGCGGACGACGACGGCGAGCTGGGGCCGGTCTACGGCGTCCAGTGGCGCTCCTGGCCTACGCCGGACGGAGGCCAGATCGACCAGATCGCCAAGCTGATCGACGGGTTGAAGAACAACCCGGATTCACGCAGGCATATAGTGACCGCGTGGAACCCTGCCGAGGTGGAGAACATGGCACTGCCGCCGTGCCACGCCATGTTCCAGTTCTACGTAGCGGACGGCAAGCTCTCCTGCCAGCTGTACCAGCGCTCGGCAGACACCTTCCTGGGCGTGCCGTTTAACATCGCCTCCTACGCGCTGCTCACCCTGATGGTGGCGCAGCAGGTGGGCCTGGAACCGGGCGAATTCGTCTGGACCGGCGGCGACGTGCATATTTACGACAACCACCTGGACCAAGTCACGGAACAGCTGTCCCGCTCGCCGTTCCCGTATCCTAAACTGCGGCTGAGGCGGAAGCCTGCCAGCATCTTCGACTACGAACTTGATGACTTCGAGGTCCTGGACTACCAGCACCATCCCGGCATCAAGGCACCTATCGCCGTGTGAAAGGGCCCCGTCTTGACTGAATCGAACAGGTTCGCAGATTCAACCCGCTACTACCCCGTTGGCCGCTCCGGCGAAGAGGGCCTCGGACTCGACGACGCCCTGGCAGCCCGGGGCTACGGGAACACCGGCGTGCCGCTCGTCGGCATGATCTGGGCGCAGACCTCCGACGGCGTCATTGGCAAGGACGGCGGAATGCCCTGGCACCTGCCCGAAGACCTCGCCCACTTCAAGGCCAGCACGCTGGGCCACCCCGTCATCATGGGGCGGCGCACCTGGGAATCCTTCCCGGAAGCGTTCAGGCCGCTTCCCGGACGGAAGAACATCGTCATCTCCTCCCGCGAAGGACTGGCCGCCGAGCTTGAGCCGGCCGGCGCCGTCGTCGTACCCTCCCTGGAAGCTGCGCTGGAAGCCGCCGAGGGCAGTGAGGGCAGCAGCCGGATCTGGATCGTCGGCGGGTCCCAGGTGTACGCCGAGGCTGAACCGCTGGCGGATGTTGCGGTTGTCACGGTGATCAATACCGAGACCGAGGGCGACAGCTATGCCCCGCACCTGGGAGCCGACTGGACGTTCAGCGGTGTCAGCCCTGCCCAGGACTGGTACACGTCCGCCAACGGCCTGCAGTACCGGTTCGCGCTGTGGACCCGGCACCGGAACGTAACCGAGCAGGACGGCTGAGACCGTCTGCCCTAGACTGAAGGAATGACTTCAGCAGCTTCTTCTGTTCCCACCGCGGGCTTCGTCGGCTGGCGGGGCATGGTCGGTTCCGTCCTCATGCAGCGCATGCAGGATGAAGGCGATTTCGGCCTGATCAACCCCGTCTTCTTCTCCACCTCCAACGCAGGCGGCGCAGCGCCGTCCTTCGCTGAAGGTGCCGGCTTCCTGCAGGACGCCTACGACATCCAGACGCTGGCCAAGCTGCCGATTATCGTCACCACCCAGGGCGGTGACTACACCTCCGAGGTCTACCCGAAGCTGCGTGACGCCGGCTGGGACGGCCTGTGGATCGACGCCGCGTCAACGCTGCGCATGGACGACAGCGCGATCATCGTGCTGGACCCGGTCAACCGGGACGTCATCGACGCCGGCCTGGCCCGCGGCGTGAAGAACTTTGTGGGCGGCAACTGCACCGTGTCCTGCATGCTCATGGGCCTGGGCGGACTGTTCCGCAACGGCCTCGTAGAGTGGGGCACGTCCATGACCTACCAGGCGGCCTCCGGCGGCGGTGCGCGCCATATGCGCGAACTGCTGAACCAGTTCGGCTCGCTGAACTCTGCCGTGGCAGCCAACCTGGCCGATCCGGCGTCGGCCATCCTTGAAATCGACCGCGCAGTGCTGGCCCAGCAGAAGGATCCGTCCATGGATTCCTCGCAGTTCGGGGTTCCGCTGGCAGGGTCAGTCATCCCGTGGATCGACGCGGACCTGGGCAACGGCCAGTCCAAGGAAGAGTGGAAGGGCGGCGCGGAGACCAACAAGATCCTCGGCCTCGGCTCCGATTCCGGCCGGATCCCCTTCGACGGTCTCTGCGTCCGCATCGGTGCCATGCGCTCACATTCCCAGGCACTGACCCTGAAGCTCACCGAGGACCTGTCCGTCGCCGAGATCGAGCGGATCATCGACGCGGACAACCAGTGGGCCAAGGTGGTTCCAAACACCAAGGAAGCCACCATGGAACACCTGACCCCGGTCGCCGTGACCGGCACGCTGGACATCCCCGTGGGCCGTATCCGCAAGCTTGAAATGGGCCCGGAGTACATCAGCGCCTTCACCATCGGTGACCAGCTGCTCTGGGGCGCCGCCGAGCCGCTGCGCCGGATGCTGCGCATCGCCACCGGCAACCTCTAACCCGCGAAGCACGAAGAAACCGCCCGTTTGAATCATCAAACGGGCGGTTTCTTGTGGCCGGGCCCTGCCGTGCTTGGGCTTTGCCTGCGGTCGAGCAGTGCCGGCGCGCTAGTCGGCGCCGACGGCGGCCGCCGCTTCCGGAACCGCGTGCGGATCCGGGTCACCGGCTCCGCTGCGCAGAAGCAGCAGGCCCGCGGCCACGGCACAGCAGATGGCACCGGCCCAGAACGGCGCCCGCATCCCGAGCCACTGCGCCAGATGGCCCACCAGGATCGCCGAAACGGCTCCGCCGAACCAGCGCAGGAAGTTATACCCGGCACTGTTCACCGCACGCGGTCCAGCGCCTGAGCTCATGGCCGTACCGGTGAAGAGAGTGTTGAGGATGCCGGAGAAGATACCCGAGACAATGATGCCGATGACCACCACCGTCTTGTTCCCGGCCGCCATTGCGAGCAGCACCAGCGCGTAGATGAGGACCGTAATCACCGCTCCCCCGCGTTCGCCGAACCAGCCGGCCACCTTCGGTGCCAGCACTACGGAAGAAACCGCCACACAGAGGCCCCAGCCAAAGAAGACGAATCCGACGAAGAAGGCGCCTTCCCCGAGGACGAACGGGGACCAGGCAATGATGGAGAAGAACGCCGCAGTGTAGAACGCGGATCCGAGGGAAGTCAGCAGCAGGTTGCGGTTGCGCAGCGCCAGGATCGGGTCAATGAGCCGAATCTTCTGCCGCGCGGATTTGTTCTTGTCCTTGGCCAGCATGGCTGTGCAGAGAATGACGCCGATGGCCATCAGCACGGCCGTGCCGGCAAAGGGCCCACGCCACGAGATGGTTCCCAGCACTGCGCCGAGCAGCGGCCCGACAGCAAGTCCCACACCGAGTGCTGCTTCATACAGCAGGATTGCGCCCGCCTGCCCGCCCGCAGCGGCCCCCACAATGACGGAGAGCGCCGTTGCGATGAAAAAGGCGTTTCCCAGTCCCCAGACCGCCCGCAGCCACACAAGCGTCTCGATGCTGTTCGCCAGCGCACAGGCCCCCGCGGCCAGCACTATCAGCACCAGCCCTGTCACGAGGGTGCGCTTGGCGCCGAAGCGGTAGGACATCACCCCGGTCAGCAGCATGGCGAGGACCTGAACCCCCAGGTAGGAACCGAAGAGGAGGGTGGTTTCAGTGGGAGAAGCACCGAGCTCCTCGGTAATCGTGTTCAGGATCGGGTCTACCAGGCCGATGCCCATAAACGCGATAACAGCGGCGAACGCCGTGACCCACACGGTTTTTGGCTGACCGCGCAGTGCGTCCGCGAGCCGTGGATGTGCGGAAGCTTCCCGCACGGCTGCAGTTTTACTCATGTCTGTGGCGCCTTTCAAGGAAGTCTTTAGTCGTCCGTCCCGGGACGGTTGCCGGGCTGGTCCGCTTCCGGCGTATCCGGCCCCAGGGACAGAAGCCGTGCCACCGCCGGGACGGCATCCTCCAGAAGCCGACGGTCCTGTTCATCGAGCCGGTCGAGCAGCAGGGCGAAGGAATGGTTTCGGCGATCCACCAGCTCGTCCACCTGGCGCCGCCCCTTAGGCGTGAGATCGATAACGACGGCGCGCCGGTCGGCCGGATCTGCCCGCCGCTCCACCAGTCCGAGCTTGACCAGCCCGTTGACCACGGACGTCGCCGAGGGCAGCTGGACGCCTTCCAGCGCGGCAAGCTCACTCATCCGCAGCGGACCGCGGTCCACCAGGGTGCTCATGGCCGAGGACTGGGAGGTTGTCAGGTCCCAGCCGGGAATACGGCGGCGGCTCAGATGGTAGAGCCGGGGCAGCATGGGGCGCAGTTCGCGGGACAGCTGGAGGGACTCATCGAAACTCATAGTTAAAGATTCTAAGTATTAGAAGCTCTAAGCACAATTAGCCGCTGGGAAGGCGCCGACGGCGCGTTGGGAGAGGGCGCGCCGGGCGATATCGGGCGCGACGGAAGAGGGAGATGGTGCCGGCCTCCGCGGGAAGGCGTGGTGCCGTCAGTGGCGGAACGGCTACAGCGCGCAGTTGATCAGCAGCGGTTCCGGGTGCAGCCGGATGCCAAAGCGCTGCTCGACGCCGTCGGCAACCGCTCGGGCGACGGCGAGGAGGTCCTCGGCGGTGGCGCTGCCGCGGTTCGTCACGGCCAGGGTGTGCTTGGCGGACAGTGATGCCCGTCCGCCGGCGATGTCTTCCCCGGCGCTGCCCGGCAGGCCAAAGCCCTTGCCGAAACCGGCATGCTCAATCAGCCAGGCCGCGCTGAGCTTGACCTTGCCCGGCTCCGCCACCGGGTAGCGCGGAGCGTCCGCAGGGAGCCGGTCGGCGTCCGGGGCGGGAAGGATGGGGTTCGTGAAGAAGGACCCGGTGCTGTAGGTGTCCGGATCCGAGGGGTCCAGGACCATGCCCTTGCCGGCGCGCAGCCGCAGGACTTCCCGGCGGACGTCGGCGGTATCCGCGCTCTCCCCCACCTCAACGTTCAGGGCGCGGGCAAGCTCGGCGTAACGCACCGGAGCACTGGCGTTTGTCTTGGTCACGGCGAATTCGACGCTCAGGACTACGTAGCGCGGAGAGCCGTTTACCGTGGTGCGCTTGAGCAGCGAATCCCGGTACCCGAATTCCAGGTCCGCTGCGCCGAAGCGGCGGCGGGCGCGTTCCCGGCGGTCCCAGGTGAGCACCGAGACAATGCTGTGGGAGACGTCCGAACCGTACGCACCCACGTTCTGCACCGGCGTCGCGCCTGCCAGCCCGGGAATCCCGGACAGCGCTTCAAGGCCTGAATAGCCTTCGGTCACGGTCCTTGCCACCAGGTCATCCCATGGGTGGCCGGCCTGGACATCAACGACGGCGGTGCCGCCCTCGCCGTCCCGGAACTCAATGCCGCGGTTGCCGACGTGCACCACCGCGCCGTCAAAACCGGCGTCGGAGATGAGCAGGTTCGAACCCCCTCCCACGATCAGCAGGGGCTCCGACGCCTCATCTGCCGCGCGGACCATCGAGATCAGTTCGTCAGGTGTTTCCGCGTTGAGGTAGCGGTACGCCGGCCCGCCCACGCGGGATGTCGTCAAGGATGCCAGCTGCATCGAGGTCAGGGCGCTCACCAGACCCGTACAACCGCCTGTGCCTTGACCAGAACTTTCTGGCCGTTGAAGGTCACTGTCAGGTCGATTCGTGCCGTGGAACTGTCCGCATCCACGGCTCCGACCACACCGGTGACTTCCACGACGGCGCCCGGAGTGCCGTCGACGTCTTCAACGGTCACGGGGCGGGTGAAGCGGGTCTGGTAATCCAGGACGGCTCCCGGATCCCCGATCCAATCGGTGACCAGCTGCACGGCCGCGCCCATGGTGAACATCCCGTGGGCAATAACGCCGGGAAGGTCCACGGAGCGGGCAAAGCGTTCGTTCCAGTGAATCGGGTTGAAATCTCCCGAGGCTCCGGCGTAACGGACCAGGTCCGCCCGGCTGACCTCAAGGGTGCTCCGGCCGATTTCCTGTCCGGGCTGCAGTTCGCTGAGTGCAATCGACATGGCTACTGGCCCTCTCCCCGGACGAGGATCGATGAGAGTGTGGTGGCAACCTTCTCGCCTTCCACGGTGGAGATTTCCGCGCGGGTGGTGATCAGGGCACCGTCGCCCATGGCCCGCACGTTGTCCACGTGCAGTTCAGCCAGCAGTTCATCCCCCGCCACGATGGGACGGTGGTGGGTGAAGCGCTGGTCCGCGTGGACCACCCGGGAGAAGTCGATGCCGGCGCCGGGGTCCCGGATCAGCTGTGCGTCAGCCTGCTGGGCCACGATGATGGCGAAGGTGGGAGGGGCTACCAGGTCTGCGTATCCCAGCTTCTGCGCTGCCGCGATCTCGAAGTGGGCCGGGCTGGTCGCCTTCACGGCCCGGGCGAACTCCCGGATCTTTTCCCGTCCTACCTGGTAGGACTCTCCGGCCGGATAGCTCCGGCCGGCCAGCTCGGGGTTGATGCTCATTGGTTTCCCTTCATCCGGCGGCGGGCGTCGCGGGCTCGCACCACCATACCGCTCAGGTGCGTGCTCATGCCCACCACAATCACCGGCAGGGCAAGGTACATGATGATCTGCTGGTTGGTCACGGCGCCCAGGATGACCATGAGGATGCCGGCGCCGGTCACCGAGAGCGCGATGACTACGAGCCGGCGGTAGAGCGGCGAACCGGTTTCCCAGGGGGTGTTAAGCATGGCTACAGAATACAGTCGCGGCGCTGCAGGCACCGAAACGGACCTCTCAGAACAGCTGCTGCTGGAGGGCGGGCAGCTCGGTGCGGAAGTCGCCGAATTCGATTCGCTGGCCTTTCAGGGCGGTGAGGTCCGCCAGGAAACGCAGGCCGGGATCATCCGTGGCTGCGAGTGCGGTGCTGCCCAGCATGCCGAAGATCACCAGTCCGTGTTCGCCGGCAGCCAGTCCAAGCGGGTAGGGCGCCGGTGCCGGCTCCGCCAGGACCGTGCCGAAGGCTTTCGGACGCTCCCAGGTGTCCTTCACTACCTCGAAGCCCTCGGGGTTGAGGTTGAACAGGACTGCCCGGGCGGCGTCGGCGTGGGTCGCGTTGATGGCGTCCAGCTCGTCATACGGCAGCGGAGCCGCCAGGGCCGCACACTTGTGGCCGGAACGGACGGCCTGCGGCAGGCCGAGGGTGCCGGAGACCTCGTCTTCGAGCACCCGGACCTGCTGGCCGTTGGCGGCGCGGGCCACGTACCGGGCGGCGAGCGCCCCCTGTTCGGTGAGGCGCAGGGCCTTCCGCCGGTCCGCGGCGGTTCCAACCTTGGTGGTCCCGTCCGCGAAGGTGGCGATGTACAGCCACTGCGGCCGGGCCAGGTAATTCTTCAGTCCGGCTGGAACGTCACCGCCGCGGTGGCTGTTGTGTACCAGCCGTCCCTCATCCTGGAAGAAGCACCGCTTGCACTGGTAGCCCCGCTCTGCGGGCGCCTGTGCCGGACAGGGCTGGGCGGTGCGTCCCTCGTCGCCGAGCAGCTCATAACCCAGGCAGTAGCGCGCGGCTTCGGAACGGACCCGGAAGCGCAGCTGGGTTCCTGGATCCAGTCTCAGCGTGGACCGTCCGTCGGGCTGGAACAGCCGGAGAAAAGCGCCGTCGCCGTCCCACGCCGTGCCGCCGCAGAGATACATGGCGTGAGTCATTGAGCGGAGCCTCCGGGAGCTAGGGGTGCCTGTTCACGGTACCGCACCTGTCTGGGAGCCCCGGCAGGAGCTATGCAGGGTTGCCGCCGCGCAGGTAGACCGTGGTGGTGTGGGTGAAGAATTCCTTGGCGGACTGCCCCTGTTCCTTCGGCCCGTACCCGGATTTCCTTGCCCCGCCGAACGGAACGTGGGGATCAGCTCCGGCGGATTCGGAGTTCACATGCAGGATTCCGACGTCGATCCCCTCCACGGCCTCGAGCACCCGGGTGACGTCCTGGGTAAAGACGGCGGCGGACAGCCCGTACTCGCCCTGTCCTGCCCATTCAAACGCCTGGGCGGCATCAGCGGCCCTCCGGACGGCGAGAACCGGGCCGAAGAATTCATCGGTCCAGGCGGGGTTCGCCTCGGCATCCGCCTGGCCTGCCGGCAGTTCGAGGATGGTGGGCGGAATGAACGCATCGCCGGCTTCTTCGGGCAGGACGCCCTGGAACACCAGTGTTGCGCCGCCGGCTAGCGCCTCATCGATTCCCCGGCGGACGCCGTCCGCAGCAGAGGCTGAAACCAGCGGTCCCATCAGGACTGACGGGTCAACAGGATCCCCGGTGCTCCAGTTCTGCAGCCGGGAGGTCAGTCGGGCCAGGAAGTCATCCGCCACCGAATCCTGGAGGACCAGCCGGGAAGTGGCGGTGCATTTCTGCCCCGTTGACCGGAAGGCACCGAACATCACCTGCTCGGCAGCCAGGTCCAGATCCGCGCCCGCCAGGACAACGGCCGCATTCTTGCCGCCCATCTCAGCCTGCACCGGCACCCCGCGTCCGGCGCCCGCCGCAGCGAGGCGGCGGCCCACTCCGGTGGATCCCGTGAACGTCAGCCCGTCCAGCAGCGGGTGCTCCACCAGTTCCGTCCCCAGCGCGCCCGGCCCCATCACCAGGTTCAGCACGCCCTTGGGCAGGCCGGCACCGTCCAGTACCTCGGCCAGGCGCTGGGCCAGGAGGGGAACCGTGCTGGCAGGCTTCCAGACCACGGTGTTCCCGTACACCAGCGCGGGGGCAATCTTCCAGGCCGGGATGGCGATGGGGAAGTTGAAGGGCGTTACGACGCCGACGACGCCCAGCGGTTTGCGGACCACCAGGATCTGTTCGCCCCGTCGTGGGGAGGAAAAGACCTCTCCCGCCGGCCGGTCCCCTTCATTGCCGTAATAGCGCAGGATCTGCGCGGCGCGGGCCACTTCCCCCCGGCCCTCGGCCAGGGTCTTGCCCTCCTCCCGGGCGAGTTCAAGCCCGAGTTCCCCCGCAGAGCCTTCCAGCAGCGCGGCCGCACGCAGCAGGACCGCCCCGCGTTCGTGCATGGGGACCGCGGACCACGCCGGTGCCGCCGCGGAGGCTGCCGCAACGGCACGCTCCAGCTGCTCCGCGGTAGCCTGCCGTCCGGCAGCCACGGTCTCCCCGGGCCTGGCCGGATTATCCGAGGCCAGCCCGGCGCCGTCGCCGTCTTCCCACTTGCCTGCGATGAACTGCCGCAGGGCCGCGGCGGGGATGGTGTGGGGCAAGGACTTCTCCTGTGTTCGGTGGACCGGCGGACCGGGCTAGCGGAAGGCGGGGACGCCGGTGAGGTGCTGGCCGAGGATGAGCGTGTGCACCTCGTCCGTGCCCTCGTACGTCCGCACGGATTCAAGGTTGTTCGCGTGGCGCAGCGGCGAGTAGTCCAGGGTGATTCCGTTGCCGCCGAGGATGGTCCGGGCTTCACGGGCGATGGCGATCGCTTCCCGGACGTTGTTCAGCTTGCCCACCGAGATCTGGTGGTTCTGCAGCGTGCCGGCGTCCTTGAGCCTGCCCAGGTGCAGTGCGAGCAGGAATCCTTTGTTGATCTCCAGGGCCATGTCCACCAGCTTCTGCTGGGTCAGCTGGTAACCCGCCAGCGGCTTGTCGAACTGCAGGCGGTCCCTGGAGTAGGCCAGGGCGGCTTCGAAGGAGTCCCTGGCCGCCCCCATGGACCCCCAGATGATGCCGTAGCGCGCTTCATTGAGGCAGGAGAACGGTCCGCGCAGGCCGCGGGCTCCGGGAAGCACTGCGTGCGCCGGCAGCCGCACGTCACTGAGTTCGATCTCGCACTGGATGCTGGCACGCATGGAGAGCTTCGGCTCGATGGGGACGGCGGTGAACCCGGCAGTCCCGGTGGGCACCACGAAGCCGCGGATACCCTCCTCGGTCTGCGCCCAGATCACGGCCACCGAGGCGACGTTGGCGAGTCCAATCCACCGCTTGGTCCCGTTGAGGACCCAGTCCTCGCCATCCCGCCGCGCGAAGGTCTTCATGGCCGAGGGGTCGGAGCCCGCGGTGGGTTCGGTCAGCCCGAAGCAGCCGATCTCCTCGCCCTTGGCCATACCCGGCAGCCAGCGTGACTTCTGCTCCTCGGACCCCCACTTGGAGATGGCGCTCATGGCCAGCGAGCCCTGCACGGAGACGAAGGTGCGCAGTCCGGAGTCACCGGCCTCCAGCTCGGCTCCGGCCAGCCCGTATTCTACGGCGGAACGCCCCGCGCAGCCGTAGCCGTGCAGGTGCATTCCCAGCAGTCCGAGCTTTCCCATCTCCGGCACAATCTCCAGCGGGAAATGGGCGGCTTCGAACCAGCCGGCGATGTTGGGGCGGATCGCCTCGTCCACGAAGGAGCGGACCTTGGCCCGCAGCGCCAGTTCGTCACTGCTGAGCAGTGAATCGAAGCTGATGAGGTCTGCCGGTTCCAGGGTTTCCGCGGGCGGGACTGCTGTGGTGCTCATGGCGCTCTTCTCTCTCGGGTTGACGGCTGTGGAGACTGCCCTCGCCGGGTCTGGGCATGGCAGGCTCCAAGGTCTTGAGGACACGCTACGGAGGCCTGCGACATGCGTCATTGAGCATTTGGCCCAACGGGGCTGCGGATACCGGATGATTTATCCCATGGTTTCCCTTTCTGAGCTTTGTGCCGTCCTCGGAACCGATCTGGTGCCGGTCAACAGGCGCTCCTTTCCGGCCCGGGAACTGACCGGCGTCCATGTGTCGGAACTGGAGGACCCCACGCCCTACCTGGACGGCGGGGAACTGCTGCTCACCACGGGCATGCCGCTGGGCGGAAGTCCCGCAGCCACCGCCCGCTATGTAGACCGGCTGCGCGCCAGGGGAGTCCATGCGCTCGGTATCGGGCTGGGGCCCTGGCTTACCGAAGTTCCGAACTTCCTCTCCGAAGCCTGCGACGAGGCGCAGATCCACCTGCTGGCAGTGCCCGACGGCGTGCCCTTCCAGAACGTGTCCCGCTCCTTCTGGCGGCTTTCGTCCCGCAGCGGCGAGGCCGAGCTGCTGGGCAGCCTCGGAACCCAGACGTCCCTCGCCCAGGCGGCCATGCGCCCCGGGGGCGCCGCCGCCGTCATCCGCGGACTCGCCCAGGCCCTGGGCGGATGGGCGGCGTTCCTGCCCTCGGACGCTGAACCGGAGCGGTACTGGCCGGAGAGCACCGGCGCGCTGCTCCCCCTGCTGCGTGAGGAGACCATTCGGCTGAACCGGGCCGGCACGCATTCGGCCGCGACCTTCGAACTCCACGGCCAGCCGGTGGTGGAGTACCCCATCGCCGCCGGCGGGCGGATCCACGGCTTCCTCGCGGTGGGGCCCGGCCGGAAGCTCGCTGCACCGGACCGGCAGGTCATCATGACCGTCTGCACGCTCCTGGCGCTGAAGGCCCGGCAGCGGGAGGCAGCGTCCAGCGCCGCAGCCGTGCTGGAAACCGCTGTCGCCAAGCTGGTGCTCCACGGACACACAGAGGCGGCCCGCATCCTGGCTGAAGATGCGGGACATCCCGAGCTGCCGCGCCGCGTTCGGGTCCTGGCGCTGAGGGCCGGAGAGCCTGCGGCCCCTGAACAACTGGTGGCCGCGGCACCGGCCCTTGTGCCGGCGCCCGGTGTGCAGCCGGTCCCTGAGACGGTTTCACACTGCACCCTCCGCCACGAACGGGACGGGGTGCTCTACGTCCTGCTGCCGGAAAGCGAAAGCCAGCTTCCCCGCACGGAGGCTTTCCCTGCACCACCAGCCCCGGACGGCGCCGGCGCCGTCAGCGATCCGCTCACCCTCTCCGAGGTGCCGGGGGTCCTGGCCGGACTCCGGCGGGCGCTGGACCAGGCACCGGCCGGAACCCTTGCGGGACTGGCCGCACCCGCCAGCGCTGCAGCACAGGTGTGGGTGCAAGCCCTGGCTGCTTATGCCCGCGCCGACCTGCTGGGTACCGTTACCGAATACCTGCGTCACCGGGGCCACTGGGAAAACGCGTCGCGGGCCCTGGGCATCCACCGCAATTCCCTCCGGCACCGGATGGCACTCGCCTCGTCCCTGCTCGGCGTTGACCTGGATGACCCGGATGTCTTCGCCCCGCTGTGGCTGGAGCTGCGTCAGCGCCAGGGGTAGCCGCGGGTATCCGTACGTCCGGGCGCCGGTTCCTGCAGCCATTTCAGGACGTCTTCCGTGTGCTGTCCGAGCCTGGGCGGAGCATCCGTCCGCGGAGCCAGGGCAGGTTCCCACTGGGCAGGGTGGCGGATCTGCCGCCCGGCCGGAGCGCCGTCGGCATCCGTCAGTTCAAGCACCGGGTCCAGGCCGAGCGACTCGGCGTACGCGATCCCCTCGTCGATGCCGGCAACTTTGCCTGCAGGCACTCCTGCCCGGGTGAGGCGTTCCTGCCAGTGCGCGGCCGGCGCAGCGGCGAGGTACTTTTCCAGCAGGGGAATCAGTTCTTCCCGGTGCTGCACCCGGGCACTGTTGGTGGCGAACCGTTCATCCTGGGCCAGGCCGGGAGCACCCAGTTCGCGGGCCAGCCGGGCGAACTGCAGGTCGTTGCCGCACGCCACCGCCAGCGGGACGTCAGCGCAGTCCAGCAGCTGATACGGAACTATCGAGGGATGGGCGTTGCCCATCCGGGCCGGAACCACGCCGGCTCCCAGGAAGGCCTGCGCCTGATTGGCCAGCGCCCCCTGCAGGCTGGAGAGCAGGTTGAGCCGGACGTGGGTCCCCCGGCCGGTCACGCGGCGGGAAAGCAGTGCCGCGAGCACCGCCGTCGCGGCGTCCTTGGCGGTGAGCACATCCACCAGGGCTACCCCGGCTTTCATGGGCGTTCCGCCGGGCTCTCCCGTGACGCTCATGAGCCCGCCCAGGGCCTGGACCACAAAGTCGTAGCCCGGCAGGTCACGGCCACCCCCGTCGCCGAAGCCGGAGATTGACGCGTACACGAGGCCGGGGTTCGCTTTGCTCAGGTCTGCGTAGCCCAGGCCCAGTTTGCCGAGTCCCCCGGGCTTGAAGTTTTCCACCAGCACGTCCGCGCGCAGGGCCAGTTCCCGCGCGAGCTGGATGCCCTGCGCGTCCGCCAGGTCAAGGCAGACCGATTCCTTGTTCCGGTTCACTGCTTCGAAGTACGTGGCACCGGTACCGGAGAAGGGCGGCCCCCAGCTGCGTGTGTCATCCCCGGTTCCCGGACGTTCAACCTTGATGACGCGGGCTCCGAGGTCCGCCAGGGTCATGGTGCACAGCGGACCGGCAAGGACCCGGGAGAAGTCAGCCACCAGGATTCCCTCGAGCGGCCGCTGGACCTCCGGCGTCGTGTCGCTGCTGGTCACGGATGAATTCCCCCTTGGTTCGAATCTGCGTCAGACTCCACGGCTTCCCCCACCCTAGGTACTTTGGGCCGGGAGAACCGGGTCATCTCATCCAAACCGCCGGGTCAACACGCACAGAAGCGCTGCAGACAGCACTCCGCCCCGGATGCCTGCTGGCTTCCGGGGCGGAGTGGGAAAGGGGAAACGTCAGGCGTGCTGCCCGGCGTGCTGCCCTTCGGAGATCTCTTCGACCACCTTGGCGTTGAATGCCTCAAGGTCGTCGGGCGTGCGGCTGGTAACCAGTCCCTGGTCCACCACTACCTCTTCGTCACTCCAGTTGGCACCCGCGTTGCGCAGGTCGGTGGCGAGGGTGTGGAAGGACGTCAGGTCCCGGCCCTTAACTACCTCGGCGTCGATCAGGAGCCACGGTCCGTGGCAGATCGCTGCTACAGGCTTGCCTGCTTCGAAGAAGTCCCGGGCAAAACGCTGGGCGTCCTTGTTCACGCGCAGGTAGTCGGCGTTGACAACACCGCCGGGCAGGACCAGCGCATCGAAGTCCGACGCCTTGGCATCCGCCACATCCAGGTCCACGGAGAAGGTGTCGCCCTTGTCCAAACCGTTGAAGCCCTGGATGCTCCCGCTGGACGGCGAAACCAGGACCGGCGATCCGCCGGCTTCCTTTACGGCTTCCCAGGGGCTGGTGAGTTCGACCTGCTCTACGCCGTCCGTGAGCAGGAAAGCAACCTTCTTGCCGGAAATATCATGTGCTGACATTTTTCCTCCGTTCGTGGTCTGGCGGCCCGGTCTGGGCCGCCTCTGCCCTCTACCCTAGGAAACAACGGCAAAGATAAGCAAGCTGATCTTTCTACAGACCTCCGGCTACGGCTGCCGCCGCCCGCAGCCAGGCGCGCTGGGTGGCGGGCCGGAGGGAGGCGTAGCGGATCTGCCCCTTGACCAGCGCCGGGTCATACGGAATTGTTACCGCGGCCCGCGCCAGCACTTTGAAGGCCTCAGCCACCCTCCGTGCCTGCGCTTCGGTGCCGTTGCGGTCAGCCTGGGAAACAATAACGACGGCGCCGCGCGCCAGCTCCGCGTACTTTCCGCCTCGTTCCTGCAGCGCTTCAAGCAGCAGCGCGCCTGCCTCGGCATGTTCCTCGACCGTGGTGGTGGCGATGACCAGCTGGTCGGTGTGGTCGATCATGCGCAGCCACCGCTCGGCGCTTTCGTCATTGCCGGAATCCACCACATTCAGGCGGAAGTATTTGGATGCCACAGAGTGCAGCGCGTCGAAGTCAGCCTTGGTGACCTTCTGTTCCGAGGCCAGGACATTCGGGTTGGAACGCAGTACGTCGTACTTGTCATCCGTCTGGTGATGGACGAACTTGGCCAGCATGGCCGACTGGGCTGCCGGGGACTGCAGCAGCCCGGTTTCCGGAAGCAGGTCCATGACCGTGGCATCGTGCTGGGCCTGCTCGGTCCGCCAGCCGAGGGTACCTCGGGTCTCATTGTTGTCCCAGGCCAGGACGGGACCTCCGCCGTTGCGGGCAAAGATGGCCGCGAGCATCACCGTGGTGGGGGTCTTGTTCGCGCCGCCCTTGCCGTTCACCACGGAGATGGTCCGCGGGCCGGGCCAGTGCTGGCTCACGATCCGGGTGTCCCGGCGTTCCTCGAGCTCCCGCGCGGACGGCGCTATCCGGATGCCCAGGGACGCCAGGAAACCGCGGAACCCGCGGGCAGCCGGGATCTTGGCAGTCTGCGTGTCGAGGAACGTTGCCCGGCGCACGTCGTTGGGCTCGCCGCGCACCGCGGCCCGGGTGCGTTCACGCAGATCGACCGGCATGTGGGCTGGTTCCAGCGGGAGGCCGGCG
The DNA here is from genome assembly GCF_009193255.1 of Arthrobacter koreensis. Taxonomy (GTDB): domain Bacteria; phylum Actinomycetota; class Actinomycetes; order Actinomycetales; family Micrococcaceae; genus Arthrobacter_B; species Arthrobacter_B koreensis. Next base: position 553,054 of record NZ_WACG01000001.1, read on the forward strand.
GGAGGGCCAGCCGGGGTTTCAGCGGCTTCGCGGTCGGTGATTTCCATCTCCTGCTGTGGGCCGGCAGGCGGTGCTGCCGGAAGTTCGGGAAGTGCGACGGCGAGCGGCTGGCCATCGGCGCCCCCGCCCGGCTCAGGGAGAGGCTCAGGGGCCGGGTGGACCCCATGCTCCGGCGCGGCCGCAGGCGCTGCGTGGACGGTGTTCGCGGGTGCGGAGACCGGCTCGGTTTCGGATTCGGGTTCGCGGGCGGGCCCGGAGTCGGAGGCAGGCTCAGCTTCGGGAGCTGACTCAACTTCAGGAGCATGTTCAGGTTCGTCATCAGCAGCGCGTTCGAAATCGCGTTCCGTTTCCGGTCCGGGCGCCGTATTCCGCCCCGGCACCGCATCAGGTTCCGTCAGAGCTTCCGGCTCCTGCACCGCACCCGGTTCCGTCAAAGCATCCGGTTCTGTCAGGGGCTCCGGCCTGTCTGCCGCCTCGTCTGCCACCGGCGCAGGAACCGGCTCTCCGCCGTCGTTCCCTTCATCCGGGGCAGACTCTTCGAGCACCGCCCCTGGAGCGGGAGCCGGTGAAGACCCACTCGCGGACTCGGACGCCTCCCCTGCCGGAACACTCCCCCAGGAACGCAGTTCGGCACGGGCACGGCGTCGGGACGGAAGGGTGTCATTCTGCTCCCCTGCCGCCTGGCCGGAGTTGCCCGGCTCCCGGACCCCGCCAGTCTGGCTGGTGCTCCGTTCGGCACCGTCCGGAGCGCCGGACAGATCACGGTTTTGCGCTGCTCGCCGGGCGCGCCTGGTCGGCAATGCCTGATCGTTGGCGGCAGGGTTGTTCTCTGTCATGGGGTCTGCATCTTTCGTTCCGTGCTCGGGCGATTGACTTAGGACGGGGCTCTCCCTGTGATCCTACAAGCCGCCCCCGTTCGGCCCCCGCGGAGGACCGCGTGTCACAACCACTTTCCAAAGTGTCCGGGAAAGCAGAAAACCCCCGGAATCTCGTGGATCCCGGGGGTTTTACTCTGTAGCGGTGGGGAGGCTCGATCTCCCGACCTCACGATTATGAGTCGTGCGCTCTAACCAACTGAGCTACACCGCCATAAATGAGTCAAGCCCGCGTGCTTCGCCCCATGTTGGACAACAGGCTTACAAACGCGGACCCTCCCATTGAGAGCCCCGACCGGGAATCGATCCCGGGACCTCCATCTTACCAAGATGGCGCTCTACCACTGAGCTATCGGGGCATCGCCCCTTACCGGGGCAACGACATAAGACTCTACCAGTACTTTCTCCGCATCACGAAATCGATTCGGGCCAAACCCCGCTTCTGTGACCGAAGACACTTTCGCTGCACGTCAGCGGCCTGTCACGCGTTCGATGGACGGTGCCAGGGACTTAGACTTAGGCCAGGAAACAACTGGGTTTCCGCACCGCCGCTGCCTCCCCGCCGGCAGGATGATTCTTACAGGAGTGCGCGGATGCCAAGGCACATGGGTCCAGGAACAGTAGTGGGCGGCAGGTACCGCCTGCAGGAGAGAATCGGCGCTGGTTCCATGGGTGCAGTGCACCGGGCGGTCGACGAGCTTCTGGGCCGCGATGTCGCCGTGAAACTCATCGCTTCCCGCGCCCGGACGGACGAGGAACGCCGCCGGGACGAAGCCGAGGCCAAGGTACTTTCGCAGCTGAACCACCACAGCCTGATCACATTGTTCGACGCCGGCACTGAGGTTTCGCCGTCGGGCACCTCGATTGTGTGGCTGGCTATGGAACTCGTCCAGGGCCCTGACCTCAGCCGCCGCCTTGCGGGCGGCAAGCTGCCGGCAAGGCAGGTCTCACTGCTCGGTTACGACGTCGCGATCGGCTTGGACTACATCCACCGGGCCGGCATCATCCACCGCGACATTAAGCCCGCCAACATCCTTCTCTTCGACTACCGGGAAGACGAATCCCGGCTGCGGGCCAAACTGACCGATTTCGGTGTGGCGCAGATGGCCGGAGACCCAATGCCCCAGGCCGACGAGTTCACGGGCACGGCTGGGTTCATGAGCCCCGAGCAGGTCCGCTCAGAACCCGCCGGGCCGCACAGCGACGTGTATTCGCTGGGCCTGGTGCTGCTGCGCTGCCTGACCGGTGAACGGGCTTTCCCGGGCATGGCCGTTGAAAGCGCCCTGGCCCGCCTGTTCCGCGGGCCGGTGATCCCGGATTCGCTGGGCCCCGGATGGAGCGCTGTCCTGGCGGCGATGACGGCGCCGGACGTGGATGAGCGCCCCTCCGCGCACGAAGTATCCGAAGCCATGATGGAACTTGCCACGGCCGGCCGCGGCCGGCGCAGCACTGCGGCAGACCCTGAGCGGATCCGTGCTGCGGAAGAACTCGGCGCGGAGTCGGAAGACGGACCCGATCCGCTGCTTGACCGCATTACCGCCGTTACCGCCCGGGTGCTGGACGTTCCGGTAGCAGCCGTCTCGATTGTGGGCGGGGACCGGGTGTGGACGGTATCCGGAAGCGGAACTCAACGCGGTTCGGCTGATTCGGCGAAGTCCCTCTGCCCGGCGACGGTGCGCGAAGACGCGCCCTTCATCATTGATGATGTCCAGAAGGATCCGCGCACCTCGGATGACCCGCTGGTTGCGGCCTCACCCGGGTTCGGTTTCTACGCCGGCGTACCGCTGCGCAATGCGGAGGGCCTCGCGCTGGGAACTTTGTGCGTCATGGACCGGGACGCACGGAGCCTCACCGGAGAGCAGGAGAGCACCCTGCGGGACCTGGCGGCCATCGCCTCGGACGTGCTGCAGCTCCGGCAGGAGGTCCGGGAGGCCCAGGATGCCCTGAACCGGGATCCGGCTGTGGCAGACTGACAGGCTACATCCCAAGAAGGGACCCGACTGCCCCGGGAGGCACCCCATCGACCAAGGCGCCAACCCTGTTGTTCCCATGTATTGGGAGTTCATGGTCCCAGCCGCAGGCATCATCATGCTGCTCCTGGCCGTCACCGCCGTCATTTCCTTGTCCCGGCAGAAGAACCTCGCACCGGGCATACGGTTCCTGTGCCTGCTGGGCATCCTTGGCTTCCCTGTCCTGGGACCCGCCGTCTGGTTCTTCCACCGGTTCCGCGGTCGCCGCGCCCGCCCCCTGGACGCGTCTGAATCAGCGGGCATTGCCTCAAGCCGCACAGCCAATCGCCGTTAAACGCAGGAAGGGCGCCCCGAAGGACGCCCAGCCTGCTGCTAACTCCTAGTCGCGGAAACGCGGCTTGCGGGCACCGGCACCGGCCGGCTTGCCGAAGCTGCGGTCGCCGTCGAACTTCTTCTTGTACGGGCGGTCCGAGCCGCGGTCACCGAAGGACCGCTCGCCGTCGCGCTTCTTGAAGTCCTTCTTGAAGCCGCGGTCGGCGCGGTCGTAGGAGCCGCCTTCACGGGCCGGACGGCGTCCCTTGTCCAGTTCCAGGTGGATCAGTTCGCCACCGATCCGGGTGCGGGACAGTGCACGCAGCTGGTCCTTGGACAGGTCCGCGGGAAGTTCCACGAGGGTGTGGTCCGAGCGGATATCAATACCGCCGATCTGCGAGGAGGACAGGCCGCCCTCGTTCGCGATGGCACCAACGATCGAGCCCGGCATAACGCGCTGGCGGCGGCCGACGGCTATGCGGTACGTTGCGTTGCCTTCGGTCAGCGGGCGCGTCGGGCCGCGTGAGCCGAAGCCGTCGTTGCGGCCTTCGGCACGCTCGCGCTGGCGGGCCGGTGCCTGCGGGATTTCTTCCATCAGCAGCGGGCGTCCACCCTGGGCCATGACGGCCAGCGCGGCGGCGATTTCCTCGGCGGGAACGTCATTCTCGGCGATGTACTTGGTGACCAGCTCACGGAAGACGGAGAGGTCTTCGGAGTTGCGGGTCTCGGTGATGCGCTCGGAGAACTTGGCCAGGCGCTTGGCGTTGACAACGTCAACACCGGGCAGCTGCATGTGCTCAACGGGCTGGCGCGTTGCCTTCTCGATGGCGCGCAGCAGGTACTTCTCGCGCGGGGTCATGAACAGGATCGCGTCGCCCGTGCGGCCTGCGCGGCCGGTACGGCCGATGCGGTGCACGTAGGACTCGGTGTCATGCGGGATGTCGTAGTTGAAGACGTGGCTGATGCGCTCAACATCCAGGCCGCGTGCTGCGACGTCGGTGGCAACGAGGATGTCAATCTTGCCCTCGCGAAGCGCCTCGACGGTGCGCTCACGCTGCTGCTGCGGAATGTCGCCGTTGATCGCTGCTGCCTTGTAGCCGCGGGACTTCAGCTTGTCCGCCAGGTCCTCGGTGGCCATCTTGGTGCGCACGAAGGCGATGACGCCGTCGAAGTCTTCGGTCTCGAGGATGCGGGACATTGCGTCGAGCTTGTGCGGACCCATGACCTGCACGTAGCGCTGGCGGGTGTTGGCGCCGGTGGTGGTCTTGGACTTGACGGTGATTTCTGCCGGATCGTTCAGGTACTTCTTGGCGATCTTGCGGATGGCACCGGGCATGGTGGCGGAGAAGAGGGCAACCTGCTTCTCATCCGGGGTGCTGGAGAGGATCTGCTCAACGTCTTCGGCGAAGCCCATGCGCAGCATTTCGTCGGCTTCGTCCAGGACGAGGTACTGCAGGTTGGACAGGTCCAGCGAACCCTTGGAGATGTGGTCGATGACGCGGCCCGGCGTTCCAACAACAACCTGCGCACCGCGGCGGAGGCCGGCGAGCTGGGGGCCGTAGGGGGAACCGCCGTAGACGGGCAGCACGGTGAAGTCATCCATGTGCACGGCGTAGGAGGTGAAGGCCTCGGCTACCTGCAGGGCGAGTTCACGGGTCGGAGCCAGCACCAGGATCTGGGTGTCCTTGGTGGGTCCGTTGACCTCGGCCAGCTCCGCCATGCGGGACAGGGCGGGGACAGCGAAGGCGGCGGTCTTGCCGGTGCCGGTCTGGGCCAGGCCTACGACGTCGCGGCCTTCAAGCAGGACGGGGATGGTGGCAGCCTGGATAGGCGAAGGGTTCTTGTAGCCGACGTCGGTCAGCGCGGCGAGGATGCGGGCATCCAGGTTGAAATCGGAGAACAGGACCTCAGCTTCTACAGCTTCTGCGGCAGTGTTTTCTTCGACAATTTCTTGGGTGTTCTCAGGCAAGGGTATTCCTCATCAGTGGGGCCGGGCAGCCGGTTCGAGCGGCTGCGAGTACATAAGTCCGGGCACTGTTGCAATCCCAGGCAGGACTCTCCGTCACAGCTGTGGGCCAGTATCACTGGGTTGCGACCGCGGCTCGGTGTGACGATTTCTTTGCCGGCGCTCCCAGGAGATGAATCTGCCCGCATGTTTCATGCGGGCCCCAACACAACGTACCTGCAATGGACTCTCAGTCCGCAGGGAAATCAGGGAATACCGGAGTGGGGGATTCCTCAAGTGTACGGCATGGGAGCCGCTTACCCACCCCGTAACGCCGTGAGGTCCGGCACAGTGCCCTAGACTGCGCCTGCCGGCGCTTCCTGCGCGGCCGGCTTGCGGCGCAGCACCTTGCGGATCTCCGGGGACAAGTACGTTCCCGCTTCCCCGGCCTCCGACAAGCGGTAATGCTGTTCCGGCGAGAGCCCCTGGAACACGTCCGCCACGGTCACGCCGTGATCCGGACGGGAGATAACTTCTACGCTGTCTCCGGACTGGATCGAGCCGCGGGAAACAACGCGCAGGTAGGTTCCCAGCCGTCCCGCGGCGGCGAACCGTGCCACCCACCGTGGCTGGCCCATGTACTGGGCGAAGTTGCGGCAGGGGGTGCGCGGGCAGGTCACTTCCAGCACCACGTCCGTGCCGATCCGCCACTGCTCCCCTACCACTGCATGGGACGCGTCAATCCCTGATACTCGGAGGTTTTCGCCGAAACGGCCAGGCGGCACGGACTCGCCGAGTTCGGCAGCCCACCAGTCCGCGTCCTCCTGCGAGTAGGCATACACGGCCTTGGACTCACCGCCGTGGTGCCTGCGGTCGGCCTGCACGTCACCGGTCAGGCCCAGGGCATAGACCTTGACCGGACCCTCGACGGCACGCTTGTCGATCGCGCTGACGCCAACCGCATCGGAAGTGGGCCGCAGGGCGTGCACGCGGCAGATGGCCAGGAGGGATCCGGAAGTCATGGGCAACAGTCTAGGGGCGCGGAACCTGGATATCGCCGGAGACCGGTGCGGCGCGCCACCACCGGCGTGGCCGGTCCGGCCACAGCAGCAGAACGAACCAGGCGAGCATGGCTGCGCCGCAGAAGACTCCCGCGCTGGACGCCATCAGCCACAGTTCGGGGGTTTGGGAATCGAGGTCCCCTGCACCCAGCAGGCCGCCGATTCCCTTGGGCGTCAGGTAGAAGGCCGCGGCCGTGGCCATGAAAAGTATCCATCCTGTAGCGCGCATGGCCCGGCGGCGCCGTGGCAGTCGCCAGGTCCCCGCAGCGACCAGCGGCAGGAAGAGCGCCACCCATACCCAGTGGTGGGACCAGGAGACCGGCGAGGCGAGCAGCATCAGCAGCGCTGCGGCGGACAGTGCCAGCAGGTCCGCTCCTGCACGTGCCGCCAGCCGAATGATGACCGCGGCGGCTGCCGCTGCGGCGAGGCACAGCAGCAGCCAGGGAACGGTGACGTCCGCATCGGGTCCGGCGAAGTGCAGCAGCGCGCCGCGGAAGGAGAGGTTGTCAACGTACGCTCCCCCGCCAACCCGCGAGGTGTCCGGGAGCAGTTCGCCCCAGTAGGTCTTCGACTCCCGGGGCAGGATCAGGAACCCGAGTCCGAAGGTGGCAAGGAAACCGAAGGCCATGTTCCGCAGGCCACGCCAGTCTCCGCGGACCAGGTAATAGAACGCGAAGGCCAGTGGGGTCAGTTTCAGTCCGGCGGCCACGCCGGTGAGCAGGCCCCGGGGCCACTGCTCGCTGCGGTTCAGGAAATCGACCATGACCATTGCGAACAGGATGATGTTCACCTGTCCAAGGGCCAGGGTGTCCCGCCACGGTCCGAGGGCAGTCACGAGGCCAAAGGCAACGATGGCTGCGGGCCGGAGCCAGAACCCCTTCAGGACCGCCCGCAGGCCCGTGCCGCTGAAGTGCGCCACGAGCCACAGGGCAGTCAGTGCGGTCAGGGCCAGGGAGAAGCCGAGGAAAATGTTGAAGCCGATGGAGTCCCCGAAGGGCACAAGGACCGCGAACAGCAGGGCGGCTGCCGGAGGGTACGTGAACATCAGGGAGGGATTGGGAGGGTTGGGTATGCCCACCGAATACAGTTCGCCGCTGGCTTTCAGGACCGTTTGTCCGCCGGCCACGTAGACCCGGAAGTCGATGCCGTCCCGCGGCGCAAGCACCATGGCGAGGGCCAGCAGTCCGGCGCAAAGCGCAGCAGCACCGAGCACCAGGGCCGCCGCCGCGGTCCGAGAACGCAGTCCCTGCGCCATCTGCTTCCCTCCTGTGCTGCCGCCGTTTTGGCGAGCAGGCGAGCGAGGCACACTCTACCCGCCTGCCCCGGCGCTGACGGGGGAAGGAGGCGATTTTGCCGCTGGTGTCCCGCAATCAGGCGGACGGACTTACCGTGGCGTTCGTCATGTTCAAACCGCGGGGCCGCGGCTGCCGCTACCGTAGTCAGTGGACGGGATACCTGCGGTGGCTGCAGGCGGATCCCACTAAGGAGACCCAGCGTGAGCAAGACACATCCCCGGACCCCGATGCCCGCAGCGATGCGGCTGGCCACGGCAGCCTGGCTGATTGCCGCCGTCGTCCTGATCCTGGCCGGCGCATCCTTCCTTTTGACCGCCCAGACACAGCGGCAGGATTCCCAGGGCCTGCTGACGCTGGGAATCCTGGGGATCGCCCTCGGTGCCCTTACCGCCTTCTACTCCCTGCGGCTTCGCCGGGGAAAGCGGAGCAGCCGGGAAACCCTGACCACCCTGGCTCTCATCGCCGGCGTTCCCCTGCTGTTCCGCGGCCCGTCGCTGATGGCCCTCGGCGCCCTGCTGCTGGCCTGCGCGGTGCTGCTGTGGCTGCCGCAAAGCAGCCGCTTCTATGCAGTGACGGACCCCCGGGTCCGTCGGCGCCGTCTGGCGGGACGCCGCTAGGCGCACCGCCACACGGCGGAATCAGAGCTGCTTCAGCGCCTGGTCCAGGTCCGCAATGAGGTCCTCAACGTCCTCGATTCCCACCGAGAGCCGCAGCAGGTTTTCCGGCACGGCCAGCTCTGTTCCCTTTACGGAGGCATGGGTCATTTCCGAGGGGTAGTTCATCAGGGATTCAACTCCGCCAAGCGATTCGGCCAGCGTGAACACCTTCGTTGACTCCGCCACCTTGCGGGCTGCGGCTTCCCCGCCCTTGAAGCTCACGGAGACCATGCCGCCGAAGTCCTTCATCTGTGCCTTGGCGAGCTCATGGCCGGGATGCTCTTCCAGCCCCGGATAGAGCACCGACTCGACGGCGGGCTGCTCCTTCAGCCATCGGGCCACGGCCATGGCGTTGGAGGAGTGCCGGTCCATGCGCACTCCAAGGGTCTTGAGCCCGCGGGTGGTGAGCCAGGCTTCCATCGGAGCCGAAACGGCACCCACGGCGTACTGGATGAAACCGATCTTTTCAGCGGCGGCGTCGTCGTTCAGGATCACCGCACCGCCCACCGCATCCGAGTGGCCGCCAATGTACTTGGTGGTCGAATGCACCACGATGTCCGCGCCGAAGGCGAGCGGCTGCTGCAGGTACGGGGAAGCGAAGGTGTTGTCCACCACCAGCAGGGCGCCGGCGCTGTGGGCCGCCTGCGCGACTGCGGCGATGTCCGAAATCTTCATCATGGGGTTCGACGGCGTTTCCAGCCACACGATTTTCGTGTTCCCGGCGGCGATGGCCGCTTCCAGGGCAGCGGTGTTGGACATGTCCACGGCTGCGTTGGTGATGCCCCAGGCCGAGAGCACCCGGTTGATCAGCCGGTAGGTTCCGCCGTACGCATCGTTGCCCAGGACAATGTGGTCCCCGGGTGCGAGCAGGGCGCGGATCAGGGCGTCCTCGGCAGCCAGCCCAGAGCTGAAGGAGAAGGCGTGGCGTCCGCCTTCAAGGGCTGCCAGCTGGGCCTGCAGCGAATCCCTCGTGGGGTTGGTGCCGCGGCCGTACTCGTAGCCGTTGCGCAGGCCGCCAATACCGTCCTGCGCGTAGGTGGTGCTTTGGTAAAGCGGCGGAATGACGGCGCCGGTGGTGGGGTCCGGTGCCTGCCCGGCGTGGATAGCGCGGGTGTTGAAGCCTTCAGTCATGGTTTGTTCCTCCTGTGCCGGCTGGCCGGCGGTCGGGATTTGTGCCGCGGGCCGGGCCTAGGCGCTGAGGTAGGAGAGCAGGTCTCGGCGGGTCAGGATGCCGTGCCAGCCTCCGCGGGAGGCGACCAGCAGCGTGTCAGCATCCGCCAGGCGTTCCATGGCGGCGGACACGGATTCAGCCGCACCGATCTGCGGGAGCTTGGCCGAGAGGTGGTCGCTGACGGGATCTGTTGGCTTGGCTTCGCCGCGGAAGAGCTTCTCTGTCAGCGAGCGCTCGTCCACCGAACCGTGGACTTCGCCGAGCACCGCGGGGGGTTCGTGGGCAAGCACCGGAAGTGCGCTGCCGTGCCGGGCCAGCAGTTCGACTGCCTCCAGTACGGTGGCGGACTTGGGCACGTACGGGGCTGCTTCGCCGCCGCGGGAGGCAAGCACGTCCGCAACGGTGGGGTCCTGGTCCGTCTCGGCCAGGAAACCGTGGGACTTCATCCAGCCGTCGTTGAAGATCTTGCCGATGTAGCCGCGGCCGCTGTCCGGCAGCAGGACCACCATGACGTCGTCGGGCCCCAGGTCCTTGGCTGCGCGCAGCGCGGCGACTACCGCCATGCCGGAGGAGCCTCCCACCAGCAGGCCTTCTTCGCGGGCCAGACGGCGGGTCATGGCAAAGGACTCGGCGTCGTTGACGGCAATGACCTCGTCAGGAACCGAGGGGTCGTAGTTGCCCGGCCACATGTCCTCGCCCACGCCCTCGACGAAGTACGGGCGTCCGGTGCCGCCGGAGTACACCGATCCGTCCGGATCCGCGGCGATGATTTTCACCGGGCCGGAAGCCCGGTCCGCAGAGACTTCCTTCAGGTAGCGGCCGGTGCCGGTGATGGTTCCGCCGGTGCCTGCACCCGCGACGAAGTGGGTGATCCTGCCCTCGGTGTCATTCCAGATTTCGGGGCCGGTGGACTCGTAGTGGCTGGCCGGGGCCGCCGGGTTGGAGAACTGGTCCGGCTTGTAGGCGCCGTCGATCTCCCGCACCAGGCGGTCGGAGACACCATAGTAGGACTCGGGACTTTCCGGAGCGACGGCGGTGGGCGTCACCACTACCTCGGCACCGTAGGCGCGCAGGACGTCCCGCTTTTCAATACCAACCTTGTCCGGAGTGACGAAGATGCAGCTGTAGCCCTTCTGCTGGGCCACCAGCGCCAGCCCGACGCCGGTGTTGCCGCTGGTCGGTTCAACTACCGTCCCGCCCGGGCGGAGTCTGCCTTCCGCCTCGGCCGCTTCGATCATCTTCACGGCGATGCGGTCCTTAATGGATCCGCCGGGGTTCAGGTACTCCAGCTTCACCAGCACCGTGGCTTGTATGCCTTCGGTGACGTGGTGGAGTTTCACCAGCGGGGTGTTGCCGATCAGGTCCAGGACAGTGTTGGCATACTTCATGGGCACCACGTTACTGGCTGTGCCGCGCAGGAACAGGCCGTGCTGAACACGGCGTAGCAAACTTGCTTACTGCCTGCCCTGTTTTGGGACAGAAGTTCACTCCGGACGTGCGAGCATGGTGGCATGTCTTCCGGATCGGCCTGCCTGCGCAGGGAGTTTGAATCCTCCCGTCCGCTGGAAATCGCCGGCACCCTGAGGACCGTGGCGCTGGGCGCCTCCGACCCCACCGTGCAGGTCTCCCCAGCCGGAGCCTGGCTGGCTTTCCGCACCGCCGCCGGTCCGGCTACGCTCTGCCTGCGGCAGCACGCTGGGGCATTGCGCTCCCCCGCCCGGGTCTCCGCCCAGGCCTGGGGCCCGGGCGCAGATGAAGCACTGGCTTCCGTCCCTGCGCTGCTCGGTGAACAGGACGACTGGTCCTCCTTCGACGACCCTTCCTTCCTTGCCACCCTGCCTGCCGGAATCCGCGATGCCCGCCGCCACCATCCCGGCCTGCGGCTGCCCAGTACCGGAAGGATCCTGCAGACCCTGATACCGGTGGTGCTGGGCCAGAAGGTGACACAGATGGAGGCAGTCCATGCCTGGCGCTACCTGGTTCGGCGGTTCGGCGAACCGGCACCCGGGCCGGTTCCGCCCGGCTTGATGCTTCCTCCCGACGCCGCCGGCTGGCGGCGCATCCCCAGCTGGGACTGGCACCGCGCCGGAGTCGATTCGCACCGTTCCCGCACCATCCTGCGTGCCAGTGCCTCGGCGTCGGGCCTTGAGCGCCTGGCCGCCGAACCGCTGGGAGACGGGGTGAGCGCCAAGCTCCAGTCCCTGCCCGGCATCGGCCCATGGTCCGCGGCGGAGATCCTGCAGCGTACCCATGGTTCGCCGGATCACGTCTCCGTGGGCGACTTCCACCTCGCCGCCTACGTGGGTGCGGCCCTCACCGGCAAGCGGACGGACGACGCCGGCATGCTGGCGCTGCTTGAACCGTGGCGCGGACACCGCCAGCGGGTGGTGCGGTTGATCGTCCTCACCGGTTTCCGGAAACAGGCTTACGGGCCCCGCCTCGCCCCTCAGGACCACCGCGGGCACTGACCGCTCCCCCGGCCGCCGGTTCGCCTAGAGTTGGGTAAATGAGCGCACCCGTAGACCTGACAGCCGTATTAGTTCCCAACCCCGGAGAGTTCTTCCGGGTCAAGCTGGCCCTGGAGATCGCGATCGAGCAGGTCCAGGCCGAACCCGGCTGCCTCCGCTATGAAATCACCGAGGAGTCCGAAGACCGGATCGTCCTGACCGAACAGTGGGCCTCCGAAGAGGACCTCGCCCGGCACTCCCGCGGGGCGGCCAAGCAGGACCTGGATGAGTCCCTCAGCGCCCTGTTGGCAGAACCGGTGGCGCTGCACCGCGGCTAGGGCCCCCTGCACGGAACAGTTCGCTGGGTTGCCGCGGCGGCCCGGGAGCTGTTCCGGCGGGGGCGGCTACGGGCTGATTTCAAGCCGGTGGAGGGACTCCGGTTCAGCCCCGAAGCGCCGGAGCACAGCGGCTACCGCTTCCTCATGCTCGTCGTCGACCGCGGCGTACACCCGCATCCGGTCCTCGAAATCCAGTTTCCGCACGTCGGAGCGGAAAACCTCGGTGCGGACGCGGCCGGTATAGACGGTGGTCTCCGTGAGTTCCATGCTCCTGGCCCCGGCCATCAGCAGGGCGTCGCGCAGCCCGTCAAGCCGTTCGGTGTTGACGACCGCGCTAATAACATGCCACGTTTCACCCGGCTGGGCCGCGAGCGGCGACGCGCCGGCCCCGCGCCCGCTGGTTGTCGGGTGGGCTGTGATCCCGCTGAGTGAATAGGCAGATTGGCCCTGCTGCGCCTTGTCCAGGGAATCCTGTTCGGGCCCGGGTTCACGCAGCCCCAGGGTCCTGTTGATCAGGGCGGCTGCCAGCCAGCTGATCACGAAGGAAAACACCACTACGCAGACGATTGCCACCACCTGGTGCCACAGCAGGATTCCGCCGCCGCCGGCGAACAGCCCGTCCGCACTGACCGGGTTCACGCTGCTGTCCGCGAAGAACCCCACCAGGAATGAGCCGAGAAGGCCCCCAACGAAATGGACTGCGATCACGTCCAGGGCGTCGTCGTAACGCAGCAGGTGCTTCAGCCGGACCGCGAAGCAGCACACGCAGCCGGCGATCAGCCCGATCAGCAGTGCCGAGCCCGTACTTACGTAGCCGGCGGAGGGTGTGATGGTGGCCAGGCCGGCAACGGCACCGGACACCGCACCTACCAGCGTGGAGTGACCGCTGGTCAGGCGTTCGACGATGAGCCAGGTAACCATAGCGGCGCTGCCTGCCACGTGGGTATTCAGCAGCGCCTGGGCGGCGATGGCGTTGGCCTGCAGCCCGTCTCCGGCGTTGAACCCGAACCAGCCGAACCACAGGATCCCACCGCCAACCAGCATGAGTGGGAGGTTGTTTGGCGAGGTCCGGAGGTTCGGCCATCCCCGGCGGCGCCCCACAACCAGGAGGACGGCCGCCGCCGCAGCTCCTGCGGAGGCATGTACCACGAGTCCTCCGGCCCAGTCCTGGGCTCCCAGCTGTGCCAGCCATCCCTTGGGGTGCCAGAGCCAGCGCGCAACCTGCGGGTACACCGCAATCGAGAAGACCACCAGGAACACGGTCCAGCCGGCGAACTTCAGACGCCCGGCCGTCGCCCCGGTAAGCAGGGCAGGTGTGATGATGGCGAACATCATCTGGTAGGCCACGAAGGCCAGGGCCGGGATGGTGACGCCCGTGGCCACGGTGTGGAATTGGGGCGTATCGACGTCGACCAGCGCGAAGGCGTCGAACTCGCCCAGGACGGAGTTTCCCCGGTTGCTGAACGCCAGCGTGTAACCGACCAGCACCCAGGTGAGGGTGATGACACCGAGCGGAATGATGTTCTGCATCATCATGGCCAGGACGTTCCGTACCGGGACCATTCCGCCGTAGAACAGTGCCAGGCCGGGGGTCATGAACAGCACCAGCCCGGCGCACACCAGCACCCAGGCGGTATCCGCCCCGTTCACTGCGCGGCTCCATGGCGTCCGCCCGTTGTTGCCGGCACTGGCGGGGATGCAGCCTGGTCCAGGGCTGCAGCAGCATCCCGGCAGATGAGCAGTTCGCGCATGGTGTCCCCGCTTCCAACTCGTGGCCCGCATGAGTGGTGCCGCCGGAGGTCCATGAAGCTGGAGGGGTGTCTCCGGCCCATCGAGTCTAGCGACGCGTAATCTGCGGGCGGAAGGTGCGGGCACGCAAAGGACCGCCGGGGAACGCACTTCGTGCTGATGCCGTCCCGGCGGCCCTGTGCGGAGCGCGCCTAGTTGGCGTTGGCGCCGGTGACCCCGTGGGGATCGATGACGTACTTCCTGGCGGCACCCGAGTCGAATTCCCGGTATGCCTGCGGTGCATCGTCGAGGCGGATCGCGGTGGCGTTTACGGCCTTCGCAATCTGCACTTTGTCATTCAGGATGGCCATCATCAGGTCCCGGTTGTACTTCATCACCGGGCACTGGCCGGTAGTGAAGGACAGCGACTTGGCCCAGCCGGTGCCGAGGCTGAGCGAGAGCGAACCCACCTTGGCCGCCTCGTCGATGCCACCCGGATCGCCGGTCACGTAAAGGCCCGGGATGCCCAGGGCCCCGCCGGCGGCAGTGATGTCCATGAGCGAATTCAGTACGGTGGCGGGTGCTTCCTGCCCGGCTCCGTGTCCGTGTCCGCGCGCCTCGAAACCAACGGCATCCACACCGCAGTCAACCTCCGGAACACCCAGGATCTGCTCGATCTGGTCTTTGGGGTCTCCCTTGGAGACGTCCACGGTTTCACAGCCGAAGCTGCGTGCCTGCGCCAACCGGTCCTCATTGAGGTCACCCACTATGACGACGGCGGCACCGAGCAGCTGGGCGCCCGCGGCGGCGGCAAGCCCCACCGGACCGGCGCCGGCGATGTAGACGGTTGAGCCGGTGCGCACTCCGGCGGTAACGGCTCCGTGGTACCCGGTGGGGAAGATGTCGGAGAGCATGGTCAGGTCCATGATCTTCTCCATGGCCTGGTCTGCGTCCGGGAACTTCAGCAGGTTCCAGTCTGCGTACGGAACCAGTGCGTATTCGGCCTGGCCGCCTACCCATCCGCCCATGTCCACGTAGCCGTAGGCGCTGCCCGGCCGGTCCGGGTTCACGTTCAGGCAGATTCCGGTCTTGCGTTCCTTGCAGTTGCGGCAGCGGCCGCAGGAAATATTGAAGGGGACGGAAACCACGTCGCCCACCTTGATGAATTCAACATCGGGTCCGGTTTCAACAACCTCTCCGGTAATTTCGTGGCCCAGGATCAGGTTGGGCGGGGCCGTGGTACGCCCGCGGACCATGTGCTGGTCGGAGCCGCAGATGTTGGTGGTCAGGACTTTTAGGATGGCTGCGTGGGGCAGTTTCCGCCCGACGTTGGCCGGGTTGACGCCCGGGCCGTCTTTCAGTTCGAAGGTGGGATAGTCGATGTCCTGGACTTCCACGACACCGGGTTCGATATAAGCAACTGCTCGATTACCGCTCATTGGTATTCCTCGCCTTGTAACCTTGGTCGACGTTGACTGGGTTCCCCGGCAGGCGGGCAGCCGGTGGCCGCACAGCTCCCCCGGGTTGTCCGAGCCTACAACCGAAAAGTGCGCGCGGCTAGGGCGAAGATCTTCCCGAAAAACCGCAATCCGTGCACGGTTACGGGCGTTAACGCACAGCAGGGAGCTCCTCCGCTGTGGAGGAGCTCCCTGCTAAAGCTTGTGCTGGGGGCTAGCTGGCCTGGCCGTCCTGGCCTGCTGCTGCCTGGCCCTGCTCCTGGGCTGCGATCTGCTCGTGGACAGCCTTCATGTCCAGGCCCTTGACCGCTTCAACCAGTTCGCTGAACTGGTTGGCGTTGAGCGCGCCGGGCTGGGAAAAGACCAGCACCTTCTCGCGGAACGCCATCAGCGTGGGGATGGAGGTGATGCCTGCGGCGGCGGCCAGGCCCTGCTCTGCCTCGGTGTCCACCTTCGCGAAGGTGATGTCCTCGTGCTGCTGCGAGACGGCGTCGTAAACCGGTGCGAACTGCTTGCACGGGCCGCACCAGTCCGCCCAGAAGTCAACGAACACAATGTCGTTTTCCTCAATGGTTTCGGGGAACGTTGCCTCGGTGATGTCAATAGTTGCCATACCAGCCACGCTATCGCCCCAGCCGCGCCATGTCTGCAATTGTTCGCTCTGCGGTGAAGAACCGGATCAGCTCATGGTGGAGAATCCCATGTGCGTGACCTTGGCGATCACGGGCAGAGCCTCGCGGAGTTTTTCCCGATCCCCGTCGCCCAGCCGTGCCAGCAGGTCGGAGAGCAGCGACTCCCGCCTCTGGGTCTCCACTGTCAGCTTGCGGCGCCCGTCCGGTGTCAGGCTGACCCGCACCCCACGGGAATCCTCCGGGTCCGGGCTGCGGCGCACCAGTCCGGCATGCTCCAGGCGGATGATCTGCTCCGTGGCGCTGGGCACCTTGACTCCCAGGTTCCTGGCTATGTCCGAGACGCGCATGCCGTCACCGGCGACCATCCGCAGGGTTCCCAGCTGGTTGGAAGTGATCCCGAACTCCGTGTCCATATGGCGCACCAGGAAGACGGCCTCGCGCAGCGCTTCCCGGAAATCCTCGGCAAGCCGGTCCAGGGCCAGGTCCTCTTTCATGCTTAGAAACACTAGACGGCCTAGCCACTGAGTTCTCGGGGACGTGCCCATAACGGGAGCTTTTATGCCGAGATTTTGCCTGCGGTCCGCTTTTTCTGCCCCGGGACGTGCGGAAACAAAAAAATATCCCCGGTCCTTGGACCGGGGATATTCTCTCTTCGGTGGCAGATGAGGGATTCGAACCCCCGTAGGCATTGCCAGCTGATTTACAGTCAGCCCCCTTTGGCCGCTCGGGTAATCTGCCGAAGGCCTTCTTGCGAAGACTTTGTCCGCGGTAACCGCGGGCAAGACAACTTTACAGAACATTCGGCCAAGAATCGAATCGGGCCTCCGCGCTACAGTCCGCGGGCAATCCGGGCGCTGATCTGGGCGTAGAAATGCTCAGCCTGGGCGGCGGTCACACTGCCCCAGGCGACGGCGTTCGCCAGGTCCTGCCGGACACCGGCAAGGCGTTCGGCGCCCTGCCGGGCCTCGTCTTCCTGGACCGCCGCAACAGTTACCGCGGCCTCGTCACCGGCAGGAAAAGAGACGGACGCTTCCCGGGGTTCGCTTGCCTGGGCCGCTGCCGTGCCCACCCCTGTCACGGAGACAGCCGCCAGGACCGAGGAGGCCGCTGCCTGCCGCAGCCGGATTCCAGCCGAGCGGCGCGGCGACGCTGAGGTCACCTGTGCCGCAGCACCTGGCGGAAGCGGTTTCCCGGGCGGCACGGGTGCCTGTCCCTGTTCGCCAGCCGGCACGGCTGTCCGCGGAGGTTCCTTGGGGTCGGTGGGGTGCGTCGTGCTCATGAACCCCACCATTTCCCAGCCAGATGGGAGGATCGTCCACTGCGGCTGGGTGATTCCTGTGAGCTGCGGCGCTGCCCGCACGCCGTGCCCACCTATTAGGCTGGTGCACAGGACATATCCACCTAACCCACGCACACCTAAGGAGCGCACTATGGCCAGCGAGTCATCATTCGACGTCGTCAGCAAGATCGACAAGCAGGAAGTTGCCAACGCCCTGAACCAGGCCCAGAAGGAAATTGCCCAGCGCTACGACTTCAAGGGCGTCGGTGCCGAGGTTGATTTCAGCGGCGAGAAGATCCTGATGAAGGCCAATTCGGAAGAGCGCGTCAAGGCCGTCCTGGACGTCTTCCAGTCCAAGCTGGTCAAGCGCGGCATCTCCCTGAAGTCCCTCGATGACGGCGAGCCCTACGCCTCCGGCAAGGAGTACCGGATCGAAGCCTCCATGAAGGAAGGCATCGCCCAGGACCAGGCCAAGAAGATCAACAAGATGATCCGCGACGAAGGTCCCAAGGGCGTCAAGTCCCAGATCCAGGGCGATGAGCTGCGTGTCAGTTCCAAGTCCCGCGATGACCTGCAGGCCACCATGGCCATGCTCAAGGGCGCGGACCTGGACGTTGACCTGCAGTTCATCAACTTCCGCTAGGTAGAGCGCGTATCACCTAGTCAGACGCGGATTATTGGACCTCAGTCCGCTCAGAGTCCGCAGGACCGTCAAGGACCGCAGCCATGAGTTCATCGGCTGCGGTCCTTGTTTTGTCTTCCGCGGTCGGCCACAAGTGGGTGTAGGTGTTCAATGTGATGGACGGCAGTGAATGCCCCAGGGCTCGCTGAACGGTTGCGACATCGCACCCTGAGGCGATCAGAGCAGAGGCATAGAAGTGCCGGAGGTCATGAAGGGTGAAGTCTTCCATCCCGCATGCTTCGCGGACCTCGCGCCAGTAGTAGCCAGCCATTCCCCTGTTCCAAAGATGTCCACCCGTTGAAAACAGCCACTGTTCATCGCCATGCACGCCCACGTGCTCAATGTGACGAGCGATCATCTCAGTGAGGCGGGCAGAGACAAAGATGACCCGCTCTGAGCCATGCTTAGGGGTCACCACTTCCGCCACCTTGCGATTCTCTCCCTGCACCTGCCGGTTGACCGTCAACGTCCGCCGCAGAAAGTCGACATCGCCCACCTGCAGGCCGGCTGCCTCACCGAGTCGAAGCCCGGCGAAGGCACACACGCCTATATAGGTCTCGAACCATTCGGGCGCAGCTTTCAGTGCTGAGGCCACCTGTTGCGTCGTCGGTATGGTCATAGCCACTTCGGGGCGGCGCTCTCTAGGCAATTTGATGTTGTCGGACGGGTCCAAGACGATTACTCGATCCGCTACGGCGCCTTTAAAGGCGGAACGCACCAGGTTGTATCGGACTTTCACGGTTGCCGGCGACAAACCAGACTTGCGAGTTGCTGCAGGCAGCGTCATCGACCTAACCCATGCTTGGACATGGGAGGGCTTGATCTTCTTCATTTGCAGATCTGCGAAGGTGACGGATTGCAACGCCTGGGCAGCAGACAGTCTCGTCCCGCGTGACCAGATCTGCAGTTCTGCCCACTGTGTAAACCACTGCGCGAACGTGATCGTCCCCGCTTTCGGATCCACATAGGTCCCGGTTACGACCGATGCCGTGACCTCATCCAGCCACCGCTGCGCGTCTATCTTCCTGGCGAAGTGACGGGCATGCTCCTTACCTATTTCATCGCGGTAGCGGGCACGCCACCGCCCGTCAGGCCTCTTCTGGATCGACGCCATCAGATCGTCAGCTGTCCACGCTCACGCGCCAATTTGATCCAGTGTGACGCCGTCCTAAGAGGAACTTCGAAGGCATCAGAGACGTACTGCGCTGGCGGCACCAACTTGATCTTCGCCAACGTATATAGACGGGCCACCCATCGCAGGGTCTCAGGTTGCGGCCCTTTCTCCGCCATCCGAGGGAGCATCTCGGGATCACTGCCCATTGCGTTGTGCATGGACTGGAACAGCGGGAGCGCCTTCCCCTTCTGTTTCGTAAGGAGAGCTCGGTTGATGCAAAGTTTCAGCAACATCTGCACCGGAACGCTACGCAACAGGGTCCCGGTGACAGGGAAGTCATCGACTGGCGCCTCGATGGTCAATTCCCGCACCTCATAAGTGAACCTCTCATCACTCCAGAGGATCACCATACGAACCCTGGATGTCCGCTCAGGATCCCAGTTCAAATGATCATCCTGCGTAACGGTGGCCTCAATCCGTCGGAGGATAGTCAGCTCATCCCCAATGTTGACGAAGTTTGAGGGGCGAAGTGGGTAGTCGATTTCGATCACAGGGCTAGCGTACGACCATTGTCAAGGGTCTGCAATTGCGTTGCGTTGACAAGCAACGGCAATGCGTGATTGTCTGTGCTTGTCAAGCATACGCAACCCAAGGACAGGAACCCTGTGGACACCGTGAAAGCCATGAAGTTACTAACTCTCGACGAGGTGGCAGAAATGCTGCGGAAGTCGCCTGCACAGATGCGCTGGATGCGTCACAACGGGACAGGACCGCGATCTGCACGACTGGGTGGACGGATCGTCTACAGGGAAGCCGACGTCATCGAATGGGTAAACCAGGCATTCGAGGAGAACAACTAGGCATCTACCCAGCAGCACCAAGTCCGTTGTCAGACGGCAAGCACCCCAGCTGAGAAAAGGTACATAGCCATGCCCACAGCAGACCTACCAAGCTTCACGACCATCAAGAAATGGATCCTCGAAGCAGCCAGGGACTCAAACACAAAGATGAGCGTGCGTCACGCGAAGAAACTCGCCGGCGACTATCTCGCCCAGAACGATCCCGACTGCTACAAGCGGATTACTCACGCTGATCCGGTAGGAGAAGGCGTAGCCAGACGGTGGACAGAGTTTCACCACCACCCAGTGAGGCTCGAATGAACGCCTCGCAAGCAGCAAAAAGCGGCCTGGACACTCCCGCCAAGAAGTTCGTCCAGACCGCCAAACAATCCCTCTGAAAGGAACAGATTCAACTAATGGTCACTGTACACAAAACCAGCATCAACGACCAGATTGAGGCCTTGCGGCAGCTCGGAGTCCACACGATCCAGGACCTGGCGCGATACGCCGATACACGCGGCATCCGACCTTCCGAACTGCTCGGAGGCGCAAATGTCTAGGGAAGCATCAACTGCCATAGAGACAAGGGTGTCGCCAGTACCGACCCCCTTGGTGTACCACTACCACCGGAACACCGACATCAGGTTCTCCCAAATCACCGGTGCGAGCATCAAAGCCCTATGCGGAGCCCAAGGCCCGGTAGGAAGCACGCCTCCCGCGGGGAGTCTCACGGGAGCTGGCACGGTCTGCCCCCTCTGCGCCACCGTCCTCGCCGACATCAGGAGCGGGGGAACGGTATGAACCCGCACGAGGACTACTACAACTCGATCCCGGACATGCGAGCCGAGATGCACAGGACCATCCGCAGCAGCATCGAATGGATAGACGTCCTGATCCACCGCCAAAGCCCCGGCAGCGCGTACGTACCTATGAGAAGTGGGAGTGCATAGATTGACAGACCAGGCGCACACAGAAACCAAGCGTCTCCTCCTCACCCCGGCAAGCCTCATCAAGAGTCGCCGCCAGAAATGGTTCTGGGAGCCCTACAAAGGCTCAGGGGTCATCCCCTTGGGAACCGGGACCATTGCAGCCGGGCAGGGCGGGGAGGGCAAGACAACCTTCATGCTGCACCTCGCCGCGCTGCTTACTCAGGGGCTGCTCCCCGGCGACCTCTAAGGAACCAAGGGGACGGTGATCATCATCGGGCCTGAGGACGACTGGGAGACCGTAATGATCCCCCGGCTGACCGCAGCGGGCGCTGACCTTGACCGAATCTTCAAAATTGAGGTGCAGACCACCTTTGATGAATACACCCGGCAGCGATCCCTCCGCTTCCCTCTGGATATGGACAGCATTCGTGAGGCCCAGCATGAGACGGGCGCGAAGCTGATCATCCTGGATCCGGCTCCGTCGCTCATGCATGGGGACATGAATAAGGTCCAGGACGTCCGGGAAGCCTACGAACCGCTCATGGCACTCGCTCAGCAATGCGAAGTCGCGATGGTCCTGATCAACCACTTCGGGAAAGGTGCCGGCAGTGTCTCCGCGAAACTCTCCGGCTCCCATGCGTGGCGAGACCTCACGCGGTCCTACCTCGCATTCGCCAGCGATCCTGACACCGGGGAGCGTGTCTTCAGCCAGGACAAGAACAACTATGCCGAGTCCAAGGGCAGCTACAAGTTCCTGCTCGAGTCCGTCGATGTGGAAACCGACGACGGCGATACAACCAACGTCGCCAGGGTCAACTTCCTAGGAGAAACGGACACCAACGTTTCGGACCTGATCAACCGGGAGCCAGGCGGTGAAGACGAGCAGGACGACAGAAACGCGGCACAGGCGTTCGTCTCGGACTTCATCCGTGATCGTGAGGGTTGGGAGGCGCCAGCAGCGGAGGTCCTCAAAGCAGGCAAGGCCGCCGGATTCACCGACAACGAGATCAAACACGCCCGGAGAAGATGCCGCAACCCGCGGATCGCCAGCGTCAAGAGTTCATTCGGGTCCGGGTGGGTCTGGCAGATGGAGCCGGAAGGTGCCACCCAACAGCTCGAAGGTGCCGAAGGTGCCAAGGTGCCACATGCAGAGAGTCTTGGCACGTTGGTGGCACCTTCCACCGAAGACGCCACCAAGATGCCTACGCCCGTAGAACTGGCATCTTCGGCACCTTCGGCACCTTGGGAACCCACCGACGCCGAAATCCGACGCCTGGGAATGCTCCTGCCAAAGACGCCCGCCGAGGTCGAGACAGCAATGAAGACGACTCCCGAACGGGCCGCCGGCCTCTATTCATGGTTCGTCCAGAACCGAAAACGGACCGCATGAACTCCATGTGTTCACCCCATAAACCCCGCGAAAGGCGGAACCCATGAATAACAGCTTCATCATCGTCAC
Organism: Arthrobacter koreensis; assembly: GCF_009193255.1. Lineage (GTDB taxonomy): Bacteria > Actinomycetota > Actinomycetes > Actinomycetales > Micrococcaceae > Arthrobacter_B > Arthrobacter_B koreensis. The sequence continues at coordinate 575,243 of NZ_WACG01000001.1, forward strand.
CGGCATTGAAGGAGTCAGTAAATGAGCCTGGGACGCTACCTCTGGACCAACACCGTTCCGGGCGAAGGCTACGGCGAACAAATCGACATCGACGTGGATTCCCTGCCCAAGACATCCCTGCCACCAAACGTCACACTTCCCAATCTCCACATGGACGAGAGGACCGGGCTCATCATGCGATGCCAAGTACCCAACTTCTTCATCAGCCCGGACGGGCTCCTCTACCACTCCACCAACTACGGGAGCTGACATGGCAAGAAGTAGATCGAAGGCAACCAGCCCCGACGGACGCCCCCGCGTGCAGCCTCGGCCCTACGCATGGAAAGACAAGGACGGAACCAGAACCGCAGGGATCGCTCTATGGGCCAGGAACGGCCTTGCAGGACATCTGACAGATGTGGAGGCGCGGGATCTGGCAGACCAACTCCACGACCTAGCAGACAACGCCTGCACCGAACCGAAACTATCCACCGCCCAAACCGAACGACACTAACCGTGCCGGAACACAAGGCCACGCCAGCAAGCGATGCTGGCGTGGCCTTACTCATGTGACCAGCAAACGGGACACCCCATGCCCCAGGGCACACGAACCATTCCTCTTGAAAGGCAACACCATGTTTCAGATCACCGAAGACGCAAGCAAGAACCTCGTCACCATCAACCTCTTCGAACGTGCCACGAAAAAGGCCGGACTGAACCTCCCCGAGTTTGATCCCTCCACAGTCCCCGCACCCAACGTCACCGCCGCCACCCCTGAAGAAATCACAGCAGCAGTGCACAAGGCAGTCGCAGCAGGCAAAGATCCCCTCGCAGACAAGAGCGTGCAGCAGCTCATGATGAGGAAACTCCTCGTAGACCAGGTAGGAGGATTCCACTACCGCAACCAGCTCGCCATTACCAAAGCCAAGATGGAGCACATCAAGGCGCACGCACCGGACCTACTGCAGCAGCTGGACGAAGAGTTCACTGAAGCCGTGGACACCATGAGGGAACAGATTCCCGTAATCGGGCACCGAGACCTCAAGCACGCACTCACCGAGATCGACCGCGTCCGAGACCACGTAGCGGAAGGCATCACCGCCGCATTCCGGGCACTCTCCAAAGCCACGACGATCGTAGAAGCACTCCCATACATCCTAGAAGCCTCGGGAGTGCGGCTCGCCTCAGGCGGACACTACGGGCTCCTCACCTACTGCAAGCCCACACACCAGCAGTTCATCGACCACCGGCTCAGCTCCCACAGCACGCAGAACAACCACGGCAGAACCCACAACATCTGGGACCTCCTCAACGACGGCATCACCGTGGAACTCGCAACCACAGCAGAAGAGTTCAAAACCCGAATGCAACTGCTTGAACGCGGACGCAACGAAGCCGGTCGAGACCTCCGTGCCGAAGCTGATCAGCACGCGACGGCCAAGCGACAGGCACGGATCTTCGGTCTCTCCTAGACCACTCACGGGTAGGGGCCATAGGTAGCGCCTAGACGCCCACCCCTATGCCCCTACCCACCACCCCTCACTTCGCTCCCCCGGGTATAGCGATATATCCCCGAGGATCTGGATGAATCGACCTGCCATTGCCGGGTCAGAAAGGCACACATGGAACACAAGACCCCTTCAGGGTTGAAGTCTGGAGGCCGCAAACTGTGGCGTTCAATCACCGATGAGTTCGAGTTGGGACAGCATGAACTGAGCATCCTGGTTGAGGCTGCACGGACTGTAGATGCCTTGGATGAGCTGGAAAGCATCGTCAGGGACGAGGGAGTAACCAACATTTCTCCGCAGGGTGTGAGGGCTCATCCGGCACTTGTGGAGGCGCGGCAGCAGCGCGTGACACTGGCGAAGCTGGTCGCTTCGCTGCGGATCCCTTTGGAAGATGAGCAGGAGGCTGCGAGAACACCGCAGAAGCGCTCTGGGGTCCGGAGCATTTCGAGCATCCGATGAGGCGGCGTCCGAAGGTTGTCCTCCTAGAGGATGGGAAGCCGTGGGATGGCAAGATTCCCGACTGGGCAGTCAGCTTCCGTGAGGACGCTTGGCCCGGATATGAGGCTTGGGAGCGCTGGGATGCGTGGTGGGACGCTTCCGCCGCTTGGGCGGAGAAACACATGCCGGAAGGATTCGACGCGCTTATGCAGCTAATGACCGAACCGCCTTCAAGGCCCTGGAACCCGTCCGACATCTAAAAGACTTGGCGTCAACATCGCCGGCGGGCTGCAACAACGCATGTGCCGGATTGATGGTGGGGAGCGGTGCCTACGTTCCGCACTGATCCACCAGCGCCATGCCGATAAATGAGCTGGGACTTATCAGAAAAGGAATGCCTTTCTTCCATCCCCGCTGCGGCAGACGTATGTCCCCGGCGCCCGCGAATACGTCGGCGCCGGGGACTGTCAGAGCCAACTTATAGACTTTGAACATTCGACAAACAAAGAGAGAAATAACATGGCACACAGGTATGAATACACAGTCAATGAAGGACTCAACGGCCAACGGAAGGTGGCCGGCAACTCGTACACCTTCGCTGACGGGTACTTCCACTTCTTGGATGGAGACAAGACCAAGGTCTTCTCCATCCGAGCGGAGAAGGTTTCCACGATTCAGCGGGCTGACACGACAAAGTAGGGCCAACAGTGCTCCCCAGCTGTCTCTCAAGGCAGTTGGGGAGCACTTTCATGTCCGCCGAAACTACGGAGAAGAGGAGTAATTCCATGTCAGAATTCACCGTTTCCAGAGGTAAGGATTCCAGCCTGTTGTTCCTACCGTTCTCAGCCATGAGCGAGATCGATACGCGTAGCTGGAATGCCCTCGGGGAGCTCATCGTGGCTGCACGAGCGCAAGGGCTACTCGCAAATGAGTCGACATGCGACCGCACATCGATCCCCGGGGGATGGAACATGATCGCCTCAAATCAGCATTTTGAACTTCTGTCAGGAGTGGCCCACGCTGCTGTCGAGGGCGACTATCAACCCTTAGTCGCCCTTCGAGACGGCAGGGCCGCCCCCTTGAGGGGCACCTCACCCCCGAACCGCCGCGTGTAACTATTTCGTTGGTTCGCTGCGTTACAGTGTCTTCTCGGTCTGCGCCGCGCAACGGTGTGCGGCATTCGGTCAGAATTCGTGCTATTCACACGTCACACAGGGGCAACTAAGAGTGCACGTTCTAGCCTCCTGGTGCTCGCTCACGGATAGCGTCGCAATATTGGCACCAGCGTAGAAGACCACCGGGCGACTTGCGGTACTTCGGTACTTGGTGCAGACTGTGTATGCACCCTTCGGTGCCCACCCTCTATGTAGGAGGAGTATAAATGGCTACAAATAGCCCTATTAAAGTAAGTGAAGAAGTCGATCAGCTCATTTCTCACGCAGCCCATTTTCTTGGCCGCAGCAAGAAAGATCTTGTTGATGCTGCAGTTCGCGACTATATCGAGGCTCACCGAGACGAACTGAACGCGAGCATCCAAGAAGTCATGCACAAACTAGACGGCAGCAATGCTGCAGTTGTGTCGATGATGACTGGATACACTAAATCTGAGCTCGACGAACTGGGTGGCGTTCCAGAATAATACCGAAGGGGACTTAGGATGTATCCATGCCTGAGTCCCCTTTCGTACGCCCGTCTAAGGCCGTACTCGACAAACTCGCCATCGCAGTCCCGGATTTGGGCGTTGACCTCAGCAAACTTGACCATCCCCTGGTCGTTAAAGCACAAACTGTCCCCGGAAAAGTAGCTGCGGGCGGTTCGGTGCGGATCCAGAGCTTGAACGACCAGCCTTGGTATCAGGCTAAAGTAAACGATCTACGCGGGATTGTTGGATCATTCGAATGCCCCCACCCAGGCATGGACCTCCCTGTTTCGTGGTGGCTGAGCGACGCCGGGCACCGCAAGCAGGACAGCAGGCAGGATGACTTCTATGACAACTTGCCAGAGGACCCCACCACCAGGACACCGGTTCAGTGGGATTGGATGCGCTGGGACGCAGAGCGTGCTGTCGAGGCACAACAAGCGGTCAAAAGGGCAATTCGAACCGTTGGACGTGCGTCAATGAGGAGCGGCCAAACCGAGTCTCTCCTCTTCACCGAGCGCTCTGAGGTTCGTGTTCGTATCAGGATCAAGGACCATGAGGATGCATATCTTGCCATTTCCATGTGCGGCGTTACGGATAAAGAAACCTTTGCGCTGATCCTCTCGTCCTTCAAGGAAGTCCCTTCCGACGATTGGCTACCAGAGCCACAAGGAGCTGTAGGCATAAAGCCTGAGCCAGGTGAAATCATCTTTTCAACCTTGCTTTCAGTCGCGGCGCAGCATTCCCTGCTAAGCGAAGACTGATCGCGCCCAAGATCGGTTCTGACCGGCCCCCGCCCGATGCAGCTAGGGCTAGGCTCTGGCTTCATGACAGACAGCAGGACCTTCCGTTCCCCCAGAAAAATAGAAGTGCCCCAGCTCTCGGCGCTGCTTGTTCTGCAGGCGTTTCAGAGCCAGTGGAGTCAGAGCGAAGATACTGTCAGGGCCTGGGCCATCCCCAAAAGGCTGCCAACTCTCGTCTGCCGCTCTCGGCTGGATCTGCTGTGCGAGTTCGTAGGCCTCGATCTCGACTAGCCGGAACCGCCAGAGATGCCCGAGTTTCCAAGCACCGGGAATGTCTCCAGCACGGGCGGCCTTTGTGATCCATTGGGGCCGGCGTTGCCATCTCTCTGCGAGTTGCTCGACCGTTAGGCTTCGTCCGTCATCTGTCATGGCCTGATCGTAGATGCACCTCAGATGTGAGCCTCGAAGACGCGCCACTGACCTAGACTCCCGCGCATGACGTTCATCAAAGGATCCGCCTAACCATGGCCCGTTCATCAGAGTCCTACGCGACAGCCCAGGAGATGGCCGCCAAGTACCGGATCGGGGCCGATACGGTCCGCCGGAAAGCGAGCTCGGGAAAATGGCCCTGCGACAGGATCGGCCGCCTCTACCGCTTCTCCCCCGCACAGCAAGACGAAATAGCGCAAATCGTAGCCGGCACACAACACGGCGGATACGACAAAGACCGCATCGCAGCAGCACTCCGCAAACTTCGGGACTAAAGTGCGCTGGTGGGGCCCTATCCATTCCTGCAAATCGCCCTGGACGCCGCTGGCGTCCTTCCGTAGGAGACACAGGGGGCAGGGTCTAGCCCCTAGGCGCCTCCGAGGGCAGAGCGTCAAACCAGTCTTTGAGCTCTTCAGAACCGATGATGGGCCGAGATGTTGGATAGCGAGCTGCGAGGTTGCCGGCTTTGATGTGGGCCCGGATGACGTCTGCGCTGACACCGTATGCTGCGGCCGCTTCCTGGACTGTATAAGCCATCTTCTCAGCCACTCTCGGCCATCCTTACTCCTATGCAAATCCCCACATTTCTTAGTGAGCCTAGTTAGCTGGATCCAGCCTCACGGATAGGCTCGCCCTGCATGACGCCCAATAACGAGAACACCGTCTTTCGAACCCCAGAAGAAGTGGCTCCCGAACTCGGGATGACCAAAACCGAACTCCGCAACTACTGCCGAGTCTCGGGCATCCACACCCGGCTCAGCAAAAACCGCATCATGCTCCACGCGGACGACATTGAAAAGCTCGTCGCATGGGTCCGCGACCGCAAGAACGCAGCCAACGACTGGACTGCCGAACCGGAGCCGGATCCGTTTGGGAGGCGGGGTTAGTCCGCAGAAAGTCCGCCGCAGGTCCACAAACGCACCTATTCGGCCATGCAGCACCAACACCATAAAGCCCGAAAGCTAGCGGTAAAACGACATACTCAGCGGAGCCCAACCATTGTCTAGAGGTTCATCAACTTCCGCTAGGCCTCCGGCCCGGCCGGACACGACGACGGCGGCGCACCCCGGGTTCGGGGAGCGCCGCCGTCGCTGTTCCGGCCGGAACCCGCTTAGGGTGCCAGCTCGACGTCGTCGGCCGCGGGCCCGTCCGTATCCGGATCTTCCAGCGCGGCGCCGCCAACGGCCTCTCCCTGCCAGGTAAGCAGCTCCCTGGCAGGACCGCTGGCGGCGGGACGCGATTCGAGCACCACGATTCCGGTGTTGCTCAGCGTGTTGTGGACAATGAAGTCCGGTCCCACGTTGCGGGCGCGCGCCGTGGCCCAGGCCCGGATGATCGCGCCATGGCTGAAGATCACCGGAGTCTCCAGGCCGGTGCGCTGCAGCTCAGCCACCACCTCGTCGAAACGTCCCAGGGTTTCGGCGCCGTCCGGTCCGCCGGGCATCTGCAGGGACAGGTCCCCCTGCACCCAGGCGTACACGGTGCGCAGATAGGCCTGGATGGACTCGCTGTCACCGCGCATCTCAAGGCTTCCTGCGGAGATTTCCCGCAGTCCGTCCCGAACCTCGATCGGCTGGGCCAGGGCGTCGGCAAGCGGTGTTGCCGTGAGCTGCGTGCGCACCAGGTTGGAAGCATAGACCCCGCTGATCTGTTCGTGCCCCAGCGCCTGCGGCAGGGCCGCCGCCTGTGCCATCCCGAGGTCTGTCAGGCTGGGACCGGGTGCGCCGGTGTCCAGCAGCCGTTCAATGTTCGACGGCGTCTGGCCGTGGCGGACGAGGATCAGCCGCATCTGTGCTCGCTCTCTGTGTCGTTGCCGGTTCCGCTCGGGCAGTTCGGTTAGGAACCGAGGGGACGTCCCGCCATGTTTTCGAGGCGGCGGATCCGGTCCGCCATCGGCGGGTGGGTGGCCAGCAGGCCGCGCACGCCGTTGCGGAACGGGTTGGCAATCATCAGGTGGGAGGTGTTGACCAGCTTCTGGTCCGTGTTGGGCAGCGGTGCCTGCTGGGTGCCGGTTTCCAGCTTGCGCAGCGCCGAAGCCAGCGCCAGCGGATCGTCAGTCAGCGTCGCACCGTCTTCATCGGCGTCGTACTCCCGGGTCCGCCCGATGGCCATCTGGATCAGTGAAGCGGCCAGCGGCGCGAGGATTGCCATGGCGATCATGGCCAGCGGGTTCTGGTTGCGGCGGTCCCCGCCGCCGAAGAACAGCAGGAACTGGCCGAGCGAGGTGATGACTCCGGCGATCGCGGCGGCAACCGAGGAGGTGAGGATGTCCCGGTTGTAGACGTGCATCAACTCATGGCCCAGCACGCCGCGAAGCTCGCGTTCGTTGAGCAGCTGCAGGATTCCCTGGGTGCAGCACACGGCAGCATTCTCCGGGTTGCGGCCGGTAGCGAAGGCATTGGGCGCCATGGTCGGCGAAATGTAAAGGCGCGGCATCGGCTTGTTGGCCTTGGCTGAGAGCTCACGGACAATCCGGTACATTTCCGGCGCCTGGGCCTCCGTGACGGGGACGGCGTGCATGGCACGGATGGCGAGCTTGTCACTGTTCCAGTAGCTGTACGCGGTGGTGGCGAGCCCGATGAACAGGAAAATCCAGATGAACGCGGAACTGCCCGTGCCACTGGACAGCAGGCCGCCGATACCCAGCAGCACAGCGAAGAGCACCCCAAAGAGGGCTGCTGTCTTCAAACCGTTGAAATGTCGGTGCACGTGTACACGATCCTTCCTAGGCGGGAGGCCCCGCCCTCCCATCAGGAGCGCAGGTCCAGAACCTTCCGCAGTACTTTTCCTCAGCGTTAACGTATCCGGGATCCACGCTGTTCCGCAGCGCCGCCCGGCTCAGGGCTCGGGATGCCGGGCGTCATAGCGGGCAAACCCAGGCTGCAGCCGGGCCAGGACCAGGACGGCGACGGCGCAAGCCAGTCCACCGGCGACCGCGGCCCAGCCTTCGCCAAGGAAGGACGCGTCGATACCGGCCACCAGGTCACCGAGCCGCGGCCCGCCGGCAACCACCACGACGAACACGCCCTGCAGCCGGCCGCGCATTGCATCCGGTGTGGCGGCCTGAAGGATGGTTGACCGGAAAACTCCGCTGATCGAATCCGCGATTCCAGCAGCTCCCATGGCAAGCGCCGCAGGCAGGAGCCATGGCGAGACTCCGCCGCCGTCGTGCTCCCCCGCCAGGACCACCACTACTCCAAAGGCCGAGACCGAAAGTCCCCATGCCACCACCGACCACATCACGGCCAGCCCCTGCCGGCGCACCAGGCCCAGCGGGCCGGAGAACAGCCCGGCCAGGAAGGACCCCGCGGCGGTGGCTGCGAGCAGGATTCCGACGGTTTCCGCCCCGCCGCCGAGCATCAGGGCACCGATGGCCGGCAGCAGTGCCCGGGGCTGGGCCAGCACCATCGCGGCGAGGTCCACGATGAACGTCATGCGGATGTTTGGCCGGGTGCCCAGGAACGTGAATCCCTCCAGGACGGATTTCAGCCCGGCTTTCTGCACCTGGCCCACGGGCGGCATCGGATCCAGCCGGTACAGCGCCCACATGGCGGCGGTGAAGGTCACGACGTCGATCGTGTAGGTCCAGCCGTAGCCAACCTGGCCCACGAGCACACCGGCCAGCAGCGGTCCGGCCGCCATCGCAATGCCGAAGGTGATCATGCTCAGCGCGTTGGCGGCCGGAAGCAGTTCGGGCCGCACCAGCCGCGGAATGATGGCACTGCGGGCCGGATGGTTCAGGCCGCCGGCTCCGGCGTTCACTGCCACCAGGGCGAACAGCAGCCATACGCTTTCAAGGCCCAGCCACGCCTGGACGGCAATGCCGATGGTGGTCAGCCAGAGGACGACGGCGGAAAACAGGGCCACCTTCCGCCGGTCATAGGCGTCCACCACGGACCCGCCGTAGAGTCCTGCCAGCACCAGCGGCACCAGCCCCACGACGCCGAGCATGCCGACGTAGAGGCTGGACTGCGTCAGCTCATAGACCTCCAGGCTGACGGCTACGAGTGTCAGCTGCGTGCCCACCGCCGAGAGCGCGGTTCCGGTCCAGAGCCGGCGGAAATCCCGGCTTTCGCGCAGCGGGGAGAGGTCAGCTAGCAGTCTGGGCACCAGAGCAGTCTAGGCGAGCGCCGCGGGTGTTCCGTGATGCCGTGCACTACGGGTCCGGCCAAAACGTCCCTTCCCGGAGCAAAGCATGCTTACGATATTGCTCCGGGCCTTACGTCCGGGACGTCCGCACTGTCCACCAGGAGGATCCATGCTGACCCGCAATGTTGCCGAGGGCATCCACTTGATTGAGCACGCCTACACCAATGCCTACCTGGTGGAGGGCGACGGTGAGGTGCTGATTGTGGACACCGGGCTGCCTGCCTCGCAGCACGCGATTTCCTCGGCTGTCCGCTCCCTCGGGTACGGCCCGGGATCGGTCAGCGCCATCGTGCTGACCCACGGGCACTTTGACCACGTGGGCACGGCGGCGAAACTGCGCGCTGAGTTCCGGGCACCGGTGCTCGCCAATCCCGCGGACCACTACATTGCCGCCCACCCCTACCGCTACGGCCACGAACGGCCCCGGTTCCAGTACCCGCTGCGCTTTCCGGCGTCCCTGCGCCAGCTCGGTGCCATGACGATGGCGGGCGCGCTGGTGGTCCGCGGCGTGGCCGACGTGCTGGATCTGGATGAGGCAGCTGCTGCAGCGCTGCCGGGCACACCCGCACTGATCCACACCCCGGGACACACCGCCGGACACACCGCGCTGCATTTTCCGGACCGCGGGGCGCTGATTGCCGGCGACGCCCTTGTGACCCTGAATCCCTACACCGGTGGCCGCGGACCGCAGATCGTCTCCGGGGCGGCGACGGCGGACAGCGCCGCGGCGCTCGCCTCGCTGCAGGCGCTGGCGGAGACCGCAGCACCCACGGTGCTCACCGGGCATGGGGAGCCGTGGACTTCCGGCATCCAGTCGGCGGTCGAGCGTGCGCTCGCGCAGGGGGCAAGCTAGTCCCCTTCCGGCGGGCCGGGTCAGGCGCCCCCTGCCTCCACCTCGTCCACTACCAGCCGGTGCAGTTCCGTATCCCCCAGCGGCCGGAAGTGTCCCATTGCCTCCAGCTGCAGGTTGCGGGCGCCGTCGAGCCGGCTGCCGCCGGGAATATGCGGATCAAAGGCCGCGTAAATCGAAGTGATCCTGGCGTTTGCCTCCAGGCTGGCCTGCAATCCGCGCAGCAGTTCGTTACGCGGTGAGAACGCGCGGATGGACGGGACCAGGAAATAGCGGGCATACGGCGAGCCGGAAAAGGGTGCGTTCACGGCAACCATGCGGCGGATGCGGTGCCCCTGCGGTCCCAGGAGGACATGCTTGCCGATCAGCCCTCCCTTGCTGTGCGCAACAATCACGGCGCTGTCCAGGTCAGCCGCAGTCAGGTAGTGCTCCACCCGCCGCGCCATCTCGTCGATCCGGCCCCGGTTGTAGCCGAGCGTCGTGACGGTATGGACCGGGTGCCCGCGGGCCGCGAGGGCTTCGGCGAGCGGACGCAGCAGCTGCCAGTCCTCGTAGACTCCCGGGATCAGCACTACCGGTTCGCGCTGCCCGGCATCCGGGTCCGGATGCAGGTAGGCCGACGGATCTTCGCGGCACAGGAAACCCTGGACCTGCCGGCGGGCCACGTAGGCGTAGTCTGCCGCCCACGCGGCGGCCAGCCGCAGGCGGTACTTCAGTCCGCGCTCGGCGTCCGGGCGGGACACCGTGCCGCTCACCGCACGGCCTTCCGGAGTTTGCGCACCCACTCGGCGGTGGGTTCGGGGCTGTTCCACATCAGGACATGGGGCGCAGCGGGAACCTCACCGAGCACGACGCCGTCGCGGGACTCTTCCAGCCGGAGCAGCCAGGAGCGGGGAACGATCGGATCCCTGCTGCCGCTGACCACCGCCACCGGGCAGTGCGTGAGTGCCAGCCGCGCTTCCATCCGGTGGTCCAGCATGCTGCGGAGGGTGCCGAGGTACCAGCGCGGGCCCGTGCGCAGGTAGTCGGTGAAGACGATGCGGTTTACGGCGAGGGTTTCGTGCAGCGTGTCCTGGGCCAGCCGGAAGGCCTGGGCGGCAGCATTCCGCTCGGCCCGGTTCACGGTAGGGGCAAGGAGCAGCATCGAAGCGACCAGCCCGGGGTCCGCGAGCGCGGCTTCCACCACAACCTGGCATCCCATGGAGTGGCCGGCCAGCAGGGCATCTTCAATACCGGCCTGCCGCAGGGCCCCGGTAACGGCCGCGCCGTAACCGGCCATCGTGAGGCCTGCCTGCGGACGCTCCATTCCGCCGTGGCCTGGCAGCTCCACCAGATGGACGTTGTGGTCCCGGGAGAGTTCGCATGCCAGGGGCTCGAAGTAGCGTGAGGAAGCGCCGATTCCATGCACCAGGACTACGTCTGGTCCGGGCGTTCCGGACGAACGGAGTCCTACCTCAATCCCACCCGTGCGCAGGCGGCGCACCCCGGGCCTGGCAGCTGTTGCGGACACTTCGCCTCCTGGTTCGCGGCTGCACTCACGGCCGCGCTTCCAGCCTAAGCCGGAGACTTAGGGGAACCTTATTATGAATAGATCAGAATAAGCTGTACTCTTGTTGCATGACTTCCACAGCAGCCTCCGCGGCAACCACTGACAAGTGGTCAGCGCAGCTGCGTGCACACGGACGCCGGGTCACCAAGCAGCGCCTGGCCGTGCTGGACGCCGTCGACCATTCCCCCCACGCAGGGGCGGATGAAGTCGCAGCTATTGTGCGGACCACCCTTCCGGACATCAGCCTCCAGTCTGTCTACGTAGTCCTCACCGACCTCACGGAAACAGGAATGCTGCGGCGGATCGAACCGCCGCACTCCCCCGCCCTCTATGAGACACGCGTTGATGACAACCACCACCACGCCATGTGCACCGGCTGCGGGCGCATCGAGGACGTTGACTGCGCCGTCGGGCATGCACCGTGCCTGACCCCCAGCAACACCCACGGCATGACCATCCAGATTGCCGATGTGCTCTACCAGGGCCTCTGCGCCGACTGCGCAGCGAAGCCGGACACTGCCGTCAAGACTTCCTGACCCCTTGGCTTTAACACTCCACCCAAAAGAAGAAAGAGAGAGAATGTCGAACTTCACCACCACCCAGACCGGCACTCCGGTTGCCAGCGACGCACACTCGCTGTCCCACGGAGCTGACGGCGCGGTTGTCCTCCACGACCGCTACCTGGTTGAGAAGCTTGCCCAGTTCAACCGGGAGCGCATCCCGGAGCGCATCGTGCACGCCAAGGGCGGCGGCGCGTTCGGCGAATTCACCGTCACCGAAGACGTGTCCATGTACACCCGTGCCGCTGTTTTCCAGCCCGGCACCACCACCGAAACCATCCAGCGGTTCTCCTCCGTAGCCGGTGAAATGGGCTCGCCCGACACCTGGCGCGACGTCCGCGGTTTCGCACTGCGTTTCTACACCTCCGAGGGCAACTACGACATCGTCGGAAACAACACTCCGGTGTTCTTCATCCGCGACGGAATCAAGTTCCCGGACTTCATCCACTCGCAGAAGCGCCTCCCGGGTTCCGGCCTGCGTGACGCAGACATGCAGTGGGACTTCTGGACCCAGTCCCCCGAGTCCGCACACCAGGTCACGTACCTCATGGGCGACCGCGGCATCCCGCGCTCCTGGCGTGAAATGCCCGGCTTCGGCTCCCACACCTACCAGTGGATCAACGCTGCCGGTGAGCGTTTCTGGGTGAAGTACCACTTCACCTCGAACCAGGGCAACCACGAGATCACCGGTGCAGAGGCAGAGCGCATCGCCGGCGCCGACGCCGACTACTACCGCCGCGACCTCTACGAGAACATCGCAGAGGGCAACTTCCCGTCCTGGGACCTGCACGTCCAGGTCATGCCGTACGAGGATGCCAAGAACTACCGGTTCAACCCGTTCGACCTGACTAAGGTCTGGCCGCACGCTGACTACCCGCTGATCAAAGTGGGCACCCACACCCTGAACCGCAACCCGGAGAACTTCTTCGCCCAGATTGAGCAGGTGGCACTCTCCCCCGCCAACCTGGTTCCGGGCATTGCAGCCTCCCCGGACAAGATGCTGATGGCCCGCATCTTCTCCTACCCGGATGCCCAGCGCTACCGCGTTGGCACCAACTACAACCAGCTGCCGGTCAACGCGCCGAAGGCCCCAGTTAACAACTACTCCCAGGACGGCTACGGCCGCTTCGCCTTCAACTCCCCGGAAACCCCGGTCTACGCCCCGAACACCATGGGCGGCCCCGTGGCGGACCCGGGACTCGCCGGCGAAGGCACGTGGGAGAACGACGGCGCACTGGTGCGTTCCGCAGCGACCCTGCACTCCGAGGACAGCGACTTCGGCCAGGCCGGCACGCTGTACCGCGAGGTGTTCGACGACGCCGCCAAGGAGCGTTTCCTGGAGACCATCACCGGTGCTGTTTCCGGTGTGCAGCGCCCGCACATCCGCGAAGCTGCGATCCAGTACTGGACCAACGTTGACGCCGGCCTCGGCGCCAAGCTGCGGGCCAACCTGGCTGCCGGTGAGACCACGGCCAACGAAAAGGCCGAGTTCGTCGGCGTCGCTGAGTAGCCTGCGGCCCTTCGGCTAGCTGAAAAGCGGCTGGTCCCTTCGGGGGCCGGCCGCTTTTGTCTTCCCTCCCCATCGAGATGACAGAAACTGCCCGTCTCAGCGCTGTAACGTGCAGTTTCTGCTATCTCGATGATTTGGGGAGGGTTAGCGGGAGGGCCAGTACCAGATCAGCAGCATGGTGACGAGGAAACCGGTCAGGAAGTTCAGCTTCAGGAACCGCTTCCAGCCGGTGTTCGCTTCCTCGGACCGTTCGTCGGTAATACCCAGGAACGGAACGAGGTTCAGCAGGTACGGCACTGCCAGCAGTGCACCGAGCAGCGCGGGCCACGGGGTGAGCAGCATGAGGGCTCCGGCCGCAGCGTAGGCAGCGAAGGCCAGCCGCACTACGGTCTTGCCGCCAAGCACGGTGGCAATGGAAGACAGTCCGCCCTCGCGGTCGGGAATGATGTCCTGCACGGCGCCAAAGGCCTGGCTCGCCATGCCCCACAGGAAGAACGCGCCCAGCACCGCCCAGAGTCCCGGGGTGAACTGCGCGCCGGCGAGCACCAGCGCGTACACGGCCGGGGAGACGAAGTGCGTGCTCGAAGTAATGGAGTCGAGGAACGGCCGTTCCTTGAACCGCAGGCCGGGAGCGCTGTAAGCGATAACCGCGAAAACGCTGACCGCCAGCACCAGCCAGGACAGCGGGGAGCCCAGAAACGCCAGCACCGCCAGGAACGGCACGTTGGCAGCGACCGCCGCCCACAGCGTGATGCGGTGGAACCGGCGGTCCAGCAACGCTCCTTCCACGCCGCCCTTGCGTGGATTGCGCAGATCGGATTCATAGTCGAAGACGTCATTGATGCCGTACATGGCCAGGTTATACGGGATCAGGAAGTACAGCGTGCCGATCACCCATGCCGCGTCAATCCCGCCCGTGGTCAGCAGGTACGCGGCTGCGAAGGGGTAGGCAGTGTTGACCCAGGAAAGCGGCCGGGAGGAGAGCAGCAGCATCCGAAGGGTGCCGGGCGTGCGGGTGGCGGGGGCGCTCATTGATTCTCCTCCGGGAGGGCGGCGCGCGGGGACAGCAGTTCCCAGAGCGCGGGCAGCAAAAGGACGGCGGCCAGCGGATAGGCGAAGTCTTCCAGCGGGGCCAGGCCCAGGAACGCACCGGAGATGCGCTCAGGGTTATAGCCGAACAGGTCCACGGCGATCATCAGGTTGTCGAAGACGGCAGTCAGCGCCAGCAGCACCCCGGCGGTTCCGGCCAGGCGCAGGATGAAGCCGCGGTTGCTGAGGCCGGAACGACGGCGGCGCAGCAGTGCTGCTGCGAGCAGACCCGCAGCGGGGAGCAGGAAACAGAGGTTCAGCAGCCAGTAGGTCACCGCTGCGCCCCCGCCTGCGTGTGGGGCCTGCCGAAACGGGCCGCCGCTACCTTCAGCAGGCCGAACAGCACCATGGTGAGGTAGCAGAGGAAGGCCAGGAAGAACGCTTCTTCCAGCGGCAGGTGGGGTGCCAGTTCAAGGCCGAGCATGAATTGGGTTTCGCCGCGGTAGAAGATATCCAGGCCAATGCCGAAGAGGTCCCAGACCAGGAAGAATGCCAGTCCCGCAACCAGGACGGCCGCGGCACGCAGGGGTGCCCCGGAAAAGAAGAACAGCTGAAAACGGTGGTCCAGCAGCATCATGCAGCCGATCGATGCCAGCAGGAACAGCAGGTACAAAGCCCCCATCAGTGTGTCTTCTCCGATACCCGGGGCGGCTCGGGAAGCGCCTCGGTGCTGGTGTCCCCGCGCAGGCGCTTGAGGACCAGCTCGGCGCTGATGAGGCACATCGGCAGCCCAATTCCAGGCAAGGTTGACCCGCCGGCGTACAGCAGGCCGTCCACCTTGCGGCTAGCATTGGTGCCGCGCAGGAAGGCGCTTTGCTTCAGCACGTGTGCCGGGCCCAGCAGCGTACCTTTCCAGGAATTGAAGTCCGCGGTGAAGTCGCCCGGTCCCACCGTCCGGCGCACGGTGATCCGCTCGGCGAGGTCCGGGATGCCGGCCCAGCCGGAGATCTGGGCAATGACGGTGTCCGCCATCGCCTCAAGCCGCGGATCGCCCGCGCCGTCCACGCCGCCACTGCCCAGCGCGGGGTCCGACGGGACGGGGACCAGCACAAAGAGGTTCTCGTGTCCTTCAGGGGCGGCATCCTCATCCGTGGCTGAGGGCCTGCAGATGTACAGCGACGCCGGGTCCGGCACCGACGTGTGCTTGCCGAAGATCTTTTCGAAGTTCGCTTCCCAGTCCTTGGTGAAGAGCAGGGTGTGGTGGGCCAGCTCCGGCAGTTCGCCGCGGACGCCCAGGTGCAGGAGGATACCGCCGGGGCCGGGGATGCGGGATTCCCAGTACTTCGGCGGGTAGGTCTGCAGCTGGGCGGGCAGCAACCGGGTTTCGGTGTGGTGCAGGTCAGCCGCGGAGACCACCAGGTCGGCGTCGAGCACTGCAGGCATGCCGGCGGCGTCGCGGTATTCGACGCCGGTGGCCCGGGCCCTGCCGTTGCCCTGCTGCTCGGTGCGGATCGCGGTGACGTTGGCTTCCAGCTGGATCTTCACGCCCTCGGATTCGGCCAGGGAAGCGATCACCGTGATCAGCCGGTGGAACCCGCCGCGCGGATAGAGCACGCCGTCGGACAGGTCCAGGCGGCTCATCAGGTGGTACATGCTCGGCGTCGTGAACGGGGAAGAGCCCAGGAACACTGCCGGATAGCCCAGGATCTGCCGGATCCGCGGGTCGGTGAACCGCTTCGCCACGAAGGAGCTCAGCGGCTGCAGCAGCAGCTTCGCCAGGCGAGGCCCGCGGGAGAGCACGTCCGGGCGCAGCAGCGGCAGGAAAGAGGCGAAGGTGCTGTAGAGGAAACGCTTCTTTGCCATGTCGTAGACCTCGGCAGCGGAATCCAGGTACTTCTCCAGCCGGGCGCCGGCTCCGGGTTCCAGCGACTCGAACAGTTCAACGTTCTTCGCACGGGTGGCCTGCACATCAACCGGAGCAGCCTCGTCCTCGAAGTACACGCGGTACCCCGGGTCCAGCTGCACCAGTTCCAGCTGTTCCTCCGCGCTGGTGCCCAGCAGGCGGAAGAAGTGGTCGAATACCTCGGGCATCAGGTACCAGGAGGGCCCGGTGTCGAAGCGGAAGCCTTCGGTTTCCCAGTTGCCGGTGCGGCCGCCGGGTGTGCTGTTCTTCTCCAGCACCGTGACGTCCAGGCCCTCGCGGGCCAGGAGGGCCGCGGTGGCGAGGCCGGTGATTCCCCCGCCAATAACGACGGCGGTACGCGGGCTGGACGTGGATTTTCCGGGGGTCATGGCGCCCTTTCGGCGTCGGGGGTGGAGTAGGCCGGGACGGAGGTGCGGCGCAGCCGGTGCCGGTAGACCGCGTCCGCTGCGATCCGCAGCTTGACGGGATTCGGTACCCGGATCCGCGTGGTGCGAAGCCGGGATGCCGGGGTCCGGCGCAGACGGCGGGCGAGCTCCGCGAACAGTTCCTGGGCCAGCGCGACGGCGGGGCGGCAGTCCCGGGGCAGCTCGGCGATGGCCGCCCCGGAGACGAGGAGGTCCGCTTCGATGTCGTCCAGCAGCCGGTGCTTGTCGGCCTCCGTGAATGCGTCCACGGTGACGCCGGGGAAGTAGCTGCGGCCCAGTGCCTCGAAGTCTTCCGCCAGGTCGCGGAGGAAGTTCACCTTCTGGAACGCGGAGCCCAGCCGCTGCGCTCCCTCGCGCAGGCGTTTTTCCTGGTCAGCGGGAACCGTCCGGCCGTCAAGGAAACACTGGAGGCACATCAGGCCGATCACTTCGGCGGATCCGTAGACGTAGTCCTCGAAACTGGCCTGGGTGTGTTCGGCCCGGGTCAGGTCCGCACGCATGGACCGGAAGAAGGGTCCGGTGAGGTCCGTGCCGATCCCGGTGCGGCGGGCGGTCAGTGCGAAAGCATGGACCACCAGGTTCACGCTGTAGCCGGTGCGCAGCGCGTTTGCCGTCTCGGCCTCCAGGTCATCGAGCATGCGCCGGATCTCGGGTGGAGGAACCTCTGCGGCAGCGGCGACCCCGTCCACGATCTCATCCGCCAGCCGGACCAGCGCGTAGATGGTTTCGATCTGGCGCCTGGTCCGGGGTGCCAGCAGCCGGGAAGCAAGCCCGAAGGATGTGGAGTAGGCCCGGATCATGACTGCGGCCGTATCAACGGCAGCCTGGTTGTAGAGGGGCAGCCCCGTGGTCTGGCCCACGGCTACCGGCCCCGGTTCACGGAAGCGGAAACGACGTCGTCCAGCACCGCTGCCAGGCCAGCCGGCACCTCGGCGCACTCCAGGTAGCTGCGGGCACTCGAGGCGAAGTTCGCAGCGAGGTCCTGGGCGTACTGCCGGGCACCGCAATCCACCAGGATCCTGCGGGCACGGTCTGCGTCCTCCGGAGCCATGTCCGGGCGGCCAATAATGCCGGAGAGCTCCGGCCAGCCGGCGGTCTGCGCGGCATAGGCGATCAGCACGGTGCGCTTGCCTTCGCGGAGGTCCCCCATACTGGACTTGCCCGTGGCGCTTTCATTGCCGAAAACACCCAGCAGGTCATCCACCAGCTGGTAGGCGATGCCAATGTCGCGGCCGAACCGGCCGAGGGCAGAGGCGACTTCGGTGCCGGCTCCGGCCAGGACCGCGCCGGCGCGCAGCGGGGCTTCGAAGGAGTACACGGCGGTCTTCAGCCGTTCCATGTCCAGGATCTCGGCCAGGGGCGGCGAGCCGGCCGCGAAGGAGAAGTCGACGTCGATCAGTTCTCCGCCGGCGGACGCGAAGACGGCTTCGTCAAGGATCCCTGCCAGGATTTCGCGGGTCATGGGGTCCGTGGAGACGGAGTCAAGCATGCGAAAGGCGCCGGTCAGGGCGAGGTCTCCGGCGATGATGCCCACGGACAGTCCGCGGTGCCGGGCTACTTCGGCTGGTTCGCCGGCAGTCTCGGCCATCCGGCGGTAGACCCCGGAGACGTTGTCCTGGCCGCGGCGGACAAAGTCCAGGTCAATCACGTCATCGTGGACGATCAGCGCGGTGTGCAGGAGTTCGAATGCCGCACCCACCCGGGCTGCCGCTTCCAGATCGGTTCCGCCCAGGTGTGTGTAGGCGGTCATCACGATCTGCGGGCGCAGCCTCTTGCCGCCAACCGTGGATTTTTCGAGGGTCTCCCAGAGGCTAAGGTAGCTGGGACTGATCCGCTCGGCGCGTTCCTTGGCCGCGGTGAAGAACCTGTCCAGGACACGGTCCACCTGCTGATGGCCAATTCTCTCGTCAGGCAAGTGTTCTGTCTCCATGCATAAAGTAAACACGCTGATCGTTAGGGGAAGAAATGCCGCAACGCCGGGAAGAAGTCATTCTGGTCGATAAAGGGGGCCAAATGATAGGTACAGCGGACAAGATGACCGTGCATACAAGCGACACGCCGCTGCATCTGGCCTTCTCGACGCACGTCTACCACCCGGATGGCCGCATCCTCGTGACGCGGCGGGCGCTCTCCAAACTGACCTGGCCCGGAGTCTGGACCAACTCGTTCTGCGGCCATCCCGGTCCCGGTGAGGCCACCGAGGATGCCGTGGTGCGCCGGGCCGAACGCGAGCTGGGACTGACGCTGAACAGCATCGCCGTCGCGCTTCCCGAGTTCCGCTACCGGGCCGTTGATGCCTCGGGCATCGTGGAGAACGAGATCTGCCCCGTCTACACCGCCGTTGCGGAGGCCGACCCGGTCCCGGCCGCGGATGAGGTCATGGACTGGACCTGGGCCGATCCGGCGAAGCTGGTTGAATCCGTGCGGCTCACGCCCTGGGCTTTCAGTCCCTGGCTGGTGCTGCAGCTTCCCCTGCTTTACCCCGAAAACGCCTGATCCAGCGTTCCCACGGCGGCGCTGCCTGCCAGTGCACCGCAAGGGTGTGGAAGGCCCGGCGGAAGCGGCGGACCAGGTTGGACCAGCCGGTCACCGCCCGCGGTGCCATGCCAACCACGAGGTTTCGGTCCCAGGCACAGCGGTAGTCCTGGCCCAGGTGCGCACTGAGGCAGACGTCGTCGTGCTGCTCCGGGTCTTCCCGGTGAACTGCCTGACCTACCTCGCGCCACACGTCCGTGCGCAGCGCCAGATTGGATCCGAACAGGGGGCGGTGGGCCAGCGCCAGCGTCATCGCCTGGTAGTAGGAACCGAGGTAGAGCCCGGAGAGGATCCGCCCGGCCCGGGGTGGGAAACCATAGAACCGTCCCGGTCCGCTGACGGCGGCGAGCTGCGGGTCGGCGGCGAAGTGTTCCGCTAACTGCTTAATCCATTCCGGCGGAAGGACGCAGTCCGCGTCGCATCTGGCAATGATGTCCGAGGTGGCGGCGTCGTATCCGGCGGCGGCCGCGGCGGGGATGCCGGGCTTGGCTTCAAACACCACCCGGGCGCCGAGCCCGCGGGCCACCTCGGCACTGTTGTCGGTGCTGTTGTTGTCCACCACCACAATTTCGGCGGGCTGCACGCTCTGGACGGCCAGCGAGGCGAGACATGTCCTCAGCGCTTCGGCGTCGTTGAGGCATGGGATGACGACGCTGACGGACGGATGTGCGGGGGCTGGCATGCCAGTGATCCTACGTGCAACTGGGCGGCTGATGCCCGCCGCGGAGTATGGGCGGCCGAAGTTCTGCTCCGCTACGGTTAGAACATGATCGATGCCCTCCTGCGCCGACCGGCCTCTTCCTCCGAGGTGGTTTCGGACGGCATCCGCCTGCTGGGCGCAGTGAGCCTGCTGGTGGCCCTGCTCTGGTACGGCCCGGTTGAGGCAGCCCTGTTCTCACTGGTGCTGCTGGGCCTCCTGGTGTCCCGCTGCCTGCCGGCAGCCCCGCTGTTTTCTTCGCTCTACGGCCTAACCCTGCTCCTGGCCGCATGGAGCAGCGTGATGGACCTGTACGCACGGATTTCCTGGTGGGACCTCGCCGTCCATTTCGCGGCCACCGGCACCATCGCTGTCATGGCCTGGTACCTGCTCGCAGCTTACGGGGCCGTGACGGCCTGGCAGGACTCCGGGCAGCCGGTTCCGGCCTTCGCGGTCCCAGCAGTGGTAACTGCGCTGGGCCTGGCCCTGAGCGTGCTGTGGGAGTTCGGCGAGTGGTGGGGGCACTACTACGTGGATGCCACGATCAACGTCGGCTACCGGGACACGATCGGGGACCTTGCGGCCGGCGGACTGGGCTCGGTGCTCTCCGGCATCCTGCTGGCGCGCCTGATGCGGCGGAACCCTCCCCCGGCACACCGTGGCGCACCCGGCAGCACGCTCCAGCGGCGGGTCCAGGGCTGAAGCCCTCCGTACACGAAGGAAGGGCCCCTCAGCATTGCTGCTGCGGGGCCCTTCCGAAGTCAGCTACTTGCTGGAGTAGCGCGAGTGTTCCTCGTGGGCACGGGCCACTTCGGTCCGGATGTCCTCGATGTCCTTAACCTTGTCCCTGTACTTCTTGTCCATCTGCAGAATCTGCTTCTCTTCGTCGCAGAGTGCCCGGTAGATGCGCTCCCGCTCGGCCTCATCCGAGGTGTAGGAGAGGTCCAGGTAGGCGTTGGCATGGCGGCGGGCGTTGTTCACGGCGGTCTGGGCCTTGCCTGCCGGGCTGACCAGCGACGCAATGACGGTGATGAGCAGGACGCCGATGATGACGCTGAGTGACAGGCCTGTACTGACTTCGACCACTTCCACATGCTCGCCGTTATTGATGAACGGCAGGGTGTTCTCATGCAGGGCATGCAGCACAAGCTTCACGCCAATGAAGGCGAGGATGGCGGCCAGGCCGTAGGAAAGGTAGATCAGGCGGTCCAGCAGTCCGTCGATCAGGAAGTAAAGCTGGCGCAGGCCCATCAGGGAGAACGCGGTAGCCGTGAAGACAATGAAGGTGTTCTGCGTCAGGCCGAAGATGGCGGGAATCGAATCCAGCGCGAAGAGGATGTCGGTTCCACCGATTGCCACCATGACCAGCAGCATCGGGGTGAGGACCTTCTTGCCGTTTTCGACGGTCATCAGCTTGTCGCCGTCGTAGTGGTCCGTGGTGGGCAGGACGCGCTTGGCGATGCGGATGATGAAGTTGTTTGCCTCATCCTTCTCGCTGTCCTCGGGCTTGAGCAGGTTGCCGGCGGTGAGCAGCAGGATCAGTCCGAACAGGTAGAAGATCCAGGAGAAGGAGTTGATCAGCGCTGCGCCCAGGAAGATGAACCCGGTTCGCGCAATCAGCGCGAAGACAATGCCGAAAAGCAGGACCTTTTGCTGGTCCTCGCGGGGCACCCGGAAGGACGCCATGATGATCAGGAAGACAAACAGGTTGTCCACGGAGAGGGCTTTCTCCGTGATGTACCCGGCGAAGTACTCGCCGCCCATGGTGACGCCGCCGAAGACGAGCACCAGGATGCCGAAGATGACGGCCAGGCCCACGTAGATGGAGGACCAAATGGCCGCTTCCTTCAGGGTTGGTATGTGGGCCTTGCGGATGTGGAAGAAGTAGTCGAAGGCCAGCAGGCCGAGGATGACGACGATCGTCACGCCCCAGATCAGGGGGGAAACAGTCATGGAGTCTCTGCTTTCGTAGGGTACACCAAAGGACCGCAAGTCTCTCCGGCAGCCATTGGCTGCCCGCTGGCCCCGGCCGGGCGTCGGTGCCCTACGTGTTGACGAGGTTCAGCGTGGGTGGATACTCCCCTACGAACCGTCCACTCTACCCGATGCGCGCTGCGGGGCGCGACGGACACGGCACTGACCATGGAAGGAACAAAAGCACACCGGCGGCTTTAACCACAACCGCCGCACCCGAAACCGGGTACGGCGGCTGTGCCCGGCCCGGAAGGCGGCCGGCCGGGGACCTCTATCCCTCGCAGTCCTTGCAGTACTTGGTGCCGTTCTTCTCCACAGCGAACTGGGAGCGGTGGCGAACCAGGAAGCAGGAGCCGCAGGTGAATTCGTCTTCCTGGGCCGGCACTACGCGGACCAGCAGTTCCTCGCTGGAGAGGTCCGCGCCCGGCAGTTCGAAGGCTTCCGCCGCCTCGGATTCGTCCACGTCCACTACGGCTGACTGCTTGTCGCTCCGGCGGGCCTGAAGCTCTTCGATCGAAGCGGTTCCGGCGTCCTCTTCGACCTTGCGCGGTGCGTCGTAATCAGTAGCCATATTCAGGCTCACTCTCCAATGCTTGGTGGGGGCTGTGGAACGGGGCAGTGCACCCCGATGGTAACCGGTACTGTCTGCCGTGCAGGTCAGAAGCGCAACAAGTGTGACACATTTCGGTTCAGCGTCCGGCCGAAGCCAGTTCCTGTTCCGCGCCGGTACCGTCCGGGGACTGCGCCGGACCCAGCAGGCGGGCACCTTCGACGTCCACGTCCGGAAGGATCCGGTCCAGCCACTTCGGAATCCACCAGGCGGATTTGCCCAGCAGGTGAAGCACGGCCGGAATCAGCGTCATGCGGATGACGAAGGCGTCCAGCAGGACGCCGATCGCCAGGGCGAAACCGATCGGGCGGACCATCGTCAGGTGCGCGAAGATGAAACCGGCGAACACCGAGACCATGATGATCGCGGCTGCGGTCACTACGCGGGAAGCGTGGTCAAAGCCGCTCCGGACAGCCTGGCGCGGATCTTCACCGTGCACGTAGGCTTCGCGCATGCCCGAGACCAGGAACATCTGGTAGTCCATGGCCAGCCCGAAGAGCACGCCGATCAGGATGATCGGCAGGAAGCTCAGGACTGCACCGGGGTTGTGCACGTCGAAGATACCGCCCAGCCAGCCCCACTGGTAGATCGCCACGACGGCACCGAAGCTGGCAGCCAGGGAGAGCAGGAACCCTCCGGTGGCGATCAGCGGCACCAGGACGGAACGGAAGACCAGCAGGAGCAGGACCAGGGACAGCCCGACGACGATCAGCAGGTAGACCGGCATGGCGTCCATCAGCTTGTCCGAGACATCGATGTTGATGCCGGTCTGGCCGGTGATGGCGATCTCCACGCCCGTCTCGTCCTGAATCTGGCCCGCGTCGTCGCGAATGGTGTGCACCAGGTCCTCGGTGCCTTCGGCGGCCGGCCCGCCCTCGGGGATGACCTGGTAGACAACCATGCCGCCGTCGTCGCTCGTGGAGGCGGGGACCACCGTGGTGACGTTCTCCAGCCCGCGCAGCTTGCCGGCGACTTCATAGGTGAGGTCCGAGGCCTCCCTGTCCGTGAGACCGTCGGGCAGGTAGCCCACCACGATCACCGGTCCGTTGATTCCTTCACCGAAGCTGTCCCCCAGCCGCTGGTACGCCTGGTACGCCGTGGAATCCACCGGTTCCGAACCGCCGTCGGGCAGTCCCACGCGCAGTGAACCGGCCGGAATGGCCATGGTTCCCAGCAGCAGGACGCTGAGGACCACGGTGATTACCGGGTGCTTCGTGACCAGCCGGCCCCAGCGGCGCGGGCTGCCGTTTTCCTTGTGTTGGGCTGCTGCGGCCTGGTCCTCCGGGGCCAGGGCCGCGTGCGGCGCTGGTGGAGTGATGCCGGCCTTGGCCCAGGCCTTCTTCGAGAGGATGCGGTTCCCGATGAAGCCCAGGAAGGCGGGGGTGAGGGTCAGCGCCACCAGGATGGCCATGGCCACGGTGCCGGCTGCTGCCAGGCCCATCACGCTGAGGAACGGCAGTCCGGGAACGGCGAGCGCAGCCAGCGCGATCACCACGGTCAGGCCGGCGAACAGCACGGCGTTGCCGCTGGTACCGGTGGCTACGCCGGCCGATTCCTCCAGCTCCATGCCGTGCAGCAGCTGCGTGCGGTGCCGGTTGATGATGAACAGGGAGTAGTCGATGCCCACGGCGAGGCCCAGCATCAGCGCCAGCATGGGGGAAATTGACGTCATTTCCACCACGCCGGTGAGGGCCATGGTGGTGCCCACGCCGGCAATCACGCCCACCAGTGCCATCAGCAGCGGCAGTCCGGCAGCCACCAGGGTGCCCAGCATCAGGATGAGCACGACGGCGGCGACGGCCACGCCGATCCCTTCGGAGGGTCCAAACAGGGAGGAAACGTCCTCTACGATCTCCTTGCTGAAGAACACCTGGACGCCGGAATCGGTGATCCGGTTGGCCGTGTCCTGCACTTCCTGGCGCTGTTCGGGAGTGACCGAGTATGACTGTTCCTGGAACTGGACCTCTGAGAAGGCGGTGGCGCCGTCCTCGGAGACAAAGCGCAGTCCGTCCGTGGCCTCAGCCAGGCGCTGGGCCTCCAGCAGCTCCTCTTCGCCGTCGGCCAGCCGGGCCACGCCGTCGTCGTAGGCGCCCTGCTGCTCCGCGAGCTGGGCTTCACCGGCAGCAAGCTGCTCTTCCTGTGCGCTGAGCTGCGCCCGGACAGCTTCTGCCTGCTGCACCTGTCCGGCAGCGTCGAGCTGGTCAGCCTGCATTTGTGCCATGGCGAGCTGGTCCCGGCCAGCGGCGAGCTGCGCCGCGGCGGCGTCGAGCTGCGGCTTGCCTGCCTCCAGCTGCGCACGGGCGGCCTCCAGCTCTGCCTGGCCTGCCGCGAGCTGGTCCGCGCTGCCGTCCAGCTGGGCCTGCATCTCGAAGGGATCACTGACGGACTTCAGGAAGTCGAGGCTGTTCAGCTCTGCCACCGTGTCCGTGACGGCCCGGCGCTCGGCTTCGGTGAAGGCCTCGCCGGATGAGGTTTCGAAGACGATCCGCCCGGATCCTCCGGCGGCATCCGGTACCCGGTTCCGCAGCTCGTCAAGGACACGCTGGCTCTCGGACCCGGGAATGGTGAAGTTGTTGGTGGTCGGAGCGCTGAAGGCTGCGAACGCCCCGCCAATGCCGAGGAGCATTACGAGCCAGGCGCTGAGGAACCACCAGCGGTGCCGGAAGCTGAATTTACCGAGCCGGTAAAGCAGGGATGCCATGGATTTCTTTCTGTGGGCGGGTCGGGTGGGGCTGTCTAGCGGCTGAAGCCGTCGCGGAGGAACCCGATGGCTTCAGAGAAGAGTTCCTCAAGCAGCGTGAGGGTCTGCGGCGTGATCTTTCCCCGGGTGCGGTGCTGCCACTGTGCAAACGCGGTGCGCCCGCAGGCGAGGACCGCGGCCACGAGGGTGCTGGTGTAGAACGGGTCCGCCTCCTGGCCCAGGCGGGTCTGCAGTGAGTCCACAATCCGGTGTTCGGCATGATCCCAGGCTTCGAGGTGGACCCGCGCCATGTCAGGGTTCTGTTCCGCCAGGCCGTGCAGCTCGGCCATGACGGCAAGGTTCGCGGGATCGGCAGGCTGGGAGAGGGCATGGAGCATCGAGTCCACGATGTTCTCGTTGTGCGGACGCGCCTGGAAGTGGCCCAGCACGCCGTCCAGGAAGTCCTCCATGGCGACGTTGAGTGCCGCCGTGGTGCTGGGGAAGTAATTGAAGAAGGTCCGGCGGGAGATCCCGGCTGCCTCGGCAATGTCGTCAATGGTGAACTGGCCGGCGCCTCTGCTGCGGACCAGTTCCAGGGTGGCATCGGCGATCGCCCGGCGGGTCGCGGTCTTATTCTGCTGCCTGCGGGAAACCTGCTGCTCAGTCACATCGCTACACTACGTGCAAGTTTGCACGAGAGGCAAATTCTTCCACCCAGAGGCGGATGTGGACACAGAGATGCCCGCCCCGGCTTCCCGGGACGGGCATCATCCTGCTGTACGCGGGGCCGGAGCCCCGGCGCGGCCTAGCGGGTTTCGGGCTGCGGGCGAGCCGGATCCATCGCAGAATCCCCACCGGAGGTGTGCGACTTGTCCGCCGGGTTGGCCGTTCCTGCCACGGAGGAGGAACCGCTCGATCCGGACGAACCGGACGAACTGCTGGAGCTGCCGCCGGTGACGCTGTCCTTGGCGTGCGCAGCCGCATCCTTGGCGGAGGACGCAGCGTCCTTGGCTGCCCCGGTGACCTTGTCCTGGATCCCCGGCACCTTTTCCTTGGCCCACTCGGTCCCGTGGTTGACCGTGTCCTGGACCTTGGGATCGTTCCACAGGGACATGATCTTCTCCCGGCCGGCCTTGGAACCAATCAGGTAACCGACGCCGATCCCTGCCAGAAAAGTCATCTTCCTAACCATGGTGTTCCTCATTCCCGCCCCGCTCGAGGCATCATGATGTACCGTCCAATCCTGCGCCGCCTGAGGCTGCGGAGGAATTAAACAGTAACCTTACTACCTGATGACTACTGGGTCACATCCAGCAGCCGGGAGCGGATCAGAAACCGCTTTCCCTCCGGTGCCTCAAGCGAGAATCCGCTCCCCCGCCCGGTCACGACGTCGACGGTCAGGTGCGTGTGCTTCCAGTATTCGAACTGCTCTGCGGACATCCAGAACCCAATGCCGTCGCCATCCAGGTCAAAGACACCCAGCAGCACGTCCGCTTCGGAGGTGATGAAGTCCCCCTCCGGGTAGCACATGGGAGAGGAACCGTCACAGCAGCCGCCGGACTGGTGGAACATTAGCGGCCCATGCTGCTGCCTCAGGTACCTGAGCAGCTCCTGGGCCGCGGGCGTCAGGCCCACCCGGGACATGGTTTCTCCGGGCAGGGCGGGCGCGGCGCCCAGGATGTGGTCAGTGGCCTGGTCCATTAGTACTCGACCACCACCCGGCCGTCGATCCTGCCGGCGGCCAGTTCATCGAAGATGTCATTGATGTCATCCAGCGGCCGGGTGGCAATCTTGGGATGAATCAGGCCGCGCGCGTAGAAGTCGAGGGCCTCCACCATGTCCTGGCGGGTGCCGACAATCGAACCCCGGATGGTCAGCCCCTTCAGCACGATGTCGAAAATCGGAGCCGGAAAATCTCCGGGAGGCAGGCCGTTGAAGACGATGGTTCCGCCGCGGCGGGCCATGCCGATCGCCTGGCCGAAGGCCGAGGGATGCACTGCCGTCACGAGGACACCGTGGGCACCCCCGGTCTGGGCCTGGATTGCCTCCGCCGGGTCCTCGTTCAGCGCGTTGACCGTGACCTCGGCACCGAATTCGCGTGCCAGGGCCAGCTTGTCCTCGGCGATGTCCACCGCGGCAACCCGGAGGCCCATCGCCCTGGCGTACTGCACGGCCACGTGTCCCAGCCCGCCGATTCCGGAAATAACCACCCACTCCCCTGGCCTGGTGTCCGTCACTTTGAGCCCCTTATAGACCGTGACGCCGGCGCAGAGCACGGGCGCCACTTCCACTGGGTCCGCCCCCTCGGGAATCCGGGCGGCGAATTTCTCGTCCACCAGCATGTACTCGCCGAAGGACCCATTGACGGTGTAGCCGCCGTTCTGCTGCTGCTCGCACAGGGTTTCCCAGCCTGTGCGGCAGTACTCGCAGACGCCGCAGGCGGACCACAGCCAGGCGTTGCCCACAATGTCGCCTTCCTTCAGCTCGGTTACTCCTTCCCCGAGCGAGACCACCCGGCCCACCCCTTCATGTCCGGGAATGAAGGGCGGGCTGGGCTTCACCGGCCAGTCCCCCTGGGCCGCATGCAGGTCCGTGTGGCAGACCCCGGTAGATACCAGCTTGACCAGGGCCTGCCCCGGTCCGGGGCTCGGAACATCCGTCTCGCCTACCGTGAGCGGTTCGGCAAGGGTGTTTACGACGGCGGCCTGCATGCGTTCCATGTGGATCTCCTTAGTAGGGGGTGCACTGCTTGGGGACTGGCAGGTGGAACCGGTGTCCTAGAAGAAGCCCTGCTTGGACTCGGCGTAGCTGACCAGCAGGTTCTTGGTCTGCTGGTAGTGGTCCAGCATCATGGCGTGGTTTTCGCGGCCGATGCCGGAGGACTTGTACCCGCCAAACGCCGCGTGCGCGGGGTAGGCGTGGTAGTTGTTCACCCAGACGCGTCCGGCCTGGATGTCACGGCCCGCACGGTATGCCGTGTTGCCGTCCCGGGACCAGACTCCTGCACCCAGGCCATAGAGCGTGTCATTGGCAATCGCCATGGCCTCACCGTAGTCAGAGAACCTCGTCACTGAAACCACCGGGCCGAAAATCTCCTCCTGGAAGATGCGCATATTGTTCGTGCCCTCGAAGACGGTCGGTTCCACATAGAAGCCGCCGGCGAGGTCGCCGTCGAGCACGTTCCGCTTGCCGCCCGCCAGGACCTTGGCTCCTTCCTGGCCCGCAATATCCATGTAGGAGAGGATCTTTTCCAGCTGGTCATTGGAGGCCTGGGCTCCCACCATGGTGTTGGTGTCCAGCGGGTTGCCCTGCACCATCGCGGCGGTCCGGGCCAGGGCATCAGACATGAAGGAGTCATAGATCGATTCCTGGACCAGGGCACGGGAGGGACAGGTGCAGACCTCGCCCTGGTTGAGGGCGAACATATTAAAACCCTCCAGCGCCTTGTCGTAGAACGCGTCGTCCCGGGCGGCGACGTCGGCGAAGAAGATGTTCGGGCTCTTGCCGCCCAGTTCCAGGGTGACCGGGATGAGGTTCTGGCTGGCGTACTGCATGATCAGCCGGCCGGTGGTGGTCTCGCCGGTGAACGCGATCTTACGGATGCGCTTGGAGGATGCCAGGGGCTTGCCGGCCTCCACGCCGAATCCGTTGACAATGTTCAGCACACCGGCGGGGAGGAGGTCCGCGATCAGCTCGGCCAGCACCAGGATGGAGGCCGGCGTCTGCTCTGCAGGCTTGAGCACGACGGCGTTGCCGGCCGCGAGTGCAGGGGCCAGCTTCCACGTGGCCATCAAAATGGGGAAGTTCCACGGGATGATCTGTCCCACGACTCCCAGCGGCTCATGGAAGTGGTAGGCCGTGGTGTTGTCATCAATCTGGGAGAGGGTGCCTTCCTGCGCGCGGATGGCACCGGCGAAGTACCGGAAATGGTCCACGGCCAGCGGCATGTCCGCGGCCAGGGTTTCCCGGACCGGCTTTCCGTTGTCCCAGGTCTCGGCGACGGCGAGCATTTCGAGGTTTTCCTCGATCCGGTCCGCGATGCGGTTCAGGATGTTGGCCCGCTCGGCTACCGAGGTCCTGCCCCAGGACGGTGCTGCCTTGTGCGCGGCATCCAGTGCCAGGTCAATGTCCTCGGAGGTGCCCCGGGCCACTTCGCAGAAGACCTTGCCCGTTACCGGTGAAACGTTCTCAAAGTAGCCGCCCTTCACGGGGGCGACCCATTCTCCGCCGATCCAGTTCTCGTAGCGGGGCTTGAATGAAACAAGTGCCTCGCCCTGGCCGGGCTGCGCGTAAACGGTCATGACGTGTCTGCTCCTCATATTCGAGCGTTGGTACACAACGTCGGTGTCGTGTCCATCGGTGTGGTGAACGGTACTCAGGCGGACGTAGCATCTGCGTAGCAGGGACAACCGCGTACCGTCTGGCGGCCCGCACCGAGCGGGTTTATGGTTACCTAGGGCAATTTCTTAGTAATCGAGATATAAGGAACGCTAATGACTTCCGAACTTCCGGGTACCGGCTCCGAACGGGTGCCCAGCCGGTATATCCGCTACCGCTGGTGGGGCCTGCTGGCTATCAGCCTCGGCGTGGCAATGATCATCATGGACGCTACGATCGTGTCCGTCTCTGTCCCCTCGATCGTCGGGGACCTGGGCATTTCCAGCACCGAAATCCAGTGGGTGCAGGAAATCTACACGCTGCTCTTCGCCGCCCTGCTGCTGACCTGGGGGCGGGTTGCGGACCGGGTTGGCCGGCGGCGGATCATGCTCACCGGCGTCGTGCTCTTTGTCGCAGCGTCGGTGCTGTGCGCCGTCGCCGAATCCGGCGGCATCCTGATCCTCGGCCGCGCGGTCCAGGGCCTGGGCGGCTCAATGATCCTGCCCACCACGCTTGCGCTGCTGAACGCCAACTTCCAGGGCCGGGACCGCGGCATCGCGTTCGCCGTCTGGGGCTCAACGATTGGCGGCATGGCCGCCGTCGGCCCGCTGCTGGGAGGCTGGCTGACCGAGAATGCCAGCTGGCGCTGGGCGTTCGGCATCAACATTCCGGTGGGCGTGCTGGTAGTTGCAGGCCTGCTGCTGTTCGTGGCCGAATCCTCCGAAGCCGTGACCGGAGCCGCCCAGCGACTGGACCTGGGCGGGGCCGCACTGTCAATTCTGGGCTTCGGCGCGCTGGTCTTCGGCCTCATCGAAGGACGGAGCTACGGCTGGTGGGACGCCGCCGACGACGCGCCGTTCACGGTGGGAACCCTCTCCCCTGTTCCACTGGCCTTCGGGCTGGCGGCCGTGGCCCTGGTCAGCTTCGTGCTGCTGGAGCGCTCGCGGACCGCAGCGGGCAAGGGTGTCATCCTTGACCTCTCCCTGTTCCGCATCCCATCCTTCGCCAACGGCAACGTGACCGCCCTGATTGTGAGCTTCGGAGAGTTCGGCCTGATTCTTTCGCTGCCGCTGTGGTTCCAGAACGTGCTGGGTTACACCGCATTCGAGGCCGGACTTGCCCTGCTGCCCCTGGCAATCGGTTCCTTCCTCGCCTCCGGCGGGGTCGCCTCACTGGCGCGGAAGTACAGCCCCGTGGTGGTGGTGCGGATGGGCCTGGCGCTCGAAATCCTCAGCATCTCCGCGCTGGCACTGCTGATCCGCCCGGACAGCACCGCCTGGCTCACTTCCCCCATCCTGCTCTTCTACGGCATCGGCGTAGGGCTGGCCACCGCCCAGCTGACCTCCGTCATCCTGGCCGAGGTTCCCCTCGCGAAGAGCGGCCAGGGGTCCGCCACGCAGAGCACCGCCCGGCAGACCGGTTCTGCCCTGGGCATTGCCGTCCTGGGAACGGCGTTCTTCACGACGCTGAGAACCGGCACGGAGAACGCGGTTGCTGACGCCGTTGCCGGCACACCCCAGCTTTCCGGTGCCGTGGACTCGGTGAATGCCACATCCGGGGGCAGCATCACCGCACTGGCAGCGGATCCCCAGACCGCGTTCATTGCGGACGCCGCGCGTGACGCCATGACCAGCGGCGCCTCCCTGGCCGGCTGGATCGCTGCCGTAGCCCTGCTCATTGGCTTCCTGACCAGCCTGCGGATCAAGCCGGTGTCCAGCCCGCAGGCGGACGAGCCAGCCGGAGTACGGGCAGCCGGGAGCGGCAAGGAGAACCACCCCTAGGCCAAGTCACGTTCAATCCGCTGCAGTCCGGCGACTATCCCCGCCCGGCGCGGGGAACGAGGGGGCAGGAGGCGAAGCGCCAGGCGCCACGCCTCGGCGTCGTTCGCAGCCTCCTCAAGCTTGAGGTACTGCAGCACGGTCTCGAGTCCGGCCTCGGCCAGGACCGCTTCGCGCAGCTCGGCGCTGAGGCCCCGGCGCAGTTCCACTATGCCCGGGGCCTGGGAATGCGGAAGCACGGGACCTTTGTAGATATTCAGTGCCAGCCGGTGGGCACCGCGGGAGAGGCAGGCACGGACCTGCCCCGCATCCAGCACGATCTCCGCCGGCAGGCGGTAGGGCCGGGAGCCGGGAACAATGCGTGCTGAGACCGAGCGGGAGAGGAGTTTGCGCAGGCGAAGCATCTCCGCGCGCACGCTGCCAACAGAGGCGGCCTCCGGGTAGGCCAGATCCGCCAGCTCTTCGGCGCTCAGTCCCCGCGGGTGCAGCGCCAGAAGCGTCATCAGTTCAGAGTGGCGCTGGCTGAGCTGCACCCGGTTCCCGTCCACGCACAGGTCTGCGGTGTCTGTTCCCAGGACCTGGAGGCTGTCCTGGTAGAGCGTGGAGCGGGGAGTGCGGGTTTCGCTGCCGCGCCGGGCCTGGCGGGCCCCGCTGGTCTGCAGGCGTTCGACCCTGAGCTGGGCAGTGGCCGCCGCCACCGCAGCCTGGACCAGGGCCAGTGTGTGGACCGCAACGGCTTCTTCCTTGCCGGTTATGTCCACCACGCCCAGCACACTGCCGGACTCAGGATCCTGGACCGGAACGGCCGTACAGGACCAGGGATGGACCTGCGGGCTGAAGTGCTCCGCTCCGGCTATCTGCACGCTGCGGCCCGTGGCGAGCGCGGTGCCGGGAGCGCTGGTTCCCACCGCGTGCTCGGACCAGTCCGCTCCGGGCATGAACATCATGTTCTCCGCCCGGCGCAGGAGTTCCGGATCTCCGTCCACCCACAGCAGCCGCCCCAGCTGGTCGCCCACGGCAACCAGCAGGCCGGTGTCCCTGCCCGGTTCAACAAGGAGGCGCTGGATAACCGGCATGATCGAGGCCAGCGGATGGGACTGGCGGTACGCGTCCAGTTCGGCACCTTCAAGGACCAGGGCGGACCTCGCCGCGTCGGGATCCGGGTGGTGCCGCAGCGAACGCTGCCAGGACTCGCGCACCCCGGGCCGCAGGACGTCCAGGACTTCGCCCTGGGAACGCAGGCTCTCATGCGCGCGCCAGGCGTCACGCTGGAGGCTCTCGGGGTTCCGGAAGACCCTTGCCTGCAGGGCACTGGAAGACTGCTGCACCGTCCAACCTATCCGCGTCGATAAGGAGACCGTTCGGGCCGGAGCAGGCGCGGATCCGCGTTGCCGTTCCGGGCAGCCAGCGGCTGCCCGTCCATAGTGACACGGCTCACTCCCGAGTTCCAGAGGTGCGCCCGCCGCTCTTGCGGCGGCCGGGCGTTAACGCACTGAAGCCAGGCCCCTGCGGGCCTGGCTTCAGTAAACGGGGACTAGGCCTAGTTGCTGCCTTCGCGGGAGACGCGGGTCATCTCTTCGCGGTCAACTACCTTGACGCGCTCGCGGACCAGGTCCCCAACTCCGGGATCGCCGTGGACATAGCCGGCGCCCAGCGTCTTCTCGTGGGCGTCGAGGCGCTTCCAGCCCTCCCAGGTGGTGTACTCCACGCCGCGCTCCTCGAGCAGGCGGATGATCGCCCCGGGCTCGGGCTCTTCGGCGGCGGGCAGGGTGCGGCGGTCTTCGAGCAGGTAGCCGATGGTCTCCAGCGCATCGCCCTTGGTGTGGCCGATCAGGCCAACCGGACCGCGCTTGATCCAGCCGGTGGTGTAGATGCCCGGTACCGGTGCGCCACTGGTGTCCACTACCCTGCCTCCCTCGTTGGGGATGACGCCGCGACGGGAATCGTAGCCAACTTCCGGCAGCTCGGACCCGAAGTAGCCAACGGCGCGGTAGACGGCCTGGACCGGGTAGTCGATGATTTCGCCGGTGCCCCGGGCGTTGCCGGTACCGTCGAGTTCCGTGCGCTCCATCTTGATGCCGGCAACCTTGCCGGGGGTGGCGGGATCATCGTGGATCTCCACCGGGGAGTGCAGGAAGTGCAGGTGCAGCCTGCGCGAAGCTCCGGTGTCCTGTTCCTCGACCAGCCAGTTGGTCAGCGTGTTGACCATGGTCTTGGTCTGGTTATTGGTGCGGATCTGCTCATCCGAGGCTTCGTCGAATTCGAAATCCTCCGGGTACAGGACAATGTCCACGTCACGGGAATGCGAGAGCTCCCGCAGCTCCAGCGGCGTGAACTTCACCTGGGCCGGGCCGCGGCGGCCAAAGACGTGCACGTCCGTGACCGGAGACTTCTTCAGGCCCTCGTAGACGTTGGAGGGAATTTCAGTGGTCAGCAGGTCATCCGCATGTTTGGAAAGGATGCGCGCGACGTCGAGGGCCACGTTCCCGTTGCCGATGACGGCGATTTCCTTGGCATCCAGGGGCCAGTCGCGGGGCACGTCCGGGTTGCCGTCGTACCAGGAGACGAAGTCGGCGCCGCCGAATGAGCCTTCCAGCTCGACCCCGGGGATATCCAGCGGGGCGTCCTTCAGGGCACCGGTTGCGAAGATGATCGCGTCGTAGAAGTGCCGGAAGTCCTTCAGGGTCAGGTCACGGCCGTAGTTCACGTTGCCGAGGAAGCGGATGTCGCCGCGGTCCAGCACCTTCTCAAGTGCGTTGACGATGCCCTTGATACGGGGATGGTCCGGGGCCACTCCATATCGGATCAGGCCGTAGGGTGCCGGGTACTGGTCAAAGAGATCAATGCTGACTTCGAAGTCGCGGTCCGCTTTGGTCAGGATGTCAGCGGCGTACACGCCGGCCGGACCAGCACCGATAATTGCGACTCGCATGGGACGCTGCGAGCTGTCCGGAGCTGAGTTAGACACTTAGAGTCCTTCTACTTGGGAGTCGTGGCACGCAAATGGCGCACGTTTTTATATTCTAATTGCCTCCTTCCGCAGCGTCTAAACGGAGGCGCTCCAACGGCCGGGAATACGCCCACGGCGTAGCGGGTTGCACCGCACATGGCCAACGAGAATTCCCCCAGCGCGCCGCTGTCCGGAGCAGCGCCGCGGACCGCCGCCCCTGTTTCCTCCGGGACCACCTCCGGCACCCCTTCCGCGCCAGCCGCACCGGAGGAGAAGGCGAGCACCTCCGGACTGCTTTTTGGCATCGGCGCCTACGGCATCTGGGGCGTCCTCCCGCTCTACTTCCTGCTGCTCGAGCCCGCCGGACCGGTTGAAATCGTCGCTGCCCGCGTGGTGTTCTCCCTTGTCTTCTGTGCGGTCCTGCTGACGGTCATGCGCTCGTGGCGGAAGGCGCTGACCGCCATGAAGGACCGCCGGGCGCTTATTACCCTGACCGCGGCAGCTCTGCTCATTGCGGTGAACTGGCTGGTATTCGCCTGGGCTGTCCTGAACGGGCATGCCGTCGAAGCGGCGCTGGGCTACTTCATCAACCCGCTGATATCCGTCCTCCTGGGGGTCCTGGTCCTCAAGGAGCGCCTGCGTCCGCTGCAGTGGGCGGCGATGGCGGTGGGATTCATCGCCGTGCTGGTGCTCGCCTTCGGGTACGGGACGGTTCCCTGGGTCGCGCTGGCTTTGGCCTTTAGCTTCGGCCTGTACGGGCTGGTAAAAAAGAACGTCGGCGGGAGGGTTGATGCTGTCTCCAGCCTCACCATCGAAACCGCCGTGCTCACCCCCATCGCCGCCGTCGTACTGGGAGTCCTGGCGGTGACCGGCTCCGGAACCCTGCTGGCCGAGGGGCCCGCACACTTCTGGCTGCTGGCCGCCTCCGGCATTGCCACCGCCGTTCCGCTGGTGTTCTTCGGCGCCGCGGCACGGCGCCTGCCCCTGAGCACCGTGGGCCTGCTGCAGTACCTGGCTCCGATCCTGCAGTTCACGCTCGCACTGCTGGTCTTCAACGAGGCGATGCCGGCCGAACGCTGGGCCGGCTTCGGGCTGGTCTGGCTGGCCCTGGTGCTGCTGAGCATCGACATGCTGGGTTCGCCGCGGCGGGCACGAATCCGGCGCGCCGCTGCCGCCGTCTAGCGCTTGACCGGCGTGCCCCTGGTCCTCGCGGAGAGAACCAGGGGCACTTCGTTTTTTGGCGGCTAGACCTCGGAGCGCTCGGCTTCCGCTGCCGAACGCGAGTCTCCGGTCCGCAGCGTCTCGCCGCGGAAGAAGCCCGGATGAATCCGGTACATCACAAGCATCAGCACCGCGCCCAGGATGATCACGCCCATGCCCAGCACGAACACCAGTCCTACGCCGCCCACCGAGGAGCCGGACCCGTAGTTGGGGTCCATCGAATCGAAGGCCGTCTTGATGAACATGACGAACAGGATGATGCCGCCAATCGCGGGTGCCAGGAACTTCAGCAGGAAGGACCGCGCACTCTCGAACGCATCACGCCGGAAGTACCAGACGCAGGCCAGCGCGGTAATGCCGTAATAGAAGCAGATCATCAGGCCCAGCGCCGTGATGGTATCCCACAGCGCGTTTTCTGAGAGCAGGCGCGTGACCACGTAGAACGCCGACGCCGCAACGGCGGCAGCCACGGTGGCGTAGCCCGGGGACTTGTAGGCAGGGCTGATCCGGCCAAAGCGCCTGGGCAGGGCACGGTAGTGGCCCATCGCCAGCAGGGTCCGCGCCGGGGAGACGAACGTGGACTGCAGCGAGGCGGCGGAGCTGGACAGGATGGACAGGGACATCAGGATCGCGAACGGTCCCATCACCGGGGTGGCCAGGACCGCGAAGATACTCTCCTGGTTCTCCGGGTTGCCGGCACCCAGCTCGCCGTCGCCCACACCAGCGTAGGAGATCACAGCCAGCGCGATCATCATGTAGATGAGCACAATGACAAACACCGTAGCCGTGGCCGCACGGCCCGGAGTCTTGTCCGGGTCCTTGGTTTCCTCGTTCATGGTGAGGGTGACGTCCCAGCCCCAGTAGACGAAGATCGACAGTGAAACCCCGGCGGCGAAAGCGGAGAAGGATTCGACCGCGAACGGGTTGAACCAGTCCCAGCTGATCTGCGTCGCATCGAAGGCGGTGCCTCCGGCCACGTGCGAGAAGGCAGCGATTGAGAACCAGGCCAGGACGATCAGCTGGAAGGCCACCAGCACGTACTGGACGGTCTTGGTGGTCTCCACCCCCCGGTAGGAGATCCAGCAGGCAATGGCCACGAAGACCAGTGTGGTGGCGATGTTCAGCGGCAGGTTCAGGGTCAGGTCCGCCAGCGAATCGTTACCGGTGACCTGCGCGAGCATGAGGTAGAAGAAGTCCACCGCCACGGCCGCAAGGTTTGAGAGCACGATGATCGTCGCGGCAATCAGCCCCCAGCCGCCCATCCAGCCCACCCAGGGACCGAACGCACGGGTGGCCCAGGTGAAGGACGTACCCGAATCCGGCATGGCGTTGTTCAGTTCCCGGTAGCCGAGGGCCACCAGGATCATGGGGATGAAGCCGACCAGGAAGATGGCCGGAAGCTGCACGCCCACCTCCGAAACGGTGGGGCCCAGCCCGGACGTCAGGGTGTACGCCGGGGCGATGCAGGAAATGCCAATGACGACGGCGCCAATCAGCCCAACCTGTCCGCCCTTCAGCCCCTTGCTGCTCAGTCCAGTGCCCCCGGCAGTGTTTTTGGTGCTGGTGCGGTTGCTCACTGCGGTTCTCCTGACGTCTGGCGCTGCGGGGCGGGCGTGTAGTTCCGGGGAACCACGACCATGGGAACCGGCAAGCTCCTCAGGACCTTGGAGGCGGTGGCACCGAGGAAGAGCTGGTTGGTCCGGGCAAGCCGGCTGGAGCCGATGATGAGGATCTCGCCGTCGTCGAAGTCCAGCTCGTCCACGGCGTTTTCGATGGTCCTGCCCTGGGCCACCACGCCTGCCACCTCACACCTGCCGCCGGTCAGGGACAGCGCGCGCTGCACCCTGTCGTCAATGTGGAGCTGTGCTTCCTCCACGGCGGCGTCGCCGGGGGCGTCCAGCGCGAGCAGGGAGAGCAGGCGGAGGGGAACGCCGCGGCGGGCTGCCGAGGCGCAGGCAACTTCCAGGACGTCCTCGGCGCCGCGCCGCTCCCCTACTGCGCAGGTGATGCGGGTGAGCGGATCCATCCGGCTGTAGCCGCGCGGTGCGAGGGCAACCGGCACGCTTGCCGCATGGAGCAGGGCGTTCGCAGCGCTGCCGACCGTGAAGCGCTTGAAGAGGCCGTTGCTTCCGGCGCCCACCACGATCAGGCCCGCAGCGAATTCCTCTGCGGCTTCGATGAGGCCGCGCGCGTCCGAGTCGGCGGTGCGGATGTGTCCCCTGGCCTCGATGTCCGCCGGCACCAGGGCCAGCGCTTCATCCAGCCAGTCCCGAAGCTGGCGTGCCAGCAGGGTGGAGTACGTCCGTTCCGGCGGATACACCGCGGTGAAGGGCGACTCCTCCGGGTCCACGATCACCAGGTCCAGGGAAGCCCCCTGGGTCCGGGCAATGGTGCAGGCCAGGAACAATGCGTCCCTGCCGCGTTCAGTGGCCGTGTAACCGACTACGTAGCGCATCGGTTCTTAGCCCTTGTACAGCGCAGCGATGCGCTCGGCGGTCTTGGCACCCATACGGACCGCGCCGTCGACGTGCTGGTAGCCCTCGGCGGCGAGGTCGGAGCAGGACCAGTGGATGGGGCCGACGGGTGCCAGCTGGTCCGGGCCGTAGCGGTGCAGGCCGCCGAGGTCGTAGCTGGCGGCGTACGCGCCGCGGGTCCATTCCTCGGATCCCCAGTCGGATTCGTAGTAGACCTCGGGGTTCAGGGCCTCCTCGCCGAGGTAGCCGGCGATGGATTCGAGGATCGCCTGGCGGCGTTCGCCGGCGCTGAGTTCGAACATCGCGTCGGCCTTCTCGTCCGACACGAAGCCCACCAGGGTGCCGCGGCTGTCCTTGTGGTTGGTGTTGTCGTAGACCTCCTGGACCAGCTCATGGGCACCGAAGCAGGTTCCGGAGAGCCCGGCCTCGCGCCAGAACGGCTTGGAGTACACAGCGTGGACCTTGATGACCAG
The DNA here is from genome assembly GCF_009193255.1 of Arthrobacter koreensis. GTDB lineage: Bacteria > Actinomycetota > Actinomycetes > Actinomycetales > Micrococcaceae > Arthrobacter_B > Arthrobacter_B koreensis. The sequence continues at coordinate 613,804 of NZ_WACG01000001.1, forward strand.
TCCCAGGGAGACGTGCTGGTGCATCTGGTGCTGGCGGCGCGGCAGCGGAGGATCGAAGGAGACCCGGGAGTACAGGTTCGGCGGAACGGCCATGATGGCGTAGCGCGCGTGGACGGTGACGCCGTCGGCCTCTGCCGTGACGGACGGACCCTCCTCGCTCCAGCGGAGCGTCCGGACCGGTGCGCCCAGGATGACGTCCTCACCCAGCTCAGCGGCCATCCGTTCGGAGACCTGCTGCATGCCGCCGGCCACCCGGCGGTCCAGGATGAAGTTTTCATCCACCAGGTTGGAGAACGAACCCGCGGAGGACGCCATCAGCAGCGCCTGCAGGGTGGAGAAGGAATGCGCGGGCTTGGTGAGCATGCCACCGGCGACGAACAGTCCAATGTTGTTGCAGGCTTCCTCGTCGGAGGACTGCTCGCGCAGCCAGGCGGAGAAGGAGATGGTGTCCAGCGCCCGAGCGTCCGGATGCGTCCACGGTGCCGCCGGATCGGTCTTGGCCGTCAGTTCGTCCAGGAGGGTGATCAGGCGTTCCATTTCCTGCGCGGTGGATTCGGCAACCGGGAACATGTCACCGGAATAGCGGACCGCACGGTGGTCCGAGCCGATATACACGGACTCCCCCTCGCGGTAGCGCGGGAAGGTTTCCAAGCCCAGTTCCTCGACGAGCTCGCTAAGGGCTTCCTGGTCCGGGGAAATCCATTGTCCGCCGATCTCCAGGAATGCGCCGTCGATCGTGTCCGACCAGGTGCGCCCGCCCACGCGGTCCCGCGCCTCCAGCACTGCCACGCTCAGGCCGGCAGCCTTCAGTTTCCTCGCCGCGGTCAGGCCGGACGGGCCTGCACCAATAATGACGACGTTCCGTTCCAGGGTTCGCACTGTGTTTCCTCTCTCCAGCGGCCGACCTCCGGCCGCTCAAACCGAACGCTGTCTTCGACTCACATAAATGAACAGCGTTCATTTGTACGGACACTCTAGCGGACCCCCGGCCCTGCGGGGAGAGTCTGTGCGAATATTAATTTTGGGCACCCGGGTGCCCCAGACCCCTGAAGGAGCGTGATGGCGGGAGTACGCACACGGCGCAGTGCCGGCCGTCCGTCACAGCGTGTCCTGACACAGGAAAACATCACAGCAGCCGCCCTTGAGGTGATCACGTCCCGCGGCTACGAAGGCTTCACCATGTCTTCCCTGGCGGCGAGGCTGCAGGTGGCGCCGTCGGCCCTCTACAACCACGCGTCCTCGAAGGCCGAAGTACTGCGATGGATCCAGGACCACCTGATGGCCGGGGTGGACACGGCCTGTTTCGCGGAGCTTGACTGGCCTGACGCGGTGCGGACCTGGGCCCGCTCCTACCGGGAGGTCTTTGCCCGGCACACTCCGCTGATCGCCGTGATTGCCGTCCTGCAGGTCTCCGGCGCGCCGCGCACGCTGGCCATGTACGAAGCCGTCACCGAGGGTTTCCTGCGCGCGGGCTGGAACCAGGCGAGGATCATTCCGGCGATCGTGGCCCTGGAGTCCTTTATCTTTGGCTCGGCCTTCGACGCCGTTGCCCCGACAGACATCTTCGATACCGGGTCCCTGGCCTCGGAAAGCCCGCTCTTCACTGCGGCCGTTGCCGCAGCGCCCGGGCGGGAAAGCGGCAAGGCTGCCGAGCAGGCTTTTGAAACCGGGCTGGATGCCCTGATCCACGGCTTCGCGGGCACTCCCTCCGGTAACTGAGCCCCGCAGGGTCCGGAAACCGCAAACGGGCGGCATCCGGAGTTACCGGATACCGCCCGTTAGGTACTGCGGGGCCTGCTAAGCCTGGGCGCGGATGGCTGCTTCCAGCACGTCCAGGCCGTCGGAGAGCAGGTCTTCGCTGATTACCAGCGGCGGAAGCAGGCGGATGACATTGCCGTACGTTCCGCAGGTGAGGATGATGACGCCCTCGGCCAGGCAGGCAGCCGCGATGTCCTTGGCGGCTGCGGCGTCGGGCGTCTTGGTGCCCGGCTTGACCAGTTCGAGTGCGAGCATGGCTCCGCGGCCGCGGACCTCACCGATGACACCGGTCTCTTCGGCAACCTTGCGCAGGCGCGGAACGGTGATTTCCTCGATGCGGCGGGCACGGCCGGCCAGATCCTGGCCTTCCATCGTCTCGATGGCGGCCAGCGCGGAGGCACAGGCAACCGGGTTGCCGCCGTAGGTGCCGCCCAGGCCGCCCGGGTGGACGGCGTCGAGCAGTTCTGCGCGGCCGGTAACGGCGGAAAGCGGCATTCCGCCGGCAATGCCCTTGGCCATGGTCATGATGTCCGGGACAACACCCTCATGCTCGACGGCGAACCACTCGCCGGTGCGGCAGAAGCCGGACTGGACCTCGTCCGCGATGAAGACAATGCCGTTGGCCTTGGCCCACTCGGCCAGCCGCGGCAGGAAGCCCTCAGCCGGGACAATGAAGCCGCCTTCGCCCTGGATGGGCTCGATCAGGAGGGCAGCCAGCTGGTCCGCGCCGATCTGCTTTTCGATGGCGAGGATGGCGCGGTCGGCAGCTTCGGTGCCGGTGATCTCCGGGTTCTCTTCCCGGTAGGGGTAGCTCATGGGCATGCGGTAGATCTCGGAAGCGAAGGGGCCGAATCCGGTCTTGTACGGCATGGCCTTGGCCGTCAGGCCCATGGTCAGGTTGGTGCGGCCGTGGTACGCGTGGTCGAAGGCCACAACGGCCTGGCGGCCGGTTGCGGAGCGGGCAATTTTGATGGCGTTCTCGACTGCTTCGGCACCGGAGTTGAAGAGCACGGTGCGCTTCTCGTGGCTCCCGGGGGTCACCTCGGCGAGCTTCTCGGCCACGGCGACGTAGCCCTCGTACGGGGTGACCATGAAGCAGGTGTGGGTGAAGTGCGCAACCTGCTCCTGGGCAGCTGCCACGACGGCGGGGTCCGACGCTCCGACGCTGGTCACGGCAATGCCGGAACCGAGGTCGATGAAGGAGTTGCCGTCCACGTCGACGATGATGCCGCCGTCGGCATCCTGGACGTAGACGGGGACGCTGGACGCAACGCCCTTGGCAACCACAGCGGCGCGGCGCTCATTCAGGGCGGCGGACTTCGGGCCCGGGAAGGAACCGGTGATGTTCCGCTTCTGTTCCAGCCGGAAGGCCGGGGCGGTAGCTGAGGTGCTCATGGGTGTTGCCTCTTTCGACAGGGGAATCGGATATGCGAAAAGTGATGGATGCACTGCGCCGCAGTGATCCAAATTTACGCGCCGAGGACGCGATAAGGCACGGACACCCGCACAATGACATGTTGCGTCTGCGGTGCAAGCGCCCAAAAGACTGCCCCTATAGTTGTTGCGTGCCTATCTCGCTCACCGATCTGCTGTCCGCCAAAGACCTGGACCTCGCCATCCGCGGCAGCGCTGCCGTCACCCCGGTACCGGTCCAGTGGGTTGCGGTCACCGAACTCGAAGACCCTTCCCCCTTCCTCAGCGGAGGGGAGGTGGTGCTCACCACCGGAATGCGCCAGCGGACCGGAGCCGTGCAGCGCCGGTTCGTGGAGAGCGTGCACCGTGCCGGTGCCCTGGCGATCGGCTTTGGAACCGGCCTGAGCCTGGAACGGGTGCCCGGCCCCCTGCTCGAAGAAGCAAACCGGCTGGGCCTGCCGGTGTTCGAGGTCCCCTACCGTACCCCGTTCATCGCGGTGGGCAAGCTCGTGGCCGATGCCCTTTCCGCGGACCATGTTGAACAGCTCCAGGAGCTGCTCTCCGGGCACCAGGTCCTCGCCAAGGCGCTGCTTTCGGGCCGCGGGCTGACCGGCCTGCTGAAGGACCTGGCCGGAATCCTGGGAACCGACGTAGCCCTGCAGCAGTACGGCGCCGAGGTCTTCTCCACCAGCCTCCGGGCAACCGGCCCGGGCACGCAGACCGCCTGGCACCGGTTGCCGATCGCCACGGGCATGAGGGACCGCTGCACGCTTTCCGTCGCCAAGCCCTTCGGCCATCCGGACCTGCTTGCCTACGCGCAGAGCCTGATCAGCGTGGAGCTGAACAACCAGGCCCGGCGGAGGGTCAGCGAACGGGCAGTCAACGGCCAGCTGCTCGATGACATTGTGGCGGGCAAACTCACGGGCCAGGATGCCGTCCACCGCCTCCGGGCCGCCGGGGTCAGCACGGAACGGCGGCAGCTGACGCTCCTGGTGGAAGCCGGGACCGCGCAGGCCAAGCTGCTCGCCTCCCTGCCCCTGCCCCCGGCGCTGCAGGACGCCGTGAGCGCCACCTGCGAGGAGCGGCTGGCCGTCTGGGTTCCCGACGGCGATCCGGCCGTCCTCGCAGCGGAGCTCGGCGACTACCTGCAGGAAGCCGGGATCCCGGCCAAGGTGGGCGTGGGAGGCGCATACGCCGAACCCGCCGGCCTGCGCTGGGGATATTACGAGGCCAAGGAAGGCCTGCTGCGCGGGGCCGCCGTCAACGAACCGGACCGGCTGAGCCTGGCGTCGCTCCTGATGGCCAGCCGTGACGTTCCGCTGGCCGACCTGGCGGCGGAGGCGCTGGATCCGCTGCTGGCCTTCGACGCGGCCCACGACGCCGAGCTGGTCCCGACGCTTGAAAAGTACCTGGCCGTCAACGGTTCCGTGGCGAAGGTGGCCCAGGCACTGGGCCTGCACCGGAATACCGTCCGCTACCGGCTCACGCAGATTGCGGACCTCTCCGGGTATGACCCGGCCGTGACTGCCGACCGCGTGCATCTGTACCTCGCACTGAGTGTGCGGCGCCTCACCGCCTAGGCAGCCCGCCCCTGTCCCGGGCCGCGGAAGCGCGGCTTCGGCCGGGCGGCGCGGTTTTGTGCCGGTTTAGGCCGGACTTTACGCTGTAGGGATGGACTTGCCAGCTAAGCCCGCCAGGACCCTTCACTGGGCGGGCATTGACGACCCCGGACGCCGGGATTCCGCGGTCGTATCCTTTCGCGAAAGCGAGCTGGCCGCCAGCGGCACATCCACCTGCGACGACTACTGTGTCACCTGGTCCCTGTCCACCTCCCCCGGCTGGGTCACCCGCAGGCTCGAGGTCAAGGTGACCGGGCAAGGCTGGTCCCGTTCACTGGAACTCGTCCGGTCCATCGACGGGCGCTGGGATTCCCACGCAAGCACCAGCGGAAGCGTGGACCTGCCCGCCCCCGGCATTGAGGATCCAAGGTCCCTGGACAATGCCCAGGACTGCGACCTTGGCCTCTGCCCGCTCACGAACACCATGCCAATCCTGCGGCTGGACCTGCTCAACAACTCAGCCCCGCCGGATGAGACCAGGCTGACCATGGCGTGGGTGGAGGTACCCAGCCTCCGGGTCCTTGCCAGCGAGCAGGTGTACTCCCAGGTGTCCCCCTACCGGGACGAACGCGGCAGCGCGATTGTCCTCTACTCCTCCGATTCCGGCGGGTTCACCGCCGAAATTACCGTGGATTCCGACGGCGTGGTGCTGGACTACCCCGGCCTGGCCCGCCGCACTGCCTGAGAGGCCGGGGCCTGGACCCCTGCACGTCAGGGACCGTCCCCGCCCGCGGCTAGGATAGAAGTTCGTCCGTCTGCAACGTTGGAGCCCCCCGCAATGAGTGAAATGTTCCTCGATAAATTCCGTGCCCTGGTCCCGAAGTACCTCGAGGACAATTGGCGTCCCGAAGACGGGCTGAGCGCCGATGAACTCGACGAGATGCTCGATGAGCATGACTTCTCCATCCCGCTCGTCCTGCGTGAGTTCTACCTGGCGCTGGGCGGCTGCGAGGACCTCATGGAGGCGTACCACTTCTTCTGGGATCCGGACGAGCTCGAACTCGAAGACGGGTTCCTGCTGTTCCTGGAGGATGAGGACGAGAAGTTCGCCTGGGGCTTCCGTGCCGGCCAGCTGGACGTTCCGGACCCCATCGTCTGGCGGCGGAACAACGCGCGCGGCGAATGGCAGAGCGAAGAAGGAACGTTCAGCGAATACGTCTTTGACATGTTCGAGTGGGTCTTCGAAGACGACGAGGACTAAGGCCCGAACGCAGAACGGCTGCCCGGTGGAAACCGGGCAGCCGTTCTGCTTTTAAGGGTTTTGAGGCTGGTTCAGCCGATTAGGCTTCGCGCTCCACGACTGCTTCAGCGAAGGCCGCGAGCGAGGACTTGATGACCGAGTCCGGCATCGGTGCCAGCGCCGCGACCGCGTCGGCGGCCCACTGGCGGGCCACCTCCCAGGCTTCGGCGGTGGCGCGGTTGCCGCGGACGGCCGCGACGGCGGCGGCCAGCGCCTCGTCGGAGGTCAGGTCAGAATCCACGAGCTCCAGCACAGCAGCTGCTTCAGCGTCCCCGGCGGCAGCGTTGCGGCGCAGCAGCAGCACCGGCAGCGTGGGCACGCCTTCCCGCAGGTCCGTTCCAGGAGTCTTGCCGGACTTGTCCTGCAGGCCCGCAACGTCAATGACGTCGTCGGCGAGCTGGAAGGCCACGCCCACCTTCTCGCCGTAGTCCACCATGATTTTCACGGTCTGCGGATCTGCTCCGCCAAACAGCGCGCCCAGCTGGCCCGAGGCCGCAATCAGCGATCCGGTCTTCCCCGCAATGACGGAGAGGTAGTGGGCCAGGGGATCTTCGCCGTCGGCCGGCCCCATGGTCTCCTGCAGCTGGCCCATGACCAGGCGCTCGAAGGTGCGGGCCTGGATGCCGAGGGCTTCGGCGCCCAGGAGCGAGACCAGTGAGGATGCCCGGGCAAAGATCAGGTCGCCGGTCAGGACGGCAACGGAGTTCCCCCAGACTTCGTGTGCGGTCGGTGCACCGCGGCGCACGGGCGCGGAATCCATCACGTCGTCGTGATAGAGGGTGGCAAGATGCGTCAGCTCAACAACGACGGCGGCCATTCGCACCTGGTCATTGCCCGGGTTCGGGCCCAGGTGGGAAGCAAGCAGGACCAGCAGCGGGCGCACGCGCTTCCCGCCCGCCTCCATCAGGTGCCGGGAGGTTGCGTCCGCGAAGGGGTCCGAATTGGCGATCGCCTCGCGCAGTTCCTCTTCGACCTTTTCCAGGCCGGCCACAATGGCTGGGCCCAGGACGGGATCTTCCGCGAGCGGGGTGAACCCGGGAGGCAGCGCCATCTCGGCGTCCCCGAGGGCATCCGGGCTGGCATTGGTGGATTCAGTCACTGTTCAAGGCTAACTTCTCGTGGGGACGGGTTGGCAGGGTCAAACTCTGGCATTGCGGCCCGCGCCCTGAACGGGCTGCGGCGCGCCGTCCTGGTTGGAGGCGGCCGGAACCAGCATTTCCATCAACGCAATCACTCTATCCTCGATCCGCCGCGGCGAGTCGTCCGTGAGGTTGGCCAGCATCCGGACCACGAATCGCATCAGGACGGGGATTGGCATGCCGGTGCGCAGCGCCAGCTTCATCACGGCGGGTTTGCCGATGAGGCCGGCGAAGACGCGGCCCAGGGTGAAGTGGCTGCCCCACTCGGACCGGACGCGTCCGGCGTAACCCTCCAGCGCGGCGTCGTACGCCGCCTCCGGTGCCAGGATTCCGGGGGTCCTGCGGGCCTGTTCGGCGGAGACGATGTAATCGGCCGCGAAGCGCGCGGACTCCATGGCGTAGGAAATGCCCTCACCGTTGAACGGGCTGACCATGCCGCCCGCATCGCCAAGCAGCAGCAGCCCGGGCGAATAGTGCGGGGTGCGGTTGAAACCCATCGGCAGGGCTGCGCCGCGGATCTCCCCCACCTGGTTTTCCGGGGTGAACCCCCATTCAGCGGGCATGCCGGCAGTCCAGTCGCGCAGGACCTGGCGGTAGTCGAGGCGGCCGAATTCCTTGGAGGAGTTCAGGATGCCCAGGCCGACGTTGGAGGTCCCGTCACCGACGCCGAAGACCCAGCCGTACCCCGGCAGCGGGTTGCCCGCGGCGTCGGGCAGTTCCAGCCAGCCTTCCATCCAGTCATCGTTGGTGCGCGGGGACGTGAAGTAGGTGCGCACGGCAACGCCCAGCGGACGGTCATCGCGCTTTTCGAGCCCCAGGCTCAGCGCCGTGCGGGTGGAGTTGCCGTCTGCGGCCAGCACGACGTCGGCGGTGAATTCCCGCACCTCGCCCGTTTTCCGGCCGTTTTCGTCAAGGACATTCGCGACGACGCCGCGTACCCGCCCGTCGTCGTTCCGGAGTGCCTCGGTGACGCTGTGGCGTTCAAGGATGCGGGCACCGGCAGCGCGGGCATGCTCCGCCAGTTCCTCGTCGAAGCCCAGGCGCGTGCGGACCAGGCCGTAGGAAGGGAAGTCATCCAGGTCCGGCCATGGCAGTTCGATGGTGCGGCCGGCGGCAATCAGGCGGAGGCCTTTGTTGCGCCGCCAGCCGTCTGCCTCATGGTGCGGCAGGCCAAGGAGCTGAATTTCACGGACGGCACGCGGGGTGAGTCCGTCGCCGCACACCTTTTCGCGCGGGAACGCCGTCTTCTCCAGGACCGTCACGTCGATCCCGGCCGAAGCCAGGTAATAGGCGGCGGTGGAGCCGGCCGGGCCGGCGCCGACGATGAGGACGCTCACGCTCCGGCTGCCTCCGCAGGCTTCACAGCGCGGTGAATGGCAACGATGCCGCCCGAAAGGTTGCGGTATGCGACGCTCTCCCAGCCCTCTGCGGCGATCCAGGCCGCCAGTTCATCCTGGTTCGGCCAGGCGCGGATCGACTCTGCGAGGTAGACGTAGGCATCCGGGTTGGAGGCCACCTTGCGTGCGATCGGAGGCAGCGCGCGCATGAGGTATTCCGTGTACATGGTCCGCCACAGCGGAACCACCGGCGAGGAGAACTCGGCAATGACCAGCTTGCCGCCGGGCTTGGTGACGCGCAGCATCTCTGCCAGCGCCTTCTTTGGCTCGTTGACGTTGCGCAGGCCGAAGGAAATGGTGGTGGCGTCGAAGGAGTTGTCCTCGAACGGCAGGTTGGTGGCGTCTCCGGCGACGAAGTCGATGTCCGGGCGGCGGCGCTTGCCTACCTTGAGCATGCCCAGGGAGAAATCGCAGGCAACAACCGAAACGCCTGCGTCGGCATAGGGCTCGCTGGAGGTACCGGTGCCGGCTGCGAGGTCCAGCACGCGGGATCCCGGACGGGCTCCGACGGCGTCGACCACCAGGCGCCGCCAGCGGCGGGTCTGGCCCATGGACAGAACATCGTTGACGATGTCGTACTTGGGGGCCACCTCGTCAAACATGGCAGCGACTTCATCGGGGCGTTTTTCCAAAGTTGCACGCTTCACCCGCTCATTGTCTCAAACAAAGCGCAGGCCGCCGAACCGGCGTGTACCGGTTGGTCATGGGCCACATACCCGTGTGTTCCTCAACGCTGCCTGCGCTTCGGGATATGGGGGTATCAGGGAGGCGGAGTAGGGTTGGAGGCATTATGACCACCCTGCGTTCCCTCACCATTGCCCTGGGCGTGCCGTCGGCCGCCATCGGGCTGCTTGAATACCTGGTCCGCAATGACCAGCTGTGCTGGATCCGCCACGGCGAAGGCCTGGTGGGATTCGGAGAAGTCCTGCGCCACACCTCCACGGGCCCGGACCGTTTCGACTCCGCCCGAAACTGGTGGAACGCCGTGCGCGCCGATGCGCAGGTGGACGACGAGGTGCAGGTTCCGGGAACCGGACTCGCAGCTTTCGGCTCCTTCGCATTCTCGAAGCGGTCCCCCTTCCTGTCCCGCGTCGTCGTGCCGGAAATCATCGTCGGTTCCCGCAACGGCACCGCCTGGGTTACGCAGACCACCCTGGACCCGGATGCAGTCCTGGACCGCGAGTCCGTGGCTACGGCCCTGGCGGGGTACCTCGAAGAGATTTCCGCTGACTCGCTGTCCCTCGGCAGCGACACCATCCTTCCCGGGATGCTCTCCGAATCCGAGTGGAAGAACGCCGTGGCACGGTCCGTGGCGCACATTGCCGCCGGTGAGCTGAGCAAGATCGTGCTGGCCCGGGACATCGTTGCGAGCCTCTCCGCTCCCATTGCGACGGCGCAGGTCCTGCGGGAACTGGCGCTGCGGTACCAGAGCTGCTGGACCTACTCCGTGGACGGGCTCATCGGCTCCACCCCGGAAATGCTGATCAAGGTGGAGGACGGCAAGGCCCGTGCCCGTGTCCTGGCCGGAACCCTGGACCGTGCCACTGCCCCGCTGGATGATCCGGACTATGCCAAGCGCGTCCTGGCCGGTTCGGAAAAGCAGCAGCACGAACACGCAATTGCCATCGATTCAGTAACCCGCCAGCTTGAACCCTTCACCTCCTCCATGACCTCGCACAGCGAACCGTTCGTCCTGGAGCTGCCCAACGTATGGCACCTCGCCTCGGACGTCACGGCCGAGCTTCGGAGCGAAGACGGCGCGGTGCCCAGCTCGCTGGACCTCGTCGAAGCCCTCCACCCGACCGCCGCCGTCTGCGGCTATCCCACCAGCGTGGCCGGGGAACTCATCAGTGAACTTGAACACATGGACCGGGGCCCCTATGCCGGTCCAGTCGGCTGGTTCGACGGCTCCGGCAACGGTGAATGGGGCATTGCGCTGCGCGGCGCCGTCATCGAAGACCCCCAGGCTGTCCGCCTGTTCGCGGGCTGCGGGATCGTTTCCGGTTCCAACCCCGCGGCGGAGCTGGAGGAAACCTGGTCCAAGTTCCGTCCCATGCTCGAAGCCCTCGGACTGGACCGTGCCCGGGTGCTCTCCGGCCAGCCTTCCTGAGCGGCGCGTACAATTTATTCCCGTAAGAGCGGCTTTCTGCCGCTTTTTTCCAGCCCCCACCGGAGCCGCACGCTCCGTTCCGACCTAAGGTTCTAAACCAATGCACCACAAAGCACGCAACGCCGTCGCCGCTGTTCTGGCCGTCGGTGCCCTCAGCCTCGCAGCCTGCGGCTCTGGGTCCGGTTCAGCTGATGAGTCCGGACTGGGACTGGTCAATGACGGCACGCTGACTGTCTGCTCCAACCTGCCGTTCCAGCCCTTCGAGTATGTGGATGACAACGGCGAGTACGCCGGGTTCGATATGGACCTTTCGCGCGAAATCGCCTCCGGCATGGGCCTGGAGTGGGAACTGCAGAACGTGGGCTTCGACGGACTCCAGAGCGGCACCGTCCTGGCCGCCGGCCAGTGCGACATGATCGCCGCAGCGGTAACCATCACCCCGGAGCGCGAGGAAAAGCTCGCCTTCTCGGACCCGTACTACGACTCCCTGCAGTCACTGCTGGTTCCCGAGGGCTCCTCCGTGAAATCCCTGGAGGACCTGGCCGGCAAGAAGGTTGGCGTGCAGCAGGGCACCACCGGCGAGTCCTATGCCCGGGACAATGCCGGCGACGCCGAGATCATCTCCTACCAGTCCGACGCCGAACTGTTCCCGGCACTGCAGGCCGGCAACATCGACGCCGTCCTCCAGGACCTGCCCGTCAACCTGGACCACACGGACGGCGGTGCCTTCACCATCTCCGCCACGTACGAAACGGATGAAGTGTACGGCTTCGCCATGAAGAAGACCGGAAGCGAAGACCTGGTTGCTGCTGTCAACGCAGAGCTGGCAGAGCTGCGCAGCAACGGCAAGTACCAGGAAATCTACGACAAGTACTTCACCGAATAACCCATCTGCTGCTGCACGACGGCGCCGGCCTGGTTCACAGGCCAGCGCCGTCTGCCGTAAAGGGCACGCCCCGCGCTGTGAGCTGCGGCACCCGAAACCTGATGGATGCGTACAATCGAGACTGCTTACCAACAATGTTCGGGACCGCCGGCGGTCCTGCCCGGCACCAAGAGAAGGTACCAATCCATGCCGTACAAAGCACGATCCTCCGTCCTGGCCGCTGCGGCACTGTCCGTCCTTGCCCTTTCCGCCTGCGGCGGCGGCAGTGACAGCGCGTCCGATTCCGGAATGAACCTGGTTTCCGAAGGGAAGCTCACCGTCTGCTCAGACATTCCCTACCCGCCCTTCGAATACGAAGAAAACGGCGAGTACGTGGGCTTCGACATGGACCTCGTCAAGGAAATCGCCTCCGGCATGGGCCTGGAAGCCTCCATCCAGGACGTCGGTTTCGACGGCCTGCAGGGCGGCACCGTCCTGGCCGCCGGACAGTGCGACCTGGGCGCCAGCGCCATGACCATTACCGAGGAACGCCAGAAGAACCTGACGTTCTCCGACCCGTACTACGATTCGCTGCAGTCCATCCTGGTGCCCGAGGGCTCGGACATCACCGGCATCGAAGACCTCGCAGGCAAGAAGGTTGGAGTCCAGCAGGGCACCACCGGCGAGGCCTACGCCCGGGACAACGCCGCCGACGCCGAGATCATCTCCTACCCTTCGGACGCCGAGCTCTTCCCGGCCCTGCAGGCAGGGAATGTCGACGCCGTGCTCCAGGACCTCCCCGTGAACCTGGGCCACACCCAGGAGGGCGCCTTCACCATCGCCGCGAAGTTCGAGACGGACGAATCCTACGGTTTCGCCATGGCGAAGAACGCGAGCGAAGAACTCGTATCCGGCGTCAACGAACAGCTGGCCGCCCTGCGTGACAACGGCAAGTACCAGGAAATCTACGACAAGTACTTCACCGAATAACACTGACTGACCCACGGCCGTCCCTGGCACATCCCGCCAGGGACGGCCCTAAACTTCCGCGGAAGGCCTTTACTTGAAACCGTCCACCCGCAGACGCCTCACCCGGGGCATCCTGTACGCCGTCTTCGTCCTGGCAGTTGTTGCCGTCGTCCTGCTCGCCGACTGGCAGGCCATCGGCGTGAACTTCTTCGACCCGGAGGTGGCCCGCGCGGCCTTCCCGACCATCATCACGGTCGCCGTCAAGAACACCGTCGTCTACACGATCATCGCGTTCATCGGCGGCCTGATCCTGGGCCTGATCCTGGCCCTGATGAAGCTCTCACCGGTGGGTCCCTACCGGTGGGCAGCCACCGTGTACATCGAAATCTTCCGCGGCCTGCCCGCCCTGCTGGTGATCTTCGCAATGGCCTTCGCCGTCCCGATCGCCTTCTCCTGGCGTCCTCCGGGAGGCAACGCGGGAGCGGGCCTGATCGCCCTGATCATGGTGTCCGGCGCCTACATCGCCGAAACCATCCGTGCAGGCATCCAGGCCGTACCCGCCGGACAGACCGAAGCTGCCCGCTCGCTGGGCATGGGCCCGGCCTGGACCATGGTCTCCGTGACCCTGCCCCAGGCGTTCCGCATCATCACCCCGCCGCTGACCAATGAGCTGGTCATCCTGATCAAGGACACCTCGCTGCTGTTCATTGCCGGCATGGCAATGCAGGACCGGGAGCTGACCACCTTCGCGCGGGACTCCGTCTCGCAGAACGCCAACTCCACTCCCCTGGTGCTGGCCGCGATCATGTACCTGATCATCACCCTGCCGCTGACACAGCTGGTCGCCAAGCTCGAACGCCACAACCAGAGAGGCCGGTAATCCAGCGTGAGCACACCTGTACCTACCCCGTCCGCAGGCACTCCCGCCATTGAAGTCCGGAACCTGCACAAGTCCTTCGGCGACAACGAGGTGCTCAAGGGCATCGACTTCCACGTCAACCAGGGCGAAGTCGTCTGCGTGATCGGCCCGTCCGGTTCAGGCAAGTCCACCCTGCTGCGCTGCGTGAACCGGCTCGAGGAACCCACCACGGGAACCATCCGCGTCGAGGGCACGGACATCACGGATCCGGAGACGGACCTGGACGCCGTCCGCACCCGGATTGGCATGGTTTTCCAGCAGTTCAACCTCTTCCCGCACCTGAACGTGCTGCAGAACCTGACCCTGGCCCAGCGCCGCGCCAAGAAGCGCGGCAAGGCCGAGGCCGAGGCGACGGCCATGAAGAACCTGGCGAAGGTTGGACTGGCGGACCGCGCCAAGGCATTCCCGTCCCAGCTCTCCGGCGGACAGCAGCAGCGCGTGGCTATTGCCCGCGCCCTGTCCATGGACCCGGACATGATGCTCTTTGACGAGCCCACCTCGGCCCTGGACCCGGAACTGGTCGGTGATGTCCTGGAGGTCATGCGCCAGCTGGCCCAGGAAGGCATGACCATGATGGTGGTGACCCATGAGATGGGATTCGCCCGCGAGGTTGGCGACCGCGTGGTGTTTATGGACGGCGGCATCGTCGTCGAACAGGGAGCACCGGAGGCCGTGCTGGGCAACCCGCAGCACGAACGGACCCGCTCCTTCCTTTCCAAGGTCCTCTAGTATTCAGCCCTAACGGCTGTGGCCTGCATCGTTTCCGGTGCAGGCCACAGCCGTTTTTGCCGCCCGCAGCCACGGGTGCGGCACCGGTGGCGTCAGACGGCGCTGCGCACTGCTGCCTGCACCCGGCGGTGCAGGTCACGCAGGCCTGTTCGGCCTGCCTGGACCTCGATCACGGACCGGCCGTGCACCGGTTCCTGCAGTGCTGCTTCCAGTTCCCCGGCAGTGCCTACCCGCAGGTGCCGCACGCCGTAGCCGGCCGCCAGAGCGCCCAGATCCGCCTGGTGCGGGGTGCCGAAGAAACGCTCGACGACGCCACGGTACTCCTCGCGTTCGCCGAGTTCGCCGTGCTCCAGCGTGGTGAAGATACCGCCGCCGGAGTCATTCAGCACCACCAGCTGCAGGTCCGGCTCTGCCTCGCCGTTCCCCAGAAGCAGGCCGCCGGCGTCATGCAGGAAGGTGAGGTCGCCGAGCAGCAGGCGGGTGGGAATTCCGTTGGCCAGCGCGATGCCCGAGGCAGTGGAGATGGTTCCGTCGATACCGGCCAGCCCGCGGTTGGCGTATACATCAAGCGGGTGCCACCTGCCTGCCGCGACCAGGTCCACGTCGCGGATGGTGTTGGAGGATCCAAGCACCAGGTTGGCATCGGAGTTATCCCACACCAGGCCCGCAACGCGGAGTCCGCTGAGCTGTTCCTCCGCTGCCAGCAGCTCCTGGATGGCGGCAGCCGCTGCGTGTGAGGCCCGCTGCCATTCTTCGAGCCAGCCCGGCGCTCCCCGTCCGGCGAAGGCCAGAAGGGAGGCGAGGTCCGAAACGATGGTCTCCGGCCGTTTGCCGGGCGTAAACCAGTTCACCGGCCGCGGCACGTAGAGCGCCTTTTTCACGTCCGGCCGGGCCAGCAGGGCGGAGACCGGACGGGAGAGCGTGGGCCTTCCGAAGACGACCACCCGTTCTATCTCCGCACCGAGGTCCTGCAGAAGCAGCCGGTAGGCGGTTATTGAGTTGGGGCCGAACCGGGCGTTCGAGGACGGCTCCGCCAGCAGCGGCAGGCCGGCACGGCGGGCAAAGATGGCTGCCGTCTCCCCGGCGCCGTCCCCGGCGATGACCACCGTGCGGTGCGTTCCGCCCAGTTCCGCGAGCGCTCCGGGTGCCTCCTCGAATCCGGCCGGCTGCAGCTCCTCGAAGCCAGCCTGCGGTGTGCCGCCGAGCGCGTCCGCTTCCGTGGGAACCAGCGGATCCCGGAACTGCAGGTTGATGTGGACCGGGCCGGTGGGCGCGGCTCCGGCGAGTCTCGCAAAGGCCGCGGCAATGGGTCCGGCCGGGTCCATGCCGGCTTCAACGTCCGCGGCAGCGGCCGGGAATCGACCGAAGATCCCGTCCTGCACCGTGGTCTGGTTCGCGCCGGTCCCGTGCAGTTCCGCAGGACGGTCCGCGGAAAGCACCACGAGCGGAACTCCGGCATGGTGGGCTTCCATGACAGCCGGAACCAGCTCGCCAACGGCGGTTCCCGACGTCGTTACCACTGCAGCCGGGCGCGCGCCTCCCCGGGCGAGCCCGAGGGCGGTGAAACCCGCAACCCGTTCGTCTATGCGCACGTGCCCGTGGACCTGTCCCTGCGCCTGGGCTTCGGCCAGCGCATAGGCGAGGGGTGCGCTGCGGGACCCGGGCGCGAGGACCACATCCCGCACGCCGGACCGGGCGAGGGCAGCGATGGCCGAGCGCGCCGCCTGCAGGGAACTGAGGGCGCTGCCTTCGGCGTCGGACGGCTGGCTGGAGGATAGGGAGGATCCGGTCACCCCTCCATACTGTCACTTCAACCTGCCCGGCCCGCCCGTTCCGACGCTTTAGCGGCGGGATCCGGCGCACATCGGCGGTCCGCGGTCCGGATCGCTGTCAGGGAGTCCGGGACGCCAGCTGAGCGTGCACGCGCGCGAGCCGGTCCAGCCACCACTGCTGCCGCTCCGGAGCGGCAGCGTAACGTTCCAGGAGTTCCTCCGAGACCGGCACCCCCCGCACCGCCAGCGCACCGCCGTGGGGCAGGAGGGGTTCACCCGTGACGTCCCCCTCCATCAGGGACAGCGTCCCAAGCCCGCAGGCATAGGGCAGGTCCGGCAGGCTGGCGGCCAGCGCCACCCCGGCCCGGATACCCACGGACGTGTCGAGTGCGGAACTGACGACGGCGGGAAGCCCGGCAGCTGCCACCACGCTGAGGGCACGGCGCACGCCCCCGAGCGGCGCGGCCTTCACGATGATCACGTCCGCTGCGTCCTCCCGCGCCACCAGCAGGGGATCAGTTTCCCTGCGGACACTTTCGTCCGCCGCGATCAGCACCGGAAT
Source organism: Arthrobacter koreensis (assembly GCF_009193255.1). Classification (GTDB taxonomy): domain Bacteria; phylum Actinomycetota; class Actinomycetes; order Actinomycetales; family Micrococcaceae; genus Arthrobacter_B; species Arthrobacter_B koreensis. Next base: position 630,296 of record NZ_WACG01000001.1, read on the forward strand.
GCCGCGGCGCTGCAGTTCCAGGCGCACGGCGCGGAGACCGGGGATGCCGGCAACGGGCTGCTCGGCGTACTCGAGCCCCGCTTCGGCCAGTGCTTCCAGGGCGTCGACGGCGGTGGCTTCGTCCCAGCCGCCGTTGGCATCAACCCGGATTCCGGCATGCGGCAGCAGCCTGCGCACCTCGGCCACGCGGGCCAGGTCCTCGGCGACGCTCTGCCCGCGTTCTGCCACCTTGACCTTCACCGCGGGGACCTCACCGAAACGGGACAGGACCTTTTCGACGTGCTCCACGCCCACGGCCGGAACAGTGCCGTTGACGGGTACCGAAGTGCGCACCGGTTCCGGGTAGCCCTCCCAGGCAGCCTCGATGCCCGCTGCCAGCCAGGAGGCTGCCTCCGGGTCCCCGTATTCGGGGAAAGGCGAAAACTCGCCCCAACCGGCCGGGCCGCGGAAAACCAGCGCTTCGCGGTGCAGGATGCCGCGGAATTTCACCCGCATGGGCAGGGTGACCACGCGGGCGTTTGCCTGCAGGTCGGACAGGGACGGGCGTGTGTTCTCCACCCGGCCAGCCTACCGCGCGGGCTCACAGGAAACCTGCACCGAGGTATGGCACGCTGGAGGGGATGGATACGCGCAACCTCCTGAACAAACGGCGGCCCACCCGGCGCCAGGCCGGACATAACCCCGCCCTTTTCCTTTTCGCGGCGCTGCTGGCGGCCGCGGGGGCGGCGGTCACGTACTTTGGGTTCGTACGGACCACCACGGGCCAGCTGGCTGATGAGTCGGCATGGCGCGAGGCGGAGCTGGTGGATCCTGGAACCCGGCTCCCCGCGCTTCAGTTCCTGGACAGCCTGCCCCTGGCCTCGGTGTTCATCGCCCTGGCCGTCATCATTGCCGTAACCCTGTACCGGAAACGCTTCTCCCCCGCCGTCATCGCCATTGCCACCATGGCCGGCGCCAACCTGGTCACGCAGCTGCTGAAGAACCTGCTGCTGGACCGGCCGGACCGCGGCGTCATCACCCTGGACTTCAATTCCCTGCCATCGGGCCACACCACCATGGCGGCTTCGGCGATGGCGGCGGTGTTCCTGGTGTCCTCACCGCGCTGGCGGCCCGCTGTGGCAGTCCTGGGCGGCACCTACGCGGTGCTGGCCGGTTCGGCCACGTTCTTCAATCTCTGGCACCGGCCCGCGGACGTGGTTGCCGCCTTCTTCGTGGTCTCGGCCTGCACCCTGGTAGGCGGTCTCATCATGATGCGCACCAACCGCGGCTGGAACACCCTTCCGGCGGGCAGCCGGGGCGCAGCCGGAGGCCTGCTGACCGGCCTCTGCGCCGCAGCCGGGCTAGTGGCGCTGGCCTTCTCCGGGGCCGTCTACGCCTATGCGCGCTGGGGCGGAGGAGTGGCCGGCCTCGATGGGCGTCCGCTGTACTTCTGGTGCGGGCTCGCACTCATCGTCGGCGTGGGATACGTGCTGGCTGCCCTTGGCTCCTGGCTGTTCAGCCAGCAGGCCGGAGACCGCTAGGGGCCGATCCGGCGCCCTTTCGGTACGAACTTCCAGAGGACCGCCGCACCGGCCAGCCCCATGAGGGCAGTCGCCAGGATTCCGGCGGAGAGGGACACCGCTGCCGTCACGGCGGAGAGCAGTCCCGGGCCGCTGAGGATTCCGATGTCCGAGAGCAGCCGCCAGAGACCCAGGAACTGGGGGCGGCCCGGCTGCGGAGAGAAATCCGCCCCCAGCGTCATGACGATCCCGGAGCCGATTCCGTTGCCGAACCCGATCAGCAGCGCGGCCAGCAGCAGCTGGAGCGGCGTGGAGGTCAGCGGCAGCAGGCCAAGCCCGGCCGCCATGAACAGCATGCACGGCACGGCTACGGCACGGCGGCCCCGCAGGTCCATGACCCGTCCCGCCGGGTAGAAAATGAGCATGTCAATGCCCGCGGAGATGCCGTAGATCAGCGCTGTCTGGGCGGGATCTATCCCCAGGTGCTGAGCCCAGAGCGGGATCACGGCCTGCCGGGTGGCCCGCACCGCGGCAATCAGGAGCACCCCAATACCCACCGTGCCGAAGACCCGCGAATGGCTGCGGAGGATTGAGCCGATGGAGGGAGCGGCCACGGCTTCCACCGTGTCCTCCAGTTCCCCGTTCCGCTTCCCCGCGCGGGGCGTCCGGACACTGAGGTCCGGGACGGTGAGGCTCAGCAGGCCGGCAGCGAAGGCGGCCGCGGCGCCCACCCAGTAGGCGCCCGGCGTCCCGGCGAAGGACATCACACCGGCAGCGGCAAACGGGCCGATGAATACGCCGATGCGGTTTGACCCGCCCAGGGTTGAAAGCGCCCGCGCCCGGAAATGCAGGGGCACGGCTTCCGTGACGTAGCTTTGCCGCGCCAGCCCAAATACGGCGCCGGCCATGCCCACCATGAAGACGGCGAGGGCAAAGACCCCCAGCACCGGCACGGATGCCGCCAGCACCATGGCCAGCGCGCACCAGGCGGAGGCCCCCACGAGGGCCCATTTTTCCCCGAAGCGGGTGGTGACCAGTGTGGCCGGAACGTTGGTGAGCAGGGACCCTATGCCGGTCAGCGTGACGATCGCGGCGGCGAGGGCAACGGTGGCACCGAGGTCACGGGCGGTCAGCGCAATGACAGGGAGGATCGCCCCAATGGCCGTCCCGTACAGCACGGTGGGCCCAAAGGCAGGGACTGCGATGCTCCGCAGGCTGAAGGTATCTATTGCTTCAGCCACTTCCAGCGCGCCAGGGTGCGCAGCCGGGTCAGCAGCGCCCGGGACTGCTCCGGGCCGTAGGGAAGGATCGGAATGGCCTTGGTCATGTCTGTGGAGGCCTGGTCCATGGCACTGCGCGTCACGGCGACGGCGGTGCGCATCTTGTTCATCTGGGTGGTCACGAAGTCCATGTCCACGGGCTTGCCGTGTCCGGGCACCACCGTGCCGTACAGGTCTTCCAGCGCGGCGATCTTCCCCAGCGTCCGGATCCATTCCTTGGGATATGAGTCGCCGAAGTTCGGGTCGGCGCCCTGCTCCACCAGGTCACCGGCAAAAAGCACGTCCCCGGCGCCCACCAGCAGGTCATGGTCGGTGTGCCCGCGGCCCAGGTGGAACAGCGTCACGGATATGCCGCCCAGGTCCAGGTCCACGGGGGCACCGTCAACGAGCTTCCCGGGTGCCGTAACCGCGGTCCCCGGCCCGGTTCCCGCAGCCATGTCCGGCTCGACGGCGGCGACGGAGGCCCGCTGTTCCTCACCGGTAGCGGCGATCGTCCGGGCGCAGTCGCTGGTTGCCCAGATGTCTTCAACGCCGTTCTCCAGCAGGTAGGCGTTGCCGAAGAAATGGTCGAAGTGCGCGTGGGTATTGACGGCGGTCACCGGCAGGTCGGTCAGCTTCCGGATGCCGTCGAGCAGCGCTTTCGCCTGGACTGGACCGGCACCGGTGTCCACCAGCAGAGCCCGTTCCTGCCCGATGACCAGGCCGGAGTTCATTCCCCAGCCCGGACTGGACCGCACGTAGGTGTGCGGCGCCAGCTCCAGCCAGTCGCCGGCGGTCTGCGGGTGGGTCTCGGTCATGGCATCCGTCCTTCGGGTATCTGCGCTAACCAACCTACCGTGTGCCGGCGGTTACAGGTCAGCCAGGACGCTGCCCGGGTTCTCTATTGCGTCCGCGACGTAACGGAGGAATCCGCCTGCCGTGCCGCCGTCGCACACCCGGTGGTCGAAGACCAGGGTCAGCTCGGTCATTTTGCGAACGGCCAGCTGCCCGTCCACAACCCAGGGCTTGTCGATGATGCGGCCGATTCCCAGGATCGCCGACTCCGGGTAGTTGATGATTGCGGCGCTGCCGTCCACACCGAAGACGCCGTAGTTGTTCAGCGTGAAGGTTCCGCTGGTCAGTTCGGCCGGGGTGGCGGCACCGGAACGGGCCGACGCCGTCAGCCGCCGGATCTCCGCGTCCAGTTCCCTGGCACTGAGCTTTTCGGCGTGCCGGATGGAGGGGACCATCAGCCCGCGGTCGGTCTGCGCGGCGAAGCCCAGGTTGACGCCGTCGAACGCCACCAGCTCAGCGTCCGGTCCGGCACCTGCCACGTAGCGGGTATTCAGTTCCGGGAACCGGCGCAGGCCGGCAAGCGTAAACCGGGCCAGGAAAGCCATCAGGCCGGGAGTGTTCTCCGGGTCCCGGCGCTTGAGGTCGGCACGCAGTTCCAGCAGCGCAGTGGCATCCACGTCCACCCAGACGGTGGCTTCCGGGATTTCACTGCGGCTGGCGCTGAGGTTCGCCGCCACGGTGCGGCGCAGTCCCTTCACCGGGGTGCGGGACGTGACGGCCAGGCCGGAGCGGGGATCCGTGTCGCCCGCGGCCGGAGCCGCCGGCGAAGCCGGCACGGGCGCGGTTGAAGGGGCAGGCGCGGAACCGCCGCTGATGGCCAGTTCAACATCGCGGCGCAGGATCAGGCCGTCACGGCCGGTGCCGTGCACGGAACGCAGCGCGATCCCGGATTCGCGGGCCAGCCGGCGGACCAGCGGCGAGATGCACCGGGGAGCTTCGAGCGTGGCGGTAGCCGGGGCGGCAACTGCGGCTGCTGCAGCCGGTGCCGATGCCGATGCCGATGCCGGAGCTGGAGCGGCCGGGGCGGGTGCCGGGCGGCGCGGCGCCCGGGTGCGGCGGTTGGTGCCATGTCCTCCCGGAGTCCCGTAGCCAATGAGCACGTTGCCCGAACCCGCGCGTTCCTCCTGCCGGTAGGCTTCCCCGGCAGGATCCGGGTCAGCCGGCGCAGCTGGTGCGGTCTCGCCGGGCGCCGGAGCATCCGCCGTCGTGCGCACCGAGATCAGCGGCTTGCCGACGTCGATGCTCTCCCCCGCAGCGCCGTGCAGGGTCTCCACGACGCCCGCGAAGGGTGAGGGGACCTCCACCAGCGACTTGGCGGTCTCAACCTCGGCCACAGGCTGGTCCACCGCAATGGTGTCCCCTTCGGCAACGAGCCAGTTCACCAGTTCCGCGTCGGTCAGGCCTTCGCCCAGGTCCGGGAGCAGGAAAGTACGCACGCTCACTTGTCCTCCCACTGCAGTTCGTCAACGGTGTCCAGGATCCGGTCCACGCCGGGCAGGAAGAAGTGCTCCAGTTTCGGAGCCGGGTACGGGATGTCGAAGCCGGTGACGCGCAGCACGGGGGCGCCGAGGGAGTGGAAGCAGCGCTCCTGCACACGGGCCACGATTTCGGAGGCGACGGACGCGAAACCGGGGGCTTCGGAGATGACGACGGCGCGGCCGGTCTTGCGCACGGAAGCGCACACCGTCTCATCGTCGAAGGGGACGATGCTGCGGACATCGATGACCTCCAGGCTGCGGCCCTCGGCAGCGGCGGCTTCCGCGGCGGACAGCGCCGTTGAAACGGACGGCCCGTAGGCGATCAGCGTGGCGTCGGTGCCTTCGCGGGCTACGACGGCCCTGCCGATCGCGGCCTCGGCTTCCGGTGCGCTGTCCTCGAAGGGTGCGCTGTCCTCGAAGGGGGCGCGCAGCGCTGCGAGGTCAACGTCCTCCTTGGTCCAGTAGAGCTTCTTGGGTTCCAGGAAGACCACCGGGTCCGGGAAGCGGATGGCTTCACGCAGCATGGTGTAGGCGTCCGCGACGGTGGCCGGGGCGAGGACGGTCAGGCCCGGAGTGTGGGCGTAGTAGGACTCTGAGGAGTCGCAGTGGTGCTCCACTCCGCCAATTCCGCCGGCGTACGGAATGCGGATGACCAGGGGCAGCTTGACCTTGCCCCGGGTGCGGTTGGACATCTTGGCAACGTGGCTGACCACCTGCTCAAAGGCGGGGTAGGCGAACGCGTCGAACTGCATCTCCACCACCGGGCGGATGCCGTTCATGGCCATGCCCACAGCCATGCCCATGATGCCCGATTCGGCCAGCGGCGTATCGAAGCAGCGTTCCTCGCCGAAACGTTCGGTCAGGCCGTCGGTGATGCGGAAAACGCCGCCGAGCGGGCCAACGTCCTCACCGAACATCACCACGGTTGAATCCGCGGCCATTTCGTCTGCCAGGGCGGTGTTGAGGGCCTTCGCGAAGGTCAGGCTGACGCGGGTGTCTTCGGGCGCAGGCGCCTGTGCTGTGACTGTCATTGGTGGCTCCTGTTAGTCCTGTGCCCGGGAAAGCTCGTCGGCCAGCAGGGCAGCCTGCTCGCTGAGCTGCGGGGTGCGGCTGTCATAGACATAGTTGAAGAGGTCCATGGGCTCGGGCACTACGTCCGTGTTCAGCCCCTCGCGGATGCGGGCGGCAACCGTCTCCGCGGCGGCCTTCATGGCGTCCTCGGCCTCGTCGTCGAGCATGCCCAGCGACGTGAGGTAGGTCCGCAGCCGGGTCAGCGGGTCACGGGGAACCCACTTGGCGACGTCGTCGTCGGAGCGGTAGCGGGTGGCGTCGTCGGCGTTGGTGTGGGCCTGCATCCGGTAGGTGTGTGCCTCCACCAGGGCCGGGCCGCCGCCTTCGCGGGCCCGCTCCACTGCGGCGCCCAGCACGGCCAGCAGGGCCGCGGCGTCGTTGCCGTCCACCCGCTCGCCGGGCATGCCGTAGCCGATTGCCTTGTGGGCCAGGGACGGGGCAACGCTCTGGTTCTTCAGCGGAACCGAGATGGCGTATTCGTTGTTCTGGACGAAGAACACCACCGGTACGTGGAACACGGCCGCGAAGTTCAGTGCCTCGTGGAAGTCGCCTTCGCTGGTGGCGCCGTCGCCGCACATGGCCAGCACCACGGTGTTCTCGCCGCGCAGTTTGGCCGCGTGGGCCACGCCGACGGCGTGCAGCAGCTGGGTGGCGAGCGGAGTCGCCTGCGGTGCCACGTTGTGCTCGTACGGATCGTATCCGGCATGCCAGTCACCCTTGAGCAGGGTCAGTACCTGCAGCGGGTCCACGCCGCGGTGGACGACTGCAACGGTGTCGCGGTAGGTCGGGAACAGCCAGTCACCTTCGGCGAGCACCGCGGCAGCGGCCACCTGGCACGCTTCCTGCCCGTGGGAGGAGGGGTAGACCGCAAGGCGGCCCTGGCGAACCAGGGCATTGGCCTGGTCATTGATGCGCCGGCCGGAGACCAGGCCTTCGAAGGCTGCCTTCAGCGCATCGCCGTCGGGCAGGGGGTACTTGTCGCTGTGCCGGTGGGTGCCGTCAGCGTCGATCAGCTGGACGGGCTCGGCGGAGGGCAGCATGGTGGCGGTGCGGTCCTCGTTGTCCTCCGGCCGCGTGCCCTCTGCGGACCCGGCGCGTGTGTTGCCGGTGGGAATTGTCATGGGAATCTCCGTCTGCCGCGGCGGATGCCGGAGGGTTACCGGGCGTCCCGGAGCCTCCAGCGTGGATGGAATTTCTGTAAGCCCAGTATGCGGAACTGAACGATTCGCATCTACCGCGGGCGGAAATCCTAGATTTTCTGTATCCCAGTGCGTATTGTGATGGACAAGTTGCAAAAGTGAGCTGGATTACTTTGAAGGACGTAGACACTATGGCCCAGGCGCAGGCGGCGTTGGATGAGATCGATAAGCGGATCCTCGCGGAACTCACGAAGGACGGCAGGGCTTCGGTCAGTGCCGTGGCGGAAGCGGTCCACATCTCCCGGGCACACGCCTATTCGCGCATATCCAAACTGACCGGCTCCGGGGTCCTGACCCGGTTCACGGCGCTGGTGGATCCGGTCAAGGCCGGGCTCCGGTCCAGCGCATACGTCACCATGAAGGTCCGCCAGCAGTCCTGGCGCGAGCTCAAGGAATTCCTGCGCAAGATTCCGGAGGTGCACCACGTGGCCCTCGTCGGCGGAACCTTCGACGTGATCCTGCTGGTCCGGGCCGAGGACAACCTGCACCTCCGGCAGGTCATCTTCGACCAGCTGCAGTCCGCCCCCGGGGTCCTGGATACTCAGACGTTCCTGGTCTTCGAGGATCTCGACGTCCGCTGATCCACCCTCCCCCTCCCCCCTCATCGAGATGACAGAAACTGCCCGTTTGAAGCTTCAAACGGGCAGTTTCTGCCATCTCGATTTAGGCGGAGGGGACGCTAGTTCTCGTCATGCCCCTGGTCCATGCTCATCTGGTCTTCGGCGGGAGGGGTCTCCCCCGGCGGAACTCCGCCGCCGGGCTCGAGGCCGGTGATGTTGCCTTCGGCGGGATCAGGGTTCACCCGGCGGCCCTTCTCACCGCTGCCGGCATGGTTCCCGGTGCCCTCCTGAGTATCCGGACCCTTCTGGGCGGCAGCGTGGTCAGCTTCCTTGGGTTTGTCCGGATTGGCTGGATCATTGTTCGGATCATAGCTTTGCGTCATCGTGGCCTTTCGGTGATGTCCCGCAAGGGAGGAAACATTTAGTCAGCATGCTGACATTTCCAACCTAGCGGGACTACCGGCGGAGGAGCAATCCCTAGCTAAAGAGCCCCTCCCCCATGAATCCGCCCTCCGCAGCGCCCGGCGGCACGGCGAACACCGCCGAACCGATCGGCGTCGTCCACTCGTTGAGCAGGTCCAGCTTGTCCAACCGCTGCTGGATCGGCACGAACTGGCGGGTCACATCCGCCTGGAAGGCCACGAAGATCAACCCGGCATTGGAGACGCCGCCGCCCGGCTCCGGAGCGGCGTCGTAGTTGTACCCGCGGCGGAAGATCCGCTGGCGCGGATCGTCCGGACGCGCACGGCGCATGTGGGCATAGTCCGGGATGACCTTGAAGCCGAGCCCGGTCACCGCGTCGAAATCCGGTTCGTCACGCTCGGACTCGCCGGTGAGCGGAGCGCCGTTGTCCAGCTTCCGTCCCACCGATTCTTCCCTGCCGCGGCGGTCAAGCTCGTCCCAGGTGTCCAGGTTCATGGCGATCCGCCGGATCACCATGGAGGTGCCGCCTTCAAGCCACGCCGGGATCTCCGAGTCACCCCAGACCACCCGGTCGAATTCGGGGCTGCCGGGCAGCGCGTTGGCGCTGCCATCCACCTGGCCGAAGTGGTTCCGCATGGTGGTCCCGGCCTTTTCGGTGCCGTAGGCGCGCCGGAAGCCCGGCTGCACCCAGCGCACGACGGCGAACGCGCGGCTGTCCTTGAGCAGCATGCGCTGGGCGTGAGCCAGCGTCATCGGATCATCGGCGCACAGCTGGAGCACCAGGTCGCCGCCGCTCCAGCGGTCCTCCAGCCTGTCGACGCCGAAGGCAGGCAGCGGAGCCAGCCAGGCCGGGGCCATTTCCGGCGCGGCGGCGGCCAGCAGCCCTGGCCCGAATCCGAACGTCACCGTCAGCCGCGCCGGGTTCCGGGCCAGCTCCGGTTCGGTGTCTGCCAGCGCTGGTTCGCCCTGGGTCAGCGCGGCGGCGTCATCACTCAGCATCCGCAGCCAGGACCGGATGCGGTCCCGGCCGATGCCCTCGCGGAGGTCCAGGGCAACGAAAGCGGCGTAGGCTCCGGGCGGCGTGGCTATGCCGGCCTGGTGCCGTCCATAGAACGGAACTGTCTGGCGGCCGTTGCTTCCGGCCTCATCCAGCCCCGCGCGTTCCAGCTCCGTGCTTCCCTGCCCGAACCCCCGGCTGCCGGCCAGATGGCCGCCGGCAGCCGCAACCGCGCCCAGGCCCGCCGCGGCACCGCCGAAGAGCAGGCGGCGCCGGCCCACGCCCCGTGGTGTGGTTTCAGCGCTCATTAGTGGTCCGCAGTCCCATGGGTTTCAGTCCCGTGGGTCTCAGCCCCGCGGGTCTCAGTGCCGTGTGATCCGGCCCCGTGGCTCCCGGCGTCGTGGCCTTCGCCGGACCCGTAGCTTTCGTTTCCGCCGGCGAAGTCCTTGGCTACGGCGTCGACGTCCAGAGTGGAGCCGTCAGCCAGCTCGAGGGTGATCGTCACCGTGTCTCCGGCGAGCAGTCCGTCCGTCAGGCCCATCAGCATCAGGTGGCTCGCTCCGGGTTCCAGGAGGTAGTCGCTTCCGGCGGGGACCACGAATCCGCCTTCGATTTCGCGCATGACCATCGCGCCGTCGTCGTCCATTGCCACTTCATGCAGCTCCACGGTGGAGGCCGCGGGCGAACTGGCGGCGACGATGGTGAGGTCCTCGTCGCCGGAGTTTTCGAGGGTGCCGAAAGCGCCGGTCATTCCGTCTGCTTCTGCGGCCTTCGCCCAGGCTCCGGTCATGGACAGGGCTGCGGCATCATCCGGGGCAGGGGCCGTTTCGGCTGCGGGGTTGGAGGAGCCGCAGCCGGTGAGGGCCGCGGCGGACACGGCAAGGACGGCTGCGGCAAGGGTGAATTTCTTCATGTTTTCGGTACTCCAAAGGTGTGGTCCGCGTTTTTGGGCGCGGGAAAGGGAAGGGTGCGGCCGTGCCGGAGCACGTCCGCAGAAGGTGCCGCTGGGCGGCGGTGTTTGTGAGGTGCCTGCGTGCCGGTTAGGCGTCCGTGCCGCGGCGCTTCCTGGCCTGCGCAACGATGACATAAACCAGCAAAGCAACGAGGGCGACGCCGACAGCCGTCAGCACCCAGCCCATGGGGCCAAACGAGGTGCTGTCGGAAGAGGTGGCGGCCTCGGGCGAGGCAGTTTCCGCGGCGGCGGGGTCGCTGGCCGCCGGAGCAGCAGCAGACTCGGTGGCAGCCGGGGACGGGCTCTCGCCGGCGGGGCCGTTCACGGTGAAGCTGAAGGTGCCGGTGATCGGGTGTCCGTCGCTGGATACCGCACGCCAGTTGACCTTGTAGTCGCCGGCCTCAAGGGCGGGAACGGACTGGACCAGGGTTTCGCGTGTCAGGACCGGCTCGGACTCGGCGAGGTTGGTACCAGCGGAGCCTTCGACGATGACCTGGTTGCCCAGGTCCATGAGTTCTGAACTGAAGACCAGTTCAATCTCGGAGGGAGCGGCGTCCAGGACGGCACCGTCCGCCGGGTTGGAGGACACAAGTTCATCGTGCGCGTGTGCCGGTGCTGCAAGGAAGAGAACCGCTGCGAATGCGGCGAGGAGAGCTGCGGCAAGGAGCGAGGCGCGCGTGCGGGCCTGGCGGTAAAAAGAGGTAGGCATAACTGCTTTCCGTTCCGGGAAGGAACTGGGATTCGTGTGGGTGCGCGGAGTGCGCCTAGCTGGACACGAATGCAGCAGGTGGGCCCCGGTGCCGGAGCGTGAGGAGGGGAATGCCGAGGTTCCGCAGCCCAAGGGGGCGCACGGCCAGGACGGAAGCGATAGGGCGGGGAAGGTGCGCTGGGCGGAAGAACGGCAGCAGTGCACCGGGCCGGACACCGAGCGCTTCGATGAGGCGGACCAGTGTCCGTTCGCCGTGGGCAATGATCCACACCGTGGCCACCGCGGCCAGGGCGTGGCTGGCCCACATCAGGAGGCCGTGGGAGGGGGCCGGCGCTGCGGCCATTGCCGTGGCAGTTCCGGTCCCTGCCAGTGAGTGGCCTGTGTGGTGGGCGTGGGCGGAACCCGCATCCACGGCGGCTGGAGCCGAACCGAAGCTGAAGATGAGGTGGAAGAGTCCCTGGCTGAACGCCACGGCGGTGCCGAGCCGGAGCAGCGAGAGCCCGCGTCCGGCGAGCAGGCAGCTGACCATGCCGGAGACTGCGAGGCAGAACAGGACGAGGGCGGGTTCGGGAGCTGCTCCGCCGCCAAGCATGTGCGACGCAGCAGCGACGGCCGTGGCCGCGAATGCTCCGGCCCAGCCGCGCACCAAGCGTGCGGCACGCGCTGTCATCGGTCCTCCTCAGGCACCGTGTACCGGGCGGGATCGCAACCGGCCCTGTAATTCTCGCGAAGTTTCGACGCCGTGTCGAATATCCACTCCCCGTCACCGTCGAGATGGCAGAAACTGCACGTTACAGGGCTGTATCGTGCAGTTTCTGCTATCTCGATGACGGGAGGGCTAGCCCTTGAACACCGGCTTGCGCTTCTCCTTGAACGCGGCGAAACCTTCGGCATAGTCCTCGGTGCCGCACAGCACGCCCTGCGCCTTGTTCTCGTCTTCAACCGATTCCCATAGGCCCAGGCGGGCATCGCGGATCTGCGCCACGAGTTCCTTGGACGCGCGGAAGGCTCCGGTGGCGCCGGAGGCAACGCGGGCAACCGTGGCCCGGGTGCTTTCGAGCAGCTCATCGGCCGGGAAGACCCGGCTGAACAGGCCAGCGGCAACGGCTTCGGCGCCGCTCATCAGGTCTGCTGTGTAGATCAGGTCCAGGGTACGGTGGGCGCCCAGCCGCTCGGTGAAGAGCCAGTGCCCACCCGAATCCAGGGTTGCCCCCAGGTTCGCGAACGGGGAACCGATCTTCGCATTGTCCGCCACATAGACCACGTCCGTGGCCACCAGCAGGCCAAGCCCGACGCCGAGGCAGGCGCCCTGGGCGGCCGCGAAGGTGGGTGCCGGGAAGGCTGCCATCTTCTTCAGCAGCGGGGTGACGAGGTCACCCAGGTAGGCATAGGCGTCGTCTTCGGCCGGTACGACGCCGGAGATATCGCGTCCGGCGCAGAAGGCCCGTCCTTCCCCGCGCAGCAGGAGGGCGCGCACTCCGGCGGCAGCGGCGTCGTCGTAGGCCCTGGACAGGTCCGCAAGAGCCTGCTCATCCAGGGAGTTGAGCTTGTGCGGGGCCGTCAGCACGATCTCGGCAACGCCGTCGGAGATGCTGAGTTGGACCATGGATTCGGTCTGGTTCTGCTCGCTCATCGGTGGCTTCGTTCCTAGGCGTCGTAGTCGACGGTGACTTCGGGGCTGGTGGGGCGGCTCTGGCAGGTCAGGATGTAACCCTTTTCGATTTCATCCGGTTCCAGTGCGTAGTTTTCTTCCATTTCCACGGTTCCGGAAACAACCTTGGCGCGGCAGGTGCCGCAGACGCCGCCGGCGCAGGCGAACGGAACATCCGGCCGGACGCGGAGCGCGGCGTTCAGGATCGATTCGCGGGCGTGGGTGGGGCTGGCCACCTTGCCCTGCAGCCCGTCCAGCCGGAAGCTGATCTCGAAGTTGTCCGCTGACGGGTCCACCTGGACCGGGCGGCCAATCTGGCCCTCGGGCTTTCCGGGCTGGCCCGTGGTGAAGAGTTCAAAACGGACCTTTTCCGACTCGACGCCGCGCTCGGCCAGGGTGTCCCGGCACAGCTGCACGAGTTCGAACGGGCCGCAGAGGAACCACTCGTCCACGTCGCGCGTGGGGAGCACGGACTCGATAAGCGCGGAGAGCTTCTCCGCGTCGATGCGGCCGGAGAGCAGCGGAGAAATACGCTGTTCACGGGAGAGCACGTGGTGCACGGCAAAGCGGGCCGGGTACTTGTCCTTAAGGTCCGCCAGTTCCTCCAGGAACATCACGTCCATGGCAGCCTTGTTGGCGTAGACCAGGTCAAAGCGGACGTTCTCCGAGGCTGCGAGGACGGTGCGGGCAATCGAAATTACCGGGGTGATGCCGGAGCCGGCGGCGACGGCGACGAACACGTTCTCATCGGTGACGTCAATGTCTTCTGGATGGTTCAGGGCCGTCATCGGGTGCTTGGAAATGAAACCGCCGGTGGGGCTCATGACGTCCAGGACGTCTCCGGCCTTGAGGTTTTCATTGGCCCAGGTGGAGAACTTGCCGCCGAGGTCCCGCTTGATGGCAACCCGGATCTCTCCTGGCCGGGGCTCGGCGCAGATGGAGTAGCTGCGGCGGATCTCCGCCCCGTCCAGGGTGGTGCGCAGGGCGACGTACTGGCCCGGCAGGTAATCGAAGGAACCGGCCAGCTCTTCGGGAACCGCGAAGGTGACTTCGATGGCGTCTTCGGTGAGCCGGCGGACAGCACTGACCGTCAGCGGGTGGAAGGCGGTGCGGCGCGAGGCGGGAGCTGCGCCTGCCTCGGTGGTGGAGGTTGTCATGGTTTAGAGCACCTTGAAGTAGTCGAAGGGTTCCTGGCAGTCGCGGCAGACGTACAGCGCCTTGCAGGAAGTAGAGCCGAAGCGTGTCATTTCACGCGTGTTGAGTGAGGAGCACTGGGGGCACTTGACGCTCAGGCCCAGCCGCACGGGCCCGGCAGCGGCCCGGCCGGTGGGCGGGGCAATGCCGTACTCGTTGAGCTTGGTCTTGCCGGATTCGCTCATCCAGTCCGTGGTCCAGGCCGGGGCCAGGACCAGGTCCACCTGGACCTGGCCGTAGCCGGCGGCACGGAGCGCGGCGGTCACGTCGTCGCGGATGGCGTCCATAGCGGGGCAGCCGGAGTAGGTGGGGGTGATGGCCACCCGCACCGCATTGTCCGCCTGCACCTCCACGGAACGCAGCACACCCAGATCCTCGATGGTCAGGACCGGAATTTCCGGGTCACAGACTGTCGCCGCGACATCCCACGCTGCCGCTGATGCGGGGTCCGCGGGGCGCAGCTGCGTACTGGCTGCGGCGTCGACGGCGGGGGCTGCCTCAGTCTCGTTCATGGCAGTTACCAGGTTGCGCCGGGGTGCTGGCGGGCCAGGACCTGGAGCTCAGCCAGGATGTAGCCGAGGTACTCGCTGTGTTCGCCGCGGCGTCCGCCGCCCGGTGCGGGCTGCACTTCGGGGACTTCAAGCTCGGCTTCAGCCAGTACGGCGCCTACCTTCTCATCGAAGGTTGCACGGAGCGTGGAGGGTGCGACGGCGATGCCGTCGAGGGAGCGGACCAGGTCATCATCCTCGAACAGTTCACCCACGTACGGCCAGGTGAGTTCCAGCGCGCGGATCATGCGGGTGCGTGATTCCTCGGTTCCCTGGCCCAGGCGCAGCACCCACTGGGCACTGTGGTCCCGGTGGTAGTCGACTTCCTTGACGGCCTTGGCTGCGATGGCGGCCAGGGTCTCGTCCTTGGAGGAAAGCATGGCTGTGTAGAGCTCGTACTGGAAGAAGGAAACCACCAGCTGGCGGGCGATCGTCTTGGCGAAGTCGCCGTTTTCCTGCTCCACGATGTGCGCGGAACGGTATTCCTCTTCGCCGCGCCAGTAGGCGAGGTCGTCCTCGGTCTTGTCCCAGGCGGTGCCGGCATAGGTGAGGAAAGACCGGGCGTGGCCAAGCAGGTCCAGGGCGATATTGGAGAGGGCAATGTCCTCTTCGAGTTCCGGAGCCCGGGCAACCCACCAGCCAAGGCGCTGCGCCAGGATCAGTGCGTCATCGCCGAGGCGCAGGGCGTACTCGGCAACGGCTTCCGGGGCCTTGGCGTCGGAGGCTGCGATGTCCTCCGGGCGGAGGGCGTTGCCCGGGGTAATGCGGGTGGCGCTGTCCGTGTTCACAGGTGCTTCACCCCTTCTGACTTGCGGTAGTACGTGGCGTGCCGGTAGTCCTTGCCCTGCGGGGACTCGAAGAACTGCCCCTTGGCATCGGGGTCGGAAGAGATGATGGCCTCCGCCGGAACCACCCACAGGGAAATGCCTTCGTTGCGCCGGGTGTAGAGGTCACGTGCGTTGCGCAGCGCCATGTCGGCGTCGGGCGCGTGCAGCGAACCGGCGTGGACGTGGGAGAGGCCGCGTGAGGAGCGGACAAAGACTTCCCAGAGCGGCCAGGCCGCGTTGACGCCCGTGTCAGGCTCCACCGAACCGGACGTTGCCGCCGTCTTGGTGCCGTCGTCGCCCGTTGTCGAACCGGAAACCATGCTTATGCCACCTCAGTCTTTCGTGCCTGCTTTGCCGCGTAGGCTGCTGCTGCTTCGCGCACCCAGGCGCCGTTCTCGTGTGCTTCGCGGCGGCGGGCCAGCCGCTGCGAGTTGCACGGGCCGCGTCCTGCGAGGACTTCCTTGAACTCGTTCCAGTCCAGCGGTCCGTGCTCCCATTTGCCGGTTTCTTCGTTGAACCGGATCTGGTCATCGGGCAGGGTCAGGCCAAGGACCTTCACCTGCTCGTAGATCATGCCGACGAAGCGCTGGCGCAGTTCGTCATTGGAGAAGCGCTTGATGTTCCACGCCATGGACTGGCGGGAGTTGGGGGAATCGTCATCCGGCGGGCCGAACATCATCAGGGCCGGCGCGTACCAGCGGTTGATGGCGTCCTGGGCCATCTGCTTCTGGGCCTCGGTGCCGTTGGCGAGCTCAAGCAGGATTTCGAATCCCTGGCGCTGGTGGAAGGACTCTTCCTTGCAGATGCGGACCATGGCACGGCCGTAGGGGCCGTAGGAGGCGCGGCACAGCGGAACCTGGTTGCAGATCGCTGCGCCGTCGACGAGCCAGCCGATTGCGCCCATGTCCGCCCAGCTGCGGGTGGGGTAGTTGAAGATGCTGGAGTAGCGCGCCTTGCCGGCGATCAGGTCCTCGGTCATCTTCTCCCGCGGCGTTCCGAGCGTCTCGGCGGCGGAGTAGAGGTAGAGGCCGTGGCCTGCCTCGTCCTGGACCTTGGCCAGGAGGATGGCCTTGCGCTTCAGTGAGGGTGCGCGGGTGATCCAGTTGGCTTCGGGCTGCATGCCGATGATCTCGGAGTGCGCGTGCTGGGAGACCTGGCGGACCAGGGTTTTCCGGTAGCCTTCGGGCATCCAGTCACGCGGTTCGATCCGCGAATCGTCGGCGATGACCGCATCGAATGCTGCCTGTCCGGCTGCGTCATCATCCTGCTGGGCCGGGACTGCGTACAACTCTGTCTGCGTAGCCATAGATGTCACCTCACTGTTTTCCACGGGGCCGCGGACAGCTCCGCGGAAGTCGTTCGGCCAATAATTACCGACCGTTCGTTCAGGATATGCGTGTGAGCGATCGCACGTCAAGGCGGATCGCGATTCCTGCGGCCTGCGGCGGTGTGGCAGGCAGGCGCCGTGGACGCGGGGTGTCCGGGCAGGGGCTACCTTTGAACTAACAGCCCCGGCAAGGAGGAAGCAGAGCATGGCAGCAAGCGGAGCGCCTGAAGGCACCCGGGTGCGTCCGGCCGCCGACGCGGCTTCCGCCCCGGGCCTGGCCGCGCACCTGCTGGTGCCCATCCTGCTGGGCCTGCTGGGGTTCTGCGCCGTTGCCGCTGCCGTGGCCTCCACCGGAGGCACCCTCGGCATCACGGTCAGCGGGCTGGGCGTGGTCCTGACGCTCCTGGCCGCCGCGGCCGCCACGCCCCGGTACCTGCCCGTGGCCCTCGCGGGAAGGCCCGGGCGCCCGCTGGCCGTCCTGGCCGGCGTCGCACTGGCGCATGTCCTTCTGTACTGGACCACAGGCAGCACCGTCATCCTGGCCCTGCCGGCCTTTCCGGTCGCTGCCGCCGGCGGCTGCCTCCTGCTCGCAACCTCCCTGTGGTCCCAGTTCCGCCGCGGGCCCGCCGGCCAGGACCCGGCATACACGAGGGGCGTCCAGATCCGCAGGCCCTTCGCCCACACCCTGGCCCTGGTGGTAGCCAACTGGGTGTTCTTCGCCGCGGCAGGCATGTTCAGCGCCTGGATCCTGCTGGGCCGCTAGGCACGCTGCTGCGGAGCATAAGCCGCCAGCATAAAGGGGGCGCGGCCCGTCGCGGGCTGACAGACGGATCGATATATTCGGGACATGACTACACCTGTTCCCCCGGCCGCGAAAAAAGTCCCCGTCGAACGCACGCACCACGGTGAGACGTTCACCGATGACTACGAATGGATGCGGGAAAAGGACAACCCGGAGGTGGTTGAGCACCTGAACGCGGAGAACGCCTACACCGAAGCGGTTACCGCGGACCAGGAGCCGCTGCGGCAGCAGATCTTCGACGAGATCAAGGCCCGCACCGTTGAAACGGACCTGTCCGTTCCTGCCCGCAAGCGCGGCTGGTGGTACTACACCCGCACCGAAGAAGGCCAGCAGTACGCGATCCACTGCCGCACCGCGGCGCAGGACACCGGCGATCTGCACGCGGACTGGACACCACCCGTCGTCGAACCGGGCGTCGCCGTGCCCGGGGAACAGATCCTGATTGACGGCAATGCCGAAGCCGAAGGCAAGCCGTTCTTCTCCCTGGGCGGGCTGGCCGTCACCGAGGACGGCAATCTGCTGGCCTACTGCGAAGACAACGCCGGGGATGAACGCTTCACCCTGCGGATCAAGGACCTGCGCACCGGCGAACTGCTGCCCGACGTCGTCTCCAACGTTTTCTACTCCCTGGCCTTCTCCCCGGACGGCACCCGCGTCTTCTACACGGTCGTCGATGATTCCTGGCGTCCGTACCAGATCAAGGCCCACACCCTGGGTACGGACGTCAGTGAAGACGCCGTGATTTACCAGGAGGACGACGTCGCCATGTGGACTGGTTTCGATCTTTCCGCGGACCGGAAGCAGCTGCTGATCGGCATCAGCTGCTCGGAATACAGCGAATACCGGGTGATGGATTTCGACGACGCGTCGGACACCCTCCGGACCCTGATTCCACGCAGCGAGCGGATCCTCTACGAAGCCGAGCCGTTCACCCGGGATGGCGTGCGCCAGTACCTGGTAACGCACAACAAGGACGCCCTGAACTCGATGGTGTCCCTGGTGGCCGAGGGCGAGTTCGCCAAGCCGCTGAGCGAGCAGCACTGGCAGACCGTAGTGGCGCACGACGACGCCGTGCGGGTCAACGGCGCGTCCGTCACCTCCACGCACGTCCTGGTGTCGGTGCGCAAGGACACCACCGAGCGCGTGCAAATCCTGCCGCTGGCCGGGATCGGCACCCCGGAGCAGGAATCCCCCGCCGAACCCGCCTTCGACGAGGAGCTCTACACCGCAGGCCTGACCAACGCGGAATATGATTCGCCGATCATCCGGCTGAGCTACACGTCCTACCTGACCCCTCCGCGGGTCTACGACTACGTGCTGGCCACCGGCGAGCTCCAGCTGCGCAGGGAAACCCCGGTGCGCGGCGGCTACGACCCCGCGCAGTACGTCGTGGAACGCGACTGGGCCACGGCATCCGACGGCACCCGGATTCCGCTCTCTGTCCTGCGCCGGGCCGAGGTGGTCAGGGACGGATCCAATCCCGCCCTGGTCTACGCCTACGGCAGCTACGAAGTCTCCATGGACCCGGCCTTCAACATTGCCCGGCTGTCCCTGCTGGACCGCGGCGTCGTCTTTGTGGTGGCGCATATCCGCGGCGGCGGCGAGATGGGCCGCACCTGGTATGACCAGGGCAAGAAGCTGAACAAGAAGAACACCTTCACGGACTACGTGGCAGCCACCGACCACATGGCGGCGTCCGGCTGGGTTGACCCGGCACGGATCGCGGCCATGGGCGGCTCCGCCGGCGGGCTGCTGATGGGCGCCGTCGCGAACCTGGCGCCGGAGAAGTACCGCGCGATCGTGGCGCAGGTGCCGTTCGTGGACGCTCTGACCACCATCCTGGATCCCAACCTGCCGCTGTCCGCGCTGGAGTGGGAGGAATGGGGCAACCCGATCACCGATCCGGAGGTGTACCGCTACATGAGCGAGTACAGCCCGTATGAGAACGTGCGTGCCGTTGATTATCCGCGCATCGCCGCGGTCACCAGCTTCAATGACACCCGCGTGCTCTACGTGGAGCCGGCCAAGTGGGTGGCAAAGCTGCGTGAAACCACCACCGGCTCCGAGCCCGTGGTGCTGAAGATCGAAATGGACGGCGGGCACGGCGGCGCCTCCGGCCGTTACGAGGCCTGGAAGGACCGCGCCTGGGACTACGCCTTTGTGCTGTCCGCGCTGGATGCCCGGGATCTGCTTCCGGGCGTCAGCTCACCGGCTGCTGCCGCCCGGTAAGGAGCAGCAAAGAACGACGGCGTTAGCCGGGTGCCCCCGCGGGTGCCCGGCTTTTGCCGTTTCAGTCCTCTTCCGCTGCTGCTTCCGGCCGGGGGCGGGGCAGCGGCCGCGGCTTCCGCACCCCTTTTTCCTGCGGCGCGCTTTCCGGCTCGGACACGTCTTCCTGCTTACCTGTCCGCTGCGGGCGGTGGCCGGGCCGGAACAGGCCAGCGACGACGAACACCAGCGTGAGCCCGATGACGCCGAGGAAGATCAGGTCCAGGTTGTCCCGCACAAACGGGACGCGGTCCCCCAGGATGTAGCCCAGCAGCGTGACAGAGAGCGCCCACACAGCGCCGCCGATGGCGTTGTAGGCAATGAAGGTGGCGTAATGCATCCGCCCCACGCCGGCCACTACCGGGGTGAAGGTACGGATCACCGGGATAAAGCGTGCCAGCACCACGGCCTTACCGCCATGCCGGGCAAAGAAGGCCTCCGCGCGGTCCACGTTCTCCTGGTGGAAGAACCTGGACTCGGGTCTGTTGAACACCACCGGACCGGCTTTGCGTCCGATGAGGTATCCCAGCTGGTCGCCGAGGAAGGCGCTGAGAGCAATCAGCAGGATCAGCACCCAGATGTTGATCTGCACCGCTCCGGTGGCTACCAGCAGCCCCGCCGTGAAGAGCAGTGAATCTCCCGGGAGGAAGAAGCCGATGAGCAGCCCGGTCTCCACGAAGACGATGCCGCAGATGAGCAGCACTACCCACGGGCCTATTGCGGGATCAGCCAGGAAAACCTGGGGGTCCAGCCATTCCGGCAGGAGCGAGGACTTTGGCTGCAGCGCAGCGGGAGCAGCTGTGGCTAGGGACACCACCTCAGGGTAGACCATGAGCCTTCGCGCCGACTGGGAGAGCCCTGCTTTTACCCGCGGCGACGGTCGTCACAGATGACGGCGGACGCTCATCAACTTGACAGTGATCATGCTCACAGGATTACCTAATGAACATTCGGTAAAGAAAAGAGAGGGCTTCCATGGCTGACTCCGCTGTCACCGCCCCGGTCCGTGAAACGGGCCTGGCGCATCCGATCCTCGAACATGATGCGACGTCCGAATGGCTCGGCATCTCTGTCCAGGAACTCGCAGACGGCTATGCCGTGATCACCATGGACCTGCGGCCGGAGATGCTCAACGGCTTCTCCATCGCCCACGGCGGCATGGTCTTCGCCTTCGCGGACACTGCCTTCGCCCTGGCCTGCAACCCTTTCGGTGCCGATTCACTCGCCGGCATGGACACGATCACCGTGGCCTCCGGCGCGGACATCAACTTCATCTCCTCCGCCCGTGCCGGCGACAAACTGCGGGCAGAAGCCAGCCGGCGGGCTGCGGCAGGCCGCAGCGGCGTCTTCGACATTGAAGTCACCGCCCAGTCCCCCGACGGCACCACCCGCGTCATCGCCGAGTTCAGGGGCCGTTCCCGCACCATTCCCAACCCGGCGCGCCGCAGCTAGGGTCCAGGCCCGCGGGATCCCGCTCTTTCGTTTTCCCTTCCCACACTGCACAATCAAGCCCCACCCCTCTCCCAAAGGTTCTACGCAATGAATACCGCCTCCGCCATCAAGGCCACCGCAGCAGATCCCAGCACCCTCGACGCCGAGGAGCTCATGAGCCGGGACCAGATCGAGGCCCTTCAGCTCACCCGCCTCAAGGAGACGGTCCGCTACGCCTATGAGCGGGTGCCGCTGTACACCAAGAAGTTCGACGACGCCGGCGTCCACCCGGACGATCTCAAGGAACTCGCGGACCTGGCCAAGTTCCCGTACACCACCAAGGAAGACCTGCGCCAAAGCTACCCCTTCGGCATGTTCGCCGTACCGATGGACCAGGTCTCCCGAATCCACGCTTCCTCCGGCACCACCGGCCGGCCCACCGTGGTTGGCTACACCAAGGGCGACCTGGACCGCTGGGGAACCCTGGTAGCCCGCTCACTGCGCGCCTCCGGCGTGAAGTCCAGCTACAAGGTCCACAACGCCTATGGCTACGGCCTCTTCACCGGCGGCCTGGGTGCCCACTTCGGCGCCGAGAAGCTCGGCTGCACGGTCATTCCGATGTCCGGCGGCCAGACCGAACGCCAGATCCAGCTGATCCAGGACTTCCAGCCGGACACCATCCTCGCCACGCCCACGTACCTGCTGACCATTGCCGACGCCATGAAGCGCGCCGGGATTGATCCGCGCTCCACCTCGCTGAAGAATGCGGTACTGGGTGCCGAGCCGTGGACCGAGGAAATGCGGCATGAACTTGAGCAGATGATGGACATCGACGCCTGCGACATCTACGGGCTCTCCGAGGTCATGGGCCCGGGCGTCGCCGGGGAATGCGTTGAGACCAAGGACGGCGCCCACATTTGGGAGGACCACTTCCGTCCGGAAATCATCGACCCGTTTGATGACACCCGGGTCCTTGGCGACGGCGAGCACGGAGAACTGGTCTTCACTTCCCTCACCAAGGAAGCGCTGCCGATCATCCGCTACCGCACCCATGACCTGACCCGCCTGCTGCCGGGTACCGCACGGCCGGGCATGCGCCGCATGGGCCGCATTACGGGCCGCAACGATGACATGATCATCCTGCGGGGCGTGAACCTCTTCCCGAGCCAGATCGAGGAAATCGCACTGCGGATTCCCGCCCTGAGCCCGCACTTCCAGCTCGAAATTACCCGTCCGGACCGCATGGACGAACTGGCTGTAAAGATCGAGCGCCGCGCCGAGTCCTCCGCGGACGAATGCACCAAGGCGGCGGCCGAGCTGAAGAACCAGATCAAGATCCACATCGGTTCCTCCTGCGCCATCCACGTTGTGGAGCCCGGCTCGCTGGCACGCTCCAGCGGCAAGCTGCGCCGCATCTATGACCTGCGCAAGCAGGAGAACAAGCCGGCCTAGCGGCCGATGTGATCACTCGGTTGGCCGGGCCTGTCCCGGCCAACCGAACGGTCATGCGAAAATATCCAGATGCCTAGTCCCTCGAGTTCCGCGACTTCCCCGTCCTCCGCAGCCGGCAACGGTTCCCGCCGCGGACGCCCGGGCTACGACCAGCAGACCGTGCTGAACATCGCCGTCGACGTCTTTAACCGCCATGGTTATGAAGCGACCTCGATGGGCATCCTGGCGGAGAACCTGGGCATCACGAAGTCCGCCATCTACCACCACGTTCCGTCCAAGGGCGACCTGCTGCGCCTGGCCCTGGAGAACGCACTGGGCGGACTCGAGGGCGTCCTCGATGATCCACGTGCCTCCACCGGTCCTGCCGACGCGCGACTTGAGTTCGTGCTGCGCGGGACGATCAACGTCCTGACCGAACGACTGCCCTTCGTCACCCTGCTGCTGCGGCTGCGCGGGAACACTGACATTGAGCGTGACGCGCTGGAACGGCGTCGGCAGTTCGACCGCCGGGTTGCCGCGCTCGTGGACGCCGCGCGTTCCGAAGGCTCCCTGCGCAGCGACATCGATCCGCGCACCACTACCCGACTGCTCTTCGGCACCATCAACTCAATTGTCGAGTGGTACAAGCCCGGCGGATCCCTCAGCGGGGAAAAGCTGGCCGATGACATCATTTCCATGATGTTCGACGGCCTGCACGGCAAGCCCTGACCCCGTTCTCTTTACCCGCGCCCATACACCCCATCGAGATGACAGAAACTGCCCGTTAGAAGCTTCTAACGGGCAGTTTCTGTGATCTCGATGCGGGGTGAAGGAGGCTAGGCGCGCTGCTTCTCCACGAGGGTCAGCACGTCGTACGTCGCAACAATCTCATCGTTCTGGTTGTGCAGGACGGCGTCCCAGGCAACCTCGCCGTACTCGTCGGTTTCACGCGGCGTGATCTTCTTGGCGGTCAGCGTGACGCGGATTGAATCTCCTGCTGCCACCGGAGTGATAAAGCGCAGGTTTTCCAGGCCGTAGTTGGCCAGTACGGGTCCCGGAGCCGGCTCCACGAAGAGTCCGGCACCCCAGGAGAGCAGCAGGTAGCCGTGCGCAACGATGCCCGGGAAGAACGGGTTCGCCTCGGCAGCTTCCTGGTTGGTGTGCGCGTAGAACGTGTCTCCGGTGCTGTTCGCGAAGGCGGTGATGTCCTCGAGGGTCACTTCGCGCAGCTCGGAGGCCATGGCGTCGCCGATCTTCAGGGTGGCCAGGTCCTTGCGGAACGGGTGCGTCTCGTCGAAGTTCTGGTCCGCGCCGGTGTGCCAGACGCCGGTGATGGCAGTCAGCATATTCGGCGAGCCCTGGATGGCGGTGCGCTGCATGTGGTGCTTGACGGCGCGGATACCGCCGAGCTCCTCGCCGCCGCCGGCGCGGCCGGGGCCGCCGTGGACCAGGTGCGGCACGGGCGAGCCGTGGCCCGTGGAGCTGCGGGCAGTTTCCCGGTTCAGCACGTGCACGCGGCCGTGGTGGCCGGCGATGCCCGTGACGACCTCGCGGACGGTCTCCGGATCGTTGCTGGCGACGGTCGCTACCAGCGAGCCGCCGCCCAGGGCAGCGAGCCGCACGGCGTCGGCGGTGTCTTCATAGCCGATCACCGAGGAAACCGGACCGAAGGCCTCCACGGAGTGCAGGGCCTCAGCCTCGGGGTTGTCCCAGGTCAGCAGGATGGGCGCCAGGAACGCACCGTCCTCGACGACGCCGCGGCTGCCGTCCGCCTGCACGGTTTCCGGAGCGTCCAGGCTGCCGAACGCGATCTTCGCGCCGCCATCCAGGAGGGCCTGCACGGAGGAACGGACGCCGTCGCGCTGCTCCACCGAGGCCAGCGCACCCATGGTGACGCCTTCGGCGCGCGGGTCGCCGAGCACAACGCGCTCCTCGATGCGCTTGGCGGCGGCAGCAACGACGTCGTCCACCAGCGCCTTGGGCACAATGGCGCGGCGGATGGAGGTGCACTTCTGTCCGGCCTTGACGGTCATTTCAGTGACCAGGGACTTCACGTACGCGTCGAATTCCGGCGTTCCCGGAACAGCGTCCGGGCCGAGGATGGACGCGTTCAGCGAGTCGGTTTCGCTGGTGAAGCGGACACCGCCTTCGACGACGTTGGTGTGGTTCTTCAGCTTGTTGGCGGTCGACGCCGATCCAGTGAAGGAGACCATGTCCCGGTAGTCGAGGTGGTCCAGCAGGTCCCGGGCGGACCCGGAGATCAACTGCAGCGAACCGGCGGGCAGGATGCCGGATTCGATCATCATGCGCACGGCGGCTTCGGTGAGGTAGCCGGTGGGAGTCGCGGGCTTCACGATGGTGGGAACGCCGGCGAGGAAGGCCGGGGCGAACTTCTCCAGCATGCCCCAGACCGGGAAGTTGAAGGCGTTGATCTGCACGGCGACGCCGGGAATGGACGTGTAGACGTGCTCGCCGATGAACGAACCGTCCTTGGAGAGGACCTCCGGGGTTCCGTCGATCACCACGGTGGAGTTCGGCAGTTCGCGCCGGCCCTTGGAACCGAAGGTGAAGAGGACGCCAATGCCGCCGTCGATGTCCACGAGGGAGTCGATCTTGGTGGCACCGGTGCGGGCGGAGATTTCGTAGAGTTCCTTGCGGCGGCCGTTCAGGTACTGGGCCAGTTCCTTCAGCTTCAGGGCGCGCTGATGGAAGGTGAGCCCGGCCAGGCCCCGGTGGCCCACAGTGCGGCCGTGTTCAATGGCCGCGGCGGTGTCCAGGCCGTCGGTGCTGACCAGGGCGAGCAGTTCGCCGGTGGAGGCGTCCCGGACTTCGGCGGAGCTGGCGGAGGTGTTCTCCGGGGTCCACCATTCGTCCTGGACGAAGCTGGGGACGACTTGCACGTCTATGGCGGTTGAGGTCATCTTTGACGGACCCTTTCGGTACTGGACGTTCGTTGGCCTGTCCGGCCCGGCTGGCCGCAGCTGCGGCACATGCCGATAACTGACCGGACGGTCGGTAATGAATCCAGCCTACATGAGAGTGCCGTGCCGCACATCACCCTGGCAGCTGGCTATTCCTGTATTTTCGGCGCGGGCGCCTCCCGGCACCCTTCGTGTTCCGCCGCCGCGGTGGGGCCGTTACCGTATTCCGTTACGCGGCACGGCGCTGCGGACACCGACGCCGGAAGGCAAGGACATGTTCGAGTTACGCAAGTGGAGGCGGGCGGCAGCCGTGCTTTTAACCGGATGCCTGCTCACGGCAGGCTCCGTGGTGACGCCGGTGGCCGGAGCCGCCGCAGACACTCCGCCGGGATGGACCGCGTCCGGCATTGACCGGGACCGCGGGCACCATGGGCCGCCCAAGGGCTGGGACCGCGGCGGAAAGCGGACCGTTGACTATGTGGCGCTCGGGGATTCGTACGCGGCCGGATTCGGCGGCGGCGCGGTGCTGGACGCGTGCGGCCGGACTGCCGAGGGCTATCCCGCGCTGCTGGACGCACTGCCCAGGATTGAACTGGATGCTGACGTAACCTGCGGCGGCGCCACGGCGTCCACGACGCCGCCTGCGCCGCCTGCCGGGCCGGTGGACCTGCCGGAGCAGATCGCTGCCCTGCAGGCGGCAGGCAGCATCGACCGGGACACTGATCTGGTGACCCTGACGATCGGCGGCAACGACGTACGTTTCACGGACGTCGTCGCGGCCTGTGCCGGAGCCGAACTTCCGGCCACCTGTGAACCCGCCATCGCCGCAGCCCAGGCGTACGCGGAGACCGCACTGGCCCCACAAGTACGCCAGTCCCTGGAGCAGCTGCGCATCCTGGCGCCCCGGGCGGAACTGGTCCTGGTGGGCTATCCGCACCTGTTCGACTCAGCAGGGGTTCCCGGCCTGCTGACCGCGGAGGCAGCCGGGCTGTTCAACGCCGGCACCGACGCGCTGAACGCAGTGCTCGCCGCCCAGCTCCCGGACCGGCGGTCTGCGTACGTGGATGTCGTGGACGAGTTTGCCGGGCACGGTGTTGGCTCGGCCGATCCGTGGATCATTTTCGAACGGGGCCCGTTCGACCTGCACCCGAATGCCACCGGCTACCGCGACGGGTACCTCGCAGCCATCACGGCCGACGTCGACCTGCATCCGGGCAGCGGCCACCCCTGCCGCGGGCGCCGCTGACCGCAGGCACTCCCTCAGCACGACGGCGGTGCCCGCCAAACGCGGGCACCGCCGTCGTGCCTTTGACTCCCGAAGAACTACTTCATGTGCGGAACGACGACGGCGCGTCCGGTGAGCTCACCGGCTTCCAGCTTGCGGTAAGCCTCCAGCGCGTTGTCCATGCTGTAAAGCTCCACCTCGGGCTTGATCTGGCCGGCACGGTACATGGCAACCACTTCGTGCAGGTCCTCGATGGTGCCCCAGTAGGTGTTGGTGACGGTCGATTCGTACGGCGTGGTGAAGAAGCTCCACTCGAACGTTCCGCCGGCAATACCCACCACGGTGAAACGTGACTGCGGGGCCATCGATGCGGCCGCCGTCTTGATGGTCGGGCCGGCCCCCACGAAGTCGAATGCGGCATCCACGCCGCGGCCTCCGGTGATCTCACGGATACGCTCAACCTGGCCGTCACCGCCGGGCACCACAACGGCGCCGGCTGCCTCTGCCCGCTTCATGGCGTCTTCCTTCATGTCCGTGGCAATCACGGTGGCACCGGTCAGGGCCTTGAGGATCTGGACCGCCATCTGGCCGAGTCCGCCCAGGCCAATGACCAGGGCGTACTTGCCACCGCCGGCCAGGTTCGGCAGCGAGTTCTTGATCGCGTGGTACGGAGTCAGGGCTGCGTCCGAGAGCGGGGCGGCAGCGACCGGATCGGCGTCGCCCAGGGGCACGAGGTTGCGCACCGGAGCCACCATGTACTCGGCCATGCCGCCGTCGCGGCCCAGACCCATGCCGAGGTACGGCATCTCCGCAGCGTTCTCGCAGTACGTGTCCTGGCCACGGGAGCAGGCCTTGCAGCGGCCGCAGCCCACCGGACCGTAGACCAGGTACGCGCCGCCAACTTCCACGCCGGTCACACCTTCACCAAGTTCTTCGACCCAGCCGGAGTTCTCGTGGCCCAGAACGAACGCCGGCGGGATCGACCCCGGGGCACCTTCTTCGAAGTCCTTGTACAGGGCGACGTCGGAATGGCAGGCTCCGGCACCGGCCACCTTCAGCAGGACTTCTCCCGGGCCCGGCTTGGGCCGCTCGATGTCCGTCAGGGACGGGAAAGTCTGCCACTTCTCAAATACAACTGCACGCATGATGCCTTCTTCTTTGAATCGGTTGGGTGGAGGTTATCCACCTTCCTCACCATACATGCATTTACATGTACCCAATTCGGCAGCCCCGGAGGATGTACCGGTGTCCCTGCGGGCTGCTAACGTAATCAGTGCTTCACGAGATATGGCCTCCGCACCCGTCAGGGTACGGAAAAGCTCCGACTGGCCATGCACCAACCCCACTGTTCGGCGGGTGGTTCGGATGACGAAGCGGCCCGCGTCCATCCGGAGCGGGCAAGGACACTCATCTCGAAGGACACGCTGTGATTCCCTCCAGTGACCCGCGCTGCACCGCTTTCTACCCCGGCCATAAGATCCACTGGATCCACGGCGGCCGCCTCATGAGGTACGACGACTGGATCGACGTCGAAGTCCACGCCGATCCGGAGCTGGACCTGATCTACCTGGTGCTGGACGGCCGGCAGCAGATCATGTGGCACCACGATGTTCCGCTGGTGGCCGAGGCCCTTGCTGCCACGCAGGGACAGCCCCAGTGGTGCACCCGGTATTCATCCCTGATGGTCCCCGGTGCCTATGCAGGCCGGAACCGGAGCTCTTTTTTCTACTTAGCCACTCCTGAGAGGGTGGTTCCCTGCCGCGGCCGGGTTCCGCGTCATGACGCCACCATGCAGGACCACGGTTCTGCCTAAACCCCGACCGCCGAGATGGCAGAAACTGCCCGTATGAGCGCTGTAACGTGCAGTTTCTGTCATCTCGATGGGGAGTCAAGAAGCCGGGACCGGAGCCGGGCGAGGGTTTCCTCGCCGGTTCCGGCACTGCGCAGGTAGGCTGCGGCGTCGAGGTCCCGCAGGAAACTGAGCAGCTCGGCTTCGGCAGCGTCCGCGCGGCCTGCCAGTTCGGCGTCGTCCAGCGGACGTTCACGCGGTTGCGGCTGCCTCCGGTGCCAGGCATTGATACCCGCCAGGGCTGCCCGGTAGTCCGCGGCGATGCCCTCCGGCGGGACGCCGGCCAGGTCCAGCAGCAGTGCCGCCACCAGGCCGGTGCGGTCCCGGCCTGCGGAACAGTGGAGAACGACGCCGCCGGGCGGCGTATCGGCGACGGCCTGCGCGATTGCCGCGAACGTCTCCGGCCAGCGGCGCAGGTTCTCCGCGTAGAACCGCGGCGAGCTCATATAGGGGCCGGTCAATGCGGTGAAGTCCGGATCGTCGGGTTCCTGGGTGGGCAGGTTCAGGAACCGGATGCCGCGGACTGCGGCCGGCGGCACTACGGGGTCCGTGTCCCGGCGGCCAATCTCCGCTGCGTTGCGCAGGTCGACGACGGTGCGGACACCGGCGTCGTGCGCCTGCCGCCAGCCTCGGCCCGTCAGCCATTCGGAGCGCCCCATCCGGTACACGCGCCCCGGCTGGACGTACCCGCTTACTGCCGAAATTCCCCCGAGGTCCCGCGCATTCGCGGCACCCTCCCAGTTCACAGTGCGGTTCGGCCGGTTCCCCATGCCTCCAGCGTAGGCGTCATGGCACCGCCGGCGTCACGAAAAGCAGTCCGGGGGCGATACTTGACCCTGACACTGTGGAAGGCAGGAGAACTGAGGCATGTTATCCATTGGAGCGTTCGCGCAGATCGGGCAGGTGACCCACCGCATGCTGCGGCACTGGGACACCGCCGGGCTGCTTGTTCCCGCCCACGTGGATGAGTTCAGCGGCTACCGCTCCTACGACCCGTCCCAGCTCGAGCGGCTGCACCGGATTGTGGCACTGCGTTCCCTCGGCTTTGGCCTGGACGATATATCCGCGATGCTCGCTTCCGGGGTGGACTCGGGCCGCATCGCCGGCCTGCTGCGCATCCGGCGTGCGGAAGTCGCGGAGGAAGCGCGGACAGCGGCGGCTCGGCTCATCGACGTCGAGCGCAGGCTCCACCTTATTGAAAAGGAGAATGCCATGACCCAGATCGAAATCATCGAAAAGCCCCTCCCCGCCGTCCGGCTCGCGGCCCGGCGCGCTGTGGTGTCCGAACAGCCCGAAGTCCCCGGCGTCGTCGGGCCGCTCTTCGACGCCGTCGGGGCGCTCCTGGCACCCTCCGGTACGCCGGGCGGTGTGCCGGTGGCGGAGTATGACATGGGCGAAGACGGCCTGCGGATCACTGCCGGTTTCGCGCACACAGGACCGGTGCCCGACGGCGCCGAGGCAGTTGAGCTGCCGGCCGTCCCAACGGCAGTCTGCGGAGTCCACCTCGGGTCAATGGAGCACATTGCCGAGAGCTGGCAGGCGGTACACGCCGAGATTCTTGCCCGCGGTTTCACCCTGTCCGGTCCGTGCCGTGAAGTTTACCTGCGGTCGGAGTCTGCGGACCAGGCCGACTGGGTCACTGAGCTGCAGCAGCCGGTCGCCCGGGCCTAGCCGGAATCCGGTAGGCAGCCGCGCACCAGCTACGAGGAGGCACCGGTGAACAAAGCCGAGATCCGGCTGTGGTGGCTGCCGGTGGGCGCCGGCGGACACGTGGTGATCCACACCAGCCGCTGGTGGGAGCACTGGCATGCCCTGCGCGAAGGGCGCAGCCCCCGCCCGCTGTTCCACGCCGCTCTGGAAATACTGGCCCCGGCCGGTCGCTACGCCGTCGAGATGGCACCCGCGTGGGGCCGGAGTGCCGGCGGCCCAGGGGTGGTGGCGACTGGCCCGGTCGGTCTCCGGCTGCTGGGACGTTTTAGGCTTCTCCGGTATGAGGTGAGGTGCTGGCGCGGGGGCGTCATACCCGATCTCGGCTACGCTCCCGGTCCGCCGGTGGTGTTCGGCATGGACTCATCCGACGCCGCGGCCCTGCTCGCGCGGGTCCCACAGGTTCCCCGCTTGGTGTGGGGTGCCAAAACGTCCGCCGGCGATATGTGGAACTCGAACTCCCTGGTGTCCTGGCTGCTGCAGGAATCGGGCGTGGACGCCGCGGCCGTTTTCCCGCCGAACGGGGGCCGGGCGCCGGGATGGCTTGCGGGCGTTGATGCCGCCCGGGTTCGTTAACGGCAGCAGCCCGCGTGCTCGCTCTACGGGGCGAAGCACTCGGGCTGCTGTGTTTGGCGAAAAACTAGCTCCAGTCGAAGAAGCCCTTGCCGGTCTTGCGGCCGAGTTCGCCGCGGGCCACCTTGTCCCGCAGGATCTGCGGCGGCTCGAAGCGCGGGCCGAGGGTGGCAGCAAGGTATTCGGCGATGCCGAGGCGTACATCCAGGCCCACGATGTCGGTGGTCTTCAGCGGGCCGGTCGGGTGCTTGTAGCCCAGGACCATGGCGGCATCGATGTCCTCGGCGGACGCCACGCCCTCCTCGACCATGCGCATTGCTTCGAGGGCGATGGCCACACCCAGCCGGGAGCTGGCAAAGCCGGGAGCATCATTGACGACGACGGGCGTTTTGCCCAGGTCAGCGACCCAGGTCCGCGCAGCCTCGGCGAGTTCGTCCGAGGTCTGCTTGCCCAGGACCACCTCGATCAGGGTGGAGGCAGGAACCGGGTTAAAGAAGTGCAGTCCGCAGAACCGCTCGGGACGCTGCAGCTTCTCCGCCAGTTCCGAAACCGACAGGGAGGAGGTGTTGGACGCCAGCCAGGCATCGGCGTCGAGCTGTTCCTCCACAGCCTGCAGGGCCGAAGCCTTCAGGTCGAAGTCTTCCGGAACTGCTTCAACAACCAGGCCGGAGCCGGCAAAGTCCGCGTAGTCCGTGGAGACGCTGAGCCGGGCCACCAGGGCGTCGAGGGATTCATCCGTGGTGCCGCGCTCGACGCTCTTGGCCAGGTTGGAGGCGACGCGCTCGTATGCAGCGTTTGCTGCCTGCTCGTCGCGCTCGACGACGACGACGGAGGCGCCTGCGGTGCAGAAGGCATGGGCAATGCCTGCACCCATGCGGCCGCCGCCGAGGACACCGACCTTGGAGGGAACTGTCATTTCTTTTTCTTCCTTTCCAGGAATGCCTGCATGCGGTCGAACTTCGCCTCGGACTCGAAGAGGATGCCCTGGGCGAGGGTGTCGATCACGGGGTGCGCCTCGGCCGGCGCGTGGAACACGGACTTGGTGATGCGTACGGCCAGCGGGTCCTGCTTCGCGATCCGGTCGGCCAGGGCGTTCGCTGCGGCCAGCAGCTCGTTCGCCTCATGGATCTCGGTGACCAGGCGGGCCGCGAGGGCTTCCTCGGCGTTGAGGATGCGGCCGGCCAGAAGGATTTCCTTGGCCAGGGGTTCGCCCACCAGTTCCTTCAGGCGCCAGGTTGCGCCGGCTGCAGCCATAATGCCGAGCGAGGTTTCCGGGTTGCCAATCTTCACGCTCGGAGTAGCGATGCGGAAATCGGCGGCGAAGGCCAGCTCCGCTCCCCCGCCCAGTGCGTAGCCGTCCAGCGCGGCGATGACCGGCATGGGGAGCTTGGCGATGCGGTGGAAGATGGTGGAGTTAATGCCGCGCAGGGCGTCTTCCCGGCGGCGTTCACGCAGCTGGGCGATGTCCGCACCGGAGGCGAAAATCCCGTTGGTTCCGGAGAGGATCAGGATCTTCGGGTTGTGTTCGAGTTCGGCGCAGAGTTCGTGCAGTTCATCGACCATGGCCTGGTCAATGGCGTTGCGGACCTCGGGCCGGTTCAGGACCGCGGAAACCCGGTCCTCGCCGACGGTGACCTCCAGCGTGGTGAAGGAATCGAACCCTGCCACTACACGGCCTCGATCAGCATGGCGGTGCCCTGCCCGACACCGACGCACATGGTCGCGATGCCATGGGAAGCGCCTTCGCGTTCCATGCGGCCCAGCAGGGTGATGGCGATGCGGGAGCCGGAGGAGCCGAGCGGGTGGCCGAGGGCGATGGCGCCGCCGTCGTTGTTCACGATTGCCTCGTCGACGCCGAGGCGGCGGATGCAGGCCAGTGACTGAGTGGCGAAGGCTTCGTTGAGTTCGAAGGCTCCCACCTGGTCCAGGCGAATGCCGCTGCGCTGCAGGACCTTCTGGGTGGCCGGAACCGGACCAATGCCCATGATTTCCGGCGGGACACCGGCGGAGGCGCCGTCGACGATCCGGGCGCGGGCGGTGAGTCCGTATTCCTTGATGGCGCGCTCGGAGGCGATGATGATCGCCGAGGCGCCGTCATTCAGGGAGCTGGCGTTGCCGGCAGTGACGATTCCACCGGGCTTGACCACGGGGCGGAGCTTGCCGAGAACCTCCAGGGTGGTGCCCTCGCGGGGACCTTCATCGGTGTCCACAACCGTGTCCCCCTTGCGGCCCTTGACGGTGACGGGAACGATTTCGTCCTTGAAGCGGCCGGCAGCGATTGCGGCCAGGGCGTTTTCGTGGGAGCGGACGGCGAATGCGTCCGCGTCTTCACGCGAAATGCTGTCCGTTGAGGCCAGTTCCTCGGCGGTTTCCGGCATGGAGTAGGTCATCTTGCCGTCGCGGGAGAGGTCGCCGGAGACGAAGCGTTCGTTGGCGAAGCGCCAGCCGATCGAGGTGTCGAACGTGTCGCCGGGCTTAGCGAAGGCCTTGGTCGGCTTTTCGGTGACCCAGGGGGCACGGGACATTGATTCAGTGCCGCCGGCAATGACGATGTCCGCAGCACCCGCCTTGATCATGTGGGAGGCCATGATGATTGCGGAGAGGCCCGAGGCGCAGAGGCGGTTCACGGTGATGCCCGGAACCGTGTCCGGGAAGCCCGCGAGCAGGGCGGCCATGCGGGCCACGTTGCGGTTTTCCTCGCCGGCACCGTTGGCGTTGCCGAGGATAACTTCGTCGACGACCGCGGGATCGAGGCCCTCGCGCGCAACCAGTTCGCGCAGCGTGAGTGCTGCGAGGTCATCGGGACGGACGCTGGACAGCGCACCTCCGTAGCGGCCCACCGGGGTCCGCACTCCGCCAACGAGAAAAGCCTCAGCCATGTCTGCTCCCAAAGAGTTGCCAGTTCACCGCCGGGCTTCGCTGCCCGTCCGGCCGCCGGATTTACCGACCAATCGTTCTATAAACAATCGCAGACCCGGCGGGGGCGGTCAAACAGGTGACGCCCGGCGAGAGGGCAGATAAGGCTCGTTTGGGACCTCAAAAGAGCCTTATCTGCCCTCTCGACGGGACGGACGGGATGTTGCGGACGGCATGTGTCCGCATTGCGCAGGACGCACAGCCGCCGCTGCCCTAGGTTTGGCCCTATGGCTTACGACATCCAGATCTGCATCGACTGCGAAAACGCCCATGACCAGGCCGACTGGTGGGCTGAAACCCTCGGCTGGCCGGTCGAGGAAACCAACCAGGACTTCATTGACGAGATGCTCGCGAAGGGCTTCGCTTCCCCCGAGGACGTCATTGACCATAACGGCACCCGGATGTGGGCGGCCGGGTCAGCGGTCCTGCAGCCGGTGCCGCCCGGATCCCCGGTGGCACCGATGCGTATCCTGTTCCAGCCGGTTCCCGAGCCCAAGACGGTCAAGGACCGGATCCACCTGGACATCCGGCTCGCCGGGGATGACATCAACGCCACCCGCGCGGCCCTTGAAGCCCGCGGGGCAACGTTCCTCTGGGAAGCCAGCCAGGGCCCGCACCTCTGGTACACCATGGCAGACCCGGAGGGCAACGAGTTCTGCATCAGCTAGGCCCCCAAACGGCCCGGCTACTGCTGCAGCAGCTCCGCGGGAACGGCATAGGTAAGGACCACTGCCAGCAGGTTCTTCGCCGCGTGCACAAAGTAGGACAGCATGAAGTTGTTTCCTGCCCACATGTACACGCCCACCAGCACCACTCCCATGGCCAGGTACGGGACGAGCACAGCCAGCGAGAACTCGGATTCGCCCAGGACGTGAATGCCGGAGAAGACGATCACGGACAGCAGCGCGCACACCCAGATGTTCACCCGCCGCGACAGCTTGCCGATCAGCAGATGGCGGTAGATGTACTCCTCCACGAACGGAGCAAGCACCACGAACAGCGGCACGATCAGCCACGGGGACACTGAGGTCATCAGGTCCTGGGCTGCCACCTGGTTGACTGCGGTTTCCGGCGGACCAGTCAGCAGTACCAGGATCATGGTGGCGACCAGCATCGCGAGAATGGACAGCGGAATCACGCCCAGCGTGAGCCAGGGCCGCGTCGCAAGGATCCGGGTTTCACGCACCACGTACTGGCGGGCCGCAACAAATGCGAGGACTCCCGCGACCAGGTAGAAGGTGAAGTTCACGGCGTACGACGCCGTTACCGGGTCCTCGATCACGGCAGTCACCGCAAGCGCAGCCGGCGTCAGGCTGAGCAGCAGCATGGCCGCGACGTAGAAAGCCAGGGCTGCGCCGTCGCTCCTGGAGAAGCGGTAGGACAGCGGCGCCTCCTGCAGGACGGCGCGGCGTGGTTGGGCCGGGAGGTCAGGTGTTGCCATCAACCCACAGTATCGGCCCCGCGCCGTGCAGGCACTAACGCAGAGGCACTACACCGTCAGTTCCGTCATCACCTGCGGCATGGCTTCGAGCAGTTCACTGGCCAGGAAGCTCAGCGGCCCCTTCGAGGATGACAGCCTGTCCCCGGCCGCGGCATGGAGGTACGTGCCCCAGCAGGCTGCCTGATCCGGTGTTGCTCCACGGGCCAGGAAACCGGCCACGGAACCGGCCAGGACGTCGCCGCTTCCGGACGTGGCCAGCCCCGGATTGCCGGCCGGAACCTCCCAGGCGCGCCCGTCCGGGGCGGTAATCCGCCCCTTGCTGGTCACCACCGCGCCGTAGCGGCGCGCGATCTCCAGGGCTGCGGCGTCGGCGTCCTCAACCTCATCCACCTCGAGCAGGCGGGCAGCTTCGGTTCGGTTGGGTGTCAGCACCAGACGGCCGGCCAGGAGCCCGCCCAGTTCCGGCAGGCCCGGCAGCACGCCCAGCGCGTAGGCGTCCAGTACCACGGATGCCTCCTGCGGGATCCCGGAGCTAATGCTGCGCAGCAGGTCTGCCGTGTCTTCGGCGTTGTCCAGGCCAGGACCCACCACCAGGACGTCCGCGGTTTCAAGGTCTGTGCCCAGGGCATCGGCGGCAGCGCTCCCCTCGATGCGCTGTCCTTTCTCCGGCAGGCCCACGGTGCCGCACTCAGGCAGCGAGACGGCGGAGGCGACGGCGGCGGCTTCGGCAACAGCGAGCGTCAGCCGCCCGGCGCCGGCCCGCAGCGCCGTCCGCCCGGTGAGGATCGCGGCGCCGGGTGTGCGCCGGGCACCGCCGATCACCAGGACGGTTCCCCTGTCATCCTTGCCCTCGGCGTCCCGGGAGACCTGCCAGGCACGCAGCAGTGCCGGGGTGACCAGTTCAGCGCGGGTGGACATTGTCATCTCCTGCATGTTCGGTAACCGGGGCGCCGCCTGCGGCGAGGTGCTCCACTGCGTTAAAGTCCGCGACGGCCCAGAAACCGGTTCCCGTGGGGCGGACCAGACGGGTGATGGAGCCGTTCCGGACGCTGGCCGTGGAGGCGATGTCCAGCAGGTCTGCTTCCAGGAGCCCTTCGCACACGTAGCGCAGCAGCAGGATCACCGCGTCGTGGCAGACTACCGCCACGCGGCGTCCGTCTTCGGCGTCGTCCAGGTCCCGCAGCAGCGAGCGCAGCCGGAGCGCAACATCGGCCCAGGACTCACCGCCCGGGGGACGGTAGGCGAACTTGCCCAGCCACTGCTTGCGCTCGGCTTCGGCCGGGTAGCGGGCTGCGACGCCGCGCGATGTGAGCAGGTCAAGGATTCCCAGTTCGCGGTCCCGCAGGCGTTCATCCACCCGGAAGGGGGACAGCCCGGCGAGTTCGGCCGTCTGCCGGGCCCGCAGATACGGTGAACACCAGACCGAGTCCGCCCGTTCGCCCGCGGGAAGGGCTGCCAGCCAGGCGCCCAGCGCCATGGCCTGCCGCTCGCCGTCGGAACTCAGCGGCACGTCCGGGTCACGGAGCCCGACGTCGATTACTTCAGCCCCGGTTTCCTGGGCCCGGGTGGCCGCGACGTTGCCGGCGCTTTCGCCGTGACGGATGAGGATCAGCTCTGTTGCACCCATCGTCCGACTCTACTCCGGCGCCCGGCGTGGCCAAGGCTACGACGACGGCGCTGCCGCCCGTTCGTCGGTTTTCCCGCCGTTGCGCACGGTGAAGGTCAGCAGCAGCGCCAGCGCCGCGAAAACCGCCAGCAGGGTCAGGCCGACGAAGTAGCTGGAGTTCTCGGCGTCGTAGGTTGCGCCCATGACCAGCGGCGGGAAGTAGCCGCCTAATCCTCCGGCGGCCGCGATGATTCCGCCGACGGTTCCCACGTCCTTCGGCGGAGCAGCGCGTCCCACCCAGGCAAAGACGCCGCCTGTGCCGAGTCCCAGGAACAGCGCCATCAGCAGGAACGCCGTTCCATAGACCCGTTCCTGGCTGGGCTGGAACGCCACTACCATGGCCAGGACCACGGTGCCCGCGAAGGACACCAGGGTCACGATCTTGGGGCCGATCCGGTCCGCGACGGTTCCACCAATGGGCCGCGCAATCACCGCCGCGACGGCGAAACCTGCGGTGCGGGTCCCGGCGTCTGTAGCGTCCCAGTTGTACACGTTGCCAAGGTAGGTGGGCAGGTAGTTGGAGAACGCGACGAACGCCCCGAACACAATCCCGTAGAGGAAACACAGCTGCCAGGTGGCTTTGAGCGTGAACGCATGCCGGATCTTGGGCAGCGTTGGCTCCGTGGGCCTGCTCCAGGCCGGGGACTCGCGCAGCACCAGCCAGCTGATCACGGCCATCAGCGCTACCACGCCGGCAATGATCAGGTGCGCCGGAAAGTATCCGACGCCGGCGACCAGGCGGGGCGTGAAGAACGCGGACACGGCGGTGCCAACCATTCCGGCGCCGAAGACACCGGTGGCGAAGCCCTTGCGGCTGCGGTCATACCAGGCGGAGCAGAACGGAATGCCGATCGCGAAGACTGTACCGGCGATGCCGAGGAAGAACGCGACGATGATGAGCAGCGCGTAGCTTCCCGATTCTCCCGCCAGCGCTGTCAGCAGGACCAGCGGCGCCGTGGCTCCCAGCACCAGCGTGAACATGCGCCGCCCGCTGTACCGGTCGGTCCAGGCGCCCACCGGGATACGGGCCAGGGAGCCCACCAGGATGGGCATGGCCACCAGAATGGACGTCTGGGATGGGTTCAGGTCCAGTGTCTGGGTGTAGCGGGCGGAAAGCGGGCCGATGATGGTCCAGGCCCAGAAGCCCACGGTGGAGGCCACCGTGGCCGTGATCAGGTTCAGCAGCTGCCCGGATTTCAGGTCCGGGGCGGCCGGTGCGGATGGTGCCGGTGCCATGGCTGTCCTCTCGCGAAGTCCTTACTGCCGGGGAACTCCCCTGCGGTCCCGGTCCGGTGTGCCCACCGGCGCCCAGCCGCGGCGCGGCGGCACGGCCCCCGGAGCTTTCCGCTTCCCGCGGGAGCGGTAGACGATGTACGGGCGGAAGATGTACTGCAGCGGAGCCGTGAACGCGTGCACCAGCCGGGTAAAGGGCCAGATGGCGAACAGGGCCAGGCCCCACAGGGTATGGATCTTGAAGGAGAGGCTCGCGGCGGTCATCGCCGCGATGTCCGGCTGGAAGATGAAGATGGACCGGAACCAGGGCGAGACCGTTTCCCGGTAATCGGTGATGCTGGGATCAAAGACGGAGATGAGAGTCGTAGCCAGCCCGGCGAACAGGGCCGCAACCAGGACGACGTACATCAGCTTGTCATTCCGGGTGGTGGCCATGAACACCGGCCCCGTGGTGCGGCGCCGGTAAATCAGCAGGACAATCCCCACCATGGTGCCGATCCCCGCGATGAGCCCGATCCCGAGGGCTAACGCGTGGTACAGCCCCTCGGAGATCCCCGCCTCCTGGGTCCAGGACTGGGGAATCACCAGCCCGATGAAGTGCCCGGCAATGACCGCCAGGATCCCGAAGTGGAACAGCGGGGAGGCGATGCGCAGGATCCGCGCCTCGTAGAGCTGGGAGGACCGGGTGGTCCAGCCGAACTGGTCATAGCGGTACCGCCAGATTGAGCCCAGCACCAGGACGGCGATCACCACGTACGGAAGCACGCCCCAGAGCATGACGTCGCCCAGGGTGACAGTCACGTTCTCCGGCGGGGGCACATCGGCGGGGAAGCGGGAGCCTGCAGCAGTCATGTCCGGTTCCTCTCGGAGAGCGGCAGCAGCCGGGAGCTGTAGGGTTCCAGGCCCACGCTTTCCGTGGGCGGACCGTAGCCGGCGGTGCGCATCACCGTCTGGGCGTCCTCGGGCGAGACACCGGGAAGGGTAGAGCAGACCAGCGCCAGCAGGTGGTGGTAGGGCAGGCCGGCGTCCCGCAGGGCGAGCCGCAGCAGTTCCACGGAAGGACGGTAGCGCTGCAGCAGTTCGTAGCCGTCAGCCGGAGAAACCTTGGCCGCGAACTCCAGCACCAGCGGAAGGTAGTCCGGCAGCTCCGTGCCCTCGGGCAGTATCCCGTGTTCCCGGTAGACCTCCTTGAAGGCGGCGAGCGCTTCGCCGCGGCGGCGGGTATCGCCGTCGGTCCAGTAG
The DNA here is from genome assembly GCF_009193255.1 of Arthrobacter koreensis. GTDB lineage: Bacteria > Actinomycetota > Actinomycetes > Actinomycetales > Micrococcaceae > Arthrobacter_B > Arthrobacter_B koreensis. The sequence goes on from NZ_WACG01000001.1 coordinate 669,547, forward strand.
GTCAGGTGCAGGCTGTGCCGTTTGGACAGGTCGAATTCCTGGACGTATTCGCTCTGGAGAACCGTCAGCGGGCGTTCCGTGAACCACTCCAGGAACTCGTCCATGCCGTCGGTGAGCGCTTCCTCCTCGGCGAGCGCGGTGCGCAGCAGCGGCAGGGAGGCCAGCAGGGCCTCGTCCGGGTACTGGAGCAGCAGCGACGCCACCTGGCGGACGACGGCGCTGCGCCGGGGATTGCTGTCCGCGTAGGCTTCGGGGGCCAGCGTGCCCTTGCCGGGTTTGCCCAGCAGCTTCTCCAGCAGGCTCATGTCCGTTCACCGCCCTCAGCCTGGCCCGGCGGGAACAACCCGCGGGGCGAACCCCGTCCGTCCCAGTTCAGCAGGTTGACCCGGCCCGTCATGTCCCGGTTCCCGGCCGGGTCCTCGCCGCGCTGCCGTGCCTCGAGTGCTGCGAAGTTCTCTACCGCTACCGGCAGAGGACGCCCGGACGCTTCACCGAAAACGCCAGTCTGGCCCATCCCCGGCCCGCCGTCGGTATCCAGCGAGCAGCCGATTTCCTCGAGGTTGTGCGCATCCTCGAGGTGGGCGCTGGGAATCACATACCGTTCCTCGTATTTGGCCACCGCCATGAGCCGGTACATCCGCACGATGGCTTCCCCGGTCATCCCCACGTCGGTGGCGATTGATTCCTCCGGGGCGTCGCCCAGGGTGATGGCCCGCATGTAGGCACGCATGGCCGCGAGCTTGCGCAGCACCGAAGTCACCAGGTCCGTGTCCCCTGTGGTAAAGAGTTCCGCCAGGTACTCCACCGGAATGCGCAGCGCCTCAATGGCGCCGAACAGGTTCCGGGCGTCCTCGCCGTCGTGCCCCTGGTCCTTGAGCACGTCCACGATCGGTGAGAGCGGCGGCACGTACCAGACCATGGGCATGGTCCGGTACTCCGGATGCAGCGGCAGGGCGACCCGCAGTTCCTTCGCCAGCGTGTACACCGGGGACCGGCGGGCCGCGTCCAGCCAGTCCTCCGGGATGCCTTCGGCCCGGGCGGCGGCAACCACTTCCGGGTCGTTCGGATCCATCATGAGGTCCAGCTGCGCTTCGTAGAGGTCCTGCTCGTTGGGCGTGGCCGCCGCTTCGGTGACGCGGTCGGCGTCGTACAGGAAAATCCCGATATACCGCAGCCGGCCCACGCAGGTCTCCGCGCACACCGTGGGCAGGCCAACCTCAATCCGGGGATAGCAGAATGTGCACTTCTCTGCCTTGCCGGAGCGGTGGTTGAAGTACATCTTCTTGTACGGGCAGCCGGTGACGCACTGCCGCCAGCCGCGGCAGCGGTCCTGGTCCACCAGGACAATTCCGTCTTCCTCCCGCTTGTAGATCGCGCCGGAGGGGCAGGATGCCATGCAGGAGGGGTTGAGGCAGTGCTCGCAGATCCGCGGCAGGTAGAACATGAAAGTCTGGTCGAACTCGAACTTCACCTTGTCCTCGGCATCGCGGCGCAGCTTCTCCACCACCGGATCCTGCTGCGCGGTCTCCGGGGCACCGCCCAGATCGTCATCCCAGTTCGCCGACCACTTGATCTTCATGGTGTCCCCGGTGATCAGGGACTTGGGCCGGGCCACCGGGAAATCGTTCCCGGCCGGGGCCTGGATAAGGTTCTCGTAGTCATACGTCCAGGGTTCGTAGTAGTCGCTGAGCTCGGGCTGCACCGGTGAGGCAAACAGGCCAAAGAGCTTCGCGGCCCGGCCGCCGGACTTCAGCTTTAGGTTTCCGCGACGGTTCAGCTCCCACCCGCCGCGCCACTTCTCCTGGTCCTCATACCGGCGCGGGTAGCCCTGCCCCGGCCGGGTTTCAACGTTGTTGAACCACACGTATTCGGTACCGGCCCGGTTGGTCCAGGCTTGTTTGCAGGTCACCGAACAGGTGTGGCAGCCAATGCACTTGTCCAGTGCCATGACCATCGCAGTCTGCGCCATGATCCTCATCAGTAGCTCACCTCCTGCGAGCGCCGGCGGACCACGGAGACGATGTCCCGCTGGTTGCCCGTGGGGCCCAGGTAGTTGAAGGCCCATGACAGCTGGGCGTACCCGCCGATCATGTGGCTGGGTTTGACCAGGATCCGGGTGACCGAGTTGTGGATGCCGCCGCGGCGTCCGGTGGCCTCGGACTTTGGGGTATCGATGATCCGTTCCTGGGCATGGTGCACGTAGACCACCCCGGCGGGCATGCGGCTCGAGACGATGGCCCGGCCAACCAGCACGCCGTTGGTGTTCACGCACTCCACCCAGTCGTTATCCGCCACCTGGATCAGCTCCGCGTCCTGCGGGCTCATCCACACCGCCGTACCGCCCCGGGAGAGCGAAAGCATAAAGAGGTTGTCCTGGTACTCGGAGTGGATCGACCACTTGTTGTGCGGGGTCAGGTACCGCACCGCGACGGACAGTTCCCCCCGGGTGCCCAGCTTGGGTTCACCGAACAGCCGGTGCATGTCCAGCGGCGGACGGAACACCGGCAGGGCCTCCCCCATGTCCCGAATCCAGTCGTGGTCCAGGAAGAAGTGCATCCGCCCGGTGAGCGTGTGGAAGGGTTTGAGCCGTTCAATGTTGATGGTGAACGGCGCGTAGCGCCGGCCGCCGGACTCGGACCCGGACCATTCCGGGGAGGTGATTACCGGCGTCGGGCGGTCCTGGGTGTCGCGGAAGGTGATGATTCTGTCTTCCGCGCCGGCCGCCAGGTCTGCCAGCGGAGTTCCGGTGCGCTGTTCAAGGGTTTCGAAGCCCTGGACGGCCAGTTCGCCGTTGGTGGTGCCGGAGAAGAGCAGGATGGCCTCCGCCATCCGGGCGTCCGTATCCACTGCCGGCCTGCCGCGGGCGGCACCGGAGTCGAAGACGCCGTGTTTTTGCGCCAGCTGCCGCACCTGTTTATCCACCCTGTAGGTGACGTGCTTGGTGGTGAAGCCCAGCGTTTCCGCCAGCGGACCCAGTGCCGTGAACTTGTCCCCAATGGCCGGGTAGTCCCGCTCGACAACGGCGAGCGTGGGCATGTTTTTCCCGGGAACCGCGGGAACGTCCGTGTTCTTCCAGTCCGGGGCGTGACCGCCGGGCTGGGCGATCTCCCCGGGGGTGTCATGCGTAAGCGCGGTGGCCACGAGGTCCCTGCGGACACCCAGATGCACGGCAGCCTGCCGGGAGAACTCCACGGAAAGCAGCCGGAACAGCTCGAAGTCCGACTTCGATTCCCACGGCGGCGCGATCGCCGGGGTGAAGGCATGCACGTACGGATGCATGTCTGTGGAGGAGAGGTCGTATTTCTCATACCAGGTGGCGGCCGGGAACACGACGTCGGAAAGCAGGGTGGAGCTGGTCATCCGGAAGTCCGCCGAGACCAGCAGGTCGAGCTTGCCCTGCGGTGCTTCCTCGCGCCACACCACATCCCTGGGCCGGGCATCGCCGTGGTCCGTTCCCAGCACATTGTTCAGGGTGCCCAGCAGGTGCTTCTGGAAATACTCCTCGCCCTTGGCCGAGGAGCCCAGCAGGTTGGACCGCCAGAGGATGAGGGTCCGCGGCCAGTTCTCCGGTGCGTCGATGTCCTCCACGGCAAAGCGCAGCCGGCCTTCCTTCAGGCGGTCTGCCACCCAGCGTGCCGGCGTTTCGGCTTCGCCGCGTTCGACGCCGGCCGCGGCCTCATCCGCCACGTCCAGGGAATTCTTCGCATCGAACTGCGGGAAGAACGGCATCCAGCCCATCCGGGTGGACTTGGCAATCACGTCTGCCGAGTGCATGCCGCGCAGATGGCCCTCGGCCAGCGGGGACTGCACCCCGTCCGTTGAGTAGCCGTCAGACCGGAACTGGTCCGTGTGCATGTACCAGAACGCGGTGCCGATCATAAAGCGCGGCGGACGGTTCCAATCGCCGGCCGAGGCCATGGCCGCCCAGCCCGTGATGGGGCGGCACTTCTCCTGCCCCACATAGTGTGCCCAGCCGCCGCCGTTGCGTCCCTCGCATCCGGTGAGCATCAGCATGGCCAGGATCGCCCGGTAGGTAACGTCCCCGTGGTACCACTGGCAGATTCCGGCGCCCAGGATGATCATGGACCGGCCCTTGGATTTCTCGGCGTTCGCGGCGAAGTCCCGGGCGGTGCGGATCACCGCGGAGGGTTTAACGGACGTCAGCTCCTCCTGCCAGGCCGGAGTGCAGGCGGTGGCGGCGTCGTCGTATCCCGCCGCCCAGTCCCCCGGCAGCCCGTCCCGGCCCACACCGTATTGCGCCAGCATCAGGTCGAAGACCGTGGTGACCTTCCGGCCGGCCACGTCCGCGACCGGCACGCCGCGGTGCGCCACGGACCCGGTGCCGGAAGGATCCGAGAACACGGGCAGGTCCACGCCAGAGGTCTCACCGGACCATCCGGCGGTGTCCGCCAGCGAGAGAGATGGCACCACACCCTGCAGGTCAAGGTTCCACTTGCCGGCGTCGTCGTCGTTGTACCGGAACCCCAGGGAACCGTTGGGCACCACGGGATCCCCGCTGAACCGGTCCACCAGGACGGTCTTGAACGCGGCGTCCGCCGCCTGCGCACTCTCCCCGCCGAGGTCCCGTGCCGTGAGGAACTTGCCCGGCACTGTGGTGCCGCCCGGTCCGTCCACCAGGGTGACGAGGAACGGCAGGTCGGTGTACTGCAGGACGTAGTCCTCGAAGAACGGCACACGCCGGTCCACGAAGTTCTCCTTGAGGATCACGTGCCCCATGGCCATCGCCATCGCCGCATCGGAACCCGCCTGGACCGGCAGCCATTCGTCGGCGAACTTGGTGTTGTCCGCATAGTCGGGACTGACGGACACCACTTTGGTGCCGCGGTAGCGCCCTTCCACCATCCAGTGCGCGTCCGGGGTGCGGGTCACGGGAATGTTGGAGCCCCACATCATCAGGTAGGTCGCGTCCCACCAGTCTCCTGATTCGGGGACGTCCGTCTGGTCGCCGAACACCTGCGGGGACGCCACCGGGAGGTCCGCGTACCAGTCGTAGAAGCTGTTCATCACCCCGCCGATCAGGTTGATGAACCGGGCACCGGCAGCGTGGGAAACCATGGACATGGCCGGGATCGGGGAAAACCCGGTACAGCGGTCCGGCCCGAAGTTCCTGATGGTGGAAACATGCGCCGCCGCCGTCATCTCCAGGGCTTCCTGCCAGCTGGAACGCACCAGCCCGCCCTTGCCGCGGGCCTGCTGCCAGGTGCGTCGCTTCTCGGGGTCAGCCACCAGTGCCTCCCACGCCAGCACCGGGTCTCCGCCGGAGGATTGCTTGGCCTCGCGGTACATTTCCAGCAGGACCCCGCGGATATAGGGGTACCGCACCCGGGTGGGCGAATAGGTGTACCAGGAGAACGCGGCGCCTCGCGGGCAGCCGCGGGGTTCGTACTCGGGCCGGTCCGGGCCCACCGTTGGATAGTCGGTTTCCTGTGCTTCCCAGGTGATGATCCCGTCCTTGACGTAGACCTTCCAGGAACATGACCCGGTGCAGTTCACCCCGTGCGTGGAACGGACCACCTTGTCATGGCTCCACCGGTTCCGGTAGAACGCGTCGCCCTTCCGTCCGCCTTCGCGGAAGACCGCGCGGCCGTCGGCCGTCTCATCCCATCGGGTGAAGAACCTGCCGAGTTTCAGGAGTGCGTCTGATGCGGGGCCGTCTGTCCCCGTTACGGAGCTGCTAGCCATTTCTTCAAGCTACGCGCCGCTCCGCGGGGCCAACAGCGTGGGGGTTGATTCCTGTCCGGCAGCAGCGAAGATGCCGCCGTGGCTGTCCCGCAGGCCGCGTTTTGCGGCCGCGATAAACTCGATGCGTGAGCACACAACTTCCCGAGCAGGTCTCTGACATCTTCGATCCCAGGCAGTGGAGGGTGGTTGGCGGCTTCGACGACTTCACCGACATGACCTACCACCGGCAGGTGGAGCGCGACGCCGACGGCGCCGTTGTGCGAGACCTGCCCACGGTGCGGATCGCCTTCAACCGGCCCGAGGTGCGCAACGCGTTCCGTCCGGGCACCGTGGACGAGCTGTACCGGGCCATGGACCACGCGCGGATGACGCCGGACGTGGCAACCGTCCTGCTCACCGGCAACGGCCCCTCCCCCAAGGACGGCGGGCACTCCTTCTGCTCCGGCGGCGACCAGCGGATCCGCGGCCGGGACGGGTACCGGTACGCCGATGGAGAGACCCAGGAAACCATTGATCCGGCACGCGCCGGCAGGCTGCACATCCTGGAAGTGCAGCGCCTGATGCGCACCATGCCCAAGGTGGTTATCGCCGTCGTCAACGGCTGGGCAGCCGGCGGCGGGCACAGCCTGCACGTTGTCTCGGACCTGACCATCGCTTCCCGCCAGCACGGTAAGTTCAAGCAGACCGACGCCACCGTTGGCAGCTTCGACGCCGGCTACGGCTCGGCCCTGCTGGCCCGGCAAATCGGCCAGAAGCGCGCACGGGAAATCTTCTTCCTGGCCCGCGAATACTCCGCCGAGGACATGGTGGCCATGGGCGCCGTCAACGAAGCGGTGGACCACGAAAACCTGGAGAAGGTGGCCCTGGAATATGCTGCGGACATTGCCCGGCAGTCTCCGCAGGCCATCCGCATGCTCAAGTTCGCCTTTAACCTGGCTGACGACGGCCTGGCCGGCCAGCAGGTCTTCGCCGGCGAAGCCACCCGGCTGGCGTACATGACGGATGAGGCGGTGGAGGGAAAGGAAGCGTTCCTGGCGAAACGGGACCCGGACTGGTCCAACTTCCCCTACTACTTCTAGGACGCCATGGAACTGCTTCCAGTCCACACGCCGTCCGGCTTCAACGCCGGGGACCTGCTGCCGCCGCTCGCCGCTGCGCTGGCCGGGGAAGGCCCCGCCGTCGCGCCGCATGCCGATCCGGCGCAGACCTTCACCGGGGAACTGCCCAATGACGACGTCGCGCTGGTGATCAGCACCTCAGGATCCACCGGCACACCCAAGCAGACCATGCTCAGCACCGATGCCTTGGCGGCTTCTTCGATGGCCACCGCGATGCACCTGGGCCAGGACGGCCAGTGGCTGCTGGCGCTGCCGGTGCACTACATTGCCGGCGTGCAGGTGCTGGTGCGGTCGCTCTACGCCGGAACTGAACCGGTGCTGATGGACACGGGTGCCCCGTTCAGCCCCGAGGCCTTCACGGCCGCCGCGCAGGCCATGACGGACCGGACCCGGCTCACTTCCCTGGTGCCCACCCAGCTGCACCGGCTGCTCACGGATCCCGCTCCGGACACGCTGGCGGTGCTGCGCCGCTTCGACACGATCCTGCTCGGCGGTGCCGCCGCCAGCCCGTCGCTGCTGGCGCAGGCCCAGGACTCCGGACTTCACGTGGTGCGCACCTACGGCATGAGCGAGACCGCCGGCGGCTGCGTGTACGACGGCGTTCCGCTGCCCGGCGTGGAGGTCCAGGAAGACCAGGGCCGGCTTTGGATCGCCGGGGACATGCTCGCGGAAGGTTATCTTGGTGCGCCTGAACTGAGCGCCGAGCGGTTCGCCTTCCATTCCGGCAAGCGCTGGTTCCGCACAGATGACACCGGTTCCGTGTCCGGGGACGGCGTCGTCTCGGTGTCCGGCCGGCTCGACGACGTGATCGTCACCGGCGGGGTGAAGGTCTCCGGCGCTGCAGTTGCCGCAGCCGCCGAACAGCTTCCCGAGGTGCACCAGGCGGTGGCCATGGGGCTCGATGACCCGGAGTGGGGCGCGGTGGTGGGAATCGTCGTCGTCGGGTCCGTGGACACCGGCAGGCTGCGCAGCGCCGTCCGCTCCGCACTCGGCGCGCCCGCTGTTCCGAAGGTAGTGGTGGAGCTGGAACGGCTTCCCCTGCTGCCCGGCGGTAAGACCGACCGTCTGGCTGTGCGCCAGCTGCTCGCCGCCGCCCGCGGTTAGGCCACCCCCCCCCCCGCTCCCCCCTCTCCCCCATCGAGATGGCAGAAAGTGCACGTCTCAGCGCTGAGACGTGCACTTTCTGCTATCTCGGCGCGCGGCGGACGGCGTTTTCGCGGTCCCGGCGGCGGTGCGGGAGAATGAAGCTGTCCGGAGGGAACATCTCCCTCCGGCGCGCATCAGCCCAAGAACGCCAAACGAAGAAGGAATGAACTGTGGCCACAGCGGCGCAATGGTTGGAGGGGGCACGCCCCAGGACACTTCCGATGGCGGTTGCTCCGGTGATAATCGGCTCCGCTGCGGCGTTCGATCTGGGCGGCTTCCGCTGGCTCAATGCCGTGCTCGCGGCCGCCGTGGCAGTCCTGCTTCAGGTGGGCGTCAACTACGCCAACGACTATTCCGACGGCGTCCGCGGCACCGACGACAACCGGGTTGGTCCGCTGCGGCTCACCGGTTCCGGTGCCGCACCGGCGAAATCGGTGAAGTACGCCGCGTTTACGGCCTTCGGCCTGGCGATGGCTGCAGGACTGGCTCTGGTGGTCCTTTCCCAGGCCTGGTTCCTGCTGCTCGTCGGCGTGGGCTGCATTGCCGCTGCCTGGGGCTACACCGGAGGCCGGAACCCCTACGGGTACCTCGGCCTGGGTGATGTTTTCGTCTTTGTCTTCTTTGGTCTCGTGGCCACCCTGGGCACCACTTACACGCAGGCCGGCACGGTGAATGCCGCGGCCTGGATCGGCGCGGTCTCCACGGGACTGATTGCCACCGCACTGCTGATGGCCAACAATGTGCGGGATATCCCCACTGATCGGGAGTCCGGCAAGCGGACCCTCGCCGTGCGCCTGGGCGACGACGCCGCACGCATCAGCTACGTCATGATGCTGGCGCTGGCCCTGCTCCTGCCGCTGCTCCTGGTGGGCGACTACCCCTGGGTACTGCTCGTCCTGCTGCTGCTGCCGGCGTGCCTGATGCCGAGCTGGCTGATGCTCAAGGGAAAGAAGCGCCGCAGCCTGATTCCGGTGCTCAAGCAGACCGGCCTGATCAACCTTGGCTTCAGCGTCATCTACGGCCTGGCCCTGGTGCTGACCCGGCTGCTGGCCTAGCCTTCGGGGCATTTTAGCCCCGAGGCGTACCCGGTTCATCCCCCAGGCCAGCGCGGTAGGCATTTACCAGGGCACAGGCGCGTCCTGCGGTCTCAGCGTCCGGCATTGAGATGACGTACTTCTGGTTGAAGCCTGCGGTCAGGATCAGCGCCGGACCGCTGTGAAGGATGAAGCCAGTGCCCGCAGCGCTGATCCGGTACCCCCAACCGCCGAAGTCCAGGGCCTGGATATCCTGCACCGACGCAGCGGCGATCTCCCGGTGTGCCAGCGGCATTAGTTTCCAGAACCCGCCCGCCAATACCCGCACACCGGCGTCGTCAATGATTGCCTTGCCCGAGGAGAAGATCCACAGCAGCGCGGCCGTGGGAAGCCCCAGCAGGGCCAGGGCAGGATGGATGAAGACGAGGCTCAGCGCGACTGCGGCGCCGGTGCCAAGGCTGAGCGGCCACTTGCCCGGCCCCATGGAGATCCTGACCGTCATGCTTTCCCGGTTGGCGGCGGTCCGGCGTGCATCTGCCGCCACCATTGAGTCCTGGTTGGCTGCGGCTGCATCGGCGGACAATGTATCCGCGCTGGGCGTCCGGTCAGCTTCTGCGGGGCGATAGAGCCAGCCGCAGACGATACCCGCGGCACAGCCGACGACGGCGGACATCCAGATCACCGGTCCGTCGACCTCCGCCTGCGAAGCGTCAGCGAGCCCGATCTGACCGGCGACGACGGCGACGGCCAGTCCCGTCATCAGCACACCGAAGGCGATACCGAATCCAACCCCGATGCGGGCTAGGACTGCCGAATAGCCACGGGTCAGGACGGACAGACCTGCAATGACGGCACCGCTTCCGCCGCCGGCGAAGACAGCAATGGCTGCCATGGTCCACAGGGACGAGTACCCGTCTACGCCGTCAGGTCCCCAGTGGCTGGCGAGGCGGTCGGGAAGATCGCCGGAAACCGTGGCCATCCACACTGCCGCAGCCAGCCCCAGGGCCAGCGGGCCGATAATCACTGCGATCAGCCAGCGCCGGTTGCGGGAACTTTCGGCCTGCTCTGACCGGCTTCTGAGTTCTGAATTCGACATGCGCTCCCCCACGGCTACCCGCCGTTCTGCGGGCAGGACTGTCCGTCGACCCTAGCAGGGACGGCCGGAGGGACCGGTGTCAGCTCTCGCGGGGCTTGCGGTCCGCGTCGATGGTGACGTCCGGGTTGGCGTCATGCAGCGAGTCCTCGGCAGCCGAGTCATCCAGCTCGGCCCGGTTGCGGGACGGAGGCGTCTTCTCGCTGAAACGGCTCTGCAGGCCGACGGCCGCTGCGTCGCGCATGTCCCGGAAGAAGAGGTACGTCACGCACCAGGCCAGGATGGCAGAGACGATCGCGGAGAGCACCAGCCCCAACTGCAGGTACACACCGGCGATGAAGAAGATTGCCACCAGACCAAGGCGGAGAGCAGTAAATTTCCAGAAAGCCACGTGCCCATTCTACGGGCACGGGCCCATCCGGTCTCCCAGTTGATTCACAGCCTCGAAAACGAATTAGGTGCCTTTGGAAACCATTCAGGCCGCCTCCAGCCGGCTCCACTACACTGGGGGCATGCCCCGCTTCGTACTCCTCGGCGTCATCGTCGTAGCAGCCGTAATTATCTACGCCGTCATCGACTGCCTGATGTCCCGGGCCCATGAAGTGCGGAGCATCTCCAAACCTTTCTGGATCGCAGTGATCCTCCTGCTGCCGGTTCTCGGCGCTATTCTCTGGTTCCTCTTTGGCCGCCCCGGCCACGGACCCGAGCCCAAGCCCCGCGCTCCCCGCCGCCCCACCGCACCGGATGACGATCCTGAGTTCCTCCGCAACCTGGAAATCCGCCGCCGCCAGCAGGCCAAGGAGGCAGAGCTCAAGCGCCGCGAGCAGGAAATCGCTGACCGTGAGAAGCGCTCCAAGCAGAACGACGACGAGAAGCCCAGCAGCAACAGCTAGCCTGGCACCGTAAGCCTCGAAGCCCCGTTCCGGAATCCTTTCCGGGACGGGGCTTTTCGTGTGCCCCGGTTACCTGTGTGACCCCCGGTCCATGCGCCCCCACCCGCCGTGCCCATCTCGCCGGGGCCCCCGCTGCAGCGCCGTCGCGGACTACTCCCGTGGTTGGAGGGAAGCCCCACCAGAGCGGACCGCACTCACCAGACACAGCAAGAAACCCCGCCCCGGCAGAAGCCGGAGCGGGGTCCTTGGACGAGAGCTGCTAGACGCCGGAGTAGCTGTGCAGGCCGGCGAAATAGACGTTCACGATCGTGAAGTTGAAGACCACGCACAGGTAGCCGACGATCGAGAGCCAGGCGGCGCGGGTGCCGGTCCAGCCGCGGGTAGCGCGGGCGTGCAGGTAACCGGCGTAGACAACCCAGATCACGAAGGTCCAGACTTCCTTGGTGTCCCAGCCCCAGTAACGGCCCCAGGCCTGCTCGGCCCACACGGCACCGGCCATGAGGGTGAAGGTCCACAGCACGAACGCGACGGCGTTGATGCGGTAGGAGAAGTTCTCCAGGGACTGCGCCGAGGGAACAATCTTCAGGAAGCCGAAACGTTCCTTGCCGCCGGCGCGGGCCTTGGATTCACGGTCAGCCTGCAGCAGCTGAAGCACGGACATGGCAAAGGTCAGGGTGAAGAGGGCGGACGCGATGACCGCGACGGAAACGTGGATGATCAGCCAGTAGCTCTGCAGTGCCGGGATCAGGTGCCCCACCGGGGTGGGGAAGCCGATGGTCGCGGCCATCATCATGATCAGCACCAGGCCAACCACGAAGGTGCCCAGGAACCGGAGGTCGCGGCGCAGCAGCACCAGCAGGAAGACCACGGAGACCACCAGCGCGCCGGTGGTGCAGAACTCGTACATGTTGCCCCACGGCACGCGGTGCGCGGCAAGGCCGCGGGAAACCACGGCGGCTGCATGGATGAGCGTAGCCAGTGCGGTCAGCGCGACGGCGACGCGGGCCGCGTTGCGGCGCTTACCGGTGTAGCCCATGGCGTCGTCAGCGGTGACGGCTTCGCCGGACCACTCACGGTTGGAATCCGCCGGGCCGGACGACGGCGCTCCGGCAGTCACCATGACCTTCGGGGCGGACTGGACGGCAGCCTTCTGGTCGATCGCCTTCAGGGTTTTGCTGCTCTTTGCCAGGTCCCAGGCGAACGCAAGCAGCGCGACGGTGTACGTGAACGCCGCCAGCAGCATGAAGAGATCGCTGTATTCCGCGAGCTGGTAGTCAATGGAGGGCATTAGGAGTCCTTACCTTCTTCTTCCGTGCGTCCGGTGCTGCCGGTCACTGATGCATCGGCCGGGGTTCCCTGGCCTTCCGCTGGGGTTTCGGCGGGGGCGTCCGCCAGCCACTTCTTTTCAAGCAGGGTCCGCAGTGCTTCGCCCTCAGTTTCCAGCCGCGGGTCTTCGCCCCGGGCCAGCAATCCGTACTCGACCATTATGCGTCCATCGTCGGCCGTTCCGGTACGGACCCAGACGCGCCGGCGTGCGATGAAGAGCGACGCCGAGAGGCCGAGGAGGCTGAGCGCGGCGAAAACGCCCACCGCAGTCTTCGCCGGGTCATAGTGCACGTCCAGGGCCGCGTAGCGCAGCAGCCCGTCAAAGCTGATGGAGCCCTTGCCCTCGGGGAGGTCGTAGCTCTGGTTCATGCCCAGGACGATGCCGCCGGAATCGAGGTCCCGGTTGTTAAGTTCGGTGAGGTCATCGGTGTCCAGGACGAACACGTTGGTGGGCACGCCGTCATCCAGGCCAAGGTCTCCGTAGTAGGAGTTCAGGTTCAGCTGCGGGTTGACCGGATCAGGGTCTCCGGAGAAGGAGACGCCGGCGGGGTCCAGCATGGCGGTGGGGAGGAAGAACCCCACGAATCCGAGCTGGTCCGGCTTGGCGTCGGGTGCCTTGATGACCATCAGGGACGTGTAGACGCCGTCCGTCGGCACGCCGACTACCGGGCCCTGGAAGGCGATGTCGCCTTCCCCGTCACGCACCGTGACCACCGGAGCGTAGCCGTTACCGACCAGGTAGACCTTGGTGCCGCCGATGTTCAGCGGCTCGTTGACTTTCAGGGTCTCCTGGCGGGGTTCTTCCTCGGCGTCTTCCTGCACGGTCACGCTGGCAGTGAAGTCCAGGGGCTGGACATTGCCGTTGGGCTGCCGGTCGAAGGTGACGTCGAAGTCGTCGAGCGTCAGGGAATAGGGACTGAGCTGGGACTCGGAGAAGTTCGTGCCCGGGCTGAAGGTGTCGTATCCCACGAGGGTGTTCACGAAGGTATCCCCCTCAACCACGATGCGCTGTCCGTTGTAGCCCATCAGTCCGCCGACGGCAACGGAGGCCAGGACACCGATCAGCGAAACGTGGAACACCAGGTTGCCGGTCTCCTTGGCGAAACCGCGCTCGGCGCCGACGGACGGACGGTTACCGTCCAGGTCCCGGGTCTCAACGCGGTACCCGCGCTTGCGCAGGACGGCCGCTGCGTCGCGGGCGGCGTCGGCGGCTGTGAGTCCCGTACCAGCCTGCACGGCCAGGGTTCCGTATTCCGGCAGGCGGGAAAGCCGGGTGGGCGTGCGGGGCGGCTTGGAGCGCAGGGCCTTCCAGTGCACCTTGGCACGGGGAATAACGCAGCCGATCAGGGAGATGAACAGCAGCAGGTAGATGGCGGAGAACCATACCGAGGAGTAGACGTCGAACAGCTGGAACCGGTCCAGCCAGGGCCCGGTGTCCGGATTGTCCTGGATGTACTGGGTTACTGCTCCGGGGTTGGCTGGACGCTGCGGGAACAGCGATCCGGGCACCGCCGCCACTGCGAGCAGCAGCAGCAGGAACAGTGCCGTGCGCATGCTGGTGAGCTGCGTCCACGCCCAGCGCAGGGTGCCGCGCAGTCCCAGGGCAGGAAGGGCGACGTCGTTGTCAGCCTTTTTGCCCGCACGGTCCGCGGCAGCGGTCTCCGCTTCCGTGTTCTCCACGGGAGGCTGTGGCGTCATTTCGCTCTCCGGTTTCGGTTTCAACTGGTTCTCATTGTTCTCTGGGGAGGGATTCGAGGGTTTAGTCATCAGATCGGCAGGGTCACGCTGTCCAGCCAGCCCTGCAGCTGGTTGATCCAAAGGTTCCAGATGCCGGTGACCATCAGCAGGCCAAGGGCAATCAGCATGCCGCCGCCAAAACGCTGCAGCCCTACGCGGTAGCGGCGGAAGAATCCGAGGGCCCCCATGCCGCGCCGGAAGCCGAGGGCGATCAGCAGGAACGGCAGTCCCAGCCCCAGGCAGTAGACAAAGGTGAGCAGCGCACCCTTGGCCGCGGAAGCGTCGTCGCCGGAGAAGGAGAGCAACTGCACGGCGGAGAGGGTTGGGCCCAGGCAGGGGGCCCAGCCCAGGCCGAATGTGATGCCCAGCAGCGGAGCGCCCCAGAGCCCGGCGGGCGGGCGGGCCTCGATCTTGCGGTCGCGCTGGAACCAGGAGAGGCCGCCCATGAAGATGACACCGAGCAGGATGATCAGCGCACCCAGCACCTGCTGGATCCACACCTGCTCCGCACCGCGCAGCCAGGCACCCAGCTGGCCGATTCCCGCCCCGATGGCCACGAACACCACGGAGAAGCCCAGTACGAACAGGGCGATGCCGGTGAACATCCGGCCGCGGCGCTGCTTCTGCAGGTCGATTCCGGTCAGGCCGGTGACGTATCCCAGGTAGCCGGGCACCAGCGGCAGCACACACGGGGAGAGGAAGGAAACGAGCCCGGCCAGCACGGCAACGGGGATCGCCAGAAGCATCGATCCGTTCAGGATCGTTTCGGCGAAGACGTTGGCTGCCGGCACGGCGGCAGCTGGAAGCACGGGCGGCACGTCGGCTACGCGGCCAGCGCGTCGGCGATGAGGGTCTTCAGCGTTCCCTTGTCCGCCAGGCCCAGGATGCGTGCGGCTACCCTGCCTTCGCGGTCAAGGACCAGCGTGGTGGGAACGGCCTGCGGCGGCACGAAGCTGGTCATGGCCAGCAGCACTCCCCCGTTGCGGTCCTCGAAGCTGGGGTAGGGAATGGCGAAGTTCCGCTCGAAGGCCTGGGCGGTCTCGGCTTCGTCGCGGATGTTCACGCCGTAGAAGCGTGCACCTTCCGGGGCGTAGGTCTCATGGAGTTCCACGAGGTCCGGGGCTTCCTTCCGGCACGGCGCGCAGGCGGCGTACCAGAAGTTCAGGACGACGACGTCGCCGGCCCAGTCCGCAGCGCTGACTTCCGTGCCGTCAAAGAGGGTTCCGGTCAGGCGGACCGGCTCTCCGCGCTCGGAGGCGGCGTACTCGGTGACGGAGCCGTCACCGGCAATGTAGTTCTTGTTGTCTCCGGCTTTGGCCTGTTCGGCAAGCGGATCATCGGCCGAACAACCGGCCAGGGCAGCCGCCAGCGGCACGCCAACTGCCAGCCCGGCGCCAAGGCGCAGGAAGGACCTGCGGTGCATGGCAGCAGGTGATGTTTCGCTTGTGGGTTTCTTCACGGAGCTCCAGCTTTCATCGCGGCAGGGGGCGGCCACTTCTACAACGCGTAGTAATTGTATTATGCGCCGGGGAGATTCGCCGCCCCGGGCAGGAGGTCGGCCGACGGCTCGGCGTAGCGGACCCCGGTAAGTTCCATGTCATTGAAGTCCAGGGTGGTCACCGAGGTGAGCGTGCACTCGCGGCTGCGGGGGTCGTGCCAGAGCCTGCGCCCCTCGGCTGCCAGCCGGGTGACCCAGATGGGCAGCTGGTGGCTGACCAGCACTGCTTCGGCTCCACTGCCGCCCAGCTCAAGGGCATGGATCCTCGCCTCATGCACTGCGGCCATGACCCGGTCCACCTGCTGAGCGTAGGGCTCGCCCCAGGAAGGCTTCATGGGGTTGCGCAGCAGCGGCCAGTACCTCGGATTGCGCAGTTGCCGCTTGACCCCGGGCAGTCCCTCGAAACGGTTCTCCGCTTCGAGGATCCTCTCGTCAGTGATGGTTTCGACTCCGAGCGCGCGGGCGATCGGAGCCGCCGTCTCCTGCGCACGGGTCAGGGGTGAGGCAACCAGGTACACCAGCTTCGCGCCGTCGTTCCGGCGTTCGGCGAAGTAGTTCGCAACACGGTCCGCCATTTCCCGCCCGAGGTCCGATAGATGGAATTCGGGCAGCCTGCCGTAGAGAATGCCGTCCGGATTGAAGACTTCACCGTGGCGGACGAGGTGGATTGAGGCGCGGGACATGCCTCCCAGTCTCGCAGACACGCCGGGGAAGATTAAATCTTCACAAACGGTTGAACCTTTGAGCAACGTATGCAATAGTGGATGCAAATGCATCTACTGGTGGTGGGGCAAAGCGCTTCGCCACTGCAACAACCAAGGAGAAACACATGATCCCCACCGGTCTGACCGCAGGCACCTGGAACCTCGATTCTTCCCACAGCGAAGTTGGCTTCACCGTCCGCCACGCCGGCATCAGCAAGGTCCGCGGCAACTTCGACAAGGTGACCTCGGTTCTGGAAGTTGGCCAGGACCTGGGTGACTCCAAGATCACTGCCGTGATCGACGCCGCATCCTTCAACTCGAACGACGCCAACCGCGACGCGCACGTCAAGGGCGCGGACTTCTTCGACGTCGAGCAGTTCCCCGAACTGCGCTTCACCGCCACCGGCATTGAAGGTTCCGGCGAAGAGTACAAGCTCACCGGCGACCTGACCATCAAGGACACCACCCGCCCGGTGACGCTCGACGTCGAGTTCAACGGCGTCGCCGTTGATCCGTTCGGTGCCACCCGCGCAGGTTTCGCCGGCAGCACGGTCATTAGCCGCAAGGAATTCGGCCTGACCTGGAACGCAGCACTGGAGACCGGCGGCGTCCTCGTGGGCGACAAGGTCACCATCAACGTGGACGTAGCCTTCGTCAAGGCCTAATCCGCCCATCCACACGGATCCGGAGCGCTGAACGCGCTCCGGATCCGTTTTTAACGTGTTCCGGCCCGCTGGAAAAGGGCCGCTCCCGGTGTGTCCGGGCTGGCAGGGGGCATAGACTGGCTTGCGACTTCGCAGATGGGTTATCTGCCCTGCCGGAGACCTTCCGGCAGGCCAATCCACACGGCAGGCGGGCCCCATGAGCACTCCCAACGTTCCCGATCCGCAGGACGGCGGCAACGCCGCCCACGGCGATGGCCCGGGACCGGATCCCCGGCCCGAACCCCGCTACGGACAGTATGGCCAGGCCTCCGGGCAACAGGGTCAGCAGCACACTCCCCCGCAGCCCGGACAGGGCCAGTACGGCCAGTCCTACGGTTACCAGCCGGCCCAGCCTTCCGGCTACAGCTCCCCGGGGGCACCCCAGCAGCAGGGCCAGCCGAAGGGTCCGGCACCCCGCGAGGTTGTTCTCGGTTTCTGGCTGATCATCGCCGCCGGGGTCTTGTCCCTGATCAACAACCTTGTGACTTCCTTCCGGCTGCCGGACGTCCTCACCGCCTCCCAGATGGATGCCCTGCGGGATGCCAACGTCGACGTCCAGGACGCCGGAGGCTTCGTCGTCTGGTTCTCCGTGGTCCTGAGCATTATTGGACTTGGCCTGTACGTCCTGATCGGCTGGTTCATCCTGAAGGGGCACAACTGGGCGCGGATCCTCGGCACGGTTTTCGCCGCCTTTTCTGCCGTAGGCCTGCTGGTTTCCCTGCCCGCCTATGTGATGTCCCCGCTGGGCTGGCTCTCGCTGCTGTCATCACTGGCCGGAATCGCCGGAATTGTGATGCTCTACCTCCGCCCGAGCAACCCCTACTTCCGGCGCCGGGAGTTCAACCCCTACCGCGCTTACTAGGGCTTCCGCCCTGCCAACCGGCCCACGGGAAAAGAATCTGGGCCGCGGGGAGACGGGTTCGGGGCAGCACAGTCCACAGCCGGAGCACTGACGCGTAGCGTTGAGTCTCCGCCGGGCACCTTCGGGATCACGGCGGAGTTTCGATTCTTCCGGTCTTGTGAAGGCGGCGACGATTATGACGACTCCTCCCGCAGCGCCCCGCTCATCCCGAGCAGGCACCCATTCCCTCGCCAACCGCATCCTGCATCCCGGTCCTCGCCGGCCACCCGGCGGCAATACTTTGTCCCCGGACCATGACCTGCAGGCCAGGAATACGGCCGGCCTGCATCCGCCGGATTCAACGGCAGGACACACGGGAATCGGCGACCGCCTGTTCGGCTGGGCCCGCTTCCCCGACGCAGTCATCCAGCTGGCGCTCTCGTCCCCGGCTTCCCGCCGGACCAAGGCGCACTCCTCCCCTGCTGCACTTGATGGATCCAGGACGCTGCCCGTAGACAGCACCGCGGAGACGAAGGCCAGCCAGGAAGCAACCACTACCGGGCAGCCTGCCAAGGCACCCGTCCAGCCGCGGCCCGCAGCCAAGACACCGCACCGGCCGGACCACTCGCCGTCGGCTCCCGCAGCAGCACCGCGGCCGCCGCAGATCTCAGCTCGCAAGACTCGGCGCCCGGCACCCCTCGCCATCAATACCGCGGCACTGCTCCTCATCGCAGGCGGCGTGCTCAGCCTGGTTGCCGGCCTCCGCGCGGCCCTGGATCCGGAACGGCCTGCACCTCAGGCAGCGGCCCAACTGGCGGAACTGCGCGTTCCGGTTGAGATGGTGCTGTCCTTCGCCAGGGTCGCGGATGTGGCCGTATCCGCCGTCGCCTTTGGAATCTTCCTGCTCCTGGCGTCCCTGGTTCGGGACGGCAGGAGCTGGGCGCGGACCGGCGGGTGCGTGGTGGTTGCCGCTGCGCTGTACTTTGCCTTCCGGGATGGTTCCTCCGTCCAGGTGGCCGGGGCACTGCTGGCCCTGGTGGGAACCGGCCTCCTGTTCCTGCCGGCCAGCAGCCGGTACTTCGCGACCAAGGGAGGCAGGATCGCCTAGGCCTCAGCGCATCAGGCGCGCCTGGGCATCCGTCGCGATGGCGGAGACCTGGGCGCGCTGCGCGTGGTACGCGAGGATCTGCAGTTCGGTTGCCATGTCCACCTTGCGGATCTGGACTTCCGGGGGAGCCTGCAGGACCACTGGGGCGAAGCTGAGGATGCTCGTTATTCCGGCGTTCACCAGGCGCGTGCACATTTCCTGGGCGGCTTCAGCAGGCACCGCCAGGACAGCCATGTTGGCCCGTGTTTTTTCGAGCACGGCTTCCAGCGACTGCACTTCACTGATCCGGAGCCAGCCGACTTCCTGGCCCACGGCCAGCGGATCGGCGTCGAAAAGCGCCACCACTTCAAAGCCCCGGGACCCGAATCCCGGGTAGCCGGCCAGGGCCCGTCCCAGGTGACCGGCACCAATGATCGCCACGCGCCAGTCCAGGGTCAGGCCCAGGGCTGCGGAAATCTGTCCGCTGAGATAGGGCACGTCATATCCAACGCCGCGGGTTCCGTAGGAACCCAGGTAGGAAAGGTCCTTGCGGAGCTTGGGGGAATTTACCCCCGCGGCTTCGGCGAGTTCCTCGGAGGACACCCGTTCAACACCCTCAGTCAGCATGGTGCCCAGGACCCTGAGGTAGACGGTTAGCCGCGCGAGGGAAGCCGGGGGTATGTGCCGGCCGTGCGCAGGCACGGCCGGGCCTGCGGAGGCTGACTCTTCCGGCATACTCACTTCGGCAACTTTCGATAGCTACGGGCTGCGGTGCGGCTCCTGGCAGCCGGGATGCCCCGGCAGGTTCTCCACTCTAGAACCGCTTCTCCCGGCGACCAAGTGTGTTTAGCGCAGGGTTACTTTGCCAGCAGGCGGCGCAGGCGGGCCTCGTCGATCTGCCAGAAGTCGCGCTGCACGCCGTCGATCATCAGCACCGGAATCTCCTCGGCGAAGCGTTCCTGCAGCTCGGGATCCTCCGCGATCGACCGTTCCTGCCACGGAACACCAAGGTCCGCGGATACCCGATCCAATACTTCACGGGCGCCCTGGCACAGGTGGCAGCCGGGGCGGGTCAGCAGGAGGAGCTCGGGTACACCGGCTCCGGAAGACGCATCTTTCATGACTTCCAACTTAGTCTCCTGGCAGCGTTTCCGCGTTCCGGTGAGGTTTTTCAGTAGACTTCTTGCATGCCCCGTCCCGCGCTCGTCCGTGCCGCCGATTCTCCGGCCGCGGAAGGCAACCCGGGGGAAGCAGCATTCTTCGACGTGGACAACACCCTGATGCGAGGGGCCAGCCTGTTCCACGTGGGCCGGAAAATGTACCAGAAGAAAGTCTTCACGCTCCGTGAAGCGGCAGGGTTCGCGGTCAAGCAGATCCGGTTCATGCTTCGGGGCGAGAATATGAAGGACGTCCACAGCGTGCGGGACGCGGCCCTGGCGTTCGCCACCGGGCTGGCCGCGGAGGACGTCCGTATCCTGGGCGAGGAAGTCTATGACGAGATGATCGTCTCCAAGATCTGGCCGGGAACCCGTGCATTGACCGAACAGCACCTGAAGGCCGGACGGCCTGTCTGGCTGGTGACCGGGACTCCGGTGGAAGTCGCTTCGGTTATCGCGAGCAGGCTCTCCCTCACCGGCGCACTGGGAACGGTCAGCGAAGTCACGGACGGCCTGTACACCGGACGCCTGGTCGGTGAGTTCCTGCACGGGCCGGCGAAGGCATCCGGTGTGAAGGCGCTGGCCGAGCAGGAAGGGCTGGACCTGGACCGCTGCTGGGCCTACAGCGACTCCTACAACGATGTGCCGCTGCTCAGTCTTGTGGGCCACCCTGTGGCGATCAATCCGGATGCCCGGCTGCGCCGCCATGCCCGGGACCGGAACTGGCCGGTCTATGACTTCCGTTCCGGGCGCCGGGCGGCAACACTGGGCCTGAAGACGGCTTCACTCGCGGGTGCCGCCTACGGGCTGTGGCGCGGTTTCTCCTGGGTGCGTTCCCGCTAGGACAGCTGCCGGAGCGGAGCTTAAAAAGCGGAAGCCCGCCAGGTCCTGTGCGGACGGCGGGCTTCGCGGCAGCTAAGAAGAATTTACTTCTTATTGCGGCGCTGGTGGCGGGTCTTACGAAGCAGCTTGCGGTGCTTCTTCTTGGCCATACGCTTGCGGCGCTTCTTGATTACTGAACCCACAGAGTCCTCACAAACTTGAATTAGGAGCCATGCCGGTCCCCGCTTCCGCCAGGCCACATGGCCCGCCAGCATCGGTTCCGGCAATTACTAGCCAGAATGAAACGTTCCTTAACAGGGTACCGCCTCCGCGCAGCCTTCATGGACAGCGCCGGGGCAACCCCGAAACAGGTTACGGACTGGGAATGCCTAGGCCGTTCCGGACTGCCGGTCGATGACGGCGTTGCGCAGAACCTGCTGCACCGCAGACTCCGGAACGCGGTAGGACCGTCCGAAACGGACTGCCGGGAGTTCCCCGGAATGCACCAGCCTGTAAACGGTCATCTTGGACACGCGCATGACATCCGCGACCTCTGACACCGTCAGAAACCGCACGTCCGAGAAATTGCTCTCGTCTGCCATTTATCTCTTGTTCCTTCGCTCGGAAGCAACCTGCGCCATACAACTAGAGGCGGCGTGTCGCCTTGATGACCATCTCGTGACCGTCTAGCACTCTACTCTAGTGGCTGGAGTAACCATAGTGGAAGTTTTTCCGCTCATTCTTCGGCTCTTAAGACGCATTCCGGCGGCTTCGTGCTGCCTGCGCCAGCACGGTCAGGACTCCCGCGGAAGTTTCCCAGTCCATGCACTTGTCCGTGATGCTCTGGCCGTAGACCAGCGGGCCCGGATTGGCGGAGTCATGCGCCTGGGCGCCTCCCACCAGGAAGCTCTCCAGCATGATTCCGGCCAGGATGCCGGCACCCTCCGTCCCCGATTCAAGCTGGGCAGCCAGTTCCAGCGCGACCTCCGCCTGGCGGTGGTGGTTCTTGCCGGAGTTCGCGTGGCTGGCATCCACGATCAGCCGCGGATTCAGCTCCCGCTCCGCCAGCGCCTGCGAGGCGGCAGCGACGTCGGCCGGTGAGTAGTTGGGACCGGCACTTCCGCCGCGCAGGATCAGGTGGGTGTCCGCGTTGCCGGCGGTTCGAACCATGGAGGCGCGGCCGGCGCCGTCGATTCCCAGGAAGGACTGCGGGGCAGCTGCCGCCGCACACGCGTCCAGGGCGATCTGAAGCGACCCGTCCGTGCCGTTCTTGAAGCCCACCGGCATTGAGAGCCCAGAAGCGAGCTGGCGGTGAATCTGGCTTTCCGTGGTCCGTGCGCCGATGGCACCCCAACTGACCAGGTCCGCGACGTACTGCGGGCTGATGGGCTCAAGGAACTCGGTGGCAACGGGCAGCCCCAGCTCGCCGGCAGCAATCAGGAACCTCCGGGCGGCGTACAGGCCGGCCTCGATGTCATGGCTGCCGTCCAGGTGCGGGTCATTGATCAGGCCCTTCCAGCCCACCGTTGTGCGCGGCTTCTCGAAGTAGGCCCGCAGCACAATGAGCAGGTCCTCACTGTGCTCCTCCGCCACGGCGGCCAGCCGCCGGGCGTAGTCCAGGCCGGCGTCCGGATCGTGGATGGAGCAGGGTCCGACGACGACGAGCAGGCGGTCGTCAACGCCGTCGAGCACTGCGCGGACAGCTTCGCGTCCCTGGCGCACGGTAGCCGCCAGCTCCGGCGTAAGCGGCAGTTCAGCCAGCAACTGCTCCGGCGCCGGCAGCGGACGGAATTCGCGCACCCGCTGATCTGAGGTGGTTGTGGTGTGCTGTGTGGCGGTGAGGTTCATGGTCCCGTATCCGTTTGAGGGTGGACCGGCGGGACTCGTTCTCCAGAACCCGCCGGATATGGCGAAGGACAGGGAATGATCCCTGTCCTGTTGGCTCTGAAGGTTGGCGTCAGCGTATTATCGCGCGGGCTCCTCCAGAGCCAACGAAAAATACGCATACCAACGGTTAGTCATGGGTAAGACCGTAGGCCGGTTCCGGAAGCACCGCAAGTTCCCGTGTTCACAATCTTTCTTTGTGACGTGTGTCCCGCCGTTGACGGCGTAGGCTCGGGTGCCAAGAACAGCCAGCAGTGAAAGCGAGTTTTTGGTGACCTCCAAACCCCGGGCCCTGACCCGCCGGATTCCCCGTGTACAGGATCTGGCTCCCCTCATGCAGTTCAAGAAGCCGCAGCTTGGAACCGCTGCCAGGCTGCAGCGCGCCAGCACCATCTGGGATCTGCGGGACATGGCCAAGAGGCGCACCCCCAAGGCTCCCTTCGACTACACGGACGGCGCAGCCGAGGCGGAGATCACCCTGCGGCGGGCACGGGAGGCCTTCGCAGACCTGCAGTTCCGTCCCGGAGTGCTGCGGAACGTCGAGACGGTGGACCTGTCCACCTCAGTGCTTGGCCGGCCGTCTGCCCTGCCCTTCGGCATCGCGCCCACGGGCTTCACCCGCATGATGCAGTCGGAAGGCGAGTACGCCGGTTCACAGGCTGCAGCGGCGGCTGGCATCCCGTACACGCTCTCCACTATGGGAACGGCTTCCATCGAGGACGTTGCCGCCGCGGCGCCCGGCGGCAGGAACTGGTTCCAGCTCTACCTCTGGACGGACCGGGACAGGTCCCTGGAACTCATCACCAGGGCTGCGGCTGCCGGATTCGACACCCTGATGGTGACCGTGGACACTGCGGTGGCCGGTGAACGGCTGCGGGATGTGCGCAACGGCATGACGATTCCTCCGGCGCTGACGCTGAAGACCGTGCTGGATGCCTCCTACCGGCCAGCCTGGTGGTTCAATTTCCTAACCCACGAACCGCTGTCTTTCGCTTCATTGAACCGGTACTCCGGAACCGTGGCGGAGCTCATCAACTCAATGTTCGACCCGACCCTGACCTATGAGGACCTGGACTGGCTCCGCAGCGTCTGGAAAGGGAACCTCGTGGTCAAGGGCGTCCAGACCCTTGAGGATGCACGGCGCGCGGTGGACCACGGAGCGGACGGAATCGTGCTCTCCAACCACGGCGGCCGCCAGCTGGACCGTGCGCCCATTCCGCTGCAGCTGCTTCCGGAGGTCGCCGCCGTGCTGAAGGGGAAGACCAGCATCATCCTGGACACCGGGATCATGAGCGGCGGGGACATTGTTGCCGCGCTGGCACTGGGCGCGGACTTCACCCTCATTGGCCGGGCCTACCTCTACGGGCTGATGGCCGGAGGGCGGGCGGGCGTGGACCGCAGCATCGGCATCCTGGCTTCCCAGGCAGCCCGGACCATGGCACTGATGGGCGTGGCCGGCGTCAGCGAACTGACACCGGACCACGTCCGGCTGGGTACTGCGCGCTAGATGACGCCGAGGGCCAGCATCGCGTCGGCAACCTTGACGAAGCCGCCGATGTTGGCGCCCACCACGTAGTTCCCCGGAGCTCCGTACTCGTCCGCGGTGGCGGCGCAGCGGTCGTGGATATTGACCATGATCTGGCTCAGCCGCTGCTCGGTGTGCTCGAAGGACCAGGAGTCGCGGCTGGCGTTCTGCTGCATTTCCAGGGCTGAGGTAGCAACGCCGCCGGCGTTCGCTGCCTTGCCCGGACCGAAGAGCACTCCGGCTTCCTGGAAGACCTCGATGGCCTTGGGGGTGCAGGGCATGTTTGCGCCCTCTGCCACGGCCACGACGCCGGACTTCAGCAGCGAGGCTGCGTCGTCGTCGTTCAGTTCGTTCTGCGTCGCGCAGGGCAGGGCCACGTTGGCTCCGGCGTCCCACACGGAACCGCCGGCTACGAAGGAGGTGTTGCCGCCGCGGCGCTGGGCATACTCGGAGATGCGTCCGCGCTCGTATTCCTTGATCTGGCGCAGCAGTTCGACGTCGATTCCTGCCTCGTCCACCACATAGCCGGAGGAATCGGAACACGCCACAACCTTGCCGCCCAGGGCCTGGGCCTTGGCGATCGCGTTGATGGCCACGTTTCCGGAGCCGGAGACAATGACGCGCTGCCCGTCCAGGCTCAGTCCGCGGGTCTTGAGCATCTCCTCGACGAACATCACGACGCCGTAGCCGGTCGCCTCGGGGCGCACCAGCGAGCCGCCCCAGCTGACGCCCTTGCCGGTGAGGACACCGGACTCGTAGCGGTTGGTGATCCGCTTGTACTGGCCGAAGAGGTAACCGATTTCCCGGCCGCCCACGCCGATGTCACCGGCGGGCACGTCCGTGTATTCACCGATGTGCCGGTACAGCTCGGTCATGAAGGACTGGCAGAAACGCATGACTTCGGCATCGGACTTTCCGCGCGGGTCGAAGTCGGAGCCACCCTTGCCGCCGCCGATGGGCATGCCGGTCAGGGCATTCTTGAAAATCTGCTCGAAACCGAGGAACTTGACGATGCCCAGATAGACGCTGGGGTGGAAGCGCAGGCCGCCCTTGTACGGGCCGAGTGCGGAGTTGAACTCAACGCGGAAGCCGCGGTTGATGCGAACATGGCCCTGGTCGTCCACCCACGGGACGCGGAAGATGATTTGGCGCTCCGGCTCGCAGATCCGCTGCAGGATGGCGGCTTCACCGAACTCGGGGTGCTTGCGCAGCACCGGCTCCAGGGAATCGAAGACTTCGACGACTGCCTGGTGGAATTCAGTTTCGCCGGGATTGCGGCGGAAAACTTCGTCGCGCACGCGTGTGAGTGTTGCGTCCATGTGTTGCTCCTTATCGATGCCCCCACCCGCTTACTACGCTAGACCGGTCAGCGCCGGGAAGCGATCCAGGACCGGGTTGGGGAGCCGCCTACGGGCGGCGCCGGCGGAACTTGGGCAGAGCTCCCAACAGATCGGCTGCGCGTTCCGCGGCGCGGCCTACAGTTCGGCCCAGCTGCTGCTGGACACTGGCATCGACTGCTGCTGCCGGGGTTTCGGCGGCACCGGAGGGCATCTTGGCCGCGGCTGCTGCAGCAGTGGTTTGCCGTGTTGTGCCGGGAAGCCCGGCAAACAGGGAACGGCCGCGGGCTTCGCTGCTGTGTCCGGCGGCGACGCCTGCCAGACGAGGTGTGGTGGCCTGGGCGGCTGTGAGTGATGGCAGATCAAATGCGCTTAGCCATAGTACTACTTCGTCGAGGGGGCCGGTCTTCAACGAGTAGTAGCGGCGCTGGCCTTCGGCGCGCATATCCACCAGTCCGGCTTCGCGGAGGACCTTCAGGTGCTTGGATACCGTGGGCTGGCTGACCTCCAGTTCCTGGACCAGTTCCCCTACGGACTTGTCGCCGCAGCGCAGCGCGCCCAGGATCTCCCGCCGGGTTCCCTCTGCTATGACAGCGAAAACATCGTCAATGACCATAGGCATTACCTTAGCGGCATATCTGTGCTGCCCCTGTTTCGGCAGCCGTCGGGCCGGTCAGTCGAACCAGGGATCCAGTCCGTGCAGCGGGAAGACTTCCCGGCGGGTGGCCATGACTGTCCGGTCAATGTCGTCATTCGGGTCGTAGCCGACCTCCCAGGAACGCCACCACATATCCACCCCGTCCCCCATCTCGGTAGGGGTGTCGATTCCGTGCCGTTCGCGGACGTATTCGCGCCAGGGCTGGGGCACGGGGGTGGTCAGCGGCATCCGGGTATTCGCGGCCACAGCCAGCAGCAGGGACCAGGACCGAGGCACCACGCTGGCAACGTTGTATCCGCCGCCGCCGGTGGCGATCCAGCGCCCCTCGCAGAACTGGTCCGCCAGTCCGGAAATGCTCAGCGCTGCCTGCCGCTGCGTGTCCACGGATACGCGCAGGTTGGAGAGCGGGTCATCGCGGTGACCGTCGCAGCCGTGCTGGCTGATGATGATTTCCGGCGCAAAGGCGGCTGCCAGCTGGGGTACGACGGCGTGGAAGGCACGCAGCCACCCGGCGTCCCGGGTGCCGGGAGGCAGGGCAACGTTCACGGCGGTGCCCGGCGCGTCCGGCCCGCCGGATTCGTTGGCGAACCCGGTTCCGGGAAAGAGCGAGATTCCGGTTTCGTGGATTGAGATGGTCATGACCCGGGGATCGTTCCAGAAGATGGACTGGGTGCCGTCCCCGTGGTGCGCGTCCACGTCGATGTAGAGGACCCGGGTGTAGCCGGCGTCCAGGAAACGCGCGACGGCGGCAGCGGCGTCGTTGTAGATGCAGAAACCGGCAGCCTTTCCGGCAAACGCATGGTGCATTCCCCCGGCGAAGTTCACTGCGTGGCGTGCCCTCCCGGAGAGCACCGCCTCGGCCGCTGCCAGGGAGCCTCCCACGAGCCGGGCACTGGCCTCGTGCATCCCCTCGAACGCCGGATCGTCTTCCGTACCGAGGCCAAGGGGAGCATTGGAGGTCTGGGGATTCCGGCTGATTTCCCGCACCGCTGCGACGTAGGCGGGGTCATGGATCCGCTCCAGCTGACGGTCCTCGGCGACGTACGGGGCTCCCAGCGTCACCTGCGGAAGGTCGAAAATTCCCAGCTCCTTCGCCAGGCGGGCGGTCAGGTCCAGCCGCAGCGGGCTCATGGGATGTGTGGAGCCGAAGTTGTACGCCAGCAGCGATTCGTCCCACACGATGTGCGTCGGCACAGCGGGAAGGCCCAGCCCGGTACTCGTCATGCTCACAGGCTACGCGATCCGCCCCGGGCGGCCTGCACCGCCGGACGCCCGGTTAAGTGGTTTACTACTTGGCAGGACCCCGCGCACAGAACTGGACTTTTCGACCCATGGCATCCCAACCGCAGCCCACGCTGCAGACGCGGCAGCGCCGTCCCCTCGGCTTCATCGTCGCAGGCCGGGACTTCATTGACGCAGTAGCCAGTTCGTCCCCGGCTCGGCTCGCACTCATTGTCTTCTCGCTGGTGATCCTGGTGTTCACCGCCCTGCTGGCGCTGCCCATTGCGTCCTCCTCCGGCGAGGCCACGGCCCTGCACGACGCGCTGTTCACCGCGGTCTCCGCCGTGTGCGTCACCGGGCTGACCGTGGTGTCCACGGCCACGTACTGGTCCGGTTTTGGCCAGGTCCTCATCCTGATTGCCATCCAGGTGGGCGGCCTGGGCATCCTGACCATGGCGTCGCTGCTGGCGCTTGCCGTGAACCGACGCCTGGGCGTCCGCGGCAAGCTGATCGCGCAGGAAGGAATGAACACCGGCCGCCTGGGCGAGGTAGGCAACCTGCTGCGGATCGTGGTGAGCACCACCGTCCTCATTGAACTCGCTCTGGCTGCCGTGCTCGCGCCACGGTTCATGATCCTGGGCGAGTCTCCGGGCCAGGCCATTTGGCACGCCCTCTTCTACTCCATCTCTTCCTTCAACAATGCCGGGTTTACGCCGCACTCGGACGGCCTGGTGCCGTACGAAAACGATCTGTGGGTGCTGATCCCCATCATGGCCGGCGTCTTCACCGGCAGCCTGGGCTTCCCGGTGATCATGGTGCTGCTGCAAAGCCGGTTGCGGACCCGGAGGTGGAACCTGCACACCAAGCTCACCGTGCTGGTCTCGCTGATCCTGCTGGCTGCCGGTTCAGTGCTGTGGGCCCTGTTCGAGTGGTTCAACGAGCGCACGATCGCCGGCATGGGCGTCGGCGAGAAGATCCTGCATGCCGTGTTCGCTTCCGTGATGATGCGCTCCGGCGGTTTCAACCTCGTCGATATGGCAGACCAGGACGCTTCAACCCTGCTCATCACGGACATGCTGATGTTCGCCGGCGGCGGCTCAGCGTCCACTGCCGGCGGCATCAAGGTCACCACCATCGCCGTGATCTTCCTGGCCATCATCGCGGAGGCACGCGGCGATACCGACGTACGGGCCTTCGGGCGGAACATTCCAGCCGGAGCGCTGCGGGTAGCTATCTCAGTGGTCATCCTGGGCGCCACCATGGTGGCAGTGGCCACGATCGGACTGCTGGTCGTCACGGAGGAAACCCTCCAGCCGGTACTGTTCGAAGTGATCTCCGCGTTCGCCACCGTGGGCCTGAGCATCGGGCTCAGTCCCGAGCTGCCGCCGTCGGGCAAATACATCCTGGCCGGGCTGATGTTCGCCGGCCGCGTCGGAACCATCACGCTGGCCGCGGCGCTGGCCCTGCGCCAGCGCAAACCGCTGTACCACTACCCCGAAGAAAGGCCCATCATTGGCTGAGAGACCTCCGCATAACGCCCCCGTCCTGGTGATTGGGCTGGGCCGCTTTGGCTCCGCCACCGCCGAACAGCTGGTGAAGCAGGGCCGTGAAGTCCTGGCCATCGAACGGGACCCGGACCTGGTGCAGAAGGCCTCCGGCAAGCTCACGCACGTGGTGCAGGCGGACGCCACCAACATCGACGCCCTCAAGCAGCTTGGCGCGCAGGACTTTTCTGCCGCCGTCGTGGGCGTGGGCACGTCCATCGAGTCCAGCGTGCTCATCACCGTGAACCTGGTGGACCTGGGCATTGAGCACCTGTGGGTCAAGGCCATTACTCCGGCGCATGGAAAGATCCTCACCCGGATCGGCGCGAACCACGTGATCTACCCCGAAGCGGACGCCGGGCAGCGCGCCGCCCACCTGGTGGGCGGGCGGATGCTGGACTTCATCGAGTTCGACGACGACTTCGCGATTGTGAAGATGTACCCGCCCAAGGAGACCCAGGGTTTCACCCTGCGGGAATCCAACGTCCGCTCGAAGTACGGGGTCACCGTGGTGGGGGTGAAGTCCCCCGGCGAGGACTTCACGTACGCGCAGGCTGACACCAAGGTCTCCAGCCGGGACGTGCTGATCGTCTCCGGTCACGTAGACCTGCTGGAACGCTTCGCGTCCAGGCCCTAGTGCCGGTTACCGGGAGGCGCTGAGATCGGCAGTGATCTCTGCCGAGCGGTCCGCCGCGGCCTGCATGCCGGCAGCAATAATCCCCGGCAGTCCCTGGGCGTCGAAGACGCCGATCGCCGCCTGCGTGGTCCCGTTGGGGCTGGTGACGGCCTTCCGCAGGGCTGTGGCGACCGCTCCCGGTTCGGCCAGCATGGCGCCTGCTCCGGCGATGGTTTCGGCGGCCAGCAGGGCGGACAGTTCCGGGTCCAGGCCCAGGTCCGCGCCGGCCCTCGCCATTGCCTCGGCCAGGTAAAAGGCGTACGCCGGGCCGGAACCGCTGACGGAACCGACCGCGTTGATCTGGTCCTCACGGACCTCGACTATCCGCCCGGTGCCTGAGAGCAGATTCGTCACCAGGTCCACGGATTCAGGTGTGGCAGCCGAACCCGCCGCCAGGGCGGTGACCCCGCGGCCCAGTTTCGCGGGGGTGTTGGGCATGGTGCGGATCACCTGGGCGCCGGCAGGCAGGGCAGCCTCCATCAGCTCCAGCGGGACCGCCGCCGCAACACTGACGACGACGGCTTCCGGACGGAGCACGGCGGCTATCCCCTCGAGCATGGCCCTAACGCCAACGGGCTTCACCCCGACAATGAGGACGTCCGCGGATTCGGCGGCGGTGCGGTTGGCGGCGGTGTCCTCGGACTCGGCAAGCACAGTGATGCCGTGGCGTTCCCGCAGCTCAGCCGCGCGTTCGGCCCGCCGAACGGTGGCGGTAATGAGTTCTGCCGGGAAGCCTCCGGCCAGGATGCCGCCGAGGATTGCCTCGTTCATGGAGCCGCAGCCCAGGAAGGAAAGTCGGGGTAGATTCTGCATGCACCTGATTCTGTCACGGCGCGCTGCAGGGCATCGAATACGGGAACTTAAAGCATAAATTCAGGCTGTTCTGTGCCTGCGCACAACTTCGATGCCTAGCGTAGTAAGTGCCTCTTGGAGGTGCGAGTGATGAAGGGCCGGTTTCCCGGCCCGGTGGTGCCGGCGATCCGCGGACGTTTTCCCCCAACCGTCCGCGTCTGACCGCCGGCACTCACTCGTTTAAGCGGTTATTCGTCCAGCACCTGGTTCAGGTTCACGCGGGCGAACTCAAGGGTCTGCCGGAGCATCTCTTCCCGTTCCCCCGCTTCCTTGGCCTTGCGGGTGCTGACTTCAATCGCCACGGTGCCGGTGTACCCGGTTTCGGAGAGGTACTGCAGCGTTTCGGCGCAGCGCTGGGTGCCCTCCCCCGGCAGCAGGTGTTCGTCCTTGCCGTTGGGCGTTCCGTCGGTAAGGTGCACGTGGCTCAGCCGGGTGCCGAGCTTGCGAATCTCCTCATAGGAGTCCATGCCGGCGATGGCGGCGTGGGAGAAGTCCCAGGTCACGTGCTCATAGGGCTCCGGCAGCGGGTTCCAGTGCGGAAGGTAGGCCTTCGCTTCCCGGCCCCGGACCCGCCACGGATACATGTTCTCCACGGCGATGGTCACGCCGTACTCCTCCGAGATGCGCCGGACACCTTCGGCGAAGTTCTCCGCGTAACCGGACTGCCAGCGGAACGGCGGGTGGGCCACCACGGTAGTGGCGCCGACTTCGGCGGCCATCGCGGCGGACAGTTCGATCTTGGTCCAGGCCTTTCCCCAGACCTGCTGCGTCAGCAGCAGGGTTGGCGCGTGGACGGCGAGCACCGGCATCTGGTACCGCTCAATCAGGCTGCGGATGGTCTCCGGGTTGCGGCTGATCTGGCTGCCGGTGACCATCACTTCCACGCCGTCGTAACCCAGGTCATGTGCCACGGCGAACGTGTCATGCACAGACAGCGGGTAGACGGACGAACTGGACAGCGCCACGGGAATCTGCGGCAGGTTGGCCGCGGGCTGCAAGTTCTGGGGGGAGGTCAGAGTCATAGTGGTGCACTTCCGTTCGGTTCGCCGGCCGCAGCCAGGACCAGGGCCCCGGCCGGTTCCGGCGGGAGGATGTGGGAGCCAGCCGGGAGCCGGCCCGCTGTTTCGAAGTGCAGCGTGTCGAAACGCTGCAGGATGAGTCCCTCGCGAAGCGCCCAGGGGCAGATTCGCAGGGACTTGATGCTGAAGGCTTCCATGGCTGCTTCCGCTACCAGTGCGCCCGCGAGGACCTGCGGCGCACGCAGGGCGGAGACGCCGTCGAGTTCCGCGCGCTGGGCGGCGGTCATTCCGGCCAGCCGGGGGATCAGGGCGGTGAGGTCCGCACGGCGGAGCCTGCGGCGAACGTACGGGCCTGCGGCCGACGGCGCAGCACCGGTGAGGCGGGCCAGGGACCGGAACGTCTTGGAGGTACCCGCAGCTACGTGCGGGGCGCCGTACTCCCTGAATTCCTCCGCGGCGTCCTGCACCACGTCCCGAATGTAGCTGCGCAGGGCCTGCACCGCGGCCGGTCCGGGCGGGTCGCCGTGCAGCCAGTCTCGGGTGAGCCGTCCGGCGCCAAGCGGCACTGAGACAGCGACGTCGGGCAGTTCGTCCTGCCCCTGCGCCATTTCAAAGGAACCGCCGCCGATGTCCAGGTCCAGCAGGGTGCCGGCGCCCCAGCCGAACCAGCGGCGGACCGCGAGGTACGTCATGGAAGCTTCCTGCCGGCCGCTGAGCTCCCTGAGCACCACGGCAGTTTCACGTTCCACGAAGTCCAGTACATGCTGGCCGTTTGCGGATTCGCGGATGGCGGAGGTGGTGAAGGCGAGCATGTCCTGCGCGTGGTGGCGGAGGGCGAAGTCGCGGGCCTCGGCCACGAAATCTGCCAGGAGGCGCTGGCCCTCGGCCGTAATTGCCCCTTCGGCATCCAGGTGGGCTACCAGCTGCAGGGGCCGTTTATGGGATGCGAACGGAACCGGGCGCGCGCCCGGGTGTGCATCCACCAGCAGCAGATGCACCGTGTTGGACCCGACGTCCAGGACTCCTAGTCGCATGATCCCATTATGCGGCTGTACCGGCCGCGCACCTTTCCGGCCCCCCGTGCAGGGGTCCGAAGAATGTGCGCGGCGGCCGGCACCGTCTTACTTCTTGGCCGCGGCGCGCTTGCGGACCGGCTTCTTGGCCGGGCCCTTTTCGCGCTTCTCGGCGAGCAGTTCGAGCGCCCGTTCCCGGGTGAGTTCCTCAATGGCCATGGACCGCGGAACGGTGATGTTCGTAATGCCGTCGGTGATGTAGGGACCAAACCGGCCGTCCTTCACCACTACCGGCTTCTCGGAGACGGGATCTGTACCGAACTCGGCCAGCGGAGCCGCAGCCTGCCGGCCGCCGCGCTGCTTGGGCTGGGAGTAGATCTCCAGTGCCTGCTCCAGGGTGATCGTGAAGATCTCCTCTTCGGAGCCGATCGACCGGGAGTCAGTGCCCTTCTTCAGGTACGGGCCGAACCGGCCGTTTTGTACCGTGATTTCGTTCCCCTCGGCGTCGGTACCCAGCACGCGCGGCAGCCGCATCAGCTTCAGGGCCTCTTCCAAGCTGACGGTGTCAACGCTCATGGACTTGAACAGCGAACCCGTCCGCGGCTTGATCTTGGCAGGCTTCTTCGGCGGCTTGGGCTTGCCGTTCTTGTAGTACTCCACCGGCTGGTTCGCCAGTTCCTCTGCCGTGGGCTCCGGGATGATTTCGATGACGTACGGGCCGTAGCGTCCGTTGCGCGCCACGATGGTGCGCCCGGTCTCGGGATCCTCGCCCAGCACCCGCTCCTCGGGGCCGGCGCTGTTCATCAGCTCAACTGCCTTCTCGGCGGTCAGCTCATCCGGGGCAAGGTCTTCGGGTACATTGGCGCGGTCCGGTTCGGTGCCTTCCGGGGCGTCCGCGGGCAGCGGGCGCTCCAGGTACGGGCCGAACTTGCCCACGCGCAGCACGATTCCGTCTGCGATTTCGATGGAGTTCACCGCGCGTGCGTCGATTTCACCGAGGTCGTTGACGATGGTGTGCAGGCCGGTGTCTTTCCGGTCTCCGTAATAGAACTGGTTCAGCCATTCCACCCGGCCGGCTTCGCCGCGGGCAATGCGGTCCAGGTCCTCTTCCATCTCGGCGGTGAAGTCATAGTCCACGTAGTCCGTGAAGTGCTCCTCCAGCAGCCGGACCACGGAGAACGCGATCCAGCTGGGCACCAGGGCCTGGCCGCGCTGCGTGACGTAGCCGCGGTCCATGATCGTGGAGATCGTGGCGGCGTACGTGGACGGGCGTCCAATTCCCAGCTCTTCGAGCGTCTTCACCAGCGAAGCTTCGGTGAAGCGCGGCGGCGGGGAGGTCTCGTGGCCGCTGGCTGCCAGGTCCGCTGCGCTGAGCGGATCGTCCTTCTTCAGGACGGGCAGGCGTCCGCCTTCGGATCCCTCGTCCTCGTCGCGGGTGGCGTCGTGGCCTTCTTCATAGGCGGCCATGAAGCCGCGGAACGTGATGACGGTGCCGGAAGCCGAGAATTCGGCGTCGCGCCCGTCTGCCGACACGGCACCGAGCTTGACTGACGCCGTCGAGCCCTTGGCGTCCGCCATCTGCGAGGCGACGGTACGCTTCCAGATCAGTTCGTAGAGCTTGAACTCGTCCCCGCGCAGCGAGGAGGCAACCTGCGCCGGAGTGCGGAAGGAGTCGCCGGCGGGGCGGATTGCCTCGTGGGCTTCCTGCGCGTTCTTGGACTTGCCCTTGTAGACGCGGCGCGCTTCGGGCACGTACTCGGGTCCGTACAGTTCCGAGGCCTGGCGGCGGGCCGCGTTGATGGCCTGGTCCGACAGCGCGGAGGAGTCCGTACGCATATAGGTGATGTAGCCGTTTTCATACAGGCGCTGTGCAACCTGCATGGTCACGCGGGAAGAGAAGCGCAGCTTGCGGCTGGCTTCCTGCTGCAGCGTGGAGGTGGTGAACGGGGCTGCCGGGCGGCGGGTGTACGGCTTGGTTTCCAGGGAGCGGACAGTGAACGACGCCGATTGCAGGCCTTCGGCGAGGGACAGGGCTGCCGCTTCATCCAGGTGCGTGACGTTCTTGGACTTGAGTTCGCCGCGGTCCGTGAAGTCCTTGCCGGTAGCGATCCGGGCGCCGTCGACCGAGGTCAGGCGGGCCTTGAAGGACTCAGAGGAGGCGGTGGAGAACGTGCCGAGCAGGTCCCAGTAGGACGCGGAACGGAACGCCATGCGCTCGCGTTCGCGCTCGACGACAAGTCGGGTTGCCACGGACTGGACGCGTCCGGCGGAGAGTCCGCGGGCTACCTTGCGCCAGAGCACGGGGGAGATCTCGTAGCCGTAAAGGCGGTCCAGAATGCGGCGGGTTTCCTGTGCATCAACCATGGAGATGTCGATGTCGCGCATTTCCTGCAGCGCGCGCTGGATCGCTTCCTTGGTGATTTCGGGGAAGGTCAGGCGGTGGACGGGAACCTTGGGCTTAAGCACCTGGAGCAGGTGCCACGCGATGGCTTCGCCTTCGCGGTCACCGTCAGTTGCGAGGTAGAGTTCGTCGGCGTCCTTGAGGGCGGCCTTGAGTTCCGCAACCTTCTTCTTCTTGTCCGTGGAGACCACGTAGTAGGGCTCGAAGTCCTTATCCAGGTCAACGGCGAACTTCCCCAGCGAACTCTTCTTGAGCTCGGCGGGAAGGTCCGAGGGCTGCGGGAGGTCACGGATATGACCCATCGACGCCGTGACCTCGAAGCCCTCGCCAAGATACCCGGCGATGGTCTTGCCCTTGGCCGGTGACTCGACAATTACCAGCTTCTTCTTGCCGGTCGACTTGTCCGTTGCCTTAACTGGCACTGTTCTCCTACGTACGGGGGTGGATCAATACGGATGAGGGCGCGTGCTGCACCGCATGCCCGCTCATCCTTAGACAGTATGGGGAAACCCCAAGCACAAGGGTAACCATAACTGCACCTGCGGGCGGACCCGGACCAATTTAGCCGTGCGCTCGGTTACGGTTCAGCCGGAAGGAGGAACCCGTCCAGGACCAGGTTGCGGACCTCATCTTCCAGCCCGGCGGCAAACTCCGGATCATCCCGGCCCAGCAGCGAACCCAGTGCCGCGATGATCGCCCCGGCGGGGAGATCGCCGTCGCACGCTGACACAAAGCCGGTCAGTTCGGTGCTCATCAGGTTGGTCCTCCGCAGGCCGGCGCCCTGGCGCAGCAGGATCACGCCGGGGTGCTCGGCTCCGGGGCGCGCATGGCGTTCCTCGGTGACGTCGTCGGCCACTACCAGGTGTTCGGCGCCCAGGTCCGGGTGCGCCTGGGCCCAGTCAAAACGCCCGACGGCGGCGGCCAGGTGCGGGGCGAGCGGGGACTCGAGCGGGTGGGTAATTTCCTCGAACCGGCGCAGCGGCGCGGCCTGCGGATTTTTCCGCCGGCGCATCCACACCGAGCCGAAGCCGATTCCGGTGGTTCCGCGGGCGGCGAAATCGGCCAGGTACGCGGCATAGGAGGCCGCGTACTCGTTCCGGTCCCGGTTCTCCGCCGCGTCCCGGAGCCACATTTCCGCGTACTCGGCCGGGCTGAGCACTTCCCGCTGGATAACCCAGGCGTCCATGCCCTCCGGCAGCCAGGAGCGAAGCCTTTCGCTCCAGGCATCCTTCTCGTCCGCGTCGCCCTGGATCTCCCAGTTCCCCAGCATCTGTGCGATGCCGCCGGGAGCCAGCACGGATTCGAGGTTCCGGAAGAGCCCGGAAACAATCTGGTCTCCGGGAAGTCCGCCGTCCCGGTAGGTAAAGCGGTCCTCCTCGTCCTCGCCGGACACGCGGGGGGTGATCACGAACGGCGGATTTGAAACCACCTGGTCGAAGCGCTCCCCTGCCACCGGTTCAAGCATGCTGCCGAGCCGCAGGTCCACGCGCTGCTCCGGGTGTTCCGGGTCCAGTCCAAGCGCGGGCGCGTTCAGCACGAGGTTGAAGCGGGTGAAGCCCAGGGCACGCTCGGAAATGTCCGTGGCGGTGACGTGCCGGGCGTGGCCCAGCAGGTGGAAAACCTGGATTCCGCAGCCGGTCCCCAGGTCCAGCGCACGGTCCACCGGAGTAGTGATGCTCAGCTGGGCCAGGGACAGGGAGGCCTGCCCGATGCCCAGCACGTGGCCGTGCGGCAGGACGCCGGGGCGCTGATGGGCGCCGAGGTCACTGGCCACCCAGAGGTGGGTGCCGCCGGCCTGTTCCGGGGCTTCCCCGGAGTCTTCGGGGCCGCTTTCGCTGGTCGCGGCGTCGAACTCGTAGGGCCGCAGATCCACCCTGGCGCGGAGCATGTCCGGGGCGTCCTTCTCGGCGAGCCCGAGCTCCAGCAGTCCCTCGGCACCGGTCCGGGGGAAGGCGTCCCGGACCTGCTGCGCCGGAACGGAGGAGCCCACCAGCCACAGCGCTACCGCAGCTGCCACCGGTTCCGGAGTGCCGCCGTCGGCCGCTGCCCGGCAGGCGAGCATCGCAGGAACCAGCTGGTCCCGGGACAGCGCAGCACTGGCTTCCTTCCCCAGGAAGGCTGCGACACCGTCCACCGTGTAGCCCGCGTCCGTGAGGTCGGCGGCGAGGTCGGCCAGCAGCGGGAGGTTTGAACTCTGGGGTGTGCCCGGAACGCGGGAGAAATTCGTCACCCGTCCAGTCTAGGTTCCGGCTTCCTGCCACCTCACCACGTCCGCTCCCCCATCGAGATGGCAGAAACTGCCCGTATGAGCGCTCATACGGGCAGTTTCTGCCATCTCGATTTGTGGGGCAGGTGTGTCTAGGCGCGGCGGGGGATGCGAATGAAGGGCGCCAGGACGAGGCTGGCCGTGGACAGCAGCGCTCCGATGATGAACGCTGTGTGCGCACCGGCGAACAGAGAATCCGCCAGCGCGGTCCCCTCCTCGAGTCGGCTTGCCGAGAGCATGGACAGCACGGTCACAAAGATGGTGGTGCCAATTGCACCACCCAGCTGCTGGCCGGTGTTGAAGATGGCCGAGCCGTGGCCGTAGAGCCGGGGTTCCACTGTGGCCAGGGCCGAGGACAGCAGCCCGGTCATCAGCATCGCCAGCCCAATGCTGAATACAACATGGGAAACGGTGAACATCCAGAGCGGGGACTCCGGCGTGACGCTGACGTACAGCCACTGTCCCAGCGCCAGCATGGCCGCACCGGGGATGAGGACGGGACGCGGACCAAAGCGGTCAAAGACCCGGCCAAAGACGGGACCGACGGCGGCCTGCACCAGGCCGCCGGGCAGGAGCATCATGCCAATGGTCAGGGTGTCCAGGCCGCGGCCGGTCTGGAGCAGGATCGGCACAATCATGACGGTGCCCAGCAGCGTGCCCATGGCGATCATGATCATGACCACGCTGAGGCGGAAGTTCCGGTTCCGGAACGGTGCCAGGTTCAGCAGTTCCCGTCCGGTCCGGGCCAGGCGGACCTGGCGCCGGATGAACAGCACCAGGGCCGCGGCCCCGACGACGACGCTGGCGGAGACCAGGAGGAGGTTGTCGGAGGCATGTTCAAGGCTTGAGATGGCATAAACCAGGAAGCCGAACGCCAGGGCGGAAAGAATGACGGAGGGAACGTCGACAGGCAGGCGGCGGGTCTGGGAGGGCAGCTTAATGAAGATGGTTCCCAGCAGCAGGATTGCCACGGCAAGGGGAATCATCAGCACGAAGATCCAGTGCCAGCTCAGTGCATTCACGATTGCTCCGGAGACAGTGGGGCCGACAGCCGGCCCTACCGAGATGACAATAGAATTCAGGCCCATGATGGTGCCGCGCTTGTGCAGCGGAACCAGGGTCAGCGTGGTAGTCATCAGCAGCGGAAGCACAATGGCGGTGCCGACGGCCTGGATGATCCGGGCGATGAGCAGCACGGCGAAGGTGGGGGCGAAGACGGCCAGGGCGGTTCCGGTCAGGAAGCTGGCCAGCGCAAAGATGAACAGGCTCCGGGTGGTGAACCGTTGGAGCAGGAAGCCCGTGGTGGGGATGACTACCGAAACAGTGAGCAGGAAGCCGGTGGTCAGCCACTGGCCTGCGGACGCCGTGACGTCCAGGTCCGCCATGATCGAGGGAAGGGCCACCGAGAGGACGGTCTCATTCAGGATCATCAGGAACGCGGCCAGGGCCAGTGCGCCAATGATGCCGGTCAGCTGCCGGGTGGGCAGGTCCGGACGCGGAGGTGCTGCGGGTGCCGCTTTGTGCTCGGCGGCGGGGCTTTCGGAAGTCAAGGATTCCTCGGTTTCTGTGGGACGCGAACCGGAAAATACTGTCACAGACTGACAGATTATTCTAACCAAACTGGCATACTGTGACAGAAGATATTTCAGTGGCGGCCCTCCGACGAAAGCTGGAACACCGTGGGAAAACGAGACGACCACAAGGCCGCAACGAGGCGGCAGATCCAGCAGGCCACCCTGGACCTGCTGGAAACGGCGGGCGTGGAGTCCACCACGGTAGCCAGCATCGCAGAGCGCGCCGGGATCTCGGAGCGGACGTTCTTCCGCTACTACGACTCGAAGGAATCCGCCGCCGTTCCGGGTCAGGGCGAACTCCTGGACGCGCTGCTCTCCCGGGAGCTTGTCCCGGAAGCTTCCCCGGCGGAGATCCTGCGCGAGCTGATCGATGCCTGCCGGCAGCAGTTCGCCTACGAGGTGGAACAGGTTCAGTTCAAGCGGATCTCACGTCTTCTGCTGCGTGAGCCCCGGCTGCTCCAGGCCGTCTCACGCCAGGAGATGCATCTGGTGGACGCAGTGAGCAGCGCACTGACGGAACGCGCGGCGCTGACCCGGATGCAGGCACAGCTCGCAGCGGAGCTGATTGCCTGCACCTGGCGGGTGGCGTGGCAGTGCTTTGCGCGGGAGGAGAGCGCAGGCCGCACCTCGCATCCAGCCGACCTGTTCGAGCAGGCGGTACAGGGCTTGTCCGTCATCACAGCACCGGAGGCATTCGGCCGGTAGCCCCGCCGGGAGGCAGCGCCCCGTGTGCTGCTGGAAAGCGGATGCCGCTTCCCGGGGGGGGTGTACTAGTCTTCGCAGCCGTCCGGGCAGCGCAGCGTCGCCGGATCCGCAGCGCATTCGGCACAGTACAGCGTCAG
Organism: Arthrobacter koreensis; assembly: GCF_009193255.1. Taxonomy (GTDB): domain Bacteria; phylum Actinomycetota; class Actinomycetes; order Actinomycetales; family Micrococcaceae; genus Arthrobacter_B; species Arthrobacter_B koreensis. Next base: position 709,222 of record NZ_WACG01000001.1, read on the forward strand.
CTTCCGGCAGGACGGGTTGGAGCAGTTCTCGAACTTGCTGGTGGGCGCATGGCACCGGGCACACTCACCGATGGTGGCGGCGTCGTCAGTGAATTCCATGTGCATCCGCTTGTCGAAGACGTAGAGCGAGCCTTCCCAGAGACCCTTGTCCCCGAACGTCTCGCCATAGCGGACGATTCCGCCCTTCATCTGGTACACCTCGGAGAAGCCGCGGTTCACCATCAGTGCGGACAGCACTTCACAGCGCACACCGCCGGTGCAGTAAGTGACCACCGGCTTGTCCTTCAGGTCGTCATACTTGCCTGATTCAAGTTCTTTGATGAAGTCGTGAGTGGTGGATACGTCCGGAACCACAGCGCCCTTGAACTTGCCGATCTGGGCTTCGAAGGCGTTGCGTCCGTCGAAGAACACCACGTCCTCCCCGGCCGCCTTCTTTGCTTCCACCAGCTCATGCACTTCCTCGGGCCGCAGATGGGTGCCGCCGCCCAACACCCCGTTCTCATCCACCTTCAGCTCCCCGGGCGCACCGAAACTCACGATTTCGAGGCGGACCTTCACGCTGAGCCGGGGGAAGTCCTCGGCAGAGCCTTCGGAGTACTTGATGTCCATCTTCTTAAAGGCGGGGTACTCGCGAGTGGCCTTTACGTAGGCCTTGACCGCGCCGAGTTCACCGCCGACGGTCCCGTTGATGCCGTCCTTGGAAATCAGGATGCGGCCGCGCAGTCCGAGCTTTTCGCACAGGGCGCGCTGCCAGAGCCGGACCGCTTCGGGATCCGGGAGGGGGGTGAAAGCGTAGTAGAGAGCAATTCGATTCATGGCCACGTATTAAGGGTAGACCGGGAGGCGAAATCCTGATTTGCGCAGCGGCCCTCCCGCGGGCAGGGGCAGCAGGCTAGTGTTTCCGCATGAACGGACTAACCGACGAACTCCTTGAGACCTGGGTGAGCGGGTGGGCCAGCGCCAGGGGGTATCAGACGCGCCACGAGGGCCGTTTCCCGGCCGCGTTCCTGCATGACAAGACCAATGACTGGGAGTACTTCGCGCTGGAGCCCTCCCATGACGAGTTCGCCGCCCTGGCGAATTCGGCGCGGCAGGGTGCGGGGCGGCTGTTCACGATCGTGACGTCGAGGGTGTCCGAACTCTACGGTGCGGCCAACGTCTACGGGCTGACCGTCCGGTCCACGGATGAGGTCTTCATGATGCTGCCGATGGAGGGCCAGGACGTTGAAGACCCGCTGCCTCCGGACGGGTTCAGTGTCAGGACTCTCCGCGGTTCCTCCGGCGGACGGGTGGAAGTGGATTCCGGCGAGACACCGGCTGCGCGGGGGCATGTGGCGGTGGTGGACGGGTTCGCGGTTTATGACCAGATCTACACGGACCGGCATTTCCGCCGGCAGGGGCTGGGCAGTTACGTGATGCGGGCACTGACGGCGCTCGCCCTGGAGCACGACGCAGACACGGGGCTGCTGATTTCTCCCGAAACCGGCCTTGGGCTGTACCGGTACCTGGGCTGGGAGTCCCTGGCCAGCGTCATGATGTTCGAGCCGCGGCTGTAGATTTCGCCCGCCGCGGACCCCGCTGTGCCCGTGTCCCGAACGTGCAGGTACCGGTGGGACAATGGCGGCGTGGCCATTTCCGATTCCCTGATCCCGCTGCTCGGCGGCGGAGCCGACCCGGAGCAGCTGGTCCACACCCACCGGATTCCGGCGCGGGAGGCCAAGACCGCCCCCTGGCCGGACTGGGTTCACCCGGACCTGGTTGAGGCCTACGCAAGGCTGGGTGTGCATTCGCCCTGGCAGCACCAGGCCGAGGCCGCAGACTGCGCCCATTCCGGACGGCACACCATCATTTCCACCGGCACCGCGTCCGGCAAGTCGCTGGCCTACCAGCTGCCGGTCCTGGATGAGATCCACCGGACCGCTCTCGATGACCGGATTTCGCTTGAGCCCACCGGGTCCGTGGCCTTGTATCTCTCCCCCACCAAGGCGCTGGCTGCTGACCAGCTGGCCGCCCTCAATGCCCTGCACCTGCCGACGCTGCGTGCCGAAACGTACGACGGTGATACGGACCCGGGTGCCCGCCGCTGGATCCGGGACCACGCCAATATGGTGCTGGCGAACCCTGACATGCTTCATTTCGGGGTGCTTCCGAACCATGCCTGGTGGGCACGGTTCTTCCGCCGCCTGAAGTACGTGATCATCGACGAAGCGCACAGCTACCGCGGCGTCTTCGGGTCCAACGTTGCCAACCTGATGCGCCGGCTGCGCCGGATCTGTGCCTATTACGGCGCCGACCCGGTGTTCATTGGTGCCTCCGCCACCTCCGCTGATCCAGCCCAGTCCTTCGGCCGCCTGATTGGCAGTGCGGTGGAGGCGTTCACCCATGACTATTCGCCGCACGGCGCCACGACGGTTGCGCTGTGGGAGCCGCAGCTCACGGACGGCAAGGGTGAGAACGGTGCCCGCGAGCGCCGGACGGTGATCGCCGAAACCTCGGACCTGCTGGCCAACCTGGTCTCCGCGCAGGTACGGACAATTGCGTTCATCAAGTCCCGCCGGGGAGCTGAGACCATTGCCACCATCACACGGCGGCTGCTCGACGAGGTGCATCCTTCCCTTCCTGACCGGGTGGCCGCGTACCGCTCCGGGTACCTGCCGGAGGAGCGGCGGGCGCTGGAGAACCAGCTGCGCAGCGGGCAGCTTTTGGGTATTGCCAGCACGTCGGCGCTGGAACTGGGCATCGACATTTCCGGGCTGGACGCCGTGCTGGTGGCCGGTTGGCCCGGGACCCGCGCGTCCCTGTTCCAGCAGATCGGCCGGGCCGGCCGGTCCGGGCAGGATGCCCTGGCGGCCTTCGTGGCCAGCGACGATCCGCTGGACACCTACCTGGTACATCACCCGGAAGCGATCTTTGACATTTCCGTGGAGGCGACGGTCTTCGACCCTTCCAACCCGTACGTCCTGGGTCCGCACCTGTGTGCGGCGGCGGCTGAACTGCCGCTGAAGCCGGAGGAGCGGGACATGTTCGGTCCGACGGCCTCCGGCCTGCTGGATTCGCTGGTGGTGCAGGGGTACCTGCGCCGCCGTCCGGCCGGGTGGTTCTGGACGCATGCCGAAAGTGCCGCCTCGATGGTGAACCTGCGGGCCGCCGGCGGCGGGCCGATCAACATCGTGGAGGCCGAGACCGGCACGCTGCTGGGAACCATGGACGGAGCCCAGAGCCAGTACCAGGCCCATACCGGTGCGGTGTACGTGCATCAGGGGCAGACCTTCCTGGTGGAGGAATTGAACGAAGCAGACCACTGCGCCGTGGTCACCCGGGCCAACCCTGAGTTCTATACGCAGGCCCGGGATATCACCCAGATCGAGGTCATGGAAACCGAACGTTCCGAGCAGTGGGGCGACGTCCAGATGTGCTTCGGAACGGTGAAGGTGACTACGCAGGTGGTTTCCTTCCAGCGCAAGGCCCTCGTTTCCAACGAGATCCTGGGCGAGGAGCCGCTGGAGCTCGAGGCCAAGGAACTCTTTACGAAGGCCGTATGGTTCATCGTTGACGAGAAGCTGCTGCTGGGCGCCGGCCTGGCCGCAGCTGACTTCCCCGGTTCCCTGCACGCTGCGGAACATGCCTCGATCGGGATGCTGCCGCTTGTGGCGACCTCAGACCGCTGGGACATCGGCGGGGTTTCCACCGCCCTGCACGCTGACACCGGCAAGCCGACCATTTTCGTGTACGACGGGCATCCCGGCGGTGCCGGATTCGCGGAGCGCGCCTACGAGGCCGCCGCGATCTGGTTGACCGCGACGCGGGATGCGATCCGTGCCTGCGAGTGCGACGGCGGTTGCCCCTCCTGTGTTCAGTCCCCCAAATGCGGGAACAAGAACAACCCGCTGGACAAAAAGGGGGCCGTCACGCTGATCGAAGTGCTGCTGGCGAATGCTCCGGCGAGCGGCGTTTCCCCGGACCGGTCCGGAGCCTCGTCCGGCAACCGGCCCGGGGAAGACCGTGTTCCGGGCCGGGTCGGGACCCGTTCGTAGACCGACCGGCACCAGTCCGGCCTGGCCCGGCCTGGCCCCGCCCGGCCTGGCCCCGCCCGGCCTGGCCCCGCCTGGTCTGGCCCGGCCCGGCCGTTCAGCCCCGTTCCCCGGCCGTGCCCGCTTCCCCGGCGGTTCAACCCGTTGCCCGAGGACCCCGAAGAGTTCCCTGCTCCCGAGTTGCCCTATGGTGGTCCCGCGGGGTTTCCCGGCGGCGGTCCCGCGCGCGCAGCGGCGGTTGCGGGCCAGGGAAGCAGCCCGGCCGCAGTACTCACGCTGATGGTCACCGTTCGCTCCTGCGGATCCGGGACGCACTGCTCCAACCGGGCCTCGTTTCGTTCCGCTACCGCAGCGGCGAGTGTGCACGGGTCGGCGCCGCGAAGCCCCCTCAGGGCATCTGCCCCCGCGAGCGCGGCAAGGTTCGCTGCAGCACCCGCCCTGGCTCCGGATACCACTGCGGATGCTAGGAGCACCGCGGCCACCGCCAGTGTGATCGCCGCCAGCACGATACCGAGCATCAGGACCGTTCCCGCCCCAGCATCCGCCGGGGCAGCATGGCGGACAGGGTTCATTCGTTATCCTCCCGCGGGGCCGAGGCTTCTGCAGTGAGTGTGATGGGCAACAGGTCCAGTAACGGTGCCCGAAGCGGGGATTCAACGCGGACTTGAATCCAGTCCCCGCTCTCGGATATCTCCATCGCCGCCCCGTCACCGGCCAGGCGGTTGACGGCCGCGGAAGCCTCATCGATGTCTCCGCGCATGGCGAGCCTGGCCGCAGCACCGGCAGCTTCTTCGAGCCGCAGCTGGGTCAGGCCAGCCGCTGCTCCGGTCAGCAGTGCAGCCAGGACGATTGCCGCGGCAGGCATAGCCACTGCCAGTTCAGCTGTGACGGCACCATGGTCGGTTTCCCGGCGGAGTGCGGGGCTCACCCGAAACTGAGCGCGGCACGAATCAGGGACATGAGCAGCTCCCGGACATCACCGCTGCTGAGCACCGCCACGAGCAGCGCGGCGAACGCGACGGCCGCAAGGGTAGCGATGGCGTACTCTGCGGTCGCCATTCCCGCCTCCTTATCCTGCGCCGTCATTTGTCCCCTTCTATCCGGGAACGGGTAGACCTTGGCCAGGGGAACGGATTGGTCCGGTGTATCCGGTAGCGCGGCGGACCCGGATACCGTTGCCCCGGTACCGGCCGCAGGCATGTGCTGAGCATCGTCCGGAGCAGCAGCGCCGGGAGAGCGGCCGGCGTTGCCGGCACCGGTCGTTGCAGCCAGACGGCGGGACTCGGGGGATGCGATCGGTTCGAGCTGCATGGATGACATTCTTTGACTCCTCGATTGTGTGGGTAACGCCGCGGACCGGCGGCCGTTGGCATGAACCGAGTCTTGCCCTCGCGGGGTCTTCTGGAGACCGAGGGGTCCGCAGCTAGGGAAAACAGCTTCCGCACACGGCCCTGTGGAGGAGCACCGCCTCTGCTGCAGGCACTCCTCCACAATCTCCGTCACGGAATGGGTGGAGCAAAAACCCTAGAACTGCGGCAGCAGCGCCAGCAGAAGCGGAACCACTGTGAAACACAGAAATGCAGGTAGGGCGCAGAGGCCCAGCGGCACGACAAGCTGGATCCCCAGTGCTGCCGCACGCCGTTCCGCCTCCCGGGCCCGGCGGCGGCGAATCTGTGATGCCTGGGCATGAAGCACGGCGGCCGATGGCGCACCGCTGGACGCGGCAAAAGCGAGGGCATTCCCGAGAACCGTGGCCGATGACCCGGCTTCCTTCGTCGTTTCCCCTCCTGTCCTAGCCCCCAGTTCCCAGGCCTGCTCCCATCCGGCTCCCAGCTCCAGTGCCGTCACTACCCGGCGCAGGATGGTACGAAGCGGTGGATCGGCGGTCTCGCCAAGCACCAGCAAGACGGTGCTCAGCGGCCGTCCCGCGGAAAACATGGCCGCAGAAAGATCCAGCATGAGGGCCGGGTCACGGATTCCAGCAGGCACGGCCTGTGCGGACATGCCGCCGCCTGAAGCTGCAGCGCGTCCAGATGCGCCGGCCTCGCCGGCGGCCGGCCCGGATGCGGCCGGCAAAGAGCCGCCGGATGGCGTGGGCACCACGATCGTGACAGGCCCCTGCCACAGGACTGCGACGGCGAGGCAGAGCAGGAGGCCCACGAACAGGCCGGTCATATCCTGATCCGGAACGTCACCCGGTCCCCTCCCCAGGCGGTACCGCGCGCACCATCAGCCGTCTGGACCAGAACCGCGCAGCCAGACCGAGCACCGTACCGGTTCCGGCTGCGGCCCATCCCAGCGGGCTTTGGGCCAGTACGGCCAGTGGGTTGGTGCCCAGCAGGAATCCGAGCCCCAGCCCAGCCAGCGGCAGCCAGGTCAGGAGCCGGACGGTGGCCCGCGGCCCCGAAAGCGCCGAGGCCCTCGCCGCGCGGGAATCCAGAATTGCCTCCAGGCCCTGCGCGTAGCGTGCCAGGATTCCTGCCAGCGGCGCTCCGCTGCGCTCTGCTGCCTGCACACACGCTGCCAGATCGCTCCACAGCATGGCATGCAGGCCGGAGGTTTCCCGCGCGGCCCGGCGCAGCACGGGCACCGGGCTCATCCCCAGCAGGGCTGCCCGCGCGGCCCGGTCCAGGGTTGGTGACAGGAGGTTTCCCGGGAGCGCGGCCTCCGCATCCCGCTGCAGGCTGGCGGCGTCAGCCCACAGCTGGACAGGTGTCCGGCCCGCTTCGAGAAGACCGGCCAACTGGTGGACCAGCAGCGGCAAGCGGTGCAGTTCGTCCTCGGTGACCCTGTTCTGTCTGGTCCGCCGAGGCACAGGAGGATGAGTTTTCGGCACAGCCGGGGGAGCGCCCGATGGAAGCGGGTTCCGCTGCAGCGGTTCGCCTGCCCTCTGGTTCTTGAGCGCCAGCAGCCAGGCAGCCGCCAGCAGGCCGGCGACCCACAGGCCAGTCACGACTGTGCCCGGAGACGAGGGTGCCGGTGAGGCAACCGGCACCGGGTACCTGCGAACTCCCGGGTACACACCGTCACCTTTCGGTCTTCGCGGCCAGCCGTGCCTGCAGTTTGTCCCAGCCCGGTCCGGGTTCCGGGCTGTCGGGACGGCAGTCCAGGGCTGTCAGGGCAACGAGCGCGCCGTCGCCTGCTGAGTCAAGCACGGCAATTTCAGCAACCCGGCGACCGTCCGCGTCCCGTTCCAGATGGATCACAGCATCCAAGGCGCCCGCCGCCTGCAGGGCCAACGCCCGCGCATTGAGTCCGGCGAGCGCGCCAAGGGCAGCAAGCCGGGCCGGGACAGTGGTGGCTGCGCTGGCGTGGATGGTTCCGCCTGCGCCGTCGTGGCCGGTATTCATTGCCGCGAGGAGTTCCCGTACTTCCGCCCCGCGGCACTCCCCCACAACCAGCCGGTCAGGACGCATGCGCATGGCCTGGCGAAGCAGGTCGGCCAAATCCACTGATCCAGCGCCTTCAATGTTGGTGTGCCTCGCCTGCATCCCGACGACGTGAGGATGCAGGGGCGCAAGTTCAGCGGCGTCCTCGATCAGCACCAGGCGTTCATTCGGCTGGCAAAGGGACAGGAGGCTGGAGAGCAGTGTGGTTTTCCCCGTGCCGGTGGCACCGCTAATCAGGAAGTTCAGCCTGGAAGCCACGACGGTCCGCAAGATGCCTGCACACTGCGCATCCATCATGCCTGCGTCCTGCAGCTCGTCCAGGCTGAAGCTGTCCGCAGCCCGAACCCGGATCGACAGCAGGGTGGAACCCGTGGAGACAGGCGGCAGTACTGCATGGACGCGGCACCCCCGAAGCTGAACATCGGCGCATGGAGCTGAGTCATCCAGGCGCCGGCCACCGGCGGCGATGAGCCGGACGGCCAGTCCCTGCAGGTCAGCCTCGGAGGAGAAAGTGACTTCGGTCCGGGAGAGTCCGGCCCCGGTGTCTATCCATACCTCCTGTGGCCCGTTGACCAGGATGTCTGTCAGCCCCGGTAGTTGAAGCAGCCCCTGCAGCGGTCCGAGTCCCTGCAGCTCCGCGTGGACCCGGTCAACGGCGCGCAGACCTCCGTCCGATCCCAGCAGGCGGCCGCTGGCATGCACCGCGGCGGCCAGCCGTGCACCGGTGACCGGGACGTCGCCTGCCAGGACGTCCTCCCGGATCTGGTTGACCAAGCCGGCGTAGGATTGCCGGTCAGCGGTCCGCTGGACCGGACGAAGTGCCCGCCGCCCCGCGCCGTTCATGGTTGAATCCATCCCGCTGAAGGGCCAGCCGCGGCCAGGATTCCGCGGACAGCGCGGCGGAGCCGTTTTCGCCTGGCGTCCAACAGGCGCCCGCCGTCGGAAGCTGAGGCGAGCCCCCGCACCCAGGGCAGGTAACCGGCCAGGTCCATCCCCAGCAGCGCAGCTGTCCGGGCCTCATCCATACCCTCCGGGAGCGGTCCCCGAACTACGGCGAAGGCCGGCGGCGCCCCGGAGCCCATACCGCTCCACCAGGATTTGGCAGCGAGAAGCCGGGCTGTTCCTCCGCCGACGACGGCCAACAGTGCGTCACACTGCTCCAGCGCCCTTGAGTGCCGCGGCGGAGAGGCCCCCAGGTCCAGGATGGTCAGTTCAAAGGCTGCACGGGCCGCATGCAGGACTGCAGGCTGGACCTCATGTTCCAGCCCTTCCGGAATGGGTTCACCGGTGGCGTTCCCAAGCACTGCGAAGTGCCCGGTCTCCGGGAGTGCAGCCGCCAGCTGGACGGGGTTGACCGTCCCCTCAACGCCGGCAAGATCCTGCCAGCGCAGTCCGCCCGCTTCCGCCGCACCCACACGGTATTCGATGCCTCCGCTGCTTGACCCCGTCTCGGCGAGCAGTACCTGCAGCCCGGACTCAGCTGCCTCCCGGGCCAGCAGGCACGCCAGTGTTGAACCGCCGATCCCGCCAAAGGCCCCTGCAACGCCAAGGATGCGTCCGGTGGGGCTGTTGCGCCGGGCGAGGTGTTCGGCCAGCCAGCCGCCGGCCTGCGGCAGCACCGCTACTCCATCCACCCCGTGCCGGGCAGACTGCTGCCAGGGCTCATCAGCGTCAAAACCAACACAGATGGTTTCCGTGCCCCCGAAACCTCCCAGCGCACGTCCTCCGCGCTCCAGGGCGTGGGTGTCCAGCAACAGGATTCCGGGAGAGAGCGCCAGCGCACCGGCAACGGTTTCTGCCGTGCCAAGGGCGATGCCTGCAGCGACGGCGATGCGCGCGACTTCGTCCTGGAGCGCCTGGTTTCTGGGATTCACCAGGACGGCGTCCACTCCGCCGGTTTGGCCCGAGGACGCCCGTTCCAGCTGGACCCGCCTGGCAGGTGGGGTCCAGGAGAGAGTTTCCGTCATGGCTTCAGCCTTCCGGCCGGTGCCCGGTCCTGCTCGACTGCAGGCCAAACTGGGGAGAGAAGACACTCCTCGGTCAGCGGTCACCCCCTGTGGAGGACAGGACCGCAGGCACCGTCGCCGTCCGCGTCTTTGGATGTCCCCGGGACAGGGAAGAATGAAGGCATGCACCTTGTCCTGGCTCCCGCAAGCGCCGATGCCTGGGTCCTGCAGCCGGCCGACGCTGCCGGGACGCCCACCGCTCCGGCCGCCGTCGTGCCCGCAGCTGAGCTGCCGCGCGCCGTGGCGCAGGCGGAGCAGCGGCCGGTCCGCTGGGTCTGGGACCGGAGCCGGGAGACCTACGGCCGGCTCCTGTCCGCCGGGATGAGCGTTGAACGCAGCCACGACCTCACCCTGTGCCGGGAGATCCTGCGCAACTCCGAATTCGCCGCTGAAACGCCCTACATCCAGGAGCTGCGGGCCCACCGTCCCGAGGATGAGCCGGACCTGGCACCCCGCCAGCTGCTCCCGGCAGCACCGTCCCCGGACCAGGGATCACTGTTCGAGGGGCTCGACGGCGCCGAAAACCTTGATCCCCGCGCCCGGCAGGCATCCCGCACGGTCGAGGAACTCACCGAAGAGCTCCAGGACCAGCTGGCCGCCGTCGCCGGAAGCACCGAACGGCGACGCCTCACGCTGCTGCTCGCGGCCGAATCCGCCGGAGGCCTGATCGCCGCGGAGATGGAGCATGCCGGGATGCCCTGGCGCCGGGACCTGCACGAGGCGATGCTCGAAGAACAGCTTGGGCCGCGTCCGCCGGAAGGCCGGCGCCCCGCCAAACTTGAGGCCGCGGTCGCTGAGCTGCGGGCACAACTGAACAATCCGTCCTTCAACCCCGACTCCCCGCAGGAACTCCTCCGCGCCCTGCACCGCGCCGGCATCGAAGTCCGCACCACCCGCACCTGGGAACTGGAACAGCAGCACCACCCGGCCATCGAACCGCTCCTGCGCTACAAGAAACTGGCACGCCTCCTCTCAGCCAGCGGCTGGAGCTGGCTCGATGACTGGGTTCAGGATGGACGCTTCCGCACCGAGTACGTGGTGGGCGGCGTGGTTTCCGGCCGCTGGTCCTCCCGCGGCGGAGGCGCCCTGCAGATCCCCAAGTCCGTCCGTGACGCCGTGCGGGCGGATTCCGGGCACAAGCTCCTCGTGGCCGACGCCGCCCAGCTTGAACCACGGGTCCTCGCCGCCCTGGGCCAGGACTCTGCGCTCGCGGCAGCCGCCCGCGGCAAGGACCTGTACCAGGGCATTGCAGACCAGGGCTTCAACGGTGAGCGGTCGCTGGCCAAAGTGGCCATGCTCGGCGCCATGTACGGGGCAACCAGCGGCGAAGCCGGCCGGCTGATGCCCGTCCTGACCAGGAACTATCCCCGGGCAATCGCAGTGGTGGAACGTGCCGCGCGCACCGGTGAAGCCGGCGGAACAGTATCTAGCCGGCTGGGCCGCAGCACGCCCCCCGCCTCCGAACGGTGGCTCGCCTCGCAGCGCACAGCGTCGGCGGAGGAACAGCGCCGCGCGGACAACCTTGCCCGGTCCCGGGGACGTTTCACGCGAAACTTCGTAGTGCAGGGCACCGCAGCTGAGTGGGCTACCTGCTGGCTGGCGGGAATACGACGCCGGCTGCGGGCGGCGTCGGGCACCTCACCGGCGGGGCGGCTCGTGTTTTTCCTGCATGACGAGGTGATGCTGGAGGTGCCTGCCGGGCGGGTCCGGGAGGCCGAGTCGATTGTCACGGACGCCGCAGCCGAGGCCACGGAGCTGCTCTTCGGAAAGATTCCGCTGGAGTTCCCGGTGGTGTGTGCCGCCGTCGACTCCTACGCCGAGGCGAAGTAGCGCTCAGCCTGCCGCAGCGGTACCGGAGGGCGCGTGACCCGGATGGGAACCGGCGGGCGGGAACCAGCGGAGCACCAGCAGTGTGTAGGCCAGCACGACGGCGATGGAAACCGGCAGGTGGGCCAGCGGCAGATCGACGGCGTTCGGGTCTGCCAGGCCCACCGCCCCCAGGGCCAGCACCACCAGGTTGTTCACCACGTGCAGGGCAATGGCGGCTTCCAGTCCGCCCGTGCGCCACGTCAGCCAGCCTGCGGCTACGGCGAACACGGCGACGTCGATCTGGCCCACCAGTCCGTAGCCGTGACCCAGCACGAACAACGGCACCGGAAGAAGGATCGCGAACGCCGGATGGCGGAGCCAGGACCCAATGACCTGCATGAGCAGCCCTCGGAAGGCATATTCCTCCGCGGCGGCCTGGAACGGGACCACGGCCACGGCGACCAGGAGCATCAGCCACCCTCCCCCGGCGGCGCCGGCGGAGGACTCACCGGAGACTTCTCCGGGCAGCAGCAGCGTGACCGCGCTGCCGGCCAGGACCAGCCCGGCGGCCACCGCCAGCAGCCGGGGAAAGAGCTGCCAGCGCAGCCTGCCGGTAACCGATGAGAGCGTCCCGCCGCTGCGCCGGCCGCCCCAGCGCACGCCCAGCACGGCCGCCGGCCAGAGCAGGCACACCGCGCCCAGCAGGAACGCCAGCTGCCCGGGGTCGCGGAGATCGGGGTGCACCGAAACCGCTCTGTCTACGGTGGCGGCCACCGCGGGGACGAAGAACCCAAGGATGAACAGGAACACGACGGATGCCAGGACCAAGACACCGTAGATCCCGGCGGCGAAGAGCAGGGTGAACACCGGACGCCACCACCGGTAGTCCGGCCTTGCGCGGGCCAGGCGGTGGAAGGCCGTCCCGCGGGGTGCGGCTGCGGACTGGGCGTGGAGTGGGGAAGGGGAAACCATGGTCCCCAGCCTCCCTGCCGCCGGTGTTTGCCCGCATCGGCCACTGGGCCTTTTCCCGCTCCGCCCTCTGGCGCCCGAAGCTCATGCTTTTGGCCAATTGCCCGGTCTAAGCGGCCCTCACTAGGATCGGTTGAATGCAGCCGATGCTTTACCGCCCCAGCGTCCTTCGGACCACGGGGCTGACCCTCGGCGCGGCGGCCGCCGGGATCGCCACCTTCCTGGTGGCGCAGGGCAGCATGTTTCCCGCCGATGGTTCGGACCCGCCGCCCTCTTTCCTGGCACTGATGGTGCTGGATCTGCTGCTGGGGCTTGCCGCCGTCGGGCTCCTGCCGCTGGCACTCCGGCGGGCGCCGCTGGGCGCCGGACTGCCGACCATCGCCCTCTCTTCGCTCTCTTCCCTGGCTTTCATCCCGGCCTGCATGGCACTGATCGGGATTGCCGCCCTGCGCCGGCCCCGGGCCCTGATCGCCGCAGCGGCCGCCTACGCTGCCGCTGTCGCGGTGGACCTGGCCGTGCATCCGGACGGAGACCTGCCCTGGTGGGCCGTGCCGACGACCGCAGGCCTGCTGCTCGCCGTCCTGGTTTTAGTGGGCCTGAACCGCGGCGCCCGGCGGCAGCTCATCCGCTCCCTGCAGCACGAGGCACAGAGCGCGCACCGCGAGCAGGAGGCACGGATGTCCGCGGCGCGGCTCGCTGAGCGCACCCGTATTGCCCGGGAAATGCATGACACTCTCTCCCACCGGCTGAGCCTGATTTCAATGCATGCCGGCGCCCTTGAGTACCGCTCCGACCTGGACCGGGACACCATCCGGGCCACTGCGGCCATACTGCGCGAGACCGCGCAGACAGCAGCGGGCGAACTGCGTACTGTCCTCTCCGTGCTGCGGGAGGATCCGGCTGAGACCGAGCCGCAGCCGGCACTGGACTCGATTCCCGGGCTGGTGGCTTCGGCCCGCGCAGCCGGCAGCAACGTTACGCTGCAGATGGATCCGCCTCTCCAGGGGGAGGCAACTGCCTCGCTCCCGGATGCAACCTCCCGGCACCTGTACCGGATTGTGCAGGAGGGGCTCACGAATGCGCAGAAGCATGCACCACGCCAGCCCGTCCGGGTCTCCCTCACCGGCGCACCCGGGCAGGGCATCACGGTGGACGTCAGCAATCCCCTTCCCGCCGGGGCAGCGTCTCCGGGCACCGGAGGCCTGGGCCTGGTGGGCCTGGCAGAACGTGCCCGGCTGGCCGGGGGATCCTTTGAAACAGGCGTCCGCGGGGACGTCTACGCGACGACTGTGAAGGTGCCCTGGTGAAACCCCTGCGTGTCCTGCTGACCGACGACGAGCCGCTCATCCGCGCGGGGCTGCGGCTCATCCTCGACGGCGCGCCGGACATCGAGATCGTTGGTGAGGCCGGGGACGGTGAAGCCGCCGTGCGCCTCGCAGCGCAGCTTCGCCCGGACGTGGTCCTCATGGACATCCGAATGCCGGTCCTCAGCGGCATCCGCGCCACGGAACGCATCACTGCGCTGGCCGCACCACCGCGGATCATCGTCCTGACTTCGTTCGATACCGATGACTTCATCCTGTCCGCCCTGCGCGCGGGAGCCAGCGGCTTCCTGCTCAAGGACACGGCACCGGACGTCCTGGTGTCCGCTGTCCGGGACGCGGCGCAGGACTCACAGAGGTTCTCCCCCACCGTGCTGAAGCGCATCGTGGCGGCGGCAGCGGCGGTCCCGCCGCCGTCGGCCCGGGTACCGGACACCCGGCTGGAAGTCCTCAGCGAACGCGAGCGGGAGGTCGCGGAGGCGGTGGCCCGCGGGCTGACGAACACGGAGATCAGCTCCCAGCTGTTCGTCAGCGTCGCCACCGTCAAGACGCACATCGCCAACGCCTTCACCAAGCTGGACGTGACCAACCGGGTGCAGCTGGCCGTCACCGTCCTTGAGGCGCTGCGGAGCGCCGAGGCCACGTAGCTAGAGCGGCGGAACCATTTCCTGTGCCTCGTCCCAGGGCAGCGTCCAGCCCAGCTGGTTAAACACCTCGTCCAGGAGCAGAGCCGTGAATCCCCACACCACCACCCCGTTCACGAGGAATGCCGGGCCGCGGTGCTCCTGCCCGGGGCGGCCCAGCACGGTGGTGCGGCGGTTGACCGGGTTCAGCAGGTCTGCAACCGGGACACGGAACACCGACGCCGATTCGGCCTCATCCACAACATCCACCGGAGTGGGTTTGGCCCACCAACCCAAGACCGGCGTCACCAGGAAGTTACTCACCGGCAGGCCGACCTTCGGCAGCGTGCCCAGTATCCGCACGCCGCTGGGGTCCAGTCCGGTTTCCTCGTTGGCCTCGCGCAGTGCCGCAGCCACCGCGTCGGCGTCGGAAGCATCCACCCCGCCGCCCGGGAAGGCCACCTGCCCCGGATGATCGTTGAGGGTGGAGGCACGCTCCACGAAAAGGACATCGAGGTCGTCCGGAACGGCATCGGAGTGGAACTGCGCCGGGTGGTCATCGAGGACACCGAAGAGGATCAGCACGGCCGCTTCCCGCGCCACGGCGGGATCCACCGCGCGGGTCAGGAAACGCAGGTCACGCCCGTAGTTGCCGCCCCCGCTGCTGACGAGGCTGCCGAACGCTTCCAGCTGGGCCTGGGCGCTCATGCTTCAAGCCCGTAGCCGGCGGCGCGCAGCTGGGCCCTGGTTTCGGAAGCCATCATCCGGGCAAGCAGGTCCTCGCGTCCGGGAGCGAGCTCGTATTTGAGCAGTTTCCGGGCTTTCTCCGGATCCGTTTCGCCTTCTCCGTAGGAGGGGCAGAGCTGCGCCACGGCGCACGCACCGCACGCGGGTTTCTTGGCATGGCAGACCCGGCGGCCGTGGAAGACCACCCGGTTGGACAGCGGCGTCCAGTCCTTGGGTTCGAAGAGCTCCGCTACGTCCTGCTCAACCTTCACCGGGTCCTTCGAGTCCGTCCAGCCGAACCGCCGGGACAGGCGCAGGAAGTGCGTGTCCACCGTGATGCCCGGAACTCCGAAGGCGTTGCCCAGCACCACGTTGGCGGTCTTGCGGCCCACCCCGGCCAGTTTCACCAGTTCTTCCAGCTTGTTCGGCACTTCGCCGTCATAGTCGTCAACAATCTGGGTTGCCAGTTTCTTGATCGCGGCCGACTTGGCCCGGAAGAAACCCGTGGGCCGGATCAGTTCCTGCAGCTCTTCCTCGTTCGCTTCCGCCAGCGCACGGGCGTCCGGGTAACGCGCGAACAGGACCGGGGTGACCGAGTTAACGCGTACATCGGTGGTCTGGGCGGAGAGCACGGTCGCAATCAGCAGCTCGAACGCGTTGGTGAAATCCAGCTCGGCCACCGCGTAGGGGTAGAGCTCACCGAGCAGGCGGTTGATCTTGCGGGCGCGGCGCTTGGTCGCCAGCGGGGAGGCATCGTTGCCGGTGGGCATCTGGATGGTTTCCTTCGCAGTCAACGATGCCCCGGCGTTCCCGGAAGTATCCGGGGCGCCGGGGCATCGGTGGTGGTTCTCTTAGTGGCCGGAACTGTCGTCGCTGACCCGTTCGATGTTGGTGAGGTCCCGCAGCACGCCGATTCTTCCGGTGCGCTTGTCCTGTACCAGGAACTCGTGGCCGCGGTCTTCCAGGCCAAGTTCCCAGTCACCCGGGTAGAACATGAACAGCGGCAGGCCGGTACGTTCGTCAACGATCTGGCGCGGCGTGCCAACGGCGAACCAGAAGGCCTCCACAACGTTCTCGTTCTCTTCACGGGTCGCCGAGATTGATTCATGGGCCTCGGTGTTCGACGCCGGAGCGCCGCCCTGGACCGCAGGGTTCACTGTGGTGGCAGGCAGCGGATCTTCCCCTGCCGGGACTTCGCGACCAGCGGGACTGTTACCGCCGGCGGCTGTTCCGGCTGTTCCGGCTGTTCCGGTGGCTGATGCCGCAGCACCTGCCCCTGCAGCCCCGGCCGCACCCGCAGGGCCCTTGCCGGCCCCGGCCGCCGCAGCGCCCGATCCGGCTCCGGCCTGGCCGGATTCGCTGCGGGCGCCAGCACCGGCGGAACGGGCTTCTGCCGCGCCGTCGGACTGGGCGGCGTTACCGGACACCGTCTCCGGACGCCCGGTACCGGCCTGCTGGGCGTGGACCTGCCCGGTCCGGGGTGCGCCGGGAGCGCTTTCCCCGGGCTTGGGCGCTCCAACAGGCCGGCGGTCACCCTCAGCCCCTGCCGGCCCGGGCGCCGGTACCGGCTTGGGAACCCGGACCAGCGGCTTGGCATCCCGCGCAACGGGGTGTGCGGGAATCTCCGGACGGTCGCTGAACTCAGCGGCGAACGGCGGGATGTACGGAGCGAACGTGGTGGCCGCGAGCAGCGCGGCGGCGCCCAGCAGCCCCAGCAGGGAGCCAACGCTGAAAACGTAGACGATCTGCAGGAAGAAGAAGACGGCGGCGAGTACCGCAATCACGGAAGCGAACTGGTCCAGCGAGAGGGAGCCCACGCGCAGGCGGGTGGACGGTGCCAGTCGGCGGGCAGTGAGGAGGCCTGCCACCACCAGCGGCATGATGATGCCGATTCCGACGTAGAAGAGGCTGAAGGCGGTCCACAGGTTCCGTCCGCTGCCAATGGTGAACGGCAGGACGCTGCCTACCAGCATCACCAGCACCGCGGATCCCACCACGATGTCCCGCAGCCCGAACGGCCCGGCTACAGCACGGAGGCCGGTTGCCGGTTCGGCGCCGGGGCGGGTGCCGGCGGCTTCCGCAGCGGGGTGTTCCCCGTGTTCAACGTGGGGCTGGTTCATTCTGGTCTCCGTTCCGAGAGCATCCAACCGGAAGGCGGGTGCGCCGACCGTGCTCTGGCTCCGCCGCAGCGGCGCCAGAGCGGTTTGCTTTCACTGACAGCCTAGTCAACGCCAGCAGGTCAGACTACCGGTTCGCGCCTGCCCGGGGGCAGCGAGGTAACCGTTTATCGCATAATTACCCCGTTTCACGGAGGTGGCTGTGACCGGCACCACAGCATTGCCGCGTCCGCGTTAGGGTAAGGACAAAGACCATCAACAGCCCCGCCGGCCGGGCAGACGCACGGCTCCGGCGCCGGGTGCAGCCAATGGAAAGGGTCCGAGATGACTGAACAGCCTCCGGTCAAGCAGCACGGTGACGCACTGGAGAACCTTTACCACGAGAGCCGCAGCTTTCCGCCGAGCGCGGAATTCGCGGCCGCAGCCGTGGCACAGCCCGGGGTCTACGAAGAGGCTGCGGCGTCGGGCCCCGAGTTCTGGGCAAAGCAGGCACGGGAACTGCTCACCTGGGATGAGGATTTCACCCAGACCTTGGACTGGACTGACGCGCCCTTTGCCAAGTGGTTCGTCGGCGGCAAGCTCAATGCCTCCTACAACGCCCTCGACCGGCATGTGGAAGAGGGCCGCGGCGACCGCGTAGCCATCTATTTCGAGGGCGAACCCGGGGACACCCGCACCTACACCTATGCCCAGCTCACCGAAGAGGTGAAGAGGGCCGCCAACGCCTTCGAGTCGCTGGGAGTCTCCAAGGGCGACCGCGTGGCCGTCTACCTGCCCATGATCCCGGAAGCCGTGATCACCATGCTTGCCTGCGCGCGCATCGGTGCCGTGCATTCGGTGGTCTTCGGAGGTTTCTCCGCCGATGCCCTGCGCAGCCGGATTGACGACGCCGAGGCCAAGCTGGTCGTCACCGCCGACGGCTCCTACCGCCGCGGAAAGCCCAGCCTGCTCAAGCCGGCAGTCGATGAGTCCCTGGTGAAGGAGGGGCACACGGTTTCAAACGTCGTCGTGGTCAAGCGAAACGGCGAGCCCGTCGAGTGGACCGATGGCCGCGATGTCTGGTGGGACGACGTCGTTGGTTCTGCGAGCGCCGAGCACACCGCCGTACCGCACGACTCCGAGCACCCGCTGTTCATCCTGTACACGTCCGGCACCACGGGCAAGCCCAAGGGCATCCTGCACACCACCGGCGGCTACCTGACCCAGACGGCGTTCACCCACCGGGCAACGTTCGACCTCAAGCCGGAGACGGACGTCTACTGGTGCACCGCCGACGTCGGCTGGGTTACCGGCCACAGCTACGTCACCTACGCACCGCTGGTCAACGGCGCCACGCAGCTGATGTACGAGGGAACCCCGGACACCCCGCACCAGGGACGCTGGTGGGAACTGGTGGAGAAGTACAAGGTTTCAATCCTGTACACGGCTCCGACGGCCATCCGCACCTGCATGAAGTGGGGCCGGGACATTCCCGGCAAGTTCAACCTGGACTCCATCCGGGTGCTGGGCACGGTGGGCGAACCCATCAACCCCGAAGCCTGGATGTGGTACCGCACGGTGATCGGCGGCAACGGCGGCAAGAAGGAAGTCCCGGCCCCAATCGTGGACACCTGGTGGCAGACGGAAACCGGCGCCCACATGATCGCGCCGATGCCCGGCGTCACGGCCACCAAGCCCGGTTCCGCCCAGGTTCCGGTGCCCGGTATTTCCGTGGACGTGGTGGACGAAATGGGCGAGCCCGTGCCCAACGGTTCCGGCGGCTTCCTGGTAGTCAAGGAGCCCTGGCCCTCCATGCTGCGCGGCATCTGGGGAGATCCGCAGCGGTTCAAGGACACCTACTGGTCCCGTTTCGACAACATGTACTTTGCCGGAGACGGTGCCAAGAAGGACGAGGACGGGGACATCTGGCTGCTGGGCCGCGTGGATGACGTGATGAACGTATCCGGACACCGGCTCTCCACCACGGAGATCGAATCCGCGCTGGTCAGCCATCCCTCAGTGGCTGAAGCCGCCGTGGTCGGTGCCACCGATGACACCACCGGCGAAGCTGTAGTCGCGTTCGTGATCCTGCGCGGCAGCGCCAAGGACGACGACGACATCGTCACCACGCTGCGCAACCACGTGGGCAAGGAAATCGGCCCGATCGCCAAGCCCAAGCACATCCTCGTGGTCCCGGAGCTGCCCAAGACCCGGTCCGGCAAGATCATGCGGCGCCTGCTAAAGGACGTGGCAGAGGGCCGCGAGCCGGGCGATTCGAGCACCCTTGCGGATAACACCGTGATGTCCCAGATCGCGGAGTCCCTGCGCAAGTAGTCCCCAAACGAGATGACAGAAACTGCCCGTATCGAGCTCGATACGGGCAGTTTCTGTCATTTCGATGGGGAGGGAGGAGGAATTAGCCGACGACGGCGTCCACTTCCACCTCGATGTTGCCGCGGGTGGCGTTGGAGTACGGGCAGACCTGGTGTGCTTCCTGGACCAGCTTGTCTGCCATGGCCTGGTCAACACCGGACATTTCAACGTGCAGGGCGACGGAGAGCTGGAAACCGCCCTCTTCCTTGGGATGGATGCTGACTTCTGAGGTCACTGCGCTGTCACTGATCTGTGCCTTGGCCTGGCGGGCAACCATCTTCAGTGCGGAATGGAAGCATGCGGCGTATCCGACGGCGAAGAGCTGTTCCGGGTTGGTCGCTCCGCCTGCGCCACCCATTTCGGCAGGAACGGCGAGGTCGACTTCGAGGAGTCCGTCGCTGGTGCGGGCCTCTCCGTTCCGGCCGTCACCGGTGGCCGTGGCAACTGCTGTGTAAAGGGCGCTCATCGGGTTCTCCTTCGGGTTGGAACACTTGGCTGTCGAAAAGCGGGGCTTTCCGCCGTTCAGCTAGTAGACTAACTAGTAAGTCTACTAATCGCCAGTCCGACGGTCCCAAGGAGGTTCCAGTGGCAGCACAGAACGACGGCGGCACGAGGCCGGTCCGGGAGCGCATCCTCGATGCCGCCACGGATGCCTTTTACCGCGACGGGATCCGCGCCGTCAGCGCGGACAAGATCATTGCCTCCGCCGGCACCACCAAGGTGACCTTCTACCGGAATTTCCCTACCAAGGATGACCTGGTGGCCGCCTACCTCGACCGGCAGTCGGAGCTGATCCGTACGGCGGCAGGAAATCTGCCCGCGGACCCCTGTGAAGCACTCCGGGCTCTGGCCCAGGTCATGGGGTCCGAAGCCTGCCGGCCCGGTTTCCGCGGCTGCCCGTTCATCAATGCGGCAGCCGAGTACCCGGCGAGCGACCACCCGGTGCGGGCCGCCGTCGCACGCCACCGGGACTGGTTTCGCGGACTGGTGGCCGAACTCGCGGGCCGGCTCGGCGCCGCCGATCCCGAGCTCGCCGCGGACCAGCTGATCATGCTGCGCGACGGCGCCATGGTCCACGGCTACGTTGCCGATCCCCGGGCGGTAGGAGCCGCCCTGCTCCAGGCCGGTGCCGCCGTCCTGCAGCAGCACCTCCCCTCGGCGCTGCACTAAGCCGCCGCACTGCACGCCGGGGGCCACCGCTCAGCGCGCGGAAGACGCGCCCAGCGACCCAAATCGTGACGTTCGGCTCAGCAACTGGCCAAAGCCGCCGGCACCTAGCACAATCAGCACTTGTGTCTACTTCCTCCACCACGGTGAATCCCGCCCAGCGTTCCCG
Source organism: Arthrobacter koreensis (assembly GCF_009193255.1). Classification (GTDB taxonomy): domain Bacteria; phylum Actinomycetota; class Actinomycetes; order Actinomycetales; family Micrococcaceae; genus Arthrobacter_B; species Arthrobacter_B koreensis. The sequence goes on from NZ_WACG01000001.1 coordinate 729,902, forward strand.
GATGGCCCGCAGGGTCGCCGGCGCCTCCTTCGTCGGGACAGCACTGGAATCCTATGACTTCTATGTCTTCGGCACTGCCGCCGCCCTGATCCTGAACCGGGTGTTCTTCCCCGACGTCGATCCGCTGACCGGAACGCTCCTGGCCTTCCTTTCCCTGGGCATGGGCTTCGTCGCCCGGCCGCTGGGCGCCGTGCTGTTCGGCCACATTGGGGACCGCGTGGGCCGGAAGAAGTCCCTCATCTACACCATCGTCCTGATGGGCCTGGCCACCGGCATCATTGGCCTGCTTCCGGACTACTCCACCATCGGTGTCTGGGCTCCGATCCTGCTGGTGGCCCTGCGGCTGCTGCAGGGCCTGGCCGTTGGCGGAGAATGGGGCGGCGCCGTCCTGATTGCCAGCGAGCACGCCGAACCGCGCAAGCGAGCCCTCTACGCCGCCATCCCGCAGATCGGCTCCCCGGTGGGCACCATCATGGTCACCGCCACCTTCCTGATCCTCACCCAGGTCTCCCCCGAGGCCATGGAAGCCGGCGTCTGGCGCATTCCCTTCCTCCTCGCGTTCCCCTTCATGGCAGTAGCGCTCTACCTGCGCCTGGCCATCGACGAGACCCCGGTCTTCAAGGACGTCGCCGAGCACAACCAGGTGGCCCGCGTCCCGGTCCTGGAGGTGCTGCGGTCCCAGCCCGCCGCCGTCGTTATCGCCATGGCCGCCGCCCTGCTGGGCATCGGCTCCTACTTCCTGATGACCACCTACACCCAGGCCTACGGCGTGGGTGTCCTGGGACTGTCCGAATCCACGGTACTCAACGCCGCCCTGGTGGGCTCGGTCCTGCAGCTGGCCACCATTCCGGCCTTCGGCTGGCTGGCCACGAAGATTGGTTCGGCGAAGGTAGTCGCCGGCGGCGCGGCAGCCACAGCGCTGATTTCCTTCCCGCTGTACTACCTGATCAGCATTGCGGACCAGCCGCTGTACATCCTGACCATCCTGATCGGCGGCATCGCCCCGACCGCTGCCTGGGCAGCGCTGGGCGGACTGATGGCGGACCTGTTCCCGGCCCGGACGGGGTACACAGCCATGTCCCTGGCCTACAGCTTCGCCGGCATTGCCGCAGGCTTCACACCGGCCGTCACCCAGCTCTTCTCCGAAGCAACCGGCGCCGCCTGGTGGCACCCCGGCGCGGTACTGGCCCTGATGTCCCTGATCACGATCGCCGGCTCCCTCGCGGCAGCCCGCCGGATTCGGGCGCAGTCACAGACGGCGGACGCAGAGACGGTTGCGGCATAGTTGAACCCATGACTACAGAACGCACCCGCAACCTCCTGGTCCTGAACGGCCCCAACCTCAACCTGCTGGGGACGCGCGAACCCGCGGTGTACGGGACGGACACGCTGGATGATGTGGAAGCCGCGGCAGTTGGAGCCGCGGAATCCCATGGCTGGACGGCGGACTGCATCCAGTCCAACCACGAAGGCGACCTGATCGATGCCATTCACGGGGCTCCGGGCCTGGCCGACGCAATCATCATCAACCCCGCCGCCTACAGCCACACCTCGGTGGCTATCCGCGACGCCCTCTCCGGAGTCGGCCTTCCCGTGGTGGAAGTCCATCTGAGCAACATCCACAAGCGGGAGGAGTTCCGGCACCACTCGTTCGTCTCCGCGGTAGCGGAGGTGGTCATCTGCGGTGCAGGAATCGCCGGCTACCGCATGGCAGTGGACTACATTGCCGCGAAACTGGACGCAGCAGCCGGGTCCGCTACTCGCTGATGCACTCCCCCGGGGACACCGCACTGCTGTACCCGGGGGCGGCCTCGGCGATCGGGCCAAGTTCGGCAAGGGACAGCGCGTACCCAATCGGCTGATCGCCGGTGGTCTTGGCGAAGACCACTCCGGCAACCTGGCCGTCGATATCCAGCAGCGGACCACCAGAGTTGCCCTGCTGGACGTTCGCCGCCAGCGTGTAGACCTCCAGGACTTCCGGCGAGGTTCCGTAAATACTGCGCACGGAGACGTCGCCGAGGTTCTGCACGACGGCGGGCTGGAGCCTGAAGGGTCCGCCTGCCGGATAGCCCGCGAACCCCGCGGTTGTTCCCGCTGGAAGTTCGGTGCCCAGGGGCAGCGGCTTCGCGTCCAGGTTGTCCACAGCGATGACGGCGAGGTCCCTGGCCGGGTCGAAGTGCACCACGCGTCCGGGCAGCACCCCGCCCCCGGGGACCTGGACCACCGGTTCGCTCACTCCGGCAACCACGTGCGCGTTGGTGATCACCCGGTCTTCCGCGACGACGAACCCTGATCCGGTCTGGTTCTGGCCGCACTGGAACGCGGTGCCGGTGATCTTCAGGACCGAGGACGACGCAGCGGTCAGGGCCTCCGAACTGATGCCGTCGGCAGGAAGCTCGACCGTTTCGGGAGCCGCGCCGTCGAAAATCCGCGGCAGCCCTTCGTCGAGGGTGAAGGAGCGCACCTGCGCAGCCACCGTCTTCACCGCGTTCGGAGTGATCGAATCGATGGTCATCAGGACCTTCGACGAGGCGATCTGCTGTGACAGGAAGGGCATGCCCAGTGTGCCGATGCTGAACGCGAGCATGGACATCACCACCGCGGCCACCACAACGTTCAGGGCACCGCCGAGGATGCGGTCCAGTGCACGCAGCGGCGCGAAGTTGAACCACCGGCGCACCGCACCGCCGAGCGCTGCGCCGGCCGCGTGGCCCACCAGGACCAGCACGACGGCGGTGGCGATCACCGCTACCAGGCGCCAGGTCTCATCCGGCACCCAGCCCGAAACCAGCGGGATGGCGAAGAACGCCGCGGTGGCACCGGCCACGAACCCGACGATTCCGCCGAGGGTAACCGCCAAGCCGTTCCGCAGGCCTGCCAGCAGGTAAAAAAGCAGGGAGAGGCCCAGAATGATGTCCAGAACGGTGAATCCGAGCACAAAGAGCTCCAATATGGTGTACGTACGCGTGGCGGCTGCCGGTCAAGAGCCCCTTTGCCTCCCGAGTCTAGCGGCCGCTGGTGACGATTCCACGGGCGTGTAATCCTGCGCACATTAGGCAGGCGTTTTATCATCCGAGGGCGAACAAGGCTATTACGGCTGTCACATGCCCGTTCGGTGCGGCAAGATAGTAGAAGCGACAACTATTAACAGGAGATTTCATGGATATCGAGGTATTGCGCCGCGCGCCTTTGTTCGCCTCACTGGGAGACGACGTCTTCGCCGCTTTGACCGACGAACTCACCGAGGTCGATCTGTCCCGCGGAGCATCTGTCTTCCGCGAAGGTGACCAGGGCGACCAGCTCTATTTCATCGTGTCCGGAAAGATCAAGCTGGGGCGTTCGGCTCCTGACGGCCGCGAAAACCTGCTGGCCATCCTTGGCCCGGGCGAGCTGTTCGGCGAGATGGCCCTTTTCGACCCGAGCCCCCGCACCGCCACGGCCACTGCCGTGTCCGAAACGCGCCTGGCCGGTCTGCGCCACGAGAACCTGCGCGCACTGATCGAGACGCGCCCCGAGGTATCGGTACAGCTGCTGCAGGCCCTGGCCCGCCGCCTGCGCCGCACCAATGAGTCCCTGGCAGACCTCGTCTTCTCCGACGTGCCCGGCCGCGTTGCCAAGGCTCTGCTGGACCTGGCGGACCGGTTTGGCCGGCCGGCGACGGACGGCATCCTGGTGGCCCACGAACTGACCCAGGAAGAGCTGGCCCAGTTGGTTGGCGCTTCCCGTGAAACCGTGAACAAGGCACTGGCCGAGTTCGTCCAGCGCGGCTGGCTGCGGCTGGAGGCACGCGCCGTCGTCATCCTTGACGTCCAGCGCCTGCGCCAGCGCTCCCGCTGAGTCTCTCCAGACAAACAGAAAAGCGGCACCGCCTTCCTCCCGGAAGCGGTGCCGCTTTTCTGTGTGCTAACTCAGCGGCCGCGGTGCCCGGAACCTTCAGCGGCGTCGACGGCGGTCACCCGCAGGGCGTAACCGCCGTCAGCTTCCACCAGCTCCGGCTGGAAAACCTCGTTCGCTCGCCGGTGGGCAAGGTAGGCAATGCAGCCCCTGGCCTTGGCCAGCTTTTCGATCATCAGCGCCACGGCGGGCACGGTGAGCTGTTCCAGCGTCAGCCCGACGGTGTCCGGCTGACCGACTTCGTCCCCGAGTTCCGTGGTGGCTGCACGTTCCATTTCGACTGCTGCCGCACGCCATTGCCCCCAGATGCCCTTGCTCTCCAGGAGCGAGGTTTCCTGCCCGAGGGGCTGGACGGCGGCGAAATAACGGGTGTCGAAGCGGCGCAGCGCAAAGTCCGCAGTCAGCCAGTGGGTGAGCGGCCGCAGCAGGTCGCTGCGCAGGCCGAGTCCGCGGCGGGCCAGCAGCTCAGGAAAGGACTCGTCGCCGGCGGCGATGCCGACCCGCGCGGCCATCCATTCCGGGCCCCGGTTGCTTTCCAGCAGTGTGGACCCGTCCGGGCCGGCCAGCAGCACGCCGGTCTCCTCAAACAGCTCCCGGGCAGCGGCTACGACGTGGCGTCGGGCTTCCTGGGCATCGTCCATCCCCAGGGTCCGCGCCCATTCGGCGGGTGTTGGACCGTACCAGTCGACGGGATCGCCGTCGGCTTCTTCCAGGCTGCCGCCGGGAAAGGCGATCTTCCCCAGCGGGGATTCGCCCCGGCGGTAGCGCAGGAACACTTCGGCTCCCTGGCGGGAGTCACGCAGCAGCAGGACGGAGGAGGCAGCCCTTGGCTTGCGGGCGGTGCCTTCCTCCCGTTCGAACCAGCTTTGCGCTGCACCCTGTTGCCAGGGCGGCAGCTGGAAATGCCGGGTGGAGACGTTAGGCAAACTCTGCGATCACTTCCACTTCCACCGGCGCGTTCAGCGGCAGCACTGCCACGCCGACGGCGGAACGGGCGTGGCTGCCCGCCTCACCGAATACCTGTCCCAGGAGTTCCGAAGCTCCATTGATGACGCCGGGCTGGCCGGTGAAGGACGGGTCCGAGGCCACGAAGCCCACAACCTTCACAATCCGGGTGACCCGGTCCAGGTCACCGATCTGCGCCTTGATGGCGGCCAGTGCGTTCACTGCGCAGCGCGCGGCGTACGTCTTTGCGTCCTCGGCGCTCACGTCCGCGCCGACCTTGCCGGCGGCCGTCAGCGCACCGTCGATGAAGGGCAGCTGGCCGGAGGTGTACACGTGGTTCCCGCTCACTACGGCAGGAACGTAGGCTGCCACCGGCGCGGCGACCGGGGGCAGTTCCAGGCCGAGTTCGGCCAGGCGCTGCTCGACGGCGGAAACCGCCTCCGGGGCAGTGCTCATCAGGCCTTCTCCCGCTTCATGTAGGCCACTGAACCGGTGCCATTCGGGGCCGGGGTGATCTGCACCAGTTCCCATCCTTCTTCACCGTGCATGTTCAGCACGGCGCCGGGGGTGTGCAAAGGCAGCGGTGTAATGAAGTATTCCCATTTGCTCATGATCCAAAGACTAGCGCGTGCTTGTAGACTGATCCGCATGGCAGCTCGCAAATCTCCTTTTTTTGACACGGCTACCACTCTGGGCAAGATTGTGGCCTTCTTTGGGGTGAGCACTTTATGCGGCGTCCTCGCCGCCGGGCTGCTGGTACCGGCCGCCGCTGCCGCGGGTACTGCGGCATCCGGATCCATCCAGTTCTTCGACCAGCTGCCTTCCGAACTGAAGCGCGGGGCACTGGCTGAGCCATCCCGTATCTACGCGAACGACGGCTCGCTGATCGCCACCCTGTATGAGGAGAACCGGCAGCCGATCACGCTGGACGAGGTCTCGCCCCACATGATCGACGCCATGCTGGCCATCGAGGACGACCGCTACTACGAACACGGCGGCGTTGACCTGCAGGGCATCTTCAGCGCCATCATCTCCAACGTCACCTCGGACCGTACGCGCGGCGCTTCCACCATCACGCAGCAGTACGTGAACAACGTGATCATCGATACCAACCTCCAGGAAGGCGGGGAGGTGGTCTTCAGCGGACAGAAGACCGTCGGTGACAAGCTGCGCGAAATCAAGCTGGCCATTGCCGTGGAGAAGGAGCTCAGCAAGGACGAGATCCTGGAAGGCTACTTCAACATTGTTCCGTTCAGCGGAACCACCTTCGGCGTGCAGGCAGCCTCCAAGTACTTCTTCAACGTCGATGCCAAGGACCTGAGCATCGCGCAGGCCGCGCTGCTGGCCGGCGTGGTCAACGGCCCCACCTTCTACAGCCCGGAACTGAACCCGGAGCGTTCCCTTGCCCGGCGGAACCTCGTGCTGGACGCGATGCTGGATAAGGGCCGCATCACCCAGGAAGAGCACGACGCCGCGGTTGCCACCGGCCTCGAGCTGAACCTCACCCCGGTCCTCAACGGCTGTGTCGGCGCGGAACAGGCGCCCTACTTCTGTGACTACGTCAAGCAGCTGGTGCTCAACGATGACCGCTACGGAGCCACGCCGGAGGACCGCAATAAGCTGCTGTACCGCGGCGGGCTGAGCATCACCACCACGCTCAACCCCACCCTGCAGAACGCGGCCCAGGCAGCGATCAACGAGACCGCCAATCCGGACACCACCGATGCGGAAATCGGCCACTCAATGGTCAGCGTGGAGCCGGGCACCGGCAAGATCCTGGTGATGGCGCAGAACACCCGGTACACCCCTGAACTGGCACCCGGTAACTCCGTGCAGAACTTCAACGTGGACGCGTACCAGGACGGCGATCCCAACAAGATCCTCAACGGTTTGGGCGGGTTCCAGCCCGGTTCCACGTACAAGCCGTTCACGGTGGCTGCGTGGCTCGATTCGGGCAAGACGCTCAACGCCCAGCTGAACGGCCAAAAGCGGACGTACCCTGCCGGACACACCTGGAACGCCAGCTGCCTGCCCGGCGGCCGGTACGCCATCCTTGACCCGTGGACTCCGATTAACTACGGAGACACGAACTACCGCAACACGACAGTGCTGGATGGCCTGGCCCAGTCCTTGAACACCATCACGCTGGCTGAGGCCAATGAGCTGGACCTGTGCAAGTTCCAGCAGATGGCCTTCGCCTCGGGTGTGCACAACGGCAAGAGCGCCTCCGGTGAACGCGAGATGCTGGCCGTGAACCCGCCGTCGACCTTCGGCGGCGGCGGCGACGCCTCGCCGCTGTCCATGGCAACGGGCTTTGCGACCTTCGCCGCTGACGGCCTTATGTGCGAACCCCGTGCACTGGAGTCGGTAAAGAGCAGCGACGGAACTGAATACCCGGTTCCGGAGCAGGACTGCGAGCAGGTCATGCGCAAGGAAGTGGCCCAGGGCGTCAACGTGGCCACCCAGCGCGTGATGACCAACGGCTCCGGCATCAACCTGCAGGTGGGCGTGCCCACTGCCGGCAAGACCGGTACCAATGACTACCGGTCCCAGACCTGGTTCATGGGCTACAGCACCGGACTCTCCACGGCATCCTGGATTGGCAACTGGAAAGCCAACAACACCACCATGTCCGAGAAGCTGATCGGCGGCCGGTACTACCCCGAGATCGACGGCTCCCTGATTGCCGGCCCGTCGTGGAAGAACTTCATCCAGCGCGTCCCGGGCCAGTACCGGGCAGATCCGTTCCCCGCCCCGCCGGCCAACATCGTGGGGCAGGCTCCTGCCCCGGCCCGACCGGCCCCCAGCTCCCCGGCCCCGAACCGGGACAACAACCGGGACAACGGCAACAACGGCAACAACGGCAACAACGGCAACAACCGGAACAACGACGACTGACCTTGGCAACTGAACATCCGGTGGCCCCGGTCCTTCGATCCGCCGCGTGGACCGCCGGCAGCTTCGCGGCTGCCGGCGCTGCGGCCCTCGCCTACGGCTCCCTCATCGAGCGGAACCTCTTCGGCATCCGCACCGAGACGGTGGCGGTGCTCCCTCTGGGCAGCAAGCCGATGCGGGTCCTCCATCTCTCGGACATCCACTACGTTCCCGGCCAGGACCGCAAGACCCGCTGGCTGCACTCCCTGGCGGACCTGGAACCTGATCTGGTGGTCAATACCGGGGACAATCTCAGCCATCAGCAGGCCGTGCCTCCGCTGCTGGAAGCGCTGAAGCCGCTGATGCGGTTCCCCGGCGTGTTCGTTCCCGGCTCCAATGACTACTACGCGCCCGTCCTGAAGAACCCGTTCACGTACTTCACCTCGCCGTCCAAGCTGCGGAAGAATCCGGCCAAACTGCCCTGGGCAGACATGTTCACGGCCTTCGGCAACGCGGGCTGGATCGACCTCACCAACCGGAACCAGTCCGTGGTCCTCAACGGTCTGCGCCTGGACTTCTCCGGCGTTGATGATCCGCACCTGAAGCGCGACCGGTATGCCGGCTTCCCGGCCGGGAGCTCGACGTCGTCCTCCGCACGGCACGTGCGCATCGGCGTCGCGCATGCCCCGTACCAGCGGGTGCTGGATTACTTCACCGACGGCGGTGCCCAGCTGATCCTGGCCGGACACACCCACGGCGGGCAGGTCTGCATTCCGGGTTACGGCGCTCTGGTGAGCAACTGCGACCTTCCCACCTGGCGGGCCAAGGGCCTGACGGACTGGGAACACAACGGGCGCACCGTGCCGCTGAATGTCTCGGCCGGCATCGGCACCTCCCGGTTCGCCCCGGTGCGGTTCGCCTGCAGGCCGGAAGCCGTGCTGCTCACCCTCACCCCCGCCGAGAGGCCAGTTACGGCTTCTTAGAGCGCCGAAACGAGCCGTAAGTGGCCTCTCGGCGGGAGGGGCGAAACCGGCACGCGGCGTCGTAACCATGCCCGGCGTGGCCTAGGATTGAGCGGTATCCGGCCCGCACCCCTCGGCGCGGACCTCTCGATCTCGAAGAGGATTCATGCCCCCGCAGACATCATTGTGGCAATCCCTGGGGCGCCTGTACCCGCACATCAAACCGATCCTCCCCCGGCTGTTCCTTGGCTTCCTCTGCGCGGTCGGCGCCAGCGTCGTCGCGCTGGCCATCCCGCAGGTCCTCCGGATCCTGGTGAACAATTACCTCGCCCCCGGCGGTGCGGTCACCGCACTGTGGTGGGCCACCGGCATCGTCCTGGCCCTGGGGACGCTGGAAGCCGTGTTCATGGCACTGCGGCGGCAGTTCGCCGTCGCGCCGTCCACTCTTGTGGAAACCAGCCTGCGGACCTCCTTTTACCGCCACCTGCAGGACCTTTCCGTCGCGTTCCATGACCGCTGGGGCTCCGGGCAGCTGCTCTCCCGCGCCATGAGCGACCTGAACCTGATCCGCCGCTGGATGGCATTCGGCGCCCTGATGCTGATCGTCACGGCGCTGACGGTGCTCATTGGCGTCACCATCATGTTCTTCACGGCCTGGCAGCTGGCCATCGTGTTCCTGCTCGCCGCCGTGCCGATCATCGTTTACGGCTTCAAGTTCCGCCGCTTCTACGGCCGGGTATCTCGCCGAAGCCAGGACCAGGCCGGAGACCTGGCTACCACCGTGGAAGAATCGGTCCACGGCATCCGCGTTTTGAAGGCTTTCGGCCGCAGTTCCGAGGCGCTGGACGCGTTCGAAGAGCAGGCCGAGGGCCTGCGCCAGACCGAGGTGTACAAGGCGAATTCACTGGCCAAGTTCTCCCTGGTGGTGACTCTCCTTCCGGAGGCAGCACTGGCTGTCTCCCTGGTCCTGGGCATCCTGCTGGTCAACGACGGACAGGTGAGCATTGGCGCGCTGGTGGCTTTCTTTGCCACCGCTGCGGTGGTTGCCGGACCGGTGGAGTCCATGGGACCGCTGCTGTCCATGACGCTGACGGCCGCCACCGCGATCGACCGGCACTTCGAGGTCATGGATGCCAGGCGCACCATCACCGATCCGAAACACCCGGTGCAGCCGAAGGAAGTCCACGGCCGGCTTTCCTTCGAGGACGTGCACTTTGCCTACCCGGACGCCGCGCCGGACCGCCCGGACGTGCTCGACGGCGTGAGCCTGGACCTGCGTGCCGGTGAGACCATGGCGCTGGTCGGCATCACCGGCAGCGGCAAGTCCACTCTGCTGCAGCTGGTCCCCCGGCTATACGACGTCACCGCCGGCAGCATCCGGATCGACGGCGTCGACGTGCGGGACTACCCGCTGACGGAACTGCGCCGCATCGTATCGGTGGCCTTCGAGGAGACCACCCTGTTCTCCAGCTCAGTCCGGGACAATGTACTGCTCGGAGCTGACGCCGCCAGCGGCTCCGAAGCCGCGGACCTCCTGCGAGAAGCCCTGGACGTAGCGCAGGCCCAGTTTGTCTATTCGCTTCCGGACGGCGTGGACACGCTGATCGGGGAAGAGGGACTCAGTCTTTCCGGCGGGCAGCGCCAGCGCGTGGCGCTGGCACGTGCGATTGCTGCCCGGCCCACGGTCCTGGTTCTGGATGACCCGCTCTCCGCGCTGGACGTACGCACCGAGGAACTGGTGGAGCACCGGCTCCGCGAGGTCCTCGCGGAGACCACCACGCTGGTGGTGGCCCACCGTCCCTCCACAGTCTCCCTGGCGGACCGCGTGGCCCTGATACAGGACGGCAGGATCGCCGCCGTCGGCACCCACGCTGAGCTCCTGGCCCAGAATGAGCACTACCGCCACGTGATCGCCAGCCTCCCGGCCTCGCCGCAGGACCTGGACAGTGGACTCGAAGACGAAAGAGAGGTTCTCCGGTGAGCCGGTTCAGCATCCGCCGTCCCGGTGCGCCCCTGCCGGGCCCGGCACGGGCAGACAACGCCGTTGGCACGTCCGGCGAGGACAACCTGGACCTGGACCGGGAGCAGAACCTGGCCGTGCGGCGTCGTTCGCTATCCCTGCTGGCGTCCCTGGTCCGCCCCAACCGCGGACGGTTCATCTTCACCATCGCACTGGTGGTGTTCTCGCAGGCCGCCCGGGTCGCCGGACCCGCGATCATCGCCTTCGGCATCGACCACGCCCTGCCCGCCCTGCAGGACGGCAGTTCCCTTCCGCTGCTGGCGGCCGGCGGCACCTACCTGCTCGCAGCGGTCCTGGCGGCCGGGCTGACGGCAGGCTACGTCCGTTCCACGGCGCAGCTCAGCCAGGCAATGCTGCTGGACCTGCGGCTCCGGGTGTTCCGGCATACCCAGCGGCTGAGCCTCGAGTTCCATGAACGCTACACCTCGGGCAGAATCATCTCGCGTCAGACCTCGGACCTCGAGGCGCTGCGTGAACTGCTGGATTCGGGCATCAGTTCCCTGGCCTCGGGTGCTATGTACATGGTCTTCGTGGCCGTCAGCATCTTCGCCCTGGATTGGCGCACCGGAGTGCTGCTCTGCGTGGCGTTCGTGCCGATGTTCCTGCTGACCCGCTGGTACCAGAAGCGCTCCCAGATCGCGTACCGGGCCTCCCGGGTGACCTCGGCAAAACTGATCGTCCACTTCATCGAAACGATGACCGGCATCCGCGCCGTGAAGGCCTTCCGCCGGGAGACCGTCAACGCCGAGAAGAATGACGAACTGGCCGAGGACTACCGCCGGGCCACCCTCCGCTCCATCAACCTCAACGGTGTGTTCCAGCCCGGCCTGATCTTCATCGGCAACGCGACCGTGGCCGTGGTGCTGCTGGTGGGCGGTTACCGGGTGCTCGACGGCGGCCTGGAAGTCGGCGCGCTGCTGGCCCTGCTGCTCTACGCCAAGCGGTTCTTCCAGCCGGTGGACCAGATGGCCATGTTCTACAACTCGTTCCAGTCCGCCTCCGCGGCCCTCGAAAAGGTGTCCGGCCTGCTGGAAGAAGTCCCCACCGTCCGTCCGCCCCGCCAGCCGGTGGAACTTCGGGACGCCAAGGGGGACGTAAGGTTCGACGGCGTCGAATTCCGTTACGGGGACGGCCCGCTGGTCCTGCCCCGACTGGACCTGCACATCCCCGCCGGGCAGACCGTGGCCCTGGTGGGCCAGACCGGTGCCGGCAAATCCACCCTCGCCAAACTGATCGCCCGGTTCTATGACCCATCGGACGGTGCAGTGCTGCTGGACGGCGTGGACCTGCGGAACCTCACGCAGCGCGACCTGCGCCGCGCCGTCGTCATGGTTACCCAGGAAGCGTTCCTGTTCAGCGGCTCGGTGGCGGAGAACATTGCCCTGGGCAAACCGGGCGCCTCGCCGCAGGAAATCGAAGCCGCTGCCCGTGCCGTGGGCGCCCACGATTTCATCGAGTCTTTGCCCGAGGGTTATGAGACCGATGTAAACAAGCGCGGCGGCCGGGTCTCGGCCGGGCAGCGCCAGCTGATCAGCTTTGCCCGCGCCTTCCTCGCCGACCCGGCGGTGCTGATTCTCGACGAAGCGACGTCCTCCCTGGACGTGCCCAGCGAGCGGCTGGTGCAGCAGGGCTTGAAGACGCTGCTGGGCAACCGGACCGCGCTGATCATCGCCCACCGGCTTTCAACGGTTGAAATCGCGGACCGGGTGCTGGTCATGGATTCCGGCGCTGTGGTGGAAGACGGCACGCCTGCCGAGCTCACCAGCGGAACCGGACGCTTCGCGGCACTCAATGCCGCCTGGCAGGACTCGCTCGTGTAACGCTGTTGCCTGTCGCAGGGCGCTGATTTCGCGCTCCCGCAGGTTGTCGAGTACACTTGTAAAGTTGCTTGGCCGGGAGGGAAACCTCCGGATGAGCAGTGGTTACGGGGTGTGGCGCAGCTTGGTAGCGCGCGTCGTTCGGGACGACGAGGTCGCAGGTTCAAATCCTGTCACCCCGACCAAAACAGGAAAGGACCCATCGTTTTCGATGGGTCCTTTTTGCTGTGCCGGCGAGTATGCTCTGGAACATCCCTCACCAAGACACCAGGAGTTCCCATGGCTGTCCGCGTTGACCTGAACATCTCCCTTGACGGGTACGCCACCACCACGGACCAGACTCGGGAGAAGCCGTTCGGGGAAGACTGGGGACGGCTGGTTGGGCCATATACCGCCACGCGTACCTTCCAGGAGCGGGTGCTGAAGCAGCCCGGTAAGGGCACCACCGGGGTGGATGACACATACGCCGCCGCCTACTTCGAGGGCATCGGGGCGGAAATCATGGGCGCCGGGATGTTCGGCCTGCACAATTTCCCGGACGATCCCGAGTGGAAGGGCTGGTGGGGAGATGAGACGCCGTTCCAGTACCCGGTCTTCATCCTCACCCATGACGCCCGTGAACCCATCGACATGCCCGACGGCACCCGGTTCGAGTTCCTTGCCGCCTCGCCGCAGGAAGCCCTGGACCGGGCCCTCGACGCCGCGGCCGGCCAGGACGTACGGATCGGCGGCGGGCCAACGGTCATTAAGTCGTTTCTTAAAGCGGGATTGGTGGACCGGATCCACGTAGGCATCACACCGATCCTGCTGGGCCGCGGCATCAACCTGTGGGAGGGCCTGCGCGGCCTGGAGAACGGTTACAAGGCCCGCTCGGAAGCGGCTGACGACGGCGTCACCCACCTGACGTTCTTCCGCTAAGTCCGCGCGACAGGCGCCACACAACACCGCAGGCCCCGGGAAACCCCGGGGCCTGCGGTCATGGAAATCCTAGACGAAGCTCTTTCCGGTCAGCCGCTCGTACGCTTCTACGTACCTCGCACGCGTGCGGTCGATAACATCCTCGGGCAGGGCCGGCGGCGGGGTGTCCGCTGCCTTGTCCCAGCCAGACTCGGGCGAGGTCAGCCAGTCCCGGACGTACTGCTTGTCGAAGGAAGGCTGGGCCTTGCCCGGTTCGTACAGCGAAGCGTCCCAGAAGCGCGAGGAATCCGGGGTGAGTACCTCGTCGCCAAGGGTCACCAGGCCGGTCGCCGGATCCAGGCCAAACTCCACCTTGGTATCCGCCAGGATGATTCCGCGGTCCCGCGCAATGGCCTCGGCCGTGGTGTAGATCTCCAGGGTCAGGTCCCGGATCTGCGCGGCCGTCTCGGCACCCACCGCGGCCACGACGGCGTCGTAATTGATGTTCTCGTCATGCTCGCCCACCTCGGCCTTGGCCGAGGGAGTGAAAATAGCCGGCTCAATCCGCGAGCCGTCAACGAGCCCGGCGGGCAGCGGAACGTCGCACACGGTCTGCGACTGCCGGTACTCCGCCAGTCCGGAGCCGGTGAGGTAGCCGCGGGCAATGGCTTCCACGGGGTACATTTCAAGCTTCTTGCAGATCATGGCCCGGCCGGCCACTTCGGCGGGCACGCCCTCGTCAGCGGAAAGCACATGGTTCGGAACGCTGCCCAGCTGCTCGAACCACCACAGGCTCAGCTGCGTCAGGATGCGGCCCTTGTCCGGGATGATGCTGGAGAGCACGTGGTCGTAGGCGCTGATCCGGTCGCTGGCCACAACCAGCACCCGGTCCTGCGCGGCGTCCGGTCCGGCGGGCACGTACAGGTCCCGCACCTTCCCGGAGTAGATGTGGTTCCAGCCGTCCAGCTGCGGTGCGGTGCTCATGCCAGGTCCTCTTCGATGTCAGCGCCTGCGCTGCCGGCAGGGACCACGATGTCGCCGCGCTCGGCTTTCAGCGCGATGTCACCGCGGTGCTGGGAACCCTCAAGGTCAATGGCGTCCACGCCCTGGTAGGCGAGTTCCCTTGCCTGCGCCAGGTTCTCCCCCAGTGCGACGACGGCCAGGACCCGTCCGCCCGCGCTCACGATCTCGTTGGCTTCCATGGCGGTGCCGGCATGCAGCACGTGAACGCCCTCGATCGCCTCGGCTTCCACGAGTCCCAGGATCGGGTCGCCGGTGCGCGGAGTGTCAGGGTAGTTTTCGGACGCGACGACGACGGCGACTGCCGTGCGGGCATCCCACTTCAACTGTTCCATGGCATCCAGTTCACCCTTGGCGGCAGCCAGCAGCAGTCCGCCGAGCGGGGTCTTCAGCCGGGCCAGCACCGCCTGGGTTTCCGGATCGCCGAAGCGCGCGTTGAACTCGATGACCCGCAGTCCGCGGGAGGTCAGGGCCAGGCCGCAGTACAGCACTCCGACAAACGGGGTGCCGCGGGAGGCCATCTCATCCACGGTGGGCTGCGCCACCCGGGCAATGACATCGTCCACCAGGTTGGCCGGGGCCCACTCCAGCGGGGAGTAGGCGCCCATGCCGCCGGTATTGGGGCCTTCGTCGTTGTCGAAGATGCGCTTGAAGTCCTGGGCCGGGGCCAGCGGCACCACGTGCCGCCCGTCGGAGAGGACAAACAGGGAGACCTCGGGGCCGTCCAGGAACTCCTCGATGACCACCGTTCCGCCGGCGTCGAAGCAGGCCTGCGCGTGGGCCAGCGCTTCGTCCCGGTCCGATGTCACAACAACGCCCTTGCCGGCGGCCAGCCCGTCATCCTTGACCACGTAGGGAGCACCGAAGGTGTCCAGCGCGTCGGCGGCTTCGTCCGGTGTCGCAGCGACCCGGGCCATCGCCGTGGGCACGTTCGCCTCGGCCATGACCTGCTTCGCGAAAGCCTTGGAGGCTTCCAGCTGGGCTGCTGCCCTGGAAGGACCGAAAACCGGAATGCCGGCCTCCGCGAGGGCGTCTGCAACACCGGCTGCCAGCGGCGCTTCCGGGCCGACGACGACGAGGTCGGAACCGAGCTCACGGGCCAGGGCTGTCACGGCTTCCGGATCGCTGGCCTTGATGGAATGGACTGGCACTACCTGCGCGATGCCCGCGTTGCCGGGAGCCGCGTGGACTTCCGAAACGTAGGGGTCGGCCAGCAGGGCCCGGACAATGGCATGTTCGCGGCCGCCGGGGCCAACAACGAGAACCTTCACAAGAGTTCAGACTACTGGCTGGGATGCACGCCCCGAAAGCCGCCGCTGGTCCGTGACGCGGCCCGCGCAGGGGTGGATTTCCCGCCGACCCGTTGCCCGGCGGCGCCTGCCGCCGGATAGTGAATCACGGCGGGGCTTTGGCCCCGCCGGGCCGGGCAGCGAGGGAGGCTGCCTCGATGGCGGTGCTGGGGCGGTCATCGCTCCCCTGCTTCGCTGCCCGCGCCCTCTCCCGTGCTGCCGGGGCGGAGCCTTTCCGCCGGGCTTTTCCGGCGTCCCGGACGGGTGCCGGACTTCCGTACACTGGCAGTATGTCTGCCACCTTTGCTGCCTCCGATGCCGTTGAACTCGCTGTCCTGGAGCGCAACGGCTTCATTGAATCCCGCCACGTGGGTTCCGCCGTCGTGCTTTCCGGTGACGGGTCGGTGGTCACAGCCCTGGGCGACATCACCACCCCGGTGTTCCCGCGTTCGTCGCTCAAGCCGTTCCAGGCCGTTGCCACGATGCAGGCCGGCGTACCGCTGCGGGGTCCGCAGGTAGCGCTGGCCGCTGCCAGCCACATCGGCGCGAAGGAACACACCGATGTGGTCCGCGGAATGCTCCAGGCTGCGGGCGTCACCGAAGAGGACCTGCAGTGCCCGGCGGACTGGCCGCAGGACGAACAGGCACGGACCGAGCTGATCCGTGCCGGCAAGGGCAAGCAGCGGATTGCCTTCAACTGCTCCGGTAAGCACGCGGCATTCCTGTGGGCCTGCACCGAGAACGGCTGGGACACCCGGACGTACCTTGATCCGTCCCATCCGCTGCAGCAGGGAATCGCCCGGGTCTTCGAGGACTTCTGCGAGGAAAAGCCCGCGCACTGGGCCATTGACGGCTGCGGGGCTCCGCTGGCTGCGGTATCCCTGACCGGGCTGGCACGCGGGATCGGCAAGCTGGCCAAGGCGCCGTCAGACAAGCTGGGCGATGCGCGCGCAGCCACCGTGGCAACAGCAATGCTGGACTACCCCTGGGCCGTTCACGGCGCAGGCAAGGAGAACTCCGTGGTCATGGAAGACCTCGGCATCATCGCCAAGAGCGGCGCCGAAGGCGTCCTGGTACTGGGTACGGACACCGGGGTTTCCGTGGCACTGAAAATGCTCGACGGCAACGGCCGCGCCGCCACCCTCGTGGGCCTGACGCTGCTCGCCGCCAGCGGTGCCATTGACCCGGAGGGCGTCTTCAAGGTCCTGGCCAAAACCGTTCCGCCGGTACTCGGCGGCGGCGAACCCGTCGGCAGCCTGCGCCTCGCCGCGCCGGTCACCGCACTGCTGGACTAGCCATGGCACGGCGCAGGATTTCTTCGGCAGACGGCACGGCCGCCCTCGCCGCAGCGGCGGCCGGACCGTCAGACCGGAACACCACCGCAATGGCGGTCCGCTACGCCCTCGAGGAACTCGCTGAACGGGTGCCCGGCAACTCTGTAGAGGTGCGGGTTCCGCCCTTCGGCGTCACCCAGTGCATTCCCGGCCCCCGGCACACCCGGGGTACTCCCCCGAATGTCGTAGAGACCGACGCCGCCACCTGGCTGGGGCTGGTGACAGGTGCCCTGGCATGGGCTGACGCGGTGGCTGCCGGAAAGGTTTCCGCCTCCGGGCTGCGTGCGGACCTGTCCGAATGCCTGCCACTGTTTCCGCGGCTTGCCGGCGGCGGGACAGCCTAATCTCTACTGCCGGTAGAATTTGGGCATGACTTCCGAGCAGCACAGCCCTGAACGCCGCGAGATCACCATCCGCCGAGCTCCCCGCTTTGTACCTTTTATGGCGCTGGGCGTGGTCGCTGCCTTTATTACCGCCCTGATCATGGCGTACACCGGAGACGAGAACCCGCAGTACACCCGGGAAGCCGTCCTGGGATTCTTCACCGTGATGTTCGCTCTCCCCGGTGTGGCTTTGGGTTCCATCGCCGCATTGATCCTGGACCGGATCAGCATCCGCCGCTCCGAGCACGCAGTGGTTGAGGCGGCAGACGACGAGCCCGATAGCACAGGCACTTCCCCCACCGCGTAACGCTCTGCCCCGGAGCCGTTCGTACCCGGCGGGCGTGAGAGAATAACTTCCATGGCACGCGGTGACGGAATGCTTTCCCACGATCTCATGCCCGGCGAAAAAGGACCGCAGGATGCCTGCGGAGTCTTCGGCGTCTGGGCCCCCGGCGAAGAGGTAGCGAAGCTTACCTATTACGGTCTGTACGCGCTGCAGCACCGCGGACAGGAATCCGCGGGCATCGCTACAAGCGACGGCAGCCGGATCAGCGTCTACAAGGACATGGGACTGGTCTCCCAGGTCTTCGACGAAACCACCCTGAACACTCTTCTGGGCCACATTGCGATTGGGCACTGCCGGTACTCCACCACCGGTGCCTCGCACTGGGCGAACGCCCAGCCCACCCTCGGCGCGACGGCCGCCGGCACCGTGGCGCTGGCCCACAATGGCAACCTGACCAACTCCGCCGAACTCTACGAAATGATCCTGGCCCGCCAGGGACGCCCCCGCTCGGGCGAAATTGCCCAGGGCAACACCTCGGACACCGCCCTTGTCACCGCCCTGCTGAACGGGACTGACGGCCGCTCCCTGGAAGAAACCGCACTTGAACTGCTGCCCAAGCTGCGCGGCGCGTTCTCCTTCGTCTTCATGGACGAAGGAACCCTGTATGCGGCCCGCGACACCTACGGCGTGCGCCCGCTGGTACTCGGCCGGCTGAACCGCGGCTGGGTTGTGGCCTCCGAGGGTTCTGCCCTGGCCACCGTCGGCGCAAGCTTCATCCGTGAGATCAAGCCCGGCGAGTTCATCGCCATCGACGAGAACGGCATCCGTTCCCAGATGTTCGGGGAGCCGACGCCGGCGGGCTGCGTCTTCGAGTACGTCTACCTTGCGCGCCCGGACGCTTCGATCAACGGCCGTTCGGTCTACGAATCCCGGGTTGAGATGGGCCGCCAGCTGGCCCGCGAAAACGGCGTCGAAGCGGACATTGTCATTCCGGTCCCCGAATCCGGCACACCCGCGGCCGTGGGCTACGCCGAGCAGTCCGGCATCCCCTTTGCGCACGGGTTCGTCAAGAACTCCTACGTGGGGCGTACCTTCATCCAGCCGAGCCAGACCCTGCGCCAGCTAGGTATCAAGCTCAAGCTCAACGCCCTCGAGTCCGTCATCCGCGGCAAGCGCGTGGTGGTGGTGGACGACTCGATCGTCCGCGGCAACACCCAGCGTGCAATCGTGCGCATGCTCCGGGAAGTCGGGGCCAAGGAAGTCCACGTCAAGATTTCCTCTCCGCCGGTCCAGTGGCCCTGTTTCTACGGAATCGACTTCGCTTCCCGCGCCGAGTTGATCGCCAACGGCGCCAAAGTGGAGGAAATCTGCACGTCTATCGGCGCTGATTCCCTCGCCTACATTTCCGAAGACGGCATGATTGGGGCCACCCAGCAGCCGCGCGAAAAGCTCTGCACAGCCTGCTTCACCGGCCGGTACCCCATCGAGCTGCCCCCGGCAGACCGGCTGGGAAAGAACCTGCTGGAAAACCCGTCCGACGCGGACGGCTCCAACGGCTGTGATCCGGGACCGGACAGTGAGTTCGAGCCCCTCCTGACCCCAACAGACAAGAAAGAATCGGTATGAGCGCGAGCGAAAACGCCATCACCTATGCCTCCGCAGGGGTGGACGTCGAGGCCGGTGACCGGGCCGTCGAGCTAATGAAGGCAGCGGTCAAGGCAACCCACAACGACTCGGTTCTTGGCGGGGTGGGCGGATTCGCCGGGCTCTATGACGTTTCCCGGCTGCTGACCTACAAGAAGCCGCTGCTGGCAAGCTCCACCGACGGCGTCGGCACCAAGGTCGCCATTGCCCAGGCACTGGATATCCACTCCACCATCGGGTTCGACCTGGTTGGCATGGTGGTTGATGACATCGTCGTCGTCGGCGCGGAGCCGCTGTTCATGACCGACTACATCGCCTGCGGCAAGGTAGTGCCGGAGCGTATCGCGGACATTGTCCGCGGCATCGCGGCTGCCTGCGAAGTTGCCGGCACCGCCCTGGTGGGCGGCGAGACCGCTGAACACCCCGGCCTGCTGGGCGTGAACGAGTACGACGTCGCCGGTGCCGCCACCGGCGTCGTGGAAGCTGCGGACCTGCTGGGCCCGGAGCGCGTGCGGGAGGGCGACGTCGTTATTGGTATGGCGTCCTCCGGCATCCATTCCAACGGCTACTCCCTGGTGCGCCGCGTCATCAACCACGCCGGCTGGCAGCTTGAACGCCAGATCCCGGAGCTTGGGCGCACCCTCGGCGAAGAGCTGCTGGAGCCTACGCGCGTCTACGCTGCCGACTGCTTGGACCTGGCCCGCTACGCGCCCGCTGGAGTGCACGGTTTCAGCCATGTGACCGGCGGCGGGCTTGCCGCCAACTTGGCCCGGGTCCTGCCTAAGGGCCTGGAAGCCACCGTGGACCGTTCAACCTGGGAACTGCCGCCGGTCTTCAAGCTCGTCAGCGAGCTCGGCAATGTACCGCTGCCGGACCTGGAGCGCACTCTGAACCTCGGCGTCGGAATGGTGGCGATTGTCGACGCCGCCGGTGCGGACGCTGCGCTGGCCCGCCTGTGCGAACGCGGTGTTCCGGCCTGGACCATGGGTACCGTCGGAGCCGTCACGGATTCCGAGGCCGGCGATCCCAACTACGTCCAGGGCGCCAAGGGCGTCGACGGCGGTGCCGTCCGCCTGGTGGGCAGTTACGCCTAGCCTTTCCGGAGGCTCTGCCCCCGCCTCATCGAGATGAGGCGGGGGCAGAGCCTCATCGAGATGACAGAAACTGCCCGTATCAGCCTTGATACGGGCAGTTTCTGTCATCTCGATGGAGGGGAAGCGAAGGGGAATTACCGCCTTTAACGCCCTTCAGCGGATCCACCGTGCTGGTGATCCGCTGAAGGAGGGCAATCAGTTTGCCGAAGAATGGGTTTGCCGGCATCTATCCGATGCGGCGGGAACCCTCATCATCATCGTCTTCATCGCCAAATTGATCTGCGTACTTATCCTCGTACGCCGAGTAGTCCGGCTCGGCCGGTTCCTCGGGATATCGACTCGACGGACGGCTCGAGGGTCCTGACAGCTCACGCTGCAGGGCTGAGTAGTCCGTGGCAGGAGTGAAGTACTTCATCTCGCGTGCCTGCTTGGTTGCTTTTGCCTTTTGACGGCCGCGCCCCATGGCGTGACCCCCTTTTTGCGTCGATCCGGAGGTGGTCGCTCGGGCAGGAGAGCGAGGCCCCGGAATATTTGGTCAATTTGTCGTAACTACAGGTTACATGTTTTCCCGCTGGGTTGTGCCCCTCAGGACCCGCAGGCGCACTCAACTTCCCAGTTTAGTCCTTCTCTCCCGCAGGTGCGTACTGCGCCGCGACCTGCAAATTCGCTAAAGTCAGGGAGGAACAGATGCCGCGGGACACTTTTGCGGCCATGGACAGGGAGGACCGGCGTTCACCATGAGCGATCAAAAGAGGACACCGCGGCAGGGAACAGCCCAGCCGGGGAAGTCCCCGCGCCCTTCCACCCCGAACGGAAGTACCGCGCGCCCCAAGGGATCCAGTGCCAAGCCGCCCACACCGCGAACTGCACCCCCGGTCCGGAACAACCCTGCTACAAGGAGCATTCCAGTTATTAAGCCCCAGCTGTCCGCCTCCAACGGGCGCTCCGGCCCCACCGACCCGGAGCGGGGCGCCGGTTCAGCCAAGCCCGCCAAACCTGCCAAGTCCGGAAAATCAGGACGCGGCAAGGGTTCCGGAGCACGGCGTCCGGCCGCCGCCAACCAGGGTGGCGTCCAGAAGGGCCTGCTGGGTTCAAAGGGCGGAGCCAAGCGTCCCGCTGTCCGCACCGGCCCCGGAGCCAAGAAGAATTCGAGTCCGGCGGACGAACCGTCATCGACTCCGACCGGGCCCGAGGCTGCCGGGACGAACGCCGCCCCCGGAACCGGCAAAAACGCCGCTGCTGCAACCGGCGACGGCCGAACTGCGCAGACCAGTGCCGCCGCACCCGCCCAGTCCCCGGAAACAGGTGCAGGCGCCGAAACGACCGCGGCTGCCGTTCCCGACCTGTCCGCCCACACCGACGCCCCGGCCTGGCTGTCCACCGACGGCGGGCACGACGCCGAGCTGTGGGACGGCGCTTTCGACGCCGAGTCGCAGGACGCGGCCCCGCCGGAGCCCAAAGTCATTCCCGCTGATGACGTTCACCTCGACGAACCGTCGCTGGAGACGCCGGCCATCAGCACCGATGCCGCCGAGGCGGCTTCCCTGCCGGAAACCGCCGCCGAGGTGCGGGCAGTCTCCGAGGAGGCTGCCGAAGCCGGTAAGCAGGCAGGAATCTCCGAGCCCGCCCCCGAAGGCACGGAAGTCGCCGTCGAGCCGGGGGCAGGGCTCACGGAGCTGGAACCCGCCGCAGCGGATGACACGCAGGGCGAACCGTCGAGCGAATCCGCCGTAGACGGCGATTCGAACACTGACACGGCCGCCGGCCAGTCCAAGGACGGATCCGGCGATAAGCCATCAGACGAGTCGGCCGATGATGACGCCGAGGCCGCGGACGCTCCCGTGGAGGCTCGCCCTCAATCATCCCCGAAACCTGCCGAGGCACCTGCCGAGGACAACGGCTCGAACGAGGATGCCACGGAAGCCGGCAGTGCCAAGGACAGCCCCCAGGATGAAGACGATGCTGCGTCCAAGGCGGCCGGTCCGCGGATCCATACATCGACTATCCAGGGCGGCAGCTCCGACGTCGCGGCTCCCGTCACTGACTCCTTCGAGTCGCTGACGCTGAGCAAAAAGGATCCCGATGACACGGGCGTAGTCCACACGGTGAACCCTTCCGGTGCCAGTGCCGTCCCGGCGGACTCTCGCCGTGCGCGGCGGACCCGTGAGGCCGAGGAAGCAGCCGCCCGCGGCAAGGGCCCGGGCAAGACCACCCGCACGCTGGTGCTGCTGGGGTCAATCCTCATTGTGGTGCTGCTGGGCATCTGGCTCGCCACGGTGATCGCGGACAGCAACCGGGGTGAGGGTGTCCTGGAGGATTCGGTATCTCCGGTCGATCTGGAGGCAGGCGCCTGCCTGCAGGACTTCCAGAGCGTGAATGCCGAGGTGACCGTTGTGACCTGCGAGACCGCCCACAATGCACAGCTGGTCGCCACCTCCACCTACGCTGATTCCGACACCTTCCCCGGCACCGATGCGCTGGCCGCGAAGGCAGAAGAGGTGTGTTCGTCCGTCATCTACACGGATGCGGCGTCGAAATACACCGATCTTGAACTCAACCGCGCGGTTCCCACACAGAATTCATGGAACACCGGTGACCGGCGGGTTGACTGCTTTGTTGTGGCGCCAAGTGACGAGCTGACCGAATCCCTCATTGTTCAGCCATGACCTGGGAAACGCCCAGTAAAAAGCAATAGAGCAGTAAAAAGGGAGGCTCGCACTGAGCCTCCCTTTTTACTGCTCCGCGTCAGGCAGGGAACGGAATTAGCGGACGGGTGCCGCCGCTTCGACGGTCAGGCCCGGGTCTGCCAGTTCGTCTCCCGCGACTTCCGGACGGTCCACCAGCACGGTATCTCCGTCTGAGATACGTCCGGCAAGGATTCCCTTGGCCAGCTTGTCCCCAATCTCCCGCTGGACCAGCCGGCGAAGCGGACGGGCGCCGTAGGCCGGGTCGTATCCGGTCAGTGCCAGCCATTCGCGGGCGGCATCCGTGACCTCCAGGGTCAGGCGGCGATCCCGCAGCCGGGTAGCCAGTGCCTGGACCTGCAGGTCCACGATCTCCGACAGCTCCTCCAGGTTCAGCGGATCGAAGAGAATTACGTCGTCCAGGCGGTTCAGGAATTCGGGCTTGAAGTTCGCGTTGACCATGTTCATGACCGATTCGCGCTTCTGTTCCTCCGTCAGCCCGGGGTCCACCAGGAACTGTGAACCCAGGTTCGAGGTGAGGATCAGGATCACGTTGCGGAAATCCACGGTGCGTCCCTGGCCGTCCGTGAGCCTGCCGTCGTCGAGGACCTGCAGCAGGATGTCGAAGACATCCGGGTGCGCCTTTTCAACCTCGTCCAGCAGGATCACCGAGTACGGGCGCCGACGGACCGCTTCCGTAAGCTGCCCGCCTTCCTCGTAGCCGACGTATCCGGGAGGGGCACCGACCAGCCGGGAAACCGTGTGCTTCTCGGCGTACTCGCTCATATCCAGCCGGACCATGGCACGCTCGTCGTCGAAAATGAACTCGGCGAGAGCCTTGGCAAGCTCGGTCTTGCCGACGCCGGTGGGGCCCAGGAAGAGGAAGGAACCGGTGGGGCGGTCCGGGTCGGCAACTCCGGCGCGGGAACGCCGGACGGCGTCCGAGACGGCGGCAACTGCTTTGGTCTGGCCGATGAGCCGCGATCCGATGACCGACTCCATGTCCAGCAGTTTCTGCGATTCGCCCTGCAGCATCCGTCCCGCCGGAATACCCGTCCACGACGAGACCACTTCGGCGATATCGTCCGCGGTGACTTCCTCGGAGACCATCAGCTCACGGGCTCCGTCTCCGAACTTGTCTTCCTCGGCTTCCTGCGCGGCGTCGAGCTCCTTCTGCATCGCCGGGATCTCGCCGTACAGGATGCGGGAGGCTTCCGTGAGGTCGCCGTCGCGCTGTGCCTTTTCCGCCAGGGACCGGAGTTCGTCGATCCGGGCCTTGATGTCACCCACGCGGTTCAGTCCGGCTTTCTCAGCTTCCCAGCGGGCGTTCAGGGCAGCCAGCTGCTCCTTCTTGTTCGCCATGTCTTCGCGCAGGACTTCCAGGCGTTCCAGCGAGGCCTCGTCCGTTTCACCGCTGATGGCGAGCTCTTCCATGGTCAGGCGGTCGACGGCGCGGCGCAGTTCGTCGATCTCCTCCGGTGCGGAGTCGATCTCCATCCGCAGCCGGGATGCTGCCTCGTCCACCAGGTCGATGGCCTTGTCCGGCAGCTGGCGGCCCGTGATGTAGCGGTTGGACAGAGTGGCTGCGGCCACGAGGGCGGAGTCTGCAATGGCCACCTTGTGGTGGGCCTCGTAGCGCTCCTTGAGCCCGCGGAGAATACCGATGGTGTCCGGCACGCTGGGTTCGCCGACGAACACCTGCTGGAAGCGGCGCTCGAGGGCGGCATCCTTCTCGATATTCTCCCGGTACTCGTTGAGGGTGGTGGCGCCGATCAGGCGCAGTTCCCCGCGGGCCAGCATGGGCTTGAGCATGTTGCCCGCATCCATCGATCCTTCTGCGGCCCCGGCACCGACGACGGTGTGGAGTTCATCAATGAAGGTGACTATCTGGCCCTCGGAGTTGGAGATTTCCTCCAGGACAGCCTTGAAGCGTTCCTCGAACTCGCCGCGGTACTTGGCGCCGGCAACCATGGACCCAAGGTCGAGCGAGAGCAGCGTCTTGCCGCTGAGGCTCTCCGGGACGTCCCCGGCCACGATGCGCTGGGCGAGTCCTTCCACTACGGCCGTCTTACCCACGCCCGGCTCACCGATGAGGACGGGGTTGTTCTTGGTACGCCGGCTCAGCACCTGGATGACACGGCGGATTTCCGAGTCCCGCCCGATCACGGGATCCAGTTTTCCGGCCCGGGCCATTTCGGTGAGGTCGGTGCTGAACTTCTCCAGCGCCTGCAGGGTATTCTCCGGATCTGCATTGGTCACTTTGCGGTCTCCTCGCACACTGGGAAGGGCTCCGGCCAGGGCATCGTGGCCGGCATTATTGTCCCGCAGGGCCTTACCGGCGGGACTGTTGTCCACGGACAGCGCCAGCAGCAGGTGCTCGGTGGATACGTAGGCATCTCCAAGCTGGGCTGCCTCCTGCTGCGCGGTGTTGATTACCTGCAGCAGCGGCCGCGAGAACTGCGGCTGCTGCACGGACGAGCCGGAGCTGGAGGGAAGGTCGTGGATGGCACTGCTGGCGGCGACGCTGACCGCGTCCGGATTGGCTCCTGCTGCCTTAAGAAGCGCGACAGCCACCCCCTGCCGCTGGTCCATGAGAGCCTTCAGCAGGTGCGCGGGCTCAATCTGGGGGTTACCGGCGGTGGAGGCGTTCATGGCTGCAGCCTGCAGCGCTTCCTGGCTCTTGGTGGTGAATTTGGTTTCCACGGCGGGCTCCTTCTCAGGCTCGGATAAACCGTTCAAGCTCCCGGCAGATTCAGCACCATCCCGCTGGAACGGGCTGCGCGGCCCAGGTGCCGTTTCCTTTATGGAACGCCTGGCCCACTCGCTTCATCCAACCGTACTCAACTAACTTGAGTGTACTTCACTCAACCCCAGTCTGCAAAGTTATCCACAGGCTAGACTGAGCCCTGACCTGCGTTTATTCAGGTCCAGGCAGAGGTGCATGCTGCCGCTCAAACTCCTCCCGGACGCGCTCCCACTCGGCATTGCGCGCGTGGTAAAGCTCCCGCTCCTCCGCCTCCATCTGGGCCCAGCTCACAAGGTTTGATGAGAGCTCCCGGCCCTGGACGTGCGCTTCCAGGCGGTCTATAAAGAATTCCCATCCTGGTCCGGCCGCCCATTCTCCTGCGTCTGGGTCGATGACTGCGAACTTTTTGCGAACCGAAGCATAGAGCAGCTCCAGGCGGGTTGAACCGTCAATATCCGCCAGATGGATCTCAAGTTCCCCTGGATTGCCGTGCGGCGGAATCCATGTCACGGTCAGCATGCGCGGCGGATCGCACCGCAGAATGGTCCCCGTGGAGAAACCCGCCATTTCATAATCGCCCCCGCGCCTCAGTTCTCCGCTCGGCTGGGCAAAATAGGCCGCTATCCGGGCCGGATCAGACAGGGCGCTCCAGACCTCCCCGATGGGTTGGTGCAGATCCCGCCCGATGACCAGCATCCGGGCGTGTCCGGCCTGGATCTGGCGGAGACCAAAAGACCGCTCGGTTTCGGATAGCAACACGTCCAACTCGGACATTCCCGCTCCTTCAGCTTGCCGTCAGCACGGTCCCAAAGGAGGCTTCCGGATCGATCCAGCGGTCCGGCCGGACGTCCCCGAAACCGGTCAATGTGAGGTGCGCCACGTGTTCCGCACTCTCTTGGAGGTTAGCAGGACAGCGGCGGCCCGGACAGGGCCGGAGGGATAGCCGGCCCAACGGGACGATGAGCTTTCTCCCAGGCGGCCCCAGTGCCCGCAGTTGACCCAGGTCACACAAATCCGCCTGCCATATGGGCTCTTGCTAGGCTAAAGCCCACGACTAAGGGACCTTACTTTTTATTCACACAGCCTTGAAGGATGTCATGACCAAGACTGCAGAATCCGAAGCGCCGCCCGCGGCCGTGGAGAAAACCCGCACAAACAAGGTAGTTTTCACCGGCTCGGCAGTGGGAATCACGGCCATTGCCCTCTGGGCCATGATCTCCACCGAGTCCGCCGAGGAAGTCATCGGAGCCATGGTTGGCTGGGTCTCCACCAACATGGGCTGGTACTACTTCCTCGTGGTGACCATGGTCGTGGTTTTTGTCCTGGTCCTGGCCCTTTCCAACATCGGCAGGACCAAACTCGGACCAGACCACTCCAAGCCCCAATTCGGCATCTTCACCTGGGGTGCAATGCTCTTCGCCGCAGGAATCGGCATCGACCTGATGTTCTTCTCGGTCTCGGAGCCGGTGACCCAGTACCTCGCCCCGCCCACCGGTGACGGCTCCACCGCAGAGGCCGCACGCCAGGCGCTGGTGTGGACACTGTTCCACTACGGCATCACCGGCTGGGCGCTCTACGCGCTCATGGGCCTGGCTCTCGGTTACTTCGCTTACCGCCACAACCTCCCGCTGAGTATCCGTTCAGCGCTCTATCCGATCTTCGGGAAGAAGATCGACGGCCCGCTCGGACACGGCGTGGACATTGCTGCCCTGCTGGGCACCATCTTCGGCATCGCCACTTCGCTGGGTATCGGCGTCGTCCAGCTCAACTACGGCCTGAGCTTTATGTTCGGCCTGCCCGAGAACCTCACCGTGCAGATAGCGCTGATTGCCCTGTCCGTGCTCATGGCAACCGTCTCCGTGGTGTCCGGCGTCGAGAAGGGTATCCGGCGGCTCTCCGAGCTCAATGTCATCCTGGCCCTGGGCCTGATGGTTTTTATCCTCATCGCGGGCAAAACCAGCTTCCTGCTCGACGGGATCGTGCAGAACATCGGCGACGTGCTGAGCCGTTTCCCGGCGATGACCCTGGACACCATGGCCTATGACCGCCCGGATGAATGGCTCTCCGGCTGGACCCTGTTCTTCTGGGCCTGGTGGATCGCCTGGGCGCCGTTCGTGGGCCTGTTCCTGGCCCGCATCTCCCGCGGCCGCACCATCCGCCAGTTCGTGCTCGGCGTCATGATCGTGCCGTTCGCCTTCATCCTGCTGTGGATCTCCATCTTCGGCAACAGCGCCCTGGACCTGGTCATGGGCGGCAACGCCGCCTTCGGCGAGGTGGCCATGAACCAGCCGGAACGGGCCTTCTACGGACTGCTGGAGCAGTTCCCCTGGCTGCCGGCCACCGCAGCGATCGCAACCTTCACCGGGCTGCTGTTCTACGTCACCTCGGCGGACTCCGGCGCTCTGGTGATGGCCAACTTCACGTCCCATCTGAAGGACGCCGACTCTGATGCCCCGAAGTGGATGCGCGTCTTCTGGGCCGTCATCACCGGCCTGCTGACCCTCGCCATGCTGATGGTGGGCGGTGTGACCACACTGCAGAACGCCACGATCATCATGGGGCTGCCGCTCTCGATCCTGCTGCTGTTCATCATGCTCGGGGTGTACAAGGCGCTGAGGGTTGAGCACTCGCTGGCGGCAAGCTTCCGTGCGTCGCTGCCGAGCATGATCGCGGGCCGCAGTCCGGATCCGCGCGGCGGCCGCACCTGGCGCCAGCGGCTCACCCGCGCCATGTCCTATCCCGGACGCCGGCAGGCAGCCCGCTTCGTGGAGGTCGTGGCCTGCCCGGCCCTGGCCGAAGTTCATGACGAGCTCGAGTCCAAGGGTGCGGAAGTTTCCCTCAGCCAGACCGAGGCGGGGAACGGCATCCTGACCGCAGACCTAACCGTGGGCCTTGGCGACGAGCGCCCCTTCAAGTACCAGGTCTACCCCGTGGAGTATGAGACCCCCTCCTACGCCCTGCGCAGCGCCTCGGCTGAGACGAAGTACTTCCGCATGGAGGTCTTCTCGCTGGAGGGCAGCCATGGCTATGACGTCATGGGCTACACCAAGGACCAGCTCATCACCGACGTCCTTGACCACTACGAACGCCACCTCGAATTCCTGCACCTCAACCGTGAGGTGCCTGGAAACACCGCAATCACCGAAGACCCCGTTGTCAAAGACAACTGGGACGCCGACTTTGTCGGCGGGGAGGAGAAACGATGACCACGCCCGCAACCCTTTTCATCGACGGAGCCTGGGTACCCGCGTCCGACGGCGGCACCCGTGAAATCCGCAACCCCGCCGACGGCGAGCTGGTTGCCGTCGTCTCCGAGGCCACGGCGCAGGACACCGGCAAGGCCATTGCCGCCGCCCGCTCCGCATTCGACCGCGGGGAATGGGCCGCGGTTCCCGCCCCCGAGCGCGGCGATTTCCTGCTCCGTGTCGCCGCCGAACTGAAGGCCCGCAAGGCCGACTTCGCCCGCGCCGAGACCCTGGACACCGGCAAGCGGCTGGTCGAGAGCGAAATCGACATGGACGACATCGCTGCGTGCTTCACCTACTTCGGAAAGATCGCAGGCCAGAACGCCGGCCGGATCGTTGACGCGGGGAACCCCGAGGTCGTCTCCCGCATTGAGTACGAGCCGGTGGGCGTGTGCGGGCTGATCGCGCCGTGGAACTATCCGCTGCTGCAGGCGGCCTGGAAGATCGCCCCGGCCCTGGCCGCCGGCTGCACCTTCGTGCTCAAGCCCTCGGAGCTAACCCCGTCCACGTCCATCCTGATGATGAAGGTCCTTGAGGACCTGGGCCTGCCCCGCGGCACGGCCAACCTGGTGCTCGGCGCCGGTGCCGTGGCGGGAGCGCCGCTGGCGGAATCGCCCGACGTCGACTTGGTTTCCTTCACCGGCGGCGTCGCCACCGGCAAGACCATTGCCGCGGCCGCAGCAGGAACGGTCAAGAAGGTCGCGCTCGAACTCGGCGGCAAGAACCCCAACGTTGTCTTCGCCGACGCGGATTTCGACGCCGCCCTGGACAATGCCCTGAACGCTGCATTCGTCCACTCGGGACAGGTCTGCTCCGCCGGCGCCCGCCTGATCGTCGAGGAGCCGATTGCCGAGCGCTTCACCGCCGAACTCGTCCGCCGGGCAGAGCAGATCCGGATGGGCGGGCCCTTCGATGAAACCGCTGAGACCGGGCCGCTGATTTCCGAGGCGCACCGGGACAAGGTCACTGCCTACGTGAAGAAGGCACAGGAAGAAGGCGCCCGGCTCCGCTGCGGCGGAACCTGGGGCACGGGCGAACTCGAGAAGGGCTACTACTACGCGCCCACCGTGCTGGACAACGTGAAGCGCGGCAGCTCGGCCCTCCTGGACGAAGCCTTCGGCCCGGTAGTCACCGTGGAAACGTTCAACGGCGAAGACGAAGCCGTTGCCCTGGCCAATGACACTTCCTACGGCCTGGCCGGCGCCGTCTGGTCCTCCGACGCCGGAAAAACCCAGCGCGTCGCCCGCCGGCTGCGCCACGGCACCATCTGGATCAACGACTTCCACCCCTACCTGCCGCAGGCGGAATGGGGAGGCTTCGGCATCTCCGGCGTCGGCCGGGAACTCGGACCCACCGGCCTCGGTGAGTACCAGGAAGCCAAGCACATCTACCAGAACATCAATCCCCAGGTGACCGGCTGGTTCACCGACCACGGAAAGGTCAACTAAGTTCCATGACTGATCTGCAGAAGACCGAATTCGACTACATCGTCATCGGCGGAGGCTCCGCCGGGGCGGCGGTCGCCTCCCGGCTCAGCGAGGACACGTCCGTCGAGGTCGCCCTGATAGAGGCCGGGCCGGATGACCGCGGGCTGGATGAAATCCTCCAGCTGGACCGCTGGATGGAGCTGCTCGAATCCGGCTACGACTGGGACTACCCGATCGAGCCGCAGGAAAACGGCAACTCGTTCATGCGCCACGCACGTGCCAAGGTCATGGGCGGCTGCTCAAGCCACAACTCCTGCATCGCTTTCTGGGCCCCGCGCGAGGACATTGATGAATGGGAATCACGGTTCGGCGCCGAGGGCTGGAACTCGGAAATGGCCTTCCGCCTGTTCAAGCAGCTGGAAAAGAACGAGGACGCCGGTCCTGACGCCCCGCACCACGGGGACAGCGGCCCGGTTCACCTCATGAACATTCCGCCGAGCGACCCCTGCGGCGTGGCCCTGCTGGATGCCTGCGAGCAGGCCGGCATTCCCCGCGTGAAGTTCAACACCGGTGAAACCGTCATCAACGGCGCGAACTTCTTCCAGATCAACCGCCGCGCGGACGGAACACGTTCGTCGTCGTCGGTTTCCTACATCCACCCGGTCATGGACCGGCCCAACTTCACCCTTCTGACGGACCTCCGTGCCCGTGAGCTGAAGTTCGACCAGGACAACCGCTGCACCGGCGTCGACGTGGTGGACGGGCAGTTCGCCCGCACCCACACACTCACGGCCCGGACGGAAGTGATCCTCTCCGCCGGCGCCATCGATTCCCCCAAGCTGCTGATGCTTTCGGGCATTGGCCCCGCGGCGCACCTGGCCGAACATGGGATCGACGTGCGCGTCGACTCCCCCGGCGTCGGAGAAAACCTGCAGGACCACCCCGAGGGCGTCATCCAGTGGGAAGCGAAGCAGCCCATGCGCGAGTCCTCCACGCAATGGTGGGAAATCGGCATCTTCACGCCCACCGAAGACGGCCTGGACCGCCCGGACCTGATGTTCCACTATGGCTCCGTCCCCTTCGACATGCACACCCTGCGCCAGGGCTACCCCACCACGGAGAACGGCTTCTGCCTGACTCCGAACGTGACCCACGCCCGTTCCCGCGGCACCGTGCGGCTGCGCAGCCGGGACTTCCGCGACAAGCCCATGGTGGACCCGCGGTACTTCACCGACCCGCATGACATGCGCGTGATGGTCTACGGCATCAGGAAGGCCCGCGAGATTGTGGCCTCGCCGGCCATGGCAGACTGGGCCGGCCGGGAACTCTACCCCGGGCCCGAGGTACAGACTGACGAGGAAATCACCGACTACATTCGGAAGACCCACAACACCGTCTACCACCCGGCTGGCACCGTCCGGATGGGAGCACCCGACGACGCGTTGTCGCCGCTGGATCCGCAGCTGCGGGTCAAGGGCGTTACCGGACTGCGCGTAGCGGACGCTTCGGTCATGCCGGAGCTGACCACGGTCAATCCGAACATCACCACCATGATGATCGGCGAGCGCTGTGCCGAACTGGTCCGCGAAGCCCGCAGCGAATCTGTTTCGGCCACGGGGGCCGGGACCGCCGCACGCTAGCGGTCCTGCCAGCGAAGCGGACACGGGCGCCCGGCGCCTGTGTCCGCTTTTTTGGCTCCGCCGGTACTCTATGCGGATGGGGAAAAACCGCTGGCTTGCGTCCGTCCTGTCCGTCGCCGTATTGGGGATGACCCTTACGGCCTGCTCGGAGGAGGCCCCGTCCCCGGAGGAAGCAGCGAACACACTCGCTGAAGGCCTGGCGGAACTGGACGTCTCGGACAGCGTCTTTGTTGAATCCACGGCCGAGGAGGCCAATACCCGGCTTGCGGACTGGACCTCGGGAATGGACCCGCTGAAGCCGTCAGTCAGCGTGGCCTCGGTGGAAGAAACCGGCGACGGCGAGGCGGTTGCCACCCTGTCCTACGTCTGGGACGTCAATGCCTCAGACAATGACTACCGCTATGACACCACCGTCGCGCTGCAGCGCGGGACCGAAGACGAGTGGCAGGTCCGTTTCACTTCCACCGCAGTCCACCCGGACCTGGCGCCGGAGGACCACCTGGTACGCGAGGTGTCGCCGGCTCCGCGCGGGAACATCCTCGGCGCCGACGGCGAGGTGCTGGTCACCGAACGTCCCGTGTGGCGGGTGGGGATCGACAAGACCCGCATCACGGAGGCGGAGCTCGAACCCTCCGCCGCGGCGCTGGCCGAGTTCCTGGAACTGGACCCGGCACCGTTCACGGAGCAGGTCCTCGCAGCCGGACCCGAAGCCTTCGTGGAAGCCATTACACTCCGCCAGGACTCCGTCAGCCCCCCACCTGTTTTCCAGGCCGACGTCGCTGAAATCCCGGGTGCCGCCGCCCTGAACTCCACCCTGTCCCTCGCCCCCACCCGCACCTTCGCCCGTGCCCTGCTCGGTTCAGCCGGGGAAGCCACCGCCGAGCTCATCGAGAATTCCGACGGCGCGCTCTCCGCCGGTGACATCACAGGCCTTTCAGGCCTCCAGCGCGAATACGACGACCTGCTGCGCGGCACGGATTCAGTGACCATCGCAACCGCGACCCCTGACGACGTCCGCTCCGCTCCCCTCTTCCAGGACGCCGGCTCGAGCGGTGAGCTTCACACCACGCTGGACCCGGCGGTTCAAACACTCGCGGAATCGGTACTGGAAGACGAACCCTCCGCCTCCGCGCTGGTTGCCATCCAGCCCTCTACGGGCAACGTCCTTGCCGTTGCCAACGGACCCGGCAGCCAGGGCCAGCAGACTGCCCTGCTTGGACAGTACGCCCCGGGATCCACGTTCAAACTGGCCACCACCCTGGCAATGCTTCGCTCCGGATCCACTCCCCAGGCCACGGTTGGCTGCCCGGCCGAGCTGAACGTGGACGGACGGAAGTTCAATAACGCCAGCACCTATCCCGCGCAGTTCCTAGGCGAAATCCCCCTGATCCAGGCCTTCGCCCAGTCCTGCAATACCGCGTTCATCAATGCGCGCGGCGATGTTTCCCAGGCCTCCCTTGCGGAGGCCGCCGGGAGCCTGGGCATTGGAATCGATTCCCCGATCGGCACGGGTGCCTACTTTGGTTCTGTCCCGGACAGTGCGGAGGGCACGGCACACGCTGCCTCAATGATCGGGCAGGGTCAGGTGCTCGTTTCCCCGTTCGCGCTGGCAGTAGCGGCCGCATCGATCGGCAACGGCAGCCGGGTCTCACCGGTGCTGGTCCAGGAATCGCCGACGCCGGAGACTGCATCGCCGTCGGCCTCCGCTTCACCGTCCGCAACCCAGCCCGGTGCAGCTCCGCTGACGGCTGAGGAGGCCGCGACGCTGCGCGAAATGATGCGTGCCGTGGTGACCGACGGCGGTGTGCAGCTGCTGGGCTCCGTACTCGGAGAGCCGGTGCTCGCCAAGACCGGTACTGCCGAGTTCGGCAGCGACGTTCCGCCGCGCACGCACGCGTGGGTAGTGGCACTGCAGGGGGACCTCGCCGTCGCGCTGTTCATCGAAGAAGGCGAACTGGGCTCCACGTCCGGCGGACCGGTGATGAAGGCGTTCCTGGACGGGCTGGCCGCAAGCGTCCAATAGCTCTTCGGGCACCCGGTTTTCGGCCTTTCCAGTGCCATTTCCGCAGGCGCACGGCTAGCCTTCCGGCATGGGGAAGAACCGCCTTGCTGCTGCCGCCGCAGCCTTCTCAGTACTCGGCCTCGCGCTGGCCGGATGTTCTCCTGAAGAACGCCCTGGTCCGGAACAGTCCGTCGCCTCGCTGGCCGAGGGACTGTCCCGCCTGGACGTCACCGGAAACGAGTTCGCCGGGTCCACCGTCGAGGCGGTGAACGGGATGCTCGAGTACGAAGTCGCCGGCATGAACATCAACCCTTCCG
Organism: Arthrobacter koreensis; assembly: GCF_009193255.1. GTDB lineage: Bacteria > Actinomycetota > Actinomycetes > Actinomycetales > Micrococcaceae > Arthrobacter_B > Arthrobacter_B koreensis. The sequence continues at coordinate 764,422 of NZ_WACG01000001.1, forward strand.
TAACGGTCGCCAAGATCGACGAGGTTTCCTCCAATGAGGCCGTAGCCACCCTGAAGTATGTGTGGGACGTCAACGCGTCGCCGGAGGACTTCAGCTACGAAACCACGGTGACGCTAGAACGCGGCCCTGACACCGGGTGGCAGACGCGTTTCCGGTCCACCACCGTGCACCCGGATCTCCTACCCGGACAGCGGCTGGTCCGCAAGGCCAGCCCGCCGCCGCGTGCGGATATTCTCGGAGCGGGCGGATCAGTGCTGATGCGGCACTGGCCGGTGTGGCGTGTGGGCCTGGACAAATCGGTACTCGGCGCCCATGAGTACGCCTCCTCTGTCTTCTATCTATCCCTCTACCTGGGACTGGACGCGGACGCGCTTGCCGCAAAGGTCCAGGCGGCGGGACCTGATGCGTTCGTTGACGTTGTGACAGTGCGGCAGGACAAGGTTTCCCCGGCATTCGAAACGGACATCGCCACCATTCCGGGAGCCGCCGCCCTTGCCGAACGACGGGTGCTGGCCCCAAGCCCCGGTTTTGCGGCCGCACTGCTGGGAAGCGTGGGACCGGCAACCGAGGAAATGGCGGCTGACGGACCGCTGGCCAAGGGGGACTTGGCCGGGCTTTCCGGCCTCCAGGGTGAATACGACTCGCAGCTGCGTGGTTCGGACGCCGTCACGGTCCGCATCCTGGACTCGGACAACTCCGCTTCGGCTCCGCTCTTCGAAGCCCCCTCAGAACCCGGCACAGCCCTTCAAACCACCCTTGACCCGGGAATCCAGTCCCGTGCGGATGCCGTCCTGGCTGACTCCCCCGGTGCATCGCTCGTGGCAGTCCAGCCGTCCACCGGCAACGTCCTGGCCGTCGCCGGCGGAACAGGGACGGACGGAACGCAACCCGCCCTGATGGGTGAGTATTCCCTCGGGACCGGGTTCGAACCCGTAAACGCCCTGGCCCGCCTGCGCTCGGGAGGATCCGGGGCGGCCGACGCCGCTGCGCTCAGCGCTGCCGCCCAGTCGCTGGGACTGGGCATTACCTCGGGCCTGGGAACGCAGGCCTTCTACGGGGCAGTGCAGAACGGCTCCGACGGAGCACAGCAGGCGGGTGCCCTCGCGGGCGGCGAAGTCCTGGCCTCTCCCCTTGCCGCAGCGGTTGCCGCGGCAACCGTTGCCCGTGGCGAACTGGTTTCACCGGTCCTGGTCCTCAACACGGAGGAGCCCGGAGGCGAAGGGGCAGGAACGCCGCCGTCGGGCACCGACGCAGCTCCCGCCATCAGCTCGAAGGAAGCCACATCACTGCGCAGCGCGCTGCGCGCCAATGTGGCCGATGCAGTTGACGGGGACGCGGTGGGAGCCCTGCAGTCTGTTTCCGGCGGGCCGGTCCTGGCAGCAGCAGGCACCGCCGAAACGGACGGTGAGAAGGCCGGCTTTGGCTGGGTGACGGCGGTCCAGGGAGACGTTGCACTGGCCGTGTTCGTCCAGGGCAGCAGCACGGATTCGGCAGCTTTGGCGGCTGCTTTCCTGGAGGGCCTGGCGGGCTAGCGGTAATACGGTCCCGGGTACGTACCGTAGGGAGCGTTGCGGTTGTAGGGCACCAGTCCGGAACCGGACGTAGGCACAATCCGCTTGCCCAGGGGCGTGAGGGAAATAGGGATCATCTTCAGGTTCGCGATGCCCAGCGGAATGCCGATGATGCTGACGAACATGGGAATGGCGGTCAGCACATGGCCGATGGCAATCCAAATGCCGGCAAAAACCACCCAGATGACATTTCCTACGGTGGCCAGCACTCCCGTTCCGCGGCCGCTGTCCACAACCGTGCGGCCGAAGGGCCACAGGGCATAGGACGCAATCCGGAATGAGGCTATGCCAAACGGGATGGTCACGATGAGCAGGCAGCAGAGAATTCCGGCCAGGACATACCCCAGCGCCAGCCAGATGCCGCCGAACAGGAGCCAGATGACGTTCAGGATTGCCTTCATGGATCCATTGTTCTCCATTTGGCCTGCGGAGTCACGGGCGGGGTGCTTACCTGCTCCGCCGTGCTTGTGCCTAGACTGGGGACATGCCGCCAACCAAAGATGCAGGTGTACCCGTCGAACTCGGATCCAGCGACTGCTGGGACTACATCCGCCAGGCGTCCGTGGGGCGGCTGGCCGTGGTGGTCGAAGGACACCCGGATATTTTCCCCATCAACTTTGCCGTGGACCACGGAACCCTGGTTTTCCGTACCGCTGAGGGCACCAAGCTCGCCGCGGCACTGAACGGGTCCGCCGTTGCCTTCGAGGTCGACGGCTACGACGACCGGCTGGGCTACGCGTGGAGCGTCGTTGCCAAGGGCACGGCATCCCGGCTCGAGTCCATCGAGGATGTCCTGGATTCCGCCGACCTTGAGCTTTTCCCCTGGCAGGCCGGGGAAAAGAACAACTTCATCCGGATTGTCCCGGCCGAGACCACCGGCCGGCGGTTCCTGATCAGCAACGCGGCACGGCGGCACGTCCTCGAAGCCCGCCGCCGCCAGGCTCTCATCGAGTAGGCATGACGAATTCCCTGGTGCGGTTCGCATCCCTTCCTTCCCGCTCCTGGGGGTCGAATTCCGGCCGCGCCAAGGACCTGGCATTCGGACCGAAGGATTCAACCGGCGCTCCCCGATGGCGCCTGTCCGCTGCGACCGTAGAAAAGTCCGGGCCGTTCACCACGTTCCCCGGCGTCGACCGGATCACGGTCCCGGTGGAAGGCGAACTGCTGGTCCTGGACGTTGAGGGTACCGAGCACGCCATGGAACGTCTCCGGCCCCTGCGCTACCCGGGCGACGTCCCGGTTCAGGCGTCCCTGCCTACCGGCGAAGTTACCGTGCTTAACACCCTCGTTAACCGGGACAGCTTCGGTGCTGCGGTCATGGTGGTGGAACTGTCCAAGAAGAATTCTCCGTCCCTGGGGGCGGACCAGTTCCTGGTACTGCTGCAGGGCTCCGCCAAGGCTTTTTTACCCGGCGAAGATGCTCCCGAAGACCTCGAGCTGCTGGACACAGTCGCCGGCGGCGCAGACCAGCCCAAGGTGTTTGGCCGCGGCTTTGCCGCCGTCGTCAGTTTCTATCCCCTCGGCTGAAGGCCCGTTCGCCGGGCGGGTAACGCCGGCACGTCTGGGCCGCGGAGCCCCGGCTGGCTAGTCTCGAACCATGGGTAAATCCCCGACGTCGCTGGATGAGCTGCCGAGAATCGGCGCCCCTGCCTCGCGGGGCCTGGGAGCAGCCGGATTCACCGCCCTCCGGCAGCTCGCCGGAATGCGGCGGCAGGAACTGGCCCGCCTGCACGGTGTGGGCCCCAAGGCGCTGGATCTCATTGAAGCGGCCTTGAACGAGCACGGCCTCAAACTCGGATAGGCCCATGCCCTGACCGAAGCCGCCCCGTTAAACAGGAAAGGCCCAGCAACCGAAAAACGGATGCAGGGCCTTTCCTAGCGTGCTTGTTAGCGTCCGCGGCGTTCGTTCGACGCCGGTGCCGATGCCCGGCGGGGACCGGCGGAGCGGGCGGGACGGCCGCTGCCTGACGGCGCAGCTGAGCGGGTGCCCGAACGGTGCGTGCCGGTTGCGGCGACGTCACCGGCGCGCTGCCCGGTGGCGGGACGGCGGTTGCGGCCCTGCGACGTTGCTGCCGCGGCCGCGCCGCGGCGTCCTTCTGGGCTGCGCTGGGCGCGGGGCGCATCGGAGGAAGCCGTGCGCTCAGCGGAGACGCGTCCGCGTCCACCTGCACCGCCGCGGCCACCGGCTCGGGTTCCGGAGCCTGAACGGGCCGCGCGCTTGCGCTGGGCGTTCGCCCCAGTGGACCGGCCGCCGCCCTGCTGCGGGGACTTTGCTGCCAGCTGGGCTGCACGGACGTGCGGTTCCACGACGGCAGCACGTTCGCCCACGAGCTTGGCAATGGACGGTGAGTTGTGGGAGACCTTCTCCATCGAGACGTCGACGCCGGCAGCCTTCATCAGCTTGGACACCTCGCCCTTCTGCTCGGGCAGGGTCACCGTAACCACGGTTCCGTCCGAGCCGGCACGCGCGGTGCGGCCGGAACGGTGCAGGTACGCCTTGTGCTCCGTGGGGGGATCGATGTGGACAACCAGCTCGACGTCGTTCACGTGGACGCCGCGGGCGGCGACGTCGGTGGCGACCAGGACGCGGACATCACCGGAGGCGAACTCGGCCAGGTTCCGGTCACGGGCGTTCTGCGAAAGGTTGCCGTGCAGGTCCACGGCGGGGATGCCGCTGTCCGTGAGGAACTTGGCCATCTTGCGGGCGTGGTGCTTGGTGCGCATGAACATGATGCGGCGGCCCTGGCCGGAGGCCAGTTCCTTGACCAGCAGCTTCTTCGCCGTCTGGTCCTGGACCAGCAGCACGTGGTGTTCCATGGTGCTGACCGCGGCCTGCGGCTCGTCGACGGAGTGGGTCAGCGGGTTGGAGAGGTAGCGGCGCACCAGCTTGTCCACGCCGTTGTCCAGGGTGGCGGAGAACAGCAGGCGCTGGCCCTTTTCCGGAGTGCGGTCCAGCAGGCGCTGGACGACCGGAAGGAAGCCGAGGTCAGCCATGTGGTCTGCCTCGTCCAGGATGGTGATTTCAACGGATTCAAGGCTGATGATCTTCTGCTTCATCAGGTCCTCGAGGCGGCCCGGGCAGGCAATGACAATGTCTACGCCGGTGGCCAGTGCCTTTTCCTGGCGCTGCTGGGAAACGCCGCCGTAGATCACGGTGGTATTGAGGCCGAGCTCGGCTGCCAGGGGCTCAATCACGTTGTTGATCTGCGTGGCGAGTTCGCGGGTCGGTGCCAGCACCAGGCCCAGCGGGCGGTTCGGCCGGCGGCGGTAGGCGGCCTCGCCCTCAGCCAGGCGGGCAACGAGCGGAAGCGAGAAAGCAAGGGTCTTGCCGGAACCGGTGCGTCCGCGTCCCAGGACGTCCCGGCCCTTGAGGGTGTCCGGCAGGGTTTGCACCTGGATGGGGAACGGCTCGGCAATTCCCTGGGCAGAGAGAACAGAAACAAGCGCCTTGGGTACGCCAAGGGCAGCAAAAGTAGTCATAAAAAGACAGGCAACTTTCGGTAAATGGCCCCCTAGGCCATCTGGCGCAGAGGGTTCGCCGAAGAAAAGTCAGACAGTGTCCACCGCACGTACCGAACGGGCGGGACAAAAGAAAGCGTTCATCGACGCAGGTTGCGCTGCTTACACACGCGGCTTTTAGGCGCGGCAGTCGCAACAACTTCCCCTAGTTTACCGGATCGCCTCCAGTTACCTAATTAGGGGTGCTTACATGCAGACCCGGCCCTGGCTGCCCCCGGGTAGCATTAACACCGATGACTACTGACCCAGCCCTGCCCGTTTCCGACGCAGCCGACGGGCCTGAAAACCCCGATTCCGTGCATTTCCGGGCCCCGGTGTCCTTCGTCCGCAGGGGATCCCGCCTGCAGGGCCGTCGCCAGCAGGCCTGGGATGAACTCTCGGATGTCTTCGTCATCGACGTTCCACGCGTGCACTCGGACACTTCGGTGGACCCGGAGTACGTGTTCGACGCCGAGGCGGCTTTTGGGCGCAAGGCTCCCCTCGTCGTCGAAATAGGTTCCGGCCTCGGCGAAGCCATCACCCATGCCGCGGAGCAGAATCCGGACAAGAACTTCCTGGCAGTCGAGGTATACCTGCCAGGTCTCGCCCAGACGCTGCAGCGCATCGGGCAGAAGAACCTGACCAATGTGCGCGTTGTGCAGGCCAACGCACCCGAAGTCCTCACCACCATGCTTCCGGCCGGTTCCGTTGACGAACTGTGGGTCTTCTTCCCCGATCCCTGGCACAAGACCCGGCACCACAAGCGGCGCATGGTCAAGGACAGCTTCGCCGAACTGGCTGCCCGGGCACTGGCCCCCGGCGGCCTGTGGCGGCTGGCCACCGACTGGTCCGACTACGCCGTCCAGATGCGTGAGGTGCTGGATGCCTCCGCGCAGTTCGAAAGCCTGCACCCGGGCGAGCGTTCCGGCGCCGGGAGCCCGCTGACCCAGGTCCGTGCACAGGGGCTCGAAGGCAAGGAGGCGTCCGACGACGTCGATACCCTGGGCGGGTGGGCCCCGCGTTTCGAGGGCCGGATCCTCACCAGCTTCGAGAACAAGGCCCACCAGGCAGGCCGGCTTATTTTCGATCTGACCTACCGCCGCATCTAGCTGCACGGCAGCATCCGGACGCACGGCACCGCCCCATCATCCCCGGACAGCCGGTGTCATTCCGGACCGGGAACTATCGCGAAGGAACAGACGATGACCTTGAAAGAACAGCTCCAGGCCGACGTAACCGCTCACATGAAGGCCGGCCGAAAGCTCGAGCTGACCACGGTCCGCAACGTTCTTGGCGAAATCGGCACCCGCGAGAAGTCCGGCAAGACCCCCGTGGACCTGACGGACCAGGAAGTCATCTCGCTGCTGCAGAAGGAAGCTGCCAAGCGCCGTGACACCGCCCGGATCTACGTGGAGGCCGGCCAGCAGGACCGCGCTGACGCTGAAATCGCCGAGGCCGAGGTCATCGAGGCGTACCTGCCCGAGGCACTCAGCGAGGAGGACGTCACGGCGATCGTGGACAGTGTCATCGCGGAACTCAAGGCCAGCGGCACCGAGCTGGGCATGCGCTCGATGGGCCAGGTCATGAAGCCGGTTACCGCGAAGGTTGCCGGGCGGTACGACGGCAAGGCCGTCAGCGACATCGTCCGCTCGCGGCTGGCCTAGCCGTCCCGGACCGGCGTTTCCCCGGCCGCCGAATCCGCTAACGGAACCACAGACCTTCTACGCCTTGTGCTGGCGAGGTTTGTAGTGCAAACTACTTTGCATGAGCAAAAACGAAACCGGACCGCACCTACCGGCCGCACCGAAACAGTCCACCGCCCACCCGGACTCCTCGGCCGAAGAACTGCCCCTTGACCTGCACTCAGCACTTCGCACCGTGCAGGAGGCAGAGCGTTCCGCCCGCCGAAACCTCGGTGGCAACACCGCCCTGGTCTACCTTCTATGGGGCACCACCTGGATTATCGGCTACGGGTCCCTCTGGGGAACGCAGCAGGGACTCCTTGAACTGGACCCCCCGGCGGCCCTCGGTGTTCTGGGAGTGGCCCTCGCGGCAGCAACCCTGACCACCATCGTCCTGTTTGCCCGCAGCAGCCGCGGCGTCCGCGGGCAGTCCGCTTTCCAGGGCGGCATGTACGGCCTGGCCTGGGCACTGGGCTTCACCGTCATGGCAGCCATGAGCGCCGTGATCGGCAATTCGGTGGACGAATTCTGGCTGCGCGGCCTGTTGGTCAACTCCATCGCTGTTCTGGTCGTAGGCCTGCTCTACATCACCGGCGGAATCATCTTCAATGACAAGGCCCAGTCACTGCTGGGCATCTGGCTGCTGCTGGTCACCATTGCGGCACTGGTGTCCGGTCCGGACTTTTTCCTGGCCGTGTTCCTCTTCCTGGGCGCGACCGGCCTGCTGGCCGGATCCGCCGTCGAATACCTGCGCACGCGCCGGCAGCGGAACGGCTGAGCGATGCCCGAACTCGATCCCGTAATCCACGCCGAATCCCGCCTGCGAGCCCTCACTACGCTCAATGAAGTGGGCGAAAACAACCAGATTGCCTTCACCAAGCTGCAGAAGATGCTGGACATGACGGCCGGCAATCTCTCCACCCACCTGCGGAAGCTCGAAACCGCCGGCTACGTGGAAGTCACCAAAACCATCGAAGGACGTACGCCCGCCACCTACGTGGGCATCACCCCCGAGGGAAAAGCCGCCTACGCCCGTTACCGCAAGAACCTCCACGATCTGCTCTCAGGCCTGGCCTAACCGCCGCGCCGACCCCTCTCAGGAGCTTTGAACCATGACCATTCCTTCCCCTCGCGGCGAAGTCCTCTCCGGCGCCTACGGCGTCCGCAAAAGCTACGGCCCGGTGTCCGCCCTGGACGGTATCGATTTCACCGTCACCGCCGGAGAGACCGTTGGCCTGTTGGGACCCAACGGCGCCGGCAAGTCCACACTGCTGAACCTGCTCAGCGGACTCCGCCAGCCGGACTCCGGCCGGGTTGAGCTCTTCGGCCGGGAACCGCGGAACCCGCAGGCGCGCCAGCAGCTGGGCACCACACCGCAGGCCACCTCGGTGCCCGCTACCCTGCGGGTGCGGGAAACGGTGGACTTCGTCGGGTCGCACTACGCCAACCCCATACCCACAGCCGAACTGCTGGACGGATTCGGACTGGGCCCGGCGGCAGGCAAGCAGTGCGGCGGACTCTCCGGCGGCCAGCAGCGCCGCCTGCTGGTAGCCCTGGCCCTGGTGGGCCGGCCCCGGCTGGTGATCCTTGATGAACCCACCACCGGCCTGGACGTGGAAGCACGGGAGAACCTCTGGGAACGGCTGGCCGACTACCGCGCAGCAGGCGGAACACTCCTGATCACCAGCCACTACCTGGACGAGATCCAGAACCTGGCCAGCCGCGTGGTGGTCATCAACAGCGGAACCGTGGTGGCGGACGGCCAGGTGGATGAAATCCGCAGCCGGGTCAGCGTCAGCCGCGTTTCCTTCCACACTGCCCTGCCGCCGTCGTTCTTCGACTCCCTGCCGGACACAGTGTCAGCCAGCCTGGCACCGTCCGGCGCCACCACCATCCTCACGCACGACGCCGATGCAACAGTTCGGACGCTGGTCCGGGACGAGGTGGATTTCCGCGGACTCGAGGTCCACGCCGCGAGCCTGGAGGAAGCATTCATTTCGCTCACCCACTCCCCCGCAGGAGCCGGGCAGGGCCGCACCATGGACAGGAAGGCAGCCGGATGAGCACCCCAGCAATTCCCGGAAACATGAAACTCCCCGCCAATAAGCCGCTCTTCACACTGATCCGGATCCACACCCGGGCGCAGGTGCTTGAACAGCTGCGAATCCCGGTGGCGGTGCTGTCCTCAACGGTTTTCCCCACCCTGGCGCTGGTCTTCTTTGTGCTGCCGCAGACGGCGGTGACGTCCAACCCGGAAGCCTCACTGATCTCGATCGCGCAGCTGGCCGTGTTCGGCGTGATGAGCGCATTCCTGTTCAACTACGGAATCGGCGTGGCCGAGGAGCGGGCCAATCCCTGGAGCAGTTACGTGCGCACCCTGCCTGCCGGGGCTTTCCCCGCCACGGTGGCCCGGGCAGTAACCGCCATGATGTTCGCCTTCTTCGCCCTCATACCGGTCCTGGCGGTTGGCGCCGCGACCACCGCCGGACTGCAGCTGTACACCGACGGCACCCTGTCCTGGTGGCGAATTCCGGCGTCCGTGGCGGTCTGGCTGCTCTGCGGCCTGCCGTTCCTGTTCCTGGGGCTGCTGATCGGCTACCTGTGCACGTCAAAGGTGGCGATCGCACTCACCCAGGTGGTGTTCTTCCCGCTGGCCTTCGCGGGTGGAATGATGCTGCCGCCGGCAATCTTCTCCCCGGGGCTGAACACCTTTTCGCTCTTCCTGCCATCGCGGGCTGCCCGGGACATCTCCGTGTCTGTCTTTTCCGGAACCGAGCTGGCGCCGTCGTCGGTCATTTGTTTCCTGGCGTGGACCATCCTGCTGTGCGCGGGGGCTGTGTGGGCCAACCGGCGGGACCAGGGCCGCCGCTTCCGCTGAGCGCAGCTAGCTGGAGCGGAAGAAATCCCCGCGGTCGGCCGTGTAGCCCAGCTCGGTTTCGACGGCCGCCCCCTTGCCTGCCGGCAGCGCCATGACCCGGCGGCTGCGGGCAACCAGTGCTGCCAGTCCGCTGCGCGAGGCTGCCTTGGCGGCGGGCGGGCGCTGCCCGCGGGACAGCGTGACGACGTCCCCGGCCAGGCCGGCAGCGAAGACCCGGCCCATGTCGGAGCTGCGCTGCTGCACCTGGTCCAGCTCGGCGGAGAGCTGGTCCACGCGCTGGCGGAGTCCGTTCACCTGCTGCTGCAGCTGCATGATCCGTTTGATGCCTTCAAGCGAGACGCCTTCCTGGGACAGGCGCTGGACCTCCCGCAGCATCTCGATGTCCCGCTGCGAGTACCGGCGGGACCGGCCGGGCGCCCGGCTGGGGCTGACGATGCCCAGCCGGTCGTACTGGCGGAGCGTCTGCGGATGCATGTCCGCCAGTTCTGCGGCGACCGAGATCACGAAGATCGGCGCATTGACGTCGATGCCCACTGCCCTCTCCTCCGCTTCCCTGGTGTTCCCGTTATATTAGCTGCGCGCGCGGCGTATACGCCTGACGCGCTAGAGGCGTGCCTTGGCCGCGAGGCCCGCGCGCGGGTCCTCGCCCTTGGTCGCGTCCGCGAAAGCTTCAACGGCCGCCTTTGCATCCTTGTTCAGGTGCGAGGGAACCGCGACGTCGACCGTCACCAGCAGGTCGCCGTTGCCCTTGGATGTGTGGACGCCGCGGCCTTTTACCCGCAGCGTGCGTCCGGAGGGCGTGCCGGCCGGAATCTTAAGCTTGACCTTGTCCGCGGTCAGCGTGGGTACCTCAATGGTGGCGCCGAGGGCCGCTTCCGGGAACGTGATGGGGACGTGGATGCGGATGTTGTTCCCGTCCCGGACAAAGAAGTCGTGCGGGGTGACGTGCACGGTGACCATGAGGTCCCCGTTGCCGGCAGCTCCCGGCATCCCCTTGCCCCGGACCCGGATGCGCTGGCCGTCCTTGACGCCGGCGGGTACACGGACTTCTACCACTTCGCCGCTGGGTTCACGCAGTCCAATGACGGTTCCGTTGATGGAGCCGGCGAAGGAGATGGTGGTGCTGGCCGTGCGGTCCGCACCCTTCTGGGGCGGCGCTGATCCAAAGCCTCCGCCGCCGAAACCGCCGCCTCCAAACAGGTCGGCGAACTCCGGCGGGATGTTGCTTCCGCCGGTGCTGTACGTGGTGCGGCGTGAGCGCCCGGAGGACTGGTTGAACAGTCCGCCGAAGATGTCCTCGAATCCGGCGCCGCCGCCGGCGGGTCCGCCTCCGCCGCCTGCGGAGAACCGGGCACCGCTGCCCATGGCCCGGATGGCGTCATACTGCTGGCGTTCCTCGGCGTCGGAAAGCACCGAGTAGGCCTCGGAAACATCCTTGAACATCTTCTCCGCGGACGGATCATTCTGGTTCTGGTCCGGGTGGTACTTACGGGCGAGCTTCCGGTACGACTTCTTGATGTCGGCGTCGGAAGCGTCCTTGGGAACACCCAGAATCTTGTAGAAATCCTTGTCGACCCAATCCTGGCTAGCCAATTGGTGTCCCCTTCCTGTGTCTTGCATAAACAACGCTTAGGCCTGCTCCGGTACGGAGCCGCCAGGGACCGCCTTTCGGCGGCCCCTGGCGCAAAGTGCTACTGCTCCGGAACGGAGACAATCACCTGTGCCGCGCGCAGCACCCGCTCGTTCGCCTTATAGCCGGTGCGCAGGATCTGCGTAACGGTGTCGAAGGTGACGTCCGGGCTCTGCTGCTGGATCAGTGCTTCATGGACGTTCGGGTCGAACTCCACTCCGGTCTCATCGATCCGGCTCAGGCCGTAGCCCTTGAGCGTGTTTTCCAGCTTCACGGAGATCGAAGCGAAAGGCCCCTCCGCCAGGTCGCCGTGCTTGCGGGCAGCCTCGATGTCGTCCAGGACCGGCAGCAGGGAATTGAGCATTCCCACCACTGCCATTTCCCGGGCGACGTCGCGGTCCCGCTCCACGCGGCGGCGGTAGTTCACGTACTCGGCCTGCAGCCTCAGCAGGTCATTGCGCAGTTCCGCGGCTTCCGGGGTTCCGGCAGCTGCGGGCGCTTCGGCACCGGCACTGTTCAGGATTTCCTCCGCCTGGGACAGGGCATCGCCCTCGGCGCCGCCCTCCGCGGCGGGCTGCTCGCCCGCGGATCCTGCCTGCTGTGACTGGGGGTCCAGGTTTTCCTCGGGTTCGTTGCCCGGGGTCTGGTTTCCGTTCGCGTCCTCAGCAGCCATGGCTACTTCTTTTCTTCGTCGTCGACTACTTCGGCATCCACGATGTCTTCATCGCCTGCAGCCGAACCGCCTGCGCCTTCACCTGCTGCGGAACCACCCTCAGCTCCGGCGCCTGCACCCGGCTCCCCGGCTGCCTGGGCCTGCGAGTAGATCGCTTCGCCGAGCTTGGTCTGGGAGGCCTGGAGCTTCTCGAACGCGGTCTTCACCTCGTCGTCGTTGTCCGTGCCTTCCAGTGCCTTCTTCAGCGCATCGACATCACCCTTGACCTCGGACTTGACGTCCTCGGGGAGCTTGTCGTCATTGTCGGTGAGGAGCTTGTCCACCGAGTAGGCCAGCTGCTCGGCAGAGTTGCGGACGTCTGCGGCCTCGCGGCGCTTCTTGTCCTCGGCAGCGTGCTCTTCGGCTTCGCGGACCATGCGGTCGATGTCTTCCTTGGAAAGGGAGGAACCGCCGGTGATGGTCATGGACTGCTCAGCGCCCGTGCCCTTGTCCTTTGCGGACACGTGGACAATGCCGTTGGCATCGATGTCGAAGGTGACTTCGACCTGCGGCACGCCGCGCGGGGCCGGCGCGATGCCGGTCAGCTCGAAGGTGCCCAGCGGCTTGTTGTCCCGGGTGAACTCGCGCTCGCCCTGGAAGACCTGGATGGCCACCGAGGGCTGGTTGTCATCGGCCGTGGTGAACGTTTCGCTGCGCTTGGTCGGGATGGCCGTGTTGCGCTCGATCAGCTTGGTCATCACGCCGCCCTTGGTCTCAATGCCCAGGGAAAGCGGGGTGACGTCGATCAGCAGTACGTCCTTGCGCTCACCCTTCAGGACACCGGCCTGCAGGGCTGCGCCAACGGCCACAACCTCATCCGGGTTCACGCCCTTGTTCGGCTCCTGGCCGCCGGCCAGTTCCTTGACCAGCTCGGAAACGGCGGGCATACGGGTGGAGCCGCCGACCAGGATGATGTGGTCGATGTCCGAGACCTTGATGCCGGCTTCGGCAATGACGTCGTTGAACGGCTTCTTGGTGCGGTCCAGCAGGTCCTTGGTCAGGTCCTGGAACTTGGCGCGGGAGAGGTGCTCGTCCAGGTGGACGGGACCTTCGGGGGTCACCGAGAGGTACTGCAGGGAGATGTTGGTGGAGGTGGCCGAGGAGAGTTCCTTCTTGGCCTGCTCCGCTGCTTCCTTCAGGCGCTGGAGGGCGATCTTGTCCTTGGACAGGTCTGCACCCTTGGCCTTGGCCTGGCTCAGCAGGTAATCAACAATGCGCTGGTCCCAGTCGTCGCCGCCGAGGCGGTTGTCACCGGCGGTGGCGCGCACCTGGATGGTGGAGAAGTCATCTTCATCCTTGCCAACTTCCAGCAGGGAGACGTCGAAGGTACCGCCGCCGAGGTCGAAGACCAGGATGAGTTCGTCTTCCTTGCCCTTGTCCAGGCCGTAGGCGAGTGCTGCGGCGGTGGGCTCGTTGACGATGCGCAGGACGTTCAGCCCGGCGATTTCGCCGGCTTCCTTCGTGGCCTGGCGCTCGGCGTCGTTGAAGTATGCGGGGACGGTCACGACGGCGTCGGTGACCTTCTCGCCCAGGTACGCCTCGGCGTCGGCCTTCAGCTTCTGCAGGATGCGGGCGGAGATTTCCTGGGCGGTGTACTTCTTGCCGTCAATGTCCACGCTCCAGTCGGTGCCCATGTGGCGCTTGACCGAGGAAATGGTGCGGTCGATGTTGTTGACCGCCTGGCGCTTGGCGATCTCGCCGACCAGGACTTCACCGGACTTGGCGAAAGCAACAACCGACGGGGTGGTCCGCCCGCCTTCAGCGTTGGCGATAACGGTGGGCTCGCCGCCTTCCAGGACGGAGACAACGGAGTTGGTGGTTCCGAGGTCGATACCTACTGCACGTGACATATTTGCTTCCTCTTTCCTTGGAAATCGATGGCCACTGCCGGGCGCCTCCGGCAGGCAAACCAGCCGGTGCGTCCAGTGCGCCACCCGTAGCGCATATTGAGCGTTCTGCACTCAACTTTACTCCGGGGTGGACATTTGTCAACAAACTTGAGCGACATCCACTCAACCCTCCGGCCGTGGATCCATCGCCGTCAATCCCCGATCGCGTGAAGCAGGGAACGCCCCCAGAACTGGGCCTTCTCAACCTCTCCGGACAGGAGCGGACCTTCCGTTCCCTTCACGTAAAAGGGCTGGGGCGCCGCAACAATCTCCGCACCGCGGCGGCGAAGTTCCTCGGAAAGCTTCCCGGCGGCGTCACCGTGGATGAACAGCCGAACCCGGGTGTCGAAGGCGGCCGCCCGCACCCCGTTGAGCTGGTCCGGACCCAGGGCCTCCAGGGCCGCCATGACAATCGGCGTGGGCCGCCAGCCGTTGATCGGGCTGCCCACCACCAGCAGGTCGCCCTCCTGAAGCGTTTCCGGACGGAACCCCGGCACCTGCGTCGCTTCAGCGTCTACGTCCCGGAGGGAACCGGCGATCGCTTCGGCGATGCGTCGGGTATTTCCGTAGGCAGAGTCGTAGAGCACAACGGCCTTCATCCGGGTTCCTTTCCGGGCCCCCTGTTCTATGAAGGCACCGCGTCCACGGGGCGCACAAGGGGTAGCTGCTATCCGCGCACCGGACAGGGGAACTCCGCACGATATGACACAGCATGACCTGTTCCCCGGCTGCGGCGGGTTTTCGGGGCCGGGTCCGCGTATCGTCCTGCTATGGCCCAGGACACGTACTCGCATGGACACCACCGCAGCGTTGTGAGCGCGCACGCCACCCGAAGCGCCGCCGATTCCGCTGCCTACCTCCTCCCGCACCTGCAGCCCGGCCTGCGGGTCCTCGACGTAGGCTGCGGCCCCGGCAGCATCACCGTGGACCTCGCAGCGCTGACGGCACCGGGGCTGGTCACCGGGCTGGACCGTTCGGAGGACGTGCTGGTCCAGGCCCGCGCGCTGGCCACCGAGCGGGGCGCGGACAACGTTGAATTCCAGCCGGGAAACGTCTACGACCTCGATTTCCCGGATGACACGTTCGATGTGGTCCACGCCCACCAGGTTCTCCAGCACCTCACGGACCCGGTAGCGGCCCTGCACGAGATGCGCCGCGTCACGCGTCCCGGCGGCCTGGTAGCAGTGCGCGACGCCGACTACCGGGCCATGAGCTGGTACCCGGAAGTCCCCGAGCTGCAGGAGTGGATGGAAACCTACCAGCAGATCGCCCGCGGCAACCGCGCCGAGCCGGATGCCGGCCGCCGCCTCGTGGCCTGGGCGCTCGAGGCGGGATTCACCGAACTTGAGCCGTCGTCGTCGAACTGGCTGTACGCAACCGAAGAACGCCGCCGCTGGCACGCGGGTGCCTGGGCTGACCGGGTGCTCCACTCCGCCTACGCCGAACAGGCCCTGGAACGCGGCCTTGCCACCGGGGAGGACCTGGCCAGGATCGCCGCCGGCTGGAAGCGCTGGGCGGATTCGCCGGACGGCTGGTTCCTGATGCCGAACGGGGAGCTGCTGGCCCGGGCATGACGGACCTGCACTGACGCAGCGCGGCATCCGGTGCTGGGTAGGCTGGAAACATGTACCGAATCATCACCGTGTGCACCGGCAATATCTGCCGCTCGCCCATGGCCCAGTTCAGCATTGAACGTGCCCTGGCCGAAGCCGGACTTGGATCCCGGACGGAAGTCGACTCCGCTGGTGTGACGGGGTGGGAGGCGGGACGCCCTATGGACCCGCGGACTGCGGCCGAACTGCGTCAGCACGGTTACCGTGAGTCCGTCCTGGACGGTTTCCGGGCCCGCGCCTTCGAGGCGGCCTGGTACGGTTCCCGGGATCTGATCCTCGCCCTGGACCACGGACACCTGAGCCACCTGCGGGCCGAGGCTCCGGCGAAGGACCAGGACAAGATCCGCATGCTCCGCAGCTTTGATCCGGCTGCCGCGGACCTGCCGGCGAGCGCACAGGGCATAGCGGACCCCTGGTACGGGGACATGTCCGACTTCGATTCTTCGTATGCCCTGATTGAGGCTGCGGTGCCGGGCGTGGTGGAGTACGTCCGCGCTGCGCTGGCGGACGGCAGCAGATGACTGCTGCCGCGGGGCGTCCGCTGCTGATCGGCGTCGACGGATTCTCCGGGGCCGGCAAGACCAGCCTTGCGCTGGAGCTGGCTGCCGCACTGCGGGCGCACCGTTCGGTTGCCGTGTTCCATTTGGAAGACGTATATCCGGGCTGGGACGGCCTGCAGGACGGCATGGAGTACTACCGGCGCGAAGTGCTGGCCCCGCTTGCCCTGGGCCGGGAAGCAAGCTGGCAGGCCTGGGACTGGGAAGCCGGGCACTATGACGAGCCGCGGCGGACCGAACCGGCGGAGATCGTCATCTTCGAAGGTGTCGGTGCCGCACACCGCGCCGCCCGAGCCCTGCTCGATGCCGTGGTGTGGGTAGAGGCGCCCGAGGAGCTCCGCAGGGAACGCGCCCTGGCCCGCGACGGCGAAACGTACGCGCCGCACTGGGACCGCTGGGCCCGGCAGGAAGCCCGCTGGGCTGCCGCCGACCAGGTTGTTGAGGACGCGGACGTTGTACTCGCCAGCGGTGCCGCCGGCTTCCCCCTCCACCGGTATGTCCTGCGCGCACTGGACTCCCTGCCTCTTCCCGCTCCCGGTCTTGGCCTTCCCCAGCCGGGACCGGCAGTCTCCATCCGCACGGTGGCGGGCGCACCGGATCCGCAGGCGCTTTTCGGTGCACTGTTCGGCAACAGCTCCAACGCTGTGTGGCTGGACAGCTCCGACGCCGGTTCGGCCGGTGCGGGCGGCAGCCCGCCGGAGCGCAGCCGGTTCAGCATCATGGCGGACGACGGCGGGGCGCTGGGCCGCCATGCCGTCCATGCGTCCGGGAACACCCGGGTGGCCTGGGGCCCGGTGACCGTGAACATCCCCGGCCCGTTCTTCCGCTGGCTTGATCATGAGTGGGGCAGGCCGCCGGTGGAGGTCCCGGCGTCGTATCCCTGTCCGTTTGCCCTCGGCTGGGTGGGCGCGCTGGGCTATGGGTTGAAACGGGAAACAGGTGCTGCACCAGGCCGCCAGCCGGGTCCCGAAGCGGATGCCGCACTCATCTTCGCGGCCCGCGCCGTAGTGCTGGACCATGCACTGTCCCAGGTCCATATGCTGTGGCTGCACGATCCAGACCTGGAAGAGCCCGGGGCGACGGCCGGCCAGGAGGCCTCCGCTGCACGGGATCCAGCTGCACGCTGGTTCGAGGAGGCCCTGGACGCCGTGGGCCGCGCACGGAACAGTTCAGGAAAGGGTACCGGCACACCCGCCGACACCCTGCCGGACACCCACCCCGGTGGTCCGGCCTTCACCTTCCGCGACAGCCGCGCAGGCTACCTGGCCAAGGTCCGCCGGGCCCAGGACGAAATCCGGGAAGGCAACAGCTACGAGATCTGCCTGACCACGGCGCTGGAGGCTACCCTGCCGGCTCCCGTACCGCCCCGGCACATGAGGGAACTCTATGGCCTGATGCGGCGCCGGAGCCCGGCACCCTTCGCCTCGCTGCTGCACGTCAACGGCACCGCCCTGCCGGGCACCTCCCCGGAACGTTTCCTGCGGATCAGCGCCGGCGGGAACCTGCGAGCCGAGCCCATCAAAGGCACCCGGCCGCGCGGTGCCACCGAGGCCGAGGACGCCGCACTCCGCCGGGACCTCCTGGGAAGCATCAAGGACCGCGCGGAGAACATCATGATCGTCGACCTGATGCGCAATGACCTTTCCCGGCTGGCCATCCCGGGCACCGTTGCGGTTCCCAGGCTGTGCGTGGTGGAGAGCTACGCCACGGTCCACCAGCTGGTCAGCACTATCGACGCACAGCTCGCCCCCGGAGCCAGCCGGGCAGAAGCCGTGGCCGCCGCGTTTCCCGCCGGTTCTATGACGGGCGCACCCAAGGTCAGCACCATGGAGATCCTGGACCGCCTGGAGGCCGCTCCCCGGGGGTTCTATTCCGGGGTGCTTGGCTATTTTTCGCTGACCGGCGCCGCGGACCTTTCGGTGGTGATCCGCACACTCGAGCTGCATCCGGACGGCGCAGGGGGTACCTCGCTGCGCCTAGGCGTGGGCGGGGCTGTAACGTCGGGGTCCGACCCGGAAGCTGAATGGGAGGAAGTCCGGACCAAGTCCAGGGGCGTGCTCAGTGCGCTGGGCTCAGTGGTTCCGGCCGGGTAAGCAGGCCTACTGCAGCGTGGCGGTCAGGCGCGCAACGTTGTCCACGTAGCGCTGCCACACGGGGCGGTTGCCCCACTCGTCGAGGATGAGCTCCTTCGACAGGCTCCGGTACGTGTCCTCGATCTGGCGCATCTTTTCCACGATGTCCCCGCCGAACATCATCATGGAGACCTCCAGGTTCAGGGAGAGAGAGCGCATGTCCATGTTGGAGGAACCCAGGACAGCGACGTCGTTGTCCACGGTGAAGTGCTTGGCGTGCAGCACCAGCGGTGCCGGGTACTGCCAGATCCGGATTCCGGCTTCCATCAGCGCCTCGTAGTAGGAACGCTGGGCATGGTCCACCAGGAACTGGTCACCGCGTTCGGAGACGAAAAGCTCTACCTGCACTCCGCGCTGTGCCGCCGTCGTAATGGCGTAGAGCAGTGAATCATCCGGGACGAAGTAGGGGCTGGTGATCGAGATGCGTTCAGAGGCGGAGTACAGCAGCGAGGTAAACAGGCGCAGGTTGTTCTCGGTCGTGAAGCCGGGGCCGGAGGGGACCACCTGGCAGGTGACTTCACCCGGCTTGGAGGTCCACTCGTAGAGGCTCAGTTCCTGTTCGAGGTTCTCGTCCGTCTCCATGTTCCAGTCGGTAGCGAACACCACGTTGATTTCATCAACCACGGGGCCCTCGAGCCGGCTCATGAGCTCCACCCACTTGCGGCCCATCTTGTGGTTGCCGGGTTTGCGGTAGCCGGGCTCCACCAGGTTCTGCGAACCGGTGAAACCCAGCACGCCGTCCACAACGAGGATCTTGCGGTGGTTGCGCAGGTCCGGGCGCCGCCAGTGGCCCCGGAGCGGCTGGATGGGCAGCATGGGATGCCACTGGATCCGGCTGCTCTTGAGTTCCCTGAGCAGCTGCCGGTAGCCCTTCACGCGCAGCGTGCCAATGTGGTCGAACAGCAGGCGCACGGCTACGCCGCGTTCGGCGGCATCGCGCAGCGCGGTGAAGAACTCCCGGGTAACGGCGTCGTAGCTCATGATGTAGAACTCGACGTGCACGTACTTGGTGGCACCGCGGACCGCGTCGGTCATCTGCCGGATGGATTCCTCGTAGTCGCGCTGGAGCTCCACCTTGTTGCCGTCAAGGCTGGGCAGTGAGCCCAGCCGCCGGTTGAGTTCCACGGCTGAGAGCACCCACTCCGGTCCGGAGTAGGAGGAAGACTCGGCCTCCAGCTCGCGTGTGTTCTCACGGACCCTTTTGTTGATCTGTGTCTGGCGCTCAACCCGCTGCTCGGAGAGGCGGTGGTTGCCAAAAAGGGCGAACAGGATAATTCCGGGCACCGGAAGGAAGAAGATCGCCAGCAGCCAGGCCATGGCCGTGGTGGGGCGCCGGTTTCCGGGCACAATGCCCAGGGCAATGATCCGGATTGCGAAGTCCAGGATTGTCAGGCTCGTCGCCAGCCAATTTGGAGCAGTAACCGTCCACCACACGTGCGCTTTTCCCTCCGACCACCCAACCTTCCCTTCAGCCTAGCGCCCGGAATGGGGCTCCGCGGCCACTAGGCTTGCTGCATGACTGTTTTGGTTTTCCTGGACCCCGCATATCCCGCCGGCCGCATCGCGGATGCGTCCAAGCCGCAGCTGATGGCAACGGACCTCGGGGCCACCCGCGGTGACGGAGTCTTCGAGTCGATGCTGGCCGTTGACGGGCATGCCCGGAAGGTGGGCATGCACCTGGAGCGGATGGCATCCTCCGCGGCTGCGCTGCAGCTGGACTTCCCCGCGCCGCAGGTCTGGGAACCGGCCATCGCGACGGCGCTGGCCGAGTTTGCCCGCGTACACGGGAATGCGCCCGCCGTCGTGAAGCTGATGCTGACCCGCGGACCCGAGGGCGCCGGCTCACCGACAGCATGGGTGGCGGCCTCCCCCGTGCCCGAATCCACCGGCCGCCAGCGGGAGGAAGGCCTGGACGTGCTCCTGCTGGACCGCGGCTACGACTCCTCCGTGGCAGAGCGCGCTCCGTGGCTGCTGCTGGGTTCCAAGACGCTGTCCTACGCGGTGAACATGGCTGCGCTCAGGTTCGCAAAACAGCACGGCGCCGATGACGTCATCTTCACGTCATCCGACGGAAAGGTCCTGGAAGGCCCCACTTCCACCGTGGTGCTGGCCGTGGTGGAGGACGGAGTCAAGACGCTGCTTACCCCGGAGCTTGAAAGCGGAATCCTGCCCGGTACCACGCAGAGCGCCCTGTTCGCAGCGGCAGAGAAGGAAGGCTGGCAGCTCGGCTACGGTCCGCTGGAGCCCACCCACCTGATGCAGGCCGACGGCGTGTGGCTGATTTCAAGCATCCGCCTGCTCGCACCCGTGAAGTCGATCGACGGCAGCCCGGTACCGGTTTCCCGTGAGCTCACCGATGAGCTGGCAGCCCTGGTGGAAACCGTCCTGTAGCCCCGGCCACCAGCCGGAATCCGGACGGGCGCAGCCATGGCGGCTGCGCCCGTCCGCGTTTCAGGACAGGATGAAGTTGAACGTTCCGGCCGCCGCGGCGGCCCACACCGCCGCCGCCGCCAGCCCCACGCCGTAGGCAAGGACCCACAGGTCAATCCGGCTGAACGTGGACGAACGCGCCCACGTCCGTTCGCTGCTGCCGAAGCCGCGGGCCTCCATGGCAACGGCCAGCCGCGTGGCGCGCCGAATCGCCTGGATCAGCAGGGCAAGCCCCTGGCCCAGGAAATTGCGGAACCGTCCCAGCGGCGACGCGGCGGCGTCGGCCCCGCGCGCATGCCTCGCCAGCCCAAGCGTGCGCCATTCCTCGACGAGCAGTCCCACCAGCCGCATCGCGGCCAGCGCCCCGAGAACAAACCGGGACGGCAACCGGAGCCGCTGGGCGAGCGCGTCTGCCAGGTCCGTCGCGTCCACGGTGACCAGGAGGAAAATGCCGGGCAGCGCTATCGCCAGGCCGCGCAGCCCAATGGCGATGCCGGCGCCCACCGAGTCCGTGGTGAACAGCAGGGGCCCGGCGTCCAGCAGCACGTCTCCGGTTTTCTCCGCCAGCAGGGCTGTCCCGTACGCACCCACGGCCGCGGCGATGAGCAGCGGCCAGATCCGTTTTGCCAGCGTCCACGGGTTGATCCGGAGCAGCGGGAGCAGCGCCAGCTCCCCTGCCAGCACCACGGTGGCGCTGACCCAGTCCACCGTCAGCAGCACGGCAACAGTGACTGCGACGGCGGCGCCGAGGGTGGAGAGCGGATTCGCGGCGCTGAGCCGGGAACGCTGAGTGCCGGGAAGTGTTCCTGCGGCGGCCGGCCGCACGGCCTGGGCGCTCATGCTGCCGCTCCGGCTGCGGGTCCGGCCGGCTGCAGGCGGGCACAGCCCTCCTGCACCTGGAGGATGCGCCCTCCCAGCGCCTCAGTGAACTCGCGGTCGTGCGTCACCGAGACGACGGCGCAGCCCGCGTCCCGGCGCTGCCGCGCGAGCAGCGAGACCAGCTCCCGCCAGGTGTTGGCGTCCTGGCCGAAGGTGGGCTCGTCCAGGAGCAGGATGTCCGGCGAGGTGGCGAGCATGGTGGCCACGGAGAGCCTGCGTTTTTCCCCGCCGGAGAGCGTGAACGGGTTTGCCTGGGTCAGCCCGGACAGCTTCAGCCGGTGCGCCAGTTCTTCCACAGTGTCCCGGACTTCGGATTCGCTGCGGCCGGCACGGAGCGGCCCAAAAGCCAGCTCGTCCCGGACCGAGCCGGTGAGGAACTGGTGCTCAGGTTCCTGGAACACGGTTCCTATCCGGGTTACCAGCTGGGCCGACTTCCATTTGGACGGGGTACTGCCCGCTTCCCTGGCCAGCGCCGGTGAAGCAGTGAGCTGTCCGCCGCGGGGACGCAGCAGTCCGCCCAGTGTCAGCGCCAGCGTGGACTTCCCGGCACCGTTGGGCCCGGTGATTCCCAGTGCGTCCCCGGCCTTGAGGGTTAGGTCGACGCCGGTGAGCACAGCACGGCCGCGCGGCGTTCGGGCAACCTCGAGACCGTCGGCGGTCAGCAGGTCCTCGGCGGACCGCAGGGCGGGCAGCGGCGGAGGCATGTCCACCGCTGCACCGGGCAGCCAGACACCGGCTTCCGCCAGCCGGGAACGCGTTCGCTCAGCGGTGAGGACCTCCTGGGGCGGGCCGTCCGCCAGCAGTCCCCCGCCGGCGTCGAGCACTATCACCCGGTCCACCAGCTGCGCCCACGCGGCTACGCGGTGTTCCACCACAATCAGCGTGGCACCGGTCCGGTCCAGGACGCGTTCCACCGAGTCCCGGATTTCCAGCACGCCGTCCGGATCCAGGTTGGCGGTCGGCTCGTCCAGCAGCAGCAGTCCCGGGGCCATGGCAAGGATGGATGCCAGTGCCAGGCGCTGCTTCTGGCCGCCGGAAAGGGCGGCAGTTGAATGTCCGAGCGGCACCCGGAGTCCGACGTCGTCCAGGGCCGCGTGCACCCGTTCCCAGATCTCGGCGCGGGGAACGCCGAGGTTCTCGGCACCGAAAGCCACCTCGTCGCCCACCCGGGACAGCACGATTTGCGAGTCGGGATCCTGCAGCAGCAGTCCCGCGCGCCCCCTGGCGGCCTGGGGGTGCGCCCCGTCCAGCCGCAGCGTTCCTGTTTCTGTTCCGCCGGTGTCCTCCCCCAGGACTCCGGCCAGGGCATGCAGCAGCGTCGACTTGCCTGCTCCGGAGGCCCCCAGGAGAAGCACCCGCTCCCCCGGGCTAATGTCAAAGGAAACGCCGGCAACCGCCTGGGCTTTGCGCCCGGCGTGCCGCCATCCCCAGTCCCGGGCAGCAACTGCCACGGGATTGGCTGCGGACATCGCCTACACGTCCGCCGTGCGTCCGGACGCGAAGGCCGAGAGCACCCCGGTCTTCGCCAGTGCCCGCACCGCCAGCCAGGACAGCAGCCCTGCCAGCAGCAGCCCGGAAACCATCGCGAAGACGGTGTACAGCACCTGCCACTGGAAGGCCCATTCCGGCATGTACAGGATTGATTCGCTCACTCCGAGGAAGAGGCCGGAACCGAGGCCTGCGAGCAGCGCCACGGGAAGGGTGAATTTCCGGTACAGGAAGAGTAGGAACACAAGTTCGGCGCCCAGGCCCTGGATGGCTCCGGAGAGCAGGACGGAAAGGCCAAACTGGGTTCCCAGCACGCCGGAGACGGCGGCAGCGAGGACTTCGCAGTACAGCGCGGCTCCGGGCTTGCGGATGATCAGGGCGCCCAGGACACCGGCGATCAGCCAGCCGCCGGTGTAGAGCCCGCCCAGCGGCGGGAAGGCCACGAACGCGGCGGCAACTCCGCCGTAGGCCAGTGACCAGGCCCAGAAAACTACCCCGATGGCCACGCCCAGTACGGATGCTACGACGATGTCCACCACCCGCCACGAAGAGCGTACGGGCTGGACTGTTTGGGTTTGCTGCATTGAATGTTCCTCCTGGAATCAGGAGGGGAGGGAAAACCGCCGGCGGCGGTGCACCCCTGAGATCTCGACTCCCTTCGCCGGTACTAACCGGAGCAGGTTCGAGGGTCTGCGGCTTGGTCCGCACTCTCAGCGCCCGAAAACCGGCGTCCGGAATGCTCCGGAGCCGGGAAGCGGCGCTCCCCTGTCGTGTGTATGCGTGGTCCACTGTACACGCAGTGACGCGTGTAATCCGGGCGCGGCAGGTAGCGTAGGGGGAAACACCAACGCACTAGACCAAGGAGCACTTATGAACCTGATCCTGAAACTGCTGGGTACCGGTGTCAGCGTGGGCGCCGGACTGGCCTCGGCAAAGATCCTGGACTTCATCTGGACCAAGGCCACGGGCAACGAGCCGCCCAAGGATAAGGACGGTGCACTGGAAGCGAGCCTGCGCTCGGCCGTCATCTTCGCGCTGGTTTCCGGCGCGGTGAGCCAGGCTATCCGGGTGCTGACCAACCGCGGCACGCAGCGCGCCATCGCCCGTTACAACCGCACTCCCGAGGTCGTTTAGCCTCCCCCTCCATCGAGATCACAGAAACTGCCCGTATGAGCGTTCATACGGGCAGTTTCTGTCATCTCGATGGATTTGCGAGGGGGGTCAGCCTTCGCGGCTGCGCCCCGGCGGCAGCTTCCCGGTTTCGGCTTCGGCACGGGTCCGGGCCAGTTCATCATCGCTGAGTTCACCGGTGTAGTAGCTGCCGTCCGGTTCCTGGCCTGGATCGTCATCCACCTTCGGATCCGCGTCCGTGCTCCCGGCGGCCTGTTCCTCGGAGGCCTCGAACATCAGCTGCTGGGCACGCTCAACGACGTCGTCCAGTTCATCGATGGTCAGCAGCTCGGGACGCAGGTGCTTGGTGCGGTACCCGGCCCGGCCAACCATGTGGGCGGACACCGGCGCGGTGAGCAGCATGAAGATCCAGCACAGCGCCAGGACCGGCAGCAGGACCCAGCTGCGGAACTCGACGGCCATGGCCAGCAGGAAGAGCAGCAGGCCAAGCACCTGCGGCTTGGAGGCGGCGTGCATCCGGCTCATCAGGTCAGGGAAGCGGGTCAAGCCAATCGCCGCGGCGAGGGACATGGTGGCACCGCCCAGCAGGAGGGCCGCCACAATAACGTCAATCACAGTCTCGTTCATGGCTACCTCCGGTCCGTCACGAAGCGGGCAACCGTCACAGAGCCGATGAAGCCGATCAGCGAGATCGCGATCAGCAGGGCCATGTAGTCCAGATGCCGGTGCACGACCATGTCCACCACCAGGGCGCCGCCCACAATCGCCAGGAGGACGTCTGCGGCGAGCACGCGGTCAAGGATGGATGGTCCGCGGACAATGCGGAAGATGGCACCGGCGGCAGAAACGGCCAGCATGATGGACACGATGATGACGGCAACAGTCATCGGCTGACCTCCCTTTCGCGCAGTTCCCTGAGGTCCTTCTGCTCCGCCCGGACAAGCGCGAGCTCCTCCTTGGTACCCATCACACGGATCAGCCAGGATTCCGTGGCACGCACGTCGCTGCGGACCTTTTCGGCTGCCTCCTGGGTGTCCACACCCAGGCAGTGCAGGTACAGGGTGGACGTGGAACGGTCCACCTCCACCACCAGGGAGCCCGGGATCAGCGAGAGCGCGTGGCCTGTGGCCGTCACCAGCAGGTCCGAGTGGCTGCGCAGCTTCACCGCGACAACCGCATTCTTGATCCGTGGTCCCTGGACGGTGGCCAGCCAGAGCACGTGGACGCTGGCGACCACCAGTTTCCAGAGGAACCGGATGCCGAAGCCCGCGGCATAGAAGATGTTGAACCTCCCGGAGAGGTCAACCGGAGGCAGGTAGAAGATGTTCGTGACGACGAACGCGATGATGGCGCCGAACACCAGGTTGCCCAGGCTGAAATCCTGCCAGAGCGCTCCCCAGAGCAGCACCAGCCAAATGATCAGCGGCAGTTCCTTGAGCAGCGGAATGCGCGGGTGCTTGCGCATGAGTGCCTTTTTGGTCACGGTGCGCTCCCTTCGCCGAGCACGGCCTCAATGTACGGCGTGCGGTCCAGCAGGTCCTGGGCGGCGTCGTCGCTCAGTGAGAACAGCGGTCCGGCCAGGATGGTGAGGGAGACACCCAGGGCTACCAGTCCCACCGTGGGGTAAACCATGGTCTTGGGCAGCAGGTCCACCGTGGAGCGGCCGCCGAAGCGTCCGCTGTTGTTCCCGCTCACGTTGCCGGAGTCCCGCACAACGCTGCCGTCCGTGGTGGTGGCCAGCAGGATCGGGTCCGGATGGACCGCGTCTTCCGGAGTGCGCCAGAACGCGCGGTTCCAGACCCTCGCCATCACCAGCAGGGTCAGCAGCGACGTCAGGACGGACGCGGCCACCAGAATGTAGGCCAGCGGCGTTCCCAGTTCCACGCCGGCCTGCATCAGTCCAAGCTTGCCCAGGAAGCCGGAGAACGGCGGGATGCCGGCGAGGTTGATCGCGGGGATGAAGTACAGGACTGCCAGCAGCGGTGAGAGCTTTGCCAGTCCACCCAGGCGGTCCATGTTTGCTGTTCCGCCGCGCCGTTCGATCAGCCCGGTCACGAGGAAGAGGCTGGTCTGGACGGTGATGTGGTGGACCACGTAGAACACTGCTGCGCCAATGCCAACGATCGAGGCGACAGCCAGCCCAAACACCATGTAGCCGATGTGGCTGACCAGCGTGAAGGACAGCATTCGCTTGATGTCCGTCTGCGCCAGCGCACCCAGGATGCCCACGAGCATGGTCAGGCCGGCCACCACCATCAACAGGGTGTTGATCCGGTCCCCCGGGAACAGCAGGGTCTCGGTCCGGACCATGGCGTATACGCCCACCTTGGTCAGCAGGCCGGCGAACACCGCGGTAACGGGTGCCGGGGCCGTGGGGTAGGAGTCAGGCAGCCAGAAGGAGAGCGGGAAGACGGCAGCCTTGATGCCGAAGGCGACCAGCAGCATCAGGTGCAGCATCATCTGCGTGCCCGGGTCCAGTTCGCCGAGCTTGATGGCCAGGTCCGCCATGTTCACGGTGCCCGTCGCGGCGTAGATCATGCCGATGGCGGTGAGGAACAGGACGGAGGAAATGACACTGACGACGACGTAGGTCACGCCGGCGCGGATGCGCGGTGTGGTGCCGCCCAGGGTCATCAGCACGTAGCTGGCGGTCAGCAGGATCTCGAAGCCGACGTAGAGGTTGAAGAGATCACCGGCGAGGAAGGCGTTGGAAACACCGGCCACGAGGATCAGGTACGTCGGATGGAAGATTGAAATGGGGCCGTCTTCATCGCCGTCGGCCATGCCCTGGCCGGTGGCGTAGATGAGGACCGCAAGGCTGATGGCAGTGGAGACCACGAGCATCAGGGCGGAGAACTGGTCCACCACCATGGTGATCCCGAAAGGCGGCATCCAGCCGCCCAGGTTCACGGCCTGTGCTCCGGTCTCCCAGACTGCTGCGAGCAGGAAGCACTCAAGCGCCAAAGTCAGGGCCAGCACGCTGATCGAGACGATCCGCTGGGAGCGCTGGTGCCGGATGAGCAGGAAGGCCAGCGCCGCGCCGAGGAACGGCAGAACGACGGCGAGCGGGGCAAAACTGGAAGCGTTCATCGTTTTGCCTCTCCTGTTGATCCGTTGCCCGCGCCGCGCTGCGAACCGGGTGCTTCTTCGGCTTCCTCAGCCGGCGTGAACTCCGTGGTGTCCTCGGGGACATCGGCGTCGTCTTCCGCGTCGTAGCTGCTCTGGCTGGCCACGCGGCGGTCTTCGATGTCGTCCTGGACCTCGTCCTGACGTCCAAGTACCCATGACCGGTAAATGATGCCGAGCATAAAGGCGGTCACGGAGAAGGAGATGACGATCGAGGTGAGGATAAACGCCTGCGGGAGCGGATCGTTATAGTCCTCCGGCGGAATCTCGGAGTTGAACAGCGGAGCCAGTCCTGCGAACCCGCCGGTGGCGAGCAGCAGCAGGTTGGTGGCGTTGGTCATCATGGCTAGGCCGAGCACAACCCGGGTGAGGCTGCGTTCAAGCACCAGGTAGATCCCGGCGGCGTAGAGGGCGCCCATGATGAGCAGCAGCGTGATGTTGACGCTCATCGGGACACTCCTTCCGTTTCAAGCATTTCGGGTTCGGGTTCCACCATGTCCTCGTCGTCGTCATCGGAGCCGCCCTCGGAGCGTTCATCGATCTCCGAGCCGAGGCTGCGCAGGACGTCGAGCACCAGGCCAACCACCACCAGGTACACGCCGATGTCGAAGATGGTCGAGGTGACGAACTTGATGTCGCCGAAGACCGGCCAGGTGAACTCGATGATGGCGCTCTGCAGTACCTGCCCGCCGAAGAACAGCGGGGCTGCGGCGGACAGTGCGGCCAGACCCAGGCCGCCGCCGAGCAGCGCCCCGGCGCTGACGGGCGTGGCCTCGGCGAGTTCGAACCGTCCGCCAGCGAGGTAGCGGATGGTCAGTGCCAGGCCGGCCATCAGGCCGCCGGCGAAGCCGCCGCCCGGTGAATTGTGGCCGGCGAGCAGCAGGTAGATGGAGAAGATGATCACCGAGTGGAAGAGCAGCCGGGTGACCACTTCGAAGATGATGGACCTGCGCTCCGGCGCCAGGGTGCGGCCGGCTACGAGCCAGGCTTCCCGGGCCACGGAGGAGAACTTCCGGGCCAGGGCCAGCGTGGCGGCTTCCCGTTCGGAGGAGGCGAAGTGCTCGCGCCCGCGGTCCACGGAGCCGGTAGCCACCTCGTTCGCTCGGCGTCGCTTGTCGCCTCGTCCGCGGATGAAGATCAGGGACGCCACGCCGGTGGCAGCCATGGCCAGCACGGAGATTTCACCGAAGGTATCCCAGGCTCGGATGTCCACCAGGGTTACATTGACGATGTTCAGTCCGCCGCCGCCCTTGTACGCAAGTTCCGGGTAGGAAAGCGAAATGGGCTCGGCCACCCGGGACGCCATTGCCGTCATCGCGAACAGCACCATGGCGGCGCCGAAGGCGATGCCGAGACCAGCCCGAAGGAGCCGCTGGCCGGTAGGCTCGCGCTTCCATAGCCGGGCCGGCAGCGAACGCAACGCCAGCACGAAGGCAACCAGGACGATGGTCTCCACCAGCATCTGGGTCAGGGCAAGGTCCGGCGCGCCCTGCAGCGCGAAGATCAGGGCGAGCCCGTAGCCGCTGACGCTGACCATCAGGACGGCAAGGAAACGCTTGTTGGCGCGGGCTGCTCCGACGGCGCCGATGACGACGGCAGCGCCGATCACCGCCTGCAGCGGGGAATCGAACCAGTGGAACTGTTCGGGCAGGGGCGCACTGCGAAGCAGGACGGCGCTCAGCGGCGTCACGATGGCCATGGTCAGGATGACGAACAGGTAGAAGGTCAGCGAACCGCGCTGGGTGCGGCCGGTCACCCACACGGCTACGTCATCGAGGATGCCGATCAGCCCGCGGTAAGAACGCTCGGCGTCGAGCGGGCTGGCCATGCTGGCCTGGATCTTCTCCACCCGGGTGCGCTGGAAGAACAGCAGGGTCCCGGCGGCGATCGTCAGGGCGGTCAGGCCCAGGGCGAGGGTGAATCCGTGCCAGAGCGCCAGGTGGGTGGCCTCGCCTTCCAGCGGGTACAGGTCCGCGTACGGGCTGATGATCGTATCCAGCGGTTTCGGCCAGAGGCCGAAGAAGACGGTAACGGCGGCCAGGATGGCGGGGGGCGCCAGGAATGGCCATGGAATGGCCTTGAAGGCCGTCGGCTTGCAGGATTCCTTGGTGGCGAAGCCGCCCCAGACGAACCGGCAGCTGTACGCGAAGGTCAGGATGGCGCCGGCCACAACGCCCACCAGCAGGACGATGGCCGTGGGGGTGCCCTGATCCTCGGCGAAGTGGACGTACGTCTCGTAGACGGATTCCTTGGCCACGAACCCCAGCAGCGGAGGCAGGCCGGCCATGGAGGCGGCGCCGATCGCAGCGACCACGGCCAGGACGGGAGCTGAACGTCCCACGCCGGAAAGCTTGCGGATGTCACGGGTCCCGGCCTGGTGGTCAATGATGCCCACCACCAGGAACAGTGTGGCCTTGAAGAAGCCGTGGGCAACGAGCAGGCCCAGGCCTGCCAGCGCTGCCTCGCGGTTGCCCAGCCCCACCACCAGCGTGAGGAACCCGAGCTGGCTGACAGTACCGTAGGCGAGCATCAGCTTCAGGTCATGCTGGCGCAGGGCCCGCCAGCCGCCGAGCAGCAGGGTAGCCAGGCCCAGCACGGTGACGACCGGGGTCCAGTAGGTGGTTTCCCAGAAACCGGGGGCCAGCCGGGCCACCAGGTAGATGCCGGCCTTCACCATCGCCGCAGCATGCAGGTAGGCGCTCACCGGGGTGGGGGCCGCCATCGCTGCGGGCAGCCAGAAGTGGAACGGGAACAGCGCCGACTTGGACACCGCGCCGAGCAGCAGCAGGACCACAGCGACGTCGACGATGACGCCGCTGGCCGCGAGCTCCGGCGCCATGGCCATGATCTCGGAGATACGGTAGGTGCCGGCTGCCGAGCCAAGCATGATCATGCCCACCAGCATTGCCAGGCCGCCGAAGGTGGTGACGATCAGCGCCTGCAGTGCCGCACGGCGGGCTGAGAGCCGGTGCGCCGCGTAGCCGATGAGCAGGTAGGACAGGATTGTTGTCAGTTCCCAGAAGATGAACAGCAGGATCAGGTCATCGGCTGTCACCAGACCGAACATTGCTGCTGCGAACGCCAGCAGCTGCGCGCCAAAGCTGCCCATCTTGGGATCTTCGGGACGGAAGTAGCGGGCGCAGTAGAACAGGACCAGGGAGCCGACGCCCAGGATGAGGATCGCGAGGACTGCGGAGAGCGCATCCATGCGGAAGGCCAGTTCGACCCGCAGGTCCGGGATCCAGTTGATAATGACCGACGGCGGCGCATTGGGAGCGCCGGAAGCCAGGGACTGGTCCGAGTCGATGTACCGGGGGTACGTTGCCATGAGCCAGATGAACGCTCCGGCGGGAACAGCTGCCAGCAGGTAGAACGCTGACCTTCCCATCCGGCGGAAGAATAAGGGCGCCACAAGTGCCACCGCAAATAGAACGGTTAGCACAAGCAGCACGTAGATCTCCCGGGTTCTCTCAATGGGCCTTACAGGTCAGGAACACAGCTTTAGTTGTCAACGTCGGGTCGAGGGGCTTTGTTTATTCTAACGGAGGCATACGCGCCGGTCACATTCGGTCCATGAACAAACCGGGCCGCGTCCGTTCACCTCCCGGACGCATTTGCCCATTAGCATCTGGAATATGGCTTCGATGACGCACGCAACCCCCGGGCACCCAGGCGCCCCTGCACAGGCGCGCCGGCGGGAGGTTTGGGCGTGGGCCTCCTGGGACTGGGGATCGGCTGCCTTCAACGCCGTCATGACCACGTTCGTCTTTACGGTGTACCTGACTTCCGACGCCTTTGGTGGCGAAGATCACGCTTCCGCGGTGCTCGGAACGGGCCTGGCTCTCGCCGGCATTCTGGTGGCCGTACTGGCTCCGGTGGCCGGCCAGCGGTCCGACGCCGGCGGGCGCCGGAAACTCTGGCTGGGCATCAACACCGTGGCCGTCTGTGTTGCCACCGGGCTCTGCTTCTTCGTGTACCCCAGCGAGAACTTCCTGCTGCTTGGCGTTGCGCTCATTGCCCTGGCCAATGTGTTCTTCGAATTCGCCAACGTGAACTACTTCGCCATGCTCAAGCAGGTCTCCACGCCCGGCACCATCGGCAAGGTCAGCGGCTTCGGCTGGGCCATGGGCTATGTTGGCGGAATTGCCGCCCTGGCACTGGTCCTGGTGGGATTCATCAACCCGGATGTCGGCTGGTTCGGAGTCACGTCGGAGAACGGGCAGAACATTCGGGCGGTGGCCGTCTTCTCCGCGGTATGGTTCCTGGTCTTTTCGCTGCCCATCTTCTTTACCGTTCCCGAGGTTCCGCGGACCCGCGCGGCAAAGATCGGTTTCTTCGCGTCCTACGGCCTGCTGTTCCGCCGCATCAGGGCGATCTATAAGACCAGCCCGCACACCATCTTCTTCCTGCTGGCCAGCGCCGTGTTCCGGGACGGCCTTGCCGCCGTGTTCACGTTCGGCGGGGTCATTGCGGCCGGTACGTTCGGCTGGGAGCTTTCCCAGGTGATCATGTTCGCCATCTTCGGAAACATCGTGGCAGCCGCGGGCTCCTTCGCGGGAGGATTCCTCGATGACCGGATTGGCCCCAAACCCGTGATCGTCGGCTCCCTGACCGGCCTGCTGCTGGCAGGCTCCGCCATTGCCATCCTGGGCGCCGGAGACGTCAGCCTGTTCGGGCTCAAGTGGACCGGGGACACCACCTTCTGGATCTTCGGCCTGTCCCTGTGCCTCTTCGTCGGACCTGCCCAGTCCGCCTCGCGTGCCTTCCTTGCCCGGCTCGCGCCGGACGGCGAGGAGTCGGAACTGTTCGGGCTCTACGCCACCACCGGACGCGCGGTCAGCTTCCTGGCGCCGTCGCTGTTCGCCCTCTTCATCACCATCTTCGGGGCGCAGCGGTACGGCATCATCGGCATCCTGCTGGTGCTGCTGCTGGGCCTGCTGGCCCTGCTGCCCGTGCGGGCACCGGACCGTACGCCCAAGGCCGTAGTTCCGGAGATCTAGCAGCTACTCCAGCTGGGCCACCCACTGGCGGACGACGTCGGTGAAGTCGTCCATCGCCGCTTCGGCTGCCGCCCGGCTGGAAAAGGTCACCACTCCCCTGTTGCGCCCCGCCATGCGCAGCACTTTGCGCGGGTCGGTGAGGGAGATTTCGCGGTGGTCGGGCTTCGGCCTGGCACCGGTATGCAGGACAACCTGGATATTCTCCGGGCGGCGCAGGCTGAAGGTGGCAAAGTCATCACGCAGGGCAAAATTCGGAGCGCCCCATTTGATGTTTTCGTGGATCCGGGGATCCACGGAGAGAATGGCCGCACGAAGGTGCCGCACCACGGAGGACATCGGGTGGTCCAGGGCTGCCAGGTAATCCGTCAGCTCTTCTGGTTCTGCGGGTTCCATGCGGACAATCTGGCACCGCGCCGCGCCGGTGTCCACAGTAAGGGGCCACCGGCGGCGCCCCGGGAGCTAGATGCTGGTGCGGTGGAAGTTCTGGTAGCTGCGCGACGCCGTCGGGCCCCGCTGTCCCTGGTAGCGGTTTCCGTAAGCTCCGGAGCCGTAGGCGTGCTCAGCCGGTGAAGACAGCCGGAAGAAGCACAGCTGGCCGATCTTCGAGCCGGGCCACAGCTTAATCGGCAGGGTAGCCATGTTGGAGAGTTCAAGGGTCACGTGGCCGGAGAAACCGGGGTCGATAAACCCTGCGGTCGAGTGCGTGAGCAGTCCAAGACGGCCCAGCGAAGATTTACCCTCGAGCCGGGCGGCGATGTCATCGGGGAGGGTGACCTGCTCGTACGTCGAGCCGAGGACGAACTCGCCCGGATGTAGGATGAAGGGCTCATCCGGAGCCACCTCAACCAGCCGGGTGAGGTCCGGCTGGTCCAGGGACGGGTCGATGTGCGCGTACTTGTGGTTGTCGAAAAGACGGAAGTAGCGGTCAATCCGTACGTCAACGCTGGAGGGCTGGACCATCGCCGGGTCGTAGGGATCGAGGACAATCCGTTCGTCGGCAATTTCGGCTCGAATGTCGCGGTCAGATATCAGCACCTTCTAAAAATAGCGCATCCTCATCCCTGCTTGATTTCCGTCCGGACGGCGTAGAGCTCAGGGAAAAACGTCAGGTCCAGGGCACTGCGCAGGAAGTGCGCACCCGAGGATCCACCGGTGCCCCGCTTCATGCCGATGGTGCGCTGCACGGTGAGCAGGTGGCGGAAGCGCCACAGCTGGAAATTGTCCTCCAGGTCCACCAGCTCCTCGCAGGCCTCGTAAATGTCCCAGTTCTCTGCCGGGTGCTCATACACGTGGCGGAATATGTCCATCAGCGCCGCGTTGAAGACGTGCGCCTGCGTGACGTCCCGTTCCAGCAGCTCCTGCGGCACCTCGTAGCCGCGGCGCGCCAAAGCCGCGATGAACTCGTCGTACACGCTGGTGGCCGAGAGCAGCTCCGCAAGCAGTGCCTGCGCCTCCCGGTCTGAACGGAACACCTCCAGCATGGCCGCGTTCTTGTTGCCGAGCAGGAACTCCACGGCACGGTACTGGTAGGACTGGAAACCGGAGGAAGCACCAAGTTCGCCGCGGAACCCGGCGTACTCCGACGGCGTCAGCGTTGCCAGCACGGACCACTGCTCGGTCAGCGAGCGCTGGATGTGCTTGATGCGGGCAATGCCTTTCATGGCCGAGCGCAGGTCATCGGCCATGAGCCGCGTCCGCACGCCCCTGAGTTCGTGCAGCACCAGTTTGAGCCACAGTTCCGAGGTCTGGTGCTGGATGATGAACAGCATCTCGTCATGGTGGCTGCTGACCGGATGCTGGGCGGAGAGCAGCTCGTCCAGGCCCAGGTAGGATCCGTAGCTCATTTTCCGGCTGAAATCGCGCTCGATTCCCGGTTCCAGGTCCCTTGTATTCCGGTCTACGCTCATCGGTGCTCCATGTGTGGCTGGTGATTGGGCCCATGCCCTGAGTACTGCGGTGCTGGCATTCACGGTAGCCGCAGCACCGTGGCAACGGCTTCTGCGCCACGGCAGGGCTGTGGAAGACTGGCGGTTTATGCATCCGACCCTCCAGAGGAGGTCCCCTTGGACAACGGCACCGAGAACAGCAACACCGGCATGGACGGCACCGCAGAGGAAACCGGCACTGCAGCTTCCCGGCCAAGCGCCCCTGAGCCCGCCACGGCGCTGGAAGAAGCCATCGTTTCCGGCCAGTCCGGTGCAATCAGCAACCAGGATGTCATCACAGCCATCTGGAATTCTGAACTGCTCAGCGTCGGCCGGCTGACTGTGGAGGATGACCCGGCAAGCTTCCAGGCGCTGGTGCTTAAGTCCCCAGAGGGCGCGGCTCCTGTCGCTGCAACCTTTACCGATGCTCAGCGGATCCCGCAGCGGATCCGCGACACTGCTCCGATCATGGTCAAGGCATCCGGCGAGGCTACGCTGCGCAGCATCGCCCCGGGCTACGGCCTGGCCATCAATCCCGGAAATTCGCTGGGTCTGGAGCTTGGCCCGGAAGGTGTCCAGGCCGTCGTCGCCGCCTTCGGGGGCGTGGCCGGTGAGGAGACGGACTCCTCCGAGGCCTAGCCCCGGGCAGCCGGCGGAAGCCTCCGTACAGGTTGCCCTTTGGCCAAGACGGCCCCGTTTTCCGGCCCCGGCCTTGCTGTGGGGGTGGCGGCGTCTACTCTGAGGAAACTCACTACAGATGGAGGGCTGTAACGTGACCTGTTTCCCGGCTTCCCCAACGAACTGCTCAATCGTTCCGCCGTTTCTGCTCTCCCGGATCGCGGAACGTCCCGACCGGCTCGCTGCTGCCGCCGAGGCTGCCCGGCGTACGCTCATGGAGTTCAGCTCTGTGGCAGAAACCAGGCAGCTCGGCCGCACTGCGAAGGCGCCGTCGTCCGGCACCGCCTTCAGCCCCAAGCTCCGCCGTACGGTCTACGACGCCATGCAGCGGCAGGAACTGCCCGGCAGGGAGGTGCGCGCGGAGGGCTCGGCTTCGACCGGGGATCCCGCCGTCGACGAAACCTATGACGGGCTGGGAGCCACCTATGCCCTGTATGAGGACGCTTACGGGCGGTCCTCGGTGGACGGGGCAGGGCAGCCGCTCCTGGCCACCGTCCACTACGGACGCGACTATGACAATGCGTTCTGGGACGGGGCGCAGATGGTCCTGGGGGATGGGGATGGCGAAGTCTTCGAACGGTTCAGCAAATCGCTGACGGTGATCGGCCACGAACTGACTCACGGCGTCATCCAGTACACAGCCAAGCTGGTGTACCAGGACCAGGCCGGCGCGCTGAACGAATCGGTAGCGGATGTCTTCGGCAGCCTGGTGGAGCAGAAGCTACTCGGACAAACCGCCGCGGACGCCTCCTGGCTGGTTGGCGAAGGCCTCTTCACGCCGGAGGTCAGCGGCTCCGCCCTCAGGTCCCTGGCCGCTCCGGGAACGGCGTACGACGACGACGTGCTGGGCAAGGATCCGCAGCCTGCGGACATGTCCGGTTACATAGAAACCACCTCGGACAACGGCGGCGTGCACCTGAACTCGGGAATCCCGAACCACGCCTTCTATCTCGCCTCCGTGCGGCTGGGCGGCTATGCCTGGGAACGCGCAGGCCAGATCTGGTACGACACAATCACGGAGCCCAATTTCCCGGCGGACTGCACCTTCCCGGTTTTCGCGGCTGCCACCATTACGGCCGCTGAAAAGCGCTATGGGGCCGGGAGCGAAGAAAGTTCCGCTGTGCAGGCTGCATGGCAAGAGGTTAATGTCATGGTATGAGACTGGTTGTGGTGCGTACCGGAGGCATCGCTGGAATGCGGCGCACCTGGAGCAGCGAGGTGAGTTCCGAGGAGGCTGAGCAACGCTGGCTTCCCCTGCTCCAGGAGCCGCCCGAGGAACCTGCCGGCGGTCAGGACCGATTCACGTATGAGATCAGGGTTGGCCAGCAGGCCGTCACCATTCCCGAGACGTCCCTCACCGGGCAGTGGCGGGAACTGGTGGAGCGTGCTCGGGACGGCGGAGAGGCCCGCCGGGCCTAGGATTGCCCGCCGCCGGTGGCCTCCCGGGACACCGCAAACAGCTTTGTGCTGCTGATGCGAAAGGCATGTAAAGTGGTTTCCTGTGCCGGTGCTTGTCCGGCGCCGTGCGGGCGTAGCTCAATGGTAGAGCGCTAGCTTCCCAAGCTCGATACGCGGGTTCGATTCCCGTCGCCCGCTCCACCACAGGGAGAAAAGGCACCTCCGGCCCCAGGCCGGAGGTGCCTTTCTTTGCCGGATGGCAGACCACGTGCCGGGCGTACACTTGAACACGCTATGAACCGCAAAATGTTTAAGTCCAAGATCCACCGTGCCACCGTCACCCATTCCAACCTCCACTACGTAGGCTCCGTGACCGTGGACGAGGACCTGCTCGACGCAGCAGACATCCTTCCCGGTGAGCTGGTCTCGATAGTTGACGTGGACAACGGATCCCGGCTTGAAACCTACACAATCGCCGGCGAGCGCGGGTCCGGCGTTATCGGCATTAACGGCGCGGCCGCGCATCTGGTCAACATCGGGGACAAGGTCATCCTGATTACCTATGCGGACATGAGCACCGAAGAGGCGCGTGCCTATGTTCCCGCCGTCGTCCATGTGGACGGCAGCAACCGCATTATCGAACTCGGCACCGATCCAGCCGAGGCGGTCACCCCGGGCACACAGCGCCCGCCGTTCGCAGCTTCCCGGCACTGACCTACGGGTCCGCCACTTGGATTCCGGCGCCGGAGGAGGCGCCTGCACGCCTCCTTCTACCCTCAGCGGACACGGTTAGATAACAGTTCGCTCCCCTGCCACCTGAGCTTTCACGGGTTTGCCCGCGGAACTGTGGCGTAATGCACCTTGTTGGGCATATGGTCGATCGAAAGGTTGCTGAGCTTCCTTTCGCGGAACATCACTGAAGTCCGTGCCTACGACGAGGTGGAGGCATATACCCATGCCACAAGGTGCAAAACATCACGGCAGACACCGGATAAGGAAGTCTGCAGCTGCGGGGTTCGCCCTCGCCGTCGGCGCCACCCTGCTGGCGGGCTGCAGTTCGGATTCCGGTTCCACGCCTACCCTGACGTGGTACATCAACCCGGATGACGGCGGACAGGCCGAACTGGCGAAGCGCTGCACTGACGCTTCGAACGGGGAGTACACCATCGAGACTTCCCTGCTTCCCAACGATGCCCCGTCGCAGCGGGAGCAGCTGGCGCGGCGGCTCGCCGCCGGTGACACCAGCATGGACATCATGAGCCTGGATCCGCCCAACGTGCCTGAATACGCGGAACCGGGCTATCTGGCTCCCATTCCCGATGATGTGCGCGAACGTACCACCGCCAACGTTCTTGAGGGCGCCCTTGCGGGCGCCACCTGGAAGGACGAGGTTGTCGCCGTACCGTTCTGGGCAAACACCCAGATCCTCTGGTACCGCAAGTCCGTAGCCGAGGCAGCGGGACTGGACATGAGCCAGCCCGTCACCTGGGACCAGCTGATGGAAGCCGTAGCCAGCCAGGACAAGTACCTGAGCGTGCAGGGTGCCCGGGCCGAGTCGATGACCGTCTGGGTGAATGCCCTGATCGAATCCGGTGGCGGGCAGATCGTGGAGAACCCGGACGCTTCCGCCGACGAGATCCGGCTGGGCATCGATTCCGATGCCGGCAAGAAGGCTGCGGAGATCGTCTCGAAGATTGGCAAGGACGGACTCGGCGGCCCGGGCCTGCCCACCCAGACCGAGAACTTCTCAATGATCCAGTTCCAGGGTGACAAGGGCGCCTTCATGGTCAACTACCCCTTCGTCTGGCCCGCCACCAATGCGGCCGTCGAGGAAGGGTCCCTGCCCGCTTCCCTGATCGACGACATTGGGTGGGCCCTCTACCCGCAGGTCAACGAGGGAGAGGAAACCGCTCCCCCGCTGGGCGGCATCAACCTGGGCGTCGGTTCCAAGAGCAAGCACCCGGACCTGGCGTACAAGGCAATCGAGTGCATCGTCAGCCCCGAAAACCAGGCCTACTACTTCGCATCGAACGGTAACCCGCCGTCCAACCCGGACGCCTACAACGATCCGGAAGTCGTTGACACCTTCCCCATGGCCGGAACCATCCGTGAATCGCTGGACCTGGCAAAACCCCGCCCGCAGACTCCGTACTACAACGAAATCTCCACCGGCATCCAGCAGACCTGGACGCCGCCGCAGGACGTCAATCCGGACACCACACCGGGAACCAGCCAGCAGTTCATTCTTGAGGTCCTAAAGGGAGAGAGGCTGCTATGAGTACGTCAGTGGAAACACGTGCCGCCGCCGGCGGCAGCCCCAAAGGGCGCAAACCCGGGCTGAGCGACAGGGCCAGGGCTGAACGGCGGCTTGGATTCTGGCTTGCCGGCCCCGCGTTCATCATCATGCTGGCCGTGACTGCCTACCCGATCCTGCTGGCTCTGTGGGACTCCCTCTTCAAGTACCGCCTCACAGCGCCGGATGACAGGCAGTTCGTCTTCCTGAGCAACTACGCCACCATCCTCACGGACGAAGTGTTCTGGCGGGACCTGCTGGTGACCGTGCTCATCACGGTGGTCACCGTGATCATCGAGCTGATCCTCGGGTTCGCCCTGGCCATGGTCATGAACAGCGCGCTGAAAGCCGTCCGCGGCTGGCTGCGGACGGCCATCCTGGTGCCCTACGGCATCATCACCGTGGTGTCGGCCTTCGCCTGGTTCTACGCCTTCGACATCAACTCCGGGTACGTGAACCACTGGTTCAGCTGGGTTCCGGGCATCAGCACGGACCTGAACTGGTTCGCGGACTTCGGCACCGCCATCACCGTGATCATGGCTTCGGAGATTTGGAAGACGACGCCGTTCATCTCGCTGCTCCTGCTGGCCGGACTTGCCCAGGTTCCGGGGGAACTGACGGAAGCGGCGGAAGTCGACGGCGCCACCTGGTGGCAGCGCTTCACGCGGGTGATCGTGCCGAACATGAAGGCCGCCATCATGGTGGCAGTCCTGTTCCGCGCATTGGACGCTTTCCGCATCTTCGACAACGTTTACATCATGACCAAGGGAGCGTACGGCACTGAGACGCTGTCCCTCCTGGCCTACCGCACATCCATTACCCGGTTGGAGATCGGCATGGGTTCGGCGGTTTCCGTCCTGCTGTTCCTCTGCGTCATCCTGATTTGCTTCATCGCAATCAAACTCTTCAAGGTGGACCTGACCGGCGCACGAGGGGGCAACTAAATGGAATCGTCACCGATACGCAGGCGCATCACCTGGACCATCATTTCCATCCTGGTGATCGTCTACGCACTGTTCCCCGTCGCATCCATCTTCGCGACGTCGTTCAAGCTCCCCAGCGATCTCACCTCCGGCACGTTCCTGCCGACCACCTGGTCCACGGTGAACTACGAACAGATCCTGGTTGGAGACGCCCAGGAACTGTTCCTCTCCGCGCTGCGGAACTCGATCGGCATTTCGCTGATCGCCACGTTCATCGCCGTCGTGCTGGCCACACTCTGTGCCTACGCCATTGCCCGGCTGGACTTCCCCGGCAAGAAGCTCGTGCTGACCACCGCACTCGGCGTCTCGATCTTCCCGGTCATCTCGATCGTGACCCCGCTGTTCAACCTCTGGCGGAACATTGGCCTCTATGACACATGGCTCGGGTTGATCATCCCCTACCTCTCCCTCACCCTGCCCATCTCCATCTGGACCCTGGCTGCGTTCTTCCGCCAGATTCCCTGGGAGCTGGAGCAGGCAGCGCAGGTCGACGGCGCCACCACCTGGCAGGCGTTCCGGAAGGCGATCGTTCCGCTCGCCGCCCCCGGCGTCTTTACGACGGCAATCATCGCGTTCTTCATTGCCTGGAATGACTTCGTGTACGGGATTTCGCTTACTTCAACCTCAGCTGCACGGCCGGTGCCTGCGGCTCTGGCCTTCTTCACCGGCGCTTCCCAGTTCGAAGCGCCAACCGGAGCAATTTCCGCAGCCGCGATCATTGTGACCATCCCGGTCGTTGTGCTTGTACTGCTGTTCCAGCGACAGATCGTTTCCGGACTAACCCAGGGCGCCGTCAAGGGCTAGCCCCAGACGCACGGTACTAGAAAAGGAGCCATGAGCATGGCATCTATTACGCTCAACCATCTCGTCAAGAAGTACGGGGACGGCTTCCCGGCTGTCAACGACATCAGCCTGGACATTGCCGACGGTGAGTTCATCATCCTGGTGGGCCCCTCCGGCTGCGGCAAGTCGACCCTGCTTCGGATGATCGTGGGCCTGGAGGACATCACCTCCGGTGACCTGCTGATCAACGGGGAGCGCGTCAATGACAAGGCTCCGCGTGACCGGAACCTTGCCATGGTGTTCCAGAACTATGCCCTGTACCCGCACCTCACGGTGTTCGAGAACATCGCGTTCCCCCTCCGGCTGAACAAGGGGAAGTACAGCGATGAGGAAGTGAAGAGGCTGGTCAACGACGCAGCCGCCACCCTCGAGCTGACCGAGCACCTGGACCGCAAGCCCGCCAACCTCTCCGGCGGGCAGCGGCAGCGTGTGGCCATGGGCCGCGCGATCGTCCGCCAGGCAGACGCGTTCCTGTTCGATGAACCGTTGTCCAACCTGGATGCCAAGCTCCGCGGGCAGATGCGTTCGGAGATCTCGCAGATGCAGCGCCGCCTGGGCGTCACCAGCATCTACGTCACCCACGACCAGACCGAAGCCATGACCCTGGGTGACCGGGTGGCCGTGCTGAAAAAGGGAATCCTGCAGCAGGTAGCTTCGCCGCGGGAACTCTACGAGCAGCCGGTCAACCTGTTCGTTGCCGGCTTCATCGGATCGCCGTCGATGAACTTCCTTCCGGCCACCATCAAGGAGGGCAACGTCCTTGAAACTGCCGTGGGAGACATCCGGATCCCCGAAGACAAGGCCGCCAAGGCCGCGGGCAAGAAGGTAGTCCTGGTGGGTATCCGGCCGGAATTCTTCGAGGACGCGTCCCTTGTTGAGGGGGACAAGAAGGCCCACGGATCCACCTTTACCGCGCCGATCACCCATACCGAGTGGCTGGGCAACGAACAGTACGGCTACATCCATTTCGACCCGACACCGGAAGTCCGCGAGCTGCTGGACAACCTGGCCCGGGACATGGACGCTGACGAGCTCCGTCCGCAGATTGTGGTGACGCTCGACGCCGCCAGCCGGGTACGCGGCGGACGCGAGGCAGAGCTCTGGCTGGACACCCGGAAGATCCATATCTTCGATCCGGAGACCGGTGAGAACCTGACCCGCGACCCCGAGGCGGGGGCGGAACTCACCGAGGAAGCCAACGAGCGTCGGGCCGAAGAGATCGCCATGGCACGCGAGGATGTTCGGGAAGCGGCAGGTACCGCCGCAGACTCCTAGCCGTCCCGCAGCCGGCCGGAGGAACCGCAGCACGCGGGCCCTCCGGTCGGCTGCGCACGGAAACGGCAGGTAACGTAAGAGCGTGCAGGCATCATCACCGGTAATCAAGGCAGTCACTATCTGGCTCACTGCCCTCATGCTCTCCATCGCGGCCGCCGTCGTCGTGATCTGGCTCGTGAACGCCAAGGTCTACGGGCCGGCAAAGCAGGTGGAGAACTACTTCCAGGCGCTCCAGGACGGAGACGGCGCTCTGGCCCTTGGAATCCTCAACGCGGAGGTGCCGGAGGCAAACGCTGCCCTGCTGGACGCGGACGCACTGCGTGCCTCCACTGCAGGCCTTGAGGTGCTCGGCATGGAGGAGGTCTCCACGTCCATGGACGGGCGCACCAACGTGGTGGTGAACTACCGGCTTGACGGAGCCGAGCAGCAGTCCACCTTCGAGCTGGAGCAGACCGGCACCCGGTGGATGTTCTTCGACGAGTGGTCTTTCCGGCCGCAGGACCTGCCCACCGTGCGCGTCAACGCGCCCAACCAAAACGAGGCGCAGCTGAACGGAGCCCGGGTCCTGCTGCCCGAGGGCAGCAACACCTTCGCCGCGTTCTACCCCTCGCGGGTGGCGGCCTCCTACACCAGCGGGTACTTCGAGGCACCGGAGCAGTCCGCTGTCCTGGCCGGGCCGGGCGACTCAGTGGACCTGACGCTGCGCAGCCAGGCTACCGAGGAACTGGTCAAGACGGTTGATGCCCGGGTGCGCGAGTTCCTGGACAACTGCGCCGGCGAGCAGAACCGCCTGGCACCTCCGGGCTGCCCGTTCTACCACCTCACGGACAACCGCGTGGAGCCCCCCATCACCTGGGAGATCCTGGAGTACCCCACGGTGGAGATTTCTCCGGCTGACGGCCACTGGGTACTGGCCCCGCTGCAGGGCAAGGCCCGCGTGAGCGCCACCCAGACCGATCTCTTCTCGGGCGCGCAGAGCCCGCTCATTGAGGAGAAGGACTTCACCTTCGGCGCCCGGCTCTCCGTGACCGACGCCGGAGTGTCGCTGACCGCCGTCATCGACTAGCTCCCCCCACACACAAACGAGATAACAGAAACTGCCCGTATCCGGCCGGATACGGGCAGTTTCTGTTATCTCGATGGTGGTTAGTCGAGGCCGCGGAGGTCCAGGGTCAGTTCCGTTTCGCCGCCGGCCTGCATCACCACGGGGATCCCCCAGTCCTGCTGGTACAGGTGGCAGGCGGCGTGGTCCGGGATTTCTCCGCCGGGTTCACCGTCGCAGGCCGCAGCGCGGGCGGTGATGTGCAGGACTCCCTCGGCAACGGAATCGGAAAGCACCAGTTCACGGACCAATCCGACGGCGGTTCCCCCGCCCGAAACCAGCAGCTCCTCCGGGGAGGAAGAGATCTTCAGCTGAGTGGGGTCTCCCCACCGGTCATCAAGCTTCTGTCCCTTGGGCGCGGCGAAGCGGACGGTGAGGCCCAGGGCGCCAGGTGCCATGGGGGTCTTCGGCCGCTGGGTCTGCCGGGCCCCTTCATCCACGGACTGCGCTTCCTTGGGGATCGGCAGCCGGACCAGCTGGTGCTTGTTGGCCTCCACAACCACCAGGAGCGGCTCGTCGGACGTCGAGTCCACCAGGACTCCCGAGGGCTCTGCGAGGCCGCGGGTGAGGGTGGAAACGGTCTTCGTCGCCGGGTCATAGCGGCGCACGGCGCCGTTGTAGGTGTCGGCGATCGCCACGGAGCCGTCCGGAAGGACAGCGACTCCCAGCGGGTGCTGGAGCCGTGCCTCGGAAGCGTCGCCGTCGCGGAAGCCGAAGTCGAACAGCCCGGCGCCGACGGCGGTGTCCACCGTGACGGCGGGCTTGCCTGCGGCGGAGGTGTCGAAGCGGAGCCGGCGCAGTGCGGACGTCTCGGAGTCGGCGACCCAGATGCTGCCTTCAGCGTCCTGGGCGAAACCGGAGGACTGGGCAAACCAGGCGGCGTCGCCGTCGCCGTCGAGCAGGCCTTCAAGGCCGGTTCCGGCCAGGATGGACAGCGCGCCGGTGGCGGGGTCGAAGGCGAAGATCTGGTGGGTGCCGGCCATGGCCACCACGGCCTGGCCCAGCGCGGTGGACCACAGCACATCCCACGGAGAGGACAGCGAGGTCCCCAGCGGATCGGTTCCCAGGTCCGTGGACGCGGGGGCGGTCTGGTTCTCAGCGTCAAGCAGCCGCTGGATCCCGTTTCCGGCCACGGTGGTGACGGCTCCGGTGGCCAGGTTCACGCCGCGCAGGCGGTGGTTGACGGTGTCAGCAACCAGCACGTCGTAGTCGAGGGTCTCTGCGACGGCAGCGGGGAGCACGGTCAGGCCCTGCGGTTCATTGAACCTGGCCGTACCGGCGTCGCCGTCGCGCCAGCCCTTGGTGCCTTCACCAATGACCCGGCGCACCGTGGAGAGGTCCGCTTCCAGTTCCACCAGGCGGTGGTGGCCGGTGTCCGTGACCAGGAAGGTTCCTTCCGGCAGGGCTACCGCCTTGCCCGGGAAGCGCAGGTCTCCGGAGGTTACCTCTGCCGGCACGTACGGGCCGTCGCCGCGGTGCAGGGTGCCCTTGGCTTCGTGCTCAGCCACCAGCTCAGCAACCAGGGACTCCAGGCCGGCTGCGTGGCCTTCGCCGGAGAGGTGGGCCACGATGTAACCCTCGGGGTCAATGACCACCAGGGTGGGCCAGGCACGGGCCGTGTAGGCCTGCCAGGTGGCCAGTTCCGGGTCATCGAGGACGGGGTGGTGGATTTCGTAGCGTTCGACGGCGGCAGCAAGTGCCACCGGATCGGCCTCATGCTCGAACTTGGGCGAATGGACGCCCACGGTCACCAGGACGTCGGAGTACTTCTCCTCCAGCGGCCGCAGCTCATCCAGGACGTGGAGGCAATTGATGCAGCAGAAAGTCCAGAAGTCCAGCAGGACGATCTTGCCGCGGAGGTCTTCCAGCCCCAGCTGCTTCCCGCCCGTGTTGAGCCAGTTGCGGCCTTCC
Source organism: Arthrobacter koreensis (assembly GCF_009193255.1). Lineage (GTDB taxonomy): Bacteria > Actinomycetota > Actinomycetes > Actinomycetales > Micrococcaceae > Arthrobacter_B > Arthrobacter_B koreensis. Next base: position 809,046 of record NZ_WACG01000001.1, read on the forward strand.
AGCTCGGAGGCCCGGACGCGGTATCCGGCGCGCACCGTTTCAGTCATCTGCGTTCTCCTTGGTCTGTCCTAGCATCACGTTCGGCCAGCTGGGCGAACATATTGTTGTAAGCCGTAAGTTCAGCATCGTTATTCCGTTCGGCCGCACGGTCTTTGCGTTTTGTTTCACGTGCATCCGTCCGGGACCACTGGAGAGCGACGCCAATCGCCACCAGAACCGTGGGAACTTCGCCGATTCCCCACATGATTGCTCCACCCAGCTGTTGGTCTTCCAGGGCGCTGACGCCCCAGTCACGGCCCATGTTGCCGAAGTAGGACGCCTGGATCAGCGAGGTCTGGCCCATCACCGCCACACCGAAGAACGCGTGGAATGCCATGGTGGCCAGCAGGATGACCAGGCGCAGCGGGTACGGCGCCCGGCTGGGCAGCGGATCGATCCCGATCATGGTCAGGATGAAGATGTAGCCGGTGAGCAGGAAGTGCAGCACCATCAGCTCATGGCCCACGTGCTCGCGCAGCGCGAAGCCAAAGAGGTCCGAGTAGTAGAAAATCACAATGGAGCCGGCGAAGTTCACTGCCGCGAAGATCGGGTTGGTAATGATCTTCGAGTACCGCGAATGCACCCCGATCAGGATCCATTCACGCAGGCCGCGGCTGCCGTCCCGGCGCGGGGTCAGGGCCTTGAGTGCCAGGGTGACGGGCGCTCCGAGAACCAGGAACAGGGGCACCACCATGGTCAGGGCCATGTGGCCAAGCATGTGCGTGCTGAAGAGCACCATGCCGTACACGGCGGGCGCACCGGAGGTGACGTAGGTCAGCGCAACAAGGCCAACCAGCCAGCACAGCGTCCGGACCAGGGACCATTTGTCTCCCCGGCGGCGCACTTTGATGACTCCAAGCACGTACGCGACGCCGATGGTCACTGTGATCGCGACCCACAGCCAGTCGAAGCGCCACTCGGTGAGGAATCGCTCAGCGGTCAGCTCGGGAGGCAGGTCGTACCCGGTGAGGATACGGGCCGGGGAAGCGTTCGGCGGCAATTCCTCCGGCCGCGGCGGGGCCGTGCGTGCAAGTGCCGCGGCAACGCCGGAAATGGCCCCCATGATGAGCAGTTCCACGCCGACGAGCTGCCACAGCACCCTGCGGGCACTCATGGAGCGTGGTGTCTCCGCTGAGGTCCCCTTGGTGGACCCTGCCGCCTGGGCCGGCAGCTGCGGGATGATCCAGCGCCGGTGCAGGAAACCGAAGACGCCCAGCACCAGCGTGGCCGCTACCTTGAAGAGCACCAGGGCACCCCAGCGTGAATCGAGCTGCTCCAGGGACGTGATCCGCAGTGAGGCGTTAACCAGGCCGGAAAGGGAAACCAGGACAAAGCCGAAACCGGCCAGTGCCGAGAACCGGCGCAGCACCACCCCGGTGATGTCGCCAAGCTGCCTGGCTATGACGACGAGGACGATGAGCCCGCCGATCCACACACAGACGCCAATGAGGTGCAGCCCGATCGAGTTCACGGCGGCACTGTGGTCATCACCGCCGGCCGCGTGGCCCACCAGTGCCATGGGCAGCAGTCCGCCGGCAGCAAGTATCAGCGTGAGAGCCAGGCCGGTGAGGGAACGGACACCAAACGTCAGGGTAGTCACGACGGCGGCAATAATGCTCACTGCCAGCCAGGCGCGTCCGGTGGCGAAATCGGTGAGGAAGGATGCGAGCCCTTCGGTATAAGACGGGTCCGGGCTCAGCGGCAGGCCGGAGACATCCGAGTAGGTGAACAGCATGACCGCGATGGCGGACAGTGTCCACAGCGCGGCGGCGCCGGAGGCGAGGTACATGGCCTGCGTGAACGCAGGATGCTCTGGACGAGTCTCCCGTTCGCCTTTGCCGGGGCGGGGCCCGGTGTGCTTGGGAAGTATGAAAACGGCGAACACCAGGGCGCCGATGACTGCCGCAACGGCACCGTTCTGCAGCGCCTTGGCGATGGGCAGCCCCCAGCGGGTCAGCGCACCGGGGTCCGAGAGCTGGGACGCCGCGGCGGCACCCGTGAACAGCAGCGCAATGCCCAGGGCGAGAACCATGACACCCGCGGCAGCAGCCAGCCAGCCGTTGCGGGCCGGGTGTCCGGCTTCGGACGCCGATCCGGCAGGACGGCCCGGTGAGGTGTTCTGGGTCTTGGCAGAGTTTGGCACGGTATCCATTCTCTACCCCTTGTAAAAATTGGGCCAATCCCGGCCGCTGGTTGGACCAGCCTGCGGGCCCGGGAACACGGGAGGCCGGCACCATCCGGTACCGGCCTCTCGGGAAAGCGAGAATACTACTTCTTGGCGACAGCAGCCTTCAGCTTGGAGCCTGCGGTCAGCTTGACGCTGTGGCCGGCCGGGATCTGGATGGTTTCGCCGGTCTGCGGGTTGCGGCCCTGGCGAGCTGCACGGTCGGTGCGCTCAACAGCAAGCCAGCCCGGGATGGTGATCTTTTCGCCGTTGGCAACGGAAGTGGCGAAGATGTCGAAGACAGCGTCGAGCACGCCGTTAACGGCGGTCTGGCTGTTGCCGGACTTCTCTGCGACAGCGGCAACAAGTTCACTGCGGTTCATAGCCAATTTATGTCCTCCTGGACTCTGGTGTTTAGCGCGAGCGGTTCACGGATGCGTAACCGCCTCTGTTCGAAAACTTACCAGCTTAGAAGCCTAAGTCACGCTGAAAACCCCGGTTTTTCGCGGTTTTTTCGGGTTTTTGGGCAAAATCCGGGGAGTTTTGGATGCAGTAAAGTGCCGGGCATGAAAAAAGGGCGGCAACCACGGGGGTTGCCGCCCTTTTCAGGCGTGGAAAGCGGAGCTTACCAGCTGGACTTCTTGATGCCGGGCAGTTCGCCGGCGTGAGCCATATCGCGGAAACGCACGCGGGAGATACCGAACTTCTGGAGGGTACCCCGGGGGCGGCCGTCAATCTGGTCGCGGTTGCGCAGGCGAACCGGGGAAGCGTTGCGGGGAAGCTTCTGCAGGCCGAGGCGTGCTGCTTCGCGTGCTTCGTCGGTCGCGTTCGGGTCGACCAGGGTCTTCTTCAGTTCGAGGCGCTTGGCAGCGTAGCGCTCAACAACAACCTTGCGCTGCTCGTTGCGGGCAATCTTGGACTTCTTTGCCATTCTTAGCGCTCCTCACGGAATTCGACGTGCTGGCGGATCTTGGGGTCGTACTTCTTCAGAACCATGCGGTCCGGGTCGTTACGACGGTTCTTGCGGGTCACATAGGTGTACCCGGTGCCGGCGGTCGACTTCAGCTTGATGATCGGACGAACGTCCTTGTCCTTAGCCACTAGAGCTTCACACCCTTCGCGAGGAGTTCGGTGACGACTGCGTCAATGCCGCGGACGTCGATCGTCTTGATGCCGCGGGCGGAAACCTGCAGCGTCACGTTGCGGCGCAGGGACGGAACCCAGTAGCGCTTCTTCTGAATATTCGGGTCGAACCGACGCTTGTTGCGGCGGTGCGAGTGCGAAATGCTGTGACCAAAGCCGGGAACAGCTCCGGTTACCTGGCAGTAAGCTGCCATGATCTCTCCTCCAGTTGTAGTAAATATGACGGTCCTCAAAAAACAAGCACCAGGCGATGCCGCCATGGCACCTGCAATAAAGAGCGTCCCGCCACCAGTTTTGACACCGTTATTACTGCGACTTTCCGGAGGTTGACCTGGCGGGGTGAGATCCAGCCGAAGTGCCTCGCCGCGGGGAAGACGGTGAAGTTCGGGCAGGCACAGCGGAAATCCACTGTGACAGCCTTCAATTCTAGGTTTATACGGGCGGCCACGCAAATGCCCTGGTCCCTGCTCTTGCGGGAAGGAACCAGATCATGGGCGCGACTTAACGCCTTCCTATCCTAAACGGTGCGGGCCCCTGGTCCAAACCGGCTAATCAGCGGAGGGCTTCTCCAGCGCTCCGGCGGCAGTCACGACGGCGATCCCGGTTTCCGGGTCCTCTTTCGCGCCGTCCAAATCAGTTGCGCCGCCCACCACGGCCCCGGAATCCACCACCATGTTCCGCAGCCGGGCGCCGCTGGTGACGCGCACTCCGTCCAGCAGCACGCAGCCATGGATCTCGGCGCCGGGTTCAACATGGCAGTCCGGGCCCACCACGCTGCGGACAACTTTGCCGTCCACGCGCGAGCCGGGAGCCAGCAGGCTGGTTTCAACCTGCGCAGAGGCACCCACGAAAGCGGGCAGGCGGCGCGGGGTGGCGGAAAGGATGGGCCATGCCGGGTCGTCGAAGACCAAGCCGTGCCCTTCGAGCAGGTCCATGTGCGCCTGGTGGTAGCTCTCCGGCGTACCCATGTCCCGCCAGTAGCCGTCCAACCGGTGTTCGATGACCTTTTCGCGCTCCACGAGGTACGGCAGGAGCTGGTCTCCGTAGTCTTCCAGCTTGCCGTCGCGCTCCATGAGCTCCTCCAGGCTGCGCAGCAGAACTTCGGCGTCGTAGAGGAAGATTTCCGCCGCAACCAGGTCCGACTTGGGATCCTCGGGCTTGTATTCGAACCCGGTGACGGTGCCGTCCGCCACTTCGAGGACACCGTGCTCGGACGGCTCATGGCTGATCCGGTAGCTCACTACGGTGAGGGCGGCGGCCGCGGACGTGTGCGCGGCTATAACGTCCCGGTAATCCAGCCGGTACAGGTGGTCCGCGCTGAGGACCAGGACCAGGTCCGGATCATATTCGCGGATGTAGTCCACCTGGCGGTACAGGGCATCGGCATTGCCTTCGGCGAACCCCTCCCCCTCGGACCCCTGGTAGGGCGGAAGCACGCGCAGGCCGCCGTTGGTGCGGTCCAGGTCCCAGGGCCGTCCGCTGACCAGATGGTCATTCAGGGACTTCGGTTCGTACTGCTCCACGATCCAGACGTCGCTGAGTCCGGAGTTGTGCAGGTTCGAAAGCGGGATGTCGATTAGCCGGTAGGAACCGCCCACCGGCATGGCAGGCTTGGCCCGCGTGTCTGTGAGGCTTCCCAGCCTTCCTCCGGATCCCCCGGCAAGGATGATGGTCAGTATCCGCGGCTGGCGCATTCAGGTTCCTTCGGTTGGGGCGCCCGGACGGTCCGAGGCCGGATCGAGCAGGGTAAGGATTTTGGTGCCTACGCGGGTCAGGTCTTCCACGTCCCGGTCATCCAAGGCGTCGAAAACCGCTTCCCGGACAGTCTCCACATGCCCGGGGGCGAGTTCAACCAGGGCAGCCATGCCCTCTTCCGTGAGTGCCGCCGTCGTCACCCGTGCGTCCGTGGGGGACGGGAAGCGGCGCATCCAGCCGCGCGCCTCGAGTTTCTTCACGACGTGTGACAGGCGGGAGAGGGAAGCGTTGGAGCGTGAGGCGAGTTCGCTCATGGCCAGCTGCTGCCCCTCGGCCTCCGACGTCATGGCCAGCACGTGGTAGTCAAAAAGGGTGATCCGTGCCCGGCGGAAAAGATCGGCGTCGAGGGTTCCCGGCAGCCGCGTGGCGACGGCGTAGAGCGCCAGCCAGGCGCTGCGTTCCTCCGGGGTGAGCCACCGGCCGGACTGCTGTTCGGTCATGGGGCCAATTCTCTCACGTCACTTGAGCCTTCAAGCCTTAAGTCAGGACCTGGCCGGCACCCTTCTCCATTCGGACAGGGGTGCCGGCCAGGCATCCGGCTCTGCGCAGGAGCTAGCGAACCGCTTCCCGGCCCCCGGGCGCGGATGGTCCGCCTGCCTCGTCCGCTGAGTCGAACGGGAGCGAATCCAGGTCAAGCAGCGGGTTCTCGTCCTGCGTCGCAACCAGCTCGCGGGCCTCCTCTTCGGTGGCAACGCTCGGCATGGACCCGGGCATCGGGCGGCGCGCCGATTCCTTCATGATGCCGATGGCGACGGCTCCAATGGCCGAGGTTGCCATCAGGTAGTAGGCGGGCATCATGTCATCGCCGGTAAGGGTGATCAGGCCCTGCATGATCAGCGGAGCGGTACCGCCAAAGATCGCCACCGCGAAGTTGTAGGCAATGCCCATCGCTCCGTAGCGGCTGGCGGTGGGGAAGAGTGCCGGCAGAGCCGAGGCCAGGTTGGCAACGTAGAACGTCACCGGAATGGCGAGCAGGCCCAGTCCGAGCAGGGTGGTCCAGATGGGGCCCTGGTCAATGAGGACGAAGGCCGGGACGGCCAGCACGATGGTGCTTCCGGCGCCCATCCACAGCACCGGGCGCCGGCCGATCCGGTCCGAAAGGCGTCCGGTCAGCGGAATGCACAGGGCCATGGCTACCAGCACCGGGATGGTCAGCAGGGTGCCGTGGAGCGGATCGTAGCCCTTCGAATCGGTGAGGTAGGAAGGCATGTAGGACGTCAGGGCGTACCCGACGGTGTTCGCTGCGGCCACGAGGACCATGGCCAGCACGATCGGGCGCCAGTAGGTGCGGAAGATCCCAAAGGTTCCCTGCGCAACTGAATCCTTGTCCAGGTCCTTGCTGGCGGCGGAAGCGGCCTGCTCCTCCTGGGCGTCCAAGGTGGCCTGGAAAGCGGGGGATTCTTCGATCTTCAGGCGGAAGTAGATGGCAATGGCGCCAAGCGGTCCGGCGATCAGGAACGGGATCCGCCAGCCCCAGTCCAGCATGGTTTCTTCGCTGAGGGTCAGCTGCAGCGTTGAGACTGTCAGCGCGCCGAGGGCGAAGCCCATGTAGCTGCCGAGGTCCAGGATGCTGGCCAGGAAGCCGCGGCGCTTGTCCGGAGCGTATTCCGAGACGAACGTGGTGGCGCCTGCGTATTCACCACCGGTGCTGAAGCCCTGCAGGAGCTTCATGAGGACCAGCAGCACGGGTGCGGCCATGCCAATCTGGGCATAACCCGGCAGCAGGCCAATGACGAACGTGGACGCCGCCATCATGATCAGCGTGGCGGCCAGCGTCTTCTGCCGGCCAATCCGGTCTCCGATGCGCCCGAAGACGACGCCGCCCAGCGGGCGGGCAACGAAGGTCGCCGCGAACACGCCCAGGCTGAAGAGCAGCTGGGCGGCGGGGTCCGCGTCGGAAAGGAAGACGGCGCCCATGGTGACGGCCAGGTAGCCGTACACGCCGATGTCGAACCATTCCATGGTGTTGCCGACGACGGTGCCTCCGACGGCTTTCTTCATCATCGAATGATCAACTACGTTGACGTCTTCTACCTCGAGCCGGCGGCGGCGAAGCGGGTTGCGCTTCGGTTTGCGGGCCGCAGCGCCCGGGAGTGAACCGGGCGGAGCGGTGCTCGAATCAGGTGCTTCCTGCTGCATTTGGGCCTTTTCTCTAGAGGTCATCTGCTGAGGGGTGGTGCATCCCTGCGCGCCGGCAGCGGGCCGGCAGACCCATAAGTCTAGAAAAACGGGCGGCTATTCCCGAATCGTAAGGGTGCTTATCCAGGTTCGGGCGCGCGGCAGCGCCCGCAGTGGCCAACAACTACGCGGCAATCCACGAGTATTGTGAAGTGAGTCACACACATAGTTTCGCGGGGCCTTTTCCGGCCCTGGACCCGGCTCAGCCCTGTGGAGCGAGCTGCACCAGCCCCGGGAATTTGGCGGTGAGATTATCTCCCGAGGAAACTCCGCGGAGGCGCCGGCTGACCCACGGACCGAGGTACTCACGGGCCCAGCGAGCGTCGTGCTTCAGGCGCTGGATCCGGTCGCGGGCCGGCAGGGTATCCAGCTCGGGAACATCCAGTGCGTCGGTGGCACGCAGCACCTCAAGAACCTTCTTCGCCGTCTGGATGTGGCCTGCCGGGGACATGTGAAGGCGGTCCACGTCCCAGTACCTCTCGTCCTGCAGGACCTTCAGGCGCCAGTAGTCCACCAGGATTGCTCCGCGTGCGTCCACGGCTTCGCGCACCAGCTCGTTGTACAGTGCGGTGCGTCCCCGCGTCCGGCCGAAAATGGGCGACTGGCCCGAGTCGAAACCCGTGAAGACCAGCACGGCCGCTCCGGAGGCCTGCAGGCGGCCGATCGCGGAATCGTAGGCCTGGACAATGGCATCGATGTCCACCTTGGGACGCAGGATGTCATTGCCGCCGGCATAGATGCTCACCAGCGTGGGTTCCAGTGCCAGTGCCGGTTCAATTTGCTCGTCGATGACCTGGCGCAGCTTCTTTCCGCGGATGGCCAGGTTGGCATAGCCCCAGGAGGGGTCGGCCAGGGTGAGCTGCTCCGCTACCCGGTCCGCCCAGCCGCGGACGCCGTTGGGGCGGGAGGAATCCCAGTCCCCCACACCTTCGGTAAAGGAATCTCCAAGGGCCACGTATCGCTGCGAGAAAGTCACCCCCACAGCCTACAAGCCGTTCTTCACGCCGGTGGCCCGGCAGCAGTCTAGACTCAGAGCCGGAACACTCCCATCTATCGAAGGGCATCATGTCCAGCCAGTCCCAGACGCAGGGCGCGGCAGAATCCGCTGCGCACTCCCCCGGTCGGCGCGCCGCCGTCGTTATCAACCCCACCAAGAAGACAGACGTGGACATCCGCGCACTGGTGGAGCAGGTCTGCGCCGGTGAAGGGTGGGCTGCGCCGCTGTGGCTGGAAACTGAGGCGGATGACCCCGGCCACGGCATGGCGAAGCAGGCGCTGGAAGAAGGTGCCGACGTCGTCATCGCCGCGGGGGGCGACGGCACCGTACGCTGCGTCGCCGCTGAGCTGGCCGACACGGACACTCCCCTGGGACTGCTGCCGCTCGGGACCGGCAACCTGCTGGCCCGGAACCTGGACGTGCCGGTTGATGACCCGGAGGGTGCCATCCGCACGGCTCTGGCAGGGACCGAACGGCGCATTGACGTGGTCCACGTCAAGGTGGACGAGGCCGTGGACAGCGAAATCTTCCTGGTCATGGCCGGGCTCGGCTACGACGCCGTGATGATGGGGGACACCAATACTGCGCTCAAGGACCGCGTGGGATGGCTGGCCTACGTGGATGCCGGTATCCGCAACCTCCCCGGCAAGCCGGTGAAGACCATGATCTCGATTGACGGCGGCAAACCGTTCTCCCGGCGGCTCCGCAGCGTCATGGGCGGCAATTGCGGCAAGATCGTCGGCGGCCTGGAAGTCTTCCCCGGTGCCAAGATCGATGACGGCCTCCTGGACATCATGACCATGGCGCCGAAGGGCCGGCTCGGCTGGCTCTCCGTGGTGGCCGGGCTGCTGCGCCGCGGCAAGGGCCGGGGTACGGCCGTTGAGTACTTCCAGTGCCGCAGCGCCGATATCTGGGCGGACTCCCCGCAGGACTTCGAGATGGACGGAGACCACCTGGGCAGCGCAACGCGCCTGTCGCTGCGGGTTGATCCGAGCGCCCTGCGGATCCGCATGCCCCACGGAAAGAAAGACCCGGCGATCCTCACCAATCCGGAGCCCTAAGCTCCCGAAGACATAAGAAGGACAGCCCCCGGCTCATGCCGGGGGCTGTCTGTTGTGACCTAGAGCCAGGTCATGGGATCGATGTATTCACCGTTGATGAGCACTTCGAAGTGCAGGTGGGGACCGGTGGAGTTTCCGGTGCTGCCAACTCCGCCGACTGCCTGGCCTTCCCCGACGGGCTGTCCGGGTTCAACCCGGATGTCGTTGAGATGGTTGTAGGTGGTCTGGGTTCCGTTCCCGTGGTCCACCACCACCCTGAGCCCACCGCCGCCGGTGGTGTGCCAGCCGGCTTCCGTGACCGTGCCTGCTCGGGCTGAGCGGACCTCGGTGCCCGTGACTCCGCGGAAATCGGTGCCGGTGTGCCACTCCTGGCCGGATCCGGTCATCGGGTTGATCCGCCACCCGAACGGTGAGGTGATCACCATTCCGTCCACCGGAACGGAAGGCTTGGCCGGTGGCTCTTCGGCAACGGGGGCGGTAGTGCCGGCGCCATCCTGGACCGGGGCGGTTGAGCCGGCGCCGTCCTCGACGGGAGCCTCTGCGGGCGGTTCCTCGTCAAGCTGACGGATGTTGACCAGCTGCCGTTCGGAAACCGTTTCGGGTGCTTCAAGGGTTGCGGCTTCGGCCACGCCGAAGACCATCCCGCTGAGCAGCAGGGAAGCGCCGGTTCCAAGCGCTGCCGTCTTGCGTGCGGGTGTGCTGTATGTCCGGGCACGCCGCAGGGCCTGCTGCAGCCCGGCGGAATCGAAAAGATGCTGACGGTCGCCTTCCGGCCCGGCATGCCGGCCGGGGGTACGGTACCGGGACGCGGTTTCGGTGATATACCGTCGGAAAGCGTCAGCCAGGTTCCGGGCGGTCTCGTTCAGTTTGGGGGTCACGCATACTCCACTGTGGATAGACAACAGTTCTGTCGGTACTGCGGTGCCTCTTGAGGGCGTGCGAGAGCCACGGAAAAGTGGAAGTGATTTCCTCCAGCTTAACGAAGCCCGTCTTGACAGTGGAGCTTTTGTGTCTAAACAAACAGGGGCGCGTGGCGGGGCCTACTGCCCGGCCGGCAGCGCCAATTCACACCAGGCGGGAAGCGGAAATTTAGGAAGCTTCGGCCCGTCCCTGCCGCCAGTAGCCCATGAAGGCCACCTGCTTGCGGTCGATTCCGGCTTCCCGGACCAGGTAGCGGCGCAGCCCCCGGACTACCGCCGCTTCGCCCGCAATCCAGGCATAGAACGGCAGCGCGCCGGCAGGCGTATTGGGGCTGGGAGAACCCTTGACGACGTCGGGGTCGAGCCGGGCGGGCGTTTCCCAGAGTATAACTGAATCGATGTCCACGTCTTCCAGTTCCGGCCGGCGGGCCGGAACAGGAGCAGCCGTTTCCGCGCGTTCAACCGTGGCGTACCCCGGAACCGCGACGGCATCCCGTACCGCGGCTTCCAGCGCTTCGCCGTGAGGCCGGCCGTTGCGGGGGAGCCAGCTGATGCTCACCTTGGATGCCGTGGTGAGCTGCTGGACGTCTGCGGCGTCGGGAACTTCCAGCAGCGCGTGTCCGGTGAAGTCCTCCGGAAGGTTTTCGAGGATGGAGGCGATCGCCGGCACCGCGGTCTCGTCACCGGCCAGCAGCACGTGCTGGGCCAGTCCGGGACGCCATTCAATGCCACCGTAGGACTCCGCGGTGACGCAGTGCACTGCGTTGGGGCCGATGACCGTCACACGGTCCCCGGGCTTTGCCGCGGCCGCCCAGGTGGAAGCCGGGCCGCCTTCGCCGTCGGCATCGAAGTGCAGGACGAAGTCGACGTCGATCTCCGGCTCGGGCGCGGAGCAGCGGGAGGCCCGGACGGTGTACGTGCGCATCGAGCCGCGGGCCTGCGCATCCATGGCGAGCCAGTTCCGGTACCACCCGGCGTCGTCGCAGTCGATGGGAGGCAGCGGCGCCCGGGTGCCGTCAGCGGCCTGCGGCGGAATGACCAGCTTGATCCGGAGGTCGTCCGTGCAGCCCTGCACCCCGAATTCGCGCAGGCATTCCCCGCCGAAGGTGATGCGCTGGAAGTTGGCGCTGAGCCGCAAGACGTTACGGACCTCGACGTCGAAGGCCAGTACGGCAGCATTCGCGCCCTGGCGCCGTGCCGGGGCAGCAGCCGCTGCCGTCGAGGTGGTGCGGATAGCGGTCATGAAGCTGCCTCCATTGGGTTGTGGTGCTCATGGCGGGAATCGTGCGGGTTGGGCAGGTAGCCCACGGCGGGGTTCTTCGCGGCCGGAGCCGGGCGGGAATGGTGGCGTCCCACCGGGACCACCATGGGCGTTCCGGATACCGGATCGGGGATGACGGCGGCTTCCAGGCCGAATACGTCCTGGACCAGTTCCTCGGTCACGACGTCGGCCGGAGCACCCTGGGCGGCGATGCAGCCGCCCTTCATGGCAATGAGGTGGTCTGCGTAGCGGGCCGCCAGGTTCAGGTCATGCAGGACTATCACCACGGTGGTGCCCGCGCGCCGGTTCAGGTCAGTAACCAGGTCCAGGACTTCCACCTGGTGGGTGACGTCCAGGAAGGTGGTGGGTTCGTCCAGGAGCAGGATGTCCGTCTGCTGGGCCAGTGCCATGGCGATCCAGACCCGCTGGCGCTGGCCGCCGGAGAGCTCGTCGATGTCCCGTCCAGCGAGCTCCAGCGTGCCGGTCGCTTCGAGGGCAGCGGCGACTGCGGCGTCGTCATCCGCGTTCCACTGGCGGAACCAGCCCTGGTGCGGGTAGCGGCCACGGCCCACGAGGTCCGCGACGGTGATGCCATCCGGCGCGTTCGGCGTCTGGGGCAGCAGGCCGAGGGTGCGGGCTACTTCGCGGCTGGGCATTGAATTGATGTTCCGGCCGTTCAGTTCCACCACGCCGGAGGCAGGCTTCAGCAGGCGCGCCAGGCCACGCAGGAGAGTGGACTTCCCGCAGGCGTTGGCACCGACGATCACGGTGATCTTCCCGGCGGGCAGCTCAACGGTAAGGCCGTCTACCACCGTCCGGTCTGCGTAGGAGAGCACCAGGTCCCGTGCCTCGAGCTTGTTCTGCATGCTTTAGCCTCCTCGGCCTACGCGGTTGGAGCTGACGAGCAGCCACAGCAGGAACGGCGCGCCCAAGGCGCCCGTCACAACGCCGACGGGCAGGGCACCCGGAAGCAGGTTGCCGGCCACGAAGTCGGCGGCCAGCAGGATGAGGGCACCGGTGAGGGCGGCCGCAGCCAGCGAGGCACGCCCGCCAATCAGCTGGCGGGAAATCGGGCCGGCCAGGAACGCCACAAAGGCCACGGGCCCCGCCGCTGCGGTCGCCACGGCAGCGAGTGCGACGCCGGTGAACAGCAGGCCGGCGCGGGTTCCTTCCACGGGCAGGCCCAGTCCGGCAGCGAAATCGTCCCCCAGTTCCAGCACGCGCAGGCGCCGGCCCAGCAGGACGGCGGCGGGGATCAGCACCACCAGTGCGGCGGCAACGATGCCGGCACGCTCCCAGGACGCGGAGTTGAGGGACCCGGTCAGCCACACGAGCGACTCGGCTGCCGTGCGGACATCCGTGCGGGTGAGCAGGAAGTTCACCACGGCCTGGAGCACGGCCGCGAAGCCGATACCCATGAGGACAAGGCGTGCACCGGACGCCCCGCCGCGCCGGCTGAGCAGGTGCAGGGACACGGCGATCACGCAGGCCCCGGCGAGGGCAGCGAGGGAGACTCCGGCGCCGGTGGCACCAAAGACGACCATGGCCGTGACGGCCGCGGCGCTCGCTCCGTAGCTGATGCCGATGATGTCCGGGCTGGCCAGCGGGTTGCGGAGCATGGTCTGGAAAAGGTGTCCGGAGATTCCGAAGGCCGCGCCAATGAGGACGGCGGTCACGGCACGCGGCAGCTTGCTCTCCATAACGATGAACGAGGCGCCGGGGATCCTCTCCCCCGCCAGGATGCGCACAAAGTCAGGGATGGTCACGGTGTAGCTGCCGAGCAGCACGCCGGCGAAGAAGAGCACCACCACTGCGGCTGCAAGCGCAGCAAGTACCGCACGGCGGCGCCGCCCGCTGCGCCGGCGGACGTCCCGTACGGCTGCGGCGGCAGGCCGGTTCTCCTGCATCAGGGGTGCGGCGCTCACAGCTCGGCCAGCTTCCGCCGGCGGATGATCGCAATAAAGACGGGTGCGCCGATGACGGCGGTCATGATGCCAACCGGCACTTCGCCAGGGGGCAGGATGAGACGGCCGACGACGTCCGCCACCAGCAGCAGTACGGGCGCCAGCACCGCCGAGAGCACCAGGATCCACCGGTAGTCCGGCCCGGCCAGGCCGCGTACCAGGTGCGGAATGACCAGGCCGAGGAACGCGATGGGGCCGGCCGCCGCGGTTGCGGCACCGCAGAGCAGCACGACGCCAACTGCCATGACGCCGCGGGAAAGGGCGACGTTCTGGCCCAGGCCGCGCGCGACGTCGTCGCCCAGGCTCAGGCCGTTCAGCGCACGACCGGAGGCAAGCAGGATGGCTGCGCCCACGGCGAGGAACGGGATCAGCGGAAGCAGGACGTCCCAGCCGCGGCCGGAGACCGTGCCCACCTGCCAGAAGCGGAAGGTGTTCAGAGTCTGCTGGCTGGAGACCAGCACGGCGGAGAGCAGGCTGGTTAGTCCGGCGGTGAGGGCCGCGCCGGCCAGTGCCAGCTTCACCGGGGTGGCCCCTTCCCTGCCCAGGGACGCGACGGCGTAAACCACCAGTGCGGCGAGGGCTGTGCCTGCGAGGGCGAACCACACATAGCCGGTAAAGGACGTAACGCCGAAAACGTAGATTGCGGTGACGACCGCGAAGGCCGCGCCCGCGTTAAGGCCCATGATTCCGGGGTCTGCGAGGGGGTTGCGGGTCATGCCCTGCAGCGCGGTTCCGGCAAGTCCGAGCGCGGCGCCGATGAGCAGCGCGGAGACGGTGCGCGGAAGCCGGCTCAGCACGACGGCGTGGTCACCGTTGGCGGGATCGGCGTTGACGAGGGCCTGCCAGACGGTGTCTAGGGAGAGCGGCCTGGCACCGAGCGCAACGGAGGCGAATGCGGCCACGGCCAGGATGCCGAGGGAGACTGCCAGAAGGAGCACCGGGGGCACCCGGCGGCCATTCTGCTGTGCGGGCCGGGAACCGGAGACGGGGGTGCTGAGCACGGCCGGTGAGGACACGGCGGCACCTCCTGAAGCCAGCGGTATAGGACTTAAGTAAGGCTAACCTACGGCTGGTCAGATTAAGAAACAGTTCTGTGCCGTATTACTCACCACGAGACACGCGAGAGGCCAGTTACGGCTCGTATGGACGTCCATAACAGCCGTAACTGGCCTCTCGCGGGTTCAGGAGTGAAGCAAAGCGAGTTACTCGGCGCCGTGGCCGGGGGCAACTTCCTCGCCGGGACGGACCGGTCCGGGAGCGGTTCCGTTACCGAACGGACGGCCGCCCAGCGCCTCCCGTCCGTGCTCGGTCAGCCAGACCGAGTTGTCCGGCCCCTTGGGCACGATCCCCGTGGGATTAATGTCCTCGTGGACGATGTAGTAGTGCTGCTTGATCTGCACGAAATCCACGGTGTCGCCGAAGCCCGGAGTCTGGAACAGGTCCCGGGCGTAGCCCCACAGGTTCGGCATCTCGCTGAGCTTGTTCCGGTTGCACTTGAAATGGCCGTGGTAGACGGCGTCGAACCGAACCAGGGTGGTGAACAGCCGCACGTCAGCCTCGGTGATGGTGTCACCAATCAGGTACCGCTGCGTGGCCAGCCGGTCTTCCAGCCAGTCCATTGCCGTCCAGAGGCGGTCATAAGCGGCGTCGTACGCTTCCTGCGATCCGGCGAAACCGCAGCGGTACACACCGTTGTTCACCTCGGTGAAGACGCGCTTGTTGACCTCGCGCATTTCCTCCAGATGTTCGGCCGGCCACAGGTCCGGAGCTCCGTCGCGGTGGAAATCGACCCACTCGCTGCTGAAGTCCTCGGTGATCTGCGGGAAGTTGTTCGTCACCACGGCGCCGGTGGGTATATCGACGACGGCGGGAACGGTGATACCGCGGCTGTAGCCGGGGGTGCGGCGGAAGAAGGCTTCCTGCAGCCGTTCGATGCCCAGTACCGGGTCCTTGCCGTCCGGGTCCAGGTCGAAGGTCCAGCTGCGGGAGTCGTGCGTGGGGCCGGGCATGCCCAAGGAGATCGCATCCTCCAGGCCCAGCAGCCGGCGCACGATGATGGTGCGGTTGGCCCAAGGGCACGCGCGGGCCGCGATCAACCGGTACCGGCCCGCTTCTACGGGGTAGCCATCACGGCCGTCTCGGGTGATGCGGGTTTCGATGTAGTTGGTGTCGCGGGTGTACTCCTGCCCGCCGGACACATAGGCCCCCTTGGTGCTGTACTCCGATGCTGCCTGGTCCGCTGCGTTCGCCATGGTCGCTCCGCCTTTCCTCACCGCTTGCCTGCTCTGGCCTCCAGCCTATCGCCCTGCCGGCCGGGCCGGTTGAGCTGTAGAGTCGGGAACCAACAGCACTGCCGCAGCGGAACCGCGGGTTCGAAGATCGAAGGGACTTTCTTGATGCGTGTAGCCGTCCTTGGAGCAACCGGAAACGTTGGGACCGCCGTCCTGCGCAGACTGCAGGCAGCGCGGGCCGAACGTCCCGATGGCCTGGAGATCATCGGCGTCGCCCGCCGGATTCCGGAGCAGCGCACCGGCCCCTACGAGTCAGTGCAGTGGCACAGCATCGACGTAGCGTCACGGGCGGGAACCGAAGAGCTGACTGAGGTGCTGCGCGGCGTGGACGCCGTGATCCACCTGGTCTGGGCCATTCAGCCGAACCGTGATGAGGCGGAGCTGCACCGGATTAACGTGCGCGGTACGCAGAACATGCTCGCCGCTGCTGCGGAGGCCGGAGTGCGGCAGGTTGTCTGCGCGTCCTCCGTGGGCGCCTACTCCCCTGCCCCGAAGGACAGGCTTACGGACGAGTCCTGGCCGGCCCGCGGCATCGCCACTTCCCACTACAGCCGGCACAAGGGTGAGCAGGAAGAACTGCTGGACGAATTCGAGCGGCGCTATCCGGAGATCCGGGTGGCACGGCTGCGTCCGGGACTGATTTTCCAGTCCGACGCCGGCAGTGAAATTGGCCGGTACTTCCTGGGCCCGCTGGTTCCCCGGTCCATCCTGAACAAGCTCAGCCTGCCGATCATCCCGCTGCCCGCCGAGTTCTCCTTCCAGGTGGTCCACGCGGATGACATGGCGGACGCGTACTGGCGCGTCGTGGACCAGCGGGCGGAGGGTGCCTTCAACATTGCCTCCGATCCCGTCGTCACGCCCGAGCTGCTGGCCGGCATGCTGGGAGCTCGCAGGATCATTAACGTTCCCGTGCGTGTCATCCGTGCCATTGTGGGCCTCACCTGGGCCGCACATCTGCAGGCCACCGATCCGGGATGGATCGACATGGCTGCGGGAGCACCGCTGATGGACACCACCCGTGCCCGTGAGGTTCTTGGCTGGCAGCCGACCCGCACGTCCCTGCGGGCGTTCCAGGATGTGCTGGACGGACTGAGCGAGCAGGCCGGCGTACCGGCATCGCCGCTGCTGGGTCCCGGCCGCTGATCCGGCCTCCCGGCCTGCTGCAGCGGGCCGGGAGTTCCCGGTGCCTCCGGGACGTCTAGTAGCGTGGACCGAATGGTTTCTTCACACCCCTCGCCGCTGCCCACGCCGTCCAAACCCGCGCGGCCCGTCCGTTCCGGCGTCACCCACGCCGGCCGCGGCGCCCTCATTGGCCTGGTGGAACTTGTCCCCGGAGTCTCCGGCGGCACCGTTGCACTGGTCCTTGGCGTTTTCGATCGGCTGATCGCCTCGGCAAACCACTTCATCAGCGGCGCAGTGCACCTGGTGCTCCGGCGGGACCGGGCCGGCGCCGTCCGCAGGGCGTCCGGGGTGGAATGGAACCTGCTCCTCCCGCTGGCTGCCGGAATGTTCCTTGCCCTGATCTTCCTGTCCGGACCGCTGCATGCCTTCGTGGAGGGCCAGCCGAAGATCGCCAGCGGATTGTTCTTCGGCATGGTGGCGGCCAGCCTGGTTGTTCCGATCAGCATGGCCCGTGACGCCGCGCCGGCCGGACCGGCGACGGCGGCGGGCAGGCTGGCTGGTCCCGCGGTGGTGCTCGTGACAGCTGCCGCCGCGTTCGCGCTGCTCGGGATCCCCGCCCTGCAGATTGAGAACCACTCGTGGTGGGTCCTGGTCCTCAGCGGTGCGATAGCAGTCTGTGCGTTGGCGCTTCCCGGCCTGTCCGGGTCCTTCCTGCTGCTGACCTTTGGCATGTACGAGCCGACGCTGGAAGCCGTGAGCAACCGGGACCTGGGATACCTTGCCTTCTTCGCCGCCGGAGCGGTCATCGGCCTGGGGTCCTTTGTCCGCCTGCTGGGTTACCTGCTGCGGGTCCACCGCCGTGCCGTCCTGCTGGTGGCGACCGGCCTGATCCTGGGTTCCATCCGGGCGCTGTGGCCCTGGCAGGAAGACAGTGCCCTGCTGCCGCCCGATGATGCGTGGATGATGCCGCTCGCCGCCGCCCTTATCGGTGCCGCGGTGGTGCTGCTGCTGTGGTTCGCACAGTCCCGCGCCGAAGCGAAGAACCTTTCCGCCTAGCACCTGCGGCCTGGTTCCCGGCCCGCTGGAGCGGGCCGGGAAACCGCCTACAGGTCGTCGTCGTAGTCCTTGCCCGCGTGCTGCTGGCGCAGTTCCCGGCCCTGCTGGACGTCCTTTTCTTCTTGTTCCGCGCGCTTCTCGATCTGGCGGGTGTCCCGCGGAGGCAGCTGAATCGAATGCTCGGCCTGGATCCCGGCCTGCAGTTCCCGGCCGCGTTCCACCTCGGCGTCGAACTCGGCGCCAAAGAGCAGGGATATATTCACCAGCCACAGCCACAGCAGCAGCACGATGACACCACCGATTGCACCGTAGGTGGCGTTGTAGCTGCCGAACCGGCTGACATAGAAGGCGAACCCGAGCGTGGCAACGGCCATGACCACCAGTGCCAGGAAGGCACCCATGCTCATCCAGCGGAACTTGGGCTGCTTCACGTTGGGTGTGGCGTAGTACAGCACGGCAATCAGGATGACGGCGAAAATGACCATCACCGGCCACTTGGCGATGTTCCACACGGTCAGGGCCTGCCCGCCCATGCCGATCCAGTTGCCGATGCTTTCGGCGATCGGCCCGCTGACCACCAGCATAATCAGCAGGCAGGCCACGAGGAGGATCAGGATGAGGGTGACCAGCAGCTGGATGGGGCGCAGCTTCCAGATGGGCCGGCCCTCTTCGACTTCGTAGATCCGGTTCATCGCCCGCCCGAACGCGCCGGTGTAGCCGGAGGCGGACCAGAGGGCGCCCGCGAGACCAACGAACAGCGCCAGACCCGCTGCGGAGGAGGAAGTGAGCTGCTCGATCGGCCCCTCTAGCACCGTGACGGCTTCGGCCGGCGCGAAGGAGCGGACGTACTCCATCAGGGTGCTGGTAGTGCTCTCCGCCTGCCCCACAAGGCCCAGAATGGAAACCAGGGCCAGTAGCGCTGGGAACAGCGCGAGCACCGTGTAGTAGGTCAGGGACGCAGCCAGGTCGGTGCACTGGTCCTTGGAGAATTCCCGCGCTGTTTTCTTGAAGATATACATCCAGCTGGGCTTGGTGACTTCCGCCGGGGTGTCCGGCTTCGACGCCGTTCCGAGCGAACCTTCGCCCGACTGGTCAGATTTGTCCTGCTGAGCCATGGGGCCCCTCCTGGCATGCTCGAGTCCGGGTTACCCATGGTATTGCTAAGTAGACTTATGTCCAAGCAGCCCCGCCGGGCTCACCAGGCCTTGTAATAGTCCTCCAGCTGCGCTTCCTCCTCCGGAGTAAGCGCGCCGTCGTGGTCCACGTCCGGGGAATCCTCGATCGCCTTGCGGGAATAGTTCACGTACAGGTCATCGTCGTCCCGGCGGGAGCCCTGCAGCGGCACGAAATACTGCCGGCCTTCAAAGAGCCCCAACGCCACCGTGATCCAGGCCGGCTGTCCCGTGGCCCGGTCCAGATGGACGTTGCCCACCAGCCCCAGCCGTTCGCCGTCCTTCGCCCACACATTCGAGCCCTGCAATTCGTGGATCACGTACTGGTCAACCATGGCCGCTGGCTCCTTCTCAGGGTGGTTCGCACAGCCTTTCCGGCTTCGCTGGCTGCGCCGTGGGTATCATTCCAGCCCTAAGGCCCCCCGGGTTGTCAACACCTAGCGGTCCGTATGGTCATCCCGGTCTTCCCAGGCGTCGCGGCCGGGACCGGCAAAACTGCGGTTGCGTTCCACCGCATCGATGCTGCCGGTGAACAGCTGCGACGTGCTGGTATCTTCGCCTCCGCCGCGGCGCTGCGGCTGCAGGCGCGGGGGCACCGCGTCCACGGCCGGCTGGCGCAGCTGCTCGAAGCGCTGCCGCGGCAGGGCCGCCGGGTGCTCATCCTGCAGGAAGGAAACCATTGACTCCCGGACCAGGCAGCGCAGGTCGAACAGGGTGCCCGAGTCCGGAGCTGAAACGAGGATGCGGACCCGAATGAGGCCCTGGATGGCATCGGTGATCTGGAGGACGCCGGTGCGTCCGTCCCAGAGATCCGTGCCGGCCAGGATGCGCTTCAACTCATCGCGCATTGCCGCCACCGGAGACTCCCAGTCCAGGTCCAGTTCAACGGTGCCGAGGATCGCGGACTGCTTGCGGGTCCAGTTCTCGAAGGGGGTGGAGGTGAAATAGGTGGAGGGCAGGATCAACCGCCGGTCATCCCAGATATGCACCACCACGTAGGTCATGGTGATTTCTTCGATGGTGCCCCACTGGCCCTCCACCACCACCACGTCATCCACGCGGATGGCATCGGTGAAGGCGAGCTGCAGGCCGGCAAAAACGTTTCCGAGGGTGCTTTGCACCGCAAGGCCGGCCACGATCGAGAGCAGGCCGGCGGAGGCCAGCAGGCCTGCGCCCAGGGCACGGACTTCCTCGATGGTCAGCAGCACGCAGGCTACGGCCACGGTGATGATCAGCGCGACGGCGACCCGGCGGCCCAGGATGACCTGCGTCTTCAGGCGCCGCAGCCGCCGGTTGTCCTTGGTGTCGGTGCTGTACTTCGTGAGGATGACGGCTTCGACGATCAGCAGTGCGACGACGGCGAGCCAGCCGATGGCAGCGATCAGCCCAATGACCAGCACGTAGTCCAGGGTGCCGTACCAGGACTCCCCGCGGGCCGTGGCTCCGAGGGCAATCCGGGTGCCGATCAGCGCGAGTACCAGCCGCAGCGGGTTCCGCCCCAGGGCGGTGACTTCGCGGATGTGCGGGACCTTCCGGAAAATCCGGGCAGCGGATCCGTGCACAACACGGGCGGCAATTAATGCGGCAGTGACGGCTAGAAGAACAGCGATCAGTGGCCGCAGCGGGTCCAGGGTGTCGAGGAATTCCTGCATGGGCCGATCATGGCAAACGTCCCGGGGGGCCTGTCCAATTCTGTGATCCCGGACGCAAAAGTGCCCCTCCGGACGAACCGGAGGGGCACCTGTGCGCGGAACGGTGTTACTTGACCTGCGCGGCGGCCTCGCCCAGCATCGGAACGAAGTTGTCCAGCGCGTAGGGGATGCTCAGCACGTTTGCGGCGGAGATGGACAGCGTGAGGGTGTTGTCCGAGTCCGCAACCAGTCCGCCGTTCTTGACGGCCGGAATCTGGCTCAGCAGCGGATCGGACACAATGGCTTCCTTGGCGGCGTCGTCCGCCACCCAGCTGACAAAGAGGTCGGCTTCGAGCTCATTGGCGCGCTCGGGAGACCAGGTCAGGTAGAACGCGTCGGAGGGAGCGTTCTCGTCCACCAGCGGAGCCTGGACCATGCCGAGTTCCTTCAGGAACTTGGGCCGGTTGTCCCCGGAGGTGTAGATCGAAATCTGGTCTGCACCAGCCGTGGTGTCCAGGTTGCCGTAGATGAAGCTGGTTCCTGCCAGTTCGGGGTATTCGGCGGCCTTATCCGTGATGGCCTGCTCGGTTTCCTCCACCAGCTTCGCTGCTTCGTCGCTCTTGCCCAGGGCTTCGCCGATCATCTCGGCGGAATCCTGCCAGGAGGTGTAGTACGGAGTCTCCGGGTAGGCGACCACCGGAGCGATGGCGCTGAGCTTGTCATATTCTTCCTCGGTAATGCCTGAGTAGGCGGCAAGGATGACGTCGGGGGTGGTGGCAGCGATGGCATCGAAGTTGATGCCGTCAGTCTCGGAGTACTGGACCGGAGCGTTCTCCGATCCGATGGGTGCCCCCAGCTCTTCAAGTGCGTCGTCAATCCACGGGGTGGTGCCGTTCTCGTTGCCGCCCCACTCGTATTCCGGCATGCCCACGGGGACTACGCCCAGGGCCAGCGCGGTGTCGGTGTTCACCCAGGAAACAGTGGCGACTCGCTCCGGCACCTCATCGATGGTGGTTTCACCGAACGCGTGCTGGATCGTGACGGGGAACTGGTCGCTGGAGCCGGCAGAGCTTGCGCTGCCCGCATCCGAGGTGGACCCGGTGGAGCAGGCGGAAAGGGACAGCGCGGCAACGGCTGCGACGGCCGCAAGGCTGCGCATGCGGGACAGGGCCATTTGTGGGCTCCTTGATAGTGCAATGTGGACGGGGATGCCGGCGTTTTTTGTCCGGCAAGGTAAGGCTAACCTATTCGTCAGCTAAATACGCAAAACAGATGTGTCCTAATGGGTCACACTCAGGGCCGGGGACGCAGCAGCCGGCGCAGGTCAACCTTGGGATCAGCCAACGCGGCAGCGTCCACAGGCTTGCCCAGCGCAATCAGCCGCCGCGCGGCACGCATGGAGTTCCCGGCGTCTATTCCGGCTGCGCCGGCGAGCGTTCCATCCTCAGAGACGCGGAACACCATGTACCCCGGGCCGGGAAGTCCGCGCTCCACACTGGAACCGCTCCGGGTCATCGATCCCACTGCCTCGGCATGAATGCCATAACGGTCGGTCCAGAACCACGGCACGGCGGCTTCCGGGGGTTCCTGCCCCAGGATTCCGGCCGCGGCAGCCTGCCCGGACCGCACGGCTGCGTCCCAGTGCTCCGCTCGCCGCTCGAGGTGTCCGCCGCTCCGGAGGCGGACGGCGTCGCCCGCTGCGTAAGCACGGGGATGGCTGGTGCGCCCGGCGGAGTCCACCACAATTCCGTCATCAACCTCCAGACCTGCAGCTTCAGCGAGCGCAGTGTCCGGGACCATTCCCACCGCGGCCAGCACGGTATCCGCGGCCACCGCGGATCCGTCTTCCAGCAGCACAGCCAGCCCGGCGCCGTCGGGCACTACGTCCACAGGCAGGGCGGTAAGGGTTTCAACCCCGTTCCGGGCATGAAGTGAATGGAGGTAAGCGGCAGCTTCCGGCCCCATGGCCGGAACCAGCGGTACGGGCACAGGGTCAATGAGTACGACGGCGGTGCCGGCCGCGGCGGCCGTGGCCGCGACTTCAGCTCCGATGAGTCCGGCCCCTATGATGGCGAGGCGTTTTCCGGCACCCAGACGGCCGCGGAGGGCATCGGCATCTGCGCGCGTCCGCAGGGCATGGAGGAATTCCGCGCCGGGGACGGGCAACGTCCGTGCGGTGCCGCCGGTGGCCAGCAGCACAGCGTCGGCCTGGATCTCCTCCCCGCCGGCCAATACTACGGTTCCGGAATCCGGGTGCAGCTGCACGGCCGTCCCGGATACCACTTCCACGGCATTGGCTTGGTACCAGGAATCCTCGGCCAGGGCGGTGGCGGATCCGCCGGCCAGGTAGGCCTTGCTGAGCGGCGGACGGTCATAGGGCAGGCCGTCCGGATCGAGGAGCTGGATGCGTCCGGGGAAACCGCGCCGGCGTAGTTCGGCGGCAGCACTGAAGCCCGCCGGACCGGCCCCGATGATGGCTGCGGAGCGGGGCTGGGACATCCCCTAGGACCCGGCGGGGGCGACGCCCGGGTAGAGGATCACGTCCCCGTCCACGACCTCCACGCGGTGGGCAACGGCATTCACAGTGGCGGGAAGGCACAGGGCCTCACCGGTCTTGAGGCAGAAGCGCGCCGAGTGGACCGGGCACTCAACCTCGCCGTCTTCGATCCACCCTTCAGCCAGGGATGCTTCCTCATGCGTGCAGGTGTCATTGAGGGCGTAGAACCCGCCGTCGTCGCTGTGGAAGACAGCTATGTCGTCCGCTGTTCCGGTGGTGGTGGAGTCAACCGTGATGGCTTCGCCCTCATCGATGTCATCTGCTGCAGCTACGCGAATACCTTCACTCATGGCATCCACGTTACCGCGAGCCCAGCGCCCGAACTGAGCCGGCGCCTAGGCACCGGCGGACCCTGCGGCTCCGTACTGGCGCTGTCCCTCCAGCTCGGAGATTAGTGAGATGAGCTCCTGGCGCAGTGCCGGCCGGAGTTCAGCCGTAAGGCTCTGGTCTTCCAGGCTGATTGCCTCTCCCAGCGCTTCGCGGCCGTACTCGGAAATGTGCACTGCACGCTTGGGCGCCTCGGCGCCGTCGCCCACTTCGTAGACGAGCCCCTGCGAGCGCATGCTCACCAGGGTGGTACCCAGTGTCTGCGCGGTCACCCGGAGCCTGCGTGCCAGTTCCGCCCGGCGCATCGGCCCAAAGTCCCGCAGGACCTTCAGAGCCGTGACCCGCTCCTGGGTCAGCCCCATGGCCCGCAGCCGGTTATCCATCTCCCGGCGCAGCATCCGGGCTGCCGTAGACAGCAGCCGGACCGCTTCCCAATCCCCCTCGTTCTGCATACCTCGGTTCCCCCTGAGTTAGCTGTGGCTGGTTTCCGATTTCCTCAGTGTACTTACTATCCAAACCGAAGCAGGGGGGTGGCTGTCAAGCTCGGCCGCCCTCAGGCCCCGGCATAGTCCTCGAATCGCGCCACGCACCCGGGCGCGCCGGAAATCCGCACCTGCGCGGCCGTTCGCCTTCCCATGGCATGCAGCGCCAGCTCGGTCACCGGGCCGGTGATGGTCACTGCCGGCTCGCCTTTGCGCACCGTGACCTGCTCTCCGCCGGGAACCTGCAGCACCACCCCCACGGGGCTGCGCCGGTACCCCAGGCGGGCCATCAGCGGCAGCCTGCGGCGCAGTTCGCGCAGCTCGCCCTCCGGCAGTTCCCGGGGTTCCGCATGACCGGTTCCGCGGCGGATGTCTTCGTGGTGCACGAAAAACTCGAGGAGGTTGGCGGTGTCGCCGCCCCACCGCATTGGCGAGAAACCCCGGCTGCCGGCGGCGAACCGGTCAACGAGCTGCCGGTAACCGGTTTCCGTCGCGGCCTGGGCCACCAGCGGGTCCAGGCTGTGCTCCTGCCCCGGTTTGTCCCTCCGGACCACATCCCCTGCCATCGCCCACGGCCGTTCCTCCCGCACTATCAGGTGAGCGAGCAGCCTGCTCACGTTCCAGCCGTCGCAGAGCGTGGGTGCGTGCGGGTCAGCGGCGTGCAAAGTGCGGACCATGGCCTCGCGTTCGGTTTCCATCCATGCCATGCCCGGTACCCTACATGGCCGCCGTCCCGGCACCTGCAAAAGGGCGGTGTCGTGGATTGCCTACTGGCCGGCACCGGTTCTCCGGCTACCCCTTTACCGGCCAGTAGGAACGCGTAGCATGGCTGGCACAGCCAGCGGAGGCTGCATGGGGAGCGGCCCTGATCAGTTCAGAACTAGGGGAAAACCATGAGTTCAACTAATCTGCAGGATGCCCAAAACACCGGCGAGGATGATTCGGTCCGCCGGCTCCGGGAACGCAAGGTCAGCGAAAAGGACGCCCGCGACGTCGCAGAGGCGTCCCGTATCACCGACGAGCAGCGGCCCAGCTTCGCCAAGGGCATCTACCTGGGCGACTTCGATCTTTCCCTCATCCGCCCGCATCCCGCGCCGTCGCCCGGCGAAACAGCCCGTTCGGAGAAGTTCCTGGCGGACCTGACGGAGTATTGCGCCACCATGGACGGCCAGCTGATCGAGCGCACCGGGGTGATCCCGGACGAGTATCTGGCGGGCCTGGCCGAGCTGGGAGTCTTCGGCCTGAAGATTCCGCAGGAATACGGTGGCCTGGGACTCTCCCTGCTCTACTACGGCCGAGCCCTGATGATCCTGGGTACGGTCCATCCCAGCCTGGGCGCCCTCGTCTCGGCAGACCTCTCGATCGGCGTCCCTGAGCCCGTGAAGGTCTTCGGCAGTGAAGAGCAGCGACGGGAGTACCTGCCGCGCTGCGCCGCCGGGGCAATCACGGCCTTCCTCCTCACCGAACCGGATGTCGGATCGGACCCGGCCCGCATGCGCACCACGGCCGTTCCCACTGAAGACGGCAGCGAATACGTACTGGACGGCGTGAAGCTCTGGACCACCAACGGCGTCATCGCCGAACTGGTGGTGGTGATGGCCGCTGTTCCTCCGCACGACGGCCAGAAGGGCGGGATCAGTGCATTCATCGTGGAGATGGATTCGCCGGGGATCAGCGTCGAGAACCGTAATAACTTCATGGGCCTGCGGGGCATCGAGAACGGCGTGACCCGGCTGCAGGGCGTCCGGGTTCCGGCGGCAAACCGGGTGGGCAGCGAAGGCCAGGGCCTCAAGATCGCATTGACCACCCTGAACACCGGGCGGCTTTCAATTCCGGCCATGTGCGCAGCCGGCGGCAAGTGGTCGCTGAAGATCGCCAGGGGGTGGTCGAACGCCCGTGAACAGTGGGGCCGCCCGATCGGCCGGCACGAGGCGGTGGGAAAGAAGCTGGCGTTCATCGCGGCCACCACCTTCGCCCTGGAGTCCGTCTTTGAACTCTCCGCGGAGATGGCCGACGCCGGAACCAAGGACATCCGGATCGAGGCTGCACTGGCCAAGCTGTGGGCGAGCGAAATGGCCTACGACATTGCCGATGAGCTGGTCCAGGTCCGCGGCGGGCGCGGGTTCGAGACTGCTGCATCGCTGGCTGCCCGCGGGGAGCGGGCGGTCGCCGCGGAGCAGCAGCTGCGGGACCTGCGGATCAACCGGGTCTTCGAGGGGTCCACGGAAATCATGCACCTGCTCATCGCCCGCGAAGCCGTGGATTCGCACCTCAAGGCTGCCGGGGACCTCGCGGTGGCCGACGCACCGCTGTCCAGCAAGGTGAGGGCCGGCGCGAAGGCCAGCGGCTTCTACGGTAAGTGGCTGCCCACCCTTGCGGTGGGCAGCGGCAACGTCCCGACGTCGTACGCCGAGTTCGGGCCACTGGCCAAGCACCTGCGCTACGCCGAGCGCGCTTCCCGGAAGCTGGCACGCTCCACCTTCTACGGCATGGCCCGCTGGCAGGCCGGGCTTGAGCACCACCAGGCGTTCCTGGGCCGGATCGTGGACATCGGCGCGGAGCTGTTCGCCATGTCCGCGTCCTGCATGAAGGCAGAAACCATCCGGCGGCGGGATGCCTCCGAAGGCGCCGGAGCGTACGAGCTGGCCGACGCTTTCTGCGCCCAGTCGCGGGTGCGGGTGGATGCCCTCTTTGCCGAGCTGTGGAGCAACTCGGATGCCGAGGACCACAGGCTTTCAAAGAAGGTCCTGGACGGCCGGTACACCTGGCTGGAGAAGGGCGTGCTGGACCAGTCGGAGGGAACCGGCCCGTGGATCTCCCCCACGGCGTCCGACGGCGAACCCAAGGAGAACCTGCACCGCAAGTACCGCTGAGCGGAGCGCCTGCCCCGGAACCGTGCCCGGGGCAGACGTGCGCGGCTGGCCGTTTTAGCGGCTTGAGTCGCGCGGTGCTCCGATTCCGGGGTCTATCTGGAAGGGTCCGGATGCCGAGGGCCGCACGTCGAAGTCGAAGATCGACGTCGGAATGTAGACGGTGGAGCAGGAGTTGGGAATGTCGACGACGCCGGAGAGCCTGCCCTCGATCGGCGCGGCACCCAGCAGCAGGTACGCCTGTTCCGGGCTGTAGCCGAACTTGGTCAGGTAATCGATCGCGTGCAGGCAGGCCCGCTGGTAGGACAGGTGCGAGTCGAGGTAGCGCTGCTCGCCGTCGAGCGTCACCGACGTTCCGGAGAACGCGATCCATTCGCTGAACTGCGGGTCCACGTTGCCGGGCATGAAAATGGCGTTCTGCTGCACTCCGTACGTGTCCATGCCGTCCTTGATGATGTCCACGCGCAGGTCGATAAAGCCGCCCATCTCGATGGCACCGCAGAAGGTTATCTCACCGTCTCCCTGGGAGAAGTGCAGGTCCCCCACGGAGAGATTGGCGCCGTCCACAAACACCGGATAGAAGATCCTCGAGCCCTTGGAGAGGTTCTTGATGTCCTGGTTGCCGCCGTTCTCCCGCGGGGGCGCGGTGCGCGCCGCTTCGCCGCCCACGCGTGCCCAGTCCTCCCGCGGCAGCCCGCCGAGAACGGCATGTTCGGCTTCCGGCGGCAGGGCCAGCGGCGGCACCCGGTGCGGGTCCGTGGCGATGAGGTCCCCCTCGCGCTTGTTCCACTTGGCCAGCAGCGCCGCGGACGGCGCCGTTCCCATCAGGCCGGGGTGGATCAGCCCGGTAAAGGAGACGCCGGGGACGTGGCGCGAGGTGGCCGTCTGGCCGTTGAAGTCCCAAATAGCCTTATAGGCGTCCGGGAACTGGTCCGTGAGGAAGCCGCCGCCGTTTTCCTTGGCGAAAATGCCGGTGTAGCCCCAGCCCTGTCCCGCCAGCGGGCCTGAATCCTCCTGCGGAATAGGCCCCACGTCCAGGATGTCCACTATCAGCAGGTCACCGGGTTTGGCGCCCTCCACTGCGAAGGGTCCGCTGAGCTTGTGCACGGTCAGCAGCGGGGCGTTGAGGATGTCCTCGGCGGAATCATCGTTGACAATCGCGCCGTCAAACCATTCCCGGCAGTCCACCCGGAAGGATTCGCCCGGTTTTACCACGGCGACCGGAGGGATCTCCGGGTGCCACCGGTTATGTCCCAGCTTTTCCTGGTCTTCGAATTTTCTGGCCGAGTCGAGTGGAAACAGGTTTTTTGGCACCATTCCTCCTTGTGGACATTCTTTAATCGGGGCGGGGAAGCTTCCGGTGGAGCGGATTCCGGGTAATCCCGGAAGACGGGAGCCGCCCGCCCGGGGAGGAAACCACGGCAGGAACAGACGCGCTGCGGGCCGTACTCTCGATGAGTTGATAGGCGCTGGAGGACGCGCGTGACAGGTTAGGGGCGGTGAATCTCCGTGGTGCCGGGGCCCCGCAGTCCGGGCATGGTTCCGCATCCCGGACGCTGCCCATGGGTGACTGGACCTCAAAGACCGAGCAGTCCATGCACCGGTACGCGTACAGCGGCATTAGTCACCTCTCTGCGGGCATTTCTTCCGGGCCCGGTTCCGTTTACGGATACATTCCAGAAATTCTGGACCCCGGGCCTGAATAGTTTCCGAAAAACCAAACGGCGATTGTTTCACACCCTAATGACGGCTCCTCATAAAGGTCAATGGTTCGTGCTGCCCGGCACTTTTGCCGAGTGCTGCGGTGGAACCTGGACGAGCCTTGACACCTCCCGGAGGCCGGCGCAGACTCAGGCCCTCCGGCAGCCGAGTCCGGACGGCGAACAGCGAAGGGGATGCCCGTGAGTACCTATCCGGCACCGGCAGCAGGCGGTCCTGGCCGCCTGGCGGGGAGGAGGGCAGTAGTCACCGCGTCCAGCCGCGGTATTGGGCTGGCCATAGCGCACCGTCTTGTGGACGAAGGTGCCCGCGTGCTGATCACCGGCAGGGACGCGGCTGCGCTTGGCGAAGCAGCTGCGGGATTCCCGGAGGGAACGGTGCTGGCCGTCTCCGGCAACGCGTCGGATCCGCTGCACCAGCGGGGCGTGCTGGACGCGGCGGCCGACGGGCTGGGAGGCCTCGACATCCTCGTGAACTGTGCCGGGACCAACCCCGTCTACGGTCCGCTGCTGGACCTGGATCTGGACGCGGCGCGGAAGATCCTGGAGACGAACCTGCTTACCACCCTGGCCTGGGTGCAGGCAGCCTGCCGCCATCCGGCCGCCGGATTTCTCGGCGGCGGAGCGTCGGTGGTGAACCTCTCCTCGGTGAGCGCGCGGACTGCGGCGAGGGGGATCGCGTTCTATGGCATCAGCAAGGCCGCATTGGAGCACCTCACCCGGTCCCTCGCCGTCGAGCTGGCACCGGCGGTGCGCGTGAATGCGCTGGCACCCGCCGTCGTCCGGACGCGCTTCTCCCAGGCCCTCTATGAGGGGCGTGAGGAGAAGGCTGCGGCCGCCTATCCGCTTGAACGGCTGGGCACCCCGGAGGACGTCGCGGCGGGAGCAGCGTTCCTGGCTTCCGACGACGCGGCGTGGATCACGGGCCAGGTGCTGACGCTCGACGGCGGACTGCTGGGCGGCGGTTAGCCTTCCCGCGGCAGCCGGTTACGGGACGATGACGGCGCGGCCCAGCAGCTGGTTGTTCTTCAGCTTCTCGTACGCAGACGGTGCATCATCGAGCGAGAAGACCTCGGTGTGCACCCGGATGTTTCCGCTCCGGGCGAGGTCCAGGACTTCGAACAGCTCGGAGCGCGAACCCCAGTACGGTGAGCGCACGGAGACGTCCCACGCCGCTCCGGAGACCAGCCCCATCTTCAGGTTTCCGGCGCCGGCGCCCAGGAGCACATGGTCGCCCTGGTGGCGCACCATTGCCTGGCCCAGGTCCAGGGTGGCCTGGTTGGCTACGAAGTCGAAGACGGCGTCTACACCCAGGCCGTTGGTCAGATCGCTGACCATGGTCGCGGCGCCGGCCTCGGACGGGAAGGTGTACTGCGCGCCGACGTCGCTGGCCAGGTTCAGTTTTGCCTCGTCGATGTCCAGCGCAACCACCGTGGCGCTGGTAAGTGCCCGCAGGATCTGGATGGCCACGTGGCCAAGCCCGCCAACGCCAATCACAACCGCCGTGGCCCCTGAGTGCAGCTTCTCCAGGGATCCCTTAATCCCGTGGTACGGAGTAAGGCCGGCGTCGGTGAGGGAAACATTCCTGACCGGATCCAGGTCCCCCAGCGGCACGAGGTGCCGGGCACTGTCCACAATCATGTATTCCGCCATGGAGCCCGGTGCACCCAGCCCGGGAGGAGTGATGCCGTACGTGCCCGCGTTCCGGCAGTAGTTTTCCCGGCCGGAGGAGCATTCGTAGCAGAGGCCGCATCCCCACGGTCCGTAGACGGCCATTGACTGGCCCTCCTCGATGTACTTCACCCCCTCGCCGATCTTGTCCACGATCCCTGCACCCTCATGGCCGAGGGTCAGCGGCAGCCCGTAGACATACTCGCTTTCAGGGAGGGACATGATGTATTCGTCGGAGTGGCACACTCCGGCGGCCGTGACCTTGAGCCGCACCTGTCCCGGCCCGGGCTCCGGGGTGTCGATTTCCACTACTTCGGGGGCTTGGCCAATGCTGCGGTATTGAAGGGCCTTCATGGCATGCTCCTGTCTCCGCACCGGCAGATCCTGCCCGCACGGGTGGATGGATTTGCCCTTTCATCGTTGCACCGTTGGGCTGATTACACAGCCCCGCAGCGCAGCGCACGGCGGCCCGGAGGCCACCTTAGGGGCTATCCGAAGAGCGCTGCCGCCTTGGTCAGGGTCTGGAAGACACCGTAGGCGAGGGGAATGCCGACCAGCAGCCAGCTAAAGGTCAGTTTCAGGTTGCTCATCGCGTGCCTTCCTCAAGGGGTTCGCTTGCATTGGGGTCCCGGGCCGGATTCTCGTCCGCCGCTTCGGACGCATGATCCTTGCCGGGCTCGTGGTACTTCGTGGCCACCGGCTTGATCAGCAGGTTGGCGATGAACCCCACGATCAGCAGTCCCACCATAGTCAGCAGCGCCGGCTGGTATGCCTGGGCGGTGAGTTCGCCGGGAGTGCCCTGCGCATCCAGGAAAGAGTTGACGATCAACGGACCGGCGATGCCCGCAGCAGACCAAGCGGTGAGGAGGCGGCCGTGAATTGCACCGACCTGGAACGTGCCGAAAAGGTCACGCAGGTAGGCCGGGACGGTGGCGAATCCGCCGCCGTAGAAGGAGAGGATGATGAAGGCCAGCAGCACGTACAGGATGGTGGACGTGGAGCCGAACAGGGCCAGCAGTACGTAGCACGCGGCACCTGCACCCAGGTAGACCATGTAGATGCGTTTGCGGCCGATCAGGTCCGAGGTGGCTGACCAGACAAACCGGCCGCCCATGTTGCCGATCGAGAGCAGTCCCACGAACCCGCCGGCGACGGCCGCCGTGACCAGGGAGGCGCCGTCGGGCTCCCGGAAGAAGTCCTGGATCATGGGTGCGGCCTGTTCCAGGATGCCGATTCCCGCGGTCACGTTGCAGAAGAGCACAATCCACACCAGCCAGAACTGGCGGGTCTTGATGGCGTTGGACGCCGACACGTTGGCGTTGGTGACCAGAGGTTTCCTGGCGACGGTGGCCGGATCGAATCCCTTGGGCTTCCAGTCATCCGCGGGCACGCGGATAGTCCATGCCCCGTAGAGCATATAGACGAGGTACACGATTCCGAGGGTCAGGAACAGCTTGCCGACGGCGTCGCCGCTGGCCACCCAGCCGGGGTTCCCTGAGTCCGGATCATAGAAGGCCAGCAGGGCCGAGGAAAGCGGGCTGGCGATAAGGGCGCCGCCGCCAAATCCCATGATCGCCATGCCTGTTGCCAGGCCTGGACGGTCCGGGAACCATTTGATCAGCGTGGACACCGGCGAGATGTAGCCGATGCCAAGTCCAATACCGCCCAGGAATCCGTAGCCCACGTACACCAGCCACAGCTGTCCGGTGAAGATGCCCGCGGCGCCGACCATAAAACCACCGGACCAGAAAAGCGCCGAGACGAACATGGCCTTGCGCGGACCGTTGCGGTCCACCCAGGTGCCCATGACCGCGGCCGAAAGACCGAGCATCACGATGGCGATGGAGAAAATCACGCCAATCTGGGTGAGGCTCGCGTCGAAGTACTCCACCAGGGCTGTCTTATAGACGCTCGTCGCGTACGCCTGTCCGATGCAGAGGTGAACGGCGAGTGCGGCAGGAGGAATGAGCCATCGGTTGAATCCGGGCGGGGCAATTATGCGGTCTCGGTCCAGCCAGCTCATCTGTTCTCCCAATCTCACCCAGCACAGTCATTGGCCGGCCGGTGCCGCCAGGGCAGCACCGGCCTGTGCGCCCCAGCCTTGTCGATGCCTGGGGATACGGGGGCCTCGACACGCCGTAAATTGCCGGATCATATGCGCGACAGGGCCGCAACCTACCCGCGGGTAACTAATTTTGAAAAACCCTTGCTTTGTTACCAATCAGTAAGTTAGATGTAACCGACATCACATTCCTACTGTCCGGTAACCACCGTTCGTGACACTCCATGACACGGGGGAACTACCCGGCAGCGCACCACGAAGGCGGAGCC
This sequence comes from Arthrobacter koreensis, assembly GCF_009193255.1. Taxonomy (GTDB): domain Bacteria; phylum Actinomycetota; class Actinomycetes; order Actinomycetales; family Micrococcaceae; genus Arthrobacter_B; species Arthrobacter_B koreensis. The sequence goes on from NZ_WACG01000001.1 coordinate 841,756, forward strand.
CACAGGCGTACTCCCGCCGTTGAAGCGGTCTCAAGACCGAAGTTGAATCAGAAAAGGGATATTCAATGACGAGTTCCACGTCCGGCCGGTCCACTAACCGGCCGCACACCATTCTGACCGGTCTTTTGGCCGTGTTCCTGGTCTTGCTGCTGGCGTTCTTCGTCCTCTTCACCAACCAGGTAGCCAACGGCGCCTCCCAGCTCTCCGAAGGGGCCGAGCGGGCATCCGCCGGTGCCGGAGACCTGAAGGAAGGCGCTGCTGCAGCCGCGGAGGGCGCAGACAAAGTCGCCGCCGGCAGTGAAAAAGTGGACAGCGGTGCCCAGACCCTCGCCCAGGGCATCGGGACCGCCAAGACCGGCGCCACGTCCCTGAATGACGGCGCTGCCACCCTGAACGACGGCGCCGCTGCCGCCTCTGAGGGCGCCAGCAAGCTCGCCGCCGGTGCCACGAATGCCTACACCGGAGCCTCCACGCTGGCCAACGGCGCCTACTCCGCTTCCGAGGGCGCCAACAAGCTGGCCACCGGCGCGACCACCGCCCGGGAAGGTTCGTCCGCCTTGGCCACCGGCGCCAACGAGCTCTACACGAAGATGGAGCCCCTGGTAGGGGGCTCCAAGGAACTCGCCGCCGGTGCGGACGCGGCCGTTGCCGGCATCGGGCAGCTGGCCCCGGGGGCGCAGGCGCTGAGCAAAGGTGTGAACGACGTCTATGCCGCGATCAACCTCCAGCCGGATGCCGAAGGGCTCACCCCCTACCAGAAGATCTCCGCGGACCTAACGCCGTACTCGACGAGCGGAACCTCCGCGGGAGCCCAAGACCTCCGCGATGCAGGGGCAGCACTGGCGCCATTGGAAGCCCTTGGATTCGTTCCGGCAGGCAGCGGCGCCAAACTGGCAGTCGCAGCCGACAAGCTCGAAGGACTGGAACGCCTCGTAGTGGGCATCGACCTCGGCCTCAAAGGCAACCCTGCCGCCCCCTCCCATCCGACGAAGTTCGGAACCACTGTTTATCAGGGCGGGCTTGTATATGGCTCCGATGCTGTATCCGGAGGTCTAAGCGAGCTCAACACCAAAGCCCCCGCCCTCGCGGCCGGAGCAAACAGCGCAGCAGCGGGCGTCGAACAGCTCTACGCCGGAGCCGGAACGCTCTCCGCAGGTGCCCAGAACCTGAACCAGGGCCTCATCACCCTCGAAAACGGCGCCTACACCCTCTCCGAAGGCAACGCGAAGCTCGCCAACGGCGCGGGAACCCTGACCAGCGGCCTCGGCACCCTTGAAGCTGGCGCATACACGCTCTCCGAGGGCAACGCCAAGCTGGCAGACGGCTCCGGCCGGCTGCTCTCCGGCTCGGATTCGCTGAACGAAGGCATGGTCAAGCTGAACGACGGCGCTCAGACGCTGAAGGAAGGAACCACCACGCTGAAGACCGGCGCGGCGGACCTCGCAGAAGGCAACGGCAAGCTCGCCGACGGCACCGTGACCCTCGCTGACGGCAACGGTCAAATCTCCGCCGGCGCCGGAACCATGATGGAACGCACCTCGGCCATGACGCCGGGTGAGATCCTCACCTCGCCCGCCATCCTGGCGGTCCTGATCCCGGTGGCTCTGCTGCTCATCCCGCTGGCCCTGCTGATCTCGGCCCGCGGCCGCCGCTCACAGCACTAGAGCGGCGCGGATAAGCGCACCACCGACGAAGGAAAGGCCGGACACGTCCCCAGGGAGGTGTCCGGCCTTTCTACGTGCCGGCCGGCGTGCAGACAGGCGGCTTGGAGGCGCCGGGCCGCGGAACTAGAGTTCAACCATGCAGGAAAACCCCACGCACCAGCATGATCCGCAGGAATCGGAGCCCCCGGCCCGGCCCCATGAATTCTGGGACGGGTTCTACCGCGAACGCACCCAGGTGTGGAGCGGGAACCCCAACGCCCTGCTGGTCCGTGAGGTCGAAGGACTGAATCCGGGCACCGCACTCGAGCTCGGCTGCGGAGAAGGGGCAGACGCCGTCTGGCTGGCGAAAAAGGGCTGGGAAGTGACGGGCATGGACATCTCCGCGGTGGCCCTTGAACGGGCAGCCGCACATGCGCGCGACGCCGGGGTGGATAACCTGGTCACGCTCCTCGAAGCAGACCTGGCGGAGTGGTCCGCCACGGATCCCGGGACCTGCCCCGGCTATGACCTGGTCTGTGCACAGTACCTGCACTCCCCCACCGAACTTCCGCGCAACGCCATTCTGCTGCGCGCGGTCGCCGCCGTGGCGCCGCGCGGCCGGCTCCTCGTCGTCGGGCACCAGGACTTCCCGCCGTGGGGCCGCCACCCGGCGCCCGATCCCGCACTGCCCACCGCAGGGGAACTGGCGGAGGAGCTTGGCCTGGTGGCTGCGGGCTGGATCATCGAGACCGCTGAGGCGATTCCGCGGACAGTCCAGGGCCCCGAAGGCCAGGAAGCCGTTGTCCATGACAACGTACTGTTGGCCCAGCGCGGAGCCTAGAGGTATGGGTCAGGGGGGTTAGAAGGCCGCGCGAAACGGCCGCGGGAGGAGGGACAGTGCCACCAGGCCTGACTTGGTGACGTGCGTTCCCGCCACGATGAAGGACGACGGCGGCACGGAGTCCTGGAACAGCCGCTTGCCGGCACCCACCACCACGGGAAAGATGAGCAGCCGGTACTCGTCCACCAGGCCGGCTTCGTAGAGCGACTGGGCCAGCTGATGGCTGCCGTGCATCTGCAGTTCGCCCCGTTCATGCTTCTTGATCCTGGCGACGGCTTCAACCGGGTCGCCGTCGAGCACCCTGGTGTTGTGCCAGCTCGGTTCCGCGAGGGTGCTGGAGACCAGGTACTTAGGCAGGTGGTTCAGGGAATCGGCTACCTCATCGCACGGATCCGTGACCATCTCCCAGTAGGGCTGCAGGATCTCATACGTGGTCCTGCCGAGCAGCAGCGCATCCGCCTGCCGAAACCATCCGGAGACGATCTGGTCCATTTCTTCGCCTGCCAGCGGCACCAGCCAGCCGCCCCGGTCGAACCCATTGGACGGGTCCTCATCCGCACCACCGGGCCCCTGCATCACGCCGTCCATGCTCAGCAGTGTGTTTACGGTAAGCCGCATGGCCGGCACCTCCGGACTCCAGAACCCGAATGCCGCAGATGCGGCTATTCTCAGGCTCGGCCAGTGCCGAACCTGAGTCAAGAGAGGATCAGGCAGCCCAGGCGTGCGGAGCCGGACGGCGTGTACCGGGCAGCGCCACGTTGGCCCGCCAGTCAGCAATCCACTCAGGCAGCACCAGGTCTTCGGGCGGGCGGCGGCCCACCGCCTCAAAGATTTCCTCGTTGCTGACGGGCCCGTTCTTGGAGAGCATCCGGGTGGCGATGAACGCGCTGGCGTAGATTTCGCCGTCCACCACCATGCGCTGTTCGAAGTAGATGGCGCGCTCATCGAAACCTATGATCTTCGTTTCAATGCTGTAGCGCTGCCAGGGTTCGAGCGACTTGCGGAAGCTGATGGTCTCGTTGCTGATCACCGGGCCCCAGCCCTTGCGGCGCATCAGCTTCCAGAACCCGCTGCGGATCATCAGATCGAACCGGCCCAGATCCATCAGCGAGAGGTACATGCCGTTGTTGACGTGGTTCGCGAAGTCGAGGTCCGTGGGCAGGACACGCATGGGCAGGGAGGACGTCTCGAACAGGTCGAGTGAGGGCCGGCGGCGGCGCGCGGTCAGGAGCAGCAGCAGGGTGCGGAAGATCAGGTGCATGCCGTCATATTACCCATGAGTAACATAGCTGCGCGCCACCCCGCCGCTGTGTTTCGGCACAGTGAGCGTGAATGCGTGCAACTACTCGTTACAGGAGAGGCAGCCTGGGTGTAGAACTCTGCTCATGAGCGAGGAATTCAACGTGGGCGACAGGGTGCGGTGGAACTCGCGCACGGGAGCCGTCACGGGGGAAGTGACCGAAGTACACACCGCAGACTTCGAGTTCATGGGCCGGCGCCGGGTGTGCTCGGAAGATGACCCGCAGTACAAGGTGCGCAGTGACGCCACCGCACTGCACGCGGTCCACCGGGCGGATGCCCTGCGGCGCCTGGGCTGATTCTCAAGCCAGACGCGCGGCGGCGGCGTCCCCGCCGGGGAAGCCGCCGCCGTCGTCGTGTTGAGGTGCCCGTCGTTGTGTTGCAGTGCCCTAGGAGCGTGCACCAGCCCTGGCCCGGAGCTTGGCGAGCACATGCTCCTCCGCGTCAGGTCCGGCCTTGATGCCGCCCGGAACCCGGAAGAAGAAGATGAGCCCAATGACCCACCATGCGCCGAACAGCAGCCACGGTTCGATTCCCAGCGCGGCAGGCATGCCCGGCATGTAGAGGCTGAACAGTGCGGTTCCCAGGATGGCTGCGGCGATGCCGATGGCGATGCCGCCCTTGCCCTTGCCGCCTACGCGGAGCGGCCGGTCCATTCCCGGTTCACGGCGGCGCAGGATCAGGAAGGACACGGCTACCAGGGTGTAGGCCAGCACGATGCTGGGCGCGCCGGAGTCCACCAGCCAGCCGAGCATTTCAGCTCCGCCGAACGGCGCCAAAACACTGAGTCCGCCGATGAACAGCAGCGCGTTGTGCGGGGTGTGGTACTTCGGGTGCAGCCGGCCGAACCAGGCCGGGAGCATGCCGGAGCGGGCCAGGGAGAACATCAGTCGGGACGCACCCATGAGCAGCGAGTTCCAGGAAGTCAGGATGCCGGCGATGCCGCCCGCAATGAGGACCTTGGCCATGAAGTCGGAACCGAACATCGCACCGACGGCGTCTGCAGTGGCGATATCCGCACCGGCCAGCTCCGACGCAGGCATGGCGGATGACGTGGTGAGGATGACCATCACGTACCAGATGGTTGCCAGGATGACTGAGATGACAACCAGCCGGCCGATCTGCCGGGCAGGGATGTTCACTTCCTCTGCGGACTGCGGAATGACGTCGAAGCCGATGAAGAGGAACGGGACCACCACGAGGACCGCGAAGAATCCGGTCATCCCGCCGGTGAACCAGGGATCCATGTTGGCGGCGGCGCCGCCGGAGAAGGAACCGAAGATCATGATCAGCCCAATGGCCAGCAGGAACAGGACCACGAAGGTCTGCACAATGCCGGCTTCCTTCACGCCGCGGACGTTGATCCAGGTGATAACGACGGCGGCAATGGCCCCTACCAGCGCCCACGTCAGGTGCACTTCGAATCCCGCCACCGTCCAGAGCGGAATCTGGCTGAGGTCCGGGAAGATGTACTGCACCGTCCGCGGCAGGGCCACGGCTTCGAACGCAACGATGGTGACGTAGCCGCCGATGATTGCCCAGGAACCGATGAAGGACGTACGCGGACCCATCGCCCGCAGGATGTAGTTGTGCTCGCCGCCGGCCTTTGGCATTGCGGCGCACAGTTCGGCGTAGGTCAGGCCCACGATCGCCATGATGACGCCGCCGGTGAGCATGGCGAGGATCGCGCCTCCGGTGCCGGCATTGGACAGCCAGTCCCCCGTCAGCACAACCCAGCCGAAGCCGATCATGGCGCCAAATCCAAGTGCCAGAACGTCGATGCGGCCCAGGACCTTTTTGAGTGAGGGTTCGGTTCCGGTTTCTGCTGCGGACACGCCGACACCCCCCTTTCTGTAGAGCTGTGTCACGGGACACGAAACGAAATTGCCCACTCACGTTACTGGGATGGTCCGGCCACACCTAATGTTTCGTCCGGTTTGGGGACTCCAGGTGAAACGCGCTATGCGTCGTCTGCTTCCACGGGAGCGGAGACGTTCCGTCCGCGGTCGGTTCCATTCATCCAAAGCACGACGTCCATGACACGCAGGCGTGAAATTGGCGCGGAGAGCTGCGCGTGCTCCTGGATTTCATTTAGTCGGGAAGCAAGCTTGCCTCCGTCCGCTGTCAACGCCGTGTGCCACTCCCGCCACTGAGTCAGCGAGCTATTGAGTCCAGTCTGGCTCTTGATCACCGAATCCCAGATAGGGATGAGATGCGGTCTTTTACGAGCCATGAGTTTGCTGGCCGTAGTCGGGCCCACTCCCCACTTCCGGTCGGGTTTTCCGCGTAGTAGATCCCAGAGGTGCCATGATGCGCTGTCCGGTCCCAGAACGGATTCGAACTGGTCACCGTTCAAGTCGCTTAGCTCCACGTCGGAAGGAATTCCCCGCAGCAGCTGAGTCACTTTCTCTGCGTGGGTTTCCAAGATCCCTATCGCAGCACGGCCCGGGAATGGAATCGACAAAAACAATGCGGCAATGACGTCGTCACCAGTAATGGAGTCACGCGTCTCCGGTGAGTCTCCGCCTCCGGCCCAGTCGTCGTATCGGGCGCCGGTGCGGACATCCCCCGTGGCCTTCGAAGGTGCTAGATAGTAATCCCGGAGCAGCTGCGAAGCCTGGTCGACTGAACCATCATCGAGAATTTCAGGCAGTTTCATAAAGTCCCCCTACAAGTTGCGAAAGTCGGCACGCTCTCCTGTCCCGCATAGTACCCGCGGAAGGATATTTGTAGGCCAGGGATTAGTACCCAGGGGGCCTTCCTAGTCCACGGTAAAGATTTCCAGCCGGACTTCGTTGGGGAGCCGGACACCGGTGCCGATCAGGATGCGGCTGGTGAGCCAGGCCCAGCTGCCGCCGTCGGGCGCTTCGATTTTCGGGGTGCAGCGGAAATAGATCCGTTCCGGGTCCACCGGCTCGCCGCGCAGGAGGGCAGCAATATCCTCCTCACTGCCCGATCGCAGCCCGAAATTGTTCACGTAGAGCCGCTCGCCTTTATCCGTTTCGATGGCGTACTTGGCTTCCAGTTCCGTCAGGGTGGAGGTGCGGAGCAACTGGAAATCCGCGCCGGCAGGCAGGACAGTGCCCCGCAGCGCGGGGCCGTCCACCTTTCCTCCGAGGATGGGAATGATGCGCCGCAGGCCGGCTGCGGTTTGCCCAACCTCAATGGGTTTGCCCACTTCAACGGAGACGGTGGCCAGATACGAGACAGCAGGAGCGGCAGGAGACATGTCCACGAGGCTATCGTCTGCCGGGGCCTCGTCCCGGCAGGCCGCGCCCTCACCTTCTTGTCCCGGAAGAGCTACGTGAGCCGGTTGAAGGCGAGCTGGGCCAGCGCCGCGGCCTGGTCCGCCAGCACCGAATCGTCGAAAAGCACCCGCGGGGAGTGGTTCCACGCGGCGGTGTCCGGATCCACGTCCGGCGGAGTGGCGCCCAGGAACAGGAAGGTTCCGGGAATCTTCTGCAGCACCAGGGAGAAATCCTCGGAGCCCATCAGTGGATCGCGGGACTGGAGAACCCGCTCCTCACCGAACATTTCCCGGAGCTCACGCATCGCCTCGAAAGTCCGCGAAGGGTCATTCTCAGTCATCGGGTAGAGGATTTCGAAGCTGACTTCCGCGGTACAGCCGTGGGCCGCGGCTATCCCGTCCGCGAGCGCCTTGGTCTCCACGATGAGCCGGTCCACTGATTCCGCGGACAGCGTGCGGACGCTCGCGCCGAGCCGGGCTGAGTCAGGAATGACGTTGATCGCTCGGCCGGCTTCGAGCTGGGTGATGGTCAGGACGATCGGATCAAAGACCGAGAACTTGCGGGTAGCCATCACCTGGAGCGCACCGGCGATTTCAACCAGGGCCGGCACCGGGTCAAGGGCGTTGTGCGGCTGGGAACCGTGGCCGCCGGAACCGTGAACCGTAATCCGCAGCTCGTTGGCTCCGGCCATCAGGGTTCCGGGCTTGGTCCTGAACAGACCCAGCGGGCCGGGCCGCACGTGCACGCCGTACGCGGCAACCGGCTTTTCGCCGGCCGCCTCAAGGACGCCTTCCTCGATCATCAGCCCGGCACCGCCGTCGCCCTCTTCGCCGGGCTGGAACATAAAAATGACGTTCCCGGAGATGTCCCGCTGCTGCGCCGCGAGCAGCCGCGCTGCACCAACCAGGCCGGCAACGTGGAGGTCGTGGCCGCAGGCGTGCATCGCTCCGTTGGTCGAGGCGTACTCAAGGTCCGTGAGTTCCTCCACCGGCAGCGCGTCCATGTCTCCGCGGAGCAGCACCGAGGGGCCGTCCTCACCGCCGCGCAGCACTGCGGTCACGGAGCTCAGTGACTTGCCCGTGGTGATTTCCAGCCCCAGTCCGTCCAGCGCGTCCAGGATCTTCTGCTGGGTCAGCGGCAGGTGCAGGCCCACCTCGGGTTCGCGGTGGATATCCCGGCGCAAAGCCACCAGCTCCGGCAGCAGGTCCTGGCCCTCAGCAGCAAACATCCTCGTCCTTACGGTTGGTCCGGCACAGCGGGCGGAGTCCTCCTGCCCTGCGTGGAAGTAAACCACCCCGGACGGACAAACGCACTTGTCACAGTGGCTTTCCAGGTCCGCGGGGAGCAATGCGCCGGCAGGCCTGCCTCAGCCGCAAGGCGGATCCGCTGCCGGGTTCCCGGATTTAGACTGTTGGGCATGATTGAAACCCAGCCGTCCGGCACGGACACCGGCGGTCCAGCTGTGCCGGGGAAGAAGCCGGCGGTGTCCGCAGAGTCGCTCCGCGGCCTGGCCGGACGGATCCGCACGTTCCGGCTCAGCCTGCCCTGGCATGCCGAGGATGACTGGGAACGCCCGGCCCCCGGGCCGGAGGGGTACCGCCGCGACATTATCGGCGTCGGCATAGCGCTGTTACTCAGCGCGGTAATGCTTGAATTCATGCGCGGATTCGCCTTCGGCGACGGCGACATCGGCAACCGCTGGGTCCAGCACCTGGTGCAGTCGTCCATTTTCGTCTTCCTGGTCTTCCGGCGCCGGTTCCCGATTGTCGTGATGCTGCTCAGTTCCGCAACGTTCGTCATTGTGGGCATCACCATGCCGCCAATCAGCCAGACCATTGGATTCCAGGCCGCCTACTTCACGTCCCTGTACAGCGCCGTGGCATGGGCACGGAACCGACGGGCCCTGTGGCTCTCCGTCACTGTGGTGGTCGCCGCCATGTTCCTGTGGATCATCGTTGGTTTCACGCTGTCCAGCAGCTACGACGAAATCCTGCAGACCTTCAACATGAGCTCCAATGACCCGGTAGGACTCTTCGCACCGCTGACTTCCTACGTGCTCTACTCCTTCATGCTCAATGCCGCCTACTTTGGCGGCGCCATCATGTTCGGCTGGAACTCCTGGCGCAGCGCCCACCAGCGCGAACAGCTCGCGGACCAGGCCGTCCAGCTTGAGGCCCAGGCTGCTGACCTGGCCCGCAAGGCCGTCATCGAGGAACGCCTGCGCATCGCGCGGGAACTGCACGACGTCGTTGCGCACCACATCTCGGTAATCGGCATCCAGGCCGGTGCTGCCCGCCGGGTCCTGGAAAAGAGGCCGGATGCCGCGGCCGGGGCCCTGCAGACCATCGAATCTTCCAGCCGCGATGCCGTCGCTGAGATGCGCTCCCTGCTCGGTGTCCTGCGCTCCTCGGATGCCGAGACGGACGGTCCTGCCCAGCGCGAGCCGGAGCCCGGGCTGGAGGAGATTCCGCAGCTCCTGGCGGACTACCGCTCCAACGGCCTGGACGTGAAGTTCCACCGCGCCGAACACGAACCGGGCGTGCTGGAAAACCTCTCGGCGCCGCTCGCGCTCTCCGTCTACCGGACTATCCAGGAATCGCTGGCGAACATCCGGCGCCACTCCACGGCCGGAAGCGCCGTCGTCGCCCTGCGAAGCGGCAGCACACCGGCGGGTCCGGATACACCGCCCCTGCGCTGGGTGGAAGTCGAGACGGTCGACGACGGCCGTCCGCGCCAGGGCACCGGCGGCACCGGTTACGGCCTGCGCGGCATCAGTGAACGGGCTGCCCTGCACGGCGGCATCACGGACATTGGCCCGCGCGACGGCGGCGGCTGGCGGGTGCGGGTCCGCTTTACGCTGCGCTGACATCCGGTTTGCCCCGCCCGGCGGCCTAGCCGATAGGGTGATTCCGGCGGACGGCACCGGGCCGGCCGGGATTTTTTCGAGGACTTATGGAACCGATCCGTGTTCTGCTTGCTGACGACCAGGCGCTCGTGCGCGCCGGCTTCGCCATGATGCTCTCCGTCGAGGATGAGATCGAGGTGGTGGGGGAAGTCGCCAACGGCCAGGAGGCGGTGGACTTCGCGGCGTCCCATGATGTGGACGTCATCCTGATGGACGTGCAGATGCCCGTGCTGGACGGCATCCGCGCCACCGAACAGATCGTGGCCGCTGACCGTGCCAAGGTCATCATCCTGACCACCTTCGAACGCGACGACTACCTCTTTGACGCCATCCAGGCCGGAGCCAGCGGGTTCCTGCTCAAGAACGCGGATCCCGATGACCTGGTTGGCGCAGTCCATGCCGTCGCCTGCGGACACGCACTGCTTGCCCCCGAAGTGACCGTGCGGGTGATCGAGCGGTTCGCCCGCCAGCTGGAGGCCGAGCGCAACACCGCCGCGGCCCCCGAGGGTCCCGCCGCCGTCGAGCCGCAGGCCAACCCGGCCCAGCAGCGGCTTCTCGCTTCGCTGACCGCGCGCGAGCGGGAGGTGCTGGAGCTGGTGGCGGCCGGGCTGAGCAACGCCGAAATTGCATCCCGCATGTTCGTGGCGGAAGCCACCGTCAAGACACACGTTTCCAATCTGCTGGGCAAGGTCCAGGTACGGGACCGGGTGCAGGCCGTGGTGTTCGCCTACGAATCCGGACTCATTCTTCCGGGTGAGGCCGGACGCGAAGCGTAAGCTGCGGCTTCCGCCGAACGGCCGATCCGGCGTCGTACTCCCTTCCCTAGGCTGGAGGCAGTTACTTTCGATCAACTGTCCGGCTCGCCGGGAAAAGGAGCAGTACCCCCATGCTGCAGGTCCGCAATCTCACCCGAAGGTTCGGTGACAAGACCGCCGTCGACTCGGTGACCTTTGACATCCCTTCAGGTCAAATGACCGGCTTTGTCGGTGCCAACGGTGCCGGCAAGACCACCACCATGCGCATGATCATGGGCGTGCTCAGCACCACGTCCGGTGAAATCCTGCTCGACGGCGCTCCGCTGGATGCCGAGGCACGCTCCAGCTTTGGCTACATGCCCGAGGAACGCGGCCTCTACCCCAAGCAGCCGATCCTGGACCAGCTGGTGTACCTGGGCCAGCTGCATCGGATGAGCTCCACCGATGCGCGGAAGGGCGCCACCGAGCTGCTTGAACGCTTTGGCCTGGGCGGCCGCACCAAGGACAAGCTGGAGTCCCTCTCCCTGGGCAACCAGCAGCGGGTGCAGATCGCGGCGTCGCTGCTGCACGAGCCTTCCGTGCTGATCCTGGATGAACCGTTCTCCGGCCTGGACCCGGTCGCCGTGGATTCGATGGTGGAACTGCTGCGCGAACGCACTTCCGCCGGAGTTCCGGTGCTCTTCTCCAGCCACCAGCTGGACCTCGTGGACCGGCTCTGCGACAACATGGTGGTGCTGCAGCAGGGCAAGGTGATCGCCTCCGGCACCGGGGATGACCTCCGTGCCAAGGCCGTCAACCGGCACCGTCTCACCATTTCCCCGGACGCCGGCTGGGTGCGCGACGAACCGGGCGTGCGGGTCCTGGACGTCGCCGGCCCCACGGCCATCCTCCAGTTCGACGACGACGACGCGCGCCAGCGGCTGCTGGCCACCGCCCTGACCCGGGGTTCCGTGGAGGAATTCGCCCCGATCCGTCCGTCCCTGAGCGAAATCTACCGTGAGGTCACCGCAGCATGAGCACCGTATCCCGGCCCACCCCGGCGTGGGCGATCGTCACCCTCCGCGAGGTCATGGTCAAGGCCCGCGACCGCAGCTACCTCATCTCCACCCTCGTCACGCTGGTACTGATCGTCGGCGTCGTCGTCTTCAACGCCTACATGAGCAGCAAGGCGGAGGAGTACACCGTTGCGGTGACCGGAGCGGACGCCGTTTCCGTTGTTGAGACGGCACATGAAACCGGCCAGGCCGACGGCGGCAACACCAGTTTCGAGGCGGTTGAAGCCTCCAGCCGGGAGGCTGCCGAGGAACTGGTCCGGTCCGGAGAAGCCGACGCCGCCCTCCTGGTGGCATACGACGGCTGGACGCTGACCGGCAATGAGGAACTCGCCAACGGCCTGCAGCAGGGCATCGCTGAAGCACTGCGGGCGGAGGTCCTGGAAATCAACGCCGCCAACGCCGGCACCACCCCGGAAGCACTGCTCGAAGGCAGCGAGTTCAAGACCGCCCTGCTGAACGGCGACGCTGAAAACCAGTTCGTTGCCCAGTTCACCGGGTTCGTGTTCGGTTTCCTGTTCTATATGGCCGCGATCGTGTTCGGCATGGCAATCGCTACCTCAGTCCTGGAGGAAAAGCAGAACCGCGTGGTGGAAATCCTCGCCACCGCCATTCCGATCCGCCAGCTGCTCTACGGCAAGGTTGCGGGCAACACCATCCTGGCCATGATCCAGCTGGCCCTGTACGCCGGCGCCGCCCTGCTGGCGCTGACGTTCACCGGCACGGCGGACTCGGTCAGCACCATCATTCCGGCGTCGGGCTGGTTCCTGGTCTTCTTCCTGGTGGGCTTCCTCATCCTGGCCTCGCTGTGGGCCATGATCGGTTCCATGGCATCCCGCACCGAGGACCTGAACAACAGCTCCGGCCCGGTGCTCACGGTGATTATCGTTGCGCTGTTCGCCGGCCTGTTCGCCAAGGGACAGCTGCTGGTGGCGGCGTCCTTCGTCCCGGTCATCTCCACGGTGGCCATGCCGGTCCGGATGCTCAGCGGAGAGATTCCGCTCTGGGAAACCTTCCTCTCCCTGGCGCTCGCCCTGGCTGCGGCCTATGCGCTGCTGCGGTTCGGCGAGAAGATCTACCGCCGTGCCGTGATGCAGGGCGGCGGCGCACTCACCCTGCGCAAGGCCATGAAGCTGGAGCAGTAGCCGCTGCCCCTCTCCCCCTTCGAGATGACAGAAACTGCCCGTATGAGCGCTCATACGGGCAGTTTCTGTCATCTCGATGCGTTGCATCGGCGGCGGGCTACGCGTCCTTGAGGTCGATTCCCTTGGTCTCGGGCATCAGCCACACTGCGACGGCGGTGCAGCCGCAGAGGATCATGATGTAGACGCTGGACATCCAGCCCACGTTCCACTCGATCAGCTGGGCGTTCAGGTACGGAGCCGTGCCGCCGAAGACCGCCACCGAAACCGAGTAGGCGAACCCGATGCCCTGGGTGCGCACCTTGGTGGGAAAGTTCTCGGACAGGGTCGCCGAGAGCAGGGCTCCGGGAATAGCGACGACGACGAGCGCCAGTGACGACGCGGCCAGCAGGGTCCACGGAGCGGAGCTGATCAGGCCCATTAGCGGCAGCTGCAGCAGGATCATCAGTCCTGCAAAGGCCAGCATCAGCGGACGGCGGCCCACTGAATCCGAGAGCCGCCCCCAGAACGGCAGCGAAACAAGGGCAATCAGCTGCGCGGTGACGGACATCCAGTACGCCGAGGCCGCCGGCATGTCCTGCTGGGTGATCGCGTAGGTCGACGCATAGGAAGTCCAGGTGTAGTGCGCGGCCGTGATGCCCGAGGTCATGGCGATCATCAGCAGCACGGCCCGGACAATCTGCCGGCGCGGCAGGGGTTCCTGCGCGGACGCACCGGCGGTCGCGGCAGCGGCGTCGTCGAACACTTCGCTTTCAACCATGCCCTTGCGCAGGTACAGTGCGGCGAGCGCCAGGAAGGCACCCAGGATGAACGGAATCCGCCAGCCCCAGTCGGCCACGGCGCTTTCCCCCAGTACAGCGGTCACGGACCCGCCCACGGTGTACGCGAGGATTGACCCGGCAAAGATCGCCACGAACACGATGCTGCCCCACATGCCGCGGCGGTTGTGCGGAGCGATTTCGGCGATGTAGGTGTTGGCCGTGGCCGACTCACCTCCGTGCGCGAAGCCCTGGCCAATCCGTGCGGCCAGCAGGATCACCGAGGCCCAAACGCCAACCGTCTCGTAGCTGGGCATCAGCCCGATCACCAGGGAGCCGCCGGCCATCATGAGCATGGTGGTGATCAGCACAAATTTGCGGCCCCGGCGGTCGGCGACCCGGCCGAAGACGATGCCGCCAAGCGGGCGCATGAGGAAGCCGACGGCGAAGACGGCGAGGGTTGAAAGCAGCGCCGAGACCGGGTCATCCGGGTTGAACATCGCCGCGGCGATGAACGGGGCGAAGACCGCGTAAGCGCTCCATTCGTACCACTCCAGGATGTTGCCGGCCGTAGTGGCCAGCAGGGACTTCTTCTTACCTGCGGTGGCTGATGCCGGGCGTGCCGGAACGGCAGCCGAAGGCTGTGCAGACATGATGGCTCCTTTGCCAGTGTTGCATCGGGGTGTCCCATCGACATGGCAGAAACTGCCCATTTGACGCCCGATACGGGCAGTTTCTGTCATCTCGATGGGGGGGGACGGGGCTAGCTCCTCCGCAGGGTTTCGGCGGCTGATTCCAGCAGCAGCGGGACACCTTCTTCGAGGGTGGGTCCGAAGGTGTCCCCGGGGCGTTCGCCCTTGAGGTACCGCGTGTAGATCGCTTCGCAGAAGATGGCGGATTTCCACAGCGCCAGTGCCTGGTACCAGGGCAGGGCGCTGACATCGAGTCCGGTTCGGTCCGCGTATCCGGCCACCAGCTGGTCCCTGCTCCAGTAGCCGGGCTGCTTGGTGACAGAGGTCAGGTCCATCACGGTGGACTCGGCACCGGGTTCGGAGTAGGTGGCGGCGAGGTACCCAAGGTCCGCCAGCGGATCGCCCAGGGTTGCCATTTCCCAGTCCAGGATCCCCGTTACCGTTGCCGGCTGCTGCCGCCCGAACATCAGGTTCCCCAGCCGATAGTCGCCGTGCACCACCGAAGCGCGCTGGGACGCCGGCACACTGGCCCCCAGTTCCTGGGCGACCTGCTCCACGAGCGGCACATCGCGCAGGGTGTTTGCCTCCCAGAGCCCGGCGAAGCGCCTGACCTGCCGTTCCAGGTATCCCTCGGCCCGGCCCAGCCTGGAAAGCTCCGGGCCGGTGACGTCCACGCTGTGCAGCCGGGCAAGGGTTTCGACGACGGCGCGGCTGATGTCTCCGCGCTGCTCCGGGGTATCCAGGTGCTCCGGGGCTGATCCGGTAATCACGTGCCCGTCCAGGTAGGACATGACGTAGAACGGCACTCCGAGCAGGGTTTCGTCGCTGCAGACCGCCAGGATCTGCGGCACCGGGATCCCTTCGGCGCCGAGCAGCTGCTGGACCCTGGCTTCGCGCACCATGTCATGCGTGGACCGGGGAAGCGGCGGACGCGGGCCTCGCCGCAGCACGAACGATTCGCCGCCGCGGATGATCCGGTAGGTGATGTTGGACTGCCCGTCGCCGATGCGTTCCCAGGCGAGGTCCCCGCTGCCGAGTCCGTGCGCGTCCAGGAAACCGGCGACGGCGTCCAGCACCAGCAGCGGCGGCCGTTCGAGTGCGGCAGCCTGAGAACCGGTGGAGACAACTTCAGTCCCGTCCGCAGTGGTCTGCAGCCGGCTCACCGCTCCTGCTCCCCGCGGACGACGGCGTCGCCCTGGTAGGGCGCCCCGGCTTCCACTTCCCGCCGCCGCCGGGCCGAAGCCCGCCGCGAGATGGCCCACTTATGGGTCTCATTCGAACCGTCGTAGATCCGGAAGGGACGCACTTCGTTGAGGTACTGGGCCAGCGGCAGCCCGTCGGAAACCCCGTCCCCGCCGCACAGCTGCACGCAGCGGTCAATCACCCGGTACACGGCTTCGGAGCAGTGCACCTTGGCCACCGAGGACAGGGCAGAGCCGGCCTTCGCATCCGCTGCCAGCAGGTCCGCCGTGCGGGTGATGATCGCGGCCGAGGTTTCGATGTCGATCACGCTCTGCGCTATGAGCTCCTGCGCCAGTCCCAGTTCGCTGATGCTTGAACCGAAGATTTCCCGTTTCCCGGTGCGGTCCAGCGCGATGTCCAGCGAGCGCCTGGCCAGTCCCAGCCAGCGCATGCAGTGCGTCAGCCGGGCCGGACCGAGCCGCACCTGGGCATATTTGAAGCCCAGCCCCACTTCGCCGAGGACCGCCGAGTCCGGCACCGCGCAGTCCTCCAGGTACACGTGCGGGTGGCCGCCGCCGATGGTCCGGTCGATCGTGTGGATGTGCTCCCCCACGCGGATGCCCGGGTTGTCCATGTCCACCAGGAACATGGTGGCACCGGCGGGGGCATCGCCGTCGGCCTCCGTCCGGGCCATGACAATGCAGAACCCGGCGCCGATCGCACCGGAGGTGAACCGCTTATGGCCGTTGATCAGCCAGCCGTCCCGGTTCCGGCGGGCGGTGGTCTGCAGAGCGTCCGGGTCCGACCCGGCGCCCGGGTGCGGTTCGGTCATGCCGAAACAGGACCGGACGTCCCCGGCCGCCAGCGGTGCCAGGTACTGCTGCTTTTGTTCCGGCGTGCCGATGAGCTCGAGCATGTGCATGTTGCCCTCATCCGGCGCCATGCAGTTCAGGGCGGTGGGGCCGATCGGTGAGTAGCCGGCCTCCTCGAAGATTTCCGGCCAGTCCTGCAGCGGCAGCCCCTGGCCGCCGTACTCCACGGGCACGTGCGGGGCGAAGACGCCGGCGTCCTTGGCTGCCTGCTGGAGGCGGGCACGCTCGGACTCGGTCAGCGCCTGGCCCGGCACCGGCTCGGCGGGCATCACCACCTCCCGGATAAACGCACGTGTACGCCGGCGCAGGTCCGCCACGGCTTCGCGGCCGGGGGCAGTGTGGGCGGGCGCGCCCATCAGGCGGTACCTCCCGCTGCAAGCAGGCCGCCGTCGAGCGTCAGGACCTGCCCGGTGACCCAGGAAGCGTCCGGGGAGACCAGGTAGGTCACCGCAGAAGCGACGTCTTCGGGGGTGCCCAGCCGGCCCAGCGGATAGGCGCTGGTGACGGCGTCTTCCTTGCCTTCGTAGAGGGCCCGCGAGAAGCGGGTCTTCACTACCGCCGGCGAAACGGCATTGACGCGGATCTCCGGGCCAAGTTCGACGGCGAGGGACCGGGTCAGGTGCGAGACCGCTGCCTTGCTGATGCCGTAGAGCCCGATTCCGGGTGAGGGAGTGTCGCCGGAGACTGAGGACAGGTTGACGATTGTTCCGCCGCGTTCACGGAATCCGAGCCCGCTGTGCACCACGGTGTCCTGCACCCAGGCGAGGGTGCCCAGGACGTTGACCTCGAAGATCTTCCGGGCCGCTTCAAGGTCCATCTCCACCAGCGGTCCGAAGACCGGGTTGATGCCGGCGTTGTTGACCAGGATGTCCAGCCCGCCGAACTCCTTGGCCACGGTGTCCAGTACGTCGGCACGGTGCACCGGGTCATCTGACGCCCCGGCGACGGCGATGGCGCTGCCGTCCGGAAACTGTGCGGCGGCTTCCTTCAGCGCGTCGCTGCGCCGGGCCGTAAGGCAGACCCGCGCGCCCTGGGAGACGAGGTCCCGGGCAATGGCGAGCCCGATCCCGCGGCTGGCGCCGGTGACGATTGCTGTTTTTCCTTGGAGTTTTCCTTGGAGCCCACGGTCAGTTGCCACGGATCATCCTTCCTTTGGGGTCTCGCGCAGTTCCCGGCGGCGGATCTTGCCGGTCTGCGTCTTGGGCAGGTCATCGATCACGTGCACGGACCGCGGGTATTTGTAGGCGGCCAGGCGTTCCCTGGTGAAGGCGATCAGTTCTTCTTCGGTGGCCGCCTGACCGGATTTCAGGGACACGTACGCGACGACGGTTTCGCCCCGGTATGCATCTGGCATCCCGACGACGGCGGCTTCGTAGACGGCCGGATGTTCGTACAGCACGTCCTCCACCTCGCGCGGCCACACCTTGTAGCCGGAGACGTTGATCTGGTCTTTCATCCGGTCAACGATGTACACCCAGCCGGACTCATCCATGGTGGCCACGTCGCCGGTGCGCAGCCGGCCGGCAGGCATGGTTCGGGCGGTTGCTTCGGGGTTGTTCCAGTACCCGGGGACGATCTGCGGTCCGGCGAGTTCGAGTTCTCCCTGTTCCCCGGCCGGCAGCGGATTCCCGGCCGCGTCGATGATGCGGGCAGTGACGTTGGGCAGCGGAAGCCCGATGGAGAGGCTGCCGCTGGCCGGATCCACCGGTGCCTGCACTCCCGGCGGAACACCGATGACGGCAGACGTTGTTTCGGTCATGCCGAAGATGTTGTGGATATAGGCGCCGAACCGTTGCTGGAAGGACTCAACCGTGGAGGGCGGGATGGGAGCACCGCCGGAGTAGAGGGTTTTGGCGGAGGCGAAGTGCTCCGCTCCGGCATCCGGGAGCTGGTAGATGGCGTTGAAGACGGTGATGGAACCGGTGGTGCAGGTGACCCGGTGTTCGGCAAAGGCATCCACCGCCACGGCCGGGTCGGTTCGGTTCACCATAACCAGCGTGGTGTCCGTGAGCAGCGGCGCAGCGGCGTCGATCACGGCGCCGGTAATGTGGAACAGCGGTGCGACGGCAAGCACTGTGTCCCCGGGAGCCAGCCCCATCCAGGCCGAGCAGGTTGCCGCGACGTTGAGGATGTTGCCGTGGGTATTCATCGCACCCTTCGGCGCACCCGTGGTTCCGGAGGTATAGGCCAGCAGGGCGACGTCGTCCTGTGTGATGGTTAGCGGTGCCGGGGCGCGGCCGGTGAATTCGGCGATCAAGGCAGCCATGTCTCCGTCCGGGGACGGCGGCACCGGTTCCGCTGGCCCGAAGATGCGGGGATCGCAGCGGCTCTGGTACTCCAGGCCGGACGTGGTCAGGATCCACTCGACACTGGTTCCTGCGGCGGCCGCTGCCGTTGCCTGGTAGAGGGTGTCATCGGCGAGAATGCCCCGGGCGCCTGAGTCTTCGATCAGGTGCCGCAGTTCGCGTTCCTTGTACATGGGGTTCATCAGCACCGCGATGGCACCCAGTTTCCACAGCGCCAGGAAGGCGATCACGTACTGCGGAATGTTCTGCAGCTGGATGCCAATCCGGTCCCCGTGTCCGATCCCCCGGTTTTCGAGCGCGGCCGCGAAGGCATCGGAAAGCCCGTCGAGCTCCGCAGCGCTGATCCGGCCGTCAAAGTAGGCGACTGCTGTTCCGCCGGGGTTGGTCCGGACGCGGTCTTTCCACGCCGCCACCAGCGAAGGGGCCGCCACTTCCAGCCTCGTTGAGACTCCGGCTGGATAGGCACCGGCCCACGCCGGTGAGAGCGCCATGTCCTCCACTGTGTGCCTGCTTCCCTGTAATGGTTCCGCATCTACCTTGCGAGCGATCGCTCGGTAGAAGTAGTGTGAAGAACGTCACAAGGTAGTGTCAACCCCCTTTGGCAACCTAATGTTTTTCCAAACACGAAGAGGTCCGATGGCAAAAGCTGCTGCACAGGAACCGGCTCCCGGCTCCGCCCCCCTGCCCTCCGGCACCCCCGGCTGGCGGAATTACGATATGGATGACCTGCCGCCCATGCTGGCCAGCGCACTGGAGTGCTTCATGGAGCACGGCTACCACGGCACCACCATCCGCCAGCTGGCCGCTCGGACAGGCTTGTCAGTTCCGGGCCTCTACCACTACTACCCCTCGAAGCAGGCGCTACTGGTAGCCATCGCCTCCCATGCCATGAACGATCTGTGGATTCGCAGCGAGCAGGCAATCGCCGAGGCCGGCGGCAACCTTTCCCGCCGGTTCGACCTGCTCGTCGAGTGCCTGGTGCTTTTCCACGCGCGGCGACGCGGCCAGGCCTTCATCGCTTTCAGCGAGATCCGCTCCCTGGAACCGGACGCCCGCGCCGCCCACATCGCGGCCCGGGACCGGCAGCAGCGCCTCATGGACACGATCCTTGAAGAGGGAACGGCGGCGGGAATCTTCTCCGCACCGCACCCGCGTGAGGCGGGTACCGCCGTCGTCACCATGTGCACCGGGGTCGCACAGTGGTTCCGGCTGGACGGTGAGCTGACTCCGGAGCAGCTGGCCGAACGCTACCGCACCATCGCCCGCATGGCCGTGGGGGCCAGGCCGGCCTAGGGAGCTGCCAGGGGTTCGGCGCCCGGACGGTCGCCGGCTGGGGGCTGCCCGCCGGGGCCTCCCGGCCCTCCGGAAGCTCCTCCTCCGGGAGCTCCTCCCGCGGAAGGCTCCGTGCGGGTGTCCACCGGGACGGCCAGGGTCGCTGAGTAGCCCTGGCCGACGCTGCCGGTGACCGTGCCCAGCTGGCTCGCACCGCCGTCGTCGCCAAACACGTTATCGCCTTCCAGCGTGACCCCGGACAGATTCTGCACCGAGGCCTCGTACCCGGAGGTGGCATAGACCGCGTTGCAGGCGTCCTCCGGAAGCGCCATCTGGGAGGTGGCAATGGCGTTGGCTGAATCGGTGATGGAAGCTTCGTCGGGGTAGACCTCGAAGTGGATATGCGGCCAGCGGCCCGAATAGCAGGCCGGGAAGATGCTGGTGAACCGGACTGCGCCGTCGCCGTCGGCAATCTGGACCCCGCGGAGGTAGTTCTGGTCCTCCACACCCTCGGAGTACATCGAGTACAGCCCCTCCCGCGTGCAGTGCCACACGTAGACGGCCACTCCGGCAAAGGGAGCACCCCCGTTGGCCAGGTCCGTGACCTTCAGTTCCAGATCCAGGGGAATGCCCTCGGCGGTGCCGGAGGATTCGCCAAAACTGGAGCGGATATCGCTGCGGACAATGCCGCTTTGTTCCAGTACATCCGGACCATTGGATCCGTCGCCCGGATAGGGACCCGCTGTCTCATCGGGGATCTCCCCCTCCGCCCCGGCGGGTCCACCGCAGGCCGCAAGTCCAAAACCGAGGGCGCCGATGCCGAACACCTTCAGGACCTGCCGCCGCTGGAGGAGGGTCCCGACGTCGAATGGCAGGCCCTGGTCTTCCAGGTCCTCTTCCGGGCGGGGCAGCGGACGGCCCTGATAGGTGGCTTTCGGGTGCGGCATGGTTCTCCTCTTCTTCCGGAACTCTCTCCGGATTGAGGCTAGGCCCGCTTCCTATGTCGCGGCTGTGCCGGAGCTGTCCTCGGGGTAGAGCTCATCCAGCAGCGCCAGTCCGCGCTGTGCCCAGGCAATTTCAGATTCGGCCCGCGCAGTGAGCCCTTCATAGGTGAACCGCTTGAAGGCGGCTACGCGGGAATGGTCTGCGGAGGGGAAGGTCGCCAGGCGGCGGTTGAGCATGTCCGAGGTGCCGCCGTCAATCTCCTGGATCTTCTGCTGCCACTGGAGAAGGCGCGCACCGTAGTGCTCGGCGTGGGCCAGCAGCTGGCTGCGGGCCGCGTCCGGATCCGCCCACTCCAGGTAGGCAGCCTTGAGGTGCATTGGATCCCGTTCGCGCGGATAGTCCAGCTGCGTGTTCACCCAGGTCCGGAATGCTTCACGGCCGGCATCCGTCACGTGGTACTGCCGCTTGCGTCCCTTGGTACCCCAGGCGACTTCCTCGCCCTCCAGCAGGCCGTCGCGCTCCATGCGGCGCAGCTCGGGATAGATCTGCGAGTCCGGCGCATGCCAGACATAGCCAACGGACGATTCGAACTGCTTGTACAGGTCATAGCCGGTCATGGGCTCCACGTTCAGCAGCGCCAGCAGTGCGTACCGAAGGCTCATGACGGCCCCATTCCGTAAAAAGAAATCCCTTGCCTAACCACTATAGACATAGATACTGTGGCGCATATCACTAACTATCTATGTCCATAGTGAGTTGTACCGCCGCATCAGTGCAGATGCTCCTGGAAGGAACGCAATGACTGCCGTCTCGACCGATACTGGAATCAACAGCCAGACACAGAGCTCTACCACGTCCAAGGTGCTGGGCTACCCGCTGAATGCCTGGTACGTGGCTGCCTGGGACCACGAGGTGACCCGCAAGCCCATGTCCCGCCGGATCGCCGACCGCCCGCTGGCGCTCTACCGGACCGAGGACGGCAAGGCCGTAGCCCTGGCCGACGCCTGCTGGCACCGCCTGGCCCCGCTGTCCATGGGCAAGACCACCGGACGGGACGGGATCCAGTGCCCGTACCACGGGATCGTCTACAACTCGGCGGGCCGCTGCATCTCCATGCCGGCCCAGGAAACCATCAACCCCAGCGCCACGGTGCCCTCCTTCCCCGTGATCGAACGCCACCGCTACGTCTGGGTCTGGCTCGGCGACCCCACCCTGGCCGATCCGGACGCCGTGCCGGACATGCACCAGATGTCATCCGACGAATGGGCCGGCGACGGCGAGACCATCTTCGCGCCGTGCAACTACCAGTTGGTCCTGGACAACCTGATGGACCTCACCCATGAAGAGTTCGTCCACTCCTCCTCCATTGGCCAGGACGAGCTGAGCGAATCCGAATTCGTCGTCACGCATGACGACGACACCGTCACGGTGACCCGCTGGATGCTTAACATCGATCCGCCGCCCTTCTGGCTCAAGAACATGCGGGACAAATTCCCCGGCTTTGAAGGCAAGGTGGACCGGTGGCAGATCATCACCTACCGTGCGCCGTCGACCATCAACATTGACGTGGGCGTGGCGAAGGCAGGAACTGGCGCACCGCAGGGTGACCGCAGCCAGGGCGTGAACGGATTCGTCATGAACACCATCACCCCGGAGACGGCGAAGACCTGCCACTACTTCTGGGCCTTCATGCGCAATTACCGGCTGGACAGCCAGCTCATCACCACCCAGCTGCGCAACGGTGTCCACGGCGTCTTCGGCGAGGATGAGGAAATGCTCGCCGCGCAGCAGGCGGCGATCGACGCGAACCCGGACTACGAGTTCTACAACCTGAACATCGACGCCGGTGGCATGTGGGTGAGGCGGCTGATCGAACGCCGGCTCGAGGCCGAGGGACGCCGTCCGGACGGAAGCAGGCTCCCGTCCGGTGTCCGGCAGCGCGCGGCACTGGGCTAGGCGATGGCTGCAACAAATGTTGAGGCCTGGCAGCGCGCCGTCGTCCGGGAAACCCGGGACGTAGCGGAGGGCATCCGCCGCATTGTGCTGGTCCCCGGAGAACCGGTTCCGGCCGCGGCGGGAACCCATGTGGACGTCATGGTCACCATTGACGGCGAGAAGCACCGCCGCTCCTACTCGATCGTTGAAGCGCACGACGGCGGCAGGGAACTGGCGATCAGCGTCTTCCGTACCGCGGCGTCCCGCGGCGGGTCGATCTTCATGCATACCCTGGCACCGGGGGACGAGCTGGAGATTACCCAGCCGCTGCAGAACTTTCCGCTGCGCGTAGGTGCGCCGCGCTATGTCCTGCTGGCAGGCGGCGTGGGCATCACCGCCATCCTGAACATGGCCCGGGTCCTGAAGAACGTGAAGGCCGACTACCGTCTGGTCTATGCCGGACGGAACCGCAGCGCCATGGCCTACCTGGCCGAGCTGCAGGCCGAGCACGGTGACGCCCTTGAAATCCACGTGGATGCCGAAGGCAGTGCGCTGTCCGTTACGGAATTGGTCGCAGGGCTGCAGGACGGAACGGAACTGTACATGTGCGGACCGATCCGCCTGATGGACGCGGTACGCCGGTCCTGGCGGGACCATGGCCTGGACCCCGCCAACCTGCGGTATGAGACGTTCGGCAACTCTGGCTGGTACCGCCCGGAGGAGTTCATTGTGCGGGTGCCGCGGCTGGGACTTGAAACCCGGGTGGGGCCCGGACGGTCCATGCTCGAAGCCCTCGAAGACGCCGGGGCGGACATGATGTTCGACTGCCGCAAGGGCGAATGCGGGCTGTGCGAAGTGCGGATCCTGCAGCTGGAAGGCACCGTGGACCACCGGGACGTCTTCTACAGCGAACGCCAGCAGCGGGCCCGGGAGAAAATGTGCTGCTGCGTCTCGCGCGCCGTCACAGATCCCGCCGCAGAGCCTGGAACTTCCGGGCTCCGCGCCGGCCCCGCCGTCGTCACCATTGAGGTCTCCTAAACAGTTCTGTGATACGTCTTACGAAGGCGCGGCGGCTACCTGCCTGAGCAGGCATGAAGCCGCGCATTCGTATAGATTGAACTGAGCATTCCGCATAACGGAATGGTCGGTGAGTCACCGAATTACTTTGAGGGGACCCCGCCCTCAACCGAGAGGCTGCATATGAGCGTCAGTGAAGACAGAACGGACATCCTCAGCGGGCTGACCAGCCAGCTGCCGGATCGTGACCCGGAAGAAACCGCGGAATGGATTGAATCCCTTGACGAGCTGATCCGCTCGCAGGGCACGGAGCGTGCGCAGTTCATCATGCGCTCGCTGCTCCAGCGGGCAGGATCCCGCTCCGTTGGTGTTCCCATGGTGACCACCACCGACTACGTCAACACCATCCCGGTGGACCAGGAACCCGAGTTCCCCGGCGACGAGGAAACCGAACGCCGCTACCGCGCCTGGCTGCGCTGGAACGCCGCAGTCATGGTGCACCGCGCGCAGCGCCCGGGCATCGGCGTCGGCGGCCACATCTCCACCTACGCCGGAGCCGCCACCCTGTACGAAGTGGGCATGAACCACTTCTTCCGCGGCAAGGACCACCCCGGCGGCGGCGACCAGGTCTTCTTCCAGGGCCATGCATCCCCCGGCGTCTACGCCCGCGCCTTCCTCGAAGGCCGCCTGAGCGAGGAGGACCTCGACGGGTTCCGGCAGGAAAAGTCCCGTGAGGGACACGCACTGTCCTCCTACCCGCACCCGCGGAACATGCCCGATTTCTGGGAGTTCCCCACCGTCTCCATGGGCATCGGCCCCATGAACGCCATTTACCAGGCGCAGTCCAACCGCTACCTGCACAACCGCGGACTCAAGGACACCTCGGACCAGCACGTCTGGGCGTTCCTGGGCGACGGCGAAATGGACGAGCCGGAATCGCGCGGCCTGCTCCAGCTCGCCGCCAATGACAAGCTGGACAACCTGACCTTCGTGGTCAACTGCAACCTGCAGCGCCTGGACGGACCCGTCCGCGGCAACGGCAAGATCATGCAGGAACTGGAAGCCTTCTTCCGCGGTGCCGGCTGGAACGTCATCAAGGTTGTCTGGGGCCGCGAGTGGGACTCGCTGCTCGAGAAGGACAACGACGGCGCGCTCGTGGACATCATGAACTCCACGCTCGACGGCGATTACCAGACCTACAAGGCCGAGTCCGGCGGATTCGTCCGTGAACACTTCTTCGGCAAGACTCCGCAGACCAAGGACATGGTTGCGGACCTGACCGACCAGGAAATCTGGAACCTCAAGCGCGGCGGCCACGACTACCGCAAGGTCTACGCTGCCTACAAGGCTGCCACCGAGTTCAAGGGCAAGCCGACCGTCATCCTGGCGCACACCGTCAAGGGCTACGGCCTGGGCACGCACTTCGAAGCGCGCAACGCCACGCACCAGATGAAGAAGCTGACGCTGGAGGACCTGAAGGCCTTCCGCGACCACCTGCGCATCCCCATCACGGATGAGCAGCTGGAAGCCGATCCATACCAGCCGCCGTACTACCACCCGGGAGCCGACGCCCCGGAGATCAAGTACCTGCTGGAACGCCGCCGTGAACTGGGCGGCAACGTGCCCGAACGCCGCGAGAAGCACGCCCCGGTGAAGCTGCCGGAGGCCTCTGCCTACGAGGTGGCCAACCGCGGTTCCGGCAAGCAGCTGGCTGCCACCACCATGGCCTTCGTCCGCCTGCTCAAGGACCTCATGCGGGACAAGGAATTCGGCAAGCGTATTGTGCCGATCATCCCCGATGAGGCCCGTACCTTCGGCATGGACTCGTTCTTCCCGACGGCCAAGATCTACAACCCCAAGGGACAGAACTACCTCTCCGTGGACCGGGACCTCGTCCTGGCGTACAAGGAGTCCCCGCAGGGCCAGATTGTGCACGTGGGCATCAACGAAGCCGGTTCCATCGCAGCGTTCACCGCTGCGGGCAGCGCCTACGCCACCCACGGCGAACCGCTGATCCCGGTCTACGTGTTCTACTCCATGTTCGGTTTCCAGCGCACCGCGGACTACATCTGGGCAGCAGCTGACCAGATGGCACGCGGTTTCCTGATCTCCGCCACGGCCGGCCGCACCACCCTGACCGGTGAAGGCCTGCAGCACGCCGACGGGCACTCCCCGATCCTGGCCTCCACAAACCCCGCGGTGAAGACCTACGATCCGGCGTACGGCTACGAGATCGGCCACATCATGCGCCGCGGCCTCGAAGAGATGTACGGAGAAGATTCCGAAGACCGGAACCTGATCTACAACATCATGGTTTACAACGAGCCGATCCTTCAGCCGAAGGCACCGGAAAACCTGGACGTTGAAGGTGTCATTAAGGGCATCTACAAGGTCTCGGCCTCCGACGCAGAAGGCCCCAAGGCCCAGCTCCTCGCTTCCGGCGTGGCAGTCCCGTGGGCACTGGAGGCCCAGCAGCTGCTTGCCAGCGACTGGGGCGTCTCCGCCGACGTCTGGTCGGTGACCTCCTGGAACGAACTGCGCCGCGACGGCCTGGCAGCGGAGGAAGAAGCCTTCCTCAACCCCGGCTCCGAACCGCGCGTGCCGTTCGTGACCCAGCAGCTGGCCGGCGCCGAAGGACCGATTGTGGCCTCCACGGACTACATGAAGGCCGTGCCGGACCAGATCCGCCAGTTCGTACCGAACGACTTCGCGTCCCTGGGCGCGGACGACTTCGGCTTCGCTGACACCCGTGCAGCGGCCCGGCGCTACTTCAAGATCGACAGCCACTCCATGGTGGTCAAGACCCTGCAGCTGCTTGCGGCCCGCGGTGAAGTGGACAAGGACGCTCCGCGCCTGGCGATGGAGAAGTATGACCTGCTGAACGTGAATGCAGGCACCAGCGGCAACGCGGGCGGCGACGCCTAAGTCCCCGTCTCACGAAGGAAGGGCCGGAAACCGTATGCGGTTTCCGGCCCTTCCTTCTTTCGGTTGGTCTCTCAGCGGTGCCGCAGGTCCTCCGCGACCTCCCGCGCGGCTGCTTGGAGCAGCGGAACTGCCCGCTGCCCAAAGGCTTCATCCACCCGGGAGACCGGCCCGGACACCGAGATCGCGGTGGGGCTGGGCGCACCGGGCACGGCGACGGCGAAGCAGCGCACACCCAGCTCCTGCTCCTGCTCATCCACGGACCAGCCGCGCCGGCGGATCAGTTCCAGGTCCGCCAAGAGCCCATCAAGGCCGGTGATGCTGGCTTCCGTAGCAGCGGGCAGCCCGGTGCGGGCCACAATGCCGCGAACCTGGTCATCCGGGAGCTGCGCCAGGACCGCCTTTCCGACGCCGGTGGCATGGGCATGGGCCCGCCGGCCCACCTCGGTGAAGGTCCGCATGGAGTGCCTGGACGGCGCCTGGGCGATGTACAGCACCTGGTCCGAGTCCAGGACGGCCATGTTGGCTGTTTCGCCCAGCTGGTCAACGAGTTTTTTCAGCACCGGCAGGGCCAGGGCACCCTGCTGTGCGGTTGCCCCTTCGCCAAGCCGGATCAGCCGGGGCCCCAGGGCGTACCGGCGGTTCGGCAGCTGGCGGACGTAGCCCAGGCCAACCAGGGTGCGCAGCAGGCGGTGGATGGTGGGCAGCGGCAGGTCAGCAGTGGCCGCGAGCTCGCTGAGCGCCGCCGAACCGCCGGCGTCCGTAATGAGCTCCAGCAGCTCGAAGGCCCGTTCCACCGACTGCACACCGGGGCCAGCGGTTCGCTCAGCCATCACGGCAGGTCCTTCCGGTACGGTTCACCAAGGCGAACAGTTCAGCACTACGTTCTCATTCCGTATCGCAAACAATATTATCCGTTCTACGGAAGTCTCAGAGGAGGCACTACCATGGCTGGACCCTTCCGGGACCTGACCGTGAACTGTTCCATCATGCTCGCGGATCTTCCGCTGCTGGAGCGCCCGGCGGCAGCGGCAGCGGCGGGGTTCAGCGCCGTCGAATTCTGGTGGCCGTTCGAATCGCCGGTTCCCGGGGATCGGGAGGTGGATGCCTTCCTCACCGCAATCTCCGACGCCGGCGTCCGGCTGACCGGGCTCAACTTCTATGCCGGGAACATGCCGGACGGGGAGCGCGGCGTGCTCTCCTCTCCCTCCCGCAGCGCAGCCTTCCGTTCCAGTCTGGAGGCCACGGCCGCCATCGCCGAGCGGACGGGGTGCCGAGGGTTCAACGCACTGTACGGCCTGCCGGAGGAAAACACCGTCCCGGCCGCCCAGGCAGACTGTGCGGTGGAGAATCTGGCTGCGGCCGCCGACGCCGTCTCCTCCCTGGGCGGGACGGTCCTGCTGGAGCCGCTCAGCGGGGTCCCCGGGTACCCCCTCCGGACCGCAGCCGACTGCTTCGCCGTCCTCGAACGGGTGCACGGCACCGGACGGCAGAACCTCGCCTGCTGGCGGACTTCTACCACCTGGCCGTCAACGGCGAGGACGTACCGGCCCTCATCGCCGGGCACGCGGCGTCGTTCGGGCACATCCAGCTCGCCGACGCTCCGGGACGCGGTGCCCCCGGAACCGGCAGCCTGCCTTTGGAACGGTGGACGGCGTCGGCCATCGCCGCGGGCTACCGGGGATTAATCAGCCTGGAATACCTCAGCCCCAGCGCGGAGGCCTTCACCTGGCTGGAGCCGTACCGGGCGGCCGCGGAGTAAACCCTGGCGCGGAGGTTCCTGCCGGTGCCGTGGGGAGTTATCGGGTGCGGGAGGTGCGCAGCGGCAGCCGGTGCAGTTCGACGTCGACCGTTCCGTTGCCGATGTTCGCCACCATATAGGTGCAGTACGGCTGGCGGCGCCGGTCCGTCGGGGACCCCGGGTTGAGCAGCCGCAGCCCGTTTGGCGTGGTGGTATCCCAGGGAATGTGGCTGTGCCCAAAGACCAGCAGGTCAGTGTCCGGGAATGCGTCCTGCATACGCGCTTCACGGCCCTTTGCCGCACC
Source organism: Arthrobacter koreensis (assembly GCF_009193255.1). Taxonomy (GTDB): domain Bacteria; phylum Actinomycetota; class Actinomycetes; order Actinomycetales; family Micrococcaceae; genus Arthrobacter_B; species Arthrobacter_B koreensis. The sequence goes on from NZ_WACG01000001.1 coordinate 870,587, forward strand.
GGTTTCATGCACGACGGCGATGCGCACGCCGCCGACGACTGCGGTGCCTGCCTCCGGCAGCCTGGCGCGGAGTCCGGGTCCGTCATTGTTCCCCCAGCAGCCCAGCAGTGCGTGCGAACGTTCCTGCAGCTCGTCCAGGAGGTCCTCGCTGACCCAGTCACCGGCGTGAATGACCAGGTCTGCCGCTTCCACTTCATCCCACACCTGTGCCGGCAGCGCCCTGGCCCGCTTTGGCACATGGGTGTCTGCAATTAGCAGCGCCCTGGTTGTCATTCCCACTTCCCTCTCGGTGGATTCCCCACGGGCACGTTCCGGGCCCGGACCCTAGGTTAGCCCGGTATTGATTCGCCGGCCGGGCCTACGGGTTCGCCCAGTCCAGGGAAACCCGGACCTGGCCCCGGGTTCCGTCCTTGTAGGTCAACTCCAACGGGATGCCGGCGTCCGGATAGTCCTTCAGCTCGTCCCCGGGAAACCACAGCACAAAGTACCCGTTGGCAACACTGCCGCTCACCTCACCCTGGGTATGACTGGCATAGGAGACAGCGCTGACATCGGCTCCCGCGGCACCCACAACCATGGAAAGCTCGCCAGCAGAAGTGGATCCCATCCCCATGGCGGTGGGAAGCAAGCCACGCGTAGCGGGCTCGGCTCCGCCCGGAGTGTTGCCTGAGTACCCAAAAGAACCGCCGAAGAGAGACCCGTCAGTAACGCACATGGATGAGAAGCCGCCTGGGCCGGAGAGGACAACCGTGGTCCACTCGCCCCGGCGCTCGGCAATTGCCACGCTTGCTCCTGCGGATTCGCGAGCCGTGTTCCGGTCCGACGAACGGCAGTCGTTCCCGGCCTTCTCGCTGCCTTCCGGACCCAGGGCAGACGGTGTCTGGGTCCAGCTGGCATACGCCGGATCACCGCCGCCAAGCACCGGAACGGCAAGAATCGCCAGGGCAGCTGCTGCGGCGGCACAGCCAAGGACAAGACGGCGGTTCCTTCGCGTCCGCGCGGGTATCGTCCGCAACTCTTCGCCGGCGTGGTCAGCAGCCAGTATCCGTTCAACGTCCGCAGTTCTCCGCTCCGGTCCTGTACCGGCCGGGGCAGCAGCGTCCAGTGACTTCAGCAGCACATCTGTTTCTTCATCCCGCAGCATTACGGTTTCCTTTCGGCAGCAGGTACCCGCACCGCAGCGGCAGCGGGAAGATGGTCCAGCAGCAGCCGCAGCGCCCGGCGGGCGCGGGTGAGCCGGATCCGGTAGGCGACCGGGGAAATGCCCAGGACAGCCGCAGCCTGCGGCCCTGGAAGGTCCTCGAAGACAGCCAGCCCCAGGGCTTCCTGGTGGACCTCGGACAGCTGCCGCCAGGCGCGGGCAACATCCATCCGCTGCTCCGCGAAGTCAATCTCGGCCGAAGAGACCGGAACTGAAACGGCTTCACTAAGGCGGACGCCCAGCGCGCTGCGGCGCTGCTCACCGCGGCGGCCATTGAGCATCATGTTGCGGCCTATGCCAAAGATCCAGGCACGCCGGTCCGCCTCGCCTGCGGGCAGGTCCTCGAACCTGCGCCACACCACCAGGAAGGTTTCGGCGACGAGGTCCTCGGCATGGCCGGCGCCCGTGCGCCGCTGCACGAACCTCAGCAGGTCCGGGTACACGGCGGCATAGAGAGCCCGAAAGCGCGCCTCACGGTCCGGCTTTCCTGGGAACTGGGTCATACCCCGTACCTGTCCGCCATGCGCCCGAGTGTTTCACACCGGCACCGGGGATTTTCTAGCCGGCGTACTGGCGCTTCAGGTCAGCCTTGCGGATCTTGCCGCTGGCAGTGCGCGGAAAGTCGGAAACGATCTCCACGGTTTTGGGAATCTTGTAGCGTGCCAAGCGGCCGTCCAGATGCGCGGCCACCTCGGCCGGCTCCAGCGTAAACCCGTCCCGCAGGGTTACCAGCGCCTTCGGCACCTCGCCCCACTTCTCATCCGCCACTCCGATGACCGCGACGCCGCTAACCGCATCCAGCTCGCTGATGATCTGCTCCACTTCGGCGGGGTAGATGTTCTCTCCGCCGGAAATGATCATGTCCTTCAGCCGGTCAGAGATGAAGAGGAACCCGTCGGCGTCGAAATAGCCCATGTCCCCGGAGCGGAACCAGTGTCCGTCCACAAAGGCAGCTTCAGTGGCGTCCGGCCGGTTCCAGTAGGACTTGATGACATTCGGCCCGCTGATCTGTACCTCGCCCACTTCGCCGGGGTCGGCGTCGCTCCCGTCCAGCCGGGCCACACGGACGGAGGTAAAGAAGTGCGGAGCGCCGGCGGAACCGGCCTTCTCCCGCGAGAACAACGGGGGCAGGGCGGTGGCGCCGGGCGCCGTTTCGGTCATGCCGTAGCCGCCGGAGAAGCTCAGGCCGCGTTCCTCGTACGCGTCGATCACGCGCAGCGGCACGGCTGACCCGCCGCAGGTGAGCTTGCGGAGCGAGCTGATGTCCCGCTTGTCCCAGTCAGGGTGCTCGCACAGCAGCTGGTAGGTGGTGGGGACGCCGCTGATGTAGGTGGCCCGGTACTTCTCGATGAGTTCAAGGGTCCGCCCCGGCTCGAACCGGGTTTCGAGGATCACGGTGGCACCCTTGAGCAGGTTCGGCAGCACCCCCATGTCCAGGGACGCGACGTGGAACAGCGGTGAGATCATCAGCGCAATATCGTTCTCCGCGACGTCATAGTCCACCAGCACGTTGAAGCAGTTCCAGGCCAGGTTGGCATGGGTGAGCAGGGCGCCCTTCGGCTGTCCGGTGGTCCCGGACGTGTAGAGGATGATCGCGGCGTCCTCGAGGGACACCGGGGCATCCGCGAAGCCGGACGGTGCCTCGAAGGCCGGCTCGTACGGCTGGACCCGGCCCTCGGGATCCTCGGCACGGACGGCACCTGTGCCGTCATCCACCAGGAGACGGAGCTCGACGCCGGTGCCCCGTGAGCCGCGGACCGCAAGCTCGTCCAGGGCCAGGGTGTTCACCAGCACGGTGCTGCCGGAGTCCTGGAGCGCGAACTGGATCTCGGGCGGAGCCAGCCGGGTGTTCAGTGGAACGAAGACCGCACCGAGGGAACCGGCGGCGAAGAAGGTCTCAAGGAAGGAGGGGTGGTTGTCGCCAAGGAAAGCCACGCGCGTTCCCTGCCGGACTCCTGCCGCGCGCAGCGCTGCGGCAAGGCTGTTGATCCGATCGTCCAGCTCCGCGTAGCTCGTTGCCTGGTCACGGAAGACCAGTGCGGTTCTGGAACCTGACTTGATCCGCTGGCGGTGGATCCATGACCCAAGGCCCTGGTTCTGCATTGCTGAAACGTCCTTCATCCGTGCCGGGTGGTTTGGGTGTTGGTGAGCGGGTGTGCCGGGGTCCGCCTGAGGAGGTGCAGGCGGACCCCGGCACGGCTCATTACTGGATCGTCATTGCTTCCAGGTCGGGTGCCTTCTCAACGAACTCGTACTTGAGCATCAGTTCGCCCATGTCGTTGAGCTGTTCGGTGCGCAGCTCGGCGTCGTACTGCTCCATCTTCAGATTGGCGGCCACCTCTGCAGGCATGTTCATGAACGCCGGGAGGACTGCCTTGACGTCGTCAATGTTGGCTTCTGCCTGCTCCAGGAGGTCTTCCATGGCGGTCTTGAACTTCTCCACCGTTTCCGGGCTGGAGGAGGCATAGTTGCCGGACGTGAAGGTCACCATGGTGGGCATGCCCGGGACGGCTTCCTGGTTGGAGTAGCCCACCAGGACGTTGTCCGGGTTGGACAGTGCCTTGCTGAGGAAGGGTTCCGGAATCCAGATGGCGTCCGTGTTGCCGAGGTCCAGCTGGGCTTCCATGTCCGGGAACGGCATCTCGGAGAACTTGATCTGCGTGGGATCGGCCCCGGCCAGGGATGCTGCTTCCATGATGGTCAGGTCGCCCTGGGTGTTCACTGCGTTGACACTGGCGGTTTTGCCCTCCAGGTCGGCGAAGCTGGTGATGCCGGAATCCGCCCGTGCCACCACGCCGTTGATGTCTTCGCCTTCGGCGTAGGAGTTGGAGTACCCGGTGACGATCTTCATGTCCAGGCCCTTGTCCTTGGCCACCATGACGGTCAGCGGGTTGCCGACGGCGAAGTTCATGTCTCCGGTGGAGACTGCCGGGAGCATGGCTGCGCCGCCCTGGCCGGTCTGGAGTTCAACGTCCAGTCCGTGCTCCTCGAAGATGCCTTCGTCCACGCCGTACTGCATGGCGGCCGAGGGCGCGATGCCGATGACGCCAACAACGATCTTTTCGACCTCGCCGCCCGCTGCAGCGGATCCGGACGCGGACGGGGAGGAGCTTGAATCGCTGCCGGACAGGCTGCCGCCGCCGCAGCCCGCCAGTGCCAGGGTGGCGACTGCGCCGAGCGCAAGGGCCTTGGCAGCCCGCCGGGTAATGAAGTGCCTCATGACTTTCCTCTTCCTTGAGGGGAGAAATGGATACTGCTGGAGGGGTGGTGCTGGTGGTGCGTTGGTGCTGCCCGAACCGCGGACGGGGCCGGGAGTGCGGCTGGCAGGTTAGGCGTAGAACCGTGCCAGGAACTCTGCGACGACGGCGGGACGTTCTTCGCCGTCGATCTCGATGGTGTTGGACGTCTTGATCTGCACGCCGCCCTTAACCTCGGTGACCTCGGAGATTACCGAGTGGAGGCGGACCTTGGAACCCACCTTCACCGGGTTGGTGAACCGGACCCGGTCCAGGCCGTAGTTGACCTTGGTCTTCACGCCGTCGACGTCGAAGAGCGAGCTCCACAGCGGAATGATCAGGGACAGGGTCAGGAAACCGTGCGCGATCGGGGCGCCGAAGGGGCCATCCTTCGCCTTTTCCGGATCGGTGTGGATCCACTGATGATCATCAGTGGCGTCCGCGAACGTGTTGATCTGGTTCTGGGTGATCTCGATGTAGTCGGTGTAGCCGAGGTCCTTGCCTACCAGGGACGGCAGTTCTTCGAAGGTGACAACAGTGGCACTCATGTGTTTCTTCCTAGCGTTTAGTTGGTAGCGGTCTCGGGCTGGAGCTCGGCGGGCAGCGGCGGGAACTTCTCGCCCACACTTTGCTGCTTCCCGGCGAAGGGGAAGCCTTCGGCAAGATCCTCGTAGCTCCAGCCGCCGTCGCGGTATTCGGATTCGACTTCTTCCGGGTGGGACCACAGCTGCAGGCGGTCACCGCCCACTCCGATTGCCTGGCCGGTGATGCCGGCTGCCTCTTCGGAGGCCAGGAAGGCGATCAGGCCGGCAACGTCCTCGGCCGTCCCGAAGCCGAGTGTCTTGCGGAAGAAATCGGGCATGGCCTCGCCCCGCTCGTCCGCTTCGACGGCGGCCGCGAAGTACGGCACGGTCTTGGTCATGGCGGTTGCCGCCACCGGAATGACGGCGTTGGCGGTGACGCCGGCCTTCTTCATTTCCAGGGCCCAGGTCCGTACCATCCCAACAATCCCGGCCTTGGCGGCTGCGTAGTTGGTCTGCCCGAAGTTTCCGCGCTGGCCGGTGGGGGATCCAATGGCGATGATCCGGCCCTGGACATTGTTTTCCTTGAAGTACGCGTAGGCTTCCCGCACGCAGGTGAACGTTCCGCGCAGGTGCACGTTGATCACCAGGTCAAAGTCCTCATCCGTCATCTTCAGCAGGGACTTATCCCGCAGCACGCCGGCGTTGGTGACCAGGATGTCCAGGCCGCCGAAGTTTTCCACGGCGGCGTTCACCAGCGCCTTGGCGGTCTCGGTGGAACCTACCGGAGCCACTACGGCCACGGCACGGCCGCCGTCGGCGGTGATGGTCGCCGCGGCTTCCTCAGCGACGGCGGCGTCGACGTCGTTTACCACCACTGCCGCGCCCTGCCGTGCCAGTTCGCGGGCGTAGGCCAGGCCCAGCCCCCGTCCGCTGCCGGTAACGATCGCAACTTTGCCCTGAAGGGACATTCGAACTCCTCATGATTGTGTCCTGTCTCACACCATGACATCCGAGATAGTTGAGAAAGTCAACAGTTGAAACGGGGCGTACTCTTGACTCATGACTGAGACGGCCCACCCAACTGCGCGCGCTGCAGCACCCCCGTCAGCCGAAGCCGGAATCGAGCGCCTGTACTCATCCGATCTGGCCAACGAGACGGAATTTCTTGCCGCACGCGCACGCTCGGTGGGTTCGCGGCGGGCCAACGAACATTTGGCGGCGCTGGACCTGAAGGTCCGGTCCTATTCGGTCCTGTCCCTGGCGTGCAGCGGGCTGAACCCCTCCCAGCGGGAACTGGCCGAGTTCCTGTTCCTGGACCCGAGCCAGATCGTTGCGCTGGTGGACCAGCTTGAAAAGCGCGGAGCCGTGAAACGCAAGGCAGATCCGCGGGACCGCCGGTCCAACATCATCACCCCGACGGCGGCAGGCAAGCGCCTGTATGCCCAGGCGGCCGCGGTGGTCCAGGGAGCCGGGGAGGCCTCACTCGGAGCGCTCTCCCCCGCCGAGCGGAACCAACTGAGGGACCTGCTGCGCCGGGTGGCCTTCGCAGACCAGGCCTAGCCCTTTCCCAGCGCGCTGTTCATGACGCGTGTGAGTGACGCGAACCGCGGGTTGGCAGCGAGGTCTTCGACCAGTACCGGTTTCCCGTCCGGGCCGGCCAGTGGAATGCACCAGTTCGGATATTCACGCGCCGTCCCCGGCTGGTTCTGTGTGCGGCGCTCACCGACGGCATCCACCAGGCCCACCCCCACCAGTGACGAGGGGCTCAGGGCGATGAGCCGGTGCAGTGCCTCCACCGTCTCCTGCTCGGAGGCACCCGGTTCCAGCAGTCCGTGCCGGCGGGCCAGGTCGAGGATGCCGCGGGTGGCGGCGGCATCCAGTTCGCGTTCTTCCTCCACCGGACGGTTCAGCAGTCCCAGCGAATCCCGCAGCGTGACGTGCTCTCCGGCCAGGTATCCGGCTGCCGGCGGCAGGTCGTGGGTGCCGATCGTGGCCAGCGCCCCCGGCCGGTACTCCGCGGGCTCCCGCGGCCCCTCCCCGGTCTGTTCGAACCACAGGATCGACGTGCCAAGCACGCCCCGTTCCGCCAGGTAGCCCTGGACCCAGGGTTCGAAGACCCCAAGGTCCTCGCCGATGACGACGGCGCCGGCCCGGTGCGCTTCCAGGACAAGGATCCCCACCAGCGCCTCATGGTCATAGTAGACGTACGCGCCTTTGCCCGGCTCCTGTCCCCTCGGGATCCACCAGAGACGGAACAGGCCCAGGATATGGTCCACCCGGACACCACCGGCATGGCGCAGGATGGTGCGCAGCATGTCCCGGTACGCGCCGTAGCCGCTTGCCGCGAGGCGGTCCGGATCCCAGGGCGGCTGGCTCCAGTCCTGGCCAATCTGGTTGAACATGTCCGGAGGCGCGCCCACGGACACCTCCGGGGCCATCACGTCCCGCAGGGTCCAGGCATCGGCGCCGCCGGGATGGACCCCCACGGCGAGGTCGTGGACGATTCCGATTCCCATGCCCGCGCTGAGTGCTGCCCGCTGGGCAGATTCGAGCTGCTCGTCGCAGATCCACTGCAGCCACTTGTAGAACATGGTTTCGTCCGCGAGTTCGGCGGATTTCTCCGCCGCCAGGGCACTGTGCAGCCCTTCCTGCCATTCGGCCGCTTCCGGAGGATAGTCGGCCGCGAGGGCACACCACAGGGCAAAGCTCTCCAGTCCGGGCCCCGCCTCGCGGACGAAGGCCTCGAACTGCTGCGCCCGGGCGGGGCTGCGCGGCACCTGGTAGACCGCTCGGAGTGCCTGCAGCTTGGCGGCGTAGGACGAGTTGCGGTCCAGCAGCCGCGCATCGCGGTCCACTGCCCGCTGGTTCGCGGCCAGGGCCTCGACCCCGGCACGCTCCGACCCGGGAAGATAGGCATACTCCTCGATCGCTTCCACCCGGATGTAGAGCGGGTGGAAGAAGCGGCGGGTGGCCGGAAGGTAGGGCGAGTCCTCGACGGGAGGCAGTGGTTCGGCTGCGTGGAGCGGGTTGATGAGCATAAAGGCAGCGCCGGCGCTGCCTGACACGGCTGAGAGGTCCGCGAGGTCGGAAAGGTCCCCGATCCCCCAGGACCGTTCGGACCGCACGGAGTAAAGCTGGGCCATCATCCCCCACCCCCGGCCCCCTGTGTTCGGAGCGGGCAGCCGGTCAGGGGTGACCGCCAGGACGGACTGTTCTTCCCGTCCGGAGGTGGAAACGTGCAGGGCATGCCATCCCAGCGGCAGGCCGGCCGGGAGCGGCAGCTGCCTGGCTTCCAGTTCGACGCCGTTCATGAACGCTGTTTCGGCCGCCTGTTCCACAGCCTGCGGGGAGGGCAGCGGCACGGAGCTGCCGTCCTCCAGGGTGATCCAGGCCCGCGCCTCGGCTCCGCGGGGCACATGTACCGTGACTGGCAGGGACTGCTGCCGGCGCAGGACTACCGTGGGCGGCAGCATACTGCGCCAGGGCGCCAGGGCCGCTTCCGCCAGGGATGCCTCGGCCTGCTCCCGGGTCGCTGCCGGCGCTCCGCGGGCAGCGAGGACGCTGATGAGGGAGGCATCCGAGACCTGCTGGACACCGCCGTCCCAGCCGGTGAAGGTTGTGGCAACGTTCTTGGCTTCTGCCAGCTGCTCCAGCAGCTCCCTTGCCGGTGCGGCGCCGTCGTCGTATTCCGTCATCGGGTCTCCACAGTCATGCGTGCCAATCTAGGCGCAAAGGCACCCCAAGGACAGGGGCGGGGTGGTCCGTGCAGCCAAAGCACCGCGGTGCTGGACGTCAGGGCCGTTTTTCAACCAGCCGCCAGACGTCCTGGTAGTCCACATGCTCCGCATAGGGGGCGGCCAGCGCAGCGAGCGCCAGCGTGGTCCATTCCAGTTCGTCCGCATAGGTGCGGCTGTCCCCTTCAGCGTCCTGCAGCATGCGGGAAAGCGCGTTGCGCCGGGCGCCGCCAATGATGTCAATCAGCATCAGCTTGGCCTCGCACTCGCGCAGCAGGCGCTCTTCATACCAGCGGTCAGAGAGCGAAATCTCGGAGCCGCCCAGCAGCTTGCGTGACTCCGCGGCGTCTTCGTGAAAGCGCGTCAGCAGGAAATCCACGATGTCCATGCCCAGACTTTACGCGCAGGGTATCCTCCGCGTCAGGGGTCCGCGGGCGTTCCGGGAATATTTTCGCGCACTTGACTGGTTGACATAACTAGGTCCCCTATCGAAGACCCCAGCCAACTATCCAGGAGTTCAGTTTGCCCTCAGCCTGCGCGTCCCCATCCCGTTCCAATGCCCCTGCCCGCCGCGTCCGCAATGTCAGCTCGATCCACCGCGGAGACTACGTCGAAGCCCGCAGCGGCGACGAGGTCTACTACCGCGGAGAAGTCCGCGACACAGCGCCCGGACTCGCAACCCTGTGGCTCAATGACGAGGAAACCGGGATGCACACGGCCGTGAGCACGGAGGACTTCACCATTTGGCGCACCCAGCGCTAAACCCGTCCGCCTGACGGGACCGCCCGGCTCAGCCAGCCGTCAGGCTCAGTCGAGCATCGCACCGGCGCTGATATTGATGGTGGTCCCAGTGATGCTCGCCGCCATGTCCGAAGCAGCGAAAACAGCCGCGTTCCCAACATCCTCCAGCGTTGCCGCCCGGTTCAGCAGCGTCGCTGCGGCGATGGATCCGGCTATTCCTTCCCGTCCCTCCATGGCGGCGGGGAGGGATTCCGGGACACCGCCGGAGCGCAGTGTCACCACCCGGATGCCGAACGGGCCCAGTTCGATGGCGAGCTGGCGGCGCATCGATTCGATGGCTTCCAGGGCCGTGACCAGCCCGCCAAGATACTGTCCCCGGTCTTCGGTTCCCGAACCGCCAAAAGCCAGGATCACCCCGGATTTCTGTTCCATCATGTGCCGTGCGGCCGCCTGCGCCGTGATAAAGGTTGCCTGCACGGCGGTGGAAACCGGCCGAAGGTAGTCCTCCAGGTACATGGCGGCCATGGGTGTGCCCTGGACGTCGCCGTGCTGGATCACGTTGAGGGAGATGTCCAGGCTCCCTGCCGCCGCGGCGACGTCATCCGCATGCTCGTTGACCGCTTCCTGGTTCAGCGCGTCCAGCACTGCTGATTCCGCCAGTCCGCCGGCGGCCCGGATTTCCGCGGCCACCTCCTGCAGCGGCTCTGCGTGCCTGCCAGCCAGGAAGACCCGTGCGCCCTCGCGGGCAAACGCGCGCGCCGCGGCGCCGCCAATCGATCCGCCGCCGCCGTAGATGACCGCATTCCTGCCGTTGAGGAGCATGCCGGTGTCCTTGCCTGAAGAGAATGTGGACGCAGTGCGCCTCATTCTGGCACCGGAGCAATCAGAGGGCCAGAGTCCAGGCCACGTCGGCCAGATCGACGCCGTCAAGCCGGGCAGGATTCCACCGCGGCTCGTTCCGGTCCAGGAGGCGGGCGCGGACGCCCTCACGGAAATCGGGGCGTCCGATCATCCTCTCCGCCATCACCAGGTCACGCTGCAGGACCGTGCCGAGGTCCGGTTCCTGTGCGGCGGCGCGCAGCGCGGCAAGGGCAACCCCCAGCGAAAACGGTGCCATGGCCCGAATGGCCCGGGCTGCTTCCCCTGCGGCCGGCGCCGGGTGCCGCTCCAGGTTCTGCAGGATGGCGGCCACGTCCCCACCCGTGTAGCACTCGTCGATCCACTCCTGCTCGGCGGCGAGCGGCGCGGCCGGAGGTTCAACGGCGAAAGCGGCCACCACATCCGCGGCGCTGCTGCCCGCGGATTCAAGCGCCGCCAGCAGGTCGGCAAGCGACCCGGAAGGGACGTAGAAGTCCGCGAAACCGCACAGCACGGCGTCGGCACCGGTCATCGATCCAGCGGTCAGAGCCAGGTGGGTGCCGAGTTCACCCGGTGCGCCGGAGAGCAGGAGGGACCCGGCGCAGTCGGGGCTGAAGCCGATGCGCACCTCCGGCATGGCAGCAGTGGTCCTTTCGGTGGCGATCCGGATCCCGGCGTGTCCGGAGACCCCAATACCGCCGCCCATGACCACACCGTCCATCACTGCTACATACGGCTTGGGGAAAGCTGCCACCCGCGCATTGAGCGCGTATTCGGCGGTCCAGAACTCCATGGCCTGTTCATCCGTGCCTGACGCAATCGCACGGATGTCACCGCCCGCGCACAGTCCGCGTTCACCGGCACCGTAAAGCACCACGGCCTGCACGGCACTGTCTGCTGCCCAGTCCTGCAGTACCCGGTCCATCGCCCGCACCATGTCCAGGGTCATGGCGTTGAGGGCCCGCGGCCGGTTCAGCCGGATGGTTCCCAAAGTGCCGGAGGTCCAGGCCTGCAGTTCATTCGTGGCGTGCGGGGAGGTTTGAACCGTTGCGGGGGCGGGCGAGGAATTCATGCCCGCTAGCATCCCAAGTTTTTCCATCCGGCCCAACTCCGGATAGCGCCGGGAACGCAGCTGCGCCGGCTGCAGGCGATGTTGCCCGCAGCCGGCGCAGCTGTGTTTACCGGATGTTCCGCTCTCCTACCAGCGGACCTTGCGTTCGCGGCGGCCCTGGCGGCCGGTTGCATGGTTGGGCTTCCCGCCCTTGCCCAGGCTTTGCCAGCCGGGCAGGTTGGCTTCCTGCTCGCGGGCGGCCGCTAGCCGCTGGAGGCCTTCCTCGCTGAGGCGGCGGGCGGCTGCGGGGGCAATATTGACCTGCAGCTGCGTCTCGTCCCCAGCGGAGGAGTGAGCAGGCAGACCGGCTGGTTCGAGCGGTTCCTGTGCGGGATTGGATGTAGGTTCAGTCATGGTTTGCTCCAGTTCATCTCTGGCGTGGCTGTGCCAGGGTGAGCCCTTCCGGGCACGCCGGGAAGACTTTCCACGGCGGGATTTCGAGCTGCAGACGGAAGGACGCCTGGCCTTGGCCAGCGGTTGCGGGTGGGTCTGCGTTGAGCGGTTTGCGCCACTTTGAAGGGCCGGAGTGTTCCGGCGGGCGCAGTTCGCTACTCGAAAATGAGCGTATCCATGTGCAGGACCCTAACAAGCGCAGAAGGTAATGGAAAGAGCGAATCCACGAACCGCGTGAATTACCGGAATCCGCCGTCACTGCTCAGCACCTGGCCCACCATCCACCGCCCTTCGTCGCTGACGAGCCACGCGATGAGCCGCGCCGGATCATCCGGTTCACCAAACCTGCCCGCAGGGAAATGTGCCAGCACATCAGCGAGGACCTCCGGCGGCCGGTCGGCCGTCTCCACCGTCAGGTATCCAGTGTTGACTGGCCCGGGGTTCACCGTGTTGAGGAGGATTCCCCGGCGCGCCAGGTCCGCCGCCACGGACGGAGTGATGCCGGCAAGGGCGGCCTTGGACGTCGCGTAGGCAATTTCCGAGTCCATGACCCCGCGGTTGATCTGCCCGGACGTCATCCAGATCACCCTGCCTCCGGGCCGGCCGTCATGCTGCGCCGCGAACTCGCGGGTGGCGAGCAGCGTGGAGCGGGTATTGACCTGCCAGTGGGCATCGAGCTTTTCCGGGGTCATCTCCGCCAGCGGGCCGTCCCCGCCGCTGCGCGCGTGGTTGCAGACCAGGATGTCCAGGTGGCCCAGTTCCGCGGCTGCCGCGCTGACCAGTTCCGAAGCGGCGTCAGGCTCGGCCAGGTTGATGCTCCGGTGCGCCAGGACTGCCTCCGGGGCGAGCTGCCCGCGCAGCCCCTCAGCCACGGCGTCGAGGGAGTCCCCGCCCCACGGCTGGTCCAGGTCATGCGGTTGGTAGTGGGCGGTGAAAAGGCTGGCTCCCATCCGGGCGAGCCGCGACGCCACGGCATAGCCAATGCCCTGGCGGCGGCTCACCCCGGTGACGACGGCGGTACGGCCCGCCAGTGGGAGCGGACTGTCCAGTTTCACGGCTTTCCGGGCTCGGTGTCGGCAATGGGGCTCGGGGTACCGAAGCGGTGGGCCGTAATACTGATCGCCTGTTCGTGCAGGAACGGCAGCAGTTCAACCCTTCCCGATTCGGTGACCGGCTGCGCATAAACCGCACAGTCCGGCCGCCCGCCAAGGGCCGCTGCCAATGCCCTGCGGTCTCCGCCCAGCAACCGGATCCGGGACGGAGGGGCGTCCGCTGTTCCCATCCGGGACAGCCATTCGGCGTCATTTTCAACCGCGACGGAACAGGAGAAAGCGGCCAGGACAGCGGTAATACCCGGAGCCAACGCATCCGGAACCGAGACCGTGACGTGGGATTCCGCCAGCAGTGCCGCCGAGAGGACGCGCAGCACGGACGCTTGCGGTTCGGATTCCGCGAGCCGGACGTGGACGGGAACCGGCAGGTAGCGGAAGAGGTTCCGTTCCGCACTGAGACCGGAGACGTCTCGGACCTGGCCGTATTCGGCCGCCCAGGCTGCGGCGTCGGACGCAGCTGCCCGGTGCAGGAAGGCGAGGTCCGAACTGGGAAGCACTGATGCGCCGCCGGCTTGGTCCAGCAGGGTGCGGACCTTGTCCCCCGGAGCCGCGTCTGCCGTGGAGGGCGCAGTGCTCCAGCTGCCCAGTCCCAGCAGGTAGTTGGGGCCGCCCGCCTTGGTTCCGGCCCCCACCGAGGACTTCTTCCATCCGCCGAAGGGCTGCCTGCGGACAATTGCGCCGGTGATTCCACGGTTGACGTAGAGGTTCCCCGCTTCAACCGCCCCCGTCCACCAGCGGATCTCTTCCGGGTCCAGCGAATGCAGTCCGGCGGTGAGGCCGTAGTCCACCTGGTTCTGCAGCCGGACTGCATCCTCAAGCGTGTCTGCCCGCATCACGCCCAGTACCGGGCCGAAGTACTCGGTGAGGTGGAACTCCGAGCCCGGCTGTACCCCGGCACGGATTCCCGGGGACCAAAGCCGTCCCTCGGCGTCGAGCTTTTGGGGCTGGAGCACCCAGGTCTCCCCAGCGCCCAGTTCGGTGAGTCCGCGCAGCAGTTTGCCGGCAGCAGGTTCAATGACGGGCCCCATTTGTGTCCGGGGGTCCTCCGGCTGCCCCACTACGAGGGACTGGACGGCGTCCAGCAGCTGGTGGTGGAAACGGCGGGACTCAGCCACGGAGCCCACCAGGATCACCAGTGAGGCTGCCGAACACTTCTGCCCGGCGTGCCCGAACGCTGACGCCGCCACGTCACGGGCGGCGAGGTCGAAGTCTGCGCTGGGGGTCACCACAATGGCGTTCTTGCCCGACGTTTCTGCCAGCAGCTCAAGGTCGGGGCGGAAGGAGCGGAACAGTTCAGCAGTTTCGTAGGCGCCGGTCAGGATGACCCGGTCCACTGCCGGATGGGAAATGAGTTCGCGGCCCAGCTCGGACTCGCCCAGCTGCACGAAGCGCAGGACGTCCCTGGGCACGCCGGCTTCCCACAGCGCTTCCGCCAGTACCGCCCCGCACCGTGCTGCCGGTCCTGCCGGCTTGAGGATCACGGATGAGCCTGCCGCCAAAGCCGCCAGCGTTGAACCGGCCGGGATTGCCACCGGGAAGTTCCACGGCGGCGTGACGAGCGTGAGGCGGGCTGGATGGAACCGCGCGCCGTCGACGGCGTCCAGTTCACGCGCCCGCTCGGCGTAGTAGCGGGCGAAGTCGATGGCCTCGGATACCTCGGGATCGCCCTGGTCCAAGGTCTTGCCCGCCTCGGCCGCCATGACTTCGAGCAGCTGGGCGCGCCGGGCTTCCAGGATGTCCCCGGCCCGGTGCAGGATCTCCGCGCGTCCGGTTCCGCCGAGGGCTGCCCAGTTCTCCTGGGCGGTCACCGCACCGTTCAGGAGTTCGTCGAGCTGCTCTTCGGTTACCACCCGCGATGCAGAGACGAGCTCACGCCCGAGGTCCGATCCGGGTACCCGGGACAGGACGTCCCGGCCCCAGCCGCGGTTGGCAGGCAGGGAAGGATCCGTGTCCGGGGTGTTCGCGAATTCGTCCGGCCCGGGCTCGGGTGCCCGGGTACGGTCCTGCTGGCGGCGGGGAGCCGGAACGCTGCTGTCCACCGCGGTCAGGGAGTCGAGGAAGCGCTGCTTCTCGCGCTCGAACAGTGTTTCTTCGTCCGCCAGGTCGAAGACGGCGGACATGTAGTTCTCACTGCTGGCGCCTTCCTCCAGCCGCCGCACCAGGTAGGCGATGGCGACGTCGAACTCCTGCGGGTGCACTACCGGGGTGTACAGCAGCAGTGAACCGACTTCCTTCCGGACCACCTCTGCCTGTGCGGCTGCCATTCCGAGCAGCATTTCGACGTCGATCCCGTCCCGGACTCCGCGGGCGCCGGCGAGCAGCCAGGCGTAGGCGATGTCAAAGAGGTTGTGGCCGGCGACGCCGATGCGGACGTTGCGGATTTGCTCCGGGTGCAGGGAGTAGTCCAGGACGCGCTTGTAGTTCGTGTCCGTTTCGAGCTTCGAACCCCAGGTGGCCAGGGGCCATCCGTGCAGGGATGCCTCCACCTGTTCCATGGGGAGGTTGGCCCCCTTGACCAGCCGGACCTTGACGGGGGCACCTCCGGCGGCGCAGCGGGCGGCGGCAAAGTCCTGGAGCTGCTGCATGGCTGCCAGCGCGTCCGGCAGGTAGGCCTGCAGGACCAGTCCGGCTTCGAGGTTGTGGAACTCCGGACGGGAGAGCAGTTCCATGAAGACCGCCATGGTCAGTTCAAGGTCCTTGTACTCCTCCATGTCCAGGTTTATGAACTTGGGGCGGGGAGATTCGGCGGCGAGCCGGTACAGCGGGGCGAGGGTTTCCGCCACATCGGCGACGGCTTCGTCAAAGGCCCACGGGGCGTGCGGCGCCACGGTGGAGGAGACTTTGATGCTGACGTAGTCCACGTCGCTGCGTTCCAGCAGCCTGCGGGTGCCTTCCAGCCGGCGTTCGGCTTCCCGGCGTCCCAGCACCGCTTCTCCGAGCAGGTTCATGTTCAGCCGCACGCCGTCACGGCGCAGCCGGACGATGGACTGGCCGAGGCGCTCCTCGGAAGCGTCGATGATCAGGTGGCCTACCATCCTGCGCAGTGCCCGGCGGGCTGCGGGCACCACTACGGAAGGAACAGCCGGCCCCAGCACTCCGCCGGTGCGTACGGCGGCTTTCAGGTACCAGGGCAGGAAGTCCGGAACCCGGGGGGCGAGCGTGGCGAGGTTGCGGGCAGCGACCTGCAGGTCTTCGGGGCGGATGACCCCGTCAACGAAGCCGACCGTGAAGCCGAGGCCGCCGGGGTCTTTGAGGATTCCGGCCAGCTGCGCGGCAGAGGCGTCCACTTCGAGAGTGGACGCCTCTGCGAGCCAGGTGCGGACCAGCTGGATCGTTTCCTCTGCGAGGTGGGCAGATTCGGGATCGGAGCTGTAGTGGGCATCATTGCCGGGGTGTGGCGATGTGGTGTGGGTCATCCTCCCAGTATTGGAGTCTTTCCTCCTGACGGGAAGGGGTTACCGGTTTCACCTGCGGTTATGTTCCTCCGCGCCGCACAGGTCAGGCCTGCGGGTACGCTCCGTACTGCGGGGCGCCGGCGTCGTAACGGGCACCTTCCGGCTTGCTCGGCATCAGGGCCAGCACCAGGAGGGCGAGTCCACCGAGGCCCGGAACCAGGGCCAGAAGGAACAGCCAGCCGGTGAAGCCGCCGTCGTGCAGGCGGCGCACGGTCAACGCGATGCCCGGCACCAGGGTGGCCAGGCCCCAGAGTCCGATCAGCGCGTAGGGGAATAGAAAGCTGGTGCCCTCCAGCTCTCCGGTCACCGTGTTCACGCTGCCAACAGCGGCAGTGATGGTCCAAATGCCCAGCACGGTGAGAACTACCGCGTTCACCAGCGTCCACCACCAGTACTCGCTGCGGCTCGCGCGGCCGGAAAACGTGGCGTACTTCTTGAAAAAGCGCTTGACGGCGTCGCCGATCCCGGCTCCGTAAAGCGGCTGGGACAGGTCCGTGGCGCCGGGCTGGCTCGGCGCGTACGGGTTGGATGCAGAGTGCTGTGACATGTTGGTGTTCCCCCTGTAGCTGATAAGTGAAGGCCGCTTAGTATTTGTGCGACCGAACGGATAATAGCCGACGAACGGGGCACCGTCGAGACAGTTTTCGCAGGTCAGAGCGGGCGTCAAGAACGCGCTGACCTAGAGGGATTCTGCAGCCGTGCCGACCCTTCCCGGTGCGGAGAGCTGCGTCCCGGAACCCGCAGTCATGGCAGGACCCCGCCGGCCCTGGCGGGCCGGCGGGGTCCTGCTTGATGAGCCGGTGGTTCCGGCCTCCGTCATCCGGGCGCGGTTAGCGTGAACTGCCCGAGCCGGAATCACCGTGGCCCGAATCGTGGCCGGAGCCGGAGGAATGGTGCCCGGTATGGCCTTCGGTGGACGCGGAGCGCCCGGAGGCGTCTTCCACCTCACTCTCGATCCGCTCCTTGCGGACTTCCTCGGACACGTTTTCCTGCCCCGTGACCGTTTCGGTGTCCAGCCGCACCCGCTCCACCGGTTCGGTGTGCTTGTGGACTACGGGCTCCTCGGCATGCAGCGTGACTTCGTATTCGTCTTCGCGCATCTCAGGGCCGCGCATCGCAGCTTCACGGTTGGCCTCCGTGATCGGCTCCCGCTCGATCACCACTTCCTCATGACTGACCGGCACCTGGGTGGTGACCGTCTCCGTCACGGTGTACTTACGCAGCCGGGCCCTGCCGGTTTCGCGGCGTTCGGTTCCAACCTCCAGCTGCTCTTCCGAACGGGTCATTGCCTCGTCGATTCCCGCACCGGAGGAGAATCCGGCGGTACCAGCACGCCCGGATTCTGAGCCGGCCCCTGCGCCGGAATCGTCAACCAGGCCGCTGCGCCCCCGGTCCGTGCCGGAAAGGGTCTCCGTGTCGGACTCGATGAGGGTGTCAGTGCCGGCACCCGCACTGCGCGTATCTGCGTCCGACGTTCCGTCGTCGTACGTGAAGCCGTAGTAGCGGTAGAGCGTTACTTCCTCCTCCGCACTAATGGAGCCGTCGCTGTCGATCTGCGGCGCGTTCTTCACCTCGTCCTTGGAGTAGGGCACAAGCACATCGACGCCTTCAACGCTGGCCTCGCTCAGCGGAACGAAGGTCTCGTTCGTTCCGAACAAGCCGGTGTTCACCGTGACCCAGGCCGGTTCGTTGGTTTGGTCATCGAGGTAGAACGTTCCCACTGACCCGATTTTGTCGCCGTTGGGACCAAGAACGTTCCCCGAAGCGGCCATGAGTCCTTCGACTTGCTCGTTGCTGATCATCGTTTTCTCCTTCGGCAGCGAATCTGCGCCGGGGTCCGGCACAGCGATCACGATTCACGAGCCGGGATCCTTCGGAGCAGCTTCCGCCCGCAGCTCCCCGAACACCGTGCCGGGCAGATACCCGCCCGCGCGGCTGTACCGTTTCACCGGCACCGGTTCCGGCTCCTCTGGCCATTCTTCGGCCGGGCCTGAATTGCCAAGCCTACTTATTATTCCACTGCCTGCATGCGAGCAGCGTCAAGAGAAAACCGGGCTCATCCGAAAAGCCCTGCCGAGGAGGAGCGGGAAGGCACCAGGCGGGCCTCCGGTGTGGGAAAGGGGAGGCTAGAGCGAATCCTGGAGGGACTCCCGGACCTGCTTGCGCAGGACCTTGCCCAGCATGGACTTGGGCAGTTCCTCGATCGCCACGATCCGGCGGGGAACCTTGTAGGGGGTGAGGCGTTCCCGGCAGAAGGCGCGCAGTGCCTGCTCATCCAGCTCGGTGTCCGGCTGCATCACGACGGCGGCAACCACCTGCTCTCCGCCGGTGCCGCGGGACAGGCCCACCACTGCTGCGTCTGCGACTGACTGGTTGCTGCGGAGCACTTCCTCCACCTCGGACGGGGAGACGTTAAAACCGCCCGTGATGATGAGTTCCTTGCGCCGGTCCACCACCTTCACGAACCCGTCCTCGTCCACCGTGACGATGTCCCCGGTGCGAAGCCAGCCGTCTTCCGTCAGGATCTCTGCGGTTTCCTCCGGGTTGTTCCAGTAACCGGAGAACACCTGCGGGCCGCTGATCAGCAGCTCGCCCGGCTCGCCCTGCGGAACATCACGGCCCAGGTCTTCGGGATCCGCAACCCGCATGAGGGTGCTGGGGAAAGGCACGCCGATGGTTCCGTTGCGGCGGGTCTCCGCGAACGGATTACCGAGGGCCACCGGCGAAGATTCGGTGAGTCCGTAGCCTTCCACCAGCAGGCCGCCGGAGACCTCTTCCCAGATTTCGACGGTCTTCGCGGACAATGTCATGGCACCGGAAATGGCGAAGCGGATGGTGGAGATGTCGATTCCGCGCTTTTTGGACTCGATTGCCACCTTCTCGTAGATCGGCGGCACGGCACAGAAGACGGTAGGCCTGGACTTCCTGGCAGCGTCCAGGACCAGGTCGACGTCGAATTTCGGGAAGAGCACCAGCCGTGAACCCGTGAGCATCGCGAACGTCAGGTAGAGGGTCAGGCCGAAAGCATGGAACATCGGCAGGACGCCGTAGATGACTTCCTCGCCCTCCTTGGCTCCGTGCATCCAGGCCTGTCCCTGCAGGGCGTTCGAGCGGAGGTTGTAATGCGTGAGCATGACACCCTTGGGGATTCCGGTGGTGCCGGAGGTGTACTGCAGCGCAGCGAGGTCCTGCACGGACGGCTTGGGGTGCTGCGGGTCGACCGGATCGTTGGCGAGCAGCTTTTCCCAGGGAATCGTGTTCTCGGTCTTGGTGGTCAGACCGGCAAGGGTTCGGCGGATCGACGGGATCGGCAGCCGAAGGCCAATCCGCTTCAGGCGCGGCATGGCCTTGGTGATGTCCACGGAAATGATGCTGGGTACCGCAAGGTCATCCGGGAAGTCCTGGACCTTCTCCACGGCCTTGTCCCACACGACGGCAACCTGCGCACCGTGGTTCTCGAACTGGTGGCGCAGTTCGCGCTCCGTGTAGAGCGGGTTGTGCCCCACGACGACGCCGCCGAGGCGCAGCACCGCGTAGAACGCGATGAGGTACTGCGGGCAGTTGGGCAGGATGATTGCCACCCGGTGGCCCTTCCGGACGCCCAGCCTGCGCAGCCCTTCAGCGGCGCGGTTGATCTGGTCGCCCAGCTGCGTATAGGTGGTCTCGGCACCGAAGAACTCCAGTGCCACCTTCGGCCCGAACCGCGCCACCGCGTCTTCCACCATGGAGGTGAGGGATTCGGTGGGCAGTTCGATTTCTGCCGGTACACCGGGCTGGTAGTGCTTTACCCACAGCGGTTCCTGGGCAGCGGTCATGGACGGAGCTCCTTAGGTTCGGTACTTTCGACTATATTCCAGTCACCGCATAGGTAGGGAAAGCACCGGGAACTCCGGACTATTCTGCCGCGAGCCCTCCCAGGTACCGCGCCAGCTGGCGCGGAGCGGACACCGGGGCCGCGGCGTCGACCACCGCGTTGTAGTTGGTGTTGGTGTTCACGTCATAGGTCAGAACCCGGCCGTCAGCCGCTTCGATGAATTCAATGCCGCAGACCTCCAGGTTCATCCGCCGGGCGAACTCCTCGTACCGGCTGATGATCGGGTGGTCGAATCCTTCCCGCAGGCTGAACAGCTGGGTATCCGGATCCGGCGCAATGGATGCTCCGGGCGGCATGATGGGCGTGCCGGTGGCCGGATCGATGGCGCAGGCGTCCGCGGGGCAGAGCTGGAAGCCCCCGCGGGCAGTGTCGGCGCGGATGGCGTAGACGAACTTCCCGCCGACGAGTTCCACCCGGCTGATGGACGGTTCAGCCGCCTGGATGAATTCCTGCACCAGGGTGATGCCGTCCTGCGGTTCCTCGAATTCGTCGGAGGCGACGTAGTCGGCAAGCTCTCCGTGCGATTCGAACTTGCGCACCCCCAGTCCCTTGCCGCCCTGGTTGTGCTTCAGGATGAACGGCACCGGGAATTCCTTGGCCGCGGCCAGGATCTGGTTCCGGCCAATCGCGGCCACGGTGCGGGGCGTCTCAATGCCTGCAGCGCGCAGCGCGGTGAGCTGGTCCACCTTGCTCATCTCAAGTTCCAGCACGCGGCGGCCGTTGACGGTGCGGCGGCCGTGCGCCTCCAGCCAGGCGAGGACTGCCCGGGCGTAGTCCTTGGAAAGACCGTGCCCGCGGGTGTGCGAGGAAGCGCTGATCCGGGACCAGAAGATGCCTTCCGGCGGCGCTGAATCCAGGTCCAGGACGCCGTCGGTCAGCAGCCATTCATGCACCTCAACACCCTCGGCCTCAAAGGCCTTGGCGAAGGGCGGGAACCACTCCGGATTCTCATGCAGGGCGTAAACGGGCAGTGCCATGGGGAGGCCTTTCACGAGCGTTGGACGGAATGGAAGCCTACTGGATGAAGATGCCGTTGCCCGGGCCGAGGGGCAGATCAAAGACATAAAAGACCGTCAGCACTGCCACCCAGGCCACCCAGAACACCACGGTGAACGGCAGCATCCGGGAGATGACCGTGCCCAGGCCGGCGGACGGCTCGTAGCGCCGCAGCATGGTCAGCAGGACGATCATGTAGGGGTTCAGCGGTGTCAGCACCTGGGTTGCGGAATCCCCCACCCGGAACGCGGCCTGCACGAAGGCGGGCTCATACCCCAGGAGCGCGAACATGGGCACAAAGACGGCGGCCATCAGGGTCCACATCGCCGAGCCGGAAATGATGAAGAGGTTCAGCAGCGAAGCGAGCACTATGAAGGCGAGGATGGCCGGGTAGCCGGTGAGCCCAATGGATTCCAGTCCGGAGGCTCCTGCAACGGCGATCCAGTTGCCGATCCCGGACCAGTTGAACAACGCAATGAACTGACCCAGCACAAATGCCAGGACCAGGAACCCGCTCATCTCCTTGATGGACTGGCCCATGACGCGTGGAATGTCCCGGGCGTGGGGCATGGTCCCGGTGATCCGGCCGTACACCAGGCCCGGAATCACGAACATGACAAAGACAATGAAGACGATTGAGGAGAGCAGCGGCGATGCCGGCAGGAATCCGCCGTCCTCATTCCTCCACGGCGAATTCGGTACCAGTGCCGCCGCGGCGATGATCCCCGCAACCACGATGCCGATTCCCAGGGACCAGCGCAGGCCGCGCCGTTCCAGCGCGGACAGGTTCGGGTCCAGGGCTTCCCCGCCCGCGGGAGCCCCGTCGTCGGGATCCTCCGTCTGGCTGCGCGGCACTGACTGCCTGACCAGCCGCGGCTCAAGGACCTTGTCGATCAGGAAGCCGGCGGCAAGGATCAGCACCGCTGAGGAGGCCACGTTGAAGAAGTAGTTGGAGACCGGATTGACCGGTGAACCGGGGTTGGGCAGCGAGCCGGTCACCGCCGTCGTAATCCCGGCGAACAGGGCGTCCAGGGAGGTGACGAGCATGGAAGTGGAGTAGCCCGCCCCGGCTGCCGCGAATCCGCCGAGCAGCCCGGCGACGGGGTGGCGTCCGGCCGCCTTGAACACCAGTGCGGCCAGCGGCGGGATCACCACAAACGCGGCGTCCGCCATGATGGACCCGGCAACGCCCACCAGCCCGACGGCGTAGGGCAGGGCCCAGCGCGGGGCGGCGCCGAAGGCGCGGCGGATCATGGCAGCCAGCAGCCCGGACTTTTCTGCCACGCCGACCGCCAGGAGAATCGGCAGCACGGTGGCCAGCGGCGGGAAACCGAGATAGTTCTCCCCCAGCGTGGTGGTCAGCCAGCTCATGCCTTCCGCGGTAAACAGTCCGCGGATGCGGGTGGCCTCGTCGCTGCCGGGAACCGTGACGCTGACGTTTCCCCACGCCATGGCCGTGGAGGCAACCGCAACGATGCCGAAGAGCAGCAGGAAGAGGATGAACGGGTCCGGCAGTTTGTTCCCGGCCCGTTCCACGGCGGCCAGCAGCCGGTCAGTTCGGGAGGAACGGGCTGCGGCGGGTGCTGTGGTCATGGAGCGTCCTTCGGAGAGTGCGGATCCTTAAGGCGGGGTTCCCCGTCCGGCGGGCACCGGCCCGGCGGGTATTTCCGTGGGGCGGTCAGTCGAAGTAGCCGGCGACGTCCACGGGACCGCCGGCGTCGGCGAATTCCTGGGCGGCGGCACGCTGCAGCTCCGGGTCCCAGAAGTAGTCCAGGGCTGTCAGCGCCAGGCCGGCGGCGCCGTCGGCTGCTCCCCGGGCAGCCTCGGGTGAGCCCGCAGCCGCCGCGAACTCGCGGGTGTGCAGGGCAACGTCCGGGGCGGATATGGCGATCAGCGGATGGATCCCGGGCACCCGGTAGCTCACATTTCCAAAGTCCGTCGATGCCGCCAGCGTCTCCGAAACCACTCCCGCGGGCAGCGGGTCGCGGGAGCGGCGGCGCTGGGCGGAGAGCCAGCGGCCGGTTAGCGCGCGGCTGGAACGCACGGGCAGCGACGGCGGCTCCGCGTCCCATTCAATCTCCACCCCGGTGCCGGTCATGAGCGCTGCCCCGCGGACAATGTCCTCGATACGGCCGCTGAGCTCCCGCAGGGTCTCGGGGTACTTGGACCGGGCGTAGAACTTCATTTCGGCGAATTCCGGAATGATGCTCGGCCGCTCGCCACCCTCGGTGATGATGGCGTGGATCCGGTCCGACGGCGGCATCTGCTGGCGCAGCAGGCCCACCCCCTGGTAGGCGAGGGTGGCGGCGTCGAGCGCGTTGCGGCCCATGAAGGGCTGGGCGGATGCATGGGCCGCAACTCCGGAGAACTTCACCGTGAGCACCCGCCGGCCCAGCCAGACCTGGTCAACGACGTCGGCCCCCAGCGGGTGGACCATCATCGCAGCATCCACGCCGTCCAGGGCACCGTGCTGGATCATCACTTCTTTGCCGGAATAGCCTTCCTCTGCCGGAGTTCCGAGGAAGACCACCGTTCCTGGAAACGCGTCCGGATCATCGCGGAGGGTCTCCGCCAGCGCCAGGAACGCGCCGGCTCCGGCGGCGGCAATGACGTTGTGGCCGCAGGCATGGCCGATCCCCGGAAGCGCATCGTACTCACCCATGACGGCAAGCACCGGGGATCCGGAGCCGGCCTGCGCCCGGACTGCGGTGTCCAGGCCGTGGACCCCCACTTCGGCGGCGATCCCGTGGCGTTCCAGCAAGTCCGCCACGCGGCGGGCGCTGCGGTGTTCCTGATAGGCCGTTTCCGGGTCCTGGTGCAGCTGGGCAGCCAGGTCCGCCAGCTCCGGGGCGAGCGCGTCCACCCGGGCCAGGACGGCGTCGGCGAGCGCTTCCGGAGCTCCGGCAAACGGAGAATCCTCGTGCCGGATGTGCCGGGCACGGACCTGCGTTTCCTTGTCCAGGTAGTCCAGGTAGTCGGTGCTTGGCTGCGTTGGATCACTCATGGGGGCCACCCTACGACTGATCCAGGGCTAATGCCTGCCGGACCCGTAATGCGGCGCATAGGGGGTTCCGGTGCCGCCGCAACCGGATTAGGATTCGGCCGGGCGCCCGGGTGGGGTGCCGGATCCTGTGCTCGAAAACCGGGTCAGCGCCCGCGGCCGCCTATCCGCGCCACCAGCCCCTGGGGCCCTCGGCTCCCCACCGCGGCAAGCACCTTGTACCGCTTCGACGGGATGGAGACTCCCTTGCCCGCGAAGGCATCGGCGAGGCCTTCGCGGACCACCCGGTCCGCGTCCAGCCACATCCACCGGGGATAGAGCGTCTTGTCCATCTGCATCCGCTGGTGGAACTCGGTGTGCACGAACCCCGGGCAGACTGCGGTCACGGAGATGCCGCGCCCGGCATAGTGCAGGTTGGCCCAGCGGCTGAAGTTGATGACCCAGGCTTTCGCCGCACTGTAGGTACCGCGGGGAATGAATCCGGCCACCGACGCGACGTTGATGATCCGTCCGCCGCCGCGCTCGAGCATCGAGTTGATCGCGGCGTGGCTCAGCAGCAGGGGTGCCTGGACCAGTACGGCCAGGTGGTCGAGCTCTATCTGGGCCGGGTTGGCGTGGAAGTCGTTCTTCAGGCCGTACCCGGCATTGTTGACGAGGACGGCGACGTCCGGCTGGCCCACCCGTGCGGCCACCTTCTCCACGCCCTCTTTCGTGGAAAGGTCCGCGGGCAGCACTGAAGCCTCAACCTGGTAGCGGGAGGAGAGCTCTTCGGCCTTGGCCCTGAGCCGTTCCTCGTCCCGGGCGGTCAGGACTACGTTGTAGCCACGCTCGGCCAGGGCACGGGCGAACTCTGCTCCCAGGCCTGCGGTGGCCCCTGTGATTACTGCCGTTTCAGTCATTGGGACAGCCTGCTACGCCTGCAGGGGGTTTGGCAACGCAGGCTTCGCGCGGCGCATTGCCTCCCGCGGCGGGACGCACCTACCGTGGGAGGACCAGGACCCGCTGATGCCGGGAGTGCCGTGGCCGTCCAAACCGCCCATCCGTTCCCCTATACCGACCGCGCCGACGCAGGCCGGGTCCTGGCAGGTGCGCTGGAGCGGTACCGGGGCGGCCCCGGAGTGCTGGTGCTGGGCCTCCCGCGCGGCGGGGTGCCGGTTGCAGCGGAGGTCGCCGGCGCCCTGGGAGCAAAGCTGGACGTGGTGGTGGTGCGCAAGATCGGCCATCCACGACAGCCGGAACTCGCTGCCGGGGCGGTGGCCGAGGCCGGGGGTGCCGCTGCCGAAACCTGGAATCTGCCCATCCTGAACGCATGGCTGGCCGCCGCCGGGCCGGGCGGCCAGGCTGGGCTGGATGCCGTCCTGGCCTCCGAGCGGGAGGAGCTGCAGCGCCGGGCCCGGAGGTTCCGGGGCGGGCGCGGTGTGCAGGAACTCCGGGGGCGGACGGTGATTGTGGTCGACGACGGAATTGCCACGGGTGCCACCATGCGCGCGGCCCTGGAAGCTGTCCGCAAACTCGATCCGGCGTGGCTGGTGGCGGCGGCTCCCATGTCCTGTGAGCGGACGGACGCGCTCACCGAGGCGGCGAACGACGTCGTCATTCCCTGGCCGGACAGCGGCCTGCCGGCGGTGGGTTCGGCTTACCTCCACTTCGGGCAGACCGGCGAGGACGAGGTGCGCTTCCTGCTGGGCCTCGCCTGACCTTCCCTGGTTTTCCCCTGCTCCCGGCGCCGGAACGGCTGCCCCATGCTGGTCTGGGAGGTAGGCCGGGAGGATAATTCGAAGGGCTTGGGGACACCATTTTCGAGAGCTCGGGAGGCTCCAATGTCCATGACCAGTGGTGCTTTCTACGGCTGGGGAGGGCTCGGCCTGGATACCAGCGAACTTTCGTCCCGGACTATCTCCGCGGTGCGGACAGGTTTCGGCGTTGTGGGGGCGGTGTCCCTGATCCTCGGCCTGCTGGTCCTCTTCTGGCCGCAGGCCACCCTCTCAGTGATCGCGTTCCTCTTCGGCCTGTACTTCCTCATCTCCGGTGCCCTGCGCGTGGTCAGCGGAATCGCCGCGCCCCTCACACCGGGACTGCGGGTGCTGAGCATCATTGTGGGGCTGCTGCTCTTCATCGTGGGCATCGTCGCTATCCGCAACCCGCTGTCCTCACTCGCCGTACTCGGCATGCTGGTAGGCATCGCCTGGATCATCGAAGGCATCATGGCGCTGGCGGAGACGGAATCGGGCGGTTCCCGCTGGTACGCGATTACCTTCGGCATCCTGAGCATCGTTGCCGGCGTCGTTGTCCTGTTCCTTCCGGTCGAGTCCCTGGCAGCGCTGGTGATCTTCGGCGGGATCTTCCTGGTGGTCCTGGGCGTGGTGCAGCTGGTCCGGGCCATCACCTTCGGACGCGGCGGGGTCCGCACCGCCTAACCCGCTCCGGCCTGCGCTTTTCAGGCAGCGCCCAGCGGCCTCCCAGCAGCTGTTAACACAGCGCTAACGTGCGTGCGCTGCCGCCTGAAACACTCCGGCTCCTACGCTAAGGACAGCGGTGCGGCCCCTGGCCGCACCACCAGTCTCGGCCTCCTTAACGTACAGATCCCGCACCGGCCCCACGGCCGGTACGCACCCGGATTGGAGCCGCTCCATGGACTCTGGAAATACCGCCTGGCTGCTCGCCAGCGCCGCACTGGTCTGCCTGATGATCCCCGGCATTGCGTTCTTCTACGGCGGCATGGTTGGGTCCCGCCGAATCCTCAACATGATGATGATGTGCTTCGGCAGCGCCAGCCTCGTTGCCGTGCTGTGGGTGCTGTTCGGCTACTCGGCAGCCTTCGGCAACTCGCTCACTCCCCTGGGTGTCCTCGGCAACCCGCTGGAGTTCTTCGGCCTGGAGAGCCTGCTCACCGAAGATCCGGCCGCGGCCCTGCCGGCTGCGCTTTTCGCGGCCTTCCAGCTGATGTTTGCCTGCGTCACCACGGCGCTGGTGGCCGGCGCGGCCGCGGGGCGGATGAAGTTCGGTGCCTGGATGGTCTTCGCGGGGCTGTGGGCCGCTCTGGTCTACTTCCCCGTGGCGCACTGGGTCTTTGCCTTCAGCAGTGAGGACGGCACCGTCACCGGCGGCTGGATCGCCAACAGCCTGGGCGCCATCGACTTTGCCGGCGGAACCGCGGTCCACATGAACGCCGGCGTCGCGGCCCTGGCGCTCGCCCTGGTCCTGGGCCGCAGCCGCGGCTGGCCGCACGTCATCACCCAGCCGCACAACCGGCCGCTGGTGATCCTCGGCGCGAGCCTGCTCTGGGTCGGATGGTACGGCTTCAACGCCGGGTCCGCGCTGAGCGCCGGCCATACTGCCGCCGTCGTTTTCCTGAATACCGCGGTTGCCGCAGCGGCGGGGCTGCTCGGCTGGGCGCTGATGGAACGGCTGCGGCTGGGACGCTCCTCGACCCTGGGGGCAGCCTCCGGGCTGATCTCCGGACTGGTAGCCATCACTCCGGCCTGCGGCGCGGTCAGCCCGCTGGGTGCCGTGGCCATCGGCGCGATCGCCGGGCTGGTCTGCTCCCTGGCGATCGAGCTGAAGTTCCGGCTCGGTTACGACGATTCGCTCGACGTCGTGGGCGTGCACCTCGTGGGCGGCGTGATCGGCACCCTGCTGATCGGGTTCTTCGCAACGGCTGCCGCGCCGAACGGCGTCAGCGGCGTGTTCTACGGCGGCGGCTGGTCCCTGCTGGGCATCCAGTCCGTGGCCACGATTGCCGTGCTGGTGTACTCCTTTGTGCTCACCTGGGCCATCGCGAAGGTCCTGGACCTGGTAATGGGCCTGCGGGTTCCGGAGGAGCACGAGGTCCGCGGCATCGACATGGCCGCGCACTCCGAATCCGCCTACCTGAACGAAGAGGAACCGGCCGAGCTCGGCGCTCCCGTGCGGCCCTGATCTCCTCTACTTCCCCTCCTCGCCCATCGAGATCACAGAAACTGCCCGTTAGAACGCTCTAACGGGCAGTTTCTGTGATCTCGTTTTAAAGGGGCGGGCTAGGTCGACGAGAGGCCTTCCTCCTGGCGCAGGTAGGTTTCTACCAGCTCACGGGCATGCGCAGTATCCGGCCCTTCCTTCTCCAGCGCATCCAGCATGTCCTGCCCCTTGGTGCGCCCTGCCGGGAACGGCGGCAGCAGCGGAATATCCGGATCGGAGAGCACTTCGATCAGCACCGGACGGTCGGCATCCAGGGCCGCGTCCCACGCCGCGCCGATCTGCGCGGGATCCTCCACCCGGATGCCCTGCAGTCCCAGCAGTTCGGCGTACGCCGCGTAGGAGAAGTCCGGCAGCGCCTGGCTCTGGTCAAACCGCGGGTCCCCTTCCATTTCCCGCTGTTCCCACGTCACTTCGGCCAGTTCCCGGTTGTTCAGCACCATCAGCACAAAGCGGGGATCGGCCCAGCGGGGCCAGAGCCTGCTGACGGTGATGAGCTCGGACAGCCCGGCCATCTGCATGGCTCCGTCACCGGACAGGGCGACCACCGGCCTGTCCGGGGCAGCCAGTTTTGCTGCCAGTCCGTAGGGAATGGAGCAGCCCATGCTCGCCAGCGTGCTGGACAGATGCGCGGGGACGCCGGCGGGCAGGCGCAGCTGCCGCGCGTACCAGTACACGCTGCTTCCGACGTCGACCGCCACCTGCGCGTTCTCCGGCAGCCGGCTGCCCAGCTCCCGCACCGCCAGTTCCGGGTTCACCGGATTCGCCGGGGTCGCTGCACGTTCGGCGGCCAGCTGATTCCAGTCCTGCACTGCTGTCTCCACGGAGCTGCGCCAACCGCTGCGCTCGCTGACCAGTGGAAGCAGCCCCTCCAAGGCGGCTGCGGCGTCGCCGGTCACTGCCACCTCTACCGGGTACCGGTTGCCGATTGCGGCGGCATCGACGTCGATCTGCACCGCCCGCGCTGCGCCGGGCGGCGGATAGAACTCGGTCCACGGATCGTTGGAGCCGATGATGACCAGGGTGTCGCACCGTCCCAGCACATATCCGCTGGCGCTGGTGCCCAGATGTCCCATCACTCCGGCAGCCAGCGGATGGGATTCATCCACGTACGGTTTGCCCATCAGTGAGGTCGTGATTCCGGCACCGGTCTTTTCAGCCAGCGCCCGCACCTGCGGCCAGGCTCCGCGGGCACCTTGCCCGACGAGAAAGGCAACCCGCTCGCCGTCGTTGATGACCGCCGCGGCTGCCTCCAGGTCTGCGTCCGCCGGCACCAGGTTCGGCGGGCTCCATACCGGCGCACTGGTCACGATTCCGTGTTCCTGTTCCAGTTCCGGGGCGGGCGCCTGCTGAACGTCGTGCGGAATGATGACGACGGCGGGAGCCCGGTCCGCGAGCGCGGCCTTGAACGCGCGGTCAAGTACCAGCGGAAGCTGTTCGGGGCTGTTGACCTGCTGGCGGAAGGACGACGCGACATCGCGGGTGAGGTTAAGCAGGTCGATTTCCTGCATGTAGGCCGAGCCCAGGACGCTGCGGGACTGCTGCCCGATGATTGCTACCACGGGCACGCTGTCCATTTTGGCGTCATACAGGCCGTTGAGCAGGTGGACGGCCCCGGGGCCCTGGGTGGAAAGCACCACCCCTGGCCGGCCGGTGTACTTTGCGTGCCCCACCGCCATGAACGCTGCGTTTTCCTCATGCCGGGCCTGCACGAACTCCGGGGATCCGGAGCGCCGCAGGGCACCGAGCACGGTGTTGATCCCGTCCCCGCTGTAGCCAAAGATCCGGTCGACGCCCCAGGCCTGCAGCCTTTCGACGATCACATCTGCAACGAGCCGTTCTGCCATGGAAACCTCCATTAGTCAGCATGCTTACGGGTTCGCCTGCCACTATTCCACGGCACGCACATGCGGGCCAAGCAGTGCGGTGCCGGGGCGGGCCGCAGTCCGGCCGCACAATTAGCGTCATGTGACGTGACGGACATCACTTCTGGCGTACCCTAGGGGCCACCCGCAACACGTTCCCCGGCATCTGGCCATATCCATGACAAGGAGCAGCAATGTCCCTCCTCACTACCTCCGACTGGCACGGCAAAATCCACACCGATTCCTGGACCACGGGCTCCGGCGGCACCATGGATGTGCTCGAACCCGCCACCGGCTCGGTCCTTGGCTCCGTAGGGCAGGCGAACCGTGAAGACGTCCTTGCCGCCGCCGCCAGGGCCGCGGCCGCCCAGCAGGAATGGTCACGGACCAAACCGGAAGTCCGGGCCGCCGTGCTGCGCCGGGCCGGTCAGTTCTTCGAAGACCATGCGCAGGAGATCCAGGGGTGGATCATGCGTGAAACCGGTGGGATCGACGCCAAGGCCGGGCTTGAAACGCACGTAGCGGCCAATGAGTGCTTCGATGCCGCAGCGCTGCCGGCCCATCCCGCAGGAGACGTGCTTACCAGCAATGAGGACCGCTGGTCCTTCGCCCGGCGGCGGCCAGCCGGCGTCGTTTCGGTCATCTCCCCGTTCAACTTTCCGCTGATCCTTTCCATCCGCTCCGTAGCCCCGGCCCTGGCACTTGGCAACGCCGTCCTGCTCAAGCCGGACCCCCGCACTACCGTCTCCGGCGGCGTCGTCATCATGCGGGTCTTCGAGGAAGCCGGGCTGCCCGCCGGCCTCCTGCAGCTGCTGCCGGGCGGCGCGGACGTGGGCCAGGCACTGGTGGAAGCACCGGAAGTACGCGTGATTTCCTTCACCGGCTCGACGACGGCAGGCCGGAAGGTGGGTGAGGCGGCGGGCCGCCTGCTCAAGCGTGCCCACCTGGAGCTCGGCGGCAACAACGCCCTCATCGTGCTTCCGGGTGCGGACCTTGACCTCGCCGCGTCGGCGGGCGCGTTTGGCTCCTTCCTGCACCAGGGGCAAATCTGCATGACTACCGGCCGGCATCTGGTCCACGAATCACTGGTGGAGGAGTACACGGCACGCCTGGCGGACAAGGCGAAGAACCTGCCGGTTGGCGACCCTGCAAGCGGGCAGGTGGCGCTGGGCCCGATCATCGACGAGCGGCAGCGGGACAACATTGACCGGCTGGTGCGCGACGCGAAGGACTCCGGCGCGCAGATTGCGGCCGGCGGCACCTACGAGGGGCTGTTCTACTCCCCCACCGTGCTGACCGGGTTGACGCCGGACAACCCCGCCTGGACGCAGGAGATCTTCGGGCCGGTAGCCCCCATCCTTGCCTTCTCCTCGATAGAGGAAGCGATCGAACTGACCAACGCCTCGGAGTACGCGCTGTCCGTGGGAATCCTGGGCGACGTTGGGCTGGCCATGGAGGTTGCCGACCGCGTGGTTTCGGGCAAGGTGCACATTAACGAACAGACGGTGTCCGATGAGGCGAATTCCCCCTTCGGAGGAATGGGCGCCTCCGGGACCGGTTCACGGTTCGGCGGCGCGGCCGCCAACATCGACGCGTTTACCGAAATCCAGTGGCTGACCATGCGGCCGGAAATTGCTCCCTATCCGTTCTAGGAATGGTGGAAAGCCCGGGGCCGCGGCAGGTCGTCCTGCCGCGGCCCCGGGCGTCCAAGCGCCCTAGCGCTTCCGGACCGGATGGCCGCTGACGATGGATACCCGGTTGAAGGCGTTGATCGCAATGGCAGCCCAGCTGAGCACCGAGAACTGCTCCGGGCTGAGCTGGGCCCGGTACTTGGCGTAAATGCCCTCCCGGTCCTCGCCGCCGGGCAGCTGCGTCACGGCTTCGGCGAGCCCCAGGGCTGCCCGTTCGGTCTCATCGAACAGGGCGGTATCCCGCCATGCGGGCAGGACAGCGAGCCGCTGCTCGCTCTCTCCGGCTTCGAGTGACTGGCGGGTATGCAGATCCAGGCAGAAGGCGCAGCCGTTGAGCTGGGAAACGCGCACGTTCACCAGTTCCATGACAATGCGTCCCAGTCCGGCTTCTTCGGCGGCACTCCGGATGGACGCTGCGGTAGCCGCCATCGCCTGGTAGACCGGACGGTGCTGCTTGTCGATAAAGACCTTCTCACTCAACGTGCTGACTCCTCGTTCCTGTTTTCGGTGGTCTTGGGCCAGTCGACGAATCCGTTGTATTCAGGATGCTTCGTGAGCCAGCGGGCAATGAAGGGGCAGTACGGGACCAGCCGGAGTCCGGCGTCGCGCACGTCTTCGACAGCGAAACGCGCCAGCTGGGAGGCCACGCCCTGGCCCGCATAGGCATCGGAAACTTCGGTGTGCGTGAACGCCCTGCTTCCCGGACGGTCGCGGTAGGCGGCGAACCCGGCAACCGTGCCATCGGCGTCGTCAATCGCTTCGTAGCGCTGCTTTGCGGAGTTGTGCTGGATCTTCATTTCGGTCGCCTTTCTTGTCAGCGGCGCGGGCGCAGCCGGGCGTTGGGCAGGACAGGTGCGGGCAGCGGCGGCAGCGGATCATCCGGAACAGCGCTGAACCGGCTGGCCGCGTCTGCTCCTGGATGGGTTTCGGCACCGAGATGCTGCTGCCAGTCACGGCGGTACTGGACAATCTCCTCGTGGCTGCGGCCAATGAAGTTCCACCACATGACAATAGTTTCGCCCGGCGGCTCGCCACCAAGCAGCACTGCGCGGACGGACGAATCCGCCGGCGCAGCGATCCGCAGGCCGGCGCTCCCGGGCGGCACGTAGGCGAGTTCCCCGGGCGCGACGGCGGCACCCTGGAAGAGCAGGTTGCCGGTGTCCGCGAGCAGCCCGTACTCAAACCGGGGATCGGCGTCGAGATCCAGGACGGTACCCGGCTCCAGGAGGATCTCCGCGCCGACGATCGGCGAATGGGTGCGGACCGGGGAGGACGATCCCGCGAGTTCGCCCAGGAATGCCCGGGCCTCCCACCCGGGCCCGGCGACGGGTTCGGGGGCATAGTGCTCAAAGCGCGGATCGATGTGCCGGGACGCCTCCGGAAGCGCCAGCCAGAGCTGGACGCCGTGCAGGGTGCTGGTCTGCGGCGTGGAGACCTCGGAGTGGGCGATGCCCCGGCCGGCGGTCATCAGATTGAGCTCGCCGGGACGGACCATGGCGTGGGCGCCGGTGCTGTCACGGTGTTCGATTTCGCCGGTAAAGAGCCAGCTCACGGTCTGCAGCCCGGTATGCGGGTGGGGCGGCACCACCATTCCGCCGGTGCGGGCGACGGCGTCGGGCCCGTAATGGTCCACGAAGCACCAGGCGCCAATGAGGCTGCGGCTGCGCTGGGGCAGCGTGCGGCGGACCGGCATTGCCCGGGGCCCGCCGAGCGGCACATCCCTGGGTGTATGGATTTCGACGGCGGCAGCGGGGGCACTGGCGCATTCGACTTCCACCGGGGCAGTCTCGATGTTGCTCATGCCTCTCCTTATCCACTTCGCAGAACGGCTGTTCCCGCCATACTACATGCATATGCATCTAATTGCCCGGTTCAGCCCCCTTCCCTCCATCGAGATGGCAGAAACTGCTCGTATGGGGCTCCATATGAGCAGTTTCTGCCATCTCGATGGAGGGGACGGCGCAGGCCCTAACCTTCGGGTAACCCCGACCGCTAGGCTCAGGTCATGCCAAAAGTCATCTATTACGTCGCTTCGTCACTGGATGGCTTCATCGCCACCGAAGGCAACAGCCTTGACTGGCTGCTGGATTTTGGCTTCGCCGCTTTCCAGGACCACTACGAGCAGTTCATCTCGGGCGTGGGCGCCCTCATCATGGGTTCGCAGACCTACGAATGGATCCGCCGCGAACAGCCGGACACCTGGGATTACGGCGAACTGCCCTGCCTGGTGCTGACCCGCCGTGATCTGCAGGCCCCGCCCGGCACGGGAGTCAGGTTCGCAGCGGGGGATCCCGGCCAGATACTGGAACAGGCCCGCGCCCTGGCCGGGGACAGGAACGTCTGGGTGGTGGGCGGCGGAGACGTGGCCGCACAGTTCGCGGACGCCGGGCTGCTCGACGAACTCTGGGTCACCTACATGCCCGTCGCCCTGGGCTCGGGACGGCGGCTGCTTCCGGTCACGGCACCGACCGGCCGGATGCACCTGATCGGCACCACGTCCTTCAACGGCGGGGCCGCGGAACTGCGCTTCGCCCGCGAGTGACCCTCCGGCCTGGGCCAGAGCGCCCGGGATGGGGAAACACCTGTCATGAAAACGGGATTCACCGCGCGGGGCGGCGAGGGCGGTAAAGTTCACTCCAGCACCACCACCCCCACGCCCCACGACCAAAGGCCGCCGTCCCATGACGACTGACGTTTCCGCCCGCAACAATGTCCAGATTCTGGGCAACAGCGCCGGCCCTGTGGTCATGTTTGGGCACGGATTCGGGTGCGACCAGGGGATGTGGCGCCGGGTGCTTCCCTATTTCACGGAGAACTACCGCGTGGTGGTCTTCGACCACGTGGGAGCGGGCGCATCAGACAAGGACGCCTATTCCACTTCCAAGTACGGCTCCCTCGACGGGTACGTGGATGACGTGCTGGAGATCTGTTCGGCACTCGACCTCCGCGACGTGACCTTCGTTGGGCACAGCGTCAGCGCCATGATGGGCGTCGAAGCCGTGGCGCAGGCACCGGAGAGGTTCGCGAACCTGGTTCTCCTGGCCTCCTCCCCCAGCTACATGGACCGCCCGGAAGATGGTTACACCGGAGGCTTCACCAGCCAGGACATTGATGAGCTGCTGGACTCACTGGACGCCAACTACCTTGTGTGGGCAGCCGCCATGGCACCCATGATCATGGGAAACCCGGAGAGCCCCGAGCTCCATAACGAGCTCGAAGGAAGCTTCTGCCGTCTGGACCCCGCGGTTGCGCGGGGCTTCGCCGACGTTTCTTTCCGGTCCGATGTACGCGGACGCCTCAAGGACGTCTCCGTACCTACGCTGGTCCTGCAGTGCTCCGACGACTTGCTGGCACCCGTACACATCGGCGCCTATACCCGCGACAAGCTGCCCAATGCCACCCTGGTGCAGCTTCGGGCCACGGGACACCTGCCGCATGTCAGCGCGCCCGCAGAAACGGCCGAAGCCATCCTCGCCTACCTTTCGCGGGACCAGTCGTGAGCGACACGGCCGCCGGAAGCGGGTTGACCCCGTCCGGCGCCGCACTGGACTATGAGGAGCTCTTCCACACTTCTCCTTCGGGCTACCTGGTCACGCTGGAGGACGGAAGCATCGCGGAAGCGAACGCCACGTTCGCGAACTGGATCGGCTGCCCCCGGGAAGACCTGATCGGTACCAGCCTGCTGTCCCTGCTGCCCGTCGGTGACCGGATCGTGTACTCCACGCATGCCCTGCCGCAGCTCGGCGTCGGCCGGTCCTTCGCTGAACTGGCGGTAGATTTCCTCAGCGCGGACGGCACACGGCTGCCCGCCCTGATCTCCGCCAACCGGCAGCCCGCTGAGGGATCCCGGCCCGCCATGGACCGTATCGTGGTCTTCAACGCCCATGAGCGCCGCCTCTACGAGCGAGAGCTGGTGACCGCCCTGCGCGCGGCCGAGCAGGCCGAAGTCGCACGGGCCAGCGCCGAAGCAGTGGTGCTGGAAAAGCAGCGGGCGCTGCAGGAGAAGGACCGTATCCTGCAGGAGAGCCTCGCAGAAAGCCGCCGCAAGGAATCGCTCCTCCAGACCGTGCTGAACACGGTGGAAGTGGGGGTTTCGGTGGTGGACGAGGCGGGGAACGCGATCCTCACCAACTCACGCCAGCGCTTCATCAACCGCCGGGCCCTTCCGCCGGGTGCCGTGGAAGCTGACGAATGCGACCTGCTGATCTACGGGCCGGACCGGACGACGCCGCTGCCTCCGGAAATGCGGCCGGTGCGCCGCACCGTCCTGGGCCAGTCCTTCTCGGACCAGCTGGTGTGGTTCGGCTGCGGCGATGCGCAGCGGGCGTTCTCCGTGACCGCGCGGTCCGTTCAGCGGCAGGGCGACTTCCAGGGATCCGTCCTGGCGTTCAGCGACGTGACGGGACTCGTGAACGCGGTGGCGGCCAAGGAAGACTTCGTGGCCAACGTGTCCCACGAGCTCCGGACCCCGCTGACCTCGATCATGGGGTACCTCGACCTGGCCCTTGAGGACGAGGACCAGATTCCCGCGTACGTCGCGGCGTCGCTGCGAGTTGCGCTGCGCAATTCCGAGAAGCTGCTGGAACTGGTCTCCGACCTGCTCTCCGCTGCCGCGGGGCCGAGCAGCATTGAACGGGTGCCTGCGGATCTGTCCGAACTGCTCAACAGCGCCCTGACCTCTGCCGCCCCCAGGGCGGAGATCAACAAGGTCCAGCTCGTCCCCGACTTCCCGGCTGAGCTCCCCGTCTTCCTGGATCCGCAGCGGATCAGCCAGGTCATCGACAACCTGCTGTCGAACGCGGTCAAGTACTCCCCCGACGGCGGCAAGGTCACCGTGCGCGCCTGGAGCACCCCGGAGACCCTGACTTTCGAGATCTCCGACACGGGCATTGGCATGACACAGGCCGAGCAGGCCGAGGTGTTCACTAAGTTCTTCCGCTCCGGGACCAGCCGGAAGGCCGCCATTCCCGGTGTGGGACTGGGCTTGGTGATCAGCAAGAACATCGTCGAAGCCCATGGCGGAACCATTACCCTGCAGAGCGAGGCCGGGGAAGGTACCGTCTTCACGGTCCGACTGCCCATGCAGGGCCAGTAACGCAGGGGCGCGGCGATTTTGTCCGGCTTTGGTGCATGTGAAAACATCGAGGCGGAGCCCTGTTCCGCGGTTCTTTGGCCTGCGGCCGGGCTGCAGGACAATACGCCTCGGCCCGTTCTGGACCGGAAGAAGAACTGGTAGCAGCATGGACGGCATTTCGACGACGCGGAGGGTGCTCCGGCGACTTGGCTCCTTCTCCTTCGTGGGCACCGTCGCGTTCCTGGTCGACATCGGCCTGTTCAACCTGCTCGTCGCCACCGTCCTTGATGACAATCCCATTTCGGCGAAAATTGTTTCCGTCATCGTTGCGACCACCATCTCCTGGCTGGGCAGCCGATACCTGACCTTCCGGCGTACCCGCGGACGCAGTGTGCGGGCGGAGACTATCCTGTTCGCCCTGACAAACCTGGTGGGGCTGGGCATCGCCACGGGATGCCTGTTTGTCTCCCATTACCTCCTTGGTTTCACGAGCCAGTTCGCGGACAACGTTTCCGGCAATATCATCGGCGTGCTGCTGGGCAACGTCTTCCGCTACTTCGCCTACCGGTACGTCGTCTTCACTGAGCCCAAGGGCAACACCGGCAGCCCGGAGCGTGCAGACACCGAGCTGTCCCGCTAATCCGCATTGCAGGACTTACATGATCGGCGGTTCCGGTGGTGCCGGCGGCTGGCCGGGAATGGATCCGCCCGCCGGTGACGACGGCGCCTGTCCGGGCTCCGAGCTCAGCTCCGCCACCTCGTAACGTGCCAGCCCGGCAGTCTCTCCGCCGTCGGCGACGAATTCGGCACCCGTGGAGAAGCTCGATTCGTCGCTGGCGAGGAACAGCACCAGGTTGGCGATCTCTTCCGGCTCGCCCATGCGGTGCAGCGCCACATGTTCCTGGCCTCCTTCCAGTCCGTCCGTCATCGGCGTCCGCACCGCACCGGGGTGCACCGAGTTGACCCGGATTCCGTACGGGCCAAGGTCTATCGCAACAGATTTGGTCAGGCCCCGGACTCCGTATTTCGCAGCCGTGTATCCCGGCAGGTCCTTGTAGCCCTGCAGTCCGGCAGTGGAGGACAGGTTGATGATGGAGGCGCCAGCGGAGCGCTTCATGGTTTCAACCACTGCCTTGATGCCCAGGAAAACCCCGGTGAGGTTGATGCCGATGATGGAGTTCCACTGCTCCAGCGTGTAATCCTCGATGCTGCCGAAGTTCGCAATGCCGGCGTTGTTGACGAGTACGTCCACGCCGCCAAACCGGCCTTCGGCCTCCCGAACGGCGCCGGCCCATCCCTCGAGGCTGGTGACATCCAGGTGCACGAAGGCCGCAACTGAGCCCAGCGAATCCGCCAGGGCCTGCCCCTCGGCGTCGAGCACGTCCCCGATGACTACCTGTGCGCCCTCGTCGGCGAGCCGCCGCGCAACAGCCGCCCCGATTCCCCGTGCACCTCCGCTGATTAGAACCGTCTTGCCGCTGACCCGTCCCATGGAACCTCCTCGTCATCCGGCCGCAGGGGCGTCGGTACCCCTGGAAGCACCCGTAGGGCACATCCAACTACCCGGGACCCGGGAAGTCACGGATTTAACGGAAGGAATCACTCCCGCAGGACCGCTGACGGGAACACAAAGGCCTCCGGCCCGGACCGGCTGAGGCCGGTTCGGGACGGAGGCCCGTGGTTTGGGGTGCGCCTAGACGGACTGCTTGGCGGCACCGGGAGCGCTGCCGTAACGCTCTTCCTCGATCTCTTCCAGGCTCCGGCCGCGGGTGTTCGGAGCCCACAGGACACCGATCACCATGGCAGCCACGAGGGCACCGATCATGATCATGCCCACGAATGGCACGCCCTGTTCGGCCAGCAGGGTGGGGAACCAGTAGCTGAGCACGCCGACGACGATCCGGGCCACGAAGAACAGTACGCCCTGGGCGCTGGCACGCAGGCGGGTGGGGAACATCTCGGCTGCCCAGAGCGCGTAGAACGCCTGCGCGCCGATGCCTGCACTGATACCCCAGAGGGCGGCGAACAGGATCAGGATGGGCATGGTCACGTGCGCAAAGACCAGGAGCAGCCAGGCGATGATGCCCAGCACGGCACCCAAGCCGTAGAGCTTGCGGCGGTCAACCCGGTCTCCGTACTTCATGAAGCCGAAGTAGGTGGCTGCCACGGTGAGGGTCCACAGGAGCACCTGCAGCAGGTTCTGCGCCGTGGCCGATTCGACGCCGGCGGTCTCGTAGACGCGCGGCATGAAGATGCCCATCTGGCCAGCCACCAGGTTCCAGAGAGCGTAGACGCCGGTCAGGAACAGCAGGGCCTTGAGGTTGGTGGCGTTGGTGAGCAGTTCACGGTAGTTGCGGCGCTTGATTCCGCCGGCCTCGGCCGTACGGCGCTCTTCGTCCGACTTCTTCCAGGTGATGGATTCGGACAGGCCGCGGCGGATCCACCAGGTGACGAAAGCGACCACGAAGAGGTGGGCGAAGATGATGCGGCTGCCGGTAAGGCCCAGCGGCACCACGATGGTGGCGAACAGGAATACCAGGGCCGGGCCGAGGGACCAGGCCAGCTGGGCCGTGCCCACGTGCTTGGCGCGGTGTTCCGCCGGAGCTTCCTCGGCGATGTAGGTCCAGGCCACGGGCACACCGGCGCCGACGGCGATACCGGTCAGGATGACACCGGTGATGAGCATCCACGGAGCCACGGCGAAGATGACCAGCAGGGTGCCCAGCATGTAGAGGATCAGGTCATAGGTGTAGATGAACTTCCGGCCGTACCGGTCCCCCAGCGGTCCGCCGATGAGGGCACCGATGGCCGCACCGAACGCGTTGGCGCTCAGCGCCGCCACCAGGCCGACCAGAAGGTTGCTGAACCCGAAATACTCCTGCCAGAGGGACAGGCTGGTGGCCAGTGCGATGATCGAACCGGCCTCGATGTAGTTGGACATGGACACGGCGATGGTTGCTTTCCATCCGCCGAGCTTCGTGGTGCTCATGGCGAGCCTTTCTGCAACAGTGAAGAAGGTGCTGTGAAGCGGGCACGGGCGTGCCCCGGATAAAACGGGATCAGGAAAGGTGGAAGTACTGCGTCAGCGCCTGTGGCGAACTGCCTTCCGTGAAGTACTGGGCCATTTCGGCCTGCCACCGGGTGTTGACCGGATGTGCATCCATGAGCTTCTGGGTAGCTTCGGCGTTCTCCGCCTCGAAGTAGCCCACAACCAGGCCGTCTTCCGGGCGAAGGAACAGCGAATAGTTCCGCCATCCGGTCTCGCGCAGCGCATCCAGCATTTCCGGCCAGACCCGCTGGTGGACCTCGACGTACTCGGCGAGCCGCTCAGGACGGATGTGCAGCAGGAAGCATCCGCGGGTGGCGGTAATCTCCGCAGGAAGCTGAACCAGTTCCTGCAGATCGGCCGGGGCGGGGGAAGAGCCCATGCATCACTCCTTTGTAATGTGGCGGGTCCTGGCGGACGTCGCACCTGTGGCGG
Organism: Arthrobacter koreensis; assembly: GCF_009193255.1. Classification (GTDB taxonomy): domain Bacteria; phylum Actinomycetota; class Actinomycetes; order Actinomycetales; family Micrococcaceae; genus Arthrobacter_B; species Arthrobacter_B koreensis. The sequence continues at coordinate 910,888 of NZ_WACG01000001.1, forward strand.
CAGCAGGGATGGTCACGTCCGCGGGGAGGCGCCGGTCGAGCGGTTCCTGTGAGGGACCTCTCATGCACTGCCGGACTCATAGTACCCAAAAATTGAGACGTTTCAAGAAGTCATTACTGCAACGTTCAGCGATGTACACGGCGGGCACGTTTGACCTTCCCGACGTGGACGGCATACTTTGATGAAACGATTCAATGCGGTGCCCCAGAAAACTCGCGGTGCCGCCCGCCGGCCACCACAGAGAAGTGACGCATATGCCTGAATTCGACGACATCGCCCCCCAGCTGGCCGCCCAGGCCATCGAACTCCCGTCCTGGGCCTTCGGCAACTCCGGAACCCGCTTCAAGGTTTTCTCGACGCCGGGAACGCCGCGGACGGTGCAGGAGAAAATCGCCGACGCCGCCCAGGTCCACCGCTTCACCGGGCTGGCCCCCGCCGTCGCCCTCCACATCCCGTGGGACAAGGTGGACGATTACGCCGCCCTCGCCCGCTACGCTGCGGACCAGGGCGTCTCGCTGGGCACCATCAACTCCAATACCTTCCAGGACGAGGAGTACAAGTTCGGCTCCCTGACTCACGCCGATCCCGGCGTGCGCCGCAAAGCGATCGACCATCACCTCGAGTGCCTGGAGATCATGGACGCCACCGGGTCGAGTGACCTGAAGATCTGGCTGGCCGACGGCACCAACTACGCCGGCCAGCAGGACATGCGCGGACGCCAGGACCGCCTGGCCGAGTCGCTGGCGGAAATCTACGCCAACCTGGGTGAGGAACAGCGCCTGGTGCTGGAGTACAAGTTCTTCGAACCGGCTTTCTACCACACCGATGTGCCGGACTGGGGCACCGCCTACACCCAGGTTGCCGCGCTGGGCGACAAGGCGAAGGTCTGCCTGGACACCGGCCACCACGCGCCGGGAACCAACATCGAATTCATCGTGATGCAGCTGCTGCGCCTGGGCAAGCTTGGGTCCTTCGACTTCAACTCGCGCAACTACGCCGACGACGACCTGATCGTCGGCGCCGCAGACCCGTTCCAGCTTTTCCGCATCATGGTCGAGGTGGTGCGCGGCGGCGGACTCGAACCGGACAACGGTGTGGCCTTCATGCTTGACCAGTGCCACAACGTCGAGGACAAGATCCCCGGGCAGATCCGCTCGGTGCTCAATGTTCAGGAAATGACGGCCCGCGCCCTGCTGATCGACGGCGAAGCACTCGCTACTGCGCAGGCTGCAGGGGACGTCCTCGGCGCCCATGAGGTGCTGATGGACGCGTTCTACACCGATGTCCGCCCGCAGCTGGCGGCCTGGCGCGAATCCCGCGGCCTGCCAGCCAATCCAATGGCCGCCTACGCAGCGTCCGGGTACCAGCAGCGCATCGCAGAGGAGCGCGTCGGCGGTACCCAGGCTTCCTGGGGCTCCTAAACCTTCCGCGCCGTCCCCCACCACCGACTTACATCCACTCCACGAGGAGACCTTCGCATGAACGCCCACTCCAGCAATTCGACGACCGAACGGACCGTCGCCGCGGACCTCATCGCCCGTTCCAACCGGCTCGGTTCGGACCCGAAGAACACCAACTACGCCGGCGGCAACACCTCCGCCAAGGGCACCGCGGCGGACCCGGTGACCGGTGAGGACGTCGAGCTGCTGTGGGTTAAGGGATCCGGCGGGGACCTCGGAACGCTCACGGAGAAGGGGCTCGCCGTGCTGCGCCTGGACCGGGTCCAGGCGCTGAAGAACGTCTACCGCGGGGTGGAGCACGAGGACGAGATGGTTGCGGCGTTCGACTACTGCCTGCACGGCAAGGGCGGTGCAGCGCCGTCGATCGATACCGCCATGCACGGACTGGTCGATGCAGCCCACGTTGACCACCTGCACCCGGACTCCGGCATCGCCGTCGCAACAGCGGCGGACGGCGAGGAACTGACCGCCAGGATCTTTGGTGACAAGGTGGTTTGGGTGCCCTGGCGCCGTCCCGGTTTCCAGCTGGGCCTGGACATCGCCGCGATCAAGGAAGCCAACCCCGGTGCCGTCGGCACCATCCTGGGCGGCCACGGCATCACGGCCTGGGGCGATACCAGCGACGAGGCGGAGGCGAACTCCCGGTGGATCATCGACACCGCCGAGGCCTTCATCGCCGAACACTCCAAGGCTGAACCGTTCGGCCAGGCCCTGGCCGGCTACGAAGCGCTTCCGGTGGCGGAGCGCCATGCCAAAGCCGCCGCCCTGGCCCCGGTGATTCGCGGCCTGGCCTCGCACGACCGCCCCCAGGTGGGCCACTACATGGACGACCCACGCGTCCTGGACTTCCTCGCCGCCGCCGAACACCCCCGGCTGGCAGCACTGGGCACTTCCTGCCCGGACCATTTCCTGCGCACCAAGGTGAAGCCGCTGGTCCTGGACCTGCCGGCCGACGCACCCGTTGAAGACTGCGTCACCCGCCTGAAGGAGCTGCACGAGGCCTACCGGGCCGACTACCAGGCCTACTACGAACGGCACGCCGACGCCGATTCCCCCGCCATGCGCGGAGCCGACCCGGCGATCGTGCTGGTTCCCGGCGTCGGCATGTTCTCCTGGGGCAAGGACAAGCAGACCGCCCGCGTGGCCGGCGAGTTCTACCTCAACGCCATCAATGTCATGCGGGGCGCCGAAGGCATCTCAAGCTACGCTCCGATCGATGAGTCGGAGAAGTTCCGCATCGAATACTGGGCGCTGGAGGAAGCCAAGCTGGCCCGCATGCCCAAGCCCCGCAGCCACGCCACCCGCATCGCGCTGGTAACCGGCGCGGCGTCGGGCATCGGCAAAGCCATTGCCACCCGCCTCGCCGCGGAAGGCGCCTGCGTGGTGATCGCCGACCTGAACCTGGAGGCCGCCGAGCAGGTGGCCGCCGAGCTGGGCGGCTCCGACGTTGCCATTGGCGTCCGCGCCGACGTCACCGATGCCGCACAGGTTGCTGCCGCCGTCGACGCCACGGTACTGGCCTTCGGCGGAATCGACCTGGTGGTGAACAACGCCGGCCTGTCTATCTCAAAGCCGCTGCTGGAAACCACCGAAAAGGACTGGGACCTGCAGCACGATGTGATGGCCAAGGGTTCCTTCCTGGTCGCCAAGGCCGCAGCCAAGGCCATGATCGCCCAGGAGATGGGCGGGGACATCCTCTACATCTCCTCGAAGAACTCCGTCTTCGCCGGCCCGAACAACATTGCCTACTCCGCCGTCAAGGCAGACCAGGCCCACCAGGTGCGCCTGCTGGCCGCGGAACTGGGCGAGCACGGCATCAAGGTTAACGGCATCAACCCCGACGGCGTTGTCCGAGGCTCCGGCATCTTCGCCGGCGGCTGGGGCGCCAAGCGGGCGGCGGTCTACGGTGTTCCCGAGGATGAGCTGGGCAAGTTCTACGCCCAGCGCACCCTGCTCAAGCGCGAGGTGCTGCCGGAGAACGTGGCCAACGCCGCCGCGGTCCTGACCAGCTCTGACCTCTCCCACACCACCGGCCTGCACATCCCGGTGGACGCCGGCGTCGCCGCCGCGTTCCTGCGCTAAGCGGCGCGGCAGGAAAGGACTGAGCATGGAGCAAGCTGCATCCGTAGCGGCCGTCGACCTCGGGGCCACCAGTGGCCGCGTCATCCTTGGCGGCGTCTCCGGCGGCCGGATCCGGATGCGGCACGTGGCCCGTTTCGCCAACCAGCCGGTTCGGCTGCACGAGGGGAACGGGCCCGGCCTGCACTGGAACATCACGGAGCTCTACCGGTCGCTGGCCGCCGGGCTGGCCCAGGCGTTCCGGGAGGAACCGGACGTCCGGTCCATCGGCGTCGACTCCTGGGCCGTGGACTACGGGCTGCTGCGCGGCGGCAAGCTGCTGGGCCTGCCCTACCACTACCGGGACGGACGCACCGCTGACGGGGTGCGGTCCGTGCATGCGGCAGTGACTCCGGAAGAGCTGTATTCCCGCAGCGGACTGCAGCACCTGCCGTTCAATACGGTGTTCCAGCTGGCGGTGGACCGGGAACGCGGTGACCTGGCCATGGCGGACCGGGCCCTGATGGTCCCTGACCTCATTGCCTACTGGCTCACGGGCAGGCAGGTCACTGAGGAGACCAACGCGGCCACCACCGGACTGCTGGATGCCCGCACCCGGCAGTGGGACACCGGCCTGATGGACCGCCTTGGGCTCCCGGAAGGCCTCTTCGCTCCGCTCATTGTCCCCGGCGAGCGGATCGGCGGACTCCTCTCCGGTGTGGCGGAAGAGCTGGGCGCCCCGGCCGGAGTGCCGGTCACCGCCGTTGGTTCGCATGACACCGCGTCCGCCGTGGTGGCAGTGCCGTTCACCGACGAGAACGCTGCGTTCATCTCCTCCGGCACCTGGTCACTTGTTGGCCTGGAGCTGCCCGGCCCGGTCCTCACCCCGGAGAGCCACGCCGCAAACTTCACCAATGAGGGCGGCGTGGACGGGCGCATCCGGTACCTGAAGAACGTGTCCGGGCTGTGGCTGCTCTCCGAATCGATCCGCACCTGGGACGGACCCGGCACCACCGATTCCCAGCGCACCAGCAACCTTGCCGAGCTGATCAGCCAGGCTGCGGCCGTTACCGCTCCGGTGCCGGTGTTCGACGTTCAGGACGAGCGATTCACCGCCCCGGGGGACATGCCCGCCAGGGTCACCGCCTGGTGCGAGGAACATGGCCTGCGGCCGCCGCGCGGGCGGGCCGAAATGGTCCGTTCAATCCTTGAATCACTGGCAGCCGCCTACGCGGACGTCATTGAACAGATGGAAAGCCTCACCGGACGCAGCATCCGCACCGTCCACGTGGTGGGCGGCGGCTCGCAGAACACCCTCCTGTGCCAGCTCACGGCGGACCGCACCGGCCGCACGGTCTTCGCCGGGCCGGTGGAAGCCACCGCCATTGGCAACGTCCTGGTCCAGGCCCGCTCCGCCGGACTGGTTACCGGCGGGCTGGAGGAACTGCGCCGCCTGGTGGCGCGCACCTTCGAGCCGATCCGCTACGAACCGCGGGTGCGGGCCGCCCTGTAACATCCATACCGGCGCTCCGGTGCCCAAAGGACATGCTGCTTACAATAAGAACCTGTCCCGCGGGTCCGGCCCGCCGGTGACGGTGCCAGGAGGAGTGGACCCCGTCCGGACGGAAGTGAAGAGCAAATGGACAGATTCCCGGTCAGCATCAAGGACGTCGCCCGGGAAGCGCGGGTCTCGATCGGCACTGTCTCCAACGTCATTAACCGCCCGGAGGTAGTTTCCGAGGACCGCCGCCGCCGGGTCCTGAAGGTTATCGAGGACCTGGGATACGTCCGCAACGACGTCGCCCGCCAGCTCAAGGCCGGCCGTTCCCGGACCATCGGACTGGTGGTCCAGGACACCGGGAACCCCTTCTACAATGAGATCGCCCGGGGAGCGGAAGCCGCTGCGGATACGCTTGGCCAGGCCGTCATCGTGGGCAACTCCGGACTCTCCCACGCCCGCGAAGAGGTTTACCTGGACCTGTTCGAGGAGCAGCGGGTGCGCGGAGTACTGATTACCCCGCAGTCCTCCCAAGACCGCAGCCGCATCGACCGGCTCCGCTCCCGCGGCACCCCGGTGGTGCTGGTGGATGAGCAGGCTCCCGCCTCGCAGTACTGCTCCCTGGCAGTTGACGACGTCGAAGGCGGACGCATGGCCGTCGCCCACCTGCTGGACGGTGGCGCTCGGAGCATCACCTTCGTGGGCGGCCCTGCTGCCCTGCACCAGGTAGCCGACCGGCAGACCGGTGCCCGGACAGCCGTGGACGCGGTACCCGGAGCCTCCCTCGACGTCGTGGAAACCGCCGCGCTGACGGTACTGGAGGGCCGGCGGGTCGGCGAGGAGCTGCTCCGCCGTCCCGAGACATCCCGGCCGGACGCGGTGTTCGCCGCCAATGACCTGCTCGCGATCGGGCTGCTGCAGGCCTTCGTCTTCGACCACCGGCTCCGGGTGCCGCAGGACATTGCCCTGGTCGGTTACGACGACATTGACTTCGCGCCGTCCGCGATTGTTCCGCTGTCCTCCATCCGCCAGCCGGCACGGCTGATCGGCCGCACTGCGGTGGAGCTGCTGGAGGACGAACTGGCGGAAGACCATCACCACCGGCACGTCACGTTCCAGCCCGAACTGGTGGTGCGGGAGTCTTCGGGCGGCTCCGCCGGGCCCGAACCGAAATAGGCCTGTCCGGAACGCTGCACGTCCCGGACAGGCCTTGGGTGGAGATGGGGGGAATCGAACCCCCGTCCGATGCTGGAGTATCTGGGCTTCTCCGGGCGCATCCTGCTCTGGATTTTCTCGGCCCCGGCCATCTCGCAGGCGAGTGGCTGATCCGGGCCCAGCCGTTCAGCAAGTCCCGGACACCTGAACGGCAGCGGTGTCCGGCAGTGGCTTCCTTATCGACGCCAGGATCCGGAACGGAAGCGTTTCCGGCCTGACGGACTCACTCTGGCCTAGGCGGCGAGGGCGAAGTCAGTGCGCATAGGTTTGGCACTTATTGGTTTACAGGGGGCGTTTGCGAGATAACCCTGCGTCCTCGGCCCGCTTCCCCAGGTACGGCGAACATCGTCGATACCGATCATCCCCATATTCAGTTGCACCTCCATTAACCACCCTTGCCGCCAAAACATTCCAGCCCGCTGCGCGAAGATGGTGGCATGCAGATCCTGGACCGCTCGCTGGCGGAGCTCACCGCGCAGGCCCGCGCCCTGGCCGCCGGCTCCCGCCGCATCCTTGGCATCACCGGCCCGCCAGGCGCCGGCAAATCCACCCTGGCAGCGGCGCTGGCAGCAGCGCTGGGACCGGACCTCGCCGTCGTAGTTCCCATGGATGGTTTCCACCTGGCCAACCGGGTACTGGAAGAGATGGGTGCACGGGACCGGAAGGGCGCGCCGGACACGTTCGACGACGGCGGATACGCGGCCCTGCTGGGCCGGCTCCGGGCCGCAGATGAACAGGTGGTCTACGCGCCGGAGTTCCGGCGCGAGCTGGAAGAACCGGTGGGATCTGCGCTGCCGGTCCGGCGGGAGGTCCCGCTGGTCATCACCGAGGGCAACTACCTGCTGCTTCCGGACGGTGCCTGGCCGCAGGCGCGGGACCGGCTCGACGCCGTCTGGTACCTAACGCTGGAGGACACCGAGCGCACGGACCGGCTGGCCGCACGGCACGAACTCTTCGGCAAGGCACCGGACGCGGCGCGGGCCTGGGCGCTGGGTAGCGACCAGGCCAACGCGGATCTGGTAGCAGCGCACGCGGCAAAGGCCGACGCCGTCATCCGCCTCCGCGCCTAGCGGATCCCCTGCCGGTTACCCAATATGTCTCCGGGCGGAACCGGGCTTTTGGATTCCCGCCCGCAGGGGAGTTTGGTTGTTCTCATGTCCGCGAACTTCCTCCGCCGGGTGCTGCAGCTGCTCGCCGGCCTCTTCTTCTATGGCTTCTCCATCGGCATGATGATCCGGGCGGGGCTGGGCGTCTCCCCGTGGGACGTGCTGGCACAGGGCACCAGCCTGCAGACCGGCATCGCGTTCGGGCTGGTTACCAACCTGATTGGGCTGGTGGTGCTGCTGTTGTGGATCCCGCTGCGGCAGAAGCCCGGCGTCGGGACCGTGCTGAACGTGCTCCTGGTGGGACCCAGCGCGGAGGTGGGGCTGGCCGTGGTGGACGAGCCGGCCGAACTGTGGGGGCAGATCCTGCTGTTTGCCGGAGGGCTGACCCTGTTGGCGGTCGCCACCGGGCTGTATATCGGAGCGCGGATGGGTCCCGGGCCGCGCGACGGGCTCATGACCGGACTGCACGCCCGGTTCGGCTGGCCGCTGTGGGCGGTCCGCACCGGCATCGAAGTGACGGTTCTTGCCATTGGCTGGGCCCTGGGCGGCGCCGTCGGCCTGGGCACCGTGGCCTTCGCGCTGCTGATCGGGCCCATGGTTAACCGCACCGTGCCGTTCTTCCACATCCCGGCCCGCTCCGCCGCGGCCTGAGACCGTCCCTCCACCGTCGAGAGGCCAGTTACGGCTCTTCTCGCGGCCGAAAAGAGCCGTAACTGGCCTCTCGGCGGGGCGGGAACGACGCGCTAGAGCGGGACGGCGACGGCGAGCGGAAGCGCTCCGCAGGGGTGCACCGCTGCGAACCGCCCGGTGTGTTCCGGGCCGCGCAGTTCCATCCGCGCCGGCTCTGCAGCCTGCCGCCAGTCCCCCACCAGTAGCCGTCCGGCCGCCAGCTGGGGATCGGCGGAGACCACAACCCGCCCCACGCGGTTCACCAGGGACGCTTCGGGGTGCACCCTGCGCAGGTCCGGAAGCAGGACTTCCTCCAGCGACTCGACGAACACGTCCACACCCACCACGCCCACCACGTTCCCGCCGACGGTGAGCGGGGACGTCAGGGTCACTGTGTATTCATCGGTGCAGATGAAATCCGCATACGGGCCGGTGATGTGGCTGTTGCCGGTCTCCACGGGGACGGTGAACCACTCACGCCGGGAATAGGCTTCCCCCATGCTCTCCACCGAGGACAGCACTTGGACTTCCTTGCTCCGCCCCTGCCACCAGGCCATATGCCAGGGGGCATCGCCCAGGGCATTGTGGGCGGCCACGAAGCCACCTCCCGCCAGCGGGTAGTCGGTGCGCTGGAGCAGGGCGATGGTCAGGGGCTCGACGACGGCGTCCACTTCGCGGCGCGAGGGCGCCGCCGCGGGGTCGCGAAAGAGAACCTCCAGCCGGGGTTTCCATTCCTCCAGGATCTCCAGCAGTTCCCGGAAGAACGTGCCAAGGTCCGCCGGCGTTGCTGCCGGGGACGGTCCTGCTGCGTCAATGCGGGAAATGCTCATGCTTTCCTCCTGGCGGGCGCGGGTGGTTTCTCTGCCGTAGTGAGGTCGGCGGAGGAGTGAAGACGGGTGTGTTCATCAATCAGCCAGGCAACCGAGGCCTGGACATACTGCCGGACGAGGGACCGTGCGGCGGAGGCGTCGGCGCCGGCCACTGCCTCGCAGATCTGCCGGCACAGCCCCACCATCGCGGAGTTGAACCCGGGATCCGCGTGGGCCAGGCCCAGCAGCGAACCGTACTCGGTGTGCAGCCGCACGTATTCCCGGGTCAGCCGGGCGGACTGGCTGAGTGCGGCGAGTTCAAGCAGGAAATCGCCCACAGCGCGGTTGCTGCTGCCCTCGGGGGCGTCCAGGAGCTGGGCCAGCGCCTCCACGTCCTCGCGGTCTGCAGCGTCCGCGGCGAGCTCCGCAGCGGTGGCCGCGATTGCTGCGTAGTGGATGGCCAGGTCCCGCAGTTCAACCCGGCTCATGCCGGTGAGGCGGCGGCGCACCAGCACCGACCTGTCTCCGGAAGGCAGCGTAATAAACGTGCCGCCTTCGCGGCCGCGGCGCGTTTCCACCAACCCCCTGGAGCGCAGGCCGGCCAGCGCCTCGCGGGCCGTCACCGTGGCCACCCCCATCGATGCGGCCAGTTCCATTTCGGTGGGCAGCCGGTCACCGTCCGCCAGCGCACCGGCCGAAATCCCCTGAACTATGCGCTCTTCGACGCGGCTGGCCTTGCCGGCGTCGCCCAGCGGAGCGAAGACAGCGGTAAGGAGGCGTTTCTGCGGAGCGGTATTTCGAGGCATGTTCACGATCTTTCCAGCTTGGCGGGCGCGACGGTGCCGGCATGCCGGGCCACGCATCCGTAACAAGAAATTTACCTGACGTGACGTGAATTACATATAACATCTGGTTTCATAGCTTTACACCCTGACGCGCTTCGGCGCCTCCAGCTGAAGTGAAAGGATCCACCGTGCGAGCCAGCACAGCATCACTCTCCCCCGCCACAGAGGAACCGGCGCTGTCCGGCGACGCCATCAGCCTCTCCTCCGTGACCAAGAGCTTCGGCGAGTTCACCGCGGTCAAGGACCTGGACCTGGACATCCGCTCCGGTGAATTCTTCTCCCTGCTGGGGCCGTCAGGCTCCGGCAAGACCACCGTCCTGCGCATGGTGGCCGGCTTCGAACCCGTCACCAGCGGCACCATCAAGCTGCACGGCACCGACGTCACCTCAAAGGCTCCGTTCGAGCGGGACGTCAACACGGTCTTCCAGGACTACGCCCTCTTCCCCCACCTGACCGTGGCCCAGAACGTTGGCTACGGACTAAAACTCCGCAAGACGCCGAAGGCCGAACGTGAGCGCCGGGTGGCCGAGGCCCTGGACATGGTGCGCCTGCCGCAGGTGGCCGGGCGGCTGCCCTCCCAGCTTTCCGGCGGCCAGCGCCAGCGCATCGCCCTGGCCCGTGCGCTGATCCTGCGCCCGCAGGTCCTGCTGCTGGACGAACCGCTGGGCGCCCTGGACAAGCAGCTGCGTGAACAGATGCAGATTGAGCTGAAACAGATCCAGCGCGAAGTCGGCATCACCTTCATCTTCGTCACCCATGACCAGGAAGAGGCGCTGACGCTCTCTGACCGGGTTGCCGTCTTCAACAACGGCAACATCGAGCAGGTGGGAACCCCGGAGGACCTTTACGAGCGTCCCGCCACCCGTTTCGTGGCGACCTTCCTCGGAAGCACCAACCTCGTGGAAGGAGAACTGGCCCGGCAGCTGACCGGCACAGACTCCCTGGTGAGCATCCGCCCCGAACGCATCCACCTGTCCGCCCCCGGGACCCCGGCACCCGAAGGGTTCTCCTCCGTTCCCGCCATCATCGAGGAAATCGTCTACACCGGACCCACCACCCGCTACGTGGCGTCCACCGCAACCGGGGACCGGCTGATCGTCCAGGAACAGAACGATTCCCGGGCCAGCGCCGCTTCCCGCGGTGACGCCGTCGAGCTCCAGTGGCCCGCACGCTTCAACTTCCACGTCTCCTGACACTTCTCTCCTCCCGGCCGGCGCTCCGCCGGCCCAGCTCCACCCGCACCGCACCCACTATGAAAGGTTCACCATGAAGATCACCAAGGCCCTGCCGCTGGCAGCGCTCGCCTCGCTTTCGCTGGTCCTGGCCGGCTGCGGCGGAGATGCCTCCACCTCCGGCTCCGGTACCACCGGGATCCAGGTCCCGGACCTGCCCATGGCATCGGAAGTCGGCGAAAGCGAAGGCCAGGTCAACATCATTGCCTGGGCAGGCTTCGTGGAGGACGGCTCCACGAACCCCGACGCCGACTGGGTCAGCGCGTTCGAAGAAGAGACCAAGTGCCAGGTGAACCGCAAAGTCGGTGCCACCTCGGATGAAATGGTCCAGCTGATGCGCAGCGGCGAGTACGACCTGGTGTCCGCGTCCGGCGATGCATCACTGCGCCTGATCGCCGGCGGCGACGTGGCTCCGATCAACACGGAGCTAATCCCCAACTTCGGCAACATCGTCGACGGACTCAAGGGCCAGGTGTATGACACGCTCAACGGCAAGAGCTACGGCGTTCCGATTGGCCGCGGCGCCAACGTCCTGATGTACAACACGGACCACGTTGCCGAAGCCCCGGATTCCTGGGCTCCGCTGTGGGAAGAGGACACCGAGTACGCCGGCAAGACCATGGCCTACGACTCCCCCATCTACATCGCCGACGCCGCCGTGTACCTGATGGCCACCCAGCCGGACCTCGGCATCACCAACCCCTACGCACTGGACGCGGACCAGCTGGCCGCCGCCGTGGAACTGCTCAAGACCCAGAACGGCCTGGTGGGCGAATACTGGAACGACGCGCTGAAGGCTGTCAGCTCCATCTCCTCCGGCACCGCCCACATGGGCACCGGCTGGCAGGTCATCGTGAACCTGGCCCAGGGCGACGGCGGCAAGGTGGAGTCCGTGCTGCCCAAGGAAGGTGCCACCGGCTGGTCCGACACCTGGATGATCGCCGCTGAAGCGAAGAACCCGAACTGCGCCTACAAGTGGATGGACTACGCTTCCTCCGCCGAGGTCAACGCCCAGATCTCGCAGAACTTCGGCATGGCTCCGGCCAACGCCCTGGCCTGCGAGGGTTCCGACGCCAACGCAGCCCACTGCGAGACGTTCCATGCCACGGACGAGGAGTACTACAAGCAGGTCTGGATGTGGACCACTCCCGTTGAGCAGTGCGTCGACGGCCGCACGGACGTGACCTGCACCAACTACCAGGAATGGACCAAGGCCTGGACCGAGGTCAAGGGCTAGTCCCAGCGGCCCGTCCCGCAAGACCACCGGCGGGCGGCGGTTCGACGCCGCCGCCCGCCGGTTTCCAACCCAGCCGCCCCTGCGGCTTGTCAGTTCATAGCCCGGCCCCAGAGGAGAATCGGCGGAATCCCGCCGGAAAGCGCCATGGCAGTAATCCACGAAACCCCACCCCCTCCCGCAGCGGCGGTGCAGCCCCGGAACAGCCTGGGCGACCGCATTTCCCGCATCCTGTATGCCCGGCCGAAAGCCCGCCTCACCGGCCTGCTGCTGCTGCCGCTGGGCTGGCTGGGCGTGCTCTACATCGGGTCCCTGATCCTGCTGTTCATCACCGCCTTTTGGCGGACTGACAGCTTCACGTCGAAAGTCATTCCCGCGTTCACGCTGGAGAACTTCATCGAAATCATCACGGTCCCCGCCTACCAGCAGACCGCACTGCGGACCATCGGCATCGCCCTGGCGGTCACCGTCCTGTGCGCAGCGCTGGCTCTGCCGCTGGGGCTCTACATGGCCAAGGTGGCATCCCCGAAGATGCGTGCGGCACTGGCCATCGGCATCACGCTCCCGCTGTGGGCCGGGTACCTGGTGAAGGTCTTCTCCTGGCGCATCACCTTCTCCTCCGGCGGCCCGCTGGACTGGCTGCTCGCTCCGCTGGGCCTGACCGGGCCCGGCTACGGCACCGCCGCACTGATCATCACGCTTGCCTACCTCTGGTTCCCCTACATGGCGGTGCCGGTTTACAACGCGTTCCGGCAAATCCCGGACAGCCTCTTCGATGCTTCCTCGGACCTCGGCGCCAAGGCGTGGTCCACGGTCTGGACCGTGGCCGTGCCGCTGCTCAAGCCCGCTTTCGTGGCCGGGTCCATCTTCACCTTCTCGCTGAGCCTGGGCGACTACATCGCCGCGCAGTTCGTTGGCGGCAAGACCCAGGTGATCGGCACCGTCATCGCCTCGAACATCAACCTCAACCCGCCGCTCGCGGCAGCCTTCGGCACCGTGCCGATTCTCGTCGTCGTGCTTTACCTGTTCCTGGCCCGCAAGTCCGGCGCCCTGAAGCAACTGTAGGAGAGACCCATGAGGCTATCGGCTTCCGCCAAAATCACCCTCCGGGTCTTCGCAGGCCTGGTCATGGCGGCGATCTACCTGCCGCTGCTGCTGGTGATCGCCAATTCGTTCAACGCCACTACGTCCGGCGCCTTCCCCATTCAGGAGTTCACCACCCGCTGGTGGGTCGCTGCCTGGCACAACGAAGGTGTCCGCGAGGCGCTGTGGACCTCGCTGAAGGTGGCGTCCGTGGCCACGGTGATCGCCCTGCTGCTGGGATCCATGGTGGCGTTCGCCCTGTCCCGCTACGACTTCTTCGGGAAGAACACCATCAACCTGCTGGTGGTGCTGCCCATCGCCCTGCCTGGCATTGTCACCGGCGTCGCCCTCAACAACACGTTCAAGACCGTCCTAGAACCGCTCGGCATCGGGCTGGGGCTGTTCTCCGTGATTGTGGGCCACGCGACGTTCTGCATCGTCATGGTGTTCAACAACGTCCAGGCCCGGCTGGGCCGGATGAACCGCGGGCTGGAGGAAGCCGCCATGGACATGGGCGCCAACGTGGTGAAAACCTTCTTCCAGGTCACGTTCCCCGGCTTCCGCTCGGCGTTCGTGGCCGGCGGGCTGCTCGCCTTCGCGCTGAGCTTCGATGAAGTGGTGGTCACTACCTTCACCGCCCCGCCGGGCACCGAAACCCTGCCGATCTGGATCTTCAACAACATGGCCCGCCCCAACCAGGCGCCCGTGGTCAACGTCATCGCCGCCGTGCTGATCGTGGCCTCGATGATCCCGGTCTACCTGTCCCAGCGCCTCACCGGGGATGACAGGAAGTAACGGCTAGCGGGTGGCGGCGCACTCCGGGAGCAGTTCCGCCATCCGCTCATCACTCAGCCGGGACAGCGCCGTGAGCAGTCTAGTGATCCGCTCGCGCTCCGGACGGGTAAACCGGCTCGAGTCCAGGATGTCGCTGACCCACAGCCCGTCCATGGCCAGGCGGATGACGACGCCGATGATTCCGGCCGGATCCCGCGGGTTCAGGTTGGCCGCATCCAGGCGGCGGTTCAGGTACAGCAGCGACTCGGCCAGGTTTGGCCGGCTGATGGCTGTTTCCAGGAGTGCGGCCTGGTCCATGGAGCTGTTGGCGCGGACGTCGGAGAAGGCCTTGATGTAGGCCCGTTCCTGGGCCCCCACCGGATCCGGATCCGCATCGGCCAGGTCTCCCAGCCGGTGCACCAGCTGCACGATCATGTCCTCGACGTCCTGCTCGATCTCGGTAATGGACGCTCCAGCGGCGAACATTGCGCTCTCTTTTCTGTTTCCTGCTGCCTTGGTCTTCCGGCAGGGGGATCCGCCGGATGAACCGGCTAGTCTAGCCCGTTTCCGCGGGGATCTCAGCTTCTGTGAGCCAAGCGTCAGGGAGTATGGTTTGGCCATGCCAGTCGAGGTCCGGCCTGCCACGGTGTTCGAGGATACTGCCGCCGTGCTGGGGCCCAGGAATCCCGAATCGAACGCCTGCTGGTGCCTGAGCTACCGGCTGCCCAGTTCCAGGGAGAACCAGTTCCTGCAGCGCCGCGCCCGCGGTGAACGGGTTCGGGAACTGCTGGCCGAAGACCTTCCGCCCGGTGTCCTGGCATACGACGGCGGCGAACCGGCCGGATGGGCGGCCATCCATCCGCGGGCGGACACCTCGTTCGCGACAAACCGCAGGATTCCCCTTCTCGATGATTTGCCGGTGTGGTCCCTGTGGTGCGTGCGGGTCCGGCCGGGCTACCGGGGCCGGGGAATCTCGCATGCGCTGGTAGCCGGTGCCGTGGACTTCGCGCGCCGCAGCGGGGCACCCGCCGTCGAGGCCTACCCGGTGGACAACCAGGGCGCGAAAGTGGACCTGACCATGGCGTACGTCGGCACCCGCAGCCTCTTCGAAACCGCCGGGTTCACCAAGGCAGCAGACACCTCATCAGTCCTCAACGGATTTCCGCGCGTGCTGATGCGGCTGGCTCTTTGAACGGACGGGCGTTGTCCGCGCACGGCAAAGGCCCCGCCGCGGGGAACCGGCGGGGCCTGGCCTGGAAAGGCCGGCAGGAAGTCCATGGGGGAACGGATACTCCCTGCCGGCCGGATTGTGGTTCGCCGCCGCGCGTAACGGCAGCGCGGGGGGTCAGTCCGCGGAGACGATCCGCTTGTCCTGCACCCGCAGCCGCTCGCCGAGGAAGCCGCCGACGGCGGTGATCAGGGCAATGATGGCCAGGATGAGCGCGCCGCCCCAGGACTGGTTGCCGGAGAATCCAAGCATCGCGGTGGCCAGCAGCGGCATGAAACCGCTGGTGGCGCCTGCAATGTTGTAGCCCAGGGCAACGCCGGAGTAACGCAGCTTCGGCGGGAACAGTTCGGTCAGCAGCGCACCGTTGACCGCGTAGGCCACGGCAATCAGCACAATGCCGATGGTGATTGCCAGCATGATCATCACCGTGGACTTGGTATCCACCATGGCGAAGATCGGGAAGGCCGCAACAGCGGTGAGGATGCCGCCCCACATGGTGACCTTGCCGGGGCCGATCTTCTCGGACAGCCGGCCCATCGCGATGGTGACGAAGATCTGGGCGACGGCGGCAATCAGCGTGGCGTTGACCATGACCTGGCGGTCCACGCCGAGGGTGTTGGAGCCGTAGCTGACAATGAAGGTGGTGATCATGTAGAAACCGCCCACGCCCAGCAGCGCTGCCATCACGGCTACGGCCAGGCGGCCGCCGGCGTTGCGGAAGACGTCCAGAGCAGGGACCTTGGAGGTCTCTTCCTGGGCCAGGAGATCCTTGAAGATGGGAGATTCTTCAACCTTGATGCGGATCCACAGGGCGATGAGCAGCAGTGGGAAGGCCATCAGGAACGGGATGCGCCAGCCCCAGGCGTCGAAGGTCTCCGACGGGAAGAGGAGCACCAGGGAGAAGGCTGCGGAGGAGAGCAGGGTACCTACCGGCGAACCGACCTGCACCAGGGCCGCGAACCGGCCGCGCTTCTCTACTGGCGCGTGCTCGATGGCCATGGTGACGGCACCGCCCCATTCGCCGCCGACGGCGAGGCCCTGGACCAGTCGCAGGACAGCCAGGAGGATCGGTGCTGCGAGGCCAATTGAGCCGAAGTCCGGCAGCAGGCCGATGAGGCCGGTAGCGATGCCGATCATCACGATGGTGGCAAGCAGTGCCGGCCGGCGGCCGAACTTGTCGCCGATGTAGCCGAAGAGGATGGCGCCGATGGGGCGCGCCGCGAAGCCGACGCCGAAAGTGGCGAAGGAGGCCAGCAGCGCCGCAGTGGGGTCCATGGTGGTGAAGTACAGGCGGTTGAAGACCAGCGCTGCCGCTGTGCCGAAGAGGTAGTAGTCGTACCATTCCAGCGCGGTGCCAACGAAGGAAGCGCGGGCAATGGTGCCGGCGTCCTTTCCGGAGATCGTCGCGGGTGCGCCGCGCTCCCCGGGTCGAGTGGAGGTGTTAGTCACGAGTGATGGTGCCTTTCGAGCTGGCCGCATCGCATAGATGGGGGGGCATGCGGGCCGGTGTGGGAGGTATCTCACTGAGCGTAGTCAGGCGGCAATTGACCAAACAATGACAAATTTCACCCACCTTTTACGCGGAAATTGGGCATTTAGACAGTGCGCGGATATTCCGCGAGGGTGCTGAGCGCGATCAGCGCCCATGCCGCCTCCGTGGGGACGGCCAGGTCCAGTCCTATGACCTGCTGCAGCGAGTGGAGCCGGTTGACCACGGTGTTGCGGTGGCAGTAGAGCTCTTCCGCGGTTTCCTTGATGGATCCCGTCCGGGCGTAGCTCTCGGCTACCTGGAGCAGCCGGGCCCGCTCGTGGTCTGTGCACCGGCCCAGTGCTTCCTGGACTCCGGAGCAGAATCCCGGCAGCGTCTGCTCCAGCAGTTCGGCAGCGATCCGCTGCCAGGCCTCCTGGACCGTCTGCAGGCCGGGGCCGCCGCTGCGCGCCAGCACCAGGGCGGATGAGGCAGCAGCCGGCACTGCCGCCAGTCCCGCGATGTTTGGGACGTAGCCGGCTGCGAATCCTGGCGGTTCCTGCTGCCAGGAACCGGTGCGGCGCTGCCGGAAGATGTACAGGACTCCGGCCCGTTCATAGGAATGCAGCCTCCGGTCATGGAGGAACGCACGCTGGGCCTCTGCCACGGCGTCGCCGATCACGGCCAGCAGTTCGAATGAGTCAGCCGTCCGGACCCCCAGCCCGGCGGCAATGTCCTCGAGGTCCTGCGGAGTTTTGGGTTCTCCGCTGAACAGCCGGGAGAGCAGGCGCTGGCGGTACAGCTGCTTGTCCCGGGCCAGGAGCGCTTCGGCTTCCACGAAGGACTGCTGGATGTTCGATACGTAACCCTCCACCACGTCCATCACCCGGTCCATGTTGGACACCAGGACGTTTACCCCGTCCCCGTGCGCAACCCGCTCCAGGCCCTTCCACAGGACGCGGAAGTCGTTCCGGACTGCCTCCAGGAAGGACTGCAGCGGCACGCCCTGTGACGCGCGGCGGGTGGCTACCTCGCGCGGCAGGTTCCGCAGGTCCGGCGGCAGTTCCAGCCCCGCCATCTGGTACAGGAACATGTCCATGGTGTCCACGGCCGTCTGGTAGACGTCCTCCGCGGGTACCTTTGCGTCGTCGTAGGACACGGCTTCGAAGCGGGAGAGGAAGTCAGTGACGAGCGAATCCCGCTGGGTCCACAGCCGCCGGATCAGGTCTTCCCACTGGTGCCCGGCGGGGGCTTCGAGCGGAAAGGTCCGGGCGGATGGAACCAGGGCCGGGACGAGGATGTCGGTCATCCTGCCACTTTATGGATATGCATAATTTATCCGCCAACTATGGCGGCTTATGTCCATTGAGCGAGACATTTAGCCATAGTTGAATGGGGGTGACACCCAGCAGGCTGTGCATTTTCCGTGCTTCGCCGTGGGAACGGAACAACGGCTAGGAACCCATGCTCGCAGACCTGTTGATTACCAACGCCCATGTCCTTACCCAGGATCCGGCGCATCCTCGCGCCAGTACCCTGGCGATCCTCGGCGGCAGGATCCTGGCCGTGGACCCGGACGCTGATATCCCTGCCCGCGCAGTGTTCGACGCCGAGGGACTGACGGTGGTGCCCGGCTTCAACGATGTGCACAGCCACAGCGTCTGGTTCGGCCTTGGCCTGATGGAAACCGCACTGGGGGATGCCCGCTCGCTGGACGGCGTGTATTCGGCGATTTCCGCTGCCGCAGACCAGCTGGCACCCGGCGAGTGGGTGGTTGCCTCTGGCTTCAGTCCCCTCCTGCTCGGCGGTGCCCAGCCGGACCGTGACCGGCTGGATGAGGCTTCGGGCGGCCGGCCGGTGTGGATCAAGCATTCCTCGGGCCACGCCTGCACCCTGAACGGCGCAGCACTGGACCTCGTGGCCGCGACGCAGGACCTCACCGCCGGGATTGAGGGCGGCGTCGTGGTCCGCAGCGACGACGGCCGGCCCACCGGCCTCCTCGAAGAGAACGCCATGCGGCTGGTCCAGGAACTCATGCTGCCTTATCCGCTGGAGACCATCGAGAAGGCCCTGGAGCTGGCCACTGCGCACTACCTCACCGAAGGCATCACCAGTGTCACGGACGCCGGGATTGCCGGCGGCTGGATTGGCCACTCCCCCCGGGAGTTCGGCGCCTATCTGTCTGCCCGGGACAAGGGCCTGCTCTCGGTGCGGATGCAGCCCATGCTGGTGCTCGATGCGCTCCGCCCGCTTTCCGGTCACGAGGACGACGGCGGCGGCCTGGGACTGGACGCCGGCATCCGCTCCGGGCTGGGTGACGAGTGGCTGCGCATCGGTCCGGTAAAGATCTTCAGCGACGGGTCGCTGCTGGGCAGCACGGCATACATGTCCGAGGACTACGTGGGCTGCACGCACAACCACGGCTACCTGCAAATGGACGCCGCGGAACTCCGCGAGTCGGCCCTCGCGGCCTACCGCGCGGGGTGGCCGATCGCCATGCACGCCATTGGCGACGCTGCAGTGGATCACGCCATCAGCATCATTGTTGAGGCCCAGGAATCCTACGGACCCAACTGTTTCCCCAACCGGATCGAGCATGGCGGCGTGGTCCGGCCGGAACAGCTGGACCGGATTGCGGAGGCGGGAATCGTCCTGGTTCCGCAGCCGCACTTCATCACTGAATTCGGCGACGGCATGGCCGAACTGCTTGGCCCTGCCCGCACCGGGCTTTCCTACCCGGCTGCCGGACTGCTGCGCCGCGGCGCCGTCCTGCCGGGCAGTTCCGACCGTCCGGTTTCCAACGGTCGGCCGCTGGATGTCATGCAGTCCTTCGTGGAACGGCTGACTCCTGCGGGTATGGCGTACGGGCCCGCGGAACGGATCACCGCCGAGCAGGCTCTGGCGGCCTACACCACCGGCTCCGCTGCAGCCACCGGTACGTCCCGGGAAAAGGGAAGCCTCTCCCCCGGGCTCCTCGCGGACCTGGTTTTCCTGGACCAGGATCCCACGACTGTTGATTCCTCCCGGATCGGGACCACCCGGGTTTTGGGCACCATGGTGGGCGGCGAACTCCGTTTTCTCCATCCGGACCTCCCCATTTTCCCCACTTCAGCGAAGGACAATCGATGAGCACCAGCAACTCCAGTTTCCTGGCGGATTTCGCCGTCATGTCCAGCTTCGGCGCAACTGCGGGAGGCGGCGTCGACCGCCAGGCAGGAACACCGGAGGACCATGCCGTCCGCGCCTGGTTCAGCACCTGGCTCGCTGAACACGGCCTCACCGAGGCCGTTGATTCGGCCGGCAACCAGTTCGGGCTGGTGGAACTCGTGCCCGGAGCGCCGTGGGTCCTGCTCGGCTCGCACCTTGATTCGCAGCCGCTGGCCGGACGGTACGACGGCGCTTACGGAGTACTGGCGGCCGCTCACGCAGTGGTTCGGGCAGCAGCCGCCGCGGAGGCAGGTGAACTGGCCCCGGCCTTCAACCTTGCAGTAGTGAACTGGTTCAATGAGGAAGGCAGCCGCTTCACCCCCAGCATGATGGGCAGCGGCGTCTTCACGGGAAAGCTGTCCCTTGAAACAGCCCGTGCCACCGCGGACCTGGCCGGCACCACCGTGGCCGAGGCACTGGGCAGTCCGTCCGCGGCGGGTACTGCCCCGGCCCTGGACTCCGTTGCGCGGTATGCCGAGATCCACATTGAGCAGGGCCGCATCCTCGAGGAAACCGGCACCCAGGTGGGCATCGTGGATAAGACCTGGGCAGCGGCGAAGTACCAGGTCACGGTGGACGGGGACCAGTCCCACACCGGGTCCACGCGGATGGTTGACCGGAGGGACGCCCTGTACGGAGCGGCGCTGGTCATCGCCGCCGCCCGGGACCTCACCGAAGAGTTCGAGCCGGGCCTGCTGCACAGTTCAGTGTCCCAGCTGCAGGTGCTGCCCAACTCTCCGGTGACGATCGCCCGCCAGGTGGTTATGAACCTGGACCTGCGTTCACCGGACGAATCCGTCCTCGCCCGCGCCATGGACCTGCTGGACAAGCGCATTGCCGAAGCCGAGTCCCGGTCCCGGACCGGGGTCTCCCTGGCACTGACCCACCAGTGGGGCCTGAACCCTTACCAGCCGGCCGGCGTCCGGCTGGGCCGCGCCGCCGCAGACGCGCTGGGCTTCACTCACAGGGACATCATGACCGTGGCGGGGCACGACTCCACCAACCTCAAGGACCATGTCCCCACCGTGATGCTGTTCGTGCCCAGTGTGGAAGGCATCTCACACAACGAAGCCGAGTTCACCCGCGATGAGGACGCCGTGCGCGGCGTCGAGCTCCTCACCGAGGTGGCACTGCGCCTGGTTCGCGGAGATTCGGTGGAAGACTAGCCCGGCCCGGGCCCGGGTCCCTTCTGGGGCTCCGGGCCCGGCGCGTAGACTCGCAGGCACCGCCAGCGCCTCTGTCTCAGACCGCCCCGCCCCTGCTGGCGATGGCCAGCCGGGCAAAGTGCTTCGCCTGTTCCGTATAGGCGCGCACTGCGTCTATGGCAGCATCCGTTTCACCTGTCCGGAGAGCCTCCGCCAGCCGGCTCAGCTCTGCATGGTCCAGGAGATCCCGCCAATCCGTGTCATCCCACGCTTCGGTCCACACTCCCGCGATGCTTAGCCTCCGGTAGGACTCAAGCAGCTGGGAGGACCCCGATGCCCGCACCAATGACTGGTGGAACCGGGAATGCAGCTCGAGGAAATCCCTCAACGATCCGTCTGCCGAGCAGCGGATGCCCTCCATGTCCTTTGTCAGCTGCAAGAGCGTCTCAAGCAGGCCTTCGTCGAATCCCTGTGCGCGGCTTGCGATGACACCAGCCTCGATCATGGCTCGTCCCTCGTAGAGTCCGTCACTAAGTTCCGCTGTTATTGGAGTGACATGGAAGGCGCCACTGTCCGAGCGGGACACGAGTCCTTCGGTTGTGAGCTTCACCAATGAGTTGAAGACGTCATCAGGCTCCGCGCCGAGCGCCCTCACCAGGTTATGGATCTCCAGTTCGCCGCCGCTGGGCGTAGAGCGGGAGAGAACCCATCTCCGGACCTTCCGGTACGTATCCAGCTCACGGACGCTCTCAAGCCGTCCGAATGCTCCCCGATAGTAGGCCAGTGGATTACCTGATGCCGCACGGGCGTCCACAACCTGTCCGAAGAACACCGTGTGGCTTCCTCCCTGAGGCGCTTCCGTTACGACGCAGGTGATGGTCGCCAGCACGTCTTCCAGCACAGGTACGCCGTCATGCTCCGAGACCGTGTATCCGACACCGGAGAACTTGTCCGCACCTTTCCTGCCGAACCGCAGTGCCAGGTCTTCCTGGTGGTCGGCGAGGATGTTGATGACATAGATCCCTGCCGCCCTTACCGCGTCATGAGTGCTGCTGCTGCGGTTCAGGCACATCAGCATCATGGGCGGGTCCATGGACAGGGAACTCACGGCTGACGCCGTCGTACCGTACAGCCGGCCGTCATGCGACGTGGTGATAACTGTGACTCCGCTGGCGAAGTGCCCTACGACCCGCCGAAACATGTCCTGGTCAAATCCCGGTATGGGAAGCAGGTCCTGAGTGTTCATCCCGTTAGCTCCACTCAGTCGAAGGCCGGTCGAGCTTAAGGTTTTCCCGCAACGTCGATCCTTCGTACTCGCTGCGGAAGTACCCCCGTTCCTGGAGCGCCGGAACCAGCTTCCGGCAGATCGCCTCAAATCCTCCCGGGTTGAAGGGAGAGTTCAGATTGAAACCGTCGCACGCTTCGGAGGTGAACCAGTCGATCATGACTTCGGCCACCTGGTCCGCTGTGCCGACCATCCACATGTGGCCGGTGGAGCGGGCGCGGTCCACAATCAATTCCCGTAGCGTCATCCCCTCTTCCACACTCTTTCGCCGGAAAATCTGGTAACGGCTGCCCATGGCCGGGTCGTCTGAGAAGCGCTCCGCCGGAATCTGTTCGTCGAACCCAATATCGTCCAAACGAATCTTCAGATCACCGCCGATTTGCCTGCGTCCTGCGTCGAGGTCCAGCAGGCCGGCCAACTCATCGGCCAGGCCCTGCGCCTCAGCAACCGTATCGGCAATGATGGGCAGGATCCCGGGAATGATCTTGACCGAGTCTGCCTTCCTGCCGCGGCTCTCTGCCAAGGAGCGCATCCTGGCGTAGAAGTCCTGGGCAAGATTCTTGCGAGGCTGCGCGGTGTAGATAACGTCTGCTACGGATGACCCCAAGTCCATTCCTGGGCCCGAGGAACCTGCCTGGACCAGTACCGGACGGCCCTGCGGTGGTCTTGGCATGTTGATCGGGCCTTCGACCGTGAAGTATCTGCCTTCGTGATGGATCCTGCGCAGGCGCGCTGAGTCCACCCACCGCCCGTTCTCCCGGTCGGCCATGACGGCGTCGTCCGCCCAGCTGTCCCAGAGCCTGGTCACGACGTCGACGAACTCCGTGGCCCGCTCATACCGCTGGACGGGGTCCGGTGCTTCCCCTCCCCCGAAGTTGGAGAAACCGTCCTTTGATGTCACGATGTTCCACCCCGCACGACCGCCGGACATGTGGTCCAGGCCCGCGAACTGGCGGGCTGCGTTGTATGGCTCTGCAAAGGAGGTTGACATCGTGCCGATGAGGCCGATGTTGCTGGTCCGCGCCGCCAAAGCGGAAAGAACACTGATGGGTTCGTAGAACCCGTTCATCATGATGTCGTCACGGAAAAGGTTGTTTGCGTGGACGATGTCCCCGAAGAAGACCGCATCCAGCTTCGCTTCCTCGGCCATCTGCGTCAGGTCCGCGACGAAATCGAGGTTCCCCAGTTCCTCGGCCCGGCTTCCGGGCCTCCGCCACGCGTCCCGGTGGTACCCCGCCGGGAGCATAAAGGTCGTCAGCACCATATGGTCCGGTTGCATGTTCTTTTGGCTCATGGCTACACCTCATCGTTGGTTGGTTGCGGGGATGGGTTCGCGCTGCCCTGCGCGGGTTGGAAAAGTGGTAGGGCCAGGTAGGTCTCAGCGCCCGGCCCACTGTGCACGGTCCAGGTGCCCTTGTTCCTCAGGTCCGCATGCCTGATGACCGGAGAGTTTAGATCCGGGTCCCGGTGGACAAAGTCGTGGCCCAGAATGGAGAGCACCAGTTTCTCCCCTTGGTCGAAGTGCACCCCGGAGGGCCAGACTTCGACATCCAGGGCCCGGGGCTCGCCGGGGATCAGCGGTTCCTCTGCAAGGTGCAGGTGCACGGGCCGCAGCTCGGTGGACCGTTCTTCATCCAGCGGCTGATGGCTGGCGCGCAGCCATCCCAGCGCGACGGGACCGTCGTCGAATAGCGCATTAAAGGCGAACCGCACTTCGGCGCCGTCTCGCGCGAACTTCCGAACCGCCACGAAGATATCCGCATCCTCTGCATCGTTGGCCCGCAGGAAAAGCCGAAGCCGCATCGGGCCCACCAGGTCGGCCGGTTCCTGGAAGACGTACTCCAGGTCCAGACTCTCCGCCATCGGGTCGAAGGTGACCTGGCTTGATGCAGCCGGCGCCGGGGTAGCAAGTGTGCGTTCCTCCAGCCCTGCGTACAGGCGCACGGCTTGTGTATCGGGAACCGGCCAGAAAATGTCGCTGCGGATGCGCATGGTTTCCGCGGTATCCAGGACTTCCAACTGCACCTGCGGCCAGGAGAGCGGTCCCGGACCGTTGTCGAGGAGGTAGTAATCGAAGAACACCCGTTGGGCTTCCACATTCTCCGGGTCGTAGAAGTATCGCCACTTCTTCTGCCCATGGACCCTGAGCCATTTTTGCGGTGAGGACATCTGTGCGAAAGCCTCCAAGGTGCCGCGGGTGTGGAGTCCGTGATCGCTCCAGCTCGCCACCACGAAGGCTGGGACCTGGATGTCTCTCAGGTCGGGGTATCGGCTCTTGTAGTAGTCCGACATCAGCGGGTTGGCTGCCACGTTGGCCGCCGTGTCTTCCGTCGAGGCGAGCGAATAGCGCATGTTCCGTGAGGCACGGGGAATGAATCCCGTCTCTGGAATTCCCCCGTGATAACAGAACTCCCGGTACCAGTCGGAGAAGCACTCCCATGGACTGATGGCTTTCAGGGATGGCGGCTGCATGGCACCGGCGATGTACTGGATACCAGCCAGGTAGGAGACGCCCAGCATACCGACGCGGCCGTTGGACCAGTCCGCTCCGCCCAGCCACTCAATGGCGTCGTAGACGTCCTCGGCTTCCTGCGGTCCGTTGTGGACGCCGTTGCCCTCCGAATGCCACATGCCGCGGGGATCCACATACGCCACGGCATATCCGTTGCGGCACCAGTACCGGGGATCAGGTGCTTCGAAGCCCGTCAGCGGTGACATCCAGCCGGCTTCGATCCCTGCGGAGGGCCAAAGCATGTCCTTCTGGTTGTGCTTGCCGTACGGCCCCCAGGCAAGGAGCACCGGCAGGTCCCTGTCCATGCCGGCGGGACGGTAGATGTCGCCGTAGATGCGGATCCCGTCCCGCAGCGGGATGGCGGTGTTGCGTTCAACGGTGAGCCCGCCCAGGTCTTCAGTGACATGTTCGAGCGGTGGAAGCGGAGGCTTCCCCTCTGCAGTTGCCGGGTCGAGGCCGGGGCAGTTGATGGGCTGCATAGTCTGGATGTTCATGGGGTCCTTCACGGCTAACGGTCCAGGATGACGAGTGATTCGGATGGCACCCACAGCTGGACACTGGTTCCCCCAAGCCGGTATGAATCGGCGTTGATGGCCGCATCTGGTACGGCTACCGTGATGCTGCGGTTTCCTGGAAGATCCACGATGACCGTCCGGGCCTCCGCTGAGAACGAGGCATCCCGGATCCGCCCTGCCCCGGCCAGGCCCGGCTGTGCGGTTTCACCCAGGACGACGTCGGAGCTGCGGAAGGCTGCGAAGGATCCGGGTACGGTGCGGCTGGCCAGCTCGCTGGACGTCGTCCTGAGACCGCCCTCGAAGGTCGCTTCCGGAGCCCCGGATTCCTGCGTGATGCCCCGGCATTCCAGGATGTTCTCGAACCCGACGAAATCTGCAGCAAAACGGGAAACAGGTCGCCGCTGGACCTCCGAGGGGGTCCCGACCTGCTCGATCACGCCGTCCCGCATGATGATGACCCGGTCCGAGAGGGCGAGGGCCTCGTCCTGGTCATGGGTGACGTAGAGCGAGGTGTTCCCGAACTCGTCGTGCAGCCGCCGTATCTCGCTGCGCATCGCAATTCGCAGCTTGGCATCAAGGTTGGAGAGGGGCTCGTCGAAGAGCATGACTCCCTTGGCGGAGACCAGCCCCCGGGCCAGTGCAACGCGCTGCTGCTGGCCGCCGGAGAGCTCATGGGGGTAACGCTTGGCATGGGAACCCATGCCAACGGCTTCGAGGCTCGTGGCTACGCGTTCGCGGAGCTCTGCTGCCGGGGTCTTGCGGCGCTTCAGGGGGTACGCAACATTCGCGGCCACGGACATGTGCGGCCATAGGGCGTAGCTCTGGAAGACCATTCCCACTTTGCGCTTATGCGGCGGAACCATGGTCCTGGTCTCGGCATTGACGAACTCATGGCCGTCGACGGCGATGCTTCCGTGGTCCGGTGACTCCAACCCGGCGACGCAGCGTAGGGTGGTCGTCTTGCCGCAGCCGCTGGGACCGAGGAGGGTAATGAACTCGCCGGACTCAATGGAGAGGTTCAGATCCTTGAGGATCTGGTTGCCGTTGAAGGCCTTGCTGACTGAACTGATGTTGATGCGCATGGTTTGTCCTCGTTCGGTTGGGAGTTCCTAGCGGCTTCGGGCCAACTGCTGGGCAGGGCCGGCGCTCTCGGTCGTGGGATCCGGCCCCACGGGATCCTGCAGGTCCGCCGGCGTCCCCCCGCCAGGCCCTTTCCCGGCCCTTTGCTCCGGCCGGGTCAGTGCCAGCAGGCGGCCGGCGAGGTAGGCGGTGCCGGCCACGACGAGGAAGCTCGCGATGAGCAGCAGGGCAGCCGCCGCGGCGATCGGGGCTTTTCCTTCCACGTAGCGGCTGTAGATCTGCACAGATAGATAGTCGGCGCCCGCGGTCGAAAGCAGGAGCGGGATGGAGAGCACACCACTGATGACCACGAAGCAGAGCAACCAGCCGCTGACGAGGCTGGGCAGCATCAGGCGGATGATGATGTCCCAGATCGCACGGTACTTGGAGGCACCGGAGACCCAGGCCGCTTCTTCCAGCGACTTCGGTATCTGTGCCATCGCCGCGGTGGCGGTCCGGCTTGCCAGCGGGATCGTCGCCACGAACAGCGCAAAGACCATCAGGACCGGTGTCCCGTAGAACGTGGAGAGGAACGGCAGGCCCAGGAACAGCCAGAGCACACCGAGTGCCAGGATGAGCCCCGGCATTGCCAGCCCCAGCCACTGGCTGTATTCGATGAACCGGGACAGCACCCCACCCTTGAAACGTGCAGCCCAGGCGAAGGCCGTGGCCGCCAACACAGCGAGCAAAGCTCCCAGCATGGCGGTTCCCATGGTGTTCCAGTACCCGGAGACCATCCGGCGGTTAGTCAGTACTTCTTCATAGTTGTCGAAGGAGAAGCCCTCGCTGGCGCCCAGGAACGGGGAGAGCGACACACGGATCAGTTGAACCATTGGAAGGATGATCGTGATGGCTGCGAAGCCCAGCACGAGTGCGGAAAACAGCCAGCGCCATGGACCGATGTCCCGGCGCAGGGCCCGCGATTCCTTCCCTCCGATGGTGACGAAGGACCGGCGCCCGAGGACCTTGATCTGGATGAACACGAGCACCATCAGCACCACCATGAGGAGCACGGAAATGCTGCTGGCCTGCGCGAAAAGCGGGCCGGTCGAATTGGACAAATAGGCGTAGATCTCGGTGGGAATCACGAAGATGCCCGCGGGTACGCCCAGGATCTGTGGCGCATCGAAGGATTCCAGGAAGAGGACGAAGCCCAGGATCATGGCGCCGGTGATGGCCGGAGCCATGATCGGGAGTTCGATCTGGAAGAACGTCCTGACCGGCCCCGCACCGCTGAGCCGGGCTGCTTCGTCAAGGGAACGATCCATGGCCAGGAACGGGCCCAGCAGCAGGAAGAACTGCAGCGCGATTAGGCGCAGGGAGGAGACGAACACAATCCCCCACCAGGACTCCATATTGAAGATCCGTCCGGCTTCACCGAAAGCTCCGGTCATCAGCTGGTTCAACAGACCGACGTTCTGGTTTCCGAGCAGGCCCCAGGCGATCGCAAAGAACAGGCCCGGCGTGGCAATGACAATGAACATGATGACCGGGATGGCCTGCCGGAAGACCGTGTTCGTCTTGGCGTAGATAGTGGCGAAGAGCAACGCGAAGAAGGTCGACAGCACGATCGTCGCCAGGCCCATCAGCACTGTCTGGATTATGACTGAATGGGTGTCTGTAGAGCGCAGCACTTCCCAGAACATTTCCGCGGTGTAGGAGCCGCTGGAACCGAACATCTGTGTCTTGAAGGCACCCTGGACCACCATGGTGGCGGGGCCGACGAAACAGACGAAACAGACGATCGCAATGACCCACTGGGGGTTGCCGGTAAAGGCCCTCCACCCTTTCAGCATTGCAGGGGCTCCCGCTCAGTATCCGTCTGACGGTAACCTCCTCCGATAACCTCGCCCTCCCGGAGGCTGGCGAGGTCATCGTCGGAGTCCGGACGCAGCACCCGGAACCACAGGTCCTTGATCTTCCACTCACCGTCGACCCGGACGTAGCGGCACTTGTATTTGCCCTCCGACCACGGACCCCAGACGCGCATCATTCCAAACGAGGTCCGGAAGTCGCACTGCATCCTGTGCCAGGTCCATTCGCCGTACGCCGTGTCACCGGACACGGTGATCGACGGAGAGGAGAGAATGTACGCGTCCTGGCTTTTGACGACGTCGGCCAGATCCGCCTGGAACATCCCCGCGATGGCGTCCCGGCCCTTATGGACTCCATGGTGACGTATGTCGCACACGGCGTCCTCGGCGTAGGCACGGGCAACGCCCGCCCAGTTCCGGTCCCCAAGGTCACGAACGTACTGCTGCTGCAGCTTCTCGATGGCCTTGACCGATTCGAGTGCATCGATCCTGCGGCGAAGGTTGGCGAGTTCCTCCGCGAGTTCTGTGTCATTCACTAGGTGCTGCCTTTCCCATCAAGCCGGTGGAGCCGGAGCTAATTTGCGGTGATCGACTTGAAGAGGTCGCCGTATTCGGTCATCTTCTCCCGCATCACGGTTTGTGCAGGGAGTTCGACGAATGCAGCGTCTTCGAGCTTGGGCCATCCGTGAGGGGACTCGAGGGAGTCGTGCTGGTTGATCGGGAAGTTGCCCGACTCAAGGGTCAATTCCTGGGCTTCCGCGGTGAAAAGGAAGTTCAGCAGGAGCTTTCCCGCGTCGCTGGAGGGCGCATTGGCGGCCAGCATCCATTTCTCGGTGGCAATGACGTTGTTCTCATCGAAGAACTGAACCTCAACCGGCGCGCCGTCCTCCTTGGCGTTCAGGACGGAAATGGTGGCGGACAGGGGCTGATAGGCGAATTCTCCGGCACTGATGGATTGGAGGGCCAACTGGTCCTGCGCGACGATTTTCGCGTTGGCTCCGACACTCCGCAGCCATGCCTCGTCAACGGCGCCGGCCTGAAGGAGGGCAGTCGAAACGGTCATGGTCCCACCGGGGGTTGAGGGCGTCATGAAGGTGAGTTTGCCGGCCCACTCCTCACCGGCCAGATCGGCCCAGGACCCGGGCAGATCTGATTCGTCGAGCAGGTTCGTGTTGTAGGACGACGCGAACATCAGTGCCCAGGGCGAATGGTAAAAGCCCTTCGGGTCTGCGATCTGGTCCTCGCTGATACGGCCGTCGATCCAGGCGGGCAGCTCGAAGGTGGCCGGCTGATACTTCTCGGCGAACCCCTGTTCGGCGTACCGGTCCGCGTTGGGGTTGGAAAGGACGTCGACAACGTGGTTTCCGCTCTGGCGCTCCGCTTCCAGCGTTGTCTGCAGCTCGGCGCCGACGTAGGTCTGCGGGTCGACGGTGAGGCCAGGGAACCGCTCTTCGAATGCGGCGTAGATCCCCAGAAACTCATCGTGGTGGCCTGCGTAGATGGTCACCTCCGTGTCGCCTGACTCAATCGCGGCGTCGTACAGCGTCTGGAGCTCTTCCTCCTGGGCGCTCTGAATACCGAGGGGACCGAGATCCAGCTCGCCGGAGCCCTGGGCAGAGTCGGCGCCGGCGCAGCCGGATAGGGCAAGGCTGCCGGCTGCGAGGCCGGCAATGACGGCGAGGGGAAGTTTGGTGATCCTGAAGTTCAGCTTCATTGATGTTTCCTTCGTTTCACAACCGGGGGAAGGCTGTGGCGGACACTGTGGTCCTGGCTCCACGCGATGGGGCCTGGACACCACCATTGAGCCAGCACCGTCCAGATATAGTCAATAGGTATACATAAATAAGTATGATTGACGTCACATTTGAATCGCTTTAGTGTTGTAAACACGGCATAGACTCGTCTCCGAAGACCACAAATCTAGTTTATATTCGTTCTATATTGAGCACAGCTGCGTTCGATTGAGCGTGTTTGCCGCGACTACGAAAGCGATCCGTCGGGAGGCCGAAGAATGCCAGCTTGGAACTACATCATCGTGGGGGGCGGAAGCGCCGGCGCAGTGCTTGCCGCCCGCCTGTCGGAGGACCCGAAGTGCAGCGTCCTGTTGCTGGAAGCCGGCCCCGACTACCGGGCCGCGGACACTCCGAAAGAGTTCCGGGACCGGACAAAGGGACTCGGACTGGCACTGGAGGCACCTCGGAACGACCTCAACCCGGACTTTTACTGGCAGGGAATCACCGCCACCAGGGCGGCCGGCCAGCAACCCTTCCCCTACCGGCGCGGCCGTGGCCTGGGCGGCAGCTCAACCGTGAACGGCCTGTATGCCATCCGCGGCGTCCCTGACGATTTCGTGGAATGGGAACGGCTGGGGGCGGTGGGTTGGAGCCCGGAAACTATGCTCGCCGCCTACTGCCGCATTGAGGACGAGCATGACTTTCCGCGGTCGCCCCACCACGGCAAGGATGGTCCGACGCCGGTCTACCGCGAGCCCGAAGCTGGCTGGGGCGGCGTCGACCGCGCGCTGCGGGCTGCAGCAATGGACGCGGGCCATCCATGGCAACCGGACCACAACGAGCCACGGGCCACCGGCGTCTCGCCGATGGCCATGAACATCCGGAACGGGCAGCGGGTCGGTACCAACCACGCCTACATCGATCCTGCACGGGGCCGTCCTAACCTCACCATCCGTGGCGGTGTCCTCGCGGATCGAGTCACCTTTGAAGGAACGACGGCCACGGGTGTGGTGGACGCCGACGGCGCCGTGCATGGGCTCCTACACGGCGGCGAGGTCATCCTCTCCGCCGGATCATGCGGCTCGCCAGCCATCCTGATGCGCTCGGGAATTGGAAGGGTGGAGGACCTGGCCGAGGCAGGAGTCCGCCAGGTCGCGGATCTACCTGTCGGCCGTGGTGCGCAGGACCACGCCGTCACTTTCGTTGAACTGCCGGTGCGTCCCGAGGCCCAGACCTGCGTGGCAAACCGGCCAACGAACGTGGTTCTGCGTTACAGCTCCGGATTTCCCGGCAGCAGGACGAACGACATGATGATCATGGCCACCAACCACAACTACTGGTTCGGGAAGGAGACGGCGGGCCTGGCAGTGTCGCTGGAACAGCCCCTCTCCCGTGGGCGGATGTTGCTCCGGTCAGCCGATCCGCACGCCGATCCCCATTTCGAACTCAACCTGCTCTCCGATCCGCTCGACATGGCCCGGGTCAAGGACGGACTGGACCGTGCACGGCGGCTGATGGAGCACCAGGCGTTCCAGAGTATCGCCACCGGACCCGCCACCTGGCCGCGGGACGATGGCGAAATACAAGCTTCCGTCAAGGACACTATGCATCTCACCAGCACGGTGCGGATGGGAGACCGGGAGAGCCCTGACACCGTAGTTGATCCGCAGTGCCGGGTACTCGGAATGGAAGGGCTGCGGGTCGTGGATGCCTCCATCATGCCCACCGTCGTCAGTGCAAACACCTACCTGACCGTCCTGGCACTGGCAGACGAATTTACTCAGCGGCTCCTGCGGGAGCGCGACACCCTAGCCACTGCATACGAAGGACGGGCCTGATGCCGGATTTGAGCACCACTGGTCTCCACGACCTCGCAGCTTCCATCGCCGCCGACGCGCGGCACCTCATCGGCGGGAACCTCCAGAAGGGGACCGTTCACGCCGATGTATCAGCTCCCTGGGACCGACGCTTGAAGGTCAGCTACACCCAGACGGGACTGGATGACCTGGCCGCGGCAGTATCCGCCGCCCACACCGCCCGTCAGGGCGGCCGCTGGCACCGGTCCCAGGCGAGGAACTGCCTGCTCACCTTGGCGGACCTTCTCGCAGCAGAGCAAGACGTCTTCATCGGACTCATCTGCTTCGAGAATGGAAAGCTGGAATCGGCGGCCCGGGGCGAGGTCCTCGGGGCTATAGCAGGACTCCGGTACTGGGCGGAACAGGCGCCGTCCGAATCTGTCGTAACCCGCACGGAGGCCCGGCTGACCCGCCTGACCCGGGACCCGCTGGGCGTGGTGGCAGCTATCACGCCGTTCAATATGCCGCTGCTCATGATGGTCAACAAGATTGGAGCGGCATTGGCTGCCGGCAACACGGTCGTGTGCAAGCCCTCACCTGACACACCTCTTTCCGCACTGCACTTTGCCCGGCTGGCAGCCGGTGCCGTCCCGGCGGGCGTGCTCAATATCTTGGCAGGGGGACCGGAAACCGGCCCCGCTCTCACCGCCAGCCCGGAGGTCAGCATGGTCTCATTCACTGGAAGCATCGAGACCGGCAAGGCGATCATGGCTGCTGCTGCGCCGACCATGAAACGACTCCAGCTGGAATTGGGGGGAAACGATCCGGCCATCGTGTGCAGGGACGCCAATGTTTCCGACGTCGCCGTGAACATTTTCCGTTCCGCATTCGGCTCCGCCGGACAAGCCTGCGTTGCCGTCAAAAGGGTCTATGTCCACGAGGACCTCCACGACGAGCTCGCCGAGGAACTGGCAGCACTGTCTGCTCGAGCTGTTCCGGGCAGACCCTTCTCCGAGGACGCCACCATGCCTGCCCTGACGACCAGGCGACAGCTAGATCACCTGCGATGGCTGGCCGAGGACTCCCGGAAGCGCGGCGGAAAGTTCATCCATACAGGCGCGATTGACGACACGGTAGGCAACTTCGCCTCACCATCGATCGTTACCGGCCTCACCGACGGGGCCCCGTTGGTGGATGGGGAACAGTTCAGTCCTATACTTCCCCTTGTCCCCTTTTCCGACGTCGATCCCGTCGTTGATAACGTCAACGCGGGCCGTTTTGGCCTAGGCGCCACGGTCTGGACCGAAGACACGGAGCGAGCCGACCGCATCGCAGAAAGACTGGAGACTGGCATGATCTGGGTCAACGCACTCCCGCATCCAGACCCTACGGTTCCCTTCGGCGGAGCAAGGGAGAGTGGCCTGGGGCGTGAGGGTGGACAGGGCGGATTGGACGAGTTCACTGAAGTGAAATGTACTACCTTCAACTCAAAGGAAGCCCAACGATGAGCAGCCCTGAGCACGGCAGGACCAGCATCGGTTCGGCAGGCGAACACCGTCACCCGACGGGGGGCGGCCGGTTCGAATCCTTCGTAGACGCCGCAGTGACCAGGGCTGAGTCCACCCTCGAGTTCGAAGACCCTATGGTGCTGAAGCTGAGCCTGATGCTTCGGAAGGTAAACCAGCTGATGACGGATGATGCCAACCGCCAGGTCCATCAGGCTGAAGGATGGACGCAGGCCAGTTTCAGGGTGTGCTTCGGGCTTTGGGTCGCAGGCCCCATGCCGCCGCATCTGATAGCGGCAACGACCAATATGAGTCGGGCAAGCGTCTCCGCCGCCATCAAGAAAATCGAAGAAGACGGGCTCATTAGCCGCGAACCGTCCCCTGTCGATCAGCGCTCAACAGTCTTGCGACTAACTGACGCGGGCGAACAGGCGGTGATCAGGACCTACCA
Source organism: Arthrobacter koreensis (assembly GCF_009193255.1). Taxonomy (GTDB): domain Bacteria; phylum Actinomycetota; class Actinomycetes; order Actinomycetales; family Micrococcaceae; genus Arthrobacter_B; species Arthrobacter_B koreensis. Next base: position 944,649 of record NZ_WACG01000001.1, read on the forward strand.
ATCCCACATCGCTCTGGAACACCATTGGCTTGAGCCGCTCAATGAGACGGAACGGCTCATGCTCTTTCTACTCCTGAGAAAACTCCTCACAGGACCAGCAGCTTCCGAAGGCCGAAGCTGATCGCCGCAGCAGCGGTGACCGGGACAATCCCGGCGCGTAGACTCGCAGGCACCGCCAGCGAGAGGAAACCCGGCCATGAGCGATCCGCACCAGCCCGCGTGGTGGACCAGCGCCGTCGTCTACCAGATCTATCCGCGCAGCTTCGCTGACGGCAACGGGGACGGGATCGGGGACCTGCGGGGCATCCTCGCGCATCTTGACTACCTTCAGGACTTGGGCGTGGACGTCATCTGGCTGTCCCCGGTGCACGAGTCACCGCAGCGGGACAACGGGTACGACATCTCCAATTACCGCCGGATCGACCGGCTGTTTGGCACCGAAGAGGACTTCGACGAACTGCTGGGACAGCTTCATGTCCGCGGCATGAAGCTGGTGATGGACCTGGTGGTCAACCACACCTCCAGCGAGCATCCGGTGTTCCAGGAGGCCCGGAAGTCACGGGACAATCCGTACCGGGACTATTTCTGGTGGCGGGACGCACGGCCCGGCTTCGAACCCGGGGAGCCGGGTGCGGAACCGAACAACTGGGGTTCGCATTTCGGCGGACCTGCCTGGACCTACGAGCCCGAGACCGGGCAGTACTACCTGCACCTGTTCACCCCGCACCAGCCGGACCTGAATTGGGAAAACCCCGCCGTCCGGCATGCGGTGTATGAAACGATGCGCTGGTGGCTGGACCGCGGCGTAGACGGCTTCCGGATGGACGTCATCAATTTCATCTCCAAGGACCTCACCCTGCCGGACGGCCTGGTGACTCCGGGCAGTATCTGGGGAGACGGCTCCCCGCACTTCACCAACGGGCCACGGATCCACGAATTCCTCCAGGAGATGCGCCGCGAGGTCTTCTCCGGGCGCGACGGCGATTTCCTCACCGTTGGTGAGACCCCCGGCGCCACCGTTGAGCAGGCCCTGCTCTACACCGACCCGTACCGGGCGGAGCTGGACATGGTGTTCCAGTTCGAGCATGTGAGCCTGGACCAGGTGGGCGGGCGGAAGTGGGATTACCGGCCACTGAGCCTCCCGGATCTGAAGACGTCCTGGAACCGCTGGCAGCGCGGACTCGCGGACCGCGGCTGGAACAGCCTGTACCTGAGTAACCATGACCAGCCCAGGCACCTGTCCCGGTTCGGGGACGACGCCGGTTTCCGCTACGAATCGGCCACCCTCTGGGCCACCCTGCTGCACCTGCAGCGCGGCACCCCTTACGTCTACCAGGGCGAGGAGATCGGCATGACCAACGCCGGCTTCACCTCGATCGACCAGTACCGGGACGTTGAGTCACTGAACTTCTATGCCGAATCGACGGCACAGGGCATGCCCGCGGTGGAAGCCCTGGAGGCCCTGCGTGCCATGAGCCGGGACAATCCCCGCACACCGATGCAGTGGACAGCCGGGCCGAACGCCGGTTTTACCGAGGGGCAGCCGTGGATCGACGTCAGCCCGAACCATGCAGACATCAATGCCGAGACCGACCGTTCCGCGGACAAGTCGGTCTTCCGCTACTACCGGGACCTCATCCGGCTGCGGCACACCCAGGATGTTGTGGTCCTGGGCGACTTCCATCTGGAAGCCCCTGAACACCCGCACCTGTTCGCTTACCGCCGCCACCTCGATGAAACGGCATGGCTCGTCCTCGCAAACGTGTCTGGTGACGTCCTCGACGTTCCGCTGGGTCTCGCCTCGGACGGCCCGTTGATTCTGGGCAACTACGCCGAGCCGGGGGACCCCGCTGAACTGCGCCCGTGGGAGGTGCGGGTCCTGGACGTTTCAGCGTAACGTCAGTTCTCAGCACACCTTTGGGTATTTCGTTGACGAAATCAACGATTGATGATTCAGTGTGACCTCCGCCATATCCGCCTCGTTTTTCTGCTCTCTACCGATAGGCCACAGTTCTACCGGCTTTCGATCAAGTAAGTGTTGCTTACATTCAAATGGGCCGGGCATGGCGGCCCGCACCGTTCAGGCACAACCAGAGGATCAGAGTCGATCATGCACAAGAGCTTCAAGACCGTCACCGCGCTGGCAGCTGCCAGCCTCCTGCTTACCGCCTGTGGGGCGAGCCCCAATGCACGGCCGGACTCGACCGGGTCCTCCAGTGAGGGACCCCAGTCCCTCGTGTTTGCCGTGGTGCCCACCGACGACAGCAAGGAACTCGAAGAGAGCTTCAAGCCCATCGTTGCCGCCATTGCAAAGGAGACCGGGCTCCCCACCAGCATCGAGGCAGTCAGCAGCAACGCAGGTGTCATCGAAGCCCAAGCCGCCAAACGGGTTGACGTGGCGACTTACGGTGCATTCTCCTATTACCTCGCCCAGAACGTCGCGGACGTTACCCCCGTCGCCATGGACCAGCGGACCCCTGTCGCCGGCTCGGGTGCAGTCCAGTCCTTGGGAGTGGTAGCAGCGGGGTCCGACATCACGGAGCTGTCGGAGGTGAAGGGTAGGGATGTCTGCTTCACAGACCCGGCATCAAGCACCGGCTATCTTGCTGCCGCAGCCGGTCTAATCTCCATCGGCATCGATCCCAAGAACGACATCAACCCCATCTTTGCGGGTTCCCACGATGTGGCGGTAACCCAAATGCTGGCCGGTGACTGCGACGTCGCATTTGTTGCCGGAACGTTCATCACTGACATCCTTCCGGCGCGCGGGATCATCAAGGACGGCGACGTGGACACCGTGTGGACTTCCCCGGACATTCCGGGCACGCCCATGGTGATCGGCAACTGGTTGCCGGAGGAACTCCGCAACCAGATCACGGATGCCGTGCTCAAGTACAACGCGGTGAGTGCCGCCGAAGCCGGGCTGTGCCCGGAGAACCAGCGTGAAGCCCTAGCACCCTGGGGCGAAGAGTACGCGGAAAAGATGGCCTGTGAGTGGGGCGGAACAGGGGCCTTCGCCTTTGAGCCGGCCACGGACGAGGACTTCGCGTCCATCCGCGATATCTGCGAAACCACGCAGGCCGAAGTATGCCGGAACGACTAACAACGGTGCAGGAGCCAAGCATGACCACCCCGGAACGAATTCAAGACCCAGACACGTCCAGCGCTGGGGCGCCTACCCCTTCAGCAATCGCGTCCAGCCTCGTCCTGCAGAATCTGGGAATCAGTTTCGGTTCCAAGCAGGTTCTCCGGGACGTGAACCTGGACGTGCAGCCAGGGCAGTTTGTGGCCCTGGTTGGTCCGTCCGGTGCCGGTAAATCCACCCTTCTTCGCCTCGTTAACGGCAGTCACCGCCCCACGAACGGGACGGTATCGGTCCTGGGCGTGAACCCGTCGACCTGCGGACGCAGGAACCTGCAGCGGCTGCGGACCCGGGTGGGCTTCGTCTTTCAGCAGTTCGGCCTGGTTGGACGGCTTAGCGCCATGGAAAACGTGTTGATGGGGACCCTCGGATCGCTAAGGATGCCTCGTTACGGGATCTCCACCTACCCGAAGACCCTCCGTGAAAAAGCGGTAGCCAATCTGGAACGTGTTGGATTGTTGGACCAGCGTTTTCAACGCTGTGACACCCTCTCGGGCGGACAACAGCAGCGCGTTGCGATCGCACGGACCCTGATGCAGGACGCCGAGATAGTCCTGGCTGACGAACCCGTTGCATCACTAGATCCCAGCGCGAGTCTTGCCGTGCTGAACACCTTGAAGCGGCTCAGTGCCGAGGACGGGTTTACGGTTATCTGTTCCCTTCACCAGGTTGATCTGGCCCTGCAGGTCTCAGACAGGGTTGTGGCGGTCCGGAACGGTTCGCTCATCCTGGATACACGCACCTCAGATACCTCGGAGGAGGCACTCCGGGCCATCTACGAAGAAGCAAAGGGCACCCGCTCATGAGCGGCACAACCAGACAAATCGTCGAAGACCCACGGACTCCCCGGCCGGGATCCCGCGAGCCACGGGATGGACAACGCCCCGCTGCGCCACGCACCAGCCCGCCAGGTTCCAAGCGGCCCCGCGTTTCCGCAGCAACCCTGGGCATCCCGCTTGCCTACCTGGCAGTTACGGTTTTCGGCGTGTGGTGGATCGACATCCGCCCGGCCGCCGTAGCAGCCGGTTTCGGAGACATCGCACGGCTGCTGGAACGAATGGTGCCGCCGACCACTGGACCGGTATCCGATTTGCTGACGCTGGCGCTGGAAACCCTGTGGATCGCCATTGCCGGCACCGGCCTGGCCACCATCGCGTCAGTGTTCCTGGCCGCGGCAGCGTCCCGGCACTTCACCGGACCGAAGCTGGTCCGCTGGCTGGCCCAGGGCATTATCATCGTGACCCGGGCAGTTCCTTCGCTGATCTTCGCCATCCTCTTCGTGCGGATTTTCGGTCTTGGCCCCCTTGCCGGCGGACTCGCGATTGCCGTTCACTCCATCGGCATGATCGGCAAAATGATGGCTGACGTGTTCGAGGAACAGTCCCCTTCCCCACGCGAGGCCATCGCCTCGGTGGGAGCGAGCAGGCTGCAGAACTTCGTGTCCACCACCTTGACCCGGGCCCTGCCAGCCGTGACCTCGCTGGTTATCTACCGGCTGGATATCAATGTCCGCGCCTCCGCCGTTCTTGGCCTGGTGGGTGCAGGAGGCATCGGAGTAGCCCTGCAAACGGCAATCGGATCCCTCAACTACCGCCGTGCCGCCGGAATCATCCTGGTTATTGTTGCACTGCTGCTCATCCTCGAGCTCGTTGCGTACCTCGTGCAGCGTGCCGTCGCAGAACACGCCGATGAACACACCCAGTCGCAGCTCCATGTGGCCGGTTCCACCCCTGCTGCCCCGGGCTGGAACCGGTCAAGAGTGCTGCGTTCCGCTGCTGCCGTATCGGCTGTGATCCTTTTCCTCTACTCGCTGAGTCAGCTGTCCCTCAACCTGTCCCGCCTCGGCCAGGCTTGGAACAACGCCCTGGCGCTCCTCTCCGGATTCGTACCCCCGGTATTCACTGAGGAAATTCTGCTGGGAATTTTCGAAAGCGTCATCATGGCCTTCACGGCCACCTTCTTCGGCGTCCTCGTCGGCCTCGTCATAGCGGTACTGTCCACCCGCCATCTGGTCCGCTTCGAGCCGCTTTCATTGGCACTTCGAGGCATCGTGGTCTTTATGAGGGGCATCCCGGACATCGTCTACGCCCTCATTTTCGTGGCAGCTCTCGGCTTGGGCCCGTTTGCGGGCTTCCTGGCGTTGTCCATCTCCTGCACTGCGCTGGCATCTAAGTTCTTTACGGACTCACTCCAGAACATCGACCCTGCCCCGCTCCGAGCACTGGAAGCCACCGGAGCCGGACGCATCCAGGTCTTCGTCAGCGGTGTCTGGCCACAGTTTGTGCCCAGCTTCATCGGGAACAGCCTGTTCACCTCTGACCTGGCGCTACGTGAGTCGGCGGTACTGGGCATCGTTGGAGCAGGCGGAATTGGATTCCTCCTGGATGAATCAGTAGCCACACTCCACTATCAGCAAACGGCAGGCATTCTCATCGGCTTGATTGTTGTTGTGGTGGCGCTCGAATCCGTAGCCCGATGGGCACGCAGAAAGGTGATTTGAAATGGGCCAGTGCCCGTACACCCATAGCGGGGAGAGACCGGCAGACGCGAAGGACACGCGTGCATCCCGCCGCTCTGAATGGTCTCCTTCGCTGGAAGAGACTTTCGGCAGTGCCCACCGCGACTACGCCGAGCTGCGCCGGGTCAATCCCTATCCGTGGAGCGCAGATTTTGGCGGTTTCTGGGCTGCCACGACGTACGAGGACATTGCCCGCATCACGCAGGATGACGATCTGTTCATCACCTCTGTGCAGAACGTTGTTCCCCACGTACCGCGTTCCTCCCGCCGTCCACCGCTGCACTTCGATCCGCCGGAGCACACAGCCTATCGGGAGGCTATAGACCCTGTGCTTCGGCGGGCCATCGTCCGCTCCCACGAGGCAGCGTTCCGTGAAAGCGCTGCGGAACTGGTGCGGGAGCTCCTCGGGAGAGAGGATGCCGACGGCGTCCGCGACTTCGCGGCACCCTTCGTCATGGATTGCTTCGCGTCCTTCCTCGGTGTCCCATCCGAGCTGACCCGGCACATTAGGGATATCGGTGTGCGCTACTCCTTTGCCATCCAGGACATGGATGAGGCGGTTATAGGGGAATGCAGCACGGAGCTCTACCGGATAGCTGAGGAGGTGTACCGGGACCGGCTCGCTGCGGGTGCCGACTCGGCGCATGACCTCGTCTCCAGCCTGCACGAGGCTGCGGTCAACCCGGAGAACCACATCACCGAGCAGACCGCCATTGCTACAATCCGGCAGATGATCGTGGCGGGCATGGGAGCCCCCCAGGCGGTGCTGGGGAGCTGCCTGGTGCATCTGGCTCAAGACCAGGATCTGCAGGAGCACCTGAGGATGAATCCCGGGGATCTGCCGGCCGCAATTGAGGAATTCCTGCGGCTGCACGCGCCTTACCGGGTTTTTGCGAGAACCGCGAAACGGGACACCGTGGTGCACGGCCGGGAGGTTCGGGAAGGAGAACCAATTGCGCTCCTGTTCCCGTCGGGAAACCGGGACGAAGCCGTGTTCCCCGATCCGGACACGTTTGTCCTGCGCCGTCCCAATAATTCGCACCTGGCCTTCGGCAGGGGCGCGCACAAGTGCCCGGCTGCCACGTTGGGCAGACTGGAACTGCTCGTAGCCCTTGAAGTGCTGTTGGAAAACACCGACCGCTTTGAGCTCTCAGGAGGCGTTGTCATGATGAACTGGCTCGAATACGGCCCCCGCACTGTTCCCCTCCGCCTCGCGGGAAGGTCTTCGAAGGGCGGCTTCCGTACTGCCAGTCCCCGCAAGTCGGCCCAATGACAGAATCGACCCATGCCCACTCTCCCGCGGTTCCAGAACGGCGCACGCCCCCAGCAGTTGCTGACCGTACTCCTGGGCGATTATTGGCATGCGCGCAGCGAGCCGATTCCCTCCGCCGCCTTGGTGGACTTGCTCCAGGTCTTCGAAGTCACTCCCAGCGGAGCACGCGCCGCAATTCAAAGACTGGCGCAGAGGGGCTTCCTCGTTGGGACAAAGGAAGGCAGGCAGACTTCCTATTCGGTTTCCCCCATGAGCCGGGAGCGCATCAACCGGCACGTCCAATCACTCTTTATGAGCCACCTGCCTCAGGAGTGGGACGGTTCCTGGACCTTGGTGGGATACTCCCTGCCGGAGGATGCGAAAGGTACCCGAAGGGTTCTCCGGGACCAGCTCAGGCAGCTGGGGTTTGGCAATCTTTACGACGCACTGTGGGTGCGGCCAGGAAACCATTCGGACGCAGTGGCAGGCCTGCAGGCCAGTCTTGGAGCGCTCCTGGGGACGAATCAGCTGACGGTGTTCACCGGAGCCCGCCTGCCGGAATCAGCGGGGATGGAGGCTGTCCGGTCCGCTTTTGGGCTCGACGCACTGGCCGACGGATATTCGGAATTCATCCACAGATGGGAGCCGGCGACCTCAACCCTCATGGACGGAACAGACGCCGTCCGTCAACGCGATCCCGACTCCGGGACGCGGACAGGGGACGCAGTCCTCCGGCTGCGGACGTCGATCATGGCCGATTGGCGGACCCTGCGGCGGCAAGATCCCCGCCTGCCGCACGAACTCCTTGGCCGAAATTTCCCCATGCACCGCGCCGTAGCCGTTTGCTCAGCCCTCTATGACAGCCTGGGCCCGGCAGCCGAATCAGGATTTCGCAGGATCCTGCGCGCACACGACGAGTCATTGGCCGAGTTGGCCACGCACCACACCTTCGCGGCCTCGGCCTCGCTGCTTCGTTCCCAGGATTGAACAGAGCCCGCGCCGCTCCTGCTACAGCCATGTACCTCCGTCTGGCGCGAGGACGCGCCATGGAAGGAACTTCATGCCACATTCAAGTTCACGATTCCGGATTACTGCCCAGGCCAGACTGACTGTCTTGGCCGCCGTCGCCGCGGCCAGTTTCGCCGTGCCCCAGGGTCCTGTGCCATCAGCCCATGCCGCACCGGGTGTAGGACAACCCGCTCTCACCGTCGCCGAGCTGCGTCCTGCAGAGCTGCGCGGTTCCCTGCCCGGCGGCGGGCGGTATGTCCTGCAAAGGCCTACAAACTGGAACGGATCAGTCTTGGTTTGGAACCCGGGTTACGGCGGATCCCCTGAAGCCGCCTCGGCACCCAATCCAACACTCCAGGGTTGGTTGCTGTCGAAGGGGTACGCGCTCGCCGGGAGCACGGCGGCGGAAGGAGGATGGGGAGTCAAAGGACTGATCGGAAACCAGCCGGCGCTCCTCGAGCTGATCCGGTCCGAGCTCGGCGAACCGGACTCCGTCATAGCGTGGGGTTCTTCCATGGGCGGGCTGACTGCGGTGGCAAATATGGAAGCCCACCGGCAGCTGTTCGATGCAGCGCTGCCCCTGTGCGGCTCCGTTGCCGGCGCCGTCCCTATGTTGAACGGGAGTCTTGACGGCGCCTTCGTCCTGAAGATGCTCCTGGCGCCCGGTGACGAGCGTCTGGAACTCGTGGACGTCAGGCACGAACCAACCCGCCAGGCGGCCTTCCGCGAAGTCTTGGACGAGGCGCAGGCGACCCCTGCCGGGCGGGCCCGGATTGCCTTGGCAGCATCAGTCGCCCAACTTCCGGTCTGGACCCAGCGGGGAATGCCAGCTCCTTCACCCCGGGACTATGCGGCCCAGCAGCAACAGCTGTACGCAGCTCTCATGTTTGGCGTGATTTCTCCCCGGCAACCCTTGGAAGAGCGAGCCGGCGGGAACTTCTCGTGGAATACAGGAGTCGATTACGCCAGGTCCCTGGCCCAGTCAGGCCAGTCCCAAATGGTCCGTTCGCTCTACGCAGAGGCTGGGCTCTCCCTGACGGAGGATCTCCGGGTGGTCGGCTCGGCGGAGCGCATTTCCGCCGATCCCGCCGCCGTGGCATACATGCAGGCCAATGCCACCCCGGCCGGAGATATAGATGGGCCAGTGCTCTCCCTCCACGAGACCGGAGACACCGCTCCCACAGTGGCCCAGGCGGGGACTTACGCCGAACATGTGCGTCAGAATGGGGACAACCCCCTGCTTCGGGAGGCTTTCGTGGACAGGCCCGGGCACTGTAATTTTGCGGACGCTGAAGTTGCTGCCATGGTGACAACGCTGCAGGAAAGGCTGGACACTGGCCGTTGGGCCAACCTGGCCACCCCTGGAGTCCTCAACCGCTTGGCTGACAGGATCTCTTCTGCGGACGGCCTGGGCCGCGGCGGCTCCTTCGCGTCATTCCAGCCTCCCAAAATGCTGCGCCCGGAACGGTCTCCGGGCAACTGGTAGTAGCTCGCTGTCCATCTCAGGGCGTTGCAGCTGCGGTGGGGACGGCTAAGCTCGCAGGAAGGAATCCGACCTGCAAGGAGCGTCATGAGCACCGTCCCCACCGTCACCCTCCGCAACGGACTCGAGCTGCCCGCCCTTGGAATGGGCACGTGGCCGATGGACAACGCGCAGGCGGCCGACGCCGTTGCCGCCGCAGTAGAGGCCGGTTACCGGCTGTTCGACACAGCGGAGAATTACGGCAACGAGGCCGGAGTGGGCGAAGGCATCCGGCGCAGCGGCATCGCACGCAGCGACGTTGTCATCACCACCAAGTTCAACAAGCAGTGGCACAGCCGCGACGGCGTCCGCCGCGCCTTTGACGCGTCCGCCCGGAGGCTCGGTACCGAATACATTGACCTGCTCCTGGTGCACTGGCCCAACCCGGACCAGGACCGGTACGTGGAAGCCGTCCTAGGCCTGGCGGGCCTGCTGGAGGAGGGCCTGATCCGCGGGATCGGCGTCTCCAACTTCAAGCCCGCCCACCTGCAGCGCCTTGCTGAAGCAGGCGTCATCCCGGACCTGAACCAGATCCAGGTGGATCCCCGGCACGTTCGGGAAGCCTCCCGCCAGGCAAACAACAGGCTGGGCATCGTCACGGAGTCGTGGAGCCCGCTCGGACGGGACGGCGGGTTGCTCGAGGACACCGTAGTCACCGCACTTGCTGCAAAATACGGAAAGAAACCCGGGCAGATCGTACTGCGCTGGCACGTCCAGCAGGGCCTGGTTCCCATCCCGAAGGCCTCGTCGCCGGCGCATCTCGCGGAAAACCTGGCGGTCTTCGATTTCGCTTTGGAAGAAACAGAAATCGCGGATCTGTCCGCCCTGGACACCGGGGAAGCCGGAATTCTGGACTCGGACAGCTTCGGTCACTGATCCCTGCCGCCTGCCGCCTCGCTTTCCGGCGGCAGGCGGATGCGTTAGCGTCAGGGCATGTCCCGCAGCCCGCTGATCCGCTCCCTGACCGCCCGCGCTCCCCGGTCCAGCCGCCCGCGCCGGGCCGCCGCCGTCGTCCTGGGCCTGTTCCTGGCCTTCGCCGGTACCAGCCATCTGACCTTCGCCCGGGACGAGTTCCAGGCCCAGGTCCCCGGATGGGTTCCCCTGGACAAGGACCAGGTGGTGCTGCTCTCCGGTATCGCGGAAATCGGGCTGGGGTCCGCGCTGGCCCTGCTGCCCAGCCGAAGAGTCCCGGTGGGTCTGGCTGCGGCCGCTTTCTTCGTCGCGATTTTCCCGGGCAATATCTCCCAGTACGTGACGCGGACGGACGGCTTTGGGCTGGATACTGACCAGTTGCGGTTCATCCGCCTGTTCTTCCAGCCCCTGCTGGTCATCTGGGCCCTCTGGTCCACCGGGGCCTGGCAGGCGCTGCGCAACCTCCGCCGGCACTGACGGCGGCGTAACCCGGCGCACAGCACGCCGTGGCCAACACCACGGCACTATATCAGCGGATTGTGAGCCGCGTTATGCAAGTGCCGGTTGCCGGGCCCCTAGGCTTAATGGAGGCACAGCGGCGCGGGCACTCCGGCCTGCGTGCTGGTCCCCTCCCCGTTCTGGAAAGGAGGACATACCTATGTTCCAGACCCGGACAAGCCAACGGACTTCACACCGGACAACCGCCCTCCTCGCAGGGATTGCGGTAGCCTCGGCCCTCGTGGCCGGAGGAGTTTCCGCCGTAGAAATGAGCTTCGATACCGCTCCCGCGCTCTCCAGCACCGCAGCATCCGCTGCCGTTGAGGCGCAGGTTTAGAGCCGTTCCGGAAAAAGCCGGAAAAGGGCCGCAGGCAATTGCCTGCGGCCCTTTTTGCTGTTCCGGAGCAGTGGCAGAATGTCCCGCAGAACGGCAGCATCCACGCACCATCCCCAGGAGCTGATCGCATGGCCGCCTCCCAGCGGGCACCCCACGGACCGGACTACGGCAACGTCCCCGTCATCGCCTCCGGAGTCATCGCCGGATTCGTGGCAGTTACGACGGCGGTGGTTTCCACGGGCGGCGCGGAGAACGAACTGCGCTGGCAGCTGGGGCTGGCTGCCGGGTGCATCACGTTCATCGTGTGCCTGCTGACCTTCCTGCTGATGATCATTGCGGGCAAACCGAACCCGGACTCGATGGGACACGGCTCGGGCGTCAACCGCAGGTTCGGAGCGGTTCCGCGCTCCGAGGACAAAGAGCCGGAGAATCCCGGACGGGATTAAAAAGACTGGGCGGCCGGTTTCCCGGCCGCCCAGTCTCTTCTGCGGGTTAGCTCCTGCTTCCCCGGCGGCGCTTGGCTGCTGCTACTCCTGCTCCGCCCGCGGCGATCAGTCCGGCACCGAGGGCCAGGAAGCCGCCTGCGAACTCAGCACCGGTGGACGGCAGTCGCTTCTTGCCCGGCCGGTCCGGTGTGGGACGCGGTGCCGGCTGCGTTGCGGTGTAGGTGTTGACGACGCGCAGCTCGGATGCCCCGGCGGCGGTGATGCCAACCGGTTCGGGGAGGACCGTGCTGACTTCCAGTCCGCTGCTCACGCCCGTTGCCGTCTCCGTCACTTCGCACTCAGTGCCCTGAGCCAGCCCGCCGAACGTGGACATCACCTCGCCGGTGGCCCCGGCCGGAACGGTCACCGTTTCATCCAGTACCGTTTCCTCGGCCAGGATGCAGACCACGTTCAGCACCACTTCTCCCTGATGCCCCGCGGCCGCACCGGCAATCTGCTTAGTGACGACGAGGGTTCCGGGATTGAAGGTGTAGGTGTTCGTCACCGTTGCTTCGCTGACCGTGGCCGCGGCTATGGTCACCGGTTCCGGCAGGATCGTCGTCACGGCGACGGCGTCCGTCGCGCCGCTGCCGGGTTCGGCGACCGCACACTCGGTACCCACGGGAAGGTCTTCGAACTCCTGTGTTTCGGTACCGGTGGTTCCGGCGGGGATCGTCACCGTCTCATCCAGCACGGTCTCGCCGTCCAAGGTGCACACGATGCCCAGGACAATGTCCTCCTGCGCGCCGGCTGCTTCGCCATCGATCACCTTGCTGACGCTGAGCGAACCGGGATTGAAGGTGTACGTGTTGGTGACTGCGGCTTCAACCCCGGCACCGGCCGCGATGGTTACCGGGTCCGGCAGCACGGTGCTGACGCCAACCGTTTCCGTTGCGCCGTCCTGCGTCTCGGTGACGGTGCATTCGGTGCCTACCGCCAGGTCCTCATACTGGGTCGATTCAGTGCCGGTGGAACCTGCCGGGATGGTGAACGATTCGTCGAGGACGGTTTCGCCGTCCAGGGTGCAGACCGTTTGCAGGACAATGTCGTCCTGGTTCCCGGCCGCTTCACCGTCGATGACCTTGCTCACGGAGATTGATCCGGGAGCGAAGGTATAGGTGTTCGTGACGGTGGCCTCGACGTCACCTCCGGCAGGAACGGTGAACGGATCCGGAAGATCCGTCTCCACCAGGATGGCCGGGGTGCTGCCGTCCTCCAGTTCCGTTACCGAGCAGGATGCCCCCGCCGGCACGTTCAGGAAGCGGCCGAAGACCGGGGAAGCCGCCTGCGGCGGGCCCTGGAAGGTCTCCTCCAGGACGGTCGCCCCGTTCAGCGTGCAGGTGACCTCAACCAGGACAGCTTCCTGGCTGCCGGCAGCCGGACCATCGAAATTCTTATAGACCGTGATCATGCCGGGTTTCTGCGTGTAGGTGTTGGTGACCGCGGCAGTTGCCGTGCCTCCCGCCGGGATGGTCGCGGTGTCCGGCAGGTCGACGACGACGGCGATCTCGTCAGTCTCGCCGGTGGCCGACTCCGTCACTGCGCACGCGCTGCCGGCCGGGATGTCCGTGAATGTCTGCGATTGCGGTGCGGTAGTCCCCGCCGGAATCGTGACCGAAGTGCTGAAGGTCGTGACGTCGTCGAGCCGGCAGAGGATGTCTATCTGTACCTCACCCTGCTGTCCCGCCGCTGCTCCGGCGATGGCCTTGGAGACAGTCAATGAGCCCGGGTTCACCGTGTAGGTGTTGGTGACGGTGATTTCCACACCGTCCTCCGCAGGAATGGTGACCGTACCCGTAGCCGGTTCAAACACTGTCTCGACGCCAATCTCGGTGCTGGACCCGTTGGCCGTTTCAGTGACGGTGCAGCTCGTGCCGGCGAGCAGGCCGGTGTATTCCACCGGATCGATCTCGGTTGCTCCCGCCGGGATGGTGATCGTTTCGTTGAGGGTAGAGGCGCCGGTGCAGACGACGTTCAGCGTCACGGGGCCCTGCTGGCCCGCGGCTGCGCCCTCGATCAGCTTCCGGACTCCCAGGACACCGGTCCTGAAGGTGTAGGTGTTGGTGACGGCGGCTTGGACACTGCCGGCGGCGGGAACGGTGTACGTGCCCGTACCTGTGGTCTCCACAGCGATGCTGGTGGTTTCTCCGCTGCTGGTTTCCGTGACCACGCAGCTGGTGTTAGCGGGCAGGTTTCCGTACTCGGTGGGGGTGACCTCCGTGGCGTTGGCCGGGATGGTGATGGTGTCATTGACCACCTGCGTTTCGCCTGAGGTGCAGACCACCGTGAGAACTACCTCGCCCTGGGCGCCGGCAGCTTCACCGGCGATGGTCTTGCCCACGGAGAGCGTTCCGGGTACGAAGGTGTAGGTGTCCGTGACGGTGGCCGTCGCGGTGGTCCCTGCCGTGATGGCCACCGGGTCCGGCAGGACGGTGCTCACCGCTACGGTAGCCGTGGCTCCGTTGGTGGGCTCGGTGATGGTGCAGGTGGATCCCACCGGAATCTCGTTGAAGGTCTCGCTGACGGATCCCGTGGTCCCCGCATCGATGTTGAACGTGAACTGGTAGCCCTCGCCGCAGTCGATGCTGATGGCTACGGCTCCCTGGCTGCCGGCTGCCGCACCGTCGATCGTCTTGGTCACGGCGAGGGAACCAACTTCGAAGAACTCCGCCTGCGCGGTGGCGTTGGAGGTCAGCGTCCGGGTGGCGGCGAGGATCAGCTTCTGGGCGGTGGTGGTTCCTGACGTGGCGCCGTCGTACAGGTACACGTTTCCTGTCGGAACCGATACCGCCGCCTGCGCCAGGATGGTGGCCGGCCCCGTGTCTCCGGCATCGCTTCTCACCCATACCTGGGTCCCGGACTCAACCGGGTTGGTGATGGGCACGGTGCCGGCTGCGTCGGCATAGAGAGTGAACCCGTCGGACACGCTGACGTTAATCTCGGCGCCTTCCTGCGCCTGCACGGTGTAGGGACCGGCCACGCCGTTCACCGAGGCCTCTGCCGTGGCAGGAGTGACGGAGATATCCGGTGCCGGAGGTTCGGTCTGGGGGCCGGCGGCGATGGTCGCGTTCACGATTCCGGCCACGGCCGAGTAAATCGGGGAACCGGGCCTCACCACGTAGCCGTCGGTAAAGAACCAGATGGCTGCCTGCACTGCCGCCGCCCGCTGGTTGTTGTTGAGCCCCGCTGGCAGGTTGGAGGACGGGTAGTAGGTATTCAGGATCCGCTCCACGTACCCGATATTGGGGACATTGGCCTCGGACCAGGTGCCGTTGACGTAGCCGATGCCCACGCGGGTAGAAGTGCGCAGGTCGATGCAGTACATCTGGGCGGTGGTGGTGCCCTGGGCGTCCTGGGTCTCGATGATTCCCGCGAAGTCAACATTCTCTGTTTCGTAGCCGGCGGGAATGGACGTGGGATAGGAATCGATGGGCCAGGTGGTGCCGGCCGGCGGCAGCGCCCCGTTGACGGCCTGCCCAAATCCCAGGGACGTGATGACGATGTCCGTCTCTTCGGAGGTGCCCACCGGATCGTTCCGGACTGGTTCGCCTATGCGCGCCTGGACCGGCCCGGCGAAGGGGAGCAGCAGCAGGAATGACAGCACCAGGACGGCGATGCCCCTGAGCCTTCGGTGCAGCGTGCGGCGTGTGGTTCCACGGCGGGCAGGAGACTGCTCAGTGTTCATGGTTCCCCTCGGGTGCGAGTAATGAGGTGGAAACGTTCCCGGGGTGACATTGGGACCCCTGTTTCCTACCCTGGCCGCCGAGACTAATCCCGCGCTCAACCCGCCACCAGAGGGGCGGCCTAATATCCGGCCGCTAGGAGCGGATAATCCTCTGCTCCCGCGCCACGGCAATGGCGGCGGTGCGGTTATCCACACCGAGCTTTTCGTAAATGTGGACCAGATGGGTCTTGACCGTGGCTTCACTGATGAACAGCCGACGGGAAATGGCGCGGTTGGACATACCGGTGGCGAGGAGCTCGACCAGCTCGATCTCACGGGCACTCAGCGAAGGTGCCGGGTTGCGCATCCGCCCCATCAGCCTCGCAGCGACTTCAGGTGCCAGGGCGGTCTGTCCGGCCGCAGCTGACCGGGCCGCATCACGGATGCTGCTTGGCGGAGCGTCCTTGAGCATGTAGCCGCTGGCACCTGCTTCCACTGCGGCGAGGATATCGGCGTCCGTGTCGTACGTAGTCAGGACCAGCACCGGCAGATTCGGGTACTGCTCCTTGATTCGCCGGGTCGCCGTGACCCCGTCCATGCCCGGTGCCATCTGGAGGTCCATGAGCACCAGGTCGATTGTTCCGCCTACCGCAAACTCACGTTCAAGGATCCGCAGCGCCTCATCGCCGTTGGCCGCTTCCTCGGCGACGGACACGTCCTCGAACCCGGAGAACATGGCGCGCAGGCCGGCCCGCACTACGGGGTGGTCATCCACCAGCAGTACCCGCAGTTCAGCCACGGCTTTCCTTTCCTGTGCCTTGAGCGGATGCCTGTGGCCCGGGTGCAGCCCCGGCCTGCTGCGGTTCGGGAAGCGGAAGCCGGATTCCCACTGCCGTCCCTTCCCCCGGAGCTGATTCAACGTCCAGGCTGCCCCCCAGCGCTGCAATCCGGTCCGCGATGGAGATCAGCCCATAGCCGGTGCCGTCCCGGCGCGGACCTGATCGGGCACGTTCAGCGTCCGCATCGAATCCCCGCCCGTCGTCGAAAATATCCAGCGTGATATCCCCGCCAAGGAAGGCCAGCGTGACCACTGCCCGGCTGGCGTCCGCATGCTGGAGGACGTTGGCAAGCGTAGCCTGCACCGCCCGCAGCACAGCAACTTCGTAGGGTGCCGGCATTGGTACGGGGTCACCTTCCAGCCGGAAACTGCAGGCCAGCTGCCGGCCCTGCGCGGCGGCACGTTCCTGCACCGACTGGCAGGCCCGGGCCAGGCGTTCCGACAGGGAGCCGCGGGCATCCTCCGGTTCGCGCAGGTCCCGGACGAAACGCCGGGCTTCGGACAGGTTCTCCGCAGCGGTGTCCTCGACCGTGTCCAGCCTGCCCCGCACGGTTTCGAGGTTCCCGCTGTCCAGCGCTCCGCGGGCAGAGCGGCTCATCAGCACGATGCTGGCCAGTCCCTGGGCCAGGGTGTCGTGGATTTCACGGGCCAGGCGCTCACGTTCCTCCAGCACGCCCTGTTCGCGCTGGCTGCGCGCCAGTTCTGCACGGGTGCGGCGCAGTTCGTCCAGGGCTTCTCCCTGGCTGGTGACCTCCGCATACAGGGCCTGGTAGGCGAGCGCCATAATGACGGCGAATGCCGCTCCGATCAGCGGCCCCAGCAGCATCGCCGCGTGGAACTCCTGAGCGTGCGCCCACTGCGCGGCAACGACGGCGGCAGTGGTCACCGCAACGGTGAGGAGGGCCGGACGCAGGGGCAGCAAATGCAGCTGCAGGAAGAACAGCGGAAAGGCCAGCCAGGAAAAGTCCGGGCTGAGGAGCAGAAGCAGGGCCCAGAGACCGGTGACCACCCCCAGCCAGGCCAAGCCGTGCCGCTCCGGATCGAAACGCAGCCCCCGGCGTCGCCGCACGCCGTCGGACGCGCGCTTTTCGGCGACCGTGCCCACCACATACACGGCAGCCAGCACGGCAGAAAGCAGCAGGGCTGCTGCGGAATTCCAGGACAGCGGAGCCATCAGGAGCATCCGTCCCACTGCAACAGCCAGCAGAAGGGCAAACCCGACGTGCAGGGCCAGGCGCAGCACACGCAGGACCCGCTCGCCGGCCCGCGGCCGGCCCAACTCAGCGGACATACCGCCAGCCTAGCCACCGGGCCGCAGCACCGCATCAACCGAATGGTTGACCGCCCGCTGCACCCTTTGATGCGCCCGGACCGTACGGTCCACCGATGCCGGGCAGCCTCCCCGCCGGAACAGTTGAAGCAGGGGGAATCCCGAGAAAACCGGTCTACACGATCAAAGGAAAATCCACATGTACCTGGCCCTGCGAGAAATGCGCTTCGCGAAAGGCCGTTTCGCCCTGATGGGAACGGTCGTTGCGCTCATCAGCTTCCTGCTCGTGATGCTCTCCGGCCTCACGGCCGGCCTGTCCAACCAGTCCACCTCCAGCATCAAGCTCCTCCCGGCTGACGAGGTGGTCTTCGGCGCGCCTGCGGGCACCGACCCCAAAGCCTCCTTCACCGAATCCTCGGTCACCCCCGAGCAGCTGCAGGCGTGGCAGGACGCGCCCGGGGTGAGCAGTGCCGAGCCGCTGGGCATCACCCAGGGACGCATCCAGGCCGGAGGCACGGCTTCCGCGGCGATCTTCGGAGTGAACCCCGGCGCCGGCACCGCGCCGGAGGGCGTTTCTCCGGGGAAAGCCGTGGTCAGCCAGCAATTTGCCGATGACCTGGGGCTGAAGCCCGGCTCGGAGGCGTCCGTCAACGGCCAGCCGTTCACCGTTGCCTCCGTGGTGGAAGACCAGTGGTACAGCCACACCCCTGTCGTCTGGATCTCGCTCTCTGACTGGAAGGACGCGGCCCACACCGAACCGGATGTTGCCGGTACGGTCCTGGCCGTGGACTACGACGGCGGCACGCGGGACGGTGCCGCGATGGACGCTGCGAACAGCGCCGCCGGAACCACCAGCCTGGAACGCTCGGACAGCCTGACGGCGCTGCCCGCCTACAGCTCCGAGAACGGATCCCTGCTCATGATGCAGGCCTTCCTGTACGGCATTTCCGCGCTGGTGATCGTGGCTTTCCTCACCGTCTGGACACTGCAGCGCACCCGGGACATTGCAGTGCTGCGGGCCCTGGGCGCAACCCGTTCCTACGTGCTGCGGGACGCACTGGTCCAGGCCGCCGTCATCCTCGCCGCCGGGGCGGCAGCCGGGGGCCTGCTCGGAACCGCTGCGGGTGCCGTGGCCGCCACGGCTGCACCCTTCGCCGCCACCGCCGCCACCACGGTGCTGCCCGTTGCCGGCGTCTTCCTCCTTGGCCTGGCCGGCGCAGCGCTCGCCGTCCGCCGCGTCACCAAGGTAGACCCCCTCCTGGCCCTGGGCGGGAACTGATCCCCCGTGCACTCCACCAGCTACAGACAGGAACACTCCCATGAACAACACCACCACGGCCCTGGTCCTGAAGGACGTCACCCTCGAATACCCGGACGGGCAGAACAACACCGTCCGGGCACTGGACATCGTCAGCCTGTCCGCCGTCCGCGGCACCGTCACCGGACTGGCGGGACCCTCCGGTTCCGGCAAGTCAAGCCTGCTGGCGGTCGCGGCAACCCTGATCCCGCCTACATCCGGAACTGTGGAGGTCAACGGGTCCGACGTCGGCGGGCTGGATGACACCGGCCGGGCCCGGCTGCGGCGGGAGGAAATTGGGATCGTCTTCCAGCAGCCGAACCTGCTGCCCTCCCTCACCGCCGTTGAACAGCTCGTTGCCGTGGCGCACCTGCGGGGCGAATCCACCGGCCCGGCTGCGGAGCGAGCTGCGGAGCTGCTTGGCATCGTGGGGCTGGGCGGGCAGGCGAGCCAGCGCCCGCACCAGCTCTCCGGCGGCCAGCGGCAGCGCGTGAACATCGCCCGGGCCCTGATGGGGAACCCGTCACTGCTCCTGGTGGACGAACCCACCGCTGCCCTGGACCATGAGCGCTCCGCCTCGATCATGAAGCTGCTCCGCGAGGTCACGGAGGAATTCAAGGTGGCCACCATCCTGGTGACACACGACGTCGAGTTCCTTCCCCTGGCTGACGTGGTGGTGCGGATGCGGGACGGCGTGCTGACCCACCCGGCTCCGGTGGACACTCCCTAGTTACCCCGTTATCCCACGGACCGCGAAACGTGCCGCAGCCAGCGGCTCACGGTCTCCAGTTCCTCCTCGGTGAATCCGTTGGTGATGAGGTTGTTGAGGTCTGTGATTGCCGCCCGGACATCATCAAGGGCGTCCTCACCGGCTTCGGCGAGGTTCACCCGAATGGTCCGGCGGTCCTCCGGATCAGGTTCCCGGTGGATCAGCCCGGCCTGCTCCATCCGTGCGAGCAGGCCGGAGGTACCGGCAGCGGAGCCGTGCAGCGCGGCTGCCACCTCGCCGGTGGTGGTTCCGGGCGCGGCCGCGACGTGGAAGAGAACGCCGGCGGCCGGAGCGCTGATTCCGCGGCTGCGTCCCCGGCGGCTGATCCACCGTGCCAGCCGCCGTTCGGCTTCCAGCGTGAGGAAGACCAGCCGGGGAGGTTTGCCGGATTTCATGGCCCGGTGATCCCCGCGCGCTCTGCCAGCCAGCCGGCGGCGTCCGGCCACAGCACGGCCCCGGGACCACGGCGGAAGTACCCCATATGCCCGATTGCCGGCACACCGGCGTCGGACGTCGCGTAGGTCCGGGTCTGGACCTGCGCGTTGACCAGCTGGCGGGCAATCACGCCGATCTGCGCGGGCGTCGCCCAGGGGTCGTCATCCAGGCCCACGCACAGCACGCTGGTCCGCACGCGTGCCGTCCGCTCCCGGGCATGCATGGTGGGGTCGTCGAAGAAGTACCCGGGGGTCCTGGACCATTTGCTCCACTCCAGCATCGCAGCCGCGGGCATGTCCTCCCCGAGCCCCATCCGGCGCCCGGGAACGTAGCCCAGCACCCGTGCCGAGCCGGGACCCAGTACCCGCAGGATCAGTTCCACCCGTGCCCGCTCCGCCCGGTCCGGAATTGAACGGGTCACTCCGGCGTGGGAAGCCACGGTCATAAACCCGAGCAGCCCTTCTCCTCCGTTGTCCAGTGCGAGTGCATGGCCGCCCAGGCTGTGCCCGACGGCGACGTGAGGCAGGTCCGGATACCGTGCGCGCAGCCACGCCGCGGCTGCCGGAACGTCCACGTCCATCCAGTCCCGCATCCGCAGCCGCCGGTTCTCCCGGGCGCTGCCGGAGGATCCGGTTCCGCGGTAGTCGTAGGTCAGGACGGCGAAACCCCGGGTGGCCAGATACTCGGCAAAACCGCTGTACAGCCGCTGCGGAACAGCGGTGGCCGGATGGATGGCAACGGCGGCCTGAGGGTCCCCGTCCGGCGGCAGCCGCAGGATCCCGCTCAAACTGTCCTTGGTCCGCACGCCAATGCTGACGTGCTCTGAAGGCGCCCCCGGCAGCCCAATATTTCGCATGCGAAATACCATAGGCCCAACTCTCTGACTGCACCAGAGCCTCCTCACTGGCTTCGGAACCGTTGCGATAAATGACCTTGTCAGGGCATTAGCGAACAGTAACGTTGCGTAATTCGCGTGAAGTTAGGCTAGGCTAACACTGCTGCGGAATGAGTCCGCATACACCACCTTCATACGCCCCACGATCCCGCAGTGGCGGCGAGCATCCTAGGAGTACCCCTTGCGCTACCCCCTGCCCAAAAAGGCCCTGGCACTCTCTGCCACAGCCGTCCTGGCACTCACCCTCGGAGCCTGCAGCAGTGACGCTGCCGAGTCCGGACCCACCGCCAGCAGCTCATCCTCCGCGGAATGGCCGCGCACCATCACGCACGAAGCCGGCGATACGGTTATCGACGCCCAGCCGGAGACCATCGTTTCCACCTCGCTGTCCGTCACGGGCACCCTGCTGGCCATCGACGCTCCGGTCACCGCGACGTCCGTGAGCAAGGCGCGCAGCGGCACCGCGGATGAAAACGGCTTCTTCTCGCAGTGGGCTGATACCGCCCTCGAACGCGGAGTGGAGCCGCTCTACACCATTGGCGAACTGGATCTGGAAGCCGTGATCGCCGAAGATCCGGACCTGATTGTGGTGTCCACCTCCGGCGCGGACTCAGTGCTGGACCAGTACGACGCCCTGAGCGACATCGCGCCGACCATCGTAGTCAACTACGGGGACCAGACCTGGCAGGACCTGGCCGTGGAACTGGGTGAAGCCACCGGGCTGGAGGACAAGGCGGCGTCTGTGGTTGAGGACTTCAACTCTTCGCTTGCTGAAACCGCCGACGCGCTGAACATCGAGCAGGGCACGACGGCGTCGATCGTCAGCTATAACGCCGGTGACGTCTCCCCTGTAGGCAAGGGGACCGGCCCGCACGCCCAGCTGCTCGGCGCACTGGGCTTCACCGTCGCGGAACCGGATGAGCAGTACGACACCTCGGCCCAGAAGCGCGAGGATTTCGCCTTCACCTCGTACGAGGGCCTCTCTGCCTCCGTGACCGGGGACTACGCCTTCCTGATCAGCTCCACAGAGGACACCGTGGCAGCGTTCACCGCGGACCCGACGCTCGCAAACCTGCCCTCCGTCCAGGCAGGCCAGGTCTACTCAATGGGTCCGGAGTCCTTCCGCCTTGACTACTTCAGCGCCAGCGACATCGTGGAGTGGTTCAAGGACTCCTTCCCGGCCAAGTAGCCGCACCAGAACGAAATCATTCCGTGTTCCAAACACCACGAAAGCAGCACCGGCAGGCAAGTGTCTGGGTCCTTGGCCTGACCCTGCTGGTGCTGCTGGCGTTTGCCAGTTTCGCCTCCGGCTCCCGCACCATCGCCCTCAGTGACACCTGGACAGCCCTGACCGACTTTGACCCTTCCCGGGATTCCCACCTGCTCGTGCGCCAGCTGCGGCTGCCACGCACGTTCCTGGCCATCACGGTCGGCGCGGCCCTCGGCCTGGCCGGCGCGCTGATGCAGGCGCTAACCCGCAACCCCCTCGCCGAACCCGGCCTGCTCGGCGTCAACGCCGGCGCTGCCTTCGCGGTAGCCATCGGCCTGGGGTTCTTCGCTATGCGTTCCCCCTACGAGTACATGTGGCTGGGCTTCGCCGGTGCGGCGGCTTCCTCCGTGCTGGTTTACCTGCTGGGACGGGCGCACGACGCCGGGACCAATCCCGTTCGGCTGGTGCTGGCCGGTGCAGGGCTCTCCGTCATGCTGGGTGCCGGCACCAAGATCATCCTCATCGGCGGACCGGACGAGACCATCACTGCCTATGCCGCCTGGGCCTCCGGCTCCCTTCAGGGCCGAGGATACGACGTGCTCCCCTGGGTCCTCGGAGCTTGCCTGGCAGCCATGCTGGCATCCCTGCCGCTCTCCCAAAGCCTGGATTCAATGTCACTGGGCACTGACCTCGGCCGGACCCTGGGCGTGCGGATCCGCCGAACCTGGGTCCTTGGTGCCTTGTCCATCCTTGTACTGGCAGGCGCGGCCACTGCCGCAGCCGGCCCCATCGCGTTCCTGGGCCTGGCGGCACCGCATGTGGCAAGGCTGATCACCGGGCCCAACCACCGGCGGCTGCTGCCGCTGTCCATGCTCTTCGGGGCCCTGCTGCTGCTGTTCGCCGATGTTGCCGGCCGCCTGGTGGCCGCACCCGCTGAGATCGGTGCCGGAGTCATGAGCGCGCTGGTTGGTGCCCCCTTCTTTATCGCCCTCGCCCGGCGGCGAAAGCTGGCAAAGCTGTGATCCGCTCCGATCCCTCCCGAACTCGCACACTCTCACTGGGCCCCTTACGCCTGCGCTACCGCCGCCGGACACTGGTGACCGGCGCAATACTGGCAGCTGCCGCCGTCGTCCTGGGCCTTGCCGGCATGCAGACCGGGACCATCTCGCTGGCCTTCGGCGACGTGCTGGGTGCACTATTTGGCCAAGGCGAGAACCGCAGTATCAAAGTCATCCAGAAGATCAGGCTGCCGCGCACACTCACCGCCCTGGGCGTCGGTGCATGCCTTGGTGCAGCCGGCGCCACGTTCCAGTCCATCTCCCGCAACGCGCTCGGCTCACCGGACATCATCGGCTTCACCACCGGTGCGGCCACCGGAGCGGTGGCCCAGATCATCCTGTTCGACGCCGGCCCCGGCGCCACTGCACTCGCAGCGGTTGCGGGCGGCCTGCTTGCCGCCGGCATCGTTTACCTGCTCTCGCTCAGCGGCGGCGTGACCGGGGGCTACCGGCTCGTCCTGATCGGTATCGGCGTGGGAGCCATGCTCACCGCTGTCAACACCATCCTGCTGGCAAAGGGAGACTCGGACCTCGCTGCCGAGGCGCATCTGTGGCTTTCCGGATCCCTGGCGGCGCGCAACTGGGGACACACGGTGCCGGTACTGGCCGCCGTCGTACTTCTGCTGCCGGTGCTGCTTGCGCTGTCCCGGAACCTGAACCAGATGGAAATGGGCGACGACGCCGCGCAGGCGCTGGGGATCCGCACCGAGCGGACGCGGATCCTGGCCATGACCGCAGCCGTGGGACTCACTGCCGTGGCCACGGCAGCCGCAGGACCGATCGTCTTTGTTGCCCTTGCGGCTCCGCAGCTGGCCTTCCGGCTGACCCGCTCCGAGGGCGTCCACATAGGTACCGGCGCCCTGATGGGCGCGGTGCTGGTGGCCGGCTCGGACCTGCTCTCCCAGCGCCTGCCAATCCAGGCCGCGGTGCCGATCGGCCTGATGACCGGGCTGGTGGGCGGCGTGTACCTGCTCTGGCTCCTGACCCGCAGCAAGCAGGTGTAACCATGACCAGCAAGGAGAATCCCATGGAAGACGTCCTTTCCGGCCGAGACCTGACCATCGGTTACGACGGCCGGACCGTCTCCGAGCACCTGGATGTGGTGATTCCGCCGGGCTCATTCACGGCCATCATTGGCCCGAATGCCTGCGGCAAGTCCACCCTGTTGCGCGCCCTTTCACGCTTGCTGAAACCCCAGGCAGGCCAGGTGTTCCTGCAGGGAAAGGACATCGGGTCCTACCCCACCCGGGAGGCAGCCAGGCGGCTCGCGCTCCTGCCGCAGAGTTCGACGGCTCCGGACGGGATCACCGTAGCGGACCTGGTGGCGAGGGGACGCTTCCCGCACCAGTCGTTGCTGCGCCAGTGGTCCGAGGAGGACCAGAGCGCGGTCAGCGCTGCCCTGCAGGCGACCGGAGTGCAGGACCTGGCGGACCGGACGGTAGGCGAACTTTCAGGCGGGCAACGACAGCGCGTGTGGCTGGCCCTTGTACTGGCGCAGGACACCCCGGTGCTGCTGCTGGACGAACCGACAACCTTCCTGGACATATCGCATCAGCTGGAAGTCCTGCGCCTGTGCCGCACCCTGCACCGGACGGGCAGGTACACGCTGGTGACCGTGCTGCATGAACTGGGACTGGCGTTTCGGTTCGCGGACCACGTGATTGCCATGAAGGACGGGCGGATCGTGGCGCAGGGGGCGCCGGCGCAGATCGCGACTCCGGAGCTCATGAAGGAGATCTACGGAATTGATGTCCTCGTCATTACGGACCCTGCCACCGGTGGTCCGATGGTCGTACCCCTGGAACCCGAGTACAGCGATGCGCGCTGAGACACCGGGGGCTGCACCGGCGTTCCCGCCACCTCGCGAGCCTGTCCCCCAGCCACCGGCCGCCATCCATGTCCTGCCCGGGCATTTCCGCGCATACTGGGACTCACTGTCCGGACCTGAACGCGTGCAGCTGCTGACCGGACGCGACGCCTGGGAAACCCCGCTCATTGAGGACGCGCCCGAAGCAGGACCGGATTACCGTGCCGTGACCTTCCTTTGCCTGGACCCGGAGGCATCCGCCGTGATCCTCTCCGCGAACGCCATGGTTCACCCGGACACCCTCGGATCCTGTGAGTTCGAAGCCCTGCCGGAAGGACTGTGGGCACTGACCTGGATCATGCCGGCTTCATGGGAGGCCAGCTACCGGATCACCGTACATAAAGGGCCCGGTACACCGCCCTGGCGTACGGCTGTGGACCGCCGCGGCGTCCGCCTGGCAGCAGACGCCGGAGGAACGGATCCCCGCAACCCGGCGCGGTCCACCGGCATGTCGGGAGCGGCGACGTCGGTGGCCCGGCTGCCTGCGGCGCCCCCATCCCCGTGGCTCGCAGCCCCGGTTCCCGCTGGAGCGGACGGGTCCAGCATTATGGGCGTGGCGCTCCGCCTAAACGGACTGGCTCCGGCCGGAGCCGCGGCAGGAACCGGAACTGCTGCCGCGCACCACGTCCACGGTGCCCCCAGGCTGGAATTGCGCCACGTCCGTGACCGGCACACCGGCAGGTCACGCAGGGTTTGGCTGTACCGTCCGCGCCAGCCCCAGTCGGGCCCGGCTCCGCTGCTGGTCCTGCACGATGGCCAGGTGTGGGCGCAATACCAAAACCTCGCCGCCA
This sequence comes from Arthrobacter koreensis, assembly GCF_009193255.1. GTDB lineage: Bacteria > Actinomycetota > Actinomycetes > Actinomycetales > Micrococcaceae > Arthrobacter_B > Arthrobacter_B koreensis. Next base: position 970,417 of record NZ_WACG01000001.1, read on the forward strand.
CCCTGGATGCAGCCATCGCTGACGGCACGCTGCCGCCGCTGTACGTAGCGATGGTGGACTCGGTGGACGCAGCAACGCGGGCACGGGAGCTACCCGGACCGACCGGCACCGTGGATTTCACTGCCTGCGACCTCATTCCGGAGCTGCGGCGCTCGCTGCCGCTGTCACCGGACCCCCAAAGGACCATCATCTCAGGGGCCAGTTACGGTGGCCTGGCTGCCTTGTGGCACGTGGCCCGATACCCGGAAACGTCCGCCGTCGCCCTGGCGCAGTCGCCGTCGCTGTGGAGGTACAACCTGCAGGAGCCGCTGCTGTCAGTCCCCGGCCGGATTCTGGTCCGGGTGCAGGCCGGAGTGTACGAGCCGAGTATCCATGTCCCGGCGCAGGCGCTTCACCACACGCTGGCTGCTGCCGGGGTGGACACCGGATTCCGTTCGATTACCGGCGGCCACGACTGGGCATGGTGGCATCCATGGCTCATCCGGGGACTGGCAGGAATCCTCTAGCGGTGGCGGCTACTCCCCGTCGTCCGGGAACTCCTCCCCCGCGTTCCGGGGGTAGTCGTCCTCTCCGTCGGCGGCGGAGCCATCACGCTCCTGGTCCAGGCGGTCCGCTTCAGACCCTCCCGGCAGGAGGGGATCGCCGTGTGGTCGGACGGGATCGTCAGCGCCGCCGTCTTCTTCCGGTTCGGGAACGGCAGGCAGCTGCTGTTCCAAGGTGTCTTCCTCAGTGCGGGAAGGAATTGCCGGTTCCTCAAAGGGCGTGGCCATAGCCGATTCTCCTCTGCAGCACGTGCGTGCCTTCGCCACAGGCGCGGGCATCGCGGGACGGGGTTAAAACCCTAGGCCATAAAACTCAATGAATCACCAATCCGAGTAAGTAGCCTGGCTAGTATTCCGTTCGGCTAGACTTGTGCGCATGCCTGAACACGCCAATCCCACAGGGGCCGGATACTGGTACGCCCAGTCCCCTGCAACCGCAGGCGGCGTGGACGTCCTCAATGCGCTCCGCGCGTACCGAGCCGCTGAAGCCGCCATGCGCCGCCGCACCCGCGATTCAATGCGCATGAACGAAACGGACCTGCTGGCCATCCGCTACGTCATGCAGGCCCGCCAGGCCGGCAAATCCATTGGGCCCAAGGACCTGTCCCGCGTCCTGAACATCTCCACAGCGTCCACCACAGCCCTGATCGACCGCCTGCAGAAGGGCGGATATCTGACCAGGCGGCCGCACCCTACGGACCGGCGGGCCCTGGAGATCATCCCCACCGAAAACGCTGACCTCGAAGTCCGCGACACGCTCGGTGCAATGCACCGCAAAATGCTGGACACCGCCGAGGCGCTGACCCCTCAAGAGGCAGGAACCATCACCCGGTTCCTGCAGGAGATGACCCGGGTTCTCGACGCCGACGGGTAGTATGGTTGTCCAAACTTTACTTAGCAGGAGCCTTAGTTTATAAATAGTCTGTCTAGCTAGTTGCTAGCCTACCTATCGAAGGGTGCAGTCATGACGGTTATCAATTCCCAGCAGGTCCCCGCTTTCCCCGCCACGGATGATGAATCCCTTTCCTCCCTCGCCATGGCTGCCTCGAATCTCGAAGCCCAGCAGTGGGCCGTGGACCGCGCAGAGCAGGTCCTCACCGAACTGGTGCAGAGCGCGGTGAACGAGGGGCTGGAGACTGGCAGCATCGCCGCAGTAGCCGGACTGACTCCGGAGGAAATCGAAAAGATCTCGGCCGAAGGCACCGTAGCCTAGGCCTCCTTAACCCCGCCGCCGCGCTTCTCGCCGCAGGCTGCAACGTGTCACATATCTACTCTTAGCCCGAGCGCCCCAACCTCGCGCTAACGTGGTCCATGACACATCCGCAGCTGCAAAGGAGAAGCGTGGCGGTTTTCAGCAGGACGAGGAAGGCGCCGCCCGTGCGGGCAGGCCTGGCCCTGACCGGAGTCCTGCTGATCGGCGTCAACCTCCGCGTCGCCTTCGTCTCCGTCGGCCCCCTGCTCGCGGACATCGGCCGCGAATTCGACTTCTCCAGCGCACAGTCCGGACTCCTTACCGGCCTTCCGCTCATTGCCTTCGCCCTGTTCTCCCCGCTGGCTCCGGCCGTTGCCCTGCGGACCGGACTTGACCGGGCCCTTTGGCTCTCACTGGCACTGCTGGCCGCCGGTACCGTCTTCCGGTCGACTCCGGCCCCGGCGGCGCTCTGGAGCGGGACCCTCCTGATAGGCATAGCCATTGCCTTCCTCAACGTTCTGCTCCCTTCGCTGATCAAGCGGGATTTCCCAGGCCGGATCAGCCAGCTCACCGGCCTGTACATAGCTGCGCAGAGCCTGGTCACCGCCCTGGGCGCCGCAATAGTGGTGCCCGTGTCCCTGATTCCCGGATCCGGTTGGCGGCTTGCCCTGGGGATTTGGGCCGGGCTGGCACTGATCGCAATGGCCATCCTGCTCCCGGGACTGAAACGCGGAACGGGCGACGGCGATGCCGCCGCGGCGGGCGCCCCTGCGGCACCGGTACGCTTCCGGTCCCCCTGGAAGACGCTCCTCGGCTGGCAGGTCACCCTGTTCATGGGCCTGCAGTCGGTCGGCTTCTTCGTAGTGACAACCTGGCTGCCCAGCATTGAACGTGACCAGGGAATCTCCGAGACCACTTCCGGGCTGCACGTCTCCGCCTTCCTGGTAGTGGGCACCGCCTCATCCCTGCTGACCGGCGCGGTCCTGGGCCGGTTTTCGGATCAGCGGCTGCTGGGCATGGCGGGCAGCCTGCTGGCCATGGCAGGCTTCCTCGGGCTCCTGGTTGCGCCGCAGCTGTCCCTGGTGTGGGTGGTGGTCAGCGCCTCAGGCTGCGGCAGCATGATTGTTACGGCGCTGTCCCTGTTCAGCCTGCGGACTACCAACCATGTCCAGGCGGCTGCCCTCTCCGGCATGGCGCAGTCAGTGGGCTACGCCATCGGAGCCGCCGGGCCCGTGCTTTTCGGGTTCCTCTATGACCTCAGCGGAGGCTGGACCGTCCCGCTGGCTGTGAGCGCCGGGATCATGGGGCTGAGCTGTGCCATGGCTTTCCTCGCCGGGCGGGACCGCGTGCTTCCGGAACACCCCCGGGTGCGCCCGGAAGTTCGACCCGGAGCCTAGCTCCGCTCGTAGCGCCAATCGCTGCCGCGCATCACCAGGCGGTGCCGGCTCCCGGGCCGCCGTGCGCCGTCGGCGGGGTACTCCTCATCCCCGTGCCAGGCAATCACCGCGTCCGGTTCATATCCGTCCAGAAGCCGGCTGCTGTAGGTTTCCGGGGCTGCGGCAGCGGCAACCGCCAGGGCCGCCGCCGCGTTCGGGAACTGCTGCAGCAGCGTCAGGGTGACGAAGGTGGGAGCAACCAGGAGCATCTTGCCCCCGCGGTGCAGCTCCAGGGCTGCGTCCGGCGTCAGCCACGCGGAATCGATCAGTTCACCGGGATTCAGCCGGATTTCTCCGTCCGGCGCCGGCGCCAGGAAGAACCAGGTGCGCAGGCGTTTGGGCGCCTGCAGCGGAGGAACCCAGCAGGACAGTTCCACCAGCGCGTCCGGCTCCAGCACCAAGCCGGTTTCCTCCACCGCCTCCCGCGCTCCCGCAATCCTTGCCGCCGGCACATCTTCCGCCGGGGAGCGCGGCTCGGCCCGGAGATCGGGCGGTAAGGACCCCGCCGCAGCGTAATCCTCGGGATCCACCCGGCCGCCCGGAAAGACCCAGGCTCCCGCGAACGTACCCGTGTGCCGCGGCCGTTCGAGCAGGAGGACCTCGAGGCCGTCCGCGCCGTCGCGCAGCAGGACCACCGTTGCGGCTGTGCCTACCAGTGTCATTCTTCCCCTGTTCTGTTCCCGCTCCACGGAGCGGATGCTTCCTTGGATCGTAGCGAATGCCGAACCCTGCCGCGCACCGTTGCCCCCGGGGGCCCGGGTGACCTTTGATGGTTCCCAGGAGGCGCCCCATGAATTCATCCCCAGGCCCGGCAGGAAGCCAGGCCAAGTATGACGTCAAGAAGGCACTGCGGCAGCTCTACTCCCCTGGGCGCAGCTTCACGCTCTTGGAGGTGCCTCCGCAGCGCTTCCTGGCGGTGGACGGGCACGGGAACCCCAACACTTCGCCGGATTATGCGGCCGCGGTCCAGGCACTCTACGCGGTGGCGTATTCGCTGAAGTTCGCTGCGAAGCGCAGCAGCGGGCAGGACTCGGTGGTGGCACCGCTGGAAGGTCTCTGGCGGGCAGAGGACCCGGCAGCGTTCCTCCAGGGCAGCAAGGATTTGTGGGACTGGACCATGCTCATCAGCCAGCCGGAGTGGGTCAGCGAAGAAACTGCCCTGGAAGCGGCCGCTGAGGTCCGGGCCAGGAAGGACCTCGACGCCGCGGCACGGATCCACTGGCTGGAGCTGAAGGAAGGCCTCGCAGTTCAGGTGATGCACATCGGTTCCTATGACGACGAAGCTCCCTTGCTAGCACAGCTGCACCACGAGTTCATGCCCGAGAACCAGCTGGACTTCAACGGCGACCACCATGAGGTCTATCTCAGCGACCCGCGGCGCACTGCGCCGGAGAAGCTAAAGACCATCCTGCGCCAGCCGGTCCGGCGAAGATAAAAACAGCCCGCCTGTTGCAAGATTGTGCGTGACACACCATAGTGTGAGTCATGGACGAAGACCTGCTGGGTGGACATCTCCAGGAACTGCGCCGCGGAACGGTGGTGCTGGCCTGCCTCTCCATCCTCAAACAGCCCGGCTACGGCTACGGCCTGCTTGAAGCCCTTGAGCGGGCCGGGTTCGCCGTCGAGGCCAACACCCTCTACCCGCTGCTGCGACGCCTCGAGAAGCAGGGGCTGCTCACCAGCTCCTGGGACACCGAAGAGGCGCGCCCGCGCAAGTTCTACACCACCAGCGAGCAGGGCACCGAGTTGCTGGACGCCCTGTTGAAGGACTGGGAAGCGCTCCACGCCTCCATCCGCCGGCTCAACGAAGGAAAAGCATCATGAGTACTCTCACTGACCGTTATGTCTTCGCCGCCCTGCGCTCACTGCCGGAGGGAGCACGGGCGGACATTGAGCGGGAACTGCGAGGTTCCATCGCGGACGACGTCGATGCACGCGTCGAGGCTGGCCAGCCGCCGGCCGAAGCGGAAAACGCGGTCCTCACGGAACTCGGGGATCCGGCACGCCTGGCCGCGCAGTACAGCGGGCGGCCCCTCTACCTGATTGGGCCGGACCTTTTCCTGGACTGGTGGCGGTTGCTGAAAACCCTCGCCGTCATCCTTACGCCGCTTGCGTTCCTCGGCTCGGCCGTGGTGCAGATGGCCCTAGAGCCCGGGGACCCTGCCGGAGCCTTCGGCGCCGCGATCGGCACGGCCATCAGTGTCCTGGTGCACCTCGGTTTCTGGGTCACCCTGGTCTTCGCCGTCATCCAGTTCAACGGCACCCGGCGGAAGGACCTGGGCCTGCAGCCGTGGTCACCGGCCATGCTGCCGCAGGTTCCGCGGAAATCCCAGGTCTCCCTCGGCGACACCATTGCCTCGGTGGCGCTTGCCGCCTTCTTTATCGGCGTACTGCTCTGGCAGCGGGTGGGTTCCGTGATGTACCTCGACGGCGAACCCGTGGTGGTCCTGCAGGAAAGCCTGTGGAGTTTCTGGCTGCCGTACGTGATCGTCCTGCTGGTCATCGAGGCGGGCTTCGCCGTCGTGCTTTACCTGGCCGGACGCTGGACCTACTCTTTTGCAGGGGTTAACGCCGTGCTGGCGCTGGCGTTTATGGTGCCGGTGCTGTGGCTGTTGTCCACGGGCCAGATCTTTGACTGGGCCTTCCTGGCGAACGTGGACTGGGGTGCGGACGCGTCCACTTGGATCAGCGGAATCACCGCTGCGGCCGTCCTGTTCATCGGGCTGTGGGACATTGGCGACGGTTTCCTCAAGGCCTGGAAGTCGGGGCGGTCTGGCCATGTTCCCGCTGCGGTCCGGTAGATATAACGACGGCGCCGGCCGGGCAGTGTCCCGGGCAGCGCCGTCGTGCGTGGCCGTGTCTTAGGAGCGGCGGCGCGCCAGCCACGGCTGCAGGAGGCCGGTGACCCAGGGCAGTACCCAGTACGCCATGATCGGGGTGAGGACCGCCGTCGTAATCAGTACCCGCAGCGGCATGGGCAGTTGCTCCCAGCCGGGGAAAGCCAGCCCTACCAGCCAGGTGAAGGCCAGGTTGACCGGAAAGAAGCCCAGCCAGATGGCCACGGCCTGCTTCCAGCGCGGAGGTGTTCCCGGGGCCTCCAGGTCAGTGGTGGAGGACGGCGAATCGAACCAGCCTTCAATGCCGGTGCGGCGGGTGACGGTGCGGTCCTCAACCATGTCCCGTCCGCGTTCCAGCCATTCGCGGCGCGGTTCGGAGTGTTCCCAGGCGTCCAGGGCAGCGGCGTCGGCGAAGCGGTAGAGCATGTGCCATTCGTCGGAGGTGGCGGAGGCGCGGACCCATCCGGAGCCGAGGAACCCGGGCCAGGTGTTGGCGAGGTTGACGCCCTCCTGGACCCAGTGGGTGGCCTCAGGCACACGGCGGGGATCGACCCGCCGGGTGATGGAGACCGTCACCGCCTCCGGCCCGCGGGCCGGAAGGGTGTCAGTGTGCGTTGATGTCATGCCTCCAAGTATCCGGACGGGTTTGGCGGGCGTCGAATTCCGGGAACGTGCTTCCTGCCACATCTGGCCGCCGTACTGCTGTCACCGGGCCCCCTCCTTCCCACGAGAGGCCAGTTACGGCTCCTTTCAGGCCTGAAAAAAGCCGTAACTGGCCTCTCGAGGGGCGGCGGTCAGCCGTAAAGCTCCGCCGCGAGGCTGAGCATCGCCGCCACACTCCGGGATGGCCGCAGCGCTGCCGGCCACACCATGGAGACGGGAACCGGGCGTGCCGCCGGCCGCAGCGGCCGCACCACGAGCGGACGGCCTTCATAGGACAGCTCCCCTGCCGGCTGCTGGACCAGGATGGCGTAGCCCATACCGCGTCCCACCAGCGAGCGCGTCACCTCATAGTCCGTGGTCCGGAACCGGACACTGGGTGTCAGACCGGCGGCGCCGAACATGGTCATGGTGTTCTCCCGGCTGGGGTCCACGTCCAGCAGGATCATGGGTTCGGACGCCACATCGGCCAGGGACAGTTCGCTGCGCTCCGCCAGCGGATGTTCGGCGGACAGCACCACGGCCGGCTCGGCAGCGAACAGCGGCTGCCGGTTCAGTCCCGCCGGAAGCGAGAGATCGTAGGCGATGGCGACGTCGAGCTGCCCGTCCGCCAGGCGACGGTGGATTTCCGACTGCGGACCGTCGTAGAAGTCCAGCTCCACCAGCGGATACCGCTGTCCGTAGTGTTCGATCAGCCGGGCCAGCACCGTCGGCGCCAGCGTCAGGTAACAACCCAGCACCAGCGAACCGCGCACCTCGGCGTCCGTGCCGCCGGCGTGCAGCTGCAGGTCCACGGCATCCACCAGCAGGTTCCGTGCCCTGGCCAGTACGCCCTGCCCTGCCGTGGTCAGGGTGATGCCGTGCGCCTTCCGCCGGATGGCCAGCTGTGCCCCGAAGGCCCGCTCGAGGTTGTTCAGTGCCCCGGCTACCGCCGATTCAGAGACGTGCAGGCTCCCCGCTGCGGACGCGATGCTGCCGTGGTCCGCCACGGCAGCGAACACTTCCAGCTGCCGCAGGGTGTATCGGAGCATCCATAACCTCACTAAAGACGTGGATAATCAATGATTTCTTGTACTTTACCGGGGATATGACGCAGGGCACACTGATAGCCAGGCGGGTGCCGCCGCGACGCATACGAGGAGATCACCGATGACCACCCCGGATACCACCCAGTCCCCCAGCTGTCCCTATTCCGGCGTGCAGGCAGACCACGACGCCGCCGCGGCCGCACCCGCCGCCGTGACGGCTACCGTGCCTTCCGCAGTCGATGTCAGGGAAGCACCAGTGGCCGACTGGGTCACCATCCCCGACCTGTACCGGGATCCGTTCCCCATCTACCGGCGGATGCGCGAGGAAGCACCGGCGCACTGGGTCCCGGCGGTGAACCGCTACATGGTGACCAGTTACGCCGCGTGCCACACCATCGAGCAGGATGATGCGACCTTCTCCGCCAACGAAAACGGCTCCCTCATGAAGCGCTCCATGGGCCATTCAATGCTGCGCAAGGATGATCCGGAGCACCGCATCGAACGTGACTCCTACGGCTCCACGCTGCGCCCGGGCACCATCAAGAACCATTGGAAAGCCCTCTTCGAGGCGAACAATGAGAAGTACCTCGGCGAGCTGGAGGCGAAGGGGCCGGGCGCCGACTTTGTCTGGGATTACGCCGCGCCCTACGCCGCCGAGAACCTGCGCCTGGTCTGCGGCTTCCACAACGCGACGCAGCAGGACCTGCAGCGCTGGAGCCAGACGATGATCGACGGCACCGGAAACTACGCAGACGACGCCGATGTCTGGGAGAAGAGCGCGCGCTCGTCTGCGGAAGTGGATGCCGCGATTGACGAAATGCTGCCGTACTTCCGGGAGAACCCGGACCACTCACTGCTCTCCGGGCTGGCCTCCATGCCGATCCCGCTGGAAGCCATCCGCGCCAACCTGAAGATGACCATCGGCGGCGGGCTGAACGAGCCGCGGGACGTCCTGGGCACCACGGTCTGGGCCCTGCTGGAGAGCCCGGACCAGCTGGCCTCGGTGCGCCGGGACCCGAAACTGTATGCCGCGGCCTTCGAAGAATCCGTCCGCTGGGTGGCTCCGATCGGAATGTACCCGCGGGAAGCTACCCGCGACACCGTGCTCGAGGGGGTCCGGCTGCCCAAGGGAGCCCGCATCGGCGTCGTTATCGGTGCCGCCAACCGGGACCCGGCCGTCTTCGAGGACCCGGAAACCTACAACCTGCACCGGCCCAAGAAGCCGCACCTGGGATTCGGCGGCGGAACGCACTTCTGCGCGGGAACCTGGGTGGCCCGCACCCAGGTGGCCCAGGTAGCCATGCCCGCCCTCTTTGAGCGGTTCCCGCGGCTGCGCCTGGACCCGTCGGCGGAAACGGTCGACGCCGGCTGGGTCTTCCGCGGCATGCTCAAGATGCCCGTGCTCTGGGATTAATCCCGCCTTTCCTAGGAGAACCATGAATTCCATTACCTTTATCCAGCCCTCAGGTACGCCGGCCACGGTGAGCGTGGAGCCGGGAACGTCCCTGATGCGCGCCGCCGTCACGAACGGAGTGGACGGCATTGTCGGGGAATGCGGCGGCCAGGCCATGTGCGCCACCTGTCACGTCTATGTCCGCCCTGAATTCGCCGCTGCCCTGCCGGAACCCAGCGACGACGAAGAGGAAATGCTGGACTGCACCACCGCCGAGCGGACCGAACTGTCCCGCCTGGGCTGCCAGATCAAGGCCTGTGCGGAACTGGACGGGATCGTCGTCGACGTTCCTGCGGAACAGGTCTGAGATGTCAGTAGTCATCATCGGCGGCGGACAGGCCGGGCTGCAGGTGGCGGACTCGCTGCGCAGCGGCGGCTACCCGGAGGCCGTCACCGTCATCGCCAACGAGCCCGGCCTGCCCTACCAGCGTCCGCCGCTGTCCAAGGACTACCTCTCCCCGGAGGGCAGCTCCGCTCCCCTGCCGCTGCGCGCGGCGTCGTTCTTCGCGGACAAGGAGATCACGCTGCGCAGCGGGGTGCGTGCCGCAGCCGTGGACCGCGCCGCGCGGACCGTCACGCTCGGCAACGGCGAGCAGGTGGACTACCGGCACCTGGTCTTCGCCACTGGCGCCGCAAACCGTGCACTCACCTGCCCGGGCGCAGATTTGCCCGGCGTCCATCTTCTCCGGACACTTTCCGACGCCGCGGCGCTGCACGCAGACCTCGCTGCGGCGCGCCGCGTTGTGGTGGTCGGGGCTGGATTCATCGGGCTGGAAGTTGCCGCCGCGGCCCGGGCACGCGGCTGCGAAGTGACGGTGCTGGAGTTCGCGCCGGGCCCCATGGGGCGCGCCCTGAGCCCGGTGACGGGCGCCTGGTTCGCCGCCGCCCACACCCGTGCCGGGATCCGGCTGCAGTTCAGCGAAGGCATTGCCTCCCTGGAGCCGGGCATGGACGGCAGGGTTGGCTGGGCAGTGTCCACGACCGGCGCCCGGTACCGGGCGGACCTGGTGGTGGCGGGCATCGGCGTCGTGCCCAATGATGCGCTGGCCGCCGCGGCCGGGCTGGAAACCGGGAACGGCATTGTGGTGGACGCCGCGCTGCGCACCTCGGATCCGTCGGTCCTGGCGGTGGGCGACTGCGCCAGCTTCCCGTCGGCGCACACGGGGGCACGGATCCGGGTTGAGTCGGTGCAGAACGCCACCGACCAGGGACGGCATGCGGCGCGGACCATCCTCGGAGCCGCCGAGCCGTACACGGACCTGCCGTGGTTCTGGAGCAACCAGGGCAGCCTGCGGCTGCAGATCGCCGGTCTCTCCGCGCCCGGGGACCAACTGGTGACCAGCGGGGATCCGGAGAGTGGGAAGTTCTCCGTGCTGTGCTTCCGGGACGGACGGCTGGCTGCCGTGGAGTCGGTCAATTCGCCCGGGGAGCATCTGGGGGCGAGGAAACTGCTGGCGGCCGGGACCGGTCCGGCCCCCGAGGAGGTTGCTGTCCCCGGCTTCAGCCTGAAGACACTGGCGCGGCAGGCCGTCGCGGCGGCGTCGCCCGTCTAGGTCTGCCGCCTCCCGCGCCCACCTCCATCGAGATGGCAGAAACTGCTCTTTTGAGCCCTCAAACGGGCAGTTTCTGCCATCTCGATGGGCGGTCCGGGCTGAGCAGACCGGTTCAGGCCAGCAGCAGGAGCCGCTCGCCGAGCAGGACCAGCGCCACGCACACCATCAGGATCCCGCTGGCCAGGGTGACTGCCCGGGCTGCTGCCGGGCGGGAGCGCAGCAGCCGCCGGGCGCCGAGGGCAACGAGTGTGTAGACGAGCACGGAGACACCAAAGTGGGACAGTCCCAGCACCAGCGACTGCAGCGGCAGTGCGAGCGCGGCGGCCGGGTCCACAAACTGCGGGATCAGTGCGAGATAGAGGAGCAGGGCTTTTGGATTGGTGCCGGAAGTTCCCAGCCCTTTCAGGAATTCCCGGCGCTCGACGGCGCGGCGGGAGCGTACCGGCGCGCGCACTGCCAGCGCCACAGATCCGCCGGAACCGGAACCGGTCTCCGCAGACGGTTCCGGCTGCCCTTCGGCCGCGGGCACCGGCGTCGTGATTCCGTCAGTGAACCCGGCACCGCGCCATGACCGCATGGTGGAGATGCCCAGCCACAGCAGGTAGGCGGCGCCGGCCAGCGTCAGGCCGGTGAGGAGGCCGGGCGAGGCCGCGATGAGTGCGGCGAGACCAGCAACGATCAGCGCGGTGTGGAAGAGGTAGCCGGTGCACAGTCCGGCTACCGAGGGGGTCACGCGCCGTGAGCGCAGGCCGGAGGAGATGCAGTACGCCCAGTCAGCGCCCGGGGTCATGGCCAGGGTGATCGAAACGGCCGCGAAACCCGCGAGCTGCGAAAAATCCATTCCTCAACCTTAGGAAAAACACGGCGCGAAGTGCTGACTGGAATGTGCTGCCAAAACCACCCTTACAGTATGATTTTTGCGTGATTGACGCGATTGATCGGGAAATTTTGCGCCTGCTCCAAAATGACGGACGGATGAGTGCGACGGCGGTTGCCGCCCGGGTGGGACTGACGGTCGCCCCGTGCCATCGACGGATCAAGGAGCTTGAACGTGCCGGTGTCCTTACCGGCTACCGCGCCGTGGTTGATCCAGCCGCCGTGGGGCTGGGCTTCCAGACCCTGCTGTTCGTCACCCTGCGCGACCGTGCGCAGATGCTGGCTTTCGAGAAGGCTGTGGGCCTGCACGAGCAGATTGTGAAGGCGGACCGTCTCTTCGGGGATCCCGATTTCCTGCTGAAGGTGATCGCGGCGGACCTCCCCGGCTACCAGCAGTTCTACGATGACGTGCTGGTGAACCTGCCCGGGGTGGAAAAACTCACCAGCACCATCGTGATGAAAACCGTCAAAGAGGAGGCCGGCCTGCCGCTGTGAGGTGAGCGGCGCGAGGACGTCCCGTAAATTGGAACGCATGCCAGTGCAGCAGGAGAACCTCACAGTCTCGGTTGGCGAGGGGACCGTCAGTGCCGTCTTCGCGCAGCCCGCCGGTGCCTGGGCGTCCATGGTGGTGGCGCATGGGGCCGGGTCCGGCATGGAGCATCCCTTCCTCACCGGCTTTACCGATGCGATGAACGACGGCGGCGTGGCTACCTGGCGGTTCAACTTTCCTTACCGGGAGGCCGGGAAGAAGTTCCCGGACCGTGCCCCGGCCGCGATCGCGGCATGGCGGGCGGTCATGTTCGCCGCGGAAGACAACGCCGACGGCGTACCCGTCTGGGCGTGCGGCAAATCGTTTGGCGGGCGGATGGCGTCCATGGCCGTGGCCGAGGGGATGCCGGCTGCCGGCCTGGTGTATCTCGGCTACCCGCTGCACCCGCCGGGCAAACCGGAAAAACTGCGCGACGAGCACCTTTACGGGCTTGCCCAGCCGATGCTGTTCCTCCAGGGAACCCGGGATCCGTTCGCCCTGCCCGGCGAGCTGGAACCGGTGGCCGCCAAGATCGGGCCGAACGCCGTCGTCGAGCGCATTGAGGGCGGCAATCACATGTTCGAGGTGGCGGGGAACAAGCGGCCGCAGGACGTCATTGGCGCGTCCCTCGCCGGGCCGGTGCTGGAGTTCATGCGGCAGCATCTTCCCTAGTCAGACGGTATTCTGCTGGGGTGAAAAAGACTCCTCAGGTTACCCCTCCGTCCCCGGGTTCCTTCCAGGTGCCCGAAGGGTGGGTCCTCTCCCCGCACCGCAATACCAGCAGGTACGCCATGGAGGTGGCCTATGGCAGGCACGCCTGGCGCGGAATCTACCTGAACGACGGCGCCGGCAACGGTTATTTCGCGCCTGGCTGGAACGGGGTACGGTTGGCGCGGAATATGCGTGTGGTCCAGCGCGTGGCCGGGACCCTGACCATTTTGTCCCTGCTTTTCTTCAGCGGCTGGACTGTGAAAACGGTACTCGACAATAAGGAGTACTACCGGTTCTCGGCAGAGGGCGTCCAGACCCAGGCCCTGGTGCAGTCGGTTTCGACGGAGACGTCCACCCGGCACCGAAAAAACACTGACAGGACCTACACGACCGATACAGCAGCGGTTGTCACCTATTCCGTGGGAGGGGATTCGTTCTCGGGGACCGTGGAGCACCGGTCCCACTCGAAAGACGGATATCCCGAACCTGAATGGCGGCCGGGGGAATCTGTTGAGCTGTATGCCGATCCTGCTGCTCCCGAAAAAATCGTGGTTCTCAGTCCGTATCTTGAAGAACGGACCAACCCCGTCAACGGCTCAACCTGGTTCCTGATGATCATGGGCCTGGGGCTATCCGCTGTTCCTGCCGTCATTTACTTCGTCTCCCGCAGCAGCCGGCGCAAGGCAGAAGCACTTTAGTCCGCTGCCGCCAGTGACGGGTGCCGGTTTTGACGGAAGTGCAGCGTCCTGCCACGATCAGTCTGGGTGTTCACCGTCGTCAGTGCCCGTCCGTTTTATGCGCCGCAGGGTCCTGCGGCCACCGTCCAGGAGGAACATTTGTCGCCACATCCCGCCCTGCAGGCCGTTTTCTGGGACATGGACGGAACCCTGGTGGACACCGAGCCGTACTGGTTCGCCGCGGAGAAGGACCTGATGGCCCGGTTCGGGGTCAGCTGGAGCGACGAGCAGGCCATGGAACTGGTGGGCAATGCCCTTCCCGATTCGGCCCGCGCGCTGCAGCAGGCCGGCGCGGACCTGGGCATCCGGGAGATCCTCGACACCATGCTGGCCAGTGTGGTCAGCTCCGTGCAGAAAGAAATCCCGTGGCGTCCCGGAGCCCGCGAAATGCTCGCAGAACTCTATGCGGCCGGAATCCCGTGCGCCATGGTGACCATGAGCGAGTCCCTGCTCGCCCGGGTGATCGCGGACCAGCTGCCGGAGGGCACGTTCCGGTTCCTGGTAACCGGAGAGATGGTCGCCAACGGCAAGCCTGATCCGGAACCCTATCTGCTGGCGGCGAAGCTGATGGGCGAAGAAGTGGGCATGCCCCTGGAGCTGGACCGCATTGTGGCCGTGGAAGATTCCCTGCCCGGAGTCGCTTCCGCCAAGGCCTCCGGTGCCGTGACCGTTGCCGTGCCCAACGCCGTCGATGTGCCGGAACAGCCAGGGATCACCCGCTGGGAGACGCTGGCCGGCCGCGGTGTGGCGGACCTGCAGGCACTTGTTGCGGAGCGGGTTTCCGCCTCGGCCTAGCCGCCTACCCCTAGTCCTGCTCAAACGGCGTGTGCTGGTGGACAGCGAGCTTCCACTCGCCGTTTTCCCGGGCATACACGCTGGTGAGCAGTGCTGTGTAGGGAGTACCGTCCCGGTCGGCACGCACCTTATAGGTGAGCACACCGACGTCGTCCGCCAAGTAGTCCTCCCGCGGTTCGAGGATTTCGAAGGCGGTCCAGGGCGGACCGCCCATCGACTCGATGATCTGCTGCCGGTCCATAATCCGCAGCCCGTTGGTCAGCAGGACCACGGGTTGGCTCGACAGCACATTGGAGTAGAACGCCGTCGCCTCCCCCGGTCCGGTGGACAGCGCATGCCAGCCGGCGGTTTCGATTTCCACGAGTTCGTTTTCCATGGTCCGGCACTCTAGCCCCGGTCAGCGGACGGAAAAAGTACCGTCCGGAATATCCGGGGCAATACATGCGCTGGCATGAATGTGAAGAAGATTGGATTCCTTTCCTTTGGCCACTATCAGGACGTCCCCGGTTCGCTGACGCCCACGGCAGGCGATGCCCTGCTGCAGGCCATCGAACTCGCGGTTGCTGCCGAGGAGGTGGGTGCTGACGGAGCGTTCGTGCGGGTGCACCACTTCGCTCCGCAGCAGGCGTCCCCGTTCCCGCTGCTCGCCGCCATGGCAGCACGCACATCGCGGATCGACCTGGGCACCGGCGTCATTGACATGAGGTACGAAAACCCGCTGTACATGGCCGAAGAAGCCGCCGCGACTGACCTGATCAGCGGCGGCAGGCTGCAGCTTGGGATTAGCCGGGGATCCCCCGAGCCCGCGCTGCGTGGCGCGGAGTCATTCGGCTATGTTCCCGGCGAGGGACAGAACGACGCCGATATGGCCCGCCAGCACACCGAAATCTTCCGTGCCGCCATCACCGGCCGCGGCATGGCACCGGCCAACCCGCAGATGACCGGGCACGCCGGCCTGCTGCCCATCGAGCCGCAGTCTCCCGGGCTGAGCGACCGCATCTGGTGGGGTTCGGGAACCCGGGCAACCGCGAAGTGGACAGGCGAGCAGGGCATGAACCTGATGAGCTCCACCCTGCTCACGGAGGACACCGGCGTTCCTTTCGATGAACTGCAGGCCGAGCAGATCCACGCCTACCACGAGGCCTGGAAAGCCGCAGGGCACCCCGGGCAGGGCAAAGTTTCCGTCAGCCGCAGCGTTATCCCGCTGGTCAGCGAACAGGACCGGCGCTACTTCGGGCTCCGTGCACAGGCTGAAGCGAAGGACCAGGTGGGCCGGCTCGAAGGCGGGCTGGCGCGGTTCGGTCGCAGCTTTGTGGGCGAACCGGACGTCATCGCCAAGGAACTGGCCGACGACGCCGCCGTCCAGCTGGCAGACACCGTGCTGGTCACGGTGCCCAACCAGCTCGGGGTCGACTACAACGCGGCACTGCTGGAGAACATCGTCAAGCTCGTGGCACCCGACGCCGGCTGGCGGTAAGGCATGCAGGCCTCCTGCAGGGAACCCCAGCGGTAGGATCAGGCACATGAAGAAAGGAAATGGCCAGGTGGTCCTGCGAGCCTGCCGCGGTGAGGCGGAGTACCCGGCGCTCGTTGACATCTGGCGCAGCGCAGTCCGTGCTACCCATGATTTCCTCGACGGATCCGACTTCACCCGGATCGAATCCCGTCTCGCTTCCGACTACTTTCCGGCCGTAACCCTCACGGTCGCGGAGAAGGACGGGAAGCCGGTCGGGTTCGCCGGCGTCCACGGCGACTCGCTGGAGATGCTCTTCGTCTCCGATGCAGTGCGTGGGCAGGGCATCGGCACCGCTCTCCTCTCCGGGGTCATTGCCCATCAGGGGGTTTCCAAGGTTGACGTGAACGAGCAGAACCACGGGGCCTACGGCTTCTACGTCAGTCGAGGCTTCGTCCGAGTGGGGCGCAGCGAGCTCGACGCGGACTCTCGACCGTCCGACCCTTCACATGGAGCTGTCGACGAACCGCTGAGTGGGCGGCGCCTGGCCGCCAGAAGCGGCGTCTTATAACGCCCGACGCCGGATGGCAGCAGTCCGCCTGCTCACCCGGCGGTGCCCGTGATGGCGGCGGCGATCACCGCACCGGCGCCGTCCTGGACCTGACCGTTGAGGCGCAGCGCGTTGACCCGTTCGAGCGGCTCGTTCAGCGGCGCCGTGCGCGGTTCGCCGTCGCAGGCCAGGGTCATGACGTCCAAGCCGGTCCAGGACGACCCTGTACGGACGCTTGCACCAAAGCTGGCTTCGCCGCCGCCGAAACAGGCCACGTTAATGCCCTCGATGCGGGCGTCCGACTCATAATCCAGCGTTATGCCTTCATCAGGCAGGGGAACTGCGTCGTGCTGCAGTGCGAGAAAGCTGCCCGCACCGAGGAAGTTCGCACTCGCCGCCTCGCTTTCCACAAAGGCGTCCGCCTGCGCCTGGGCTGCCTGCAATTCAGGTTCCGGAAGCGAACTGCAGGACGCCAGCGCCGTCGAAAGCACCACTGGAAGAACAAGAAGGTATCGGCGTCGGCGCATGGCAGGGAGCCTACACTGCCATGCCCGAAGGTGCCCGACGGCACTTCCTCCGAATCCACATTGCAGAAACTGCCCGTTTGAAGGCTCAAACGGGCAGTTTCTGCAATGTCGGGGAAGGGAGCCGGTTACTTCCGGCGGCCGAACACCAGGGACGCCAAAGCGGTCGCTGCCGTGACGGTGTAGACCGAGGGCCAGGCGCCGAGCTTCTTGGCCAGCGGGTGGGAGAGGCCGAAGGCCGCCACGTAGGTGGAGGTGAGCGCGACGGCGGTGCCCGTGCCGGCGTCGCGCTTCCACAGGGCGAAGGCTGCGGCACCTGCAGCGGCCAGAACCGCGCCGCCGAGCTGCCGGTTGCCGGTGTCGCGGGCAGTCTTGAAGCCGCCGATCAGGCCGGCGGAAGTGATGAGCGGGGTCAGCAGGGATGCCACGGTGTTCTCCTTTGGATCGACTGCCTCCAGCCTAACCCCGCCTTTCGGAAGGACTGGGCCAGAGCCTCTCGGCACTCAAGTCCGCCGTCGATCCGCAGAACCTGTTCCGGCGCAACCACAACATCGCGCCCTCCGCGCCTGAGCCCCCAAGCGTTCAGCGCCAGTAGTTGTTGGCCGCAGCGATGGTGGCGAACTCAATGGCCACCACGTGCGACGACGCGATGAGCTCCTCGGGGTCCGTCGTGTAGACGTCGCGTCCGGCCCGGAGTACGTTCTCATCCGGCTGGATCGCATAAATGCTGTGCAGTGCCAGTTCCAGGGCCAGCTTGCGGCCCTCCTCCGGCGTCGCGGTCACAAGGGAGTTACCCGGAATGAGTTCCATGCTGCACCTGGTTTCGTGTAGGTCGGTCACAAACCCCATTCCAACGATTCCAGCCCGTCCCGCTTTTGGGAACGCCGCTAAGCTCAACACCATGAGAACGGACTTCGATCCCGCCGAAATGGGCGGCCGCAGCTTCTACCGCCTGCTTACCTCCGTGGTGGTCCCCCGCCCCATCGCCTGGGTTTCCTCCGTATCCGCGGCGGGAGTGGAGAACCTCGCCCCGCACTCCTTCTTCACCATCGCCTCGGTCAATCCGCCGGTGGTCTCCTTCACTTCCGTGGGCGAAAAGGACTCGCTGCGCAACATCCGGGAGACGGGCGAGTTCGTCATCAGCCTGACGCCCGAGGACATGTTCGAAGCCGTCAACGCCACCGGCACCGGTTTCGCCGCCGAGGTCAGCGAGTTCGACGCCGCCGGCATCGCCGCCGAGCCCAGCGCCACCGTCCGGCCGCCTCGGGTCGCCGGCTCCCCCGTGGCCCTGGAATGCAGGCTGCGTGAGATCCACCCGGTGGGCGACTGCTTTGTTGTCTACGGCGAAATCCTCCGGGCGGCAGTGCGTTCGGACACGCTCGACGCCGATTCACATCCGCGGATCGAAGCGCTGCGCCCGCTGTCCCGGCTGGGCCTGAACGAATGGGGAACAGTTGGCGGCGTCCGGGAAATCACGCGGATTCCTGCCGATGAATGGCCCGGACACTACGGCGGGAACTAACCGCCGCGGAGCCCCGTGAAAGAGGCAAGCGAGACTCCAGGGGCGCGTTTTTTCCCCACGCGCCGAATCTCTTCCTCCCAGTCACTTTGTGCTACCAGTTTCAACACCCGGCGGTATCTCAGTACGCTTATAGACGGTGCAAGTCGCCGCAGCAAGAGCATCCGCCAGAAAAAGTCTGAAGTGCTTGACAAAAGCGCAGGAGGAGAAACTGGGAATGACCGCCACACAAGGCGCTGGTACCGGAGAAGACCCCGAAACGAAACCAACGGGGAATGAGCCTTCCACGAAGGTGGACCGGGAACCCCCCGCAGGCACGCCGAAGGCCGGCAACAAAATTTCCCGCTGGGTCTTCTGGCCCGGCGCTGCCATCATCGTGGTGTTCGCGGTCTTCGCAATCGTGTTCCCGGATGCAGCCACGGAAATGTTCAATTCCGTGCAGAGCAACGTCATCCGCTGGTTCGGCTGGTACTACGTCGCCGCCATTGCCGTCTTCGTGGTGTTCGCACTGTGGATCGGCCTCAGCCGGTACGGCGACATCAAGCTGGGCAAGGACGAGGACGAGCCCGAGTTCTCAATCCGTTCCTGGTTCTCCCTGCTCTTCGCCGCCGGCATGGGCATCGGCCTGGTGTTCTTCGGCGTTGCAGAGCCGCTGAACCACTTTGCTTCGCCGCGCCCCGGCGTCGAAGGCACCCCCATCCAGCTGGCACAGCAGTCCCTGACGCAGACCTACCTCCACTGGGGCCTTCATGCCTGGGCCATCTACGTCGTGGTAGGTGTCTCCATCGCCTACGCCGTGCACCGGAAGGGGCGGCCGATCTCGATCCGCTGGACCCTGGAGCCGCTGCTGGGCAAGCGCCGCGTTTCCGGCGGCTGGGGCAACCTGATCGACGTCGTTGCACTGGTTGGCACCCTCTTCGGTGTGGCAACTTCGCTTGGCCTGGGCGTGCTGCAGATTTCCGCCGGCCTGGAAGAAGCCAACATCATGCAGGCCACCCAGATGACGCAGGTTGGCCTGATCCTCGGCATCACCACCCTCACCATCGCTTCGCTGGTCTCCGGCGTGGGCAAGGGCATGAAGTGGCTCTCCAACATCAACCTGATGCTCGCCGGCCTGCTGCTTCTGTTCGTCCTGTTCGCCGGCCCCACCCTGTTCCTCCTGCGCGAATTCGTGCAGTCAATCGGCAACTACCTGCAGAACGTTATTGGCCTGACCTTCAACACGCTGGCCTTCTCCGGCGCCGAGGGTGAAGCCTGGCAGGCGGCCTGGACCACCTTCTACTGGGGCTGGTGGATTTCCTGGGCACCGTTCGTAGGCATCTTCATTGCCCGTGTGTCCAAGGGACGCACCGTCCGGCAGTTCGTCGCAGGCGTGCTGCTGGTTCCCAGCATCGTTGGGTTCCTCTGGTTCTCCGTCCTGGGCGGCACTGCGATCTACCGTGAACTGTTTGGCGAAGGAGGCCTGGTAGGCGCCGACGGCACGGTGGACACCGAAGGCGCACTGTTCGGCATGCTGGGCGGCCTGCCCGGCGGCACGGCGCTGACCATCGGAACGGTGGTGCTCATCGCCATCTTCTTCATCACCTCCGCTGACTCCGGCGCCCTGGTTATGGGCATGCTCTCCACCGGCGGCGATGTTGAACCGAAGAACTGGATTCGGATTTTCTGGGCACTCTCCGCCGCTGCCGTGGCCATTGCGCTGCTGCTAGCCAACGGCCTGGAGGCCATCCAAACGGCGGCCATCCTGACGGCGGTGCCATTCAGCGTGGTCATCCTGCTGATGTGCGTGGCGACGGCCAAGGCCTTCCATCAGGAACACGAGACCCTCATGCGTGCCCAGCGGAAGCTGGCCCGGGACCAGATCACGGCCCACGTGACCGAACAAGTCCAGGACACCATGCAGGAACACTACGAGGACCACGTGGCAACCCAGGTGGACGCCGCCGTGAAGAGACAGTGGCGGCGGACGGGTGGGTCCCACAAGGCACCGAAGTCCTGACGTTCCGTCCCCGTAACAGGAGAGGCCCTGCACCGTGTGGTGCAGGGCCTCTCCTGTCTGTAACCGTCTGGCGGAAAACCGTTCTAGTCCAGCAGGTCCCGCAGGACCGGGTAGGAGGACTGCGCGCCTTCGCGGGTGGCAGCCAGGGCACCGGCACGCGCTGCGAACCGGGCGGCCTCGGCCAGGGATTCGCCGGCAGCGAGCCGTGCTGCCGTGGCTGCCGTAAAGGCATCCCCGCACCCCGTGGTGTCCACTGCGGTCACCTTGGTCGGCTCAACGCGCACCACGCGCGCGTCCCCGGCCGCGGTTCCATCCAGTACGACGGCGCCGTCCCCGCCGAGGGTGATGATGGTCCGGCGCACCCCCAGTGCGTCCAGGGCAGCGAGAACCGCTTCCCAGTCCGCAGCAGGGTCCGCGAGCCCCGTCACCAGCGCGGCTTCGTGCGCGTTCAGCAGCAGCACGTCGGTCAGCCCGAGCAGTTCCGCCGGCACGTCGCGGTAAGGCGAGAGGTTCAGCAGCACCTGGGCACCGGCGTCGTGCCCTGCCCTGGCCGCAGCGGTGACCGCCTCAAGCGGCACCTCCAGGCTCAGCGTGAGCACGGCAGCGCCGTCGAACAGGTCTGCCGGCAGTTCAGCGCCCGTCACGGTTCCGTTGGCGCCCGGGGACACAATGATCGTGTTTTCGCCGGCGGCGTCCACGACGATCATGGCGGTACCCGTAGCGGTGCCGGTGCGGCGCAGCACGCGGGACGCGTCAACACCGGCACTGGAGGCGGCGGCGAGCAGCAGATCGCCGTTCCCATCCGCACCCACGGCACCGAACAGGCGCACGTCCGCGCCGAGGATCGCGGCGGCGGCGGCCTGGTTGGCGCTCTTGCCGCCCGGGACGATCACCAGCTCGGACCCGTTGAGGGTCTCCCCCGGTGAGGGGAAGCGCTCGGTGCGGACGGTCAGGTCCGCGTTGAGCGACCCAACAACAACGACTTTTCCTGCAGGCATGCGGGATTCTCCTTGGGAACGGGCTGGCGTCAGCGGTCAGCCGGGGCGCCGACCGGCACCTCGGCTGCGACCGGTTTGGGGATGAGGAAGGACGCGGCGAGGGCCAGCACCAGGATGACCAGACCGGCAACGATACCGCCGTAGTAGCCTCCGGCACCGCCGTCGGCCGGCGTGGTGGCCGTCTTGACCGCGTAGATCACGGCAAAGCTGAGGCCCGCACCCAGGTTGAACGCGCCCGCGTTCAGGCCGGGAAGGAAGCCCGGGTTCTCCTTGGGTGAGAGCACGATGCCCAGGCCGTTGAGCATGATGTTGCCGATTCCCGCGTAGGTGATACCGATCAGCACGGACACGCCCAGCAGGCCCAGCTTCGAGTCGCTGCCCACCACCAGGAGCACCAGGGTGAGACCAATGACCGAACCGATCATGCCGATGCGGAGTACCTTGCCGTAGCCCAGGGTCGCCGCCAGGCGCCCTGCGATCGGGCCGACGATCAGGCCGGCGATGGCGTACGGGGTCAGGGTCCACCAGGCGGATTCCTCAGCACCCATGCCGAAGCCGATGACGCCGTCCTGCGCCAGTGCCGGAATAATGCCGTTCATGACCGCAAAGACGCCGGTCATGGTCAGCAGCGTGGTCAGCAGCAGGGCCCAGGTGGAGCGCTGCTTCAGCAGGTAGGTGGCAACCAGCGGCTGTTCGGTGCGATTTTCAACCTTCCAGAACACGGCGAACGCAACCACGGCCACCACGATCAGTCCGATAACCAGCGGCCAGTTGGCGTCCGCCAGCTTGCCGGCTTCGTTGAAGGCGGTCAGCAGGGTGCCAACGGAGATGACCAGCGGCACGACGCCGACCCAGTCCATCTTTTCCTTCTTCTCTGCCGTGCATTCCGGTGCCAGGAACAGCAGCAGCGCGGTGGCGACTGCACCAACGGCGGCCATGGCCCAGAAGACCGAGGCGAAGCCGTGATTCTGCGCCAGGTAGCCGCCGGCGATGGCGTCTACGCCCGCAATGCCGCCGTTGACGGCGGTAATGACGCCCATCAAAGTGCCGTAGAGCTTGGCGTCGCGGATTTCGACGCGCAGCATGATCAGCGTCAGCGGAACAACAGGTCCGGAGACGCCCTGGATCAGGCGGGCAATGAAGAGGACCTCGATGCTGGGAGCAAGCGCCGCGACCACCGAACCGATGGTCAGCACAATCAGCATTCCGGCGAGGACCTTCTTGCGGCCAATGATGTCGCCAAGCCGGGGCAGGAACAGGGAGAACAGTGCGGCGGCGGTGAAGAACGCCGTCTGGGTCAGGCCAACGGCGGCAGAGGTGGTGTTCAGTTCCTCTTCGATGGTGACCAGTGCCGGGGAGAGCATGGAGGCGTTGAGCTGGAACGCAACGCAGGCGGCCAGCAGCGCCGCCATCAGCGCGCCTACATTGACGCGTCGCTGGGCGGTGGCGCTCACAGGTCCACCTCGCCGATGCGCTCGAGGGCGTCTACCACCAGGCCCCAGAACTTGTCCTGGTCCAGTTCCATGGCGACGGAGGTGTTGCAGTCAGCCGGCGCCGGGGCTCGGAAGTCCGCCACGGTCATGCCGAGGGTGAGGGTTCCGGTCAGCTCGACGTCCAGCGGCACGCGCTGGGTCGTCATCACCGAGGGGTCGATCACGTAGGCAACGGCACAGGGATCGTGCACCGGCGGGAAGTCGAAGCCCTGGGCGTCCTTGTACGTGTGGCCGAAGAATTCGAGCAGTTCACCGACGAACTTGGCCGGCTTGGTGCCGACGGCGGCGATGCGCTCGGCGACCTCGTCCGTGGCCAGCGCCTGGTGGGTCAGGTCAAGGCCCACCATGGTCAGCGGCCACTTCTCATTGAAGACGATGTGGGCTGCTTCGGGGTCGATGATGATGTTGAACTCAGCCACGGCGGACCAGTTGCCCACGTGGTAGCCGCCGCCCATCAGCACGACTTCCTTGACCCGCTCGGCCAGCCGCGGTTCCTTGCGCACGGCCATGGCGATGTTGGTCAGCCCACCGGTGGGAACCAGGGTGACGGTGCCCGGCTCGTGGGACATGACCGTGTCGATGATCAGGTCCACGGCGTGGCGGGAATCGAGTTCAACGGTCGGTTCGGGCAGCTCGGGGCCGTCCATGCCGGACTCGCCGTGGATGTCCGGAGCGTTCTCGATGGTGCGCACCAGGGGCCGGTCGCAGCCCGCGGCGAACGGAACACCTGTGATATTTGCGACACGCGCAATCGCGAGCGCGTTGCGGGTTACCTTCTCAAGTGTCTGGTTTCCGACGACGGTGGTCACCGCCAGGAGCTCGATCTCCGGGCTGCCGTGTGCCAGCAGCAGGGCGACCGCATCATCGTGGCCGGGATCGCAGTCCAGGATGATTTTGTGGGGCATTGCTTCTCCGCTTCGTTGAGGTTCCAAACGCCGGGGACCGTAGTCCCGGCGTCGCAGTGCCCCGCTCTGGCACTCCGGGGCGCGCGCGGCTGTGCGGACGCAACGGATGTGCAGGAGTGTCTTGGCTGCTGCCGGGCCGGCTCTCGGGGAGGGGGTCCGGTCAGTGCCTAAGGCCCGTGCTGGGCGGGCACAGGGTTAACGATATCGGCGAAGCTGGTCCGGATGCGCCGCCGCCGGAAACCGGATGGGTGCTGGCGCCGAGACGATTTGGTGCACCGCTCGGGGGTGCTTATCCTTTGCCGGGGTCCCCTCCCCGGGGCAATGGTGACCCGGCACGCGGCACGGAATTCCAGGATTTGCTACCTTGGTGGCAGGGCCGTGAATACTCCGGCCCCCGGACGACGGTTCAGTACCCGGCACGCGACAAGACTGGCCAAAGGAGCTAGCCATGTCATGGGTTGTCCTCATCGCCTCCGGGATGCTTGAAGCCGTATGGGCCACAGCGCTGGGGAAGTCGAACAACTTCAAGAAACCCGTTCCCACCCTGATCTTCGCCGTCGCGCTTGCCGCCAGCATGGCCGGCCTCGCCTGGGCGATGCTCGGCATCCCCGTGGGCACCGCATACGCCGTGTGGGTGGGGATCGGCGCCGTGCTGACAGCCGGGTACGCCATGCTGTTCGGCGGCGAGAAGGCCACCGTCATCAAGGTGGTGCTGCTGATGGGAATCGTCGGCTGCGTTGTTGGCCTGAAGCTGGTGGCATAGCCATGGCCTGGATCATTCTCCTGCTGAGCGCCGTCCTTGAAGCCGTCTGGGCCACCGCGCTGGAAGCTTCCAACGGCTTCACCGTCCTGGTGCCGTCGATCGTCTTCGCCGTGGCGGCTGCACTGTCCATGGCCGGCCTCGGCTACGCAATGAAGCACATCGCCATTAGTACCGCCTATGCGGTGTGGACCGGACTGGGAGCCGTCCTCACGGTGGCCTGGGCCATGTTCACCGGTACCGAGGAACCCGGCGTGCTGAAGGTGCTGTTCCTGGCCGGGATTGTCGGCTGCGTGATTGGCCTGAAGTTCGTGGACAAGCCGGCTCCCGTGCCCGCCGACCGCTCAGGCTCCTGATCCGGCAGCCGGCAGCGCACGGGGCAAGAGTTAGCTGCTCACAGTCTCCGGAAGGCTGGTACCGGTCTCGACGAACCGCTGGTGGAAGGCCAGGGACTCATCGAGCAGGTGCGGGGTGTGTTTGCCCACCGATTCCCGGCTGGCACGGTCGAAGTAATCCTGCAGCAGCGGCTGGAAGTCCGGGTGCGCGCACTTGTCGATGATGGTCCGGGCCCGCTGCTTCGGGGACAGGCCGCGGAGGTCCGCCAGGCCACGCTCGGTGATGATGAGCATGGTGTCGTGTTCGGTGTGGTCCACGTGGGACGCCATCGGCACAATCCCGGAAATCTTTCCGCCCTTGGCCGTGCTCGGGGACATAAACGCGGACAGGAACCCGTTGCGGGCAAAGTCCCCCGACCCGCCGATGCCGTTCATCATGGCGGTTCCACCCACGTGGGTGGAGTTCACGTTGCCGTAGATGTCCGCCTCGATCATGCCGTTCATGGCGATGCAGCCCAGCCGGCGGATCAGCTCGGGGTGGTTTGAGATCTCCTGGGTCCGCAGGATGATCCGCTTGCGGTAGAACTCGATGTTGGAGTTGAACTCCTCGATCCCCGCCGGGCTCAGCGAGAAGGAGGTTGCCGACGCCACCCGGATCACGCCGTCCCGGATCAGCTCCAGCATCCCGTCCTGGATCACCTCGGTGTATGCGGTGAGTCCGGTGTACCCGGCGCCGGCGAGACCGGCCAGCACCGCGTTGGCGATGTTGCCGACGCCGGACTGCAGCGGGAGCA
Organism: Arthrobacter koreensis; assembly: GCF_009193255.1. Taxonomy (GTDB): domain Bacteria; phylum Actinomycetota; class Actinomycetes; order Actinomycetales; family Micrococcaceae; genus Arthrobacter_B; species Arthrobacter_B koreensis. The sequence goes on from NZ_WACG01000001.1 coordinate 996,096, forward strand.
GCTTGTCCGTCAGGCGCCCGGCCTGGATTTCAGACTCGAAAAAGTCCAGCAGGTGCCCGGCAATCTGCTGCGAGGTTTCATCCGGTGCGGCGAAGGGCGTCATCCGGTCCGGGGCATCGGTTTCGACGACGGCAACCACCTTTTCCGGATCCAGGCGCAGGTAGGGCTCACCGATGCGGTCGTCCGGGTTGACCAGCGGAATCGGCTTGCGGTGCGGGGGCAGGGCGGTTCCGTAGTAAACGTCATGCATGCCGTCCATCGCGGCGGGCTGCTGCGTGTTGACCTCAAGGATGATCTTGTCTGCCTGCTCGATCCAGGTCTTGTTGTTGCCCACCGAGGAGGACGGGATCAGGCTGCCGTCCTCGTTGATGCCCACCACTTCGATAACGGCCAGGTCAATGTGGCCGTAGAACCCGAACCAGGCGTACTGCGCCACGTGCCCCAGGTGGATGTCGATGTACTCGAGTTCGCCGTCGTTGATCCGCTTCCGCAGCGTGGGATCCGACTGGTACGGCAGGCGCAGCTCCATGCCGCGGGCCTTGGCCAGCACGCCGTCGAGCTCCGGGGCGGTGGAGGCGCCGGTGAGCACCTTGATCTGGAAGTCCTCGCCCCGGGTGTGGGCTTCTTCGATCTGCGAGGCGAGCGCCTGGGGCACGGCTTTGGGGTAGCCGGCGCCCGTGAAGCCGCTCATCGCTACCGTCATTCCCGGCTTGATCATCGCTGCTGCCTGCTCCGCAGACATGACGAGTTCGGAGAGTCCGGGATGGGAAATACGGTCGCGCATAACTGGCCTTTCAAAGAACGAATCAAACAACCCTATCCGCAGCTGAGCGCCAGCTCACATTCGGCACCGCTTCCGAACCTGCGTCCCATGACTCAAAATGTGCTCTGACGTGGCCTTATATAGGACACTCCGCGAAAAGAGAAGACTGCGCGCCCTTCGATTGACACATCCATCCGGCCCGGTTTCACTGCTTGGACCGCACCCCGCGCTACCTGAGGAGAGACCCCCATGAGGATCCCGAAAACAGCTGCAGCACTCTCGATTGCTGCCCTGCTCGCAGCCGGCACGGCAGTTCCCGCCGCCGCCGTCGGTGAAGGGCCGAACTACAACGGCAACGAGACCATCAACACCTCGATCCTTCGCACCTATGACGAGGTGGTGGCGGAGCTGAAGAAGCAGGACGCCAAGCAGCCGGCAATGGAGCTGGAAGTGATTGGGCAGTCCGTGAAGGGCCGCGACCTGTACCTCGCGAAGTACATCAGCAACCCGGACAACCCCACCATCCTGTACCTGACGCAGCAGCACGGCAATGAACAGCTCACCACCGAGGGCGCCCTGGAGTTCGTGAAGCACCTCGGCACCGGCAAGACCAAGGGCGTGCTCGACGGCGTCAACATCCTGATTGTGCCGATGCTCAACCCGGACGGAGCGATGGGCGACGTCGACTTCCCGCTGGACGGCTACATCGCCACCGGCCGCACGCTCACACGCGCCAATGCCACCGGCACGGACCTGAACCGGGACCATGTGGCAAAGATCCAGCCGGAGACGCAGGCCCTGCACAACAACGTGATGCGCGCCTACGACATCGACTACATGATCGACCTGCACCACCAGGGCACGCAGAGCGAGCGCGACGGCAAGCTCGTCTCCGGATCGATCCTTTACCCGACGACGCCGAACGCCTCCCCCGAGGTGGTTCAAGGTTCGAAGCAGCTCGGTGCCGTGGTGTTCAACGCGATCGATTCCACCGGCTGGGGCCACCTGGGCCGATACGTGGGCGGTTCCGCGGAGACCATCAGCCGCAACGGCATTGCGGTTGAGTACGGCATCTCCACCCTGCTGTTCGAAATGCGCGGCATGTCGGACAACACCAACCCCTCCGCCGTACTGGGCCAGAAGAGCAACGGCTACCTGATCAAGCAAACCGTCACCACCCTCGATGCCACGGCCCGGGCCATCTCCGACGGCTCGATCGGGACCACCGACACGTCTATCTGGGACACGCTGGCGGAACAGACCACCCGTCCCGGCGAATAACTCCCCCAACCCGCGAAGGCGCAGTTCCCGCACGGGCTGCGCCTTCGCCGGTTAGGGGGCACTTGGCCGAGCCGAGCAGGGGGCACTTGGCCGAGCCGAGCAGGGGGCGCTTGGCCGAGCCGGGCGGAGAAAAAGCCGTATAGGGTTCCGGCCGGGGCGAACGGGGCAGATACTTCCATGCAGCACCACCGTCCATGATGTCCAAGGAGCCAATATGTCCGCGGCAAACAGGGAAACCTCCGTCTTCCGGCGCAAGCCCATTGAGCTGACTGAAGACGAGGCATCCGGTTCCAAACTCTTCAAGGGCCTGGGCCTGTGGCAGCTGACGGCCATCGGCGTGGGCGGCATCATCGGCATCGGCATCTTTACCCTGGCGGGGCTGGTGGCCAACGGAGGGCCCGACGCCGAGGGCGTGGGTCCGGCGGTCCTGATCTCCTTCCTGATCGCCGGGCTGGCGAGCGCCGCGGCGGCGCTGTCCTACGCCGAGTTCGCCGGGATGGTGCCGCGCGCCGGGTCCGCCTACACCTACGGCTATGTGGCCCTCGGGGAGATCATCGGCTGGTTCATCGGCTGGGACCTGCTGCTTGAATACACGGCGATCGTCGCCGTCGTCGCCATTGGCATTTCCGGGTACTTCACCGAGTTCATGGCCGGGATCGGCCTGGATGTGCCGGTATGGATGCAGGGCACCGGCGACGTCGTGGAAGGCGGCGCGGTCAACTTGCCGGCCCTGGTGGTCTGCCTGTTCATCACGTTCATCCTGAGCCGGGGAACCAAGACATTCGGCCGCTTTGAACTGGTGGCGGTGGGACTGAAGGTCCTGCTGATCCTGTTCATCATTGGCCTGGGCATCTTCTTCATCAACACGTCCAACTACACGCCGTTCCTGCCCAACGGGTTCGGCGCAGTGTTCACGGGCGCCGCCACGGTGTTCTTCGCGGTGTTCGGTTACGACGCCATGTCCACCGCCGCCGAAGAGGCCAAGGACGGCAAGAAGCACATGCCCAAGGCCATCCTGCTGTCCCTCGGCATCGCCATGGTGCTGTACATCCTGGCTACCCTGGTGCTCACCGGCATGCAGAACTACACCGAGATCAGCCCCACGGCAGGATTCGCATCAGCGTTCCAGAACGTTGGCCTGCCGGTGATCGCCACCGTGATCTCCGCGTTCGCCGTCCTGTCCATCCTGACCGTGATGCTGACCTTCCTGCTCGGCGTCACCCGGGTCTGGTTCTCGATGAGCCGGGACGGGCTGCTGCCCCGGTGGTTCTCCGCCACTGACAACAACGGAACCCCGCAGCGCGTGACCTGGATTGCCGGCGGCGTCTCCGCCCTGCTGGCCGGGTTCTTCCCGATCCGCGCCGTGGCGGACCTGACCAACATCGGCATCCTGGCAGCGTTCGTGGTGGTCTGCATCGCCGTGATTGTGCTGCGCCGGACCCAGCCGGACGCTCCACGGGAGTTCAGGCTCCCGCTGATGCCCTGGATCCCGGCTTTCGGCGTGCTGGCCTCGGCGTTCCTCATTTCCCAGCTGCACTGGGAAACCTGGCTGCGGTTCGCCGTCTGGCTGCTGATCGGAATGGCCGTGTACTGGTTCTACAGCCGGAAACACTCGCTGCTGAATCCGGACAGCCCGCGGCACACGGACTCCGGCGGAACCGGGCCGGCTCCCTCCGCCTCGCCGGAACCGGGCAGCACGGGTTAGGCCTTCCGGGCGGGTGCCGGTGCGGTTCCGCCCGCCGGCAGCCGGACCGTAAAGACCGTCCGTCCGGGACGGCTGTCCACACCCATGGTGCCGTTGTGGGCCTTGACGATGGCCACCACAATCGCCAGTCCCAGGCCGGTGGACCCGGACAGGCTGCTGCGTGCGGTGTCCGCCCGGGCGAATCGGGAGAAGATGCGGTCCTGAAAGTCTGGGGGAATGCCGGGTCCGTCGTCCGCCACGGTCAGGACGCTCCCGCCGTCGGGCTCTCCAGCCAGGGCCAGATGCACGGTGGTCCCGGGTCCGGTGTGCTTTCCGGCGTTGCTGAGCAGGTTGATCATGACCTGGCGCAGCTGGCCGGGATCCCCCTGCACCAGGACCGGTTCCTCCGGCAGCGCCAGCACCCAATGGTGGTCCGGTGAGGCAACCTGCGCGTCGGACAGCGATTCAACGGCCAGCTGGGACAGGTCCACTTCAACGGGTTCCGCGGTACGCCCTTCATCCAGGCGGGCGAGGAGCAGGAGGTCTTCCACGAGGCCGCTCATGCGCAGCGACTCCGCCTCCACCCGGCCCAGGAACTGCGTGGCCTGGGGGCTCAGGTCCTCGGTCAGCCGGACCATTTCGGTATAGCCGCGGATCGTGGTGAGCGGGGTGCGCAGTTCGTGGCTGGCATCCGCCACGAATCGCCGGACCTGCATCTCACTGCGCTGCCGCTCCCCCAGTGCGTTGGCCACGTTGTCCAGCATCCGGTTGAAGGCCAGGCCCACGCTCCCCACCTCGGTGCCCGGATGGGCCAGGGATTCGGGCACCCGCTCCGGAAGCTCGACGTCGCCGGCCGCCAGCGGCATGGTGGCCACCTGGGTGGCGATCTCGGAGACTTCCTCGAGCGGTTCGAGCGAACGCCGGATGATCAGGTAACCGAGCACTCCGGTGAGGGCCATGCCCGCGGCGGACACACCGGCAATGGTCAGCCCCAGGGACAGCAGCGTGCTGTTCGTTTCGGCCAGGGGGAGGCCGGACACAACGACGCCGCCGTTCGTTCCGGGCTGCGGCTGGGCAACCAGGCGGTACTCACCGAGGGAGAGGATACGGGTGACGGGCTGGCCGTCTGCCGGCAGAGATGCGAGCTCCCGGGCATCCTCCCCGGACAGGGCTGCGCGGGTTCCGTCCGGCTGCACCACGCCGGCGCTGGCCACCGTGCCGTCCGTGACGCGTGCACCCAGCATCCCGATCCGGCCCTGGCCGGGAGCGTCCAGCGGGTCCGGTGCCATGCCGGGAAGGTACTGCGGGGCGCCGGGCGGCGGCTGGAAGCTGACGGCCCGGTCAGAGGCGTCCAGCAGCTCAGTGTCCAGCTGCCGAACCAGGAAAACGTTCATGACGGCGTGGCTGAAGAACCCAATGGTGAGGCACGTCAGCAGCAGCAGGCCCAGGGTTGCCGCCAGCAGTTTGCTGCGCAGCCGCCAGCCGCCCAGCCGCCGGACCAGCCCGCTGCGCAGCTGCCGCAAGCGCGCCGCGGCGCTCATGTGGCGCTCATGTGGCCGGCTTGAGCACGTAGCCCGCACCGCGGACGGTGTGGATCATGGGAGCGCGTCCGGCGTCGATTTTCTTGCGCAGGTAGGAGATGTAGAGCTCCACAATGTTGGCCTGTCCGCCGAAGTCGTAGTCCCAGACCCGGTCCAGGATCTGGGATTTACTGACCACGCGGCGCGGGTTCTCCATCAGGAAGCGCAGGAGGTCGAACTGCGTGGCGGTGAGCTGGATTTCGTCGCCCCCGCGGGTGACTTCACGGGTGTCCAGGTTCAGCACCAGGTCCCCGACCACCAGCTCGGCGCTGTCCGCGGAGGCAGCCCCGGAACGCTGCACCAGGCGGTGCAGGCGCAGCAGCACCTCCTGCATGCTGAACGGCTTGGTCACGTAGTCGTCCCCGCCGGCCGCCAGACCCGTGAGCCTGTCCTCCACTGAGTCCTTGGCGGTGAGGAACAGTGCCGGCACGTCCGGATCGAAGCTGCGGATCTTGGTGAGGACTTCCACGCCGTCGAACTCCGGCAGCATGACATCCAGCACCAGGACGTCCGGGCGGAACTCGCGGGCACGCGCGACGGCGGAGCGGCCGTCGCCTGCCACCGCCACCTCCCAGCCGGCCATCCGCAGGCCCATGCTGACCAGGTCCGCCAGGTTCGGTTCGTCGTCCACCACCAGTGCACGGATGGGAGTGCCGTCCGGATGCGTGAGCCGGGGCAGGTCCGCAACAAAATTCTTCGATGCTTCGGTCAACGTGTGCCTTCCCTGGATGCTGCCCTGAATCTGTGCCCGAAGGGCTGCTACTCCGGCAGGCGGGGGTTTCCGGTCCCGGCCGCTTCCCTTCCGGTTCCATTCTCCCCTTCCGGGCTTTCGCCGTCCTGATCCGCTGCTGTGCGGGGGCTGTGAGAACCGGATCCGGCCGCCCGCCGGCCGAGCCGGAGATAGGCCAGCCCCACCAGCACGCACACCAGGTAGGACGCACCGATGAAGATCCAGCCGTCCAGGAAGTCCCCGGAGTATTCCAGGAGCAGGCCCATTGCCAGCGGGCCGGTGGCGAACCCGGCGTACATGCCCAGGGATACGGCGCCCGACGCCGCTCCCACACGTTCCTTGGGTACCTCTCGCAGGACGCCGGCCATCACCACGACGTTCACGCCGAGGACGGACGCGCCGTGGAAGACCACACCGGCCCAGAGCAGCGCCGGGTTGCCGGTTTCACCGGCGGCCAGCAGGAGCGCCGCACCGCAGATGGCCCCGGCGGCCAGGATGAGCAGCAGGGTTGAGGCACGGACGCCTTCGGCCATGCGCCGGCCCCACAGCACCCGGGAGGCCACCCCCACCACTCCGGCGGCCGCGGCCGTGGCTCCGGCAAGCAGCAGCGAGAAGCCCAGTTCCCGCTGCGCAAACAGCGGCAGGTAGACGTTGGTGGCCTGCATGCCGGCACCCGAGAAGAGCGCGAATGCGGCCAGCAGCCATACCGCCGTGGGGAACCGGCGTTCGGCGGACGGACGTTCCCGCTCCGTTCCCGACGTTCCACGGGGTTCTGCCGGCAGCCGCTGCCAGGCGTAGGCCAGCAGCAGGCCCAGCACCAGTGCTGCTCCGACGGCGGCTCCGCGCCAGCCGGCGAACAGGGCGGCGGCGGGGAAGAACAGGCTGGAAAACAGCTGGCTGGCCTGCACGCCGGACTGCTTGATGCCCATCCACCCCGGCCGTTTTCCCGGCTGGACCGCGTGGATGATGATCCGGTTGGTGGTGGGGTTGGAGATGGCCTGCGCAGGCCCGGAGAGCAGGACGGCGGCGAGCAGCCACAGGTAGTTCCCTGACACGGCCATCAGCACCAGGGCCAGGGCCGTGCCGCCGAAGATGATCAGCATTTGGGAGCGGGAGCTGATGCGGTCACTCAGCCGGCCCAGGGACATCGATGACAGTGCGGCGCTGGCGAAACAGGTAGCCGCAAGCAGGCCGAACTGGGATTCACTGATGCCCAGGTCCGCGATGATCAGTGTGCTCGTGGCGGAGATGCCGTAGTTCATGACCGGCCCGGCTCCCATGGCGCAGACGAGCACGAACAGCAAACCGGGGCCGGGGTTGGAGCGCAAAATCTTCCTCTCGTGGAACGACACAAACCATTGTTGCCTGTGTATGCCAGAGTTACGGACAAAAAGGGACTAATATCAGCGGTAGGGTCCGCCGGTCTTGGGCTCTTGTAGCTGGGGGAGAACGAAATGGGCAGTGAGTCTCAGGCAAGCGCGCCTTCGGCACGCCGTCACTCCGTTATGCTTTTCCGCCGCGCCCGCACCGTCCTGGGCGCCCTCATCATCTTCTGGCTGTGGATGCTCCTGGGCAGCGCCGGTTTTGTGGCCTCGCTGTTTGACCGGCCCTTCTACGCCATGCTGGCACTCTATGCGCTGGGCACCCTCACCCTGATTTCCCTGCTGATTGCACCCGTTGCCCTGGCCTACCTGCTGATGAACCGGCCGGGCAAAGTGGCGGCGCAGCAGGCTCCCGCCGCGGCATCGCAGCCGCAGCGTTCCGAGACCGCCCGTCCGGTACGGGTCCAGCAGCCAGTCCCGCCGCAGCGTTCGGTGCGCGCCGACCTGGCTCCGGTCATCCGCATGATTCCGCGGAAGGTCAAGGACAGCAGCACCTCGCTGGGCAACCGTGCCGCCGCGAAATGGCGGGACCTGGCCTCCTAGCCTGCCCGGCCCCGGCCGTTGTGCGGGCCCAATGTCAGTGCCGTCGGCAACAGTTGGCACATGACCGTTACCGCGCACTCCGTCCCGCTCCGCTCTTCCTCCCCGGCCCGACCCCGGGTTTCACACGCCCAGTACCGGCAGGAACCGTACGTGCGGTGCCGCTTCGAGGCTCTGGCAGCGGACGGCAAAGCAGTAGCGTGGACGCGCACCGAGGTGCTGGTGCACTGGATCGACGACGACGGACAGGCCCACAACCGCTGGGTGCCGGCAGCCGCCGTCGTGCGTATTGCGCGGGACGACTCCGCCTGGCGGGATCCGTATGACGACTTCGACTTCTACTATCCGTCCCTGCACGCCTCCGGGGCCCCGGCGCGTTGACACCGCACCGGCGGCCGGGGCTCAGTTGAGGATGACGGATGTTTCCTTCGAGGCAGGCGGGAGCTGTCAGCGGAATGGACTTCCACTACTTCATTGAGACGGCCGGGTCCGTGGTGGACCTGGCCGGAGTCGCCGCGATAGTGGCCGGTGCCGCCGTCGCTTCCGTGCTGGCCGCCCGGGGACTGCTGCAGCGCCGCGAAAAGGTCTATGAGATGTACCGGCAGCAGCTGGGCAGGGCCATCCTGCTGGGCCTGGAGCTGCTGGTGGCTGCGGACATCATCCGGACTGTCGCGGTCACCCCCACGTTCGAGTCGCTCGGGGTGCTGGCGGTCATTGTGCTGATCCGGACGTTCCTGAGCTATTCGCTGCAGCTGGAGGTAACCGGCCGGCTGCCGTGGCAGCGGGCACCCGGCCCGGCGGAGCCTGCAGGACCAAAGCAGGCGCTATAGGCGTGCCGCCTGCTGCCGTCCAGCCGGTTCGGGCCGGGCCCGGAGGGCGGTGACCAGCACCGCCACGGTGACCATGAGGGTGGCGATGCCAAAGGGGTTGGCCAGGGCCGCCGAATATCCCAGCACCTCCGGTCCGGCCAGGGCGGAGAAGACCGATCCTGCCTGGGGCGTACCGAAATCCGGCACGAAGAATCCAAACGCGCCGGCCAGCACGTAGTTGGCGAGCAGCAGCAGCGAGGTCTTCAGGGGCGCACCAAATGGTCGGCGTGCCGCGGCCGCGGCAGTGATCTTTACGGCAGCGGCAAGCATCAGCACGGCCAGCACCGGCCCGGCCGTCAGCGCGAAAATCGAAACCAGGTGCCCCTCGACGCCAAAAAGCATCCGTCCCGCGGTGATCCACAGCGGTACCGGCAGCGCCATGGGAAGGCTCGCACCGGCCAGGACTGCGGTGAAGATTCGGGGCACGGCGGAGGACGGACGGTCAGGCATGCTTCAACCTTAATCTGCGCCGTCCCCCTCCCCTGAACCGAAGGAATGAGGACGTCCCTCCAAATGTCATCTTCAGGGATGATGCCCCAGCAGCCTCCCGCGCCATAATCTGGGTTCAGCACTGGCCGAAAAGCTTCGCCGGCACGCAGTGACCCCCGCGCTTCCACCTTCCTACTGGCCTGCCTGAAAGTGCCCCAAGACCATGTCCGTTGATTTCCTCATGTGGATACCCGCCGCGGTGCTCCTGGCACTGCTCGTCCTGACGTTGACAGCCGGTGCCCTGTTCAGTCTTTTCCGGACCGGGGAAACCACGGGCGGCAAACGGGTGTTCTGGTTCGCCGTGGTGCTCCTGCTGCCCGTCGTGGGAGCGCTGGCCTGGCTTGCCGTGCTCCAGCACAGCACCCGGACTGCTGCCGCCGGAGGCTCCGGAACGGAGCCCCTGGCCTAGCCTCCTACGGATCGCCCGAGATCCCGGCCACCGGTTGCGGCGTTGTTGAGCACGCCTGCTGATAACTGTTAGGCAGTCCGAACTCCCGGTGTTACCTTGGCCTTATGCAGGCTGCTCCCACAGACCCCGCGCCCCGGACCTCCCAGTCCAGGGCGGGAACGCGCCTGCCCTGGCTCCTCGGCCCGGCGCTCGTTGCCGGGGTTGCCTACCTGGACCCCGGCAACGTGGCAAGCAACATGACCGCCGGAGCCCGTTTCGGTTACCTGCTGGTTTGGGTGGTAGTCGCCGGAAACGTGATGGCCTGGCTGGTCCAGTATCTTTCCGCGAAGCTGGGACTGGCCACCGGACGCAGCCTGCCCGAACTGCTCGGCGCCCGGGTACGGTCGGCCCCGGGGCGGAGGCTGTACTGGCTGCAGGCGGAGCTGGTGGCCATGGCCACCGACGTCGCCGAGGTGATTGGCGGCGCCGTCGCACTCTGGCTGCTCTTTGACCTTCCGCTGCTGCTGGGCGGTGCGATTACGGGCGGCGTATCCATGGCGGTGCTGGCCGTGCAGGGCAGCGGACGGCACCGCAGCTTCGAATACGTGATCGTGTCAATGATGGCGATCATCGCCGTCGGCTTCACTGCCGGAGTCTTTGTGGCACCCCCGGATTCCGGCGCCGTGGCGGAGGGCCTGGTACCGCGGTTCGACGGCCCGGATTCGGTCCTGCTCGCGGCGTCCATCCTCGGGGCGACCGTCATGCCGCATGCGATCTACGCACACTCCGCGCTGACCCGTGACCGCTTTCCCGAGCGCTCCGCGGGACTGACCACCTCCACGCTGATCCGCGCCACGCGCTGGGACGTGACCATTGCCCTCGCCGTGGCCGGCACCGTCAACCTCGCCATCCTGCTGCTGGCCGCCACGTCCCTGCAGGGCGTGGACGGGACGGACACCTTGGAAGGCGCCCATGCCGCTATCGGCGGTGCCCTGGGCAGCGGCGTCGCGCTCCTGTTCGCGCTGGGCCTGCTGGCCTCCGGCCTGGCATCGACGTCGGTGGGCGCCTACGCGGGTGCCGAAATCATGCAGGGGCTGCTCAAGGTGCGCATTCCCATGCTGCTGCGGCGGCTGATCACGCTGCTGCCGGCGCTGGCCATCCTGGCTGCCGGGGTGGACCCCACCTGGGCGCTGGTGCTGAGCCAGGTGGTGCTGTCCTTCGGGATCCCGTTCGCCCTGGTGCCGCTGCTGTGGCTGACCACGCGGGCGGACCTGATGGGCGAACACCGCAACCGGTGGTGGACCACCGCGGTGGGTGTTCTGGTAGCCGGTCTGCTCATCACCCTGAACGTGGTGCTGCTGTACCTGACGTTTACGGGCGCCGGGTAGCCGGCACCGGCTGCCGGCTAGGGCCAGAGGGCGGAGTGGGCGCGGGCTTCAAGGTCCCGCCGCTCCTCCACGTGTGCGGCAAGCAGCCCGACGTTCGGCCGCGGCCGCCGGGCGGTACGTTCGCCGAGACTGATCAGGAGCTCGCCGGTGGTGACGAAGAGGCGCCCGACGCCGGTGGGACAAACGGTTGAATGGGTGGCTGGACGCGTGTGCGGAGGCAGGGACGCGTAGGTCATGACAGCATTCATGGCTGGTCTCCGGGTTCGATAAGCGGGAAGTAGTTCAGGTACAGCTCCACTGGCCGGGTGCCGCCGGCGCTGTCGCGGCCGCGGTACGGGGCAAGCAGTTGCTCCAGGTGCTCCGACGCCTGGCGGGAGACCGCCTGCGCCTCTTCCAGCGTTAGGTGCAGCGTGGCCCCCATGAGGATGGAGGTATCCGCCCAGCCGTCCGGGAGCGCGTCACTGTGGTCGATAAAGCTGTTCACCGCACGGGATTGTCCGCCCGTTACGGTCTTCGCGAGCATTCGGGTGGCGTCCCGGGTGGCCGGAGAAGCGGCCATTTCCGAGGTGGTCTGGATTGCCTCGGGAACCCGCTCCCACCAGCGTTCCCGTGCAGTCCCCCGCCCCTCCACCTCACGGACGAAGCCATGCTTCGCCAGCTGGCGCAGGTGGTAGCTGGTGGAACCGCTGGATTCGCCCAGGCGGTCCGCCACGCCGCAGGCAGTCTGCGCGCCGTAGCGGGTGAGGCTCTCCAACAGGGCAATGCGGATGGGGTGCGCCAAGGCCTTGAGGCGGGTCATGTCCAGGACCGTGGCGTCGTACGGGGCTGACTGCTCTTCCATGCCTAGGAGCCTACGCTTGCAAAGAAATCTTTGCAAGCATTTCTTTGCAACTACTTCTTTGCAATCGCAACCGTACCCAGGGGACGGTGAAGAAGAGCGTTAGGCGCGGACCCGGCCGCGGATCCGGATGGCCGCCACGAGGGTGAACACCACTGTCATCGCCACGAGCACGAAGATGACGTAGCCGGTACCCACGTGCCAGTCCCCCACCTGAGCCGTGATGCCGAAGACTCCCTGCAGTTCCTCGATCGCTGCAGGCTGGTCGCCGGTCATGGCGGGCAGTGTTTCGGCGGTCATTTCCTGCCGGACCAGCATGGAGGACTGCAGGAAGGGCAGGGCGCTCACGAACTGGCGCACCCCCTCGGGGAAGTTGCCAACCGGAATGTAGGACCCGGCAATGAAACCCAGGACGGTGCCCACAATCGTGGACAGCGCCGAGTAGGCGCCGGCGGTCCGGATGAAGGACACCGCGAACGCACTCAGCGCGGAGAACGCGAAGCAGGCCAGCGCCAGGTAGCCGCAGATCTTCAGCAGGGACACAAAGGCGATGGTCACACCGCTGACCACGAACAGGTAGGCCAGGCTCACCAGCAGCACCAGCGCGGTCATGACCATGGAGATCAGGACGGCGGAGAGCAGGTAGCCCAGGATCAGCTTCTCCCGCCGGATCGGTGAAACCAGGAAGTCCTGGAAGCGGCCTGACCCGGAGTCCTCGACGAACACCACCATGGCACCCAGCGCCGTCGTAATGGTGGTGATGCCCAGGATGCCGGCGAACATCCAGCTGTCCACGAAGCCGCGGATCTGGTCCTCGGTGGCCTGCGGAAAGGATTCGGCGAGCCCTTCGGTCTGCAGGTTGCCCAGGAACAGGGTGTACAGCAGGAACACCACCAGGGCGGACACGAGCGAGAAGAAGACGCCCAGCCGGTCGCGGAAGAAGAGCCTCAGGTTGCGGGTGGTGATGTCCAGGACCACGTTCACTTGCCAGCTCCTTCGGCTGCCGGGGCAGGGGTCTCGTGGCCGGTGAGGGCCAGGAAAACGTCATCCATGGTGCCGTGGCGGAATTCGAAGTCCTGCACGGCGGCACCGTGCCGGGCCAGGATCTGCCGGGCCGTTTCGGCGGTCTCCACGCCAATGCGTACGACGGCGCCTTCCGCACTTTCTATGGTCCCGCCCAGTTCCCCGGCGGCCGCCATGAGGCCTGCCCGGTCCGCCGTCGTAATGCTGAGGATGCTGGAGCTGTAGGCCGCGCGCAGTTCCGAGGGGGTGCCGTCGGCGATGATCCGGCCGCTGTCCAGAATGCAGACCCTGTCCGCTTCCTCGGTTTCCTCCATGTAGTGCGTGGTGAGGAAGACCGTCAGCCCGTGGCGGTCGCGGAGGTCGTGGATGGTGGACCAGACAATCGCGCGGCTGGCCGGATCAAGTCCGGCGGTTGGCTCGTCCAGGAAGATGATGGGAGGGGCGTGCAGCAGGGCCCTGGCTATGTCCACGCGGCGGCGCTGTCCGCCGGAGTATGTTCCGTAGCGGCGGTCGATGAAGCTGCCCAGCCCAATCAGGTCGGACAGCTCACTGATGCGTGCTTCGTTGGCGGCGCGGTCCGCGGAGTAGAAGCGCGCCCGCACGCGCAGGTTTTCCCGGCCGGTCAGCAGCGGATCGAGGACGGACTCTTGGAAGACGACGCCGATGCGGGACCGGACGCCCTCCCCGCCGGAGCGGACATCGAACCCGCCTACTTCGGCTGATCCGGAGTCGAACGGGATGGAGGTGGTGAGGCAGCTGATGGTGGTGGATTTCCCGGCGCCGTTAGTGCCGAGGAACGCGAAGACGCTTCCGGCTTCGACGTCGAAGGACAGGTTATCCACCGCGGTCTTTGCGCCGTACCTCTTGGTCAGGCCCCGAACCGATATGGCCGGCAGGTTTTTCGTCACTTCATCCTCCAGGAGAGCTCTCCGGCTGATCCCGCCGGCGGCGGGAGCGCAGAAGGCCCCGAGCGGAAACACTATCCGACTCGGGGCCTTGCGCACTGACCTGTGGTTTTTATGGCATTTTGCGGCGAATTCCTCCCGCTTAGCTGCCCGTCTCAGAGGGGCTCGGTTTTGGCACCACGGCGGCCGGAGTTGACGGGGCCGGCTCGGGTTCGGGCTCGGGATCCTCGCTCGGAACAACCGGAGCTGGCGCCGGAGCAGGTGCCGTCGTCGGGCGCGGGACCGGAGTGGCCGACGGCTTGGGGGCCGGCTTCTCCTCCTCTTCCTCGGGCTCTTCGGACTCCGTTGGACTCGGACTGGGAGTGGGGTTCGCCAGGAGGTTGCCCGGCGGGTTGGCGAAGGCCTCACCCGGGTACAGGCTGCCTGCCTGCTGCATGAACCTGGCCCAGGACGGAGCGGCGATAAGCGAACCGTCGACTTCGGGGTAGATGCGGCCGCCGATTTCCAGATCGGACAGGGACCCTGTTCCGGCCTTCCAGTTGCCGATCCAGCTGGCGGTAGCCATGCCTGAGTTGTAGCCGATGAACCACGTCTGTGACCGCGAGTCATTGGTTCCGGTCTTGCCGGCCATGGGCTGGCCGCCGTAATTCAGCAGCGATCCTGAGCCGGACTTCATGACCTCCTGAGTCGCATAGTTCACGCCGCGGGCGGTCTCCTTGGAGATCACCTGTTCGCAGTCGGGTTCCGGCACGTTGTAGGTCTTGCCGTTGGCTGCGGTGACTTCCAGCAGGGCACGGGGCTCGCAGACGTTGCCCTCGGCCGCGAAGCCGGCGAAGGCCTGGGCCATGGCCATCGGCGAGACGTCTTCCACGCCGCCAATCAGGGCTGACGGATTGACGGACAGGGATTCTTCCTCGCCGGAAGCGCTCTTGCCGTTGTGGATGCCCATGGACTCGGCAATCTCCATGATCCGGCACAGATCCAGCTGCTTGGCAGTGGAGAAGGTGATCGTGTTCAGCGACTGGGCGAGCCCGCGCAGCACGGTGGCGTCTCCGTAGTTGGTGTCGCCGTAGTTCTGCGGGGTCCAGCCGTTGGCATCGCCTTCAACGTAGGCGCCGCCGTCGAGGCAGCTTGCTGTCCAGCGGTCACCCTGCGGATAGGTCTTCTTGCGCCCGTCCAGCTGGGTGCCCAGGGACTTGCCCGCGTCCACCCAGGCCGCCACGGTGAACGGCTTGAAGGTTGAACCGGGCTGGAACCCGCCCACACCGTCCAGCGGCTTGTCCGGGTCTCCGTCCTGGAACTGGTCAACGTTGAAGTTCAGCACTGAATCCCCGGGGTTGTCCCCCGGCGTGTATCGGGTGTTCTGCGCCATGGACAGGACGTTGCCTGTGCCCGGCTGCAGGCTGATCATTGAATGCCCAACCTCGGCAGCGGTGGTGTCCGGGTTTGCAGTTTCGTTGACTGCATCCTGGGCGGCCTGCTGAACGGCGGGATCCAGGGTGGTCTTGATGGTCAGGCCGGAACGGTAGAGCACAGACCGGCGCTCAGCCTCAGTCTCACCGAACTCCTCGCTGTTCAGGATCAGGCGCTCCACGTAGGAGCAGAAGTAGGGTGCCTGCTCGGCAGCCACGCAGCCCTGCTTGGTGGGCGTGATGGTGAGGTCCAGGCCCGAGGCCGCAGCGGCGTCGTACTGCGCCTGGTCAATCTTGCCGTTTTCAAGCATCTCGCCGAGCACCAGGTTGCGGCGTTCCAGCGCCCGCTCGGGGAAGGCCTGCGGATCGTAGTAGCCGGGGCCGTTGACCAGGCCGGCCAGCAGGGCGGATTCCTGGATATTCAGGTCCTTGGCATCCTTGTTGAAGAAGTATTTGGACGCCGCCTGGACGCCGTAGGTGTTGCCGGTGAAGGGAACAATGTTGAAGTAGCCCTCAAGGATCTCGTCCTTGCTCATCTCATTTTCAACGGCGATGGCGAGCCGGATTTCCCGAACCTTGTCCGAAATTCCCTTGCTGCCGCTGTAGGTGGCTTCTTCGCCGCGTTCATTGGCTGAGTTGATGAGCACGTTGGTCACGAACTGCTGGGTGATCGTGGAGGCGCCGCGGTTGGTTCCGCTGGAGACGTTGGATGCAATGGCACCGAAGATGCCCTGGACATCCACGCCGCCGTGGTCGTAATAGCGGGAGTCCTCAACGGAAAGCAGTGCATCCACCATGTGCGGGGAGATCTGGTCGAAGGTGACCGGCTGGCGGTTCTCCTCGTAGAGGGTGGCAATCAGCGAGTCGTCGGACGCGACGATGCGGGTTGGCGTGGCCAGCGTGGCACGCTCCAGGTCCGCGGGCAGTCCGTCGAAGAAGGTGATGGAGGCCGACGCCGCTGATCCGGCTCCGGCGGCCATGGGAACGAACAGCCCTGCAGTAAGTACTCCGCAGAGCACACTGACCCCAATAAAGGAGAGCAGGCGTCCGAATGTGGTTGCCGTGGTGAACACGGGAGATTTACGCGCAGCCATGATATGGGAGCATAACGCAGGAACATGGGATTTCTGGTTCTGTTGAGGAGCCGATACGGGGCGGCACCGTTGCATCCGGGCGGCAGATGGGGATAATCCGCGGCGTCCGGACGTGGCAGGACTCACGCCGCGGGGAACTCCGGGCAGGCACCCAACTAATCTGTGCAACCCCATCCCGGCCGCTCCCCGCCGCTGCTAGACTCCTGCACACTTCCTTCTGATGCACGGTGGCTCCAGGCACATCCAGGCACACGGCCGCGGGGCATCGGGAGTCCGGAACCATCCCCGGCTGAGGAGAGTCATGGCCCGGTTACTCCACGAGCTGCGTCGAGCGGGCAGCAGCCTGCGGGCGAACATCGATGCGCGGCGGGGAACCCTTGCACCGCCGCGGGCCAACCACGAAGAAATCCATGCGCGGCTTGAAAGTGCCATGGCCTCAGCCCGCGCCGCCGGACGGACGCTCGAGGAACAGGAACGGATAGCGGGAGAAACAGCCGCCCACTTCGCCTCGGTGGCCGAGGCTTACCGGCTGCGGCGCGAAGCAGTAGAGACCGCGATGCCGGCCAGCCCGTCCCCTGCGGTGCTGACGCTGGCCGGAACGGCGCGGCGCATGCACTCACTGGCAACTGAACGTGGGGAAATGGCCACCGCCCATTTGTCGGAGATACGTTCCCGGCGGGAAAAGGCCCACCAGCTGCTGGCAGACCTGGTCAAGGCGCAGGCGGAACTGCGCCTTGCCGTCACCGTGGAGCAAAGCCGGCTGCGGCTGGATGGACTGGGCGGCCTGTCAGCTGACGTTCCGACCGGTCCCGGCAACCCGTTCGACATAGAGCTGCGCGAAGCCACCCGGCTGGCGCGGGAAGCAGAAGCCCTGGCAGAGCTGAAAGGCGGATGGGCATGAGTGAAGAATCAAGCGTGCGGGTGGGAGTTCCGTATACGCCGCCGCGGTCCTATTCGGAGAAGGCGGTGAGCCGGCTGGTCTTTACGGCGGCCGTGTTCATCATCTTCGGCGGTTTCAACTTCATCGCCGTGGCACTGGCCATCCTCCTGGTGGTTTATCCGCTCTTTATCCTTCGGGAGCGGCTCGTCCTGCGGCCGCGCCGGGAGGAAACGGAGACCGCCGCCCTGAACGACGCCGTCGCTCAGTTCTTCCCTGCCGCGCCGAAGGTGCAGCGCGAGCAGTGGCGAGAACTGATGACCACCAGGAAGGGGAAGACCTTCCGGTTCAGGGACGACGTCGGCGGGGAGATGCGGATGGTGCGCACCGGGCGCTCATCGCTGGGCGGAAACACAGCGATTGCCGGGCAGCCATGCCGCCCGCACAGTGCCAAGCGCACTGAAATTGAAGTAACCGTCCGCCACGGCGACGTGGGCCTGACGGACTTCGACACCATCATGACCGCATCCGGACGGGACCCGAACATTGCCCGGGCCATCGCCGAGGTCCGCCGGGGCTACCGGCACGGACGTGAATCCGCCTAGCGCAGGTTCATGCCCATCACGGTCCGCACCGGGATGGGCCCGTCAAAGTCCTCGTCGACCGGAGCCATACCGAGCTTCTCGGCCACCCGTTTCGACGCCGTGTTCTCCGGGTGGATAAGGGCGACCAGCCGGGGTGCCTGCAGCGTTTCGCGGGCGAAGTCCCGGCAGGCGGCCGCGGCTTCTGTCGCGTAGCCGCGGCCCTGCCGGTCGGCGCGGACGTGGTAACCCACTTCCAGTTCGATGTTTTCGCCGTTGATCTTCTGCCAGGTGAGGCCGCAGTCGCCCAGGAACTCGCCGTCGTGCGTTTCAACGATCCAGAGGCCGTAGCCGTGGCGGGCATAGTTCGCCTCGTTCCAGGCGATCCACTTGGCCGACTCGTCCCGGGTCTTGGGCGCCGGGTAGTACGTCATGACCTCCGGATCGCCCAGAAGGCCAGCCATGAGGTCAAGGTCCTCCGGCGTCATGTCGCGGAAGCGGAGCCTGGCGGTGTCCTGGGGCAGCATTCCTCCAGCTTAAACCGGGCTGCAGGGCTGGCTAGAAGTACCCGTTGTCATTAATGGGCGGGTAGATCTCCTTGGGAATCGGCTGGATGACGTCCCAGTGCTCAACCACCTTGCCGTCTTCAACCCGGAAGATGTCCACGATGGCCCGGCCTTCTTCGCCCGGAACCCGGCGGGAATGAACGTGCAGCGCCACCAGGTCGCCGTCGGCAATTGCGCGCTTCACTTCGTTGCGGCCGTCCGGGTAGTTCTCGCGCAGGTAGGTCACAAAGCGGCGGAATGCCTCGGGGCCGTCTGCGACCCAGGGGTTGTGCTGGATGTAGGTGTCCCCCAGGTACGCCATGGCGCCCTCGACGTCGCGGTTGTTGTATTTCTCGTAGAAATCGAGGACCAGTTCCTTGTTGTTCACGCTCTTCCCTTCATGTGACGCCCATTACATGCTGCGGCCAATATAGGCCGGAGCGCTCCCCTGCCGCCTATTCGGGTGCTTCACATTCGGGCACAAAAAAGTCCCGTCCTCCCCGCTGGGCGGAGAGGACGGGACAGATCCTGTGGAGCTTAGGGGAATCGAACCCCTGACCTTTTCATTGCGAACGAAACGCTCTACCAACTGAGCTAAAGCCCCAAGCCTGAACCGGAGAACCGGCCATGTCAGGCTACGCCGATTCTATGCACCCGCCTAGTCCGGGGGCAAAATGCCGCACGGTCCTTGAGGGCCTTGCCGGCACTTGGCTAGGCTCGCGGCATGCCCGCGCCGGCCCCGGCAAGCCACCGAGAACAAGGAGCACGCGATGAGCCTGATCAAAGACATGCTGACGTCCCACCCGGCAGGGAACTCCACCGTGGACATGGATGCGCTGGCCGCCTGCATCGAGGCGTGCTTCGACTGCGTCCAGACGTGCACTGCCTGCGCGGATGCCTGCCTGGGCGAAGACATGCTCGGGGACATGGTCAGCTGTATCCGCACCGACCTGGACTGCGCGGAGGTCTGCGGAGCCACCGGGAAGGTGCTGGCGAGGGCCGGGAAGAACTACGCCTCCGCCGTCGAGCTTGTCCGTGCCTGTGCGGCGGCCTGCCGGCGGTGTGCCGGGGAATGCGAGCAGCATGCCTCAGCCCACGACCACTGCCGCATCTGCGCCGAAGCCTGCCACCGCTGCGCCGCAGCCTGCGATGCGCTGCTGCTGACCATCGCTTCCTAGCTGGAACCGGAGCTGGAACCGGAGGTGAGCATGCCCCGCACGTAGGCGGCCTGCCCCACATGCTCCAGGCAGTCTGCCAGGGAACTGATTAGCCGCACACCGAGCGTGACGGGCGGATCCCAGGACGTGTCCACCACACGGTCCAGATCCGCGGCGGACAGGCCGGACACGAAAGCCACCGTCCGGGCACTCACGGCGTCGTAGTAGCCCTGCAGGACCTCCGCGGACTGCACCTGCACCTTGGCGACCTGTTCGGACGTGTGCCCATATCCCGTGTCCTCAGCCTCCAGCGGGAGCCCAACCCGGTCAACCCAGCCCTCGGCCGTCCACACCTGCTGGTGTCCTGCGACGTCAGCAACCTGCGCGTCCTCCACCCGGGCCAGGTGCCAGATGAGCCAGGAGATGGAGTTCCCGTCCGGGTACGGCCGGGAGTTCAGCTCCTTCGCGCTCAGCCCGTGCACCACCCGCCGCACGGTAGAGGGAAGCCGGCCGAATGCGTCAACTAACAGCTCGCTCGATTCCATGGATGTTCCTCCGCAGGTTGGAAGTGGTTGCACGCCACTGTGCCAGTTCGGCGCCGCAGACAAAAGGGATGTCCGACGGCGGCGGGTGCGGCCTGGGCGTACCCGGCAAGTATTTACCCGGAACGGGGTGGCAGACGGCCTCCGCGCTTCTACACTGACCGGATGGAGTGGATCGATGAACGTCCCACTTGGCTGCCGCCCCTCCCGCCCCCGCACCGCGGACGGGCCCGGATCGTGGCGGGGGTGCTGCTGGTCAGCGCCGTGATGATCGCGGTGATGGCTACGGCCTTCGTGGGCGGCACCATCTCCATGTACCTGTGGTGGCCGCTGGCCGGCGGACTGCTGCTGCTGGGTTCGGGCCTGCTGAGCCGCCGCCGCCTTCCCTAATGTGTCTGACCAGCCTGCGCTCATCCGCCTGATCTAACAAAGTTCGGCATACCGAACTTGTTTAATCAGTCTGCCGAACTTATGGTTTTCGGCATGAACTCCAACTCCCGCCTCCGCCGGCTGGCAGCGTTGCCGGCCGCCGCGCTCCTGCTCTCGCTCACCGCCTGCTCCGGCACCGCGGCGTCCAATAACAGCAAACCCGTAGTCCTGACCACCTTCACCGTGCTGGCGGACATGGCCGAGAACGTCGCCGGCGACCATCTCCAGGTCGAATCCATCACCAAGGCCGGCGCCGAGATCCACGGCTACGAACCCACCCCGGGAGATATCCGCAAAGCCTCCGGGGCAGACCTCATTCTGGACAACGGCATGAACCTCGAGGCCTGGTTCGAACAGTTCACCGCAGGCCTCGACGTTCCCCGGGTGACGGTAAGCGACGGCATTGACCCGGTGGACATCGCCGAGGACGCCTACCAGGGCCTGCCCAACCCGCACGCCTGGATGTCCCCGCTGAACGCCCAGGTCTATGTGGACAACATGGCGGAGGCCTTCGCCGAGCTCGATCCGGACAACGCGGAAGCCTTCCGCTCCAACGCCGAGGGCTACAAGCAGGAACTGCAGGCCGTCCAGGACGAACTGGTCACCGAACTCGGCACCCTGCCGGAACACCAGCGCGCACTGGTCACCTGCGAAGGGGCATTTTCCTACCTCGCCCGCGACGCAGGTCTTCGCGAGCGCTACATCTGGGCGGTCAACGCCGAGCAGCAGGCCACCCCGCAGCAGATCGCCGCCGCCATCGAATTCGTCCGGGCGAACCGGGTTCCCGCCGTCTTCTGCGAGTCCACCGTCTCCGACGCCCCAATGCAGCAGGTGGTAGGGGCCACCGGCGCCGCGTTCGGCGGTGTCCTGTACGTCGACTCGCTCTCCGAGGAGGACGGCCCGGTGCCCACATACCTCGACCTGATCCGGCACGACACCCGGACCATCATCAGCGCGCTCACCGCGACCGGTGCACAGTGAGCGCCGCACTTGAACTGGACTCCGTGACGGTTAAGTACGACGACGTTACGGCGCTCGACGGCGTCAGCCTCACCGTCCGGCCGGGCCGGGTCTGCGGGCTGGTGGGCATGAATGGGTCCGGCAAGTCCACGCTGTTCAAGTCCCTCATGGGCCTGGTGAAGCCATCCGCCGGAACCGTCAGGCTCAGCGGGATGCCTCCTGCCAAGGCACGCAAGGCCGGCCTGGTCGCCTACGTTCCGCAGAGCGAGGCCGTGGACTGGACCTTTCCACTCAGCATCCGGGACGTGGTGATGACCGGACGCTACGGACATATGGGCCCCACACGCCGGCCGCGCCCCGCCGACCGGACCGCCGTCG
This sequence comes from Arthrobacter koreensis, assembly GCF_009193255.1. GTDB lineage: Bacteria > Actinomycetota > Actinomycetes > Actinomycetales > Micrococcaceae > Arthrobacter_B > Arthrobacter_B koreensis. Next base: position 1,017,931 of record NZ_WACG01000001.1, read on the forward strand.
CCGATGCCCTGGCACGGGTGGAACTGACCGACCTGGCTGACCGGCAGATCGGCCGCCTGTCCGGCGGACAGAAAAAGCGTGCCTTCGTGGCCCGCGGAATTGCCCAGGGGGCATCGGTGCTGCTGCTCGATGAGCCCTTCGCCGGCGTCGACAAGCGGTCAGAGGCAACCATCACTGCCCTGCTTCGTGAACTCGCGGGGGACGGACGGACCGTCCTCGTCTCCACGCACGACCTGCATGCCCTCCCCCAGCTGGCCGATGAAGCCGTGCTGCTGATGCGCCGGGTCCTGGCGCACGGATCCCCGGACGAGGTCCTCCGGCCGGAACAGCTGGCCCGTGCGTTCGGCCTGAACGTCCTGCCGGACGGCACACCGGCACCCGCACCGGAAGGAGCCACCCCGTGATTGACCTGCTGGCCGAACCCCTGGCCTATGACTTCATGCTCCGCGCCCTGGCCACCGCCGTCGTCGCGTCGGTGGTGTGCGGGGTGCTGTCCTGCTGGCTGGTGCTGATTGGCTGGTCGCTCATGGGCGACGCGGTGTCCCATGCCGTGCTGCCCGGCGTCGTGCTGGCGTACGTGGCCGGTGCGCCGTTCGCGCTGGGCGCGGTGCTGTTCGGATTCCTGGCGGTGGGACTGATCGGCCTGGTGCGCGACACGAGCCGGATCAAGGAGGACGCGGCAATCGGCATCGTCTTCACCACGCTGTTCGCCGCCGGATTGGTGCTGATTTCCGTGACGCCGAGCCAGACGGACCTGAACCACATCATCTTCGGCAACCTGCTGGGCGTGAGCTCCGCGGACCTGGCGCAGGTCGCCGTCCTGGCCGCTCTGACCCTGGCCGTGCTGCTGTTCAAGCGCCGCGACTTCACCCTGTACGCGTTCGACCCAACCCACGCCCACGCCGTCGGGCTTAATCCGCGGCTGCTCGGCGCGGCGCTGCTCGGGTTGCTGGCGCTCACCGCCGTCGTCGCGCTGCAGGCCGTGGGCGTGGTCCTGGTGGTCGCGATGCTGATCATCCCCGGCTCCACGGCCTACCTTTTGACCGACCGGTTCAGCCGCATGCTGCTGATCGCACCGGCGCTGGCGGCGGGCTGCGCGGTGGCCGGCATCTACGCCAGCTACTACCTGGACACCGCCACCGGCCCCATGGTGGTTCTGGCACAGGGCACGGTTTTCGCCCTGGCGTACCTTTTCAGCCCACGTCAGGGAGTGGTTGGCCGTGCGGTCGGTGCCAGGAAGCGGCGCCGTGCGGCAGCCGCCTGAGCCTATGATGGGCGCATGACTTCTGTGTCCACCGGTTCCGGCTCCCAGTCCCAGACCCTGTCCCGCGGGATCCAGGCACTGGAACTCCTCGCCGAATCGGAGACGCCGCTGACCATCGCTGAGCTCTCCGCCGGCCTGGGTGTGCACCGCTCCATCGCCTACCGGATCCTGCGCACGCTGGAGGCGCACTCGCTGGTGATGCGCGACGACGCCGGCCGGGTTTCGGCCGCACCCGGACTCGCAGCGCTGGCCCGGGGAGTGTCCCGTGACCTGCAGTCCGCCGCGCTCCCGGAGCTGACCGTGCTTGCGAATGAGCTGTCCATGACCGCGTTCATCGCGGTGTGGGACCAGCACGACTGCGTCACCCTGGTCACCGTGGAACCCCGGCACAGCCGCACTGCCCTGATCCAGCGTCCGGGCACCCGGCACTCCTTTACCGCGGGGGCACCCGGGATCGCGATCCAGTCTGCCGTGTCCGAGGAGCACTGGAACCGGTTAGCCCCGGGCCAGCCGTACCGCGAAGAGGCCCGGCTGGCCCGGCGCCGCGGCTACGCCACCAGCCACAGCGAGGTGATCGACGGCGTGGGCTCGGTTGCCGTTCCGGTGCAGGTCCCCGGCCAGCTCCCGGCGTCCCTGTCCGTGGTGTACTTCGGCACCGGCAAGGACGACGCCGGAATCGGTGCGCGGCTGATCGAAAGTGTCCAGCAGATCGAGGCGCAGCTGCACTAGGTTTCGCAGGCTTCCGGCACCGTTCGCCTTTCCGCTCCGGTTTGTAACGTTTGCTCCGCTCCGCGGCGGAGCGATCTTCCAAAGCGGAGCGATTCCGCCGCCATCTGGGTTAGGCAAGCATTCACTTGCTGGAAACTGGAGCGGAAGGGGCCTAAAACGAAAGCATGGCCCATCATCATGCGTCTACGAACACGGCAGCCGCGCGCGTAAAAACGGCGGTTCGGAACTATCCGGTTGTCGCGGCAACCGTGGTGGTGCTCATCGTCGTCCTCATCCTGTGGGGAACCGGGGCGTCCGGCCCTGCGCAGTGGATCGCCAGCCTGTACACCCTGGGGATCGTGGGCATCACCGGCTACGGCATGGTGCAGGACATTCGTCGCGGGCATTACGGCCTGGACATCCTTGCGGTCATCGCCATGCTCGCCACCGTCGCGGTGGGTGAATACATCGCGTCCCTGATCATCGTGCTGATGCTCTCCGGCGGCGAGGCGCTGGAGGACTACGCCGCCGGCCGGGCCAAGGGGGAACTCGATGCCCTGCTGGACCGTGCCCCGCAGATCGCGCACCGGCTGCCGTCCGGCGCCGACACGGGCGGGAACCCGGCCTCCGGTAAACCGGCTGCCGAACTGGCCGAGGACATTCCGGCCACCGAGGTGGCGGTGGGCGACATCCTGCTGATCAAGCCCTCCGAAGTGGTGCCCGTCGACGGCGTGCTGCTCTCCCCCGCCGCGGCGTTCGACGAATCTTCCCTGACCGGTGAGGCGATTCCGGTCTCCCGGGCAGCCGGAGACTCGGTGATGAGCGGATCGGTCAACGGCACCCACGCGGTACGCATCCAGGCCACGGCGACGACGGCGGACAGCCAGTACCAGCGCATCGTCGCCCTGGTGCAGGAAGCCTCGGAATCCAAGGCCCCCGTGGTGCGCCTCGCAGACCGCTTCGCAGTTCCCTTCACGATCGTCTCCCTGCTCATCGCCGGCATTGCCTGGGCGGTGTCCGGGGATCCGGTGCGGTTTGCCGAAGTGCTGGTGCTGGCCACCCCGTGCCCGCTGCTGATCGCTGCCCCCGTGGCGTTTATGGGCGGTATGAGCCGCTCCGCCCGGCACGGCATCATCGTCAAGGGCGGCGCGGTGCTGGAGCAGCTCTCCGCCGCGAAGAGCGCCGCGTTCGACAAGACCGGCACCCTCACCTACGGCCGTCCGGAGCTGGTCTCGGTGAACCCGGTCAACGGCTTCACGGGCGACGAGCTGCTGGGACTGGCGGCGTCGGCCGAGCAGTATTCCTCCCATGTGCTCGCAGCCTCCGTGCTGGCTGCCGCCGAGGAGCGCGGCCTTCCGGTCCAGCCTGCGGAGACCGCCCAGGAGGTGGCGACCAACGGCGTCGAAGCATTCATCGGCGGGCGGACCGTGCGCGTTGGCAAACGCCGGTTCATCGAGGAAGTGGACGGTTCAACGCAGGCCGTGGACCTCGCGCCCGGCCAGATGGTGGTGTACCTGAGTGTGGACGGGCGCTTCGCAGGCACGCTGATCCTCAGCGACACGGCCCGGGAAAACGCTGCGGCCACCCTGGAACGGCTGCGTGGGTTGGGCATCCGCGAAACCGTGATGCTCACCGGCGACGGCCAGGCCACCGCCGAGAGCATGGCCCGCGCGGTGGGCATCTCCTCGGTACGGGCCGAGCTGCTGCCGGAGGACAAGGTGAAGGCCGTGGCGGAGCTGCCGCTGCGTCCGGTGATCATGGTGGGCGACGGCGTCAACGACGCGCCCGTGCTGGCAGCCGCCGACGTCGGAATAGCCATGGGCGCCCGCGGATCGACGGCGGCAAGCGAGTCTGCTGACGCCGTGATCGTCGCGGATGACATCTCCAAGGTCGCCACCGCCATGGACATCAGCCAGCGGACCATGAAGGTGGCGCTGGGCAGCATCTGGCTGGGCATCGCGCTGAGCGTGGTACTGATGCTGGTGGCTGCTTTCGGGTACATTCCGGCCGTAGCCGGCGCGCTCACCCAGGAACTCGTGGACCTGGCCACCATTCTCAACGCACTGCGTGCCCTGCACGGCAAGACCCTGTTCCGCCGCGCGGGCACACCCGCCGCCGTGAAGTCGGCTCCGGTTGCGGGGTCCGTGTAACCAGGTTTGCTGCGACCCTCCTTCCCACTCCCTGTGACTGACGGGACGGATGAGGTCACATCAGTCACCCCGCGTCACGGCGCGTGGGAAGCCGGCGGGCAGTCCAGGCCCCGGATGCCGGTTCCCACGTCATAATCCTCGGATTCGTTGAAGGCCTGATCAGCGCGCGAATACGATGGCGGATCATCGCTTGAACACCGTCATGGACCCGGGAACTGAACATGTCTGCACTGATTGCGCCTGAGGGCCTGCCCCGCCCCGCTGTTTCCGCCGACGACGCCGTCCGGCTGGCCGCGGAGGTCTACGGCCTCGAAGTGGCCACGATCAGGGAACTGGGCAGCCAGCAGGACCGGAACTTTCGGCTGACTGCCGCAGACTGGTCCCGGCAGCTCCTGAAGATCAGCAACCCGGCCTTCACACGCACGGAGATCGAAGCGCAGAACGCTGCCATGGAATGCCTGGCCGCCGCCGGATTCGCCACCCCGCTGCCGCAGCTGTCCGTCAACGGCGAACCGGTGGAAACCACTGTGCTGGGCGGGCAGGAGCACTGCCTGCGCCTGCTGAGCTACGTGGAGGGAACCCCCGTCATAGACCGGCCGCACCTGGGACCGGCCCTGCGGTCCGCTCTTGGCGACTGGCTGGGACGGGCCAGCACGGCGCTGGCCGGGCTGGAGCACCCCGGACTGGACCGGTCCCTGCAGTGGGATCTGCGGCACGGCGAGGAGGTTGTCGCTGCACTGGTTCCCTTTGTCCGCGCCGAATGGAAACAGGACCTGCTGCTCCGGACGCTGGAGCGAATCAGCAGCACGCTGGCCCCGCTGAAGGAGCGCCTGCCAGTCCAGGCCGTGCACGGTGACCTCACGGATGACAACATCGTCTGCACTTCCGGCCCGCGCGGCAGCGTGGAGCTGACCGGAATCATCGATTTCAGCGACGCGATGTACAGCTGGCGGGTAGCCGAACTGGCCGTCGGCTGCTCCGCACTCTTCCACCACGATCCGGTCAATCCGCTCACCGTGCTCCCCATGATCCGGGCTTTCCATGCGCGGGCACCACTGTCCGACGCCGAGGTGCGGGCACTGTGGCCGCTGATCGTGCTGCGCGGGGCAGTGCTGGCGGTCAGCGGCGAACACCAGGTCACCATCGACGCCGGCAATGACTACGCCTCCGACGCGCTGGACCGTGAATGGGCCATGTTCGAGGTCCCGGCACGGAGCGACTGGAACGCCGCCGAAGCCTCCATCCGGGCAGCGCTCGGGATGGAGCTGCCATCCCCTCCCGACACGTCAGCCTGGCTGCCGCTGGTGCCCAGCCTGCCGGTCCCGGCTCCGGTGGACTTCAGCTGGGACAGCGAGGAGTTCAGCAACGGTTCCTGGCTGGACGGCGCAGCCGAAGAAGAACGCATCTTCGCCGAAGCCGCGGGCGCGGTGCTAACCCGGTTCGGGGAAGCCCGCCTCACCCGCGCCGCCGTGAACAGTGCCGAGGAACCGGCGAACACAGCCATCGCTGTCGAACTCCGGACCGCAGTGCCGGCGGCGGTGCACACCCCCTTCGCAGGAACCCTCTCCGCCGCACCGGACGGAACCGTCCGGCTCGAAGGCGCGGAGGCCGCCGTCGTGCTTTCCGGTGTTCAGCTGGAGGCGAGTCCCGGACCGGTGGACGCCGGGGCCCGGCTCGGAACAGCGAACCAGCTGACCGTGTGGGTGCAGCTGCCGGGTGCCTATTCCGCCGCAGAAACACCGCCCCGGTTTGTGAAGACGTCTGAGTTCCCCGGCTACGCTGCGGGTTTCCTGGATCCCTCACCCCTGTTTGGCCTCCCACCGGCCCCACCTGCAGGGGACGAAGCCCTGCTGGAGCGCCGGACGAATGCCTATGACGCCCTGCAGTCGCACTACTATGAGGCCCCGCCGCGGATCGAGCGCGGCTGGAAGGAACACCTGGTCAGCACCTCCGGGCGGCATTACCTGGACATGGTGAACAATGTGACGTCGCTGGGGCACGGGCACCCGGTGGTCGCGGAGACCGCCGCACGGCAATGGCGGCGGCTGAACACGAACTCGCGGTTCCACTACGCCTCCGTGGCCGAACTGTCCGAACGGCTGCTGGCCAAGGTTCCAGACTCTTTCGATACCGTGCTGCTGGTCAACAGCGGCTCCGAGGCCGTGGAACTGGCGCTGCGGCTGGCCAAGGCGTTCACCGGCCGGGAAGACGTTTTGTGCGTGCACGAGTCCTATCACGGCTGGTCGCTGGGAGCCGATGCGGTTTCCACCTCTGTCTCGGACAACCCGCAGGCGCTTGAAACCCGGCCGGACTGGGTCCACATTGCCGACGCTCCGAACGCCTACCGCGGCCGGCACCGCGGTGAGGGTGCGGGCATTGCCTACGCCGCCGACGTCGTGCGCCAGCTGCAGCGCCTGCACGACGCCGGCACTCCGGTGGGCACGTTCATCGCCGAGCCGCGCAACGGCAACGCGGGAGCAATCGGCACGCCGCCGGGTTACCTGGAGCAGGTGTACGCCGCGGTCCGCGGGCAGGGCGGGGTGAATATCTGCGACGAGGTGCAGATGGGTTACGGACGTCTCGGCAGGCACTTCTGGGGCTTCGAGGAACACGGCGTGGTGCCGGACATCATCACCATGGCCAAAGCGATGGGCAACGGGCACCCCCTCGGTGCGGTGATCACCCGGAAGGAAATTGCTGCGGCGCTGGCCGGCGAGGGCTCCTTCTTCTCCTCCGGCGGCGGCAGCACACTCAGCAGCCGGATCGGCGTCACCGTGCTGGACGTGATCGAGAAGGAGCAGCTGCAGGAAAACGCCGACGCCGTGGGGCAGCTGCTGTCCCAGGGGTTCCGGGAACTGATGGACCGGCATGCGCTGATCGGTGCGGTGCACGGCATGGGCCTGTACCAGGGGGTGGAGTTTGTCCGGGACCGGCAAACACTGGAACCGGCTCCGGAGGAGACCCGGGCCATCTGCGAGCGCATGCTGGGGCTGGGCGTGATCGTGCTGCCTACGGGCGACCGGCAGAACATCCTCAAGGTCAAGCCGCCGCTGTGCTTTACGGAGGAGAGTGCTCGGTTCTTCCTGGCCATGCTGGACCGGGTGCTGGCCGAGGGCTGGTAAGCCCGCACCGTCCGCAAAAATGCGTACTGTACGCTGTCGATTCATCAGGTCACCGTGGACCAGCCGCCGTTTTCGCCTTGCAGCTGGACTGCCAGAATCCGGGAGGCACCATGCGCTTGAAATTCCTCGCCGCCGCAAGCGCCGCGGCCCTGCTGCTGAGCGGCTGTTCCCAGGCCACCGCGACGGAGGAGGTCCTTACAGTTGAGGACGGCCTGCCCGTCCACCCGGCCCCGGAGACCGGTCTGGGTGCCATGGAGGGGTTTTCCTCCACCGGTGTGACAGCCACCTTCACCGCCGAAGGACCGACGGTCGCCGCGTATCTGGCCTGCGGCTCCGAGGAGGAACCCCAGGGTGAACTGCGGCTGCAGGTGACCGGTCAGGAAGCCCGCACGGTGCCCTGCGGGACCACTGAGAGCCCCACCCGCACCCTCTTCGACAACTTCCCGCGGGGTGCCGCGTTTGATGTCACCGTCGAGTCCGTGGATAATCCGCTGTCCTTTGCGCTCGTCCTCACCGATGCCTCCCGCTAGGGCAGCCATACTGGAGGCATGCACTCGACGACGGTACTGGTCGAAGGCGAGAGCGACCGGCTGGCACTCCAGGTGCTGGCCGCCCGCTCCGGGCTCGACCTTGCGGCGGGAAACGTCGCTGTGGTGCCGATGGGCGGTGTCACCAACGTCGCCCGGTTCCTGTCCCGGTACGGGCCCGACGGCGCCGGCCACCGGCTGCTCGGACTCTGCGACGAAGCGGAGGCCTGGTACGTCCGGCGGGCATTGGACCGTGCGGGCATAGGATCCGGGGACCTCCCCGGGCGGGGATTCCAGGTCTGCCGGTTGGATCTGGAAGACGAACTGATCCGGGCGCTCGGCCCCGGCGTCGTCGTGGACATCATTGCGGCAGAGGGCGAGCTGGGGTCCTTCCGGCTCCTGCAGCGCCAGCCTTCGCTCCGCGAACTGGCCCTGGATGAGCAGCTGCACCGCTTCCTGGCCGGCCGCTCCGGCAATAAGATCCGCTACGCACCGCTGCTGGTGGGCGCCCTGGACCCAGCGAACGTTCCGGAGCCGCTGGCCCGGCTGGTGGCGGCGTTCCCGAGGCCGGCCTCCTAGGCCTCCGGGCTCTTCCGGCGGCCCGACCAGCGGGCACCCGAGCCCTCCTCCGCCGCCTGGTCCTGCGGGTTGAGGATGCCGCAGGCAGTCATCGAGAGACAGCCGCAGCCGATGCAGTCCTCCAGGGACATCCGGAGGCCCTCCAGCTCCGCGATCCGCTGGTCGATCCGCTCTTTCCACGGCTGGCTCAACCGTGCCCATTCTTTGGGGGACGGCGCCCGGTCGATCGGCAGCTCCGCCATGGCGGCCTGGATTTCCGCGATGGTGAGACCGATTTTCTGCGCGGCGGCAATGAATGCCAGGCGGCGAAGGACCGTGCGGTGGTAGACCCGGCGCCCGGCCACCCGCCGAGGGCTGTTTACCAGTCCGCGTTCTTCGTAATAGCGGATGGCGCTGACCGCAAGGCCGGAACGTGCCGACACCACGGAGATGGGCAGCAGGGCTTCGGGTTTGGGCTGGGTCACAGGAACAGGCTACGCGGGTTCAACTTGCGCTCAAGTGAACTTGAGCACATACGGTCACCGTCATGTCCCGTACCCTCTCCCTCTCCTACCTGGAGGCGCTGAAGAACAAGCGCCTGGCCGCCTTCCTCTCCGGAGACCTCGTGTCCCGGATCGGTGACGGCATGACTCTCGTAGCGCTGCCTGTCCTCGTTCTGGGTCTGCCGTCTGAACTGCCGGCGGCGGTCAGGCTGTCCCTCGTGTACGCAGTGCCGCTCGCCGCGCCGCTGATCGTCAGCCTGTTCTTCGGACTGGGAACGAAGCGTTTCGATCCGGCGGTCACTGTTGCTGCCGACTCCGCCCTGCGCATCCTTTTCTACGGTCTGGTTGCGGGGCTGGCGCTGGGCGGAACACTGACGTTCGGCTGGCTGCTGGCACTGCTCAGCGCCGGGTCCGTGCTTCGCTCGCTGGGGGCGGGTGCCCGCCGTCTTTTCGCCCTGGGTCTCGCCGGTCCGCAGGGATCCTACGCTGTCAACGGGATGATCGGCCTGTCCCTGGGCGCTGGAATGTTCGTCTTTGGCCCCGCCTGCGGCGGCCTGCTCCTCCTCTCGGGATCGGCGGCCCCGGCGCTGCTCGCAAACGCCGGCACCTATGTCGCTTTGCTCGCCGCGGTGCTGGTCGTCAGGCATTCGAGCGCGCAACCCGGCCCCCGTCCGGCGGACCCGCCGGCAGCCGTCTCAGGCTGGTCGATCCTCCGAAGCAAACCCAGGATCCTGCGGCTCTTTGCCGTGCTTTTCCTGTACGACCTGTTCTACGCGCCGGTCGAGATTGCGATGCCCCTGCTGATGCTCCATGACCTGGACCAGCCGTCAACGGCGCTCGGAACAATCTGGGCCTGCTACGGTTTCGGCGCTCTCGCGGGCGCCGTCGCGGTCAACTATCTTCGCCGTTTCCCGCCGGCACCCGTACTGGTGGCGGTCATTGCCGGGTGGGCGCTATGCGTAGCAGCGCTGGGCCTAGCCGGCACCGGCGCTGCGGCGTTCGCCGCCTTTGCCGCCGCGGGATTCGTGTACGCCCCGTTCAATCCCCTGGTCTTTGTGGTCCTGCAGGGCCAGTTGGCAGACCATGAACAGCAGCCCGTCTTCACGCTCTGGACCGCGGGCCTAACCGCCGCCCTCCCTCTCGGCCTGGCGCTTGGAGGACCGCTGGTCAGCATGGTCGGCTCCAGGCAATCCCTGTTCCTCTCAGCTGCAGTCTCGCTGGGCCTGGCGCTGGCCGCGCTGGCGATACTGCGGAACGAACTGTGGCCGGCGTCCTCCCGTCCCCGAAGCCGCAGGAAGCGCTCGGCTGTTCCTGCAGCGGGCAAAAACGGCTAGCGTAGCCAGCATTCGGTACCCGGTTTCGGATAATCCGGTACCCCGGATGCGAAGGAAGGTCCGGTCATGAGCACGCAGCAGGAACTGGTTACCAAGTACCTGGATGGCTTCCGCCGCAGTGACCACCCGGCGATCCTCGCCTGCCTGACGGACGACGTCGTGTGGCGCATTCACGGGTCACGTACCGCCCGCGGCAAGGCGGAGTTCGACGCCGAGATCGGCGAGCCGGGCTTCGAGGGCTCCCCGGACCTCAGCATGGAGCGCATGGTCACCGAGGGCAACACCACTGCCATCATCGGCGCCGGGCACGGGGTGCACCGAACCATCGGCCCGGTCTACTTCAACTACTGCGATGTCATCACGTTCCGGGACGGCCTCATCAGCGAGATCGACTCCTACATCGTGCCCGTCGCCTAGGCGCCAATGGGGAAAGTCTGCGCCTCAGATGGTGCTGGCATCAAGCGCGTATCCGAAGCCAGCACACTGTTGCGGCCCGGCCCCTTGTCCGTCTCCAGGATGTATTGGATCGGGATGGGCCCGGTTGCTATCACGCCGGTGAACACGCTTTCCCGGCGGCGAATTCCAGAGCCGATCCCGTCTGCCCGGACCAGGCGGGAGAAGATGGGGGCGGCAACAGCCGTGCCGCCGCTGCGTTCACACCAAATGCTGTACATGCCGTAAAGGTCTGCGACGGGAAGTACATCGCTGTCGTCCAAGTCCCGGACGGTGCATTCGGCGAGGAACTGGCGAACCTGCTGCGTAGTGGTATCCATGATGCTCAGCTCTGAAGAATTTTGCGGTGATGATTGGAGGGTCCGGGAACCACGTGGTGGTCCGGATGCCGCCGCTGTCCTGGGGCGGACTGGTGCGGACTTGGAGTGCGCGGGCGGAGCGGGTTGCGGGTGAGGCAGCACAGTAGCTGGGGACTGGAAGCCATGATCGGTTCTACACCGTAGACGCTAGCTGTAGACTGCCCGGTAAGCAACCTTACGGACAGAGTTCTGACGAGCGATTTCCCTACGAAGGAACGGAAACAGACCCATGGCGCCGCCGCCGCGAAGGCCACCCGAACCCGACTCCGCCAAGCCGAGGCTGAACCGGGACCTGGTGCTCACCACGGCCCTGCGGCTGGTGGACACTGGTGGGCTGGAAGCGCTGAGCATGCGCCGCCTGGGCCAGGAACTGCAGTGTGATCCCATGGCCCTGTACCGCTACGCAGCCAGCCGCGCGGAACTGCTGGACGGCGTCACCGAACTGGTGCTGGACGAACTTGTGATTGATGCGGATACTTCGGACTGGCAGGAGCAGCTGCGCCGGACAGCTCATGCCGTCCGGCGGCTGGCGCTCCAGCACCCTAACGCCGTGCCGCTGCTGGTCACCCGGCCGCTGTCCACTCCGCTGGGGATGAGGCCGCTGGGAATGCTGCGCCCGCTGGAGCTGATCCTTACCCTGTTGATCCGAACCGGGTTCACGCCGCCGGATGCACTGCACGTCTACCGTGCGTACTACGGATTCCTGTACGGGCACATCCTCAATGAGCTGCAGGAAACCGTGGTGAATCCGGAGGAAGAGGAACCCCTGCTCCGGCTGGCGCTTTACCGCCTTCCACCGCGGGAATTCCCCCGGCTGCGGGAGCTGGCACCGGTCCTGGCAGAGTACGACGGCGCGGCGGAGCTGGACGCGGGGCTGGATATCCTGCTCTCGGGGCTGGCACAGAAACTCAAGATAGATCCGGCCGACCACAGCCGCTAATCCCCCGGCCCTCCCCGAGGAGAAAAACCGTTGCATCGAGAGGCCAGTCACGGTTCGTTTGGGACCTCAAATGAGCCGTAACTGGCCTCTCGGCGGTTGGGAACGGGCTGGCTAGGAGACCGGAGCCAGCTCCGGGTAATCGGTGTAACCGGCGGCGCCGTCCGTGTAGAACGTGGCGTAGTCCGGCGCGTTCAGCTCGGCACCTTCCTGCCAGCGGCGTGCCAGGTCAGGATTGGCGAGCGCGGGACGGCCGACGACGACGGCGTCCGCCAGGTCCTCGTCCAGCAGGGCGAGCGCGGACTCGCGCGTGGTTTCCACGCCGAAACCCGTGTTCAGCAGGACGGGCCCGGCGAAGCGGCGGCGCAGTTCCTGGACCAGGTCATCGGACGGGTCCTTGTGCAGGATGCTCAGGTAGGCGGGCTTCAGCGGCGCGATGCCGTCCACCAGGGCCGTGTAGGTAGCAAGGACGTCTTCGCGGTCGGTTTCCAGCACGTCCTGGATGTTGTGTTCCGGCGAGATGCGGATGCCGGTGTGCTCGGCACCGACGGCCTCGACGACGGCGTGGAAGGCCTCGAGGACAAAGCGGGCCCGGTTTTCCGGGGAGCCGCCGTAGGAGTCGGTGCGGGTGTTGGAGACCGGCGAGAGGAATTCCTGCAGCAGGTAACCGTTGGCACCGTGCAGCTCAACGCCGTCGAACCCTGCCTTCATGGCGTTCGCCGCGGCGGACGCGAATTCCTGGGCGACGCCGGGCAGTTCAGCCTCGGTCAGCGCGTGCGGCACCGGGTAGGGCTGCTTGCCGTCATAGGTGTGCGCTTCGCCGGAGAGTGCGATGGCGCTGGGAGCCACGGGCTGGCGGCCGCCGTTGACGTTTTCATGGGCCACCCGGCCGGAGTGCATCAGCTGGGCGACGATCCGGCCGCCGGCTTCATGCACGGCGTCGGTGACGCGCTTCCAGCCGGCAACGTGTTCGTCGGTGACCAGGCCGGGCATGCGGGTGTTGCCCTGTCCGGTGAAGGAGGGATAGATGCCTTCGCTGACAATCAGGCCCAGGGAGGCGCGCTGGCGGTAGTAGTCCACCATGATGTCGGTGGGGACGCCGTTCAAGTCGGCGCGCATGCGGGTCAGCGGTGCCATCACCAGCCGGTTGGGCAGTTCCATGGCGCCGACGGACAGCGGGGTAAACAGGTTCACTGGGGCAGGTACTTTCTCTCGACCGCATCAGGGCAGGGATTGTCCCGACGTTCGTACACCCAGCGACAACCCAATGCCCCGGGGCGGATATTCCGGCAGCCGCCAAGATCACATCCCGCTAGCTCCGCCCGGCTGGCGCCATTGGCACTCCGTACCTCACCGAGCCGGAGCTGATCGGTGCCCGTTCCCGGCTGCTGGAGCTGGCCGAGCCGGCCTGACCGGGGCTACCCGCGGACCCTTTCCTGCGGCGCCCGCTCCAGGTTGCGGATGAGCTGACCGCGGGTTTGCCCGTCGATGGAGTTGTTCCACGCCGGGGATCCGGGTGCGGAGCGCCAGGATTCGTTCAGCGGGCTGTTGTCCACGGTGTCGAAACCCAGCTGGTCGTAGAGGCGGGTTACCAGTTCGACGGCGTCCGGGTAGTTACTGGAAACGCTGAGCGCCTTGCGGTCCGGCGCACCGGCGGGACGGGCCAGGCGGAACAGGCCCGGCAGGTTATCGCTCGGAACCCGGATCGGGGAACGGGCGTGGTGCTGGATGTGGGAGAAGGTTTTGGCGATCTTCGAGGCGGGCAGCTGTTCCTGGCGAAGCTCGTGGACAGTCCTGAGTCCGGAATCGATCTCCGGATAGTTGCCGTCCCGCCAGATCATGTAATTGTTGGTGTCCAGCACGATCTTCCCGGCGAGTTCCGCGGCCGGCAGCTGATCATCCGGCCGGTATGGGAAGGCCAGGACCACGAAGTCCCCGGCGGCGGCGGCCTCGGCTGCCCAGGCGGAGCGTGCACCGCGGCCCAGGGAACGAACAAGTCCCTGCAGCGCCTGGGGGTTCTGCGAATTCGCGATGACGATGTCATAGCCGGCGGCGAGGGCAGCGCGGGCGATGGTACTGCCGGCCTGCCCGGCGCCGAGAATGCCGATGGTTGTCATAACTGGTCTCTCCTGGCTCAGTCCTGTGGTCTGGGCACAACGCTAGGACCGGGTGCCGCCGGCAGCCAGACTCCCCTTGAACCCGGGGACCGGCAGGACCCCTCTGGACTGCCAGGCGGTTACTTCCCGCTGAAGACCGGAAACCTTCCGGACGTGCCGTAATCCCGAACGTCCATCCGCTGCAGGTCCGGCGCGGGACCTAGAACCGGCGCTCTGCCACGTTCACCCGGGTGGCGGCGTCGAGCGCTGACTGGACCTGGTCCGCCGGAGTCGGGCCGGGAGGCGTGTCCATGAGCTGGTCGTCGGACACGGTGGGGTCGGAGAAGTAGACCCGTCCGTAGGCCGGGGTTTCGGGTTCGAACCGCCAGCTTTCGGCGAGCGTCCCGGCGTCCACCGCGTCGAAACCGATTGCGCTGAGGATGGCTTCCGCTTCGGCCTTGGCGGCGGCGTCGTCGCCCGCGATGGGCAGGGCGGAACGGTCTGCGGCGCCTTCAGGCCGGGCGAGCGCGGGGATGTGCGCGGCCGTAATGTTGTTGAAGACCTTCACGTACTCCGCGGTGCCGAGCTGACCCCGCACCATCTCGCTGCTGGTGACCGTGCTGGTGACAAGTTCCTCGATGCGTCCGTCCCGGGAAGGATAGTAGTTGCTGGTATCCAGCACCAGCTTGCCGGCCAGCAGGCCCTCGGGCAGGTCCTTCACGGCCTTGAGCGGGATTGAAAGCACGACGGCGTCGCCCAGGTTCGCTGCCTCTTCCACCGTTCCGGCCCTGGCCAGCGGGCCCAGCTCCGCCACCAGCTCCTGCAGGGATTCCGGGCCGCGGGAGTTCGCGACGACCACGTTCATGTCCGCCGCGACGGCCAGCCGGGCCACGGCCGATCCGATGTTTCCGCTTCCGATGATTCCCAGTGTCGCCATGAGCACGTCCCTTCAGTGGTGGTTGTGGTGTGTGCAAGCAACGGCCGGTGCACGGAAATTCCCGGTATCCGCAGCCGGGCCTCAGGCCACGGGCGCGGTTGCTCCCGCGAGTTCGCGCAGTTCCGCTGCAGTGAGCCGGGCACCGAACGCGGGGCCGCCGGGCTGCAGGAAGGCGGTCCCGGCCAGGGAATCCACCGGAACCGGGTCATAGCCGATGCGGTCCACGAGGTCGGAAACCAGGGCGACGGCGGCGGAATCCTCTCCGGCCACGGCCAGGCCCCGGCGTTCCGGATGGCCTGCGGGGCGGCGGTCCGGTTCCAGGTGGTGGTAGCCGGTGTGGCTAAAGGTCTTCACGACGGCGGCACCGGGGAACATTTCCTGCACCACTTCGGAGGACGGGCGGTCCCCGGCCGCGAAGGCGGGGATCTCGCCGTCCACCGGCGGCCAGTAGTTCATGGTGTCGATGACCACGCGGCCGGCCAGCAGGGCGGGATCGATGGTCTTCAGCCGGTGCAGGGGCAGGGCCAGGACCACGATGTCAGCGTCAGCAACGGCGTCGTGGGTCCACTTCGGTTCGGCGCCGGGGGTGACGAAGTCGATCATCAGTTCCAGCCGGGCGGGGTTCCCGGAAGCACTGAGTGACACCCGGTAGCCGGATTCAAGCAGCGAGCGGGCGATGGCGGTGCCCGCCTTGCCCGCGCCGATCACGGCTATGTGCAGTGACTCCGGGGCGGCAGGTGTGGAGGACTGGTCATTCGTGGCCTGAAGAGGGGTCATGCCATCGCTAACACAGCCCGGCGCACGGGCATTCCCCCTGGTATCCAAGCCCACAGCGGGCGACAGACCCGGGAACTATTTGCGGCGCCGTCTTTACAGCGCCCTCCGCCGGCGTGACCATGGGCCCATGGCCTCTGTGCCGTGATGCCTGCCACCGCTGCCAGGATCAGAACCGCTGTGTTCGTCTGCAGATACCTGAAAGGCAACGCAATGAGACCTCCTTCATCCCAGAGGCGGGTTCTTCCCGCAGTGCTGGCCGCCCTGCTCCTGCTGCTCCTGACCGGCACCGGCGCCTTTGCCTCGGCCCCCAAGTCACTGACGGCTGCACCCTACGGGGACAATGACGGTTCGGGTCCCCAGTTCTACAGCGGGCTGAACGTCAATGTGAGCGACGACGTGTCCGGGGACGTGTACGCGTCCGGCCAGCGGATCACCATTTCCGGCAATGTCACGGGCGATGTCATCGCCGCGGGCCAGAACATCAACATCACCGGAAACGTGGACGGCAACGTGCGCCTGGCCGGGCAGGATGTGACGATCAGCGGGGAAGTGTCCCGCAGCGGCACCATTTTCGCCTCGACCGTCGACGTCACGGACACCGGCTCCTTCGGCGATGACCTGGTGGGTGCCGCGGGGGACATCGACATCGCCGGCGAGGTTGGCAGAGACGTCGCGGTGGGCGTCGGTGACCTCACGATCGACGGGACAGTGGGCGGCAACGTCACCTACAACTCTTCAAACGAAGCGGACATTGCCGACGGCGCGGTCAGCGGCACCACTGAGCAGATTGTTCCCCAGCCCAATGAGGAACCGACTGCCGGTGAAAAATTCGCAGGATGGCTGCTCGGCCTGCTCTACGCGCTGGTTGCCCTCAGCCTGATCACCGCCGCGGCGGGCTGGCTCCTCCCCCGCCTGCTGCACCGGGTGACGGACCAGCTGATCCCCCGGCCCTGGAAAGCGCTGCTTGTGGGCTTCGTGGCGTTCATTGTTGTTCCGCTGGTGCTGCTCCTGCTGTTGTTCACCGTCATAGGAGCGCCGCTGGCCCTGACTGCCCTGCTGGTCTGGCTCACGCTGATGCTCGCCACGTTCGTCTTCGGCGCCTACTACATTGGCCGGCTGATCTTCCGCGACCGCCGGCATCCTGTGATCATGGCGCTCGTCGGCGGGGTGATTCTCATTGTGGCGCTGCAGATCCCGTGGCTGAACGTCCTGGTCTGGTTCGCCATGGTGTTCTTCGGCCTGGGCGCACAGCTGCTGGCTCTTTACGAGAAGCGTCCGTGGCGCCGCGAACTGCGCGCAGCCGGCAGCCCGGGCACGGGTCCGGCGGGTACAACCGGGTACGACGGCGGACAGCCCCCGCCGCCGGTCCAGCCACCTCCCGTGCAGCCTCCGCCGGTGCAGCCTCCACCTCCGCCGCAGTAGGCCGGGCAGCAGACCCAGGGAAGGCGGGCTACCGCGGCTCCGGCGCAGGCTCCTGCCAGCCGCCGCGGTGGGTCATGGACGGCGGCGCCGGCTCCGGTGCCCGCCAGATGACTATCAGCAGCGTGGCAACCGGACCGAGCAGGATGGAAACGAGGAACCAGACCCAGCGTGAGCGGTTCTTCTGTTCGGCCAGGCCCGCGTTGATCACGGCCAGCGTGAACCAGAAGGTGCTTTGGGTTACATAGTTGTCCATCGGGACACCCAATCACACCTGGGCCTCCGCCGCTGCGCCGCGCTGCACGCGGAACTGAACCGTTCGGATAAGCGGGCGAATGGCTGCCAGGAGGCCATAGAGGCTCACGGACAACATGGTGATGACCGCCCCCGGCGAAAAGGAATGGAAGTAGGTGACGGAAAGCCCGGTCACACAGACGGTTCCGCCCAGACCCATCGCCAGCCCCATGGTTCGCCGGAATGAAACAGTAAGCAGTTGAGCCACGGCGACCGGAACAATCATCAGCGCGGAAACCAGGAGCACCCCCACCACCCGCATCGAAATGGCCACCGTCAGGGCGGCAGTCACCGCCACCAGGATGTTCAGTACGCGGACGGGCAGGCCGCTGGCCCGCGCGAATTCCTCGTCATGGCAGAGTGCAAAAAGAGCGGGCCGCAGGCCCAGCCCCACTCCGAGAATCAAAGCGGCAAGCCCGGCGGTCAGCCACACATCCAGCCCGTCAACCGTGGAGATGGAACCGAAAAGATACCCCGTGAGGTTGGCTGAGGTCCCGCCGGCGGCACCGATCAGAAGCACGCCGCCGGCAATCCCCCCGTAGAAAAGCAGGGCAAGGGCTACGTCCGCACTGCTCGTGCCCCTGCTGCGGACGTATTCAATGAGCAGTGCCCCGGCCACCGAGGCCAGGACCGCCCCCGGAACCGCCCACGCCTCCACGTTGGCACTGCCCGCTGCGGCGCCGGCGAGCCAGCCCATAGCCACGCCGGTAAGTGCCACGTGACCAATGCCGTCGCCCAGGAGGGCCAGCCGCCTCTGGACCAGGTAGGTTCCGATCACCGGCGCCGCGGTTCCGACAAGGACGGCAATGACCAGTGCCCGCTGCATCAGCGGGCTGACGATCATGGCCCCAAGGGTGTCCCAGAATTCTGTCCCCACAGTCACCGCCGTACGCCCGGTCCGTGTACCGGGTACCCGTTGAATACGGTTCCCGGCAGCGCATCCGGGTGGTGATGGCCCGGTTCAGCCGGCTGGTGTACGGGAGGAGGCCCGTCCTGGACTATCTGTCCCTGGGCAAGGGTGACGGCTCGTCCAATCAGCGGGCGCAGCTCGGCCAGCTCGTGCAGGACCACGATGATGGTGGTTCCGGCGCGGTGCAGCCGCTGCAGGCTGGCGGCAAGGGCCGTCTTGGAGGCTTGGTCGATGCCGGAGAGCGGTTCATCGATGACGAGCAGGTCCGGCTGGCGGATGAGTGCCCGGGCAATGAGGACGCGCTGCTGCTGTCCGCCCGAGAAAAGGTGCACGCTGTCCCTTGCCCGCTCGGCGAGTCCCATTTCCGCCAGGGCGTCCCGGACCTGCCTGCGGCTGCCGGGCTCCGGGCGGAGGCGCCGGTTGGTGAGCAGGCCGGATGCAACCACCTCTTCGGCGGTTGCAGACATGGAGGGGCTGGAGCTGACACGCTGCGGGACGTACCCGATGCGTGGCCAGGGAACGGACCGGCGTGCGCTGACGTCCGTTCCAAACAGTTCCACCCTCCCGGAAGCCAGCGGTGTAAGCCCGATGAGAGCCTTGACCAGCGTGGTTTTGCCCGAGCCATTGGCCCCCAGCAGGGCCAGGGCCTGTCCGCGCGGTACCTGCAGGTCTATCCCGCGAAGGACCGGTCCTGTTCCGAGGTCGACTCGAACGTCCTCAGCACGGACAACGGAGGGAACAGCGGAATGGCTACTCACAACCGAGAGCCTCCTGAAGGGCGGAGAGGTTGCTGCGCATCACTGAGAGGTAGTCGGTACCGGGGTCGGCAAGGGATTCGAGTGGGTCCAGGACGGCGGTCCGGATCCCCAGGTCTGCTGCGATGGTCTCGGCCACTTTCGGATTCACGAGAGACTCGGTGAAGATCGTCGTCACGTCGCTGCCCTCGATCACCCGCTGGATCTTGGCCACCCTGGCAGGCGCAGGTTCCGCTTCGGGATCAATCCCGGCAATCCCGGCCTGCTCAAGGCCGTAGCGGCTGGCCAGGTATCCGTACGCTTCGTGGGATACAACGATGGTCCGTCGCTGGCACGCGGCCAGCCCGGCGGTGTACTGCTCGTCTAGTAACTCCAGGTCCTGTATGAGTTCTTCGGCGTTTTCGGTGTACGCCGAAGCGTGTTCCGGATCGATGTCGCTCAGCGTGGCCCGCACCTGCTCGGTCACGGCCGCCAAGCGGAGGGGATCAAGCCAGAAGTGCGGATCGGCAGCGCTGTGCGCCGATCCGGCGCTGAGGCTGGTTCCGTCACTTGCCTGCAGGTCAGCCGTCCCGGCGACGTCGAGTGCGTGCTCGGGACCGGTCTGCTGCACCGCCGCGTCGACTGCCGGCTGGAAACCGGAGGCATACACAACGAGGGAAGCGGCAGCCAGGTCGCTGACCATCGCCGGGGAAAGTTCAAGGTTGTGGGGTTCCGCACCCGGTGGTGTCAGCGAGCTGACGTCGACGGCGTCCCCTCCCACCGCCTGCACCACGAACTGCAGCGGATAGAAGGACGCAAGGGCATCCAGGGATGCACTGCCGTCGGCAGCTGCTCCGTTGCCGATGGCAGTGCATCCGGACAGGAGCATTGCCGACAACGTGACGGGCAAGATGAGTGAACGACGCAGACGGGACGTCATCGAATTCCTAACAGTGGTCGGTAGTGTTCCCGGCGGTCCCGGTATGTCCGGGGCCGCCGGGAACAGGTCCGGACGCGGTGATGGTCAGCCTGCTGCCCGGCCCGCGATGCGGCTTTCGGTCTTAGCTTTCGGCGTGATCATGCCCGGCGTGGTCATGCCCAGCGTGGTCCTCCTCATCGCGGGCAGCGGTCTCCGGGTCACCGGTCACGACGGCAAGCTCCAGAGGTGTCTCGGGCAGGTCGAAGCTGTCCAGGACGGCACCCGCTTCGACGTCGATGACGTGCAGTTTTTTCGCCGCGGCATCAGTCACGTAGGCGAAGCCGTCGGCGCCAACCTTGACCACGGGACCGGGCTGCTGCCATTCCTCCGGTTCTTCCCAGGGCTCCACGACGTCAATCTCGTGGATGACGGCGCCGGTGTCCGCGTCCAGGATGTTCAGCTGCCCGTCGTAGGTCAGAACCAGGGCTTCGCCGTCGGCACCGCGGGCGAGGGAACGGAACCAGTACGCGGATCCGAGATCCACGGTGGTGACCGAGTCGGTCAGGGTATTGAAAAGGCCGATGCGGGTGGGGCGCTCTTTCTCAGCATCCGGGTCGGTTTTGTAATCCCCGAGGATGACGGTTGAGTCATCGTGGCCGAAAAGGTTGCCGGAGCGCTGGTAGTCCTCTTCGACGGCTACCTTGTGGAACGCTCCGTCACGGTAGATGACTGGACCGTTTTCGCAGCCCAGCGCTACGACGTCGCCGGTGGCCGTGGGCTTGGCGGCCGCTTCCCCGTGGACTCCGGGGCAGTCCGTGGTTTCGGCAACGAGGTCTCCCGATGGGGAGAGCACCTGCACGGTGTTGCGCGCGTCGGCGGTGCCCTGGGTGAGGAGCAGGTCTCCGCTGCTCAGGGGCACGGCCACTCCGTGGTGGGCCGTCTCGGTGGAGAACTTCTCGATCTCATCGTCGCTGATCTCTCCGTCGTGGATGTCGTGGGAGTCCACAACGGTTATGGCTCCGGTGCCGTCGGAGAACAGTGCCGTCTTGCCGTCGTGAATCACCACGTGACCCGGTTCCGGGGCCTCCATGGTCTGCTCAGTGAGGCGGGGATCGCTCACGAAGTAGTGGTTGTGGTCGCCGTGTCCCTGAACCACCAGGCCGGTGTCGAAGAGGCTGAAGCCCGTTCCTCCGCTCACCATGACGTGGCGGCCGTCTCCGGCGTTGTTGACCCGGAGGAAGCCGTCCATCTCGGTGGTGTCCAGGACCTCGCCGGACTCTGTGTCCAGGGTGAGAACCCCGCCGTCGTAGGTCAGCACGGCCCGTGGTGCCAGGGCAGAGACTTCGGTTTGGCCTTCAGCCCCGGTAAATCCATCCGCGGATCCGGAACCGGCGTTCTCGCTGGCCGTGGACCCCGGTGGAGGAGTAGTTGAACAGGCCGATAGCAGGAGCGCTGCGGCAATAGCTGTGGACAGAGCGACGGATGATTTCGAAGTGAACATGCCGAGAGCTTATGTGAGAATGAGTCTCAATAGCAATAAGGGGTCGGTGCAGGTTCGCAATGTTGCGACACCCACCGGGGCGCGCCCCGGCCTACACCGGAGCCAACGACGCCGGCACCTGGCTGGGCGCGCAGCCGAACCGCTGGCGGAACGCGCGGGCAAACGTGCCGGGGTCCAGGAACCCGGAGGCAAAGCACGCTGTCTGCACCGCGTGGCCCCGCCCGAGCAGAGCCCGGGCATGCTCCAGCCGCACCCGGCGGATTTCGGCCGCCGGAGAGGTTCCGGCCTCGGCGAAGAGCGCCTGCACCGAGCGGACCGAGAGATGCGCTGAGGCGGCGAGCTCCGCCGTCGTGAACTGCGGGTCAGTGAACCTGCTGCTGATGGTGCGGCACAGCGACTCGCGCAGTTCGGCGCGGGCCTGTGCCGGGGACGTGCGCGGTCCCGGCCCGCGGCTCCGCAGTTCCCGGACAATCTGCGCTTCGGCACGCGGCTCGGGACTGAAACTCAGCAGGGTGGCGTGCCCGTCTGAAATGCTGCGCGTGGACCAGCGGACCGGGCGGGCATCCCCGGCCCGGGTGACGAAGCATTCGGTGGCGGGTGCGGAACCGGCGGAACCGACAATCGGACATTCGTGCTCCGGATACGGCGTTCCGTCCGGGCGGCTGCGGTGCAGCAGTTCGTGGCTGGGCCCGCCAACGACGTCGTTCTCTTTGCGGTAGCCCAGGAACCGGATCGCTTCGAGGTTGGCCAGGGCCACCAGCCCCTGTGAATCGATAAGCCACAGCGGAACGGGTGCCTCGCGCACCACCTCGGCCAGCAGATCCATGCCCTCACCTCTCCTGGACGCAGCGTTTCAGTTCGGTTTCACCGTACGGAGCCCAGCGGCAGCAAAGGTTGCGGCGGTGTTTCACCTGCGTAAAACCCATGGTTCGCTGCGCGAATTGCGCCGCGGGCTGCGCAAAAAGCCTGACGGGCCGGTTCCGGACGCTTCTACGTTGGCCTCAGGGCAAGTGCCTGCAGACCATTCACGAGGAGGCAGAAATGACGAACTGGAACACCACCCGGGACCAGGCAACACTCAAGGTGCGCACCGCCGTCGCCCGGTCGGATTCATCCTGGGCGGAGCTCGCCGAGAAGCTGGACCGGCCGCTGCTGTGGACCATCGCCGCGCTGCTGGGTTCGCACCCGGTACCCGCGGAGCTGGCGGAAAAGGCTGGTGAGCTGCTGGACCTCGATGAGGAGACCGTGCTCGCGCTGCAGGAGCAGCCGTACCGGATTGCCGGGGATTCGCTGAAGGATGACCCCACGATCTACCGCTTCTACGAACTGCTGGCGGTCTACGGCCCGGCACTGAAGGAAGCCATCCACGAGGAGTTCGGCGACGGCATCATGAGTGCCATCAACTGCAACGTGGAGCTGACCCGCCGCGAGGATCCGGACGGTGACCGCGTGCGCGTGATCATCGACGGCAAATTCCTGAAGTACCAGTGGTAAGGGGCCGGCCGTGAGCTATGTGATTCCCAAGGACTTCGCGGTCCGGATGATCGACGCCGGACACTCCAAGGTGATGCTCTCCACCCGGGACACGCTGATCCGCAGCTACATGGCCGGCGCCATCCTGGCCCTGGCCGCGGCGTTCGCCGTCACGGTCAGCACGCAGACCGGCTCACCGCTGCTCGGCGCGGTGCTGTTCCCCATCGGCTTCTGCATGCTGTACCTGATGGGCTTTGACCTGCTGACCGGCGTCTTCACCCTGGTGCCGCTGGCCTGGCTGGACCGGCGGCCCGGCGTGACCTGGAAATCCATGCTGCGGAACTGGGGGCTGGTGTTCCTCGGCAACTTCGCCGGTGCGCTGACCACGGCCCTGCTGATGGCGATTGTCTGGACCTACGGTTTCTCCTCCGCGGTGAGCGAGGTGGGCCAGGCGATCGGGCACATTGGCGAGGGACGGACGGTGGGCTATGCGGACCACGGTGCAGCCGGCATGCTCACCCTGTTTGTGCGCGGCGTGCTGTGCAACTGGATGGTGTCCACCGGCGTCGTGGGCGCCATGATGTCCGACAGCGTATCCGGCAAGGTGATCGCCATGTGGATGCCGATCATGCTCTTCTTCTACATGGGCTTTGAGCACTCGGTGGTGAACATGTTCCTGTTCCCGGTGGGCCTGATGCTCGGCGGCGAATTCACGCTGATGGACTACCTGATCTGGAACGAGATCCCCACGGTGCTCGGCAACCTGGTGGGCGGCCTGACATTCGTGGGCCTGATGATCTACGGGACGCACGCCCGCACCGCGCCGGGACGCCAGTTCGCGGCCAAGGTGAAGGTTTAGGTTCAGCGGAACTACGACGGCGGCGGGCCGGCATCCGGGGTTAGCCCGGGTGCCGGCCCGCTCGTGTTGGGTAACGCAAATCTAAGAACTTAGGGGGTTAGCATTAACGGACGGGAATCATGGGGGAATAATTTAATGTCGACTTATCACCGCCGCGGGCACTACAGGCGCGGCCCGAATGGCCAGCAGGTGTGGGTGTCCGCTCACGACGTAACAAGGGGCGGCGGGAAGAAGTATTTTTACACTCCACCAAAACAAGGAATTCAATCCAACAATTCTTCCGTCTCCGCTCCTCGTTCGAGACCCGCACGGTGGGCCGAGCCGAACGCCAGCTGCCCGGTCTGCGGTGCGCCAGTCTACTTCTACCGAAATGAAGCTGGCAGCAAGGTCTACTTCGACGAGATTGGGCCGCCTTGGCCGAAACACCCCTGCATCGACCTATCCGGCCTTACCACCCCGGTGAAGGGCGCCAGTGAAGAGCCCCAGCCAACAGGGCGCGCATCATGGAGCGGTGGAAGTGGATACACTGCCTACACCGTTCACGACTCCGTGTCCGGGGATAAACGGACTCTTCTTCGATTGGAGCGTCTGCATGAGACGGACCGGGTGGAGCTCTGGGATGTCGAAGGCGAGCTAAGACCCCGCCCCGGGCAGCTAATCTTTGCATCCGAGATCTCAATTTCATATTTTGACCGTGGACAAATGTCGGTCATCTACCGCCCGGCCGCCTCTGCCACCACCCCATCGCCCGGTGTCGTCCACCAAACTCCAGATAGCGCCTACGGTTGCGGTGGATTGCTTCTCGTCCTGTTTATTCCGATCTTAACTTGGCTAGTATTCGGTTTCTGGGGTCCCGGAAACCACTCCTTGATAGGGGTCATCGGCGGGACAATCCTCAGTATCATCACGGCGTTAGGCCTCCTTCAGGGATTCGCTCTTCTGGCTCCCCCGGCTGCCAATACTCCTGAACGGCCAGACCACCAAGGGTAGACGTAATTCAAAGCTCCCGACTCGGCGTTATCGGCGACCCGCGCTCATGTCCGCCGGACTGATGTTCTAGCCCTCTCCTGTTTCCTCGAAGACTTCGCAGTGGGGCCGTTCCTAACGGACAGACGCGATGATCTGTAGAAGGTCCAGAGATGCGCCAACAGAGCTCTCCTGCCTTGCGTCATGAGCTGGCACTGAAGAAACGGTGGCCCTAAGACCGTCGGTCTTAGCAGCAACAGGAATCTAGGGTCGCCCCATCGTTAAGGACCGAGCCGGACTCCTCATGCCTCCCCCGTCAGCCGGCCGCAGCAGCAAGAACCTCCGCCAGGTCCCCCGGGCGGCTCCACATCGGCCAGTGCCCGGTGGGCAGGTCCAGAACCTTCATGTCCATGAGCTCCGCGGTTTCGGCAAACATGGGGTGTCCCGACCGGGCCAGCTCCATCATCTGCCCGCCGGGAATGGAGCAGCACACGAGCGTTGTGGGAACCTGACGGCGCGCATCGTTGGACAGTTCGAGCGGCTGGCGCAGCACGGGTCCGGGCTCCGGGACCGCGCGGGTCCGGAAACGGTCGAGGGCCTCCTCGCTCAGGCCCTCCAGACTCGCCTGCTGCCCCAGCGACTCGAAGTCCGGCAGCGGCAGCTCGGCCCCGTCCTCGGGGAAGCCCGGCGCGAAGACGCTGCCCGGGCCCACAGGACCGGAGTCCACCCACACCATCCGGCGGATCAGCTCAGGGTGCCGGTCCAGGACCAGGCTGACGGGGAAGTTCGCGCCGCTGTGCGCGACCAGGGTAACCGGCCTGCCGTGGCGGGTGACGACGTCGGCAATTGCCGCTGCCTGCTCATCGAGGGTCCGTGCCGTGCGGCTGGGGTCTTCCGGGTCGAGGCCCGGCAGGGTCATTGCGGTCGCCGGGACGTTCGCTGCGGCCAGGTCTTTCAGGACTTCGTCCCAGGCCCAGGCGCCCAGCCAGTGGCCGGCGATCAGGATGACGGGGCTCTTCGTAGTGTTCATGTTCCTACCTTCACACCTCCGCTGGGCAGGTGTATGTCACTATTTATGTCATGAATTTTCGAGCAGCCGCATGAAGCGCACCGAGCGGCTTGTAGCCCTGTCCGAGATGCTGCGGCGCAGCGGCAGCCGGGGCTGCTCGGCCGAGAAACTGGCCCGCGAATTCGGCGTCTCCGTCCGCACCGTCAAGCGGGACCTCGACGCCTTGGGAAACAGCGGCGCACCCATCTGGTCCCGCCCCGGCCCCGGCGGCGGCTATGGACTGGCGAGCAGCGGGTCCCTGCCCCCGGTCACCCTGTCCCCGTCCCAGGCGGTGGCGCTGATGGCGGCTGTTTCGGCGGCGTCGGACGCTCCCTATGCGGACCTGGCGGCAGCCGGCGTCCGCAAAATACTGGACGTGCTGGACCCTCGTACCCGCGCCCGGGCCGATGAGCTGGCATCCCGCGTGTGGGTCAATGCCCCGCCCGCGTCCTCCCGCGCGGTCCGGTCCGCGTTGGAGGAAGCAATGGCAGACCAGCGGGTGGTCCGCATCCGCTACACGGCCAAGGACGGCGCGGTGACAACCCGCGACGTCGAGCCCATCCTCTTCGCCTCCACCAGCGGCCGGTGGTTCCTGGTGGGATGGTGCAGGCTGCGGAACGGAATCCGGTGGTTCACCGTTGCCGGCATCGAACGGGCGAGCGTCACTGCGATGGCGTGCACCGGGCACACCGTTGAGGAGGTCGGCGAGCCGCCGGCGAACGCCCGGCCGGTGCACGGCGGCTAGCTCGCTGTTCGGAGGAGAGCACCAGCCGACCACGCTCTGAGAGAGTCCGCGGCAGGGCGGGCAACAGCTGCCCCGGACCTATAAATGCCGCCGACGCCGGTGCTAACGTGGGGCACGGATTGATTCGCTGTGAGGCCGCAGGCCTTGCGGAAGGAGATCGTCATGACCCGGAAACTCCACGAATTTGCTGAGCTTTACCGGCGCAAGGGGCCCTGGTGCGTCGCCTACATAGATGCCTCCGCCGGGAACGTGGACAGCCTGGAAGCAGCCGAGGTCCGCCCGGAGGATGTCAGGAGGGCGCTGGCCAAACAGGGCGCACCGCCGGAGGACCAGGAAGCCGCGGAGACTGCAGTGCTTCCCGCCGAAGGAGTTCCCTCTCCGGTCTCCCGCTACCTCCTCGTCCAGCAGGGCACGGTGGCGTTGAACGAACTCCTGCCCGGAGAACTGGTGCTGCCGGAGCGCATCTCGGTGGACCCGGTTCCCGATCTCCTGCCGCTGCTCAAACACCGTCCTGAGGAACTGCCGTACATCGTCGCGGAAGTCTCCCGCGAGGACGCCGAGATCCGCCTGCTTTTCGTCGGCCGCGAAGTCTCCACCGTCGAGGATGTGGAGGGGGACAAAGAGGACATCACCAAGCTCCCCGCCGGAGGCTGGTCACAGGACAAGTTCCAGCGGCAGACCGAGCAGATCTGGCGGCGCAATGCGGACCAGGTCGCGGAGCAGATCGACCGGATCGTGGACAGCAGCGGGGCCAAACTGATCGTGCTTGCCGGTGACGTCCGGGCGCGGGGACTGGTACAGGACCAGCTCTCCGAAGCCCACAAGCCACTGGTCAGCATGATCGATTCCCACATGCCTGTAGCCGGGGCGGGCCGCAGGAGTTTCGAGGACAAAGTCCAGGAACGCATTGCACTGCTGTGGGCTGAGGAGCAGGAGCAGATTATGGATCGCCTGGCTCAGCAGCAGGGGCAGGCCAACCCGGAATCTGTCACCGGCTTCGGCGCAGTGGTGAACGCCCTCCAGCAGGCCCAGGTGGAGCTTCTGATTCTGAATGACAATGCGCTGGCCGACCATCATGCCCTGGCCCTGGGGGCCGAACCGTGGGTCGCCACCGCTCCGGAACAGTCCCTCGGTGCTGAGGTCCTGGGCCAGGTTCCGGCCCCGGCGGCGCTGGTGCGTGCCGCTGCCCTGACCGACGCCAGTCTGCTGCTGGTGCCCGACGGCGTCCTCCCCCACGGCGTGGACGCTGCCGCACTGCTGCGCTGGCCTACCGGCCCTGGGGCGCCGAAGGGCTGACCTGCTCCTGCGCATCGGTCTGGCGGCGGTTCGTGCCGGGCCCGGTCAGCCCAACCCTTCAAAGACATCACCGAGCACTGGCGCGCCGGGGAGCCTGGGCGGCCAGGCCTGCACCAGCGGTTCGGCGCCGACCATCCGGTTCCAGCGGACGTCCTCCTCCGCGTCCGGTGGCACCCCCGGCGAGATCACGTGGCGCTGCGTCCGGTGCTGCATCAGGCCCGCCACTATCCGGTCCGCCACGGCGCTGACATCAACCTCGATGCCAATCTCCTCGTCCGGCACGGGGCACACGTCATACAGGCGTCCCGCTTCCCACGGCTTCAGCCCGCGCCGAATCCGCCCGCTGTTCCAGCGCTCCCAGGTGGAGCGGCGGACGCAGCCGTGCAGCAGCCGCTGCAGGCCCGGACCGCCTTCGGCACGCAGCCGGGTAAACGCGGCGTCGGTAGCGGCTCCCACCGCAATGTGGTCCGGATGCGCGGTGAGTCCTTCCGGACCAAAGGTGGCAACGACGTCGGGCCGTTCCTGGTCCAGGATTCCGCCGATGCGCTCCACCAGCTCGGCAAACGGAACCCGGTCCACGGCGCCGTCGGCGTAATCAAGCCATTCGTGCCGGTCCGGCGGCCGGCCGTGCGCGGTCCACGCGGCGTCCATTTCCCGGCGGCGGATGCTGCCGAGGTCCTCGCTGACCGGCGGATAAGCCGGATCGATCAGGCCGGCGCCGCCGTCGGTCGCGTGGACCAGGACAAACCGGAAGCCGGGATCGTCCTCGTGCAGGGCCACGGTTCCGGCGAGCCCGTACGCGTCGTCGTCGGGGTGCGCGACGACGAGGGCCAGGACGCGGGAACTACCCATCACGGCACCTGGGTGGCGGCGTCGGGCCGTCAGGTCAGGTCGGTGATCCTTGAGTTGGCGTTGGAGCGGACGGACTCCACTCACTTGAGCGCCGATGCCTTCGACTTATAGCTTTCGGAGGACGCGATGACCTCTCCGTTGCCTGCCTTGAGGCGGAACCTGAATCCGCCGGCTTTGTCCTGATAGACCTCGAATTTCCCTGCCATGACTGCCTCGCTTGGGTTTGCTCCGGTACGTCCCATTCAGCGTTTGCCGGCCGGGCAAGTCAACCCGTCCCGGAAAGTTCACCCGCCGGCCTGCGGGCGGACCGGGACCGGCTCCCTGCGGTAGATTTCGGATCAGCGGGAACAGACTGCGGGAAAGGGCCATGGGGGAATTTGTGTCAACAGGAACAATGCTGCAAATCGCAATAACGGCCGGCGTCACCTTAGCTATCGCCCTTATTTCCTGGTGGGCACGCAAACACCCCAACCGCGCCAAGGACCATCCGGAACGGATCCGCCCGCCCAAAGTGGTGCCGGGAGTCGGATGGCTCTTCATCGCCGTCGGGCTCCTGATGGGTCTGGCGGCCCTGTCCATTGAAAACCCGGACATTGGGATCGTCATCAGTTCCGTGGCCATCTTCCTTGGCGGATTAGCATTCCTGTGGATCTACCGGAAGGTCTATGTGGCGCCGCGCCCATATGAGCTGGCCTTCCGGAAGATCTTTGGGCCGGAGCAGGTGCTCCCCTACAGCGACATTGTTGATTACCGGATGCAGCGGCTGAAAGGACAGCCGTTTCTGTGGGTCAGATTCGCCAATGGCGTCAAATACAGCCTGAACGTCAATGCTTTTAATGTGGCGCCCATGATGCAGGCCATTGATTTTCACCGGGCTACGGGGCGCTGGCCTCTGCCGGTGGATGCGGCCCACCTCCCGCCAGGGAACGTTGCGGCCCGCAACGATCCCAGGCCCCGATTAGATTAGTCCCATGACTTTCCCGGGGGCCGTGCTCGACATTTGCAACCTGTCCGTAGGCTACGGCGGCCTGCCGGTGTGCGGGCCGATCACGGCACGCGCCGAGGCAGGCGAGATCCTCGGCATCGTCGGCTTCAACGGTGCCGGGAAGTCCACCGCCGCCCGCACCATCGCCGGGAAGCAGCAGATGCTTGACGGCGAGGTGCGGGTCCACGGGCTGCCGGTCAACGAGGACGCCATCCCGTTCCGCCGCTCGGTCGCCGCCCTGTTCGACGAGGATGCGTTCTTCCCTTCCCTCTCCCTGCGCGAGCACCTGCAGCTGGTCGCCCGCGGCCACTCGGTCCCGGATCCGGACGCTGCCGTCGACGCCGAACTGGAGTTCTTCGCCCTGCAGGAGCGGGCCGACGCCGTTCCCGCCTCCGTCTCCTCCGGCCAGCGCCGCCGGCTGCTGCTGGCGTCTGCCCTGATCCGGCCGTCGTCGCTGCTGATCCTGGACGAGCCGGAACAGCGTCTGGACCCCGCCATGCGCGAACGCGTCGGCGAACGTCTCCAGGCCTATGCCGCCGACGGCGGGACGGTCCTACTGGTCACGCACGATCCGGCGCTGCTGCTGGCCACTGCGCAGCGGTGCCTGCTGATTGACGACGACGTCCGGGAGATCGCGCCCGAGCGCGCCGCCGCGGAAATCGCCGGACGCTGACCGATGACCACCGAAACCGTCCAGGCCCCTCCTTCCTTCGACCCGGTCCGCTACACCCGGCAGGCCTCGCGGGCCTTTTCCCGCGGCCGGACCCGGTTCCGGGATGCGTTCGTCGACGTGTACACCGCCGTGCTGGCGCTTGGAACCATCGGGGCGCTGGCCGTGGGACTCGTCCTGGCCCTGCGCGATCAGGTGGCGCAGGCCTGGGACGCCGGTTCCGGACGCACCCTGGTGGCGCCGCCGTCGTTCGCCCTGCCCGACGGCACGGCCGCGGCCGTGCTGGTGTTCGCGGCCCTGGTGACGGTGATGAGCGTGGCCCGGAAGTTCGGCCCGGCCTCGGTCAGCGGCCCCGAGGGGTACTGGTGGCTGAGCCTGCCGCTGGACCGGCGCCCCATGGTGACCGGACGCCTGGCTCGCCGGCTGGCGCTGGTGTGGGCGGGCGCCACCGTGCTGTATCTGCCGTTCGGGTTTGTTCTGGATCTTCAGGCCGGCATGGCGGGGCAGCTCCTGACCGCCGGAACGTTCGGGATGGCTGCGGTTTGCGCCGTGCTGCTGGCGGCGTGGCAGCAGACCCGACCGGCTCCGCGGTCGACGGCTGGGCGGCGCCGCGGCCTGCTCCTCGGCCTGCTGGTGCTGGCGCTCCTGAGTCTGGTCACAGTGCGGGTCGCGGCGGGGTCCTGGGCGCTGGCCCTATCGGTCCTGAGCGTCACGTACCCCTCGGGCCTGCTCGTGTTCTCCCGGCTGAATCGGATCCCGGGCCGCGAGCTGATCCGCGGCGGGGCGGTGTCCGGACATGCCGGTGCCGCGGTGTTCCTGATGGATCTCAATGAGGTGGGCCGCGCGCTGTCGGCGGAGCCCGACGGCGTTGCCTCCACCCATGCGGCCCGCTGGTATGCGCGCGGCGGACGGACCCCGTTTGGTGCCCTGCTGCGCGCTGATACAGCGGCGTTCCTGCGGACGCGCGGCTTGTGGGTGCGGCCGGTGCTGGTGCTTCTGCTGTGTGTGGCCCTGCTGCTGGCCGGCGGTGCGCAGCCGCCGCTGGTGCAGCTGGGGATGATTGCTGCTGCGGTGTTTGTGGCGGTTCCGGCGCTGGGTGTGGTGGCCCGGAGGACGGCGATCATGCCGGGGCTGGATCTGCTGCTGCCATTGTCGGTGTCCGTCGTGAAATTAAGCCGGATGGCGCTGCCTGCCGCCGCCCTGGCTCTGTGGACGGCAGTGTTGTGTGCGTTGCTGGTGCTGCTAGACGCGGGCGATCCGTCGCTGATCGCTCTGGGTGCGCTGGCTGGTGTGGGGTTTGGTGCGTCGGCGGTGCGGGGTGCCTACCGGGTCCAGCCCGACTGGACAGCTCCTCCTATCGAAACCCCGTTCGGCCCGGTGCCCCGTGCCCAGGCCGGGTCGATGCTCCGCGGTTTCGACACAACGCTTCTGGCGCTGGTTCCGCTCCTGCTCGGGCTCTTCCTGGGCTATGTGCCCGGAGTGTTGCTGCTGGCGCAGGCTGGGTTTTCGGTGGTGTGTGTGCTTGTGGTGATGTATTCGAGCCCGAACTAGTGGCGTGCAAGCCTTACATGGCGTTTAGGGGTAGGTCTCGGCGGGCTGGGCAGCTAACATGTTCCTGCCGAACGGCGCAGTCATGCCGCTGTCCGATGACAGCGTCGGCCGCCCCCCCCTCCCGCATGACCTTACCGATGCCCCGCCGTGCAACCCGCGAACTACAACGTTACCTAAGAGATGCGCGGAGAGCTGGCCCTAACGATGTTCGCAACGAACCTAGCTAGTGTAATGACATGTAGTGGACAAACGCAGAGTTCCGTCGCATTGCCTAGGGAAGAAAGACTGGTTATAGGGTGACAAGCGGTCGCAAGGCAAAAAAATCGAGAGCCGAGGCGAAATCCTGGGTACACGATCTGAAACGATCAATGGAATCCGCGTCAGCCTTCTCATTATCTGTTCTGGGAAATCCGGGAATCGCGCATTTTTACCTGCCACTTCCAGCCCCCCCTGAAGACGCCGCATCTCTTCCAATATCCGGTTTCTTACGTCCATAATTCGTTCGCCGATGACAGACCCTGCTTCCTTTTAGACTCTAATGGCTCCACCCAGCATGCCTCGCGCCACTACATTCTTTTTCACCAAATAAAAGTACAACGCAAGCTGATCCCTTTGCAGGCCGCCTTCGACATTATGGCCGAAGAAGAAGCTCGATTCAGGGGAACCCCCTTCGTCAAGACTGACGAGCCGCTGGAAGAGTCAGCCCACCTAACGGTTGCGGAAGTGATCGTAGCCCTGGACCCTACGGCTGACGACCCGCTCAGCCAGGCCCTCGATGAAGCCATCGAGCACGTCCGAGAGTTCCAACTTCACTACCACTTGGAGACCCAGGTATGGCTTCGGCGGCTGACCAGACAATCCCTTCCGCAACTCATACCTGTCCTCAGACGCAGCGCAGACGGATCCTCAACTCCCAGCACGACAATGATGCTGGTCCACGAGGGTGGCCCTGATGCTGCAGCCGCTGCCGTGGTCGAAGTTTCGCACGAAAGACTAAATCGTCTGTTGGGCAGATCTACCCACGGACCAGCCGACATCTTCAGGACCTTTGTCGAGATGCGACAAGAGGCACACATCTCCCGCCTGAGTTGCAACTATGCTGCTGCGAGCCTCTTCTGTGGCATCGCAGCGGAAGCTCTCCTGACCGAGCTGGTGTTAATGCTCTTCTGGGAGGAAGACAAGCCGCTGCATGAAGTGGCTGAGCTGTTCGGCTCTAGGGACAATATCTCTAAAGAACTGCTCTCGTCCATCGCCCACAGGCTGCGTGGCGACTGGGACAGGAACGGCAACGGCCCCTTGGGACGCTGGCAAAGAAACGTGGCTGATCTCAGGAACAGAGTGGCCCACCTCGGCGCATCGCCCTCCGAAGAAGAGGTGCAAGCTGCATTCGCCTCAGTTCAAGCACTAGAGGGGTACGTGGGGGACCGACTCCTAGAGGGGCGAAACTTCGTGCGCTACTCACAGACGGTGCGCACCTATCTGAATGAAGATGGTATTGCCCGGCGAAATCGGGCCAAGGCGTGGAGCAAGTTTGCGAGTGGAAACGAGATCTTCCCCGCGCATGCAACCTCGCTGTTCACACTCTGGAAAAATGAGGTAGACCGGATCCGCTACGGCACGTCAGCCCCTAGCTTGGAACGCTCGGTGGTGGTCCTCGTTGCGTATCCAAACGGAGCGCAGCGGTGGTATCTCGTCGACGAAGAGGTGGATCTAGCCTGTGAGATCGCCGAGCCAATACTTGATTCAATCACTCAAGAGACCTTGGAACGAAATATGAGTTTCGATGACTGGGATGTTGTGAGTTGCATGGTTTATCCAACTAAAACAACCCCGCCCGTATCACCTGAATGGCGTCCGAGCTACCACTTTCTTCCCCTGAAAAGCATCCATAGATGGAACCAATGTTTGTGGCGTCCCCCAGTAGACCACCCATCGCTTGATTGAACTCACGGGCTACGACGAGCGAGAACTACGCTCAAAACCAGGCGGCCTGAGCGCTGCAGGGGACGTACACCCCTGCAGCGTGCAAGCCGACTTCCAACTCCCGAACGGCTCTGCTGTCGTGAGGCCGGAAAGGTCCTGCGGCCCATTCGTTAGTTCTGAGGAGCCAGCCAGCGACGGGCGTCGTTGGGACGGCAGTCTTTATCTAGCCAGATTCCACTGCTAGCGGGCGCCGGCGAACTGTCCGGCGTCGCGCAATTCTCTGGAGACTGTGAACTCCTCCGCGGGTGCCTCTTCCTGATACTCCACGAGTTCGACGTGGTGCTCCACGAGGGCCTCGCGCACCTGGGCCGGGCTGGCGTAAAAGTACTCGCGTCGCAGATTCACCAGATTTACACGCTGGCCGGCGAAGTGCTGGTGAAGCATGTTTTCAACACCCACAGCGTCCTTCGAGAAGAAAAGGGCATGCACATCGAACAGGAACGGGACTGAGGCGTCTCCCAGTTCGCGGACCCGCTCCATCGGGTTGAGCCTGCGGGTCATACCGATCTTTACCACGCCTTGGCCAAAGGCTCCGAGGTTTGAGATGACGTATACATACCCGGCGCGAGTGTTCAGGGCGTTGTCCTCGGCGTCGGCCAGCTTGGCCTCAGCTTCCTCTAGCTGTTCCTGGACTCGCTGGACGCCTTCGACGTCGCCCGAGGCCTGGAGTTGGGCCAGCACGGTGGCATAGTGATCGACTTCCTTCTTCTGCTTGGCCTTCAATGCCTCCCATTCGCGCTGCGCCTTGGCTGCTTCACGGGCTTCGGCGCGGGCCTCCGCTTCGATCTGTTTCTGAATCGCCAAGGCCTGCAGGTGGTTAGCAGCGAGGCGGAGTTCCTCCTCGCGCAAACGGTGGTAAGCGTTGGTGACCTGAAGTCCGATCATGGTGCCGCGCTTGGCGATCTGCTCGCGCGCCTTTTCCAACCGAGCCTGGGCCGTAGCAAGATTGCCAGCCTTGACAGTCTTCACGCAGTTCTCTGCTTCGGCGTTGTAGGCTCGCAGCAATAGGGCTGACAGGTCCCGGACGAACTTGTTCCCTTCCCTAGTCGAGTTGTTAAACATGAACCCGGATACCGTGGTGACCGCAGTCTTCTCCCGCAGTTTCTCTTTAATGCGGCTGCGCACCGCAGCCAGTTCGTCAGCAAGCTTAACGGAAGTCTCAGCCGGGTGCTCATAGTCGTAGAACCCCAAGTTGTGCCGGTCAGCAACCTGGCGCACATCGAGCACCTCGTCCCGGACCGCTACAAGCTCCGCGTTTACCGCCGCTAACTCCTTTTCGGCAGTCGAGATGGCCTGGGACAGCTGGGCGTTGTGGCGTTCTCGGCCCATGGTGTCCAGAGCCCCAATTCGCTGCAAGTCCGCGAGCATCTGAGCATTGGCTAGGTATACTTCGTCGGCATAGTGCTTTAGGCCGGTGGCTGGCAGGGGCGGGGCACCCATGCCCGTGCGGTATGTGTTCTCCGCGCTGATCCCGAAACCTTCGGCAGGCGCTCCGAAAGCCTTCCTGTACTGCTTAAGTACATCCAGCAGGATCCACAGCACGCCTCCTCCAACGAGCAGACTCAGTAAAAACGCCTCAGTTGGAAACAACGCCATCAGCACAAGGCAAGCGCAAGCCAGCCCGACGTGGCGACCGAACCCGGCCTGCTTCTTCTTCGGCTGTTCAGGTTCCGGCGCAGGGCCAAACGACAAATTGGACATGATCCCCCCATAGTCACGTGATGATGCTCGAACGGTAGCAGTCGGCACTGACCCCGCTGCAATCCGCACCCCGTCATGCATCAAGATGAGGGCCCAGACCTGGCCTTACATGAGGTCGTCCTCGCACACTAGCGAGCCGCCTGTGAGGTAAGCGCTCCCATACCGGCGGATATGTCCACAAGACGGACCCGCCTCCCCCTTGACGTGACCCACCCCACAGGGCACACTGGATCATATACGATTTCGTACTTGATCCAGGAGTGAGATGTCCACGAGCAGCACCGCCACACCGGAGACACTGGCACAGGCCGGCAAAGTCATCGCCGTCCACATCAACTACCCCAGCCGGGCAGCCGAACGCGGACGCACGCCGGAGCAGCCCTCCTACTTCCTGAAGCCCAGCTCCTCCCTCGCCCTCACCGGCGGCACGGTGGAACGCCCGGCCGGCTGCGAACTGCTCGGCTTCGAAGGCGAAATCGCCCTGATCATCGGCAAGACCGCCCACCGCGTCTCCGTTGAAGACGCCTGGAGCTACGTCGGCGGCGTCACCGCCAGCAACGACCTCGGCGTGTACGACCTCCGCTGGGCAGACAAGGGCTCCAACCTCCGTTCCAAGGGCGGCGACGGCTTCACCCCCGTGGGCCCGGCCATCCTCGACGCCACCACGGTGGACCCCGCAGCCCTGCGGGTGCGCACCTGGGTCAACGGCAAACTCGCCCAGGATGACACCACCGAAGACCTGCTCTTCCCCTTCGCCCAGCTGGTCGCCGACCTCTCCCAGCTCCTCACCCTCGAACCCGGAGACATGATCCTCACCGGCACCCCGGCCGGCGCCTCCGTGGCCGTCCCGGGCGACGTCGTCGAAATTGAAGTGGACTCCCCCTCCACAGGACAGACGACCGGCCGCCTGACCACCGCCGTCACCGAAGGCACGACGCCGCTGGCTCCCTTCGGCGCGCAGCCCAAGATCGATGACAAACAGCGCGAAGAAGCCTGGGGCTCCGCCGAAAAGGCAGGGATCGCGGCAGCCGCGGAGGCAACGCGGGAAGAGGGAAAGATTCTCACCCCGGAACTGAAGGCCAAGCTTGAATCCGTGGCCACCGCCACGCTGAGCTCGCAGATGCGCGCCCGCGGCCTGAACAACGTCTCGATCGACGGCCTCACCGGCACCAAGACCGGCCGCAAGGTAGTGGGCACCGCCCGCACCCTGCGCTACGTCCCCAACCGCGAGGACCTCTTCAAGACCCACGGCGGCGGCTACAACGCGCAGAAGCGCGCCATCGACTCCGTCCGCGAAGGCGAAGTCCTGGTCATGGAAGCCCGCGGCGAAAAGGGCACCGGCACCCTGGGCGACATCCTCGCCCTGCGCGCCCTGCACAACGGCGCTGCAGCCATCATCACCGACGGCGGCGTCCGCGACTACTCCACCGTCGCCAGCTTCGACCTGCCCGTGTACTGCGCCAACCCGCACCCCGCGGTGCTCGGCCGCCGGCACATCCCCTGGGACACGGACATCACCATCGCCTGCGGCGGCTCCACCGTCCAGCCCGGTGACATCATCGTGGCCGACGACGACGGCATCCTGGTCATCCCGCCGGCCATCGCCGAGGAACTGGTGGAAGCCTGCATTAAGCAGGAACACCAGGAAGAGTTCATCGCCGAGATGGTCAAGGCCGGCCACGGCGTCGACGGCCTCTACCCGATGAACGCCGCGTGGAAGGAAAAGTACGAGGCCTGGGCGGCGGAACAGGCGTGAGCACTCAGTCCAAAGACGGGACAGTCAGCAAGGCCGAACAGGCCTACCAGACCGTCCAGTCGAAGATCGCCTCCGGTGAATACGGCCCCGGGTACCGCCTGGTGCTCGGCCGGATCGCCGCGGACCTGGGCTGCTCCGCGGTCCCGGTCCGGGAAGCGATCCGCCGGCTGGAGGCCGAAGGGCTGGTCCGGTTCGAGCGGAACGTCGGCGCCACGGTCACCGGCATCGATCCCACCGAGTATCTCTACACCATGCAGACCCTGAGCCTGGTGGAAGGGTACGCGACGGCGCTCTCCGCACCGCTCGTCACGGCGGAGGACCTGGCACAGGCCAAGGCCATCAACGCCGAGATGCGCGAGTGCCTGGAGCACTTCGACCCGGTCCGCTTCACCGCCCTGAACCGGGACTTCCACTCCGCTCTGTTCACCAACTGCCCTAATCCGCACATCCTGGACCTGGTCCACCGCGGCTGGAATCGGCTGGGCGCCCTGCGCTCCTCCACCTTCAGCTACGTTCCCGGCCGGGCCCAGGATTCGGTGGCCGAGCACGAGCGCCTGCTCGAACTGATCGAGGCAAAGGCCGACGCCGGCACCATCGAGGCCGCGGCCCGCGCCCACCGGATCGCCACCCTCGAGGCCTACCTGAAGCACTCCCCCGCAAGCTCCACCCCATAACCCCAGACCAGACCCCCGCATCAAAGGAGACGCCCCATGGCTGAGCACTACATCCCGGAGAACCTTCCGACCCACATCCAGCACTTCATCAACGGCGAATTCGTGGACTCCATCAACGGCGCCACCTTCGACGTGCTGGATCCGGTAACCAACCAGAACTACGCCACCGCCGCCGCGGGCCAGAAGGAAGACATCGACGCCGCCGTCGCTGCCGCCCGGGAAGCCTTCGTGAACGGCCCGTGGCCGAAGATGAAGCCGCGTGAGCGCGCCCGCATCCTCAACAAGATTGCCGACGCCGTCGAGGCCCAGGAAGAACGCCTGGCAGAGATGGAAACCTTCGACACCGGCCTGCCGATCACCCAGGCCAAGGGCCAGGCCCTGCGCGCGGCGGAGAACTTCCGCTTCTTCGCGGACCTGATCGTCGCCCAGTTCGACGACGCGATGAAAGTCCCCGGCTCCCAGATCAACTACGTGAACCGCAAGCCGATCGGCGTCGCCGGCCTGATCACCCCGTGGAACACCCCGTTCATGCTGGAGTCCTGGAAGCTTGCCCCGGCGCTGGCCACCGGCAACACCGTGGTGCTCAAGCCCGCCGAGTTCACCCCGCTCTCCGCCTCCCTGTGGGCGGACATCTTCACCGAAGCCGGCGTCCCGGCCGGTGTGTTCAACCTGGTCAACGGCCTGGGCGAGGAAGCCGGCGATGCGCTGGTGAAGCACCCGCAGGTTCCGCTGATCTCCTTCACCGGTGAGACCACCACCGGCCAGACCATCTTCCGCAACGCGGCAGAGAACCTGAAGGGCCTGTCCATGGAGCTCGGCGGCAAGAGCCCGTGCGTGGTCTTCGCGGACGCGGACCTCGACGCCGCCCTGGACTCCGCGCTGTTCGGCGTCTTCTCCCTCAACGGCGAGCGCTGCACCGCCGGCTCCCGCATCCTGGTGGAGCGCCCGGTCTATGACGAGTTCTGCGAACGGTACGCCGCCCGCGCCAAGACCATCGTCGTCGGCGATCCCCACGACCCGAAGACCCAGGTGGGCGCCCTGGTGCACCCCGAGCACTACAAGAAGGTGGCATCCTACGTCGAGATCGGCAAGACCGAAGGCCGCCTGCTGGCCGGCGGCGGCCGCCCCGAAGGCCTGGAAGAGGGCAACTACATTGCGCCCACCGTCTTCGCCGATGTGAAGCCCGACGCGCGGATCTTCCAGGAGGAGATCTTCGGCCCCGTCGTCGCAATCACCCCGTTCGACACCGAAGAAGAAGCCCTGGAACTGGCCAACAACACCAAGTACGGCCTGGCCGCCTACATCTGGACCCAGGACCTCACCCGCGCGCACAACTTCGCGCAGAACACCGAAGCCGGCATGGTGTGGCTGAACAGCCACAACGTCCGCGACCTGCGCACCCCGTTCGGCGGCGTGAAGGCCTCCGGCCTCGGCCACGAAGGCGGTTACCGCTCGATCGACTTCTACACCGACCAGCAGGCCGTGCACATCACCCTCGGCAAGGTGCACACGCCTAAGTTCGGCAGCGACGACGCCGCCAAGATCGACTACTAAATCCCCCTGCTCTGTTCGAAGGAGAACCCATGAACGCCAACCCCATTCCCAAGCCGTCCATCAACCCGCCGGACATCGTCCGCTGCGCCTACATGGAACTGGTGGTCACCGACCTGGCCAAGTCCCGCGAGTTCTACGTGGACGTCCTGGGCCTGCACGTGACCGAGGAAGATGAGAACGCCATCTACCTGCGCTCCCTCGAGGAGTTCATCCACCACAACCTGGTGCTGCGCAAGGGACCCGTCGCCGCCGTCGCGTCCTTCGCCTACCGCGTGCGCACCCCGGAAGACGTGGACATCGCCGAGGCGTACTACAAGGAAATGGGCTGCCGCACCGAGCGCCGGGCCAACGGCTTCACCAAGGGCGTGGGCGACTCCGTCCGCGTGGAGGACCCGCTGGGCTTCCCGTACGAGTTCTTCTACCACGTTGACCACGTGGAGCGCCTGACCCAGCGCTACGACCTCTACTCCGCCGGTGAGCTGGTGCGCCTGGACCACTTCAACCAGGTCACCCCCGATGTTCCCCGCGGCCGCACCTA
The DNA here is from genome assembly GCF_009193255.1 of Arthrobacter koreensis. Taxonomy (GTDB): domain Bacteria; phylum Actinomycetota; class Actinomycetes; order Actinomycetales; family Micrococcaceae; genus Arthrobacter_B; species Arthrobacter_B koreensis. The sequence continues at coordinate 1,058,084 of NZ_WACG01000001.1, forward strand.
CCTGGAGAACCTGGGCTTCCGCGTCTCCGAGGACATCAAGGACTCCGAGGGCACCACCTACGCTGCCTGGCTGCACCGCAAGGACACCGTGCATGACACCGCCCTCACCGGCGGCGACGGCCCCCGCATGCACCACGTTGCGTTCGCCACGCACGAGAAGCACAACATCATCCAGATCTGCGACAAGATGGGCGCCCTGCGCATCTCCGACCGGATCGAACGCGGCCCCGGACGCCACGGCGTCTCCAACGCGTTCTACCTCTACATCCTGGATCCGGACGACCACCGCATCGAGATCTACACGCAGGACTACTACACCGGCGACCCGGACAACCCCACCATCACCTGGGACGTCCACGACAACCAGCGCCGCGACTGGTGGGGCAACCCCGTTGTTCCGTCCTGGTACACCGAGGCCTCGCTGGTCCTGGACCTGGACGGCAACCCGCAGGAAGTTGTTGCCCGCACCGACTCCTCCGAAATGGAAGTGACCATCGGCGCTGACGGCTTCTCCTACACCCGCGGCGACGAGACCGACTTCAAGGTCGGTTCGCAGCTCTAGTTCTCGGGCGTACCGGCTCCGGGAATCCGGGTACGACGGCGGGAGGGACAGCTTTGGCTGCCCCTCCCGTTTTCGTTGGGCTGGGTTTGGGGGCGCCGGGCGCCCTGCCTGCCGGGGTTCCCACTCTCCGTTGCTGGTGTCTACCGCTGTGACCACTCCCGGTAACAGACGTCACGTCGGGTGGGAAAGGCGGGCATGGCAGGGGATCCTCCACCCGATTTGCTCCGGCCTGTGACGTTTGCTCCGGGCTGTGGCTCCGATTTGGGACGTTGCTCCGGCTCGCGCCATTCGCTCCGGTTTGTGACATCTGCTCCGGTTTGCGGGCCGAATCCGTCCCAAAGCGGAGCGAATCCGCCCAACGCGTCGGCACGCCGGCACGGTTTCCCAGCCCTCGTTACTCCTGTCACCGGATGTGACCACAGGAGGCCACACCCGTCACAGGGGATGGGAAGACGTACGCGCCACCGGCAAGAACAGCCCGCTAGAACTGGATCCCGCGGGACAGGCCGCCGTCCACCAGCACATTCGCACCGGTCATCCGCGAAGCCCGCGGACTGGACACGAAGACGACGACGTCGGCCACCTCCTGCGGCGTGCCCATCCGGCCGGTGGGGTTCAGGGCGAGTGACTCGGTGAACATCTCCGGAGAGCCGGACTCGATGCCCTGCCAGACGCCGCCGTCGAAATAGGTGTTGCCGGGTGAGACGGTGTTGGCGCGGATCCCCGCATCGGCTAGCTGGAAGGCCAGCCCGGCCATGTACGCGATCAGCGCGGACTTCACCGTGCCGTACGGGCCGGAGGCGAAGTCCACCTCCCGGCCGGAGACGCTGGAGATTGCCACCAGCGGGGGCGAGTCGCTGCGGCGCACCTGCGGGATCGCGGCCTGCATCAGCCGGACGGTTCCCATCAGGTCAATCCGCAGGCTAGCTTCCCAGTTTTCAGCAGTGTCCGGAATGGCCAGCGCGCTGACGTTGCTCACCACGGCGTCCAGTCCACCGAAGCGGCCAGCGACGCTGTCCACCCAGGCGGCCACGCCGTCGCCGTCGCCCATGTCCAGGACGGCACCCTCCACCTTCACCCCGCTGTCAGCAAGGGCTGCCTCGGTTTCCGCGATCTCCGCGGCATCCCGCGCGCAGAACGCAACGTTCGCTCCCTCCGACGCGAAGGCCTCCACGATCGCCCGCCCGATTCCGCGGGTTCCGCCGGTGACCAGTGCCGTTTTGCCGCGCAACTGCAGGTCCATGAGTGCTCCTAGTCTGAGAGAAGGTCTGCGCTGCGCCGGCGCAGGTCGGCATGCAGGCCGCCGTAGGCGTCGGCCTTGGGGAAAAGCGATTTCCGTGCCTTGACCACCACTGAATAATTGGCGTCCACGGCGTTGGCGATCGGTGCCTGGGCCGTCTGGGTGAGCAGCTGGTAGGCATCCATCTGGTGCAGGCCGAAGAGCTCCCCGAACCAGCGCACCATCTCCACCTGCCCGATCCGCCAGGAATCCTCCATCGGCCGGGAGGATCCCACGGCCATCCACTCGCCGTCGGTCTCCAGCCGTGGCCAGGCGGGGGCGCCGCCCTTGATCAGCTCCACCAGGATGGTGGAGTGCATGGCACCTTCGACGGCGGTGCCGCAGGCCTCGCCTTCGCCCTGGCGGTAGTGGCCGTCGCCAATGGAGAACAGCGCGCCCGGCTGGTTCACACCGAGGTACACGGTGGTGCCGGCTTTGACCTCCGGCGCGTCCATGTTGCCGCCGAAACGCTCGGGCACCAGCGAGGAACGGACCTCGCCGCCGGGCGGGGCCACACCCACGGTGCCGAGCATCGGTTCCAGCGGCAGCGCGACCTCGAAGTCCCCGAACCGGGCCTGGAATCCGACCGTGGAGCGGGCGGAGTCCACGTGGTAAATCCAGGTGGTGTCCGGCAGCGGGTCCTGCAGGAACGCGGTGCGGTCGGTGCTGGTGAGCCCGCCGAAGAACGGAATGGTGGCGGACGCGCCGTAGCTGCGCGCCGGCGTCAGGTCCACGATGTGCAGGGCGAGGGTGTCCCCGGGCTCGGCGCCCTCCACAAAGAACGGACCGGTCTGCGGGTTCACGAAGTTCAGGTTGACCTTCTCGCTGGACAGGTCCTCCACAGAGGTCAGGGCATTGTTGAACGCGTCCTCGGACCAGAGTTTCAGGGCGGTGCCCGGCTTGATCAGCATAACCGGCTCGGCGCCGCCGAAGGTGTAAACCAGCTGGTCCGGGCGGGGGCGATACTCGATGATCTCCATGCGCCGGGAGCCTAGCCGAGGTTTCGGGTTCTGGAAATAGCGGACACCCGCCCCTCGGCAGCACGCGGTCCTACGCTGGAAGGATGGACCCCGTGCTGCTGGACTTCCCCTTCACCGGCCGCTGGACCGTGCAGAACAGCCCGGCCAACCGGGTGCCAAGCCACGGAATCCGCTTGTTCGGCACCGCCTACGCCATCGACTTCGTGGCGGTTGACGCGCACGGCCGCTCCGCGCCGCCGTCGTTCCGGGCAGTGTTCGGCACCGAGGCGCCGGAGAATTTCGCCGGCTTCGGCGTACCGGTGCTGGCGCCCGCCGCCGGGACGGTCACGGCAGTGCACGACGGCGAACCGGACCACGAGGCGCGGCGCTCACCGTTCGCGCTGGCCGGGTACGCCCTCACCCAGCGCGAACGGGTCCGGCGGGGAGCGGCCGGGATCGCCGGCAACCACGTCGTCCTGGCAACCGGGTCCGGAGAGGACCGGGCCTACATCCTGCTGGCCCATCTGCGCCGCGGGTCCACCGCCGTCGCCGTGGGGGACACCGTCCGCCCGGGCACGTTTGTGGGCGAATGCGGCAATTCGGGCAACAGCACGGAACCGCATGTGCACCTCCAGGCGTGCGACTCGATGGACTGGGAGCGTGCCCGGGGCTTGCCCCTGGCGTTCCGGCATCCGCAGACGGGTATGCCCTGGCTGCCGCGCAATCGGGACATTCTCGAAGCCGGCTAAGCAGGGATGGCCGCTCCGGCCAGCCCAGCGACGTAGGCTCATCTGGTAAGCAGGCTTGGCAGCGTGAGGAGCAGCAGTGACTTTGGTGGACAACGCCGTGTATGTGGACGGCAAACGCCTGCACAGCCCGGAAACCCTCGAGGAGACCTTTGATCTCACCCGGGAGACGGGCGGCATGGCCTGGATTGGGCTCTACCGCCCGGATGACATTGAGCTGCCGGCCGTCGCCGAGGAATTCGGGCTGAACCTGCTGATCGTGGAGGACGCCCTCGCCGGGCACCAGCGCTCCAAGCTGGAGCAGTACGGGGACCAGCTTTTTGTGGTGCTGCGCCCCGCCCGCTACCTTGACGACGTCGAACGCGTTGAAATCGGCGAGCTGCACCTGTTTGTGGGACCCAACTTCGTGGTGACCGTCCGGCACGCCGAGTCCCCGGACCTGGCGCGGGTGCGGACCCGGATGGAGCGCGAGCACGATCTGCTGTCCCTGGGCCCCCAGGCGGTGCTGTACGCCATCCTGGACCAGGTGGTGGATGAATACGCGCCGGTGTCCGCCGGACTCGAAAACGACATCGATGAGATCGAAGACCAGCTCTTCGGCGGGGACGGCGAAGTCTCACGGCGCATCTACGAGCTCTCACGCGAGGTCATCGGCTGCCAGCGCGCCATCAGCCCGTTGGAAACCGTGGTCGGCGAGCTGCAGCGCAATCCGGAGAAGTATGACGTGCCGCCCGAACTCAAGGACCGGCTCGGCGATGTGCTGGACCACGTGCTGCGGCTGATCGACCGGTTTACCGCCTACCGCTCCCTGCTGGACAACGCCCTGTCCCTCAGCTCCACCCTGGCCTCGAACCGGCTGGCGGAGACGTCCATCGCCCAAAACGAGCAGACCAAGAAGATCTCCGCGTGGGCCGCAATCCTGTTCGCTCCCACCCTGGTGGGCACCGTGTACGGTATGAATTTCAAGAACATGCCGGAGCTCGACTGGCCGCTGGGCTATCCGACGGCCCTGGCGCTGATGGTGGTGCTGGGCATCCTGCTTTATGCAGCGTTCAAACGGAACAACTGGCTGTAGGAGGCCCCTCAATGCGCACCCGGTTTACGCTCCTGGCCCTGGCCCTGCTGCTCGGTGTATCCGCCTGCGGGGCTGACCCCGGCACGGCCGGCACCTCGCCGGACGATTCGGGGGCCGCCGGGGACGCGCCGTCGTCCTCCGCCTCCTCAAATACTGATCCTTCCGCGCCCGAGGGGGTCTGGGGCAACCCGGAGAACATGCGTGAGCCTTCCCTGGAGCTTCACGAGGACGGACGCCTGACCGGCACCGACGGATGCAACCGGCTGATGGGCCGCTGGGTTTTGGAGGACGGGACTGTCCGTTTCCAGGAGGTGGCCATGACCATGATGGCCTGCCCCGACGTGGACCAGTGGCTGGCTTCGGCGGCCAGTGCGGTCCTGGCCGAGGACACGCTGCTGGTGTACGACGGCGCCGGCAACCAGATCGGCTCCCTCACCCGGTAGCGTCCCCCCGCATCGAAATGACAGAAACTGCCCGTATCAGTCCTGATACGGGCAGTTTCTGTTATCTCGTTGTGGGGGGTCGAGAAAGGCTTACTTGGACTGCGGAGCGCGGTGCGAATCCTCGATGCCCAGGTCTGCACCCTTGGTCTCCTTGACCATGGTCACGGCACCGAAGGAGATGACGCAGAGAACCATGATGTAGATGCCGATCGAGCCGGACCAGCCGGTCTCATCCAGCAGGAGCTGGGCGATCATCGGAGCGAAGGCTCCGCCCAGGATGGCGCCGATCGCGTAGCCGATGGAAACGCCGGAGTAGCGGATGCTGGCGGGGAACATCTCGGCGTACAGCGCAGACTGCGGGCCGTAGGACAGGCCCAGGCCGATGGTCAGCACGAAGATGGACAGACCGAACAGGAACACGTTTGCGGTGTCGATCAGCAGGAACATCGGGATGGCCCAGAGGAACACCCAGGCGTAGCCGATCTGGAAGGTGCGCACGCGGCCGATCTTGTCCGACAGGATGCCGCCGTACATGGTGAAGATGAGCCAGCCGAAGGAGCCAACCGTGGTGGCCAGCAGCACCGACGGACGCTCCATACCCAGCGCCTTGCCGGCGTAGGAGGCGAAGAACGCAATGACCAGGTAACCGGCGGCGTTGTTGGCGATGAAGATCAGCGCGGCAAGGATGACCTCGCGGGAGTTGTACTTGAAGAGCTTGCCGAGCGGCGCGGAGGAGTCCTTCTTGCGCTCCTGCATTTCCTTGAAGACCGGGCTTTCGTCCACCGAGCGGCGGATGAAGTATCCCACGAAGATCAGGACCACCGAGAGCAGGAACGGAACACGCCAGCCCCACTCAAGGAAAGCCTCTTCGCTCATCGAGCTGGTCAGGAGGAACATGACGAACGTTGCCAGGATCATGCCGATCGGCACGCCGATCTGCGGGTAGGCACCGAAGAAGCCGCGCTTGTTGATGGGTGCATGCTCAACGGAGAGCAGCGCAGCGCCGCCCCATTCGCCGCCGGCGGAGAAGCCCTGCAGGATACGCAGGACCAGGAGCAGGATCGGAGCAGCAACGCCGATCTGCGCGTAGGTCGGCAGCACGCCGATCAGCGCCGTGGCGGCACCCATCATGATCAGGGTGAAGACCAGCATCTTCTTACGTCCCAGCTTGTCGCCCAGGTGGCCGGCGACAATGGCGCCCAGCGGACGGAAGAGGAAGCTGATGCCGATGGTGGCCCAGGAGACGACCTGCGCCAGTGGGGTGCCTTCGCCCAGCGGGGCGAAGTACAGGGACGCGAGCACCAAGCCTGCAGCCTGGGCGTAGATGAAGAAGTCGTACCACTCGATAGTGGTACCAACCAGGGTGCCCGCAAGTACCTTGCGTTCCTCCCGGGTCATCCGCTGGGACGGCGCAGCAGACGCACTTGTTGTAGTCATTGAAACTCCGTTATTTTTGACTGGGAAAAATTACTGAAAGAACGGTCGGTCACCTGTCGCCCCAAGATACCCTGATCTGTGACGGGCAACACACTATTTCGTGAATGTGACGCACAGCCCATGAGCCGGACGTCTGCCTCAGGCAGGCGCCCGGAAATCCAGCCCATTCAACGGACAGCCAGGCCCCGCCAAGAGTGCAGCGGAGCCCTGAATGGATCTCACCCCTGCCGCCCTGCACCCTTCATTCGCATGACCAGAGTTCGATAATTGAACACTCGTTTCTGATAGCGAACTAGTGGAACTATAGAGGACGTGTGATCCGAGACACAAGCCCCGATTTTGGCCGCTAGGCTGGACGAATGCCTTCACAGTCCGCTGAGACCAGCCCCGCCCCCGACGCAGCCGCCGCATCCTCCTCCAACTCCGCCGGATCGCCGTCGGGCACCGGATCGTCGGGCACCGGCAGCTCAGCGGACGTGGCGGACGACCTGGTGCAGCGCAGCCACCGGTTGCCCTCCGGCCTGGAATACACCTCCACCACCGGCCGGGTGGTGTTCCGGCGGGAGGAAACGTCCGAGGGGAAGTCCGAAGGATTCAAACCGAAGGCTGAGATCTTCCTGACCGCCTACACGGCGGACGAGCAGGCGGCTGTTTCGCCGAACCCGCGCCCCGTGGTCTTCGCGTTCAACGGCGGGCCCGGCTCGTCCTCCGTCTGGCTGCACCTGGGCCTGCTGGGCCCGCGGCTTGTGGACTCCGGCGACGCGGGGAACCTCACCCCTCCCCCGTACGGCCTGGTAGACAACCCGCAGACGCTGCTGGAACACGCGGACCTGGTGATGATCGACCCCGTTAACACCGGCTTCTCCCGGGTAGTGGACGGCAATACCGCAGACGAGTTCCACGCGTTCGAACAGGACCGGGACCTCGTAGCCGAAGTGATCCGGCTCTGGACCACCCGCAACAACCGCTGGCTGAGCCCCAAATACCTGGTGGGCGAGTCCTACGGGACCCTGCGGGCCGTCGCCGTTGCCGGGCGCCTCTTTGATGCGTACGGCATGTCCGTCAACGGGCTGGGCCTGATTTCCACCGTCCTGAACATGTCCACACTGATGTTCGCCCCGGGCGTGGACACGCCCTACGCCCTGCACCTGCCCACCTACGCGGCAATCGCGCACTTCCACGGGCGGCATCCGGGCCGCGACCTCGCGGAGGTGGTCCGCGACGCCGAGGAGTACGCAGCGCGGTACTACGGCTATGCACTGAGCCAGGGTTCACGGCTCAGCGCCGAGGAGTACGACGCCGCAATCCGGCGCCTGGCTGAACTCACCACCCTGGACCCCGGGTTCATCCGCCGCACCAACCTGCGCTGGGACTATTCCCAGTTCTCCGCCGAACTGCTGCGTGACCGCGAACTGTCGGTGGGCCGGATCGACGGGCGCTTCACTGCCCCTGCCGAAGACCCGCAGGCCTCCGTCAACTGGGACGATCCCAGCCTCGCCGCCATCAACGGCCCGTACGCCGCGGCGATCAACCACTACATCCGCGCTGAGCTCGGCTACGAGAATGACCTGCCCTACGAAGTCCTGACCGGCCGGGTGCAGCCGTGGAGCTACCGGGAGTTCGAGGGCGTACCGATTGATGTCACCAAGACCCTTGAACGGCTGATGGCGCACAACCCCAGCCTGCGGGTGCATGTGGACTACGGCTATTACGACGGCGCCACGCCCCACTTTGCGGCGGAGTACGTCTGGGCGCACATGCGCCTGACGGAGGAGGCACGTGCGCGGTTCACGCACCACTACTACGAAGCCGGGCACATGATGTACCTGCAGCCGGAGGCACGGCTGGCTGAGCTCGCCGCGCTGGCGGAGTTCGTGGCACCGGCCGCCGGCTAACCGGCTGCGTAGGCTCCGCCGGCCAGCCGGTCCACCTGCCGCGCGATCCGGGCTGCCCGCACGGCCTCATTCGGTGCGGTGACCACCTGGTGGAGGATGGGATACCGGGCTGAGCGGCCCAGTTCGGCGAAGGCGCCCGCCGCGTCCGGGGCGGCCGCCAGCGCAGCTGCGAGGTCTGCGGGAACCTCGAGCGCAGCAGGCCCGCCGTAGGCCCGGTCCCACCGCCCGTCCGCCTTGGCCCGGTCGATCTCCGCCTGCCCGCGTCCGCGCATACGGCCCGCCCCGACCAGTCCGGCAACCAGGTCCACGTTCCGCTTCGACCACAGGGACCGTGCCCGCCGCGGCGTGAAGTGCTGCCGGTAGGTCGCCTGGTCCACACTGTTCCGCCGGCCGTCGATCCAGCCGCTGCACAGCGCCTCCTCCAGCGCCTCGGCGTAGGTCAGGGAAGTGGGGACCAGGGTGCCCTTCTTCGCGAGGACCAGCCAGACGCCGTCGCTCGTTGCGTCGTTCTCCGCGAGCCACGCGCGCCAGGCAGCGGCGTCCGCCACCACCAGCTGGGGCGGAACTGCTCGTTCAGTCATCGGTTCAGGACCTCCATCTCGGGCGCCGTTCTTCGAGTATTCCGCACATTGAGGACAGCTTCTGTCCGCTGGAGAAGCAGGCTCCCCTTGCGGCACTTTCGGCTGGCTGGGTAGCTTCGCCTGCAGGACGCGGGCTCCGGCCCGCACCACCGGAAGGATGCCATGGGTAAGGTCGCGTGGGGGTTCACCAGTTCGATCGACGGGTTCATTGCCGGTCCCGGCCATGACATGGGGTGGTTCGAAACGCTGGAGCCCCTGCCGCCGGGCCTCACCGAGCGCATGGCCGGGGCTGTGGGGGTGATCATCTCGGGTCGTCGCGGCTATGACGCGGCAAAGGCCCAGCAGGGCGAGCGGGACCAAGCCACGGCTGAGGCCTACGGCGGCGCCTGGTCCGGCACCGAGTTCATCCTGACCCACCGTCCGGAGGAGCTGGCCGGGGATCCTGCCGTGACCGCATTGAACTGCGGTGTGGTGGAGGCCGTCCGCCGGGCGCAGGAGATCGCCGGAGAGAAGGACGTGCAGATCATCAGCGCGGACATTGCGCGGCAGGCGCTGGAACACGGCCTCATTGATGAACTGCAGGTGTTCGTGGCTCCGGTGCTGCTCGGCGACGGGATCCGCATTTTCGACGTCCCCGGCGGCAGCCGCCATGACTGGGAGCTGACCGGCATCATTTCGGGTGCCGAGCGCAGTTTCGGCCGGACCTACCGTCCGAGACGCTCCTGACCCTACCGGGTGGCGAAGTGGATCCAGACGCCGATAATCCAGGCGGTTCCTGCCGCCAGCGCCAATCCGAGTTCCACCAGCAGGCCCAGGCCGGTGGCCTTCAGTGCCGCCCAGGATGACGACGCCGCTGCAGGCAGGCTGCGCTGGCGGGCGAACTCACTGAGCAGCAGGCCGCCGGCAAAACCAACGATCAGCCCTACCACCGGAATGAAGAACATCCCGGCGATGCCCGCAGCGAGGCCGATCAGGACGGACCGGTTGGGGATTTGCCGCTGCTTGAGTTTCCGGCCGGTCAGGACCCAGCTGGCGGAGAGGCCCGTCAGCGCGAACAGGGCTCCAAAAGCGAAGGACCACCAGCCGGCGCCGCTGCTCACTCCGATGGCCCAGCCCAGGAAGGACAGCAGGATCAGGATGCTGCCCGGAAGGACCGGCACCACAATGCCGGCCACACCCACGGCGATAAGCAGGCCGGCAACGACGGTGATGATCAGGTCCGTATCCATGCAGCCAAGTCTTCCACGCCGCAGGGCGGGCGCGGGACCGCCAAAATCCGCGCCCCGGCGCTACAGTAAGGTTACTTATGAAGTCATCACCTTCAGTCCGGCACCCCCCACGGGAACAGGAGCAGCAGATGAGCACCGAACCAGGCAGCACCGCAGCAGGCGAACCCCGACGCCGGCAGGCAGAGGATGTGCCTGTCCGCGAGAACGCGGACGCCGCAGCGCAGGCAAACCCCGTCCGGCAGGAGCCGGATGTCACCCGGCGGCTGGAAACCCCGCCGCAGGATGGAGCGTCCCGCCGCACCGATTCGGCGATGCCCGCCGAGTCCACCGGGCACGCAGAACCGGCAGCACATGCAGGCAGCCGGCACACGGCCGGCTCCCGGACCAATGACACGGAAGTCCTCAACACCAGCGTCACCGGGACAAGGGACCCGAACGACGCCGCCTACCGGAGTGAGGATGCCGGCGCTGGAACCACGCGCCGCGCCGCGCACCGGGACCGCGAAGACACCGCCGCCCCCGCAGCAGTCCCCGCCGGACACCAGGATTCCGTCCGGACCGCCGAGGAACCCGTGATGCCGAACCGGGAAGCACTCCTGGCCGCCGAACGAGAGCGTTTCGGCGGCATCAAATTCGGCGCGGCATTCTTCGGCTGGCTGACCGCCACCGGCATGGTCGTCCTGCTCTCCGCCCTGGCCGCCGCTATCGGAGCCGCCGTCGGTGTCTCCACGGACACGGACCTGGGCGCGGCCCTGGACCAGGCGGCAGCGAATCAGTCCACCGGGCTGATCGGAGCCATCATTACCCTGGCCGTGCTGCTGCTCGCCTACTACGCCGGCGGTTACGTGGCCGGCCGGATGGCCCGGTTCAACGGAGCCAAGCAGGGTGTGGCCGTCTGGCTGTGGGCCCTGGTGGCGGCCGCCGTCGTTATTGTCCTTGGACTGATCTTCAACGATGACATCCGCAGCCTCACCCAGCTCAACTCGGTGGCTCCGCTGCCGCAGGACCTGGGCGATGTCAGCGCCGGCTCCTGGCTGGCCCTGCTCGCCACCGTGGTGGTCAGCCTGGTTGGCGCCGTCCTCGGCGGACTGGCCGGCATGCGCTTCCACCGCCGGGTGGACCGCGCCAGGCTCACTCCGGTTCCGGCCTAGGTCCCGGAACACAAAAACGCCGGCCCTGCGCAACGTGCGCGGGGCCGGCGTTTTGTGCCCTGGAGCTTAGGGGGAAGGCATTCCGCCGTTGACGTTGAGCGTCTCGCCCACCACGTAGCTCGATTCCGGTGACGCCAGGAAGACGTACGCCGGCGCGAGCTCCGTGGGCTGGCCGGCGCGGCCGAGCGGAGTGTCCTTGCCGAACTCCGGCAGGGCATCCTTGGGCTGGCCGTCGGACACCTGCAGCGGAGTCCAGAACGGACCCGGAGCCACCGCGTTCACCCGGATGCCCTTGGGTGCCAGCTGCTGGCCCAGCCCCTTCGTGAAGTTGTTGATCGCCGCCTTGGTGCTGGCGTAGTCCAGCAGGTGCGGAGAGGGGCTGTAGGCCTGGATGGAGGTGGAGTTGATGATGCTCGATCCGGCCGGGAGGTGCGGCAGGGCCGCCTTGGTCACCCGGAAGAAGGAGTAGATGTTGGTCTTGAAGGTGTCATCGAGCTGTTCGTCGCTGAGGTCTTCAAGGTTTTCGACGGCCACCTGCTTGCCTGCGTTGTTCACCAGGATGTCCAGGCCGCCGAGGCCCTTCACGGCATCCTCGACCACCTGGGTGCAGTACCCGGCATCGCGGAGGTCACCGGGGAGCGCGACGGCGGTTCGGCCGGCGTCCTTGATGAGCTGGATGACTTTGGCGGCGTCTTCCTCTTCCTCCGGCAGGTAGGAGAGCGCGACGTCGGCGCCTTCGCGGGCGAAAGCGATGGCCACGGCCGCGCCGATTCCGGAGTCCGCGCCGGTAATCAGTGCCTTGCGGCCTTCCAGCCGTCCGGTTCCGCGGTAGGAGTCCTCGCCGCGGTCCGTCTTGGGCTCGAGGTCCGCATCAAGGCCGGGTTCCGGCTGGTCCTGCTTGGGTGGACTGACGGAGGGATACCGGTTGACCGGATCTTGGAATGTGTACTGGTCCGAAGTGTTTTCGTTGGCCATTGAGTTTCCCCACTTCCCATTCTTCATGGATATGGAGCCGCAACTGGCGGCCGCCTACATTAGGTAAGCATGCTTAGCATCCTATTGCGGTGCGGCACCGGCGGGCAAACCCGGGCCGATGGCCGGGCCGGAAATCTGGTGGGGAAGGGCCTAGAAGAAGAGGCCGAGGAAGCCGACGCTGATGCTGCCAACCAGGCCGATAATCAGGAGCCAGACAATGGGCGTGCGGAACTTGTTCATGTGTCGCATGGTCCCCACAGTCTACGCGGGATGCCGCTGGCGGGTGAGGAACAGGGCGGTGGCCGCCAGCAGGGCCGAGGACGTCATCACCAGGGCCAGCGGAAGGGCGGTGAATTCTCCGCCCAGTCCGGTCAGCGGGGAGACGATTGCACCCATCAGGAACTGCGCCCCGCCGAGCACTGCGCTGCCGCTTCCGGTGGCTCCTTCCGCCTGGGCCAGGGCCAGCGCCGTCGTATTCCCCATGATGAATCCAAGGGAGGAAACCATGCAGAACAGCGGCACTGCGAGCAGCAGCGGCGGAACAGCCGCGACCACCAGAACCAGCAGGACGACGGCGAACCCCAGCAGTACGCTCACGGCCCGCAGGACGGTGCGGCGCGGCGGAACGCTTCGGCTCAGCCGGGCGGCAATGAACCCGGAGGCAACCATCCCCGCGGCGTTGAGGCCGAACATCAGCCCGTAGGTCTCCGGCCCCAGGCCCATGATGCTCTGGTAGACGAACGGGGAGGCCGAGATGTAGCTCATCAGCACCCCGAAGGAACTTGCGAAGAGCAGCACGTAGCCCAGGAACCGCCAGCGGCGCAGCACCACGCCCAGCCCGGCGAAGGGCGGGCCGCTGGAGCGGCGCTCGGCAGGCAGGGATTCACGGACCGCGGCCGCTGCGCAGATGAACATCAGCGCCGCAATGCCGGCCAGCGTCCAGAGCACGCCGCGCCAGTCCCAAAGCCCGGCCAGGACCCCGCCGATGACGGGCGCCACCACCGGAGCGACACCGCCGATGGTCATGAGCAGGCTGAAGGTCCGCGCCGCGGCGGGGCCGGAAGAGAGATCGGCAGCCACGGCGCGGGCAATCACCGGCCCGGATGCCGCACACAGGCCCTGCACGAAGCGCGCGGCAATCAGGACCCCCAGATTCGGCGCAGTGGCACAGGCAATGGACGCAAGAACGAAGGCCCCGGTTCCGATAAGCAGCGGGCGGGTGCGGCTGTATTTGTCAGACAGCGGCCCGAAGCCCAGCTGCCCGGCCGCCATGCCGAGGAAAAACGCAGTGAGGGTCAACTGGACCCCCGACGCCGAAGCGTCGAGGTCCGCGGCGATGCCCGGGAAGGAGGGCAGATACAGGTCCGTGGTGAATGGCCCGGTAGCCGCCAGGAACGCGAGCACCAGCAGCAGGCCCGCTCCCAGCGGGGCTGCCGCACGGGGCTGGGACTCGTTGGCTGGCACCTGCTGATAGTACGAACAATCCCCGCCTCTGGAGAAAACGGCAGCCGGGCCGCAGACTTTTTGCAGGAAGCATTCGCAGCGGACAGACAGGACCAGGGCCATGGCACAGGACACCCGCAAGCGAATCGTCGTCGGCGTCGACGGTTCGGAACTCTCCCTCGTGGCACTGCGAACCGCGCGGCGGCTGGCTGACCTGCTGGAGTGCCGAATCGAGGCCGTGACGGTCTGGTCCTACCCGGTGGCGCTGGCCGTGCCTATTGCTTCCGCCGAGTGGTCCCCCCGGGTGGAGGCCCAGAGCGCACTGGAAGAAACCCTCCAGGCCGCCTTTGGCCAGGACGTTCCGGAGGGGCTGAAGAAGCTGGTCGTGTCCGGCCAGCCGGTGCAGGTGCTGGTGGAGGCCAGCAAGGGCGCGGAAATGCTGGTGGTCGGCAGCCGGGGCAGGGGCGGCTTTGCGGGACTGCTGCTTGGGTCAGTCAGTTCCGCTGCGGCAGCCCATGCCCACTGCCCCGTGCTGATCGTGCATCCGCCGGAAGCGGACTAGGAGTTCTCCGCTAGCGGCGGGGCGAGCAGGCGTCCTGCTCCGCCCGTTCGGTCTGGAGTTCCACGCTGCCGGCACCCTTGGAGACGGCGGCAGTTTCAGCGGGCGCATCGTCGAGCGCAGTGCCGGACGCGGCAAGTGCGGACTCCGGCGCGGCGGAAGGCGCAGCATCGCCGTCGGACGCCGCATCCTGGTCCGCCGCCACCCGGCGCAGCATAAAGAGGGCGCCCACCGCGGCGGCCACCATCAGCGCAATGCCGATCAGCGACGTCGCCACCACACCCGAGTCGAAGGCGGCCTGGGCGGAGGCCAGCAGGTCCGCGGACTGCGGGCCGGGCAGCGCCTTGGCTGCTTCAACCGCTCCGCCGAGGGTTTCCGAAGCCGCGGACGCCGCCGCAGGATCCATGCCGTCCGGGAGCACGATTCCGTTGCGGTAGCCGGCGGTCAGGATGCTGCCTAGCACAGCGGTGCCGAGGACGGCACCCACTTCATAGGCGGTTTCGGAGATGGCCGACGCCGCACCGGCCTTAGCCGGCGGGACACTGCCGAGGATCAGGTCATTGGAGATGGTCTCCGCAGAACCGACGCCGATGCCCAGGATCATGAAGGCGATCACCAGTCCCAGCGGGCTCTCGTCATGGCCGGTCATCAGCACCACGGTGTAGCCAATGGCACTGAAGGTCAGGCCGGCGGCGACGGCATAAGCCGGACGCACGCGGCGCACCACGCGGACGACGGCGAGGCCGGCCACCACGGTGAGCATCAGGCCCGGGAGCATCATCAGTCCGGCTTCGCGGGGCGTCTGCCCCAGGACCAGCTGCAGGTGCTGGGAAAGGAAGAGGATGAAGCCCACCTGAGCGAAGACGCTCAGCAGGTTGGCGGAGATGGAACCGGTGAACACCGGATTCCGGAACAGGCGCACATCCAGCATGGGTTCGGAACGGCTGAGCTGGCGGCGCACGAAGGCAACGCCGAAGAGCAGGCCGGCGGCCATCGGAACCAGGGCGTAGGCGTCGAGGCCGTGCGTGGAGATGGACTTGATGCCGTAGACCAGCGGGAACATGGTGGCCATGACCAGCAGGATGCTGACCGGATCCACCTTGCCCGGCTTGGGGTCACGGGATTCGGGCAGCAGCTTGGGCCCGAACACCAGCAGCGGGATCAGCACCGGAACGGCGAGGAGGAAGACCGAGCCCCACCAGAAGTGTTCCAGCAGGGTGCCGCCCACAATCGGGCCCAGTGCGGCACCGCCGGAGAATCCGGCCGCCCACACGGCGATCGCGATCCGGCGCTGGCCGGGCACCACGAACATGTTGCGGATGATGGACAGTGTGGCCGGCATCAGCATGGCACCGAAGAAGCCGAGCAGGGCGCGGGCACCGATCAGCGCTCCGGCAGACGGAGCGAAGGCCGCCGCGACGGAGACCAGGCCAAAACCGGCCGTACCGATCATGAGCAGTTTCCGCCTGCCGAACCTGTCCCCGAGGCTGCCCATCGGGACCAGCAGGCCGGCCAGGATCAGCGCGTAGATGTCGATGATCCAGAGCAGTTCCGTTCCGGTCGGCGCCAGGGCACGGGACAGGGACGGGACGGCAAAGCTGAGCACGGTGTTGTCTACCGCAACCAGCAGGACGGCGAGCATCAGCACCGCCAGTCCCAGCCATTCACGCTTTCCGGCCCGCTGAAGCACGGGCCGTTCCTGTACCGCAGGCACAATTCCTCCTTGGACCTGGCAGGGCTCCGCCTGCCGAAAATGATGGGTTAAAAAGACATGCCAGCAACCAGCGGGGTCTACCCGTACGTTACTGTACCGTCTAGACTGTACAGCACGGAATGGGCTAGCGTAAAGCCATGCCTGAACAGACACCCGCCCGGGAACGCGTCCTCTCCGCCTACGAGGATCTGCTGATCAATGAGGGACCCCGCGGGGCAACGCTCGACGCCGTGACCGCACTTGCCGGCGTCTCCAAGGGCGGACTGCTGTACCACTTCAAGAACAAGGAGGCCCTGGCCACCGGGATCCTTGACCGCCTGCGGGTCCTTGCCGCTGCGGACCTGGAGCGCATGCGCACCGACGCCGAGGGTCCGGCACGCTTCCTGGTCCGCACCTCCGTCTACGTGGACAGCGGCCTGGACCGCGCGCTGATCGCCGCGGTACGCCTGGCGCAGGCCAACGACGCCGCCGCCTCCGAGCTGCTCCAGCGGATCCACCGCGACTGGTTCAACCTGATTCTCGACGAAGTGGGAGACCAGGCCATTGCCCGCGCCATCATGCTGCTGGGCGACGGACTGTATTACAACGAGGGCCTGCCCGGCGGCTGGCCCCAGGGTGAGGACTCCCCCACCTCCGGTTCAGTGGAGGAGCTGCTGGAGGTTGTGGACCTGCTCAAATCCCAGGCCGCAGCCAAGCACGCCTAAGCGGTACCTTCGACAGCCCGCCGCGTCCACGCGGCCCGGATGTGTCCTGTGGCACAGTATGTGCCATGGAAAAGAGCACAGCAGACCTCTACGACGAACACGGCGAAGCCCTGGCTTCGGTCTCCCTCCAGTTCCAGGACCTCGGCGGCTCCACCCGCTTCACCGGCCCGGTGCGCACCATCCGCTGCCATGAGGACAACGGTCTGGTGAAGTCCACCCTGAACTCACCGGGCAACGGCGCGGTACTGGTGGTGGACGGCGGGGGTTCGCTGAACACCGCCCTGATGGGGGACATGATCGCCGAGGCAGCGGTCCACAACGGGTGGGCCGGCGTCGTCATCCACGGCCCGATCCGTGACCGGGCCGCCGTCGCCAAGCTGCCGCTGGGCGTGAAGGCCCTCGGTTCCAACCCGCGCAAGAGCGCCAAGGCTTCCGTGGGCGAGGTGGACGTTCCGGTGGAGTTCGGCGGAGTCACCTTCCGGCCCGGCGCGGCGCTCTACGCGGACGAAGACGGCATCCTGGTGGAGCGGTAAGCACTGGAAGTGGCGCAGGTGCCGCTGTTCCGCTCTGCACTTAAGTTCAGCGGACTACGGCGAAGACTCCGCGCACGCCCTGACCGGAAGGTGTGCGGGAGCGGCCCGTTCTCGGAACGCCCCGAAACTAGGCGTTCCAGAGACCGTAGGAGTCCGCCAGGGAAGAGATCTTCTGGGCCCGGGCCAGGCGCGGCAGGTAGGAGCCGTCGCCCACCACTGCACCGGCGGCGTGTGCCTCGAGCAGTTCGTGGGCCCAGACAATTTCGGATTCGCTCGGCGAGAGGCCCTTGTTGATCGTGTCCGCAGCCTCGGGCATCAGGCAGAGCTTGCCGGTCATGCCCATTGATGCGGTCACCTTGCACGCATCCAGCAGCTTCTCGCCCAGCGTGCCCGGAGTCGGGCCGTCGATCGGGCCGGGAAGCTGGCCCACGCGGGAGGCCACCACCAGCTTGGAGCGGGCGTACGCCAGGGCCATCGGGTCATCGGACGCGCCGGTGTCGCGGCGGAAGTCGCCGACGCCGAATGCCAGGCGGAAGGTGCCCGGAGCACTGGCGATCGCCGTCGCGTTTTCGATGCCGAGCGCGGACTCGACCAGCGCCAGCACCGGGGTGCCGGCCTGCAGCCGCATGGCGGTGTGCGTGACCTGCTCCGGCTCTTCGGTCATGGCCAGCATGACGCCGCGCAGGCCGGGCGCCTTTGACAGGGCAGCCAGGTCATCGGCCCAGTAATCTGTTTCGATGCCGTTGACGCGCACCCAGGCAGTCATCCCGGTGGAGAGGGCCTCCACCACGCGCTCACGTGCCTCGGCCTTGCCTTCGGCGGGAACTGCGTCCTCCATGTCGAATACGACAGAGTCCGCTTCCGATGCCAGCGCGGGAGCAAAATGTGCTTCGTCCGCGGCAGAAGCCAGCAGCCAGGAACGGGACAATTTCGCGGGCAGCGCCGCAGCGCGGCTGTTTCGGAAGGGAGCCATACGGTCGAGCCTACTTTCCGGCCCGGCGATACCCCAATGCGGAACCCCCAGGTGTGATCACCGTTACTCCCCCAATGCACCCGGGTTTGCTTTGCAGAATCCCGCGATGGTATTCCAGGCCGGCAATTTTTCCTCGGCACCCGCCTGATACGCAGCGCCGGCCGGGGACGGAAAACGCCCCGCCCGGAAATCTGGAAGACTTAAGCCATGAGTGAGCAGAGCAGCGGGAAAAACACGCAGCCCGGCCGCAGCGGCTGGCTGACCGGAGGGCCGCTGCTGACGGTGCTCCTGTTCGCCGGGCCGCAGATTCCCGGGCTCCTGAGCCGACTGTTTTCCGGCGCCCCGGACGGGGTCTATTCACTGGCCACCGTCTACGGAGGAGCCGCGCTCACTCTGGTTGGCGCGGGAGTGCTGGTGCACTTCCTCGGATCGCGGCGCTCGCCCGCTGCCGGACGGGCGCGCGAGGCTTCGGAGCCGGAACGGGATTAGTTGCACCCGGTGCAACGATGCACTTAGTGTAGGAGTGTGCTTCCTGCCAGTACCTCTCCCGACCGCCGGTCTGCCCTCAAGAGCAAGCACCGCCAGGCGATAGTCAACGCCTGCGCTGACCTGCTCTCCGAGCGCCGCGGCACCGATTTTTCCGTGGATGAACTCGCACAGCGGGCAGACGTCTCCCGCCGCACCGTCTTCAACCACTTCGCCTCCCTGGACGACGTCGTTACCGAGGTGGGCACCGGCGTCGTCGCATCCTCCCTCATGCTGCCGGAAGGCACGGCACCGGCCGGGCACTCTCCCCTGGATGACCTGGTGGACCTGGTCAGTTCGCCCAGGTTCATCGAGGCGGTTTCCTACCTCACCGAGGTCCTGGGCCGGGCAGACACCCGGTCTTCGCCGCAGCAGGCCATCATGGCCTTCCGCTCCGTGACCCTCGCCGGAGACCAGGTGATCTCCGCCCTCACCTCCCGCCACCCGGAATCCGATCCGGAAGACATCCAGCTTCTGGTGGGCACCTTCGCCGGCGGAATAAGCGTGCTCTATGAACGCTGGAGCTCGCTGACCGGCGCCGTCAACACCCCTGATTCCCGCACCGCCTGGATCGAACTGCTCCAGCGGCTCACTGCTGCCCTTCGTACCGGAGTAGGCTCCGGCACTCCTCCGGGCAGCCCCTAAGTTTTCGCTCGCGGCGGTTCACCTCCGCCGCCCCCGTCCGCAGCAAAACCCAAGTTTTTCGATAAGGACCTTCCAAATGGCTGAATTCCTCTACCGCCTGGGGCGGGGCGCCGCACGGCGTGCCCGCACCGTGCTGGGAGTGTGGATCGCCGTGCTGGCAATCGCCGGCATAGCGTTCGCACTCTTCGGCGGCACCCTCTCCACCGCCATCTCCATCCCGGGCACACCCACCACCCAGGTGACAGACCGCCTCCAGCAGGAACTGCCGGAAGCCTCCGGCGGAACCGGCTCCGTGGTCTTCCAGACCGAGGACGGCTCGCCCTTCACCCAGGAGCAGAAGGACGCCATCGCTGCGCTGGCGGCCGATGCCTCCGAGGTCGACGGCGTCGAAAACGCCGTGGACCCCTTCGCCACCGAAGCCCAGCGGGACGCTCAGCGCACCCAGCTGGAGGAAGGCCAGGCACAGCTCGACGCCGGCCGCGCCCAGCTGGAGGCGGCACGCGCCGAACTCGACGCCGGCCAGCAGCAGCTCGACGCCGCCCGTGCACAGGCGGAAGCAGCCGGCGCACTCGAAACGGCCCAGCCGCAGCTGGACGCTCAGCAGGCCCAGATTGATGCCGGCCGGGCCGAACTCGAGGCGCAGGCCGCCGCCGCGGAAGAGCAGGCTCCGCAGCTGGAACAGGGAGCCGCCCTGCTCAACATGGCCCAGAACATCCGCATGGTTTCCGAGGACGGCAGCGCCGCAATTGTGACGGTGGTCTTCGAGGACACCCAGATGGAGGTCACCCAGGAAACGAAGGATGCCCTCGTGGCGGTCTTCGACGACGCACCGGTTGAGGGCGTCACCGCCGACTTCTCCACGGACATCGCCCAGGGCATCCCAACCATCTTCGGCATCGGCGAGGTCATCGGCCTGGTTGTCGCGGCCGTTGTGCTGGTGGTCATGCTCGGCACGCTGGTCGGTGCGGGACTGCCGCTGATCACCGCCCTGATCGGCGTCGGAATCGGCGCCCTGGGCGCCCTGGCGTTCTCCGGCGTTGTGGAAATGGTCTCCGTGACTCCGGTGCTGGGCCTGATGCTCGGCCTGGCCGTCGGCATCGACTACGCGCTGTTCATTGTGAACCGGCACCGCCGCCAACTGAAGGCGGGCTATGACCTGGAGGAGTCGATCGGCCTGGCCAACGGCACCTCGGGCAACGCCGTCGTCTTCGCCGGCTCGACCGTGCTGATTGCCCTGCTGGCCCTGAACATCACCGGCATTCCATTCCTTGGCCTCATGGGCACCGTGGGTGCTGCGTGCATCGCGATTGCCGTGATGATCGCTGTGACGCTCACCCCGGCACTGCTGAAGCTGACCGGCATGCGCATCCTCAGCAAAAAGGAACGCGCCGCCGTGTCCCACGCCGAGGAAGCAGCCTCTCCCACGGCCGTACCCGGTTCGGCGAAGCCAATGTCCACGGTGAGCGCCGTGCTCACGGCACTGGTTTCGATTGCCGCCCTGCTGGTGATCGCCATTCCCGCCCTGGATCTGCGCACCGGGCTTCCGGACGGGTCCTCCGAGGCGCATGACTCCACGCAGTACCGGGCCTACTCCACGCTGTCGGAGAAGTTCGGCGAGGGCCAGAACGGCACCCTGCTGGTGGTGGCCGAGCTGGACTCCGAGCCGACCGACGCCGAGGCAACCGCTGTCCAGGCGGAGATCGCCGGGATCCTCTTCGAACAGGACGGCGTTTCCGCCGTCGCGCCGATCGGTTCCTCGGAAGACGGCAGCACGATCGCCTTCCAGGTGGTTCCCGAAGAAGGTCCCACGAGTGAGTCCACCGAGAACCTGGTGCACACCCTGCGGGACATGTCCCCGCTGAACGGCGAGTACGAGATTGGCGTGGCCGGAACCGCTTCGGGCAACATCGACATTTCAGACAAACTCTCCGACGCCCTGCCGATCTACCTTGGCGTAGTCGTGGGCCTGTCACTGCTGATCCTGATCCTGGTGTTCCGGTCCATCTACGTTCCGGTCATTGCCACGCTGGGCTTCGTGCTTTCCTACTTCGGCGCCCTGGGCGGCGTCGTGGCGATCTACCAGTGGGGCTGGCTCTCCGGGGTCTTCAACGTGGAGACACCGGGCCCGATCCTGAACTTCCTGCCAACCATCCTGGTGGGCATCCTGTTCGGCCTGGCCATGGACTACATGCTGTTCATCGGCTCCGGCATGCGGGAGGCCTACGCCCACGGTGCGCCCTCCCGGGTTGCCGTGGTGCAGGGTGTCCGCGCCGGACGCGCGGTGGTGACCGCTGCGGCGATCATCATGGTCTCCGTGTTCGGCGGCTTCGTCTTCTCCCACAGCGCCATGATCCGTCCAATCGGGTTCGCGCTGGCATTCGGTGTACTGCTGGACGCCTTCGTGGTCCGCATGCTGCTGATCCCGGCGCTGATGCACCTGGCCGGGGACAAGGCCTGGTGGCTGCCGAAGTGGCTGGACAAGATCCTGCCGGACGTCGACGTCGAGGGCTCCTCTCTGGAGCGCCGCCACCCGCACGTTGACCACCACGAACCGGAACCGGCCAGCCGCAGCTAGCGGCGTCCCGGCCCGGATTTTCGAAACAGCAGCTGCCCCTTTCGGGGCGGCTGCTGTTTTTTGTGGCCTCCGTCATCATCGCGGGTAGCGTGTAAATTTCTGGACGCCGTCCAAAAGATGGCATATAACTGTCTGGACGAAGTCCATAATTGGTCTTTATCTATTTACTGCTGTTTACGGCATGCGGGACCCGCTGGGGGAGGACCGCACCTGGCAGGTTCAGCCCTTCTCCCCCGCCCTGTCCCGAAAGACGACCCAGGAGATCCCCGTGAACCGCCCCGTCCCCCGGCTTATGCCGGCACTTGCCGCAGCCGCCGCTGCCGTCCTGGCACTCTCCGCCTGCACCCCCGCTTCTTCGGCTGCGGCCTCCTATCACGCTTGCCTCGACGACACCTCGCTGCAATTCACGAGCATTGCCACATCACCCGGGGAGCTCGATTGCGGCCAGGGCAGTATCCCGGTGTCCTGGTTGGCTGCCGGAGCTGACGGGGAGGTCCCCAGCGTGGCGGTGTCGGCGTCGCCCGCGGCGTCAGCGTCAGCTTCAGCGTCAGCCGATGCCAAGGGAGACAAGGGCGAACCGGGCACCGACGGCAAGCCTGGAGAATCCGGGCCGGCCGGTGTTCCGGGGCAGGCGGGACCGGCGGGACCGGCGGGCGCTTACGGCAAGACCGGGGCGGCTGGCCAGGCGGGACCGGCCGGGGCGGCGGGAGCGGACGGTGCCGCCGGATCTGACGGATCTGACGGAGCGGACGGTGCCGCCGGATCTGACGGAGCCGACGGTGCCGACGGTGCCACCGGGCCCGCCGGCGAACCGGGCCCAGCCGGTCCCACTGGACCCGCCGGCCTTCCCGGCCGGGATGGGAACAGCATCCACAACGGATCCGGGGCTCCCTCAAATAACGTGGGTGTGGACGGCGACTTCTACCTCGACACCGCAACCTTCGCCATCTACGGCCCCAAGACGGCGGGAACATGGCCGGGTGGGTCTCAAAGCCTGATTGGCCCGCAGGGACCCATGGGCCCTCAAGGCGTGCAAGGCCTTCAAGGTGATCAGGGTGACCCGGGCCCAGCGGGAACCACCGGTGCTGCGGGACCAGAAGGTCAGGTTGGCCCGGCCGGGCCACAGGGACCTGCAGGGCCCCAGGGGCCGGCAGGGCCCCAGGGGCCGGCAGGGCCCGCCGGACCGCAGGGCGATAAGGGCGACACCGGCGATACCGGGCCCACCGGTCCGGCCGGACCGGCCGGGGCAGGGACGGTCTTCGTCAGCTTCCTGCCCGGCACCATAGATCCCACAGCTCTCACTAACGGTGCGGCTTACTTCCCGATCTCCGGCTCGGTGGCTCCCTCCAGCTCCCGAGAGGCTAACGAAATCCGAATGCCGCGCGCGGGGACCATCACCGAAATGAGAGTCGAGATGACGGAACGGAGCAGCCTCATCGACGTGTACCTCGTCCGTGACGGCCTGTTCCAACCCCTCATGTCCTGCACGACTACCTCCCAATGCGGACGCACTGGATCGCTGTCCGTGCAGCAGAACCAGAAGCTCGTCCTGTGGGTTTACGGCTTGGGCCCCGCTCCCATTGAGAACCTGCGCGTCTCACTGGTCTTCGAGTAGGGCAACCGGCTCCTAGATGGCCTTGCCCGGGTTGAGGATGCCAAGCGGATCCAGCGCGGCGCGGATGGTGTGCATGACTTCCAGCGAGACGTTCCCGAGCTCCTCCTGGAGCCAGTCCCGTTTCAGCAGGCCAATGCCGTGTTCTCCGGTGAGCGTGCCGCCCAGGGACTTGGCCAGGTGGAACATCTCCCCCAGCGCCACCTTGGGCGGCCCCTCCGTCACGGACTCCTCCGGGTCCATCACGATCATCGGGTGCAGGTTGCCGTCGGAGGCATGGGCGATGGTGAAGATGCGCACGCCGGTGCGTTCGGCGATCGCCTCCAGCCCGGAGACGACGTCGGCCAGTTTCCCGCGCGGCACCCCGATGTCCCCAATCGAAACCCGACCGAGCTTTTCGAGTGAGGGGATAGCTTCCCGGCGGGCGGTCACCAGCGCGGCCGCCTGCTCGTCGTCGACCGCCCGTTCACAGATCCCGAACGGTGAGACGGCGTCCATCACCACGTCCTGCTCCAGGAAGGCGCCGTGTCCGTCCGTTTGAACCAGCAGGAAGGACGCACCGCGGGAGCGGTAGTCCGTGCCCAGTGCAGCGTCCACTGCTTCGAGGGTCTGCCCGTCCATCAGCTCCATCATGGACGGCTGGATGCGCGCCGCAACAACCGCCGACGCCGCCCGGGCCGCCTGTTCAACGCTCGGGAAGAAGGCCGCAACCGTGGCGGTCTGCACGGGCAGCGGACGCAGCCGCAGGGTTGCTTCGACGACGATTCCCAGGGTCCCTTCCGACCCGATCATCAGGGCGTTCAGGTCATAGCCGCTCACGCCCTTGATGGTCTCCCGGCCGGTGCGCAGTTCCCTCCCGTCCGCAAGGATAACGCGCAGCGCCAGCACGGCTTCGCGCGTGACGCCGTATTTGGCGCAGCGCATCCCGCCGGCGTTCGTGGCGATGTTCCCGCCGATGGAGCAGATGGCGGTGCTGGCCGGGTCAGGGGCGTAGAACAGCCCGTACTCAGCGGCGGCAGCGTTCAGCTCAGCATTCAGCACCCCGGGCTGCACGACGGCGAGCTGTTCCTCCGGATCGATCCGCAGGATCGAGTCCATGCCGGACACATCCAGCACGATTTCGCCCTGCCGGGAAGACGAGGCGCCTGCCAGCCCTGTTCCGGCCCCGCGGGGAACCACCGGGATCCGGTGCGCGCTGGCCCGGCGCAGGACTTCGGCTACTTCCCCGGCGTCCTGGGCGAAGACCACTCCGTCCGGGATGCTCTCAGCCACGAAGCCGGATCGGTCCGTGCTGGCCGCCAGCCGGTCCCCTTGGTCAACGGAAAACCTGGCTGCCGCGCCCAGCACGGCGGCCGCCCCATCCGCGACAGGAATGCCGGGAGCGTTCATGGACTTCGTACTCACACGTTCTCCTTGACTTGCCAACCTACGGGACCATCCAGCCGAGCACCGGCGTGGACTGCAACCAGATCAGCAGGGTCATCCCGACCAGCAGGCCCAGGGACCAGCCGATCAGCTTGCGCAGCAGCGTGCCCTCCACCCCGTTGAGGCCCACGGCCGCAGCGGCAATGGCCAGGTTCTGCAGCGACAGCATCTTGCCCAGCACCCCCGCGGAGGAGTTCGCCGCCGCCATCAGGGTGGGCGACAGGCCGGTCTCCTCGGCGGCGGCAACCTGCAGCTGCCCGAACAGGGAGTTCGACGACGTGTCCGACCCGGTCAGCGCCACGCCGATCCAGCCCAGCAGCGGAGACAGAAGTGCGAAGAAGCCGCCGGCGGAGGCGAGCGCGACACCGAGGGTGGTGGTCTGTCCGGACAGGTTCATCACGAAGGACAGCGCGAGCACCGAACAGACTGTGACGATCGTCCAGCGCAGGGTCTTCAGGGTCTCGCCGTAGATCCGGATTCCCTTCGCGGGTGCAATCCGGTAGAGAACCATGGTCAGGATCCCGGAGATCAGCAGCAGCGTTCCGGTGGCCTTCAGGTGGTCGAAGCGCAGGTTCTGCGCCCCCACCGGATCTCCGGAAGAATTCACCACGTCCAGGCCCGGCCAATGGAAGGTAACACCGCCCACCTGGGTCAGCCATGCCTTGATGGCGGGGATCTGCGCGAGGGAGAAGACCACAATGATGATCAGGTACGGGGCCACGGAGAGCCAGACGCTGCGGGCCGGCGGCCGTGCGTTATCGCGTCCGCCTTCTCCTGCGGAGCCCTCGCTCCCGCCGCTGGCGGCAGACCGCCGCCCAGAGCCGCCGCTTCCGGAAGCCTGCGAGGTGCTGCCGTCTCCGCCTGTGCGGGTCAGCGTGTCGGTTCCTTCCTCAGCAGCGCCTTCGCCCGCACGTTCTCCGGCGGCGGCACCGCGCACCGCACCGGCGTCGTCGTCCATCGCTTCCCCGGACATGCCGATCAGTTCCTTCGGCTGCCAGACCCGGAGCATTGCGAGCACCGCGATCACCGTGGCGACGGCCGCCACGACGTCGGTCAGTTCCACGACGAAGAAGTTGGAAGCCACAAACTGCGCCAGGCCGAAGACGATGCCGGCCACCAGGGCCACCGGCCACGTCTGCCGCACACCGCGCTTGCCATCCACCAGGAACACCAGGATCAGCGGGACCACGAGGGCGATGAACGGCGTCTGCCGCCCGGTCATGGAGGAGAGCTCCTGCAGGGGAATGCCGGTGACGCCGTTCAGCGCGATGATGGGCGCGGCCATGGCACCGAATGCCACCGGCGCGGTGTTGGCCAGCAGCGCCACGATCGCCGACTTCAGCGGTTTCATGCCGGCGGCCATCAGCATCGCGGCGGCAATGGCTACCGGGGCGCCGAAACCAGCCAGCGATTCGAGCAGGGCACCGAAACAGAACGCGATCAGGATGGACAGGATCCGCAGGTCATCGGAGATGGAGCGGATGGTCCGTCCCAGTACGTCGAACCACGGGGTTGCCACCGTGAGGTTGTAGATCCATAGTGCGTTGATGAGGATCCACAGGATCGGGAAGATGGCGTAGAACGCACCCAGGGCGGTGGCAGAGAGGGTCTGATCCAGCGGCATGCCCCAGCCGAACAGCGCCAGCAGGATGGACAGGACCAGCGAGATGATGCCCGCCTGGTAGGCCTTGAGCCGGAAGACGCCGAGCATCACGAAGAGCAGGAGCAGCGGGAGCGCGGCGAGGATGGCGGAAAGCACCAGGGAATCGCCAATAGGATCAAGGACCTGTTCGTACTGCGCTGCCGGAAAATGCACAAAAACCCCTTTGTTTTTGCCGGGCCGGTTGGATCCGGTCCTGCCCGTAGACAAGTTGGGTAGACACTAGGCGCGCCGGTCCGGCCGGTCAACGCCCCTGCCTGCCCTTCTCACCGAAATGGCAGAAAGTGCCCGTTACAGCGCTGAAACGGGCACTTTCTGCTATCTCGATGGATACGGCAGGATATGGTCATGAGTTTCGAGGGCGTGCGGACAGCGGTCATTACCGGGTGGATGTGCTGTTCAACAATGCCGGCAGCTTCGGCCCGTCAGGTTCCGTGGACCAGATCAGCCTCGGCGACTGGAATGAAACCATCGCAGTGAACCTGACCGGCAGTATGCCCTGCGCTGCGGCGGCGGTCCGGCAAATGAAGGAACAGGACCCTCCCGGCGGCCGGATCATCAATAACGGCTCCCTCTCCGCCATCGCTCCCCGCCCGCTGGCCGCGGCCTACACCGCCACCAAGCACGCCGTCACCGGGCTCACCAAGTCGATTGACCTGGACGGCCGCACCTGGGGAATCAGCTGCGCGCAGATCGACATCGGCAACGCTGCCACGGAGCTGCTGGACGGCATCACCGCCGGAGGCGCGCTGCAGCCGGACGGCACCCGCAAAGCAGAACCGACCTTCCCGGCGGAAGAAGCGGCCCGGATAGTCGTGTTCATGGCCGGCCTGCCGGCGTCGGCCAATCCGGGCTCCGTGGTGCTCACGGCAGCCGGCATGCCCTACCTCGGCCGCGGCTAGGACCGGCTCTTCCGGGTTTCCTTCTCGTTGGCCTTCTGGATGGCCTCAACCAGCTCATCCTTGGTCATACGGGACCGGCCCGTAATCTCCAGCTTGGATGCGACGTCGTACAGATGGTCCTTGGTGGCATTGGCATCCACTCCCCCGGCGGTCTTCGCGTTGGAGCGCCTGCCCTCTTCAGCCTTCTTGTCCGAGGGGCCCTTCGAGTCCTTGGGCTCCCAGTGGTCGCCGACCTTTTCGTAGGTGTGCTTCAGCGAGGCATACGCGGTCTGCGCGGCCCGCTGCTCGTTCCCGTACTCATCCATCGCGGAGTCGTAGGTCTTCGCGAACGTGTCCTGCGCCTTCTGGTCTGAACGTTCCAGGGTTGACGGCAGCTCGCTCTTTTTGGCCTTGCCGGCCTTGGTGGTCTTCGGCATTCTCAGTCGTCCCCCTCAGGCTGCAGTGTGGAAGCTTCGGTTCCTTGAGGCCCGCCGAGCACTTCCTGGACTTCAGCGCTGTCCGTGTCATCCGCCAGCGGTTCGGGCTGGCGCCATTCCTGGGCGTGGTCCGGAGCGGCGTTACGGGTGAGGTTCTGCGTTTCGTGCTTCATTTCCTCATCCATGCGGCGCCCATGGGTGCTGTTTCCGCGTTCGGCCATGGTGCTTTCCTTCCGGTCGGCAACTTACTAAGCGTCCTTACTGTCTACCACCCGGGCAGGCCCGCCTCAACCCGCGGAGGTCAGCACTCCACCACGTTCACGGCCAGGCCGCCCATCGCCGTCTCCTTGTACTTCGAGCTCATGTCCCGTCCGGTTTCCCGCATGGTCACAATGACTTCGTCCAGGGAGACACGGTGCTCGCCGTCGCCCCAAAGGGCCATCTTCGCGGCGTTGACCGCCTTTCCGGCGCCGATCGCGTTCCGTTCGATGCAGGGCACCTGGACCAGGCCGCCGATCGGATCGCAGGTCAGGCCGAGGTTGTGTTCCATGGCGATTTCCGCGGCGTTCTCAACCTGTTCGGGCGTTCCGCCCAGGATTTCGGCAAGGCCCGCGGCAGCCATGGACGACGCCGATCCCACCTCGCCCTGGCAACCCACCTCCGCGCCGGAAATCGAAGCCTGCTCCTTGTAGAGCACCCCGATCGCGCCGGCAGCGAGCAGGAAACGGACGACGGCGTCGTCCTTCTGTTCCTGCGTGGCCGTGTCCATGCCGGGGCCGTAGTGCGTGGCGTAGAAGAGCACAGCGGGGATGATGCCCGCGGCACCGTTGGTCGGCGCGGTAACAACGCGGCCGCCGGAGGCGTTTTCCTCGTTAACGGCCAGCGCCACCAGGTTGACCCATTCCTGCCAGAAACGCGGGTCCCGCGTGGGATCCTCCTCGCGCAGGCGGGTGTGCCACTGCGGCGCCCGGCGCCGGACCTTCAGGCCGCCGGGCAGCAGGCCGGTGCGGGAAATGGCTGAGTCCTTGCACTGGTCCATCACGTCGCGAATGTGCAGCAGTCCGGCCCGGATCTCCTCCTCGGAGCGGGACACCAGCTCGTTCGCCAGCATCACCTCGCTGATGGACAGCCCGTTGTCCGTACAGTGTTCCAGCAGTTGAACGGCGGTGCGGAAGGGATACGGAAGCGATTGTTTTGAGGCTTCAAGCTCGACGGCGGCCGTCTCCTCCTCGCCGTCGCGCACAATAAACCCGCCACCCACGCTGAAGAACGTCGCTTCGTGGAGGAGTTCACCGTCCGCGCCGGCAACCGCGAACCGGATGCCGTTGGTGTGCCGGGGCAGGACAGTAAGCGGGTGCAGCACCATGTCTGCAATCCCGTATTCGAGGACCACCGCGACGCCGCCGGCCCGCTCAAGCCGGTTGGCCAGCGAGATCTTGCCGCTGGCTTCGATCTCGGCGAGCCGTTCCTCCATCTCATCAGGGAGGATCTCTTCCGGAGCGAAGCCTTCCAGGCCGAGCAGGACGGCGGGAAAAGTTCCGTGCCCGCGGCCGGTCGCCGCGAGGGACCCGTAAAGGTCCACGCGGAGACCGGCCACGGAACCAAGGACACCGGCGTCGGCAAGCTCCGCGGCGAAGGCCGCGCCCGCCCGCATCGGCCCCACGGTGTGGGAGCTCGAGGGGCCGATGCCTACGGTAAAGAGGTCGAATACGCCTACAGCCATGCGGTGTCCTTTGGTTCGCGCCGGTTAGGCGCGGGCGGGTGCTCCGGACAGGTCGGCGACCTGCGGGTAGAGCGGGTGGGCCGCGGCCAGTGCGTGGACGCGGTCCTTGAGTGCACTGAGGTCCTCGCCGTCGCCGGCGATCAGGGCCAGCGCGATGATGTCTGCGACTTCACGGAACGCTTCCTCCCCGAAACCGCGGGTGGCCAGCGCCGGGGTGCCGATCCGCAGACCCGAGGTGACCATCGGGGGCCGCGGGTCGAACGGCACGGCGTTGCGGTTGACCGTGATGTCGATCTGCGCGAGGCGGTCCTCGGCCTGCTGGCCGTCCAGCTCCGCGTTGCGCAGGTCAACCAGCACCAGGTGCACGTCGGTGCCCCCGGAGACCACCGAGATACCCTTGGCAGCGACGTCCCCGGACAGCAGCCGCTCGGCGAGGATCCTCGAACCGGCGAGAGTGCGTTCCTGGCGTTCGCGGAACTCGGGCGTGCCGGCGATCTTCAGTGCGGTCGCCTTGCCGGCGATCACATGCTCCAGCGGGCCGCCCTGCTGGCCGGGGAACACCGCTGAGTTGATCTTCTTGGCGATGTCCGCGTCATTGGAGAGGATGATGCCGCCGCGCGGACCCGCCAGGGTCTTGTGCGTCGTCGAGGTCACCACATGGGCGTGCGGAACCGGGCTGGGGTGCAGTCCGGCCGCGACCAGTCCGGCGAAGTGCGCCATGTCCACCATGAGGTAGGCACCCACCTCGTCAGCGATGGCACGGAATGCCTCGAAGTCCAGCTGCCGCGCGTAGGCGGACCAGCCGGCAACAATGAGCTTCGGCTTGTGCTCACGGGCCAGGCGCGCGACGTCGTCCATGTCCACGGTGTGGGTGGTTTCGTCCACGCCGTAGGGAACGATGTTGTACAGCCGGCCGGAGAAGTTGATCTTCATGCCGTGAGTCAGGTGGCCGCCGTCGGCCAGGGAGAGCCCGAGCACGGTGTCACCCGGGCGGATCAGCGCATGCATCACCGACGCGTTGGCCTGGGCACCGGAGTGCGGCTGCACGTTGGCAAAGCCGGCACCGAAGAGTTCCTTGGCGCGGTCGATGGCCAGCTGCTCAATGACGTCCACGTACTCGCAGCCGCCGTAGTAGCGGCGCCCCGGGTAGCCCTCGGCGTACTTGTTGGTCAGTACCGAGCCCTGGGCCTCCATGATGGCCACCGCTGTGTGGTTCTCGGAGGCGATCATCTCCAGGCCGTCCTGCTGGCGGCGGCGCTCGTTATCGATCTGCTCAGCCACCTCGGGATCGATCTCCGCGAGGCGGGAGTTCAGGAAATCGGTCACAGCTCGCCGCCGTTCTTCTCTGCGTACTCAGCAGCGCTCAGCAGCTCACCCTCCTCCGTGACCTCAACGGTGAACAGCCAGCCGGCACCGTAGGGGTCTTCGTTCAGGATGGCCGGGTTGTCCACGGCTTCCTGGTTGACCTCCACGATGGTGCCGGAAACCGGGGCGTACAGGTCCGAGACGGACTTGGTGGATTCAACCTCGCCGCAGGTCTCGCCCGCAGTGACGGTGTCGCCGACGGCGGGAAGGTCGACGTAGACAACGTCGCCCAGCGCGTCAGCGGCGACGGCGGAAATGCCGACCTTCACGGGGTTGGAAGAGTCCACCCACTCGTGCTCAGCGGAGTAACGGAGGCCTTCAACAACTTTGCTCATGGGGTGTGCCTTTCAAGTGGTGTGAACAACTGGTTCAAAGTCTACGGATATGGATGCTGCGTGCCTGGGGCAGACGGTACGGCATTCTGCCGCCCCTTAGCGTTTCCAGATCCCGCCCGCCTCCTCGCAAGCTCGGAGAGGGACCCTGGATCTTTCACTGCCTCGCTCGTTCCTCGCTCGGCGATGCGGGCTACACGAAACGCTCCGCCACCACCGAGTCCGTCCGGCTGAGGTGCCAGTTCCCCCATCGAGAGGCCAGTTACGGCTGGTTTCAGGGCTGAAAAGAGCCGTAACTGGCCTCTCGGCGGGAGGGATGACTTACTTGCTGCGCTTGTAGAACGGGAGAGAGACGACTTCGAAGGATTCGGGCTTGCCCCGGAGGTCGACGTCGAGGAGGGTGCCGGGCTCGGAGACGGCGGCATCGACGTAGGCCAGGGCGATCGGGTAGCCGAGGGTGGGGCTGGGAGCGCCGGAGGTGACTTCGCCGACGGGGTTGCCGTCCTGAAGGACCGGGTAGTGCGAACGGGCCGACCGGCGGCCGGAACCCTTCAGCCCAACCAGCCTGCGTGCCGGAGCCTGTTCCTTCTTGGCCGCGAGGGCATCGCGGCCCACGAAACCGCCGTCCTTGGACAGGGCGACGACGCCGCCGAGGCCGGCCGCATACGGATCCACGCCGAGCGAGAGCTCGTTGCCGTAGAGCGGCATACCGGCCTCCAGGCGGAGCGAGTCGCGGCAGGCGAGGCCGGCCGGAACAAGTCCACGGCCCTCACCGGCGGCGAGCAGTGCCTGCCAGAGGGCAGCGGCGTCGTCATTCGGTACATAGATCTCGAAGCCGTCCTCACCGGTGTAACCGGTGCGTGCCACCAGAAGCGAATGCGAGCTGCCCCCCACGGCCAGCTCAACCTGCGCCGCGGCGTAGTACTTCATTCCGGTGACCAGTTCCTGCTGCGCCGCGGGCACGAGGTCCAGGAGGATGGCCTCCGCTACGGGACCCTGGATGGCCACGAGTGACGTCTCGGCCGTCTTGTCCTGCACCGCGACGTCGAATCCTTCGGCACGCGCAGCCAGCTCAGCCGCCACGGTGGCTGCGTTTCCTGCGTTCGGAACCACCAGGTAGGACTCGTCGCCCAGCCGGTAGCTAATCAGGTCATCGATGATCCCGCCGTCGGCGTTCGTGATCAGCGAGTACTTGGCGCGGCCCACGGCCACTGCAGAAAGCTTGCCGGTCAACGCGTAGTCCAGGAACGCGGCGGCCTGCGGGCCGGTGACCTCGACTTCGCCCATGTGGGACAGGTCGAACAGGCCGGCGGCCTTCCGGACGGCGTGGTGTTCGGCCAGCTCGGAGCTGTACTTCAGCGGCATCTGCCAGCCGCCGAAGTCGGTGAAGGAAGCGCCCAGGCGTTTGTGTTCTTCGTAGAGCGCGGTGTACTGCTCAGTCATAGCGGCGATCCCCTTAGTTCTCGAAGTCTTCGATCGGCGGGCAGGAGCACACCAGGTTGCGGTCCCCGGCAGCACCGTCAATGCGGCCTACCGGCGGGAAGTACTTGTCCATGCGCAGGCTCCTCAGCGGGAAGACAGCCTGTTCGCGCGGGTACGGGCGGTTCCAGTCGTTGCCGGCGGCGACGGTGGCCGTGTGCGGGGCGTTGCGCAGCGGGCTGTCCTCGACGGAGAACTCCCCGGCTGCCACCTGGTCAATTTCGCCGCGGATGGCGATCATCGCGTCGATGAACCGGTCAATCTCGCCCTGGTCCTCGGACTCGGTGGGCTCCACCATCAGGGTGCCGGCCACCGGGAAGGACAGGGTGGGGGCGTGGAAACCGTAGTCCACCAGCCGCTTGGCCACGTCCTCGGCGGTGACGCCGGTCTTGCTGGTCAGCTCGCGGAGGTCCAGGATGCATTCGTGCGCCACCAGGCCGCCCTTGCCGGTATAGAGAACCGGGAAGTAGTCGTTGAGGCGGGCTGCCACGTAGTTCGCGGCCAGCAGGGCGCTCTTGGTCGCTGCGGTGAGGCCGTCGCCGCCCATCAGCCGGACGTAGGCCCAGGAGATCGGCAGGACGCCGGCGGAGCCGAAGCGGGACGCGGAAATCGGGATGTCGTCCCCGCCGTCCCAGGCGGCGGCGTTGCCGGGCATAAACGGTGCCAGGTGGGCCTTGGCTGCAACCGGACCGACGCCGGGGCCGCCGCCGCCGTGCGGGATGCAGAAGGTCTTGTGCAGGTTCAGGTGGGAGACGTCGCCGCCGAACTCGCCGGGCTGCGCGAGCCCCACCAGGGCGTTGAGGTTGGCGCCGTCGATGTAGACCTGGCCGCCTGCCTCGTGCACGGCGTCGCAGACGTCGCGGACGTCGTCGTCATACACACCGTGGGTGGAGGGGTAGGTGATCATGATGGCGGCGAGGTTGTCCCGGTGCGCGTCGATCTTGGCGCGCAGGTCCGCGTGGTCGATCGCACCGTCACCGGCAGTGCCGACGACGACGACTTTCATGCCGGCCAGGACGGCGGAGGCCGCGTTGGTGCCGTGGGCGGAGGCGGGAATGAGGCAGATATTGCGCTGTTCCTCGCCGCGGGCGTGGTGGTAGCCGCGGATGGCCAGCAGGCCGGCCAGTTCGCCCTGGGATCCGGCGTTGGGCTGGATGGAAACCTGGTCGTAGCCGGTGATGGTGGCCAGCTGGGCTTCCAGGTCCGAGATCAGTTCCCGCCAGCCCTCGGTCTGGGAGTCCGGGGCGAACGGGTGGATGGAAGCGAACTCGGGCCAGGTCATGGCCTGCATCTCGGCGGTGGCGTTGAGCTTCATGGTGCAGGAGCCCAGCGGGATCATGGTGCGGTCCAGGGCCAGGTCCCGGTCCGAGAGGCGGCGCAGGTAGCGCAGCATCTGGGTTTCGGAGCGGTAGGAGGAGAACACCGGGTGGGTCATGTATTCCGAGGTGCGCAGCAGTTCAGCGGGCAGTTCGAAGCCGGCAGCCTCGGCGGCCGGCTGTGCGGCTGGTTGTGCGCCGAAGGCGCGTGCGACGTCGGCAATCACGGCGTCCGTAGTGGTTTCGTCGGCGGAGACGCCCACGGTGTCCGCGTCGATCTGCCGCAGGTTGATGCCCTTGGCTTCGGCTGCGGCCACCACGTCGGCGGCACGGCCGGGAACGCGGGCAGTGACGGTGTCGAAGAAGACGTCGGAGGCCAGTTCGATTCCGGCGCCGGAGAGAGCGGTGGCGAGCGCGCGGGCGTGGCCGTTGGCGCGCAGGGCGATCGCTTTCAGGCCTTCGGGGCCGTGGTAGACGGCGTACATGGAGGCGACGATGGCCAGCAGCGCCTGGGCGGTGCAGATGTTGGATGTGGCCTTCTCGCGGCGGATGTGCTGTTCGCGGGTCTGCAGGGCGAGGCGGTAGGCGGGGGTGCCGGCGGAGTCCTTGGAGACACCGACCAGGCGGCCGGGCAGCGAACGCTCCAGGCCCTTGCGCACTGCCATGTAGGCGGCGTGCGGTCCGCCGAAGAACAGCGGAACGCCAAAGCGCTGCACGGAGCCGACGGCGATGTCCGCGCCCTGCTCGCCGGGAGGGGTCAGCAGGGTCAGGGCCAGGAGGTCAGCGGCCACGGTTACCAGGGCCCTGCGGTCCTTGGCTTCGGCGATGACGCCGGACAGGTCCCGGACAGCACCGGAGACGCCGGGCTGCTGGAGCACGACGCCGGTAATCTCGCCTTCCGGCAGGCCGGACGCGAGGTCAGAGACTTCGACGTCGAAGCCCAGGGCCTTGGCGCGGCCGCGGACGATCGCGATGGTCTGGGGCAGCGCATCGGCGTCGAGCACGATCTTGCCCTCGGACTTGGCCTTGTTGGAGCGGCGCATCAGCAGAACGGCTTCGGCGACGGCGGTGGCTTCATCGAGCAGCGAGGCGTTGGCCACCGGTAGCGCGGTGAGGTCCTGGACCATGGTCTGGAAGTTCAGCAGCGCTTCGAGCCGGCCCTGGGAGATTTCGGGCTGGTACGGAGTGTAGGCGGTGTACCAGGCGGGGTCCTCCACCACGTTGCGCAGGATCACCGGCGGGGTGTGGGTGTCGAAGTAGCCCTGGCCGATCATTTGGACGGCGGTCTTGTTCTTGGCGGCGATGCGGCGCAACTCTGCGAGGGTTTCCTGCTCGCTGCGCGGCGCGTTCAGCACCAGCGGAGCATCCTGCCGGATGGCAGCGGGGACGGCAGTGTCCACCAGGTTCTCGAGGGTGTCATAACCGACGGCCTTGAGCATGGCGTCGGTTTCGGATGCGCGGGCACCAATATGCCGGTCAACAAAGGCTGCGGTGGACGGGGCTGCTGTCATGGGAGGCTCCAAGAGGCTGGCGAGGGTACGCCGAGACGACGGTTGGCTCCTCCCCGCTCTGTATTGGACCTGAGAGATTCCGCGGGTGTTATCCGCTTGCACCGTCGGTGAGGATCCGGCATGGCCGGTCCTGCTTTCCAGAGTTGCCTCGCCATGGCGGTACAGGGGCCTGAGAGATTCCCGGGGAGGGTTTGCTCCTACGGCGCCCGCGTCTGCATGTCACGCGCGGGACTCTCCCGCCACGGCTGGTAAAGGCATATTCAATTGTGGCTGCACCCTGACTTTAGCCCGCCCTGCGGCCCCCTTCAAGGCATGACCTGGGCCGCATTTGCTGTCCCGGCATCTGGTATACGCGCACGGCCGCGCCCGGGTCCCAAATTGACAGCGCCCCGGTGACTGCCGAAACTAAAACGATCGGCGGTATCGCCGCATCTCATGAGGCGTCATTGGATATCTGAGCATATTGGTGGCAGCAGCGTGT
Organism: Arthrobacter koreensis; assembly: GCF_009193255.1. Classification (GTDB taxonomy): domain Bacteria; phylum Actinomycetota; class Actinomycetes; order Actinomycetales; family Micrococcaceae; genus Arthrobacter_B; species Arthrobacter_B koreensis. The sequence goes on from NZ_WACG01000001.1 coordinate 1,094,309, forward strand.
CTTGCCGGCGGCATGCCACACGGCGCCATGAGAAAGAACCCCCATGCCAGGTAGCTCCACCCCCGCTTCAACCACGGACCATTCAGCTGCGGTAACAAGTTCAAAGGACCCGGGCCTCGCGCGTTCGATGTCCAGCCGCCACATCCAGCTCCTCGCCATTGGCGGAGCCATCGGAACCGGGCTTTTCATGGGCTCGGGCAAAACGATCTCAGTGGCCGGACCCTCCGTCATCTTCGTGTACATGATCATCGGCTTCATGCTGTACTTCGTGATGCGGGCGATGGGCGAACTGCTGCTCTCCAACCTGCAGTACAAATCCTTCAGTGACTTTGCTGCGGACCTGCTCGGCCCCTGGGCCGGGTTCTTCACCGGCTGGACCTATTGGTTCTGCTGGGTGGTCACCGGAATCGCGGACGTGGTGGCGATTGCCCACTATGTCACGTTTTGGTGGGCGGAGATTCCGCTCTGGATTCCGGCCCTGGCCTGCATTGTGCTGCTGGTGGCCCTGAACCTGCCCTCCGTGAAGGCCTTCGGTGAAACCGAGTTCTGGTTCGCCCTGATCAAGATCATTGCCATCCTGACACTGATCGTGGTGGGACTGGTCCTGATCCTTACCCGCTTCGATTCCGGCGGCGGCGCCACGGCAGGGTTTGAGAACCTCTGGGAGAACGGCGGGTTCTTCCCCACCGGCCCCATGGGCTTCGTGGCCGGTTTCCAGATTGCCGTCTTCGCGTTCGTCGGCATCGAACTGGTGGGCACCGCCGCGGCGGAGACGAAGGATCCGGAGAAGAACCTCCCGAAGGCGATCAACTCCATCCCGCTGCGCATCATGCTCTTCTACGTAGGCGCCCTGGTGGTGCTGATGGCCGTGATTCCGTGGACGCGGTTCAACGCGGACGAAAGCCCATTCGTGGGCATGTTCGCCCTGGCCGGCCTGGGCATAGCCGCCGCCGTCGTTAACTTCGTGGTGCTGACCTCCGCCGCCTCCTCGGCGAATTCAGGCATTTACTCCACCTCGCGGATGGTCTTTGGCCTGGCGCACGACGGCGATGCCCCCAAGGCGTTTGGCCGCCTGTCCAGCCGGAAAGTTCCGCGCAACGCCCTGTTCTTCTCCTGCACGTTCCTGCTGGCCGGGGTGGTGCTGCTCTACGCCGGGGATTCGGTGAGCGAGGCATTCACGCTGGTGACCACCATTTCCGCCCTGTGCTTCATGTTCGTGTGGACCATCATCCTGCTGAGCTACCTGGCCTACCGGCGCCGCCGTCCGCAGCTGCACCGGGACTCGGCGTTCAAGCTTCCGGGCGGCCGGGTGATGGTCTACGTGGTGCTGGCGTTCTTCGTGTTCATTGTCTGGGCGCTGACTACCCAGCCGGATACGCTGACGGCACTGCTCGTCACGCCCATCTGGTTTGCCCTCCTGGCCGGCGCCTACGCCCTGCTGCGCCGCACTCCGCTGCACCAGGCGCGGGTGGCGGAGTTCAAGGCCATGGCGGAGGCAGAACGGGAAGCCGCGGCGCCTAGCCGCGCGTGAACTTGAGGTAGCGGCGGGCCGAATCCTGCACTATCCGGTCCGCTCCGCGGTGCAGGATGTAGTCCCACCAGGCCCCGTACAACCGCTCGTAGGACAAGGGCGCCAGAAGTTCGGCACCGGCTTCCACCACGTCCGGGCGCTCCGGGATCAGGTTGGGATAGCTGTACATAAAGGCAACGTGGCTGAAGTCCGGGATGACCTGGATGATGTCGCCGCTGAACAGCGCCCCGACTCCGTCCGGGTCGTCATCCCAGTGCATGACCGTGCCGCCGGGGAAATGGATGCCGGGCCGGTACAGGACAAGGCCTTCGGCCAGGTCCATCCTGTTCCCGTCCCAGAGCTGCAGGGCGGGGTCGCTGCGTCCCACCCATTCCCGGTCTGCGCTGTGGAGATAGACGGGGACACCGAATTCCCGGGCCCAGTCCACCATGGTGGCGTAGTAATGCGGGTGGCTGATGGCAATGGCGGTCAGGCCGCCTTCGGCGTTGATGAGGTCGATCAGCTCTTCGTCCAGGTACGGTACGCAGTCCCAGAGAACGTTGCCCCCGGCAGCCTTCACCAGTAGGGCACGCTGGCCGATGGCGAACTTGGGTTCACTGCCGATTCCCAGCACGCCCGGTCCCTGCGGATGCACGCTGGCACGCCGGGCACCGGAACGAAGGCGGGTGAGCGTGGTCCACGCCTGGCCGGAGAGCGGAACGTACTGCCGCTCATCCAGGCACACCGGGCAGTCAGCGCGGAGTTCGCCGTACTGGGTCCCGCAGGTGACACAGATGGGATAGTCGTTTGGAGGCAGCGCCTCCCGGTAATGCTGCGCCATGGTCATACACCCGTCCGTCGCCGGCTAAGGCCGAAGTGCCGTTCAGGCTACCGTGCGGCGCCGCGGCGGAACACCGTTGCGGCAAAGATCACCGGGTGTGCCGAGTAACGATTCGGCAACTCAGTAGACAACCGTGCCGGTGGACTCAACCGTGTTTCCCAACTGCGCCGGCCGCCCGCTGACCTCGAGGGCAATCCCAGCGGTATGCAGCGGCACTTCCAGGGCACGGCTCAGGTTCGCCAGTACGTCACTGCGGATGCGGCGCAGCGCCTCCTGCACATCCGCCCGCTCGTTCAGGGTCAGCCGCATGGCGAGGTCCGGTGACTCGGCAGTTCCGCGCAGCAGCGCAGAGCTGCTGACCACGCCCGGGACGGATGCGGCGTCGTCCTCTACCGCAGCAGCCAGCACCGCCGTGTCGCACCGGGTGATGCCGCGGGCAGGGTCCTCATGGAGGCGGTAGCTGGAAACCGCACGCCGCCGCGGCACTTCGGCCAGCATCCACCACAGCCCCAGCAACCCCAGGATGATGCCGCCGATCAGCACGGCCGCAGCGGGGAGGGTCTCCAGCACACCGGGACCGTCGGACAGCACCGGCTCGTCCTGGCCGGCAAGGCTGCCGCCGGAGAACTGATCCATGAGTCCCGAGGAAAAGAGGATCGAGGCTGTCCCCGCAGCAAGCAGGATGAGGCCAATGATGATCAGCCACGTCCGGTTCATGGCTCCTGCATGGTGTCGCATGCTGCATCCTTCCCCTGCGCCGGGTCAGTCCCGTGAGCGGATAGTGACCCGGACCCGGGGAACGGGATCCAGGCCTGAGGCTTCCAGCCGTGAATGCACCCCGTCAGCAACCCAGCGCTGCAGGTCCCGGGTGTCATGCAGGGCAGTGGTGACCGAAACCCGGACGTCACGGTCCGTGGCAGTGGCCGAAGCTGAGGAGACGCCGTCGATGTGTTCGCAGGTAGCCGCTGCCAGCTGGGCCACGGCACGGCGGGACATCACCGCCGAGGGCTCGCCCACCGTTGCCTTCCTGGCCTCCGGATCCCCGGAGGCGGGAAGCCGGACCGGCAGGTCATGGAAGCGGCCGGGAATGATGCCGGCGAGCAGCAGCACCAGGCCGGCGACGGCGAGCGCGATGCCCAGCGCCCAGACTCCGGTGCTGTTCCACGCCGAGTCGGACAGCCACTGCACGGGAGCGGTGAGCGCCTCGGGCCAGGTTCCCGAGGTGAGCCGGAGCAGTGCCGCCACGACGGCGGCAACGCCAAGCACCAGCAGCACGACGGCGCAGATGGTGGCGGGAACGGAGCGGCTGGGCCGCGGGCGCAGGGCCACCGGCGGCGACTCGGCGCTCACAGCAGCCTCCTCCGCCCGGACGACGCAGGCCTGGGACTGAGCCATGCCACCGTGACGTCCACCTGCCGCACCTGTACCCCGGTCAGGTCGGTGACCCGCCCGGCGATCCGTTCGCGGAGTTCCTGTGTTGCCGTACGCAGCGGAACCGGATAGGGAAGCCCCACCTTGACCCAGAGGCTGGCGATGTTACCGGCCAGCTCCACCGAGGCCTCGGGCCGCGCGGTGAAATCCGCCTTCGACCCGATTCCCAGGAATCCTCCGGAGGTTCCGCCGGCTGCTGTTTCGTCGCGTGCCACCTGGCTGGCGATCTTCTCCAGGACCCTGCGGGACATTGAGGTGCTGCCGCGGTCTTCAATCGCCCGCCGGGGGCGGCGCTCAGTGTCCGCCTGCGTCATGGTCATCGGCTTGCGGCACGGCCAAACAGCCCGGCCATGTCCAGTTTGCCGTCAGCCACCAGGCCCACCAGCAACCCGATCAGGCCAAAGAGGACGGTGACCAGGAAGGCGAACCACCCCCCGAACGCCAGCACTATTCCCAAAACCAGACCAACTACCAGGCACCATCTTGTTGCATTCATCGGTGCTCTCCTTAGGACGTATCAATACGTTTGGGTGCAGCCCGGGCAAAGCCGGGCGCTTTCTACTCCAGGCGTCCCGACGGCTTCTTCTGCGACTGGCCGTCGTCGTCGTTGTCGTCATCCGGGAGGTGGACGTCCGTAACATTGACGTTGACCTCAAGGACTTCCAGCCCGGTGGCGTTTTCGACGGAGCGGATGACGTTGGTGCGGATCGCCTGGCTGACCTCGACGATCGAGAAGCCGTATTCCACGATCACGCTCACATCCACCGCAGCCTGGCGCTCACCTTTCTCCACGCTCACGCCGTTCCCGTAGTTCGTCTGGGAGCCCGGGATCCGCTCGGTGACGGCGCTGAACGCGCGCCGAGCGGCATTTCCCATTGCATGGACGCCCGGAACTTCACGGGTGGCAATGCCTGCTAGTTTCTGCACCACGTTCTCTTCGATGGTGGTGTCTCCGCGTGGTGTGTGCAGCGGCCCTGAGGGCCGGTGCTGGGCGAGGTCACTGTCCCGCTGCGTATCGTCTCCGCTGGCCGTCGGCGAGGCGGTGGACTGTCCAGGATTCCTGGCGGATTCTGCCATGGCACTCATCTCCTGAAGAAGGGGATCCCGGAGGGGGATCGCCGTCTCTCCATTAAGGGCGCATTGACCGGGGATCGTCACTCCCCTTGGAACTTTTCTCCGGCTCGAACACGAAATCCGTCCGCTGCCCCTCGGCCTTTCCCGGCACACCAGCCCCTGACCTTGCCCTCATTCCCACCGGACCATAATGTTCACGATACGGAAATAAGTTTTCGTTTAGGATGAGAGTTCGTTCACGACGTGAGCGGACAGAGAGCTGGATTAGCGGGAAGGAGCGGGTTTACACCCCTCGGTTCGCCCCGTACGTTCAGGGCACGCTGCATTTCGACGACGCCGTCCGGCCCCGACCAAGCCGGTGCGCGAGAGGAGAACCCATGGCTATCGAAGTAACCGATCCAAACCCGGCCGAGGGCGCCGGGACCATCCTGACACCGGAGGCACTGGCGTTCATCGAAGAACTTCACCACCGCTTCGCCCCCACCCGGAATGACCTGCTGGCCGCCCGCACGAAGCGCCGTGAGGCAATCGCAGCCGGTGAAACCCTGGACTTCCTGCCCCAGACCGCCGAAATCCGCGAAGGAGACTGGCGGGTGGCCCCGGCCCCCGCCGCCCTCCAGGACCGCCGCGTTGAAATGACCGGCCCCGCGTCCCCGGCCAAGATGGCGATCAACGCCCTTAACTCCGGCGCCAAGGTGTGGCTGGCGGACCTTGAGGACGCAGCGACGCCTACCTGGCACAACGTGGTGGATGCCGAATACAACCTGTACCTGGCCGCCCGCGGAGACCTGTCCTTCACCTCCCCGGACGGCAAGGACTACGCGCTGCGCACCGACGTGCCCCTCGCCGTCATAGTCATGCGCCCGCGCGGCTGGCACCTGCCGGAGAAACACGTACTGATCGACGGCGAACCGGCGGTGGGAGCGCTGGTCGACTTTGGCCTGCACTTCTTCCACAACGCGAAGAAGCTCCTGGAAAACGGCCAGGGCCCCTACTACTACCTGCCCAAGATGGAGAGCCACCTGGAGGCCCGCCTCTGGAACGACGTCTTCGTCTTTGCCCAGGACTTCGTGGGCGTTCCGCAAGGCTCGGTCCGCGCCACCGTACTGATCGAAACCATTCCCGCCGCGTTCGAGATGGAGGAAATCCTCTACGAACTGCGAGACCACGCCGCCGGACTCAACGCCGGGCGCTGGGACTACCTCTTCAGCATGATCAAGGTGTTCCGCGACTCCGGCAAGGATTTCCTGCTTCCGGACCGCGCCGACGTCGCCATGACCGCACCCTTCATGCGCGCCTACACGGAGCTGCTGGTCAAGACCTGCCACCGCCGCGGGGCCTTCGCAATGGGCGGGATGGCAGCCTTCATCCCCAACCGGCGCGAACCCGAAATCACCGCGAAGGCATTCGAAAAGGTCACGGCGGACAAGTCCCGTGAGGCCAATGACGGCTTCGACGGCTCCTGGGTAGCCCACCCGGACATGGTAGACACCTGCCGCGAGGTCTTCGACTCAGTCCTCGGCGACAAGCCCAACCAGGTGGACAAGCTCCGCGAAGACGTCAGCGTTACTGCCCGGGACCTGCTGGACGTCACCACTGCCGAGGGATCGATCACCGAGGCCGGGCTGCGCTCCAACCTCTACGTCGCCGTCGCGTACACCGCCGTTTGGCTTTCGGGCAACGGAGCGGTGGCAATCCACAACCTGATGGAGGACGCCGCCACTGCCGAGATCAGCCGCTCCCAGGTCTGGCAGCAGGTCCGCAACGGCGTCACCCTTGAGGACACCGGGGAGACTGTCACCGAGGACCTGGTCAAGCGCCTGCTGGCGGAGGAAACCGAACGGCTGCGCGGCGAAGTGGATGAAGAGAAGTTCAACCGCTACTACGCCCCGGCCAGCGAACTGATCGGCCGGATCAGCCTGGCTGAGGACTACGTGGACTTCCTGACCCTGCCGGCGTACGGGCTGGTGGACTAGGTTTCGACCGGCGTGGCGCCGGGTCAGCCGGGCTGGCGACACGCCGGGCGGCCACGCGCCGGGCTGGCTGCGCACCGGGTTGGCCACGCGCCGGGCGGACCGGGCGCCGGGCTGGCCACGCGCCGGGCGGACCGGAACGGCGGCAACGAAACTCCTTCGCTCGCAGGGCTCGCTTCGGAGTATTAAAGCCGCCTAACCCGGTCCGTCCGACGCTCCAATGTTCCGGCACCGCAGCCTAACCCGGACCGTCCGGCGCCCAGATGTTCCGGCACCGCCTAACCCGGCCCGTCCGGCGCTATCAGGTTTCGGTCAAGCGCGGGTTCGGGTCAGTCGAAGTGGATAACTTGGCGGATGGCCTGGCCGTCCGCAAGGGTGTCCATGGCCTCGTTGATGTCTTCGAGGGCAACCTCGGCCGAGACCAGTTCTTCAACCGGCAGCTTCCCCTGGCGCCAGAGATCCGCATAGACCGGAATGTCCCGGGACGGCACGGCCGAGCCGAGGTAGCTGCCAATGATGGTCCGGGCTTCCGCCGTCAGGGTCAGCGGAGCGATCTGCGCCTGCTGGTCCGGGGCCGGGAGCCCGACGGTCACCGTGGTGCCGCCGGGAGCGGTGAGCTGCACGGCAGTCTCGAAGGCGCGCGGGTGCCCTGCAGCCTCCACGGCCAGCGCGGCCTGGATCCCGGCGTCGGCCGCCTGCGCCGGGGTGTAGACGGTGTCAGCGCCGAGTTCCAGGGCGCGCTTCAGCTTTTCCGGCAGCGCGTCAATGCCGATGACGCTGTTCACCCCGGCCGCGCGGGCTGCCAGCAGCGCTGCCATGCCAACACCGCCCAGCCCAACCACGGCGACGTCGTCATCCGGGCCTGGGGGCGCCGCGTTCAGTACCGCCCCGGCACCGGTCAATACTGCACAACCCAGCAGGGCGGCGACGGCAGGCGGAACATCATCATCCACCGCCACGACGGACCGGTAATTGACGACGGCGTGGGTGGCGAAAGCGGAGACCCCCAGGTGGTGGAGCACGGGTTCACCGTTCCGGCGAAGGCGGATGCCGCCGCCCAGAAGGGTGCCTGCGTTGTTGGCCGCGCTGCCGGGGGTGCAGGGCATCTTGCCGTTGGTCCGGCAGGCGGCGCATTCCCCGCAGCGCGGCAGGAACGCCATCACCACGCGCTGGCCGCGGTGCAGGTCCGGAACGTCCGGTCCCAGCTCCTCGATCCGCCCGGCGGCCTCGTGGCCCAGCAGCATGGGCAGCGGACGGACGCGGCTGCCATTCACAACGGAAAGGTCCGAGTGGCACACCCCCGCGGCCTCGATACGGACCAGAACCTCTCCGGGGCCGGGCGGGTCCAGCTCGAGATCGGCCAGGTGCAGCGGGCGGCTGGAGGCGTAGGGACGCTCCGCTCCAGTACGTTCCAGGACGGCTCCCCGTATGGTGCGGCTGCTCATGATTCCCCTTTGAATCGGCGTTCTGCGCCGCTGCGGGCGCGGTTGGCTCCCATTCCAGCACGGCGCATCCCGGACGCCAAAGAGGCACCCGGCGGCGCGGCGCGCAGTTCTGTGACGCCAGATCATGTTTCCGGCCGGTTTCATTTGGCAAGATGTGATCCATGAGCCAACAGAGCAGGACCTTCCCCGCGCTGACCGGCAAGGATGCCTCCGCGCTGACCCGGGCACTTTCGTCCGGCGACGTCACGGTCTTCGTTGACGGCACGGCGCTGCGGCTTCCTGCCGCAGCGCGGGACGCAGTACTGGAACTGCTCGGCCGGCTTGCCGGGGGCTCTGCCGTGACCGTCGCCTCCGCTTCTTCGGACGATACGAAGGAGCCCGGCGAATCCCCGGCGCACAATCCGCTGCTCACCACTTCCCAGGCCGCCGCTGCGGCCGGGATTTCCCATACGTACCTGCGCAACCTGACCGACGCCGGGGTCATCCCCGTTGAATACCGGGGTACGCACCGCCGGATCAGGATGTCCGACGTCGAGGCCTGGCTGAAGTCCCAGCGCGAACAGCGCGCGGCGAAGGCGGCCGCTCAGGGCGGGGACGGCACTTCAGGGGGGACTGATACCTAGGAGCACCGCCGCCGTGCGGCTCCGCACACCTGCTCGCCAGCGCAGCTGGTTCCACTCGTACTTTCAATTCTGTTGACCGGAGCAAAACGTGATTATCGGTATCCCCAAAGAAATCAAGAACAACGAGTACCGCGTGGCCATTACGGCCTCCGGAGTCCATGAGCTGACCACCCGGGGACACACCGTCCTGGTGGAGGCAGCCGCCGGAGCCGGTTCGAATATTACCGACGAGGAATATGCGACAGCCGGCGCCGAACTGGTGCCGGCGGCGTCGGATGTCTGGAAGCGCGCAGACATGATCCTGAAGGTCAAGGAGCCCATCGCCTCGGAGTACCAGTACTTCCGGCCCGGGCTTGTCCTCTTCACCTACCTGCACCTGGCAGCTACCGAGGAGTTGACCCGCGCCCTGCTCGAATCCGGCGTTACCGCTATCGCCTATGAAACCGTCCAGGAAGGCCGGGCACTGCCGCTGCTGGCCCCCATGTCCGAGGTTGCCGGCCGTCTCGCCGTCCAGGTTGGCGCGCAGTGCATGATGGCCCCCGCCGGCGGGCCCGGGCTGCTGCTGGGAGGCGTTCCCGGGGTGCGGCCGGCCAAGGTGGTGGTGCTCGGGGCCGGAGTAGCCGGGACTAACGCCGTCGCTGTTGCCGTGGGCGCCCACGCGGACGTAACGGTCCTGGACATCAACATCAACCGGCTGCGCGAACTTGATGCGCTCTATGCCGGCCGCATCAAGACCGTGGCATCCAACGCCTTCGAGATTGAGCGGGCCCTGCTGGACGCAGATCTGGTAATCGGCTCCGTCCTGGTGCCCGGCGCCCGCGCCCCCAAGCTCGTCACCAATGGCATGGTGGCCCGCATGAAACCCGGCTCCGTCCTGGTGGACATCGCCGTGGACCAGGGAGGCTGCTTCGAGGACAGCCGTCCCACCACGCATGAAGACCCCACCTTCCGCGTGCACGGGTCCCTGTTCTACTGCGTGGCGAACATGCCGGGCGCCGTGCCCAACACCTCCACCTATGCGCTCACCAACGTCACCCTTCCCTACGCCGTGGCGCTGGCGGACAAGGGCGTGCGTCACGCGTTCGAGGATTCTCCGGCACTGGCCAGGGGGCTGAACATCGCCGGCGGCGCGGTGACCCACCACTCGGTGTCCGACGCACACGGACTGTCCCTGACCGAGGGCTGGAAGGAACTGGTTGCTCCGTAGTCCTCCGCACGGAACAGTAAAGGCCGGCATCCCCCGTGGGGGCTGCCGGCCCTTTGCTGTTCCGGAAGGGCTTAGTGCGGCGCCGGAACCTTGGCTGCAGCGCCGCGGAGCACCGGAGCGCCCAGCATCGAAATGACGACGGCGCCCAGGGCCATGGGGATGACGAACAGGAAGTACAGGTCCCCCGGGGTCCAGCCGCCGTCGATCAGTCCGCCGGCCAGGATCGGCGAAACGATTGCGCCGACACGGCCCATGCCGATCACCAGGCCCAGGGCGGTGCCGCGGACCTCGGAGTCGTAGTAGGTGGGGCTGATGGCCAGCATGCCGGCAATCGGGGCGTTGGAGCCGAAGCCCACGAGGGCCGCGGCGAACAGTGCCAGCGGCAGCGAGCCTTGGGTGGAGTTGGCGAACACCACGAATGTGGCTGCGCCAATGACGAAGAAGACGGCCAGGACCCGCCGCATGTCGTAGCGGGCGCCGAAGACTCCGAGCACCACTGCGCCGGTGATCGCGCCGACGCTGAAGAGCACTCCGGCGTTGATGCCGTCCTGGGCGCTGAAGCCGCTGGCAGTGATCAGCTTGGGGGTCCAGGAGTTCGCGAAGTAGAAGCTGGCCATGAGGATGAAGTACGCCAGCGAGAGCAGGATGGTACGCCGGGCGTTGGCGCCGGTGAGGACATCTGCGAAGCGGGATTTCTTTTCCCCGCGCGGTGCCGGTTCGGGCAGTTCCGCCACCGGTTCCTGGCCAATGCTGCGCAGGGTCTTGTTGATGCGTTCCAGGGCGTTGGCCGGGCGGCGCACCGAGAGGTAGTCAATGGACTCCGGCAGCACCTTGAGTACCAGCGGAATCATGATCAGCGTGGCAATGCTGCCGAAGAGGAAGGCTGAGCGCCAGCCGAAGGAAGAGATCAGCACACCGGTCACCAGGCCGCCCAGCACGCCGCCCACCGGCTGGCCGATGCTGACGATGGCCAGGGCGGTTGAGCGCCGCTTGGCGTTGGAGAACTCGGAGGCAAAGACGTTGATGGTCGCCTGCAGGGTGCCGATCGCGACGCCGGTGATCAGGCGCAGGACCAGCAGGACCTCGTAGGACGGAGCGAAGACGGAGGCGAACATGCCTGCCGCGACGACGCAGACGCCGATCAGCAGGGTCTTCTGCCGGCCAATGATGTCCGCGATGGTGGAAACGAAAATGGAGCCAACAGCCATACCGACCAGTGCTGCGCTGAGCAGGAAACCGAGCTGGGCTCCGTTGAGGTCCCACTCTGCTGAGACGGCGGAGGCGCTGAAGGCCATGACCAGGACGTCGAAACCGTCGATCATGTAGAGGGCTGTACAAATTGCAATGATTCCGACTTGCCGCCGGCTCAGGGTGGAATCTTCGATCCGGTCTTTGAGGTGCATTCCTCAAATGCTAAAGGAGATGAGGACCACAACGTGATTTCGGTCGCGTTGGTGCAGAGTGGTTACGCGGCGGCCTTCGGCGAATCAGATTCCGGCGTGGATCTGCCGTATAATTTCCAGCCCCCGCAGCGAGTCGGCAGGGTCCACCGGCAAGGATCCGCCCTCCAGGACAGCCGCCGCGAAGCCGGCATAGAACTCCTGGTAGCGGCCGGCTTCCGTGGGCACGGCGACGGCGGACGCAGCCGTCCCCAGCACCCCCCACTCGGCCGGCTCCTCTTCGCCGTACCCCGGATCTCCGGGGAGCATCCCTGCGTCCAGCTGGGCTTCCTGCGGATCGACTCCGCGCTTGGTCCAGGCCGCTGTGGACCCGGTGACCCGGAACCTCTCCCCCGGCTGTGGGGCCAGGGAGTTCATCGACAGGTGGGACTGGACGCCCGAGGCGTGCTGCAGGACCACGAACACGTCGTCGTCCGGGCCGCCGCCCTCCCGCCGGGCGTGGACTTCCGCGTAGGCGGGTTCGGCAGGGCCGAAGAGCTGCAGTGCCTGGTCGATCAGGTGGGGGCCCAGGTCGAAAAGGATCCCGCCGCCGTCGTCCGTCCCGGCTTCCCGCTTCCAGGCCTTGGTGACGGACGGCTTGAAGGATTCCATGCGGGATTCGAACCGGCTAACCGTTCCGAGGTCGCCGCGTTCGATCAGGCCCTTGAGCGTGAGGAAGTCCCCGTCCCAGCGCCTGTTCTGGAAAACCGAGAGCGCCTTGCCGGCGGCGGCCGCCGTTTCCAGAAGGTCCCGTGCGGCCTGCGGAGAATGCGCGAAGGGTTTGTCAGCCACTACATGCAGTCCTGCGCGCAGCGCAGCAAGCCCCAGGGGCGCATGGGTTGCCGGGGGCGTGCTGATAACGGCGAGGTCCAGCTCTCCGGCCAGGGCCAGGGCGGCCTCCGCCGAGGGAACGACGGCGGCGCGCGGGTAAGCCAGCGAAGCGGCTCGGGCGCGTTCCGGGTCAGAGGTGACAATAACGTCCAGGGAGTACCGCGGATCGGCTTCGAGCAGCGGAGCGTGGAAGACCCTCCCGCCCAGACCGTAGCCAAGAAGGAGCGTGCGCAGCGGGCCATCCGCCGGTGCGGAGCCGGTCACGGGGTCTGGAAGTGCGTCTCGGAGGGGGCGCCGTTAAGCTTCGCGACGATCTCCCCTGCCAGCACCTTGAGTTTGAGGTTCCTGCTGTTGGAGGCCCGCTTCAGTGTGTCGAATGCCTCGCTTTGGGAACAGCGGTTCTGGCCCATGATGATGCCGATTGCCAGGTCGATGTCCGTTCGCGACTGCAGCACGGACTGCAGGTCTTCAACGGTGGCTGCGCGCTGGGACATCCGCACTGCCAGGCGGAGTGCCATTGAGGCTTCCTCCGCGTACGTGCGTGCCACCCGCTTGAAATCTTCATCGAAGGTCATGGCGGAGCGCGAGTAGAGATTCAGGGCTGCCCGGGCATGCCCCTCCAGCCTCAGCGGAACCGCGTAAATGGACCGCACACCCTGCGCGACGACGTGGCGCATGTATTCGGGCCAGCGCTGATCGGCCGAGGTATCGGCAACGTCGACGGCCTCATGGACCCGAAGGGCATGCAGGCACGGGCCATCATCAAAGGCGTACTGCATCTCATCCATTTCCAGCGCGGCGCTCTCGCTGCTGGCAACGGTGTAGTTATGTCCGCGGGACCGCTGCAGGGTGATGCCGCAGTACACCGTGCCCATGGAGGAGAGCGATGACGCGCTGAGCCGGGCCAGCTGCTGGAGGAATTCAAGTACATCCTCGTGGTGTATCAGCAGGTCCTGCAGCTGCGCTGCGGTGGCGGTCGCAGACCTCAGGTCATCCATAGTGCCTTGTTTCCTTTTTCCAGCCCCGGTGTCCGCTCTAAGCGCCCACGATTGTCGTGGTTGAGGTTAGATACTACGATATCCGGATACGGTCAAGACGCGGCCACGGCTTCTGCATACCTTTACGGAGTTATCGATGGGCCTGCCGGCGCACTTGCCGATCTGCCACCATTGCGGCGTTGACGATTACCTGATTTACGAGTTCTACACGGCACCTGCCGGAAACGATCCCGGCGTCGTGAGCTACACCTGCTCCGCGTGCGAGAGTTTCGCCGGCCATGAAGTGCCTGCGGGATGGTCCCCGCCGGGGTGGCGCGTTGGAAACTAATCCGCAGTCCCCGCTTCCCGGTGGACTTACGCTGCTTTTGGGTGCCGCAGCACACCTCTCGGCCGAAGCCAGCAGGCTCTTCCTTGCCGAACTGTCCTTGACCGAAAAATCGGTCCGCGTCCTCAAAGCCCTCACCGCACCGGGCATGCCCGCCGCACGGGTGGCCCAGCTAACGCACCTCAGCCAGGACGAGGCGTCCTTCAGTCTCGCGTCGCTGCACCAGGCCGGATACGCCCGGCCCCGCCGGCCGGGCCGGTGGACGCGTACGGCCGCAGGTACCGCCATGGTGGAGGAACTGGCCGCGGTCAGGAAAAACTGTGATTCGCGGGCCGGCGAAGCTGAGCTTCGGCAGGCGCTTTACACACTTATTCGGTCCCTCGAAGCCAAGGACGCACCCGACCCGGCGTAACGGCCCGCCTATCCAACAACAGCGGCGGGTCCCCGGCAGCAGTGCTGCCGGGGACCCGCCGTCGCTTACGTGGCGCCCGCCGCTACGAAGCGGCAGCCACCGGGAACCGCTCCCACACCCGGTGCTGGCTCAGCAGCGTCACCAGTCCGGGAACCAGTTCTTCCGGGGACTCTACGAGGATGCCCGGGGCGTCCTCCTGGATGCCGGACGCGCCGAGCACTCCCGCCCCGCTGCCCCAGGCACCGAGCGCCTTGGAGTGGCGGTAGGCCTCCGTCAGCAGGATAGCCACACGCGGGTCGATTGCCGGGTGCCCGGCAGGGTTCCCTGCCTTGGCGTCCAGGCTGTCCACCGCATCCGAACCGTACTCACCTGAACCGGCAACGACGACGGCGTCGAACTCCGTGGAACGTGCCGTCAGGTAGGTCCGCTGGACTGGAATCTGGCCGCCCAGCATGCCGCCCTGCGGCGCGATGACCAGCGGCACCATGTCCGCTGCGTCAATGGCAGCACGGATCCGGGCCAGGGCAGCCAGGTCAGTGCTTCCGTCTGCGAGGATTCCGATGATGCGGCCGTCAACCGGCCAGGTGCCGCCAACCTGCTGCAGCGCGGGGCTCGGCTCGGCGTCGTCGACCTTGAGCGTCGGAGCCGGTGCCGGAAGTCCCAGGCCTGCTGCCACCTCGGCGCACAGGCGCTCGTCAATGTTTGCGAGGGCCTGCAGCTGGCGGACCTTGATGTTCTCTTCGTAGCACTTGCCGAGTTCGAAGGTGTACGCCTGGATGACGTGGTCCTGTTCCACCGGGGTCAGCGAGCGGAAGAACTGCCGCGGCTGGCTGTAGTGGTCATCGAAGGTAGCCGGATTTTCCCGGACCTTGCGGGACTTCGCCACCGGCGCGGGCACATCGATGAACGCGCCCATGTCCGCGCCGGCCAGGAACGGGCAGCCGCCGTCCAGCGAGTTGGGCTGGTAGGGCGCCACACCGCTGTGCACTGCGTCCTGGTGGAAGCCGTCCCGGAGCATGTCATTGACCGGGGCGTGCGGCCGGTTGATCGGGATCTGGGCGAAGTTCGGCCCGCCCAGGCGGGTCAGCTGGGTATCGATGTAGGAGAACAGGCGGCCCTGGAGCAGCGGGTCATTGGTGACGTCGATGCCCGGAACCAGATGGCCGGGGTGGAAGGCAACCTGCTCGGTTTCGGCGAAGAAGTTGGTGACGTTCCGGTTCAGGGTCATGGTACCGATGACCTGTACCGGCGCCAGCTCCTCCGGCACGATTTTGGTGGGATCAAGCAGGTCGATGCCCTCGAACATCTCATCCTCGGTGTCCGGGAAGACCTGGACGCCCAGGTCCCATTCCGGATACGCGCCGGCTTCAATGGCGTCTGCCAGGTCCCGGCGGTGGTAGTCCGGATCCATGCCGTTGATGATCTGTGCTTCTTCCCAGACCAGGGAGTGCACGCCCAGGCGCGGCTTCCAGTGGAACTTCACCAGTGAGGTCTCCCCCTTGGCATTCACCACCCGGAACGTGTGGACACCGAAGCCTTCCATGGTGCGGTAGGAACGGGGAATACCGCGGTCGGACATGTTCCAGATGGTGTGGTGCTGCGCTTCGGTGTGCAGGGAGACGAAGTCCCAGAACGTGTCATGGGCGCTCTGCGCCTGCGGGATTTCCCGGTCAGGGTGCGGCTTTCCGGCGTGGATGACGTCCGGGAACTTGATGGCGTCCTGGATGAAGAAGACCGGGATGTTGTTGCCAACCAGGTCGAAGGTTCCCTCGTCCGTGTAGAACTTGGTGGCGAACCCGCGGGTGTCACGGACAGTGTCTGCGGATCCACGGGAGCCCAGGACCGTGGAGAAGCGCACGAAGACGGGTGTCTGGGCATCACGCGCCAGGAATCCGGCCCGGGTAATACCTTCGGCGGCCCCGTTGGCAACGAAGACGCCGTGGGCTGCCGCACCGCGTGCGTGCACAACGCGCTCGGGGATGCGCTCGTGGTCGAAGTGGGTGATCTTTTCCCGCAGGTGGTGGTCCTGGAGAAGGACGGGCCCGCGCGGACCGGCTTTCAGGGAGTGGTCCGTGTCCCGCAGCCGGGCGCCCTGCGCCGTCGTCAGGTAGCGGCCGGACTGCGCATTGGACGTCTTGGGAGCGCCCGTGGGGACGCCGGTTGGCGAAACGGTTTCCGGGCTGTCCTGGTCCGGCTTGGGGGGAAGCGGATCATGGGGTTCGGTGGGTTCTGCAAGTGAGGGCTGCTGCGGCGCAGGTGCGCCGGGAATCGGAAGTCCGTTGGCGGATGTGCTCTGATCTGACATGTGGCCTCCATCTAGTGGAACTTATTGCCGCGCCTGGAGCGCGGCTCCAGAAACAGCCTATCGAAAAATAGTAAGGCTGCTTAACAAGTACTCGCGGCGACGTCGTAAAACACAAAGAAACGGACCTGCCGGTGGGGGGTACCGGCAGGTCCGTCTCCGTGGGGAAGCTTCCCCTACCGCTCCGAAACCCCGGCCCCGCAGCGGGCCGGCGTGCCGGAACGGACTTCTCTGTGCCCGGCAGGCGCGGGCTGTGATGATGCTGCGGCGGCGCTACTCCCAGAGACAGTCCGCCCAGGCGGCGTCCCTCAGGTAGTCCCGTGCCGGACCCACATTGAAGAGCTCACCGCGGGACTCCACGTATCCCATGCCGCGCATGTCAACCACTGTTTCCTCGTCGCAGCCCAGGACCGTCCCCAGGTCCTTGTCGTCAGCAGCCAGAACTACTTCATTCCGTTGCGACATATTGACCGCCTCCTTCTCCTCGACGCCCTCTCCCCGGTCCATCCGGGAGAACTAGTGCTTGTCCAGGAGCATGGCTTCGCGCTCTGTGCTCCAGGTTCGGGCGTACAGTCCCATGGCGGCTTCTTCCCGCAGGGACAGACCCAGGCGGTTAAGGAGCATGTGGGCCTGGTAAACCGTCAAATGCTGTGCACTGCGGCTCACGCGGGCCTTGTCCGCCCGGTACAGATAGGTGTCCATAGTCCGGAACCACCGGCGTCTCCAGTTTTCGACGGCGGATTCGGCTGCCGTAGCGGCCATCAGCCGGTGGGTCGGCATGACCTTCGCACCCACCTGGACCGTCATGGCCTGCCGGACGCTGGCCGCACGCGGGCCGAACCCGGCGGTGCAGCTGCGCAGGTGGCTGTCCCAGTAATAGTCCCAGGAGAGCCGGCGCCGGTCCGGCCAGCTGGATGCCCGCGGACCCTTCATCATGCTGCGTGCCGAATCGAAGAGCAGCAGCGAGCCAAGTGCCCACCGGTTCTGCACCTTCGGAAAACGGGCCGTTGCCCAGGTGCCAAGGTCCGAGGACAGCTCGAAGACTTCCTCGGCGAGTGCCAGGCCTTCCACTCCGCCGTACTTGGCCAGATCGGCTTCGATCCGCGGGTCCTGCTGCTCGGCGCCGCCGGGGCTCAGCCTGTCGCAGGCCGGATCACCGAAGGCGTGGGTCACGGTCAGGTGGCCGATGACACCGCTTGCCTGCTCCTGGAGTGCTCCGAGGAGGGACTTCAGCCGGTCCAGGGTTTCCTGGGGCGCCAGGACCTTCATGCGTACGTGGGCGTTCGCGGGTTCGGAGCAGCGGGTGTAGAACCACCGCTGCGCCCCCCACAGCTGGGCTTGCGCCGCCAGCGGGGTAACCAGTTCTCCAATGATGCCGTCCGCTACATCGAAGCCGCCGGTATAGATGGATAGTGTCCACCAGTGAGTGCTTGCATTAGTTCGCGAGGCGTTTCGAACTGCTGTTAGCTGGCTCATGGCGTTCTTCCTCCGGGTTCAAGTCTGGTTACCGCCGCTGGGGCGGGTCTAGATGTATTGCTGGTTGGTTCATCCCCCAATAGAGGGGCCTAGATTAGAACCATTCCCAGCTCTTGATGGAAACCGGTGCAGTTGCCTTCTTCATGGTCGTATCCCCTCTTTTGGTTCGGCTGGTTGCACAGCCGGTCGTGTTTGACTCCGAAAGCTTCCCCCGGGCCGGAAGGGTGTGTCCACCGTTACCAATTTCAGCTTCCTGTCATGTCCGGTTGGTGCCCCGGGGGTCGTTTTCGGCCTGGGCGCACTGCCTTCAAAAGCCCGCAGACAAGCGGAAATCGGCATTTTGGGTACCGAACTACCGGTCTAAGGTGGAGAATGGCATTAAGCTGTCATGTCACTCTCTTCGGGTTCCAATTTTGGGGCGCAGCGCGTTCCCCGAAGGCCGGCAGTTCTTGGGGGCATCAGGTGCACGCCGGATCCATGCCGGCCGTCCCAGCACCGCGGTTGTAGGAGGAGATTTGCTGGATCAGGTATCGGTTGAGGTGTACCGCTATGCGGTCTCCCATCCGGGTTGGACCCCTGCTGAAGCGTCCGATGCACTGGGCTATACAACGCGTGCCATAGACCGGGCCGTGGAAGAGCTCCGGTCCCGCTGCCTGCTCTTCTCCGAGGGCCCCGACAACCTTGTCTACACCGCCGTTTCCCCCGACGTTGCCCTGGCCGAGCTGGTGGATCCGGATGAACGCGAAATGCTGGAACTGCGGGCGCGCATTGGCGCCAAACGGCGCGAACTGGCAAGCCTCGTGCCCACCTTCGCCGAAGCACGCCGCCAGGTAGCCGCAGACGCCTCCGTTGAAGTACTCGAGGACCCGGAGCAGGTGCAGCGGGTGCTCATCGAATACGGCCGCTCGGCGTCGGAAAGCGTGCTGATCGCGAGGCCGGGCCACGGCTCCAACGCGGACTTCCAGGAGGAAAGCGTGCAGAAGGACCTGGACCTGCTGCGCGCCGGTGTGAAGAGGCAGACCCTCTACCACTCCAGCACCCGGGACCACGTGCCAACCTGCAAGGCGGTCGAGCGGATCAGCGAGGCCGGTGGGGAGTTCCGCACACTGCCCTACGTGCCCATGCGCACGCTCATTTTCGATGACAAGGTGGCGGTCGTGGCCCGCCAGCTGCACACGTATGACAGGGCCGGCCTGGTAATCCGCGACGCAAACCTCATTGGCCTTTTCAGCAAGCTCTTCGAGTTCGCGTGGAGCCTCGCCGAGCCCTTCCTCGCGGACGACCCGGGCAAGTCCGGCCTGACCAGCACCCAGCGCTCCGTGCTGGCCGGGCTGGCGGCGGGGCACTCGGATGAGGTGATCGCGCGCCGGGTGGGCATTAGTGTGCGAACCTGCCGGCGGCACATCGCCTGGATGCTGGAGGAACTGAAGGCGGAGAGCCGTTTCCAGGCTGGAATCAAGGCACACAAGGCAGGCTGGATCTAGAAAACTTGTGTTGCTTACCGGTCAACCCGAGTGCCATGATGTGGCATGACGTTTGAGGAAACCACGGGGTCGGTGCTGACCCCGGAAGCACAGGTGGCCCTTGACCGGGCTACGGGTTCAGCCCACCGACACCACGATCTGCTGTCGAGCCGGGCCTTCCACATCAAGCAGTCGGCCGTCCGGGATGTCTTCGACATCTCGATCCAGCCGGGCCTGGTCTCGCTGGCAGGGGGCAGCCCGTACCTGCAGGAACTGCCGCTGGACGAACTGGCCGATGCCACGGCGTCCATCATCCGCAGCCAGGGATTGGCAGCCCTTCAGTACGGCCCTGGCCAGGGCCTCGCCGAACTCCGTGAACTGGCGTGCGACGTAATGGCCGCCGAGGGAATCCTGGATGCGGACCCCGCGGACATCGTTATCACCACAGGCTCTCAGTCCGGCCAGGACGTCGCCGCCAAGGTCTTCTGCAACCCGGGCGACGTGGTGCTCTGCGAAGACCCCACCTACGTGGGCGCGCTGAACACGTTCGAGTCATACGAAGTGGACATCCAGCCGGTCAGCATGGACTCCGAGGGATTGATTCCCGAGGCGCTGCGGGAACGGATCAGCGCGCTGCGCGCAGCCGGCAAGACCATCAAGATGCTCTACACGATTCCCAGCTTCAACAATCCCAGCGGCATCACGCTCTCCTCTGCCCGCCGGGACGAAATAGTGCAGATCTGCCGCGAAAACAACATTTTGATCCTCGAGGACAATCCCTACGGGCTTCTCCGGTTCGACGGCGAGCCGCTGGCCCCGCTGCGGGCATCACACCCGGAGGACGTCCTCTACCTGGGCTCATTCTCCAAAATTTTCGCCCCCGGCATGCGGCTGGGCTGGGCGCTGGTCCCGCGGCACCTGTTCCGCCGCTTCTACCTCGCCTGCGAGGCCGTGGTGCTCTGCCCCTCGCCGCTGACCCAGATGATCACCGCGGCCTACCTTCGGGATTTCGACTGGATGAGCCGCATCCGGGATTCGCGCCGGCTGTACGCCGGCCGCTGCGCAGCGATGCTGGCGGCACTGCAGGATGAGATGCCCGACGGCGTGAGCTGGACGGTGCCGGACGGCGGCTTCTTCGTCTGGGTCACCCTGCCCGAGGGAATCGACACCTATCCCCTGCTGGCAGAGGCCATTGAGGCAGGAACGGTGTTCATTCCGGGTACGGCCTTCACCCCGGGCGACGAGCCCAGCTCCAGGCTGCGGCTGGCGTTCAGCGCCGTCTCCGAAGAGGACATCGCCGAAGGCGTGCGCCGGCTGGCCCCCGTGATCCGGCGGGCGCTGGCGGCGGCCGGAGCCTCCTAGTCCGGATGCCGCCGTGGGCGCCGCTGCAGCTACCTGCGGCGCCTGCGGTCGAAGAAGGGCACCACTATCACGAACAGAAGTGCCATGATCGCCAGCCGCCAGAGCATGCCAAGGTTGGGGA
Organism: Arthrobacter koreensis; assembly: GCF_009193255.1. Classification (GTDB taxonomy): domain Bacteria; phylum Actinomycetota; class Actinomycetes; order Actinomycetales; family Micrococcaceae; genus Arthrobacter_B; species Arthrobacter_B koreensis. Next base: position 1,115,142 of record NZ_WACG01000001.1, read on the forward strand.
ACAGGATGATCAGCAGGCTGGACACGATGAAGGCGCCCACCAGGATCCAGGCCGTCCGCTTCCAGTCGATCTGGGGTCCGCCGCCGCGGTTTCCGGGTCCGGGATTCATTGCCATGCTGCTCCGATCGTTGGTTCCCTCTTCGAGCCTAGTCCAGAAGCAGTGCCGGCTCCTCCAGGATGGCCGCCACATCGGCCATGAACCGCGCTGAAAGGTCGCCGTCCACCACGCGGTGGTCGAAGGACCCGCCCAGGGTGGTGATCCAGCGCGGGATGACTTCGCCGTCGAGCACCCACGGCTTCTGCTTGATGGTGCCGAAAGCGACGATTGCCACCTCGCCCGGATTGATGATCGGGGTGCCCGTGTCGATGCCGAGGGCACCGATGTTGGTGATGGTGAGAGTGCCGCCGCGCATGTCCGCCGGTGGCGTCTTGCCGGCGCGGGCCGTGGTGGCCAGCTCATTCAGGGCTACGGCAAGTTCCTTCAGCGAGAGGTCCTGGGCATCCTTGATATTGGGCACCATCAGGCCGCGCGGTGTGGCGGCTGCGATACCGAGGTTCATGAAGTGCTTGACGTGAATCTCGTCGCCGGCCCAGGTGGCGTTCACGGAGGGATTCCGTGCGGCCGCCCAGATAACCGCCTTGGCCAGGATCAGCAGGGGCGAGACCTTGATGCCTTCGAAGTCCCGGGAGGCCTTCAGCCGCTTGACGAATTCCATGGTGCGCGAGGCATCAACGTCCACGAAGATGCTCACGTGCGGTGCGCTGAAGGCGCTGTCCACCATGGCCTTCGCGGTGGCCTTGCGGACTCCCTTGACCGGGACACGCTCTATGCGGCTGTCCTGCGGCTTGCTGGAGGAGGACCAGAAGGTGTCCGCCGAGTCGACTTCCGACTCGCGCTGGGCCTGGTAGCTGATCAGGTCCTGCTTGGTGACCTCGCCGCCGGCGCCGGTGGCAGGGACGTCGGCAAGGTTGATGCCGAGGTCCTTGGCCGCCTTACGGACCGGGGGTTTGGCCAGCACGCGCTGGATGAGCTGGTTGAAGCGGTCCTGTACCGCGGCACCGGCCGCGCCTGCAGCCGCTACGGCAGCTCCGCGGGGATCCGGCCGGCTGGCAGCGGCACGGGGCGCGTCGGCCGGCCGGGGGGCCTCAGCCGGCGCGTCGGCCGGCCGGGGGGCCTCAGCCGGCGCTTCGGGGGCCGCCGGTACGGCCGTGGCCCGGCTGCGCCGCGGACGGCGGCGGACGGCGTCGGCCTTGGGTCCGGTTCCGGTGAGCGACGACGACGGCGGGCCGTCGGCGACTGCCGGTTCGGTGTCGGCGGCTTCCTTCACCTTGCCGGATGCCTTGGCCGGGGTCTTCCCGCCCGCCCCGGCTGGTGAGACCTGGAAGATGGGCGTGCCAACCTCCACCGTGGCGCCTTCTTCGACGAGGATCCCGCTGACCGTCCCGGCGAACGGCGAGGGCAGTTCCACCAGTGACTTGGCGGTCTCGATCTCCACGATCACGTCATTGACGGCAACCGTGTCACCTTCCTTGACCCGCCACTGGACGATCTCTGCCTCGGTGAGGCCTTCCCCGACGTCGGGCAGTTTGAATGTTTTTTCAGTCATGGCATCTCGATCTGGCGTTGGCCGGCGGACCGGCGGCGGAAGGCGTAGGGCAGGTGCTCTGTCAGTAGGAGAAGACGGTGTCCAGGGCATCCATGAGCCGGTCAATGTCCGGCAGGTAGTGCTCCTCTACGGCGGCAACGGGATAGGGCATGTGGAATCCGCCCACCCGCAGGACAGGCGCTTCCAGGTGCAGGAAGGCACGCTCGGCCACCCGCGACGCGATTTCTCCGCCGATCCCGCCGAAGGTGGGCGCTTCGTGCGTGACGATCAGGCGGCCGGTGCGCTGCACCGACTCAGTGACCGTGTCGAAGTCGATCGGGGAGATGGAGCGCAGGTCGATAACCTCGATGCTGCGCCCGTCCTCCGCTGCGGCCTCGGCCGCCGCCAGCGCCACCGGAACCAGAGGGCCGTAGGCGACGATCGTGGCGTCGGTTCCGGCGCGCAGGATCTGCGCCTTGTAGGGATCTCCGGACGGCGCAGTGGTGTCCACTTCGCCCTTCAGCCAGTAGCGGCGCTTGGGCTCGAACACGATCACCGGGTCCTTGCCCTGCATGGCCTGCTGGATCATCCAGTAGCCGTCCTGCGGGTTGGACGGTGCCAGGATGCGCAGGCCCGCGGTGTGGGCGAACAGCGCTTCCGGAGACTCCGAGTGGTGCTCGATCGAACCGATGCCGCCGCCGTACGGGATCCGGATGACAACCGGCGCGCTGAGCGCGCCTTCGCTGCGGGAGTGCATCTTGGCAAGCTGCGTGGTGATCTGGTTGAACCCCGGGAAGACAAAACCGTCGAACTGGATCTCGCAGACCGGCCGGTAGCCGCGCAGTGCCAGGCCGATCGCGGTGCCGATGATGCCGGACTCGGCCAACGGCGTGTCCATGACACGGTCGGTTCCGAATTCGGCCTGCAGGCCTTCAGTGATGCGGTAGACGCCGCCAAGCGCCCCAATGTCCTCGCCCATCAGCAGGGTCTTGGGATTGGCGGCCAGGCCGGCGCGGAGCCCGGCATTGATGGCCTTCGCCATGGTCATGGTGCTCATGCGCCGACCTCTTCCTCGGTGTCGTTGCCGGACCCTGCGTCGGCGAATCCGTCCTCGTACGCCTTGTGGAACGCCAGTTCCTCGGCAATCAGGGGGTGCGGTTCGGCGTACACGTCCGTGAACGAGTCAGCGAACGACGGCGGTTCCATGGCCTGCACGTCCGAGCGCAGTTGGGCTGCCATGTCGTCCGCCTCTGCCGCAAGGGCTGCGAAGAAGGCGTCGTCGCCGGCACCGGAGGCACGCAGGTGCTTCTCGAGGCGGGTGAGCGGGTCCCGGCCGATCCACGCCTCTTCGTCTGCGGAGAGGCGGTATTTGGTGGGGTCATCCGCGGTGGTGTGCGCACTCATCCGGTACGTGAAGGCTTCGATGAGCACCGGGCCGTTGCCGCTGCGGGCGTGCTCAAGTGCCCACCGGGTCACGGCGTGGACAGCCAGCACGTCATTGCCGTCCACCCGGATGCCGGGGAATCCGTAGCCCTGGGCACGGTTGGCCAGCGGAATCCGGGACTGGACTTCAGTGGGGACGGAGATGGCCCAGTGGTTGTTCTGGCAGAAGAAGACCACGGGGGCGTCATAGGAGGCCGCGAAGACCATTGACTCGTGGACGTCGCCTTCGGAGCTTGCACCGTCGCCGAAGTAGGCGACCGTGGCGCCGGCCGGTGAGGACGCGTCGGCTGCGTTGTCCCGGGCCATGCCCATGGCGTAGCCCACTGCGTGGGGCACCTGGGCGGCCAGGACCAGGGTGTAGAGATGGAAGTTCGATTCGCGCGGGTCCCAGCCTCCGTGGGAAATTCCACGGAAACGCCGCAGGAGGTGGGAAAGCTGCAGGCCGCGGGTCAGCGCGACTCCGTGCTCGCGGTAAGTCGGGAAGACGTAGTCCTGCGGGGCAAGCGCCCGGCCGGAGCCGATCTGTGCGCCTTCCTGTCCGGTGAGGGGCACCCACATCACCAGTTCACCCTGGCGCTGCAGTGCAGTGGCCTCGGTGTCGAACCGGCGGATGAGGAACATGTCCCGGTAGAAGGAGCGCAGTGCCTCGCCGTCGACGTCGTCCGCGTACCGGCCGTACAGCTCGTGTCCGACGCGCTCCCCCTCGGGGGTCAGCAGCTGGACCATGCCGTCCGGTGAGCTGCCGGGGGCAGGCACCAACGTCTCATTCAGCGCCGTCGAATCGAATTCGGTGGCGGGCAAGTGCTCCAGGGCCATACCTCTCCTCGCCGGGGCGGACTTTCGGGTCCGGCCCCCGCTAGAAATATGCCGCTCAGGGAATATGTACCCTTTGTGGCATATATGTGGAAGTTACTTCCCACAGCCTAGCGAGGGCCGGGGCCCCAAAAGCACTCAGGACACGCTAGGAAACGCGGGGGCCTTTTGTATAGGTTGCACATAAAGCGAGGAATCGGCTGTTGGCTTCCTCCTCACCAATGGTCACCCGCATGCCTTCGGTCCCGAAGGCACGTACCGCCAGCGCCTGCTGCTCCGCCAGCACTGCAAACTCGGGGGTATTCTCCCCCAGTTCCAGCCAGACGAAGTTGCCTTCAGCCTGCGGGATGGCCCAGCCCAGTGCCTTCAGCCCTTCAACCACGCGGGTCCTTTCGGCTACCAGCGCTTGTATTCTTTCCACAACTTCGTCGTGGTGCTGCAGGGAGGCAATCGCGGCCTGCTCGGCGATCTGGGAAACGGCGAACGGCACGGCGGTAACGCGGAGGTACTGCGTCAGGTGCGGATGGGAAATCGAATAGCCCACGCGCAGGCCGGCCAGCCCTGCGCCCTTGGAGAAGGTACGCAGCACAACGGCATTCTGGTGCCGGCGGTAGATCTCCACACCGTTGACGGCGTCCGGATCACGCACGAAGTCCTCATACGCTTCGTCGATCACGACGATCACGTCCGAGGGGACCTTCGCGAGGAATCCCTCTACTTCTTCGGTACTGAGCACCGGGCCGGTGGGGTTGTTGGGAGTGCACAGCAGGACCATCCTTGTGCGCTCGGTGACAGCGGCAGCCATCGCCTCAAGGTCATGGCGCCCGTCGGCAAGCAGCGGAACCTGCACGCTGCGGGCCCCGGAAAGACCGACTGAAATGGGGTAGGCCTCGAAGGAGCGCCACGGGTAGATCACCTCGTCCTGGGTGCCGTCTTCCCGCTGCCCGGCGAAAGTGGCCAGGAGCTGGTTCAGTGCGCCAAGGCTTCCACCGCCGGTGACGATGTCTTCGGCGGGCACATCAAGGAAGGAGGCCAGTTCCGTCCGCAGCGCCGTTGCCAGCGGATCGGGGTAGCGGTTTACGTTCGGGTGGGCAGCAATAGCTTCCAGGACTGAAGGCAGCGGCGGAAAGGGGTTCTCGTTCGAGGAGAGCTTGTAGCTCTGCAGCCCTTCAATTGCCACGGGCGGCTTTCCGGCAGCGTAGCGCGGCAGGCGGTCAACGACCGGGCGCGGGCTGATCGTGTGCGCCTCTCCTGCCACAGCACTGGTGTCATTCTCGGTAGTGGTCATGGCTTAAGACTAGTCCGGATTCACGGGTGCTCATGTGACGGAACGCACAGATGCTCTCCGGGCCGAATCGCTGCAGGGCTTTGGCCGCGCCGGCGGCTGTGCCAGCATTAGGGCATGCGCCTAGTGCTGAGAGTCCTCATCAACGCCCTCGCCCTATGGGTTGCCGCGTGGGCACTGCCCGGGATCACCGTAGGGGAAGCCGGTGCACCGGCTACCGGCAACACCACCTTCGACATTGTGCTGGCATACCTCTTCATCGGCCTGGTGTTCGGAGTCGTGAACGCCCTGGTGCGTCCCATCGTCCGGCTGCTCGCCCTTCCGCTGACCATCCTGACCCTTGGCCTGTTCACGGTGATCATCAATGCGGCCATGCTGATGCTCACTGCGTGGCTCACCAGCTTCACTCCGGTGCATTTCGAGATTGATTCATTCTTCTGGACGGCAATCTTCGCCTCGATCATCATCTCCCTGGTCTCGCTGGTGGCCGGTTCACTGGCGGGCACCCGCCGCTAATCCCTGCCGGGAGGCACCCTGCGGGGCGCCGCGGGACTGGGCTCCGGCGCTTTCGGCACTACCTGCAGGGCCGGCCGGCGTTCCCTGCGCCGGAAGCGGTAGAGCTCCCGGGACGCGGTGCTTCCCGCACCCACCACAGCGCCCGCGCCCGCCAGGGATGCGCGGAGCGATGGGTCTGCGCTGCCGTCCGCAACCTCGGCTCCCTCCAGATAGACGGGCAGTTTGTGGGCCGGGCCCAGTCCGCTGTCTCCAGCCACCGGGGCGTCGCCGGTGAGGGTCAGGGTCACGCGGTTAAATGCGTCGGGGTTGGACGTGCCGTCCGCTCCCGGCACCCAGTCCTGCGCATGTTCAAGGTGCAGGGCCTGGACCTCCCGCGGGATCGCGGCATCACCGGCCGGGGCACCCGCGGTCAGGACGTAACGGACATCCAGCCCCTCCGTTTCCCGCAGGTAGCCGGCCGTGTTGGCAGCATGGATGCCGCCCTGGCTGTAGCCCACGAGGATCACGGAGTCTCCCGCTTCCGCTTTGGCCTGCCGCAGTGCCTCTGCCACGGCCGCAGCGACAAACCGGCTTTCTGCTGCCCGGCCCTCGGCGTTGCCGTAGTTGTCGAACGGGTTGTCCCCCGCGGCCCCTGAACCCGGCTGCGTTCCCGGGATTGTCACCACGAAAACCTGCCCCGGGCCTGCGCTTCCGTCCGTTGTTTCCAGGCGCAGCACCTCCACCACACCGGGGTCATCCTCCCGCAGCAGCACGGCGCTCCGCTCCAGCAGTCCAGCTGCGGTTCCGGAAACCTGGACCGTTTCGGCCGTGCCGTCCGCCGCCCGGACCCGCTCCACCTCGATTTCCCGCAGGGCGCTCCGCCCGCCCAGCATCCCTGCCAGCGCCAGGAGTGCGGGAGTGTCCACGAGCCGCAGCGGCAGGGACTCCACCCAGCGCAGCTTCGGAAATCCGCCGGGGCCGGCATCCAGGAACGCGAGTCCCGCGGGCAGCAGCCCGGGCAGCCCGCCAAGGCGTTCGGCACGCCCCTCCGCATCCCGGTAGTTGGCTGCCGCAGTCCGCAGCCCGGAGGCCGCTTCCTCGGCTGCCTGAATGCACGCGCGCAGCAGGAAGACAGCACGGTCAAGTTCCACCCTGGCTGTTTCGGCTGCGGAGGCAGGCTGCGTCCGGTTCCAGGCAGCCTCCTCCCCACAGACCCGCTGCAGGCCGGCGCCAATGTCCCGCAAGGTTCCGGCGATGGCCTCAAGGCGCCCGGCGCGGATCTCCAGCGCGTCGAACTCCACGAGGATGCTGTTCTGCCCGCCCCGGACCTGGTACGCCGGCGGCAGCGGACACGTGCCGCTCATTCCAGCCACCCCTGTTCTTCGAACTGTTCAGCAGCGGAAACAGCACGCCGGGCAGATGCTGCCCGCTCCAGGGCCTCCAGGCAGACCCCCAATTCAAGGGCCAGCCGGTAAACCCGGTCACGGAATGCCGCGCCGGCCGCAGACCTCCACTGCTCCTCATCCCCGTTCCCCAATTCACGCTGCAGGCGGCGCAGCTCCGCCGCATGCTGCTCGAGCAGCTCCGCCGTTTCCCCTGCCCTGAGCGCCTGGGCCGCTGCGTCCCCGCCTGTCACGTGTTTTCCTGCCTGTCCTGCCGGCCGTTCATGCCGCCGCCGAATTGGTTCCGGGGCGGACCGGCGGTCCTGTTCCGCCGGGAAGCCAACTCTAGGCAGCCGCGGGCCTGCCGCCGTCGTCCGCTCCCCTGCCGGGGAAACCGGCACTCGTTCGGATCATTGTGGAGGGCAGCTGGAGCGCCCTGTCACGGAATCGGCTCCGGCGCGGGACCATGGAAGAATTGGCCCCATGGCCGATTCTTCTTCCGCTCCCCGCGTGTCCCTTGCCGCCGTGACCCCCGCAATCGCACTGGGTCCCCTGGACGGCCGGTACCGCTCCGCCACCGCACCGCTGGTTGACTACCTCTCCGAAGCTGCGCTGAACCGCGACCGTACGCACGTTGAGGTCGAGTGGCTGATCCACCTCACCTCCAACGCCGTGCTCCCGGGCACCTCGCCGCTGTCCGCCGAGCAGCAGGCACAGCTGCGCGAAATCGTCTCCGGATTCGACGGCAACTCCGTCAACGAGCTGGCGGAGATCGAGCAGGTCACCGTCCACGACGTGAAGGCCGTTGAGTACTACATTGGCCGCCGGCTGGCCGCGATAGGCATCGAGAACCTCACCGCGCTGGTGCACTTCGGCTGCACCTCGGAAGACATCAACAACCTCTCCTACGCCCTGGGTGTCAAGGGTGCCGTGGAGAACGTCTGGCTGCCGGCGGCCCGGAAGATGGTGGCCCAGATCGCCGCCATGGCAGAGGCAACCCGTGCCGTTCCGATGCTCTCCCGCACGCACGGCCAGCCCGCCACTCCCACCACCCTGGGCAAGGAACTGGCCGTCACGGTGCACCGCCTGACCCGCCAGCTGAACCACGTTGCCGGCACCGAGTTCCTGGGCAAGATCAACGGCGCCACCGGCACCTACGCCGCGCACTACGCCTCCGTCCCGAACGCCGACTGGCAGCAGGTGGCAAAGTCCTTCGTCGAGGGTCTCGGCCTGACCTGGAACCCGCTCACCACCCAGATCGAGTCGCATGACTGGCAGGCGGAGCTCTACGCGGACATGGCCCGCTTCAACCGGATCCTGCACAACTTCTGCACGGATGTCTGGAGCTACATCTCCATCGGCTACTTCGCCCAGGTCCCCGTTGCCGGCGCCACCGGCTCCTCCACCATGCCGCACAAGGTGAACCCGATCCGCTTCGAGAACGCCGAAGCGAACCTTGAAATCTCCAACGGCCTGCTGGACACCCTGGCCTCCACGCTGGTTACTTCCCGCTGGCAGCGCGACCTTACGGACTCCTCCTCGCAGCGGAACATCGGCGTCGCGTTCGGGCACTCGCTGCTGGCGATCTCCAACGTTGCCAAGGGCCTGGAGCGCCTGAACGTTGCCGAAGACGTGCTGGCCGCGGACCTGGACACCAACTGGGAGGTCCTTGGCGAAGCGATCCAGATGGTCATGCGCGCCGAGGCCATCGCCGGAGCACCGGGCATGGAAAACCCGTACGAGCGGCTCAAGGAGCTCACCCGCGGACACCGCGTGGACGCCGAGCGCATGAAGGAGTTCGTCTCCGGCCTGGGCCTGCCGGCCGAAGCCGAAGCACGCCTGCTCGCCCTCACCCCGGCCAGGTACATCGGCATCGCCGAGGACCTGGTGGACCACCTGCAGAAGTAGGACCCCACAGACAAACGACGGCGGGAGGCCGGGTTCGCGAACCCGGCCTCCCGCCGTCATTGTTCAGGGGTTCTTAGTCCGCCGCAGCCAGCTGGCCGCAGGCGCCGTCGATTTCCTTGCCGCGGGTGTCGCGGACCGTGGTGGGAACGCCGGCGTCGATCAGGGTGTCGATGAACTCCTGGATCACCTCGGGTTCCGGGGAGGTCCAGATGGAGCCCGGGGTGGGGTTCAGCGGAATAGGGTTCACGTGGACCCAGCCGCGGCCGCGCGAGTTGAGCTTCTTCGCCAGCAGCGCCGCCCGCCACGGGTGGTCGTTCATGTCCTTGATCAGCGCGTACTCGATGGAGACCCGGCGGCCGGTGGTGCGGTAGTAGTGGTAAGCGGCGTCGAGCGCCTCGTCCACCTTCCAGCGGCTGTTGACCGGAATCAGGTCATCACGCAGCTCGTCGTCCGGTGCGTGCAGGCTCAGCGCGAAAGTGACCGGAATGTTCTCCTCGGCCAGCTTCTTGATCGCCGGCACCAGGCCCACGGTGGAGACCGTGATGTTGCGGGCGCTCATGCCCAGGCCCTCGGGAGCCTCGGCCGCCATGCGGTGCACGGCGTTCATCACGCGCTTGTAGTTGGCCAGCGGTTCGCCCATGCCCATGAAGACAATGTTGGTGACGCGCTCGGCGTCGTGCCCGCCGTCGCGGCGCTTGCCGCCCAGGCCGCCCTCGGCGATGACCCGGTTCGCTTGGACAATCTGGTCCAGGATTTCCGCGGTGGACATGTTGCGGGTCAGCCCGGCCTGACCGGTGGCGCAGAACGGGCAGTTCATGCCGCAGCCGCACTGGCTGGACACACAGAGCGTGATCCGGCCCGGGTAGCGCATCAGCACCGACTCGACGAGCGAACCGTCGAATAGCCGCCACAGGAACTTGATGGTGTCACCGTTGTCCGTGGTGAGGCGCTTCACCTCGGTGAGCAGGGTAGGGAACATCTCCTTGACCAGCTCATCGCGGCGCTCCTTGGGGAGGTCGCTCATTTTCTCGGGATCGGTGGTGTAGTGCTGGAAGTAGTGCACCGAGAGCTGCTTGGCGCGGAATCCGGGCAGCCCCAGGGACTTGAGCTTCTCCTGCCGTTCGGCAAGCGTCAGGTCAGCGAGGTGCTCCGGGGGCTGGGAAACCCGCGGGGACTTGAACTGCAGCAGGGGCCGGCCGTCGGGCTCCTTGGCCTGCTCCCAGCCTTCGGTTGCGGGACGCACCTGCGGCTTGTCGCCGGGTACGCTCAGGGCAGCTGGGGAAGTTTTGGGGGAAGTCATCCCTTCCATTTTGACATGTATTGGAAAATCGTGTTTTTGGCTTAGCCCAGTTCTCACACAGCGGAAACACGGGCGAAATCCGGGCTTCGTAGATTGAGGTGAACCAGTTCCGCAGGCCCAGGAGGTTCACGTGTTCCCGCTACCCCCGAACCTCTATATCCGGGAGGTGCCCTGGTCCAACCCGGTGGGCACTGACCTGCGGAGGGCGCAGCAGGCCGAGCTGGACTCCCGCTACGGAAGCCCGGACCATGACCCGTCCCCGCCTACCGAAGCGGACACGGCGGTGTTCGTGATCGCCTACGAACGAAGTTCGGGGCAGCCGCTGGGGTGTGGGGGGCTCCGGCGGCTGGACTGTTCCACGGCCGAGGTGAAGCGGATCTACGTGCTGCCGTACGCCCGCGGGTCAGGCGTGGCGACGGCAATCCTCTCTTCCCTGGAGTTCCGTGCCCGCGCCGCCGGGTTCGGTGCCGTCACCGCGGAGGCAGGCTCGGCCCAGTCCGACGGGAAGCGGTTCTATGCCCAGGCCGGCTATGCCGAGGTGCCGAACTTCGGCCCGTACAAGGACCTGCCGTATTCAACGTGCTTTGCCAAGGTGATTGAACCCGGGGTGCGTTCCACTGAGCTGAGCGCTTCCTTCAAGGTGTCCTAGCCGGCTTCGAGGGGACGGGAGGAACCGCGCTGAGGCAGCGGAATGATGGGTGAGGTCCGCCGCTGGTACTCGGCGTAGGCAGGGTACCGGCTGGCCGAGATACTTTCCGTGAACACCGTGGAGCCGGCGAAAAGCAGGGTCAGCAGCACGGGTCCGGCCAGGGTCCAGTGCAGCCAGGAACCGGAGGCAGTGACGGCGAATCCGTAGAACAGCCACCATTGGGCCTGTTCAAAGAAGAAGTTTGGGTGGCGCGAATAGCGGAACAGCCCGGTCTGCACAAAGCCCTGCCCGGCTTCCCTTCCGGGAGCACGCTTTTTTAGCTGCTGGTAGCTCCACTGCTGCTGGTCCGCAGTGGCTTCCCCCGCCAGCGCTGCCACGAACAGGGCAGCGAGCGCCCAGTCCCAGGCTCCCAGCGGTCCCGGATTCTGGAACACCGTCAGCGCCGGAAGCGTGATCAGCCAGATGATTACGTTCTGGTAGATGCTGATGAATCCCAGGTTGAACAACTGGAACTGCCACGGCCGCAGCCTGCCGCGCAGGATCGCCCACCGGTAGTCTTCCCCACCGGGCGCGTAGCCTCCCTTGCGGGCGAAGTTGAAGGTCAGCCTCGCGCCCCACAGGGTCACCAGCACTGCCATGAGCACCAGCCGCGGTTCCATGTCCGACGCCGCTGCGAACACCCAGACGTACGCCACGGGGACGATCGACCAGATTCGGTCCGTCCACGAGTACTCCCGCGTGATCAGGGACAGGATCCACGTTGCGGCGGTGACCACAACGAAAATCCACAGACACACAAGAACCGGGTCCATTCTTGGAGGATACGGCTCCTGCAGCCCGGGCGGGACCCCCGGACGGCCTGACGGACGCCGGAGGCCCTGACCCGGCGCCGGACTTAGTAGTCGATGCGCGACGCCGCTGCGGTCCAGGCGTCAAACGGCGCGTTGCGGGTCTCCCCGGAGAGCTGGCTCACGGGCATTGACCGCTTTTCGACGGGAGTTTCGAAGTACTCGTAGAAGAGGGCGTCGTCGAAGCCCGCTGCGGCGGCGTCGTGCCGGTCCGCAGCGTAGACCACCCGGTCGATGCGCGCCCACAGCGCCGAGGCCAGGCACATGGGGCACGGCTCGCAGCTCGTGTAGAGCACGGCACCGCTGAGGTCGAAGGTTTTCAGGGCTGCGCACGCGTTGCGGATGGCCGTGACTTCCGCGTGCGCGGTGGGATCATTGTTGGCGGTAACCCGGTTGACGCCGTCGAACGCCTGTCCGTCCGCGGTAACGATGACGGCGCCGAACGGCCCTCCGCTGTCTGCAACGTTGGCTGTGGCCAGCTCGATGGCCCGGGAAAGATATGCGGCGTCTGAATTCATGGGAACTGCCCCCTGCGATCAAGGCCCCGGCGGTCTCTCCGGCCGGGAAATGCCAGGTAGTTAGCACCGGCCGGTGCCCGCCTTCGCAGAACTGAGATTAGCACCACGCCCGCCGGCCGGCGCAGGCGGGTCCGGTAGATTACTCCAACACGTGCAACTCCCCGGAAAGGCAGGCATGGACCAGACGATGTGGACACCGGTCAGCACGCACGCACTTCAGCTCGGCGAAGGGCTGCGTCGCACGGCCGGCGGTGCCCGGTGGGTGGACCTCGTGAACGGGGAGCTTTATGCGTGGGAGCCGGGGAGTGACGTTCCCGTGCTCACCCACAGCCTTCCGCAGCCGTTGGGTTTTGCCGAGGAGGATGCAGCGGGGCGGCTGATCGGCGCTGCGGGCACCGGCATCGTCGAGCTGCTGCCCGACGGCACGGCGGTTCCGCTGGCGGACACGGACCTGGACCCGGCACGCTACCGCGTCAACGACGGCGCTTTTGCGCCGGACGGGTCCCTCTGGTTCGGCACCATGGTGCACGACGGCTCGGAGCCCGACGGCGCCCTCTGGCGCTGGGACCCGGTGGGCGGCGGCGTCGTGCGCCTGCGCAGCGGCATCCCCATTCCCAACGGGCCGGTGTTTCTGCCGGACGGGCACGGCGTGCTGGTGTCCGATACCGATGATGGGGTCATCCTCCGGACAACGACGGCGGACCCCGGCGCTGCGGAGGTCTTCGCCCGGGTGCCCGAGGGGAACCCGGACGGGATGCATGTGGACCCTTACGGCCGGATCTGGAGTGCGGTATGGGGCGCGTCGCGACTGGACGTCTACTCCGGCGACGGCGAACGGCTCGCGTCCGTGCCCGTACCGGCCCGGCAGCCCACCAGCGTGCTGGTGCTCGGCGACCGGGTGCTGGTCACCAGCGCCGCCACGGGCCTCTCCGATCCTGGTCCGCTGGACGGCTACACCCTCACGGCCTCCCTGTCCGAGCTGCTGGCCTAATCCCGGCGGGCACCGCCGACGAACCTGGCGCGTCCGGCCAGGAAGCCCATGCCCGCCGCCGCGGCTCCCACCAGCAGGAACATCACCGCTGCGGGTGTGAAGGAACCGGAGGCCGTGTGCAGGATGCCCACGAGCAGGGTTCCGGAGGAGCCCACACCGTACCCGACGCACTGCATCATGCCGGAGACGCGGGCCGCGGTGTCGGCGTCGTGGGTGCGCAGCACGATCATGGTCAGCGCCAGCGCGGTGAGGCTGCCCTGCCCGACGCCAAGCATCACCGCCCAGAGCCACACCAGCTCCAGGGGGCCAAGGATGGTGAGGGCGAAGCCGGCGCCCGTGAGAAGCGCGATGAAGGCATTGAGCCAGGCCTGGCTGCGCAGCCGCGCTGCCAGCGGAGGTGCGAGGAAGGAACCGAGGACCTGCACCACGATCGAGCCGGCCACCACGTAGCCGGCGGCGGCTCCGTCGATGCCGCGTTCGCGCAGGATCGGGGCCAGCCACGCGAAGACACTGAAGGACGTCATGGCCTGCAGGGCCATAAAACCCGTGATCTGCCAGGCGAGGGCTGAGCGCCAGACCGAGGGACCGGCGTCGGCTGCGCTGTCCGCCGGGGTGCGGCCGCGCCGCAGGGCCAGCGGCGCGAACAGAACCACGACGAGCGCCGCCGGCAGGGTCCAGAACGCCAGTGCGTCCTGCCAGGAGCCGGTGGCCTGCAGCAGGGGCTGGGTGAATCCGGCGCCGAGCGCGGCGGCAGCGCAGATCGAGCCTGTGTACAGGCCGCTCATCAGGCCCAGCCGGTGCTGGAAATCGCGCTTGACCAGGGTCGGCAGCAGGACGTTGACGACGCCGATGCCAGCACCGGCGGCGATGGTCCCGGCGGCCATGGCGGTGAAGTCGCCGGTGCCGCGGACGGCGAGTCCTGCGGTCAGGACCACCATCGCGGCGAGGATAGTGCGTTCGATGCCCACCTTACGGGCCAGCACGGGCGCCGCCGGGGCCGCCAGGCCCAGTAACAGCACCGGACCGGTGGTGAGCACGCTGACCAGAGCCGCGGGCATGCCGGAGGCCGCGGTGAGCTCGGGCAGGATGGCGGAGAAGCTGGAGAAGACAGTGCGCAGGTTCAGGCCGATGAGCACAATGCAGACGGCCAGCAGGATGCCGGCGCGGCTCCGGGACGGGCCCTGCGGCGGGGCTGCCTGCTCCGGTGCCTGGACGGCTGTGACGGTATTGCCCATGGTGTCCTCTCCCCGAGGACCAGCCCCGTACGTTCGCAGGACTACGCTACGAGCAACCCTGTGGCCGGACCAAACCCTCCCCTCGAGAGGCCAGTTACGGCTCCTTTCAGCGCTGTAATGAGCCGTAACTGGCCTCTCGGTGGGAAGCCGGGGACGCTTTCCCGCGGATCCAGGCGGGAAGGACGGCGAGGACCCCGACGGCGGCCGCCAGGCCGAACGCGGGCAGCGGCGCCTGCGGCTGGAGCAGTGCACCCAGGCCTACGGATCCGGCGGCCTGGCCAACGGCGAGCGCAATAAAGAGGAATACGGTCCCCGCGGCGCCCTGTTCCGGAAGGGTCCGAACCGCCCACACGATCAGCACGCCGCTCAGGGCGATGTAGCTGGCGCCAAAGACCGCGGCCGACGCATAGCCCGCCGCAGGGACTGCCGGACCCGCCGCCAGAAGGAGGGTAGCGCCGGACATCAGCAGCGCCGTCGTGGTCCACGCCGTCCGCAGGCTCCATGCCTGCACAATGCTCCCGGCTGCGGCACCCAGCACCCCGAACCCGCCCAGCACCATCCAGGCAGCAATCGAGTACAGCTCATCCTCGGTACCGGAGGCCAGGACGGTGCGGCCGAACGTCCAGACCGCGGCGCTCGACGCTCCCGCCAGGCCCGCGGCGATCAACGGGCGGCGCAGCAGCGCCAGTTCACGCAGGCCAGGCATCCGGGGCGCAGCAGATTCCCCCCGCTCCGGGAGTGCGCGCTTCCGGTCGGAGGCGAGCGTCGCAGCGGTCGCCAGGATGACGACGGCGCCAATCACCGCCCAGCCCAACCTCCATTGCCCTGCCACCAGGATGAGCAGCACCCCGGCCGCCACCAGACCGGCGCCCGTCCCCGAATTGACGATGGCCTGGGCGTTTTCCTGCCGCCGGGCCGCCACGTTGGATTCGATCAGGCTCACGAGCCCCGGGGTCGCAAAGCCCGCCCCGGCCCCGGCGAGGACCACCGCGCCTGCGAGGACTCCCGCATTCGGGGCAGCGGCCACTCCGGCGGACCCGAGCGCTGCAGTGATCCCGGCCAGCAGCACCACCACGCGGGTCCGTGTTCCCAGCCGGGCCGCGAGCAAGGCGGCTACGCAGTAGGAGAGGAAACTTCCGGCCTGGATCATCCCGGACAGACCGGGGCCCATCTCGAAATCCTCGGCGAAGCGCGGCAGGAACAGCCCGTACCCGAACCGGGCCAGCCCGTAGGTAGCCGCGATCAGGGTCAGGCCACTGAATACCAGCTTCCACTGCACTGCGGGCTCCCGCCTTTCGAATCAGAACGATCGTTACAGTCAAACAGAACTATCGTTATGGAACAAGGCTGGCTAGAGTTGGCGCATGACCACCGGCCAGAAAGTCCCGGCCCGCGAGCGGCTGCTCGCGGCAGCGGAAGAAGTGTTCTTCGACCGAGGCATCCGTGCCACGGGCGTGGACGAGGTGCTCAGCACCGCCAAGGTGTCCGCCGCCAGCCTCTACACGCATTTCGGCAGCAAGGACGGTCTCGTTGCGGAGGCCCTGCGCGTCCGGCTCGCCGAGTGGCAGTCCGTGTGGGACGAGTGCGCAGTGAGGGCCGGCAACGACCTGGAACGGCTGCTGTCCGTCTTCGATGCACTGGCCGCCTTCCGTGCCCGGCAACCGGCGGCCCGGTGGTGCGCCTTCCTCTCCACTGCCACGGAGCTCCCGGACGCCGGGGATGAAATCGCCGCCGTCCTCGCCGCTGATACCGCTTTGCTGACCGAGAGGCTGCGGCACTTTGCCAAGCCGCTGGCCGGCGACCGTGCCGCGAACCTGGCGGACGACGTCGTACTGGCCTACAACGGGGCCCTGGCCGCGTACCTGCGCGGGTATCCGGCGGACCCGGTGGAGGCCGGCCGGCGGGTGGCGGCCGCCTCAGCGGCTGCCTACTAGCCCGCCCCGCCCAGCCCATCGAGATGACAGAAACTGCCCGTATGAGCGCTCATACGGGCAGTTTCTGTGATCTCGATTTGAAGGCTTACCCCAGGATCATCCCGGCGGCGCGCTCGGCGATCATCACCGTGGGGGCGTTGGTGTTGCCGGTGGGGACCATCGGCATGACTGAAGCGTCGGCGATCCGGATGCCGGCCAGCCCGCGCACGGTCAGATCCGAGGGGTCGACCACGGCCAGCTCATCAGTGCCCATCCGGCAGGTGCCCACCTGGTGGTGGTAGGTGACCACGGAGTCGCGGACGTACTGGGCCAGATCCTCGTCGCTGTCTGAGACGGCGGGGCCGGGGTGCAGTTCCTTGGGCTCCCAGTTGGCCAGCGCCTCGGACCGGCCGATCTCCCGGCACTGCCGCACCGACGCCACCAGCGCATCGACGTCGGCCTGCTCGGACAGCGCGCCCAGGTCGATCCGCAGCGGGTCCTCCGGAGACGGCCCGGTGAGCGTGATCTCGCCGCGGCTTTCCGGCCGGACCAGGCCGCCAAGCATGGAGAAGCCGTTTGCCGGGCCGGTCATCTCGCCGCCCGCATAGTCCTGCGAGTACATGGGCACGGAGAAGAAGATCGGCTGGGTGTCCGGCACGGGCAGCTCCGGGCGGGACTTGGCGAACAGATGCACTTCCGCCGGGGCAACCTCGCCGTCCGGCACAGGGCGGGCACCGGCGGAGAAGATCACCGGGGCCAGCAGGTGGTCCTGCAGGTTCTTGCCTACTCCGGGAAGGTCCAGGACGGGTTCGACGCCGGCTGCCTCCAGTTCAGCCGCCGGGCCAACGCCGGAACGCAGCAGCAGTTCGGCGGAGTTGATCGCACCGGCGCAGAGGATGGTCTCCCCTGCCTGAACCGTGTGCAGTTCCCCGGCGAGTTCGTACTCGACACCGCGCACCACGCCGTCCTCGACCAGCAGCCGGCGCACGTGGGCACCGGTGACCAGGGTGAGGTTCGGGGAGTCCATGACCGGCTTCAAGTAGGCGTGCCAGGTGTTGAACCGCTTGCCGTCCCGGACGTTCAGCTGCATGCGGGAAACGCCTTCAACGCTGCCGGAGTTGTAGTCCGGGTTGAGTTCCAGGCCAATCTCCTGCGCGCCGGCCAGCATGTCTTCCTGCACAGGGTTGCGGGGGAAGTCCTGGACCACGTCCAGCAGTCCGCCGGTGCCGCGCGTTTCGGAAGCGCCGCCGTCGTAGCTTTCGATCTGCTTGAACACCGGAAGCACATCCTCCCAGGACCAGCCCTCGCAGCCGGCCGCGGCCCAGGAATCGTAGTCCCAGCGGTCTCCGCGCACCCAGATGGAGGCGTTCAGCGCGTGCGATCCGCCCATCACCTTGCCGCGGGGCAGGTGGATGCGGCGCCCGGAGGCTCCGGCCTGCTCCGTGGTGTAGTAATTCCAGTCCTGCGGGCTGTGCCAGAGCGCGCCGAGGGTGTTCAGGTGGGCGATGTCCGGGTTGGTGTCCAGGTCCCCGGCTTCGAGGACGGTGACTTTCCTGCCGGCATCGAGCAGCCGGCGGGCGACGACGTTGCCGGCCGAGCCGGCACCAATGACAATGTATTCGGTTTCCATGGAAGCTTCGTTGCTTTCGTTCGTTCGATCAAATGAGGATGGGTCAGTAGCTGAGGACCTGCGGCGCCCCGAGGGCCTTGAGGCCTTCGACGCCGAATTCGAGGCCGTAGCCGGACTGCTTGGCGCCGCCGAACGGCATCCGCGGGTCCACGGCGCCGTGTTTGTTGATCCACACGGTGCCGGCTTCGATCCGGGCAGCAACGGCGAGGGCCGCGTCCTTGTCCGAGGACCAGACGGAGGCGCCGAGACCGACGTCCAGGGCATTGGCCATGGCAACGGCCTCATCCACGGTGGAGTAGCGGATGATCGGCAGGGCGGGGCCGAACTGTTCCTGCGCCACCAGCGGGTTGTCGTTCTCGATGTCCGCCACCAGCGTGGCGGGGTAGAAGTAGCCTGGCTGGCCCGAGGCCGGGTTGCCGCCGGTGACAATCCGGGCTCCGGCGTCCTTCGCTGCCTGGACCAGGTCCGCAACGATGTTGAACTGGGCCTGGTTCTGCAGCGGGCCCAGGACGTTGTTTTCATCCAGCCCCACACCCATGGGCATGGCGTTCGCGACGCCGGCCAGGGCATCGACGACGGCGTCGTAAATGTCCTCGTGCACGTACAGGCGCTTCAGCGCGGCGCAGGTCTGGCCGGTGTTGATGAAGGCACCCCAGAACAGGTCTTCGGCGATCGCGGCGGGATCGGCGTCGGGCAGCACAATGCCCGCGTCGTTGCCGCCGAGTTCCAGGGTCAGGCGCTTCACGGTGTCCGCCGAGGAGCGGATGATCGCCTTGCCGGTGGCGGTGGAGCCGGTGAACATGACCTTGTTGATGTCCGCGTGTCCGGCCAGGGCTTGGCCCACGTCCCGGCCGCCGGACACCACGTGCAGCACGCCCGCAGGAAGGGCCTGGTTCAGGACGGCGGCCAGCGCCAGGACGGAGAGCGGGGTGTACTCGGAGGGTTTCATGACCACGGTGTTGCCCATCCGCAGGGCTGGGGCCAGCTGCCAGATGCTGATCATCATGGGCCAGTTCCACGGGCCGATCGCGCCCACCACGCCCAGCGGACGGTAATGCAGTTCGGCGCGGCCCCCGTCGTCGTCCACCAGCACCTCGGGTTCCAGCTCGAACGACGCCGTGGCCCGCAGCCAAGCGGCACAGGCACCGACTTCGAAGCGGGCGTTGGGGCCGTTCAGCGGCTTGCCCTGTTCGCGGGAGAGCAGTTCGGCGAGGCCTTCGGCCGCGGCTTCGACGGCGTCGGCGGCCCGCATCAGGTACGCGGAGCGTTCGGTGTGGCCGAGGGCGGCCCATTCCGGCTGGGCCAGGCGGGCGGAGGCTACGGCAGCCTCAAGGTCGGCCAGGGTGTGGACGGGAGCGGCCGCAACCACCTCCCCGGTCGCGGGATCCAGGATGTCCCGGGTTTTCGGGGCTGCCGGGATGGCACCGAGCAGGTCCGAGAAGCTGGTGAGGGATTCGGTGGTGTGCATGATTGCTCCTTTGCAAGCGGCGGGACGGATCGCTTATCCCACTGTGTGCCAGGTCACGCTTTATTGCTTGGCTTTGCGCGTGCGCCAGTTGACTAACCGTGCACGGCTTTTCAGCGGCCAGCGCGGTACGCCGACGGCGACTGCCCGTACGCGGCACGGAAGACCCGGCTGAAGTGCGCCGGATCCGGCAGCCCCCACCGCGCTCCGATCGCCCCCACCGGAACGTCTGCCTGCAGCGGATCCGCGAGGTCCCGGCGGGCACCGTCCAGGCGCCGGGCACGGATCCAGGCTGCGGCTGTGGTGCCGGAGTCCTCGAAAAGCTTGTGCAGACTGCGGACGGAGATGAAGTGGGCGGCCGCAATGTAACCGGGAGAGAGGTCCGGGTTGGCCAGTTGCCCGTCAATGAAGTGCTGAACCCGGCGCAGCAGGCGTTCCTGGCCACCGGCGTCTGCATCCGGAAGGGCGTGCGCCTCGTCGGCGAGCAGGGTGGAGAGCAGGTCTACGGTGTTCATGGCCAGCCGGTGGCCGATCGGGCCGTCCAGCTCCGGCAGCATCCGGCCGATTTGGGTCAGGAAGGGCACGACGGCGCGGCCCAGGCGGTGCCCCCGGCCCAGCCGGACGGCGGTCATCTCCGCCATGTCTTCAGGTGCCAGCCCGAGCAGCTGCTTCGGGAACATCAGGACGAGGGTGGTGAACTGCTCGTGGAACGTCAGGGTGTAGGGCGCGCCGGTGTCATAGATGGCCAGGTCTCCGGGCTCGAGCACGGCTTCCCGGCCGTCCTGGACCAGGATTCCGGTTCCGGAGAGCTGCAGGCTGAGTTTGTAGAACCCGCCGTCCGCCCCGTTGATCAGCTCCGGTGTCCGCTCGACGCAGTGCGGCATGGCGTCCACCTGGACTATGGCCAGCTCGCGCAGCCGGCGTCCGGTCAGGCGCCCGGAGAACGCGGCGGGGCCGGGCTGCACCGGGGTGGCTTCGAGGGGAACGAACGATTCGGAGACGAGTCTCTTCCACTCGGGAAAATTCGATGCGTGGGCTACGTCCGGTGCCGCATCCGCTGGTTTGACCATGCCTGTCCTCCGCACTGAGCCGGCCTGTTTCAGCTGAACCTATCACCCTCGAGAGGCCAGTTACGGCTCGTTTCAGCGCCCATAAGAGCCGTAACTGGCCTCTCGGCGGGGAAGGAACGGAAACTTTTACGGCGTGACGACGGCCTTCAGCGCACCCTCCCGGGCACCGGCAACCAGTGCCGCTTCGACGTCGTCCAGCCCGTGCCGGGACGTGACCAGCCCGTCCAGGTCCACCAGCCCCTGCCCGGCCAGGGAAACCGCGAGCGGCCAGGTGTTGGCGTAGCGGAAGGTGCCGGTGATGCGCAGTTCCCGGCCCTGGACCAGCGGAACCGGCAGGGCGATGGTGTCCGCTCCCATGCCCACCAGGACGCAGCGGCCGCGCGGCGCCAGGCGCTGCATACCGGCGAGGACGGCAGGTTCGGCCCCGGTGGCGTCAATGAACACCTGGTATTCCGGTGCCGGTTCGGGCGCCTCCGCGGCCGTGAAGGTGTGGGCGGCACCGTACCGCCCGGCCACCTCCAGCCGTTCGGCGCGGACGTCAGTCACAGTGACCTCGGCACCGGCCAGCGAGCACACGGCGGAGACCAGCAGGCCGATCGGTCCGGCGCCCGCCACGAGGACCCTGTCCCCCAGCTGCACTTCTCCGGCAGCGCGGGCGGCCAGTGCCACGCTCAGCGGTTCAAGCAGGGCTGCCGAGTCATCGGACAAGCTGTCCGGGACCCGATGCGCGAAGGCGGCCGGATGTACCACGTACTCGGCGAAGGCCCCGTCAACGGGCGGGGTGGCGAAGAACCGCACGTCCGGGTCCAGGTTGTAGTGCCCGGCGAGGGTTTGTTTCGAATAGGGCTGCGGAATGCCGGGTTCAAGCGACACCCGCTGCCCCACCAGGGAGGGGTCGACGCCGTTGCCCGCCGCTTCGATCCGGCCGGAGGCTTCGTGGCCCAGGACCAGCGGCGCCTCAACGACGAAGCTGCCGATCCGGCCCTCGTGGAAATAGTGCGTGTCAGAACCGCAGACACCCACCGAGGCAATCCGAACCAGGACTTCCCCGGGCCCGGGTACCGGCACCGGCCGGTCCTCCTGCCGGAGTTTGCCGGGACCGTCCAGCACGGAAACGGACATCGATGCCGGCACGGAACCGCTGCTGCTCACTTGACTGCTCCCATCGACAGGCCCCGGACCAGCTGCTTCTGCGCCACCCAGCCGGCCAGGACCACCGGCAGGGATGCGAGCACTGAGGCAGCGGAAAGCTGCGCCAGGTAGAGTCCCTCACTGGTCATTTGGGACACCAGGAACACCGGCACCGTGGCGGATTTCGCCGCCGTCAGGTTCAGCGCGAAGAAGAACTCGTTCCAGGCGAAGATGACGCAGATCAGGGCGGTGGCGGCGAGGCCGGGGGCCACCATGGGCATGAGTACCCGCCACAGGGTCTTCAGAAGGCCCGCGCCGTCCATCTGCGCGGCTTCCAGCACCTCGGAGGGCACTTCCTGGAAGAAGGAGCGCATCATCCACACAGCGATGGGAAGGTTCATGGAGGTGTAGAGCACCACCAGCGTCCACACGTTGTCCAGGACCTTCAGCTGTCCGGCAATGACGTAGATCGGCATGATCACGGCCACCACGGGCAGCATCTTCGTGGAGATGAAGAAGAACAGCACATCCTGGGTCCGCTTCACCGGCCGGATGCTCAGCGCGTAGGACGCGGGGACCGCCAGGATGACCACCAGGAGGGTGGAGACGCCGGTGGCGATGACCGAGTTGAGGAAGTACGTCCCGGCGCCGGCGTCCAGCACCGCCCGGTACTGGTCCAGGGTGGGGGTGAAGAAGAACGACGGCGGGTTGGAGGCTGCCGCCGATTCCTGCTTGAAGGAGGTCAGCACCATCCAGAGCACCGGGGAGAAGAACCCGATGGCGATGATCCAGGTGAAGACAGTCAGCAGGGATGCCCCGGCGCGCGGTTTGGGCTTGCGGTTGATGCGCTGCCCGGAGGTGCGTGCAGCGGGGGTGCGTTCGGCCGGAGCCGGCTGTGTCTGGGTGGCCACGGCTAGTCCTTAGTGTCGAAGCTGCGGAAGATCAGGCGGAGGGCGAAGGTTGCCACGATGATGGTGGCGATCACCACCACCACGCCCATGGCGGCGGCCTGCCCAATGTCGAAGCCGAGGAAGGCCCGCTGGTAGATGTAGAAGGGCAGGTTGGCACTGGCAGTGCCGGGTCCTCCTGCCGTCATCAGGTAAATCTGGTCGAACGTGTTCACCACGTAAATCGCGCCGAGCAGCACGCCCAGCTCAATGTAGCGGCGCAGCTGCGGCAGCGTGACGGAGAAGAACGTGCGCCACCAGCCGGCGCCGTCCACCTGCGCGGCTTCCAGGACGTCCTTGGGCTGCGCCTGGAGTCCGGCCAGGACCAGCAGCATCATGAACGGCGTCCACTGCCACACCAGGGACATCAGGATCGAGGCGATCGGATGGGCGGAGGTCCAGTCCACCGGGGAGATGCCCACCAGCCCGATCAGCCAGTTGAGCAGGCCGTAGCTGGGGTTGAGGATTGAAACGGACCAGAGCAGCGAGCCGGCCACCGGCATGATGAGGAACGGCGTGATCAGCAGGGTCCGCACGATTCCGCGGCCGGCGAAGGAACGGTCCAGCAGCAGGGCGAAGATGATGCCCAGGATCATCGCGAAGAACACACAGCCGAGGGTGAAGATGACGCTGTTCAGGGCGGCCTGGCGGAAGGTCGAGTCGGCGAAGATCTCCACGTAGTTGGAGAACCACACAAACCGGTCGCCGTCGGGGTTAAGCAGGTTCCAGTTCTGCAGCGAATACCAGATGGTGAACAGGAACGGGACCTGGGTGACGATGATCGTGAAGATCAGCGCCGGCAGCAGCGGCCCCCTTCGCCGCCAGCCCTCAGCCCGGGACATCCCCCCGGACTGGCGCTTTTCGACGTCGCGGTGCGCCTTCGCGTTATGCCGCTCTACCAGTGTGGTCATCAGTGCTCTCCTGACTGGTAGCTCTCGGCGACGGTTTCTGCGTAGCGCTGGGACTGCTCCAGCGCTTCCTCGACGGTTTTCTGGCCCGCGATGGCAGCGGAGACCTGCTGGGCGACCCGGGTGCCGAGGTCCTGGAACTCGGGGATGCCTACAAATTGGAGGCCGGGATAGGGCACGCTGCCCGTCATGGACGTTTCCTGCGATGCCCCGGCCATTGCCGAGAGCGTGGGCTCGGCGTAGGCCTGTGCCACTTCGGCGTATTCGGGAATTTCATAGGTGGAGAGCCGGCTTCCCGGAGGAACGCGTTCCCAGCTGATTTCCTCCCCGACCAGTTCAATGAAGTCCTTGTCCGTCATCCAGGAAATGAAATCCCAGGCGGCGTCCTTTTCTTCACTGGTGGAGGGAATGGCCAGGGACCAGGAGTACAGCCAGCCGGCCGAATCGGTTTCCTCCACCGGGGCGGGAGCGTAGGCGGTCTTGCCGACCACCAGCGAGGAGTCCGGATCCTCCACCGTTGAAACCATCGCGGTGGCGTCGAACCACATGGCTGCGTTGCCCTGGCTGTAGCGGGTCAGGCAGTCGCCGTAGCCGCTGGTCGCCGCGCCGGGCTGGCCGGAATTGCGGATCAGGTCCACGTAGTCGGTGACTGCGGCTTTCACTTCAGGGCTGTCCAGGGTGGCGTTCCAGTCCTCGTCGAACCAGCTGCCGCCGTAGGTGTTGATCATGGTGGTCAGCGGGGCCATAACCTCGCCCCAGCCGGCGAGCCCGCGCAGGCAGATGCCGGAGAAGCCTTCGTCCGGGTTGTGCAGGGCCTCGGCGAACCCTGCGATGTCAGCCCAGGTTGGCTGTTCGGGCATGGTCAGCCCTGCGTCCTCAAAGAGGTCCTGGCGGTAGGCCAGGAAAGCCGATTCGCCGTAGAACGGGACGGAGTACAGGTCATCCTCGTAGCTGAGCGCCTCGCGGATGTTTGGAATGAAGTCATCCGGGTCATAGCCCTGGGTGTTGTCCGCGTAGTCCTGCAGGTTGGTCAGCCAGCCGTTCTCCGCCCACATGGGTGTTTCGTAGTTGGAGACCATCACGACGTCGAACTCGCCGCCGCCGGTGGCAACCGAGGCGGTGATCTTGGCACGCGCCTCGTTCTCCGGCAGGGACACGAAGCGGACGTCGACGTTGGGGTGCTCTTCCTTGAACCGGTCCTGCAGGGAGATGGCGTCCGTCATCTGCGGGTTGGAGACGATGGCGACGACGATCTCCTGCCGCCCGTCCGCATTGGCGCTGCTGCAGCCGGTCAGCACCATTGCTGCTGCCGCCGCGGCCGCTGCGAACCGCTTCACTCTGCGTCCGCGCCGCTCCTGCGGCTGGCTGCGTTCTGATCTCATACGTCACCCTTGCTCATTTGAGATATTTCCTTGCGCTCATTTGGTCAGGAACTCTAGTCATATACACTCAAATGAGCAACAAAGTAACGCTCATTCGGGAACAGGCAGGGCGGAATCATTACCGGAACAGGTTCGTCCCATGAGGAACTCCTGGCCAGAATTGGCCGGGATTATTACCTGAGCAACCATTCGAAAGTGGACATTGCCCGCAATTACGGCATTTCCCGTTTTCAGGTGGCACGCCTGCTGGATGAAGCGCGCGCCCTGGGCATAGTGCGCATTGATGTCCGCTTTCCGGAAGCGGCCGCTGACCTTGCCCCGGCACGCCTGGCGGAATCCCTCGGCGTCGAACGGGTCCGCATCAGCCCCACGGGAGCGGACGACCGCACCACGCGCGAAAGCATGGCCCAGCAGGCCGCGGCGGAGATCATGGCGGCGGCCGCTCCGGGAGCGAGCATCGGGGTTTCCTGGTCCCGCACCCTGGACATGGCAGCCCGGCATGTGACCAACCTGCCCCCGTGCAACATCGTGCAGCTGGCCGGCGCGCTGCCGGTTCCCGGAAGCGGAAACTCCCTGGAGCTGATCCAGAACCTGGGCCGGCACGACGGCGTTGCCACCTGGCCGCTGTGGGCTCCGCTCGTCGTCGAAAACGCGCTGACCGCGCAGAGCCTGCGCCGCCAGCCGGAGATCGGGGACACCCTCGCCAAGGCCAGCTCGCTCGACGCCGCCGTCGTCGCCGTCGGCGCCTGGCTCCCGGGACTCTCCACCGTGTGGAACCGGGTGGACAACCACTTGAAGCTCGAAGCGGCGCAGGCCGGCGCGGTGGCCGAATGCAGCGGGCGGCTGATCGATGCCGGGGGACGGCCGGTCCGCTCAGAGCTGGATGGGCGGGTGCTCGCGGTCAGCCTGGACCAGCTCCGGAGCACGCCCCAGGTGGTGGCGGTGGCACAGGGAGCCGCACGCGCCGATGCCGTGCGGGCCGTCCTCGCCGCCGGCTTCGTCACTACCCTGCTCATTGACGAGGACCTCGCCGTCGCGCTCTCCGGGAAGTGACCCGGACCACGCGATTAGTCCCTCCGGCACGCGTACGGTAGAGTTCTAAGCACGCCGCGGGGTGGAGCAGTTCGGTAGCTCGCTGGGCTCATAACCCAGAGGTCGCAAGTTCAAATCTTGCCCCCGCAACCATAGTAAAAAGGTCCTGATCCGGTTCGCCGGACCAGGACCTTTTTGTTTACCCGGCTCCCGGCCCCGTGTGTGACACGCTGTGAAGGGCTGAAACCGGCGGTTTTACTAAAATCGGCTCTGTGCTGGCTGGAGATAAACCGGCCACAGAGCGAAGGAACCCGTTGAAAACCACTCTCACCCGCCGGCTAGGCGTGCCCGGAATCGTCCTGATGGTCGTCGCGGCCGCGGCCCCCATCACCGTCGTCGCGGCAAACTTCCCCCTCATCCTCGCTGTCTCCGAATCAGTGGGAATGCCGCTGATGGTGCTGGCAGCCACGGCCATCCTGCTGCTGTTCTCGGTCGGCTACGCCTGGATGACCCCGCACGTACCTGATGCCGGCGCGTTCTACTCCTATGTGGACCGCGGGCTCGGCCGCCGGGCCGGACTGGGCACCGCGGGGCTGGCACTCTTCGCCTACGTCCTGCTCACCGTCTCGATGACCTGCTACCTGGGCGTCCAGGCAGGAAACCTGATTGAGCTCTGGTCCGGTGTGCAGGTTCCCTGGTGGGCCATCTCGGCGGCCATGATCGCCGTCGTCGGTTTCCTTGGCTACCGGGACATCAACCTGTCGGCGAAGGTGCTGGGCACCGTCCTCGTCCTGGAGGTCGCCGCCGTGCTGGCCATCGACCTGGGCGTCCTCTTCTCCGGCCGTGAACTCACCTCCCTTCCGTTCAGCCCCGCCGAAGCAATGTCCGGCGCTCCGGGCCTGGGCCTGCTGTTCGCCTTCCTCGGCTTCTTCGGCTTCGAGGCGACGGCGGTGTTCCGCAATGAGGCCAAGGATCCGGAGCGCACCGTTCCGCGCGCCACCTACATCGCCGTGCTCTCCATCGGCGCGCTGTATATCCTCTCCTCCTGGCTGATCATCAGCGGCCTCGGGGCCGGCAACGCCGTTGCCCTGGCCACGGACAGCCCGGACAGCGTGGTGGTGGGCTTCGCCGGGGAGATCCTCGCTCCGATCATGACGGACATTGTCCAGGTGCTGGTGGTGACGAGCATGTTCGCCTGCATGCTGGCCTTCCACAACATCGTCTCCCGCTATCTCTTCACCCTGGGCCAGCGCGGCGTGCTGCCGGCCGGCCTGGCCGCCGTCCATCCCGCCCACGGCGCGCCCTCGCGTGCTTCTTTCTGGGTGACCGGTGTGACCGCCGCAGTCGTACTGGTTTCCGCTGCCGTCCAGCTGGATCCGGTCCTGGAGATCTACACCTGGTATTCCGGCGCAGGGGCCATCGGCGTGATCGTGATGATGACCCTGACCAGCTTCGCAATCGTCAGCTTCGGCACGCGCGGCTCATCCGCGCCCGGCGGAGTGCGGGCCGCGGCTGTGGCCGGCGGGATCGGCCTGCTCGGCGTGCTGGCGCTCTCCCTCTGGAACTTCCCGTTCCTCGTGGGCGGCAACCTCGCCGCGGTCATCTGGGGCGCGGCCTTGGTCCTCGTGTTTGCGGTGGCTGCTGCGCTGCCGGCCAGCACCCGGCCGGCGCCGGCTGATACACCGGAGCCGGCGGACGCTTCCCGCCGTTAGCCGGCTTCCGGGCTCCCGTGCCCGCGGACGAGGTTTTCAACCGTGGCACGGGCGCCGGCGTCATGCAGAACGCCCAGCGCCTGCGTATAGGCCTTAACAAAGCGCTCGTTGGAGGCCAGGTCGCCGAAGAGCTCAGGCTGGGAAATGAAGGCCAGCGGGTCTTCACGGTTGCGCGCCGCAGCGGCCATCAGCGGTTCCCGCAGCCGGTCGACGACGTCGATCTCCGCACCCTGCTCATCAGTGCCCTCGGCGTACCGGGCCCAGCTGGCTACGATGGCCGCCGAGCGGTGGATCTCCCCGCCGGCGTCGAGGTTTTCGCGGATGACGGGCAGCAGCCACTTGGGAATCCGGTCTGAACTCTCGGCGCAGAGCCGGGCCAGGGTGTCCCGTACATGTTCGTTGGAGAAGCGTTCGATCAGCTTGTGCCGGTACGCATCGAGGTCCACGCCGGGCAGCGGCTTGAGCGTGGGCGTGGCCTCGCGTTCCATGTAGTCCAGCAGGAAGGTGGAGAAGAGCGGATCCTGGCAGACCTCGTGGGCGTACCGGTAGCCGGCAAGGTAGCCGAAGTAGCACTGGCCCTGGTGGCTGGCATTGAGCAGGCGCAGCTTCATGAGTTCGTAGGGCTCGACGTCGTCCACCACCTGCACGCCGGCGTCCTCGAACGGCGGGCGGCCCTGCGGGAAGTGGTCCTCCAGGACCCACTGCTCAAAGTCTTCGCTGACCACCGGCCAGGCATCCTCGATGCCCAAGTCCTCCGCCACCATGTCCCTGTCGGCATCCGTGGTGACCGGGGTAATGCGGTCCACCATTGAATTGGGGAAGGCCACGTTGGCGCGCATCCACTCCCCCAGTTCCGGATCCCGCAGGTCCGCGAACGCAGTGAACATGCGGCGGGCAACATCGCCGTTGCCCTGGATGTTGTCGCAGGACATCACGGTGAACGGCGCGGTGCCGGCCTCCCGGCGCCGGGCGAGGGCCTCGGTGACCAGCCCAAAGACCGTGGCAGGGACAGCACCGGGAACCAGGTCCGCCTGCACTGCCGGATTGCCGGCGTCGAACTCCCCGGTGACGTGGTGGAAGTTGTACCCGCCCTCGGTAATGGTCAGGGACACGATCCGCGTCTGCGGCGAGGCCATCTTGGCAATAACGGCTTCGGGGTCCTCCGGAGCCAGCAGGTACTCGGTGATGGAGCCGATCACCCGGCCCTCCCGCGTTCCGTCCGGATTCTTGAGCACCAGGGTATAGAGGCAGTCCTGAGCATCCATGACGGATTTCATCGCGGCGTCCTGCGGCAGCACGCCTACTCCGCAGATGCCCCAGTCCAGGGCCTTACCGTCATTCATCAGCCGGTCCAGGTACATGGCCTGGTGCGCCCGGTGGAATCCGCCCACCCCGAAGTGGACAATGCCGGTGCTCACAGCGGAGCGGTCGTAGGTCGGAACAGCCAGGGCTCCGGGGAGGCCGGCCAGGGATTCGGTCTGCAGCTTGCTCATGGGTCACACCTGTGGGACGAGCGGATAAGTGCAGCTCAATTTATCATGTGAGCATCACACGTCCACTCAAATGAGCATGCTGAGCGGGGTGGCTGTCCTAATCGACCAGCTCGGACTGGGTTTCAATGAAGTCCCAGTCCCGGATATCGAGGATGGGATCAATGACGGGGCCTCCTGCCTCGGCAATCCGGTCCTGGACCTTAGGCGGAATTCCGTCCTGCCGGAGGTTCTCGCGCAGCCACTGCTTGGCAGTGGTGTCGAGATACGGCCACCATCTTTCGATCCTGATGGGCTGCATTCCCTGCCCCCTTTCCGTCGCGGTAGGTCCACGGTGCCACCGGCCTCCAAGGGGCGCAAGGGGTCCAGAGAAGACCGCTTCGGAAGGCAGGCAGGGAATATCCGCGTGCAGGACAAGGGCCCTGCCCAGGGGCAGGATTCAGCTGCGTCGGGGAGCGCGGGCAGGAGCTACGGGCGCGTGGTGATGCTCTCGATCGCTGTCCGGGCATCCTCCGCCAGGCTCTCCGGAATCGGAGCGGACTTGGCGGCGTCGGCAGATGCTTCCTGGCCTTCGGGGCTGATGACGTACTGTCCGAAAGCCTTCACGAGCTCCACCGTGCCGGCGTCCTCGTAGGAGCTGCAGAAGATCTGGTAGGAAATCAGCACCAGCGGGTACGCGCCGGGAGCCGTAGTGGTGCGGTCCAGGTGCAGGGCAATGTCATTGGCGCTGCGTCCGGGAACCCGGGAGGACTGCTCGACGGCGATCGACGCGGCATCGGCGCTGATCGGCACGTACTCCTCGCCCACCTTGAGGTTCACAGTGCCCAGTGAGTCATCCACCACCGAGTCATCCGAGTACGCAACTGATCCTTCGGTGCGGGTGACGGTGCTGATGACGCCGGCACTGCCCTGCGCGTTCTCGCCGCCGAGCCCGCCGGGCCAGGAGCCCGAGGGATCATTCGGCCAGGCCTGGGGAGCGGCTTCGTGCAGGTACTCCGTGAAGTTCTCGGTTGTGCCGGAATCATCGGCGCGGCTGACGGGCGTGATCCGGGTCTCCGGCAGCTCCACGCCGGGGTTCTGGGCCGCGATCGCCGGATCGTTCCAGTAGTCGATTTCGCCGCGGAAGATCTTTGCGATCGTGGCCGCGTCCATGTTCAGCGACTCGATTCCGGGCAGGTTGAAGGCGACGGCGATCGGGGAAATGTAGGCCGGGATGTCGAGGGCGCCGTCGGGTCCGCAGACCTCGCGCGCTTCACCCAGTTCCTCATCCTGCAGGAAGGCGTCCGACCCGGCGAACTGCACCGCTCCGGCCAGCAGGGCGTTGCGGCCGGCCCCGGAGCCGTCCGGGGAATACTGGACCTGCACCTTGGGATGCAGCACCCGGAACCCGCCAATCCAGGCGTCCATGGCCGGTCCCTGGGCGGTCGACCCGGAACCGGAGATGATGCCGGAGAGCGTGGAGGTGCTGTTCTCGGCTGCTTCGCGCTGTTCGTCCCCCAGGGGGTAGTCGGAGCCGCAGGCGGTTAGCGCCAGCGCTGCGGCGGCGGTGACTGCCAGGGCGCGAAGTGGACGGGAAGTGCGCACGAAGGTGCTCCTTTAGGGGCTGTTCTTTGGGCCAACCGGCGTTAACGGCGTTTGGCGGGCAGTTCGGCGTGCCCACGGGGCACAGCGGCGCTGCCGCCAGTTCAAGGCTAGCCGCCGATTAGTCTCCACCGCCAACTGGGAGCGCCTCCCACCCTTGGCGGCCATGGCCCGGGATGCAAGGATTGGCCGGACCGCGGACCGCTGCGAACCCGTTTGCCGAACAGGCACCCGGCAGCGCGGTCCCTGCCCCGAGGGGGTTCCGTGCTGGTCGCTGCCGCAATTTTCACCTTGGTTTCCGCCGCCGTCCACTTCTACTTCTTTGTGCTGGAGTCCCTCCGCTGGAACGTCCCGGAAACCATGGGCGTGTACGGAATCACATCCTCCGTTGACGCGGAGACCACCCAGCCGCTGGCCTACACGCAGGGTTTCTACAATCTGTTCCTTGGCGTGGGGGCGGTACTGGGAGTGCTGCTGCTGGGGGTGAGCAGTCCCGTAGCCGGCATGACCCTGATCAGCTTCTCCACGGCCTGCATGGTGCTGGCCTCGGTGGTGCTGCTGGCCAGCAGGTGGCCGCTTGCCCGGATCGCGCTCATCCGGGGCATTCCGGCGCTGCTCGCCCTGGTGCTGGCCCTTATGGGTTCCTGACCTTTGCCGATGGTCCGCTGGACGGCCGTGATGCGGGGGCGTCATACGCCGCGGCGGTCCAGAGATGGAACAGGGCGTAGGCACGCCACGGCCGCCACGGTTCCGCCAGGGCCTCGGCTTCCCTCGGAGAGTCGACACCGAGCGCCCGGCGCAGCACCAGGTCCCCGGGCACGAACGCATCCCGGTCCCCCGCGGCGCGCACCGCCAGGTAATCCACCGTCCAGGGGCCGATTCCGGGCAGGGCGAGGAGTTCGGCACGGGTGCCGGCGCCGGCGCCTGCCAGATCCAGCCCGCCGGCCGCTGCTTCTGCCAGCGCCTGGATGGTCCGTGCCCGGGAACCGGTGATCCTCACGGCAGCCTGCAGCTCGTCCGCGCTGGCCCCGGCCAGGCGCTGCGGCGACGGAAAGAGCCAGAAACCGCCGGGCTCCCGGGTGCCGAATTCAGCGACGAGCCGGGACCCGAAGGTCCGTGCCGCGGCCAGCGAAACCTGCTGTCCCAGCACGGTCAGCACGGCGGTTTCCCACGGGTCAACGCTGCCGGGGATGCGAAGTCCCGGCCGGGCCCCGACCAGCGGAGCCAGGAGCGGGAACCCTGAGAGGAAATGGTCGACGGCGGCGGCCGGGGCATCCAGGTCCAACCAGGTGCGCAGCCGGGCGAGCACTGCGGTGTCGTCCGCCGGGGTCCCTCCGGCTAACCGGACCGCCACGCTGCCCGGAGCCCCGAAGCGGACCTCGGCCAGCACCGCGCTTTGCGGTGCCGGACTTCCAGGCGAAGGACCCACGGGTGCCTGCAGCAACCGGGTGACCGTCGCGGCCGCGCCGTCGAACTGCACGGATTCAAGGCCGGGCACGGCGTGGGCGGCGAGGCTTCGGACCAGCGGAATCCAGGGGAACGGCTCCGCTACCGGGATGCGGTGGGTCCTCTCCCCGGGCAGGCCGGTCACTCGAGCCCGGTCATGCGCAGGGTGATGTTGATCCGCCCGGAGTCGAGTCCGGTCTCCGGGTCGGCGGTGCCGGGCAGGGTCTTGGGCACCCCGTGGTAGGCGAAACGGGAAGGTCCGCCGAAGACGAACAGGTCCCCGGAGACCAGTTCCACGTCGGTGTAGGGCTTGGTGCGGGTCTGTGTATTCCCGAACCGGAATATGCACGTGTCTCCGATGCTGATGGAGACCACGGGTGCGCTGGACCGCTCATCCTTGTCCTGATGCATCCCCATGTGTGCGCCGTGCGCGTAGAAGTTGATCAGCGCCGTGTCCGGGGTGTAATCCTCCGGCGCCATGATGTCCGGTGCGTAGCCAGCCTCCCCCTCGGAGAAATACGCGGCGCGCAGGGCGTCGCGGCCCAGTTCAACCAACCAGCCGGGGACCTCGGCAACCCGTCCGCCACCGGCGTCGTCGGCTGTCCGCGTGTACTTGTACGGCTGCCAATGCCAGCCGAGGCAGACGGTCTGCACGGACATCCGGTGCCCGCCGGGCAGCACAGCGGAGCGCATGGGGACAGGCCCCACTGCCCAGGCCCGGCAGGCTTCGACAAGTTCGCGCTGGCGGGAGGGTTCCAGCCAGCCGGGCACGTGGACGGCCCCCGCCGAGGGTGTGGAGCGTTCGCGGGGGAACAGCTGGCCGGTCATGCTGCAGCCTCCATTGCCAGGAGGGCGGTTTTGGCTTCGGTGCCGCCCAGGTAGTTGCCGATCTTGCCATCGGAGCGCACCACACGGTGGCACGGAACCACCACCGGCAGCGGATTCCGGGCGCAGGCGGTGCCCGCCGCGCGGACGGCCCCGGGGTTTCCCGCGAGGGCAGCGAGTGCGGCATAGCTGGCAGTCGAGCCGTAGCCAATCTCCGGCAGGTGTTCGACGACGATGCGCCGGAACCCGGTGGCCAGGCGGAAGTCGAGCGGCAGGTTGAACTCCCTGCGGGTCCCGGCGAAATACTCCTCCAGCTGGCGGACCGGCTCGGCAAGGCGCTCCGGAGCTTCCAGGATCCGTGGACTGACGCGGAGCGCCAGCTGCGCCAGCACGGCGTCGTGCCCTTCGATGCCGAAACCGACCCGCACCAGCCCGGCAGGAGTGGCGGCGAGGAGCAGCTCCCCCACGGGTGAGGGCATCACGGTGTAGGCGACGTCGAGCAGGTCCTGCTCCTGCGCCGCGCTGGACAGCCTCGCGTGCAGGCGGGCCAGCGTGACATCTTCACCGGCGCTGAGCATGTCCAGGGTGTCCGGGGTCATCGCAGATCCTCCGCTTCCAGTGTTCGCAGTTTCTTCATGCCGTCCGCCGCTGACCGCCGGCAGGCGGCCTCCGTGCTGCCGAGAAGAACGGCAACCTCCGCGAAGGGCAGCCCGGCGAGGTGGTGGTAGGCCAGGGTTTCGCGCTGGCGCCGCGGGAGGTTCCGGAGCGCCGCCCAGAGGCCGTCATGTTCGCCGGGGCGTGCAGTCTCCGGTCCGGGCCGCTCCGGCAGCTCGGGGATCGGGACCGGACGGCGCGCAGCTGCCCGGGTCACGTCAATCGCCTTGCGTTTGGCGATCGTCACCAGCCAGGCCTGCACATTCGCACCGGGTGCCAGGGCTGGGTAGGCCCGCAGCGCCGCGAGGAACGTCTCCGACCACGCGTCCTCGGCCTCGTCCGGCCCCAGGACAGCGCGGCAGACGCGCAGCACCACGGCTCCGTGTTCCCTGACGATCGCTTCGAACGGTTTCACTTCCACATACTGTAGACGCGCGGCGGGCCAGGTTTGTGAGGTGCTGCCTCAGGGCTTGTCAGCGGAAGGCGCCCACACCCGCGATGGAGCGGCCCAGGATCAGGGCGTTGATGTCGTGGGTGCCCTCGTAGGAGTAGACGGCCTCCGCATCGGCGTGGAAACGCGCGACGCCGGTGTCCAGTGTGATGCCGTTGCCGCCCACCACTTCGCGGGCCAGGGCAACGGTCTCCCGCAGCGACGTGCAGGTGAACATCTTGGCCATGGCCGAGTCCTCGTCTCGGAAGATGCCTTCCTCCTGCCGCTGGGTCAGCCGCACCACCATGCCCAGGGACGCGGTGAGGTTGGCCAGCATGGTGGCCAGTTTCTGCTGCGTGAGCTGGAAGGAGGCCAGCGGTTTGCCGAACTGTTCCCGCTCCAGGGTGTACCGGACGGCCGCCTCGTAAGCGCCGGCCTGCATCCCGGTGGCGATCCAGGCGACGTCGGAGCGCAGCCGGCGCATCAGGGCAGCCACGTCCTTGAACGAGTTGATGTTTGCCAGCCGGGCCGAGTCCGGGACCCGGACGCCGCGGAAATCAATATCGAAGTTCTGCATCATCCGCAGGGAGGTCTTGCGCAGGATCTTGGTGAGCGTGACACCCTCCTCTTTCCGCGGCACCAGGAACGCCTTGACCTGCCCGTCGGCCTCATCCCGCGCGAAGACCGCCAGCACATCGGCAGTTCCGGCCCCGCCGATCCAGCGCTTGGCGCCGTTGATGACCCAGCCGTCTCCGTCGCGGCGGGCGGAGGTAGCCAGTCCGCCGGCGATGTCCGATCCGTGCTCCGGTTCGGTGAGCGCAAAGACGCCGGTGTACTCGAAGGACCGGATCTTAGGGTCCAGCTCGGCGGCCTGTTCGGCACTGCCGCCGTGCAGGACGGTGGAGCGGAACAGGCCGGACTGGGCGTTGTAATACGTGGCCACCGAAGCGTCCGTGCGGGCCAGCTCAAAGTTCCGGAACCCGCCGTAAAGTCCGGAGGTGCGGTCCTGGCTGTTGGTGGCGCCGTCGGGGGCCATCAGATTCAGGTCCACCAGGGGCTGGCGGATCTGCTCCGGGAACTCGCCGGCCTCCCAGTAGTCAGCCAGCAGCGGCGCAACCTGCTCGTCCAGGACGGCACGCAGTTTGGTCAGGGCCTCCTGTTCGGGGCCGCTCAGCAGCTCCGAGTACCCGTACCGGTCTGCCGGGTAGAGCCCGCTCATGATCCCAGCCCGAGCAGCCGGACGGCGTTCTCCTTCAGGATCTTGGGCCGGACTTCGTCCTTCATCTCCAGGGCTTCGAAGTCACGCCGCCACCTGTCGGGGGTGATCAGCGGGTAGTCCGATCCGAACAGGACCTTGTCCTGCAGCAGCGAGTTGGCGTGCCGCACCAGGTTCGTCGGGAAGTACTTGGGAGACCAGCCGGAGAGGTCAATCCACACGTTGGCCTTGTGCGTGGCCACCGCGATGGCTTCGTCCTGCCAGGGGACGGAGGGATGGGCCATGATGATCTGCAGGTCCGGGAAGTCCGCGGCAACGGCGTCGAGCAGCATCGGGTTGGACAGGCCCAGTTTGAGGCCGAATCCGCCCGGGAGCCCGGAGCCAATGCCGGTCTGGCCGGTGTGGAACAGCGCGGGCACACCCAGGTCCTGGATCAGGGACCAGAGCGGGTAGAACGTGCGGTCGCTGGGGTCGAAGTTCTGCACGGTGGGATGGAACTTGAATCCACGCACCCCGTAGTCGCCGGCCAGGACCTTAGCGCGGGCCAGTGCGTCCGCGCCGGACGTGGGGTCCACCGAGCCGAAGGGAATCAGGACGTCGTTGTTGCGGGCCGCACCTTCGGCGATGTCCTCGCTGGAGTTCGGCGGGTGGCCCAGGGCCTTGGAAGCGTCGACGGTGAAGACGACGGCCGCGGTTTTCCGCTCACGGTAGTACGCGGCGATCTCGTCCAGGCCGGGGCGGGGCCCGTCGGTCTTGAAGTGCTTGGAAGCCGCGTCCACCAGCGGCTGCGGCAGTGCGTTGTGCCCGTGATCATCCACTTCAATGTGGACGTGGGTGTCAATGGCATCCAGGGCCGCGACGTCGAGGCCGAGTGTGTAAACCATGGGTGGGGTACTTCCTGTTGTAGCTGACCAGCGGAGTTACCTCATCCTGTCGAGGATAGTTGAGAAAGTCAACGGTTTTCTTTCCCGCCGAGGGGCCAGTTACGGCTCCTTTGAAGGTTCAGAAGAGCCGTAACTGGCCTCTCGATGGGTGCGGGCACCGGCTACGGCAGGTTCCCCGTCAGCTTCTCCCGGATGGACGCCGATGCCTGGTTCAGTCCGGTGATCTGCACGGTTTTCCCGCGGGACCGGTACTTCTCGGTAATCGAATCCAGCGCCGCCACCGTCGAAGCATCCCAGACGTGCGAGCCGCCCAGGTCGATCACCACGCTCGAGGGATCCGCGGCGTACTCGAACTGCGTATAGAGGTCATTGGAGGAGGCGAAGAACAGCTCGCCGTGCACCAGGTAGGTGACCGCGCCGCCGTCGTCCGCCAGAGTGCGCTGCACGGTCACGAAGTGGGCCACCCGCCGGGCGAAGAGCACCATGGCTGCCAGCACTCCGGCCCCGACGCCGATCGCCAGGTTGTGCGTGATGACCGTTGCCAGCACGGTGATCAGCATGACGGCGGTCTCCGATTTAGGCATCCGGCGCAGCGTGGACGGGCGGATGCTGTGCCAGTCGAAGGCGGCGTACGCGACGAAGATCATCACGGCCACCAGTGCGGCCATGGGGATCAGCGCCACAACGTCGCCCAGCACCACCACCAGGATCAGCAGGAAGACCCCGGCCAGGAACGTGGAGATCCGGGTGCGCGCCCCGGAGGCCTTGACGTTCATCATGGTCTGGCCCACTACGGCGCAGCCGCCCATGCCGCCGAAGAACCCGGTGACTATGTTGGCGATGCCCTGCCCGGCGGCTTCGCGGGGTTTGGAAGAACGGGTGTCGGTGATGTCATCCACCAGTTTGGCGGTCAGCAGGGATTCGAGCAGCCCCACAAAGGCCATCGCCACGGCGTAGGGAAGGATCCGTTCGAGGGTTTCAAGGTTCAGCGGCACGTCCGGGAAAAGCAGCGATGGCAGGCTGTCCGGCAGCGCACCCTTGTCCCCCACCGTGGGGATGTCCCAGCCTGCGGCCACCGCCGCGATAGTCAGGAGCACAATTGCCACGAGCGGAGCGGGCACCGCCGTCGTTAGCCGCGGAAGCAGGAACACAATGAGGAGGCCGACGGCGACAACCGGGTACACCAGCCACGGCACGCCAAGGAGTTCCGGCAGCTGGGAGGAAAACACCAGGATGGCCAGCGCGTTCACAAATCCGACCATCACCGAACGCGGAATGAAGCGCATCAGCTTCGCCACGCCTGCCAAGGCCAACAGGATCTGCAGGACCCCGGCCAGGATCACCGTTGGCAGCAGGTAGTCGACGCCGTACTTCGCCACCACGGGCGCAATCACCAGGGCGACGGCGCCGGTCGCCGCGGAGATCATGGCCGGCCGGCCGCCGACGAAGGCAATGGTGACAGCCATAGTGAAGGACGCGAACAAGCCCATCCGCGGATCGACCCCGGCGATCACCGAGAAGGCGATCGCCTCCGGGATGAGTGCCAGTGCGACGACGAGACCCGCCAGCACTTCGGTCTTCAGCAGGCGCGGCGAGCGCAGGGTGCCCAGCACGGTCTGCCGTGCGGCGGGGGCGTCCGGTACGGAAACCGGGGCAGGAAGGGACAAGGCGGTTCCATTTCGGGTACGGGGAAATCCGGCGGCCGGGGCGGATTGCCGGGGCCGTGCATCGGATCCGGTTCAAGGTTACCGCC
This sequence comes from Arthrobacter koreensis, assembly GCF_009193255.1. Classification (GTDB taxonomy): domain Bacteria; phylum Actinomycetota; class Actinomycetes; order Actinomycetales; family Micrococcaceae; genus Arthrobacter_B; species Arthrobacter_B koreensis. The sequence continues at coordinate 1,153,064 of NZ_WACG01000001.1, forward strand.
GTGCCGGATGGTCCCGCAGCAGTGCGGGTCTCCGACCTCAGCCCGCTTCCAGCAGGGACGTGATCTCCCGGAGCGGCCCCCACACCCCGTCTTCGGAGTTGGACAGCAGGGCCAGGGTCACGTCCGGACCGGGGTAATAGCCCAGGAACGCACTGGCCCCGGCATTGATCCCGTCCTTGTACAGCGAGCGCACCTCGCCCGTGGGGCCGAGCCGGAACTCAAGCCCCAGGCCGTAGTGCAGCTCACCGGAGTCCAGGTCCGAGTGCTTGACCTGCGGCGTGAGGAACGCTGCCGTGGATCCGGTGGACAGCAGTTTTCCGTCCCGGACGGCGTCCAGGAACCGGATCAGGTCCCCCGCGGTCGCGTGGGCACCGCCATCCGGCGAGCCGACCGGCGGGTAGCTGAAGATGTTCTGCCGCCAGGAGACCACCGTCCCGGCCTCATCGCGGACCGCGTCCCAGCCCTCCGCGACATTCGGGACGGCGTCGCGCATGGAGAAGAACCCTGAATTCTCCATGTCCGCCGCGGCGAACACGTGTTCCCGCACGTAGTCCCGATAACTCCGGCCGCTCACTGCTTCCAGCGCCAGCCCGGCGAGGATGTAGCCGCAGTTGCAGTAGCGGCAGCCGGTGCCGGGGGCGAAGTTTGGTTCCTTGTGCACGAACTGCGGCAGGAAATCCGCTGTCCGGATGACCGAATAGGTGGGCTTGTCGGTCCACAGGTCCTCATAGGATTCGCCGGCTTCCTCGTCGGCGTCGTCCCCGATGCCGGAGGTGTGGGTCAGGAGCTGGCCGATGGTGATCCCCGGGTCTATCCGGGTGCCCTCCAGCTCAACGAACCCGCCAATGCCCGCATCGAGCGCCAGGGTGCCGGCGTCCACCTGCTGCAGCACGGCGACGGAGGTGAAGAGCTTGGTGATGGAAGCGACGTCGAACCGGGTGTCCAGCGCGGCCGGCACGTTCCAGCGCCGGGAAGCCACGCCGTAGGCCCCCTCGTGGAGGATCCTGCCACTGCGGGATAGCTGGATGGTTCCGGAGAAGTCCTGGCGGGAGGCGGCGTCGGAAAGGATCCGGTCCACGGATTCGGCGTCGATGTCTGCGAACATAACCGAATACTAATGCGCAGCGGAACGCCGCACCGCTGCCGGCACCGGAAGGAATACGTATTTTGTTTACCGGCCTGAGCGCTTTTCCCCTGACTCCGCTGCGGAATGACGCCGTAGATGAGGCGTCCTTCTCCGCTCTCGTGAACCGGCTGGCGGAGTCGGAGGTCGATTCAATCGCGGTACTGGGATCCACCGGCTCCTACGCCTACCTGAGCCCGGACGAGCGACGGCGCGTGGTGCGGCTGGCTGCCGCCAACGCCGGCTCGAAACCGCTGATTGTGGGGGTGGGCGCACTGCGGACCTCAGATGTGCTGGCGAATGTCCGTTGTGCGGAAGACGCCGGCGCGGCCGGCATCCTGCTCGCTCCGGTGAGCTATCAGGCACTGACCGACGACGACGTGTTCGGCCTGTTCAGTAATGTCACCGGCGCAACGGATGTGCCCGTCATCGTGTACGACAACCCGGGCACGACGCATTTCACGTTCAGCACGGAACTCTTCGGACGCATCGCCGAGCTGCCGGGCATAGCATCCATCAAGATTCCTCCGGTTTCCGCGGCGGCGGCCCGCGCCCGGGTCGACGAAGTCCGGGCCGTGATCCCGGAGAGCGTGACTCTTGGGATTTCCGGCGACGCCGCAGCGGCGCACGGGCTGAGTGCGGGATGCGATGCCTGGTATTCCGCGGTGGCCGGCACGCTGCCGGAGCCCGCCGTCCGGATCACGCGCGCTGTTGCCGAGAACCGCCCAAACGACGCCGCAGCGGAGTCAACCCGCCTCTCACCGCTCTGGGAGCTCTTCGCCGAGCACGGCAGCGTACGGGTTATCGCCGCCGTTGCCGAGCACCTGGGTTTGGTGCCGCAGTCCTGTCTTCCGCTGCCTGTCCGGGGCCTGGACGCCGTGGACCGGCGGCGGGTTGCCGGCGTCGTCGAGGAGCTCGCCCTGGCGTAGTCCTCCCGATGCGACAGGGAAGCGGGTTAATCAGTAAGCTGATAATCCGCTTAATTCCCAGGAGGAATGCCCATGTCACCGTCCCGCGCCGACCTGCAGCGCACCGCCTTGGAGGTCTTTGGCTGGGAGGACTTCCGGCCCGGCCAGCTCGAGGCGATGGAAGCAGCCGTCAACGGAGGGGACGTCATCTGCGTGATGCCCACCGGGGCCGGAAAGTCAGCCGTTTACCAGGTGCCCGCAATGGCCCTGGAGGGCACCGCCGTCGTCATCTCTCCCCTGATTGCGCTGCAGCGCGACCAGGCGGACGGGATCAATGAGGCTACCGGAGCAACCCGCGCCTACGTGCTCAACTCAGCCCAGCCGCAGGGTTACTGGGACGAGGCATGGGCCGCGGCCTCCCGCGCTGAGGGCCCGGAGAAGGCGAAGTTCCTGTTCCTGGGGCCGGAGCAGGTGGCACGGGAGGAAGTACTGGATCAGCTGCGGGGCCTCAAGGTGTCCCTGGTGGTGATCGATGAGGCGCACTGCGTTTCCGCCTGGGGACATGACTTCCGGCCGGATTACCTGCAGCTGGACCAGCTGGTGCGCGCACTCGGGAAGCCGGTGGTTGCCCTGACTGCCACGGCAGCACCGCCGGTGCGGGCGGAGATCGGCGAACAGCTGGGCATGAGCAGCCCGCAGGAAATCTCGCTGGGGTTCGACAGGCCTAATCTGCACTTGGCCGCCGCGCGCTACGAGGATGCCGAAGACAAGCGCCGTGCCGTGCTGGAGCAGGCCGGGACGCTGGAGTTCCCGGGACTCGTGTACGTGGCCACCCGCAAGGAGACCGAGGAATACGCCGAGGCACTCCAGGAGGCGGGGCTGAGGGCCGACGCGTACCACGCGGGCCGCAGCCACGAGGACCGGCACCGCATCCACGAGCAGTTCCTGTCGGATGAACTGGACATCGTGGTGGCAACCACCGCGTTCGGCATGGGCATCGACAAGCCCAACGTGCGGTTCGTCGTACATGCGGACATACCCGATTCAATCGACAGCTACTACCAGGAGATAGGCCGCGGGGGACGCGACGGCGAACCCACCGAGATCTTCCTGCACTACCGTGCCGAAGACCTGGGCATCCGCCGGTTCTTTGCAGCGAAGGCACCGGATGAAGAAGCCCTCGCGAGGCTGTTTCGGGCGGTCAAGAAACGCAGCGAGCCGGTGTCCGCGGCAGAGCTGCGCGACGAGCTGGACCTGAATCCGCGCCGCTTCGCGTCACTGCTGGGGCTACTCGAACAGTCAGGTTCAGTCACCGTCTCCGAGGACGGCTACCTGGCACGGGACGGGGTCGGCGCCAAGACCGCGGTCAAGTCTGCCGTGGAGTTCTCCGAACAGCGCCAGAACATCGAGGAATCCCGGCTGGAGATGATGCGGCAGTACGCCGAAACCAGCGAATGCCGCCGTCGGCTCCTGCTTAACTACTTCGGTGAAGACGCCCCGGACATGTGCGGTTACTGCGACAACTGCGAGCGCGCGGAAGCCGACGGCGAAGAGCTGGGGCCCGGGGAATCCGAGACACCGCAGCCATTCCCCCTGCAGTCCGGCGTCGTCCACGCTGAGTGGGGACCGGGAACGGTCATGAGCTATGAGGATGAGACTGTGACCGTGCTCTTCGAGTCCGAGGGCTACAAGACTCTCTCCGTGGAGCTGGTGCTGGAGAAAGGGCTGCTGGAGCCGGCCTAGGCGGCCGGCCGGGCGGCAGCGGAGGCCGGGCTGCCCCACCCGGCGGCTGCGGTCAGGCCTTCTGCGCCAGCTCGTACAGCTTCCGCAGCGCCGCAGCCTCTGTTTTCTCCAGGACTTCCGCCGGCTCACCGTCGAATGAGTACTGGGCCGAGCCTGCTTCCCCGAACAGGCTCCAGCCAATGAATACGGTTCCCGCCGGCTGGCCCTCCAGCGGGCCGGGGCCGCCGGCACCCGTGGTGGAAATCGCCAGGTCTGAGTTGAAGAGCTCGGCGGCTCCCGCGGCCATCTCCTCGGCGCAACGCGCACTCACCACGGGCCCCTCGCCGACCCCCAGCACGGCCTGCTTGATTTCCGTCTGGTAGGCAACGATTCCCCCGCTGAGCCATTCGCCGCTGTTGCCGCCCTTCCCCAAGGCTCCGGTGAGGTTTCCGCAGGTCAGGGACTCAGCGAGCCCCACGGTGATGCCGGCACGTTCAACTTCGTCCGCAATACGGTGCGGCAGTTCCTCCAGAGCGTCTTTCACTGCATCCATTTGGGGTCCTTGCCACCTTTCAGCGTTCTTGTGCTATTGATTACTAACGGTACTTACTATTTAAACCACTCGCACGGCAGCGCCCCCATCCACGGGCGTCCGCCATAACCAAAAAGGGGTCCCAGGTTGCTGCCACCAAACCGTATTCGGGTCGCCAGTGTTCCGGCAGGACACGTCTACATCCACCATCTTGGTCCGGTGCAGGGAAGCCTCCCCGGGCTGCCGGACGTCCACCGCCTGCCTGATCCGGACCCCGACTCCCCGGACAACCCCGCGACTGGCAAGTGGTGGCCCCCGGTCATGCTGAACTCCGGCTGGATCGATGCGAACCACGACTCATTCGACGTGTTCCACATCCACTTCGGTTTTGATGCGCAGGAACCGTCCTCGCTGCAGGAAGCCGTCACCGCCCTTCGCCGGCACGGCAAGCCGCTGATCTACACCGTCCACGACCTGCGCAATCCCCACCATGAGTCCCCCGCGGCGCACAACGCACACCTGGATGTGCTCATCCCCGGCGCAGACGCCCTGATCACCCTCACAGAGGGCGCGGCAGCCGAAATCGAGCGCCGCTGGGACCGGAAGGCCGAAGTCATCCCCCACCCCCACGTCGTCGAGCTGGACACCATGGCGGACTATGCCCGCCGGCCGCGGACCCATGGAGGTCCCTACCGGGTTGGTGTCCACGTCAAGAGCCTCCGCGCCAGCATGGAACCGCTGCCTGTTATCCGGACGCTTCTCGACGTGGCGCGGGAGGACGGCAACATGGTGGTCCAGGTCAACGGACACTGCGACGTGCTCCAGCCCGGCGGCGCACGGTACGACGCCGGATTGGCAGCGTTCCTCGACGAGGAGGCAGCAGCCGGGGGCCTGGACCTGCGCGTTCATGACTTCCTGCCGGATGACCAGCTGTGGGAATACCTGGCCGGCCTTGACCTCTCTGTCCTGCCTTACCGCTTCGGCACCCATTCGGGCTGGCTGGAGGCCTGCCGGGATCTGGGCACGGCCGTCGCCGCACCGGACTGCGGCTTCTATGCGGACCAGGGTCCGGTGTTCGGCTACACCCACAACGAAGCCGGCCTGGATGCCGAATCCCTGAAGGCCGCGGTCCGCGCGGCCCGCAGTGCAGGGCCGCCTGCACCCCTTGCTCCGGCAGACCGGGCCGGCCAGCGCGATGACGTCGCTGCAGCGCATGCAAGGATCTACTCCCGGCTCCTGGAACGCACCGGAGTGCTCCAATGAGGCTCTGCATCATTGGCCCCTCACGGTTCCCCATCGCCGAACCCTTCGCCGGTGGGCTGGAAGCCCACACCCATGCCCTGGTCTCCGCCCTCACCGCCCGCGGCCACCAGATCACGCTCTTCGCGGCCGAAGGATCGGACCCCAACCTGGGCGTCGAGTTCCTGGACGTGCCCGTGTTCGAGTCGAGCGAAGCGGCAAGGAACGACGTCGGTGCCCTCCCCGAGCAGTGGATGGGCGAACACCATGCCTACCTTTCCCTGATGCTGGACCTCGCCGAACACGGGGACCGGAAATACGACGCCGTCCTGAACACCAGCATCCACCACCTGCCCGTGGCCATGTCCCGGATGCTGCGGATTCCCCTCATCACCACCCTGCACACTCCCCCGGTGGGCTGGCTCGAGTCTGCCATTCAGGTGCGGGGAGAGCTCACGCGGTTCATTGCCGTCAGCGCACATACCCGGGACGCCTGGGCACCCCTGGTTCAGAGCACTGCTATCCGCAACGGCGTGGATACCGGATCCTGGCAGCCCGGACCGGGCGGCGGGCCGGCCATCTGGTTTGGCCGGATCGTGCCGGAGAAGGGCACTCACCTGGCGATCCGCGCGGCCCGCGCCGCGGGAATCCCGCTGGACCTTGCCGGCCCCATCTATGACCGCGCGTACTTCCGGACCGAAATCGAACCACTGCTCACTGAGGACATCCGTTATCTGGGGCACCTGGACCACGCGCGGCTGCGCGCCGCCGTCGGGCACGCGCGTGCCGCGCTGGTCACGCCCCGCTGGGATGAACCCTACGGACTGGTGGCCGCCGAGGCCCTGGCCTCCGGCACGCCGGTTGCCGCCTTCCGCCGCGGCGCCCTTCCGGAAATCCTCACCGAACGCTGCGGGCGGCTGGCGGAGCCCGACGACGTCACCGGCCTGGCCGGTGCCCTCCAGGCGGCCTGCCTGCTGGACCGCAGCGAAGCCCGCGTCCGGGCAGAGGCTTTCTGTTCGCACGAACGGATGGTGGCTGAGTACGAAACCCTGCTACAGGAGGCCAGCACCCTAAAGGCCGCCGCATGATCGGGTATTACATCCATCACCACGGCATGGGCCACCTCCGCCGGGCCCAGGCGATTGCCGCGTTCCTGCCAGAGGGCAACGTTACCGGGCTGTCCACGCTCCCCCGGCCCGCAGGCTGGCAGGGCGGATGGGTACAGCTGGAGCCGGATGACACCTCCGCGGCACCGCGCAGCGTTGATGCCAACGGTTTCCTCCACTGGGTCCCTGCCCGGGATCCCGGCATGCGGGCGCGAATGGCACAGCTTTCCGCCTGGATCCAGGACACCGATCCGGCCGTGATCGTGGCTGACGTGTCCGTGGAAGCGGCACTCCTGGCACGGCTGCACGGCGTTCCGGTAGTCACCGTCGCCCTTCCGGGGGTACGGACTGACCGCCCGCACACCATCGGCTTCGGCGTCTCCGATGCGCTGATTGCCGCCTGGCCGCCCGAAGCACCGAAGATGCTGCACACGGACGAGGATGTGCCGGTCCAGGCGGTGGGGGCGATTTCGGGAATCCCGGTCCGCGAAGGACGGGCTCCGGGTCCGGTTTCCCGAGTCCTGGTGCTCGGCGGCTCAGGAGGTGGCGGAATGGACGACGCCGCACTGAACGATGCCCGGAGCCAGACGCCCGGCGTGGAATGGCTGCCGCTCGGCACGACGGCGGGGAACCGCACGGCTGATCCGCGGCCATACCTGGCCGCGGCGGACCTCGTGGTTACCCATGCCGGCCAGGGTGCCCTGGCGGATGTTGCCGCCGTCGGAGTTCCGGCGGTAGTAGTACCGCAGGACCGCCCCTACCGGGAGCAGGCCACCACCGCCGAGGCGCTGGCGGGAATAGACGTTCCGGTGATTGTTTCCTCCGGGTTCGCCCGCCAGGACTGGGCCGCCGTACTGGAAGCCGCCGCCCGGCTCGACGGACGGAAGTGGACTGTGTGGAACGACGGCGAAGGTGCTGAACGGGCCGCCCGGGTCATCGCCCAAACAGCTGGGATAACCGCGCTTCCCGCTGGCCGCGGGCTTCGCGGAGGCTTACCGTCCGCCGCAGCCGCACGGTCCGGAGCCGGGGCATGAAAACCGCCGTCATAACGCTGGCGCACGACCGGCATGCGCACCTTGCCGGCCAGCAGCAGGCCCTGCGTGATTCAACCCTCCGGCCTGGAGACTATGTGGTGGTAGCGATGGATGATCCGGCGATTGCCGCGCCGCATCCGGATGTGTCCGGAACTGTCCTTCGCGTGGATTCGGCCGGTGGAAACCTGCCTCTGGCGCGGGCCCGGAACCTGGGGGCCGAAACCGCCCTGGCCCGCGGGGCAGAACTGCTGGTCTTCCTGGACGTGGACTGCCTGCCGGCTCCGGATCTCCTCTCCGGCTACGAGCAGGCGGCAAGGGACCCTGCGGGAGCCGGCCGGCTGCTCTGCGGGCCGGTGACCTACCTGGATCCTCCGGGAACGGGCGGATATGACCTCTCCGGACTGGCCCGGCTGGACAACCCCCATCCGGCCCGGCCAGCACCGGAACCGGGAAAGGTGGTTCCGGATGAAAACCCGGACCTGTTCTGGTCCCTGTCCTTCGCCGTGACTGCTGCTACCTGGCAGCGGATCGGCGGCTTCTGCGAGGACTACACCGGCTACGGCGGGGAGGACACCGACTTTGCCCGCCTCGCCCGCCGCAGCGGCGTCGGCCTCGCCTGGGTGGGTGCCGCACGCGCCTACCACCAGTGGCATCCCACGGAAGATCCGCCGGTGCAGCATGTGGCAGACATTGTCCGCAACGCCAACCTCTTCTACGAACGGTGGGGAGCCTGGCCCATGGGCGGCTGGCTGACAGCGTTTCGGGAGCGCGGACTTATCCGCGGCGGGACGGGCGCCGAACGCTGCGAGCTGGCCGACGGTATCACCGGGCCCCGGGAACCGTCCGCCGCAGTTCCCTGAGTGAATGGCCGGCTTTGCTGATCCGTGTGCCCGCATAGGGAACTCCACCGGTCAGGCGGTGCCACAGGGCGGCCCAAACAGTAACGGAACGCTCCCGCAGCCAGATGGGAGCCCACACGGCGGACGACGCCGGGAACACTTCCGTGCCGCGTCTGCGCCTCCGCCCACCCACCCGGATTCGCGGTACTACGGGACTACTGAACTGCCGAACACGGTGGAGAAGATCGCCGGCTCCGTGCAGGACAAACTGAAGAAAGAGTAAGCTCCGCAGCGGACGGGACGAAGGCAGGCAGCTTCGGCGCCTGCCTTTTTCCTTGCCATTCTGCACATGGCATGGTTATGTACATTTGTACATAAAGGCGGCCCGATGGCCTGCACTTTCAGTTCATGCAGAGGACGGCCCATGACGCACAGCGACGGCAGCATCACAACGGGAACCGCCACCCGCCGATTCGATCCGGATCGCAGGGACCGTCTGATCGACACCACACTGGACGTTATTGCCCGGCACGGCGTTGCCGGAACCACCCACCGGAAGATCGCCGCAGCAGCGGACGTGCCCGTCGGCTCAGTGACCTACCACTTCGCGTCGCTGGATGACCTGCTGGCAGCAGCCTTCACCCGGCTCGCCGAACGGACGGCGGCGCAGTACGCACAGGACCTCGGTGCCGCCGCCTCCCCCGACGAGGCTCTGGATGTTATCAGCGGCTACATCCTCGGCATGCTCGGCAGCCCCGGAACGCTGTTCCCGTCCTATGAGCTCTACCTCATGGCAGCCCGGCGCCCGGAACTGCGCCGGATCACCGACCGCTGGATGGCACGCAGCCGTGCCGCCCTCGGGCGGCATTTCGACGAGCAAACCACGGTCATGCTCGACGCCATGATTGAAGGGCTTTCCATGCACAGCGCCCTGTCACTCGAGCCCCTGCCCCGAAACCTTATCCGTGAAGCACTTCAGAGAGTCGTGACACCTCAGTGAATACCCTCGCACCCTCGAAGGTGACCCCTACCGTCCAGGCCCGGCGGGCCCGGGCCGCCGTGGCGGTCCTCTTCCTGACCAACGGTGCTGTCTTTGCAAACCTGGTACCCCGCTACCCCGCAATCGTGGACCATCTGGGTCTGGCCAACACCCAGTTCGGTCTGGCCGTGGCAGCCTTCCCGCTCGGCGCGCTGCTGGCCGGGCTCACGGCCGGCGTGCTGATCCGCCGATTCAGGTCCTCACGGGTGGCAGTCGCAGGCATGGTCCTGACCAGTGCCGGGATCTTTCTCGCGGGAACTTCCCCGTCCTGGGGGCTGCTCGCGGCGGGACTGTTTACGGCGGGCGCCATGGACGCCATAACCGACGTTGCGCAGAACTCCCATGGACTGCGGGTACAGCGGCTTTACAGGCGGTCGATCATCAATTCGTTCCATGCCGTCTGGAGCATTGGAGCGGTGCTGGGCGGGCTAATGGGAACCGCCGCGGCCGCCTGGAACGTCCCCCTGGCCGTCCATCTGGCGGTATCAGGGACCCTTTTCTCCGTCCTGGCAGGAGCCTGCTACCCGTTCCTGTTGCCCGGGCCCGAGCCGGAAGAGGCCGGCCCCGGCGCCGCCGCAACCACCACCGGTCAGCCCGCTGCCTTCAGGCCGCACCTGTTGCGCTACGGCATCCTGGCCGCACTGGTGCTCATTGCCATGGCCGGCACGCTGGTAGAGGATGCCGGCAGTTCCTGGGCTGCCCTCTACCTGGTCAACGGACTTGAGGCATCGACCACCGTTGCCGGACTCGGCTTCGTCGCCCTGGTGGGCGCCCAGTTTGCCGGACGGCTCATGGGCGACCGGCTGGTGGACCGTTTCGGCCAGCGCGCGGTAGCCCAGGCAGGCGGCGCCGTCGCCGCAGTAGGGATGGGACTCGCCCTGGCCTTTCCTTCCGTGCCGGGTACCATCATCGGCTTCGCGGCTGCAGGGCTGGGGGTTGCCACCCTGGTTCCCGCGGCCATGCAAAGCGCAGACAACCTTCCCGGGCTGCGTCCCGGCACCGGCCTGACGGTGGTGAGCTGGCTGATGCGGCTCGGATTCCTGATTTCCCCGCCCGTCGTGGGTGCAGTGGCGGACACCGCAGGGCTTCGCGCGGGACTGCTTGTTATTCCGCTTGCGGGACTCGCGGTGCTCGCTGCTTCACCGGTGCTCGCCAAGCGGGCGGGGGCCTCCTCCTAGGCTCCATGCCTGGAGACAGCACAGGCGGGTGGCGGCACAAGCCTCCACCCGCCCTCCCCTACTGCGAAACCAGGGAGCCGGTACTCATCCCGCCCTCATCCGCCACACCGCTGCGTCCACACAGCGGGGCCGGTCAAGGCAGGCAAAGGCCCCCGGTTATTCTCCCAGTACCCCCCCACAGCCCAGAGCCTAAATGCTCAGCGCGATTAAAACAAGACGGTTGACCGGTTTTTGACGTCCGGGCCGTTACACCTACGAATCCGGCAGCTGCTGGCCACCCTCCGGGGTATACCGGGCAAGCTCACCAATCCTGCCAGCGAGGGCCGGAACCACGACGCCGGGGAGCATCAGTGTCCACATTTGCTCCACCCGCTCCAACAGGTCCGAACGGGCCGTCAGCACCGCGGATGTAATCTGCACGCCAACCAGCGCGGACACGACCAGGCGGCCAAAGGCCGGGGCGTCCACTTCCGCGCGGATCTGGCCCTGCTCCTGCGCCTGGCACGCAAGGCGCGCCATCACCTCAATCCAGTCGTCGTATGGCTGGCGGACATCCTCATGGAAAATCGAGGCTTCGAGGGTCAGCCGGGTTCCGGCCCTGACGATAGGTGCCTGGAGCAGGTTCTCGGCAAACCTCCGGCACAGCACAACCATCGATTCAAGGGGTGGCAACCCCAGCTGCAGCACGGCGGAGTTGTCCGCTGAAACGTACCCGTGCTGTTCGGCGATGACGGCCCTGGCCAGGTCCTCCTTGGACGGGAAGTGGAAGTAGAGGGCACCTTTGGTGACCCCGGCCCGTTCCGCCACTTGGCTGAGGGAGGCCCGGCCATAGCCCAGCTCTTCGAAAACCGATGCTGCTCCGGCCAAGATGGCATCACGTGTGGCTTTCGCCCTGTCCTGCAGTTCTTTGATGGTTAGGTCCTTCGCTCGGCACTGCCCCCACCTCCAAGTTAGATGCAAATTAATCGAGATGGAAAAGGGTTACGGTGGTTCGCCGGCCCCGGTTGAGCATACTGCGGGCCAGGACCCCCCTCGGGAGTGCCGCCGTCCTGCCGCGCGCTTCCGGGCTTGGGCATTCCCCCGGCGCCGGCAGATTGGTAGCCTCGCAGCACTACGGCTCGCCCCCGGGCCCGATCAAAGGAGATCGTCCATGCCCAACCTCGCCGGAATTCTGACCGAAACCGCTGGACGGATGCCCGACCGCCCCGCCCTGCGGATCAATGACACGGTCATCAGCTACTCGATGCTGAATGCGATGAGCGCCCAAGTCGCGGGACTGCTCCGCGCCCGCGGCGTGCAGCGGGGGGACCGCGTGGCACTCATGATGCCGAATATTCCACCCATGGCTTCCGTGTACTACGGGGTGCTGCGGTATGGGGCAGTGGTGGTGCCCATGAACCCGCTGCTGAAAGGCCGCGAGGTGGCCCACACCCTTAAGGATTCGGGCGCCGGACTGCTGTTTGCGTTCGAACTGATGCTTCCGGAAGCCACGGCCGGCGCCCAGGAAGCCGGCGGCGTCGACGTCATTCCCGTCAACACCGGCAGTTTCCGGCAGCTGCTTGCGGACAGCGAGGCGGATGATTCGGTTGCGGAAGTGGACGGGGACGACGTCGCCGTCATCCTTTACACCTCCGGAACCACCGGCCGGCCCAAGGGCGCCGCGCTCACCCATGACAACCTCCGCAGCAACGCCGAGGTGGCACGGAACCTCCTGGATACGAACGAGAATGACGTGATCTTTGGCGGCCTGCCGTTCTTCCACGTCTTCGGACAGACTTCGGCGCTGAATGCAGCGGTGCTGACCGGCGCCATGATCAGCCTGCTGGCCAGGTTTGACCCTGGTGAAGCACTGGCGATTATTGAACGGGACGGAGTGACGATCTTCCAGGGCGTTCCGGCCATGTACATCGCCATGCTGCGCCACCCGAAGCTCGCGGAGACAGACACCTCCTCGCTGCGCGGTGCGATCACCGGCGGAGCACCCATGCCATTGGAAGTCCTGCGGGAGTTCGAGGAGGTTTTCGGCATCGACCTCCTCGAAGGCTACGGCCTGTCCGAAACCTCCCCGATCGTGTCCTTCAATCTGCCCGGCGGAGGCCGGAGACCCGGCTCGATCGGCAAGCCCGTCTCCGGCATGGAGGTACGGATGCTCGACGGCGAGGGCCGCGACGTGCCGACAGGTGAGATCGGGGAGCTGTCAGTTCGCGGACTAGGGGTGATGAAGGGGTACTGGAACAACCCGGAGGCGACCGAAGCAGCCATCCCGGACGGCTGGTTCCGTACCGGAGACCTGGCCCGCTTCGACGACGAGGGAAACATCTACATCGTGGACCGCAAGAAGGACATGATCCTGCGCGGCGGCTACAACGTGTACCCGCGGGAGGTCGAAGAAGTGCTGTACGAACACCCGGCTGTTTCGGAGGCTGCCGTTATCGGTGTACCGGATGAGCTCAACGGCGAGGAAGTTGCCGCCGTCATCGGCCTGAAACCCGACGCCGCACCCGCCGGGAATGAGCAGCGGCAGGCCCTGGCCGAGGAGATCCAACAGTTCGCCAAGGACCGGCTCGCCGCCTACAAGTATCCGCGCCGGGTGATCTTTACCGACGAGCTGCCCAAGGGGCCCACCGGCAAGATCCTCAAGCGCCAGATCCGCGATGAGCAGTCCGGCGTTCCGGTCACGGCCGCAGAGGCCTAGCCCGCCCGGCCGGCAGGGCTCCCTACCGGGACACCTTGCCGGTCAGGGCGGCGACCGGCCGCAGGAACAGCGGGCGGGCGGCAACCCACGCTGCCACCATCACCGCCAACGACGCCGCGAAGAACCAGAATCCAGTCCAGCCTGTGCCGTCCGAGGCAGCGTACATATGGTTCAGGTTTCGCAGCGCGCCGGTGGCCAGGACCAGGGTCACGTGGACGACGATGAACAGCACGAAGTAGACCATCACCGGGAAGTGGAGTGCCCTGGCTGCTTGGATCGGGAACGCCTTGTTGAGGCGCTTCGCCTGGGCGGGCCATGATGGGGACATCCGCAGGCCCGTGAGGATGGCCAGCGGAGCAGCGATGAAGACGATGGAGAAGTAGGAGAGGACCTGCAGGCTGTTGTAGTTCACCCAGCCGTTTTCAGTGGGCCAGTCCAGCGAAGCATACTGCAGGGCCGTGGAGGCGGCGTTCGGGAAAACGCCCCAGCTGGTGGGAACCAGCCGCATCCACTGTCCGGTTGCGAAAAGCAGGATGTAGAAGACCAGGCCGTTGAGCACCCAGAGTACGTCCAGGCTCAGGTGGAACCACAGGTCCAGGCTGATCCTCTTGGGCTGGTTCTTGGTGCGGATGAACCCTTTATTGTTGCGGGTCCACGACCCCACCGGCCGCTGCCGGGTACGGATCATCCACCCGGACCGGACAATCAGCAGCAGGAGCAGCGAGTTCAGGAAGTGCTGCCATCCCACCCAGGCGGGCAGGCCGACCGGAGCGCCCTCCGGCAGGTCCGTATGCCCGGGGTACATGTTGAGGAACTCCTGGCCGCCGGAGGTTTCGCGCAGCCACCGGGCGGCCAGCACCACCAGGGCAAGTGCGGCGATCGACGCCGGAATCAGCCAGATCAGCCGCGTCCAGCGGGAGCGCGCCGTCGGTTTGACGGCTGTGGGGCTCATGCCCCTGCCCCCGCGGCCGCACTGCGGCCGGCCAGGCAGGATCTTCCGCGAAGATGCGAAGTGGAAGGGTACATCGTTGTGGCGCTCCCGTTTGGTCCTAGTGCCTGTCTCTGCCGGTGAGCCTACCCTGATTCAGCGGCTGGTCGTGCCGCATGGCGTCAACCGGTTCAGGGTCCTCGGCCGGAACCGCCTCACCGGACACGTCCGGCAGGTCGGTTTTCCGGTCCAGGCGCACCAGCACAAGGCCTGTGACAATCAGGGCACCGCCTGCCAGCTGTACGGTGCGGGGCAGTTCCGCGAGCAGGAGCCAGGCCCAGAGCACGGCGAACAGGACCTCGGTCAGGGAAATAAAGGATGCCACCCGCGGGCCGAGCGCCCGTGCGGCGATGATGCCGGTGACATAGGCCAGGACGGTGGAGAGGAGCACCAGGCCCACCAGCGGCACCCACCACCGCGTGACCCAGCCGGCCAGTTCGACGTCGCTGGTGCTGAAGCCGACGGGCAGGAGGCCGGTGAGGCCCAGCAGGGCCATGGTCGCCGCACCAACCAGCAGCCCGCCGGTGGTGAGCACGAGCGGAGGAAGGGTGTCATTCTGCTTGGCGGTGATGAAGAAGTACATGGCGAGGCACACGGCCGCGGCCAGGCCCCACATGATGCCGAGAGGATCCACGCGCAGGTCGCCGCCGAGGTCCAGCACCAGGACCAGGCCGACGACCGCGGCAGCGGCACCGGCAATGGTGGCCGCGCCCGGGCGGCGGCGGGTCCGCAGCCAGATCCACAGCACCATCAGCACCGGTGCCAGGAACTCCAGCAGCAGGGCCACGCCCACGGAGAGCCGTTCCACGGCGTTGAAGTAGAAGAACTGGCAGCCGGCCACACCCACCAGCCCGAAGAGCCCGATGGTTTTCCAGTTCTGCCTCACCTGGAACCAGCGCCCGTGCAGCGCGATCAGGGCGGGAATAAGCAGTACTGCCGCCGCTCCGCCCATCCGGACGGCCACGGCCGTTGCGGGCGTCCAGCCCTGTTCCATGAGGGATTTGGCGAAGGAACCCGAGAGGCCGAAGACCGAAGATGAGAGCAGTGCGATCAGCAGACCCGAAGCACCGGCGCTACGCACGTGCGCAGTCCCGGAAGCCCGCAGGGAGATGGGTTTTGCCATGGAGGACCTTTCCAGGGGATGGGCCCGCTCCCGGCTGGCATGTCACGAGCTATAAGGGCCTATGCTAGTGACACTAAAGTCGCGCATGTCAGGAGTCAAGATGGTTTTCACTTATGACACGGAAATGGCGCTGTCCACTGCTGCGGCACTGGTCAACACCGGCTCCCAGGACCCTGATCCGCTGGCAGACGACGCCGGGCTGACCCGTTTCCTGGCACAGGAACGGTTCTCCGGATCCCGCACCCACACGCCCCCGGAGCTGGAAGCGGTTCTCCGGCTGAGGGCCGAACTCACCGAGTTGTGGACCGCCGGCGAGGAAGACCTGGTGGATGGAATCAACCGCCTCCTCTTCACGGCGAGCGCGCTCCCCCAGCTGGTCCGGCATGACGGCTGGGACTGGCACCTGCATTGCACTCCACCGGAGGCCGAGCTGGCTGACCGGATGGCTACTGAGGCGGCAATGGCACTGGCCGACGTCGTCCGGGCCGGTGAACTGGCCCGGCTGCGGACCTGCGCGGCACCGGACTGCAGCAACGCCGTCGTCGATCTGTCCCGCAACCGGTCACGCCGCTACTGCGACACCGGAAACTGCGGCAACCGGCAGCACGTGCGGGCGTACCGGCGCCGTCTCGCATCGTCGGCGCAGGTACTTGGAGAGTAAAACAAGTAGCCTTTCGAATTGTCCGTCCAGGAGCTCGACGGCGTGGGCTCGGCCCCTGCCTCCGCCACCTTCGCGGTGACGGCGCTCCAGGCCGCGGCTGTTACCAGGACTCCGGGCGGACTGGCCGCTACCGGTGCTGACGGAGGATCGCTGACGGCATTGCTTTCCGCCGCCGGAGTCCTCCTGGCCGGCGGCGCCGCAGGCATTGGCCTCAGCCGCCGGCGCACCCGCGGGGCGGCAGTGGCTGCCCGGTAGGTAGTGCCTTCGGGGGACTGCACATCGGTGCAGTCCCCCCGGAGCACCCGATCTTCGTCTGGGCAGGACCGGTCAAAAGATTGGCTTCAGACACGGCGCTTTTGGGCCGGAGGGGGTCCGGCGGGCCGCGGTGGAAAACTAGACTTGCCGGGTCGAGCAGTACGGCACCCCCAGCTTCCAGGAGCCACTGATGGAGCAAAAGCTGCTTTCTGCCCTGCCCGCCCGGACTGCATGGAGCGTCCTGGGAATCTGTGCATTTTTCTGGCTTCTCTCAGCCCTTGGCCTGCTGCAGCTGCCCTCGTCAGTACCTCCGGTACTGATGTTCCTGTGGCTGTACCTTAACGCCCTGGCAGCCCTGGCCAGTGTGGTGGCAGCGGCCGCGGCCGTTGGGGCCCTGCTGCTGCACCGCCGCGCAAGCCGTCACCCGGAAGAGCCGGAAGGGGTACAGGCGCCTGCCTCCCTGCTGGACACGGCGGAGGAGGCTGGCCTTGACCAGCTGCTGGACGGACCGGCATCCCCGCCGGCCGGTCAGGTGGCGGGGGCCGGCGCTGGCGCGATGGCTAAGAGAAACCAGCCGGGGAAGGGCCGGAAACGCTGATGCGCAAGCGCGGGCCGGCCTAGTGGCCGCTCTCGTCCTGGGTGTCGTTCGGATCCGACCCTGCGGGACCGCCGTTTTCAGCCGAGGCCTTCCCACTGCGCGGGGCCGGCGCCCCGACGCTGCCCGCTCCACCGGGGATCTTGGCCGAGCTGCGGTTAACCCCGGACCCTTCACTAAGGTGGTCCGGATTCGGCTTTTCGGTCATCAGGAGCAGCGAGGAAATCAGCAGGGAGGCGATGAAGGCGATCCCGGCGGCCGTGAGGCCGAGGTCGAAGCGCAGGTCCTTGGTGGCTCCGCCGGTGGCGAAGATCATGGTGAAAATACCGGCGATGACGGCCAGGACTGCGGAGAAAACCAGCGGGGCCTTCACGGAGTTCCGTTTCTGCGTCCCGCCGGGCTGGCTCTTCGCCACTATGTGTCCTCCTGCGTTGTCGGCTGGGCGGTCTTCTACCTTCGGTAGAAAGCCGCGGATGGTACTAGTTTACGGCCTTCGACGGTTCGTCGCTTTCCGGTGCCAGGCTTGCGTCATGGCGCAGGCCCAGCCCGGAGATAGCCAGGACCACGGCGATGATGACGGCGGAGCCTCCGCTGACGCCGAGCAGCGCGCGGACATGGCTGCTTTCCGCCAGGGCCAGGAACGCCGGCATCAGCGCAGCAGCACCGATCGCGGCGGCACCGGTGATCAGCCAGTCACGTGCCGGCGTGAAATCCTTGCGGACCCGGAACCAGAAGGCGAACTCGATCAGGCCGCCCACCAGCAGGGCCGCACCGCCAACATAGGCGAAGACGGTGGTGGACTGGGTCAGCGCTACAACAACACCGGCCACTGCGTAGAGCGCCGCGGCTACCAGCAGCGCCCCCGGGACCTGCGGGACGCGGCAGGAACGAGCCAGCGCGGACATGCGCCACAGGCTCAGGCCCGTGAGGACGAAGTACAGTCCGCCCGCAATGGCGAGCACGGAAAGTGTGGGTTCCTGCCAGAAGATGGTCAGTCCGCCGTAGACCGCGGCGATCGCGGAACGGAGAAGAATCGGAACCCAGGGTGCTTTGGGGTGGGGTGCGCCCACGGCGAGCCTCCGCTTTCAGGTTGCTTGACGGCCGGTCCGGCCGGTTCTTAGCTTAGTCGTTCATAGTGCCGGTTGCCGCACCGGTTACCATCCAGGCGTCGGAGCGGGCCCGCCAGGAAAGTGTCACGGCGCGTGCCGTCATATAGCCGAGCCCGAAGGCTGCCCACAGCCAGGCGATTCCAGAGCCGCCCTCCAGGCCCGAGGCATGGACCCACCAGAGCAGCGGAAGGTAGGCCACCAGGTTGAGCACACCGGTCAGGGCCAGGTATTTGGCGTCCCCGGCACCGATCAGCACCCCGTCCAGGACAAAGACCAGGCCGCAGACAGGCTGCGCCGCGGCCAGAACCCACAGTCCTGGCGCAAGGGCGGTGACCACCGAGGGGTCAGTAGTGAAGATCCAGCCGGCGAACGGCGCCGCGGCTGCCAGCAGCACCCCGGTGAGGACGCCGAAACCCACTCCCCAGACTGACATCTTCCGGGTCAGCTCCCTCGCCATCGCCCGGTTTCCGGCTCCCAGTTCCTTGCCGATCATGGCCTGGGCAGCAATCGCCAGGGCATCCAGCGCAAAGGCAAGGAAAGTGAAGAACGTCATGACCAGCTGGTGCGCTGCGAGGGAAACCGGCCCCTGGGCCGTGGCAACAACGACGGCGGCGAGTACCGCAATACGCAGGCTCGCCGTGCGCAGCATCAGCCAGGACCCCACCTGCACACCTGCGGTGATGCCGGCAACCGTGGGCCTCAGCGAGACCCCGTGCCTCCGGGCCATGCGCGCCACCATTACCAGGTAGGCCGCTGCCATGCCCCACTGGCTGATGCTGGTGCCCATGGCAGCGCCGGTGACGGACAGGCCAAAGCCGTAGACCAGCAGGAAATTCAGTGCAATGTTCAGACTGAAGCCGGCAACCGCAACAACCAGCGGCGTCCTGGTGTCCTGCAGGCCGCGCAGCACGCCGGTGGCTGCCAGTACCACCAGCATCGCCGTCAGTCCTGGCATGGACCAGCGCAGGTAGTCCACCGCGAACTGCTGCACTTCCCCCTCCGCCCCGAGGGCACCGGTGAGCCAGGGAGCAAGCAGGATTCCCGCCGTGGAGAGCGCCGCACCCAGCAGGACTGCCAGGGCAATGCCGTCCCGGC
Organism: Arthrobacter koreensis; assembly: GCF_009193255.1. Taxonomy (GTDB): domain Bacteria; phylum Actinomycetota; class Actinomycetes; order Actinomycetales; family Micrococcaceae; genus Arthrobacter_B; species Arthrobacter_B koreensis. Next base: position 1,172,305 of record NZ_WACG01000001.1, read on the forward strand.
CGGAGGCTATCGCCTCAGGGATCCGGTTTCCGCCGAGGAAGCGGGCCACCGTTCCGGTGGTTGAATACGCCAGGAAGACCATCAGTCCCACGGCGGTCTGGAGCACGGTGGAGGCCAGCCCGACGCCGGCCAGCTGGTTCACGCCCAGGTGGCCGACGATGGCGGCATCGGCGAGCAGGAACATCGGCTCGGCGATCAGCGCCCCCAGCGCCGGGAGCGCCAGGGCGAGGATCTGCCGTCCGAGCGTCCGGTTCGGTGCGGGGCTCCGGGTTTTCACGCTTCCAGCCTACGTCCGGCGGCAGTGCCGGCAGTTTGTTTCAGCCGGCCGGGCAGGGTGGCTGCCAGGGCCGCGGCAATGCCCATGAGACAGAGCACGAATCCGGCCAGTCCGTTCCAGCCCGCGCTTTGGAAGAAGAGTCCCGCTGCCCAGCCCACCAGACTGGACCCGGTGTAATAGGCGAGGTTGTAGAGGGACGAGGCCTGGGCCCGGCCGGCCGGGGCCAGGACCGGCACCCAGCCCGAGGCAACCGCATGCGCTCCGAAGAAGCCGGCGGTGAAAATCACCAGGCCGGCTATGACGGCGGGAAGGGACTGCAGCAGGGTCAGGGCCAGCCCGCCGGCCATGACCGCGGTGCACGCCAGCAGCACGGTGCGGCGGCCGCCGCGCGCCCATCCTGAGGCCTTGCCTGCGAAGCGCGAGGACCAGGTGCCCGCCAGGTAGGCAAGAAACAGCGAGCTGGCGAGCGACTGGGGCAGATTGAACGGGGCGAGCTCAAGCCGGAATCCAAGATAGTTGTAGACGGCCACGAACCCGCCCATGAGCAGGAATGCCTGGGCATACAGCACCAGCTGGCGTCCCGAGCGGAGATTCACGGTGAGGCGGACGGCCAGTGTGGCTCCGCCGTCGGCCCTGCGCTGTGGAACGTGGCCGCGCTGCCGCGGCGCGGCGAGCATGAACACGACGGCGGCCGCGGCGGCGAGCAGGCTCACTGCCGCCACACCTATGCGCCAGGAGGAATATTCACCGACCGGCGCTGCCAGGATGCGTCCGGCAAGGCCGCCGACTGTGGTTCCGGAAACGTAGGTCCCGGCGGCGACGGCTGCATGGACCGGACTCACCTCCTCGCTCAGGTAGGCCAGGGCGACGGCGGGAATCCCGCCCAGGGCCGCCCCCTCCGCGAACCGCAGGGCCAGCAGGACGGAGAAGTCAGGTGACAGCGGCACCACAAGCCCCAGGATGACGGCGGTGATGATCGCTGTGCGCATGGCGGGCAGGCGGCCAAAACGGTCTGCTGCCGCAGACCAGGGGATCACGGCGACGGCAAGGCCCAGTGTTGCCGCCGAGACGCTGAGCGCAGCGGTGGCCGCGCTCACGTTAAAGTCTGCGGCGAGCTGGGGCAGCAGGCCCTGAACCGAATAGAGCTGCGCGAAGGTCGCCACCCCTGCGGCCGCCAGGCCCACCAGTACCCTGCGGTAACCGGAGCTGCCCCGGAGATGTCCGGCGAAGCCGGCCGTTTCAGCCACGGCCCGCACCGGATCCGCTGCCGCTCCCGGCCGGGTAGCTGCCCGGCGCGAGCGAAGCCAGCTCACGGGCAAGGTTTGACCGTGCCGCTGAGCCCCACAGCTCTTCGCCGCGCTGCGTCCGGTACAGGTCCACACCGCGCGCAAGCAGCGTTTCAAGTACTCTCCGGCGGCCTTCGGCAAAGGCGGAATCCCCAACATGCCGGTATTCGCGCCGGACATCGGCCGCGTAGCGGTCATAATCCGCCGGGGCCCTGCCCAGCACTGCCAGGTCCGCGTCGCAGAGCAGCCGTCCGCGTTCGTCATCGGCTGCCGGGTCGTGGGCCGCTGTGAGGCGGACCAGCCGAGCGGCCTCGGCGGTTTCGGCTGCCGGGATTCCGGCAGGCGGCAGCAGTTCCTCGGCCAGCCCCGCCGAGGCTTCCTCATCCGCACCCGCCACGCCGTCATACACAGCGTCATGGAACCACGCGGCCAGGAGCACCGGACGGTCGGAACAGCCGAGCCGGTGCAGCGCCTCTAGCACCTGCAGAAGGTGCCGCCTGTCATGGTAGTGCCGGTGCGGCTCACCCCAGCGGTTCAGCAGTTCGGCGCCCAGCTCCTCTGCGCCGGGGACGAGCGCGTCCCAGCGGCGGCGCAGCGGATGCACCAGTGATGCCGCCCGCTCGCGGGCCGGGATACGCAGTCCGCCGGCAATCAGCGCACGGACCAGGGTGGCGCCGTCAACCGGCGCGGCACCGGCGGCCACCAGATCCGCATGGCGGTGCTGCGGCACATCGTAATGGTCACGGTCGAAGGCCCGGCGCGGGATGCCCGCTGCGGCGGCGAAGGCGTGGAGCTCTTCCAGGGAGGAGTCGGAGACGAGGTGGGAGAAGTACGTTCCGTGGGCCGGCCAGAGGGGCGGATCAATGTAGATCAAGCGCGCACGTCCGGGAAATGAGCAGCAACCATTCCTCCATCCTTAGCCCACCGGCCCCGTATTTTCCATCCGGCCCCTGACAGGCACGCCATCCGGCTTCGGAACTCCCTTGTCCCGCCGCCCGCCGGGTGGTCCAATATCTGCCATGACACAGACCGGGGACACCCTCCTTGCCATCGGCACCCGCAAGGGCCTGTGGCTGGCACAGAGCAGCGACCGCACGGGCTGGAAGCTCAGCGGTCCCCATTTCCTGATGAACGAGGTAGCCAGCGTCGCCCTGGACACCCGGCACTCTCCCCCGCGTATCCTCGCCGGGCTGCTTTCCCCGCACTGGGGTCCCACGGTTGTGATCTCCGGAGACCTCGGGGAAACCTGGACCGAACCGGAGGCGGGAGCCATCACTTTTCCGCCCGAAACAGGCGAGGCACTGGGCCGGATCTGGCAGCTGCAGCCGGACTCGGCTGACCGCCCCGAAGTCATCTGGGCCGGCTGCGAGCCGATCTCCGTCTGGAAATCCACCGACGGCGGCACCAGCTTCGAACTGAACGAGGCACTGTGGAACCATCCCCACCGCCCGGACTGGGGCGAGGGGTACGGCGGAGCGGCAGCGCACACGGTCCTTCCGAGCCCGGCAGACGAGAGTGTGCACGTGGCGATCAGTTCCGGCGGGGTGTACCGTTCCGACGACGGCGGGCAGTCCTGGGCTGCGCGAAACCACGGGATCTCCGCCTACTTCCTGCCGGACCCGAATCCCGAATTCGGCCAGTGCGTGCATAAGGTGGCGCGGGACGCCGCGGATCCTGCCCGCCTGTACGCCCAGAACCACCACGGGGTGTACCGCAGTGACGACGCCGGGGACACCTGGATATCGATTGCCGACGGACTGCCCGCGGATTTCGGATTCGTCATGCTGGCTCATCCGCATACCGGCGGCACGCTCTGGACCATTCCATTGGTTGCCGACGGCGAGCGCATTCCCCCCGGAGGCGAGCTGGCCGTCTACCGGAGCACGGATGCCGGGGAATCATGGACCCGGCAGGACACCGGGCTGCCCTCAGCCGAATACAACGCAGTCCTGCGCGATGCCGCTGCGGTCGATACGGCCGAGCCGGCTGGCGTCTACTTTGGGACCCGAGCGGGCGATGTGTATGCCAGTGCCGATGAGGGCGGAACGTTTTCCCTCGTGGCGTCCAACCTTCCGGACGTACTCTGCGTCCGGGCCGCCGCCGTCGGAACTCCGGAACCGTGACCGGCACCGAGGTTCGGATCGTCCTGCCGGAGGTTCTCGCAGCTGCCGCAGGAGGAACCCGGGAACTCAGCGTTCCGGGAGAGGCCGGGCTGACCGTAGGTTCCCTGCTGGACGGACTGGGCTCCCGCTTCCCTGTCCTGGAACGGCGTATCCGCGATGAGCAGGGAACTGTCCGCCGTTTCGTCAATATATATGTGGACGGCGAGGACATCCGCGGCCTGGACCGCCAGCACAGTGAGGTCAGCCCTGGTGCCGAAGTGCTGATCCTGCAGTCAATCGCCGGCGGCTGAAGGCCTTCCTGCCGCCACTGCGGGGTGGACCCCCGGTTAAACAGAAGAACGGCCGGACACCCTTGAGGGGTGTCCGGCCGTTTTCGCTGCAGGTACCGGTTAGGCCGGGAGCTGCAGGGCCTGTCCGGTGAGGATCAGGTCGGGGTGGATTACGGTGCCGGTGTTGGCTGCGTACAGAGCCTGCCAGCCGCCTTCGATGCCGAGCTTCTCGGCGATGGTGGACAGGGTGTCGCCAGCCTGGACGGTGTAGGACTCGCCGCTGACCGCGGGAGCCGGAACCGCAGCGGCAACGCCCTGCGAGGTGGCCGGAACCTCTACCGGTGCAACGGCTTCAGGCTGAACCGGAGCGGTGTAGGTCTCGACCGGTGCAGCCGGAGCCTCTACCGGTACCGAGTAGGTCTGAACGGGGGCTTCGGCAACAGGTGCCTGCTGCACCGGAGCCGCAGCCTGCGGGTTGGCAGTAGCGCCGGTCATGCCCAGCTTGGCAGTGCAGGCAGGCCAGGCGCCGGGGCCCTGCTCGGCCAGTACACGCTCGGCAACAGCGATCTGCTGCTCACGGCTTGCGTTGGAGGGGTCGCCGGTGCCGCCGAATGCCGCCCAGGTGCTGGGCGTGAACTGCAGGCCGCCGGAGAATCCGTTACCGGTGCTGATGCCCCAGTTACCGCCGCTTTCGCACTGTGCGAGGGCATCCCAGTCCATTGAGGCTGCGTTGGCCGGAGCGGCCATGCCGGCGAGTCCGGCAGCGCCGGCACCAGTGATGGCAGCGGCAGCAAGTCCACGACGGACGTAACGGGTGATCTTCGAGTTCTTCATTAGCTGTATCTGCTCCTGAGGCCCACCTGCGCTCCGCCCGTCCCCGGGCTTCATTACGCCGTCGCCTGCCCCCGACTGTTAGAGGTCTTGTTCAGTGCTCCCACAGCGGCGACGCGCGGTGGCGTGGGGCACGATGCAATTTGTCTCGGCTGCACCGTCTGATGGGGTGCTGCCGGCCGGATCAGGTTCAGCTTTTCGGGACCCGGCTACCGCCCGTGTTTCGGGCACTCATCTAAGGTAGGGAAGACACAAATCGATATCAAACCGAGACCTTCTCCGGAGTGTCGTTGCCAACCGTGCGATCCGCGTGCTCATGCCGATCGGGCGGCGCAATGTGCACTTTGCCACAGAGCGCGGAAAAGCGGGTTTCCGACTGTCTGGACTTGGTCCTGCAACCGGTCTAGGGTTTGTCCTCGTGCTCACATTCTTCAATGCGCTCAAGCGCATTCTGGTGGGGCGTCCGTACGGCAACGAGCAGCTCTCCCGCACACTGCTGCGCAAGCGCGTGGCCCTGCCGGTATATGCCTCGGACGCGCTGTCATCCGCCGCCTACGCCCCGGATGAAATCCTCCTGACGCTCGCCCTGGCCGGGGTGGCCGCGGTAACGCTTTCCCCCTGGGTGGGACTGGCAGTCATCGTGGTTCTGCTAACGGTCGTTGCGTCCTACCGCCAGAACGTCCATGCGTATCCGTCCGGCGGCGGCGACTACGAAATCGCCAGTGAAAACCTCGGCCGCAAAGCCGGCCTGACCGTCGGATCCGCCCTGCTGGTGGACTACGTACTCACCGTCGCGGTGTCGATGTCCTCGGCGGCCCAGTACCTCGTCACCGCCGTGCCGGCGCTGCACGGGCGGCAGGGGCTGCTCGCCGCAGCCGGCGTGGTGATCCTCATGCTCATCAACCTGCGCGGCGTGAAGGAAGCGGGCTCCGTGTTCGCGGTGCCAACCTACCTCTTCCTCGCTTCAGTGCTGGGCATGTGCGCCATCGGCCTGTTCCAGGCGGCCACGGGCACCCTGGAGCAGGCACCTTCCGCAGGGTTCGACCTGCTTCCCGAGGCGGGACTCGACGCCGGACTCACCGGTCTGGCCGGTGCCTTCCTCCTGCTCCGGGCGTTCTCCTCCGGCGCTGCCGCGCTCACCGGCGTGGAAGCCATCAGCAACGGCGTTCCGACGTTCCGCAAGCCCAAGAGCCGCAATGCCGCCACTACCCTGCTGCTGCTGGGCGGGCTGGCAGCAGCCATGCTTGCCGGCATCCTCGCCCTGGCGACCCTCACCAAGGTCCATTTTGTGCAGGACCCTGCCACCCAGCTGCTGCAGAACGGGTTGCCGGTCCAGGACTACATCCAGCACCCGGTCATCAGCCAGCTGGCAGAGACCGTCTTCGGAGACGGCTCACTGTTCTTCTACGTTGTGGTCGCCTCGACCGGACTGATCCTGGTGTTCGCATCCAACACGGCCTTCAACGGTTTCCCCATCCTGGCGTCCGTGCTGGCGAAGGACGGCTACCTGCCCCGGCAGATGCGCACCCGCGGGGACCGGCTGGCCTTCAGCAACGGCATCATCGTCCTCGGGCTGGCGGCACTAGCCCTGATCCTCATTTTCAACGCGGATGTGACACGGCTGATCCAGCTTTACATCGTTGGCGTCTTTGTCTCCTTCACGGCAAGCCAGCTGGGCATGATCCGGCACTGGACCGCCAAGCTCCGCACCGAACGCAAACCTGAAAACCGGCGCCGGATGGTCCGTTCCAGGCTGATCAACTCCTGTGGTTTCGGCATGACGGCCCTGGTGCTGGTGATCGTGGTGGTCACCAAGTTTGAGCACGGAGCCTGGATTGCCCTGTTAGCCATGGCATTCCTGTACGTGGTGATGGACAGCATCCGCCGGCACTACGAGGCGGTTGCCGAAGAACTGCGGGTCGAGGAAGATCCCTCGGTCCTGGCGCTTCCCAGCCGGGTCAACGCGGTGATCCTGGTCTCCAAGGTGCACAAGCCCGTCCTGCGGGCCCTGGCCTACGCACGGGCCTCACGCCCCTCGAGCCTGAACGCCATCATTGTGGACCTGGATGCGGATGAAACGGAGAGGACCGTCCGTGAATGGGAGCGGCTGCGCATCCCCGTGCCCCTGACAGTTCTTTCCTCCCCCTACCGGGAAACCGTCTCACCGGTCCTGGCGTACCTGCGTGAAGCCCGCCGTGCCTCTCCGCGGGAACTGTTCGTGGTCTACATTCCCGAGTACGTCGTCGGGCGCTGGTGGGAGCAGCTCGTGCACAACCAGACCGCCCTGCGGATCAAGGCACGGCTCCACTTTGAACCGGGCATCATGGTTGCCAGTGTTCCGTGGCAGCTGGCCTCCAGCCGTGACGCCGCCGCAGCGTCACGCGAAGCGGGCGAGGATGTCCGTCCGAGTTCGGTTGCGCAGCCGAACCCGGACGCCAAGACCCTCTGACCCTAGCGCAGCAGCGGGCCGGCTTCCGCGCCGAAAGCCTCGTCCTGCAGCCCTTCCCGGCGGGCCGCAGCAACGGCGGCGGCCGTGTCCTCGGCGATCAGCTCGGCGTTAATCGCTGCGGCCGTGGCGAGCCCGGCGGCGGCGGCCCCGATGACCTGCGTCATGGGGGACGTCAAGTTGCCTGTGGCATACACCCCTGGGACGGAGGTCGCACCGCTGGGCTCCGCGGGTACGGCAGTTCCAATGGCAAGGTCCCCAAAGTACTGATCCTCCGCGGCCAGCCCCACGCCGGCAAGGTAACCGTCCCGGGCACGCAGCTTCGACATCACAACGAGGGCCTGGCGGGGCACAAACTCCCCCGACGCCAGCCGCACCCCGGCCAGGCCGGCGCCGTCGCCCTCCACCGCAGTTACCGGGCCGTCCACGATCCGAATTCCGCGGGCGGCGAGCTGCCCTTCCTGTTCGTCGCTCGGCGTGCCAGTGCCGTTGAGGAAAAGCACAATGTCCGCGCACCACTGCCGCCACATCAGTGCCTGGTGGATGGCTGCGTCCAGGTTGGAGGCCAGGACGCCAAGTGCCTTCCCTCCTGCCTCCCAGCCGTGGCAGTACGGGCAGTGCAGCACATCGGTGCCCCAGAAACCTGACAGGCCCGGAACTGCCGGAAGTTCATCGAGGGCTCCGCTGGCGGCGAGGATTTTGCGGCAGGAGAGCGTCCTGCCGTCCTCCAGGATGACCCGGAACATCCCGCTGCCGCGGTGCTCAACGTTCTGGGCCCGTCCCGGGATGATCGTGCCGCCGTAGCTGCGGACTTCCTCCCGTCCTGCAGCGTAGAGCTCGCCGGGGGCGGCTCCTTCGCGGCCCAGGTAGTTGTGAATGTGTCCGGCAGCAGCGTTGCGGGGTTCACCCGCATCGACCACGGCAACCCTCCGCCGCGCCCGGGAGAGCACCAGCCCCGCACTGAGTCCCGCGGCGGCCCCACCCACAATAACGACGTCGTACTCTGCGGCTGCTGTGCCGTCCTGTTCCGAATCCAGCATGGTCATCAAACTCCTTGGCCCGTTGGGCCGGCAATGCGCCGGCGCCCTGCGTGCCAGTCTTCCGGGCGCCCCTGCGGGCGGCAATAAGTTTTGCTGTTATGGCAAGATCGGGGATTATGAACGACGACGAATCTGTCCTGGCAGGAATCGGACCCCGGCTGCGGTCGCTGCGCACAGCCCGCGGAAAAACCCTGACGGAAGTCGCGGAGACCAGCGGGATGTCCCTCAGCACCCTCTCCCGGCTGGAAAGCGGACAGCGGCGGGCCACCCTGGAACTGCTGCTGCCCCTGGCCCGGATTTACGCCGTCACTCTGGATGAACTGGTGGGCGGCCCCAGGACCGGAGATCCGCGCGTGCACATGCGGTCGGTGCGCCGCCAGGGCGCGACCGTCATTGCCCTGACCGAAAAGGCCAGCGGCATCGGTGCATTCAAGTACATACTTCCGGCACCGAAGGAACCAGCCGCCCCGGACCCCAAGACCCACGACGGCTATGAATGGCTGTACGTGCTCAGCGGCCGGCTGCGGCTGCTGCTGGGAAAGACCGAGCTCATCCTGGGCGCCGGTGAGGCTGCCGAGTTTGATACCCGGGTGCCGCACTGGATGGGAAACGCCGGACCGGACGTGGTGGAGTTCCTCGCGCTCTTTGGACCGCAGGGAGAGAAGGCGCACGTCCGGGCGAGGCCTGCGGATCCCCGAAAGCGGTCCTGACCCCGCCCCGCAGGACTACTTTGCGGAAGCGGCACCGCGCCCGGCAAGGACTGACCGGTAGGCATAGTCCGTGAGCCGGCCGTCCTGCGCGGCCTGCTCGACGACGGCGAAGGAGCGGGACTCGTCGCCGTCGGTGTAGGGGTAATGGATCAGCTCGGCGATCAGCTCCCACTCCTCGGAGATCGAGTCGATCAGATTCGCCGGTGTCTCCTCGTCCGCTCCGGGCAGCGCCGTCCAGGTACCGGCGGGCACACGGTAGGCCTCGAGGCGCTCCAGGTCTGCTTCGAGCTCGTCGAGGGAACCGTACTCGGTTTGCGCAGCGGGCGGCACGGAGCCGTCCGGAGTCGCCAGCTGGGCAACGAAGGTGTTCTCAGTCGAGGGGTAGACCGAGGTTGGTACCGGCTCACCCTCCTCCAGATAGGCCGGCAGCTGCGACGGCATCCAGTACCACGCATCGCCCTGATCAGCGCCGCCGGGCTGGGTCCGCTCACTGATCCAGCCGCGTGCGGTCAGCAGCGCATCGGCGTCGTCGCTGAAGTAGGCGGTCTCCCCGCGAAGCATCGCGTTGACTTCGTGCTCCGCGCGGCGGGCCTGCTTCTTCTTGTGGACGGCCTTCCTGCGTGGCTTTGACTTGGGCACTGCGGATCTCCTGGTGTGGGGTGGATACTGCTTTGAGGCTGCGGCTAGAAGCCGGAGCCGCCTTCTACGGCCATGTTGGAGAACCGCGAATAGTGGCCCTGGAACCCAACCACGATGGTCTTGGTGGGACCGTTACGGTGCTTGGCCACAATCACGTCGGCTTCACCGGCCCGCGGGGACTCCTTGTCGTAGATGTCCTCGCGGTGCAGCAGGATCACCATGTCAGCGTCCTGCTCGATCGAGCCGGATTCACGCAGGTCCGAGACCATGGGCTTCTTGTCGGTGCGCTGCTCGGAACCACGGTTCAGCTGCGAGAGGGCGATGACCGGCACTTCAAGTTCCTTGGCCAGCAGTTTCAGTGCACGGGAGAACTCCGAGACTTCCTGCTGGCGGGATTCGACACGCTTGCCGGAGGACATCAGCTGAAGGTAGTCCAGGACCACGAGCTTCAGGTCATGCCGCTGCTTCAGGCGCCGGCACTTGGCCCGGATTTCCATCAGGGACATGTTGGGGCTGTCATCGATGAACAGCGGGGCATCGTTCATCCGGCCCATCGTGGTGGCGATTTTGCCCCACTGCTCGTCCTTGATGGTGCCCTTGCGCAGATCCTGCAGGCCGATGGTGGCCTCGGCGGAGAGCAGGCGCATGGCGATTTCGTTGCGGCCCATTTCCAGGGAGAAGAAAACCGTGGTCATGTTGTGCTTGATGGCCGCCGACCGGGCGAAGTCCAGGGCGAAGGTGGACTTGCCGACGGCGGGACGGGCCGCGATGACGATCATCTGGCCGCCGTGCAGGCCCTGGGTCAGTTCGTCGAGTTCGTAGAAACCGGTGGGAACACCGGTCATGCCTTCGCCGCGGTGGCCGGCGGACTCGATTTCGTCCACCGTGCCCTCAATGATGTCCTTCAGCGGAACATAGTCTTCCGCCGTGCGGCGTTCGGCGACGGCGTAGACCTCGGCCTGCGCAGCATTGACCAGGTCATCGACTTCTCCGTCATTGGAGTAGCCCAGCTGGACAATCTTGGTGCCGGCGTCCACCAGGCGTCGCAGGACGGCGCGCTCACGCACAATCTCGGCGTAGAAGCCGGCGTTGGCGGCCGTGGGGACGGACTGGATCAGGGTGTGCAGGTAGGCGGGCCCGCCAATACGCGTGATTTCCCCGCGCTTGGTCAGCTCATCGGAGACGGTGACGGCGTCCGCCGGCTCGCCGCGTCCGTACAGGTCAATGATGGCCTCGTAGATGGCCTCATGGGCGGGGCGGTAGAAGTCCACACCGCGCAGCACCTCAACGCAGTCTGCGATCGCGTCCTTGGAAAGCATCATGCCGCCAAGCACCGACTGCTCCGCCACCAGGTCCTGGGGCGGAGTCCGGCCAAAATCGGGAGTTCGGGTTGATTCAGCGGAATCCGCATGTGCAAGCGACACGAGGCCACCCTTTCAAAGAATGTTCTATCCATGGGTCCCGTCAGGCAGACCCAAAAAACGTGTAAGGCTGGCTTAGTTCTAGCCGACGGCACTGACACTGGGCGACAGCGCCCGCCGTGCCCTCGCCGATACTGCCGGGTGCGCCGATGAGGGAGTCCACCGCAACCGTAGCCCTGTAAGGCCCCCTCATCAAACGAGTTATCCACAGGTGGTGTGGATAGGCTGTTCATAACCGGGCGTGTCTTGTGCACAGGTTGGGCATAAGGCTGTGGAAAAGAAAATTCTTTTACGGAAAATACGGGTTTGACTAGGGCAAACACTTCTCCACACCTGTGTACAGACAACTATTTTGGTCAACATTCAGCCTCAACCTTCAGGTTGACAGATTCACGGATCGCGCATAAGCACGCCGTTATCCACAGCCGATATCCACATACTTGTGAGGTTCTTGGGATTACTCGCGACGCTCAGCCTGCTTGCCACGCCGACGGCCCTTATAACGCAGCTGCGCCCCCGTCTCCTCAGGAGGCGGGGGCGCAGCAGATTCCGCAGTGTGCGTCTAAACGCTGTTAGCTGGCAACGACCTCGAGGTCGATGACGGCAGCAACGTCGTCGTGCAGGCGGACGTTGGCCTGGAAGGAACCAACCGACTTGATGTGGGTCGGCAGTTCAACCTTGCGCTTGTCGATGCTGCCGAGGCCGGCAGCTTCAACGGCAGCAGCAACGTCAGCGGGCTTGACCGTGCCGAAGAGGCGTCCGGACTCGCCGGCCTTGACGGTCAGCTTGACCGGCTTGGCGGAGAGTGCAGCAGCCTGCTTCTGGGCGTCTTCCAGCGAAGCGTGCTCGCGGGCAGCGCGGGCAGCCTTGATGGACTCAACCTGCTTCTCGCCACCCTTGGTCCAGGTGAGAGCGAAGCCGCGGGGTACCAGGTAGTTACGTGCGTAACCGTCCTTCACCTCAACAACGTCGCCTGCGGCACCGAGACCGGTGACTTCGTGGGTCAGAATGAGCTTTGCCATGAGTTAGGTTCCTTTCCTTTAGCCGCGGCCAGCGCCGGAGTAAGGCAGGAGTGCAACTTCACGGGCGTTCTTGATTGCCTGTGCGATCTTGCGCTGTTCCTGCACGGTTACGCCAGTTACGCGACGAGCGCGGATCTTTCCGCGGTCGGAAATGAACTTGCGCAGCAATGCTACGTCCTTGTAGTCGATGACAGTGATGTCAGCGGCCTTCAAGGGATTGGACTTTGGTTTGGGCTTGCGAAGTTCAGCCTTAGCCATCGTGGAGCTCCTTATGTCTAGTGGAGCCCGTGGATCAGTTCCACGGGATGGGCTCGACGGCGGTTGCCGTCAGAGGTTGTGCCTTGCGGCACGTGGGTATTGCTTAGAAGGGCGGATCGTTGGAATCCGGGCCGGCTCCCCAGCCGCCTGAGTTGCCGCCTGCAGGGGCACCCCAGGGATCGTCCGCAGGTGCGGACTGCTGCTGCTGCTGGCCGCCCCAACCGGAGTTGGAGTTGCCGCCGAAGCCGCCGCCGGCGTTCCCGCCGAAGCCACCGCCGCCACCGCCGGAGCGCTGGGTGCGGGTGACCTTTGCGGACGCGTAACGAAGCGAGGGGCCGATTTCGTCGACCTCAAGCTCCATGACGGTACGCTTTTCGCCCTCTTTGGTCTCGTACGAACGCGACTTCAGGCGGCCCTGGCAGACGACGCGGGTTCCCTTGGTCAGGGACTCGGCGACGTTTTCCGCAGCTTCACGCCAGACCGACGCACGGAGGAACAGCGTTTCGCCGTCCTTCCATTCATTGGACTGCCGGTCGAAGGTGCGCGGCGTCGAGGCAATGGTGAAGTTCGCCACTGCTGAACCGGACGGGGTGAACCGGAGTTCCGGATCGTTCGTCAGGTTGCCGACCACGGTGATCGTTGTCTCGCCTGCCATTTATGCCTCCTGGTGTCTCGGCCCGGAATGCCCGGGCCTTTCGTTGACGATTAAAGGATGGACCGAAATTACTCGGCAACAACCTTCTGGTCTTCGGGGCGGATGATCTTGGTACGCAGGATGGTCTCGTTGAGGCCAAGCTGGCGGTCAAGCTCAGCAGCAGCTGCAGGGCTGGCGGTGAAGTTAACCACCGCGTAGATGCCTTCAGACTTCTTCTTGATGTCGTAGGCCAGGCGGCGGCGACCCCAGATGTCAACCTTGTCGACGGTTCCACCCTCGTTGCGGACAACGTTGAGGAACTTGTCGAGCGAAGGCTCCACGGTACGCTCTTCGACCTCGGGGTCGATGATTACCATCAGTTCATAAGCACGCATTTGTGAACCCACCTCCTTTGGGCTATACGGTCACGGTCTTTCCGTAACAGGAGGTTCTTTAGCGTTGTCTTTGCGCTCCGGGCCGGCGGTGAACCCGCGTTGCGCCCGGAAGCCTGCCAGCCGAAGCCGACAGCACAGACTTCACTATCCTATCGGATTTTCGCGACTCCAAAGTTCACCTGTGGACAGAGCCCCGTCTCCCAGCGTGCGGCTACCGCGTGAAGAACGCTGCAGCGGCCCGGGAAAGCTGGAACGGGTCGCTGACCCCGGACATTTCGCGGGCGGAGTGCATCGAAAGCAGCGGAATCCCGACGTCGATGGTGCGGATGCCCAGGCGGGTTGCTGTCAGCGGGCCGATCGTTGAGCCGCAGGGAATCGAGTTGTTGGAGACGAACTCCTGGTAGGGAACCTCTGCCTCGCGGCACAGCGCAGCCCAGTACGCGGCGCCTGGCGCGTCCGTCGTGTAGCGCTGGTTGGCGTTGATCTTCAGCAGTGGCCCGCCGCCCAGCACCGGACGGTTGGCTGGGTCGTGGCGTTCGGCGTAGTTCGGGTGCACGGCGTGCCCGGCATCCGCGGAGATGCAGAAGGAGGCGGCAAGGGCACGCTGGGAATCCGCGGTTCCGGCTCCCATCCCGGCACCGATGCGGGCAAGGACGTCCTCCAGGAACGGGCCTGCCGCACCGGAACGGCTTCCGCTTCCCACTTCTTCATGGTCGAAGGCAGCCAGCACGGCGATCGATCCGCCGCTCTTGGATTCGGCCGCCGATTCAAGGGCACACAGTCCCGCGTGAACGGAGGAGAGGTTGTCCAGCCGTCCGGAGGCGAAAAACTCAGCATTGGCGCCAAACACCTGTGCGGGTTGCGTGTCCGCGGCAACGACGTCGTACCCGCCGATTTCTTCGCGGTCCACGCCGGCCCTGGCCGCGAGCAGTCCCAGCAGGTCTGCCGCAGACGGGTCCCCAAGCCCCCAGACCGGATTCATGTGCTGCTGCTTATCCAGTTTCAGGCCTTCGTTCACGGCGCGGTCCAGGTGGATGGCCAGCTGCGGGAAACGCAGCAGCGGACCGGTGGCAACCAGGTGCTCGGCGCCGTCGAGCGTCACCAGCCGCCCGGCCAGCTGGAGTTCGCGGTCCAGCCAGGAGTTCAGCAGCGGACCGCCGTAGACCTCAACGCCGGCCTGCAGCCAGCCGAACTTCCCGGTGGTGGGAGAAGGCTTCAGCTTGAAGGTAGGCGAGTCGGTGTGGGTGCCGAAAATGTTGAATCCGGTGCCTGCCGCTGCACCCTCCGGAATAATCCAGGCGATGAATGCGCCGTCACGGACCACCACGTACTTACCGGCAGTCTCCGGCCAGTTCGCGTCTTCATGCAGCTCGATGAAACCGGCGGCCTGCAGCCGGTCTGCTGCCGTTCGGGCGGCGTGGAAGCTGGAAGGTGAGGCGGCTACATATTCGCCGAGGTCTTTTACGTGGGCCAGTGCGTCAGACATGTTCCGATTCAACCAGAGCCGGGGGCGCCCGCGTAACCGGTGGGATGTGCCCGTGGAAACAAACAACCCCCGGTGCCGGGCACCGGGGGTTGTGGAGGGGTTTTCAGTGAAGACGTCGGCGGCCGTTCTTCCACCGCCGCCTTCACCGAAGTCTTGTGCGCCTAGACGTCGCGGCGCTTGGTGACGATCATCGCCACGACCAGCAGGACAACTGCCCAGCCGCCAAGGACCAGTCCGCCTTCCAGCTGGTTCAGGGCACCGTCGGCGATGTTCGTGGCCACCAGCTGGGTTCCTGCGTTGCTGGGAAGGAACCGGGCGGCGTCGGGAATCCAGTCCGCCAAACCGGAGATCAGCTGGATGATCACCGGCAGCACGAACAGCACGCCAATGATGGTGACGATTCCGCCGGCCGTGCTGCGGAGCAGCGATCCGGTGGCTACGCCCATGATCGCGATGCCGGCAAGGAGTGTTCCGGTGTTGATGATGCTGGGCAGCACCCACGGAGCGTCCAGGCCGAAGTCCAGGTTCTCCGGTGCCAGCAGCGGCTGGCTGATCAGGTAGCTGGCGAACGCTCCGGCGACTCCGATGACGAAGGCAACCAGCGCGATGATGATGGCCTTGGCGAGCAGCGCCGGAGTACGGGTGGGTACGGCCACCATGGTGGAACGGATCATGCCGGTGCTGTATTCGGAAGCCACGAGGACCACGGCGAGGGCAGCGATCAGCAGCTGGCCGAAGAGCACGCCGGAGGCAGGCGTGTCATAGACCAGGGCCTGGAGGTCCATTTCCGGCGCAACACCCATGGCAGGGGCCATGGCCGGATCGTCGGAGATCATCTGCGCGGTGGTGGCCCAGCTCCAGGCCACAAGTGCCGCCAGGCCCACCATGACCACCAGGGTGACGGAGAGCAGGATGACGGTGGAGGGCAGGGTGGTGACCTTGATCCATTCCGAGCGCAGGACCCGGGCGAAATTGACACCGCTGCCGTCGGTGCGGGCCGTCCGGCGCGACGGCGCGGGTGCGGTTGTGGTGCTCATGCTCGGGTTCCTTCCACAACAGGCTCGGCTGCAGCCGGTTCCTGGCTAAATCCGTGGGACTTGTATTCGACGTCGTCCCGGGTGAGTTCCATGTAGGCGTCCTCCAGCGAGACCTGGATCGGGGTCAGCTCGGTGAGGAGGATCCGGCGGTCCAGGGCGATCTCCGCGATGGAGCGCGAATCGGCGCCGCTGATTTCGAAGAGTCCGTCCTCGAGCCGGTTGATCTCCGCGCCCTGTCCTTCCAGGACGGGCAGGAGGTCGGCTGCGTTGTCGGTGCGTACGCGGGTGCGCTGGCGGCCGCCGCCGTCGATGATCTCCTGGATCGGCGCGTTGGCGATGATCCGTCCGCGGCCAATCACGATGAGGTGGTCCGCGGTGACGGCCATTTCACTCATCAGGTGGGAGGAGAGGAAGACGGTGCGGCCTTCAGCGGCCAGGCCGCGGGCCAAGTTGCGGACCCAGAGCACGCCTTCCGGATCGAGGCCGTTGACCGGCTCGTCCAGGATCAGGGTGTTGGGGTCCCCGAGCATGGCGACGGCGATGCCGAGGCGCTGGCCCATGCCGAGCGAGAATCCGCCGACGCGCTTCTTGGCGACCGCGCCCAGCCCGGTGAGCTCGATGACTTCGTTGACGCGCTTGTTGGAGATGCCGTGGGTGGCGGCCATCGCGCGGAGGTGGTTGTATGCCGACCGGCGGGTGTGCACCGCCTTCGCGTCAAGCAGGGCGCCAACCTCATGGAGCGGAGCCTTGTGGCGGGCGTAGGGCTGGCCGTTGATGGTCACGTTTCCGGAGGTGGGACGGTCCAGTCCCACGATCATCCGCATGGTCGTCGACTTGCCGGCACCGTTCGGGCCCAGGAAGCCAGTCACTTTTCCCGGTTCGACGGTGAAGGAAATATTGTCGACGGCGGTTTTGCTGCCGTAGCGCTTGGAGAGGCCGCGTGCCTCGATCATGGTGATCCTCATCTTGGAGCGTACAAGTTCGGGGGTGTACCCCCACACTATGCGCCCGCTGTCTGCTGCGGACCGGTCCAAAGGATGATTCAGGGCAAAACCGGCGTCCCCCTTAGGGATGACTCAGGGTGGACCCTGAGCAGCCGGTATGAAAGCGGCGGGTTTTAGACGTCCCGCTTCCGAAGGACCACCACCGCGGCAGCAAGGAGCACCGCCGCCCAACCCGCCAGGATCAGGCCGCCCTCTACCTGGTTGAAGGCGTCCGGCTGGATTTGGGTGGCTACCAGCTGCGCCGCGGCACTGCTGGGCAGGAAGCGGGCGGCGTCTTCCACCCAGTCCGCCAGGCCGGTCAGCAATCCCGCGATGATTGGCAGCACGAAGAGCGCACCAACCAGGGTGACCACTCCCCCGGCAGTGCTGCGCAGCAGTGCACCGATGGCCACGCCCATCACGGCGATCAGCGCCAGGACGGTGCCGGTGTTGAGGATGGAGGGCAGCACCCACTCTGCGTCCAGTCCGAAATCCAGGTCGGAACCGGCCAGGATGGGCTGCGCCAGCAAATACGTCACGAAAGCCGAAAGCACTCCCACCAGGAAGGAAATGACGGCGATGACCACCGTCTTGGCCAGCAGCGCCGGGACTCGTGTGGGCACGGCCACCATGGTGGAGCGGATCATTCCGGTGGTGTATTCGGAGCCGATCAGCACCACCGCCAGGGAAGCAATCAGCAGCTGGCCAAAGGGCAGGCCGGAGGCCGGGACGTCATATGCCGCACTTTGCAGGGACTGGCCGATCCCCTGCGGCGGGCCGCTTTCCGGTTCGCCGGCCAGCTGGACCAGCCCCCAGGCCACAAGCGCACCGAGGCCGATCATCACCGCGAAACTCACGGCCAGGAGGATGACGGTCGAAGGAACCGTTGCTGTCTTGATCCATTCGGAGCGCAGCACACGGCCAAAGGTGACCGGACCTCCCCAGGTGCGCTGCGACCGGGACCGGGGGGTTGCCGCTGTGCTCATGAGCTGCGTCCTTCAGTAGCCGGGAGCGCCTGCGCGCCGATCTGCTGTGACTGGTACTCGACCTCGCCGCCGGTCAGTTCCATATAGGCATCTTCAAGGGTCTCCTGCTGCGGTATCAGTCCGGTGACGAGGATGCCCCGGCTGAAGGCCGTTTCAGCGATACGGCGCGCGGGCAGGCCGAGGACAGTCAGCTCATCCGCCGCTTCCCTGCGGATCTCCACGCCGTCCCCGGCGAGCGCGGCCGCCAGGGCATCGGCGTCGTCAGTCCGCACCAGGACGCGTTCAGCCTGGCCGCCGGTGAGCACTGTCTCGATGGGCGCGTCCGCCAGGATGCGGCCGCGGCCAATCACGATCAGGTGGTCCGCGGTGACAGCCATCTCGCTCATCAGATGGGAGGAGATGAACACCGTTCGGCCCTCGGCAGCGAGGCCCTTCACCAGGTAGCGCACCCATTTCACGCCTTCCGGATCGAGGCCGTTCACCGGTTCGTCCAGGATCAGGGTCTGCGGGTCCCCCAGCAGCGCTGCAGCAATGCCGAGGCGCTGGCCCATGCCGAGGGAGAAGCCGCCCACCCTTTTCCGGGCCACCGGGCCCAGGCCGGTGAGGTCGATGACGTCGTTGACGCGCGAGGCGGGTATGCCCTCCGTTGCGGCGAGGGCCCGCAGGTGGTTGTAGGCGGACCGCCGGGGGTGCACGGCCTTGGCCTCCAGCAGGGCGCCCACTTCGTGCAGCGGCATCCTGTGCCGGGCGTACGGCTTGCCGTTGACGCTCACGCTGCCGGAGCTGGGGTGGTCCAGGCCGACGATCAGCCGCATGGTGGTGGATTTCCCGGCGCCGTTCGGACCGAGGAATCCGGTCACCTTGCCGGGCTGGACGCTGAAGGTGACACCGTCGACGGCAGTCTTGCCGCCGAAGCGCTTGGTGAGTTCATGTGCCTCGATCATGCTCAGTCCTTTGGTTCGGAGGAACGGGGCCTAGCGTGAACTCACCGCCTCGAACTTGCGGACGGCCAGGGGGACGAACACCACGAGCATGATGGCGGAACCGATCAGCACGGTGGTGATGGGGTTCTGCATCGGCCAGGTATCCGGTACCGGCGTGGATCCCAGGTTGCCGAACAGCTGCCTTACCGCCTGGACCAGTGCGGAGACCGGATTCCAGTCGGCGATCGTGCGCAGCGGTTCGGGCAGCGTGGAACTCTGCACAAACGCGTTGGAAATGAAGGTGATGGGGAACAGGATGATGAAGGAGGCGTTGTTGATGGCTTCCGGGGAGCGGACGGACATACCGAGCAGTGCCATCACCCAGCTGAACGCGTAGGAGAACAGCAGCAGCAGGCCCACCCCGCCCAGGAACTCCCAGAAGGACGTGTTGACCCGCCAGCCGACCAGCAGCCCGGTACACATCATGATGACCACCGAGATGCCGTTCAGCACCAGGTCGGAGTTGGTCCGCCCGATCAGTACCGCGGACGGGCTCATGGGGAGGGTGCGGAACCGGTCGATGATTCCTTCCTTCAGGTCCTGGGCCATGGCCGATCCGGAAAACGTGGAGCCGAAGACCACCGTCTGGGCGAAGATGCCTGCCATCAGGTACTGCGTGTAGTTGGTCCCGGCCACCTGGATGGATCCGCCGTAGACCTGGCTGAAGAGAAGCACGAACATGATCGGCTGCAGCACGGCGAACACGATCATGTCCGGTGTGCGGCGGATCTTGATCAGGTTCCGCTTGGTGACGGTCCACCCGTCCGAGACCCAGCTCCCGGCGGTGGTCCCGGATCCGAACCGGGCGGCAGCGGTTGCGGCGCTCATCGTGCTGCCTTCGCTTTCCCTGCGTCTTCAGCGCTTTCGCCCTCTGCCTCGGCGATGTGCCCCGTGAGCTTCAGGAACACGTCGTCGAGCGTGGGGCGCCGGATACCGGCGTCGTGAAGCTGGATTCCCGCCGCCTCCAGGTCCCGCAGCACCAGCTGCAGTGCGGCGGGGCCTTCAGTGACGGCTACTTCCAGCGACCGCCCGTCGCCGGCGGTATGCACCTCTCCGCTGCCGTAGCGGGCCAGGATCTCCCGGGCGGTGCCAGCGTCGAACCCTTCAACCAGGGCAACGGCCACCCGGTGCCCGCCAATCCTGGCCTTGAGCTGGTCCGACGTGCCCTCGGCAATGACCTTGCCGCCGTCGATCACGGCGACCGTATCTGCCAGCTGGTCCGCTTCTTCGAGGTACTGGGTGGTGAGCAGCAGGGTGGTTCCCGCCGCTACCAGGGACTTGATCACGTCCCAGAGGGCCAGGCGGCTGCGCGGGTCCAGGCCGGTGGTGGGCTCGTCCAGGAACAGGACGCGGGGGTTGTTCACCAGGGCCCCGGCAAGGTCCAGCCTGCGGCGCATGCCGCCGGAGTACCCCTTCACGGGCCGGTTGCCCGCATCCGCCAGGTCGAACTGCTCGATGAGCTCTCCCGCCCGGTTCCGGGCCTGCTCAGTGGGCAGGTGGTAAAGCTTGCCGACCATCCTGAGGTTCTCTATGCCCGTGAGGTTTTCGTCCACCGCAGAGTACTGTCCGGACACACCGATGATCCGGCGGACGTCCTTGGGCCTGGCGGTGACGTCGATCCCGTCAATGGAGGCGGTCCCTGCAGTGGGTTTGATCAGCGTGGTCAGCACCTTGACCGCCGTCGTTTTTCCGGCGCCGTTCGGGCCCAGGAGTGCCGTGACGGTTCCCTGCGGTACGCCGATGTCCAGGCCGTCGAGGGCGCGTACCAGGCCTGACTTGGACTTGTAGACCTTGGTCAGGCCGCGTGCCTGGATCAGTGGATCGCGCCGGCCTTCCGAGACCGGACGCACGTGGTTTTCTGGGTTGGGGGGAAGGGACATGCGAACAGGTTAGGACCGCCCGGACGCGCTGGATAGGGGTTATCCGGACAGATTCAGTCCTGAAGCCGAGAGTGCCGCGGCTCCGGCTGGAATTGCGCCCTAGGCGGCTGGCCTTCCGGCATCGAGTTCCCCGTCCGTCCGCTCAGCCGCCACCGGCGCAAAGACAATGGACATCAGCATGGCCGCTCCCACCACGAGCAGTGCATTGCGCAGCCCCCAGAGTTCACCCAGGAAGCCGAGCAGCGGAGGTCCGACGAAGAAGGCCGTGTACCCCAGGGTGGAGACCACGGAGACGCGCCCTGCCGCGTGCGCCGGATCGTCGCCCGCGGCGGACATCCCCATGGGGAAGCCCAGGGCGGCCCCGATACCCCACAGGACGACGCCGATCCCGGCCAGCCAGAGAACGGGGGCGAACACGAACAGGATCAGTCCTGCCAGCGAGGCGCCCATGCACAGCCGCAGCGCGCGGACCCGGCCCAGGCGGTCGATCAGGCGGGCACCGAACCAGCGGGTGGCGGTCATGGCGGCGACGAAGACACCGAACATCACCGCGCCGGCGGTCTCCGAGGCGTCGAGTCCGTCGACCGTCGCCTTGGCTACCCAGTCGTTGGCGGCGCCTTCTGTCAGGGCAGCCCCCAGGACAACGACGCCGATCAGCAGGGTGCGGCCCTCTTTCCATGCACCGAAGCTGGAAGGCTTCGGTGCGCCCGTTTGGTGCGGGTGGAGCATCTCCACGGAATCCGGCAGGAAGGCACGGGGAACCAGCGTCACCAGCACGACGGCGATCACCACGATTCCGATCAGGTGCACCGGCAGGCTGACGTTCAGGGCAGACAGCCCGGCACCGATCATCGCGCCCAGGAACGCGCCGCCGCTGAAGGCACCGTGGAACTTGGGCATCAGCGTCCTGCGCAGGCCGCGTTCAACTTCCGTGCCCTCTAGGTTCATGGCCACGTCCCAGAGGCCAATGCCGGAGCCGAAGATCAGCAGCCCGGCTGCGGTCAGGGGAATCGATCCCGCGGACAGTCCCGCTGCGATGACCAGTCCGGCCGCGGAGGCAAGCAGTCCGCCGGTCCGCACCGCGTTGGCGGTGCCTACCCGCTGGGCCAGGGCGCCGGCGAGCGGCAGCGCACCCACGGAGCCTACTGCGGAGAAGAGCAGCAGCAGCCCCACCCCGGCGGAACCGATGTCCAGGGCCTGGGCAGCGGCGGGAATCCGTGCTGCCCAGCTGGCGAAGATCAGGCCGTTGAGGGCAAAGACCGCGAAGACAGCCAGGAGTGCCCGGTCCAGGGTTTTGGTGTTCACGCCTTCATTCTGGAGCCCGGAGGCTGCCGGAGGGAAATACCCTCCGGCAGCGCGGTCAGCGGACGCGCTCGACCCGCTTTTCGTCCCACACGGGCTCTTCGGATTCGTAGACCCGCCCGTCGGATCCGAACACGAGGAACCGGTCGAAGCTGCGGGCGAACCAGCGGTCGTGCGTGACCGCCAGGACCGTGCCTTCGAAGGCTTCGATCGCCTTCTCGAGGGCTTCGGCCGAGTGCAGGTCCAGGTTGTCCGTCGGCTCATCCAGCAGCAGCAGGGTGGCACCGGAGAGTTCAAGCAGCAGGATCTGCAGGCGCGCCTGCTGGCCGCCGGAAAGCGAGTCGTACTTCTGTTCGCCGGAGGAAGCCAGCCCATACCGGTCCAGGGCACCGGCTGCCGCTTCCCGGCCCAGGCCGGAGCGGTGCTCGTCGCCGCGGTGCAGGATGTCGAGCAGCGTTTTGCCCAGCAGGTCCGGGCGCAGCATGGTCTGGGCGAAGAACCCCGGCCGGATCCGGGCTCCCAGCTTGACCGAACCCTCATGCGGCACGGGAGCGATCTCCACCTCGGAAACCGGCTCGTGTTCCTTGTCCGGGTCACTGCCGCCCAAGGCCAGCAGGCGGAGGAAATGGGATTTGCCGGAACCGTTGGAACCCAGCACGCCCACGCGGTCGCCGAACCAGATTTCAGTGCTGAACGGCTTCATCAGGCCGATCAGTTCCAGCTTCCGGGCCACTACGGCGCGCTTGGCGGTCCGTCCGCCGCGCAGGCGCATATTGACGTTCTGCTCGATGGGCAGGGCCTCGGGCGGTCCGGCCTCCAGGAACTTTGCCAGCCGGGTCTGCGCCGCGTGGTACCGGTTGGCCATGTCTGAGCGGAACGCGGCCTTGTTCTTGTACATGTTGACGAGTTCCTTGAGCTTCACGTGCTCCTCGTCCCAGCGCCTGCGCAGTTCCTCGAAGCGTGCGTTGCGGTCTTCGCGGGCCTTGATGTAGCTGCCGAAGCCGCCGCCGTGGATCCAGGCCGAGGCCCCGTTTATGCCCGGTTCGAGCGTGACGATGCGTGTTGCTGCGTTGGCGAGCAGCTCGCGGTCGTGGGAGACGAACAGGACGGACTTCTTCGACTCGGCCAGCTTGGCCTCCAGCCAGCGCTTGCCGGGTACGTCAAGGTAGTTGTCCGGTTCATCAAGGAGCAGCAGTTCATCCGGGCCGGAGAACAGTGCCTCCAGGACCAGGCGCTTTTGTTCGCCGCCGGAAAGAGTGCTTGCCTGGCGGTACTGGGCAGTGTCGAAGGGCATGCCCAGGGCGGCCGTCGTGACTTCGTCCCAGACTGTTTCCTGCTCGTACCCGCCAACGTCACCCCAGTCGGCAATCGCCTGGGCGTAGCGCATCTGGGTGGGCTCATCGTCGTTCTCCATCATGGCTTCCTCAGCCTGGTCGACGGCCCGCGCAGCGGCCGCGATGGCCGGCGGGGCTGCGGAGACGAGCAGGTCGCGGACGGTGCTGCCGTCCCTCACCTGGCCCACGAACTGGCGCATGATGCCCATGTTCCCGGAGCGGGACACCGTGCCCTCGTCCGGCTTGATGTCCTCGGCGACGATCCGCAGCAGGGTGGTCTTGCCCGTGCCGTTGGGTCCAATCAGCGCTGTCTTGTGTCCTTCCCCCACCTTGAAGCTGACGCCGCTGAGCAGCTGCCTGCCGTCGGAGAGGAAGTAGTCAATGCCGGATACGTCGAGATGAGCCACGCTTCCATCCTCCCACCACGGACCTGATCTTTCCCCAGCGGCCGCCGGCGTGACGGCGGACAAGCCCCGGCATAGGATTTGAGATGGGAAAATCCGTATCAATCCAGGAGAAAAAGATGATCTTCATCGTCGTCAAGTTCAAGGTCAAGCCGGACTGGACCGAGCGCTGGCCGCAGCTCACCGCAGATTTCACCGCGGCGACCCGCGGCGAGGAGGGCAACCTGTGGTTTGACTGGTCCCGCAGCCTGGAAGACCCGAACGAGTTCGTCCTTGTTGAGGCATTCAAGGACGACGCCGCTGCCGCCCACGTGAACAGCGACCACTTCCAGCAGGCCATGAAGGACATGCTCCCGGCCCTGGTGGAGACCCCACAGATCATTAACACGCTGATCGACGGCGAAGAATGGTCCCGGATGGGCGAACTCGAAGTTAAGTAGTGCCCCGGAGCGCGCCGGTTATTCCTGCAGGGAGTAGCCGGCGCGCTCCAGCATTTCCCGCAGGTCCACTACTGTCTGTTCGTCGATGTCCTTGCCCTTGGGCGGGGTGAGGTAGTCGGTTTGCCCGGCGAGGGTGACCTCATACTTGCCGTTGTGTTCACGCGTGGTGTCGGCAACGGCTTCGAGCAGCGAGCGCACGCGCTTCCACTCGATGTTGTGGGAGACCGGATGGCGCAGGATTTCGTTCAGTGTGTCCCGGTGGTGGTTGTTCAGGTGTGGTGTGTCCGTCATGGGAACCTCCTCGTTCAAGTTCCCCACGCCGAGGACCTCAGTGCAAGGGGTCCGGCCGGAAGTCCAGGCCCAGGACGTCCCCCTCGGGTTCGATTTCCGCGCCAAAGTTGATGTTCACCAGGTCTGACCGGCTCTCCCAGCGGCCGGCGCCGGTGGTGTCCTCCTGGTACCGTGCGCGGGCCTTGCCGCCTGTGGCGTACACCGTCATTCCCAGTTCGGGCGTACCGGCGACGCGGTACTGCGGCGCGCGTTCCAGGGTCCACTGCACGTTCCGAATCCGCTCCGGCCCGACGCTGGCGTAGGCCTCGTTGGGACAGGCGGCCGGCGCCGCTTCCTGGCGGGCCAGGCAGGCAGCCAGGTAGGCGTCAGCCTGTGCCTCCACCGCCGTCAGCAGTTCCCCCTTCGCGGCCGGATGAAGTTTGACCGGTGCCGGTCCCCCGGCCATGCTCGGTTCCACGAGGACCTGCGTCCCGGGACCGTAGCTGAGATAGCGCTCGCGCGGCCCTTCAACGAGGTAGGAGCCGGGCAGCAGCAGCAGCTGGGCCGAGGTCCTATCGGACGGAAGCGGGTACCGGGTTCCGTTGATCCGGATCTCTTCCGTGCCGGCAGGGAACTCGACGTCCACGGTCCGTGCAGCCGATGGACCCAGCTGCCACTGCGTGAAAATCACGGCCCGGGGACCGGCCTTCCCAAGCCGGAATTCGACGGTTTTCCGCTCTCCGCCCTGGTCCACCAGGGCCTGGACGACGGCGGTGCCCTCCCTGATGTCCTGGCCCAGGATCTCGAAGCCGGTGATCTTCTCTCCAGCGGCGGCGAAGATTTCCGGGTCCCGGGGCACCAGTGCATCCGTAGCAGGCAGCAGCGCGTGGGCTGCCGCCTGGTCTCCGGACGCCAGGGCAGCCAGATAGTCCTCGGTGACTGCCTTCGGGCCCAGGACGTCCCTGCTGATGTATCCATGACCCAGCACCGCGGCACCCGCGAGCACGGCCGCACCGGCGGCAGCGAGGACGGCTGCCGAAGCCAGGTGGCGGCGTCCGCCGGAACGGCGCCGTCCGCGCTTGCGGTCCGGTTTCCGGGACGGGGTTGCCGGGGCATCCGGAGTCTCCGGGGCAACGGAACCGGAGGCACGGCTGTCAGACTGCTGTGTTGAAACCGTCATGAAAAATCCCCCGGACTGCTAACTGTTCCCGGGTACTTCCTGGTGCTTCTGGGATCCGGGTGCCGACTCCCAAGATACCGCCCAGGCGGTCCGCTGCCTTCGGGCGGCACGCCCGGTTACGCCGAATGGCAGGCGCGCGGCTGCTATTCCGGGGCGAGGGACGGCGTTGGCAATCCAAAGACCCTGCGCAGCGCCTGCCCGGCGGCGTGGTAGCCGCCCATTCCGTGCACACCGGGCCCGGGCGGGGTCGAGGCGGAGCACAGGAAGACACCCTCCAAGGGCGTGTTCCACGGAACCGGGGACAGGACCGGACGGCGGAGCATCTGTCCCAGGGTCACTGCCCCGGCACCGAAGTCCCCGCCCACGTAGTTCTCGTTGTAGGCAGCCAGGCCGCGCGCCGTCGTCGTCCGCGTTTCGACGACGACGTCCCGGAAGCCGGGTGCAAAACGTTCAATCCTGGCCGTTACCGCAGCAGCCATGTCCTGGTCCGATCCGGCCGGGACGTGGCAATAGGTCCATAGGATGTGCCGGCCCGCGGGTGCGCGGGTGGGGTCGAAGGTGCTGGGCTGGGAAAGCAGCACGTAGGGCTGCTCCGGGTGCCGGCCGGAAGCGACGGCGGCCTCGGAGGCAGCCGTTTCGGCGCGTGTTCCGCCCACGTGCACGGTTCCCGCTTCGGCGAGCGCCGGATTTGTCCACGGAACCGGCCCGGAGAGGATGAAGTCCACTTTGCAGGCGGCGTTGCCGTAGCGGAACTGCCGCAGCGCGCGCTCATAGCGTGCGGGCAGCCGCCCCTCGGCCAGCCGAAGCAGTCCGGCGGGGGCAGTATCCAGGATGACGGCGCGGGAGCCGGAAAGTTCGCGGAGGGAGTCCACCCGGTGCCCGGTCTCCAGTTCCCCGCCGTGCGCGCGAAGGTCCTCCACCAGGGCGTCGGCGATGGCCTGGGATCCGCCCACGGGTACGGGCCAGCCAACGGTGTGGGCCAGCAGGGCGAGCAGCAGTCCGCCGCCGGCTGAGGGCAGGGACGGCAGCCGGCCGACGGGGTGGGCCATCACGCCGGTCAGCAGGGCAGGGGCGGCATCTTCCGAGAAGCGCCGGTTCCAGGCACCGGTCCCCTGGTCCAGTGCTGCCAAGCCGAAGCGCAGCGCCGCCAAGGGTTCGCGGGGAATCTTCAGCAAGGGGTCCATCAGCGTGCGCGTAATGGCTTCACTGTGCTGAACCAAGGGGCGCATCAGCGCGGACCAGGCCTTGCCGTCCGCCCCGAGCTCCCGGGCGGTGCGGTCCAGGCTGCGGTAGGCCACGGCGGCGCGGCCCCCGTCCAGCGGCTGGGCATAGGAAACATCCGGCACTTCCAGCCGGATCCGCTCGGAGAGACCAAAATCCCGGAAAAAGGGAGCTGCCAGCGCCATGGGATGCACTGCGGAGCACACATCGTGCCGGTGACCGGGACGGATGAGCTCGCTGGTGCGTGATCCTCCCCCCGCGGTGGGCGCAGCCTCAAGGACACGCACGGATAAACCCGCGCGGGCCATGGTGACCGCTGCCGCCAGGCCGTTGGGCCCGGCTCCCACCACGGTTACATCAGTCACGGCCGGCCCCTGCCCTGCCGCCTTTCAGGCGGGCGCGGGCGCTGCGCAGCAGCCCCGGAGCTTCCCGGCGCAGCCGAAGCGCAGCTGACAGGGCACGGTAGCGCAGCGGTGAAAGCGGAATGTCATAGGTGGTGGGAACGGTGACCACGGTCTTTGAGAAGTTGCGTTTGAACGTGGTCACGTTGGCGAGCGACGGGTAGTTCTCGCTCTCAATCCCGGTAAGTCCGCAGGCCGTGTAGCCGGCAGCCTTGAGGACCTTGAACGCTTCCCAGAGCAGCAGGTACGGGGCGTTGGTCTTGCGGGCATCCCGTGAGCTTGCGGCGAAATAGTACACGGCGTAGCCGCGGTACTCGGTGGTGATCAGCCAGGAAACCGGCTTGCCCTCCACGTAGGCCACCATCAGGCGCAGGTAGTCACCCAGTTCGGTGAGCAGGGTTTCGTAGAAAGCCGAGTCGAAGCTGGAGAACCCGTCCCGGGCAGCGGTTTCCTGCATGATGGGGAACAGTTCGGTCCGGAAGACCTCGGCCCACCGTTCCCGTTCCACGGTGCGGACCTCCACGCCGAGCTTCTCCGCCTTGCGGATCAGGTTGCGGGCGTTGGGGCGGAAGGCCGCGAAAATCTGTTCCGTGTCCGGGGTCAGGTCCACCACGATTTCGCGTTCGTACCAGCCGTGCTCCAGCGGTCCCGTGACCGGCGGGCTCACATGCTCCACCTGCATTCGGACATACAGCGGGTCGACGGCGGGATCGGCGCGGAACTGCTCCTGCACGGTGGCCACCAGGCGTGCCTCGGCGTCGGGGGTCCGCTCAGTGAACCAGGTGGGGCCATTAACGACTACCAGTGAAGGCCGCAGGCGCCGGCGGGACCGCAGGTAACTGGCGGTGGCAACCAGCTTCTCGCCGTCGTAATAGGCCCACACACCGTAGGGTTCGCGGCCCAGGCGGGTTTCGAAGTCCGCCCAGTAAGGAGTCTGCTCCAAAGGAATGACAACACCGGGGTGCCGGGCCGCCAGGGACTCGAAGTCCTCGCGGGACAGCTGCTGGAAACGGTAGGGAGCGGGGGTCACATTGCTTCTTTCGCCGGGGCTGCGTCCGTCTCCAAGGGTACCCGAGGGCGGCGGGACAGCCTGAGCCGCCAGCGGTCCGGCGCCAGGTTGAACGGCCCGCCCTGCGGATCGTCGATGCCCATGCGCCGTACCGGATCGGTCCGCGGGTTCCAGATGTCCATCGCGACCCGGGCCATCAGGTACATGGTGGCAACCATGTGCCCCGCCACCGAAAGCACGAACCAGCCGGGATCAAGGTTGTTCTCCGGAGCTCCTCCGCCGATCAGGAACGCGAGGTAAAGCCAGATGGCCCAGAAGTGCATTACCTCGAAGAACTGCCAGATCAGGAAATCCCGCCAGCGCGGCCTCGCCAGCGCCAGCAACGGCACGAGCCACAGCACGAACTGGGGCGAGTAGACCTTGTTGGTGAGGATGAAAGCCGCCACGATCAGGAACACCAGCTGCGCGATCCGGGGCCGCTGCGGAGCCGCCAGGGCCAGGACGGCGATTCCCGCGCAGGCCAGGGCAAACAGGAAGTAGGCCCAGAAGCTGATGAACGCGGCGTCGACCGCGTGTTCGGGGAAGGTGATGTTCCAGGCCTGCCAGACGCTTGAATTGCCGGCGCCGCGGTCGCGGGAAAAATCGTAGAAGTATTTCCAGCCCTGGAAGTCGCGGAGCATGAACGGAACGTTGACCACCAGCCAGGTCAGGGCCGTGGCGGCGAAGGTGACGGCAGCAGCCCGCAGCTTCAGGGTCCGCAGGGCCAGGACGAGGACGGCTCCGAGGATCAGTACCGGATAGAGCTTCAGTGCCGTGCCAAGGCCCAGCAGGACGCCGGCCAGGAGCGGTTTGTTCCGGGCGAAGGCGAGCATGGCCAGGGAGGCCAGCATCACGGCCCAGATGTCCCAGTTGATGAACATGGACAGGATCATCGCCGGGGCAACCGCAACCATCGCCGCGTCCCAGGGGCGGCGGTTGGCCATGCGCATGGTGGCGATCACCGTCACGATCCAGGCGGCGGTGGCAAAGACGGCGTTCAGGTCAAAGTAAACCAGTCCGCGGGAATCAGCTCCCGCAGGGACGAGCCACGCCACAAACCCGGCCAGGAGCCCCAGCAGCACCGGGTACTCGAACTCGGACCCCGGGCTGATGAAGGGATAGATACCGGCGCCGAGGCCGCGGGCACCGAACAGCGCCGGCCAGTCCGAGTAGCAGGCCTGGTAGAACTGGTCGGACCAGCCGTTGAGCCGGCAGGGGGTCTTCGCCAGCAGCGCCAGCAGGGCCGCCGCGGTGGTCAGCAGAATGAGCACCCGGGGAATGGTGAAGAATCCCGGGGAAACGACTCCCGGGGCGGTGTACCGCCCCAGCGGGCCGCCCAGAACCTCGGTGAACCGGCGTAGCAGCCGGTCATTCCGGCTGGGTACTACAATCCGCATCGGCCGCCGGCGTGGAGTTGAATCCATGCCTACCAGTATGCAGGCGCGTTTCCCTCCGGCTTGGCGTTGTGGTCCGGAACAGGTCCGTCTTCACCGCTGCCGCGGGCTCACGGCGTACCGGGAGAGACCGCTGTCCGGAAAGGCTCAGGGAGCAGCCCGCAGGGTCCCCCCGCCGGCGAGCTGGTAGTCCTGTCCGTTGAGGTAGCCGTTTCCCTCCGCGCCCGGGTTGTAGGTGAGGGTGTGGCCGTTGCCCGTGATGTTGGTGATCTCGTTTCCCTTGACCAGTGCGCCCTGCACCGAGGTGGCTGATGAATCCGCGGTGAGTTCCACCGTGCTGGTGTTGTCCAGCCCGACGCCGACGTTGTCCAGGGCGCCGCTGATCCGGCTGTTCGCCGTGAGGGACACTGACAGCGTGCTCCCGTCGTCGGCAGCCAGCTGTCCTTCCAGCACCGTTTCCTGCAGTGACGCCGATGCACTGCCGCCATTGGAAACGCTGATCAGGGCTCCGGCCCCCGGCTCAAGCTTTGCCGCGTTGCTGAGGTTGAGTGTGGCGGCAACACCGTCCACGAAGACGGCGTGGCCGTCCTTGGCCGTCAGTGTTCCACCGGACATGGTGAAGGTTCCGCCGCCGGTGCTGCCGGGCGTGCTTGAGTACAGGTAGGCGCCGTGGGTGCCGCCGGTCAGCTCGGAGCTGGTGGCGCTCACTGAGTTGGCGCCCTCGACGACGGCGGCCTCCGCCAGTGCCGATGATCCGGTCAGGCCGCACACCGCGATGGTCCCGGTGGAGTAGATGACGGCGGAAAGTTCACCGCCCGCCGTCGCGCTTCCGCCGCTGACCTGGATGTCTCCCCCGCCGCGGTCCGTGGCGATGACGCTTGAATGGTCGCTGGCCGTGGAAAGCTCCGGACTCACGGCCGTGAGGCTCCCGCCGTCAGTGACCTCCAGGGCATGGGAGAAGCTGCCCTCGGTCTTCACGCCCGCATCCTGCAGGGACGCCGATGAGCCCGTACCGGTCACAAAGACCCCGTTGGCGCCGGCACCGGCGGTTTCAACGGTGGTTCCGTTCATCGCCAGGGAGCCGCCTCCGGAGACCAGCACCGCCGCATTGAGTCCGGTAAAGCTCGAGGAATCCGTGTTGGAGCTGTCCCCGGACTTGCGGATGGTGGAGCTGCCAACCGCCTTCTGTTCACCGCTGCCCACTTCCAGTGCCGAACTGTCCGCGTCCGATGCCGCGAAATCCTTGTCCTCCGGGCTGGGTGTGGCCGACGGTTCGGGCAGTTCACATTCATCGGCCAGCTGCGGGGATGAAGACGGAGAGGGGGACTCCGCCGTCGGGCTCTGCGCAGGCTCGCTGCCGCTGGAGGTGCAGGCTGAGAGCCCGCCCCCGGCCAGGAGGCCGGCGGCTGCCAGTACGACGGCGGCGCGGGTGCGGAAGGCGGCTGGAATGTCATTCATGGTGCACTCCTAGCGGAGGATGGGCTCCGGCACTGTCCTTCCAGCGTAGGCTCGCCGGTTGGCCCTGCCACCGCCCGCGGCCCAAAACCGCTCAGCGGAGGGCGAGCCGGGTCTGTGTCTGCAGGGCGCCCGACTCGGTCTTGAGCTGGTGGAGCAGTGCGTCGAGTGCCGGCATGCCCGGCACCCGGACGTTCAGCAGGTAGTCGTAGGGGCCGGTCACATGCACGGCGTCGCGGACAGCAGGATTGTCCTGTGCCCTGGCCAGGAACGAACGGGAATCGGCGTCCGGTTTCAGCCTTACGTCAATGAAGGCCTGCAGTCCGGCACCGGGAACTGCACCGTTGCCGTCCTGGGGGGGCAGTGGCACTGGCGGCGGCCCTGTAGCGAGGCGAAATAGCTGAAAGCTACAACTCCCTTGAGTGTTTGCTGGACGAAGTAGACTGGGGCAGTTGCCTGCGCAGCCCGCTGCGTCACATCCGCGAGTCAGCGGCGGGCGGCGGCACAGGAATGTCTTCAAAGGAGAACCGTGGCAAATAACCCGATCCGGGTGGCAATCGTTGGTGTTGGAAACTGCGCAGCATCGCTGGTGCAGGGTGTCCAGTACTACCGCGACGCCGACCCGTCAGCAACCGTCCCAGGCCTGATGCACGTTCAGTTCGGCGACTACCACGTCAATGACGTGCAGTTCGCGGCCGCATTCGACGTCGACGCGAAGAAGGTTGGGCTGGACCTGGCCGACGCAATCGGCGCCAGCGAAAACAACACCATCAAGATTGCCGACGTTCCGCAGACCGGCGTGAAGGTACAGCGCGGCCACACCCTGGATGGCCTCGGCAAGTACTACCGCGAGACGATCAGCGAGTCCGATGAGGATCCGGCAGACATCGTCGCGGAGCTCAAGGCGGCGGAGATTGACGTCATGGTCTGCTACCTGCCGGTCGGTTCCGAGCAGGCAGCGAAGTTCTACGCCCAGTGCGCCATTGACGCCGGCGTGGCCTTCGTCAACGCCCTGCCCGTCTTCATTGCCGGCACCAAGGAGTGGGCGGACAAGTTCACCGCTGCAGGCGTGCCGATCGTCGGCGACGACATCAAGAGCCAGATCGGTGCCACCATTACGCACCGTGTGATGGCCAAGCTCTTCGAAGACCGCGGCGTCACGCTGGACCGCACCTACCAGCTGAACGTGGGCGGCAACATGGACTTCAAGAACATGCTTGAGCGTGAGCGGCTTGAATCCAAGAAGATCTCCAAAACGCAGGCCGTCACCTCCAACGTCGCTGCTGAAATGGCCGCCAATGACGTCCACATTGGCCCGTCCGACTTCGTGGCCTGGCTCGACGACCGCAAGTGGGCCTTCGTCCGCCTCGAAGGCCGCAACTTCGGCGACGCCCCGGTGTCGCTGGAGTACAAGCTTGAGGTCTGGGACTCCCCCAACTCCGCCGGTGTGATCATCGACGCCGTCCGTGCAGCGAAGATCGCTCTGGACCGCGGAATCGGCGGACCGATCCTCTCTGCCTCCAGCTACTTCATGAAGTCCCCGCCGGAGCAGTACAACGATGACATTGCCCGCGAAAAGGTGGAGCAGTTCATCCGGGGCGAAGCCGAGCGCTAAGCGTCTCCCTTCACATCGAGATAGCAGAAAGTGCACGTCCCAGCGCTGGGACGTGCACTTTCTGCTATCTCGTTTAAAAGACCTAGAACAGGCCCGACGGTGTTCCGTCCGCGGCCACTCCCATGCGCAGCGCGGCGGGCTGCTTGGGCAGCCCCGGCATGGTCATCACTGCGCCGGTCAGTGCCACGATGAAACCGGCACCGGTCTTGGGCACCAGGTCCCGGACATGGATGGTGAAACCTTCCGGGGCGCCCAGCTTGGCAGCATCGTCAGAGAATGAATACTGCGTCTTCGCCATACAGACCGGAACGTTCTCCCAGCCGTTTGCTTCGATTTCCTCCAGCCGGCGCAGCGCCGGAACTGAAAACTCGACGTCGTCCGCTCCGTAAATCTCCCGGACCACCGTGCGGATCTTCTCGGCGACACCCATCTGCAGCGGGTACAGCGGCTGGAAATCCACGTTCCGCTTCAGTGCCGCCAGCACCTTCGCGGCGAGGTCATCCCCGCCCGGGCCGCCGCCGCCCTGCGCCCAGACATCCGCCACGGCGGCATCAACGCCTTCCTGCGAACACCAGCCAAGCAGCCATTCAACCTCCTCAGGAGTGTCGGTGGTGAAACGGTTGATGGCCACCACGGGCGAGAATCCAAACTTGCCAAGATTCCGCACATGCCTGCGGAGGTTGGCAGTGCCCGCTTCGAGTCCGGCGAGGTTCGGTTCGTCCAGCCGCTCCCGTGGCACACCGCCGTGCATCTTCAGTGCACGGACAGTGGCCACCACTACGACGGCGTCGGGCGCCACGTCTGCCACGCGCGAGGTGATGTCCATGTACTTTTCGGCGCCGAGGTCCGCCCCGAAGCCCGCCTCGGTAACCACCACGTCAGCCAGCTCCCGGCCCAGGGATGTGGCGATGACGGAGTTGCAGCCGTGCGCAATATTGGCGAAGGGTCCGCCGTGAACCAGCGCCGGAGTGCCGGCAATGGTCTGCACCAGGTTGGGCTTCAGCGCGTCCTTAAGCAGCAGTGCCAGTGCCCCCTGGACCCTGAGGTCCGCCACGGTCACCGGTTTCCGGTCCCAGGTGTAGCCAACGGTGATCCGGGCCAGCCGTGAGGTCAGGTCCTCGATGTCCGTTGCCAGGCAGAACACTGCCATGATTTCCGAGGCAACGGTGATGTCGAACCCGTCCTCGCGGACCGTGCCCTGCCCTGGTCCGCCAAGGCCCACCACAATGTGCCGCAGAGAGCGGTCATTCATGTCCATGACGCGGCGGAACGTAATTCGCCGCGGATCGATGCCCAGCTCGTTCCCCTGGAAGATGTGGTTGTCCACCAGGGCAGCCAGGGCGTTGTTGGCACTCGTGATGGCGTGGAAATCCCCGGTGAAGTGCAGGTTGATCTCCTCCATGGGAATCACCTGCGAATAGCCGCCGCCCGTGGCGCCGCCCTTCATGCCAAGGACAGGTCCCAGGGACGGTTCACGCAGGGCGATCACGGTTTTCTGCCCGGCACGGGCCAGGGCGTCCCCGAGTCCAACGGTCACCGTGGATTTCCCCTCCCCCGCCGGCGTAGGGCTCATGGCGGTTACCAGGACAACCTTTCCGCGCTCGGCCCGTCGGGGCACCAGGGCAGGGTTCACCTTTGCCTTGTAGCGTCCGTAGAGTTCGAGCGCGTCCTCAGGTATGCCTGCAGAGCGCGCTACATCGGTGATGGGCTGCAGCGTCGCAGCCCGCGAAATTTCGAGGTCATTGGCCATGGCTCAACGCTGGCACCGGCACGGGGTCCCGTCAATGCGGCACACCAGCGCACACAGGACAGTGTGTAGTTCCCGACGCCGTTTAGTTCCCGACGGCGTGGGCGGCAGACTGGTCTGCGGCATGCAGGTAGGACTGTGTGGTCAGGGCTGCTGTCCGCCGCCAGCCAAAGGACCGCGCGTGCTCTGCCGCGCTCCGGCCCAGCTCCATGCGCCAGGCACGGTGGTCATACAGCGCCTCGAGTTCAACGGCCCAGCGTGAGGGATCATGGCCCTGGACGAGGACACCAGTGGTTCCGGAACTGACCGCTTTCGGCAAGCCGCCGACGTCGGCCGCGAGGACCGGGGTGCCGCAGGCCTGGGCCTCCAGCGCAACCAGCCCGAACGATTCGCTGAAGGAAGGCACTGCCACGACGTCCGCGGACCTGAACCATCCGGCGAGACCCGGGGGCGCCACGGGAGGATGCAGCTGGACAACGCCCTGCAGTCCGTGGGCGCGGATCGCGGCTTCAAGGTCCAGGACCTCGGATCCGCTGGGGGCGCCGAGGATACTGACCCGAAGCGGGATATCCGGACGGCAGGCCCGCAGCCGGGCTGCGGAGTCAACCAGCACCTGCGGACCCTTCATCCGCTGGATGCGCCCGGCGAAGACCACATGGAACTCATCTCGGCGCACGCCGCGGCGGGTGCGCGCCTCATCACGGCCGGCCGGGGAAAAGACCTCCAGGTCCACCCCGGGGGCAACCACGTCAATTGACGCCGGATCCGCGCCGTACCACGCTGTCAGCTCATCAGCCTCGGTGGTGGTGTTGGCGATCAGGCGGGCAGCCGAGTCAACAATGTCCTGTTCACCGTGGATCCGGACCTGCGGCTCGGGGGTTTCACCCGGCTGGAGCTGCAGGTTCTTCACCCTGGCCATCGTGTGCATGGTGTGGACCAGGGGAACATCCCAGTGCCGGGCCAGGCTGAGTCCGGCAACGCCGGAAACCCAATAGTGGGAATGCAGGGCATCAAAGCGTGGGCTGTGAAGGGCGGAGCGGGCTACGCCTTCCACCAGTTCGGCGGAGAGTTTGGGAAGGAGTTCCTTGGGAACCTTGCGGCGCGGACCAGCCGTGACATGGTGCACGGTAACCCCGGGTGCCAGTTCGACGGCATGGGGCTGGTCCGGTGCGCAGGCGCGCGTGAAGATATCCACTTCAACGCCCATTTTCGCCATCTCGACGGCAACGGAACGAACGTAGACATTCATCCCGCCCGCGTCGCCGGAACCAGGCTGTTCGAGCGGCGAGGTATGCAGCGAGAGCATGGCCACCCGGTTGACCTGGGGCACAGCACTCCCTTCGTCGCTGGCCTGTGTTCCCTACCTATCGACCATACAACGCCAACGGGTCCAGCTTTGTTTCCTTGTCCCCGGACTGCCGCGGAATTCCGGGGCAGTCCGGGCAAGGGTGTGCAGTCTCACCGCCCGTGAAATGATGCCGGTGCGCTGAGCCTGAGCAGGCGCAGCTGACGCTGTTCCTGCTCATCGACCAGCCGACCACTGGCGGCGGCACGGACGGCAGCGGCCCGCAGGAACAGGCGGAGCAGTCCCGCTGCCAGCTGGCGCCGCGAGGATGCAGGCCGGCGCACGGGCAGGGCCGAGCCGGCACCGGCGCGGCGACCCATAGCGGCGTCCTTATGGGGTTGACGGGGGGCTGCCGGCTCCAGTCCGGCGGAGGGCAATTTGTAAAAAGGCATGACAAAACTCCGGAAAAAGGGCGCGCAAAAGCGCATGAATGATGAAAAGGGAAACGTCCGGAAAGACGATTAAAGGGGGTCCACTGGGTTGCAGCAAATGAGGTCACGTCATTTAGGTGCGTTTTGCTGCAGCACTTTCCCGGTCCGCGCCAGCGCAGAGTACTCCACAGAAACCGCAGAAAAACCGCAGAAGATCCGCTGAAGACGCAGGCCGCCGGGAAACTCTACGGTCAGTCCGGGAAGGGCGCTTCTTCGAAGCACGCCCTAAGGCAGCCACGGTCCGTTCGGCAGAAGCCGGGACAGGAAGCGTCAGCGGGTGATCTGGCAGTGCCAGCCAATCGGTGCCGGGGGGCGGAGCTTAAGCCTGAGAGCCCGTTTCGCCCGGGAACCACCGAAGGCAGAGAACTGCGGGGACCGCGGTCCGCCGGATCATATCCGTGTAATCAAACACCACACTCCACCTCCTGTTAAGTGGTTCTGTTTCCCGGGACTGGCACACAGTACTCGAGCCATATCATCGGGACTGACTGCACCGCATTCTTGCGGACTCAAAAAATATAACCCGAAAGGGACGCGGCTGCCAAGCCTTTTCCGGACAAACTTTTAAGAGTTTCCTACATATTCCATTTAAGGATCGCGGGCGTGTGCTTATCCCAGCCCAGGACGCAGACAGCGGCCGTTCCCAGAACCAGGTGCCGCCCGGCGTCGGGCGCAAGGCCCAGCCAGCGGGCAGCAAGTATCCGCAGGAAGTGGCCGTGGGCCACCAGCAGCGCCCGTTCAAGGGGAGCCGAGTCCGGTTCCTGGTCCATGGGCGTGCCGCAGCCGGCCTGCACCGTGGAGATGATGCGGTCTGCCCTCCCCGCGACCTGGGCCAGGGTCTCACCGCCGGGTACGCCGTCGTTCCAGATGATGTAGCCGGGGTTTTCCGCCCGGACGTCAGTGTTCCGCCGGCCTTCGTTAAGGCCGTAGTCCCACTCGTGCGCGTGCGGCAGCACTTCGGGAGAGGGATGCCCCAGCAGTTCGGCCGTTCGCCGGGCACGGACCAGGGGGGATGAGAAGACGCGGTCGAATTCGACGTCGCCGATTTTTTCCCGGGCGGCAGTGGCCTGGGCTTCGCCCTCCGGCGTCAGGGGGATGTCCGTGAGTCCGGTGTAGTTGCCCTGCCGGGACCATTCGGTTTCGCCGTGGCGCACGAGCCACAGGATGGGCAGCGGGGTCCCCGCCGGCGTCAGGTCAGGAACCGCGGGCCCCAGGTTCAGTGCGCTCATGACATTCCTTCTGTTGCCGATCCTGATTCGGGACGTTCCTGGGCCGGCGCGGACTCCGGCTGCTGCTGCCACCACTCGCGCAGCTTCGCTTCGGCCTCTCCTGGCGCACCCGGGCCGTTCTCCATCCGTTCTTCAAGCAGGAACCGGTACGCGCGGCCCACCACCGGTCCGGGACGGATGCCCAGCAGGTCCATGATCTGGCTTCCGTCCAGGTCCGGACGAATGGCTGCCAGCTCTTCCTGCTCGGCAAGCTTCTCGATCCGGGCTTCGAGGTCGTCGTAGGCGAACGCCAGTCTTTCGGCCTTGCGCCGGTTGCGTGTGGTGACGTCGGAGCGGGTCAGGCGGTGCAGACGCTGCAGCAGCGGACCGGCGTCAGTAACGTAGCGGCGCACGGCGGAGTCGCTCCAGCCTGCGTCGCCGTAGCCGTAGAAGCGCATGTGCAGCTCCACCAGCCGGGAGACGGCCTTGATGGTGTCATTGTCAAACCGCAGCGCCTTCATGCGTTTGGCTGTGAGCTTCGCGCCGACGACGTCGTGGTGCAGGAAGCTGACCGCACCCGTACCCTCGAAGCGCCGGGTAGCCGGCTTGCCGACGTCGTGCATCAGCGCCGCGAAGCGGAGCACAAAGTCCGGGGCGGGCACGGCGCCGTCAGGGCCGGTCTCAAGGTCGCAGGCCTGCCGCAGCACCGTGAGCGAGTGCTGGTACACGTCCTTATGGCGGTGGTGTTCGTCAATTTCAAGGCGCAGGGCTGCCACCTCGGGAAGAACGTAGTCGGCCAGGCCGCTCTCCACCAGCAGGTCCACGCCGTCCGCCGGCGTCTTGCCGTTGATCAGCTTCACCAGTTCATCCCGGACGCGCTCGGCCGAGATGATCTCGATCCGGCCTGCCATGTCCTTCATGGCGTCGAAGACCTCCGGTGCCACGGTGACGCCCAGCTGGGAGGCGAACCGTGCGGCGCGCATCATCCGCAGCGGGTCGTCGGAGAAAGACGACGACGGCGCCCCGGGAGTGCGCACAATCCCTTCGTGGAGGTCACGGACACCGCCGTAGGGATCCACCAGCTCCATCTGCGGCAGCCGCAGGGCCATGGCGTTCATGGTGAAGTCCCGGCGGTACAGGTCGTCCTCGAGGCGGTCCCCGAACGCTACGACCGGTTTGCGCGACTCCGGGTCATAGGCCTCTGAACGGTAGGTGGTGATTTCAATCTGGAAGCCGTCCTTGCGCATTCCGATCGTGCCGAACTCGCGGCCCATCTCCCAGTAGGTGTCGCACCAGCGCCGGGTGAGAGCAATGATGTCATCCGGAAGGGCGTTGGTGGTGAAGTCCAGGTCCGGGGATACCCGGCCCAGGAACAGGTCGCGGACCGGCCCGCCCACCAGGGAGAGTTCGAACCCGGCGGCCTCGAAGAGCTCACCGAGCTGCTCGATCACGCCGGGAAGCTCGGTGATGGGAAATGAACTGTCGGAAAGGTGCGCCATAGTGCTTTAAGCGTGCCAGATAATCCAGCCTCCGCGGACAATGCGTCCGCTCCGCGGCCCGGACACGCCGGGGTTGGCGCGGCGCCATGGGGTCCAGCTGTGAACGGTCATCATCGGCAGGCAAAGATAGTTACAGTGGGGGTATGGCCCATCCCGTCCCGAGTGCGCCCAAGCGGACCCCATTGACAGCGTCAATGGGCAGTTCAGCCGCGCATTCGGCACACTCGGCGCTTCCCACGGTGGAAGAGGTTTCCGCCGGGGGAATTGTGGTCAACTGCACTGACCCTGACCTGCCCGTAGCGATCATCGCCAGGCTCAACCGCGGCGGCCGCCTTGAATGGTGCCTGCCCAAGGGCCATCCCGAAGATGAGGAAAACAACGAGCAGGCGGCAGTCCGCGAAATCGCCGAGGAAACCGGGATCGACGGCAGGATCCTGACGCCGCTGGGCAGCATCGACTACTGGTTCACCGTGAGCGGGCACCGGGTGCACAAGACCGTGCACCACTACCTGCTCGAAGCCACCGGCGGCGAACTCACCATAGAGAATGACCCGGACCACGAGGCAGTGGACGTTGCCTGGGTTCCGCTGGCTGTGCTGGGCCGCAGGCTGTCCTTCCCCAACGAGCGGCGGATCGCGGACCTGGCCCGGGAAGTCCTGCCCAAGTACCGCTGACGCACCGCGCGGGACAGGCACCGGCTTTTGAGGAAAAACGGCCGCCGGGTGAGAGCATAAGGACATAATGGCCGTTCAGAATCCTGCTCCCAGTACCGCCCGCTCAAGTGCCGTCATGGCTGCGGGAACCATGGTCTCCCGTGTACTCGGGCTGGTCCGCACCTCCCTGCTCGCCGTCGCGATTGGCGGAGCCGGCGGCGTCACCGACCTTTTCTCCATCGCCAACGTCCTGCCGAACTTCATTTACCTCCTGGTAGCGGGCGGGGTGTTCAACGCCGTCCTGGTTCCGCAGATCATCAAGGCAAGCAAGCGCGAGGACCGGGGCGCGGAATATGTCTCTCGGATCATGACGCTGAGCCTGTTGTTCCTGGGGGCCGTGGCCCTGGTTGTCACCGTCGCCGCTCCGCTGGTCCTTTCGGTGGTCACGGAGCTGACGGGCGACGAGCTGGCGCTGGCCACGGTGTTCGCCTACTGGCTGTTCCCGCAGATCCTCTTCTACGGTGCATACGCCGTGATTGGCCAGGTACTGAACGCCAACGGCCGGTTCGGCGCCTACATGTGGGCTCCCGTGGTCAACAACGTGGTCGCGATCAGCGGATTGATTCTTTTCATCAACCTGATCGGCCGGCAGACCAGCGAACAGTTCACGCCGGATAACTGGACGTCCTCCGCCACCCTGATCCTCGCCGGAAGCACCACCCTGGGCGTTGCGCTCCAGGCCCTGGTCCTGCTGGTCCCGCTGAAGAAGCTCGGACTGGGCCTGCGGCCTATTTTCGGAATTCGCGGAGTCGGCCTGGGTGAAACCGCGCGGGTGGCCAAGTGGACCATCATCACAATGCTCGTGGGCAACGGCGCTTACCTCGTCTACACGAACGTAGCTTCCATCGCCTCCGAGGCCAGGGAGTCCTTCCTGGCCATGGACCCGCCACGGCTGATCGCCGGCCAGTTCAACCTTGAAACCGGCGCGATGCTCTACATCATTCCGCACTCCGTCATCACGCTTTCCCTGGCTACGGTGCTCTTCAACCGGATGTCCCATGCCTTTGTGGAGAAGGACCTCGACGGCGTCCGGGAGACTATTTCGCGGGGGCTGCGGGTCATCGGTGTGGCAACCGTCTTCAGCGCCGCCGTCATGGTGGTCCTGGCCGGGCCCATCGGCATGTGGTTCGGCGGCGGTTCCAACGCCACCGCCGTCATCCAGGGCCAGGTCCTCGTCCTGCTGGCCGTGAGCGCGCCGTTCCTCAGCGCGACATTCCTGATGAACCGCGCGTTCTACGCCAGCGAGGACGCCAAGACCCCCATGGTCATGCAGCTCATCCTGGCGGCCCTGGGTATCGGCCTGGCGCTGGCTGCCGCGGCCCTGCCTGCGGACAAGATCGTCTTCGGCCTCGCGGTGGCCTACTCCATAGGCAACATTGCCGCCGTCGTACTCAGCCACGTCTTCCTGAACCGGAAACTGGGCCACTACGGTGCTGCCCAGATTTTCGATGTGCATGTGCGCCTCACCGTGGCGGCACTCGGTTCGGCGGCCGTTGGCGCTG
This sequence comes from Arthrobacter koreensis, assembly GCF_009193255.1. GTDB lineage: Bacteria > Actinomycetota > Actinomycetes > Actinomycetales > Micrococcaceae > Arthrobacter_B > Arthrobacter_B koreensis. Next base: position 1,213,520 of record NZ_WACG01000001.1, read on the forward strand.
CTGCACTGGCGCTGCTGGGCGGCTACAGCCCGGACGGCTTTGCGTGGCGTTCCCTGGTGAGCGCCACCATTGTCCTAATTATCTGCGGTGCACTGATGGCCGCCGCCTACCTTGGGATGCTGAGAGTGCTCAAAGTCCGCGAACTGGATGAACTCCTGAAACCGGCGCTGGCGAAGATCAGGCGCCGGGGCTGATACGGCCAACTCAGGTTTTGGCCCTGCGCGCGGGTAGCATGGGTACAAAGTGGGCAGTACCGGATGGGCTTGGCCCAAAAGATACTGCCCTGGTCCGCACCGGCCGCCCCACCGGCGCCGGTGGCAACACAGCTTGCAGTCATAGCCGTTTCCACGGGAGGAACACGTGCCACAGCCGGTAAATGCTGGGTCAGTGCTGGGCGGCCGATACAAGGTCACCGCACAGGTCCTGGCCTCAGCAGAGAATGACCTCGTCCTCGACGGCGTGGACCAGGTACTCAACCGTGCCGTAAGCATCCTCGTCGCTGCACCCCAGAACGCCAGCCAAGTCAGTGCCAGCGCCCGTGAAATCGCGATTGGCGAGCGTCACTCCACGGTCCAGATCCTCGATCTGGGCGTCAGCGACGGACGCACCTACCTGGTCACCTCGAACGGCAACGCCGCAGACCTGCTTGACCTGGTCATCGAGCGAGACGCGCCCTACGTGGAACCGTTTTTCACGGACACGCTCGGGTCGGAGATCTTCGGAGTGGCACGTTCCCGTGAGCCTGAGACGGTCGAGGACGACCGTTACGTCGAAGAGCACGCACCGCGGGACCGCAAGCCGCTGCTCTCCAACCTGCCCAAGCCGCACCTGCCGCGCTTCGGGCGCGGTGCCGGAGCAGCTGGCGCTGCCGGCGCAGGCGCTGCCGGGGTGGCCGGTGCGGAAGCCGAGCGGGACCTTGAGTTCGGCGGCCCGCAGGAGGCACCCGCCGAGGCCGCGACCGGCGCCGCCGTCGTTCCTCCGCCTCCCAGCCAGAGCCCGCGGACGGCGTCCTACTCTGCGCCCACCCGCGACACCCCCGCGCAGTCCCCCAAGGTCAGCCGCTGGGAGGAAGAGGAAGACGACTTCCCGGCAGAAGGCTACGCAACGGCCGGCTCCGGAGACCGCCGGGCCTCCAACTTCCCGCGCACCGCGCTGGGAGCGGACTACGAAACGGAAGAAGAGTACGACGGCTACGACGACGATGAGGACCAGCCCGCCCGCGGCAGCGACCGTAAATCCGGGCGCCTCCTGGTAGGCGGAATCCTCAGCGTCATCCTGCTGGTGGCAGTGGTGCTCGTCTTCACCAACCTTGGCCGCGTGGGAGACATGTTCGCGTCGGGTGACCCCTCGCCGACGGTTTCCGAACAGCCGGCAACCACCGAAGAACCCGCAGAAGTCCCCGGAGCGGAGCTTCCGGCTCCCGTTACCACCGGAATTACGCGCCTGGTGCCCGGAAACCAGGAACTCGATTCGGTGAACGACGCCGCGCTGCCTCAGATCATTGACGGCAACCCTGCCAGCTACTGGTCCAGCTACGTGTACGCCTCGGATACCTTTGGCGGGCTGGCCCCGAGCCTGGCACTGGTCGTTGAACTGGAGGAGGAATCCGCCATTTCCAAGGTGGACATCACCCAGCTCAACGGCAGCGGCGGCAACTTCTCCGTCATGCTCAATGACTCCCCTTCCTTGGAGGGTGCCACCACCGTGGCACAGAGCGGCTTCACCGGGCCCGAAACCTCCATCACCGTGCCCAAGGGCGCGGACGGGGAACCGGCGTCGGCAAGCTACGTGATCATCAACTTCACCCAGCTGCCGCGCCTCAGCGGAGTGCAGGCCGAGTACCCCTGGGGCCTGCGGATCGCCGAGATCGGCGTGTCCTGACCCACGCATTCAGGCTGACGGGAACCGGCCCGGCAGCCCATCATGTGACGCGGGAGCCATTCGGAATAAGCTGTTCCGTGTCAGTGTTGTGAGGTGTGATTGGCGGTTCCACATGTTCCGCCAGCATTGTTCTACCGGAGCTCCACAAAGCCAAGGAAACACCAGGAAAGAGGTTCACAGCACGTGAGCACAGATATTCGTCCCGAAGCCGCTGGTTCCGGCCAGGAAGTCCGTGATGTCATCATCGTTGGATCCGGCCCTTCCGGTTACACCGCCGCCATCTACACGGCCCGGGCGAACCTCAAGCCTCTGCTGATCGCCAGCTCGGTCACCGCCGGCGGTGAGCTCATGAACACCACCGACGTGGAGAACTTCCCGGGCTTCCCGGAAGGCATCATGGGCCCTGACCTGATGGCCGGGCTAGAGAAGCAGGCCGACCGTTTCGGTACCGAGATCCTCTTCGAAGACGTTACCTCCGTAGACCTTGCCGGCGACATCAAGAAGGTCACCATCGGCACCGGGGAAACCTTCCTCTCCCGCTCTGTGATCATCTCTACCGGCTCCGCCTACCGCGAACTGGGACTCGAAGACGAGAAGCGGCTTTCCGGCCGCGGCGTCAGCTGGTGTGCAACCTGCGACGGTTTCTTCTTCAAGGGCCAGGACATCGCCGTCATCGGCGGCGGCGACTCTGCGCTGGAAGAGGCCCTGTTCCTGACCAAATTCGCTTCCTCGGTCACCATCGTCCACCGCCGGAACACGCTGCGTGCCTCCAAGATCATGCAGGACCGTGCCCTGGCCAACGAAAAGATCCGCTTCGTCTGGGATTCCGAGGTTGTCGGGATCCACGGCGAGGACAAGGTCACCGGCATCCGCCTGCGCAGCACGGTGGACGGAGCGGAGTCGGAGCTCAACGTAACCGGCATCTTCGTGGCGATCGGCAACGATCCGCGCGTGGACCTGGTCCGCGAGCAGCTGGAACTGACCGAGGCCGGGACCATCGCCGTCCAGGGACGCACCTCGAAGACCTCCCTCCCGGGCGTCTTCGCCGCCGGTGACGTCATCGACCCGACCTACCGCCAGGCCATCACCGCCGCCGGTTCCGGTTGCGTAGCGGCCCTCGACGTCGAGCACTACCTCGCAGACGTCGCCTCCACGGTGACCGCGGCCACCGTTCCCACCCCGGCGTCGGAAACCGTTTCCGAGAACGCTTCCGTCTAGAGATCCACAAGGAGCAAGAACCATGAGCAACGCCAAAGACGTAACGGATTCCTCGTTCAGCACCGACGTGCTGGCAGCCGACAAGCCGGTCATCGTGGACTTCTGGGCCGAGTGGTGCGGACCGTGCCGCATGCTCTCCCCCATCCTGGATGACATCGCCGCTGAGTACTCGGACAAGGTCGACGTCGTAAAGGTCAACGTCGACGACAACCCGGCCATCGCCGCGAAGTACGGCATCACTTCCATTCCGGCGGTCTACGTCTTCAAGGGCGGTGAGGTTGCGGCCACGTCCATCGGTGCCAAGCCGAAGCAGGTCCTTGAGCAGGAATTCGCGGCCTACCTGAAGTAGGTCCCCACTATGCATCCGACGGACGAGAGTCTGCGGAGGCTGGACTCCAGCCGGCGCGTGGTGGCGCTTCGTGAAGCGCTGCTGCGTGCCGGCATTTCCATGTCCTACCTCGCCCCCGACTCGGTCAATAACCCGGCGGTCTTCGACGACCACGTGGACGCAGCCGTGCGCGCCTTCCAGCAGAGCCGCGGCCTGATTGTCGACGGCGTTGCCGGGCCCGACACCCAGCGCGCGCTGGCCGAGGCGCAGTTCCGTTTTGGGGACCGGGTACTCGCCTTCTCCGAGGATCAGCCTGCGGTACGCGGAGACGACGTCGCGGAGCTGCAGCGCCACCTCTCCCACCTGGGTTTCTACTACGGCCACATTGACGGGGAGTTTGGGGTCCGAACCCGCTACGCGGTGGCCGAGCTGCAGGAGAACCTCGGGATTCCCGGCACCGGTGTCTGCGACGGGGACACGATGACCGCTATGTCACGCGTCAACCGGGCAATTTCACCCAGCCAGGCGTATGCATTGCGCGATTACGAGCGGTTGGACCGCTCCACGGCAGCGCTGCGCGGACGCACCATCACCCTGAACACCGGCAAGTCCGCGACGCCCTCCGCGCATGTTGCCGAGCGGTTGACCGGAGAGCCCCTCACCGAACTGCTGGTGGCTACTGACGTGCGGGTACGGGTTGAGCGCATCCTGCGGGAGTTCGGCGCAGAGGTGGTGGAGTTCGACGCCGCTGCTGCTGCAGAGGGAGCTCCAGGCCGCACACCAAGCCTGAACGTGAACATCCACTGTGACTGGCTGGACCAGCCGGCGGCCTCGGGTATAGCCGCCTACTACTGGGGGCTTCCCGTCACGGGTGAGCCGCGGTCCCCCATTGGCCAGCGCGCAGCCATCCTCATGATCAAGGAGCTCGCCGCGCGTACCGACATGGCAAGTCTCGGCGTGCACGCCCGCACGTGGGACACGCTCAAGCTGCCGGGCATCCCTTCCGTGGGAATCGATCTTGGGTACCTCAGCAACTTCCACGACGCACACCGGCTTGCTGATCCGGTGTTCCGGCAGACGGTCGCGGATTCGATTGTCATCGCCATCCAGCGCCTGTACCTGCTGGAGGAGGAAGACCAGCCCACCGGCACCCTGGCACTCGATGACGTGAGCCGTTTCAACCCGATGGAAGACCGCCGCCGGGTTTCCGGCCTCTAATAACCCCGTACATGCCGCGCAGACCAGGATTTGGTCTGCGCGGCATTGCTCTTTTTGTTGGGAAACTATTCCGTGTTGTTTCTGCCGTGAAACTACCGGTCTGGGAGCTATTCCGTTCCAAGCACGGCCTCCGACCACCGTCACGTTAGCCTTGTGTCCTGGCACTCGCGCCGCCCCGGCATAGTCATCCCGATGCTCGGCCCCCTAGTGGCAACGCGAGAAGCAGCTGCAGCTCTGAGCTATTCGGGTGAGCTAGGGAGGAAGTTATGGGCAAGGTTGTCCTGTACGGATCCGTTTCGGTTGACGGCTATATATCGAAGAAACAGGACCAGCCAGGGCCGCTGTCGACTGGCTGACCAACGGCGACGTCGCACTAGGCGCAGATGGTCAGCTTCGGGTTACTCAGTCCTCCTACGATTACACCCATTCGTACTGGGACCGGATCGGCGTGACGATCGCCGGGCGTCGGGTGTTTGACCTGACGGATGGCTGGGGTGGGGCACCACCATCGGGTGTGGACCACATGGTGATTGTTACGCGCAGGCCTCCCCCAGAGGGTTGGGGTCCGCGAGGCTCATTCGTCTTCGCCGACGGTGTTGAGGCAGCCGTTGCCAGGGCCCAAGATCTGGCCCGCGATCGGATAGTCGAAGTTGCCGCCGGTGACGTCGGTGGACAGGCATTCGCTGCCGGCTTCGTCGATGAGGTGCGGATGGATATTGCCCCCGTTGCGTTCGGGGCAGGTCACCGCTTTTTCGGCAGCGTCGACGCTATGCACTCCCTCGGCGATCCCCGGTGGTTACCGGCAAGGGAGTACTCCACGTGCGCTATAACGTTCATGCGAGGTAGTGGATCAATGCGCAGCGGTGTCGCCCATTCCGGGATGCTCAAATACTCGCACTCACTTGGACAATTACCTACCTGCGCCTCGGTATCTACTCAAGCTCGCTGTAGGCACTACGCGAAGAAGCTACGCTATTTAAGCCGGCCGGCGTTGAGATCCTTCTAGTATCGAGCAACCCCGTAGCTGATGCCCAGTAGATCGCACGGGATTCTCGCGGAGCTCGACGACACTCGGCCCGCGGATGCACTCCTTCGAAAATGCGAGGTGCCAAGCCGTTCCTCGTCAATTCCTGCCGCCGATTCGGCACCCGCAGGTGTTTCACGTGAAACGCGTACAGTCAGCCCGGTGTCGCAGTTATCACGCGTGGGTCCGTCGTAGACTTCCGAAATGAAAGCCGTGAGTACCTGTCAGACCCAAACCTCTCCGGGGTTTTCATTACATTCTCATTGTCGATGGTTGTGCTGGCACCCACCTCGTCTGTGAATAGCTCGGTGTTCTAATCGCCGGCCTTGATGGGTGAGCCGGAGGGGCGTGTTCCGCCCGCATGAAAACAACAAGCACCATTCCTGTGTTTCATCCGCTTACTTTGCGGGACGGCAACGTTCAATGGCTCCGGCCCGATTGTCCACCACGGTTAGAACGCGGGACTCACTCGCGCACAGGTTCCATGACAGTCTCCTCGGGATGATGCACGTAAGGATGCCAGTGACCGTGGGTAAGGCCTACCAACAACTGCATGGAGCCGTGTCGATTCCACGCAATTCCTCCTAACCTGGGCGCTGAAAATACGAGGTCACCCTAGGAACCGCCATCTGCTGAGGAACTCCCTCTGTACGCGACTATTGTCAGCAACGGCGTCAAGCTTGCCGCAACCTTGTAGTGCCGGTACAGACGGCCATGAGGGACTCCCGCCGCATCCCTCGTGCCCCTGCAGCCAGGCCGTGCCGAGGCCGGGACGGGTCGTTTCACGTGAAACGATGACGACGTTCAGCATGCTATCTGAGGTGCCAGGGCAACCCACGAGGCTCACGAGTGAGTCGAAAGGCGTGTGACTGGGCCGGAAGCACTCACCGAAGAGCGCACCGACAGGACTATGGCGCAACGTCGGATGTTCTCCGCGCATTCGGAGTAGATCCAAAAGTAGCTGCTCTGAAGTAGCTACGCCCATGCGGCGCGGGCTGATCCGGCCCATGGCATACCGTGTGGATCTGATGGACCGACGAACTACCTGCGCACGGGCTCATTGTGAGTTGCCGCTTGTTGCGGCCAAAAAACATACGGAGGGTTTGCCACGCGGACAGAGGCGGCACACGTGGGCGTCGCGGCAGCCGATCTATTTGCACGTCGCCGGCACGGCATGCGACTGCCGCACCCAAGGATCGGCCTGGAACTATTCGTCGTTTCACGTGAAACCGGGGTCCGCATTCCGACTCAGAACACCGGGCTTTCAACCCGCGCCATTCGTTGGCACCATCCCTGCACCCAATGAGCATCCTGAGGAACCCAAGTTGTGTGACATAGGAGATATCTATAGCCAAGAGGTGCACTGCAGCTTGCCTAGAGCTCGGACGAGTGGAGCGAGGTTTCTGTACGAACTCTCTTGGAAGAATTGGGCGTAGACCTGTCAGCAGCGAATCAATGCTGCTGCATCTCCCCTCACCTCCGGGATCCCGTTCGAAGGACGTGTCGAAATGCGCCGTTGCACGTGAAACGGAACGAGCCCAAGTGAATCGGCTAGGAACTTAGGCGTGTCGTGTCGATCCCGCGAATTAGTCCCATAAACAGGAAATGAGTCGCAGTAAACGCGGGATCGGTGTGGACATCACTGAGCTGCTCGACATCGCGTGTGCTCCTTTGGGCACGCTCTAGCTGTCGTGTCAGCCCTCAGAGCTTCCCCTGAGCGGCTTCACACTCACAGGCGCCATGGACGTGCACACGCCTCCCTGTTTCACGTGAAACAGTAGGAGCTTCGTAGAGTCCGTTCCAGTTCGAAGCTAGACGTCAAGCATCAGAACGGAGACATGAAAGAGTTTGAAGGTGCCCCGCACGGAAAGCCGAACCCGGGATAGTCCTTCCCCAAGTGGTTTCGCCTGGGACTCAGAGTTCCTGTCTCTCACCATCCAGGAACACATAGCGATTTAGTTGCCATACATTAGATGGTGCGGGCATACCGGCTATACAAGGTCCTTTTGTTCAGGTTCGTTTCCAGATTCGAGGTCGACGTTCACGTTCGTTGTCCACCGGCGGGCAGTCCTCCACAGTCTGTGCTTCAAATGGTGCGCACTATAGCCTAGCTCGCTTAGCTCGCGTGACAGACGGTTTCACGTGAATCGCTGTCAGCGCGTACGGGCAAGGCTTTCAAGAAATCAGGCGTCCCCAAGGTACTTTTGTCTTCCATACCTTGTGGCACTGTCAACCCAACTTGCAAGGGGGGTGCATGAGGACACCTACAAGGTCTGACACGCCGTGATCCCTTATGCGCGGGTGCGAAAGGTTATGAAGCTACGACTTACATGTTTCACGTGAAACTTCCAGACCACTTAAGATACCTCCGCATCGCATGGCGCCCCGTAGTACTCGTACGGCCGGAACATTGGTAGAGCCTCAGCGGCAGGGCACTGAAGGATTGTCGAATGGGGGTTTTGTTCCTGGCCTTACGGCTGGCGTCGACGTTTCCTGGAAACCGGCGGTTCCGCACCGACAGAAAATGGGCCGCTGTTTCACGTGAAACAGCGGCCCATCCAGGTCTTGGTCATGCCACTCTATGAAGCAGCGCCCTCTACGGGGTTCAGCACTGACATAATGCGATTCAAGTCATCAACGCTCGCGAACTCGATGCTGACCTTACCCTTGCGCGCTCCGAGGGTAATCTTGACGTTCGTGTCCAGGCGGTCGGACAGTGAGTTTGCCAAGTAGTCCAGCCTCTCATGCCGGGCACCTACCTTCGGCTTGGCTTCCTTCGCCGGACGGCGGATCCCGTCAGACAGCGAGACGACTTCCTCCGTGGCCCGAACGGACATTCCTTCTGCTACGATCTTCTGCGCGAGTTTCTCCATCTCGGCAGGATCGTTGAGACCCAGAAGCGCCCGCGCATGACCAGCTGACAGTACACCCGCTGCGAGCCTGCGTTGCACCAGCGGAGGGAGCTTCATCAACCGAAGGGTGTTGGATATCTGCGGTCTGGACCGGCCGATACGCTCTGCGAGTTCCTCATGGGAGCATTCAAAATCGTCCAGAAGCTGCTGGTACGCGGCAGCCTCTTCGAGCGGATTCAGCTGGCTGCGGTGCAGGTTCTCCAGCAGGGCGTCACGGAGAAGATCCACGTCCTGGGTAGAGCGGATGATCGCAGGTACCGCGGTGAGGCCGGCCTCTCGGCTGGCACGCCACCTCCGTTCACCCATGACGAGTTCGTATGGATGGTCATCGTCGCCCTCAGCGGATGGACGGACGACGATCGGCTGGAGCACTCCAATTTCCCTAATGGAGTGGACCAGTTCAGACATGTCATCTTCATCAAAGACGCTGCGTGGCTGCTTCCGGTTGGGGTGGATCGAGTCGATCGGCAGCTCCGCGAACCGCGCACCAGGAACCTCCATCAACGTTTCACGTGAAACGGTGCCGCCTTCGCCTGCAGGAGGAGTGTCGCCCTCGTCTACAGCAGGACGAGTCTTGTCTTCCGCCGCAGCATCCTGTGCACCGGTGACTGCGGCGATGCGGCCGGCATCTGGGTCAGCGTCCTTGGGAGCCCTTCCTGCGGGCTTGGATGCCGCCTTCCGTGCCGCAACCTTCCCGGTGGGCTGATCGGCCTCCACAGTCGCAGTAGGCGGCGTTTCCAGGGAGCGGTCCGATACGGTTTTACGCCCTGTAGTCCCCGTACGGGTGGAGGAGGACCGCGTTGCGGGTTTTTTCTTTGCGGGCGTCTGCAACGCCTCTTTGTTGATTCCCGCTCCGCGCCGCGGTCCGCTGGTGCGCGCAGCTCCTGCCTCATCACTAACGGAGGTAAAGAACAGATCGACCGGCCGCCCGGCACGTGCAGACTGGCCTGATTCGGTTGCTTCAGCAGGCTCAGCAGCACTGGGGATCAACGCACCCAGACCCCGGCCCAAACCACGACGCTTTTCGGTCATGGGTAAGTCCTTCCCTTATGCGCACAGCAAGCGGCATGGATTGATTGTGAATGTATTCTACGGTTGAAGGCCGCCGGGGCCCGGCAACCCGGAGGGAGTGTCTAGACGGATCGCTGGGAGATCTCGGCAGCGGCTTCCAGATAGGACAATGCACCCGTGGATGAGGGGTCGTACGTCATGACCGTCTGCTGGTAGCTGGGAGCCTCAGAAATGCGCACCGAACGCGGAACAACGGCCGAGAGAACCTGCTGCGGGAAGTGCTCCCGTACTTCGGCTGCAACCTGTGCAGCGAGGTTGGTGCGGCCGTCGTACATCGTGAGCAGGATCGTGGAGACAACCAGGTCGGCGTTCAGGTGCTTCTGGATCATTTCGATGTTCTTCAGCAGCTGGCTGAGGCCCTCAAGGGCGTAGTACTCACACTGGATGGGAATAAGGACTTCCCTGGCTGCCACGAATGCATTCACCGTCAACAGGCCGAGGCTCGGCGGGCAGTCAATGAAAATGTAGTCAAGCCGTTCCTCGCCGGCGGCCTTGCGCTCGGCAGCGTACACGTCGATTGCCCGGCGGAGGCGCTGCTCGCGTGCCACGAGGGAGACCAGCTCGATCTCGGCGCCCGCCAGGTGGATAGTTGCCGGCGCGCAGATCAGATTCTTGATGTCCGGGCACTGGGCTACAACATTGGCCAGCGGCAGGTCATCGATGAGGACGTCATAGATGCTCTCGACGTCGGCTCGATGGTCAATTCCCAGGGCCGTTGAGGCATTTCCCTGCGGATCGATATCGATAACCATGACGTTGAGACCAGCCGTCGCCAGCGCCGCAGCAATGTTGACGGTTGTAGTCGTCTTGCCAACGCCGCCTTTCTGATTGCTCACCGTCATGATCCGGGTCTCTGCCGGACGTGGCAGCACGCGGCCCATCAGCTTCTCGCGGCGGCGGGTCTCGCTGGCCAGCTCGCGGGCTAGCGGCGTGCTCTCGTCCATCAGATCCATAACGTCTACCGGCTCGGACGGGAGGACCGCCTGGCCGGCTACACCACCTTCGCTGGTCTCGGATTCAGGCACATCGGATGCGCCGGCAGACTGTGTTGGAACAGCATGTCCTGTTTCACGTGAAACAGGCAAGTGACTCTCGGGCTTCTCAACCTCTTTAGGTTGTGACCTTGAGAAAGGCGAGGAGAAGGCAGAGCCGAGCGCAGCAAAGGGGGGAATTCGTTTTGCGGCAGAATCGCGCACACTCACCGGGACATGCTCACTTTCACAACATAAGGCATTACTGCCACTAGCCTATCGGCTGCCCCGGGAAATATCGGGATCGGTCCGGGTGTGTGCACAGCGCAAGAACGCTGCGCGGGACTAAACCACAATCCGCACGACTGTGGTGTGCTCCTCGAGGACGTCTGACCCGGCAGTCACTACCGTGGTTTCCTTCCCGCCCAGCTTGCGGATCTGCTTTGCCGCTTTTTCGATTTCCTCGGCAGCGCTTCGTCCCTTGATAGCCAGGACAACCCCGGAGCCTCCCAGGAGCGGAATGGTCAGGCCGCAGAGTCCGGACAGGGCGGAGACCGCACGGGCAGTCACAACATCCACGTCCACCTTGCCAACGGCCTGCTCAGCACGTCCGCGGATGACAGAGACGTTATCCAGTTTGAGGTCTTCAATCACTTCGTTGAGCCACGTAACCCGCCGTTCAAGCGGCTCAATGAGCGTCATCGAAAGGTCCGGCCGGGCAATCGCCAGGCAGAGACCGGGCAATCCGGCACCGGAGCCGACGTCCGCAACCTTGCTGCCCTGCGGAATAAGCTCAGCCACAACGGCACAGTTCAGCACGTGGCGGCTCCATAGCCGGGGAACCTCACGGGGTCCGAGGAGGCCCCGCTCCATCCCCGAAGTTGCCAGGTGCTCAACGTAACGCTCGGCCAGGGGCAGACGGTCACCAAAGACCTTAACCGCCGCCGTATGTTCGGCAGGCGTTATCTCAACCACGTGAAAACAATCCTTGTCCTAGATAAGTACTCGCGGATCCCGAACCGGCGAAGCTAAGCGTCGGAGAGGGACACCACGATATGTCGGCCTGCGCCTTCGCCCTCGGACTCGCTGACGAGTCCAAGCTCCGCTACGGCGTCGTGCACGATCTTGCGTTCATAGGCGCTCATCGGAGCCAGGGCAATATCCTTGCCCGACGTCTTGGCGCGTGAGACAGCGTCCTCGGCGATGCGGTGCAGTTCCTCGCTGCGCTCCCTGCGGTATCCGGAGATGTCCAGCACGAGGCGTGAGCGGCTGTCCGTGGCAGTCAGTACGGAGAGGCGGGTCAGCTCCTGCAGGGCCTCAAGGACCTCACCGTCGCGGCCCACGAGCGCCTGGAGACCGGAGTCGTCACCTTCCTCGGAAACCACCGAGATGTAGGTGCGGCCACTGCGGACCTCAATGTCGATATCACCATCGATATCGGCAATGTCCAGCAGTTCCTCGAGGTAGTCGGCGGCTACGTCGCCCTCTTCCTCCAGGCGGCTTGCAGCGCCGTTGCCGGCAGCCAGTTCTTCCACGGTCTCGTCGACGTGCTCAGTACTCATCTTTTCTTCCTGTTCTTGCGCTGGGGCTGCTGGCGCTGGCCCTTGGCGGGGACGGGTACTTCTTCGGCGGGCTCGGTCTTCTTTTCACCCAGCAGGGGGACCATGGGCAGGCCCTTGGCGGCACGGCGTTCGGCCAGGGCCTTGGCTGCGGGGGAACCGGGAGTAGGCATACGGCGGATGACGAAGAACTGCTGTGCCATGGTCCACAGGTTGGTGGTGGTCCAGTAGATCAGGACACCGATGGGGAAGTTGATACCACCAATGCCGAATACCAGCGGCAGTACGTACAGCATCATCTTCTGCTGGCGCATGAACGGGCTCTGCAGCGCTTCTTCAGACATGTTCTTGGACATGATCTGCTTCTGCGTAATGAACTGCGAGGCAGTCATGGCGATGATCATGATGATCGAGAGGACAACGACTGACGTGTGGCCCTCAGTGCCGAATCCGTGGAGCAGCGACGACGAGAGCGGAGCGCCCAGGATGGTCGCCTCATCGAACTGAACGACGGCGTCGTGGCTCAGCGCGCCGATCCCCTCGCCGCCGGAGCTGGCGTTGGAAACGCCGTTCAGCACCTGGAAAAGGGCAAAGAAGAACGGCATTTGGATCAGCATTGGCAGGCAGGCGGCGAACGGGTTGGTGCCGTGCTTCTTGTAGAGCGCCATCTGCTCCTGCGTCATTGCCTGGCGCGAGAGCTGGTCCGTCTTGCCCTTGTACTTCTGCTGCAGCTTGCGCAGGTCAGGCTGCAGCGACTGCATGCCCCGCTGGGCTTTGATCTGCTTGACGAAGACCGGGATCAGGGCGGCCCGGATGACGATAACCAGGCCAATGATGGAAAGGGTCCAGGTCCAACCGGAGGCGGCGTCCATCCCGAGGAAGACAAATCCCTCGTGGAAGATCCACATGATCCATGACACCACCCACTTGAATGGAAACATGATCGTGTCGAAGAAACCCATTTACACTCCTCAAGCCGCCGAGCGGCTGTCTTCGTCTGCCGGAATCACGGGATGATTCAGCACAATAATCTTGGGAACTGACTCCTGGGGCCAGGTCCGGCCACCGGCGGGCACATGGTCCACTCCGCCGTCGTTCCAGGGGTGGCACCGTACGAGCCTCCGGCCTGCCAGCCAGCTCCCCTTCACCGCGCCGTACACGGTGATGGCCTCCAGGGCGTAAGCCGAGCAGGAAGGGAAGAAACGGCACACCGGACCGTAGAGCGGGGAGACCACCTTGCGGTAGGCGATGAGGAAACCGATGAGAAGATTCCGCGGCAGGTGCCAGACAAAGAGCAGAACAGCACGGAAAAAGGCAGCACTGGCAGAGGCCTTCGCCGGATCACTTCCGGTGCGGCCCATGCTCTGCCCCTCCCTCATCTGTGTGGATCTTACCGGGAAAGCTTGTTCAAACATGCGCAGAGGGCACCTGCGTAGTCGGCGCTTAACTGCGCCCACGACGCCGACGCCGCCGGCGGCAGCGCTCTGACGACAATGTCCAACCCGGTGGGGTTTTCTGCCAGGCTCTGCGCTGCTGCTTCTCTCAGTCTTCTCTTAACGAGGTTGCGTGTCACGGCGTTCCCAACTGCCTTCGACACAATGAACCCGACGCGCGTAGGCGCGGCCGGGTTTGGCACTGCATATAAGACTACGTTCCGGCGCCCGCTTCGGGCACCGGAACGTACGGTATGGGAAAAATCCGCCGACGACCGTACCCGGTTCCTCGCGGCCAGCATTCAGGAGGCCAGGATGGTGGGACTGAGCTGCTGCTGCAGCATCGGCAAACCTAAGGCTGTTTTACGCCGACAGTTCGGTGCGGCCCTTGGAACGGCGTGCAGAAAGGATGGCACGGCCGGCACGGGTACGCATGCGAAGGCGGAAGCCGTGCTTCTTGGCACGACGGCGGTTATTCGGCTGAAAAGTCCGCTTGCTCACGGTGGTTACTCCAAGACAATATGCGCTGCGCCTGCTGCATCAAGGGGGAAGCACAAGCGGCGCTAAGTTTTCATGTGACTGACTACGCTCAACCCGGACCTGGACCCTGATTCCCAGAACCCTGATGGGCATGAATGAGTGCAGATAGCAGACACAAAGGACTACTCAACGTTAGGTGAGAGCCCCAATCCAGTCAAACCGGGGATCCACGGCCTGTGAGCCCGAAACTATCAACACCTGTGGACAAGTGCCGCGGACCACGCTCCGGCGTGTCATTGTGAGTGACATCCCAAGTCCCGCAGGGGCGCAGGAATCCAGCTACCGGCTGGGGAAAACTTGATCTAGGCTTGGCGCGGGGCATTTATCCACCGCTGTGTATAACTCTGTGGATGAGCTCCCCGGAATCCAGGCCTGGATCCCGGTTTCTTAGACCGCCCGGATCGGGCGTCACGAGAGGTTTTTGTGGGTACGGACGAAATCAACGATGTCGGCAGCTCCTGGCGCAAGGTCATCCGGACGCTGGAATCCGATGACAGGGTCTCGCCCCGGCAGCGCGGATTCGTGGTCCTGGCCCAGGCCCAGGGCCTGATCGGCACTACCCTGCTGGTCGCCGTACCTAATGAACTGACCCGCGAAGTCCTCCAGACACAGCTGAAGAACATCCTCGACGAAGTCCTCAAGACCGTCTTTCAGGCGGACATCCAGTGCGCATTCGTGATCGACGCCGATCTGACGCCGGTAGTACAGGCGGAACCGGAGCCCGAGCCGGAAGAAGCTTCCCCCTCGCCCGTCCCGACCGGCGAGAGTGCGCCGTCGCCCACTCCGCCGAGCACGTCCCAGGAATTCGGCCGGCTGAACCCCAAGTACGTTTTTGAGACTTTCGTCATCGGTTCGTCCAACCGTTTTGCCCACGCAGCCGCAGTTGCGGTGGCCGAGGCGCCGGCGAAGGCCTACAACCCGCTCTTTATCTACGGTGACTCCGGACTGGGCAAGACCCACCTCCTCCACGCGATTGGGCACTACGCCCGCCACCTCTACACGGGCATCCGTGTGCGCTACGTGAACTCCGAGGAATTCACCAACGACTTCATCAACTCCATCCGCTATGACGAGGGCGCGAGTTTCAAGCAGCTCTACCGCAACGTGGACATCCTTCTTATTGACGACATCCAGTTCCTCGCCAACAAGGACGCAACGCAGGAAGAGTTCTTCCACACCTTCAATGCGCTGCACAACCACAACAAGCAGGTGGTAATCACCTCTGACTTGCCGCCCAAGCAGCTCTCCGGGTTCGAAGAACGCATGCGGTCGCGTTTCGAATGGGGCCTGCTCACGGATGTCCAGCCTCCGGAGCTGGAAACCCGCATTGCGATCCTGCGCAAGAAAGCGATCGGGGATTCGCTCAGCGCCCCGGACGATGTCCTCGAATACATCGCCTCGAAAATCTCGACCAACATCCGCGAACTCGAAGGGGCACTGATTCGCGTCACCGCGTTCGCCAGCCTTAACCGGCAGCAGGTTGACGTGGGCCTGGCGGAGATTGTCCTCAAGGACCTCATTACCGACGACGGCGCCCAGGAAATCACTGCGGCCTCCATCCTTGGACAGACAGCGGCGTACTTCCAGATCAGCCTGGAAGAACTGTGCAGCAAGTCGCGCACCCGGACCCTGGTGACCGCGCGGCAGATCGCCATGTATCTCTGCCGCGAACTGACTGACATGTCGCTTCCGAAAATCGGTCAGGAACTCGGTGGACGGGACCACACCACCGTTATCCACGCTGACCGGAAGATCCGTGAACTCATGGCTGAGCGCCGGGCCATCTACAACCAGGTCACGGAGCTGACTAACCGCATCAAGCAGCAACAGCGCGAAGCCTAGAAATCCGCGCCAACGCAGGGATGTAAGGGCCCCGAAGGGGCTCGAGATTAACAGATGTGGACAAGGGTGTGGATAACTCGGTGGACAACCCCGAACTTCCAGTGCTTCCCTGTGGATACGCGGAACGACAAAAAAGTTCCCAACACCTGGCCTCAGCGCGTAGGCTGGCCATCCACAAGTTATCAACAGGCTTAAAACGCAGATTCGGGCCGATGGGGCTGGTTGTCCACAGTATCCACAGGAGTTATTAACACTACGAATCTTAAGAAATTGGGTTCCACCAAATAACATCTGACCTTCCACGCCAAACATCCGATCTTCTCGATCGGGGATCTTCAAGGAACCGGAGCGTGGGTCCGGTGCTGTTGGGCAAACGCACAAAGCCCTCTCCCTGCCGGTAAGCCGTGCAGGGAAAACCATGCTGGCGGTAAGCTGGCACAGAGTATTGTTGTGATTCCCAGGCGGACAGCCCGGGCGGCACTGCCGCACGATTTGCTCCCTCACGTGTTCATGAAAGTTCAGTAGTACTGATAAGTACGTTGTGAAAGGCGGCACCCTGCAGTGAAGTTCAGAGTTGAGCGGGATGTCCTGGCCGAGGCGGTTACGTGGACAGCGCGGTCCCTCTCCCCCCGCCCGCCGGTTCCTGTGCTTTCCGGCCTGCTGATCAAGGCCGAATCCGGTTCTCTTAGCATTGCCAGCTTCGACTACGAGATTTCGGCGAGGCTTCAGATCCCGGCGGACATCTCTGAAGAAGGCACCATCCTTGTCTCGGGCCGGCTCCTGGCAGAAATCTGCCGCAGCCTTCCCTCCGCACCAGTGGATGTGGAAACCGATGGTTCGAAGGTCACGCTTACCTGCCGCAACAGCCGCTTCAACCTGGCAACCATGCCGGTCTCGGAATACCCCGAACTGCCGGCACTTCCGGACGTCAGCGGCGTCGTCGACGGTAATGCCTTCGCGCAGGCCGTTTCACAGGTGATTATCGCCGCGAGCCGCGACGACACCCTGCCGATCCTCACCGGCGTACGGATGGAAATCGAAGATGATCTCATTACCTTCCTTGCCACCGACCGCTACCGGCTCGCCCTGCGTGAACTCCCGTGGAAGCCGGCAACCCCGGGTATCTCGACTTCCGCACTGGTGAAGGCCAAAACCCTGAACGAAGTCGCAAAGACACTCGGCAGCGGCGGAGACCTGAACATTGCACTGTCCGGAGACAGCGAACTAATCGGTTTCGAAAGCGGTGGACGCCGCACCACGTCGCTGCTGGTGGACGGGGACTACCCCAAGATCCGCTCGCTGTTCCCGGAGAACACCCCGATCCACGCCACCGTGGAAACACATGCGCTGGTGGAAGCCGTGCGCCGCGTTTCGCTTGTTGCTGAGCGGAACACTCCCGTGCGCCTCGCCTTCACGGACGGACAGGTGACGCTCGACGCCGGTACCGGTGAAGATGCCCAGGCCTCCGAGGCGCTCGAGGCATCGCTCGTCGGCGACGACATCACCGTTGCCTTCAACCCGCACTACCTCAGCGAAGGCCTGGGTGCCTTCCCGAGCAAGTACGTGCGTTTTTCCTTCACCACCCCGCCGAAGCCGGCCGTGATCTCCGCGCAGGAAGAGCTCACCGGCGACGACCAGGAAGACTACCGGTACCTGCTGATGCCGGTCCGGCTGCCTAACCAGTAGGGCTTTCACCCGCATCTCGAGAGCCTTTCCAGTCCACGTCAGTGGACCTGAGCAGGGAGGAACCGACATGCATGTGGGTTTGATTGGACTCGGAAAGATGGGCCTTCCCATGAGGGAGAGGCTGCGTTCCAAAGGCATCCAGGTATCCGGATTCGACCGGAACCCAGTGTCCTCGGACGCAGGCTCGCTCAGGGACCTGGCGGCGCGGCTGACAGTTCCGCGAATCGTCTGGGTGATGGTTCCCAGCGGCAGCGCCACCTCTGCGGTCATCACAGACCTGGCCGAAGTGCTCAGCGAGGGAGACCTCGTCATTGAAGGCGGAAATTCCCGCTACACCGATGACCGGAAACACGCCGAGCAGCTGGCATCGCGGGGCATCCGGTACCTGGACTGCGGGGTCTCCGGCGGAGTCTGGGGACGGGAGACCGGATACGGACTGATGGTTGGCGGGGAAGAAGCCGACGTCATCGAAGCCATGCCGGTCTTCGACGCGCTGCGCCCTGACGGGGCACGCGAGGACGGGTTCGTGCACGCCGGCGCTGTAGGCGCGGGCCACTACGCCAAGATGGTGCACAACGGAATCGAGTACGGGCTCATGCAGGCCTATGCCGAGGGCTATGAACTCCTCGAATCACAGGACATCATCGAGGACACCGGAGGCATCCTCCGTGCCTGGCAGAGCGGAACAGTCATCCGTTCCTGGCTGCTGGAACTGGCGGTAAGGGCAGTGGAGGAAGACCCGGGGCTCAGCCGGATCGAAGGCTTCGTGGAAGATTCCGGGGAGGGCCGCTGGACCGTCGAGGAAGCACTGGCCGCGGAGGTTCCGGCGCCGGTGATCTCCGCAGCGGTGTTTGCCCGTTTCGTCTCGCGCCAGGAGGAGTCACCGGCGATGAAACTGGTCGCGGCCCTGCGCGGACAGTTCGGTGGGCACGCCGTAAGGCAGGTGTCCGGTCCGGAGCCCGCCGGGAAGGCCGCCCAGACAGAGGCAGAACAGGCCATAGGGGAAACAGGGGCCCCGGAGTAAGCGGTTGTAGGCTGGATGGGGATGGCCGGGAGCGGCTGAATGACAGACGCAGGGATTGGAAGGCAGGCACAGGTGGAGCAGCGTGTACGTTGATTACCTTTCCCTGACCGGTTTTCGCAGCTATAAGCAGCTTGACCTCAGCCTGAACCCCGGCGTCAGTGTCTTCGTGGGCCCCAACGGCACGGGAAAGACCAACATCGTCGAATCGATCGGCTATCTCGCGTCGCTTTCCTCCCACCGGGTGAGTTCCGATGCGCCGCTGGTGGCGTTCGACGCCGAACAGGCACTCGTTAGGGCACGCGTCCTCCGCGGTTCCCAGGCCACGGCGCTGGAAGTCGAAATCAACCCGGGCCGCGCCAACCGGGCCCGCATCAACCGGGCCAATCCGGTCCGTGCCCGGGACATCCTGGGCATCTGCCGGACCGTTCTCTTCGCCCCGGAAGACCTTGCCCTGGTCAAGGGCGACCCCTCGGCCCGCCGCCGCTTCCTCGATGACCTGATCGTTTCCCTGGTACCGCGGCATGCTGCAACCCGGGCAGATTATGAGCGCGTCCTGAAACAGCGCAATGCACTGCTGAAATCCGCGCGGATCAGCGGCCGGTTCACTTCCGCCCATGAAGCCACGCTTGAGGTGTGGGACCACCACATGGCCGAGGCTGGTGCGCAGCTGGTTTCCGCCCGCCTCCACGCGCTTGACCTGCTCAGCCCGCATCTCCAGGGCGCTTACCAGGACCTCACCGACGGTTCGAAGGAGGCCCGCGGGACGTACCGCTCCACGCTTCTCGGCGAAGTGGACGACGACGGCGCCTCACCGTCCGGTGCCGATCCGGCAGAACTGCTGGCGCTTAGCCAGGAAGAGCTGCGCGAACGGTTCCTGCAGGCTTTCGCCGCAAACCGCAAACGCGAGATCGACCGCGGAGTGTCGCTCGTGGGGCCGCACCGCGACGACGTCGAGCTTGTTCTGGGGCAGGCACCGGCCAAGGGCTATGCCTCGCACGGCGAGACCTGGTCCCTGGCCCTGGCCATGCGCCTTGGCTCCTACTACCTGCTGCGCGACGACGATCCAACGCCGGGCTCCGGTCCCATCCTGATCCTGGATGACGTCTTCGCTGAGCTCGACGCCGGACGCCGGGGCCGGCTCGCGTCGATCGTGGCGGGAGCCGAGCAGGTGCTCGTGACGGCTGCCGTTGCCGAGGACATCCCCGAATCCCTGGCAGGAGACCAGATCCCCGTCATCCCCGGAGGAATCCGTGCAGCCGCAGGATGAACCGGCAGGCCGGGACGGTTCGGAACCCCTTGAAAACGATCTGCCGGATGCCGCCCAGGAACAGCTGAACCGGATGCGGCAGGCAGCGCAGGCGCGCGGGAACCAGCGGGTTCCGGCCGTCAGGCGGAAGACTGCGCGCAAATCCGCGCCGTTCATTCCGGGGGAGTACACCGGCCGCGACCCCCAGGGCCTGGGGAAGGTCTTCAGCCGCTTCGTCAACGAACGGGGCTGGAATTCGCCGGTGGCGGTAGGGTCCGTCATCTCGCGCTGGGAAGAGCTTGTTGGCCCGGATGTCAGCGCCCACTGCAAACCGGAGTCCTTCTCCGACACCACTGTCCAGGTCCGGTGCGACTCCACCGCCTGGGCGACCCAGCTGCGGCTGCTCCGCTCGGCGCTCATTGAACGCTTCGACGCCGAACTTGGCAGCGGCGTTGTCACCCGCATTGAAGTCATTGGTCCGGCAGCGCCGAACTGGCGCAAGGGCCTGCGCAGCGTCAAGGGCCGCGGTCCCCGGGACACCTACGGTTAGCAGGCGGCGGAATGGGCATGAAAAAAGTTGTTGAAAAAGCGGTCTTTTTGTGCTCGCGTTCACACGCGCTCCGTGCGGGTTTGCGGGCTGCAAACCCTGCAGGACGTATCCGGAGCCGTGGAAGTGCTTGAAAACCGCTCATAAGCCGCTTTAGTGGCCGCTGGAGGGGTGTTTTGGCCAGCAAAGGTCCCCTTAGCACGGTAGAATTGGTAATAGAGGCGCCCTGTCCGCTGCAGGACGGGGTGCCAAATTCTGACCGACACAAGAGGAGTCGACAGCACCTGTGGCTAACGACAATGAGCTTGGCAACGAGCTAGACAACACGGAGCCCGTCCCCCAGGAAGACAGCGAGGCCCTGGCACCGCACGAATACGGTGCCAACGAGATCACTGTCCTCGAAGGCCTGGAAGCTGTGCGCAAGCGCCCGGGTATGTACATCGGTTCCACCGGTCCCCGCGGTCTGCATCACCTGGTGTATGAAGTGGTGGACAACTCGGTTGATGAAGCACTCGCCGGATATTGCGACCGCATCGACGTGACACTGCAGGCCGACGGAGGCGTCCGCGTATCCGACAACGGCCGCGGCATCCCCGTGGACATGCACCCGACCGAGAACATGCCGACGGTCCAGGTTGTCATGACCATCCTGCACGCCGGCGGAAAGTTCGGCGGCGGCGGATACGCCGTCTCCGGCGGCCTGCACGGCGTCGGCATCTCCGTAGTCAACGCCCTTTCTGCCCGCGTCGAAACCCAGGTCAAGCGCCAGGGCTTCGTCTGGCACCAGTCCTTCGAAAACGGCGGACACCCGGTGGGCAGCCTCCGTAAGGGTGAGGAAACGGAAGAAACGGGCACCACCCAGACGTTCTACCCGGACCCGGAAATCTTCGAGACCACGGAGTTCGATTTCGAGACCCTCCGTGCGCGCTTCCAGCAGATGGCATTCCTGAACAAGGGCCTGCGCATCGTCCTGACCGACGAACGCGCACCGGATGAGACGGCAGAGGAAATCGCCGACGACGCCACCGAGGCCGAGGACGTTCCCAAGCACCGCATGGTCGACTACATGTACGCCAACGGCCTGCTGGACTACGTCCACCACTTGAACAGCTCCAAAAAGGTGGAGGTCATCCACGACGACATCATTGCCTTCGAAACCGAAGACAATGACAAGAAGATGGCCGTGGAAATGGCCCTGCAGTGGACCACCGCCTACTCCGAGAGCGTCCACACCTACGCGAACACGATCAACACGCACGAAGGCGGTACGCACGAAGAAGGCTTCCGTGCGGCCATGACCTCGCTGATCAACCGGTACGCCCGCGAGAAGAACATCATCAAGGAGAAGGATGACAACCTCACGGGCGATGACATCCGTGAAGGCCTCACCGCCGTCATCTCCGTGAAGATCGCCGAACCGCAGTTCGAGGGGCAGACCAAGACCAAACTCGGCAACTCCGAGGTCAAGGGCTTCGTCCAGCGCGTGGTGACGGACCAGCTCGGTGACTGGCTGGAACGCAATCCCGGCCCGGCCCGCGACGTCATCCGCAAGTCCATCCAGGCTTCCCAGGCGCGGCTCGCTGCCCGCAAGGCCCGCGAATCCACGCGCCGCAAGGGACTGCTGGAGTCCGGCGGAATGCCCGGCAAGCTGAAGGACTGCTCCTCCAAGGACCCCTCGCGGTCCGAGATCTACATCGTGGAGGGTGACTCCGCCGGCGGCTCGGCCGTCCGCGGCCGGAACCCGGAAACACAGGCCATCCTGCCGCTGCGCGGCAAGATCCTGAACGTGGAGCGTGCCCGCCTGGACCGTGCCCTGTCCAACGCGGAAGTCCAGTCCATGATCACGGCCTTCGGCGCCGGGATCGGCGAGGACTTCGACGTGGAGAAGGCCCGGTACCACAAGATCGTGCTGATGGCCGATGCCGACGTCGACGGCCAGCACATCACCACCCTCCTGCTGACGCTGCTCTTCCGCTACATGCGCCCGCTGATCGAGCAGGGCTACGTCTACCTGGCACAGCCACCGCTGTACCGCATCAAGTGGTCCAACCACCCGCACGACTATGTCTACAGCGACCGGGAGCGCGACGAAGTCGTTGCCCGCGGCCTGGCGAACAACCAGCGCCTGCCCAAGGACAACGGCATCCAGCGCTACAAGGGACTGGGCGAAATGGATTACACCGAACTCTGGGACACCACCATGGACCCCGACCACCGCACGCTGCTGCAGGTCACCATGGACGACGCCGCGTCCGCGGACCAGATCTTCTCGGTGCTCATGGGTGAGGACGTCGAGTCCCGCCGCAACTTCATCCAGCAGAACGCCAAGGATGTCCGGTTCCTGGACATCTAGTGCCGCAGCTACCCGGACTTTTCAAGAACTTAGAACGGAACACAACCAATGAGTGATGAGACCCCGGAGGTCCCGGGCGGCGAACTCGAACCCGTCAGCGGGAACGTGATCTCCGACCGCGTGGAGCAGATCGACCTGCAGACTGAAATGCAGCGCTCCTACCTGGACTACGCGATGGCGGTTATCGTCGGGCGAGCCCTGCCGGACGTGCGGGACGGCCTGAAGCCGGTGCACCGCCGCGTCATCTACGCGATGTACGACGGCGGCTACCGGCCCGACCGCTCCTTCAACAAGTGCGCCCGCGTGGTCGGCGAGGTCATGGGCCAGTACCACCCGCACGGCGACTCGGCGATTTACGATGCGCTGGTCCGCCTGATCCAGGACTGGGTCATGCGTGCACCGCTGGCCCTTGGCCAGGGCAACTTCGGTTCCCCGGGCAACGACGGCGCTGCCGCACCGCGTTACACCGAAACCAAGATGGCTCCGCTGGCCATGGAAATGGTCCGTGACATCGACGAGGAAACCGTCGATTTCATGGACAACTATGACGGCCGCAACCAGGAACCCACCATCCTGCCGGCCCGCTTCCCGAACCTGCTCGTTAACGGTTCCTCGGGCATCGCCGTCGGCATGGCGACCAACATCCCGCCGCACAACCTGCGTGAGGTGGCTGACGGTGTGCAGTGGTACCTGCAGCACCCGGAGGCTTCCAACGAGGAGCTGCTCGAAGAACTGATCAAGCGCGTCAAGGGACCCGACTTCCCCACCGGCGCCACCATCCTGGGCCACAAGGGCATCGAAGACGCCTACCGCACCGGCCGCGGCTCCATCACCATGCGGGCCGTGGTGAATGTGGAGGAAATCCAGGGACGCACCTGCCTGGTCGTCACCGAGCTGCCCTACATGGCAAACCCGGACAACCTGGCCATCAAGATTGCCGAACTGGTCAAGGACGGCAAGATCACCGGCATCGCGGACATGCGCGATGAAACCTCCGGCCGCACCGGCCAGCGCCTGGTGATCGTGCTCAAGCGCGACGCCGTCGCGAAGGTTGTGCTGAACAACCTGTACAAGCACACGCAGCTGCAGGACAACTTCGGCGCCAACATGCTGGCGATCGTAGACGGCGTGCCCCGTACGCTGAGCCTGGACGCGTTCATCCGCCACTGGGTGACCCACCAGCTCGAGGTCATTGTCCGGCGTACGCGTTACCGCCTGCGCAAGGCTGAGGAAGTCGCGCACATCCTCCGCGGCCTGCTCAAGGCACTGGATGCGCTGGATGAGGTCATTGCCCTGATCCGCCGCTCCAGCACCGTGGACGAAGCGCGCACCGGCCTGATGCAGCTGCTGGACATCGACGAACTGCAGTCCCAGGCCATCCTGGACATGCAGCTGCGTCGCCTGGCAGCCCTGGAACGGCAGAAGATCCAGGACCAGCACGCCAAGCTGGAAATCGAAATCGCCGAATACAACGCCATCCTCGCTTCCGAGGAACGCCAGCGAGGCATCGTCAGCGAAGAGCTGGCCGAAATCGTGGAGAAGCACGGCGACGAGCGCCGCACCAAGGTCCTGATGGGCTACGACGGCGACATGAGCATGGAAGACCTGATTCCCGAAGAGGAAATGGTCGTCACCATCACCCGCGGCGGATACGTCAAGCGCACCCGCAGCGACAACTACCGGGCACAGCACCGCGGCGGTAAGGGTATCCGCGGCGCACAGCTGCGCGGCGACGACGTCGTGGAGCACTTCTTCGTCACCACCACGCACCACTGGCTGCTCTTCTTCACCAACCTGGGCCGGGTCTACCGCGCCAAGGCCTATGAGCTGGCAGAAGGCGGGCGCGACGCGAAGGGCCAGCATGTGGCGAACCTGCTGGCCTTCCAGCCCGGAGAGCACATTGCCCAGGTCCTTGACCTGCCCGACTACGAGGCCGCCCCGTACCTGGTGCTTGCCACGAAGCGCGGCCTGGTGAAGAAGACCCAGCTCTCCGACTACGACACCAATCGTTCAGCAGGTGTCATCGCGATCAACCTGCGTGAGGGCGACGAAGTGGTTTCGGCCCAGCTGGTCTCCGAAACCGATGACCTGATGCTCGTATCCCGGATGGGCCAGTCCCTGCGATTCACAGCCACCGACGAGGCCCTGCGCCCGATGGGACGCGCCACCTCGGGCGTCACCGGCATGAAGTTCCGTGAGGATGATGAACTGCTTGCAGCCGACGTTGTCACCGAAGATTCCTTTGTCTTCATCGTGACCGAGGGCGGCTACGCCAAGCGCACCAGCGTGGATGAGTACCGGGTCCAGGGCCGAGGCGGACTTGGCATCAAGGTTGGCAAGTACAACGAGGACCGCGGCCATCTGGTAGGCGCCATGGTTGTCCAGGAAGAGGACGAAGTCCTGGTGGTCATGCAGGGCGGCAAGGTAGTCCGCTCCGCGGTCTCAGGGGTTCCTGCCAAGGGCCGCGACACCATGGGCGTCATTTTCGCCAAGCCGGATAAAAACGATCGCATCATTGCGGTGGCCCGTAACTCCGAGCGTGACCTCGCCGTGGAAGCGGACGAGGACGAGGCAGCCGCCGACGGTGAGTCTGTGGAGGTACCTGCGGATGAAGTACCGTTGTCTACAGACAAAACGGCTGGGCCCGACGCGCAGTCTGCTGAAGATGGAGGTACCGAGTGAGCTCGACCAACTCTAACGCCAGGTCCGGCGGCGGTCCGAGGGTGAAGACCCCGGCCCGGCCCGCGCAGCGGCCTGGGACGGGTCAGAGCGCGCCAGGCGGCAACCGGCAGCCGCTGGTCAAGCCGGCACCCAAGGCAAAGGCCCGCAAGGCCCGCCTGCTGGTAAGCAAGATCGACCCGTGGTCGGTCCTGAAGATGTCCTTCCTGCTCTCTGTCGCCCTCGGAGTGGTCACGGTAGTGGCCGCGATCGTCCTGTGGACGGTCCTGGACCTCACCGGCATTTTCGACCAGGTGAACCGCCTCCTGGGTGAGATCGCAGGCTCCGAATCCGGCGGGTTCGACCTGCGCGAGTTTGCGTCACTGGGACAGGTGGTCTCCTTCGCGACGATCATCGCCGTCGTCAATGTCCTGCTCCTGACGGCACTGTCGATGCTTTCGGCCGTGCTGTACAACATCGCCTCCACTCTGGTGGGCGGCATCGGCGTCACCCTTACCGACGACTAATTCCGCTTATCTTCCGGTGCGGACAGCTGCTCCGCACCGGAAGAATCCAGCGGATTTGTTGAAGTGGTCGAGGGTACGGTAGAGTCTTATCTCGGCCCGGTGAGGTATCGGGGCGTATAGCTCAGGCGGTTAGAGCGCTTCGCTGATAACGAAGAGGTCCCAGGTTCAAGTCCTGGTACGCCCACGGAAGACTGTGAAGACAGTCAACCACAACGGCAAGGAGACAACTGTGAAGAAGCTGATTGCGATTGCAGCGGCGACGGCAGCGGGAGTCTTCGCTTTCCGGAAATGGCAGGAAACTGCCGCGGAGAAATCCATCTGGAAGGCCTCGACCGATAAAGTCGAGTAGCTCCACTAAGGATCGGCCGGTTTGACCACTCTTCCAGGTGGGATATACTGGTGAAGTTCCAAATTCGGGGGCATGGCGCAATTGGTAGCGCACCTGCTTTGCAAGCAGGGGGTTCGGGGTTCGAGTCCCCGTGCCTCCACCGAAAGAAAGTCCCGGCCTGCTGGCCGGGACTTTCTGCTTTAACCACACCCGCGGCTTTGGCTAGCCCCACCTCTGCGGGACACCGGTCCGGGCCGACACAAAGCCGACCGTACGGCGCAGGAACACCGCCGGAACGGACGGACGGATAACCTCGGGGAATGACCTTTTTCCTCGCCGTTATCGGCGTGCTGGGCGTCTCCGCGTCCGGACCCATCATGGCAGCCACTGCCGCACCGGCCCTCGCGATCGCGTTGTGGCGCAATGCACTGGGCGCCGTCATCATGGGAGTTCCCGCCGGGATCCGCGGCCGGGACCAGTTCCGGAACCTCAGCCGCACAGAACTGCGGTGGACGGCATTGGATTCTCTGGCCCTGGCCCTGCACTTTGCCTGTTTCATCACGGCCCTGCAGCTGACCTCGGTGGCGGTTGCCACCGCACTGGTTTGCCTGCAGGCTGGCTGGATCGCTTTGTTCGACGTCTTCCGCGGGCGCCGCGTTGCACCGAAGACACTGGCGGGGCTGGTCATCGCGTTTGCCGGCGTCCTGGTGATTACCGGATTCGACCTGGGTCTCTCCCCCGAAGCGCTGCTGGGTGACGGCCTGGCCGTGGCAGGCGGCGCGCTGGCAGGCCTGTACACGATTGCCGGAGGCAAAGCCCGGCGGACCATGTCCACCGGCACCTACACCACCCTCTGCTACGGCTTCTGTGCCCTGATCCTGGCCGTGCTGTGCCTGGCCTTCCAGCAGCCCGTGATTGGCTTTTCCCCGGCTGCCTGGGCGGGAATCCTCGGTGTCACCGTCATGGCCCAGCTGCTGGGGCACACCGTGTTCAACCACCTGCTGGCCGTCATCAGCCCGCTGGTGGTCTCGATGATCATCCTGCTGGAAATACCGGGGGCAGCGATCCTTGCCGCGATCTTCCTGGGGGAGGAACTGCCAGGCGGCACCTACGCTGGGCTGGCGGTCATCCTGGCGGGCCTCGCCGTCGTCCTGCTGGGACAGGCGAAGAAGAAAGAGGCGCTGCCGCCGTCGTCAAAGGAGGACCCGCTTCCGCCGGCCCCGCCGGCGCTGGGCGGAGACGTGGAACGCTGACTTAACGCCGGAGGGGCCGGACGCCAACTGGCTTCCGGCCCCTCCGTGACTGTCCCGGCAATCCGCCGGGACAGGGTTACTTCTGCGGCTTGTCAGCCTTGGTTTCTGCGTGGGCGCCGCCGGACTTCGTTGCGGCTGCCTCCTGGGTCTTCTTAACGGCTTCGCCGGCCTTGTCGGTTGCCTTCTCAGCGCTCGAAGCAGCGGCTTCCTTCACATTCTGTGCCGCTTCCTTAGCCTTCTGTGCAGCGGTGGCTGCCGTGTCCTTGGCCTGTTCCATCGGCGTTTCGGCTGCCTTGGCCGCGGGCTTGGCTTCTGCCGCGGGCTTGGTCTCTGCGGCGGGCTTGGCTTCTTCTGCAGGCTTTGCCGCGGGAGCCGGAGCGGGGACCGGGACGGAAGGCTGGGCCGGAGCCGGAGTCTTCCAGGGATCCTCGACCGGACGCGAGGCCCGCCAGGCAGCAACGCCGGCTACCACTGCGGAGGCAATGATGCCGAAGATGAGCCAGCCCTTGCCGCCGTTCTTACCCTTCCGGGCTTCCTTGGCGGCCTTGGCAGCAGCCTTCTGGGCTTTCTTCAGCGCCTTCTTGTTACCGGTTGCCTTGGCAACGGCGGTCTGGACCGGAACCGTGGCGGTTCCCAGCTGGCGGGACACTGAGTCTGCTGCCTCGCCAATGCGCGAAGACAGGGTGGGAATGTAGCTGTCCACAACCTTGTCCTTGGCGTGGGTCAGGGCAGGGGATGCCTTGTCCAGCGTGGTCTGGATTTTCGGCACTGCGTCGTCAACAACCTGGCTGATCCTGGGGCCGACTTTCTGCAGACCGTCCTGGAGCCGCGGCGTCACGACTGCTACGCCCTGCGCGATCTCATCTGCTGCACGCTTGAGTCCGTCCTGGATCTTCGGAGATGCAGTCTCAATTCCCTTTTCGATGCGGGGAACTGCCCATCCGACGGCGGCCTCTACTTTGGGGGTTGCCCAGTCACGCGCCGTTTCCACGCCTGCGGTGACATTCGCTTCGAAGTCACGGGCAATGCGGTCCTTCTTGTTCAAAACTACCTCCCAGGATAGTGACGGTTCAGCCTTAGCCTACGTGCAATGCCGGTTCTGTGCTATCAGAGCGCCCCAGGGCAGGGGATTTTCACTGTGCGCTGAACAGGGCGATTTCCAGCCGCCTGTAAGGCCGCCGTGGAAGAATGAGGCGTATGACTGCTATTCCTACCGCAAAAGCAACCGTCCACACGACCAAGGGCGACATCCGGATCAACCTCTTCGGCAACCACGCGCCGAAGACTGTCCGCAACTTCATTGGCCTGGCAACCGGTGAAATCGAATGGACCGACCCGGCCACCGGCGAGAAGACCAGCCGCCCGCTCTATGACGGAACCATCTTCCACCGCATCATCAAGGACTTCATGATCCAGGGCGGCGATCCCCTGGGCCGCGGCACGGGCGGACCGGGTTACCAGTTCGACGACGAGATCAGCCCCGACCTGGACTTCACCGAGCCGTACAAGCTGGCCATGGCCAACGCCGGAATCCAGATGGGCCGCGGCACCAACGGCTCCCAGTTCTTCATCACTTCCGTGCCCACCACCTGGCTCCAGGGCAAGCACACCATCTTCGGTGAAGTGGCCGACGACGAGTCCAAGGCCGTCGTTGACGCACTGAACGCTGTTCCCACCGATATGCGGGACAAGCCGAACGAAGACGTTGTCATCAACAGCATCACCGTCGAGCAGCTCTAGCCGTTTCGCCGGTGCCCCGGCCGGCCCAGCCGGCCGGGGCATACCTCTCTAGAACTTCCTGGAGCACAACACCATGTCCTACGGAGTACCCGCCGGAACCCCGGCACATGAAGTGCCCGTCTGCCCGCGGCACCCCGACAGGGTCAGCTACATCCGGTGCCAGCGCTGCGGCAGGGCTGCGTGCCCCGAGTGCCAGCACACGGCTCCGGTAGGCATCCAATGCGTCGACTGTTACCGGGAAAGCCGCCGGCAGACACCCGGGTACCGCACACAGTATGGTGGTGCCGTCCGGACCGGGAAACCCGTAGTAACCATCACCCTGATGGTGCTGTGCGGTGCGGCCTATGCCCTCCAGTGGCTGGTCCCCGGGTTTACGGAGCTGCTGTGGTTCGCGCCGGTTTACGCCCAGATTGAACCCTGGCGGATGCTGACGGCCGCGTTCCTCCACTCCCCCGGTTTTATTTTCCACATCGCCTTCAACCTCTATGCTCTCTGGCTGCTGGGCAGGTCGCTTGAACCTCTGCTGGGCAGGACGCGCTTCATCCTTCTGTATCTGGTATCCGCGCTGGGCGGATCGATCGGTGTCCTGATCCTTGCCCCGGCCTTCCAAGCGGTCGTCGGCGCCTCGGGAGCCATCTTCGGGCTGTTTGGAGCCCTCTTCGTGATCCAGAGGCAGCGCGGCGGGGACGTCAAAGCACTCCTGGTCCTCATCGGCATCAACCTCGTTCTGGGCTTCCTCTATCCCAGTATTTCCTGGCAGGCCCACCTCGGCGGCCTGCTGACCGGCGCCGCCTGCGGTGCCGTGCTCGCCTACGCTCCTAAGGGTCCGCGCCGTTCCCTCGTCCAGTTCGGCGGGCTGGCCGCCATTGCCCTTGTCCTGGTGGTACTTGGTTTTGTCTGGACCCCGAGCTTCTAGTACGGATACTTCTCCTGGAAGGCCCTGCAGCGCCGGCTGCGGGGCCTTTTTGGTGTTCACGGTCCTGATCCGGTCCAGTACGGCGTGTGCGAAGGCAGGTGGGGGACGCTTTCCACAGCATGGAGCTCGCTTATCCACAGAGATACCCACATTGTTAATAACTTACAGCTGTGTAATTCAGGGCCAGGATGTCCTCCAGAGGGCAGACTCGGTTTCCGTCCTCATCAAATAGCGGCGTTATCCACAGGGCAGATGGCGAGTTGTGCACAGCCGGTGGGAAACTTCTGTGGAAAGTTATCCAGTGCCGCGCTCTAGTTACACACATGTAATTCCACAGCTGTGGATAACTCGGTTCCCTTTGTTTGCAGCGAACTACCGAGGAGTAGCCACAGAGATACCCACAGATGTGGATAACTATTCACACAAGCTGGGCATAAGTTCGAAGGAACAGAGAGACGGTTGTCCCCAGCTTTTCCACCCCTGCCTGTGGATGGGTTCACTGCCAGAGGAGCATCTCGGATGTGTATGGGGAAATGACCACACACAGAGTTATCCACGACTGTGGATAACTCTGTGTGGAGAAGTACTGTGCCTGTGGGTATCCCTGTTTAAAACCCTGCGGCTGTTCCGGAGATCCGGAAGGCAAAAAAGAACTCCCCGGACGCTGTCCGGGGAGTTCTCGAATGTTGCTTTATGCGCCTACCGCCAGCGCGTAGTCATCAGGAAGCCCACAATCGCTACGCCGAAGCCGACGAGGATATTGCCGGCGCCCAGGGCCGGTACGGGGTAGACGCCCTCGGAGATGTAGAACACGATGATCCAGATCAGGCCAATGAGCATCAGCCCGAACATCACGGGCTTGTACCAGACTGGGTTCGGCTTGGGCGCTGCCTTTCCCTTGGCAGGTGCTTCTGCTGGCACTGCTGCCGCCTTCTTGCGGGACTTTGACTCGGGCACGGATCCTCCTAGCGGAACCGGCTCAATCGATGCCGGCATGGATATGGTCTTGGGTTCCCAAATAGTCGCCCGGCCCGGCCTGCAGCTATATCCTGACGGGTAACTGCGTTGGGCGGGTGCCTTTACGGGAAGCCCTTCCTTCCAATCGTAGCGAATGGGAGCCGGGGACGTGCCCGGATTCACAGCAGGATCACGAGAGGACCATGTGGACAGTACGGTCAGGCAGGGTGGGGACGCGCAGCTCCCGTTGCCTCAGTCTCCGGTGGACAAGCGGCGTCCGCGCGCTCGAAAGCCGGGTAAAGGTGCCTTCGCAGTCCAGGTGGCCGGGGAACTGCTTATTACCCTCGGGCTGATCCTGGTGCTATTCGTAGTGTGGGAACTCTGGTGGACCAACATCGAGGCCGACCGCAAACAGGAAGCCGCCATGGAGGAACTTTTCGCGCAGTTCGGTCCCGTCCCGGAGGTTCCTGCCGACTCCGGTCCAGGAGACTACGGAGACCCGGCGGTGCTTCCGGCTCCCGAGTCCGACGGAACCACCTTCGCGGCCATCTACATTCCGCGGTTTGGGCCGGAGCATGCCAGGCCAGTGACTGAGGGTGTCGGACCCGAGGTCCTGGACAGCCTGGGACTGGGGCACTACCCGGAGACAGCCATGCCCGGTGAGGTGGGGAACTTCGCTCTCGCAGGCCACCGGCAGACACACGGACAGGTACTGGATGCGGTGGATACCCTGGTGCCCGGCGATCGGATCTACGTCCAGACAGCACAGGGCTTCTACACCTACGTGTACCGCAACAGCCAAATAGTTCTCCCGGACAAGGTGGACGTGTTGGCCCCCGTACCTACGCAACCGGGTGTTGTTCCGGAAGAACGGATCCTGACCCTGACCACGTGCAATCCCCGGTTCGGGTCAGAGGAGCGGTTCATTTCCTACGCGGTACTCGAATCATGGCAGCCTGCCTCGGCCGGGCCGCCCGAAGCAATCGCAGCGCTCGTTGCCGGGCGCTGAAGGACAGGGATAAAATGTACGCTTGGATATTCAGGCATCTCCCCGGGCCGCTCTGGGTCCGAATCCTCACGGCACTGGCGCTGGCGGCCTCGGTGGTCCTCGTCCTGATGGTTTGGGTTTTTCCATGGTTCTCGGAATTCAGCTTCCTGGCGCCCCTCACGGATTCAACGATTGGCGGTTCTGAAACACAATGAGCACCAGCATCCTCGTAGTCGACAACTACGACAGCTTTGTGTACACCTTGGTGGGCTACCTCCAGGAACTTGGCGCCCAGACAACAGTCATCCGCAATGACGACGTGAGCCTGGACGAAGCCAGGGAACTCGCGGCCGCGCGGGACGGCGTCCTGGTCTCCCCCGGTCCAGGCGCACCGGCACAGGCCGGTGTCTGCATCGACCTGATTCGCTGGTGCCGCGACAACAACAAACCCATGCTGGGCATCTGCCTGGGACATCAGGCCCTGGCAGAGGCGTTCGGCGGCACCGTTACGCATGCACCGGAACTCATGCATGGAAAGACTTCCGAGGTCCAGCATTCATCAGCTGATGTTTTCGCCGGCCTGCCGAGCCCGCTGACGGCGACGCGCTACCACTCGCTCGCGGCGGTAGCAGAGACGGTGCCGGAGGAATTGGAAGTCACGGCCCGGACCCAGAGCGGGATCATCATGGGCCTTCGGCACCGAACTGCTCCGCTGTCTGGCGTCCAGTTCCATCCTGAATCCGTGCTTACTGAAGGCGGGTACCAGATGCTGGGGAACTGGCTGGAAGGGCTTGGCCTGGCTGGAGCAGCCGCTCACGCAGCAACCCTGAGCCCCCTTATCAGTTCCAGGGCCTAGCGGCCTCGTTCCTGGCTGTTAGCCGCCGCCCCTGCGGTTTCCCGGCCCTGTCGGGGACTCCGAGGAATCGGAGGAAGCCGAGGGCGAGGGCGACGGTGAAGGTGCCTTGGCAACGGTCAGCTTGATCGTGCTCCCCTGCGGCACATCGCTTCCAGGCTGAGCGCTTTGACCGGTGACTGTTCCCGGCTCCACCACGCTGTTCTCCACTTCCTCCACCTCTGTCTCGAGGCCGTAGGCAGGATCGGCGAGGAAGGCCCTGGCCTCTTCGACCTCCATGTCCACGACGTTGGGAACCGAGACTTTGCCGCTGGACAGGACCAGGTCCACGGTGCTGCCCATCTGGACCGATGTGCCGACGCCGGGCGCCGTCTCGATGACCCTTCCTTCGGGAACGGTGGCACTGTTGACGGTGGTGGTGTTTCCGCCCTGCAGACCGAGCAGCCGCAGCGTGTCCCGTGCCTGGGCTTCACTCATCCCGGGCAGGGTATCGGGAATCTGGATGGCAGAGGGTCCCTGTGAGATGTACAGGGTGATCTCGCTGTCCAAGGCTACGGTGCTGCCTGCCTCCGGTTCTGTGCCGATGGCGAGACCGGATTCGACCGTGTCGCTGTACTGGGACTCAGTGGCCGGGGCCCGGAAGCCCTTTTCGAGCAGCGCATTGATCGCTGCCGTCTGCGTCATGTTCTCCACATCCGGGATGCTCGCAGTGGCGGGCGGAGGAGGGGGCTGGTTCATGAGGTTGTATGCGTAGATCCCGCCCGCAGCCAGGAGCAACCCGATTGCCACGAACAAGGTAACGATCCAGGCGGTGCGCCTTCCGCGCCGTTCGTGCTTCTGGTTTCGGGTGTCTTCGTAAGGCGGTTCTGGGGTTTCCTCAAGGTCGTCGGCAGACATGCTTGTCAGCGGTCCGCCTTCTAGGACCCGTGCCATGGCGCGGGTGCGCGGTTCTTCGTCCGGAATCGGAGCGGAGGAAACCGGGGAATGGGGCACTGCCTGCGTGGCAGCGGTCTGGAATGTGTCCGGCGTTCCGTTCCGGGCAGCGAGAAGTGCGTCCCGAAAATCGTGTGCACTCTGGTACCTGTCATTCCGGTCTTTGGCCAGGGCGCGCTCCAGCACGGACTCGAGCGCGCCAGAGACCTCCGGGTTGAAGCTGGCGGCCTTGGGCGGAGCTTCGCGAACGTGCTGGTAGGCAACCGACACCGGACTGTCCCCTATAAAAGGGGGCCTTCCGGCTAGCATCTCAAACAACAGGCATGCAGCGGAGTAAAGGTCGCTGCGCGCATCGACGGTCTCGCCGCGGGCCTGCTCGGGAGAGAGATACTGCGCGGTTCCTATGACGGCCTGGGTCTGGGTCATGGTCGCCGCTGAATCCGCCACCGCCCTGGCAATGCCAAAATCCATTACCTTGACGTGCCCGTCGCGGGTCACCATGACGTTAGCCGGCTTGATGTCCCGGTGGACGATGCCCGAGCGGTGGCTGTATTCAAGGGCAGCAAGCACGCCGAGCGTGTAATCCACAGCATCGTCAGTGCTGACCTCCCCTGCCTTGATCAGGTCACGCAGGGTCCGTCCGGAGACGTACTCCATGACGATGAAAGGCAGGCGGGGATCGTCCGGAGAGCCATTGGCCGGCGCCTGGTCACCGGTGTCGTAGACGGAGACGATCGACGCGTGGTTCAAGCCGGCGACGGCCTGGGCTTCCCGGCGGAACCGTGACTGGAACAGCGGATCACGAGCCAGGTCCGGACGCAGCACCTTAATGGCAACGGCCCGGCCCAGGCGTGAATCGCGGCCGAGGTATACATCTGCCATGCCGCCGCGGCCGATCAGCTCGCCGACCTCGTAGCGGCCGTCAAGAATCCGCTCCGTGTTCAGCGTTGGGTGTCCATTGTCAGCACTCATGGTTTTTAGGACCCGTCAGTGCTTGATCCGCTGGGGCCGGGGGTGGATGCCGGACCGGTGGAAACAACGATGGTGACGGTGGATCCCTTGGCTACGGTGGCTCCCTGCTGGGGATTGACACTGATCACCTGGCCTGACGGTACATCGTTCGACGGCTGGCGCACCACATCAGGGACAAGGCCGGCATTGACTACCTGCTGGCTGACCGAAGACTCGGGCTGGTTCAGCAGCCCGCCGGGAACTGTCACCTGTTCGGGGCCGGAGGAATAGGTGATAGCGACGGCGTCTCCGCGGGAGAGGGTGCCTACCGGATTGACATCCAGGACCGTACCTTCAGGCTGGTCGGAGGGCACGGGGTTCCTGCTCACGGCCAGTCCCAGGGCGCTCAGCTCCTGGGAAACCTCGTTGACGTTCCGGCCCTGGTACTGGGAGGCGTTGATGGTGATCTCTTCCACCGTTGCACTCGGAGTCGGGCTGGCAGAGGGCTGCGTCGGGGACGGGGAACTCGACGTCGGGGAGGCACTGCTTCGCGTGGGCGTGCTGGACGCCGACGTGGACGGCGACCTCGTCGGATCAGAGTCGCCTGCCGGATCAGAGTTGAGGTTCAGTACCACCAGGGCGATGATGCCTGCCAGCACGAGGGTGAGGACGATGATCAGCGGGATGAGCCACTTCTTGCGCTTGGGCTGCTGTTCGTCGTACTCGTCATAGCCGTCATCATCACCGTCGCCGTCATCCTCGTTCCATTCCCGGGAAGCAGCGAGCGAACCGGTCTGCCCTGCGGCCGAAGCCACGGGAAGCGCAGAGGTCGAGGGAGCAGTGTCCACCACGCGCGTGGCAGAGGTGTTGCCCGGCATCGGGACCGGCGCAGTGACAGCGCTGGTTGCCGCGGTTCCTCCCGGGCCGAAGAGCAGCATTCCGGGTACGGCCTGCTCGGCGGCAGCGATGTCTCCGCGGCGGATAGCGGCTACAGCGCGCGCCAGGGCCTCGGCATCAGCGGGGCGGTCCGCCGGATCCTTGGCCAGCATGGACATGATGAGCGCCCGCACCGGTGCGGGAATGGATTCAGGCAGCGGCGGCGGGGTGTCATTGACCTGGGCCAGGGCGATGGCGATCTGGGATTCACCGGAGAACGGGCGTGTTCCGGCCAGCAGCTCGTACCCGATAACGCCCAGGGCATAGATGTCACTGGATCCCGTGGCCTGCTGGCCGGTGGCCTGCTCGGGTGCGAGGTACTGGGCCGTGCCCATGACCTGTCCCGTGGCAGTGAGCGGCACCTGATCGGCCAGGCGGGCAATGCCGAAGTCAGTGATTTTGACCCGGCCGTCAGGCATGATGAGCAGGTTTCCCGGCTTGACGTCGCGGTGCACGAGGCCCTGCCGGTGTGCCACGGCCAGGGCCGTGGCGGTCTGGCCGATGATGGAGAGGGTCCGGTCCGGAGACAGGACTTTTTCACGCTCGATGATCGTGGACAGCGGCTGGCCGGGCACCAGTTCCATCACCAGGTACGCGGATCCCTCTTCTTCGCCGTAGTCGAAGACGTTCGCGATGCCCTCATGGTTGAGCAGGGCGGTGTGGCGCGCTTCGGCACGGAAGCGGTTCAGGAAGCCCGGATCGCCGGTGTACTCCTCTTTGAGGATCTTGATGGCGACTATCCGGCCCAGGACAAGGTCCCGCGCCTTCCAGACTTCGCCCATGCCGCCGATCGCTATACGATCGGTCAGCTGGAACCTGCCGCCTAAGGTGATACCCGATGTAGGCCTCACTTATTCAACACCGCCTCTAGGAGTTTTTGCGCGCTTGGGGTGGTCAATTGGGATCCAGTGGCCAGGTCAACGTTTTCCATCACGATTGAAATGACCACCTCCGGGTCTTCTGCCGGGGCGAAACCGGTGAACCAGGCGTTGTCGCCGCGGCCTTCGACTTCTGCCGTTCCGGTCTTGCCCGCAACCTTGACCCCGGGGATCCTGGCTGCGGAGGCGGTGCCGTTGTCTACTACGCTGACCATCCAGTCGGTCAGCTGTGCAGCCGTGCCGGGACTGATCGATTCGTTGAGGACCTTGGGCTCGGGTTCGTCGAGCACTGAAAGGTCAGGTGCACGGACCGTCTTGATCAGGTTCGGTGTCATCTGCACGCCGTTGTTGGCGATGGCCGCGGAAATCATGGCCACCTGCAGGGGAGTGGCTGTGACGCTGCCCTGGCCGATGGAGGACAGGGCAAGTTCCGCCTGGTCCTCCGTCTCGGGGAAGCTGCTGGCGGTCACTGGTGTGGGAATGCTGAACGTTTCGCCGAAACCGAATTTCTCTGCCTGTTCCGCCAGTGCGTCCTGCCCGACTTCCCATGCAATCTGCGCGAAGACAGTATTGCAGGACTGTTCAAGTGCGAACTGAATGTCCGCTTCACTGCGGCTGGCGCAGGCACCGTTGGTGTAGTTCGGCAGCGAAACGGTGCTTCCGGGCAGCGGCAGGGCCGGCGGGTTAGGAATCACCGAATCGGCGGTGAATTTTCCGGTTTCAAGGGCAGCAGCCGCGTCAACAAGCTTGAATGTGGAACCCGGGGCCAGCAGTGACTGGGTGGCCGGGTTCAGGTAAGGGGAGAGCCCGGGAACCGAGAGGAGCTGGTCCATGTTGGCTTCCACGGCCTGGGTATCGTGGCCGGCCAGGAGATTCGTGTCGTAGGAAGGCTTTGAGACCATGGCCAGGATGTCGCCGGTCTTGGGATCCATCATGACTATCGAACCGCGCTGGCCCTCCGGAATGAGGTCGTAGGCCATCTGCTGGAGCTGCGGATCGATTGTCAGTTCCACCGACGCGCCCTGCGCCTGGGCGCCGGAGAAGAGCTGGACCAGCCGGTCATAGAACTGCTGGTCGCTGTTTCCGGACAGCTCATCGCTCAGGGCCTGCTCCAGCTGCGAGCTGCCGTGGACCAGGGAGAAGTAGCCGGTCAGCGCCGAGTACAGCTCCGGGTTGTTGTAGACCCGCTGGTAATTGAACTGGTCATTGGACGGGACGGACTCCGCGATGGGAGCACCGTCAACCAGAATTGAACCGCGGTTCTGGCCAAACTCCTTGTAGAGCTGTCGATTGTTGATCGGGTTGGCATTGAGCTCGTTCGCAGCAAAGAACTGCACGTAGGTCAGCGAGCACAGGATGGCCAGGAACATGGCCAGCGCGACTATCCAGGAGTTGCGGATTGCCTGGTTCATGCGCCTGTCACCTCATTCCTTGCCTTGCCGTACGTTTTGCCCCGGTCTGCACCCGGTGCTGCCAGGGCCGGTTCCATATCCAGGGGGAGCCCGGTAGCGGCAGGGCGCCTCGCCGCGTTCGAGATCAGCAGCAGGAGGGCCACGATGATCCAGTTGGCCAGCAGCGACGAACCTCCCGCGGACATGAACGGCGTCGTGAGGCCGGTTAGCGGAATGAGGCGGGTAACACCGCCAATGACAACAAAGCACTGCAGGGCAATAGTGAAGGACAATCCGCACGCCAGGAGCTTGCCAAAGCCGTCCCTGGTGCCAAGGGCGGCGCGGAAGCCGCGGGAAACCAGCAGCACATACATGAGGACGATCGCAAAGATTCCGATCAGGCCCAGCTCTTCGCCGAGGGCAGCGATGATCATGTCCGAATTCGCGTAGGTCACGAGGTCCGGCCGGCCCTGGCCCAGCCCTGTGCCCGTCATGCCACCGCTGGCAAGGCCAAAGAGGCCGTTCACCACCTGGAAACTGCCGCCGGGGACACGGGCTATGACTTCCGGATCGAACGCGTTGATCCAGCTGTCGATGCGCAGTGCTACGTGGCTGAAGAGCTGTACGGCTACGAAGCCGCCGGCGCC
The DNA here is from genome assembly GCF_009193255.1 of Arthrobacter koreensis. Classification (GTDB taxonomy): domain Bacteria; phylum Actinomycetota; class Actinomycetes; order Actinomycetales; family Micrococcaceae; genus Arthrobacter_B; species Arthrobacter_B koreensis. The sequence goes on from NZ_WACG01000001.1 coordinate 1,252,329, forward strand.
GATCAGTGCCAGGCCGATCAGTACCCAGCTCACCCGGCTGGTGGCCACGTAGATCATGGCCATGAAGAGTCCGAAGAACAGGATGGAAGAGCCCAGGTCCCGCTGGAAGACCAGGACGCCGATGCTCACGGCCCAGGCGGCCATCATGGGTCCCATGTCCTTGAAGCGCGGGAGCTGCAGGGGTCCCACTTTGCGGCCGGCGAGAAGGATCAGGTCCCGGTTTGCCGATAGATACCCTGCGAAGAATATGGCCAGCGTGATCTTGGCGATTTCACCGGGCTGGAAGGTGCCGAAGCCAACGTTGATCCAGATCCGGGCACCGTTGATTTCCTGTCCAAGGCCCGGCATCAGCGGCAGCAGGAGCAGCAATGCGCTGACGATCAGCGAAATGTAGGTATAGCGGCGCAGGATCCGGTGGTCCTTGATAAAGAACATGACGGCTATGGCTGCTGCCACGGCCACCGTGCTCCACAGCAGCTGACGGTCGGCTGCATCATCACCGTTGGCAATATCCAAGCGGTGAATCATGGCGAGACCAACGCCGTTCAGGGCAGTGACTATCGGAAGTATTACCGGATCGGCATACTTGGCACGGAAGCGCAGCACGACGTGGAAGGCCAGGACCAGGGCTACGAGGGTCCCGCCCTGGACCCAGAAATCCGAATCGAAGGCGCGGTCTTCGTCAATGCCCACCAGCATGTTGGCCCCGACGCCCACGCCCAGCGCGAGTACCAGCAGCACTGCCTCGATGTTTCGGCGCGGTTTGGCCGGGGCGGTGATATCTGACATCACTGCTGCCCTCCACATGAATTGATGGCAGGAAGCCCGTCCGGCCCGTTGTTGGCGCCAAGGGCGTCAGCCAGCACGGACGGGGAAGGCGAGGGCGCAGGCTCGGAGGGCTGAGGGCACAGGATTGCCTTGGCGGTGCCGCGAAGCTGGCCGACAATCTGCTCCGCGTGCACCAGGTCCTTGGCCGGAACGGTGTCATTGACCCTGCTGCGCCAGTACTCGGGCAGGCTGTCGACGGGAATGTCGGTTGTCTCGGTGACATGGGAGAGCTTGACCGGACCGAGTGTCTGGGAGACACCGTTGTAGATTGCCACGCGGTTGTCCGCTGTCCCTACGTAGTAGCGGGTCTGCGTCCAGGCGTATCCCACCCACAGCACCGAGGCGAGCAGGGCTGCAATGACGGCAAGCACGGTGATGAGGATCCAGCGCCTGCGCTTCCGAGGCGGCTCGGGGGCCTGCGTCTCGGGGGCAGCGGCGTCGTCGTCTGCCTTGTGCATGAGCAGGCGCGCAGCGCGGCGTTCAGCCGAACGCTTGGTGACAATGGGAATCTGCCCGGTCTCGGTGGCCAGCGAGGCGGCACCCACCAGCAGGTGGGGACGGGAAGCCAGGTCGCGCCGGATAACCTCGGCCCGTACGGGGCTGTCCGCCTCTCGTTCCTCGTCATCCGGTTCCTCGCCGCCGGAGGCCTGCGCCCCGTCCTTGGTGTCGGCGGGACGTTCGGCGGCCGCAGCGGGGACTTCGGCCGTGCCGGCCGTGGCGGGGGCGGGTTCGCGGGCCGGTGCCGGAGCATCGGCCTCGTCGACCACTTCGATGACCGCCACGGTCACGTTGTCCGGAGAACCCCCGGCAAGCGTCAGCTCAACCAGGGTGTCCACTGCGGTGGAAAGGTCTTTGGAGTCACGGAGGACGGCCTCAATGTCGCTGTCCCGCAGAACCGCGTTCAGCCCGTCGGAGCACAGCAGCCACTTTTCGCCCGGCTCGACCTCGAAGGTTGCCAGATCCAGTTCCGGGCTCGCATCGACGTCGCCCAGGACGCGCATCAGCACGTTCTTGTGCGGGTGTGACTCGGCTTCTTCTGGACGCAGGCGCCCTTCATCGATGAGTCGCTGCACGAAGGTGTGGTCGATGCTGATTTGCTCGAAGACACCGTCCTTGAGGCGGTAGGCCCGCGAATCCCCGATGTGTGCAAGGGCCACCCGGTCTCCCTGGAGCAGCATGGCGGTGACCGTGGTGCCCATTCCGGAGAGCTCCGGGGAGGTGGTCACCAGTTCCGAGAGCAATGAATTCGCGGCCTGGATTTCGTCTGCCAGGACGGTGACGGCCTGGTCCTCGAGATCGGGGCGGTCCAGGTGGACGAGGTCCAGCACCGTGGATGCAGATGCTACGTTGCCGCCCGCGTGGCCCCCCATGCCGTCGGCGACGACGGCGAGGTAGCGCCCAACGTAGGCAGAATCGTCATTCTTGAAACGAACCATGCCTACGTCGGAGCGGGCAGCGTACCGAAGGACCAGGGCCACTGCTAGGGCCTCAATTCAATGACTGTTTTGCCGATGCGGATCGGCACTCCGGGGTCAACGGGCTGGGCACGGGTGAGCTGGGACCCTCCGAGGAACGTCCCGTTGGTGGAACCAAGGTCTTCAATAAACCAGCGGCTGCCCTGGGGGAAAAGCCGGGCATGGCGGCCGGAAGCATAGTCATCTTCAAGAACCAGTGTGGCTTCCTGGGCACGGCCCAGCAGGATGGGGCTGGAGGCCAGTTCCAGGGTGGTTCCGCGCAGGGGGCCCTCAGTCACAACCATCTGCCGGGCCTGCACCTTGGCCGGCGGTGCCGCCTCGCGCTCCAGCGCGGGATTCTTGCGTATCTGGCGGGCTGTGGGTGCGCCGGTCCGGTTTCGGGCACCGAGTACCAGGTCCCGCCGGATGGCACCGACAACTCCCAGGACCATGATCCACAGCAGGATCAGGAACCCGTAACGGAGCAGGGTGAGGGTCAATGAGCCGTCCATCAGCGCCCTCCGGATCGGACCGGGAGCAGCCGGAAGACAATACGGGTCCTGCCCATGGCAATGGTCGAGCCGTCGGTAAGGATGGTTTCCCCCTGGACTTTCTGGCCGTTGACGTAGCTGCCGTTGGTTGAACCGAGGTCGACGGCGCGGACAGTGCCGCCGTCGGTCCGGATTTCCAAGTGACGGCGGGAAACGCCGGTGTCATCAACAAGGATGTCCGCTTCCGAGGATCTGCCAAGGACCACGGAGGTGGCATTGAGTGAGTACCGCTGCCCATCGATGTCCAGCACGGGCTGCATGCGGGTGGGGCTCTGGCGCGGAGCGGGCGGCTGAGGAGTGCGTGCAGCGGACGCCCGGGTCTTTTCGGTTGCCGAGTCGATCGCCAGCGAACCGGGCTTGAGCGAGGAATCGCGGGTGAAGGAGACCCGGACCGCGCCCTGGAGGGTGTAGGACTGGCTGCGCGCGTGCTTGATGACGACGTCGCACAGTTCCTCGGCCAGCGGGGCGCCCCATTCCTGGGCGCGGGCGAAATCTTCGTCGGAGAGGCGCGCGGTAAAGACATTCGGTGCCAGTGTCCGTCCCTCGCCCAGGGTCATGGACTTCTCATCCAGTTCACGGCGCAGGGCTATGGCAAGTTCAAGGGGCTCCACGCGGCCGGAGGACCCGCTGGAAAAAGCGCCGCGGACCATTCGTTCAATGCCGCGCTCGACGTTGTCGAGTATGCCCATCTCCGACTCCTTCCCTGTTCGTGGAACTACCGTGGACCTGCGATTGCTGCTCCTGCACAGCGCCCTCTCCCGTACGGATGACGGGCGTTGAACGCACTGGGCAGGGTATGTCCATCCCGATACTACTGGGGACCGCTGGCAATTGTCTTAACACCCTAGCGGTGTCCCCGGACCAATCCAGGCCGGGATTTCCCTTCGCCGGCGTCGCTTTGCCTGCCCTGGAGAGGGGACATCCTGCAGCGCCGGGCCGCGGCAGCCCGGGCTTTCCAGCCCGGGCCGGGGCTGGTCCGGGGAGCCGCGGAAGAGCCGTTTAGGTGTTTCGGGAAATTGCCGGTATGCTTGATTCTGCTGTTCCCGAGGAATCGGGATGTGAACCTCACAAACACCTGTGAGTTAGAGATCATCCGAAGACACGGGAAATCACTTTGCGCGAGTGGCGGAACGGCAGACGCGCTGGCTTCAGGTGCCAGTGTCCGAAAGGGCGTGGGGGTTCAAATCCCCCCTCGCGCACAAACAGGGAATCACCCCGGTCAATTGATCGGGGTGATTTTTTTATGCCGGGACACCGTGCCCTGTTAAACCGGCAACGCCCTCCTGCCGCGGGACGGCAGGAGGGCGTTGGCTAGACCGGGCTACGGCACTAGGCGCGCGGCTTCCTGGCGGATTCCTTCTTGAGCCGCTGGTTTTCGGCGCGGACGGCCGCGAAGCTGGCCCTTTCAGCAACAAGCCATTCCGGCGGCGAGGCGAGCAGCTCGTTGATCTGTTCGGTTGTCAGCGGGTCCGTGATGCCGCCGCGCGCAAGTCCGCCAATGGAGATGTTCAGTTTCTGGGCGACCACGGGCCGCGGGTGCGGGCCGTTGCGGCGCAGTTCCGCCAGCCATTCCGGCGGCGTGGACTGCATCTCGTCCAGCTGTGCCCGGGTCACCGGGTTGTCCTGGAACTCCTGGGGAGCAGCCGGAAGGTAGATGCCCAGCTTCTTGGCAGCCGTCTCAGGCTTCATGGACTGGGAAGATTTTTGGGGGGTCATGGTTAAAGGGTATCCGCAGGGCCGCGGGAGAAGTGTTGGGCTAGGGTGAACAGGTGTCCCAAGCGCCCCCTCAGCCGTCGAGTACGGCCCATTCCCCGTTGAAGATCGCCTACGTCCCGGGTGTTACCCCGGGTAAGTGGATCTCACGCTGGAATGAACGCCGGGGCCGGGCACTGGACGCGGCGCAGGTCGAAGAGGACCGGATACTCGCGGTGCTCCGGAGCCGGGAAGCGGACCTGGTGTTCCTCCGCATCCCTGAGGAAGGCTTCGAACGGCCCGCTGACCTGCACGCGATACCGCTCTACCGCGAGCAGCCGGTGGTCGCCGCACCGAAGGACCATCCGCTCGCGGCGTTTGATGAAGTCCATCTGGCGGACCTCTCCGGTGAGAGCTTCCTGGACGCCGTGGAGCTCGGCTCCCCGGCCATGGCACTTGAAGTTGCGGCCTCCGGCGCGGGATTGCTGATCCTGCCGATGTCCGTGGCCCGCCTCCACTCCCGCAGGGATGTCATCACGCGTCCCGTCCAGGGTATGGAAGGGTCACGGATAGCCGTTGCCTGGCTCCAGGAGACCGAGGACCAGGACGTGGACGAATTCATCGGGATTGTCCGCGGCCGGACAGCCAACAGCTCGCGCCAGCCTTCCTCCCGGCAGGAGCCCGCGAAGAAGACGGCAAGGAAAGCCCCGGCACCCGCCGCCGGTTCCAAGGCCGGGGGTAAGGGAGCAGGACGGCCGGCGCGTCAGGGGAAACCTGGAGCCGGCCGGACGCCGCGCCGCAAGCCGGGCAAGGGCAGGGCCTGAATTCCGGCACTGCCGGCTAGGCGAGCCAGCCGCGCAGCGAGTTGAAGGCTGCTTCAATGACGCCGTAGATCGCATAGACGGAAACGGGCACCATGATGGCCCACTCCCGCCAGGAACCGGCACGGCCAATGATTGGCACCGAGAGGCAGCCGCTGGTTTTCCACAACTTGGACACAAGGGGCATTGATGCGATCTTCCGCGGCCGCTTGATCCGCAGCGGCCACAGGATCATGACCCCCTGGTGCGTCAGCAGGTCCCCCACAATGTGCACGGCCACGCCAAGCCCGACGGCGAGGGGGAGCCAACCGTTGTTCTCCGGAGCATAGAGGGCAATAAAAACGGAGAGCAGGATGGCCAGGAGCCAGCTCCGTCCGGCCCCGCCGGCAATCTTCAGTGCCTTGAGGGCAAACCCCATCAGCAGGATGGACAGGAGTCCTGCCCCAACCTCCACGGTGCCGAGACCTCCCACTTCGGCAGTGAGCTCGCCCAGGGCGCCGGCGAGGGCGACGAACACGGCGAGTCCCAGCAATGAATGGGTCCCACGCCGGTGACCGCCGCTGATTTGTTCAGTGATCCGCGCGAGGATCCGGGTCAAGGGAGGCAATGAATTGGCTATGGTGCCGCTGTGGTGGTCCAGGTCCGGGAGCAGCGCGGCCCCAGCGGTCAGCAGGGCTCCGCTGACAACGCCGAGCGGGCTGACCGGATATAGGCCAAGGGCGTAGGGGGCGGTTGAGGCGACGGCTACCCATGCCGCTGCGCCGCTTGCGGCGTGATGGCCACCCATCATGGTGTCTTGCTTTCCTTCCGGGCAGTCCACATCAGCCGGTTGACCGGCGTACCTCAATACTCCCAGCCGCCTCTGACATCGCCCGAACCGGACCGTGCAGGCTAGGAATCCGGGATGATCAGGCCCTCAAGGATCTGGGTGGAGATGCTGCCGGGAGGATTGAGGAAATCCACCGTCAACCCGTCTTCGTCCGGGTCCAGGGGCTCCAGCGCGGACAGCTGGGAGGGCAGGAGGGACACCGGCATCCAATGTCCCCGGCGGGTGGCCATCCTGTCACTGAGCACTTCGGGAGCCCCGTCCAAGTGCACAAACTGCACCCGGCCGTCCGCCCGAGACAGGACATCCCGGTAGCTGCGTTTCAGGGCTGAGCAGGCGATGACCGTTGAACGGCCGTTTTTCGCCTGTGTGCTCATCCACTCCCGGATGGATTCGAGCCACGGCCAGCGGTCCTCGTCGGAGAGGGGGATGCCCGCGGTCATCGACGCAATGCTGGCCGGGGCATGGAACTCATCGGCTTCGGCAGCGATCCAGCCCAGGTGCTCCGAAAGCGTGGTGGAAACAGTGGTCTTTCCCGATCCGGCCGCGCCCATAATCACAACGTGGCGGGGCACATGGTTCACGTACTGCTCCTCTGGACGACGTTGTCTGGGCACTTTCACCGGACCATAAAGGTATCACCATAGGGTGGCTCCCCGCTGGGTCCGGCACTACGCTTGTCCTGACGGGTCCAGCCCCAGATGCAGCGTGAAGGACGTGCCTTGCAGGACAGAGAAGTTGTGGAGCAGGTTCGTCCTGCCGCAGAAGTCATGAATAACCGGATCACCGACGTGCTGGGCCGGGACATCGCCACCGGAGCCCTGGCACCGGGTACCCGGCTGACGCTCGTTGGCTTGCAGGAGAGTTTCGGAGTCTCCCGTACGGTGATCCGCGACTGCATGCAGATCCTGGAGGCCCTCAATCTGGTGTACTCGAAGCGGCGAATCGGCATAGTCGTCCAGGAACCGTCCCGCTGGAATGTCTACGATCCGCGGATTATCCGCTGGCGGCTTTCCGGACCCGGAAGGAACGAGCAGTTCGAATCGCTTACCGAGCTGCGGATCGCCGTCGAGCCCCTTGCGGCTGCCGGCGCTGCCCGCCGGGCTTCCCAGGATCAGCGGCAGCGCCTCCTCCAGCTCGCATGCAGGATGCGGGAGCAGGCCGCTGATCCGGAAGCCTTCCTGGCGGCGGATATTGAATTCCACACGCTGCTTCTGGATGCCAGCGGCAATGAAATGTTCGCCTCGCTGGGCGGCGTGGTCTCGGAGGTGCTCTCAGGCCGGAGCCGGCAGAACCTCATGCCTGAAGGCGGTCCCAGGCCGGAGGCACTGGATGAACACGAGGCCATAGCAGCCGCCGTGGCCCAGGCGGACCCGGCGGCTGCGCGGGCGCGTACGGCAGACCTCCTCCTGGAAGTGGAGGATGCCATCCTGCGCCGGCACCAGGAGCCCGCACTTTAGGTGGTGGGTGCCTTGTCGGCACCCTCGGGGGTTACCACGGTGGCGGTGGGGGCGAGGTTTTCAGCGTCCACCATCCAGGCGTACTGCTCGAGCTTGCCAATGAACCCGTGCAGGATGTCCGCCGTCGTGGGATCTTCTTCGTCCACCTGGTCGTGGACATCCCGCATGGTCTGGACCGTGCCGCGGAGGAGGGCTACTACCAGCGTGACGGTGTCCTTGGTGTCCACGAGGCCTGCCGGGAACGGCGGAAGGGACGTGCCTTCGGCAACCGCAGTGCTGCGACCATCCGGAACCGCCTGCAAAGCACGCATTCGTTCCGCGAGCTCGTCCGCGAACAGCCGTGCGTCGTCGATGATCTCGTCCAGCTGGAGATGGAGGTCGCGGAAGTTCTTGCCCACTACGTTCCAGTGCGCCTGCTTTCCCTGCAGGTGAAGTTCAATCAGGTCTACCAGTACGGCCTGCAGGTTGGTGGTCAGCTGCTGTGATGCCTTCATTGTTCCTCCTGTATCGACGAATCCAGGACCTGGAGTCCTGCCGGAAGCGTCCGGCGGAAGCCCGGATATAAGTAAGCTTACCTTCAGCTTGTGATCTGTTGTCCACTTCGTTACCGTGAGGACGGAAGGAGCTAAGGCTCCTTACTATCGGAGGTTTGTTCCGCAGGGAACAGCGCAATCCGCGACCGAAGGGACAGTATGAGCACCGTAGAAGAGTCAATTGACGTTGCAGTACCCGTGACCACGGCCTACAACCAGTGGACACAGTTTGAGTCGTTCCCCCACTTCATGAAGGGCGTGGAGTCCGTCACCCAGCTTTCTGACACCGAGTCCCGCTGGGTCACCAAAATCGGCGGAGTAGAGCGGACCTTCGACACCAAGATCACCGAACAGCACCCCGACGAGCGGGTGGCCTGGAAGAGCACGGACGGCAAGTCCCAAGCCGGCGTAGTGACCTTCCACCGCCTCAGCGCCACGGAAACGCGGGTCAGCGTACAGCTGGACTGGGATCCTGAAACGTTCGCCGAGAAGGTGGGCGCCGTGGTGGGTGCAGATGACCACCGCGTGAAGGGCGACCTCAAGCGGTTCAAGGATTTCATTGAGTCACAGGGTTCCGAGACGGGATCCTGGCGCGGCAACGTGGACGCTGCCCCAACAGCAGACACCGGCGCGGGACTGAAGGCCGCCCCAACGGCCGATCCTTCCCTCGATGATCCCGAGTCAGGCGGGCCCCGAGCCGCAGGCGTGTAGCTCACGGTTCTGCCTGAAGCGGCACAAAAGCCCGGCGCCTTCCCCTGGGAATGACGCCGGGCTGTTGTGTGCGCCTACGCCGGATCGAGCCCTCGAACCGCAGGTCCCTCGAGCAGCTTGCCGTCTGCTGAGAACCGGGACCCGTGCAGCGGGCAGTCCCAGGAAGCCTCGGCGTCGTTCCAGGTCAGGACACCGTGCAGGTGGGGGCAGATGGCTGAACGGCGGGTGGTGACCCCGTTGACCGTGCAGACCGCAACCGGGGAGCCGCCCTCCCGCACCACGACTCCCAGGCCCTCCGGTGGTTCCCCTCCCGCAGTCCGTGAGAGCCCTCCGGCCCAGCCGCTGATCATCTGCAGGCCAACCTCAGCATTGGCCTTCACCGTGGATACTGCATCCGGGAAGCTCACTTTGGCCTTATACAGCCCTGCGTTGGGGTCCTCCTCACCGAGAATCCTGGCTGCCAGGGACCCGGCGGCAGCCACCCCGTTGGTCATGCCCCACTTGTTGAAGCCCGTGGCCGCGTAGATGCTGCGGCCGAGCAGGGGAAGTTCACCCACATAGGGGAGCGCGGAAGCCGGGGAATAGTCCTGGGCAGACCAGTCATAGCGGGCCTCGTCGACAGCGAAGTGCTGGCGGGTCCATTCATGGAGCCCGGTGACCCGGTCCCTGGTGTGGGCGGACCTCCCAACCGGATGTCCGTTGCCGCCGGCCAGCAGGTACCTGGTCCCGTTTACCGTCGCCGTCCGCAGTGAACGGGACGGTGAATCAGCCGAGAGGTACATCCCCTCGGGGACGTCCCCCATGACGGGAAAAGCGCTGGCATAGGACCGCTGGGGTTTAACGACGGCGAAGTATCCGCCGCGGTCCAGGATCGGGATGCCGGTTGCCAGTACAACCTGTCCCGCCTCCAGGTCCCCCGGTTCTGTCACCACGCGCACCCTGCCTGAATCTGTATGGTGTACCTCCTTCACCCGGATGCCTTCCACAAGCGTTCCGGAATGCGACCGGAGCTCGCCGGCCAGGGCTGCCAAGGCCTGGAGGGGGTGGAACTGTGCCTGGCCCGGAAGTTTCAAGGCCGCTTCAACGCGGAAGGGCAGCTCCGTCTCAGTGGTGCTCTCAACCGGCAGGCCCGCGGCCCGGCACGCGTCCCGTTCCTGGGTGAGTGCGGCGGCGCCGTCGGACGTCACAGCGTATGTCCAGGCGTCGCGGGTCTCGCAGTCCACGCCGGCCGCGGCACAGAAGGAAAGCAGCCACTCCTGCGCGGTGCGGTTGGCGGCAACATATGCGCGGACAGCGGATACATCGTGGTGCCGGGCGATCTGGGAGAGCACGGTACCCTGCAGCAGGCTGATCTTGGCCGTGGTGTTGCCGGTGGTCACGGCTCCGGTCCGGCGTGCTTCCAGGACAGCGACGCGCTGCCCGCCGCGCGCCAGCAGGACGGCGGTGGCCAGGCCGGTCAGGCCGGCGCCCACCACAATCGTGTCGTAGGCTCCGCCGGGCACAAAGGGGTCGGTTTCAATGGCGGGCGAGGTGTCGAGCCAGAGTGATTCCATGTGCTTCCTTCCTCAGGTTTGGCCTCCACCCCATCTGTCCTATGGCCCGGAGTCAAGGGCTTATCCGGATCCGGGGAGCGGGTGCGCCGGGTTCGTAAGCATACTTCCCATGGGGTGGGGGTTGTGCCACAGTTGAAGCGTAGGTTTTAAGGCCTCCGTCTGGCCGGAGTCCGTGATTCTCCCTTGGAGATAAGGAGTTGGCCATGTCTTATGCAAGCAGCAGCCGAGGGCTTTCCGCCCACAGGACCAGTGCCCAAATCGCCGCCACGGTATTCGGCGTCATCTTCCTGGTCATTGGGGTTCTCGGCTTTATTCCCGGAATTACCGCGAACTACAGTGCACTCTATTTCGCAGGTTATGGCTCTGAGGCTGTTCTGCTGGGCCTCTTCCAGGTGTCCATCCTGCACAACGTTGTCCACATGCTGCTTGGTTTTGCCGGCTTGTGGATGGCCCGGAGCAACTCATCCGCCCGCACCTACCTGATTGGTGCCGGCGTGCTGTACCTGCTCTTGTTTATCTACGGCCTGATCATCCCGCTGAACTCGGATGCGAACTTTGTCCCGTTGAACTGGGCTGACAACTGGCTGCACCTGGCACTGGCTGCGGTGATGATCATCCTCGGATTCGTGCTTGGATCCGATCGTTCCCGCGGGGTGGACCGGAGCCCGAGCACCGGATCACCCGGGGAGGGAAGCATTCCCAATTAGGGGCACAGGACGGTAAAGGCGCGGCCGGTTGGACGGCTGCGCCTTGCGTCGTGTCCAAAACCTTGTTAAGCGTCTATTCCCCGTCCGGGGGGTGCACCATGTAATTTGGAAGCACCCTTATTTTGGATGGAGGCGAGGCAAGTGCAGTTCCATCATGACCTCATGCTCACTGCGGAGGAGCATACGCCCAGCCGTACCGGAGGTCGCGCGTGAGGCGCCCGGTTCTGCTGGGAGCCGGGAAGGCAGCCCCGGCCCATGAGAAGACCCTGTCCGAACTTATGGCACTGGCCGCGGACACGGACGGCTCCGCCGTGACGTCCCTGCTGATCCTGAAACCGGCCGCGGACGCAGCCCAACTGCCCGGCTCCGGCATGACCCTTGCACTGTGGGAGCTGCTGGCCACGCTGGGAGCCGCCGACCTTACTGCCGCCCGCGTAGTGGAACCCCATCTGGATGCCCAGGCGATCCTGGCCCAGGCGGCGCTACTGCCGTCCGAAGCCGGAGTGCAGGGTATTGACTTTCATGCCGGGACCTGGGGCGTCTATGCCGCCGAGGGTCCCGGCCTGGCCCTGCAGGCAGCAGAGCACGACGGCGCTTGGCAGCTTTCCGGCCGCAAGCCCTGGTGTTCGCTGGCGGATCAGCTCGACTACGCGGTGGTGACCGCCCACACCGGGAACGGCAACCGGCGGGCCTTCGCGGTGGACCTTCGTGATTCCGGAGTGCAGGTAGCCCCGGCACCCTGGATCAGCCGCGGACTGGCGGCCGTAGACAGCAGGGCGGTGGACTTCGACGCCGTACCCGCGGTTCCGGTTGGAAGGGATAACTGGTACCTGGAACGTGACGGTTTCGCGTGGGGCGGCATAGGCGTTGCAGCGGTTTGGTACGGAGGTGCCGTGGCCGTAGCCCGACGGCTGTTCCAGGCGAGCCGCGAGCGGACACCGGACCAGATTGCCCAGGCACTTATCGGCGCGGCAGACCTCTCCCTGCAGGCTGCCGGGCGAATGCTGGCCAGTGCAGCCGCAGACGTAGACGCCGGCCGGGCAGCGGGTGAGCAGGGCGCAGTGCTTGCCCAGCGCGTCCGCGGCGTCGTGGCCGACTCCGTGGAACGGGTCCTGGCCGCTGCCGCCCACGGTCTGGGCCCGGGTCCGCTCACCGCTGAGGAAGAGCACGCCCGCAGGATCGCTGACCTGCAGGTGTACGTTCGCCAGCACCATGCAGAACGCGACCACGCCTCGCTGGGGAAGCTGCTGCTGGCGCGGGAGGAAGAGCCGTGGTGAGCTTCACCCACCGGGACGCGAGCCAGGACGAGGCAGTATGGCTGGAAGCCCTGGACCACACCCCAGATCTCTCAGTTGCGCTTCCCGGAACGCCGGACCGGCTCCTGGTCCTCGCTGCGCACCCCGATGACGAAACCCTGGGGGCCGGGGGCCTGATCGCATCCCTCGCGGCGAAGGGAACCAGCGTAGATGTCATTGTGGCGACAGCCGGGGAAGGATCACACCCGGACTCAGTGACGCATACGCCCGGGCAGCTGGCGGAAATCCGGGAACAGGAACTGCGCACCGCCGTCGCGGCCCTGGACCCCGGCGCACGCGTCCGGCTGTTGAGGCTCCCTGACGGCGGCCTTGCCGGGAGCCGTGACGCGCTGTTCCAGGCCCTGCGGGAAACCGCGGAAGCCGGGGCCGGAACCCTGTGGATTGCCGCGCCTTGGCGCGGCGACGGGCACACCGACCATGACACCGCCGGGGAGGTGGCCGCCGAGTTCGCGCGGTCCGCGCGGATACCCCTGCTGGAGTACCCCATCTGGCTGTGGCACTGGGGAACCCCGGAAGACCTTCCTCCCGCCCTCCACGTTTATCCACTGGGCGACGACGCAGCGGGGGCGAAACGTGCGGCCATGGCGGCCCACAGCAGCCAAGTGAATCCGCTGTCCAGCCAGCCCGGCGATGAGGTACTTCTCGGCCCGGAAGTCCTGGCCCACTTTGAGCGCCCCTTTGAAGCTTTTCTCCTGACCGTTCCGCGCAGCGCGCGCGGTGTTTTCGAGGAACTCTACGAACGCTCGGCGGATCCATGGAACTTCGAGGCGAGTTTCTATGAATCCCGCAAGCGGGCCCTGACCCTGGCCATGCTGCCCCGGGAACGGTTCGCCAGGGTTTTCGAACCCGGCTGTTCCATCGGGGTGCTGACCGAAGAGCTGGCCCGGCGGTCGGACACCGTCACCGCCATGGACATCAGTGCCCGCGCACTGCGGCTGGCGGAACAGCGCCTGGGACCTGAATCCGGCGTCGAGCTGCTGGAAGGCAGCATCCCCGAGAACTGGCCGGACGGCGCCTTCGACCTCGTGGTGATCTCCGAAATCGGCTACTTCCTGACACCCGAGCAGCTGACGGAAACTGTCCAGCGTGCTGCAGGCTCGCTGGGCAGCGACGGCGCCCTCCTGCTCTGCCACTGGCGGCATCCGAATGAGGGGTGGCCGCTCACCGGAGACAGTGTCCATGACGCCTTTCTCCGCTCCAGCGGCCTGGAGAGACTCTCAGCCCACGTGGAAGAAGACTTCCGCATCGACGTCCTGGTGCATTCGCCGGCCGAATCGGTGGCGCGCCGGGAGGGGCTGCTTTGACGCCGGCGCACATCGGCGTCGTGATTCCTGCCCGGGACGAAGAGGAACTGCTTCCGCGCTGCCTGGCTTCCGTGGCCGCTGCCTGCCAGGCACTCGAACCGCACGTTCGGGTCAGCGTGGTGGTGGTCCTGGATTCGTGTGCCGACGGCTCGGCCGCCGCGGCTGCCGGAGCTGCGCTTGAACAGGGACTCGAGCTGCACCTGCTTGAAACTGCAGCCGGGAACGTAGGCGCTGCCCGGGCCGAAGGAGCGGCAGCGGCACTTGAACTGGGAGCCGGGTGGATCGCCAGCACCGACGCGGATACGGTGGTTCCCGCCTGCTGGCTGCAGATGCAGGTGAACCTGGCCTCAGCCGGTTACGGCATGGTGCTGGGAACCGTAGTGCCGGATGCCAGGGACCTGGATGCTGAGCATCTTGCCCTGTGGCAGGCCCGGCACACCCTGGGGGAGGGGCATCCCCACGTCCACGGCGCGAACCTGGGCTTCTCTGCTGCCGCATATCGGAGCGCGGGCGGTTTCAAGCCCGGCTCAACCGGCGAAGACGTGGACCTTGCATCACGGGTCAAGGCGGCGGCAATCCCGTGGATCGCTACCGACTGGATCCGTGCCGTCACTTCCGGTCGCCTAACCGGCCGTGCACCCGCAGGTTTCTCCGGGTACCTCCGGGGACTGCTCAACTAGCCTCGCACTGTGGTGCCGGCGCCCGCGGAGCCCTAGCGTAAGGGAATGGACTCTGAGCAAATCCACGCAAAAATCGAACGCCTGGTTGAACAGGAGCAGTCGCTTCGCAGCGCCGGCCCCGGTGAAAGCGCCGAAACCCACGCCGAGCAGCTGCGGAACATCAGTGAACAGCTCGACCAGTGCTGGGACCTGCTGCGCCAGCGCCGTGCCCGGATAGACGCCGGCGAGAACCCTGACACGGCCGAGGTGCGGCCGGTAGGGGAAGTGGAAGGCTACCGGCAGTAGCCGTCCGGAAACCTAGCGGGTCAGGGCGCGCACCAGCGTCGCAGCGCCGATGGTCCGGCGGAACGGGCTGCGGCCCCGGAAGGTTTCCCCGGCGGCCCACCACATCATGGCGCCCTGGCTGAGCCGGTGGAGCGCCTGGCGGTACCGCGGGGTAAGTGCCATAGCCGACGCCGTTCCAAACCCGGCCCAGGCCAGGATCGGCAGGTTTGGCGGGAGGAAGACGGTCTGCCGGCCCCTGCGGTCGCGGAAGTAACGTGTAATCCCCATGGTTTATGCGCCTTTCCTGGATTTGCGGCCGGAGGACTTTGCCGCCGGCTTCCTGGCTGGTTCTTCCTTGTCCTTCTGTTCTTCCTGATCCTTTGCCGCCGGTTTCCGGCCGTTCCTGGCCTTGCCGGAGGCGGACTTGGCACCCCGGTTCTTTTCCACGCTGCGCCGCAGCGCTTCCATCAGGTCCAGGACCTTTCCGCCCTCGTCCTCGGACTCTTCACCAAAGGTTTCCTGGGTGTCGAGGGCTTCACCCTTCTCCAGTTTGGCTTCGATCAGGGTGCGGAGCTGTTCCTGGTACTCATCAGTGAATCCGGACGGGTCGAAGTCTGAGCTGAAGGAATCAACCAGCGCTGATGACATCTCCAGCTCCTTCGCGGAAATGCGCACTTTCTCCTCCAGGGAGGGGAACGCTGCTTCACGGACCTCGTCCTCCCACAGCAGGGTCTGCAGCGTGAGTACATCGCCGCGGACCCGAAGGGCCCCCAGCCGGCTCTTCTGCCGGAGCGAGAACTGCACGATTGCGGTGCGGTCCGTGTCCTCCAGGGTCCGCCGCAGCAGCACATAGGACTTGGTGGACTTCGAGTCCGGTTCAAGGTAGTAGGTGCGGTCAAACAGGATAGGGTCCACCTGATCGCTGGGGACGAATTCCACGACCTCGATCTCCCGGCTTTTTTCCACCGGCAGGGACGCCAGGTCCTCATCCGTGAGCACCACGGTCTGCTCGCCGTCGTCGTACGCCTTGGCGATGTTCTTGTACTCCACCACCTCACCGCAGATTTCGCAGCGGCGCTGGTAACGGATCCGCCCGCCGTCCTTTTCGTGCACCTGATGCAGGCTCACGTCGTGGTCCTCGGTGGCGGAGTAGACCTTGACCGGCACGTTGACCAGCCCAAACGCAATGGCACCTTTCCAGATGGCTCTCATGTACCAAGTGAACACCAAGCAGACTGTGAATCTCCAGAGCCGTATCGGGACGCCTGCCGGCGGTCCGCCCCATGCATCTTTGGGCTGACCCCTTGGCCGGGTTCTGCCGCCGTCCTACCCTAATGAGCAATTCGCCGGTGCCGGGGCCGGACGTGAACTCTTTTAGGGAGATTCCCATGATTGAAGAAGCTGACCTGGATTTCCTGCGAAGCGCAGTGCGGGGCGCCGTTTCACTGCCGGGGGAGGAGGGGTACGCCGCGGACACAGCGGCGTTCAACCCAGCGCAGGTTCATCACCCCGATGCCGTCCTGGGTGCCCTGGATGACCATGATGTGCAGGCCGCAGTGGCCTGGGCTTCCGGGCGCGGCATTCCGCTCGCGGTGCAGGCTACGGGCCACAATGCGTCCGCTCCCATGGATGAAGGCCTCCTGGTCAACACCTCGCGCCTGCAGGAGATCAGCCTGGACCTGGCAGCCGGAGCCTTCACGGTAGGGGCGGGAGTGCGCTGGGATGCCGTGCTGCGGGAACTGGTGCCCAACGGGTTGACCGCGCCCCACGGGTCCAGTGGCGGCGTGGGCGTGGTTGGCTACACGGTTGGCGGCGGACTGCCGCTGATGGGACGCACCCTTGGCTTCGCCTCGGACCACGTCCGAGGCTTCGACGTCGTGACCCCGGACGGAACCCTTCGCAGCGTGGACCCCGAAACCGAGCCGGAACTTTTTACCTCCGTGCGGGGCGGGAAGGGAAACTTTGGAATTATTATCCGCATGACCATGGCAGCGGTACCGCTGGGCGATTTCTACGGCGGACAGCTGGTGTTTCCGGAAGACCAGGCGGGAGAGGCGCTTGATGCATTCCGCCGATGGGCTCCCGAACTGCCGAATGAGGCATCCGCGTCCCTGGCTTTCATGCACCTGCCGGATCTGCCCTTCCTGCCTCCGGAGTTGCGTGGAACGGCCCCGGTGATCCTGCGCTTCGCCCTGTTCGGTGGGAAGGCGGAGGGGGATAAGCTGCTTGAACCCTTCCGCCGGCTACCCGCGGTCAGCGATACGGCCGGACCCATGGACTACCTGGACGTCGATGCCGTACACAGTGATCCGGCTGATCCGGCTCCCGCCATGGAACGCGGCATGCTCCTCACCGAACTGGACGACGCCGCTGCCGCCGAGCTGCTGCGCCAGGTTGGCCCGGGTTCCGGGACGCCGCTGGTGATGCTGGAGCTGCGGGTCCTGGGCGGCGCACTCTCCGCGGAACCGCCCTTCCCGGACACTGTTTCCGGACGAAACGCAGGATTCCACCTGTTCGTGCTCGGCGTGCCGGGGCTCCCGGCACCGGACCTGGCGGAGGCAGCGCTGGTGCGGCTCGCGCTGGCGTTCGAACCCTATGCGGCCGGCAGCCTGATTAACTTCCATGGTCCCGCCGGCGATGAACTGGACCGTGCGCGGGCCTGGGAACCCGCAGCCTACGAACTGCTGCGCAACGCGAAGGCAGACTGGGATCCGCAAAACCTGTTCCGGTTCGGGCATGCCGTACCGCCGCTTGGTTTAATGGACACGGCAAGCGGCTGAATCCCGGCCGGTCTGAACGAACAGGCGGCAGCAATCACATGGACGGTCCCGCACGGGCCCTGGAAGAGCTCACCGTAGGGCAGGTTGCCCAGCGCAGCGGCGTGGCGGTTTCCGCCCTGCATTTCTACGAGCGGCAGGGCCTGATTCGCAGCCGGCGTACCGGCGGCAACCAGCGCCGTTTTGACCGCTCCGTCCTGCGCCGCGTCGCCGTAATCCGTGCCGCCCAGCGGGCGGGCATACCGCTGTCCCACATAGCCGCAGTCTTCGCTGAACTGCCTGAGGACGGCGTCCCGGGCCAGGAGGACTGGCGCAGGCTTAGCGCAGCATGGCGGGCTGAACTGGACAACCGGATCGGCCAGCTGGAAGCCCTGCGGGACCGCCTGGGCGGATGCATTGGCTGCGGTTGCCTCTCCCTTGCGGAGTGCAGTTTCATCAATCCCGACGACGCCTCCGGGCGGGATTTCCCGGGGGCCCGGCTGCTGGAGCCGGACTCCTAATTTGACCTCAACTAATGTTGAGGTTTTACCGTGGAAGTATGACTTCAACGGCAGTGACCCCTCCGGTGGTGGATGAATTCAAGAACGCGTTCCGCGGGCACCCCGCGGGCGTGGCAATCATCACGGCCGCCGGCGCGGAAGGGCCCGTGGGCCTGACGGCGTCCTCCGTAAGCTCGGTCTCCGCCGTGCCGCCGATCCTGGCGTTTTCCCTCGCCTCCACCGAGGGCTCGGCGGGGGTGATCGCCTCAGCAGACACCATAGTGGTTCACCTGCTGGGTGCGGAAAACGCCGAACTTGCCGCCCTTTTCGCTGCCCGGGGTACCGAACGCTTTGGCCGGGACCTGCCCTGGAGCACGCTTCCGGGCGGAGAACCGCTGCTCGAAGGAGTGCCGCGGGCCCTGCTGTGCCGGATCCTCTCCCGCACCCAGGCCGGCAGTTCAACCCTGATCGCCGCCGAGGTCCTGGAGATCCATACCGGCCCGGCCTCCGCTCCGCTGGTCTACCATGACCGCACCTACCACCACCTGGGTGACCACTCCACGCTGCGTCCGCCTCAGTAAAGAAGTCCCTTTCCGGCAGCCGCGGACAGCGCGCCGGCTATCCGCGATAGAACCGGCAGGTCAACGCGCCACTGCTGCCAGTACAGCGGGACGTCCAGATGCGCATCAGGATCCAGGAGCACGACTGAGCCGTCCGTTAGCAGCTGCTCCGACTGCAGGTCCGGCAGCATTCCCCAGCCGTACCCAAGGCGCACTGCCTGCAGGAAGTCCCAGGATGCAGGGACATAGTGGCGGGGCGGCTGGAGACCCGGACCAAAGGCCGACTCGAGGAAGCGGGCCTGGAGGGCATCCCGCCGGTTGAAGACCACCATGGGTGCGGTCGCTGCCTGGGCGGCCCCAAAGCCGCGGCTGAACCACCGGCTGCGGAATCCCGGGCTGGCAGCCGGCCGGTAGCGCATGGTTCCCAGTACGGCGACGGAGCAGCCCTGCACCGGTTCCGGACTGGAGGTCACGGCACCCATGGCCGTTCCGTTCCGCAGGCCTTCGGCCGAATAGTCCTGGTCCTCCAAAGTGAACTCAAAGCTGGTTCCCTCCACCTGTGCAAGTGCCGGAAGCACCCAGGTGGCGAGCGAATCCGCGTTGATGACCAGCTGCACTGCCGTGCGCCCCGGCTGGGTGTCCAAGCCAAGGCGCTCGACGGCGTCGTGCTCCAGCGCGCTGATCTGCCGTGCCAGCCGCAGCAGTACCGCACCCGGCTCGGTGGCGGTGATGGGGCGCGTGCGTCTGAGCAGCACGCAGCCGGTCCGCGTCTCCAGCGCCTTGATCCGCTGGCTGACGGCAGAGGTGGTCAGGTGGAGGGCCGCAGCGGCGGCGTCGAAGCTTCCGTGGTCAAGGACGGCACCCAGGGCGCGCAGCTGGTCGGCGTTGAACTCCATGTTAAGGAAGTCTAAAGACAGTACAGAAACATTAGCTAGGCTTCTTCTTCGTGCAGTCCTAGCGTGGACCTATGAACACCTTGAGCCTCGCCCCTGCGCTGGCGGGATTCGGCAGCGGGCTGGCCTTGATCGTAGCTATTGGAGCGCAGAACGCCTTCGTCCTGAGGCAGGGGCTGAGACGTGAGCACCTGCCCGCGGTGATCGCCGTCTGTATCCTCAGCGACGCCGTCCTCATCCTCGCCGGAACCGCAGGAATCGGAAGGCTCACACAGACCGCACCCCTGGCCCTGGACATCATTCGCTGGGCGGGTGCGGCATTCCTGCTGGCCTACGCGTTCCTTTCCCTGCGGCGCGCCCTGAACCCCTCCGCCCTGCAGGCAGGCGGCCAACCAGGCGGGACGCTGGCGGCGGCTGTGCTGACCTGCCTGAGCCTGACCTGGCTGAACCCCCACGTCTACCTGGATACGGTGGTGCTGCTGGGGTCACTGGCCGCGACCCACGGGCCGGACGGGCGGTGGGTCTTCGCTGCGGGCGCCGTCGCGGCCAGCACCATGTGGTTCACCGCGCTCGGCTTCGGTGCCCGGCTGCTGGGACCGGTCTTCGCCCGGCCCCGGGCGTGGCAGTTCCTCGACGCCGGCATCGCCGTCTTCATGGTGCTGCTGGGGGTCAGCCTGGTTGCCGGTTCCTGATGGCAGCCCGGGTGAGTGCAAGCGGACAGGACTTCAGGAGATCATGGGCCATGGCCAAATATTTTGAGAATGACAGCCGGTCCATGCGGGACAGAATGCAGGCAGGTGACCTGTACATTGCCGACGATCCGCAGCTGGAGGCGGACAGCCTTCGGGCCGCCTCGCTGTCCGACCAGTACAACCGGCTGAGTCCGCAGGATCCCGACGCCGCCGCGCCCCTGCTTGCCGAGCTGCTGGGCGGCATTGGAGAACAAAGCGTTATCCGCGCTCCGCTGTTCGTGGACTACGGCAAGTACCTCACCGTGGGCGCCCGGACCTTTATCAATTTCAATCTCACTGCGCTGGACGTAGCGGCTATCACCATCGGCGATGACGTCCAGATTGGACCAAACGTGCAGCTGCTGACGCCCACCCATCCGCTGGAAGCAGAGGCCCGGCGGGACAAGCTGGAGGCAGCCCAGCCGATCACCATCGGTAACAATGTCTGGCTGGGAGGCGGCGTGATCGTGCTGCCCGGGGTGAACATAGGCGAGAACACCGTGGTGGGAGCGGGATCCGTCGTCACGCGGGACCTGCCCGCCAACGTAGTGGCGGTGGGCAATCCTGCCCGCGTTATCCGGGAGCTGCCGGAATCCTAGGCCTGTTCCGGAACGGCGCGGACCTGCGCGTCGATCAGGATCTCAGCGGCCCGGCGTGCCTGGCTGGCGGGTTCCGCTGAACCGGAGATAGCCGCCGTGGTCTGGGCACCCTCGGCGAGCAGCGCCAGCTGGGGAGCGAGGTCGGGCTGTCCGCCCGCCGCAGCCACGAGTTCGGCAAGTACGCGCTGGAACGAGTCTTTGTGCGTCCGTGTGCGCTCGGCGATGTCCGGAGACTGGCTGCCCAGTTCGCCAAAGGCATTGATGAAGGCACAGCCGCGGAATGAATCCTCGGCGAACCAGTCAGAGAGGTAGTCGTAGACGGCCAGCAGCCTGGCCCGGGGGTCCGCAGCGGCGTCGATCCGTTCCTGGAGCCCGGCCGTCCAGATTCGGTGGCGCCGGTCCAGCACGGCGAATACTATGGCCTGCTTGGAAGGGAACAGTGAGTAGAGCTTCTTCAGCGGCAGATCTACCTCACGCCGGAGTTCGGCCATGCCGACCGCTTGGATGCCGCGCTCGTAGAAGAGCCGGTCGGCCACTTCGATCACGTGTGCACGTTCCTCACCAGGGTTCATGGATTCAGTCTACTTGCTTTGAGAATGATCGTTCCCTATAGTTGGGAACTCCTGAGAATGATCATTCTCACAGCGTATTGAGAGGAGCATCGCCATGGGGCGTATCAGCGTCAGCACGGAGAACAGCAGTCCAATCGAGCTCTACTACGAAGACCACGGCAAGGGACAGCCGGTGGTGCTCATCCACGGCTACCCGCTGGACGGCTCGTCCTGGGAAAAGCAGACGGCCGCACTGCTCCAGGCCGGCTACCGGGTCATTACCTATGACCGGCGCGGGTTCGGCCGGTCCGACAAACCCGCAGAAGGCTACGACTATGACACCTTTGCCGCAGACCTGAACGCTGTGATGAATACGCTGGACCTTCACTCGGCAGTGCTGGTGGGGTTCTCCATGGGTACCGGCGAAGTGGCGCGCTACCTGTCCACCTTCGGGTCCGACCGCGTGGACAAGGCGGTATTCCTCGGCTCGCTGGAACCATACCTGCTCAAGGCGGAGGACAACCCCGAAGGCGTGCCCCAGGAAGTCTTCGACGGACTGCTGGAGGCCGCTACGGCAGACCGGTACGCGTTCTTCACCGACTTCTTCAAGAACTTCTACAACTCGGATGATTTCCTGGGCACTGACCGGCTCAGCCAGGAAGTGGTCAACGCAGGCTGGAACCTCGCCTCCTCCGCGAGCCCCATCGCTTCGCTGGCCGCCCAGCCAACCTGGCTCACCGACTTCCGGGGCGACATTCCCAAGATCGATGTTCCTGCGCTGATCGTGCATGGAACGGCTGACAACATCCTGCCCATCGACGCCACCGGCCGGCGCTTCGCGAAGGCGCTGCCGTCCGCCCAGTACGTGGAGATTGAAGGGGCACCGCACGGACTGCTCTGGACCCATGCGCAGGAAGTGAATGACGCGCTGCTCTCCTTCCTGGCCAAGGACACCAAGCCGGAAACACGCGAGGTCCCGGCGGAAGCGTAAATAAGCCATGCAGCGGACCCGGGCCGCCGGGGCCCGGGTCCGCTACAGTTGCTGCACCATGGGTGCGGCCAACGGGGGCCGCCCAGCTTGTCCGGAGGGGAACGGCCATGACCAGCAGGCAAGACGAGATTGATCCGCGGTACGACCCGGCCTACCAGCGCGGGGGCGGGGAGCTGTACCTCTCCCGGAGTACCGAGGAACCGCCGGCAATCGTGGAGATCACGGACGCGCCCCCGCCGGCGCAGGCCCGGTCCGCGCAGAATCCATACCCGGAGCTGGAGCGGCACCAGCGGAAGTACCGGATTGCCGCCTGGGTCCTGGCTGCCGGCCTGGTGGCCCTGGGTGTCTTCTTTATGTTCGCGGACAACATTTTCCCGCCGGAGGCCACCTCCGTCCCGCCCAACTGGAGCGGGTACCCCGTTGAACCGTGGTCACAGAAGCTTCGCTGGGCGGCACCGAACCTGATTATGCTGGGAATACTGACCGCCGCCGTGCAGGTGTTCATCGAGCAGATCCAGACCTTCCGGCTGCGAATGAGCCGGTGAAGACCTCTCCGGCCCGAGCATCCAAAGGAGCTCCCATGAGCAGAAAAAAGACCCTGAATGATCTGACCACGGGCCAGAAGAAGGGCCTCGGTGTCCTTTCCAGCGTCCAGTTCCTGCTTGCCGGAGCGGCGCTGGTGGACATCTGGCGCCGCCCGGGCAGCGAGATCCGCGGATCAAAGGCCGCCTGGAGCGCCGCCTGCGCCGTGAACTTCATCGGCCCGATCAGCTACTTCGTCTTCGGCCGGCGCCGCGGCTAGTTCCGCGGAGAGGAACTAGCCCTTCGCCTGGGTGGAGTACTCCGCCCAGGGTACGTTCCAGTCCCCGTAGCCGTCCCACATCGCCGCGGGGCCCACTCCGGTGTTGAGGACCTGGACCAGGTCTCCGGGCTCGAACGTGTCATAGAAGTACTTGGCGCCCTCCGGCGACATGCCGACGCAGCCATGGGATACGTTGATGACGCCCAGTGCGCCCATGGCTCCGGGCAGCGCCTCATGGACGAACACTCCGCTGTTGGTCAGCCGGCTGGCCCAGGAAGCGTCAAAGGGCTCGTAGTAGTCCGGGTCTCCGGGCTTGAGCCCAATGCTCTCGGCACGGAAGGGCAGCTTCTCGTGCTGGGACATCACTACCTGGTATCCACTGGGGGAAGGCCAAGCCGAATCGCCCAGCGTCACGGGGAACGTGCGGGTGAGCTGGCCGTCGATGAAAACCTGCATGGTCTTGGTCGCATTGTCCACCACGGCGACGCGGGAATTGTGAACCTGGAAAGTGCGCGTCTCGTTGAAGTTGCCGATCATCGAATTGCCGAAGTCAACGCCGAAGAGATTCATGTCCACGGTGACGGTGCTGTTCGGCTCCCAGAAGGTCTCCGGACGGTAGCGGGCCTTGGTGTCGGAGATCCAGTAGAACGCACCGGTCTGCGCGCTGGTGCTCGTGACCGTAATGGCGGCCTCGACGGCCTGCTTGTTCAGTACCGGCTCGCTGAAGTTGATCTCGATGGGATGCCCGACGCCGACTACCGACTTGTCCAGTGGCGCCATGAAGGCGTTGGCCTCGTTGGGAGGGGTCACGGTGTGGAACGTCTGGGATTCCCGCGTGGTCTCGCCGTTGGCGTCCGCGAGGGTGAAGGCGAAGGTGTACTCGGTGTCGAACTGCAGCGGCTCGGTGGCCGTCCACTCGGTCTTGCCGGCGGCGAAATCCCCGGCAACATCTTCTCCGCCGTTACTGGGCGCCAAGCTCACGGATTCAATGGTGCCGTGCTGGACTTTAAGGACGGGCACGGAGACGGGATTGACTTCCACCGAGCTGTCTGCCGGTTCAGCAGTAAAGGCCACGGGGACCGCCGGTTCGGACGGGGTGGGCGAGGCGGAAGGCTGTGACTGCTGCCCGGAAGGCGTTACGGCGTCGAACGCTCCCGTGGCGGCTGCGACGCCCGCGGCGCCGCCGATCACCAATATCCCCGCCGCTGCGGCCAGGGCAATCCACCGCTTGCGGCTGCTCTTTTCCTGCACTGTCTCTGTCCCCTACGTCTCTCTAGCTGAAAGTCATCCTACGTTAGGCCGCCGGGCCGGCTGATTCGTCAGCCGGGCTTTCGAGCACTTCGGCCAGCAGCGGAGCCAGGGCCAGGGACCCGGCAGCGCTGAGATGGTACGCATCCGCATAGAGCGGCGTGTTGCCCACGAAGGCCGGGCACCGTTCCCGCACACAGAACCACGCGGTAGTGTCGACCCACTCCACGTCCGGGTTGCCCTGCGCCGCTGCAGCGGATTCAAGGTCCAGCCGAAAGCCGTGATTCCCGGGGAGCCGGGTTTCGCAGTCCGACGGCGTGCTGAAGCGCGTGGCGCACTGGGACGGGTCCTTCGCCTCCGGAGGAGCGGAGAGCACCACCGTCCGGTCCGCGCTGCCGGCCAGCATCGCGTGAATGCGCTGGGTACCTTCCCGCCATTCGGCGTCGGCGGCCTCTGAGACGGCACCGCTGGCCAGCGCCGGGTCATACCTGAAGGAAGCCATAAGCAGCACATCCGGAGCCAGCTGCCCGATCCGCTCGACGGCCCAGTCCCGGAAGGCAGTGCATTCCGGATAGGGGGCGCCGCCAATCCTGTTTTGCGGCACATCTGCCGGGGCGCAGCCCGCTGCGGTGTAAACGTGGATGCGCCATTGCTCCGGCTCCAGCACGGCGCGGAGGGCGGGCAGGTAGGCCATGGCAACTGAATCCCCGTAGAGGACCAGATCCCGTGGTGCGTCCGGGTCGCCGTAGATGCAGTGACCGGTGTTGGCCACCGGATCCTCTTCGCGGGCTTCGTTTCCGCCCAGGCACCCGTCCACGACCCATTCGGCGGGCTTGGCGCTGCGGCCGCCTTCCGTAAAGGTTGCGGGGTCCGGCGACAGGGAGGGCCACTGTGTGCTCCCAAGTGCCTTTCGGAGGGCTGCGGTGTGGGCAGCCAGCGGATCCGGCTGGGACGCGGGTCCAGGGGACGGAACGGCGGCCGACGGCGGGTTCGCGGCTGCCGGTGAGTCGGACGGCTGGAGCGTTGTCTCCAGTGTGACGGCGATCAGGGTTGCGGACAGCAGGCCTGCGGCAGCGGCTGCGGCCGCCAGGCGGGCTGGACGCGGTTCAAGTGCCGGACGGCGGTAGCGCCGGCCGCGTTCCCTGGCGGCATAGCGGGGCTGCAGCCAGCGCGAGCGGCGGACTGGATCTTCGATCCAATGGAAGGAAAGCACCGCCAGCCCGGCGGTCAGCGCCAGCGCCAGGAGCGGCGGTGTATCCGGGGCCAGCGCCGCAGCGAACACCACCACGGGGAAGTGCCAGAGGTACAGGGAATAGGAGATCCGGCCAATGTAGCGGCTGGCCGGGTTGGTCAGCGGCCACATGATGCGGTTGTGTCCCGGACTGCGGGCGCCGGTCCCGGCAGCCAGGACGAGCAGTGTGGAGAGTACCGGCAGTGCGGCGGCAGGCCCGGGAAAAGCACTGTCCGCCGAGAGTAGGAGGACGGACGCCGCCAGGCCGGCCAGCCCGGCCCACCCGGCCGCAGCCCGGACCAGGGCCGGAAGACGGGACAGCCAGGGGGAGGCCACGGCGAGCATTGCCCCCGTCCCGAGTTCCCAGGCACGGGAGAGCGTGGAGAAGTACGCGGTGGTGGGCCGGTTCGCCGTCTCCCAGACAGCGAACGCGAAGCTCGCCGCACAGAGAACTCCAATAAAGAGCAGGAGCAGCACCCGCATGCCGCGGTCCGTGAGGCGCAGCGCCGCCGTCACGGCGATTCCCGCCACCAGCACCCATGGCCATGCCAGGTAGAACTGCTCTTCCACGCCCAGGGACCAGAAGTGCTGCAGCGGTGAGACCGCGGTTCCGGCGTGGAGGTAGTCGGTGCCGGAAGCAGCGAAGCGCCAGTTGCCCAGGAAGAAGAAGGACCAGACGGCGTCTTCCAGGATGGCCGCCGCGCGCCCGGGACCAAACACGAGGAACGCCGCCGCCGAGGTTGCGGCCAGGACTGCGGCGGCCGCCGGAACAAGCCGGCGTACCCGGCGCCGGTAGAAGTCCGGCAGGGACAGTTTCTGCGGGGAGGTGATCTCCCGGAGCAGGATGGTGGTAATCAGGAAACCGGATATAACGAAGAAGACGTCCACTCCGGCGTAGCCGCCCGCGGGCCAGGCCAGCAGGTGGTGCGCCAGCACGGCGAGGACTGCCAGGGCACGGAGGCCCTCAATGTCGTAGCGGAAGCTCCCGCCCGGCCGGTGCCGTGGCCGGGTGGGAACCCGGACACTGGGGGCGGGCTGGGGTGCAGGCGCTGGCAAAGATTCGCTTTCGCTTCAACGGTGGGGTTTGAAACGAATCTAGCCCGGTGGTGCTCCCACCCGCTACTTGGCCCACGGCGGACCCAAAAACGGTCGGAACCCTTGACAGGGCGGCATTCGCCGTGGCGTCAGGCGGCGTCCTGCTCCGCCATCCGTGCTGCCTGCCGGGTGATGTTCTTGGCCATGGAGGGGAAGATCAGCCCATGGAACGGGTAGATCAGCCACCAGTACAGCCGGCCGAGCAGACCGCGCGGGAAGTAGATGGCCCGCTGGCTGTAGACGCTCCCGTCTCCGTCGGGGTCCACCCGCAGCTCGAGCCAGGCCTTCCCCGGAACCCGCATCTCCGCGCGCAGCCGAAGCAGGGTGCCGCGCTCCAGGAACTCAACGCGCCACCAGTCAACGACGTCGCCGGTCAGCAGGGTGGCGGGGTTCCGGCGTCCCCGGGTC
The DNA here is from genome assembly GCF_009193255.1 of Arthrobacter koreensis. Lineage (GTDB taxonomy): Bacteria > Actinomycetota > Actinomycetes > Actinomycetales > Micrococcaceae > Arthrobacter_B > Arthrobacter_B koreensis. Next base: position 1,279,394 of record NZ_WACG01000001.1, read on the forward strand.
AGGCCGGCGCCGCCCACCGTCTTGTCCAGCACGCCGCGGATCGCCCACGCCATGGGCAGCGAGTACCAGCCGTTCTTGCCGCCAATCCCCTCGATGACCTGCCAGACATGCGCCGGGTCAACGTCCGAGCCGCGGCGGCGCTGGTCCACGTAAACGGTCTGCCCTGCCCAGTCCGGGTCAGAGGGCAGCGGCTCGGAGGCCTGGTCCGCGGCGCTTGAGGCGCTGGCCCAGGTTGTCTCCACCTCGTTGCGGGCTTCCTTGCCCAGCGCCCGGGTTACGGCGTCGTGGTAGTTGGTCAGTCCGCCGTCGGGAACCGGGATGTAGTTCTTGATGTCCCGTTCCTTGGCCACGGCGTCGTGCTGGAGTGACTCGACCAGCGGTCGGGACATGGCCAGCGGGATCGGGGTCACCAGGGCCACCCAGAGCCCGGCCAGCTTGGGGGCGGGGATGGGCAGCGCGTAGATGCGCCGGCGGGGCAGCCCGGCAACCTGGGCATAGCCGTTCATGATGTCCGCGTACTCCAGGACCTCGCCGGACCCGATGTCGAAGGTGCGGTTCAGGCCCTCGGGCAGGTTTGCGGCCTCCACCAGGTAGTGCAGGACGTCCCGCACCGCGATCGGCTCGATTTTCCGCCGCACCCAGCTGGGAGCGGGCATGACCGGCAGGGTTTCGGTGAGGTGGCGGATCATCTCGAAGGACGCGGAGCCCGAGCCGATCACCACGCCGGCCTGGAAAACCACGGCCGGAACGGCTCCCTTGAGCAGGATCTCGCCGACGGCCGTGCGCGAGGCCATGTGGGGGGAGAGCTCGCCCTCGTTCGGGTGCAGCCCGCCCAGGTACACAATGCGCTGAACGCCGGCTTTCTCCGCGGCGTTCGCGACAATGTTCGCGATGTTCTCCTCCTGGGCCGCGAAGCCCTTTCCGGAGGCCATCGAATGGACCAGGAAGTACACGGTGTCCACGTCCTGGAAGGCGTTCTCCACCGACTCGGCGTCGGAGAGGTCGCCCTGCACTACTTCAACGTCGTCGCGCCAGGGGACGTCATTGAGTTTCTCCGGGGACCTGACCAGCACCCGTACCGTGCGTCCGTCCGCCAGCAGCAGCGGAACGAGGCGCCCGCCAATGTAGCCCGTTGCTCCGGTGACCAAAACCCGCTGAGTGTCCGCCATTGCCCCAACATACACACACCGGGACCCGCTTCGGTGGCCCTTGCCCCATCCCTCCACAAAACGCCGCAACATTTTGTAAGCATGCTGATGTCTACTGGATATTGCCTTGAAATCCCGGTAAGACTAGAGGGCATGGCGACAACGGGAACGGCCCCGAAGCAGCGGGAGACGGTCAGTGTGGACGGGCACCGCCTGCGCCTGACATCCCTGGACAAGGTCCTCTACCCGGAAACCGGCACCACCAAGGCCGATGTCCTTTCCTACTACGCGGCCATCGCCCCAACCCTGGTTCCCTATGCACGCAACCGTCCGGCCACGCGCAAAAGGTGGGTCAACGGCGTCGGAACCCCGGAGCATCCCGGACAGGTCTTCTTCCAAAAGAACATTGACGACTCCGCCCCGAGCTGGGTGAAGCGTTACACCATTGAGCACAAGGACCACTCCAACGTCTATCCGCTGGTCAATGACCTGGCGACGCTGACCTGGCTGGCGCAGCTGGCAGCCCTGGAGATCCACGTTCCGCAATGGCAGTTCGGCCCCCGCGGCGTCCGGCAGAACCCGGACCGCCTGGTCCTGGACCTGGACCCAGGAGAGGGCGCTTCCCTGGCGGACTGTGCCGAAGTCGCCCGCCTGGCCCGCAGCATCCTCACGGACATGGGCCTGGACGCCCGGCCGGTCACCAGCGGATCCAAGGGCATCCATCTCTACGCTGCCCTGGACGGCGGGCAAACCTCGGATGAGGTCAGCGCCGTGGCGCATGAACTGGCACGCGCGTTGGAAGCGGACCATCCGGACCTGGTGGTCAGCGACATGAAAAAGACCCTGCGCAAGGGCAAGGTGCTGGTGGACTGGAGCCAGAACAACGCCAACAAGACCACCATCTGCCCCTACTCGCTGCGCGGCCGCTTCCGGCCCATGGTCGCCGCACCGCGGACCTGGGAGGAGCTTGAGGACCCGGACCTGGCGCAGCTGGATTACGAGGAAGTCCTGGACCGCATCGAGGACATCGGGGACCCGCTGGCCGGCATGCACACGGGCGAAGCCGATCCCGATGTCCTGGAATCCGACGCCGAACCGGACAAGCTGCACAAGTACCGCAGCATGCGAGACGCCGCGAAGACTCCCGAACCCGTGCCCGCCGAAGCGCCGAAAGCCGTGGAAGGGGATGGGAACAGCTTCGTCATCCAGGAACACCATGCCCGCAGGCTGCACTGGGATTTCCGGCTGGAACGGGACGGTGTGCTGGTTTCCTGGGCGGTGCCCAAGGGCCCTCCCACTACGCCGGACAAAAATCACCTGGCCGTCCAGACCGAGGACCACCCGCTGGATTACGGCGGGTTCTCCGGGACCATTCCGAAAGGCGAATACGGTGCCGGAGAGGTCACCATCTGGGACCACGGCACCTATGAGACGGAGAAGTGGCGCCCGGAGAAGGAAGTGATTGTCACGGTTCACGGCCAGCCCGACGGCGGCCTTGCCCGCGACGGTTCGGCGGTGCGCCGCTTCGCGTTCATCCACACCGGCGCGAACGAGCCGGGGAAGAGCAACTGGCTGCTGCACCTGATGAAGGACCAGGGTTCCAAAACACCCAAAACCACCAACGCAGCTCCAGCGGCGAAACCGGCAAAGACCGCTAAAGGTCCGGCGCAGGCAACCAAGGCCGCGGCCAAGGCCCGCCCGGATCCGCTCCCGCTGCCGGACAGTGCAGCGGTGAAGAAGGACATCCAGGACTCCGGCATGCCGTCGCTGAAGCCGATGCTGGCAACCCTGGGTTCCCGGGCAGACATCAACGACGACGCCGACTGGGCCTTTGAGATGAAATGGGACGGTGTGCGGGCCATCGCGGAGGTAACCCCCGAAGGGACCCGGCTGATCAGCCGCAACGGCAACGACATGACCGTTGCCTACCCCGAACTGCAGGAGCTCGGCGGGTCGCTGAACGGAGAGCGCGCTGTCCTGGACGGGGAGATCGTTGCGCTGAACAAGGCCGGCCGCCCGGACTTTGGTCTGCTCCAGCCGCGCATGCACCTGACCCGGACCCGCGATGCGGAAGCCGCGGCCGCCAAGACACCGGTGCAGTTCATGGTCTTTGACCTGCTCTGGCTGGACGGGAACTCGCTGCTGGACCTGAGTTACGAACAACGCCGCGAAATACTGGAACAGGCGGTTGAATCGGGGCACGACGGCGGGCACATCCAGGTTCCGCCCGCCCTGGACCTGGGCATGGACGACGCCGTTGAGGCCAGTAAGGAACTCGGCCTTGAGGGCGTGGTGGCCAAGCGCCGCTCCGCCGGCTACTCGGCGGGCACCCGGTCTCGCAGCTGGGTCAAGCTCAAGAACCAGTTCAGCCAGGAAGTAGTGATTGTGGGCTGGCGTCCGGGGCAGGGAAACCGGGCCAACAAGGTTGGGTCCCTGCTCGTGGCGGTTCCGGACGGGACGGATCTGCAGTACATCGGCCGGGTCGGGTCCGGCCTGAGCGAGAAGGACCTTGCCCTGGTGGGTTCCCGGTTGAAGAAACTCTCCCGCAAGACCGCACCCCTGGACGACGTGCCCCGAGCCGACGCGTCCGACGCCCGCTGGGTCCGCCCCGTCCTGGTAGGAGAGGTTACCTACGCCGAACGCACCGGAACGGGCAAGCTCCGCCATCCTGTGTGGCGCGGGCTGCGGCCGGATAAGCGGCCCTCCGACGTCGTACCCGAAATACCGGCGCCGCCGTCCTAGGAACTCCAGACCGTCACCCATCCCCAACGGGAGGAACGCAGCGATGACCAGCACCCGAACCCCTGACGAACGCCTGCCCGGCACCGCGCAGCCGCCGGAAAACCAGCTCGAGGCAGTGGACGCCTGGTGGCGTGCTGCCAACTACCTCTCCGCAGGGCAGATCTACCTCCGGGACAACCCGCTGCTGCGCCGGCCCCTCGAACCGGAGGATGTGAAGGCGCGGCTGCTGGGTCACTGGGGAACCACCCCGGGCCTGAACTTCATCTACGCGCACCTGAACCGGCTCATCAATGAGACCGGCCAGGAATTCCTGTTCATCACCGGCCCGGGACACGGAGGCCCGGCCAACGTGGCGAACGCATGGCTGGAGGGAACGTATTCGGAGATCTACAGCCATGTCGGGGAAGACGAGGACGGGCTGCGCACCCTGTTCAAGCAGTTCTCCTACCCCGGCGGCGTGCCCAGCCACGCGGCCCCGGAAACCCCCGGCTCAATCCACGAAGGCGGCGAGCTGGGATACTCGCTGGCCCACGCCTACGGTGCCGTATTCGACAATCCGGACCTGGTCGCCGCTACCGTGATTGGCGACGGCGAGGCCGAAACCGGCCCGCTTGCCGCGTCCTGGCACTCGAACAGCTTCCTGGACCCGGCGGTGGACGGAGCGGTGCTGCCGATCCTGCACCTGAACGGCTACAAGATCGCCAACCCCACCGTGCTCTCCCGGATGCCCGAATCCCAGCTGGGAAAGCTGCTCGAGGGCTACGGTTACCGTCCGCACTTCGTCACCGTGACTGACCCCGACGCCGTGATGGCCGCCCATGAGGACTTCGCTGCGGCACTGAGTGCCTGCCTGGCCGAAATCCACGCAATCCAGGCCCCGTACCGGACCGGGGAAAAGCTTGCCGCTCCGGCGGACGCGCCCTCATCCGGTGACGTCGATCCGCATGCCCCGCGCTGGCCCATGATCGTTTTCCGGTCACCCAAGGGCTGGACCGGTCCGCGCGAAGTGGACGGCAAACCGGTGGAGGGAACCTGGCGGGCACACCAGGTTCCGCTGGCCGAGGTGAACGAGAACGACGGGCACCGTGCCCAGCTCGAAGACTGGCTGCGCTCCTACCGGCCCCAGGACCTGTTCGACGGCGACGGGCGACTCCGCGCCGAAATCGCCGCCCTCGCCCCGGCGGGCAACCTGCGGATGAGCGCCACCCCGTACGCCAACGGCGGCCGGCTGCTGCAGGACCTGCGGCTGCCCTCCTACGCGGAGTTCGCCGTCGACATCGCCGAACCGGGCAGTGAACGGGTGAGCCCGATGCTGAACCTGGGCAGGTACCTGGCGGAGATCATCCGGCGAAACCCGGAGAACTTCCGGATCTTCGGGCCGGACGAGACGGCGTCGAATCGGCTGCAGGAGGTCTACGGCGTCACGGACAAGGTCTGGCAGCAGCGGATCGACAAAGTGGACGAGCACCTGGCCCGCAGCGGCCGCGTGGTGGAAGTGCTCAGCGAGCACCTTTGTGAAGGCTGGCTGGAAGGCTACCTGCTCACCGGCCGGCACGGGGTCTTCAACTGCTACGAGGCCTTTGTCCACATTGTCGATTCAATGTTCAACCAGCACGCCAAATGGCTGAAGGTCAGCCGGGAGCTGTCCTGGCGGCAGCCCATCGCGTCCCTGAACTACCTGCTCTCCAGCCACGTCTGGCAGCAGGACCACAACGGGTTCTCCCACCAGGATCCGGGGTTCATTGACCACGTGGTGAACAAAAAAGCCGACGTGATCCGGGTGTACCTGCCGCCGGACGCGAACACCCTGCTGGCCGTCACCCAGCACATCCTGGGCACCCGGGACCGGGTTAACGTGGTGGTTTCCGGCAAGCAGCCGGCTCCGGTCTGGCTTAACCCCGAAGAGGCGAAGCTGCACGTCAAGCGTGGTATCGGCGTCTGGGACTTTGCCGGCAGCGAAGACAGCGGGCCTGGCCCGCAGCCGGATCCCGACGTCGTGATGGGCTGTGCAGGAGACGTCCCCACCCTTGAAACCATTGCCGCCGCCGCGCTGCTGAAGGAACGGCTCCCGCAGCTGCGGATCCGGGTGGTGAACGTGGTGGACCTGATGCGCCTGCAGGATTCAACCGAGCATCCGCACGGTCTCTCCGACCGGGACTTCGACACCTTGTTCACCCGGGAATCGCCCATCATTTTCGCCTACCACGGCTATCCCTGGCTGATCCACCGCCTGACCTACCGGCGCACGAACCACGGCAACCTGCATGTGCGCGGGTACAAGGAAGAAGGCACCACCACCACGCCGTTCGACATGGCAATGCTGAACCAGATTGACCGGTTCCAGCTGGCCATCGACGTGCTGGACCGCGTACCGTCGCTGGGGTCCACCCAGGCCGGGCTCCGGCAGTGGCTGCAGGATGAGCGGGAACGCTGCCGTCAGTACACCCGCGACGAGGGGCAGGACCCACCGTTCATCAGCGGCTGGACGCTCGAAGAGGCGCAGCGCTCAACGCAAGACTAGGTTTCCCTCCGGGCTACCGCCCGGCGGGATGGCAGTATCCGTCTACACGAAGGAGAACAATGTCCAACGAGCAGTCGACCATCACCGTTTCCCGCGTTATCGACGCTTCGGCAGGGGACATTTTCCACCTGCTGTCCAACCCCGAGCGGCACCATGAGCTGGACGGCTCGGGCATGGTGGTTTCGGATGAGAAGACAGACCGCATCGCCGCGGTGGGGGACGTCTTCACCATGAACATGTCCAACGCCAAGATGGGTGACTACAAGACGGAGAACCACGTCACCGGCTTCAGCCACAACCAGCTGCTGGCCTGGCAGACCGCGCCCGCCGGTACGGAACCGAAGGGCTGGGAATGGATGTGGGAGCTGGACTCCCTGGGTCCGGACTCCACCGAAGTGACCCTCACCTACGACTGGAGCAAGGTCACGGACAAGGACACCCTGAAGAAGGTCTCCTTCCCGATGATCAGCAAGGACGAGCTTGAGGGCTCGCTGAACAAGCTGGCTGCGGCGGTTTCCGGTTCCTAAACCCCGCCGAGAGGCCAGTTACGGCTCTTCTGGAGGCTGAAACGGGCCGTGACTGGCCTTTCGGGTGACGACGACGGCGGCGGGTTCCTTCTTCGCGAGGGGGGCCGGCCGCCGTCGTTGTGTACCCGAACTTAGCCTGCGGACCAGCCGCCGTCGGACGGCAGAATGGCACCGTTGATGTTCACCGAGTCATCGCTAAGCAGGAACGTGATGGAGGCCGCCAGGTCCTCGGCGGAAGCCAGGCCCGGAATCAGCACCCGGGCCGGAGCCAGGCGCGCCTCACCATACTCGGAGGTCTTGCCGCCCATCGGAATGCCGGTGGCCACGCCGCCCGGAGCAACCGCGTTAATACGTATGCCTTCCTTGGCATACATGAAAGCAGCACTCTTGGTGATGCCCACAACCGCGTGCTTGGAGGCCGTGTAGGCCACGCCGGAAGCGGAACCGCGCAGGCCGGCCTCGGACGTGACGTTCACAATCGTGCCGCGTCGAGCCTCGAGCATGGCGGGCAGCACGGCGCGGGTCAGGCGGACCAGACCGTCCACGTTCACGGCGAAGATCTTCTGCCACATGGCGTCGGAGACCTCGTGCAGCGGGCTGAAGTCGTCATTGATGCCGGCAACGTTCGCCAGGCCGTCGATCTGCGGACCGGCCGCAGTAATAATCCGGTCCACAGCGGCCAGATCGGTCAGATCCGCAGCGACGGGGACAATGGCCTCGCCGAGCTCTTCGGCCAGTTCCTGAATCTTTGCCTCGGCAATGTCCACGGCGATAATCCGGCCGCCCTCGCGGGCAATCCGGGATGCCGTAGCCCGGCCGATGCCGGATCCGGCACCCGTCACGATGACGGTTTTCCCGGTGAAGCGGCCCGCAACGGTGGGGAGGGCGCTCTCCTGCAGCTCCGGCATAACGCCGCCGTTGGCCTGCAGAACCATGCCGTCGACGGCCGCCTGGGGCATCTGTCCCTGGCTGAGATCTACGAGCTGCTGGAGCTTGAGGCCAAGAGCCGGCCCGAGGGATGCTTCGTCACTCCCGGTCTGTGCCAGGAACCCGCGCAGGATGGGTCCGCCGACGGGGTGGTCAAGCCACTCCTGAATAGTGTTCCGGGCTGTCAGGGGCTTGTTGGCCGCCATGAACGTTCCTTTCAATCGAGGGAGCGGCCGTGGATGCGCGGCCACCGTCACTTACACGTGTAAGTGAAGTGTATCTTCGAAGGGTCAGTTGGTCACGAAAGGAACCCCGTGCACCGCAAGGTCACTTCGCACGATGTCGCCCGCGCCGCCGGGGTCTCCCGCGCAACGGTCAGTTATGTGCTGAACGGCAGGAGCGGGCAGAGCATTTCCGCCGTCACCCGCCAGCGGGTCCTCACGGCTGCCGCGAAACTGGGCTACGCGCCGTCGACCGCTGCCCGGACGCTGCGCCGGGGCCGGAGCGACCTGGTGCTGATGCTCCTGCCGCCCGAACCCCTGGGCCGTGCACTGGCAATGGTTCTTGATGCCGCTTCGGACCAGGTTGAACGCTATGGGCTCCGACTCATGGCCCACCGCCTGCCCGCCTCGGGCGGGGCAGCCGAACTGGTCCGCTCACTCGCTCCGGCCGCGCTGATCCTGACCACGCCGCTGCCAGACGACGAACTTGCCGCCCTGCGCACCCTTGAGGTGCCGCTCGCCTTCCTGCAGCAGCAGGTGGATGATCCGCTGGGGCCGGACCTGGGTATTGGCGCCCTGCAGGTCGAGCACCTTGCCGCAGCGGGACATACCCGCCTCGGTGTCGCCGTACCGGACTCGCCCGGGTACGCCTGGCGGGTGCAGGTGCGGCTGGCGGCGATCGAACACGCCTGCGCCTGGCACGGTCTCCTTCCGCCGGCGGTGGAGCGGATCGGCCTGGACGCAGCCGACGCCGCTGCCGCCGTCGGGCGCTGGACGCAGGGACCGGAGCCAGTGACGGCAGCCTGCGCGTTCGACGACGACTACGCCTTCGCCCTGCTGTCCGGACTCGCAGCCCACGGTCTCTCCGCACCGGACGACCTGGCCGTCATCGGTGCCGAGGACCTACCGCTGGCGGGACTGGCCGTGCCGCCGCTGACCACCGTGAGCGTGCACGCCAGGATGCTGGGTGCGCTGTTCGCGCAGCTGGCAATCGCGCCGCTGCTGGGTGCAGACGCTGACGCGGACGTGGACAGCCAACGGGACGCCTCATGGCCAGCATCAGCAGGTACAGCAGCCCAGCCGGTGCCTCCGGTGACGCTCGTTCAGCGCGCGTCCGCCTAGCGATCGGCTCCGCTTCGCAGGAAATCGTCCGGTTAGCAATTCTGCTGCCGTCTAGAACCGGCAGCAGGACGGCTAAACGGCAGCAAAACCGCAAGCCGGCAGTGGAATCATCAGGCCTCCCGGGCGCGGTAGAGCTGCATCTGCCGGTAGCGCCGTCCCAGGGACTCACGCCGCGGCTTGGACGGGGCGTCCTCCGGCTCGGCGGTCAGGTCGATGTGCTTCTTCCCGAAACGCCAGAGCAGCAGGTCATCCAGCAGCCGGTCCGGCCCCGGCGAGTAGCGGTGGTCCAGCGCAGCCCGGACCTCGGTGATTGCCTCCGCCTGCAGCAGCCCGGCCAGGTCCATGGTGGTCTTCAGCCCATGCGCGGCCAGCAGTTCCGCGGCCCAGCCCCAGTCGTCCCCGGCCTTGCGGTTCACGTGCGGCAGCAGGGTCATCCAGACATGCCGGATCCGGTTGGGTGTCAGCGGCGCCGACCCTTCACCCTCCTCATCCCAGAACCCGGTGACCGTCTCATAGCGCTCGTGCAGCTCGGCGAACTCGTTCTCCACCGTTTCAAGCATGGCGGCCGTGGCGGTGAACTGCCGGTCGAAGTAGGGGCTCCAGGCACGCGGATCGCCGGCCTTGAACCGGATGTCGTGTTCAATCTCGGACCAGGCGTGGGCCAGCACCGTGCGGATCTGCACCTCGAACAGGTAGCTGCCGTTCGGTTTCTGGGACGGCTCCAGCAGCCGGTGATACTCCCGCACCGTGTCATTCTGGATGGTCCGGAGGATCAGGTGCCGGCTTGAGTAGCCGTAGGTTCCGGATTCGATGGAGCCAATGTCCTTTTCCCGGTCTCCGCGGCAGTCGAACTCGGCCCGCTGCCGCTTGATGAGGTTGGCTGCCTCATCAACCTCGTGCGGGAGGGTCATGATGACCCGGACGCCCACCAGATCCGTCAGGTTCCGCAGCGGATCCGGGAACAGCAGGGTAGGTACCTCGTCCGGATTCTCCGGGGGCAGCGTGCGGGATGCCTTGTCCCGGAAGGACTCAACGGATTTGGTGCGTGAAGCGATGAACAGCGGCTTGACCGTGCTCTCGTCGAAGACGGCCCGCAGGCTGGCTTCCATTTCCGCCGTCACGGCCTCCAGGGCCGGTCGTACCCGGGCGTACTCGTCCGTGCTGGCCTGGACCACCGGGCGAAGCCGGTCATCCAGGGTGTCCCACGCGCTCACGATAGTCCTTTCGCAGTTTCTGCCAGCCTAGGGCACGCCGCTGACAACTCGCCCGCAGGCGGCGGCTAGGCTCAGTTCCAGATTAGGGCGGCTGCCCCCCCGGCGCGGCCCGCGGCACGCATCTGCCCCAAACGGAGGAGCCCCCATGCCACAGCGGTTCAGCTACGGCGGCCACGCCGAACAGTTTGGGGAGCTGACGCTCCCGCACAGTCAGCAGCCGGAACGCGGCACCGTGGTCATCATCCACGGCGGCTACTGGCGGTCCAAATACTCGCTCGAACTCGGGCGCCCGCTCGCCGCGGACCTGGCAGCACGGGGATGGGCTGCCGTGAACCTCGAATACCGCCGGGCCGGAAACGGAGGCGGGTGGCCGGAGACCTTCGAGGACATCAGCGCGGGCATCGACGCGCTCGCCGGCCTTCCGGAAATCGCGGGGGTTCCGGGCCCGGTGATCGCCCTGGGGCACTCGGCCGGCGGCCACCTGGCGGTCTGGGCGGCCGGACGCAGTGCGCCACGGATGCCGCTGAACGCCGTCGTCAGCCAGTCCGGGGTGCTGGACCTGCGGCGTGCCCATGAACTGGGGCTCAGTGACGGAGCCGCGGAGAATTTCCTGGGAGCAGGCCCGGATCAGGAACCGGAGCGGTGGCGGTTAGCTGATCCGGTCCGGGCGGTTCCGGCTCCCGTCCCGGTGTTCGTGCTGCACGGAGCCACGGACACCACAGTGCCGCTGGAACTGGCGGAGAACTACGTCAAGGCGGCGGATGCGGCCGGCGGAACTGCGGAACTCCGGCTAATCCCGGGGGACCATTTTGACATGATCACCCCCGGAACTCCTGCCTGGGCAGAGGTGCTGCGGAGCCTCGACGACGCGGCCGCGAAGACCTCCGGGTAGCGCCGCCGGGCAACTGCTCGATAGGTTGAGTCCGTGATCACAGTCATCGGCGAAGCCCTCATCGACGAAGTCCTCAGCGACACGGCGCCCCGCCGTTCCCATCCCGGCGGCAGTCCGCTGAACGTAGCCGTGGGGGTGGCCAGGCTGGGCAGGCCGGTGCAGTTCATTGGGCGCTACGGCAATGACGCCTACGGAGTGCTGATCGCCCAGCACCTCAAGCACAACTCGGTCCTGGCGGCGCTGCCGGCGGACGACAGGCCCACCAGCGTTGCCACGGCGACGCTGGATCCGGCCGGCGGGGCGCGCTACACCTTCGACCTTGAATGGGCGCTGCCGGGGCTGGAAGAAGAGCTTCCCCGCCTGCTTGACGGCACCACGCTGCTGCACACCGGCTCCATTGCCACCATGCTCTCCCCGGGTGCCAGCGAAGTGCTCACCACCGTGGAACGGGCGCATCCGCAGGCCACCATCACCTTTGACCCTAACTGCCGGCCCACCATCATCACTGATGTTTCCTATGCCCGGGAACAGGCCGAAAAGTTCGTCCGGCTGGCCGACGTCGTGAAGGCCTCCGATGAGGACCTTGCCTGGCTTTACCCGGACCTGAGCATTGAGGATGCCGCCCGCGCCTGGCTGTCCATGGGGCCGGCCATCGTGGTGGTTACGCGCGGTTCCCGCGGTCCCTGGGCAGTAGCCGAGTCCGGCAGCTGCGAGGCTGCTGCGCCGTCGGTCGCCGTCGCTGACACGGTGGGTGCTGGTGATTCGTTTATGTCCGCACTGATTGCCGGGCTGATGGACCGCAATTACGACGGCGCTGCCCGCCGCCCGGAGCTGCGGAAGATCGGCGTCGGGGACCTGGAAGCGATTATCACCTACGCGGCAAAGGCAGCGGCCGTTACCGTGTCCCGCCCGGGCGCAGATCCGCCCCGGCGGAACGAACTGATCTAGCAACCGGGACCCCGCCACCGGGGCCGGCAGATGAAAGGAAGAGCGCCCATGGAAGCGTACGACCCCACCGAAGACCTGCCCCCGGTTCCCTCCTTCGAGGTCACCAGCACCAGCTTTGACGACGGCGGTCCGCTGGCGCCGTCGCAGTACGCCACCGGCGCGGTGCCCGGAGGGCGGGACGCGTCCCCGCAGCTCAGCTGGTCCGGCTGGCCGGAAGCAACACGCAGCTTCGCCGTCACGATGGTGGACCCTGACGCCCCGATCCCCGGCGTGTTCTGGCACTGGGCTGCAGTCAACATCCCGGCGGAAGAAACCTCCGTCACCGAAAATGCGTCCCGCTCGGGAATGCCGGAGGGCACCCTTCAGCTCCTCAACGAAATGGGAGAACCCGGCTACACCGGTGCTGCGCCGCCGGTGGGGCACGGAAAGCACCGCTACTTCGTCGTGGTCCATGCACTGGATGTGCCGCTGCTGGATGTGCCCCAGGACGCCAGGCCCGGAGTGCTTTCCATGACGCTGCGCGGACACACGCTGGCCCGCGGCGTGATCGTGGGAACGGCGGAGCGTCCGGAGACCTAGTGCCTGGCCGTGCACACCCCGCATTCCGGCTAGGCTGGTAGCCAACGGAAGGGCGGGGCATGCGGCTGGTAGCGAGTGACCTGGACGGGACCATAGTCGGCCCGGACAACAGGATCAGTGACCGGACCGTCAATGCGTTCCGCAAATGCGCCGACGCCGGTATCCGGATTGTCTTCGTCACCGGCCGGCCGCCGCGCTGGCTGGGTCCCGTCCGCGAACAGCTGGGCCACACCGGCACCGTGATCTGCTCCAACGGGGCGATCCTCTACGACCTCGAAGCCGCACAGGTGACCTGGTCCGAGCCGCTGGCCCTGGAAGGCATGTTCCAGGCGGCGGGCATCATTCGCAGCCTCTATCCGGCGGTGCGTTTCGCCGCCGAGACCGTAGAGGGATTCCACCTGGAACCCGGATTCCTGCAGGATGCCGGGGCGGACCTGCTCGGCGCCGTCGCGCCCGCCCCGCTCACTGAATCCCTGGGACCGGGCAGCCGCGTGGTGAAGTTCCTCGCCAAGGTGGAAGACGTCCACCCTGATGATTTCCTCCGGAGGGTGAAGCCTGAGGTTGCGCACCTGGTCTCCACCACCCATTCGGCGCCGTCGGTCCCGCTGCTGGAAATGTCCGCCCCCGGCCTGGATAAAGCCGTGACGCTGGCAGATTATGCCGAGTCGCTGAAGATCGACGCCGCAGACGTGGTGGCGTTCGGTGATATGCCCAATGACCTGGGCATGCTGGGCTGGGCCGGCCGCGGCTATGTCATGGCGTCCGGCCATCCTGCCGTTCGGTCAGCAGTGTCCCGCCAGGCGCCGCCGTTCGCCGAGGACGGGGTGGCCCAGGTCCTGGAGGACCTGCTGCGCGGCCGGGAGTTCTAGGCCGCAGGCAGGTTCCGCAGCCGGCGTACGCGCAGCAGCCGGTGAACCGTAATGAGGATGGCCAGCCACGCGAGCCCCAGGCTCCAGGCCACCAGCACATCCGTCAGCCAGTGGTGCCCCAGGTACACGCGGCTCAGGCCCATGGCCACCACAAATACCGCCGCCGTGAGCACCGTGATGATCCGGGCACGCCGTGAACCCAGGTAGACCACCAGCAGGTACGCGATGGTTCCGGCTATCACCATCGAATTCAGGGAATGTCCGCTGGGAAATGAGTCGGAGTATTCATACGGGGGAACGGCATCGGAAAGCGGTGGCCGTGACCGTCCCACCAGGGCCTTGCCGGCAACCGTCATCAGCAGGGAGCCGGCCGCCGCGGATGCCGTCAGGATGAGGGGAGTCCAGCTGCGCTGCCACCGGCAGAGCAGGGCCACCGCAACGGCCGCCAGCAGGGGAAGGCCAACCGTGCCGCCCAGGTTGGTGAACCAGGTGAGCGCCGTGTCCAGCCCGGGGGAACGCATCGACTTGGCTGCGGCGAGTACCGGATGGTCCAGGGCAGCGACGCCGTCCTCTTCCGCCACCGCTTCATAGACGCCGCCGGTCACCAGGGCCAGGAGCAGGGCGGGAACCAGCCCCGCGGCGAGTGTCACCAGGAGAAGTCCGTGCGTTCCGAGCACCTGGGCCATCCGGGAGAGGTGACGCGTCAGGCGGTCGGTAGGTGCGTCGCTCATTGTCCAAGTATGCCAAGCCTCCGGCCGAGCCAGTCCAGGTTGTCCGAGAGGCCTTCCTTCCACACCTGCCAGGAGTGTCCTCCCGGCAGCTCCTGGAGCTGGACATCCATGCCAGCGGCCTTGGCGGCGTCGTACACCTGCCGGCCCTGGCCGTTGTACACCCCGTCATCCTTGCCGACCACGACGATCCCCGCCGTGTTGGGGAAGGTCTGCTTTTTGAGGATGTCCAGGGCATTCTGTGCCGCGAAGGCGGAGGCGTCGCCGCCGAAGTAGGTATTCACGAGGGACTGGACGCCGCCCGGGATGGTGGGCTGGTTCTCCCCGGAGATGTCGATGAAGGTGGGGAACGTGTCCGGGAAGTTCACCGCGAGCTGCACGGAACAGGTTCCTCCGTAGGAGTAACCGGCCACCGCCCACTGCTGCGGTCCCGCCAGACCGGCGGAGAGGTTGTCCTTGATCCAGGCGGGGACGTCCTCGGCGAGGTACGTCGCCCCGCGGCCCTGCTTCGAATCGAGGCAGAGGGACCAGTTGGCGTTCGAACCGCCGGAGAGGTCCGGAAGAACGACGACGGGCGCCAGCCCGTTGTGCTGCGCCGCGAAGTCATCCATGACCTGCTGCAGCTGTCCGCCGGCGAACCAGTCTGCCGGCGTGCCGGGCTGTCCGTGCAGCGCTATCAGGACGGGCAGGTTCTGCGCCGGGGGAGATGCCACATAGGCGGGCGGGAGATACACCAGGCTGGTTCCGGCGGCATAGCCGGAGACGGCACCGGGAATCTGGACCTCATAGACTCCCCCTTCCGCGGGCATGTCCGACGGCGGCGTCCAGTTCGCTTCCGTACTCGGGGTGGTGTCCTGTCCCGGAACCAGCTTGCGCAGCGGAACTGCGCCGCTTGAATCGCCCGGACTGTCCACCAGGGACTGCAGGGTGGGGTACTGCCCGTACGCCACGTTGGCGGCCGATACTGCACCCAGCAGCACGGCTGTTACGGAGAGGACCGTAAGGATCCGCGCGAGTATGCCCCGCGCCAGACGCCAGCGGGGAACCGTCAGCAGCAGAGCCAGTATTCCTCCTGCGGAATATAAGTAGAGGTACCGCGGAAAGGAGGCATCCCACCAGGAGAGCAGCAGCTCAGCTGCCACGAACAGGAGCACGGTCCCGGCCAGGGCTCCCATCACTGCGAATGGAACAACCCGGGTGAGATACCTGCGCGGGCCCCAGCACAGCCAGCAGAGCCCGGCCGCACCAAGGCTCAATGCCAGCACGGGCACCGGCCCCGATGTCAGCGACAGGTTCATCGCTGGTTGCCTACGATCCTCCGGGCAAGGGTGAACGTCTGGCCCACGGATACGTGCGGCACGTAGGCGCGCGCCAGGGCGTTTGCGATCGCGGGCAGGGACGCCGCATCCACGTATGTCATGTACAGCGGAACGTACTCCGGCTGGAACTTGGCCTTGTACGCCAGCAGGGAGCGGAAGCCGTAGACCGGTTCCAGCGTGGCACCGAGCCGGTCCATCAGCCACTCCAGGGCGGGGGGCGTTTCGGTTACCCGCCGCGGAGCTGCTGCTCCGCCGGCAGCGTTTCCGGCTTCGGATGCAGCAGTCGATGACGCCTCGTTGCGGGCCAGGGGAGCACCGGAGAGGCTGAGCACCTGGAACCCTTCATCCTGCAGCGACAGCGCGGCGGAGGCGATGAGGAAGTCCATGGCGGCAGGGAAGCCGCGGGCACGCCGTCGCATGAAATCGAGCGTCCAGCCAATAATTCCGCCATCCCGGTAGATCGGCAGCCAGGAGGTCACCCCATGCACCGTGCGGTCCTGGTCCACGGCGAGCAGCAGCCGCACGCCGTCGTCGTCAATCTCTTCGATCCCGCCGAGCGTGAAACCCATTTCCGGCATCCGCTTCTCCGCGACCCACTCTTCGGAAATGGCGTTGATCTGGTCCAGGACGGACAGCGGCGCCGTGCGGTAGGTGGTCCACTCGGCACGGATCCCGGCCTTGCCCGCGCGGTTGAAAGCAGTCCGCACGTCCTGGAAACGCTTGCCGCGGAAGGCCAGGGTCCCGAGCGGAAGCAGGGTTTCCTCCGCCACCTGCAGGTCCGTGTGTCCCAGGTCGGCGGCCGCTTCCCTGGTGGCCTCATTCACCGAATAGAAGCACGCGGTCACACCGGATTCAGCACAGTACGCCGCGAAGCCCTCCACTGACTGCCGCAACTCGGCCGGGGGCCCCACCGGGTCGCCGACAGTCAGGGCGACGCCGGAGCCAAGCCGGTACGCAACATATGAATTGCCGGTGGGGGAGAACCAGTAGGAGTTGCCGCTCCAGAGCGTCATCCACGCCATCGTGCTGCCGCCGCTGGAGGTCAGCAGGGTCCGGGCCCGCTCTTCGTCAAGCGCGAAGCGGCTGTAGGCGGGCTCGAGGAAGGACCGCAGCAGCAGCACACAGGTGAGGATCCAGAAAACTACGCCCACACCTTCGTAGAGGATGATGGCGGGAAGCGACTGCGGCAGCAGCTCCGGAGGCCTGGAAATGATCTCGGACACCGGCAGGAACCTCAGCGGCAGGTCTTCCAGCAGGGACTCCATGTCCGCCCGCGGCGTGAAACCGTTGCGCAGCAGCAGCCCGCCGCCCACCCACACGGCGGCCAGGATGACCCCGGCCGTGGCGCAGGTCAGGAACAGCCGGCGGTAGGTGCCCGGCGCCGCGGAGACGGCGAAGAGCCGTCCGGACAGGGCCAGCAGCACGAACACCAGCAGCGGCAGCAGCATGGGAAGCACCAGCGCCAGAGGCTGCACCTTGCCGCCAACGCCGTACACGCCGCCCGTGTGTCCGGCGAGGAAGAACCCAATCCGGACGGCTGCGGCCAGGGTCATCAGGCCCTGCAGGATCAGCGCGCTGATCCAGGCGAACCGGCGTCCGCGCCGCAGGCCGTCCGCGAAGACGATCAGCAGCACCTGGGGAAGGACGGCAAGGAAGAACCCGGCCAGTCCCGCGCTTTGTTCCAGCCTGGCGGTGCGGCACTCAGCGTGCATGGACGGATCGGCGCAGATGTTGGCCAGCGCCACCGGGTCAAGGGTTTCCGCGTTGGTGAAAAGGTACGCGAGGACGGCCAGGGGCCCGACGGCGCGCACGTTCAGGGCGGCGAGAACCGGCCCGACGGCGGTAGCCACCACCACCAGTCCTATCAGTACCCGGGCCTCGCGCCGGCTGGACACCAGGCTTCGGGGCCAGCGGGGACGCCGCCCAAACAGGTACGGTCCCCAGATCCCGCCGGTGACCGCCGCGGCCAGGGACATCACGTCCCGGAGCGCGCCTGAATACAGGGCGAGGACCATCAGGAGCGTGAACAGTGCCAGCCGCACCCGGCGGCGCCAGAGGGTGCCCATGCCTGCCGACGCGGCCGCGGCGACTCCACAGACCAGTGCCACGGGACCCACGAACGAATCCGTGCTGAGTTCCCTGCCCCAGTCCTCGAAGGCACCGTTCAGGCCGGCCGCGAAGCCGATGCCGGCCAGTGCCCCAATGACCTGCGTTCCCACTGCTGCTGCAAGGAATCGCCGGCTGCCCAGGAGGCGTTCTGCCGGCAGTCCCACGGCCAGCGTCAGCAGGGTACCGCTGATGTAGCCGGCCAGTCCGTTGGCCCACAGTGCGGAAAGCAGCAGTGCAGGCCAGTAGTCCGGCAGGGTATCCACGGACACGCTCACCCAGGGCAGCAGCGGATCATCCGGCCCGTCCAGCACCGAGGAGGTGAGGATACCCAGGAACCAGAACAGTGCCAGGAACACCAGCGTCACCGGAGACCGTGCCACGGTGCCGCGCAGTCCGTCCGCTGGCCAGCGGAGCCAGCGTCCCGCTGTCTGCCGGGCAGAACCGTGCTGCATGCGGCCACCTCCATGGCTTGCGGACGAGGATGGAAGGGTTCCGGCCCCGGGGTGCAGCCAGTCTAATTCGCGAAGTCCGTCCGCGGGCCGGGAGGCCGCACAAGATCGCGTGTCGGCAGGCGATAAAGTACCCCTGTGACCGCACTGCCGTACTTCGTCCCGCCGTCCGCCTCGCTGACCGGCGGTGGGCCGCTGGGGCTGTCCCACCGGGGGTTCAGTCCCGACGGGCTCGAAAACACCCTGGGAGCCTTCCAGGCGGCGGTGGACCTGGGCTTCGGCTATCTTGAGACCGACGTGCGGACCACCAGCGACGGCGTACTCATGGCCTTCCACGATGAAACCCTGGACCGGGTTACCGACGCGTCCGGTCCGATCAGTGCCCGCAGCCTGCGCGAACTGCGCGGTGTCCGCGTTGGCGGGCGCGAGCCGATCCCTACGCTGGAGGAAGTCCTCCTCCGCTGGCCGGACGTGCGGCTGAACGTTGACATCAAGGATGCCGCCGGTGCCGCTGCGCTGGCCGCCCTGATCGAAAAGCACCAGGCCCATGACCGGGTGCTGGTGACCTCCTTCTCGGACCGCCGGCGGCTGGACTGCCTGCGCCGGCTCTCAAAGCCTGCCGCGACCTCCGCCGGATCAGCCGCGATGGCCGCGCTGCTGCTGCTGTCGCCATTGGGCCTCGGCGGCCTGGTTGCCCGGCTGGGACGCTTCGGTTGTGTGCAGGTGCCGGTCAGCTACCGCGGAATTCCCGTGGTGCGTCCCGCTTTCCTGCGGCGCTGCCGCCGGGCCGGTATCCAGGTGCATGTCTGGACGGTCAACACCCGGCCGCTGATGGAAGGCCTTCTGGATATGGGTGTGGACGGTCTGGTCTCTGACCGGGCAGACCTGCTGTCCGCCGTGCTGGCCGTGCGCGGCGCCTGGCCGCAGGGTCCCGGGACTGGCTAGGCCGGCCCTGCTGCACGTGCCGCGGCTGCGATTCGCTGGCAGGATGTAATCCATGCGCGTGCTCATAGCCCCGGACAAGTTCAAAGGCACCCTCACCGCTGAGGAAGCCGCGGCCGCGATGGCGCAGGGGGTGCTCTCCGTCTATCCGGACGCTGATGTTACCCGGGTTCCGGTCGCCGACGGCGGTGAGGGCACGCTCGAAGCGGCGCTCGCCGCCGGAGCGCAGGAACGCACAGCGAGGGTCCGAGGGCCGCTGGGCCGCGAAGTCACGGCCGTCTGGGCGCTGGACGGCACGACGGCGGTCCTGGAAACCGCCCGCTCTTCCGGCCTGATGCTGGTTGAACCGTCCGTGCAGACGTCCCTGGCGGCGTCGAGCTTTGGCAGCGGGCAGCTCATCACGGCGGCGCTGGACGCGGGGGCACAGGAGATCATTCTCGGCATCGGTGGATCGGCGATGACCGACGGCGGTTCAGGTGCGCTCACCGCCCTGGGCCTGCGGATCCTCGACGCCGCCGGCGAGCCCGTGCCGCCGGGAGGCGCCGGTCTTGCCGTGGCCGCCGCCGTCGACGCTTCGGGCCTGGACCCGCGCGTGAAGGACACCCGCATCCGGATTGCCGCGGACGTGACCAACCCGCTGACCGGCCACAACGGTGCCGCCCACGTCTTCGGCGGGCAGAAGGGTGCCGATTCCTCCGCCCGGCTGCTGCTTGATGAAGCACTGGGAAACTGGGCGCGGCTGCTGAAGGAAGCTACCGGCGTCGACGTCGACGTTCCCGGTGCCGGAGCGGCCGGCGGCTTCCCGTCCGCCTTCCTCGCCTTCACGGATGCACGGATTGAACCGGGCTTCGAGCTCATTGCCGATCTGGTGGGCCTGGCACCGGCGCTGGAGCGGGCGGACCTGGTGCTCTCCGGGGAAGGCTCCATTGATGAGCAGTCACGGTACGGAAAGGCTCCGCTGGAGGTGGCCCGGATGGCCGCGGAAAAGGGAATCCCGGTGGTGCTGGTGGCCGGAGCCATCACGCTGGGTCCGAAGGTCCTGGCCGAGTACGGCGTTGAGGCGGCGGTCAGCCTGCTCGACCTGGCGCAGAGCCCGGAGGATGCCATGGCGCGGGCAGAGTTCTACGTTGCCCGCGCCACGCAGGCGGCCCTGGAGGGGGCCTAGATCCTTCTAGCCCAGGCTCGACGGCGTGGCGCCGACGTCTTCCTGCGGCTCCTCCGGCATGGTGCCCCGCCAGCGCGCGATCGCCATCATGCCGTGGTAGATCACCAGGGTGGCGGCGGTGCCCAGGGCAATGCCCTCGAAAGTCAGGCCGCCAACGTTCCAGGTGTAGTTCGCGATGCCGACCACCAGGGCAACACCGGCCACTGAGAGGTTGATCGGGTTGGAGAAGTTCACGCGGTTGTCCACCCAGATCCGGACACCCAGGATGCCGATCATGCCGTAAAGCACCACGCCGGCACCGCCCAGCACGCCCTGGGGAATGGTGGCGATGAGGGCACCGAACTTGGGGAACAGGCTCAGCAGCACCGCGGTGATGCCGGCAACCCAGTAGGCGGCCGTGGAGTACACCCGGGAGGCGGCCATCACGCCGATGTTCTCCGCATAGGTGGTGGTTCCGGAACCGCCGCCGGCACCGGCGAGCATGGTGGCAACGCCGTCGGCCATCAGCGCCCGGCCGGTGTACGGGTCCAGGTCCCGTCCGGTCATCGCGGCAACAGACTTCACGTGTCCGATGTTCTCCGCGACGAGTACCAGCACTACGGGAACGAACAGGCCAATGACGTTGAAGTGGAACGTAGGAGCCGTGAACTCGGGCAGGCCGAACCAGGCTGCGTCATTGATGGCGGAGAAGTCCACCTCGCCCTGAATCACCGCGGCGGCGTAACCTGCCAGGACGCCAACCAGGATGGAGAGGCGGCCGATCAGCCCCTTGAAGAGCACCGTGGTCAGCAGGATCACCACAACCGTGACGGTGGCGGTGATGGGACCGGCTTCGTAGTTGGTGCGGGTGGTGGGGGCCAGGTTCAGGCCGATCAGTGCCACGATCGCACCGGTGACGGTAGGCGGCATCAGGACCTGGATCCAGCGGGTGCCCGCCAGCTGGGCAACAAGGCCGATCAGGAACAGGGTAGCGCCGGCCATGATGATGCCGCCCAGCGCTCCGCCGGGACCGTGCTGGTTGACTGCGGCCGCGATCGGGGCGATGAAAGCGAAGGATGAACCGAGGTAGCTGGGGACCTTCCCGGCGGTAATGATCAGGAACAGGATGGTTCCGACGCCGGAGAAGAACAGGGTGGTGGCAGGCGGGAAGCCTGTGAGCAGCGGAACCAGGAAGGTTGCGCCGAACATGGCCACCACATGCTGGGCGCCAATACCGATGGTGCGCGGCCAGCTGAGTCTTTCATCCGGAGCGACGAATGAGCCGGGAGTAACTGTCTTGCCGTTTCCGTGGAGTTTCCAGTCTGTGCCGAACCTGCTCATGCGTGTGCCTTCCAAAAGGACAAAGGGGGATTGACTCGTGGAGAATGTTACCGGCGGGGCTTCTGTGCCACGCTATGTTGCACGCACCAGTAATTTTACCGGGGAAGCAAATGGGCCGACGCCGGCCTGTGACGGACGGATCATTCGTGGGAATTTCAGTTTCTGGACGGACAGTACTCATCACCGGAGCGGCCATGGGAATGGGCCTGCTGTACGCCGAACGGGCGGTGCGTGAGGGGGCCAAAGCCGTAGTGCTGTGGGACCGCAACGCAGATGCCCTGGAGGGAGCGGCACAGCGGCTGCGCGGACTCGGTACCTCGGAAGTCCTGCCGTACACCCTGGACGTCTCATCGGCAGCCGAAGTGGCAGAAAAAGCCGAGGCCGTGCTGGCTGAACTAGGCGCCCCGGACGTGCTGATCAACAACGCGGGCATAGTCCGCGGCAAGTACTTCTGGGAGCACACCGGAACGGACATCGACGCGGTCATGGACGTGAACACGCTGGCCCCCATGCACATCACCCGCGCCTTCCTGCCGGGCATGATCGAACGCCGCACCCCGGCCCGAATCCTCAACGTCGCCTCGGCCTCCGGCACCCTGTCGGTTCCCAAGATGAGCGTCTACACCGCCTCCAAATGGGCCGTGATCGGCTGGAGCGATTCGCTGCGCCTGGAACTCGAGGAAGCCGGACACGGCCACATCCAGGTCACCACCCTGATCCCCAGCTACATCAAGACCGGCATGTTCGAAGGGGCCCGCGGCCCGCTGATGACGCCGCTGATGGACCCCGAATACGTGGGGGACAAGGCCTGGAAGGCGCTGCTTGAGGGCAAGGCCCGGGTCCAGCTGCCGTGGACCGTCCCGCTGGGAAGCGCCCTGCGCGGGCTGCTGCCCCAGCCGGCCTGGGACGTGGTGGCCGGCAGGATCTTCAAGGTCTACCAGTCGATGGACCACTTCACCGGCCGCCCGGCACCGGACCCGGGGGCCCCAACCTCCGCAGCGGCTGGAAGCGGGAACCGGGCATGAGCGCGGGCACCCCGGCACTTTCCCCGGCAGCAAGCGTCCCGGCGCAGGTTGCCGCGGTACGCAAGGTCTATGCCAGCGGCCGTACCCGGCCTGTGGCCTGGCGGAAAGCGCAGCTGAAAGCCCTGATGCGGATGCTCTCCGAGCGGGAGCAGGAGTTCGCCGCGGCACTGCAGGCGGACCTGGGCAAGAATGCCCTCGAGGCGTACCTCACCGAAATCTCCATCACGCGGGCTGAAGCGGCCCACGCGCTGAAGCACCTGGCGGACTGGACCCGGACCACCAGGGTGCCGGTGCCGCTGGGCCTGCAGCCGGCGTCGGCCAAGGTTGAGCCGCAGCCGCTGGGGGTGGTGCTGATCATCGCGCCGTGGAACTATCCCGTGCAGCTGCTCCTCGCCCCGCTCATCGGAGCGCTCGCCGCGGGCAACGCCGCCGTGCTGAAGCCCAGCGAGCTTGCGCCGGCCACTTCCGCGGCGATAGCCCGGATCCTGCCGGAATACCTGGACCCGGAGGCCGTGGTGGTCATCGAAGGTGCTCAGGAGGTGTCCCAGGCGCTGCTCGCTGAGCGCTTCGACCACATCTTCTACACCGGCGGGGAACGCGTGGGCAAAATCGTTATGCGGGCTGCCGCTGAGCACCTGACTCCGGTGACCCTGGAGCTGGGAGGCAAGTCTCCCGCCGTCGTACTGGACGGGAACCTGACCTCCATCGCCCGTCGGCTGGCCTACGGCAAGCTCATCAATGCCGGGCAGACCTGCGTTGCACCGGACTACGTGCTGGTCACCGAAGAAGCGGCCCCCAAGCTGCTCCGGGCCCTGGCCAAGGTGATGCGTGAGTTCGTGGGCAAGGACCCCTCGCGCAGCGCCAACTATGGCCGAATTGTCAATGAAGGCCACTTCGACCGGCTCACGGGCTACCTGGCGGACGGAACAGTGGTCTCCGGCGGACGCAGCAGCCGGGAAGACCTGTACCTCGAGCCCACCGTGCTGGCGGACGTGCCGCTGGACGCCCCCGTGATGCAGGAGGAGATCTTCGGTCCGATCCTTCCGGTGGTCACGGTCCGGGACCTGGACCAAGCCATGGAGATCATCAACGCCCGGCCGGTTCCGCTGGCGTCCTACCTGTTCACTAGCTCCGCGTCGCAGCAGCGCCGGTTCGAGCAGGGCGTGCGGGCCGGGTCAGTGAACCACAACGCCGCCATAGTGCAGCTGGCGGTCCCGGAACTGCCGTTCGGCGGCGCCGGTGCCAGCGGGATGGGCGCGTACCACGGTAAGCACTCCTTCGACACGTTCAGCCAGGCCCGCCCGGTGTTTTCGAAGGGGACACTGCTGGATACCCTGCGCGTGGCCTATCCGCCGTACAACGGTTTCAAGGGCCGGATCCTGCGCCGCCTCCTCTAACTATTCGAGATGACAGAAACTGCTCGTATGAACGCTCATACGGGCAGTTTCTGTCATCTCGATGCGGCGGGCTACGAAATCACTGAGTCAACAATCGCCTTGGCCTCTGTCTGGACCTCGCTGAGGTGCTCTGCGCCCTTGAAGGACTCGGCGTAGATCTTGTACACGTCCTCGGTCCCGGACGGCCGTGCCGCGAACCAGGCGTTCTCCGTGGTGACCTTCAGCCCGCCGACAGCCGCGCCGTTGCCGGGCGCCTCGGTCAGCCGCGCGGTGATCTCCTCACCTGCCAGTGTGGTGGCAGTGACGTCCGACGGCGACAGCTTGGACAGCGCTGCCTTCTGTTCGCGGGTGGCCGGGGCATCAACCCGGGCGTAGACCGGATCCCCAAAACGGTTCGTCAGTTCCCGGTAATGCTGGGACGGAGTCCTGGATGTGGTGGCGGTGATCTCCGAGGCCAGCAGGGCCAGCAGGATTCCGTCCTTGTCCGTGGTCCAGACCGAGCCGTCCAGGCGCAGGAAAGAGGCGCCGGCAGATTCCTCGCCGCCGAATGCCACTTCGCCGGACAGCAGTCCCGGAACGAACCACTTGAAGCCCACCGGCACCTCCATCAGCCGGCGGTCCAGGCTGGCGGTCACGCGGTCAATCATGGAGGAGGAGACCAGGGTCTTGCCCACCATCGCGTCGCCGCGCCAGCCGGAGCGGTTGGCGTACAGGTATTCCACGGCAGCGGCGAGGTAGTGGTTGGGATTCATCAGTCCGGCGTCCGGGGTGATGATGCCGTGACGGTCGGCGTCGGCGTCGTTGCCCGTGGCGATGTCGTAGCGTCCGGCCTGGGCGATGAGCGATGCCATCGCATCGGGGGAAGAGCAGTCCATCCGGATCTTCTCGTCCCAGTCCAGCGTCATGAAACCAAACTGCGGATCAACGCTGGGGTTCACCACGGTCAGGTTCAGTCCGTACTGCTCGCCGATGGCGCCCCAGTAATCGACGGAGGCCCCGCCCATGGGATCCGCGCCGATGTGCAGGCCGGAACCCTTGATGGCGTCCATGTTCAGCACCGAACCGAGGTCCCCCACGTAGTGCTGCAGGAAGTCGTAGGCGCCCACCGATTCAGCCAGCCGTGCTTCGCCCAGCGGAACCCGCTGCACGCCGCGCAGCCCATTCTCCAGCAGTTCGTTGGCCCGGTTGGCGATCCAGGCCGTGGTTTCGGCGTCGGCGGGACCGCCGCTGGGCGGGTTGTACTTGAATCCGCCGTCGGCTGGAGGGTTGTGGGACGGCGTGATGACAATACCGTCCGCCTGGTCCGTGCGGGTGGCGTTGTGCGTCAGGATCGCGTGGCTCAGGGCCGGGGTGGGAGTGAACCCGGTGCGCGCGTCGATCAGGACGTTCACGCCGTTGCCGGCCAGGACTTCCAAGGCGGTGTTCTGCGCCGGCTCCGAAAGTGCGTGGGTGTCCTTGCCCATGAACAGCGGGCCGGTGATGCCTGCGCCGGTGCGGTACTCAACGATCGCCTGTGTAATGGCGGCGATGTGGGGTTCGTTGAAGGATCCCTTCAGGGAGCTTCCGCGGTGCCCGGAGGTGCCGAAGGCTACGCGCTGGCCGGGGTCAGCGAGGTCCGGCGCGACGTCGTAGTACGCGTCGAGCAGTGCCGTGAGATCGACGAGGTCAGATGGTTGGGCGGGTGTGCCGGCTCGGTTAGACATAGCTCCAAGCATGCCAAAGATTCAGGTGATCCGGCAGGCACGTACCTTCCGTGCCGCCCTCGCCGTGCCTCGGCCCACCTAAACGAGATGGCAGAAACTGCCCGTTAGAGACGTCTAACGGGCAGTTTCTGCCATCTCGATGGGGAGGGGGGAAGGGCTGGTGGTTACTGGAGCAGGGTGCGGTCGTCCAGGCCGCCCTTGATCTTCTCGAACTCGTGAAGCAGGTCCGGCACGGTCATGGCGGCCTTCTGCTCGCTGTCCAGGTCCAGGATGATCCGGCCCTCGTGCATCATGATCAGCCGGGTGCCCAGGTCCAGTGCCTGCTGCATGTTGTGCGTGACCATGAGCGTGGTGAGGTTGTGGCGGGCCACGATTTCACCGGTGAGGCGGGACACCAGGGCGGCGCGCTGCGGGTCCAGGGCGGCGGTGTGCTCGTCCAGCAGCAGGATTTTCGGCTCGCTGAATGTTGCCATCAGGAGGGAGAGCGCCTGGCGCTGGCCGCCGGAGAGCAGGCCGACCTTGGCCTTGAGGCGGTTTTCCAGCCCCAGTTCAAGGGACTTGAGTTCCTCGCGGAACAGCTCCCGCTTCTTGCCGGACACACCCCAGCCCAGGCCTCGGCGCTTGCCGCGCTCATAGGCGATGGACATGTTCTGTTCGATGCTCAGCTGCGGGGCGGAACCGGCCATGGGGTCCTGGAAGACCCGGCCGATGAAACGCGCCCGCTGGTAGTCGGCCAGCTTGGTGACGTCCTTGCCGTCAATGAGCACCGATCCGGTGTCCGGGCGCAGCTTGCCGGAGACCATGTTCAGCAATGTTGACTTGCCGGCACCGTTGGAGCCGATCACGGTGATAAATTCCCCGGCCGCCAGCTCCAGGTCGATTTTCGCCAGGGCAACGCGTTCGTTGACGGTGCCGGCGAAAAAGGTCTTCTGTACGTTGTCGATTTTCAGCATCGGTTTGCTTTCGTTGCTAGCTGGCGGTGGTGACGTTGGACTTGCGCAGGCTGCTGAAGGTGGGCAGCCGGCGGAAGACCTTCCACTGCGGAAGGATCAGTGCCAGGACCACAAGCACCGCGGATATCAGCTTCATGTCATTGGGTTCGAAGCCGAGGTCCAGGGCCAGGGCAATCACAATGCGGTAGACGACGGCGCCCAGCACCACGGCGAGGGTGGAGACGACAATCAGGCGGGAACCGAAGATCGCCTGGCCGATGATCACCGAGGCGAGGCCAACCAGGATCAGGCCGATGCCCATGCCGATGTCGGCGAAGCCCTGGTACTGGGCCACAACCGCGCCGCAGAGGCCCACGAAACCGTTGGAGAGGGCCAGGCCCAGGATCTTCATCCGGTCGGTGCTGACGCCGAAGCTGCTGACCATTTCCTGGTTGTCACCGGTGGCCTGCATGGCCAGGCCCAGGTCAGTGTGCAGGAACCAGTCCAGGAAGAGCTTCACGCCCAGAGCCAGCAGGGCAAACAGGGCAATGGCGACGGCGCCGCCCAGGTAGCCGTTTTCACGCAGCGGCGTGATGAGCGTGTCCTGGCGGAGCAGGGAGAGGTTCGAGGTCCCCATGATCCGCAGGTTGATGGAGTAGAGGGCGATCATGGTGAGGATGCCGGCCAGCAGGCCGTTGATCTTGCCCTTGGTGTGGAGCAGGCCCGTGACGCAGCCGGCCACCAGGCCTGCTCCGAACGCAGCTGCCGTGGCGGCCAGGGGTGGAACCCCGTTGGTGATCAAAATGGCCGCCACGGCTGCGCCGGTGGTGAAGCTGCCATCCACGGTAAGGTCCGGAAAATCCAGGATCCGGAAGGTGAGGTAAACGCCCAGGGCCATAACGGCGTAAATAAGCCCCAGTTCAACAGCAGTGATCATGGAAGTTCTGTTCCTTACAGCAGGGTGGGAAAGGCAGCTTCGGTGTTACTCGATGACCTGGTCGGCTTCGTCGAGCATCGAGGCGGGAATTTCGATTCCCATGTTGGCTGCTGCGCTCTTGTTGATGACCAGCTTGGTTTCGGTGAGGGTCTCGATCGGCATGGTGGCCGGGTCGGCGTCCTCTTCGAGGATCTTGATGGCCATCATGCCGGTCTGGTAGCCCAGCAGTTCGTAGTCAATGCCCCAGGTGGCCAGGCCGCCTGCTTCAACGCTGCCTGCGTCACCGGTGACCAGCGGGATCTTCTTGGTCTCGGCGATCTGGACTACGGAGTCCAGGGCTGCCACGACGTTGTTGTCCGTGGGGATGTAGAAGGCGTCGACGTCCAGGGACTCGGCTGCCTGCTGAACCTCGGCGGTGTT
Source organism: Arthrobacter koreensis (assembly GCF_009193255.1). Lineage (GTDB taxonomy): Bacteria > Actinomycetota > Actinomycetes > Actinomycetales > Micrococcaceae > Arthrobacter_B > Arthrobacter_B koreensis. The sequence goes on from NZ_WACG01000001.1 coordinate 1,307,550, forward strand.
GCTCACTGCGGCGAGCTTGAGTTCCAGGCCCAGGTCCTTGGCGGCTTCCTGCGCGAGTTCAATCTGGACTTCGGAGTTCACTTCGCCGGAGCTGTAGACGATTCCCACGGTCTTGGCCTCGGGAGCCAGTTCCTTGATCAGTCCCAGCTGGTCCTCAACCGGGTTGAGGTCGCTGGTGCCGGTGAGGTTTCCGCCCGGTGCGTCCCAGGAGTCAACCAGGCCGGCTTCTTCCGGCTCGGTGACCGCGGTGATGAGGATGGGGATGTCGGTGATGGCCTGCGCGGCGGCCTGTGCGGTCGGGGTGGCGATGGCCAGCACCAGGTCCAGGTCATCGGAGGCGAACTTGGAGGCAATGGAGGTGGCGGTGGCCTGCTCGCCGGCGGCGTTCTGCTCGTCGTAGGAGATGTTCTCGCCCTCGGTGTAGCCGTTCTCGGCCAGCGCCCGCTTGAATCCTTCCTTGGCGGAGGTCAGGGCATCGTGCTCCACGATCTGGGTGATGCCGATCCTGACCATGTCCGAATCGCCGCTTGCTGCGGAATCCGAGCCGCAGCCGGTCGCCGCGAGGGATGCACCCAGCAGCAGGGCCCCCAGTGCCCCTGTCTTTGAACGCTTCATCGTTGCCCTTTCAGTGCGCTGCCCGCAGGCGGACGGCGCCGGCCGGGCAGGGTGTCGTTGTGCCGGACGCTGGCATCCGGTCCCCGGCCCCGACGTCGTTGATCGGAGCCCGGCAAACGGGTGCATTCAGCACCGGCTGATTGAACGATACTAACTGTGAGGGCGCTCACATTGTCTAATGCGACGCGCGACGTAGAGACAGATGCCTGCCAGAGTGCGGCGCAGCAGGACAAATGATGGACCTCCTGGGTCCATTTTTCTCAGAGTGTCTACGGCGGGGGCCATTGTTCTGTAGGAAACGGATACGCAAAAAGTGCCCGTTTGGAATCCAAACGGGCACTTTTTGCTAGGCGAAGGAAAGAACGGGTTACCGCACTCCGCCCATGAGCTTCTTGATGGCCGGGGCGCACAGCGCCAGGGCGGCGCCCAGCACGATGGCGGTGATGCCCAGGAAGGAGAAGTAGCTGACTTCGGTGTCCTGGCTGTAGAACTGTGCCAGCCAGCCGGAGAGCGTGCTGCCCAGGGACACCGACAGGTAGAACAGCGCAACCATCTGCGTGGGGAACGCGGACGGTGCCAGCTTGGTCGCTGCGGAGAGGCCGGTCGGGGACAGGGACAGTTCAGCGAAGGTGAACAGCAGCAGGATGCCGGCCAGGGCCAGCAGCGGCGTGCTGGCAGGACCGCCGCCGGAGAACGGGATGAAGGCAAGGAACGCCAGGCCCATCACGGCGAGGCCGATTCCGAACTTCAGCGGAGTGCCCGGCTGGCGGGAGCCCAGCTTGGTCCACATGCTGGCAAAGACTGCGGCGAAGATGATGATGAAGATCGGGTTGATCGACTGGACGAAGCTCGGCGGCATCTCCCAGCCGAAGATTTCCCGGTTCAGGGAAGTGTCTGCGTAGAGCGCAACAACGGTGAACTGCTGCTGGAACAGTGCCCAGAAGGCGGTGCTCGCAACGAACAGCGGCATGAAGGAGAACACGCGGCGGCGTTCAACCTGGCTGACGCGCTTGCTGGACAGGATGACCACGAAGTACGCGATTGCTGCAACCAGGGCGAGGATCGCCATCAGGCCAACCAGGTTTTCGCTGTTGATCAGGCCGAAGGCAACCGCGGCCAGGACGACGGCGATTGCGCCTGCGGCGATGGATCCCACGCGGATGAAGTGGTTCCGGGGGAGCGGGTTGGCTACCAGGTGCGCGGACTCCGGAAGGTACTTGCGGGTCGCGGCGTACTGGGCCAGGCCGATGGCCATGCCGACCGCTGCGAGGCCGAACCCGAAGTGGAAGCCGAAGGAATTCCAGAGCAGGCCGGTGAGGATGGGGCCCATGAGGCCGCCGATGTTGATGCCCATGTAGAAGATGGAGAAGCCGGCGTCGCGGCGTTCATCCTTTTCGTCGTACAGGCTTCCCACCAGGGCTGTGGCGTTGGCCTTCAGGCCGCCGGAGCCAATGGCGATCAGTACCAGGCCGATTGCCAGCCCGGCGTAACCGGGAACCAGGGACAAGGAGATGTGGCCAACCATCACGAGGATGGCGGAGTAGAAGAGGGTCCGTTCGGATCCCAGGATGCGGTCCGCTACCCAGGCGCCGACGATCGAGGAGAGGTAGACGCCGCCGCCGTAGGCGCCAACGAGGCCTGCTGCCACTCCCTCTGACATGCCAAGTCCGCCGTCAGTGACGGAGTAGTACATGTAGTAGAGCAGGATGCCCTGCATGCCGTAGAAGGAGAAGCGTTCCCAGAGCTCAACGCTGAAGAGATTCGCGAGCATCCGGGGATGGCCGAAGAATGCCTTCCGCGCGGAAGGCGCGGGGCTGGTAGTGGTGGGGCTAGGACTCATCATCCAATAGTCCCAAAGGGCCGCTGTGACCGATTCGACGTCCACGGTGAAAATCGGGGTGTTTTACCGGCTTCCATGCAAGTGTATGTGGTCATTGTCACCGTCAAAACGGCATATTTGTCCGCATGCTGGACAAAAAGGCTTCCGATGAAGGCTCTGCCTGTTATGGACCCAGCTGGGCTGCCACCGCCAGCAGGTCTGCCTCTGCCCCCGGCTGTCCGATCAGCTGCACACCCATGGACAGGCCTTCGGCGGTCACATAGACGGGGATGGTGACGGCGGGCAGTCCGCAGACGTTCACCATTGAGGTGAACGGAGAGTATTGGCACTGAAGTGCGTAGTCTTCCGCGGCATCCCCGGACCAGTACCAGCCGATGGGCCGCGGTGTCATGGCGACGGTCGGGGTGAGGATCATGTCCCAGGCGGCGAACTGGGAAATGGTTTCCTCTTCGAACCCGCGCAGCACGTCGATGGCCCCGGCCAGGTCCGCAGCGGAGCGCTGCAGGGAACGACGGCGCATCCCGGCGGTCAGCGGCGTGAGGTGCTGCTCTCCCTCCGGCGGCAGCGGGATGTTGGCCAGCGGTGCGGTCCACACCAGCTCGAACGCTTCCGGGTACCGCTCGTCGTAGTGGACGTCGGCTTCTGATACATCGTGCCCCGCCCCGGTCAGTGCCACGATGCCGGCCTCCAGTGCCAGCACCGCCGCCGGATCCAGTGCAATGTCCAGGCGGGATTCGAAGGGAGAACGTGTGCTGACGCCGATCCGGAACCTTCCCTCGGCCCGCAGTGCAGCCTGCAGGAACGAGCCGGCTGCCGGCGGGGCGCTGGTGGCATGATGGTTCGGTTCCGCCACCATGGCATCGAGCAGGAGGGCGGCGTCCGCGGCTGTCCGTGCCAGCGGCCCCGCAACCACGAACTGGCCCAGGTCACGCTGGCCGCCGCCGGAGGGCACCCTGCCGCGGTTCGGCTTCAGGCCCACCAGACCGGTGGCGGCGGCCGGGATGCGCACTGAACCGCCGCCGTCGGTCCCCGGAGCGAAAGGCAGCATGCGCGCGGCGACGGCGGCCGCGCTGCCGCCGGAAGAGCCGCCCGGGCTGAGCGCCGGGTCCAGGGGGTTCCGGGCCGGCGGTGCAACGAGGTTCTCGCTGTAGCTGCTGAGGCCGAATTCCGGCACTTGGGTTTTGCCCAGGCTGATCGCACCCGCTGCCCGCAGCACTGCAGGCAGCGGTCCGTCCGCCCCGGCGGGTACCGGCGGCACTGCGGCGCTGCCCATGGTCGTGGGGACGCCGGCGACGTCGGTGAGGTCCTTATGCGCCAGCGGCATGCCGTGCAGGATTCCCGGCGGGCGTCCGGCGGCCAGGGCGTCGTCGGCCTGCCGTGCCTCAGCCAGCGCCGCATCCGCGGTGACGGTGATGAAGGAGCCAAGTTCCGGATTCAGTGCCTCGATGCGTCCCAGGAAGTACTCCGTGGCCTCCCGCGCCGAAACCTCCCCGCGGGCCAGGGCATCCCGCAGTGCGAGTGCGCTCAGGGCGCCGATGCCCTCCCCGGGAAGGGTTCCGGGCCGGGGCGGGACGGCTGGACCATTGGGCATTGTTACCTCCGGGGCGCGGGCGGCTTTGTTCTCTGGCGGTGCATCCCACTATAGGCTGGGATAAACGGCGCGCACGCCCCCGCAGCGGGTTGGTTCCGCGCCTGATCAGACCCGGTGCAGAGACTGTGAGGAAGTGTGAGCGAGATGGAAAGCGTTTCTGTGGACACGATTGGCGAAGGCGCCCGGATCCTGGATGTCCGCGAAGACTATGAGTGGGAAGCAGGGCATATTCCGAACGCCGTGCACATCCCGCTGGACCAGCTGCCGGACCGCCTCGATGACCTTGATCCGGACCAGGACCTGGCCGTTATCTGCCGGACCGGCGGGCGCAGCGCACGGGCAACCCAGTGGCTTGAATCCCACGGCTACTCCGCGGTCAACGTCAACGGCGGGATGGGTGCCTGGCTCGAAGCCGGCAAGGAAATGGTCTCCGACAACGGACAAGAACCGACCGTCGTATGAGTCCTGAGGGCACCCCCGGGCCGCCCAAGCTCCCGGGAACCATGGTCTACACCTACCTTGGGCCGGAGGGAACCTTCACCGAAGCGGCCCTCCTGCAGGTCCCCGGAGCCGATGAAGCGGTGAGGATCCCCTCCACCAGCGTCACGTCTGCACTGGAGATGGTCCGGTCCGGGCATGCAAACGCTGCGGTGGTGCCGATCGAAAACTCCGTGGAAGGCGGCGTCAGCGCCACGCTGGATGCCATCTCCATTGGCCAGCCGCTGAGGATCCTGCGGGAAATCCTTGTGCCCATCACCTTCGTGCTGGCGGTCCGCCCGGGTATTGAGCTCGACGACGTCCGCCGGGTCTCGACCCACAGCCATGCCTGGGCGCAGTGCCGCAATTGGGCGGAAATGAATATTCCGAAGGCGGAATATCTCCCGGCCTCCTCGACAGCAGCCGCCGCCGTCGGACTCCAGGATGACTCCTCCGGCTTCGATGCCGCGATCTGCTCCCCTCTGGTTGCCTCCCGCCTGGGGCTGAACGTGGTTGCCCGGGACATTGGGGACGTTTCCGACGCCGTTACCCGATTCATCCTGATCAGCCTGCCCGGGCTGCTGCCGGAACCCACGGGCGCGGACAAGACCACCGTGGTCATTCCCCTGCCTGAGGACCGCCCGGGCGCACTGATGGAGATCCTGGACCAGTTCTCCACCCGGGGCGTGAACCTCAGCCGAATTGAGTCCCGACCCACCGGAGCCTTTCTTGGGGACTACTTCTTCAGCATCGACGTTGACGGGCACATTTTTGACGCCCGGGTGGCGGACGCGCTGAAAGGTCTGCACCGGGTGTCCCCGGAACTCAGGTTCCTGGGCTCCTATCCGCGCGCGGACCACCGCCGCGCCCACGTCCTGCCGCACACCTCCGATCCGGCCTTCGAGGCGGCGGACCAGTGGCTCGAATCCCTGATTAACGGCTGACGTGCCACGGCTGCGACGCAGTAACTGCGAACATCCCGGCTACACCCGCCTGCGGTGGGGCAAGGGGTTCAGCTACCGCGGGTTGAAGGGTGAGGTGTTGAAGGATCCGGCCGAGCTGCGCCGGATCCGCTCCCTCGCCATTCCGCCGGCCTGGCAGGACGTCTGGATCAGCCCTTACGCCAACGGCCATATCCAGGCCACCGGCCAGGACGGTGCCGGCCGGCGGCAGTACATCTACCATCCGCACTGGCGAGAGATGAAGGACCGGGAGAAGTTCGACCGCGCCCTTGAATTCGCCCAGGCCCTGCCATCCGCCCGCCGGATTATCACCAAGTACCTCCGCTCGGACGGCAACGGTCCCGAACGTGCACTGGCCGCAGCCCTGCGGATCGTCGATTCCGGGGCCCTGCGGGTGGGCGGATCCCGGTACGCGGAAATGAACGGCTCCTACGGGACCACCACGCTGCGGGTGGAGCACGTTACGGTGGAGGACTCCCGCCTGCTGCTGGACTTCCCGGGCAAAAGCGGCCAGGAATGGCACGTTGAACTCGAGGACGAGGACCTGGTGGCTGCGCTCGTGCCAATGCTCCGGCGTCCGGAACCGGACACTGCGCTCGCCTACGTGGGCGTAGACGGGCAGTGGCACAGTATTGACGCCTCCCAGCTGAACGGTTTCCTCCGGGAGGTCACTGCCGGAGATTTCAGTGCCAAGGATTTCCGTACCTGGCAGGCCACCGTCTCGGCCGCCATGGGCTTTGCCCGGGCCGCACGGACGGCGTCAACCAAGCGCGCCCAGCAGCAGGCCGTGGCTCAGACCATCCGGGAGGTTGCTGAACGGCTGGGCAACACTCCGGCCGTCGCGCGGAAGTCCTACGTCGACCCACGCCTGGTTGACAGGTTCCTGGACGGCGAGGTCATTCCAGTGGCCGGCTACTCCGCCTCCGAGACAGCCGTGCGGGAAATGCTGAGCGAATAACCCGCGAAAAACCGCCTCGGTTTATGGTAAGTATGCTTATAGACCGACGGCACCGGCTGCCGGCGGGAGAAGCCATCAATGCGAAAGGCGGACCATGAGCGAGTACACGAACGAAGACGAGCAGCTCACCAACCCCAAGCCCAGCGGGCAGGCCAGCGGTGATGACAACTACCGCGGAGACATTGGCGACCAGGGCAATGACCTCCGCTTCGCCGAAGAGCAGGAGCTCATCCGCGAACAGGCCTCCCCGGCATCCGTGAAACACGAAGAAGGCGAATACACCGACGCCGACGGCCGCAAGCAGCCGCCGTCGACCTCCCACAACGCTGCAGAAACCGAAGGCAGCTACACCGATTCAGAAGGCACGCAGGACTAGGCGGCTACGCAGCGCCGAAGCGCCTGAATGCACCGGTCCGTCCGCCACCCACGGCGGCCGGGCCGGTTTCTGTATCCGGAGCCCGCACGAGCAGGGAACGCGGATCGACGCTGACGCTCACGCGCGTCGCGGCGCCGGTCAGGTCGCCGTCAAGCTGGGTAATGATCGGCTCCTCGGTGCTCACGGTGACCTTCCGGGCCCGGGTGTATTCGATCAGTGAGATCTCCCTCCGGTTCCGGGTCACGACCTTGCCCGCTACTGCCAGCCACCCCAGGACCGTGCGGGGCGTGAGGACCACAATGTCCAGCATCCCGTCATCCAGGGCGGCGGTTGGAATGAAGTCGATTCCGGCCGGCAGCTTCCCGGTGTTGGCGAACAGCACGCTGCGGACCTTGCGAACCTGGCCCGGGGCGCCGTCGAGCTGGATCCTCATCCGCCGCCTCGGCCCGGGCAGCAGCCGGATACCGGCCTCGCTGTAGGCCAGCCACCCCACCCGGCGCTTCAGGTCATCCCGGGTTGCCGCAATGACTTCCGCGTCCAGTCCGATCCCGCCCATGACCAGGAAATTGCTGGCTGAACGGGCACCGGTGCGTGCATTCTCAAGCTCCACCCGGCCCATGTCTATCCGCCGTTCGGACCCGTGCAGTGCGGCCTGGATGCTTCCGGACAGGTCATTGACGGCCACGCCCAGGTTCCGGGCCAGCAGGTTGCCGGTTCCCAGCGGCAGCAGTCCCATCGCCGCACGCTGGTGGGCCAGTGCCCGTGCCACCTCCCGGACGGTGCCGTCACCGCCGGCGGCCAGTACGACGTCGGCCCCCGCCGCCAGCGCGTCCTGCGCCTGCCGGTAGCCGGGGGAATCCACGGTTGTCTCGAAAACCAGCGGTGGTTCCCAGCCGGCCATTTCGCATGCGGCTGCCAGTGCGGCTTCCGCTTCCGCTGCCTGCGCCTTGATCGGGTTGATCACCACGGCCACCCGCTGGCTCGCCGACGCGACGGGGCGGGTAATCCGGTCCGCCGCCGCCTGCCGCCGGTGCCGCCGCGAGGTCACCTGCCAGGTGGCGATCGAGGCGAGGACGGCAGTGGCCGCAATGAGCAGGAGTACGGCGATTTCGGCGGGCATGGTGGTTTCAGGATAGCCTCCGGTCAGCGTGCGGGCCCCGGAAGGTGTTTTCGGTACTCTTGAGACGTGATCGATGTAAATGAGCTGCGAGAAAACCCTGAGAAGTTCCGAGCATCCCAGCGCGCACGGCTGGCCGATCCGGAGCTGGTGGACGCGATCATTTCCGCGGATGCCCGCCGGCGCGAGACCCGCACCCGCTATGAGACCCTGCGCGCCGAGCAGAATGCCTTCGGCAAGCGCGTTGCCCAGGCCAAGGGCGAGGAGAAGCAGGCACTGCTGGCAGAGGTGAAGGAACTGGCTGCCGCCGTCAAGGCTGCAGGCACCGAAGCCGACGCAGTGCAGGCCGAGCAGGAGGCCCTGGTCCGCCGCGTCGCCAACGTCGTCGAGGACGGCGTGCCCGCCGGCGGCGAAGATGACTTCACGGTCCTGAAGACCGTGGGAACCCCCCGGGACTTCGACGCCGAGGGCTTCACTCCGCGGGACCACCTCGAACTGGGCGAAATGCTTGGTGCGATCGACATGGAACGCGGCGCCAAGGTTTCCGGATCCCGGTTCTACTTCCTGCGCGGCGTGGGAGCGCGCCTGGAGCTGGCCCTGCTGCAGATGGCCATGGACCAGGCGGTCAAGGCCGGCTTCATCCCCATGATTACCCCCACACTGGTCCGTCCCGAGACCATGCAGGGCACGGGCTTCGACGTGGCACACGACGCCGAGATCTACCGCCTCGCCGAAGACGACCTGTACCTGGTGGGAACGTCCGAGGTTCCGCTGGCCGGCTACCACTCCGACGAGATCATGGACCTCAGTGCCGGGCCCGTCCGCTATGCTGGCTGGTCTTCCTGCTACCGCCGCGAAGCCGGATCCCACGGTAAGGACACCCGCGGAATCATCCGCGTGCACCAGTTCAACAAGGTGGAAATGTTCACCTACACCTCCGTCGAGGAAGCCGCCGCCGAACACCAGCGGCTGCTGGCCTGGGAAGAGGAAATGCTCGCCAAGGTGGAGCTGCCCTACCGCGTCATCGAAACGGCCGCCGGAGACCTGGGCATGTCCGCAGCCCGCAAGTATGACTGCGAAGCCTGGGTTCCCACACAGGGCGCCTACCGCGAGCTGACCTCCACCTCGAACTGCACCACGTTCCAGGCCCGCCGGCTGAACATCCGCGAACGCCAGGACGGCAAGACCCGCGCTGTGGCCACGCTGAACGGCACGCTGGCCACCACGCGCTGGATCGTCGCCATCCTGGAGCACCACCAGAACCCGGACGGCTCGGTCAACGTTCCGAAGGCACTGCAGCCCTACCTGGGCGGCCTGGAAGTCCTGCCCGTCCAGTAGCCTGCGTGGCCGTCCTGCCCCTGCGCGAACGCGGGGCAGGACGGTCCCCGAAAAGAGTTCACCTGCTGTTTGAGCTCAGTGTGAACCGCGTCCTACCGGTATTTACCCGCTTCTGTTTATATGAATCGATGACAACTCTCACTTCAGCCGGCACCGAAGACCGGTTCAACACAGTCAGCAAACACCTCATCGCCCTGGACGTCGACGGAACCCTGGTGGACCACGACGGACACATGTCCCCCAACGTCCGGTCCGCGGCCAGGGACGCGATCGACGCCGGACACCACCTGGTCATTTCCACCGGCCGCTCTTTTGGTGCCGCGCTTCCCATCCTTGAACGCATTGGGCTCACCGAGGGATACTCCGTCTGCTCCAACGGAGGCGTTACCCTCTCGATCGACACTTCCCTGCCGGACGGCTATGAAGTTGTGGACCGGGTGGTCTTCGACCCGCGTCCTGCATTGGACGCCCTGCGCGTGTCACTGCCCACCGCAAAATTCGCCCTGGAAGACCACGAGGGACGTTTCCTTTCCACTGAACGCTTCCAGGACGCCAGCTTCGGCGCGGAAGCACAGGCAGTGGACTTCGAGTACCTGCGCGAGAGCAAGGCCGTGCGCGTGGTGGTCTTCAGCACCGACAGCACCGCCGAGGAGTTCGGCGACGCCGTGGCCGCGATCGGCCTGCACGGAGTGACCTATTCGGTGGGCTGGACCGCTTGGCTGGACATCGCCGCAGCCGGAGTGACCAAGGCTTCGGCCCTGGAACAGGTCCGCCGCCGTCTGGATATCGACCCGCTGCACACCGTTGCCGTGGGCGACGGCCGCAACGACATCGAGATGCTGTCCTGGGCGGCGCGCGGCGTCGCCATGGGCCAGTCCCCGGAGGAAGTGCTCTCCGCCGCCACCGAGGTGACCGGTTCGGTCTATGAGGACGGCGCCGCCAAGGTCCTGCGCAGCCTGCTCGATCCGCGCTAGCGCCTACCTGGCCGCATAGGGCAGGGGAGCGGGCGGCAGCGAGACCGGGCCGGCCACCAGGTCCAGCAGGCGGGCAGCCGCGGGCCGTGTGGCCCATTCCTCCACCCAGTGGGAGCGCACCACGGCCTTGCTGACAGCCTGGGCCGTGATGCCAAGTTCCTGCGCGACGTACTTCTGCTGTCCCCGGGCTCCGGGAGTCATCAGGTCCAGGACCTTCCACTCCGCCGTCGTCCGGCTGGCAACGATCATGCCCAGCAGTCGCAGCACCGCTTCCGCCTCAGAGGCCACTTCGGCGTCGGGCCCCTCCACGGCCAGCGGAATACGGTCGCCGGAGCGCTGCGCGCGTTCCACTGCCCGGCGCGCGTAGACCAGGCCAAACCCCTCCGCCTGCAGCACGTCCTCCGGGAGCGGGCGGAGGAGTTCGCCGACGCCGATTCCCACGTTCCAGCGGCGGGCCCGGATGGCAATCAGTGCCGCATCAACCGCTGCCGAGGGATGGGCCAGGATGCCCTGCGCCTCATCGCCCACGGACCGCTGGAAATCCACTGCGGCGGGAATGTGCCGCAGTGAGCGCACCAGCTCCGGAACCTGGTCCCCTGCTTCGCGGGAGTCCCGCTGGTTGATGGTCAGCACAAAATGCATGGCATCAGCATGGCAGAGCAACCGCGCCGGACAACCGATATCGGTTGCGGCGTGCCGTCCTTTCCCTCCAGATGACAGAAACTGCACGTACCAGCGCTGGTACGTGCAGTTTCTGTCATCTCGTTGGGAGAGGCTAACCCTTAGTTGTTCTCCGGGTTTGCGTCCACGTCGCGGCCCTGCGGCTCGTCCTCTTCGCGCTCCTCGCCCTGGGCTTCGAAGCGTGCCAGGGAAGCTTCAACCTCGGCCTCGGCGGCTTCGCGGCCTTCCCAGTCAGCGGCCTCTACCCACTTGCCGGGCTCCAGGTCCTTGTACTTGGTGAAGAAGTGCTTGATTTCGTCCAGCAGGAAATCCGACACGTCGGAAATGTCCTGGATGTGGTCGAAACGGGGGTCAACGGGAACGCAGAGGACCTTGGCGTCTCCGCCGCCGTCGTCAACCATGTTGAAGACGCCGATCGGGCGGGATTCAACCAGCACGCCCGGGATCAGGTCGAAGTCCTGCAGCATGACCATGGCGTCCAGCGGATCGCCGTCTTCGCCGAGGGTGTTCTCGAAGTAGCCGTAGTGCGTGGGGTACTGCATGGAAGTGAACAGCACACGGTCCAGGCGCAGGCGGTGCGTCTCGTGGTCGATTTCGTACTTGACGCGGGATCCCTTGGGGATCTCGATCGTTACGTCGAGTTTCATAACGGCTCCTAGGGGTGCGGCCACGTAAAAGGGCCGGTCAAACGGACAGAGAAGATCGTGCATGGCACATGCACTTTGCGAGGATGGACGCAGCCGGAATTCCCCCGTCCCTTTGGGAATGTCCGTTTGGTTCACTGCGCCGGTCTAGTGTTAAAGATATATGTCCTGAGGCACTGGCGGGTTTCCCGGCGTTTCCAGCTGCCCAAATACCCGCCGCAGCAGGCGGAACCTGGGGAACCAGGCACGGAAAAATAAGGAAATGGTGGGCTTTGGCGAGGATGTTCTCCGGCATTGCCCTGCTGCTTGCCTTTGCCCTCCTGCTGGTTCCCGTTGCCGTCTACGCCGGTCCGCCGGTGGTCAAAGCCCTTACCGGCGCCGCCCCTGAACGCCAAAGCGCAGTGCCCACCCACCAGCGTCCGCCGGCACAGCTGACCGCCAACCCCTTCATCACGCCCCTGGACCCGGCCGCGCCGGTCCCCGATGCCGCGGTGCTGGGTTCCCTGCTCGACGCCGAACTGGCCTTCGAAGGACCCGGCACCGTCTCGGCGGTGGTCTCCGACGCGCTCACGGGCACTGTGCTCTATGAACGCAGCCCGGAGGCATCCGGCATGCCCGCCTCCACCCTCAAAATCCTTACCGCTGCCGCCGTTGTGCGGACCCTGGACCCGGATTCCCGTTTTGAAACCGCTGTCTACGCGGCCAGGGAGGATGGGGAAACCGTGCTGACCCTGCGCGGGGGCGGCGACGTACTGCTGGGCAGCGGAGACTCCCGGGAGGACGGCGTCGTCGGCCATGCAGGCCTGGCCACGCTGGCAGCGGAGGCGCTGCAGGAGCTGGGGCCGGATGCGGGGACCGTCCGCGTGCAGGTCGATGACTCCCTGTTTACCGGGCCGGCACTGTCCGGCGCCTGGAACGAGGCCGACGTCGCAGCCGGGGAGATTGCCCCGGTGTACGCCCTGGCGGTCAATTCAGCCTGGGCGGACGAGACGCGGCAGGGCGGGGAACGTACCGACGACGCAGCGCTCGCAGCCGGCACAGCGTTCCGGGACGCGTTGGCCGTGTCCGCGCAAGCGCAGGGGATCACGGTTGCGGACGGAGTGGACCGTGGAACTGCACCGGCCGGTTCGCAGGAACTGGCCGTAGTCGAGTCGGCCACCGTGGCCGAACAGGTGGAGCAGATGCTGCTGGTTTCGGACAACTACCTGGCCGAGGCCCTGGGCCGCTCAGCCGCGAAGGCGTCCGGCCGGGAGGCGGATTTTGCCGGCGCGGCCGAAACGGTGGCAGCCGAGATCGCCCGCCTGGGCGTGGATACGGCCGGAATGTCGCTTGCGGACGTCTCCGGGCTGGCGGCGGAGAACTCTGTCACTGCCCGCCAGCTGGAAGAGACTGTCCGCGCCGTCCTGACCACCGGCGATGACGGACTGCGCGCAGTTGCACGGGGGCTGCCCGTTGCCGGACTCAGCGGTACGCTGCAGGGCAGGTACGGCGACGAGGCCGCAGCCGGCCTGGTGCGCGCCAAGACCGGAACGCTGCGCGCCGTGACGGCCCTGGGCGGCTACGTGACGGACGCTGACGGGCGGCTGCTGTCCTTTACGCTCGTGGCGCGGGGCCTGGACGGCAATACCGCCGAGGCCCGCGCTGCCGTGGACAACGCTGCTGCGGTGCTGGCCGCCTGCGGCTGCCGCTGAGTCCTGCCGCCGGTCCTGCCGCATACTCCCTCCCCGGCCGCCCCAAACCGATCGACAGGCCAGTTACGGCCCGTATGACTCCACCCCCTCAAACGAGCCGTAACTGGCCTCTCGGGGGATCTTGGAACGGCTGCGGGAGCGCAGTGCGGCGTCCCTGTGATCGAATGGACCAATGGAGAGCAACCAGCAGCACCTGAGCAACTCAAACGCCGCGCGACTGGTGAACTGGGACTTCGCCGCTGCCACCGCCGCCACCCTCGTGGCCCCGGGGCCCAAGATGAGCCGCCGCGAAATCCAGGCCGCCGTCGCGGACCTGCGCCGGCTGGCGGATGAGTCCGTAGCCCACGTCCACCGCATCACCGGGCTGGACGCCGCGGAGGACCTGCGCGACTCGCAGGTCCTGATCGTGGACCGGGCGTCCTGGGCCAAGGCCAACTCGCAGAGCTTCGCCGCGCTGATGAACCCGATGCTGGAGCATCTGGCCGAAACCAGGCCGGAAGCCGTCAAGGCCACCAATACCGCTGTTGCCGGTACCGTTACGGGGGCCGAGCTCGGCGCCGTCCTGGCGTTCCTGGCCAGCAAGGTGCTGGGCCAGTATGACCCGTTTGCGGCCCTGGCTCCGGACAGCCCGGGCAAAAAGGGCGGCCGCCTGCTGCTCGTCGCCCCCAACATCATCAGCACCGAACAGGAACTGAACGTAGAGCCGTCCGACTTCCGGCTCTGGGTCTGCCTGCACGAACAGACCCACCGCGTGCAGTTCGCCGCGGCCCCGTGGCTGCGGGACCACCTGCTGGAGCAGATCCGGCTGCTGAGCACAGGACTGATGGACAAGGCGCAGACCCTGCCGGAACGGATCAGTTCAATGGCCAAGCAGCTCTCCGCTGCCGCCGGCGGCAGGGACGAGACCCCGGCCGACGGCGTTCCGGAGCGCCAGCTGGATGTCCTGACCCTGCTGCAGGACCCGGCGGACAAGGCACGCCTGTCCCACGTCACGGCCGTGATGAGCCTTCTGGAAGGCCACGCCAACGTGGTCATGGACGCAGTGGACGCCAGCATCATCCCCAGCGTCAAGACCATTCGCCGCCGCTTCAACGACCGCGGCATCAACCGCGGCTGGCTGGACAAGTTCTTCCGCCGCGTCATGGGTCTCGATGCCAAGATGCGGCAGTACGCAGACGGATCGAAGTTTGTCCGCGCAGTGGTGGACAAGGTGGGCATGGAAGGGTTCAACCGGGTCTGGGAAGAGGCAGGGAACCTGCCCACCGAGGCGGAAATCCACAACCCGGACCTCTGGATCAAGCGGATGGGACTCTAGGCAGCACGTGAGCGAGACCCCAATGCACCCCCTGGTTCCGGCAGTGCGGGCGCGGCGCCGCCTGAACCCCACCCTCGGCAAGGCACGCGCCATGCTGAAGGATTTCCTGCGCGACGCCGGCCTGGCGCCCAATCCGGCCAGCCCGCCGGTGCTGCTGGTGGCCTGCAGCGGCGGCCCGGACTCGCTTGCCCTGGCGGAAGCGGCGTCGTTCTTTCACCGCCGCGGAGACTACGCGGTGGGCGCCGCCGTTGTCGATCACGGCCTGCAGCCGGGATCGGCGGTCATCGCCGAAACCGCGGCCGCGAAGCTGCGCGGCATGGGACTTGACCCGGTTACCGTCCACCGGGTGGACGTTCCGGAATCCGGCATGGGCCCGGAGGCCGCGGCCCGCACCGTGCGCTATGAAGCGCTCGACGCCGCTGCCGCCGCGGCGGGAGCGGACGCCGTGCTGCTCGGCCACACACTCGATGACCAGGCTGAACAGGTCCTCCTCGGCCTCGCCCGGGGATCCGGAACGCGTTCCCTTGCCGGCATGCCCGCGCGGCGCGGAATCTATCTGCGCCCGTTCCTGGGCCTGCGCCGGGAAGAAGTCGAAGAGATCTGCGCCGCGCAGGAGCTGGATCCCTGGTACGACCCCACCAACGCTGACCCGTCCTTCGCGCGCTCCCGTGTGCGGACCTCGGTACTGCCGTTCCTCGAAGCCGAACTGGGCCCCGGAATCGCCGAAGCGCTCTTCCGCAGTTCCCGGATCCTCGCCCAGGACGCCGACTACCTGGACGCCCAGGCCGCCGAAACCTACGAGCGGCTGCGTGCCGAAGCCGGAAATCCTCCCGCCGGCAGCGACCCGGAAGAGATCCTCCTCTCAGAACAGGCCCTGCGCGAGCTGGCTCCGGCACTGCGGCAGCGCGTGCTGGCGCTCGCCGCAGCTGAGCTTGGAGCCGCCCGTCCCAGCTGGGAGCGGGTCCGCGCGGTGGAGGCGCTGCTGCGCCGCGAGGGGTCGGCCGGGCCGGTGCAGCTGGCCGGCAAGGTCTCCGCGTACAGGCAGGTGCGGGCAAAGCCGGTTCCCCAAGGCAGCCCAAGCTATGGCAATCTTGTTTTTAGGAAAAAGAGCAGCGCCTAAGTCCAGCTGCAACATCTCGTACCCGGGAGCCATTCGTGGATTCACACGACGTCCAGTCAGACCTCAAACACGTTCTCTACACCAGGGAACAGATTGCCGAGCGAATCAAGGAACTGGCGGCGGAAATCGACCGCGACTACGCCGGACGCGACATCCTGCTCGTCGGCGTGCTCAAGGGCGCCGTCATGGTCATGGCGGATCTGTCCCGTGCGCTGCACAGCCACGTTTCCATGGACTGGATGGCAGTGTCCTCCTACGGCTCCGGCACCCAGTCCTCCGGCGTTGTCCGCATCCTGAAGGATCTTGAGACTGACCTGCTGGGCAAGCACGTGCTGATCGTCGAAGACATCATCGACTCCGGCCTCACCCTGTCCTGGCTGCGCACCAACCTGCAGTCCCGCGGACCGGCGAGCGTGGAGATCTGCACGCTGCTGCGCAAGCCGGATGCAGCGAAGGTTGAGATCGACGTGAAGTACGTCGGCTACGAGATCCCCAACGAATTCGTGGTTGGCTACGGCCTGGACTTCGCCGAGAGGTACCGCAACCTGGACTTCATCGGCACCCTGGCGCCCCACGTCTACGAATAAAGCGTCAGGCAGGCAGTCAGCCCGCCTGCTGAACCCGCTGGTCCTTACCGGCGCACTCCGGTGCCCGGCACGGACCGGCGGGTTTTTCGCACTCCGCCGCATGAGCGGAATCACGGAACCGGGCTACGCCCTGAGGGAACTAATGCGCCCTTTGAACCGTGTGGTTCTTGGAGACGGTGTATAGCTAGACATTGCTAGCCAACGAATTCCGCGCAGTATCAGCGTTGTTGATCAGGAGGGACGGGGCATCTGCCCTGACGACGAATGAAATCCAAGAACTTCTTCAAGGGACCGATCATTTGGATCGTGCTGGCTCTTGCCGCGCTGCTGATCATCCTTCCCAACCTTGCCCCCTCCGGCGCTTCCCAGGTTGATACCAACGTTGGCCTGAAGCTGCTGGCTGACAACAAGGTTGAACAGGCAAAGATCTACGACGGCGACCAGCGTGTGGACCTCACCCTGCGGGAACCGTATGAGGACAAGGGCGAGAACGTCCAGTTCTTCTTCGGCTCCGCCCGCGGCGATGACATTGTCGAGGCCGTGAACAACTCCGACGTCGACGGCTTTACGGACCAGCCTGTCCAGACGAACTGGTTCACCAGCTTCCTGGGCCTGTTCCTGCCCATCATCATCCTGGGCCTCATCTTCTGGTTCCTGCTTACCCGCATGCAGGGCGGCGGATCCAAGGTCATGCAGTTCGGCAAGTCAAAGGCGAAGCTGACCAACAAGGACATGCCGCAGGTCACCTTCGCGGACGTCGCCGGCGCTGACGAAGCGGTGGAGGAACTCCACGAAATCAAGGAATTCCTGAAGGAACCGGCCAAGTTCCAGGCCGTGGGAGCCAAGATCCCCAAGGGTGTCCTGCTCTACGGCCCTCCCGGAACCGGCAAGACCCTGCTGGCCCGCGCAGTGGCGGGTGAAGCCGGCGTGCCGTTCTACTCAATCTCCGGTTCGGACTTCGTCGAAATGTTCGTCGGCGTGGGTGCTTCCCGTGTCCGGGACCTCTTCGAACAGGCCAAGAACAACGCTCCGGCCATCATCTTCGTTGATGAGATCGACGCCGTCGGCCGCCACCGCGGCGCCGGTGTGGGCGGGGGCAACGACGAACGCGAGCAGACGCTGAACCAGCTGCTGGTCGAGATGGACGGCTTCGACGGCAACACCAACGTCATCCTGATCGCCGCCACCAACCGCCCGGACGTGCTGGACCCCGCGCTGCTGCGCCCGGGCCGCTTCGACCGGCAGATCGGCGTCGAGGCTCCGGACATGCAGGGCCGCCTCCACATCCTGCAGGTCCATGCCAAGGGCAAGCCCATGGCACCCGGCGTCGACCTGGAGAGCGTGGCCCGCAAGACCCCCGGCTTCACCGGTGCGGACCTGGCGAACGTCCTCAACGAAGCCGCCCTGCTCACCGCGCGCTCCAACGCGCAGCTGATCGATGACCGCGCGCTGGACGAAGCGATCGACCGCGTGATCGCCGGACCGCAGAAGCGCAGCCGCGTCATGAAGGAACTCGAGCGCAAGATCACCGCGTACCACGAAGGCGGCCACGCCCTGGTGGCCGCGGCCCTGCGCAACACCGACCCGGTGACCAAGGTGACCATCCTGCCCCGCGGGCGCGCACTGGGCTACACCATGGTCCTTCCGCAGGATGACAAGTACTCCGTCACCCGCAACGAACTGCTGGACCAGCTGGCCTACGCCATGGGCGGCCGCGTCGCAGAGGAAATCGTCTTCCACGATCCGTCCACCGGCGCCTCGAATGACATTGAGAAGGCCACCGCCACCGCCCGCAAGATGGTCACGCAGTACGGCATGAGCGAGCGGATCGGCTCCGTGAAGCTCGGCTCCGGCGGGGGAGAACCTTTCCTGGGCCGGGACATGGGACAGGAGCGGAACTACTCGGACCAGGTGGCGTACGTGGTGGATGAGGAAGTCCGGCGCCTGCTGGACAACGCCCACGACGAGGCGTACCAGATCCTTACCGAGAACCGCGACGTGCTGGACCGCCTGGCCCTGGAGCTGCTTGAGCGCGAGACCCTGAACCAGGCCGAGATCGCCGACGTGTTCCGGGACGTGCGCAAGCGCGATGTCCGTGAAGTGTGGCTCTCCAAGCCCACCCGCCCGGTGCATGACATTCCTCCGGTGGTTTCCCCGCGCGAACGCGAAGAGGCCGCAGCCGCCGGCGAGCCCAGCCCGGATACCGTGGCACCGCAGGACCAGATTGCCGACGCCGATATCCCGCAGGACTTCGACGTCTCAGCCAACGGGCTCCCGGAGCCTGAGAACAGCGGCCGGGGCAGCCACACCGGCACCTCGAACCTCGAATAACCGAAAGACTGGACGGCCGGAGCAGCTGCTCCGGCCGTCCAGCCGCTTCCAGCGTCCACGGTAGGATCGTGCAGTGACGGATTTCGACGATGAACTGAGCCTGGCCGAGCTGACAGAGACGGCCTCCGAGGTGGACCAGCCCCGCATTGCCCGGGCGGTGCGCGAAATCCTCCTTGCCATCGGGGAGGATCCTGACCGCGACGGACTGAAGGAAACCCCTGCCCGGGTTGCGAAGTCCTACGCGGAGATCTTCGCCGGACTGCACCAGAGTCCCTCGGACCTGCTGGCCACCACGTTTGACCTGGACCATGAGGAAATGGTGCTGGTCAAGGACATCCCCTTCTACTCCACCTGTGAGCACCACCTGGTTCCGTTCCACGGTTCGGCGCACATCGGGTACATCCCCTCCCACGACGGCAAGGTCACCGGGCTGAGCAAGCTTGCCCGCCTGGTTGACGTGTACGCCCGCCGGCCGCAGGTCCAGGAGCGCCTCACCACGCAGATCGTGGACGCCCTGATGGACAACCTGCAGCCCGTCGGCGCGATCGTCGTCATTGAATGTGAACATCTCTGCATGTCGATGCGCGGCGTGCGTAAGCCCGGTGCCAAGACGGTCACCTCGGCCGTGCGCGGCCAGCTGCGCGAAACCGCCACGCGTGCAGAAGCAATGAGCCTGATACTCGGACGATAGGACGACTCGATGGATTCGCTAGCTGCCACGCCCGGAACCGGGCCCGCCACCAATCCGCTGCCGGTGATCCGGCCGGGAGCCCGGAAGCGGCGCTTCGAGGACCTGCCCGAAGGCCGCACCCTGGTGATGGGAATCCTGAATGTCACGCCGGATTCCTTCAGCGACGGCGGCGAGCATGACACCACGGATGCCGCCATCCGCGCGGGACTGAAGATGCACTACGACGGCGCCGACATCATCGACGTTGGCGGGGAATCCACCCGGCCGGACGCCGAACGCATCAGCGCCGAGGAGGAACAACGCCGCATCCTGCCCGTGGTCGAGGCCCTCGCGAAGGCCGGAGCCCTGATCAGCGTGGACACCATGAACGCTTCCACCGCGGAAAAGGCCATCGAGGCGGGGGCAGGCCTGATCAACGACGTGTCCGGGCTCGAACTGGACCCGGAGATGCCTGAACTGATCGCCCGCACCAAGGTTCCCTACATCCTCATGCACAGCCGCGGCAGCGTCCGCAGCCAGGATCCGAAGGCCAGCTACGACGACGTCGTCGAAGACGTCATTGCCGAACTCACCACGCTGCGGGACCGCTTCTACGAGGCCGGTGTTACCCCGGAGCAGATCATCCTGGATCCGGGGCTGGGCTTCGCGAAGAACTCCGAGCACGACTGGGCGCTGCTGCGCAACGTGGACCGGCTGACTGTCCTGGGGCACAAGGTGCTGATCGGTGCATCCCGCAAGCGCTTCCTCGGCTCCCTGCTGACCACTGCCGGCAAGGCCGCACCGCCGGCCGAACGTGACAGCGCCACGCTGGCCACCACGGCGCTGGCTGCCAGCCAGGGCGTCTGGGCCGTCCGCGTGCACGACGTCGCTGCGAACGTGGACGCGGTCAAGGTTGCCGCTGCCTGGCAGGGTTAGCGTGGCCACCCCGGCGACCCCGGTGCCCGTCCGCGACCGGATCCGCCTGTCCGGGCTGAAGGCAACCGGCTACCACGGAGTCTTCGACCATGAGCGGCGGGACGGCCAGGAATTCACGGTGGACCTGGTCCTGTACACGGACCTGCGCCCGGCCGCTGCCGCTGACGACCTGACCCTGACGGCGCACTACGGTGAGCTTGCCGAGCAGGTCTGCGCCCTGATTGCCGGGGATCCGGTGAACCTGATCGAAACCCTCGCCGAGCGGATCGCTGACCATGTGCTGGCCGGTTTCGGCGTGGTGGAGGCCGTGGACGTCACCGTGCATAAACCCCACGCACCCATCACCGTGCCCTTCGGCGACGTCGAAATCCAGATCCACCGGGAACGCGCATGAATGCCGTGCGCACCGTCCTCGCACTGGGCAGCAACCTCGGGGAATCCCGCAGCACGCTGGCTGATGCGGTGGCCGCCCTGGCAGACCACCCGGGTATGAAGCTCGTGGCTGTTTCACCCGTGGCGCGTACGGCTCCCGTAGGCGGACCGGCAGGCCAGCCGGACTACCTCAACCTGGTGGCCGAGTTCGAAACCACCCTGGACGCCCATGCCCTGCTGGACCATTGCCATGACATTGAAAACCGGCACCACCGCACGCGTGAGGTGCGCTGGGGGCCGCGGACGCTCGACGTCGACATCATCACCTACGGCTCCAGCCGGATCAATGACGAGGTCCTGACGGTGCCCCATCCGCGGGCGGCGGAGCGGGCGTTTGTGCTCCAGCCCTGGGCCTGGATGGATCCGGACGCCAGGCTGGAAGGAGTTCCGGTGGCCGACCTGGCTGCCCGCGCTGCCGACCTGTCCGGCGTCGAACTCTTCGAGGGGGAGTGAGTATCACGTGAGGAGCATCCGGTACCGCTGGCTTGCGGTCACGGCCGTGGCGTTTGGCATTGCCGGCTGGCAGGTGAACGCCTGGGCCACGCGCAACGGTTTTCCGGCGCCGGTACTGAACTTCACCGCCCTTCTCACTCTTGCCTTCATTGTGGGCTTCACCCTCTTCCTCGGCCTGCGCGTGCGGCGCTGGCGCAACGGTGAGCGGGAGAAGCCCCTGGACCCCATTGCCGCCGCCCGGACGCTGGTCCTGGCGCAGGCCACTGCGTACGCAGGTGCGCTGCTGCTCGGCTGGCACGGCGGGATCTTCCTGGACCAGGTGCGGCTGTGGGAAATGCGCCCCAACCATGCCCCCACCTGGGCTTCACTTGCCATGACCGCCGGCGGGATGATCATGATAGCCACCGGACTGGTGGTGGAGCGGTTCTGCAAGCTCCCGCCGGAAGACAAAGACGGCGGCGAAGACAACAACAGCGGGGGAGAGTATGCGTAACCAGGCCATAGATCCGCAGGGCCTGAACTGGCAGCGGGTCTCTGAGCGCTACCTGACACTGCGGCTGCTGTCCCTGGCAGTTGAAGCCGTCATCACCCTTGCCCTGGCCAGCATTCCGCTCATCCTGCACAGCCTGGGCATCTGGTCCGGCTTCCCGGCCTGGCTCGCCTGGGGGCTGCCGGCCGTGTTCCTGGCCGGGTTCATCTGGCGGGCCATCCTGGTACCCCGGCAGGTACGGGCCATCGGCTACGCCGAACGCAACGAGGACCTGCTGCTGCGCTCCGGCATCTTCTTCCAGCGCACCCTCGTGGTTCCCTACGGCCGCATGCAGTACGTGGACGTCGCCGTGGGACCGATGGAACGCCTCTTCGGCCTGTGCACCCTCAAACTGCATACGGCCTCCCAAACCACCAACGCAACCATCCCGGGGCTTCCCGCCGCTGAGGGCGCAAGGCTGCGGGAACATCTCTCTGCGCGCGGCGAGGCGCAGCTGGCGGGACTGTGAGCGGGCAGGAACCGGACGCAGCCCGTTCCGCGGAAGCAGACTGGAAACGGGTCCACCCGGTCTCCCCGCTCGTGCGGGGCTGGATCGCGCTGGCCGCTGTCGCGTACTTCCTGGGCCGGGACTCGGTCGAGGCGTTCTTCCTGCGTGAGCGGCCCGGCGGGCCGCTGCCGGACGGCACCCCGCTGATCTGGGCCGTCATCGGGCTGGCAGTCCTCATCCTGGCCATCGGCGTCGTGTTCTTCCTGTCCTGGTGGTTCACCCGGTACCAGGTGAGCGGGGACCACGTCCGGGTCCGGTCCGGGGTCCTGTTCCGCCAGCACCGTCAGGCACGCCTGGACCGGGTGCAGGCAATCGACATCAACCAGCCGCTGCTGGCACGGCTCTTCGGACTGGGCGAACTCCGGTTCGAGGTGGCCGACGCCGGTGAATCGGCAGTGCGCCTGGCCTACCTGCGCATGGACCACGCCCGCGAACTGCGCGCCACCATCCTGGAACGCGCCTCCGGAGCCCAGGCCGCCACCGGCGAGGAACACGCGGCGGCGGACACCGCCGGCCATCCGGACGCCGCAGCGGCACCTGCCCGGACGGCAGCCGAAGCCCCGGAGTACCCCATCCTCGCCCTCCGCCCAGGACGGGTCATCGGTGCGGCGCTGCTCTCCGGAAACACCGTTGTCCTGCTGCTGGGCATCATCGCCGTCGTGACCCTGACGGTCATTACCGGCGAAGGTGTCTCCCTGGCCGTCTTCATTCCGGTGGGCCTGGCAGTCGCCAGCGGCTACTGGTCCATGCTCAGCACCGCCTGGAACTTCCGCGCCGCGGTTTCCCGGGACGGCGTCCGCATCCGTTACGGACTCCTGGACACCCGCACCCAGACGGTGCCCCCGGGCCGGATCCAGGCCGTGTCCGTCACGCAGCCCCTGCTCTGGCGGCCCACCGGCTGGTACCGGATTTCCGTTAATGTGGCAGGCTACGGGGCATCGCCGGGCTCTGACGGAGCACGCACCCGCCTGCTGCCCGCCGGAACCCTGGACGAGACCCTGCAGATCCTGGCCCTCGTCCTGCCCAACCCCGGCACCGAAGATCCGGTGGGGCTGTTCACCGCCGGGCTCCGGGGCAGCGGCCCGGAACACGGGTTCACCACGTCGCCCCGCCGGGCGCGCTGGGTTGCACCTCTGCAGTGGCGGCGCAGCGGTTATGCGCTCACCGGAACGGCCCTGCTTAGCCGTACCGGCCGGCTGTGGCGCAGCCTCACCGTGGTTCCGCACGAGCGCATCCAGTCCATGGCGCTGGAACAGGGCCCGCTGGCACGCCGCCTGCGGATCGCTGACCTGCGGCTGCACTCGACACCCGGTCCGGTTGCGCCGCGGATCAGGCAGCTGGACCAGGCCGTGCTGCTGGAACTCTTCACCGAACAATCCGTGCGGGCTGCGGACGCCCGCCGCCGGGACCGAACCGAACGCTGGCTGCACCGCGAAACCGCCACCGGCCCGGCGGTGCCCCAGTCAGCGCCGGAACCAGCACAGGCTGCGGGTGCGGAACCGGAACGGAAGCCGCAGGCCGCCGGACCACAGATGGAGGAGAACTGGAATGAACACCGCTGATCAGCGCCGGCGCGGCCGGCTGGGAATCGGCGTCATCGGCGCAGGCAAGGTGGGAGCGGTCCTCGGTGCGGCCCTCCGCGCGGTCGAACACGCCGTCGTCGGCGTTTCAGCCGTATCCGAAGCCAGCCGGGAACGCGCGGAGAACCTGCTCCCCGGCGTTCCGGTGCTTGAAATCCCGGACATCATTGAGCGTTCCGAGCTGGTGCTGCTGGCAGTGCCCGACGACGCCCTGCCGCCGCTCGTGTCCGGACTGGCCGCCACGGGAGCCTGGCAGGCCGGGCAGCTCGTGGCGCACACCTCAGGCCGCTTCGGCACCGCTGTCCTGGAACCGGCACGGCAGGCAGGAGCGATTCCGCTGGCACTGCACCCGGCCATGACCTTCACCGGCCTCAGCCTGGACCTCACACGCCTGGCCGACTGCTCCTTCGGCGTCACGGCTCCCACCGCGGTGCTGCCGATCGCGCAGGCCCTGGTGGTTGAAATGGGTGCCGAACCCGTGGTTATCGATGAAGGCGACCGTGAGCTTTACCACGCCGCGCTTGCCCACGCCTCCAATCACCTGGTGACCATAGCGGCCCAGTCTTCTGAACTGCTGCAGGGCCTCGGCGTTGACCAGCCGGCCCGGCTGCTGGGCCCTTTGATGCGTGCCTCCCTCGAAAACGCGCTGGCCTCGGGCGAACACGCCCTGACCGGCCCCGTGGCCCGCGGAGACACAGGCACCGTTCAGGCCCACACCCGCGCCCTGGGACGCGACGCCGCACCGGATATGGCGCAGGCCTACCAGGCGCTCTCAGCGGCCACCGCCCGCCGTGCTGTTGAGCGCGGTCTGCTGACACCTGCGCAGGGGGAGAGAATTATTGAAGTACTTAATTCCAACCCCGAAGGACCCCGGTGAACCACCCCCGGTTGGCAACAACCCCCGCAGAACTCAGCAAAGCCGTCACGGAACTCCTGGAAGCCACCGGCAAGGACCGTCCGGCCCTCGGTCTGGTTCCCACCATGGGAGCCCTCCATTCAGGGCATGCAGCTCTCGCGCAGGCCGCGCGGGCTGACAACGACGTAGTGGTTGCCAGCATCTTCGTGAACCCGCTGCAGTTCGACGATTCCGCAGACCTGGCCCGGTACCCGCGGACCCTGGACGCGGACCTTGACCTGCTGGGACAGGCCGGAGTGGACCTGGTGTTCGCGCCGAGCGAGGCAACCATGTACCCCGGCGGACTCCCGCTGGTCCGGGTCAGCTCCGGCGGCCTGGGAACCCGCTTCGAAGGCGCCTCCCGCCCGGGACACTTTGACGGCGTACTCACCGTGGTGGCCAAACTGTTCCACTGCGTCCAGCCGGCCGTGCCCGCCGATTTCCGCGCCTACTTCGGGCAGAAGGACGCTCAGCAGGTGGCTTTGATCCGCCGCATGGCGGCGGACCTCAACTTCCCGGTCCAGATCTATCCGGTTCCCATCGTGCGGGCCGCTGACGGGCTCGCCGAGTCCAGCCGGAATGTCTTCCTCAGCGAAGCGGACCGGCGCAGCGCCCTGGTGCTTTCCCGTGCCCTGGGCCGGCTGCAGGAGAATGCCTCCAGCCGCCGTCCGCTGGACCTGCCGTCCGCCGCCGCACTCGTGTCGGCAACCCCCGGTGTTGAACTGGACTACTTCGAAGTTGTCGATCCGCTCACTCTTGAACCGGTCCCGGCAGGAGTGCAGGACGTTCTCTCCGGACCTGCCCTGGCACTGGTGGCCGCCCGGGTGGGCGGAATCCGGCTTATCGACAACGCCGAACTGCACGGCTGAGCTGCATGTCCTGGGCCGCTGCGGGACGGCACGCCGTCCGCGGCTTTGACGGGGCTGGGTAGACTTAAGAACCGTGACCTCCTCTAACGTCGTTCCCGAAGCAGCAGATTCCTCCGAGCAGATGCGCATCCGTGCGGAAAAGCGCGCCAAGCTGCTTGAGCGGGGGCAGGAAGCCTACCCCGTCGGCGTCGAGCGTACCCACTCGCTCCGCCAGGTCCGGGACAAGTTCGGCCACCTGCAGGCTGACGAGACCAGCGGTGAGACCGTGGGAGTCACCGGCCGCGTGGTGTTCATCCGCAACACCGGCAAGCTCTGCTTCGCCACCCTCCAGGAAGGGAACGGCACCCGCCTCCAGGCCATGCTGTCCCTGGCCTCCATCGGGGAGGAAGCACTCGCCGACTGGAAGGCCT
The DNA here is from genome assembly GCF_009193255.1 of Arthrobacter koreensis. Lineage (GTDB taxonomy): Bacteria > Actinomycetota > Actinomycetes > Actinomycetales > Micrococcaceae > Arthrobacter_B > Arthrobacter_B koreensis. The sequence goes on from NZ_WACG01000001.1 coordinate 1,333,449, forward strand.
CCGTGGACCTGGGGGACCACGTCTTCATCCGTGGCGAGGTCATCTCTTCACGCCGCGGGGAGCTCTCGGTCATGGCCGATTCCTGGTCGATGGCTTCGAAGGCACTGCGCCCGCTGCCGGTGCTGCACGCTGACCTGAATGAGGAAACCCGGGTCCGCCAGCGCTACGTGGACCTGATGGTCCGCGACGAGGCCCGGGACATGGTCTACAAGCGGGCCGCGATCATCCGCGCCGTCCGTGACACCCTGCACGGCCACGGCTACGTGGAAGTGGAGACTCCGATGCTCCAGCTGATCCACGGAGGCGCCGCTGCGCGTCCCTTCGAGACGCACCTGAACGCCTTCGACCAGCCGATGACCCTGCGCATCGCTACCGAGCTTTACCTCAAGCGCGCCGTCGTCGGCGGTATCGAGCGTGTTTACGAGCTGGGACGGATCTTCCGCAACGAAGGCGTTGATTCCACCCACAGCCCCGAATTCACCACCCTCGAATGCTACGAGGCGTACGCCGACCAGTACGTCATGGCGGACCGCATCAAGGAGATTATCCTCAACGCTGCGGACGCCGCGGGCAGCCGGCAGATCGAAACCCCGGCCGGCACCATTGACCTCGACGGCGAATGGCGCTGGCTTTCGGTGTACCCCGGCCTGTCCGAGGCAGTTGGCCAGGAAATCACTCCGGATACCGATGCCGAGACGCTGCGCGCGGTAGCGGAGAAGCACGGCGTGAAGGTGGATCCCAAGTGGGATGCGGAGAAGCTGGTCATTGAACTCTTCGGCGAAATCGTCGAACCGACGCTGCTGCAGCCCACGTTCGTGTGCGACTACCCGCCGTCGGCCCAGCCGCTGGCCCGCCCGCACCGGAAAGATCCCCGCCTGATTGAGGCCTGGGACCTGATTATCGGAGGAATGGAGCGCGGCACGGCATTCTCCGAGCTCATTGACCCGGTTATCCAGCGGGAGCGGCTGACCGAGCAGTCACGCAAGGCTGCTGCCGGTGATGACGAAGCCATGGCACTGGATGAAGACTTCCTCCGGGCCCTGGAGTACGGTGCGCCGCCCATGGGCGGCATTGGCCTGGGTATCGACCGTCTGGTGATGCTTTTCACGAACGCCGGAATCAGGGAAACAATTCTGTTCCCCCTCCTAAAGCCTGAAATGGGTTAGAACATGGAATATGTGGAAGTACTCCTGCCCTCAATATGTGTCGCTGCTCTCTTTTATTTCGTGATGAAGGCAGTGTTGAACGCGGACCGGTCCGAGCGAAAAGCCCTTGCTGAGGCAGAACGCGAAGCCGATCAGAATGTTCAGCCGGAAACCGGAGCCAAAATAGACCCTGCCGGTCCGGCGGATAAAGAATAACTAAAGAAAACGCCCTCCTGCTTTGACGGGAGATTACCAATTGCGCCATACTCGAAGTGGTCTCGAAATAAACAGCATTCCGCCACTTCATGCATAGGAGCCCCGTCATGGCGCAAAAGGTAAAAATTATTCTGGTAGACGACCTCGACGGCGGAAGTGCCGATGAAACCGTGCGTTTTGGGCTGGATGGGTCACAGTACGAGATCGACCTCTCCAATGACAATGCGAAGAACCTGCGTGCGGCGCTTAAGCAGTATGTTGATGCCGGCCGCAAGACCGGAGGACGCACCGGCCGCCCCCGCGGCACGGGTACTTCCCGCAGCAATGAAGCAGCACAGATCCGTGAATGGGCACGCAGCAACGGCTACACCGTTTCCGAGCGCGGCCGCGTGAACAGCGAGATCATCGAGGCCTACCGCGCCGCCCAGGGCTAATACGCCCCCGGAGGTCACGCCCATGGCGAACACGCCCCTTAAGCGGCAGTAACCGCCGTAGCATCGAATTACGCGTTAGCTAGGAGTGTGCCTCATGTTTGAAAGATTTACCGACCGTGCCCGTCGCGTTGTCGTGCTTGCCCAAGAAGAGGCACGCATGCTCAACCACAACTACATCGGCACCGAGCACATCCTGCTTGGGCTCATTCATGAGGGTGAAGGCGTTGCCGCTAAGGCCCTTGAATCCCTGAGCATTTCCCTGGGTGCCGTCCGCGAACAGGTGCAGGAGATCATCGGCCAGGGCCAGCAGGCCCCGTCCGGCCACATCCCCTTTACCCCGCGGGCCAAGAAGGTACTTGAGCTCTCACTGCGCGAAGCGCTGCAGCTGGGGCACAACTACATCGGAACCGAGCACATCCTGCTGGGCCTCATCCGTGAAGGTGAGGGCGTTGCAGCCCAGGTCCTCGTCAAGCTCGGCGCAGACCTGAACCGTGTCCGCCAGCAGGTCATCCAGCTGCTCTCCGGCTACCAGGGCAAGGAGCCCGTGTCCGCCGGTGGCCAGCAGCAGGAAGGCCAGCCCGCAGGATCGGTCGTCCTGGACCAGTTCGGCCGCAACCTCACACAGGCAGCGCGTGAAGGCAAGCTTGATCCGGTCATCGGCCGTGAACACGAGATGGAACGGGTCATGCAGGTGCTGTCCCGCCGGACCAAGAACAACCCTGTCCTGATTGGCGAGCCCGGCGTCGGCAAGACCGCCGTCGTCGAAGGCCTTGCCCAGGCGATTGTCCGCGGCGATGTCCCTGAGACCATCAAGGACAAGCAGCTTTACACCCTTGACCTCGGCTCGCTCGTGGCCGGTTCGCGTTACCGCGGTGACTTTGAGGAACGCCTCAAGAAGGTCCTGAAGGAAATCCGCACCCGCGGCGACATCATCCTCTTCATCGACGAGATCCACACCCTCGTGGGCGCCGGTGCCGCTGAAGGCGCCATCGACGCAGCGTCCATCCTGAAGCCGATGCTGGCCCGCGGTGAACTGCAGACCATCGGTGCCACCACGCTGGACGAGTACCGCAAGCACATTGAGAAGGACGCAGCGCTTGAGCGCCGCTTCCAGCCGATCCAGGTCAACGAACCTTCCGTTGCCCACGCGATCGAAATCCTCAAGGGCCTGCGGGACCGCTACGAAGCACACCACCGCGTGTCCATCACGGACGCCGCGCTGGCTTCGGCAGCAACCCTCGCCGAGCGCTACATCAGCGACCGTTTCCTGCCGGACAAGGCAATCGACCTGATCGATGAGGCCGGTGCCCGCCTGCGTATCCGCCGAATGACAGCTCCGCCGGAGCTGAAGGAAATCGACGAGCGCATCTCCGCCCTGAAGATGGAGAAGGAATCCGCGATTGACGCGCAGGACTTCGAAGGTGCTGCCTCCCTGCGGGACAAGGAGCAGAAGCTCCAGGACCAGCGTGCGGAGAAGGAGCGCCAGTGGAAGTCCGGCGGCCTGGATGACATTGCCGAGGTGGACGAGGAACTGATTGCTGAAGTCCTCGCCAACTCCACCGGCATCCCCGTGGTGAAGCTGAACGAGGAAGAGTCCACGCGGCTGCTCAAGATGGAAGATGAACTGCACAAGCGGGTCATCGGCCAGGACGAGGCCATCAAGTCGATCTCGCAGGCCATGCGCCGTACGCGTGCCGGCCTGAAGGATCCCAAGCGTCCGGGCGGTTCCTTCATCTTCGCCGGTCCCACCGGTGTTGGTAAGACTGAGCTGGCCAAGGCACTGGCAGAGTTCCTCTTCGGTGACGAAGAAGCCCTGATCACCCTGGACATGTCCGAGTACTCCGAGAAGCACACGGTCTCACGGCTGTTTGGTGCCCCTCCCGGATACGTGGGCTACGAAGAAGGCGGGCAGCTGACCGAGAAGGTCCGCCGCCGCCCGTTCTCCGTGGTTCTGTTCGACGAAGTTGAGAAGGCCCACGCGGACCTGTTCAACTCCCTGCTGCAGATCCTCGAAGACGGCCGCCTGACCGACTCCCAGGGCCGGGTGGTGGACTTCAAGAACACCATCATCATCATGACGACCAACCTTGGCACCAAGGACATCTCCAAGGGCGTCATGACCGGCTTCCAGTCCGGTACGGACACCAAGACCGGCTACGACCGGATGCGGGCACGGGTCACGGAGGAGCTGCGCCAGCACTTCCGCCCCGAGTTCCTCAACCGTGTCGATGACACCGTGGTGTTCCCGCAGCTGACCCAGGAAGAGATCGTCCAGATTGTGGATCTGTTCCTGGAGCGCCTCGGCAAGCGCCTTGCGGAGAAGGGTATGAGCATCGAGCTCACCCCCGCTGCCAAGGTGCTGCTGGCTACCCGCGGATACGACCCCGCCATGGGCGCCCGGCCGCTGCGCCGCACCATGCAGCGCGAGATCGAGGACCAGCTTTCCGAGAAGATCCTCTTCGGGGACCTCAAGCCCGGGGAAACGGTCTCGGTGGACGTAGAAGGCGAGGGTGACGACGCAAAGTTCACCTTCACCGGACACGGCGCCCCGCGTGCCATCGAAGAAGCCCCGTCGGCCATCGAAGCCGGTGTAGGCGACGGACAGTAGACAGCAATAGCGGTGCAGCAATGCACTGAATAGAGGGAGCCTCCGGGAAACCGGGGGCTCCCTTTGCGTTTGCGGTTCATTTCATTCAGTTCCGCCGAAGACAGGCAGAACCACCAAAAGTCCTAGACTGAACCAATGACTGCAACCGCACAGAAGGCAACGTTCACCATCCGCCGGGCCCGCACCTCCGATGTCCGCCACATCCGGGACCTGGTGGCCCCGCTGGCCGAGGAGCGTGTCCTGGTGGCAAAGGAGACCGTCGCCTATTACGAGGGCCTGCAGGAATTCAGGATTGCCGAGGACGCCGATGGCAGGGTTATTGGCTGCGGGGCCCTCCACGTCATGTGGGAAGACCTCGCGGAGGTCCGCACCCTGGCTGCCCACCCGGACTGGAAAGGCCGCGGCGTCGGACACGCCCTCCTGGACCAGCTGCTTGCGGATGCCGCCGAAATTGGTGTCTCCCGCGTCTTTTGCCTGACCTTCGAGGTCGATTTCTTTAAGCGCCACGGATTCACCGTCATGGAAAGCCAGAGCGCAGTGGACCCGGAGGTCTACTCGGAACTCCTGCGTTCACATGATGAAGGGGTTGCCGAATTCCTTGACCTTGCCCGGGTAAAACCGAACACGCTGGGCAATACCCGCATGATCCGGGATGTTCGCGCATAGGTGAATTTTCAGCCCTACTGGAGAACGGCACCTGAAAACGGTACAGTAAGGGTACTTAGCATCAAGAAATGCCGGACGGGTTATCCAACAGGCGGAACGCTTATTTGGGTGGCTCCCCGGCCGATCAGAAAGCGGGTGCCGGATATGGGCGCAGACGACAAGATGCAGAACAAGGGCGAAGAGCTCGGCGGCAAGATCAAGGAAGGCGTCGGCAAGGTCACCGGCGACCACAGCATGGAAGCTGACGGCCAGGGCGACCAGGCAAAAGCCAACATGAAGCAGGCCGGCGAGCACGTCAAGGACGCTTTCAAGGGTAAGTAAATCCACGCCGGGCCGCTGAGGCCCGAAGGACACCCGGACTCCCGGGCCGCTGTTGTCACTGCTGGCCGGGGAACCACTGAAGGAAGGGCCAATCCGGCCCTTCCTTCAGTGCGTTAAGGGCACGCTTCAAGCCTGTGCAGGCCCACCCCGGCAGGGGTAGGGTTGGCTCACTCAGGAGAGCGGGCGACGGGGCCCGTTCCAGCGCAGTGGAGCCTCCGGGCAAAGGAGCGTCAGGCATGAAAAAACTCATCAATGATCCGCGCGCCGTGGTGGCCGAATCCCTGGAAGGATTCGGCATGGCCCACCACGATCTGGTCAAGGTCCACGCGGACCCCGCATACGTGACCCGCCGGGATGCCCCGGTTTCAGGGAAAGTGTCCCTGGTGTCCGGCGGCGGAAGCGGACACGAGCCGCTGCACTCCGGGTACGTGGGACGCGGAATGCTGGACGCTGCCGTGCCCGGCGCGGTCTTCACCTCACCGACTCCGGACCAGATCCTCCCGGCCATTACCAACACGGATTCGGGCGCCGGGGTCCTGCTGATCGTGAAGAACTACACCGGGGACATCCTGAACTTCGAAACGGCGGCGGAGCTTGCCCAGGCCGAGGGGATCGACGTGAAGTCGGTGGTGGTGAATGACGACGTCGCAGTGGAAGACTCGCTGTACACCGCCGGGCGGCGCGGCGTGGGCGGAACCGTGCTGGTGGAACGCATTGCCGGCGCAGCGGCCGAGCGGGGGGATTCTCTCGACGCCGTGACCAGCCTGGCTGAACGGGCCAACACCGGCGTTCGGTCCATGGGAGTAGCCCTGAGCGCCTGTACGGTTCCGCATGCCGGAGAGCCGAGCTTCGACCTCGCCGAGAACGAGATTGAGCTGGGTGTGGGAATTCACGGCGAACCCGGCCGGCGCCGCATGCCCATGGCTCCCGCCGACGCCATTACGGACCAGCTCCTTGAACCCATCCTCTCCGACCTCGGTGCCGGCAGCGGAGAGCGGGTGCTCCTGTTCGTCAACGGCATGGGCGGCACGCCCCTCAGCGAGCTCTACATTGTCTACCGGCATGCAGCCAAGCTGCTGGCTGACCGCGGGCTGCACGTTGAGCGCTCCCTCGTGGGCAACTACATCACCGCCCTGGAAATGCAGGGCGCCTCCATCACGGTGCTCAAACTCGATGACGAAATGATTGATTTGTGGGATTCGCCGGTTCATACCGCGGCCCTGCGGTGGGGAGCGTAGGCATGGAATTGAACGCACAGTGGGCAGATCAGTGGATGCGGGATGCCGCAGCGTTGATGGATGAGAACCGGCAGCGCCTGATTGACCTGGACCGGGTCATAGGCGACGCGGACCATGGCGAGAACATGGACCGGGGATTCACCGCCATCGTTGAAAAGCTGGACGCCGACGGAACTCCGGGCACACCGGCGGACGTGTTCAAGCTCGCCGCCATGACCCTGATGTCAAAGGTCGGAGGAGCCGCAGGCCCGCTTTACGGCACCGCCTTCCTGCGTGGTTCCGCCGCAGTCTCCGGCAAGGAGGTCCTGGACGCCGGAGACATCGTTGCCTTCCTGGTTGCGGCACGGGACGGCATAGTCAGCCGCGGCAAGGCGGAGCCGGGAGACAAGACCATGGTCGACGCCTTCACCCCGGCCGTGGAGGCAGCCGAAACAGCCGCCGGAGCAGGGTCCGACGCCGCTGCGACGCTCTCTGCGGCAGCCAATGCAGCCGAGGGAGGCCTCGCCGGAACGGAGCCGCTGGTGGCGCGCAAGGGCCGGGCCAGCTACCTCGGCGAACGCAGCGCCGGGCACCTGGATCCGGGTGCGGCGTCGACAACCTTGATCCTGCAGGCAGCTGCCCGCGCGGCCTCGGAGCAGGCATGAAGGTAGGGCTGGTCATCGTCTCCCACAGCGCCAAGCTTGCGGAAGGGCTCGCCGAACTGGCCGGACAAATGGCTCCCGACGTTGCGATCATCACTGCCGGAGGCACTGACGACGGCGGAATTGGCACCAGCCTGGAGAAGGTCCAGGCTGGAATCGCCCAGGCCGACGGCGGTGCCGGAGCGGCGATCCTGGCGGACCTGGGGTCAGCGGTGATGACCGCGGAAATGGCGCTTGAATTCCTGGATCCAGGCCAGCGGGAGAAGGTGAGGCTCGCAGACTCACCGCTGGTGGAGGGTGCCGTTGCCGCAGCCGTCGCTGCCCAGACGGATCAGGACCTGGCGGCCGTGATCCGCGACGCTGAGGCCGTAACGGCCACCCTGGGTGCCGGCAGGACGGCACCCACCCCGGCAGGGGGTGGGTCGGTGCCTGCGCCTGCGGACACCCTTGATGACATAGACCAGGATGACGACGGCGTGCACGAGGCTTCCTGGGAGCTCATCAACCCGATGGGCCTGCACGCCCGTCCGGCAGCCGCCGTCGCGCAGGCCATGGCGGACCTGGACGCGGACATCACCATCAACGGGGTGGACGGTAAGTCCGTCATGATGCTCATGACGCTGGGCCTGAAAGCCGGCGATACGCTGACCGTTTCCGCCCATGGGCCGGACGCGGGACGGGCCGTGGAGATGCTGGGCCTGGAAGTACGCAACGGGTTCGGGGAGATCTAGCGGGCGCCCGGGCAAGCCTCAGGCAGGCAGGCGCACACCTGAATCTGTGGCCTCGGCCAGGCCGTCGCGGAGCAGTCCCTGAAGCGCGCGTTCGAGCTGCTCCTGTGGGGCGGACAGGGCGTGCAGTGCAGCCAGCGGCGCCAGTTCGGCATCGGCCTCAGGTGCCACCAGGTCCACCGGGCCGGTCAGCAGCAGTTCACGCAGCACCGGCCCGTCCGCCTGGCGCAGTACGGCCATCATGGCTCCGCGGACCTGCCGGTCGGTGCCGTGCCATGCCTGCCCCTTGGGGACGTAGTGCGGCTCAGGACGGCCGGCCCGGACCCACGCGCAGTCATCCAGGACCGGACATTCGCCGCAGCGGGGGGAACGTGCCGTGCAGACGAGCGCTCCGAGTTCCATGACCGAGGCGTTCCACGCAACGGACTCGGCGTCGTCCCGGGGCAGGAGGGAAACAGCACGTTTCTTCTCCGCGGCGGTCAGCGACTGGGCGGGCAGTGCGTCCCCGGCCACCAGCCGGGCATGGACCCGGCGGATGTTGGTGTCCACCACGGTCTCGCGGCGTCCAAAGGCGAAGGACGCTACCGCAGCAGCCGTATAGTCACCTACTCCCGGCAGCTCGAGCAGGGCGGCGTGCGTGTCCGGCACTTTCCCGCCGTGGCTGGCCGCGATCTCTCCTGCCGCAGCGTGCAGCCGCAGTGCCCGGCGGGGATAGCCCAGGCGGCCCCAGGCCCGGACTGCTTCACCGCTCGGCTCGGCGGCCAGGCTGGCGGGCTCCGGCCAGCGTTGCATCCACTCCTGCCAGACCGGAAGGACCCGAACCACCGGAGTCTGCTGCAGCATCACTTCACTCACCAGGACGCCCCAGGGTGAACAGTCCGAATGCCGCCAGGGAAGGTCACGGGCGTGCTCCGAGAACCAGGAAATGATGCGTGCGTGCAGCGTCCGCGTGTGCTTCGGTTCCATGCATCTCCCTCGGTAATGACCAGCAATACTTTACTGACCGGCGTGGTGTGCGCCGTAATCCGGGGCAGGGTTCATAGCCTTAACCCATGGCGGCAAACGGACCCCGGAGCAGTGCGGGGCAAAAAACCAGCGGTGTCTCCGGCCGGGGGCCGGGCGGCCCCCGCAAGCCGAGCCAAGCCGTCTACCGCCGCCGCAGGATTGTCCTGGCCCTGCTGGTACTGGCAGTACTGGGTGCCCTGGCCTGGGCGGGAGTGGTGGTTGCCGCAACGCTCTCCGGCGGCAAGGAGGACGCGACTGCCTCCGAACCCTTCCAGACAGCACCGGACAGCACTCCCGGTCCGTCCGCGGAGGCTGAAGGGACGCCCGGCAGCTCCCCCAAAGCCACAGGCGAAGCCAAACCGGCGGACGAGGGCATCTGCCCGCCGTCGGCTGTGAAGGTGGAGGCCGCCACGGATGCCGCAGCCTACGCCGCAGGATCCAATCCACTGCTGACCCTCGCAGTGACCAACACCGGCACCGAGCCGTGCAAGATCAACGTTGGCACCACGCAGATGGAATTCATCGTCACCTCAGGATCGGACCGGATCTTCTCTTCAGCGGACTGCCAGGATGGAGCGGAGGACCTGCTCAAGGAGTTCGAGCCGGGAGCAACCGAGAAGGCGAACTTCACCTGGGAACGGCTCCGCTCCGCACCCGGCTGCGCGGCGGTGGCCAGCAACCCCAACCCCGGCTGGTACGTCTACACGGCGAGGCTGGGCGAGGCTACCAGCGAAACGGCTGTCTTCCAGCTGGACTAGCGGCCAGCGGGCTACATAAACCGGTCGAGCAGGCTGGTCTCGGCGATCCGGGAGAGGCCTTCACGAACGGTGCGGGCACGCTGTTCGCCGATTCCGTCCACCTGCATCAGGTCTTCGATGTTCGCGGCCATGAGGTTCTGCAGGCCGCCGAAGTGGTCCACAAGGCGGTTGGAGACGGCCGGAGGGACGCTCTTGATGTTGCTCAGCAGGCGGTATCCGCGCGGCTGGACCACGGCTTCGAGGGAATCCTGCCCGGGCTGGAAGCCAACCACGGCGGCGATCTTGCCCAGGTCCACCATGTCGGAGGAGCTCAGGCCCTGCAGGGTAGCGATCTGTTCGTCCACGTTGCCCGGGGTTCCGCCGATGTCCGCGTAGTCCCGCACGATCATTTCGCTGCCCGGACCGAGACCGGTGGTCAGCTCCTCCAGCTGGAGGGACAGAAGCCGGCCGTCGACGCCGAGTTCCAGGACGTACTGTGCGATTTCCTCGGAGATGCGGCGCACCATTTCCTGGCGCTGGAGGGTGACAGCTACGTCGCGGACGGTGACCATGGCTTCGATTTCCAGGGCGGAGAGCGAATTGGTGACCTGGTCCAGCCGGGTGCGGTACCGCTCCAGCGTGGCGAGAGCCTGGTTGGCGCGGGCCAGCACCGGCTCGGATCCCTCCAGGACATGGCGGAGGCCACCGACGTAAAGCTGGATGATTTGCATGGACTGGCTCACGGAGATCACCGGGAAGCCGGTCTGGATGGCCACCCGCTCAGCGGTCCGGTGGCGTGTGCCGGATTCGTGCGTCTCGATGGTGTGGTCAGGGACCAGCTGGACGGCAGCGCGGAGAATGTTGGCGCCGTCCTTGTCGCAGACGATCGCACCGTCCATCTTGGCCAGTTCGCGCAGGCGGGTGGAGGAGAACTCAATGCCGATGTCGAACCCGCCGGAGCAGATCGAATCCACTGTGCGGTCGAACCCCAGGACAATGAGTGCGCCCGTGCGGCCGCGGAGGATACGCTCCAAACCGTCGCGCAGCGCAGTTCCCGGAGCAACCCTTGCGAGGGTTGCCTTAAGCGCGTCCTCGGGGGTGCGAGGCATGGTCACTTCCTTCCGGCCACTCCGGCCCACGGGGCGTTCTGGGCGTGGATTTGCGCAGACACTTCCCCATAGTAGTGGGCAATCCATACCCATCTGCCACTTCAGTTCCCGGAGTATGACAGCCCCAATGACATAACCGGAGCGGGACGCGCCCTAGAACAGGAGCTCGAGGGCCTCGGAAAGGGTGGAGACTTCCCGGACCTTGAACCCGGGCGGCACCTGGCCGGGACCGTTCGGGGACGCAGGCACCACAGCGTGGCTGAATCCCAGGCGCTCAGCTTCCTGGACCCGGCGGGCAATTCCGGGGATGGGACGCACCTCTCCAGCCAGGCCCACCTCGCCAAAGGCGATCAGGCGTGCAGGCAGGGGCTTGTTCATTTTGGCGGATGCGACCGCCAGGGCCACGGCAAGGTCCGTGGCGGGTTCAGTGAGCTTCACGCCGCCCACTGTTGCCACATAGCTGTCATCCTTGGCGAGGTTCATGGAGGCCCGCTGCTGCAGGACCGCCAGCAGCATTGCCACCCTGGACGAATCGAGTCCGCTGGTGGCGCGCCGTGCCTGTGCGTTGCCGGTCTCCGCCAGCAGGGCCTGGACCTCCGCCACCAGGGGGCGCCGCCCTTCCAGCGTCACGGTAATGCAGGTGCCGGAGACCGGTTCCTTGGTCCGGGAGACAAACAGGCCGGACGGATCAGCCAGGCCTTCGATGCCGTCCTCGGTGAGGTCGAAGCAGCCAACCTCGTCAGTGGGTCCGTAGCGGTTCTTCACCGCGCGGACCAGCCGCAGCCTGGAGTGCCTGTCCCCGTCGAACTGGCAGACAACGTCCACCAGGTGTTCCAGCAGGCGCGGGCCGGCGATTGAACCGTCCTTGGTCACATGCCCCACAAGCAGGGTTGTCATGTTACGTGTCTTGGCGGCGTTGATGAGCGACGCCGCGACTTCCCGAACCTGGCTGACACCGCCGGCGCTCCCGTCCACAGCGGTGCTGCTGAGGGTCTGCACCGAGTCCACGATCAGCAGGGCGGGCTTCACCTGTTCCACCTGGCCGAGCGCCTGGCCCAGGTCGGTTTCGGCACTGAGGTAGAGGCTGGAGGAGACGGCGCCGATGCGTTCCGCACGCAGCTTGACCTGGGCGGTGGATTCCTCGCCCGTCACGTACAGCACGTCCCGGCCCTGCCCGGCAACGCGGGCAGCGACGTCGAGCAGGAGGGTGGATTTGCCCACGCCCGGTTCGCCGGCCAGCAGGATCACGGCGCCGGGGACCAGCCCGCCGCCCAGGACCCGGTCCAGCTCCCCCACGCCGGTGGGCTGGTAAGCGGCAGTTGTGGCATCGACGTCGGCGATCAGCTGCGCAGGACGTGCCACCACCGAAGCCGGGGTAGTGCGGGCCAGGACCTCTCCGGCCTCCTCGACGGTGCCCCAGGCCTGGCACTCGCCGCAGCGGCCAACCCACTTGACGGCAGTCCACCCGCACTCAGTGCAGCGGTAGTTGGCGGTTTTCGCCCGGGAAGTCTTTGTTGCCATGCCAACAGGCTATCTGCCGGCACTGACATCCCCGTTCGGTTCCGGCGCCGGTGGCTAGACCTCGGAAAGGTAGCTGACCGCTTCCTCGTGGGTGAGCCCGGTAGCCTCCAGCAGGTCCACTACCAACGGCCTAAAGAGCATCACGAGGGCATCCCCGTAGAGGTCCGTGACGTCCAGTGCCGCCGGATGCAGCCGGGAAGCGACGGCGGCCAGCTCGTTCCGGGCCTGGCGCAGGTGGCGCTCGCGGGTTGGCTGGGATTCACCGCCGCCCAGCGCGCGGGCCAGGATGTCCACGGCGTCGGCGGTGTCATTGATGACTTCGGAGACCTTGTCCACCGCGGTGTCTGAGAGTGAGGCGTGGTTGATGACCGAGGTGGTCCGGCGGGCAAACACGCGGCTGTTGCGAACCGCCAAGTCCAGGTAGCCCACGGAGCCGCGCAGGTCTCCGAGCTCGGCCAGGTGCCTGCGGTAGGCCGGCGAGATGCGGGCGATCTCCCGCGCATCCCGGATGCTGCGGGCGAGCATGTCCAGCTGCGGCTGGGTGTTGCGGGCCCGAACCAGCGCGTGCCAGGCCAGGGTCGAATCGCTGCGGGCCAGTGAATCGGCGACCTGGCGCAGCACGGCGGAGAGCTCGCTGAGCAGCTCCCGGATGTTGGACTTCGGCTCGCGGCGCGGATCCCGCGGAGCCAGCATGGTCACCACCAGGGCGAAGACACCGCCCACAATCGCGTCCACGCTGCGGGTGAAGACTCCGCCGTCGGGGGCCGGGAGCAGCACCACCAGCAGGGACTGGAGGCCAAGCTGCGTGGTGAAGATAACGCCCCGGTCCAGGAAGCGGGCCAGCATCAGCGAGGCGAAGAGCACAACGGCGGCCTGCCACAGGCCGTTGCCCAGAACATGCAGCAGCAGTTCACCGATGGTGATGCCCAGCGTGCAGCCGATTCCCACTTCAAGGACACGGCGGGTGCGCGGTTCGCGGGAGAAGCCAAGGGAGATGAGCGCTGCCGTGGCGGCGAAGAGCGGACCCTGGTGTCCCAGCACGTATTCCGCGAAGGCGTAGGCGCCCACGGCACAGATGGTCATTTGCAGGGCGGGGTACACAGACGCGCCGCTGCGCTTGAGCCCGATCCGGAACCTGTTGCGCAGGAACCTGCTCGAGGCGCTGAGACGGTCGCGGGCTGGCATGGGAACAGTCTAGGACGGCGGGCGTCTGGGAAGAGAAGGCACGGAGTCTGTGACGTGTCCCGGAACTATTCCAGTTCTGCTTGGCAGCAGTTCACTTTTTGTTCACCTTGGCAGGCCACTGTGTTTTTCGGGACGCAGAAAAACGTTCCAGCGAAAAGTCTCCCGGCGTTGACGCGCCGGTATACCACCCTTGAAAGGGACCACGACTGTGAAGGTATTCCGCATTGGCCGCACGGCGGCCGTCCTCTCGGTTGCAGCGCTTGCCCTGGCAGCCTGCGGCAGTGACAACGCCACGAACGCAGCAGCCGATACCGAGTCTTCGGACTCCGCCCTGACCGGAACGCTTTCCGGTGCAGGAGCAAGCTCGCAGGCCTCCGCAATGGACGCCTGGATTGCAGGGTTCGCCAAGGCCAACCCGAACGCATCCATCCAGTACTCCCCGGACGGTTCCGGTGCCGGACGCGAGGCACTGCTCGCAGGCGGCGTCCAGTTCGCCGGGTCCGACGCCTACCTGAAGGATGAGGAAGTCGAAGCTTCCCTTGGGACCTGCGGTCCGGACGGTGCACTGCATGTCCCCGCGTACATCTCGCCGATCGCCATCGCCTTCAATCTCGACGGGGTGGACGAGCTGAACCTCGACGCCGACACGATCGCCGGCATCTTCCGCGGCGAGATCAGCACCTGGAACGACCCGGCTATCGCCTCCCAGAACGAGGGCACCGAGCTGCCGGCCACGGCCATCACCGTGGTCCACCGTTCGGACGAGTCCGGCACCACCGAGAACTTCACCGAATACCTCGCCGCCGCGGCACCGGATGTCTGGACCACCGAGGCCAGTGGTGAATGGCCGGCCGAACTCGACGGCCAGGAGAACGCGCAGGGAACCTCCGGCGTCGTCTCCGCAGCCAGCTCGACCGACGGTGCGATTACCTACGCAGACGCGTCCGCCGTCGGCTCCATGGGCACCGTGGCAGTGAAGGTGGGGGACGAGTACGTGGCCTACACCGCCGACGCCGCTGCCAAGGCCGTCGAGGCGTCCACCCCGGTCAAGGGCGAGGGACGTCCGGAACTGGACATGGCCATGGAACTGGCCCGCGATACCACCGAATCCGGGGCCTACCCTGTGGTGTTGGTCTCCTACCACCTCTACTGCACCACCTACGACAGCCAGGAGACCGTTGACCTGATCAAGGCCTTCGGTTCCTACGTGGTCAGCGAAGAGGGCCAGGCCGCCGCCAGCGAAGCCGCAGGTAATGCGCCGATGTCCGCCGCGCTGCAGGAGCAGGCAGCCAAGGCGATCGAATCCATCAAGGCCGCTTCCTAGCTGGAGGCAAGCCGGCAGATGCCCCCGCACGGCGCCACAAGCGCGGTGCGGGGGCATTTGCCGGGCCGGGGGCCAGCTTGAATCTGGCCCGGGATCAGTGAAAACTGGCGAGTGCGGTGTCTTGTCCACATTCAGCAAGTTGCCAACAAAGTTCGAAGGGTTGTGCAGTGTCAAGCAAGTCAATACAGGGCACCGGCGGTGCCGGGCGCGCGGGGGACAAAGTCTTCTCCGGCATCACACTGCTGGCGGGCTGTCTGATCCTTACCGTCCTCTTTGCGGTAGCCGCGTTCCTGCTTTGGCAGGCACTTCCCACCTTCACCGCTTCTTCGGATGACATTTCCGGCGGCTCGGGCTTCCTCGCCTACATCTTCCCGCTGGTTATCGGCACGGTTATCGCCGCTGCCATCGCACTGCTGATCGCCACTCCGGTTGGCATCGCCGTCGCACTCTTCATCTCCCACTACGCGCCCCGGCGGCTTGCCCAGGGCCTGGGCTACGTCGTGGACCTGCTGGCTGCCATCCCCTCCGTCGTCTACGGCGCCTGGGGCATGACCGTCCTGGCGCCGGCCCTGGTGGGCCCGTACAACTGGCTGGCCGATAACGCCGGCTGGTTCCCGCTCTTCGCCGGGCCGGCCAGCCAGACCGGCAAGACCATGCTCACCGCCGGAATCGTGCTCTCCGTGATGGTGCTGCCCATCATCACCTCGCTGAGCCGCGAAATCTTCCTCCAGACGCCGAAGCTGCATGAGGAGGCCGCCCTGGCCATGGGCGCCACCCGCTGGGAAATGATCCGCATGGCGGTCTTCCCGTTCGCCCGGCCCGGCATCATCAGCGCCGTCATGCTGGGCCTGGGCCGCGCCCTCGGCGAGACCATGGCCGTTGCCCTGGTGCTCTCCTCCGGCGGCCTGATCGCCAGCCTCATCCGCCCCGGCAACCAGACCATTGCCGCGGAGATCGCCCTGAACTTCCCCGAGGCCTACGGCCTGCGCCTCTCTGAGCTGATTGCCGCCGGCCTGGTGCTGTTCGTGATCACCCTGATCGTGAACGTCATTGCCCGCTGGATCATCAGCCGCCACAAAGAATTCTCGGGAGCCAACTGATGATTGACACCACGCTGACCCGCTCCGCGTCCCTGACCAAGAACCAGCTCCCGGGCTGGGCCCTCTGGGCCACGTTCGCCGCGTCGATCGTCCTCGGTGCCGCATTCTCTGCGCTGCTGGGATTCAGCATCGCCACGTTCGCCATCTTCGCCGCCGTGCTCTTCGTGGCCGGCAGCACCATCGCCACCCGCGTCGTCGAAGGCAGCCGGCGGGCCGCGGACCGCTTCGCCACCAACCTCATCTACGGGGCGTTCATCCTGGCGCTGGTTCCCCTCATCTCGGTGATCTTCACCGTCCTGGTGCGCGGCATCCCGGGCCTGAGCATGGACTTCCTGTTCACCTCCATGGGCGGCATGACCGGCACCGTGGACAACGAGACAGTGGCCAGCGGCGGGCCGGTCCTCGGCGGCGCCTACCACGCCATTATGGGCACCCTGCTGATCACCCTCTGGGCCACGATCATCTCCGTGCCCATCGGCCTGCTCACCGCCGTCTACCTGGTGGAATACAGCAAGGGCGGGCCCCTGGCCCGGGCCATCACGTTCTTCGTGGACGTCATGACCGGCATCCCCTCCATCGTTGCCGGCCTCTTCGCCGCCGCGTTCTTCGGCCTGGTCTTCGGGCCGGGCACGCGCACCGGGTTCGTCGCCGCCGTCGCGCTTTCCGTCCTGATGATCCCCGTGGTGGTGCGTTCCACCGAGGAGATGCTCAAGATCGTTCCCAATGAGCTGCGCGAAGCCTCCTACGCCCTGGGCGTCCGGAAATGGCGGACCATCCTGAAGGTCGTGGTGCCCACGGCCATCTCCGGCATCGCCTCCGGCGTCACGCTCGCCATTGCGCGCGTGATCGGCGAAACCGCGCCGCTGCTGGTGACCGCAGGATTCGTGAACACCATCAACCTGAACGTCTTTGCCGGCTGGATGGCGTCCCTGCCCACCTTCATTTACCGGCAGCTGATGAGCCCCACCTCGCCCACCAACACTGACCCGAGTACCCAGCGCGCCTGGGCCGCGGCGCTGCTGCTGATCCTCATGGTGATGCTGCTGAACCTCGGCGCCCGCCTGGTTGCCCGCATCTTCGCGCCCAAGACCGGCCGCTGACCCCAGACCCCTCACCGCTCCGGCGGCACGGGAGGACCCGGACGGGAACTCCCCAGGAACAGAACAGAAGGAACTACATGTCCAAGCGAATCGACGTCAAGGACCTCAACGTCTACTACGGCGACTTCCTGGCGGTCGAAGACGTCAGCATCAAGATCGATGCCCGTTCCGTCACCGCGTTCATTGGCCCCTCCGGCTGCGGCAAGTCCACCTTCCTGCGCACCCTGAACCGCATGCATGAGGTGCTCCCGGGCGCACGGGTGGAGGGCGAAGTGCTGCTGGACGGCGAGAACCTGTACGGCCCCGGCGTGGACCCGGTGACGGTCCGCAGCCACATCGGCATGGTCTTCCAGCGCCCCAACCCGTTCCCCACCATGTCCATCCGGGACAACGTGCTGGCCGGCGTGAAGCTGAACAACAAGCGGATTTCCCGCTCGGACGCTGATGACCTGGTGGAGAAGTCCCTGACCGGCGCCAACCTGTGGCGCGAGGTCAAGGACCGGCTGGACAAGCCCGGTTCCGGCCTTTCCGGCGGCCAGCAGCAGCGCCTGTGCATTGCCCGCGCCATTGCGGTGTCTCCCGAAGTGATCCTCATGGATGAGCCCTGCTCCGCCCTGGATCCGATCTCCACGCTGGCCATCGAGGACCTGATCGAGGAGCTCAAGAGCGACTACACGGTGGTGATCGTCACGCACAACATGCAGCAGGCCGCCCGGGTCTCGGACAAGACCGCGTTCTTCAACATCGCCGGCACGGGCAAACCCGGCAAGCTCATCGAGTACGACGACACAACGGTCATTTTCAACAACCCGACCGTGAAGGCCACCGAGGACTACGTTTCCGGCCGCTTCGGGTAACCCGGCGCCCTCGCCCCCAACCCATCGGGAGGCCAGTTGCGGCTCTTTTCAGCCCTGAGAAGAGCCGTAACTGGCCTCTCGGCGTGTTCGGGTCTGGGGAGGGGTAGAGAAGGGGGGAGGCGGACGCGGGAGGCGCGGTCCTAGAGCAGCGGGCTGAGGGCCAGCAGGAAGATGCCGCCCAGCAGCGCTGCAGCCGGAGCCGTGACCAGCCAGGTGAAGAGAATCTCACGCAGCGGAATGAACCGGACGGCGGCAAACCGCCGGTTCGCACCCGCGCCCACGACGGCGCTGGTCATGGTCTGCGTGCTGGAGAGCGGGATGTGCAGCCAGAGTCCTCCCAGGAAAAGCATTCCGGTGGCCACGGCCTGGGCGCTCATGCCGCGCAGCGGGTCGATGCGCACCAGCCGGTAGCCGAGCGTGTGGGTGATCCGCCAGCCGCCGAAGAGCGCCCCCACAGCCAGTGCGACGCCGGCAAAAACCTGCACCCCCCACGGGATCCCGCCGCCGCTGGAGTAACCGGCCGCGGCCAGTCCCAGCACCAGGACAGCCATGGTCCGCTGTCCGTCCTGCATGCCGTGGCCGAGCGAGAACGCAGCCGAAAGGACTGACTGGGCAATCCGGTTGCCGGCATCTCCGCGCCGCAGCGAGCTGTACCGCATCAGCCACATGACCGGGAACACCAGCAGGTACGCCAGCACGAACGCGATGACCGGGGATAGCAGCAGCGGCAGGGCAATCTGGTCCCAGAGCATCCGGAAGGACTCTGAGACGCTCGGCCCGCCCACCAGGGGGGAGGCGGCGGAGGAGCCCACGATTCCGCCCACCAGGGCGTGCGTGGAGGACGAAGGCATGCGCCGCCACCAGGTCCACAGGCCCCAGGCGCACGCCGCGGCCAGCGCGGCAATCAGGATGCCCAGTCCGTTGCTTCCTTCGGGCAGCTTCACGAACAGGTCCGCCAGCACCAGGGCCAGCGCAGTACTCATCAGGGCGCCCAGCAGGTTGAAGACGCTGGCCAGCACGACGGCGACGCCCGGGGTAAGTGCCCGGGTCCGGATGGCGGCGGCCACCGAGTTGGAGACGTCGTGGAAGCCGTTGATGAAGGCGTATGCGCCCGCGAAGACGAACACTGCCACCAGCAGTACGGTGGTCAACTACGATTCCCGGACCAGGATGTTGCCCACGTAGGTGCCCAGCCGGCGAAGCTCCTTCGAAGCGGCGGCCAGCTGGTCGGCCAGGTCACGGTGGCGGATGTAGGACAGCGCCTTATGGTCATGAATCAGCTCGGCGAGCCACATGCGGTGCGTGCGTTCCACCCGCTTGCTCAGCCGGAGCATTTCGATCCAGTAGTCTTCCAGGTCATCCAGCGAGGCCAGGGTCCGCATGGCCGCCACGGAGAGCTCGGCCTGCCTGCCCAGGACCTCCAGCTGCTCGGCGGCCCGCCGGGAAACATTGGTCAGCTTGTAGAGCGAGACGATCTCCGCGGCACTGTCCAGGCGCTCCATGAGTGAGAGCAGGATCAGGGAGAGGTCGTACAGGTCTTCACGCGGCAGCGGGTTGATGAAGCTGGTGCGCATCTGCGTCATGAGCGCAAAGTGAAGTTCGGTGGTCTCCGCTTCAAGGGCGTGCAGTTCCTCGGCCAGCCTGGGGAACTCTTCCGGCTCCGCCCCCAGTGCCTCGGAGAGGGTGGCCGTCCCGCGGACGCCCTGAGCGGCCATGCGGGACAAAAGGTCGAGGCCGGCGTTCTCCTGGGGAAACAGCTGGAGCTTCACCGGGCTGACCTGCTGTGCTGGGGGCTCATCACATCGGTAAGAATATCCGATGCGGAAAAGAGTAACGGTGCCGGACCGGGAGCGCCTCTCGGCGGAAGGCCGCTCGAAGCGGCTCTAAGTTGAAGCCCGGGGGTTCCGCGGTCCGACACCACTTTCAGTTTTCTACTCGGGGTCCCTGATGTCAACCGGAGTATCCACAGCCCTGGCACGGTGCCGCGGGGTCAGTCCAGCTCCCCCCGGCGCCACGCCTCGGCCGAGTGTTCAAGGTCTTCCGCCGTGAGCACCAGCTGCCGGGCGTTCCGGGTCAACTCGGTTGCGCGGGCGCTGCTGGCCGCTTCCGCCGAGTCCGCGTGATGGGTTTCACCGAGGGCAACCACGCGGCAGAAAGCGGCGAAACGCTCCAGTGCCACGTCGAACTCTCCTTCAAAGGCGCCGGAGAGGATCGTGTCCGCCATGGCACGCACTTCTTCGGCGCCCATGGGCTCGGCAACGCCGGACACCACCCTTGAAACCTGCGCAGCCTCCATGCCGGCGGCGTAGAACGCTGCCACCTTGTCCGGGTTCTGCTGGACGGCTGCCCGCAGGGCGTACAGGCGCCAGAGGGCGCCGGGCAGGGACCTGGCCGGACTCGTGGCCCAGATCTCCGCGACGGCCTCGAGTCCCTGCTGGTCGGCCAGCTCTACCAGCCGCCGGGTGACCTCGGGGTCATCGCTTTCCCTGCCATGGTGCACCAGCGCCTGTGCTGCCAGGTGGGCCGCTTCCGAGACCCGTGCAGGATCGGCGCCGCCGGGGTGGTTGGCGAAGTCCATGGGTGCGTACAGCTTGGGTTTGTGGTGACGGGGAACCGATGCATTCGACTCAGTCATGTTTTGAGAATACTCCCGCCGGGGTGTGGAATCTAAGCCGCTTTCGGGAGATGGGAACCACTTGCCGCAGAGGGGTTGATTCGCGCCCCGGGAAGGGTTTCCACGATTACCAAGGGGTGCGATAAAGTGGAAAAGTCGACGTGGCGGCTCTTGTGCAGCCGTGTCGATGGGGGGCCTTTAGCTCAGTTGGTAGAGCATCGGACTTTTAATCCGTGGGTCGTGGGTTCGAGCCCCACAGGGCCCACCCGCCAAGAAATACAAGAACACCCCGGTTCCGTCTGGAACCGGGGTGTTCTGCTGTCCGGAGGGCCCGGTGGCGGTACATCAGTTTTCGCTGGCCCGCCGAAGCAGTTTGTGCGTACCGTCGCACCAGGGTTTGATCCGGGACCCGGCGCAGCGGCACAGGGCCACCGTCTCCCGGTTTTTGGGCACCTCGTTGCCGCTGCTGTCCAGGATTTCGAAGTCGCCCCGCACCAGCAGCGGTCCGCCCTGGCACTCGGTGACGGCGAACGGTTCATCGGCTTGCGCACCGGGGGACGGGACGACGGTGACCTCGGAGCCGGGGACTGTCACCGCATCGGGGCCGCTGGCCGGCTGCCCGCTCATGCCATCACTCCGGCGCCCGCCGCTGCGGCGTCCAGGGCCTGGGCATCCACGCGGAACGGGGAATTCTCCAGGAGCGCGCTCCGGCCTTCCTTCCACGCTTCCAGCTGTTCCGCACCCTGCAGGGCATCAAGTGTCAGGACGGTGGCGGCACCAAAGAGGATGTCTTCCAGGAGCTCGGGCTCAGCCTCGGCCAGCCCGCCGGCGAGGTCCCGGGCGGCAATCTGCTCGTGTACAGCATCCGCTTCGACATGCTCGTCGAAGTAGAAGGTGACGTCCGGGCCGTAGCCGGCCCGCTTGAAGCCGCGGGCGTAGAAGGAGTTCGGAATGGAGGAGGTCATTTCAAATGCTGCGAGGTGCCCGGCGATGCAGCCCCTGAGCCGGCGGTTCAGGCCAAAGAGTGACATCGCGTTGGAGGAAGCGAGCACCAGGGCCGGTATGCGGTCTAGGTAGTGCCCGTAGGTGGTATCCAGGCCGAGCCCTTCCATGGTGCGCGCGAACAGTGCGGAATGCATCCGTTCCGGACGTCCGCCGCCGTACTCGTCAGCCTGGATCTCCACCAGGGCCGCCTTGGCGCGTCCCACGGCCAGCCGGGGGATAGCCCAGCTGTGCGGGTCAGCTTCGCGGAGCTGGTACACCGAACGCAGCACCAGGAATTCCCGCAGCTGGTCTTCGGTCGCGTGACGGGCAACAAACCGGGAAACGCTCGGGCCGTCGTCGTCCGCGGCCAGCTTGAACAGGGTCTGGGCCACTTCTTCGGCCTCGGGGGAGGGGGCCGCGGGAACGGGAACGGCCTGCCGGAGGGCGGCCTCGAAGGCAGCCTCCAGCTTCCTGCGCACCCGGATGAGCTCCGGCTGCCATTCCATGTCCGCGTCGACTCCGTCCAGTCCGCTGTAGTGGAGTTCGTACAGGAGGAAGAGGGCCAGCTGCAGGTCATCGTCCCGCAGGACATCTGCCGAGCCGTCGAGCACCCGTCCGGCTGCGCCGTCGAGCGTCCCGTACTGTTCGGCAGTCGCTTGAGGGCCGTCCTGCAGCACGGTCAGGAGCGCGGAGGTGAGTTCACCGCGCGGGGCTGGTACCAACATGTCATTCCTTAGCTGTGAGACGTCATGCAATGCTTGAGTCTTCCGAATACCTCGGCGCAGACACTGTTTATCAGCATACTTGGTAAGTTTTTGGTGAGTGTAGCCGGACGCATGGACGGGACGCGCGGAAAGGGGAGCAGCGCATGGACTCAGGCTTTCTGGCAGGCCTGCCTGCACTGCTGCTGGCTGCTGCCGCGATCGGGCTTACGGCCCCGGCCATCGACTCGGCCCTTCGCCGCGAGGATGGAGAACGGCTCTTTTGGGTGAGCCTGACGGGCGGACTGGCCGTTGTCGCGGCGATTGCTTGGGCCGGGCTCGCGGCCCCGGGGGCCGGGGCAGTGGTCGGCCTTCTGGCCCTGGGCGGGTCCGCCGGCGCGTGGTACTGGGTGGACCGCCGGCACCGGGCCCGGAAGCGTGCGCGGGTGGAGAAACTTCGGCGCCGCCGCCTTGAAACCCTTGCCAGCCGGCGTGAAGCCGTCCTGTTGGAATGGGGCTCATATGAACTCGATCCCTGGAAGGGCGTGGAATACCCGGGACTGACGGACGTGCGTGAGAAGGAAACCAGCCAGCTGGCCCGTGCTGCGCGGGAGGCCGCGGCGGCGCATGAAGCGGCCGGGGCCGGCGACGCCGGGGATTCAGCTCTGGAGCGTTACGGCAATGCAGTGGCTGAGCTTGAAACAGCGTGGGAGCGCGCCCGCGATGCTGCGAAGCGGCGGGCAGGGTAGCCGGCTGCGGGACGCGCTGACCAGCACGCACAATTGACGCTTAATTGGAGCTGGCTCCCGCCTCTGCATATGGGGGGAACGCAGAGGGGGGAGCCAGTGCTAGAAGTATACTGATCCGGTCGCAGGGAATCCAATCGAGCAGTTATGGGGGTCAAATGGGGGTGTCCGCTAAGGCCTTCCAGAGCTGGCGGAACCGTGTTGCTCCCAACGAATCCACCGCGGATCTGTGCCGCAGGACGGGCATTAAACGCTCAACCCTTGCCCAGCAGCTGGTGCGGGGAAACGTGGCTGTGGCAACGGTGGTCCGCGTTGCACGGGCCTACGGCCAGGACCCGGTGGCAGTACTCTCCGAGTTCGACGGGTTCCGCGGATTAGCCGAGGGCCGCCGCGCCCCGTCCGCTGCCGAGCTGATCAGCCAGGTCCCCTACCAGTGCATCCTGGAGTATGTCCTGGCCAGGGCAGGCGCGGACCAGGAACACCCCGCCGTGCCCAAGGTGGCAGGCTATGCGGATTCGATAGCGGTGCGGCCGTGGTTCGACGCCGTGGATCCCGGAGACCTTCGCCCCAAACTTTCGGCAGCCACGGGAATCGCTCCCCAGAACATCTCCGCCCAGCTGACCGCTGGACGGCTGGCTACGAGGCTCGCCGTCGAGGCCGCCCGCCAGGCAGGTGTGTCCCTGACCAGCGGCCTGGTGGTTACCGGGGTGCTGCAGCCCGAGGAGGGCGGCTGGCCGCCCACGGGCCGTGAAGAGGCACTGGCTGCCCTGACCGACGCTGAACTTGTCTCCCTTGCCCGGGACAGGCTGGATGCGCTGGCCAAGGTGCTGCGCAAACGTGAACAAGATGACAAGTATGACCACGCACTCTTGGAGAATCTGGGATGACCGCAGGATTTGCCGTCCAGGTATCGGCGTTCGCGCTGAGTTTCCTTTTTGCCCTGTTCCGGCTGCCGGACGCCATCCGCGGCCGCAACCGCAGCATCTTCTTCTGCATGGTGCTCATAGCCGTCTCCACCGGTCTCAGCCTGCCGCTGATCTACGAGTTCGTTGACCCGCTCCTGGGTGGATTCAACCTGGCCAACCTGCTGCTGCGCTATTCGCTGTACGGGGTCTTCGTGATCCTGGGCCTGCGCGGTGCCGCCGCCTTCGGTGCCGAATGGGCGCGGCGGCTCATCGTGGGGCCGGTTGGGCTGGTTGTCCTGGGGCTCACGGTGGTGCTGACTGCCGCCTTCTTCCTGGCCAGCGACATCCCCGTCACCTCGACGGGGTTGCTGGACTACAACGACCAGGTGAGCGTGGAGGTCTACGGGATGCTCGGAAGGCTGTATCCCGCCTACGTCGCGGCCTGCGTTTGCGCGCCGGCGCTCGCTGCTGCGCGGAACTCCCGCTACCGGCTGCCGCACCGGATAGGGTCCGGCCTCTTCGGCGTAGGGCTGGCCGTGGTGGTGCTTTTCACCGCCCTCACCCTGGTAGCGGACATCGGAGTCTTCATGCTGCTGCTCCCGTTCTCCGCTGTCATTCTGGTGACGCTCGGCCTCGCCGTCATGTGGGTCTCGAACCGCCTCCAGATGCGCCGGCCGGCGGGTGCCGCACGCCTGAGGAACGTTACGAAAATGTGAGTCGAAAATCATGGGATGCGTTCACAAATTCATGACCCTGTGCCAGACTAATGAATATGTAACGTCCGCTGCCTGTGGGGGGTCAGCGTGAAGTTGCTATCGAAGCCAGTGGCCAGTGGCCGCTGGCTTCGCTTTGTTTCGGATCCGTTTACGGCGGCAGCCCGGGAGCAGGTTCCCTAGGTTGCGTCGAGGTCGGTCTCGAGGATTTTCACCAGCTCGTCCAGGGCGGCGTCCGCGCCGTCGCCCTCGGCACGCAGGACCACCACATCTCCGTGGGAGGCGCCCAGGCTCATGAGCGAGAGCATGCTCGAGGCATCCAGTGCTTCCTCAGCCGGTTCACCCTGCATCGCTATGGTGACTTCCACCGGCTGGGCAGCAGCCGCTTCGGCAAAGAGCGAGGCAGGACGGGCGTGCAGCCCTACCCTGCTGGCTATGGTGGCTTCGCGTTCTGGCATTGGGGTTCCTTCCGGGTTGGTGTTCGTCCGGCCTGCGCTACAGGCCAAGTTGTTCAAGGATGGGGAGCTGGCTCCGAACCTGGGTCCGGGCTTCGGAAGCGGTCCTGGCCACCAGCGCGGTTCCGGCCAGTGCCTGGGCCTCTGCGAGGGTCACGGAGGAGAGCACCGCACCCACCGTGGACAGCGCCCGCGGAGTCATGGACAGGGTATTCACGCCAAGCCCGGTCAGCACGACGGCGAGGGCCGGGTCCGAGGCAGCCTCCCCGCACACGCCAACATTGCGAGGCACGCTGTCAGCTGCCCCGGCCAGTGCCCCGCCCTGGACCGTCATGGCGATCAACTGCAGCACTGCCGGCTGCCACGGGTCATTCAGGGACGCTAGGGTTCCGAGCTGCCGGTCAGCGGCCATGGTGTACTGCGTGAGGTCATTGGTGCCCAGCGAAGCGAACTTCACCTTCGACAGCACGGCCTCGGCCTTGATGGCCGCGGCGGGAACCTCGATCATCACCCCCGGCGTCGCCAGCCCGGCGGCCGCACACATGACGGCAAAGTCCGAGGCCTCGTCCGCGGTGGAGATCATCGGGGCCATGACCCAGACGTCGCAGTCGTGTGCACCGGCGGCGTCCGCGATCGCTTCCAGCTGGCGGGCCAGGACGCCGGGAGCGGAACGGTCGGTGCGGAAGCCGCGCACGCCCAGCGCCGGATTGGGTTCGCTTTTGTCAGTGAGGAAAGGCAGCGGCTTGTCCGCTCCGGCGTCGAGTGTCCGTACCACCACCTTCCGGCCGGGGAAGGCATCGAAGACCGCACCGTACGCCGCGACCTGCTCTTCGAGGCTGGGCTCGGAGTCCCTGCCCAGGAAGCAGAACTCGGTGCGCAGCAGTCCTACGCCTTCCGCGCCGGCCGCAGCGGCTGCCTCGGCGTCCCTGCCGGAGCCCACGTTGGCCAGCAGCGGCACCGGGTGGCCGTCAGAGGTGCTGCCAACGCCGTTGAATGCCGGAAGGGAGGAACGGGCGGCGTATTTCTGTGCGGCTTCGCGCTCAGCCACGCCGGGGTTCACCACCACCGTTCCGGTTCCGCCGTCGAGGTAGATCTCCGCGCCGTCGGCAATCGAGTCCGCGCTGGCGGCACCCACCACGGCTGGAAGGCCCAGGGAGCGGGCCAGGATGGCGGTGTGTGACTGCGGGCCCCCGCCGCTGGTCACCAGGCCGATCACGAGTGACGGATCCAGCGTTGCAGTATCCGCCGGTGCCAGTTCCTCCGCCGTGAGGATAAACGGGACGTCCGACGCCGGAATGCCGGGAGCGGGCAGGCCGTCCAGCTGCGCAACAATGCGCGAACGGACGTCCAGCACGTCCTGCGTGCGCTCGGCCATATAGCCGCCCAGGCCCTGCAGCATTGCCGCGACCTCCAGCCCCGCTTCCCACACCGCGCGGTCCGCTGCCATGCCCTGGTTGATGTGCTTGCCGGCAGCCTTGAGCAGCATGGGATCCGTGGCCATCATGGCCGTCGCATCCAGGACCGCCTTGGCATCACCCGACGCAACGGAGGAGCGGTGCTTGAGGTCCTCCCGCACCGCCTCTGCGGCGTCCTTCAGGCGCGCCTTTTCCTGGTCAACGGAACTGTCCGGCGCGTACTTGGAGCCGGCGTCGGGCTCCGGCACGGGCGGAGGCATCCGCAGTGACGGCCCCAGGACCCGGCCGGGACTGACTCCGATTCCCTTGATGGTGCGCATCACTGAACCTTCCTGTAAACCAAAACCGGATTCCTAGGCAACAACGGGTTCCTCCGCCTTCTTCGATCCGGTGAGGCGTTTGAGCCCCACCAGGACCAGTGCGCTGGCGACCATACCGGCAAGAATAGCCACGACGAACATAAAGAAGTTCCCGATGGCGAAGAAGACGAAGATTCCGCCGTGCGGTGCCTGCGAGGTCACTCCCGCGGCCATGCAGATTCCGCCTGCAACAGCGCCGCCGATCATGGTGGACGGGATCACCCGCAGCGGATCCGACGCGGCGAACGGAATGGCGCCTTCGGAAATGAAGGCGGCGCCCAGGACCCATGCGGCCTTGCCGTTCTCCCGCAGCGCCATGCTGAACTGGGTCTTGTCCAGAACGGTGGCAAGGGCCATGCCCAGCGGGGGAACCATGCCGGCTGCCATGACGGCGGCCATGATCTGCCAGGGTGCCTGGTTGTCGAAGGCGCCCTCACCGAGCCCGGCGACTGCGAAGGCGTAGGCCACCTTGTTGATGGGGCCGCCGAGGTCCGCACCCATCATCAGGCCGAGGATCACGCCCAGGCCAATGGCTGCGACGCCCGTGAGTCCGGAAAGCCAGTCGTTCAGGGCCAGCGTGAGGGCGGCGATGGGCCCGCCGAGCACCAGCAGCAGCAGACCGGAGGCTATGAGTGAGGCGATGAGCGGGATGATGACCACGGGCATCAGTCCGCGCAGCCAGCTTGGCACCTTCCAGCCGCCCACCCACATTGCCACGTACCCGGCCAGCAGGCCTCCCGCAATGCCGCCGAGGAACCCGGCGTCCATGTAGAGCGCGACGGCGCCGGCGGTAAAGCCGGGCGCGATGCCGGGACGGTCAGCCAGGGCGTAGGCGATGTACCCGGCCAGGGCCGGGACCAGGAATCCGAGCGAAATGTTGCCGATCTTCCAGAACACCGCGCCCAGATAGGCCAGCAGCCCGTCCGGGGGAAGGGAGAAGATGCTCGTCCCGTCCAGCAGGATGTCACCGTTGGCAACGCCTTCGTCATTGGAAAGGGACAGCTCGTAGCCGCCCAGCAGGAAGCCGAGCGCGATCAGCAGGCCGCCGCCGGCGACGAACGGAATCATGTAGCTAACGCCGGTGAGCAGGGCCCGCTTCAGCTGGCCGCCGAAGCTCTCACCGCCGGCGGAACCGCGTTCTTCTCCGCCCGTCCCGCCGCCGCCGGTAACCTTTCGGGCATTTGGGTCCTTGGCCGCCGCCAGCGCCTCGTCGATCATCACTCCGGGTTCATCGATGCCGCGCTTTACCGGGCCGCTGACCACCGGTTTTCCGGCGAAGCGGCCCTTGTCCCGGACATCGACGTCCACGGCGAAGATCACCGCATCCGCGTTCCTGATGACCTCGGGATCAAGCGGGGTGGAGCCCGCCGAACCCTGCGTCTCAACCTGCAGGTCGATCCCGCGCTCCGCCGCTGCGGCAGCGAGGGAGTCTGCGGCCATGTAGGTGTGCGCAATTCCGGTGGGGCAGGCCGTTACGGCCACCAGGCGTCCGGGTGCAGTACCCGTTGCCGACGCGGGGGCCTCGCCCGACGTCGCCGTCCCGCCGCCGTCGTGCACCTCGCCGGCGCGGCGCTCGCCGCCACTGCGCTGACCGGCGGGTCCCTCGCTGCCTGCGCTTTCGGCGTGGGCACCCCGGTGTGCTCCTCCGGCCCCCGCGGCCGCGGCACCGGCTGCACCCGCCGCGGCACCGGCTGCGGTGGCGCCGGAGGTGCCGGAACCTGCTCCTGCCGGGGCGGAGTCTGACGCCGAAGCCGCCGCGCTGCCGGACTGGCCCGTTTCCGGCACCGGGCCCAGCCCCAGTGCGCCGTCCACGAGCTCGACGATTGCCTGTGGTGTTTCCACACTGCGCAGGGACGCCGTGAAGTCCTTCTTGATCAGGGACCGTGCCAGCTTTGCCAGCAGCTGGAGGTGCTCCTGGTCTGCGCCCTCCGGCGCTGCGATGAAGAAGACGATGTCCGCCGGACCGTCCTTCGCGCCCCAGTCCACCGGGGGCTTCAGCCGGGCCATCGCCAGGGATGCCTGGGTCACGGCTGCTGAACGGCAGTGCGGAATGGCGATTCCGCCCGGGACTCCGGTAGCCGTTTTGTTTTCCCTGGCCATGGCATCGGCGAACAGCTCTTCCAGCGTGGTGGCCCGGCTCGCGGCAACCACCTTTTCAGCCAGATGGCGGATGACCGTTTCGCGGGTGCCGCCGAGGTCCTGGTCAAGGGTGACCAGCTCCGGGGTGATTAGCTCTGACATCAGGAATGCTCCTTCGGCGTGGGTGTAGCCGGTCCGCGTCCGGTGCTTGAAGCAGGCACCGGATGCAGTTCAAGGGGGGTCACGGTTACGGCTCCGGGATCCGTTTGGTCGAGGGAAGGCACGGTGGTTCCGGGCAGGGAAGCCGCGGCCGCGCCGTGCGCTACCGCCTGGCGGAGGCACTCGGGCGGTGTCCGTCCCTCAGTGTGGGCCAGCAGGTAGCCGGCCAGCGATGAATCCCCGGCGCCAACCGTGGACTTTGGGGTAACTGGCGGGCGTGTTGCCAGCCACGCGCCGCCGGCCGTTACCAGGAGCGCGCCCCGGGCGCCCAGGGTGGCCAGGACCGCCCCAACTCCGCGTTCAACCAAAGTCATGGCGGCGCCGGCGGCCAGGGACGGATCCGCTTCCAGCGCATCGCCAGTGGCGACGCCGGTGACTTCGGAGAGTTCTTCCCCGTTGGGCTTGAGCAGGTCAGGCGCGGCGTCGTGCAGCAGGGCACCCAGCAGGGGAGGGCCTGAGGAATCAATGGCCAGCAGCGGCGCTGCGGCGTTGAACCGTGCACGCAGGGCATGGGCTACCACCGCGTAGTAGTCCGCCGGAACACCCGGCGGAAGCGAGCCCGCCAGGACCAGCCATCCTGCGGGGTTGGTTCCCTCCGGCCCGCCGCAGGCGTCAATGGCAAGGGCCAGCAGGGACTCCTGCACAGCGGCGCCGAGTTCCGGCCCGGGGAGGTTGACCTTCGTGGTGGTGCCGTCCGGTTCGGTGAGCGTGAGATTGGCCCGGAGCGGGGAACCGATGGGCAGGTTGCGGTGGGCGATGCCCGTGGTTCGAAGCGCCTGAATCACCGGATCGGCATTGTCTCCCGGCAGCACGGCCACGGCAGGAACGCCGGACGCGGCAAGGGCCCGGCAGACGTTGACGCCCTTGCCGCCGGGCTCTTCGTGGACCCCCGCGGCCCGCTGCACGGCACCGCGGAGAAGTACCCCTGACAGCTCGATGGTCCGGTCAAGGCTCGGATTGGCGGTGAGCGTCACGATGGCGCCCCGGTTCGTTCCTGCGTACATGTGCCCCCGCATTCAGTGGCCCCGACGCACGGCTATGCGCTGTCTGCAACGGTAGGTTCCCGGTCAGGCCAAATGCAATGGGGCAGTGGCCCGCCGGCGGCTGCGCGGCACAAACGCCGGAGGTGCCCTGCGGCACCTAGGCTGGGGGCATGCATCCGGTTACCTGGTCCGCCCCGGAAGACGCCCGCGGCGGAACCCACCTGCTTGTCATGCTGCACGGCTACGGATCTGACGAGTCCGCCCTGACGCCCCTCTTCCCGCATCTGCCGGAGGGTATTACCGGCGCCGCGCTCAGGGGTCCATTCGACGTCGGCGGACGCAGTGGATGGTTCCTCCTGGACCCGATGCTGGAATCGGACGAAGCGGACGTCCTGGCGGCGGGAAGCAGCCTCCTCAGCACGGTTTCCGAACTCAAGCAGCAGGGAAATTTCAGCGGTGTCTCCCTGCTGGGATTCTCCCAGGGAATGGCGATGGCGGTGACCGCCCTGCGGCTGCGCCCGGAGGAGTTCACGTGTGTGGTTGGGCTGTCCGGGTTTGTTGTGCGCAGCGAGCTGCTGGCGATGGCAGAACCGCTGGCCCGGCCGGTGCCCTTCTTCTGGGGGAGGGACCGTGCGGACTGGGTGATCCATGCGGACGCCGTTACCGAGGCAGAGCGGTGGCTGGAAGCAAACACGCTCCTCACCGCGCGCACCTACCCTGACATGGGCCACCGGATCGGCCCTGACGAAATGCGGGACGTGGGCATCTTCCTGCGCGCTTTTGCCCTCTCGACAGAAAAAAATAAGGCCCCTTATTAGCGCTCTGACTAGGCATGATGTTTTCCGGCACTTCTTGCATATGTGAAAACGGCTGCGCGTAAGCATGCTTATGAAGTACGCTTATTGAAAGCGCGGCCCACAGGCCACGCAGACTTTCACCAGTCACTCACACAGCAAGGAGCATTCTCATGGGTATCATCGGTTTCCTTATTCTGGGACTCATTGCAGGCGCCATCGCTAAGGCACTGCTCCCGGGCCGCCAGGGCGGCGGCATCATCATCACTATGGTTCTCGGCGTCGTAGGCGCCCTGCTGGGCGGTTTCATTGGCAACGCGATCTTCGGCGTCGGCCTCGAAGAATTCTTCTCGATCCAGACCTGGCTCGTAGCCATCGTCGGCTCGATCATCGTGCTGCTGGTTTACGGCATGATCACCAAGCGCGGCGCCCGCGCTTAGTAAGCAGCATGTGGGCAGCGCCCGCAGCCACGAACGGGCCCACGGAAGCTATTCCGTGGGCCCGTTCCGGTTAAGCCCAGTCACGTAGGCTGGACGAGCGGCCGCCCGGACCCCGTGTCCGGCACTACCTAAGGAGCATCCATGGGCTTCAAGACCAACAGCGCACTCCGGCTTGCCGGCGGTGCCGTCTTTGACCGCGACGGCCGTCCCAAGACCCATATTGCCAGGGGCATCGAGCGGGCCGTTGAGGTCCAGCGGCCCCTGGTCCTGGCCAACATTCGGCGGCTGCAGCGCAAGCACCCGAATGCGTCGGCCGCAGAGCTGGTGAAGATCCTGGAGCACCACTACCTCGCCGCAGTCTCCGGCGGGGGAGCAGCGGTTGGCGCCACTGCGATTGTTCCGGCAGTTGGCACCGCAGCGGCGCTGGGGCTTTCAGTGGCAGCCACCGTTGGCTTCCTGGAAGCGACGGCGCTGTACGCCCAGTCCGTGGCTGAGCTGCACGGCGTGCGCCTGCAGGACCCGGACCGGTCCCGCACCGTGGTCATGGCGATCATGCTCGGCGAAGAGGGAACGGCCATGATGCAGCAGCTCAGCAAGGGCCAGCCCTGGGGGAGCGCGCTGGGCGGGGCGTCCTCGGGCATGCTCGGCAGCATCGGCTCCACTATCCGCAAGCAGTTCCTCAAGAAGATGCTCGCCCGGCAGGGATCCGTGATCGTGGGACGTGCGCTGCCCCTGGGCGTCGGTGCCGTGATTGGCGGTGCCGGCAACTACACCATGGGCCGCTCGGTGATCAAGGCTGCGCACCGGGCATTCGGTGAAGCACCCGATACCATTCCCGGAGAACTCGCCGCTGAAATCATGGATCTGCCGGACAGCCGCAGCAGCGAACGCAGCTAACCCGGCTGGTGCGCTAGCCGAAGATGGCGTGGGCCACCGAGAAGATGGCCAGTCCTGCCAACGAACCCACTACCGTTCCGTTGATTCGGATGAACTGCAGGTCCTTGCCCACCTGCAGCTCAATCTTCTCCGACGTCTCCTGGGCGTCCCAGCGTTCAACGGTTTCGGTGATGACGCCGGCAATATCCTTGCGGTACGTCCGCACCAGGTAGCCGGCGGCGTCGCCCACGTAGGCGTTGACCTTCGCGGCGAGTTCGGGTTCAGCCACCAGCCGGGTCCCGAAGTCCTGGACGGCAGACTTGAAGTTGGCGGTGAGCTCGCTGTCCGGGTCATCCACGGCGTTGGCCAGCGCGCCCTTGATGGTGGCCCAGGTCTGTGCCATGAGTTCCTTCACGCGGGGATCATCGAGCACCTGTTCCTTGATCCGCTCCGCCTTGGCCATGGCCCCGGGATCGTGCTGCAGGTCAGAGGCGAGGCCGCGGAGATACTCATCCAGTGAGCGGCGGACCTGGTGGTTTGGGTCGTCCTGTACGGCGTCCAGGAACCGGCCGAGCTCCACCTGTACCCGGTCTCCCACCAGGTCATCGAGGAAGCTGGGAACCCACGACGGCGACCGCTCGGCTACCAGCCGGGCCACCACCTCCGGATTCTGATGCACCCAGTCATTGAGGCTGTCCACCAGCAGGTCCACGAGCTGATGGTGGTGGCCCTCTTCGAAGATGCGCTCGGCCATGCGTCCCACCGGCGGACCCCAGGGAACATCCACCACGTGGCGCCGGAACATGGACTCCAGGACGTCCCGCACGGCCTCATCATCCAGGACCCTGAGAATGCCGCGGATCGCAGCTGCGCCCTCGGTGGCAACCCGCTCGGCGCCCTCGGGCCGGGACAGCCAGGCACCGGCGCGCTGGGCTATGCCGATCGAATCGAGCTTGGTCTTGACCACCTCGTCGGAGAGGAAATTGTCCTCCACGAAGTCGCCGAGGGTGGCGCCAATCTGGTCCTTGTTGCGCGGAATGATCGCAGTGTGCGGGATCTTCAGGCCCAGCGGGTGCTTGAAGAGGGCCGTCACCGCGAACCAGTCGGCCAGGGCACCCACCATTCCGCCTTCTGCGGCAGCCCGGACGTACTGCAGCCACGGATAACGGTCCTGGAGCGCGAACGCAATCACGAAGATGATGCCCAGAAGCACCAGCAGCCCGGTGGCCACCAGCTTCATGCGGCGCAGTGCCGCGGCTTTAACGGCATCCTTTTCCAGCAGCGGTGTGCTCACCGGCGCTCCTCCAGTCCCAGCTCGGTTGCGGTGCCGGTCTCCCGGTGCGCGGGAAGTCCGCGTGTGTCTCCGCACTGCCATCTAATCAGCAGCCCGGCCTCGGCGCCACGCTGCATGGGCGGCGCCTGCAGTACGGTTCAGCGGTGCTCACGTAGCGTGGAGGCCGTACCCGAGCGAAAGGCCACACGTGCAGCCCCAGATCTACGCCCACCGCGGAGCCAGCGGACAGTATGCCGAGCACACGCGGGCCGCGTACCTGCAGGCGCTCCAGGAAGGCGCGGACGGCGTCGAGTGCGATGTCCACCTCAGCTCGGACCTTCAGCCGGTCCTGCTCCACGACTCGGTGCTGGACCGCACCTCCAACGGCACCGGGCCGGTTTCCGGCTACACCCTCGAGCAGCTCCGGGGCCTGGACTTCAGCACGTGGAAGGGCGTGGACATTCCGGCGGACAGGGGCGGCGCAGCGGAGCAGTTCCTCACTCTGGACGAACTGCTGGACCTGCTCCTGGGGGCAGGACGGGATGTGGGACTGGCCGTTGAATTCAAGCAGCCGGGGCCGTTCGGCCTGAAGCTGGAGGACACCGTCCTTTCGCTCCTGGCGGCCAGGGGCTGGGATGCGGGCACGTCACGCCTGGCCAATATCCACGTCAGCTTCATGAGCTTCAGCCCGGAGTCCGTTGCCCACCTGCGCCGCAGCGTGGAGGCACGGTTTGTGTGCCAGCTGGTGTCCGACGTCGATGCCGCGGCCATAGCGGAAGCGTCAGCGGTGCTGCCGGAAGGCAGCGACGCCCGGACGGTGCTTGAATCAGGGCTGGCCGAAGCCAAGGCACTGCTCGCCTCCGGGACAGCCGGAATCGCCGGTCCGGGCGTTGAATTCCTCCACGCCAATCCGGGGCTCGTTTCGGAGTGGGTGAAGGCCGGCCGCACGGTACGGGCCTGGACGGTGGACGAGCCCGCGGATGCGGAGTTCGCCTACGCTCTGGGAGTCCGGGAATTCACCACGAACTATCCCGCCCGGATGCGCGGCATCCTCGCCGGACTCGACCAAGCCGCAGCGCCGAAGCCGTAGGCCCCACGGCAGGCCTGTGGTTGAGTGGTGCAATGGCCACTCCAATCGAGGATTACGCCCTGATTTCGGACCTCCACACCGGCGCCCTGGTGTCCCGGTCCGGAAGTATCGACTGGCTGTGCCTTCCGCGGTTCGATTCGCCGTCGGTCTTCGGCGCGCTGCTGGGCACCCAGGACCACGGGCGGTGGCTGGTAGCCCCGGTGGAGACCGGGGCCAGGGTGCTGCGCCGGGAATACCTGGAGTCCACCTTCATCCTGCAGACCCGCTGGCGCACTGACGGCGGTGAGGTACTCGTGACGGACTTCATGCCCGTGAAGGACCGGCGTGCCTCCGTAATCCGGCGGGTGGAAGGACTGAGCGGTGCCGTGCTGATGCGGCAGGAGCTGGAAGTCCGGTTCAACTACGGAACCACGGTGCCCTGGATGCGCCGGGAGAAGGTGGACGGCGTCGAACGGCTGCTCTGCATCGCCGGGCCCAGCGCCATGGTGCTGTACGGCGGCAATATCCCGCACGGCAGCGACCACCGGCACACCGGCGAGTTCCTGGTCCGGGCAGGTGAGACCGTGGACCTGGAGCTGCTCTGGTATCCCTCGCACCGGGAGACTCCCGGGGAAGTGGACATCGACGCAGGGCTGGTCCGCACCGCCGCGTACTGGCAGGGCTGGGCGGGGCTCTGCGTTGACCGGGAGCGCTACCAGCTGCCGGTCCGGCGCTCGCTGCTGGTCCTGCGGGCGCTGACCCATGAGGACACCGGCGGAATCGTCGCGGCACCCACCATGTCCCTGCCGGAGGAATACGGCGGCTCCCGGAACTGGGATTACCGGTACTGCTGGCTGCGGGACGCCGCCCTGACCCTCGAAGCGATGATGACCCACGGGTACGACGCCGAAGCCGAGCACTGGCGGAACTGGCTCCTGCGGGCGGTTGCAGGAGACCCGGACGACCTTCAGATCATGTACGCCGTGGATGGAGGGCGCGAGCTGCCTGAGCGGATCCTTCCCCAGTTCCCCGGCTACGCGGGTTCGCTCCCGGTTCGGCTCGGCAACGGCGCCGTGGAGCAGTACCAGGCCGACGTCGTTGGCACGGTGATGGTGGCCCTGGCCCGGATGCGGGACAGGGGGGTGGCCGAGGACAGCTTCTCGTGGCCGCTGCAGCGTGCCCTGCTGGGTTTCCTGGAGCGGCACATGGAGGAACCGGACCATGGAATCTGGGAGGTGCGGGCAGAGCCCGGCTTCTTCACCCATTCACGGGTCATGATGTGGGCGGCATTCGACCGCGCCGCGCAGGCTGCCCGGGGAAAAGCCATGGACGGGCCGGTGGAGCTGTGGGAGGCCCTCCGCGACGGGCTGCGCAAGGAAATTATGGACCGCGGCTTCGACACTGCCCGGAACACCTTCGTCCAGAGCTACGGGTCCTGCGAGGCGGACGCGTCCCTGCTGCAGCTCACCCACGTCGGTTTCCTGGACTACAACGATCCGCGGATGCTCGGGACCGTGGCATTCCTGGAGCGGGAGCTGCTCAACGAGCAGGGGCTGCTGCTGCGCTACCGCACCGGGACAGGTGTTGACGGGCTGGAACCAGGGGAGAACCCCTTCCTGGCGTGCAGTTTCTGGCTGGTGGAGCAATACGCCTACACCGGGCGGCTGGACGAGGCGATCCGGCTGATGGACCAGCTGGTGGGCTACGCCAATGAAGTTGGGCTGCTGAGTGAGGAATATGACACAGTGAACGGGCGCATGGCGGGCAACTATCCGCAGGCCTTCTCGCATCTGGCCCTGGTCCGCGCGGCGGATGCCATCCATGCGGCGGAAGCAGAACAGCGCGTCCGTAGTGCCCAGCCCGCCAAAGAGATGGAAAGCAGCCCATGACCAACCAGAAACTCTCCGCCGCCGCCATGGCTGCCCTCCTCACCGCCAGCGCCGTCAACCATTTCCGCGACCCCGGGTTCTACGCTTCGGTGGTGCCCCGGAGCATCTGCCGGGACAAGGGAGGCCGCTTCGGGGTGCTCACGCGCAGCCAGTGGATCCAGGCCAGCGGAGCCATCGAGGCAGCCGCCGCCGGTGCGTTGCTGCTGCCCGCTACCCGGCGTGCGGCCGCCACCGGGACGGCCCTGATGTACGTGGCGTTCATCGCCGGGCACCTCAGTGCCCTTGAACGCGCCTACGGAGAACGGGGTTCGGACCGGGAGAAGCTAGTCCACACCCTGCGCCTGCCCCTGCAGCTTCCCCTCATCCGCTGGGCGTGGAGCCTGCGAAGCTAGGGCCTCCACAGCGCAGAAAAGGCTGTTCCCGTCCGGAATTCCGGACGGGAACAGCCTTTTTAAGCTTCGACCTAGTTCAGGCCGGGCTGGAAGACCACCTTGATGCAGCCGTCTTCCTTCTTCTGGAACTTCTCGTAGAGTTCCGGAGCGGCCTCCAGGCCGGCCCGGTGCGTGACCAGGTCCGTGACGCCCAGCGGATCCGCGGAGTCCTCGACCAGCGGCAGCAGGTCATCGATCCAGCGCTTCACGTTGGCCTGGCCCATGCGGAAGTTCAGCTGCTTGTCGAACATGGTCATCAGCGGCATGGGGCTTGCTGTGCCGCCGTAGACGCCGCTCAGCGAAATAGTGCCGCCGCGCCGCACCGTGTCGATTGCACTGTGCAGGACGGCGAGGCGGTCGGTGCCCGCCGTTTCCATTGCCTTCTGCGCCAGGGCGTCAGGCAGCAGTCCCACCGCTGCCTGGGCGAAGGCACCGGCATGGGAACCGTGTGCCTCCATGCCCACGGCGTCCACTACCGAGTCCGGCCCGCGTCCATCGGTCATGTCGCGGAGCTGGTCGCCAAGGTCCTTGGAGAAGTCCACCACCTCGGCGCCATGGCGGGCCGCCATGTCACGGCGCTCAGCTTCCGGCTCGATGCCGATGACCCGGTAGCCCAGGTGGGTGCCGATCCGCGCGGCGAACTGGCCCACAGGGCCCAGCCCGTAGACGGCGAGGGTGCCGCCGTCGGGCACGTTGGCGTACTGCACGCCCTGCCAGGCGGTGGGAAGGATGTCGGAGAGGAAGAGGTACTTGTCATCCGGGCCCTCGGAGCTGACCTTGATGGGACCGTAGTCAGCGTGCGGAACGCGCAGGAACTCAGCCTGGCCGCCCGGAACCGAGCCGTAGAGCTCGGAGTAACCGAACAGTGCCGCTCCGGAACCCTTTTCACGTACCTGGGTGACCTCGCACTGCGTCTGCAGCCCCTGGCGGCACATGAAGCATTTGCCGCAGGCGATCTGGAAGGGGATCACCACACGGTCGCCGCGCTTGAGGTTGGTGACGGCGCTGCCGACCTCTTCCACGATGCCCATCGGTTCATGGCCCACGATGTCCCCCGCGTTCATGTAGGGGCCAAGGACCTCATAGAGGTGAAGGTCCGAGCCGCACAGTGCGGTGGAGGTGATCCGGATGATTGCATCGGTGGGTTCCTGGATCACCGGATCCGGAACTTCTTCGACGCTGACTTTCCGCTTGCCCTGCCACGTAACTGCTTTCATGCTGACCTCCTGCTGGTTGCTGAGGGATAAGTTCTCCTATCGTGCCAAATTCGTAAGCCTGCTGACAATTTTTTCGGCGCGGCGGATTTCGGCCGGCGACCCGGCAGGCGGGTTGGAAAGGTGCCCCGGCGGTGCGGACGGGCGCTATCCCGGACGGCGGAAAACCTCAGTGCTGCGCTGCAGGAATGCCAGCTCGAAGGCCAGTTCATTGTCCAGGGGGTTCGCGTGCGCCGGCACCGGCGGAAGGCATGCGGGCAGCCGTTCCGGAATCTGCACCGACACCGTGGTGTGTCCGCCGGCAATCGGCTGTGAGGGTACTTCGTCTGCCCGGGCGAGCAGCTCGTCCAGGGCCAGCACGTCCAAATGGGAGGCGCGGGAGAGGTTCACTACCAGGTGGGCGCCCAGCGCGGCGGTATGCCGAAGGATGCCGATCAGGTCGCCGCAGTTTTCCGGCACCAGGCATCCACGTACTTCGATGCAGGCGGATGAGGTCTTCGTGTCGATTCGTACCAGTACCCGCAGGGTGTGCTCCATGCCAGCTCCACGTACAAGAGAATCCGCGGCCTCTGCTTAACCTGACCTGAAATATAGCAACGGACGGCGGGCCGTGTCGCCTTCGGAGGGGCTCGTCAGCGGGAATGGACCGGTATCCGCCGGTAGGGTTGCGGTGCTCCGGTGTCCGGAGTGGTTATCAGCGTCCCGCGGCCAGCACCGTGTCCACGGTTGCCTCCGCGATCGCTTCCTCTTCATCCGTTGGGACCACCAGCACGTCGATGGCTGAATCCGCGGAACTGATCCTGCGGACCTCTTTCGAGCGCACTGCGTTGGCCTCCGGGTCAAGGCGCACATTCAGGGCTCCGAGCAGGTCCACCACCTGTGCCCTGAATTCATCGGCGTTCTCACCGATCCCGGCAGTGAAGATGATGGCCTTCGCCCCTCCCACGGCCACGTGGTAGGCGCCGATGTACTTCGCCAGCCGGTAGGCGGCTATTTCGAGGGCCAGCCGTGCCTGCTCATTGCCGGCGGCGGCCTCCTGTTCCACCTCACGCATATCTGCCGCGCCGCCCAGTGCCAGGAGCCCGGATTCCCGGTTCAGCAGGTTGTCGATGTCATCCGGACCGTAGCCCTCCCGGCCCAGGAACACCAGGATGGACGGGTCGATGTCCCCGGACCGGGTTCCCATGACCAGCCCGGCCATGGGCGTGAAGCCCATGGATGTGTCGATGCTCCGGCCGTCCTTGAGGGCCGTGACGGAGGCGCCGTTGCCCAGGTGGGCGATCACGGCGTCGAAATTGTCCACCGGCACACCCAGGAAATCCGCGGCGAGCCCGCTCACATAGTCACAGCTGGTCCCGTGGAAGCCGTAGCAGCGGATTCCGTAGCGCCGGTACAGGGACTGCGGAATGGCGTAGCGCCACGCGCGCTGGGGAAGGGTGCGGTGGAACGCCGTGTCAAAGACTGCCACCTGCGGGATGTCCGGATACAGGTCGGCTACCGCGCGGATGCCCATGGCACTGGCCGGATTGTGCAGCGGAGCCAGCGGGCTGAGGCGCTCGATGGTGCGGGTGATCTCGTTGTCCACCAGGACCGGCTGGCTGAAGCGCTCGCCGCCGTGGACCACGCGGTGCCCGACGGCGTCAATGGACTTTCCGTCCAGGGCTTCCGCGACATCCCGGTGCAGCCGCACCAGTGCCTCGTGATGGTCCGGGACCTCCTGGCCGCCTATACGGTCAATGAGGCCCTTGGCCACAACCTCGCGGGTATCCGTGTCCCGCACCTGGTACTTCAGGGACGAGGATCCGGAGTTGACCACTAGAACCAGCATTTAGTCCTCCTGCGCCTGGACGGCGGTGATGGCCACTGTGTTGACGATGTCGTCGACAGTGCAGCCGCGGGAAAGGTCGTTGACCGGTTTGCGCAGTCCCTGCAGGATCGGGCCGACTGCCACTGCGCCCGCGGACTGCTGGACTGCCTTGTACGTGTTGTTGCCGGTATTCAGGTCCGGGAAGATGAACACCGTGGCCTGGCCGGCCACAGTGGATCCGGGGGCCTTGGACGCCGCTACCGAAGCGTCAACCGCGGCGTCGTACTGGATGGGACCCTCCACCGGCAGCTCCGGCCGGGCCTTGCGGACCAGTTCAGTGGCCTCGCGCACCTTCTCCACCGAGTCCCCCTTGCCGGAAGCGCCCGTGGAGTAGGAGAGCATGGCGACCCGCGGCGTAATACCGAACTGCTCAGCCGTGGCCGCGGAGGCCAGGGCAATGTCCGCGAGCTGCGCGGCGTCCGGTTCCGGATTTACCGCACAGTCACCGTAAACCAGCACGCGGTCCTGGAGCAGCATCAGGAACACGGAGGAGACAATCTGCACGTTCTCGCGGGTGCGGATGAATTCCAGCGCCGGCCGGATGGTGTTGGCCGTGGTGTGGGCCGCGCCGGACACCATTCCGTCCACCCTGCCCAGCTTCACCATCATGGTGCCAAAGTATGCGCCCTGAAGCATACGTTCGGCGGCGTCCTCGAAGGTCACGCCCTTCCTGGCCCGCAGCTGCTGGTACTCCCGCGCGAAATCGTCCCGCATCCCGCTGGTTGCCGGGTTGATCACGGTGATTCCGCTGAGGTCAATGCCTTCGCTGGCGGCCAGCTCCCGCACTTCGTCAGCAGGCCCCAGCAGGGTCAGGGCACATACGTCGCGGCGCCGCAGGATCTCGGCCGCGCGAAGGATCCGTACGTCCAGGCCTTCGGGCAGGACAATGTGCTGCCGCTTGGTGCGGGCCCGGACAATCAGCTCGTTCAGGAACCGCAGCGGCGTCGTCTTCTCCGGGCGGGGAAGCTCCAGGCGTTCGAGCAGTTCGGCTTCGTCCACGTAGCGGGACCAGATGCCCAGCGCCGCTGCCACCTTGCGCGGCTGGCCCGTAGCGATTTCGCCGCGGACGTTGCTCACGTCCCGTGCTGCGGCATACGTGTCCGAGTCAACGGCGAAGACCGGGAACGGCGCCTGGGCCAGAAGTGCCAGGATCCCGGCCTCCAGGGGAAGGCCGCCGGTGAGGATCATGCCGCTGGGGACCGGGAACTCGGAGGAGAAGGAGGATGCCAGCGCTGCCACCATCACATCCGCCCGGTCACCGGGTGCGATCACCAGCGAGCCGTCTGCCAGCTGTCCGATGAAGTTCCCCACCGTCATCGCAGCCACCTTCACCCCGGTGACGTCGCGTTCCAGCGAACGGCTGCCGGCAATCTGCCGGGCGGTGAGTGCCCTGGCCACCTCGGAGACTGAGGGCTGGGAGATCTCGGGCAGTTCCGGCAGGACGTAGACCGGACGGTGGGAGGCCCCCGGCCGGACATGGGCACGCAGTTCATCGACGGCGCCTTCGCCGGCACGGTTCACCATGACGGCCAGCAGATCGCACTTGGCGGCGGCGAGTTCGCGGCGGGCCACGTCAACGGCGTCGGCTACCTCTTCCACGCCCAGGTCCTGGGCGTTCACCACCGCCATGACCATGGCACCGAGGTTGTTCGCAAGGCGCGCGTTGAGATCGAACTCCAGGGCGACGTCGTGCCCTGAAAGGTCCGTACCCTCCACGATCACCACGTCACAGTTCGCCGCGATTTCGCTGTAGACAGCCAGGCAGCGGGCATCCACCTCGCCGCGTTCTCCGGCAACCAGCAGCGCGCGCAGCTCCTGGCGGGTCAGCCCGCCGCGGCAGTTTGAGGTGCTCAGGTCGAAGCGGCGCTGCATCAGCCGCACCATCGGATCATTGTCGCGGTCGGTGCCCTCCACGATCGGGCGGAAGAAGCCGATCCGGTCCGCGTGCCGCTGGAGCATGTCCGCGAGGCCAAGGCTGATCAGGGACTTGCCGGATCCCGGAGTCATGGCGCTCACGTAGATTCCTCGGGCCATGGCGATGTCCGTTCTGTAGGAAGGCGCCCGCGCAGACAGGCTTAATCCATACTTGCAAAGCCAACTGCACTTAGCCAGCAGCGTGCGTTTACACTTGTACCCGCGGCCTTCTAATGACCGTTCCTGGCATCCCCCACAGCAAGGAC
Source organism: Arthrobacter koreensis (assembly GCF_009193255.1). GTDB lineage: Bacteria > Actinomycetota > Actinomycetes > Actinomycetales > Micrococcaceae > Arthrobacter_B > Arthrobacter_B koreensis. The sequence goes on from NZ_WACG01000001.1 coordinate 1,375,590, forward strand.
CAAAGCAAGTGAGCCTGTTCCGCACCAAGCCAATTGAGCAATCACTCGCAGACGCCGATGAGGAGGGCAGACGCCTCAAACGGTCCCTGACTACGTGGGACCTGATGATCATGGGCGTGGCCGTGGCCGTGGGCGCCGGCATCTTCTCCGTCGGAGCCAAAGCCGCCGCCCAGTTCTCCGGTCCGGCAGTCACGCTGTCCTTCATCCTTGCCGCCGTCACCTGCGCCCTGGCGATCATGTGCTACGCGGAGTTCGCCACGGCCATCCCGGTTGCCGGTTCCGCGTACGTCTTCACGTACGCCACCATGGGCGAGCTGATCGCCTGGATCATCGGCTGGAACCTCATCCTTGAACTCTTCACGGCTGCGGCCGTGATCGCCAAGTACTGGGGGATCTACCTCAGTGAGGTCTTTGGGCTGATCGGCTGGGACATTCCGCCCACCATTTCCCTCGGCCCGGTGGACATGACCTGGGGCCCGTTCCTGATCGTGGCCCTCTTCACCGTGCTGCTCGTGATGGGCACCAAGCTCTCCGCCCGCGTTGGCAACATCTTCACGCTGGTCAAGATCGGCGTCGTGCTGTTCGTGATCGTGGTCGGGTTCTTCTACATCGACTTCGAGAACTACACCCCGTTCATTCCGGATGCGGTTTCCACCGAATCTGCCGGTACCGAGGGTGTGATGGCGCAGTCGCTCTTCTCCTTCATGACCGGCGCAGCCCCGGCCCAGTACGGCGTGCTGGGTGTCTTTGCGGGTGCGGCAGTGGTGTTCTTCGCCTTCATTGGGTTCGACGTCGTGGCCACCTCCGCGGAAGAGGTCAAGAATCCCGGACGCACCCTGCCCCGCGGCATCTTCGCCGGCCTGGCCGTTGTCACCGCCCTGTACATCGGCGTCTCCCTGGCACTGACCGGCATGGTTTCCTACACCGAGCTCGCCTCGGTTGAAGCACCCAACCTGGCTACGGCCTTCAGCCTGGTGGGCAACACCGGCGCTGCGCAGATCATCGCCATCGGCTCGCTGATCGGCCTGACCACCGTGATCATGGTGCTGCTGATGGGCCTGGCCCGCGTGGTGCTGGCCATGTCCCGCGACGGGCTGCTGCCCCGCACACTGTCCCGGACCAGTTCCAAGCACTCCACGCCGGCCCGCCTGCAGATCCTCTGCGGCGTCCTGGTGGCCCTGGTGGCCGGCTTTACGCAGGTGGATGTGCTGGAGGAAATGATCAACATCGGCACGCTCTCCGCGTTCGTGGTGGTCAGCGCCGGCGTGCTGGTGCTGCGCCGCAAGCGCCCGGACCTCAAGCCCGCCTTCCGGGTGCCGTTCGGCCCGGTGCTTCCGGTGCTCTCCACCATCCTGTGCGTGTACCTGATGACCAACCTGTCCGTTGAAACCTGGATTTACTTCCTGTTCTGGCTGGCGTTCGGCTTCCTGCTGTACTTCGTTTACGGACGGCGCCGTTCCCGGCTGAATCCGAAGAACGCCGAAGCGCTGCCGGCCGGAGGTGCCACCGCGGCCGCACCGCAGGCACCCTCGGAGCAGTAGTCCTGGTCCGCCGCGCGGCGGAACAGTTCAGGTTCGCTGCCTCCGGTGGCAGACTGGGCGCATGCTAGTAGCCTTTTCAGTTGCCCCGTCCGGTGTCGGCCCCGAAACAGGTCCCGGAGGTCCGTCCGCGGATGCCTCGGTGCACGACGCCGTTGCCGCCGCCGTCAAAATCGTCCGCCAGTCCGGCCTGCCGAACCGCACGGACGCCATGTTCACCACGATCGAGGGTGAATGGGATGAGGTCATGGATGTGATCCGCCGTGCCACCGAAGCCGTGGGCCGGTACGGAAGCCGGGTTTCCCTGGTGCTCAAGGCGGACATCCGCCCGGGGCATACCGGAGAACTCACCGGCAAGGTTGAGCGGCTGGAACAGGTGCTCGCGGCTGAGGACGAATACCGGGGCCACTCCTAGCCCCCCGCCCCCGGGACCGTCGGTGTCCCGGGGGCGTCCTGGTTGTCCGGATCTGAGACCAGCCGCCCGAAGCCTAAGCTTGAAGCATGAGCCCCACCCACCTTCCCCCGGCAGTTTCCTGATGGGCCGCCAGCGTCCCGGCAAAGGTACCCCCAGCGAAGCTTCTGCCACCGGAAACGGTCCGGTGGCAGGACGCTATGAGATCGACACCGGAACCTGCGAACTGCTCCCGGACCAGTTCTCCTCCACCGGCTGGCTGCTGAAGATCAACGGTGTGCATTCCTCTCACATCGACCTGGCCGATCCCCGTGAGCTGGATTTCGAGTACATGCGCTGGATCGCGGCCCTGGTCGAATCCCGGTTCCCCGCGGACACCAAACTCCGGGCGCTGCATCTGGGCGGGGGCGCGTGCTCCATGGCGCGCTACTTCGCGGACGCCTACCCCGCTGCCCGGCAGGTCGTCGTCGAACTGGACGGAAAACTGGCCGAACTGGTGCGCGGCTGGTTCGATCTTCCGCGCGCACCGCTGATGCGCCTGCGCGTGGGTGAAGCCCGGGAAGTCACCGAATCCCTCAGCACCGACAGCCGGGACCTGATCATCCGCGACGTCTTCGCCGGGGACCAGACCCCGGTCCCTCTGACTTCTGCCGAGTTCCTGGTCCACGCCAAGCGCGTGCTGGCGGCGGACGGCCTGTACGTGGTCAACTGCGGAGACTCACCGGACCTGTTGACTGCCCGGCGGGAAGCGGCGACGATTGCCTCCGCCTTCCGGCACACCGCCATCGTCGCGGATCCGGCGATGCTCAAGGGCAGGCGCTACGGCAACATCATCATCGCCGGTTCGGACGTTCCCTTCGCCGGGGACGCCTCGCTGCCGCGTACGCTGCTGGGCGGGGCGATGCCGGCCCACCTCTGGGACGACCCGAAAGTGCGGTCCTTCGGCCGCGGCTCAGCCGTTATCCATGATCCGGGAATGGGCGACGCCGGCAGCAGCGGAGCCCAGCAGCCCACCTGAGGTGCCTGGCGCAGATCCACAAAAAAGGTGCCCCCGGCGAACCGGCAGGGGCACCTTTCGTGGTTGCGCCAGCTGTCAGCCGGCGGGAGCCTAGGCCAGGCCGAGTGCTGCCTCGATCGGACCGACGCAGAAGAAGACGGCGAACGCCGCAGCGACGATCCACATGACGGGGTGGATTTCCCGGGCCCGTCCCTGGAACGTGCGGATGATCACGTAGGCGATGAAGCCTGCGCCCAGGCCGTTGGCAATCGAGTAGGTGAACGGCATCAGCGCGATGGTGAGGAAGGACGGGAGCGCCAGGCCGATGTCCGACCAGTCGATCTTCGCCACCTGGGTGACCATCAGGTAACCCACCACAACCAGCGCCGGGGCCACGGCCTCGAACGGCACCAGGTAGATCAGCGGCGTCAGGAACATGGCTGCAATGAACAGCAGGCCGGTGACGATCGACGCGAAGCCGGTGCGGGCCCCTTCGCCGATGCCTGCGCCGGATTCGACGAAGAGCTGGTTCGAGGAGACGCTGGCACCGCCGCCGGCAATGGCACCGGCCGCGTCCACGAGCAGTACGCGCTCGACGTTGGGGATGTTGCCGTCCTTGTCGATGCTTCCGGCTTCGGTGGAAAGGCCCACCATAGTTCCCATGGCGTCGAAGAAGATGCTGAGCAGGATCACGAAGGCCAGCAGGGATGCGCCGATGATCCCCAGCTTTTCGAACGAGCCGAACAGGCTGAAGTTGCCGATCAGGGACAGATCCGGCGCACCCCACTGGGGCATGCTCGGGGTGACCAGGGACCAGCCGGTGGCAACGCCGGCACCCTGGTTACCGGGGGAGGCGACGTTCTCAATGATGACGGCCAGCACGGTGGAGGACAGGATGCCGATCAGGATCGCGCCGCGGACCTTCCGGGCCATCAGGGCAATGGTGAGGATCAGGCCAAAGGCGAACACCAGGGTGGGCCAGCCGAGCAGCGCGCCGCCGGAGCCAAGCTCTACGGGGACGGTGGTGCCGGCGGCGTCGGGCACGCGGCGCACAAAGCCGGCGTTCACGAAGCCAAGCAGCGCGATGAAGAAGCCGATGCCCACCACAATGGCGGTTTTCAGGCTGGCGGGAACTGCCCTGAAGACGGCAGTCCGGAAGCCGGTGAGCACCAGGATGAACATGGTGATACCTGCCAGGACCACCAGGCCCATGACGTCCGGCCAGGTGAGGTTCTCATTGGTGGCAACGGTCACCGCGACGAACGCGTTGACACCCAGGCCGGTTGCCATCGCGAAGGGGTGCTTGGCCCAGGCGCCCATGATGATGGTCAGCACGCCGGCGACCAGCGCCGTCGCGGCAGCGATGGCCGGCCCGCCCAGGACGTTGCCCGCACCGTCTTCCCCTCCGAGGATCAGCGGGTTCAGGACCACGATGTAGCTCATGGCGAAGAATGTGGCCAGGCCTCCCCGGATCTCCGTACCAACCGTGGAGCCCCGCTTGGAGATTTCGAAATACCGGTCCAGTCTTGAACCTTGCTTGAGCATGACTGTTTCCTCTGAGTGAGTGTTGTGCGGGAGCGGGCGAATGCCCCAGCTTCGATATTAGACCCGCACCGCCCGCAGCTTTTAATGCTGTGGCCGGCGTCGAAACATGCATGCTCCGCAGACGGGGCGGCGGGTAGGCTGGCTTTAGGAGCGCAGCCAAGGGTGGTTGTGTGCACCCCGAAGGGAGCCGATTGTGTTCGATGCTGAGTTTGAGGCGGACCCGGTCCGCTCCGGAATCGTGGTGGGAGTGGATGGCTCGGACCAGAGCATCTGCGCCCTTACCTGGGCGGCCCGGGAAGCGCGGCGCCGCGGCGTTCCGCTGCACGTGGTGACGGCCTATACCGTTCCTATCTTCGCGGCGTCGTCCATGGACGCCGGGTACACGGCCGTCGACGACGCGGTGATTCGCGACGGCGCCCGTTCCGTCCAGGAAAAAGCCCTTGCCCGGATAGCCCAGCCGGGACTCGAAGTCATCTCCCGGGTGGAGAGCGGCGACGCAGCGGCGGTGCTGCTGGAACTGTCCGAAGACGCCGAACTCATGGTGGTTGGATCCCGCGGACGCGGCGGATTCGTTGGCCGGCTGCTCGGCTCGGTATCCAGTGCCGTGCCTGCCCATGCCAAATGCCCCACGGTGATTGTTCCGCTTCGAACGGCCGGACGGCTGCCGGAATCCGGCATCTCCGCCCCGGCGGGTTCTCCAGTGGCGGATGACGTGCACCAGGCCGTCGTCGTCGGCGTTGACGGTTCCGAGCAGGGGCGGGCAGCTTCCCTGGTCGCCGCCGAGCAGGCACGCAGCACGGGCCTCCCGCTGCGCATTGTCTGTGCCCTGCCGCCCTTCAGCGGTTCGCTCGCCTGGGTTCCGGCCCCGCTGGACGTCGACGCGCTGCACGCTGAACTGATGGAACAGCTAAACGCCGGCCGGAACTGGCTGCAGAGCCACTTCCCTGACGTGGAAATGACCGTGGAGCTCGTGGACGGCCCGCCGGCCGAGGTGATGGTGGGCCGCACGGCGAACGTTGAACTCGTGGTGCTGGGCACCCGGGGCCGCGGCGGATTTGCCGGCATGCTGTTGGGTTCAACCAGCCAGAGCGTGCTGCACCACGCGAAGGGCCCCGTCATGGTGGTTCCCGATTATGACGACCCCCGCCTGGCGGACCGGGCAACCTTCGGCCCGATGGCCGAGGACTAGGAACCGGGTTTAGGCGTGCCGTTCACCCTCGTGGACGGCATGCCGCTCAGGTTCCAGCTGGAACGTGCAGTGCTCGGTGTCGAAGTGGCTGGAAAGACAGCCCGAGAGCCGGTCCAGGATGGTGTCCATCCCGTGCGGCGTGAGGTATTCCTCATCCACCACCACGTGCGCGGAGAACACCGGGACCCCGGAGGTGATGGTCCAGATGTGGATGTCATGGGCGTCCTGCACGCCGTCCACCCGGACGATGTGTTCGCGGATCATCTCCACGTCCACCCCCTGCGGGGTGGCCTCGAGCAGCACGTCGATCACTTCGCGCAGCAGTGACCACGCGCGCGGCAGGATCATGGCTGCGATCAGGAACGACGCCCAGACGTCCGCCTGCTGGTAGCCGGTGAGCATGATCACGACGGCGGACACCACCACGGCCGCCGAGCCCAGCAGGTCCCCCAGGACCTCCAGGTACGCGCCGCGCACGTTCAGGCTCTCCTTTCGCCCGGAGTGCAGGATCAGCAGCGAAACCAGGTTGGCCAGTCCGCCCAGGATCGCAGCGGAGAGCATGATCCCGGTGTGCACCTCCGGGGCGTCCCCAATCCTGCGCACTGCCTCGGTGAAGATGACGACGGCGATCACGATCAGCAGCACCGCGTTGGCCAGCGCCGCCAGGACCTCTGCCCGCTGATAGCCGTAGGTGCGTTTCGCGGTGGGCGGGCGGGCAGCTATCCAGGCTGCGAGCAGCGCAATCGAAACGCCTGCGGCGTCAGAAAGCATGTGTCCGGCGTCGGCAAGCAGGGCCAGGGAACCGGAGACGAGTGCCCCGGCCGTCTGGATGACCACGACGGTAATGGTGATAAGGAAAACGGCCAGCAATTTGCGGCGGTGCCTGCCCGTGGCTGTGCCTGACGGCAGGCCATGGCTGTGGCCGGAATGATCGCCCATGCTTACAGGCTAGCTAGCCCCAGCCCAGTTCGTGCAGCCGGGCGTCGTCGATGCCGAAGTGGTGGGCTACCTCGTGGATCACGGTGATACGGATTTCGTCCACGAGCTCTTCCCTGGTTTCACACATCCGGGTCAGCGGACCGCTGAAGATGACGATCCGGTCCGGGAGCGAGCCGGCACCCCACCAGGAGTCGCGCTCGGTCAGCGGCGTGCCGTCATACAGGCCCAGCAATTCGGTTTCCGGGTCTTCGTGCGGGCCGGGAATGTACTCGTCCTCGATGAAGACGGCTACGTTGCTCATCGCCCTGGCCAGGTCCTCCGGGATGGAGTTCAGGGCATCGTCGACGGCGGCTTCGAAGTCATCGGGGCTCATCTCGATCGGCACATTTCCACTCTAGCCGGGGGTGCCCGGAACCCGATTTTGAAGATCGCGCGAGTAGGCCCTATAGTTTTATAAGTCCGCAGCCGGGAAACACGACTGAAACCGGGAAGTTTTCGGTGTCAGCCAAGTTGAAAGCTGCGTGTTCTAAGCCCCCATCGTCTAGCGGCCTAGGACACCGCCCTTTCACGGCGGCGGCACGGGTTCGAATCCCGTTGGGGGTACTCACGAGAGTGGTAATTCAACCGCTGAAAAGCTGGTAGAGTTTACACTCGTGAAAAGCAAGGCCCTGTAGCGCAGTTGGTTAGCGCGCCGCCCTGTCACGGCGGAGGTCGCGGGTTCAAGTCCCGTCAGGGTCGCTCAGATTTTCTGAAGCGATTTGGAAGATCTCGGTGATCATCTCTTCGATGATGCCCGGCTCTGTAGCTCAGTTGGTAGAGCGTTCGACTGAAAATCGAAAGGTCACCGGATCGACGCCGGTCGGAGCCACCAGCTAAAACCCCGCACTCGTGAGTGCGGGGTTTTTCTTTGTTCGAAAGCGTTCCGGTTCCTTCTTCCCTCCCGGGATCGGCTGTGGTTGCATGCTGGTGGGGGATCAAGCCGCCGGCCGGCCCGAACCCGGGCCGTCAGAGGAGCACGGATGCCCGGTTTGAAGGCCTGCCCGGGCGCACCCGGTCCGGAAGGAAAGCACCCATGAGTCCGGCGCGCGGCGGCGGACCCCGGGAAGAGCCGTTCAACAGACGGCTGGCACTGCTGCTGGCCATGGCCATGTTCGTGCTGGTGGTTGATACCTCGATCATGAATGTCTCAATCTCCGCAGTGGTGCACGACGTCGGTGCGACGGTCAGTGGCCTCCAGTCCACGATTGCCCTGGAGGCACTGGTCTCGGCGGCGTTCATCCTGATCGGGGGCAAGACCGGCGACCTTTTCGGGCGCAAGCGGGCCTATGTCACCGGGCTGGTCTGCTACGCCGCCGGAGCCGTGGCCATGACCCTGGCGCAGAGCCTGCTGCCGATAATTCTCTTCTGGGCCGTGATTGGCGGCCTCGGCGCCTCTCTGCTGCTGCCGGCAATCCAGTCCCTCATCCATGGCAACTTCGAGGGTCAGGCGCAGCAGCGGGTCTACGCGCTGGTTGGAGCCTCGGCCGCAATCGCCGCGGCGGTCGGCCCATTGCTGGGCGGGTTCATCACAACCTTCCTGTCCTGGCGGGTAGCGTTCCTGCTCGAAGCCCTTGTCATCACCGTTGTGCTGGCCGGCATTAAACTCGTACACGACGTTCCCTACGAAGGCCCGCGGACGCTTGATCTCGTTGGATCGCTGCTGTCCATCCTCGGGATGGGCGGAATCGTGCTGGGCGTTCTGGTGTGGCAGGAGGGCGGCGAGGCTGTGGGAGCGCTGCTGGCCACCGGCGCCGTCGGGCTGGGCTCGCTGGTGCTGTGGCTGCTGAGGCGCAAACGCCGGGGGAAGCCTACTCTGCTGGACCCGGACCTGTTCCGGTCCAAGCCGTTCCGCTTTGGCGCCGCGGGGCAGATGCAGCAGCAGATCGCCCTGGGCGGCACCATGATCGTGCTGCCCATCTACCTGCAGATGGTGCTCGGCTACAACGCCATGGAATCGGGGCTGTCCATTGCCCCGCTCTCGCTGACCATGTTCGCCGTCGCTCTGCTCGCTGGAAAGCGCGCCGGAAGGCGGCGTCCGGCCAGCCGCATCCGGTGGGGATTCATGCTCCTTGTCGCGGGCCTGGTGCTGCTCCTTCCAGTGATACCCCGCGCTGACTCCGGATGGTGGCTTCTGCTCCCGCTCCTCGTCGCCGGATCCGGGCTGGGCCTGCTGGTCTCCCAGCTGAACAACTACACGCTGTCTCCGATCTCCGACGAACGGGTCAGCGAGGCCGCGAGCGTGAACTCCGCTGCCGGCTCCTTTGGACTGTCCTTCGGGCTGGCCTTTGCCGGCGGGATCATGCTGGCGGCGCTGTCCCTGATCTTCACAGGTCTGTCAGAGTCCAGCACGGTGCTGCCGGACAACGAAAAGCAGCAGGTTGCCCGGGTACTGGAGGACGACTCGCAGCTCCTGAGCGATATCCAGCTCCAGGAACTGCTGCAGGGCCAGCCGGAAGAGAGCCAGGCCGAGATCCTCCGCATCAATACGGAGGCGCGGCCGGCCGCCCTGCAGATTGCGCTTGGCATCCCGATCCTCGCCGGTGGCCTGGGACTGCTGGTGTCCTTCAGGATGCGGAAGCTTTCGGAAACGGAACCCTCCTCCGGCGCCGGAACTGTCCTGGCCTGATCCAGCCGCGCCGTCCACGGCTGGGCAAGGAACCCTTCCCATCCCTGCCGTTCCCGGATTCACTGGGACCCCAACTACGTGGAGGTCAACGATGATTCCAAGCAGTGAAGCGTTCCAGTGGGACTCAGTCAGCCCGCATGAGAACGAAGAGCTGAGCGAGGCCCAGTGCTGGTCCCTGCTGGGCGGCCAGGAGACCGGCAGGATAGCGTTCCTGCAGGACGGGAGGCTCCTGGTCTTCCCGGTGAACTACCTGGTACATGAGAAGAACGTGTATTTCCGCACCAGCGAAAGCAGCGGGCTGGCGCTCCTGCCCGGAGACCTGAACACTTCATTCCAGGTCGATTCGCACGACGGCGATGCCATGGCGGGCTGGTCCGTCCTGGTCAGCGGGCCCGCCAACGCCGTCCGGGACGATTCGCTGCTGACCAGGCTGTGGGGTATGCGCAGCGCCGCACCCTACGGAGGCGGGCAGCGGAACCTGTTCGTGGGAATCGATCCGACCCAGGTGACCGGCCGCCGCGTCCGTATGGGCTGAGGCCGGCCTCCCTGCCCAATTCCGCAGGTGAGGGGATAGGCTTGGCTTTTATGGAAGATGCCCAGATCACACCGGGAAACGGTCCTGCCGCTGCCGAAAACCAGCCATTGAGCCCCGCGCCGGCCGGTTCGGGTGCAGTCTCCCCGCCGCCCGGTCCCGGCCCAAAGCCCGCATCGGCCCCTATGCAGCCGCATGTTCCGCCGGTCCCGGGAGGAGCCGCTGCAAACCCGTCAGGATCCGCTTCCGCTGAAGAGCCCGGCGGCCGGACGTCCATCGCCGAGCAGGCCGTGGCCAAGGTGGCGGCCATTGCAGCACGCGCAGTTCCGGGCGTCCACACCCTGGGTACCGGCGCCGGACGTACGCTGGGCGCGGTGCGGGACGCCGTCGCGGGCTCCGACAGCAGCGCTACTGCCGGGGTGAATGTTGAGGTGGGCGAGACCGAGGCCGCCGTGGACATCACCCTGGTGGCCGACTACGGAATCCCGCTGACCGGGCTGGCCGACTCCGTGCGCTCAGCCGTCTACGCCGCCGTGGAGGACCTGGTGGGCCTGAATGTCGTGGAGGTCAACGTGTCCGTCGCGGACGTGCATGTTCCGGAGGCACTGGATCCCCGGGCTGCCAAACGCCCGGCCGGGGGCCAGGACTGAGCATGCGGAACCTTCCGGGCTTCGACAGACCAACTAATGCGGATTCCTCCCCGCGGGGGACGACGGGTAAGGCAGGAACAATGAAACCGACAGTCGTGGGCATGGCCGTAGGTGCCGTACTGGCTTTCACCGCTCTACTCTTCGATTTTTGGGGTTTCCTGCTGATGGCACTCTTTATTGCCGTCGGTGCCTTCCTTGGCCGCGCAGCCGAGGGCAAGGTCGACTTCCGCAGCGTCCGGGACGCGCTCACCGGGCGCCGTTCGTCCTCATGAGCACTGCCGTTGTTCCGGGGGAGGCCAAACCCCTCACCGCTCCGCCGCTGGCCGGGCATAACCGGATTAGCACCCAGGCACTGACCAGCACCGCGCAGGCCGTGGCGGCTGAACACTTCGGGGTGGCCGCCTCGGCGGTGCGTGTCACCTGGAGCGATGACCAGGGGCTGCTGGCGCTGTCGCTGGCGCTGCCGGTCACCATGCCCCCGCTGGAAGCCGTCGTAAAGGATCCCGGGCTGGTGGCCCGGACCGGCGGTTCGGTGTGGGACCGTGCCCATGCGGCCAAACCCGTGCTGCTGGAACGCATCACCTACCTCACCGGTTCAATCCTCTCCCTCGTGGATATCCGGGTCACCGGAATCCGGGTCCAGGAAGGGAGCCGGGTGAAATGAGCGAGACCACTGCCGCCCCGCCAACCGAGGGGTCGACCGCCCGGATCGTCCGCCGGGAAACCCACGCGGCGCGAACCGTTCCCGTAGTGATTGCCGCCGTCCTGGGCATCCTGTTCTGCCTGTACGTCCTGCTCGAATCGGTGCTGCAGTCCCTGGGGCAGGATGAATGGCTGATCGATCCGCCGACGTTTGCGCACTGGCTCGCAGGCCTGCCGCGCGACGCCGACCCCCTGATGCTCGGTCTGGCCGGGGCCCTGATCTTCCTTGCCGGGCTCTGGTTCTTCCTGATGGCAGTGCTGCCCGGACGCCGGGCGCGCTATTCGCTGCCCAACCCGCGCGCCGCCGTCGTCGTGGATGCCGAAGTCCTCGCTTCCTCGCTGGCCCGCCGTGCCCGCCTAACCGCGGGAGTCACCTCCGAGCAGGTCCTGGTGACCGTCGGCCGGACGCGTGTTGAGGTGCGGGTCCGCCCCACGTCCGGAATCCCGGTCGATTCGGAGGCTGTGCGGGCAGCCGTGAAGGATGAGCTGGCGCTCACCGGACTCCAGCCGCAGCCGGCAGTCAGCGTGCTCGTCTCAACCGTGGGGGCGATCGGACAGTGAACCGGACACCACGTTCCCTCAACCGGATCCTCCTGGGCATCGGCGGAGTGCTGCTGCTTGTCCTCGGAGGCGGGCTCGTGCTGCTGAGCGTGGACCCCGCCGCCGCACGCTGGTGGCAGGACACCGCGCCGGGCATCCTGGCCGACGGCGGACGCCTGCTCAGCGACACAGCTATTCCCGGGCAGCGCCAAAGCTGGCTCTGGCCCGCTCTTGCACTGGCCATGGTGGTCTGCGCCGTCCTGCTGGTGCTGTGGATTGCCGCGCAGGGCCGCGGACGGGCAGACACGCTGGTTGCCGAATATGACGACGACGGCGCGCCCGGCCGCATTTCCATCAGCGGCTCGGTGCCTGAGCAGGCACTGCGCGAAGCCCTGCTGAAGGATCCGGATGTCACATCAGTGGGAGTCAGCACCTGGGCGCTGGTGGACGGCAACGGGCTGCGGGTGCGGATCGTGCCGCGGCAGGGCGCCGCACCGCATCTCGTGGCGGCGGACGCCACCAACCTGGTGGATGCCCTCGACGCGGCGCTGGGCCGCAGCTCAACAGTGCTGATCAGCCTGGAAGCCGGCCGCCGGTACCGGCTGGGCCGGGAAGAACGGGTCCGCTGACCCTTTACTGAAGGGGAGCCTTCTAGGATCAGGAAGCGCGGGCGAGCTGCCGGATGGGAATCCAGCGTCCGGCCAGCCGCCGGTACGCTGCGGCAGCGCCCGTCATATCGCCGTCGGCCAGTGACTCGATGCCCAGCCGCACGTCGGACAGGGAATCGTCCGGGTAGACGAGGTCCGCCACGGGGCCGTAGTCCAGCTCCAGGACCGCGGAGGGGGAGAAGACCTCCATCCACGCCACGAGGTCTGTGAGTTCGTCCAGCAGATCCAGTTCCGGCGCAGCCAGGGCCAGGGCGGCCGCGGCGTGCCGGGCGCGCTCAATGCACTGCTGCACGGGAGCGGAGAGCCGGACGGTGAGGACCCGGCCGTCCTCCTCGATGACCTCGGTCTGGTCATCCTCATGCATCAGCACGAACCAGCCGAACGGCACGCCCCACGTGGCCGAGCGGGTGTGCAGCTTGGCCAGCGAATCCGCGAACGAGTCCGGGTCGATGCGGGCGGCATGCGCCTCCCGGGCAACCTCCGGCAGCAGCACGTCCACCAGCGGCCCCTGGACCGTTTCGCCCAAAGACTCTGCCGCCAGGGATGTCCGGACGGCAAGCTGATTGGGGCAGTACAGCCGCGTGGTGATGCCGTCCGGACCCGGGTGGTGAAGCACGCGGACCAGGTCCGTCGAATTGTGCGGGAACGGATCGGAGACGGCACGCACCAGCCGGCGGACGGCGTCGCTGCGCTCCAGCACTTCCGTCTCGTGGCGGGCACGGGAACGCTGGCTCAGGATGCGCATCTGCTGGGAGTCGTCGAAGGCGTCCAGCGGTTCATAGGCGCGAAGGTAGGACACGTACGGGAAGGTACGCCACACGGTCGCTTCCGGTGTCCCGGCCATTCCTAGTCCAGTTCCACGATCACGGGCGCATGGTCCGACGCGCCCTTGCCCTTGCGTTCCTCCCGGTCAATGCTGGCACCGGTGACCCGGGCTGCCAGGGCGGGGGAGCCGAGCGCGAAGTCGATCCGCATTCCCTGCTTCTTCGGGAAGCGCAGCTGCGTGTAATCCCAGTAAGTGTAGACACCGGGTCCCTCAGTGTACTGGCGGGTCAGGTCCTGGAAACCGGAGTCCAGGAACGCCTGGAAGGCGGCACGCTCAGGTTCGGTGATGTGGGTGGCGTTCTGGGCGCGGAACCAGTCGATGTCCCACACGTCCTCGTCCCGCGGGGCAATGTTCCAGTCCCCCATCAGCGCCAGGTTCAGCTTCGGATCAGCCTCCACCCAGGACGCGGCCTGGTCACGCAGGACCTTCAGCCACTCAAGCTTGTACGGCATGTGGGGATCATCTACGGCACGGCCGTTGGGAACGTAGAGGCTCCAGATCCGCACGCCGCCGCAGGTGGCACCGATGGCGCGGGCCTCGGCGGCAGTGGTTTCCTCGGTCTTGCCGAAGTGCGGCTGGCCCGGGAAGGTGCGCTCAACGTCGTCGAGCCCCACACGGGACGCGATGGCGACGCCGTTCCACTGGCTCAGCCCAAAGTGCGCCACCTCGTAGCCGTTGCTCTCGAACATGTCCCAGGGGAAGTTGTCATCCTTGGCCTTGGTCTCCTGGATCGCCAGGACGTCGACGTCGGAGCGCTGCAGCCAGGCCTCAACGCGGTCGGCTCGGGCACGGATGGAGTTCACATTCCAGGTAGCAATCTTCACCCTTGCTACGTTACCCAATCCGCGCACGCGGGGCCTACGATCCCGGTGCCGGTGTTCGCGGAGGTTCTATGCGCAGCGGTGTGCCGGATGGGCGCCGGGGCCGGGGCTGGGGCCGCCGGATGCCGCCGGGGCCGCCGGGCGGGCCGGAACGGCGGCAACGAAACTCCTGCGTTCGCAGAGCTCACTGCGGAGTATTAAAGCCGCCTAACCCGGCCCGCCCGGCGGATTCTGTGCGTCAGCGGACTCCGGTGGTGCTCTCCGATGACCCTCGCCGGCTGGTTGCGCGGGGGTGGGCCCGGTGGTGCTCTCCTGCGAACCTCACTGGCTTTGTGCGCGCGGGTGGACCCGGCGCGCTTCGGTCGCCCCCGCTGGGTGGCGGTGTGGGTGAACTGGGAATCGAATCGCTCCGGTTTGGGGGAATTCGTGCGGTGTGGAACTTTTCGGCCGCGGCGAAGCGGAGCGATCTCCCGAACTGGCCGGAATGTTCCAAAGTGGAGCGAAAAAGAGCTCCAGGCCTGCCCCCGGGCGTGTCCCGACGGGGAGGCCGGGCTCACCGGGCAGGGGAGCCACAGCCGCATCTCCTGGTATTTAGGGGGATGCATCTACCGGGATGGGGAGGGGCGGAGTTTTCGGGAGAGTTCATGGGCGTGATGCAGAAGCAGGCGGCCTAGTTCCGGGCGGCGTTCGTCAGCGAAACGGGGTGCGATGCCCGTGAGGCTCAACGCCCACGCCGGCTGCCCGGAGGGATCAAAGACTGCCGCGCCCATACCCCAGCTGCCGTTGACGATGAGCCCCGGGTTGACCGCGTAACCCAGGGCGCGCGTCTCGTGGATCCTGGCCCTGATCTCGTCCGGGCCGTGACCGTCCCCATGTTCGGCAGCCAGATTGGTGTCCACCAGGTAGTTTTCGACCGTCTGTTCCGGCAGGAACGCCAGGATGGCCAGCCCGGCGGAGGCCACCCCGAGCGGAAACCTCTTGCCTTCGTGCAGAACAAAGGAGCGGATCGGGAACGCGCCGTCCTCACGCAGCAGGCAGACCGTCTCATTTCCGCGGCGGACCGAGAAGAAGGCGCTCTCACCCGTCGCTTCAGCGAGGGCCCGGACATGTTCCCGCGCCAGGGAGGAAATGTCATACCGTTCGGAGGCTACGGATCCCATCAGGTACAGCTCCGGGCCAAGCAGCCAGCGGCCGGAGCGGCGGTCGTGGTCCAGGAACCCTTCGGCGGCCAGCGATGCGAGCAGGCGGTGCGCGGTGGGGCGGGGCAGGGAAGCAGCACGGGCGACGTCGCTCGTGGTTATTCCCTCCGGCATCGCGGCGCTGACAATCCGGAGCACTCCCGCGAGCCGATGGACAACCTGCGCACCCTGCACTCCCTCACCCATGCCCACATTATGAACGCAACCGAGCGTCATAGCCATCATCTGATCACTTTGATTCCCTCCGTTGACCCTTCCGGGATGGCTATTTAGCCTCGGAAACCAGACATGGCGTATGTCCACATTATGAGCTGAGGAGCGTGCACGTGGCGGGAAAGATTCTAGGCAGTGCAGGGGAAGCGCTGGCCGGGATGGTGCGGGACGGCATGACCATCGCCGTCGGCGGCTTTGGACTGAGCGGAATCCCGGTCAACCTGATCAATGCTTTGCGCGAGAGCGGAGCCCGCGGGCTGACGATCGTCTCCAACAACATGGGCGTGGACGGCAAGGGCCTTGGCGTCCTGTTGGAGAACAGGCAGGTCTCCAAGGTGCTGGGTTCCTATGTGGGGGAGAACAAGCTGTTCGCCGAACAGTATCTGTCCGGGGACCTTGAGGTTGAGTTCGTTCCGCAGGGCACCCTGGCGGAGCGGCTGCGTGCGGGTGGCGCCGGCATTCCTGCTTTCTACACCCCTACGGGGATAGGGACTCCAGTCGCCGAAGGTAAGCCCGAAGCGGTCTTCGACGGGCGCCGGGCCATCCTGGAACGCGGAATCGTGGCCGATATTGCCTTGGTGCGGGCACACCTGGCCGACGCCGAGGGAAACCTCCGGTACCGAATGACGGCGCAGAACTTCAACCCGCTGGTCGCGGCCGCAGGGCGGACGACCATCGCGGAAGCCGAGCACGTTTCCCCGGACTTCCTGGACCCGGACCGGATTCATACGCCGGGCATTTTTGTCCAGCGCGTTGTACCCGCGGAGAACACGACAAAGCACATCGAGCAGCGGACCGTTCGGGTCCGGGTGGGGGCCTAAGACCATGTGGACACGGGATGAAATGGCGGCGCTCGCGGCTGAAGAGCTGGAGGACGGGCAGTACGTCAACCTGGGAATCGGGATTCCCACGCTGGTGGCGAACCACCTGCCGCCCGGAGTGAATGTCTTCCTGCAGAGTGAGAACGGGCTGCTGGGCATGGGACCGTTTCCCTACGAGGGCGAGGAAGACGCCGACCTCATCAACGCAGGCAAGCAGACGGTGACGGTGCTTCCCGGGGGCAGCTTCTTCGACTCGGCCACGTCCTTCGGGATGATCCGCGGCGGTCACGTGCAGACGGCGATCCTTGGTGCGCTGCAGGTTTCCGCGTCCGGCGACCTGGCGAACTGGACCATCCCGGGCAAACTGGTCAAGGGCATGGGCGGCGCCATGGACCTGGTAGCCGGCACCCCGCGCGTCATCGTGGTCACGGACCATCTCGCGAAGGACGGGAGTCCGAAGATCGTCCAGGAGTGCGACCTGCCGCTGACCGGGGTCGGCGTTGTGGACCGCATCATCACCGACCGCGCGGTGTTCGACGTCGACGATGGCACCCTGGTTCTCCGCCGCATGGCTCCGGACCAGGACATCGAGTCCCTCCAATCCACCACCGGCGCCCCTTTCACCGTGGCTTTGGATTCCATTCCGGCTGCCTGACCCGCCCGCCTTCCCACGCTCCGTGACTGATGTTCACTCCTGAGGTCCCACCTCTCGCAGGAGCAACAACGAGTGGGAATCCCCGCTGCGGCGAGTCACACCAGCGCACAGGAGCAACAATGCGTGGGAATCCCCGCTCCGGGTGGGTCCCATCTGGCACAGGAGCAACGACCCGCGGGAAACCCCGCACGGACAGGGGCGGGCTAAACGGCTCGCCCGTCACCTGCCCACCCGAGCGCACGTCGCAACGGGACCGGACAGGCCGGGTTAGGCGGCTTTAATACTCCGAAGCGAGCCCTGCGAGCGTAGGAGTTTCGTTGCCGCCGTTCCGGCCCGCCCGGGTCCACCGGCCCGCCCGGGTCCACCGGCCCGCCCGGCCTCCCGGGCCCGCCCGGCCCCGGCCCGCCCGGCCTCCCGGGCCCGCCCGGCCCCGGCCCGCCCGGCCCCGGCCCGCCCGGGTCTACTCGCCTACCCGGCCTCCCGGGCCCGCGAGCCGAAGAAACCTACTTCCACCACGAATCAAGAATCGAAACCGGCGTCGTCCGCTTGTGCCGCGTCATCAGGTAGCGCTTCTCGATCTTCTCGGCGGCCTCGTCGGAGACGTCGCGGCCTTCGAGGTAGTCATCAATCTGGTCGTACGTGATGCCCAGCTCGGTTTCGTCCGTCTGGCCGGGAACGCCGTCGAGCAGGTCTGCCGTAGGCGCTTTGCCAACGAGCTGGTCGGACGCGCCAAGGGCGCTGAGCAGGGAGCGGACCTGTCGCTTGTTGAGTCCGAACAGGGGCAGGATGTCCGCGCCGCCGTCGCCGTACTTGGTGAAGAAACCGGTGACGGATTCAGCTCCGTGGTCCGTGCCGATGACCAGCAGGTTGT
Organism: Arthrobacter koreensis; assembly: GCF_009193255.1. Classification (GTDB taxonomy): domain Bacteria; phylum Actinomycetota; class Actinomycetes; order Actinomycetales; family Micrococcaceae; genus Arthrobacter_B; species Arthrobacter_B koreensis. Next base: position 1,393,373 of record NZ_WACG01000001.1, read on the forward strand.
GTTCCCCGCCTACGGCGTACTGGGCGGTCATCCGCACCCGGGCCTTGATGTTGCCCTTGTTGAAGTCGCTCAGGGTCCCGGTTTCCATGGCCGCGTAGGCCTTCTCGAAGCCGTCCACCGCGTCCCCAATGTTGTACGTCCAGGAGGTCTTGGGCTGGATGAACTCAAGGGCTGCCTGGGCGTCATCCTCGTCATGCTGGACCCGGTAGGGAAGCCGCATGGCGATGAAGTTCGCCTCGGTGCCCTCCGCGTTCAGCTCCTCGACGGCGAGCTGGGCCAGGCGGCCCGCCAGCGTGGAGTCCACGCCGCCGCTGATGCCCAGCACAAACCCCTTGGTCCGGGATGCGTGCAGGTAGTCCTTGAGGAAGTCCACCCGGCGCCGGATCTCCGCTTCCGGATCAATGGCAGGGTGCACTCCCATTTCGGCAATGATTTCGGCTTGAAGTTCGCGCATGGCGTTCAGCCTATACAACGCGCTGTTTGCCCGGGCAGGGGGCGGACGTTCTGTGACGGGGAACCCCGCTGCTGCGAAGAGCCCAAAGGGCCCGCTCGGATAGGATTGGGGCATGACTTCCCCGCAGACCGCCGCGTCCCGTGCCCGCCTCCTGGAACTGATCAAGGAACTGGCCGTGGTCCGCGGAAAGGTGATTCTTTCCTCCGGCAAGGAAGCCGACTACTACATCGACCTGCGCCGCGTCACCCTGCACCACGAGGCCTCGCAGCTGGTGGGTGAGGTCATGCTGGACATGATCAACGCAGCCGGCATCGAGTTCGCCAGTGCAGGCGGCCTGACCATGGGCGCGGACCCGGTGGCAACCGCCGTCATGAACGCCTCCGCCCGCAGCGGCGGCACCGTTGACGCGTTCGTGGTGCGCAAGGCGCAGAAGTCCTACGGCATGGGCCGGCAGGTGGAGGGGCCCGACGTCGCTGGCCGCGACGTCGTTGTTCTGGAGGACACGTCCACCACCGGAGGGTCGGCGCTGACCGCCGTGGAAGGCGTACGGAACGCGGGCGGCAACGTCGTCGCCGTGGCAGTGATCGTGGACCGGGACACCGGAGCGAAGGAACGCATTGAAGCCGAAGCCGGCGTGCCGTACCTGTTCGCGTTCGGCAAGGACGAGCTCGGGCTCGACTAACGCCCACACCGGTTGCGGGAGCCCATGAGCGATGACCCAGCGAAGGTCCTCCGCTATGCGGAGAGCCTGGGCCGCTATTCCCGGCGCCGGTTCCTGGTGGGTGCCGCAGCCGGGCTGACGCTGGCCGCGGACCTCTTCGTCACGCGCCTGATCCAGGAACAGCGTGAAGAGCTTGAAATCCTCACGGTCCGTGACGACGCCGCTGCCGCCGAGTTCCCGCGCGCCATGTGGTTCCTTTTTCCCGGCTACAAGACCAGCTGGGAAGAGGCGGTCTGGATCGTGAACTCGCTGCGCCCGGCGCTGGCCCGGCGCGGGCAAATGGCGGCAGTGGGGTACTCGAACAAGGGCCTGGACCTGGACACGATCGAAGCCGAGGTTTTCCGGCACATCCGTACCCGGCGCCTCAACCGGGTGTATTTCTACGGCCACAGCTTCGGCGGGATGGTGGCCGTTGAACTCGCGGCCCGGCTGCTGGCCCGCGGCGTCCAGGTAGAGCTGGTGATCCTGGATTCAAGTCCGGCGGGACGGTTCGACGTCCTGGACCAGAACATGATCCGCGGCGTGGTGCTGCTCTACGAAGCCGGCTACCGGATTCCCAGCGCGCTGCGCGGCGGTTACGAACTGGGGGAGCGGATCCTGCACAAGGACGAACGCAGCTGGAGCACGGTGGTGGACCAAACGCTGGAACAGCTTTCCCCGCTGGCGCCGTCGAGCACGCTGATCCAGTCGGAGTCCTCCTACATCTACCATTACGACGCCGCTGCCTTCGCGGGTGCCATTGGGGACGCCGAGCTGGCCTTTATTGGAAACCCCGGCGATGAGACGGTGAACTACTACACCGCCCGGGCCCGCTGGACCGAGGTCTTTCCCGGCAACATGGTCTCCAACTCGCTCATTACCGACGGCGCGCGTCCGGCACATGCCAGCCCGCAGTGGAACCCGGGGATTTACCAGCGAGTGGTGGACGAGGTGCTGGACACCTATGTCCCGCTGCCCGCCGTGGGAGGCGGCGGAGGCAAGGTGCCCTTCTAGCCCTCCCGGCTAGACGGTCCTGATCAGGTCCGCGACAGAGTCGATGATCTGGGACGGCCGGAAGGAGTAGCGGGCAATGTCCTCGCGCTGCGTGATGCCGGTGAGCACGAGGACCGTGGTGAGTCCCGCTTCGATGCCGGCGATGATGTCCGTGTCCATCCGGTCCCCGATCATGCCGGTGGTCTCCGAATGCGCATCGATCTTGTTCATGGCGGAGCGGAACATCATCGGGTTCGGCTTGCCCACAATGTAGGGTTCCCGGTCCGTGGCGGCCGTGATCAGCGCGGCGATGGCGCCGGTGGCCGGAAGCGGGCCCTCCGGGGAAGGTCCGGTGACGTCCGGGTTGGTGGCGATGAACCGGGCCCCGTCGAGGATGAGCCGGATCGCCTTGGTGATGGTGCCAAAGGAATAGGTGCGGGTTTCCCCCAGGACCACATAGTCCGGGTTGGTGTCCGTAAGGATCAGCCCGGCCTCATGCAGCGCCGTCGTGAGCCCTGCCTCGCCGATCACGAACGCGCGCCCGGGGGTGGAGGAGCCCTTGAGCTGGTCCTTCAGGAACTCGGCCGTGGCCAGCGCGGAGGTCCACAGGTTTTCCTCCGGAACGTCCAGGCCGGAGGCATGGAGCCGGGCCGCAAGGTCCCGCGGGGTGTAGATCGAGTTGTTCGTCAGCACCAGGAAACGCTTGGAGGTGTCCACCCAGCGGTTGATCAGCTCCGCGGCACCGGGAATCGCCTGGTTCTCATGGACCAGCACTCCGTCCATGTCCGTCAGCCAGCACTCGATGTTCTCGTTCTCGCCCACAGTTTCCTCCAGTGCGTGTTCTGCCTCGTGCCCGCAGCCATTCGGGAGTCCGGGCGCAGGCCTGGTCCTCCCGGTGCGGATGCGGGATGGTCCAGTCTTTCACCTTACGCTGGAAGGGTGATAGAGAGCCCTGAAACAATCCCCGCCGCAGAGCCGGCAGACGCCGAAATGCCGCAGGTTGGTGTTGGGCCATGGGAGGGGCCGTGGCCTGAGGGCGAGCAGTGGGATCCCGAGCTGCTTGCCGCCGGAGACCGGCGCAACGTGGTGGACGAATACCGGTACTGGAAGCACGAGGCGATCGTCGCGGACCTGGACTCCAAGCGCCACGAGTTCCATGTGGCCATCGAGAACTGGCAGCATGACCTGAACATCGGCTCCGTGGTGCGCACCGCCAACGCGTTCCTGGCCAAGGAAGTGCACATCATTGGACGACGCCGCTGGAACCGGCGCGGGGCAATGGTCACCGACCGCTACCAGCACGTGCGCCACCACCCCAGCGTGGAAGAGTTCACCGAGTGGGCGCGTTCCGAAGGGCTGGCGATCATCGGCATCGACAACTTCCCCGACTCGGTGCCGCTGGAAACCTATGACCTGCCGCGCAACTGCGTCCTGGTCTTCGGCCAGGAAGGCCCCGGCCTCACGCCCGAGGTGCACCAGGCTGCCGAAGCCACGCTTTCAATCGCCCAGTTCGGCTCCACCCGGTCCATGAACGCCTCGGCCGCTGCGGCCATTGCCATGCACGGCTGGGTCCGCCGGCACGTCTTCGGGCAGGAAGTAAGCTGACGCGCCGCGCCGGAGTGCCAGGTGTGAACCCTCGAATCCGCGTTATCTGATGCGCAGAGGACTCTTGTGGCTAGGATGGGAGGAGCCAAAGAGGGCCCGGCCCTGCCGCACTTTCGAACCTTCGCTAAGGAGTCAGCATGCCTATTGCAACCCCCGAGATCTACGCAGAGATGATCGACCGGGCCAAGGCGGGGGGATTCGCATACCCGGCTGTCAACGTCACGTCCTCCCAGACCCTCAACGCAGCGCTCGCAGGCTTCGCCGAGGCCGGCTCGGACGGTATTGTCCAGGTGTCCACCGGCGGTGCCGCGTACTGGTCCGGCTCCTCGGTCAAGAACATGGTCACCGGATCGCTGGCCTTCGCCGCCTACGCCCGCGAAGTGGCCAAGAGCTATGACGTGAACATTGCCCTGCACACGGACCACTGCCCCAAGGACAAGCTGGACGACTTCGTCCTGCCGCTGCTGGCCGCCTCCGAGGAGCGCGTGAAGCGCGGCGAGGACCCCCTTTTCAACTCCCACATGTGGGACGGCTCCGCGGAGACCCTCGAAGAGAACCTGAAGATCGCCCAGGACCTGCTGGCCCGCACCGCCGCAGCGAAGATGATCCTGGAAGTTGAGATCGGGACCGTCGGCGGCGAGGAAGACGGCGTCGAGAACGAGATCAACGAGAAGCTCTACACCACCGTCGCCGACGGCATGGCAACGATTGAGGCGCTTGGCGACGGCAGCAAGGGCCGTTACCTCACTGCCCTGACCTTCGGTAACGTCCACGGCGTCTACAAGCCCGGCGGCGTGAAGCTGCGCCCGGAGATCCTCGACGAGATCCAGGCCGCCGTTGGCGGTTCGATTGGCAAGGAACGCCCGTTCGACCTGGTCTTCCACGGCGGTTCGGGGTCCTCCGCCCAGGAGATCGCAGACGCCGTGTCCTACGGCGTGGTGAAGATGAACATCGACACCGACACCCAGTACGCCTACACCCGCCCGGTAGCGGACCACATGTTCCGCTACTACGACGGCGTGCTGAAGGTGGACGGCGAGGTCGGCAACAAGAAGCAGTACGATCCGCGCGTCTGGGGTGCCTCCGCCGAAAAGGGCATGTCCGCCCGCGTGGTTGAAGCAGCACAGTCCCTCGGATCGGCAGGAAAGCACCTCTAATGTCAGACGAATTCCGCAAGAACCTGCTCGGACCCGAGCCCACGTACCTGCCCGAGGAGACCGACGTCGTCGCGCGCCTTGAGGCCGGTGACGAGGCCGTGGACCTCGCTGCCAGGTTCCCCACCTCCTCGCAGGTCTGGGCAACGCTGGCCGACGAGGCCTTCGCTGACGGACGTCCCGTGGAGTCCTACGCCTACGCCCGGGTGGGCTACCACCGCGGCCTGGACGCGCTGCGGCGCGCAGGCTGGCGCGGCACCGGCCCCATTCCGTGGGAGCACGAGCCCAACCGGGGCTTCCTCCGCGCCCTGTACGCCCTGGGACGTGCGGCTGCGGCGATCGGCGAGAGCGAGGAAGTGGACCGGATCGATAAGTTCCTGGACGCTTCAGACCCCACCGCCAAAGCAGCGATCGAGGCTTAGGGCAACCAGTACCTGCGTAAAGGCGCCTTCCGGTTGGGAGGCGCCTTTACCGTGTCCGGCTGCAGGGGCTACCAGCCCCAGGTGCCCGGAGCGCCCTTGAAAGGCCCGGTCACCCGGCTGGTAATCCAGCCGCCGTAGAAGTCCCCTTCCTGCGGCTGGACTTCTTCCCCGTCCACTGTCACGGAGTTCATCAGCCCCGGGTACAAGGCAGCGGTGTGGGCCAGCGCCTCGTAGCCGGGAAACGGATGCGCGTAGGTCCAGGCGGCGCGCACGGCCCGCTGGCCGCCGGAGACGACGTCGAAATAGGAGGCAGCGCCCTTGAACTCACAGTGCGTCACTCCGCTGACCGGCTGCAGCACCCCGGGGGCGAAGACCTCCAGGGGCAGGTAGTAGACCGGCGGATGGCTGGTCTCGAGGACGCGCAGCGCTTCCCTGGTGTCTGCGATCAGGTTTCCGCCCAACCAGACCTTGACGTGTTCATCGCTCGGTTCGACTCGGGGCGGACGGGGATAGGACCAGACGGACTCGGCATGCGGGTGAAAGCGGTTTTCCATGCGTGGATTCCTTCTTTCTGCGCCGGCCTGGCGGTGATGGTGGTGGTCACCGCCAGGATCTGCGGCCGTGCCGGCACGGAGGAGAACCCGAACCGGACAGGCGGGCTGACCGGCCGCAGGGCGCCCATGTCCTCACCGTTCCAGGAACATTGCGCCGACGCGAGGCGGCGGATGGAGCGTACTCCGTAGAACTCCAGCCGGTCCCCGGTAGTTCCCGCGGTCCGCACCCCGCGGACAATCAGGCTGGCGAGCGGGTTGATGGCCTGCAGCCACAGCGGGTGGACGGCGAGCGGCGCCGGTACGGCTTCAAGGACCCGTCCCAGCGGGGTCACCGGGCCCAGCCGGGCGCTGAGCTGCAGCGGACCGCCGTCGACCCGCAGCCTGTCCTCGGCCAGGAACGCGCTCACTGGAACCACATCGATCGCGTCAAAGGTGTAGGTGGATGAGACGTAGCGGGCAACCGCTTCGCTGGGCGCCAGCAGCAACCGGGAACCGAACCGGTTCTCCACCATGACGTCGGTGAACGGACCGAACGGTGAGTCCGGCCAGTGCCCAACAACCAGGCGGGTTCCCGAGGCGGTACCCAGCCCGGCGATATAGCCGCGGAAGCGCTCCATGGCTAAACCGTACGCCTCCGTGCCCGCCTTCCAAACCGGCAAAGCCGCAGATCGGCTAAACTTGACAGGTAAGAGCCCCGCATCCCGGATCACGGACCGCTGTGTCCCCAGTCTCAGGGTGCAGGGGCGTTCTCATGCACGGTAGCGGTTCAGCGCCTGGCGCGGCTCCCTAGCGTAACTAATGGGGGAGGATCCCATGCCCGCAATTGTCATCGTCGGCGCCCAGTGGGGCGACGAAGGTAAAGGTAAGGCCACCGACCTGCTTGGCGGCCGCGTCGACTACGTCGTCAAGCCCAACGGCGGAAACAACGCCGGCCACACCGTCGTCGTCGGTGGTGAAAAGTACGAACTGAAGCTGCTTCCCGCGGGCATCCTGAGCCCCAACGCCATTCCCGTGATCGGCAACGGCTGCGTGGTGAACCTGGAGGCCCTGTTCGCCGAAATCGACGGGCTGGAAGCACGCGGAGCGGACACCTCCAAGCTGCGGATCTCCGCCAACGCCCACCTGGTGGCGCCGTTCCACCAGGTCATGGACAAGGTCACCGAGCGGTTCCTGGGCAAGCGTGCCATCGGCACCACCGGCCGCGGCATTGGTCCGGCCTACATGGACAAGGTTGCCCGGCTCGGCATCCGCGTCCAGGACATCTTCGATGAGTCGATCCTGCGCCAGAAGGTGGAAGGCTCGCTTCGGCAGAAGAACCAGCTGCTGCTGAAGGTCTACAACCGCCGCGACGTGGATGTGGAAGAGATGGTGCAGTACTTCCTCTCCTACGCTGACCGCCTGCGTCCCATGGTCATCGACTCCACGTATGAACTGAACCGTGCGCTGGACGAGGACAAGGTCATCCTGATGGAAGGCGGCCAGGCCACGTTCCTTGACGTTGACCACGGCACCTACCCGTTCGTCACGTCCTCCAACCCGACCGCCGGCGGCGCGTCCGTTGGCTCCGGCATTGGCCCCACCCGCATCAACCGCGCGGTGGGCATCATCAAGGCCTACACCACCCGTGTTGGTGCCGGTCCGTTCCCCACCGAACTCTTCGATGACATGGGCCTGTACCTGCAGAAGACCGGCGGCGAGTTCGGCGTGAACACCGGCCGCCCGCGCCGCTGCGGCTGGTACGACGCCGTGCTGGCGCGCCACGCTTCCCGCGTCAACGGCTTCACGGACTACTTCGTGACCAAGCTGGACGTGCTCACCGGCATCGAGAAGATCCCGGTCTGCGTGGCCTACGACGTCGACGGCGTGCGTTTCGATGAGATGCCGATGACGCAGACCGACTTCCACCACGCCAAGCCGATCTTCGAGTACTTCGACGGCTGGACCGAGGACATCACCGGCGCGAAGACCCTCGAGGACCTGCCGGAGAACGCCCGCAACTACGTGCTGGCCCTGGAGAAGATGTCCGGTACCCGCTTCTCCGCGATCGGCGTCGGCCCGGACCGGGACCAGACAATCGTGATCCGCGACCTGATCAGCGAATAATCCGTCCGGAAAAGCCCCGCAGCTTCAAGGCTGCGGGGCTTTTTTGGGTCTTAGTCCCGGGCCGCGAGGACGCAGAACTCATTGCCCTCGGGGTCTGCGAGCACCACCCACGGAACATCCGGCCCCTGCCCAACATCGGCGCGCACCGCGCCGAGCGCCAGCAGCCGCTCCACCTCCTCTTCCTGGCTGCAGCCGTACGGAACCAGGTCCATGTGCAGCCGCAGTTTGGCCGTCTTGCTCTCCGGGACAGGGATGATGTCCAGGGGTGGTCCCTGGACTCCGTCGCCGGGTGCCAGGGAAATGCCGCCGTCGAATTCTTCGGCGAACCGGTACCCCAGGGCCTGGGTCCAGAACCTGGCCTGCGCGTCGACGTCGAGGGCATCGAGGGCAAGGGAAGAGAATCTGCTGCTCACGGTAAGGCTCCTTTGGCTCAGGTGAGATCGGAAGAAACCTAGCAGCCGGGTGCCCCTCGGGAATAGGGGGTGAAGGAGGTGCTGGTGCGGACGGTTACCAGCGGTTGCGTGCTTCCTCGATCCAGCCGTGCACGCCGTCCAGGCTGTGGCGCGTACCGTCCGGAGTAGCAGCCCAGCCGGACCACGCGCCGAAGGCCTGCCAGGTCTTTGCGGCCACCAGAACGGCATTGGTCGCAGCCAGCCGCCGGTGGAACGGAGTCAGCGTGGCCTCGATCCAGTCCCCGCGGACATGCCACGCTGCCTGTGGATCCGTGAGGTCGTAGCTAAACTCCAGCTCGCCGTCGTAATGGTGCAGCACGCCGTCCACGATCAGCGCGTTTTCGGTGGCCGGCGTTCCCTCTGTCCACAGCCCGCCCAGCTGCAAACCCAGCCGGGTGCCGTTGGCCGTTCCATATCCGGCAGCCCAGTTCCAGCGCCTGGAATACGGCCAGCGTCCCCGTCCGCGGTCCAGGACAGCGAAGGCGTCCTCGCCCACCGCATATGCGCGCCCGTCGACCGTGATGGTTCCGCTGACCCGTCGGGCCACGTCCTTGAGGGTGTACTGGTACCGCGTGTCCGACCACGGAACCACCACCCCCAGCACATCGCCTTCCGCCGGGGCATAAAGCTCGACGCCGACGCGCGGCGACTCGGCGCGCAGGTGCGTGCCGCCGGCGTCGTCATGGAAGCGCAGGTGCAGTCCGCCCATGGTGCCCACAGCGGTGAGGGGCGGCAGGGTGCCGGGCAGGAGCGCGGTGGAGCCCGCGGGAAGCGAGAGCCGATCCAGGCTGATTTCCTGGCCGGTGGCGCGTTCGAACACGTAGAGCTGGAGGGTGGCGGCGTAATCCAGGTGAGCAATGGTCATGCCGAGCACCAGGTCCGGAGTCAGCACGCCCCAGTACTCCCAGCGCTTGGTGCGCCAGCCGTGGGGAAGCCCCTGGGGGAGGTGCGCCGAAGCGTGCAGCGGTGAGCGGGTGAAGCCTACCGCTTCGGGGTTCAGCTTTCCGTTTTTCAGGGACAGCTGGACGGGTTCCTGAATTTCCTCCATGGCGCCCCAGTCTAGGCGGCGCGGGCGAAATCATCCTGTACCGGACCGGCGGGCGGTTTGGCGCTGCGGCGGTAGTGGGCGGACTTGCAGGTGGCGTTCTTCCGGATCGGTGATTTACCGGAGCGCGGGACGGGCCGTTGGGTTCCCGGGCTGCTGCCCGGTGCCGGAAGGGGACTGTTCGGAGCTGCTGCGGCGGCAGCCCGTGCCGGAGCGGTTGCCCGCAGCACCTCGGGAGTTCCGGTTGCTCCTGCCGGGAAGAGTGCCTGGAGGACCTCTTCCCGGGCGGAATCCGCGGCCGCCAGGAAGTCCCGTGCTGTCGATGTGCCGGGGCCGGTGGCCGCGCGGCGGCGCAGGCGGACGCTTAGGCCGCGCCAGGCCAGCCAGCCCAGGACGGCCAGTGCCCCGCCGGTGCCGTACAGCAGCACCGCCGCCAGTACCAGGGAGGTTGTTCCGCCGGAGAAAACGCCGATGCCCATCACGGCGGCGGCCACCCACAGGCCGCTGAGCCAGCCTGCCGCATCCAGCGGAGGCGACGGCGGTGAGCCGGCTATCCGGCTGGGAAGTGTGCGGAGCTTCTCGAGGTATTCGGTGCGGGTGGCTGTTCCAAACCGGAACAACGCGGGGTGGGACACTGCTTCCTTTCCTTCCAGACCAGGTTCGAATGAAAGACGGCGGAACGGGTTTTTCCGCTGCAACAGCTCGGGTTAGCACTCTCGCGTTGCAAGTGCTAATCTACTGCCGAAAGTTGAGTGAAGCCAACTCAACTTTGATTCGAAATGGCAGATCAGCCCGCTGCGTACAGCGGAGTGAAGGAGTTGATTTGTGATGGCAACACGTTTTGATCCGTTCCGTGAATTCGACCGTCTTGCCCAGGCCGTCCGCAGTGAATCCCTGCGCGGCATGCCCATGGACTTGTACCGGGAGGATGACCGGTATGTCCTGAGCGTTGACCTTCCCGGCATTGATCCGGGGTCCGTGGACATCGACGTCGACGGGCAGCTGCTGACCATCCGTGCCGAGCGCACCCTGCGCGGAAAGGACGGCGTCCAGTGGCTCACCCGCGAACGCGAAGGCGGGTCCTTCCTGCGCCAGCTCAGCCTGGGCCAGGGGATCGATACCGAGGGCATCAGCGCACATTATGACAATGGCGTGCTGAGTGTGATTATCCCGGTCAGTGAAAAGGCCAAGCCGCGCCGTATCGAAGTGCAGTCCGGCTCCGGCGTGTCCCTCGGCGCCGTGGAAGAAAAGCACGACGCTGAGGTGGTCAGCGCCTAGCACAACCGTGCCCGTGCAGGGGCGGCAGGCGGACTTTCCGCCTGCCGCCCCTCGTCCTTGTCCGGGGACCCTGACACCCGGGACGGGTCCGCGTAGCGTGGGCGTATGACTACCCAGGCACGTGCCGCGATCCTGCGCGGCATCAACGAACCTTTTGAAATCACCGATGTTGTCCTGGACGACCCGCGGCCCGACGAGGTCCTGGTCCGGGTGCAGGCAGCCGGAGTATGCGGCACGGACCTTGGGGTCCAGGCCGGGCACATTCCCTTCCCGCTGCCCGGAGTGCTGGGGCACGAGGGCGCCGGAATCGTGGAAGCCGTCGGCTCTGCCGTGACGTCCGTGGTGCCCGGAGACCACGTGCTGCTCAGCTTCACCAGCTGCGGTGAATGCCGGAACTGCCGCAGCGGACACCCCGCCTACTGCACCTACTTCCTGGAGCTCAACCTGGTGGGCGGGCAGCGGCTGGACGGCAGCGCCACGATCAGCAAGGACGGTAAGGGAGTGCACGGCCACTTCTTCGCCCAGTCCTCCTTCTCCAACCTGGTGCTGGCCGACGAACGCGGAGTCACCAAGGTGGACCCGGAAGCGGACCTGGCCCTGCTGGCGCCGCTGGGCTGCGGCGTGCAGACCGGCGCCGGAGCGGTCATGAACGTCCTGCGTCCCGAACCGGGATCCACCCTTGCCGTGTTCGGTGCCGGTCCCGTGGGCCTCTCGGCGGTCATGGCGGCCGCGCTCGGCGGGTCAACGCGCATCGTGGTCATGGACCTGGTGGACTCCCGCCTGGAACTGGCCCGCGAGCTGGGAGCCACCGACGTCGTCAATTCCGGCAGCACCGACGCGCTGCAGGCCCTGTTTGAACTGACCGGCGGCGCGGGAGTCACGCATGCGCTTGAAACCACGGGCAGCACCAAGGTGGCAGCCACCGCGGCGGACGCGCTGGCGCCGCTGGGCAAGCTGGGCCTGATCGGTGCCCCCGCTCCGGGGTCCACGGTGCAGCTGGACGTGAACTTCATGCTTAACGGCAGGCAGGTCCTGGGGATCACGGAAGGGGACTCGACTCCGCAGCTGTTCCTTCCCGCCTTGGTGGACCTGATCCAGCAGGGCAGGTTCCCGCTTGAAAAAATGATCACCCGCTATGCGTTCGGGGACATCAATTCGGCCGCCGCGGACGCGAAGTCCGGGCAGGTCCTGAAACCCGTGCTGCACTTCGAAGACCTGCACTAGGCTGGGGATACATCCGGTCCCGAAGGCAAGGCGGTTCCCCATGTTGGTCAGCGTAGGTCAGTTCAGTCCAGGCGGAGACGTCCAGGCCAACCTGGCAGTGATGCGCTCACTGGCGGAGAAAGCCCGGGCCGAGGGATCCGAACTGATCGTGTTCCCGGAAGAGTCGATGTTCAGCATCGGCAAGGTGGACGGGCCGCTGGCGGCAGCCGTGGACGCCGGATGGAGCACCTTCGTGCAGCGGCTGTCCCTGGCTGCTGCGGAACTAGGCATCGCCGTCGTCGCCGGCGGGTACGAATCCTCCGGGGAGGACCGTCCCTACAACACGCTGGTGGCCATCGAGGCGGACGGCCGCATCGCAGCCACATACCGCAAGCTGCACCTCTACGATGCGTTCAGCTATTCCGAGTCCACCCGCATCAAGCCCGGAGACCGGGGCATCCAGGTGGTTGAACTCGGCGGACTTCGGGTGGGCCTGATGACCTGCTATGACCTGCGTTTTCCGGAGCTGGCCCGGGCGCTGGCGGTGCAGGGCGCGGACCTGCTTGCCGTTCCGGCCGCCTGGTTCAAGGGCGAGCATAAGATCGACCACTGGGAAACGCTGCTGAAGGCGCGGGCCATCGAGAACACGGTGTGGGTGGCTGCGGCCGGCACGGCGAGCGGGCACACCATCGGCCATTCGGCCATCCTCGATCCGATGGGAGTGCCGCAGGTGTTCCTCGATGAGGAAACCGAAGCCGTGGCAACGGCCGATGTGGTGCGGACCCGGATCGAGGAAGTCCGTGAGTATCTTCCGGTGCTGGCCAACCGGCGGTTCTCGGTGGCCGAGGAGATCGCGCCCTAGCTCCGGTCTGTTCCCGCGCTGGCTGCTGGTTCGGGCAGGTCGATGGGCTTGTGGCCCTGGTCCTTTACCAGGAACCGGTAGGCGGCCAGCATCAGGAGCAGCCACACTACGCCAACCGCCAGTGCGGTGCGCCCCGGACCGGTGAAGGCCAGGATCACGGTTACCAGCGCCATAAAACCCAGGACGACGTAGTTCAGCACCGGCCAGCCGGGGAACGCGAAACCGGCCGACGGCGTACCGTCGCGCCGCATCTGCCGCCGCATCCGGTGGTGGCTGAGCAGGATCGAGGACCAGGTGAAGATCGTGGCGAAGGTGGCTGTGGACGCCACCACCAGGAACAGCTGCTCCGGAATCCACAGGAAGAGTCCCAGGCCCGCGATCAGGCTCGCCATGATGATGGCTACGGGCCATACCGGCACTCCGTAGCGGGAAACATTGGTGAAGCCCCTCGGCGCGTGTCCCTGCTCGGCCAGGCCGTACATGGTCCGCGAGGCTGCGTAGAAGATCGAGTTCATGGCGGACAGGGCAGCGGTAAGTACCACGGCGTTGATCAGGTGCTCGGCGAACGGGATGCCGATCCCGGCGAAGACCTGCACGAAGGGGCTGCCTTCGGACCCGATCCGGTCCCACGGGAACAGGCACAGCATGACGCCGAGGGACAGGACGTAGAAGAGCAGGATCCGCACCGGCACGGTGTTCACGGCCTTGGGGATGGCCCGCTGCGGGTCCCCGGTCTCACCGGCAGTCACTCCGAGGGTCTCGATGCCGCCAAAGGAGAACACCACGATTCCAAGGCTCATGACAATGCCCCACACGCCAAAGGGTGCGAACCCGCCGTGGTCCACGAGATGGTTGACGCCGGGCTCATAGCCTCCGGTACTGACACCGAAGACAATCAGGTACAGCCCGCCGGCGATCATGGCGATGATGGTGGAGACCTTGACCAGGGTGAACCAGAACTCCATTTCGCCGAAGACGCTGACCCGCATCAGGTTCAGCCCGCCGATCAGGAGCATCGCTGCGATCATCCACACCCAGCCGGGTGTGTCCGGGAACCAGAGGCCCATGTACATGCTCACCGCGGTCATGTCCGCGATGGCCACGATCATCATTTCGAAGGCGAAGGTCCAGCCGGTGAGGAAACCCATGCGGGGACCGAGGTAGCGTCCTGCGTACTGGGAGAAGGAACCTGCCACCGGGTGGCGTACCGCCATCTCTCCCAGCGCCCGCATCACCAGGAATACGGCGCACCCGGCGATGATGTAGGCGATCAGGACGGCGGGGCCGGCAGCCTGGATGGTTTCGGATGATCCATAGAACAGTCCCGTTCCGATGGCGGATCCAAGGGCGATGAAGCGGATGTGCCGCAGCGACAGGCCGCGCTTTAGCTCTGTGTGGTGAGGCGTGGTGCTGGGCATGATCTTCCTGGCCGGGCCGGAGGCCCCGGTATTGCTGGGTTGGAACGGGCAGGTGGGAGTCTTAGTCCCGCCCGGAACAGGTCCGCCGATAAAGGACGGACCGCCGTCAAGTCTTCCACATTCTCCTCCGAAGGATCTGGGAGCGGGGACCCGGGAAAAACTTTCCGGATATCCGCATAACCTTTTCGACTGCCCGGGCGATTACGTAGGTGTAGTGGCCGCGCCGGAGCTCATCCCCCCAACGAGCATCGGCGCGGCCACCTCCTGAGCAGGTTCAGCCTGGGCGGGGTACGATTTGGTTCGCCCCAACGTCCCGGATTGAAGGACCCCGCCTTGGCTGACCCGCTGACAGAGCCGATGGTCTCTGCGGCGCGGAAAAACGACCCGGCAGCGCTGCGGGCGGTTTACGAGTCGCTGGCCCCCGCCGTCGTCGGTTATTTCAGGTCCAAGGGCTGCGAGGATCCGGAGGCACTGACACAGGACGTTTTCCTGACCGTTTTTTCGAGGATCTCCACGGTCAGGGGAGGTGCCGCAGGGCTGCGCACCTTCGCTTTCTCGGTAGCCCATGCCCGGGTGGTTGATGATCACCGCCGGCGTGAGCGCCAGCCTTCTCCTGCACCGTATGATCCACAGCTCGACACCAGGTCCTCCGACTCGGCAGAAGACACCGTTCTTCACTCCGGGCTGGTGGCAGCACAGATGCTGGACGGCCTTACCCCCGGCCAGCGCGAAGTCTTGCTGCTGCGTATCGTGGCAGACCTGTCCCTGGAGGAATCCGCGGAAATCATGGGGAAGACGGTCAACACCGTCAAACAGCTTCAGAGACGGGCGCTCCTGGCGCTCCGGGAACAGATCGCAGGGAAGGAGGCCACGGAAGATGGACAGCACGTCCAGCAACCCCAGTGACGCAGAAGCCATCCGGCGCCTCCTGGCGGAATCGGGCGTAGCGGACACCCACCAGCTGGGCGACGCACTCCTGGACCTGCGGCTGGAAGCCCGTTCAGGCGCCCCGGACCCGTCCCCGGAACTGGAAGCGTTCTTCACCCCCGGAGTCACACCTCTCCGGAAGTCCTCACGCCGGCGCGGCTATCTGCTGGGCGGCGCGATCATTGCCGCCATGGCCGCCGGAACCACCGGAGTGGCGGCCACCAACGGCGGCCTGTGGATCACAGCCGAAGACTCCCACGAGGCCCCGGCACCCGTGGAGTATGAGCAGGTTCCCCCTCCCGAACCGGTGCCGGTGCCGGCCGAGACTGACCCGGCGTCCGTCCCCCAACTTCCCGCCGAGCCGGTGGAGACTGCCCCGGCACCCGCGGAAACCCCGCTGCCCGTCGAGCCCTCCCCTGATGACCCCGGGCACGGCACCGGGGAACCGGCCGAATCCGGGAGGACCGACGACGCCGGCGGACACCGCGGAAGCCCCGGCCAGGGAAGCGAACCGGGCACTGAAGGCTTCTCCCAGGAATTCAACGGGCAGGGCGGCCCGGGACATTCTGGCGGAAATAAGGGCCAGGGGCCCGGGAACAACAACGGCTACGGCGTCGGCCGGGATAAGGGCCAGGACGGTCCGGGCCGCGGCGATGCCGGCAAGGAAAACAAGAACAGCAAGGACAGCAGGGACAGCAACCGCGGCGGACCCCAGCACGGGCACGGCTCCGGACGCGGCTGAGCGCCCGCTGCGTACTCAAACGAGAGGCCAGTTACGGCCGGTTTCACGCGTGAAACGAGCCGTAACTGGCCTCTCGATGGGGTTTTGGGGGCGGGAACGGGCTACGCGGTGAGCTGGCGCTTGGAGGAAATCACTCCCGTGTTGAAGCCCGCCAGGTTCAGGCCGCCGTGGAACCGGGCGTGTTCAATCTTCACGCACCGGTCCATCACCACGTTCAGGCCGGCCGCTTCGGCGTCCCGCGCCACGTCCTCATGCCAGGAACCGAGCTGCAGCCAGAGCGTCTTGGCGCCCACGGCCTTGGCTTCCTCCAGTACCGTCGGCAGGTCATCATGCCGGCGGAACACATCCACGATGTCCGGGGTCTCCGGCAGGTCCGCCAGCGAGGCGTACACCGGCTGGCCCAGGATTTCCTTCGCCACCGGGTTCACGAAGTACACCTTGTACGGCGAGGAGGAGAGCAGGTACGTTGCTACGAAGTAGGACGCGCGGGACGGCTTGTCCGAGGCCCCGACAATCGCGATTGACTTGGCCGAACGCAGCAGTGAAAGGCGTTCCGGGGCGCTGGGCCCCACCCAGGTGCGGTTCTCAGACATTGGCTGACTCCTCGGTTTCAAGCGGGACACTGCAGGACGCAGCGTCTTCGGCAACGGGCACAGCATCTTCGGCAGCGGCTGCCGCACCAGCGCCGGCGGCCGTGAGCGCCTGGTCCAGGTCCCAGAGAATATCCTCCAGGTCCTCCAGGCCCACGGAGATGCGCACCAGGTCCTCCGGAACGCCGCCGGCCGCAAGCTGCTCCGGGGAGAGCTGCTGATGGGTGGTGGACGCCGGGTGGATGACCAGGGTCCGGGAATCACCAATGTTGGCCAGGTGGGAGGCGAGCTGCAGGGCCTCGATGAACGCCTGTCCGGCGGCACGGCCGCCCTTCACGCCGAAGCTGAACACGGAACCCGGACCCTTGGGCAGGTATTTCTTCGCCCGCTCATGGTGCGGATGGGATTCCAGGCCCGCGTAGGACACCCAGGCCACGCGCTCATCTGCCTGCAGCCATTCGGCCACGGCCTGGGCGTTGCGCAGGTGCTCATCCACGCGCTGGGCCAGGGTCTCAACGCCCTGCAGCAGCTGGAACGCGGACTGGGCGGAGAGTGTGGGTCCGATGTCGCGCAGCTGTTCGGACCGCAGCTTGGTCAGGAACCCGTACTCGCCGAAGTTCCCCCACCAGGAGATGTTGCCGTAGGACGGAACCGGTTCGGTCATGGCCGGGAATTTGCCGTTGCCCCAGTTGAAGGTGCCGGCTTCCACAACAACGCCGCCCAGGGTGGTGCCGTGCCCGCCGATGAACTTGGTGGCGGAGTGGATCACAATGTCCGCGCCGTGCTTGAACGGCTGCACCAGGTAGGGGGTGCTCAGGGTGGCGTCGAGAATCAGCGGCACACCGGCGTCGTGCGCCACCTTGGCCAGGCCCTCAATGTCCGTCACTTCGCCGCTGGGGTTGGCTACGACCTCTGCGTACACGGCCTTGGTGTTCTCCCGGATGGCCGCGGCGTAATCCGCCGGATTCGTGCCGGGGACGAAGGTGGTCTCGATGCCGAAGCGGCGCAGCGTCACGTCCAGCTGCGTGACCGTGCCGCCGTACAGCTGGGACGCGGCCACGATGTGGTCGCCGGCGGAGCAGATCGCCGCGAAGGTGACGAATTCCGCGGCCATGCCCGACGCCGTCGCCACCGCACCGATGCCTCCCTCCAGGGAAGCGATGCGCTCCTCGAACGCGGCGACCGTGGGGTTGCCGATCCGGGAGTAGATGTTGCCGTACTTCTGCAGCGAGAAGAGGTTCGCGGCGTCGGCGGTGTCGTTGAAGACGAAGGACGTCGACTGGTAGATGGGCACGGCGCGGGCACCGTGGATGGCGTCGGGCGTTCCCCCGGCGTGCAGGGCGCGGGTACGGAATCCGAACTGGCGGTCACTCATGGACTGAGTGCTCCTTCCTTGGGGGAACCGCGGGTAAGCGGTTCGCCAATGGTTGCTTTATTGGGTGCTGGATACCAACAATGTTGAGGACAGTTGCGGCGAGGCAATCCTGGGAGCGGGCATGGACGAGTACGTCATTGTGGTTGAAACCGGATACAAGCTGGCCTCCGCGAACCACAAGATCACCCCCACCGAACCGATGGAGCGCCTGGCCGCTGAGCGGATGTTCACCGAGATGATGGACGGCGGGCACCCCGAACTGCTGCCGGAAAAGCACAACACGTCGTTCCTGGAGGTTTCTCCCGTGGAGTTCCTGCGCCTGCACCGCGCCATGGGCGGAGCGGTGGAGCTGGACCGGGTGACCCTGGCCCGGGTTCACGGAGCAGCGCACTAGGCTGCGCTCCCGCTCCGCCGCGCTTCGCAGGCGGCGTGGATCGCGGGAATGCAGGGTTCGTTCTGCAGGCTGGTGGTGTCCCCGAGCGTGGTGCCCTCGAAGAGCTGGGTGAGCAGGCGGCGCATGATCTTGCCCGAGCGAGTCTTGGGCACATCCGGAACCACGACGACGGCGGCGGGCTTGGCGATCGGCCCGATCTCCTTCGCGACGTGGGCCCGCAGCTGCGCGGTGACAGTTTCAGTATCCGGCGACGCGGAGTCGGTGAGCACCACGAACGCGGCGATGGCGTGACCGGTTTTGGGATCCGCGACGGGGCAGACCCCGGCTTCCACCACCCAGGGGTGGGAGACCAGTGCGGATTCGATTTCGATCGTGGAGAGCCGGTGCCCGGAGACGTTCAGGACGTCGTCCACCCGCCCCAGGATCCAGGTGTCGCCGTCGTCGTCATACCGTGCGCCGTCCCCGGCGAGGAACCAGCCCTGCTGCGCGTACTGCCGCCAGTAGGAGGAGAGGTAGCGCTGCGGATCTCCCCAGCAGGTCCGGGCCATGGACGGACCGGTCTTATCCACCACAATGAAGCCCTGTACGTTCGGGGGCACCTCGTTGCCGTGCTCGTCAACGATCCGGGTGGACACGCCGGGCAGGGCGCGGGAGGCGCAGCCGGGCTTGAAACTGGTGTCCGTCTGCCGCGGGGACAGGATGGTGGCACCGGTTTCGGACTGCCACCAGGTATCGATCACCGGAACCTCGCCGCGGCCGATGTTCTCCCGCATCCAACGCCAGGCTTCCGGGTTAACTGCTTCACCTACGGTGCCCAGCAGCCGGATGGAGGACAGGTCCCAGGTGTCCGGGACGCCGTCGGGGAACCAGCCCATGAGGGAGCGGACCAGGGTGGGGGCGGTGTAGTAGCTGGTGACCTGGTAGCGTTCGATGATTTCGAAGTGCCGGCCGGGATGCGGGGTGTTCGGTGTGCCCTCGAAGATCACCTGGGTGACGCCGTTGGAGAGCGGCCCGTAGATCTCATAGGTGTGGGCGGTGACCCAGGCCAGGTCCGCCGTGCACCAGTGGACGTCCGTGTCCCGGGCGGATTCGTCCGGATTGGCGAACAGGAACTCGTAGCTCCAGGACGCCTGCGTGAGGTAGCCGCCCATGGTGTGCACCAGGCCCTTGGGCTTTCCCGTGGTGCCGGAGGTGTACATGATGAACAGCGGCGTCTCGGCGTCGAATGCCTCCGGCTCGTGCACATCGGAGGCGGTGTCCACGGTCTCGTGCCACCAGAGATCCCGGCCCTCGGTCCAAGCGATCTCGGAGCCCGTGCGCCGGATGACCAGCACATGTTCAATCGCGTTGTCCCCGGAAACGGCCTCGTCCGCGTTGTCCTTGACCGGGACGGCGGCACCGCGCCGGAACTGGCCGTCCGTGGTGACCAGCAGCTTCGCGCGGGTGTTCTCCACCCGGAACTTCAGCGCCTCGGCCGAAAACCCACCGAAGACCAGCGAGTGGATGGCGCCGATCCGTGCACAGGCCAGGGTGATGATGATGGTTTCGGCGATGACGGGCAGGTAGATGACCACCCGGTCGCCCTTTTCGATCCCGAGGGCCAGCAGGGCATTGGCAGCCTTGGAGACTTCCTTCTGCAGCTGGGCGTAGGTGATGCTCCGGCGGTCACCCGGTTCGCCCTCGCAGTGCAGTGCCACTTTGTCCCCGCGCCCGGCGGCCACGTGGCGGTCCACGCAGTTCACCGCAACGTTGAGCCTGCCGCCGGCGAACCATTCGATCTCCGGCACGCTGTACTCGGCGTCGGCTTCCGGAACTTCCGGGCCGCTGAGCCGCTGCGGGGGAGTGAAGGTGTGGGCGGTGTGCCACGGCTGCTCCCACTGCAGCCGGCGGGCAGCGTCCTCCCAGAACGCGATCCGCTCTGCCTCGGAGGCGAAGTCCGGTTCGGCCGGTGTTCGGAGTGCTGTCCCTATGCCCACTTCTTCACTGCCCACTTCTCTGCGACGCCCAGCAGGGCGTCAGTCGTCTTGCCCAGGACTGCCAGCAGCACGATCGCCAGGAACATCCGGTCCGTGCGGCCGTTGTTCTGCGAGTCGGTGAGCAGGAAGCCCAGTCCCATCGAGGAGGCGATGAGTTCCGCGGCCACCAGGAACAGCCAGGACTGCGCCAGCGCCAGCCGCAGCCCGGAGAAGACAGCCGGAACGACGGCGGGCAGCTGCACCGTGGTGAGCAGCTTGATGCCGTTCAGCCCAAAGGCGCGGGCCGCTTCCACGAGGTTCTTGTCCACATGCCGCAGGGCGAGGGACACGGTGGTGAAGACCGGGAAGAACGCACCGATGGTGATCAGCGTGACCTTGGAGTCCTCGCCGATGCCCATCCAGAGGATCAGCAGCGGAACCAGCGCCAGGGACGGCACAGCACGCACGGCGCCGAACAGCGGGCCGAGCAGGACGTCGGCCAGTTTCGACAGGCCCAGCAGGGCGCCGAGGACCAGGCCCAGGACCGCACCGAGCGCGAACCCGGTGAGGACGCGCTGGGTGGAGATGGCGATGTGCGTGCCCAGCTCGCCGCGCTCAATCAGGTCCGCTGCAGAGGTCAGTACGGCGCCCGGAGAGGGCAGCTGCACGGCACTGAACAGGCCCAGGACGGACACCAGCTGCCAGAGCCCCAGCAGCAGGACCGGAACCACCAGGCCCAGGACCACGCGGGCCCAGGTCCGGGACAGCACGCCGCCGGAGCCGGCCTTCCGGGAAGGTACCGGCGCCGCGGACGCCCCGAACGGGCCTGCCGTTACGGGTGCTGCAGCGGGGGGAGGGGTGGTGCTCATCAGGAGTCCTTGATGTTTTCCGCGTTGGCGTTCTGCACGAAGCTGTCATCCAGCAGGGAGGCCACGGCGTCGTCGATCGCCTTCTGGTTGGCGACGTCGCCGGTTTCGACGAAGACCGGGCCAACCTTTTCCAGGACCGTGCGCTGGGCGTCGCCCGGGGCGGGGTCCACGTCCAGGTTGCTGCGTTCCAGGATCACGGTGCGGGCTACCTCCAGGTCCAGGCCGGCGACGTCGGCGAGGATCTGGGCGGTTTCCTCGGGGTTCTCGGCAGCCCAGGCGCGGGCCTTCTCGTAGGCGTCCACAACCGTCTGCGCCAGTTCCGGCTTGTCCTCGAGGAAGGACTCGGTGGCGTTCAGGAAGCCGTAGGTGTTGAAGTCCAGGTTCCGGTAGAGGAACTTCGCCCCGGCCTGCTCGGCGCCGGCCATGATCGGGTCCAGGCCTGACCAGGCATCCACCGAACCGTTCTCGAGGGCGGTGCGGCCGTCAGCGTGCTGCAGGTTCTCCACCGTCACGTCGGAGGTGCTCAGGCCGGCCTCTTCCAGGGCCTGGACCAGGAAGAAGTACGGGTCCGTACCCTTGGTGGCGGCCACGGACTTGCCGGCCAGGTCCGCCACGGAGGTGATGTCCGAGTCGGGTGAGACGAGGAGCCCGGCCCATTCCGGCTGCGAGTAGATGCTGATGGTCTTGATCGGCGATCCGTTGGAGCGGGCCAGCAGGGCTGCCGAACCGGCGGTGGAGCCGACGTCGATCGCTCCGGCCCGCAGGGCCTCGTTGGCCTTGTTGGAACCGGCGGACTGCACCCAGTTGACCTCCACGCCCTGCTCTTCGAGGGTGGCTTCGAGCCAGCCCTGGTCCTTGATCACCAGGCTGAGCGGGTTGTACGTGGCGAAGTCGATGTTCAGGGTGCCGCCGTCGGCTGCCTCATTGGCGGCAGCGCCGGAGGAATCCTCGCCGGCAACGCAGCCGGTCAGGGCCAGCGAAACCGCGGCGGCGGTGGCTGCCAGTGCGGTGAGGGGGCGGCGGGAGAAGCGGGGCGGGCGGCGGGAGAAGAGGGAACGGCTGTTCATGGGGATTCCTTCGAGACGGGTGGTGCGGGAAAAATTCAGGGAAAACCGGGGTGCAGGCACAAAGGTGCTGCGGCTTGGCCCGGCAGGACGCCGGGACCGGGTGGAAAGGGGCCCTAGTGGCGGTCGACGCCGAGGCTCGCCAGGAGCTCGCCGCGCATTCGGGCAAGCTCGGCAGAGGCACGGTCCCGGGGGCGGGCACCGGGCACGGTGATGGTCTGCGTGATGGTGGCGCCGGGTTTGCCCGGTTCGCGGCCCAGCACGATGATCCGGTCAGCCAGCTGGAGGGCTTCATCGACGTCGTGCGTGACCAGCAGGACGGTTGCCGGAGCCGCGCGGTGCACGTCCAGCAGCAGGTCCTGCATCTTCAGCCGGGTCAGGGCATCGAGGGCGCCGAACGGTTCATCCAGCAGCAGGACGCCGGGTTTGCGGGCCAGGGCGCGGGCCAGCGACGCCCGCTGGGCCATGCCGCCGGACACCGCGCGGGGCTGGTGCTTGGCGAAGCTGTCCAGCTCCACCAGCTTCAGCAGTTCGGAAACCTTGGCCTTGCCTTCGCTGGCGCTGGTGCCCTTCGGCAGGCCAATCGCAACGTTGGCCTGCAGGGTCTGCCACGGCAGCAGCCGGGGCTCCTGGAATGCGACGGCGCAGCGGTCGTCGATGCCGTGGACAGCGGTTCCGTCGATGAGCACCTGGCCGGTGGAAGCGGCGTCGAGCCCTGCGGTGGCGCGGAGCAGCGTGGATTTGCCGCAGCCGCTGGAGCCCAGGATCGCCAGGACTTCACCGGGACGGACTTCAAAGTTGATGTCGCGGAGCACCACGTGGGCGTCTGCGCCGGAGCCGAAGCTGCGGCCAACGCCGTCGAACGTCACGGACAGGGCGGTGTCCGGTGCGGTGCGCGCAGCAGCGGACACGGCGTGGGACCCAGAGGACAGTACAGCAGTCATTGAACACTCCATCGGTCCTGGCAGTAGCACCCTACGGAAAACGTCCTGCCGAAAACCGGCCTCCTGCGACGTCCACCTCGCTATCGCAGTGCCTCAAGGAGGAAGCACTACGACCAGGGTTGCTGCGGCTTCACTGATCCAGGTCTCTCAGCCGCTCGGGATGGTCAAGACCCAACTAAACGCCCTGGAGCCTGTTTCCGGCAAGTCCCGGCGTAACATTTCGAATCCCGCTCCTTTTCCATCGAGATAGCAGAAACTGCACGTTACAACGCTGAAACGGGCAGTTTCTGTCATCTCGATGGTGGATGGGGAGGGGGAGCACGACGGCGGCGGTTACGCCGCGTGACACGGCCGGGGTTGCGCTCACCCCGGGGGCCCGACGCATACTGAACCCGCAGGATCATGAGTCCCAACGCGAAGCTCTGGCTGGTTGGGCGGCAACCCTCTCCCGTAGCGGGGTGCCCCAGATGACGATCCGGTCGACCGGCAAGACCGCCGGCGGCAAGTACGGCGCCCCTGCGCGGCGTCCCGCATGCAAAGGACCCTCATGGCCACCACGCCCGCCCGCCAGATCCGCTTCAACGCCTTCGACATGAACTGCGTTGGGCACCAGTCACCGGGACTCTGGCGCCATCCCGACGACCGCTCAGCGGACTACACCAAGCTCAGCTACTGGACGCACCTGGCGCAGACCTGCGAACGCGGCCTGTTTGACGGCATCTTCATTGCCGACGTGCTGGGCACGTATGACGTCTATGGCTCCTCCAACGACGCGACCCTGCGCCAGGGCACCCAGGTGCCCGTCAACGATCCGCTGCTGCTGGTTTCCGCGATGGCACTGGTGACTGAGCACCTCGGCTTCGGCGTCACCGCCGGGACGGCCTACGAGCACCCGTACCCGTTCGCGCGCCGGCTCTCCACCCTGGACCACCTCACCGAGGGACGGGTGGGCTGGAACGTGGTGACCGGCTACCTGCCGTCCGCGGCACGCAACATGGGCCAGGAAGACCAGCTGGAGCACGACGAGCGCTACAACCACGCGGACGAATACCTCGAGGTGGTCTACAAGCTGCTGGAGGGCTCCTGGGAAGACGGCGCCGTGGTGCGGGACCGGGAATCCGGCGTGTTCACCGACCCCGCCAAGGTCCATGACATCAACCATGAGGGCAAGTACTTCAAGGTCCCCGGAATCCACATTTCCGAGCCCTCCCCGCAGCGCACCCCGGTGATTTACCAGGCCGGCGCCTCACCGCGGGGCATCGCTTTCGCAGCGGAGAACGCCGAAGCGGTGTTCGTGGGCGCTCCCACCTCGGAGAAGCTGAAAGCTACCGTCACCAGGATCCGGGACGCTGCTGAAGCTGCCGGCCGGGACCGGCACTCAATCCGCATCTACACCCTGCTGACCATCATCACCGCAGCCACGGCCGAGGAAGCCGAGGCCAAGCACCAGGACTACCAGCGCTACACGAGCGACGAAGGCGCCCTGGCCCTGCTTTCCGGCTGGATGGGGGTTGACCTCTCCACCTACAACCTTGATGAGCCGCTGGGTGCCGTGAAGTCCAATGCCATCCAGTCAGCGGCCGCGAACTTCCAGAAGGTGAACGACGACGGCGCTCCCTGGACGGTGCGGGACATCGCCGCCAGCGCGGGAATCGGCGGCCTTGGTCCACGCCTGGTTGGCTCCGGTGCGGAGGTCGCGGAGGAGTTGATCCGCTGGGTGGAGGAAACCGACGTCGACGGTTTCAACCTGGCCTACGCCGTCACGCCCGGCACCTTCGAGGACGTGGTGGAGTATGTGGTGCCCGAGCTGCAGAAACGCGGGGCCTACCCCACGGAATACGCTCCGGGCACGCTGCGCAACAAGCTCTTCGGGGCCGGCGACAAGCTGCCGGAAGACCACCGCGGCGCGAAGTTCCGGCTGGCCCCCGCCGTCAACGGCTAGGAGTCCGGGGCGGCCATTGACCGGGTTCCCCGGCGCTCCTACCGTTGAGGGACCCGCAGCTTCCAGCTAAGGAGAACCCCATGGATCCATCTGCCGAAGCCTCAGGACGTGTGCTTTCCGCCGACGGAACGCCGATTGCCTGGCAACGGCAGGGAGAAGGCCCGCCGCTGGTGGTGGTGGACCCCGTGATGGTGGACCGGACCACCTCGGGGATGGCCGGTGTTGCCGAACTGCTGGCCGCCGGGCACACCGTCTACACCTATGACCGCCGAGGCAAGGGTGAGAGCGGGGACGGGGAACAGTACACCCCCGAATCCGAGGTAGACGACCTGCTGGCGGTGGTGGAGACCGCGGGCGGAACGGCGGCCCTGCTGGGAACCTCCTCCGGCGCGGTCCTGGCGCTGCGGGCCGCCTCGGAGTCCGCCGTCATTTCGAGCGTGATCGCCGTGGAGCCGCCGCTCACCGAAGACAGTGACGAGGACCCGGACATCCGCCCCGAACTGGATGAGCTGCTGGCGGCAGGTGACCGGGCCGGTGCCGTACGGCTGTTCCAGGAGTCCATCGGGGTGCCGCCGGAGATGATCGAGTCTTCGGACACCAGTCCGTTCGAGCCGGCCGCGCACACCATCTCCTATGACCTGACCCTGCTGCTGGAAACCGATGTGCGGTCCCTGACTGGTATCCGCGTTCCGGTCCTGGTGCTGGCGAGTTCCGGAAGCGATGACAGGCTGCGCGAATGGGCGCGGGAAACCGCCGAGCTGCTGCCGGAAGGTTCTTTCCAGCTGCTGGAGGGGAGCTGGCACGGGCTTGATGACCGGATCCTGGCCACCGCCGTCGAGGCGTTCCTGAACTAAAGGCGGCTGGAATAGGCCCGGTGCCGGGTGCGTTTTCCCCTGAGCGTAGGGTGGGAATCCTGCATCGACTCAAGGAGGTACCGCATGGCGCACCGCAACGATCCCGAGGTCGTTACCCGGCTGCTCACGTCCAAAGGCCGCTGGGCGGTAGTGGGCCTCTCAAACAACCCGGCCCGCCCCGCCGTGGGGGTTTCACGGTTTGTCCGGGACTCCCTGGGCATGGAGATCATTCCCGTGAACCTGTCCGGCCAGGCCTTCGACGGCCAGCAGGGTTTCCGGAAACTGGAGGAGATCCCCGGCCAGGTGGACGTTGTGGACTGCTTCGTGAACTCTGCCAGGGTGGGGGACGTCGTGGACCAGGCCATCGCGGTAGGCGCCAAGGCCGTCTGGCTGCAGCTGGGAGTGGTGGATGAAGACGCCGCGAGGCGTGCCGTGAACGCCGGGCTCGACGTCGTCATGAATACCTGCCCGGTCATTGAAGCCGGGCGTTTCGGGCTCTAGCGGCGGAGCGCCGCGCGAAACCTAGTTCCGCAGGTCCACACGCAGGGAGCGGTGCGTCTTCCAGGCCTGGAGCATCTGGTCCCTGGTGCCGCCGGGATGCGCTGCATGCCAGTCCCGCGAGAAGCGGTTCAACTCGAATTGCCGGCCGATCGGCCGTGCCGCAGTATCCCGGGTGGCGTGCCAGTGATCCAGCGCAGCGGCCAGCGTGGCGGTGCCGTCATTGGCGGCGAAGAACTCCCGCATGGGCGCATCGAAGCTGAATCCGGGGCCCAGGGCATTGACGAAGAATTCCCGCAGCACCTGGGTGCAGGGATGTCCCGCCGGAATAACGGTGTGGATGGTCAGCGGCGGAACCAGACGCTCCCGGGAGGAACGGGGACGGGCTTCCAGGGGAGGAAGCGGTGCGCCGCCCAGGAATGCGGCTATCCGTTCGGTGAGCTGGTCCTTCGAACCGGCAGCGGATAGTTCCTGCGCGCGGGCGAATGCCTGCAGCTCATCCTTGAGCCAGTACCAGCGGCGGAATTCCTCCGGCCCAAGCGAAGGGGCGAGGGCGGGGCGTTCCGTAGCTGTCACGTTCCCATCCTCCCGGACAGGCCGGAGAATCGGTGCTCCCGCGCCGGGCCCGGGCCAAGTGATTTCAGAGCTTCGGTGCGGGATGGCGCAGGACGCCGGAAGACGTAACAAAACCGATTGTGACGCCGGAGCACGTTACGCGCCGACGCATTGGGCCGCACGGGGAAATGTTCTGGCCCTACCGGGGTACGCGCGGCTTAGATAGTTCCGTAACCATCCAGAGCGGCTGAGAGACCTGGCTCCGTGACGCCGCAGCAACCCCCTTCCGCGGGCAATCCCGCCGAAGCAGGGTGCTACCGCCAGGACCGATGGAGAAGCACCTGCTCTTATCCGGTCCGTGTTCCCGTGCCCTGAGGCCCGGGTCCCGTTCCTTCCCGCAGCGTGCACCTCTTCCCGGGCTTAGACCGCAGGAGGACAGCATGATCCGGATTGAAAACGTCTCTACCGTCTTCGGAGGCGGTGAATCGGCCTTTACCGCAGTGGACAACGTCAGCCTGGCCATTCCCAGGGGAAGCATCCAGGGCATCATCGGGTTCTCCGGGGCCGGCAAGTCCACCCTGCTGCGCAACATCAACCTGCTGGAACGGCCCAGCGCCGGCCGGGTACTGGTGGACGGCACGGACCTCACCCAATTGGGGGACGGTGAGCTGCGTGCCGCACGGCATGAGATCGGCATGATCTTCCAGCACTTCAACCTGCTGAACAACCGCACCGCGGCGCAGAACGTTGAGCTCTCGCTGAAGTTCGCCGGAGTGAAGAGTGCCGCTGAGCGGCGCGCCCGGGCACTGGAGGCGCTCGCCGTCGTCGACCTTTCGGAGAAGGCCGGAACCTACCCGGCGAAACTTTCCGGCGGGCAGAAGCAGCGCGTCGCCATTGCCCGCGCCCTGGCCACCCGCCCCAAGGTGCTGCTCTGCGACGAACCGACCTCCGCCGTCGATCCGCGCACCACCGCCTCCGTGCTGCAGTACCTCAGTGATGTGAACGCCCGTTTCGGCATCACGATCGTGGTGGTGACCCATGAAATGAATGTCATCAAGGCCATCGCGGACAACGTGGCCGTCATGGAGGAAGGCCGCGTGGTGGAGCAGTTCGCGCTCGCGGAACTCTCCCGTCCCGGCTTTACTCCGGCCACGGCGATCGGCCGGTACCTGATCTCGGATGAGATCACCCTGGACCGCGCTGCCCGGGAAGGAGCCCGCGTTGCTTGAGCGCATTGCCGAAGTGTGGCCGGAACTGCTCGCCGCCCTGGGCCAGACCGGCACCATGCTGCTGGTGGCCATTCCCCTTGCGGTGCTGATCGGCACCCCGCTGGGGGTTCTCCTGTACGCCCTCGGCCCGGACGGACTGGCACACAAGCCCAGGCTCCACCGGATCCTGGACTCGCTGGTGAACCTGGTGCGGTCCTTTCCGTTCCTGATCCTGCTGATCGCCATCATCCCGTTTACCCGGTTCGTGGTGGGAACCACCATCGGAACGGCAGCCGTGATCGTGCCGCTGACCATCAACGCCATTCCCTACTTCGCCCGGTTCGTGGAACAGAACCTCACCGCGCTCGGCGGAGGAGTGGTGGAAGCCGCCCGCTCCATGGGCGCCACCCGCGGGCAGATCGTGCGGGACGTCCTGCTGGTCGAAGCCCGTCCGGCGCTGATCAGCTCCATCACCATCATGACGGTCAGCTTCATTTCCTACTCCGCGATGGCAGGCCTGGTGGGCGGCGGCGGAATCGGCGACTTCGCCATCCGCTACGGCTACTACCGCTATGAGACCGGGCTGATGCTCACCGCCATCGTGCTGATGGTCCTGCTGGTCCAGGCCGTGCAGCTGGGCGGCTCCTGGCTCTCCCGCCGCGCCGACAAGCGACTCTAGCCTTCCCATTCCTACCGAAAGAACCCCATGAGCACTCCCAGTACCCGCTTCAACGGGCCGCGTCCGCGCCTGCTGCTGAACGCCTTCCTGATGAACACCACCAGCCACATCCGCGGCGGGCAGTGGCGCCACCCGGACGCCGAACAGCACCGCTTTAACGAGCTGTCCTTCTGGACGGACCTGGCCCGCCGGCTCGAAGACGCGAAATTCGACGCCCTGTTCTTCGCCGACGTCGTGGGCCTGTACGGCAACCACGACGGCGGCTGGGCCTCCCACGTGCGCCGCGGCCTGCAGGTGCCGGCCAACGATCCGCTGCTGCTGCTTGCCGCCCTCTCCGGTGCCACCAGCAACATTGGGCTCGCAGCGACGTCGTCCGTGGTGCAGAGCCACCCCTTCCACTTCGCCCGGCAGCTCTCCACGCTGGACCATCTCTCGGGCGGCCGGGCCGGCTGGAACATCGTCACGTCCGTACTGGAGAACGCGCACCGCAACTTCGGCGGGGACGGCCTCACCGAACACGACCGGCGCTATGACTGGGCGGACGAATACACCGACGCCGTCTACAAGCTCTGGGAAGGGTCCTGGGACGAGGGCGCGCTCATCCAGGACAAGGACGCCGGGGTGCACGCGGACCCGGACAAGGTCCACAAGATCCACCACCGCGGCGAACGCTACTCCATTGACGGGCCGCACCTGAGCTCACCGTCCCCGCAGCGCACCCCGGTGCTCTTCCAGGCCGGCAGCTCCGGGCGCGGTCAGCAGTTCGCTGCCGCCAACGCCGAAGCAACCTTCATCTTTGCGCCCAACCCGGCCCATGCCGCGAAGGTAGCCGCCGGAGTCCGGGCCCGTGCCGTGGAAGCCGGGCGGCTCCCGGATGACATCAAGGTGTTCACCGGCCTGTCCTTCGTGGTGGGCGGAACCGAGGCGGAAGCGCAGCGGAAAAAAGCCGAACAGGATGAATACCTGGACCTGGACGCGGTCATCGCCCACATTGGCGGCGGGCTGGGCATCGACCTCGGCGGTCTGGACCTGGACACCCCGCTGGGAGACGTGCAGACCGAAGGCGGGCGCGGCGTGCTGCAGGCCATCATCGACTCCACCCCGGGCGGCAACCCCACCCTGGCGGACGTCGCCCGCTACCGCACCGAGGCCCAGCAGGTCACCGGCACCCCGGAACAGATCGCCGACGAACTTGAACGCTGGCAGGATGCCGGCGTGGACGGCATCAACATCATCAACGCCGTCCTGCCCGGCTCCTACACGGACTTCATCGACGGGGTGCTGCCCGAACTGCGCCGCCGGGGCCTGGCCCAAAGCGACTACGCCCCGGGCACGCTGCGGGAGAAGCTTTTCGGTGCCGGCCCGCTGCTGAACGAACGCCACCGTGCCGCCGCATTCCGCGGAGCCTTCACGAACACCCTTGCAACGTCAGGAGCCAACTGATGACCGCCAGCCTGCTGACCCGTTACGGCCATACCCCGGCCCCGGAGGCCGTCCGCTGGTTTGAGATCGCCGACGAGGTCGCCGCAATCCTCGGCGCGGACGCCCTGGAACGCGACGCCGCCAATAAGCCGCCGTTCACGGAAGTCGAAATCCTCCGCCGGTCCGGGCTGCTGCCGCTGACCATTCCGGCCCGCTTCGGCGGTGCCGGAATCAGCTGGAGCACCGCGTTCGAGATTGTGCAGCGGGTGGCGCGGGCGGACAACTCGATTGGCCAGCTGCTGGGCTACCACTACATTTTCCAGGCCTTCCCCTGCATCGACCTCGATCCGGCGCGGGGACAGGACCTCGCGGACGAGTGCCTGATCCACCAGTGGCTCTGGTCCTCCACCGGCACGCCCCAGGGTCCCCAGGCCACCGCCGTCCGCACCCGAGGCGGCTACCGGGTGACCGGCAGGAAACCGTTTGCAACCGGCAGCCGGGTGGCGGACAGGATTTACGCGAGGGCAGTGCTCGACGACGGCTCCCGGCTGGCGCTGGTCATCGACACCGCCTCGGAGGGCGTGGTGCGCCACGATGACTGGGACGTTCTCGGTTCCCGCCTCACAGCCACCAACACCATCGAGTTCCGGGACGTGTTCGTGCCGGACTCCGAGGTGATCACCAACCTGGGAACGCATGACGGCGAACGCCTCCCGCACCAGGTCCTGACCACACCCGCGTTCCAGCTGCTCTTCGCCCACGCCTACCTCGCTGCCGCGGAAGGAGCGGTCCTCGCCGCCCGGGATTACACCCTCGGCTCCGCCCGGCCGTGGTACCACGCGGAGGTTGAATCGGCGTCGGACGATCCGTTTATCCAGAACCACTACGGATCCTTCACCGCGAGGCTCCAGGCGCTGGCCGCCGTCGTCGAGCAGGCCACCACCGCCCTGCAGTGGGCGTTCGACGCCGGGGACTCGCTCACCGCCGCGGACCGGGCCGGAGTCGCCGAGCAGATCGCCGCGGCGAAGGTCACCGCCCACGAGGTGTCGCTCGATGTCACGGCGCGGATCTTCGACGTCACCGGTGCCCGGGCGGCCGGAAGCAAATACGGGTTCGACAGATACTGGCGGGACGTCCGCACCCACACCCTGCATGACCCCGTTGCCTGGAAATACAACGAACTGGGCCGGTTCTTCCTGAACGGGACCGAACCGGTTCCCTCCGCCTACCGCTAAACACACTCGCACTTCTTCGAAGGAATACCCATGGAACGCAGGAACTTTCTCAAACTCGCACTTGCCGGTGCCGGAACCGCTTCACTGGCCGCTGCCACTGGCTGCGGCCTGACCGGCGGGGCATCGGCGTCGGGCGACAAGACCATCAAGATCATTGCCACCGAATCGGCGCCCTACCAGGAGCCCACCAAAATCGCCGCCGAGCTGCTCAAGGCCAAGGGATGGACGCTGGAAGCCACCTACGTCACGGACATCATCCAGCCGAACCTCGCGGTTTCAAACGGCGAATTCGATGCCAACTACTTCCAGCACGGCGCGTACCTGCAGCAGTTCAACGTGGACCAGAAGCTCGAAGTGCAGCCGCTGTTCTACGTTTACGGTTCGCCGGCCGGGATCTGGTCCAAGCGCTACTCCAGCCTGCAGGACCTGCCCGACGGCGCCAGGATCGCCCTGCCGGTGGACCCGGCTAACAACGGGCGCGGGCTGGTGCTGCTGCGTGACGCCGGGTTGTTGGAACTCAAGGACGGAGTGGGCGTGATCCACACGTCACAGGAAAGCATCACGGCGAACCCGAAGAACTTCGAGTTCGTTGAGGTTGACCAGCAGTCCCTGTCCAAGACGCTGCCTGACGTGGACGCCGGGTTCCTGTTCGTGCGGCTGGCTGCGGAGATCGGCCTGTTCCCGGATGACGCGCTGGCCTTTGAGAAGGAAGCGGACCAGATTCCGTTCCGCTGCGTGGTGGCCGGAACGGCGGCATTCGCCGACTCCGAGAAGGCGCGTGCGCTGCAGGAGGCGTACCAGTCACCCGAAGTCCGGGAGTGGTTCGCCGGTTACCTGGACGGTGTACTGCCCACTCCCTGGGACGCGGATCCGCTGGAGGAACTCGACTCCTGGTGGCAGGCCTAGAGTTTGCCGAACCGGGCCCGGATCAGGGCCATGTACAGGCCGTAGAAGATCAGTCCAATGCCGACGGCGCCCAGCACCAGCCAGCCCAGCGGGGCCTCATGGAGGGCGCGCAGGGCGCCGTCGAGTCCGGTGGACTTTTCCGGATCCGCCGTCACGGCAGCGGCGATCACCAGTACGCCGAGGATCAGCAGGGAGACGCCCTTGGCCACGAACCCGGCGATCCCGGTGGTGGTGGCCGTGCGCTGCCAGGTCCGGCCGGGAACGGCCTTGAGGTCATTGCGGAACCTGCGGGTCACGCCCTTGAAGATGAAGTAAATGCCGATTCCGGCGATCACCGCTCCGGCGAGGCCCACCAGCCACTGCCCGGCCGGCTGGCTGAGCACCCGGCCGGTCCAGGTGACCTGGCTCTGCTCGCTGTCGCTGGAGCCGCCCAGGGCGAACACGCCGAAGCTCACGCCGATGGCTCCGTAAACCACGGCCGAACCGGCATCAGAGGCGCGCTTCTTCCAGACCTCCTTGCGGTCTTCGCCGGAATCCAGGAATACGCGCGTTGCCTGGAACAGAGCCAGGGCGAGGCAGCCAAGGAAGCAGGCCCAGATCAGGAAGATGCCGCCCGGCTGGTCCGCGAGTGCTGCCACGGCACCGGATGAATCGGCGTCGCCCCCGCCGCCTCCGGCGATCTGCAGCGCGATGAGGCCGATCAGCGCGTGCAGCAGCCCGCTGGCCACGTAGCCCATGCGCGCCGCGCGTTCGAACGACTTCGAGTCGGCTGCCCGCCCTGCGGCCTGGGCAACCCTGCCCCCGCGTGTGCCTTCCATGCCCAATGTCTCCTCCAGCGCCCCGGCGGCTGGCCCGGGGGCGCAGCCGCATAGTTCGTGTGCTTAGTGATGTGCTTCCATCCTGCCATCTGTGATGCACCGGGACCTACGCGGGGCTAAGGTCGGGTTATGGACGCCGCATCGCTGAGGCAGTACTGCCTGTCCCTGACCGGATCATATGAAGACTTTCCCTTCGGCCCGGAAACCTCGGTGTTCAAGGTGCGTGCCGGCGGCCCGGCCCGGCCGGCGAAGATGTTTGCCATGAGCACGCTGGCGGCGGATCCGCTGATGGTCAGCCTTAAATGCGAACCCGAGCTGGCCCTGCAGCTGCGGGCGGCCCACCCCGAGATTTCCGGGGCATGGCATATGAACAAGACGCACTGGAACCAGCTGGACCTCACAGGAGGGCTGGAGGAAGAACTGGTCCGGAACCTCGTGGAGGACTCCTATGACCTGGTGGTTGCGTCCCTGCCGCGGCGGGACCGCGAGTCGCTGGCCTGGAAGGGCCTGGCCGAAGGGTGAGCCCGCTGACCTATCCGGATCCCGGCTTCACTGAGCGCACGTACCCGGCTCCGCTGGAGGCCGGGTGGCCTGAGGGCTACCGGCTGGTGCTGCGGTCCGAGCTGATGGACGTGCCGGACCCGGCCGCGGCTTTCCTGCGGTTGGCGGACGGCGTACTGGACTGGGACCTGCACCGGGGCTCAGGGCTGCGGGTTGCTGCGGACACGCCGCGGGCTGCGGCAGGAGTGGAAATGGCCTCGGGAACGGGGTTTGGCCGGCTGCGCTGGCGGGCGCCGTGCCGGGTGTTGTGGAGTGCTGAACCGCTGCTCGACGGCGGTGTACCGGTTTCCGGGCAGCGCGCCGGTTTTGGCTACGGCACGCTGCGGGGGCATCCGGTGGCCGGAGAGGAGGGCTTCTACGCGGAACTCACGGCGGACGGGCAGCTGCTCTTCCGGGTCGCCGCCTACAGCCGTCCCGCCAACTGGATCATGACTCTGGGCAGTCCGGTGACCCGGTGGACGCAGGAGCTCATTACCCGACGCTATTTCCGGGCTGCCCGGCGTCTTGCCGGGGGAAGTCCTGCGGCGACTCGGTAGCAAAGAGGCTGCGGGTGAAGTTGAAGGCCAGCAGCGAGGGCAGTCCGGAGCTGATGGTCGGCTGGTCAAGGGCGAGTCCCACCAGGAGCAGGACGACGCAGACGCCCAGCATGATTGCACTGAACATCCGGCTGCCGCCGCCCCGCAGCAGAAGTCCTGTGGACTCGGGGCCCCGCCGGTACTGCACCAGGCACCAGATACTGCCCGCAATGCCGAAGACACCGCACCCCGCCGCGATCCAGGGAACCGCGGCATCGTAGCCACCGCCGTCGGGCAGGTAGGGAAGGTTCACCGCCACGGACACCGTTCCCATGAGAAGCAGCAGTAACCCAAGAAGCAGCAGCGCGCGTCTGCTGCTGCGTGCAGGTGCAGTCATTTTCGGCCCCCTTCGAAAGCTGAGCCGACCCTACCAGCTCAGGAATCGCCGTCGGGCAGCTGCGACGTGCTGTGGAGGACGAAAGCCAGGTCCGGTCCGGTGGAGTCGGACGGCATAAAGCCGGCGGTGAGCAGCAGGGACATTGATGCTTCGTTCGCCTCGTCGGTGTAGGCCACCACGCGTTCCACGCCCGGCTGTTCGAGCGCGAAGCGGCTGAGGGCTATGAGGGCTTCCGTGGCGAAACCCAGTCCCCGGCGGGACGGGGCAATGTTGTACGTGACCTCCACGATTCCGTCGACGGGAGGGCCGAGGAACCCGATGGTTCCGATGGCCGGACCCTGGTGTTCACGGATGATCCGGGCGCCGAAGGTGCCGGCCCGGGGGCCCAGCAGCCCGGCCTGGAAGTACTGCTGGGCGGCGTCTTCGTCCACCAGCTGGGGGAAATCGGGTGCCCAGTGTTCGCACCGGTCGCCCACTATCAGGGCATCGACTTCCGCTGCGGTCATTTCGGCAAGTTCAAGCCGGTCAGTCAGCAGGGTGCCGGCCGGCGTCTGCTCCGTCGAGAAAGTGCTCACGGAAGATATTCTCCCCCATCGAGAGGCCATTTACGGCTCTTTTGAGCCCTCAAACGAGCCGTAAATGGCCTCTCGATGGCGGTGTGGATAAATGGCACGGCCGTCTTACGTGCTGTCCCATAATGCTGGCATGCGAACCCCACAGGAAATGCCCGGCATACTCGGTCAGCGACTATTCACTGTCTACGACTCCGATGCCCTCGGAGTGAGCAGAGAACGGCTGCGCCACGTTCGGATCCGGCGGATCAGCCGCGCCATCCGGGCGCTGGACAGGCAAGACCAGTCCCCGATCGAGCTCACGATCCCGGAACGGGCAGCGGCCTACACACGTGTGACGTCGTTCTCCGTGGCTTCCTACTTCACTGCCGCAGAAGCTTGGGGATTCCCGCTTCCACTGCGTCAAGATCAGGCGTCTGAATTGCACATAACTCGTCCAGCTGGGCTGTCCCGCCCTCGGAGGGCGGGCGTCGTCGGGCACCGATCCCGGCTGCTTCCCGGAGAGGTGACCACGCTGGAGGGCCTGGTCCTCACCTCCCGGGTGAGAACCTGGCTGGACCTGTCGAAAGAGCTCGCTGTGGAGCACCTCACCGTGATAACGGATCACTTGATCCGGATTCCCCGGCAGTTGTACGAAGGCCGGACTGACCCCTACGCCACGCAGGAGGAACTGGATGCGATCATCGGACTGCACCCGGGCCAGCGCGGAATCCGGACCGCGCGTGAGGCTCTGCGGCTGAGCAGGGTGGGTGCAGATTCCCCGCCGGAAACCCTGCTGCGGCTGGCGCTTGGCGCAGCAGGACTACCCGAGCCGGAAGTCAACGTCCCCATAGTGGACGCGGACGGCGTCCTGCACCATGAGCCGGATCTTGGATACCCCAAGTACCGGGTGGCGGTCCAGTATGAGGGCGCCGGTCATTCGGACCCGGAACAGGCGGCACGGGACATCAGCCGCGAAGAGCGGACCCGCGCCCTGGGCTGGACCGAGGTGCGAATCTCCCGGCGGCATATGGTCGACGGCGCGCAGCCGGCGGTGGAAAAGGTTCGCGCTGCTCTGTGGGCGGCTGGCTGGCGTGCTGACCGTCCGGCGGCATGATTCTGTGCCGCAAACCGGACAACGAGAGGCCAGTTACGGCTCGTATGACGCTTCAAACGAGCCGTAACTGGCCTCTCGATGGGTTCGGAGGGGATGGGGGGATTAGCCGAAGTGCTTCGGCAGGGTCCCCTCGTGT
This sequence comes from Arthrobacter koreensis, assembly GCF_009193255.1. Taxonomy (GTDB): domain Bacteria; phylum Actinomycetota; class Actinomycetes; order Actinomycetales; family Micrococcaceae; genus Arthrobacter_B; species Arthrobacter_B koreensis. The sequence goes on from NZ_WACG01000001.1 coordinate 1,429,870, forward strand.
GCTTCCTTCAGCTCATCCAGCGGCAGGACAAAGTGGCCCTGGAAATCCAGTGCACCAATCTCGGTATCCACGACGCCGATCCGGGAGTGTGCGAAGCCGCGGGCGCTGCACATGTCCTTGAACCGGACCTCCTCGCTGCGGGCCACGGAGACGACGGCGCGTGCCTGGGACTCGGAGAACAGCAGCGTGAACAGGTCCACGCCGTCGCGCTCGGCAACTTCGTCCAGGCCGATCCGGGCGCCGACGCCGAAACGCAGCGCCATCTCGGACAGTGCGGCGGCGAGGCCGCCCTCGGAGAGGTCGTGCGCTGAGTCGATCATGCCGTCCCGGGAGGCATTGATGAGCAGGTCGCCCAGCAGCTTCTCGGCCTGCAGGTCCACCTTCGGCGGCTGGCCGCCCAGATGTCCGCGCAGGTTGGCGAACTCGGAGCCGTCCAGCTCGTCGCGGGTGACGCCCATCAGGTAGATGGCCTGTCCATCCTCGCGCCAGCCCGACGGCGTGCGGCGGGCAACGTCGTCGAACACGCCGAGCACGCCCACCACGGGGGTGGGATGGATGGCGACGCCGCCGGTCTGGTTGTAGAGCGAAACGTTGCCGCCCGTGACGGGCACGCCGAGCTCCTGGCAGCCGTCGGCCAGGCCGCGGACGGCCTCGGCGAACTGCCACATGACCTCGGGATCCTCGGGGGAGCCGAAGTTCAGGCAGTCGGTGACGGCCATCGGGCGCGCACCGGAGGTGGCGACGTTGCGGTAGGACTCGGCCAGGGCCAACTTGGCGCCCTCGTAGGGATTCAGGTAGGTGTAGCGGCCGTTGGCGTCGGTGGAGATTGCAACGCCCAGGCCGGTTTCCTCGTCCACGCGGATCACGCCGGCGTCGTCGGGCATGGCCAGGGCCGTGTTGCCCTGCACATAGCGGTCGTACTGGTTGGTGACCCAGGACTTGTCGCACATGTTCGGGGACGCCATCAGGTCCAGTACGGCCTGCTTCACGGCTTCGCCGCCGAACGGGCGCTCCGCGGAGAAGGAATCGGACTGCACGCCGTCGAGCCACTCGGGGCGGTGGAACGGACGGTTGTAGACCGGGCCCTCGTGGGCGACGGTGCGCGGATCGACGTCGACGATCGTTTCGCCGTCCCAGTCGATGATCAGGCGGCCGGTGCCGGTGACTTCGCCGAGCCAGGAGTATTCGACGTTCCACTTGTCCATGATCGCCTCGAACGCTTCCACGTTCTCCGGCGTCACGACGGCCATCATGCGTTCCTGCGACTCGGACATCAGGATTTCGCCCGGGGTCAGGGACGGGTCGCGGAGCAGAACCTTGGTGAGCTCAACATGCATGCCGCCGTCGCCGTTGGAGGCGAGTTCCGACGTCGCGCAGGAGATGCCGGCGGCGCCGAGGTCCTGGATGCCTTCGACCACGGAGGCCTTGAACAGTTCCAGGCAGCACTCGATGAGCACCTTCTCGGCGAAGGGGTCGCCCACCTGCACCGCGGGGCGCTTGGAGGGCTTGGCGTCGTCGAAGGACTCGGAGGCCAGCACGGAGGCGCCGCCAATGCCGTCGCCGCCGGTGCGCGCACCGAACAGGACCACCTTGTTGCCGGCGCCGGAGGCGTTGGCCAGACGGATGTCCTCGTGCCGCATGACGCCCACGGCCAGCGCGTTGACCAGCGGGTTGCCCTGGTAGACGGAGTCGAAAACAACTTCACCGCCGATGTTGGGCAGGCCCAGGGAGTTGCCGTAGCCGCCGATGCCGGAGACGATGCCGTGCACCAGGCGGGCGGTGTCCGGGTGGTCGATCGCACCGAAGCGCAGCGGATCCATCACGGCCACCGGGCGGGCGCCCATGGAGATGATGTCGCGGACAATGCCGCCGACGCCGGTCGCGGCGCCCTGGTAGGGCTCCACGAAGGACGGGTGGTTGTGGGATTCGACCTTGAAGGTCACCGCCCAGCCCTCACCGATGTCCACCACGCCGGCGTTCTCGCCGATGCCAACCAGCAGGTGTTCCTTCATCTTCTCGGTGACCTTGTCACCGAACTGCTTCAGATGCACCTTGGAGGACTTGTAGGAGCAGTGCTCGGACCACATGACCGAGTACATCGCCAGCTCCGCGGCAGTGGGGCGGCGGCCCAGGATTTCGACGACGCGGTTGTATTCGTCCTCCTTCAGGCCCAGTTCGGCCCAGGGCAGCGGGGTGCCCGGGGTGGACGCCGCATGCTCAACGGTGTCGATGTTGAACTTCTTCTGCTCGGCAGTGGAGTTAGCAGACGCGGTCATTATTTGCCTCCGGCAACGAGCGAGGTGAGTACTGAGGTGAAGATGCCGATTCCGTCGGTGCCGCCGCCCAGGGCAACGTCGCCTCCTGCGGAAGAATCCGGGCCGAAGCCGGCTTCCACGGCGTGCTCGGGGTGCGGCATCAGGCCGACGACGTTGCCGGCGGCGTTGGTGATGCCGGCGATGTCACGGCGTGAGCCGTTCGGGTTGAAGCCGTCGTAGCGGAAGACCACGCGGCCTTCGCCTTCGAGCTCGTCCAGGGTCTTTTCGTCGGCGACGTACTGGCCGTCCTGGTTCTTCAGCGGGATGACCATGCCTTCGCCCTGCCCGTAGGCGGAGGTCCAGGCGGTGGAGTTGTTCTCCACACGGAGCAGCTGGTCCCGGCACATGAACTTCAGGTGGTCGTTCTTGATCATCGACCCCGGCAGCAGGTGCGCCTCGGTGAGGATCTGGAAGCCGTTGCAGATGCCGAGGACGGGCATGCCGCCCTTGGAGGCGTCCACAACCTTTTCCATCAGCGGCGCGAAGCGGGAAATCGCTCCGGCGCGCAGGTAATCACCGTAGGAGAATCCACCGGGGATGATGACGGCGTCAACGTCGTGCAGGTTCGCGTCTCCGTGCCAGAGTTCGACGGCGGTGCCGCCGGCCAGGCGCACGGCGCGTGCGGCGTCGCGGTCGTCAAGCGTGCCGGGGAAAGTGATGACGCCAACGAGGACGGCGCGCAGGGCAGCGTCCTCGGGCGCGGCGGAGTAGTCGCCGATCAGCGGGGTGCTCAAGACTAAGCCTCCGAAATAACTTCGACGCGGGTGACGTCTTCAATGACGGGGTTGGAGAGCAGAGTGGCTGCCGCGGTGCGGGCCTGCTCGAGGATTTCGGGGGTGACGTCGCCGTCAACGGTGAGTTCGAAGCGCTTGCCCTGGCGGACCCCGGTGAAGCCGTTCAGGCCCAGTCGGGGAAGGGCGCCGGCAATGGCCTTGCCCTGCGGATCGAGGATCTCGGGCTTGGGCATGACGTCAACAACGATCCGGGGCATCGGGGTAACTCCTGTGAGTGAAAAGGGGTGGCCGCGGACCGTGCCGTCTCACGCTGATTCAGCGCTCCGCGAGCTTGCTCCTTCATTCTACGGTGGTACGCCGAGATAGCAGAAAGTGCTCGTTTCAGGGCTGAAACGAGCACTTTCTGCCATCTCGATTTGGTGGGAGGGTTGGCGAGGGGCTAGTGGTTCAGGAGGCGCTGGACGAAGGCACGGGTACGTTCCTGCCGCGGTGCTTCCAGCACCTCGGACGGGGGCCCGGACTCAACCACCACCCCGCCGTCCATGAACACCACCGAGTCGGCCACGTCCCGGGCGAAGCGCAGCTCATGCGTCACCAGGAGCATGGTCCAGCCTTCAGCCGCCAGCTCCCGGATGGTTTCAAGCACGTCACCCACCAGCTCAGGGTCCAGCGCAGAGGTGGGCTCGTCGAAGAGCAGCAGCCGCGGCTTCAGCGCCAGTGCCCGCACAATCCCCACCCGCTGCTGCTGCCCGCCGGAAAGTTCGTTGGGATAGGCCCCGGCCTTGTCCGCCAGTCCAACCCGGCCGAGCAGTGACATCGCGTCCGCCGTAGCCTCGTCCCTGGGACGGCGCTGCACCCGAACCGGTCCCTCGAGAACGTTCTCCAATACGGTCCGGTGCGGAAACAGGTTGTAGTGCTGGAACACCATCGCGCTGTGCTCGCGCAGGCCGGAGACCACCGGCCGCGGAGGTTTCGCGGCGAAGTCCACGGTGTCGCCGCCGTCGAACTGCACGGTTCCCGAATCGGGAACCTCCAGGCCGTTGAGGCAGCGCAGCACGGTGGTCTTTCCCGATCCGCTGGGGCCGATCAGCGCCACGACCTGGCCGCGCGGAATCTCAAGATCGATGCCCTGAAGCACCTCAACGCTTCCGAACCGTTTGTGCAGGTCCCGGACACTTAGAACCGGGGCGTTACCGTCCTCAGGTTGCGACATGGCGGTCGAGCCTCCTCTCCAGCGCCGACTGCCCGGTTGAGAGCACAACGCAGATAAGCCAGTAGATGAGCGCAGCTTCAATGTAGATAACCATGAACTCCTGGCTGAATGCCGCAATCTCCTGGGCCCGCCGGAAGAGCTCCGTGACCAGGATCAGGGACGCCAGGGAGGTGTCCTTGACCAGGCTGATGAAGGTGTTGGACAGCGGGGGGACCGAAACCCGGGCGGCCTGCGGGAGGATCACCCGGATCAGCGTCTGCGCCGGAGACATCCGGATGGTGTACGCGGCTTCCCACTGGCCGCGCGGCACGGAGAGGATCGCTGCCCGGATCACTTCGGCGGCATACCCGCCCACATTCAGGGAGAACGCGATGATGGCGCTGGGCCACGGGTCGACCAGGACTCCGATGGAAGGCAGGCCGTAAAAGATGACGAACAGCTGGACCAGCAGCGGTGTGCCGCGGATGACGGACACGTAGGCCCGCCCGATCCAGGACACCAGCCGGATTTTGGACAGCCGCATCAGCGCGACGCCCAGGGCCAGCACCAGGCCGACGGCGAAGGAGATCAGGGCAAGGGGGATGGTCCCGGTGACCGCCCCGGTGAGCAGGGGCAGGAAGGAAGCGGTGATGAGGTCCCACGTCGGCTGGTCCACGGCGGTCCTTACTGCGAAACGTCTTCGCCGAAGTATTTGTTGGAGATCTCTGCCAGCGTGCCGTCCTCACGCAGTTCCTTCAAGGCTTGGTTGACGGCATTGCGCAGTTCAGTGTTGCCTTTGGTGAAGGCAAAAGCCATGAGCGCCGGGTCATCGGTTTCGGCAGCGACCTGAATTGGCGCGTCCGGTCTCTGCAGGATGTAGTCGAGGAAGGTCAGGCGGTCATTGACCGTCGCATCGACCCGCCCCTGTTCCAGGAGGGAGACGGACTGGGCCCACCCCTCGACTGCCTCAACACTGGCGCCGTTTTCCTGCGCCAGGACGTACCAGTTGCTGGACAGGGACTGTGCCGTCGTCTTTCCTGCCAGGTCGGCGAAGGACGTGATGGAAGTGTCGCCCTTGGGAACCACGACGACGCCGGGACTCACGGTGTAGGGGTCCGAGAACTCGTAAGAGTCCACACGTTCCGGCGTAATTGAAACCTGGTTGGCGACCATGGCGAAACGCCCCGCGTTCAGTCCGGCGAAGAGCGCATCCCACGGGGCTTCCCCAAACCGGGCCTCCACTCCGAGTTTGCCTGCGACGGCCCTGGCGATCTCGACGTCGTACCCGGTCAGGTCCCCAACGCCGTCTTCGTGGAAGCTGAAGGGCCGGTAGGTGCCTTCGGTGCCGATGGTGAGCGTCCCCTGGTCCTGGACGGCCTCGAGGCTGGTGGCAGCGCCCGGAGTGCAGGCTGCAAGGAAGAAGACCGCGGCGGCTGCGGCAGCAGCGGCCTTGAATCTTTGCATGGTGGCCTCCTTGGTTGCACCGGCTGGAAACAGCAGGAGCGCCCCCGGTGAGTCCGGAAGCGCTCCCTGGTGCCGGCTGTTACGCCGGCAGCTCGATCTGGAACCCGCACGTGCAGCGCAGGATGTTGATTTCCAGGCGTACGTCCCCGGTGTCGGCATCCGGATCCGTGCTGAGCGGTTCGGAGAGGGACACCATGCGGGTGTCCTTCGGCTTCATCGGCTCGCCGCAGTGCAGGTATTCGGTCTCTGCCTGCTCGGTGACGGCCCGGCGGGCCCACAGCGGTGAGTGGCGCACGGGGTGGCCGTAAAAACGGTCGCACTCGCCGCAGGTGTAGCTGATTTCCAGGAACTCGGCGGCATCGGCGGTCCTGGACGGCTCAACGGATTCGATGATCAGGAACTCATCGGTGCCGCAGTACGAGCACCACGGCACGTACTCGGCGGGTGCCTGCGCGCCCGTAACTGCGGGGCACTGCGGGTCTTCGGGTGTTGCTTCGATCGACAATCTGGTTCCTCCGGTCAAGCCCGGCGCGCCTGTCAAAGCGCGGTCCGTACATGGATAGTAAGCAAGCTGATTCAATAATAGACCTAAGGGTGCTTACTATGGAAGCCGGAATGGCCTGAATCACAGTCGGTACAGTGGAGCGGTGAAACTCGTTGCTGCCCGCCCGGGCATTGTCCGGCGCTCCATGAACATCTGGCCGCCCTTCCTCTTCTCCGGGATCAAGATCACGGACCTGCCGGAGGACTTCCTCTCCGCCACGGTCCGGCTGCGTCTGCGCTGGTGGAACCGCAACGTTGCGGGGGTGCTGTTTGGCGGGAGTCTCTTCGCCATGACGGATCCATTCTGGATGATGCTGCTGCTGCGGCACCTGGGCAAGGAGAACGTCATCTGGGACCGCGCGGCCGAGATCGACTTCATCAAGCCGGGCAGGGGAGACGTGGTGGCGCACTTCGCCATCACGGAGGCGGACATTGAGCGGCTGCGGAAGGCCGCGTCCGGCGGCGCCAAGGTGCTGGAGTGGTTCACTGTCGAGGTCCGGGATTCAACCGGCGACGTCGTGGCCCGGGTCCGTAAGCAGGTCTACCTGCGGCGCAAGCGGGACCTGCCGGTGCCCGGCAGTGCTACATCGCTGCCGTCGCCGGACCAAGCAGTCCGCTAAGCGCTTCCCAGCGGCTGATCTGGCAGCCGTCCGACGCCGCAAACTCAGCCTCCACCGCTTTCCCGTCCACGGTGCCGCTCACCGTAGCCCGCTGCGGTCCGCCGTACTGCATGGTGCACGCGACGTCACTGCCCGGTTCCGCGAAGAGTCCGGTTCCGCCTTCGGCGAGGGCGGAGCACGCCGCCGCGGGATCAGGGGCACCGGATTCGCCAACCGGATTGGCGCCGTCGCATTCAAGGGTCCAGCTGTCCGTGACGGCTTCGCCGTCGGCCATCAGCTCAACGCTCAGCGACGTTGCAGCGGCGGGTGCGGCAGGTGAGGTGGCCGCGGAACTGGCCGGTGAGGACGCGGGCTCGGATGACGACGGCGAGGTGCCGGGAGTCGAATCGGCGCACCCTGCGAGCAGAAGCGCGGCAGCAGCAAAGGCCAGGACGGTGCGGGGCAGGCGGTTCGGCATGTGGCGTGACCTTCCGGAGTCGGTTGGGCTACAGCCTAGCCGCCCGGGAGGTGAGGCGGGCGCAGGATCAGGCGGGCGGCGGCGCGGCGGCCGCGTCCCGGGCCTGGGCCGCGTAGTAGGAACCCTGGTCCAGGTAACGCTGGTCGAATTCCGGCTGTGCTCCGCCGCTGCGGGCAGCCTCAAGCCGGTCAAGGTAGTACTCCCAGCCGGGGCCGGTGTCTTCTGCGGGGGCGGGATCAGCCAAGTGCTGGGTGAACTCCAGGCGGGTGCCGCCGTCGTCGTCCCGGAGCCGCACTTCCAGGTCCCAGCTGCCGCCGTCGTCCTCCATGAGCACACGCAGCCGCTCCCGCGGAACGCACTCGGCGAGCCGCGCCTGGCTGGTTGGCTGCCCCTCTTCGTAAAGCATTTGGAAGCCGAAGCCTGATCCCGGTTCGGGGGTGCCGTCCCAGCGTCCGATCCACGCGGACGCCTGGCCGGCGTCCGCAAAGCTGGCCCAGACCTCCCGGGGACTGCCGGCGAGGCGGCGGGTCAGGACCAGGTCATAGGAGTCTTCTCCGGTTCGGTGGACCCGGCCTGTGGGTTCGGGCTGCATAGCTGCTCCTGGAACGGATCAAGCAGGCCCAGAATCCGGGCCCGCAGCTGCTGCGATTCCTCGGTGAAACCGCGCTGGAAGGAAGCGTACGCCGCCCGTCCCGCTGGAGTCTCTACCTGGATGGGTTCATACCCCCAGTCCTGCAGATCGTACGGCGACGCGCGCATGTCCATCTCGCGGATCCGCCAGGCCAGTTCGAAGCAGTCCATCACCAGGTCCCCGGGCAGCAGCGGGGTCAGCTTGTAGGCCCACTTGTAGAGATCCATGTTGGCGTGCAGGCATCCGGGCTGTTCCAGGTCCCGCTGGTTCTCCCGCGTGGGGATCAGCTCATTGAGCCCCACTGCCTCCGGCGCGTAGAAGCGGAATGCGTCGAAGTGGGTGCAGCGGATCCTGCTGTTCTCGACCAGCTCATTCGTGCCCTGGGCACCGAGCCGCAGGCCGAGGTATTCATGCCGGATTCCGTTGACTTCCGACTTGTAGGCCATGGCCCACTCGTGCATGCCGAAGCAGCCAAGCGACGGTTTGCGGGCGGCTGTGCGGGAAAGCAGCATTCGGGTGAACCCGGCCGCCGTGCCGCGGGCTGCGGCAAATGCGCCCACATCCACCGTGACCGCCGGGATCTCCGGGTTCAGCCCGGCCGCTGTGCGTTCCCCTGGCGTCAGCGTGCGGTAGAACTTCCAGTCCGTCCGCTCCGCCGCTGCGGGCCCGGTGAGGACGACGCCGGCACCTGGGTGCCAGCGCATCAGCTGGCCGGGCTTCAGGGAGTAGTAGGTGAAGAGGAAATCCTCCACCGGGTGTTTCTGCCCAGCGGAACGCCGGCGGAGGAAACCTTCCGTGAACGGGCGCACCCGGTCCTGGTAAGCGGCCTGGCGGGGGAGCCACTCATCCTCGGACAGCACGGCGGGGTTAGGAAAGCTCACGCCTTCCATTATCCCGCCGTGCTGCCCAGCCGCCTAGCGGACCGGCGAAGGCTGTGGATCGGGAGACAGGCCGCTGTCCTTATCCCGGTCCGGTTCTTCGCCGGTTCCTTCGTCTGCGTCCTCCGGGGTCCAGCCGTCGGCATATTCTCCGGATTCGTAGTCATAATCCACGGGTTTTCCGTCTTCGTCCCTGCGCTGGTACCAGTCAGTGACTGTCTTGTCATGGGAGTCGAAGTCGGCTCCGGCGCCCTGCCCCTGCGGAGCCTTTTTCACCGCAATGGCGAAGTCGTCTCCGTGTTCATCGATGCCGGTCCGCACGGCCTGTTCCAGGGCAGCCGTTGCGTACTCCCGGCGGATGATGAGCGGGTCGGTCTGCAGGTCCCGGGTGAAGGCGACCATCATCAGCGCCAGGATGACCGCGAACGGCAGCGCAGAAACGATGATCAGGTTTTGAAGGCCGGACAGCGCCTCGTTGCCGCCCACCAGGAGCATGACCACGGCGATGCCCATCATGGCCAGGCCCCAGAAAACCGTAACCTTCCGGTCCGGCCGCGGCTTGCCGCGCTGGGACAGGCTTCCCATGACGAGTGATGCCGAGTCGGCAGACGTGATGAAGAAGATGGCAACGCAGAACATCGCAAGCAGCGGGGTGATGGAGCTCAGCGGCAGCTGGTCCAGCATCTGGAAGAACAGGGCTTCCGGGGCGCTTTCGGCGGAAATGTCCGCGCCCTGCATCCGCATCCAGATCGTCGTGCCGCCAAAGATGCCGAATGCGAGGACACATACGAGGGTGGGCACTACCAGGACGTACTGCACGTATTCGCGCAGCGTCCGGCCGCGGGAGATTCGGGCCAGGAAGATGCCAACGAACGGGGACCAGGAGATCCACCAGGCCCAGTAGAAGACAGTCCAGTTGGCGGAGAAGTCTGCTGCCTCGGCGCCCCAGGAAGGTCCTTTGCTCATCAGGTGCAGGAGCTCGGAGAGGTACTCCGTGATGGAGGCGGGAATCAGGTTCAGCAGGAACAGTGTGGGGCCGGTCAGGAAGATGAAGGCCACCAGGGCGATGGTCAGGGACATGTTGACGTTGGAGAGCATGCGGATGCCGCGGCTGACGCCGGAGACGGCGGACGCAATGAACGCAGCGGTGAGGATGGCGATGATGCCGATCAGGGCGGCGTTGGGCAGCTGGCCAATGCCACCGACGATCTCCACGCCGCGGCCAATCTGCAGCGCGCCGATGCCCAGGGATGCCGCGGTGCCGAACAGGGTGGCGACGATTGCGAACATGTCGATCAGGCGTCCGGCGGCTCCTTCGGTCCGCCTCCGGCCGAGCAGCGGAGTGAAAATGGTGCTCATCAGCGGAACCCTGCCGCGGCGGTAGGAACCGTACGCCACAGCCGCGCCCACCAGTGCGTAGATGGCCCAGGCGTTGAAGCCCCAGTGGAAGTAGGTCTGTGCCATGGATTTGTGAAGGGCCTCCGTGGTTTCAGGCAAGGCCTCGCCGGGTGCAGGAGTCATGTAGTAGGTCAGCGGCTCGTATGGTCCGAAAAAGAACAGCCCAATGCCCACGCCGGCGGAAAACATCATGGCGACCCAGGAAAACTTGGAGTACTCCGGCTTCTCGCCGTCCACGCCCAGGGGGATCTTGCCGTAGCGGCTGAACCCGATGAACAGCATGAACACCAGGACCACCACCAGCAGGGAGCTGAACAGCCAGCCGGTATTCTTGACCACCCAGCTGAGCGCTAGGTCGGAGACAGACTTTAGGGACTCGGTGGAGAAGACGCCCCACGCGACGAACGCGAGGACCAGCACTGCTGCGACGCCGAAGACCAGGGGGTCCGTCCGGTAGCGGACGCGCTGGTCATCCACGGCGATTCCGGGAACCAGGCCGGGGTGGGTGTCGTGCGGATAAGGCTTCTTGTCCCTCCGCAGAGCACGCGCGGCCCGCTGGCCCAGGGATGCCTTGGGCGGCCCATTGCCTTTACGGCGGCCGGGAATGTCCGGGGCGCCGTCTTCGGGCGGTCCGGAGGGCGGTGTCTGCCTCGATGAGGGCGGTGTATCCACAGGTTTCTTCTCCTTGGGGCGGACGCGCTGCCGCCCATGGGGTGCGTTTTGGGACGCGAAGAAGAATACGCCGAAAAAGTCCTGCTATTTGCGGCAATAAGCTGACTTATATACCACACTTCAATTGTTATCTGGTTGTTGCCTTTTACGCGCGAATTTATCTAATTAGCGTTATTCGGCCCCAATGACCCCTGGGTTGCCTCGATCAGGCGCCGCATGGATGCGTTGAGCTCCAGAACTTCCGCCCGGCTCAGCTGCAGCCGCTCCATCATGGCCCCGGGAACGGCCAGGGCCTTTTGGCGCAGGGCGCGTCCGTGCTCGGTCAGGTCCACGGCCAGGGCGCGGTCATTGTCCGGTGCGCGGTTGCGTGAGACCAGGCCTGCGCCTTCCATCCGCTTGAGCATGGGGGAGAGCGTCGCAGGTTCCATCAGGAGGGCTTCGCTCAGGTTGCGCACGGTCCGGGGGCTTTGCTCCCAGAGCGCCAGCAGGACGAGGTACTGCGGGTGGGTGACGCCCAGGTCCTCAAGGACCGGGCGGTAGGCGCCTACAACCGAGCGGGATGCGACGGACAGGGCGAAGCAGAGCTGGTGTTCCAGCAGCAGGTCATCATCGACCGGGTCCATGGCGCCTCCTCATGTTTAGTGCACTAACAATTAGCGTACTATAGATCGCAGGAACACCTCGGAAGGGACATTTCATGGCAGCTCGGGAAAGCTTCACCGCCAAGTTCATGCGCGTAACCGGCAAGGCGAGGCTCATCTTCGGCCCCGCCCAGAGCTCCTCCCTTACCCATGACATGACCGAGGAGAACAAGCGGCTGCTCGAAGCCCAGCAGGCCGAAGAGAAGGCCATGTGGGAGACCGTCAAGCGCGCTGACGGCAGCAGCTACATCCTGCCCCGCAAAAAGGACTGATTTTCCGCGCGGCCGGGTCTTTTTCCGTGCCGGAAACCTATCCTGAAAGGACCCGCGTTGGTCCTTAAAGGAGGGATCCACATGGCAACCATGCCGGATCCGGGCAGCGGCCGCGAGCCGCGGCTGCCCGAAGACGAGATTCCGCAGTCACAGTCCGAACTGCCCGACTACGTTGTTGAAATAGACAGCGAAGGGCACCGCTACGGAGTGGACCGGGAGTATGTGAACGGCAAACCACACCGCGAGCCTGCCGAGCCGGTGGTGTACCAGGACTACTTCCACGCACCCCTGTTCCGCGAGCACCTGTACTGACCGGCCCGCTGGAACCATGCAAAAGGGGCGCCCGGTTTCCCGGACGCCCCTGGCTGGAAGCTGCGGTTAGCGGCCGGTGCCGCCGTAGACGGTAGCCTCGGCTTCGCCGTCGAGCCCAAACGCGGCGTGGACCGCACGGACCGCGTCGTCCAGCTTGGAAGCGCTGGTGACCACGGAGATGCGGATCTCCGAGGTGGAGATCATGTCGATGTTCACGCCGGCCAGATGCAGTGCTTCGAAGAACCGGTGCGAGACGCCCGGGTTGGAGCGCATGCCGGCGCCGATGAGGGAAAGCTTGCCGATCTGCTCGTCGTAGTCGATGCTGTCAAAGCCAACCTCGGCCTTGGCGGCGTTCAGGGCTGCCATGGCGGCCTGGCCGTCGATGATCGGCAGGGTGAAGGAAATGTCCGTCCGGCCGGAGCCCTTCGTGGAGACGTTCTGCACGATCATGTCGATGTTCGTGTTGGCGCCGGCGACGATGCCGAAGATCTCCGCGGCCTTGCCGGGGATGTCCGGAACGCCGACGACGGTGAGCTTGGCTTCGGAGCGGTCATGCGCGACGCCGGAAATGATGGGCTGTTCCAAGGGTTCTCCCTCTTGAATCTTGATCTTGTCATCCGGGCTGGGCAGTACCCAGGTCCCCTCGTGCTGGCTGAAGGAGGACCGCACGTGCAGCGGAACTCCGAAGCGGCGGGCGTACTCAACGCAGCGCAGGTGCAGGATCTTCGCACCGGATGCTGCCATTTCCAGCATTTCCTCGCTGGAGATCTTGTCGATCTTCTGCGCCGAGGGAGCCACTCGGGGGTCTGCGGTGTAGACCCCGTCAACGTCGGTGTAGATCTCGCACACATCGGCGTCGAGCGCTGCTGCGAGCGCGACTGCGGTGGTGTCCGAACCGCCGCGGCCCAGGGTGGTGATGTCGTGGCTGTCCCGGCTCATGCCCTGGAAGCCCGCGACGATCGCGACATCGCCCTTTTCGATCGCCGTCTTGATCCGGTGCGGTGAGACGTCGATGATCCGGGCCTTGCCATGGATGGCGTCGGTGATCATGCCGGCCTGGCTGCCGGTGAAGGACTGGGCTGAGGCACCGAGTTCGTTGATCGCCATGGCCAGCAGTGCCATGGAGATGCGTTCGCCGGAGCTCAGCAGCATGTCCATCTCACGCGGGTAGGCCCCGGTGGTGATTTGTCCGGCGAGGTCCAGCAGTTCATCGGTGCTGTCGCCCATGGCGGAGACCACCACAATGACGTCGTTTCCGGCCCTCTGGGTATCCACTACGCGCTTGGCGACGCGCTTGATGCCTTCGGCGTCCGATACGGAGGATCCGCCGAATTTCTGCACTATCAGGCTCATGCGTACACGCTCTCTGGAACTCTTCCAAGTTGCTGCCCGGCGGCGCTGGGGCCGCTGCGGCACTAAATGTTCGTGGGGACCGCACGGCGGCGGCCAACCTTCAAAGTCTATAGCCGGACCGCTGCGGCACCGAAATAACGCTCAACCTGGTCTTAACGAAGACGGGGTGGAAAAGCTGCCCGGTACGCGGCGCGACACGTATCCGCAGGCGGGGTCGGGTAGCGGCGACGGACTATATGGTGGCCCGATGGGGACTACTGAACAGCGGACTACTGGACGCGGCGGCATTTCCGTCGACGGCGTTACCCGCAGCTTCGGCACGGTGCAAGCTGTGCGCGGCATGACGTTCGAGGCGCCGCCCGGGGCTGTCACCGCGCTGATAGGTCCTAACGGGTCCGGCAAGACGACCCTGCTGCTGATGCTGGCGTCCCTCCTGGCGCCGGACTCCGGGAGCATCCGAATCGGCGGTGCGGACCCGTTGCAGGATCCTGTGGCCGTGCGCCGCTCCGTTGGCTGGATGCCGGACACCCTTGGAGTCTGGGATTCACTGACCGCCACCGAAATCCTGGTGACCATGGGCAAGCTGTACGGCATGGTCCCCGACGCCGCCGCGCAGCGGGCAGGTGAGCTCCTCGCCGAAGTGCGTCTTTCAGACTTTGCGGACAAGCCGGCACGCGTCTTTTCCCGTGGACAGCAGCAGCGCCTGAGCCTGGCCCGTGCGCTCATCCACGACCCGGCAGTTCTCCTGCTGGACGAACCCGCTTCCGGACTGGATCCGGGATCCCGGGTGGAGCTGCGGCTGCTGCTCCGGCCTCTGGCGGCGGCCGGCAAGACCATCCTGGTCTCTTCCCATGTGCTCTCCGAGCTCGATGAGATGGCGGACCGCGCCGTGTTCGTCTCCGGCGGGCAGACGGTCAAGACGCAGAGCCTGGACGACGTCGGCACGCAGCTTCGCTGGTACGCCGTCAGCGCGCGGGATACCGGCGCGCTGCTGCGGGCACTGGAAGCGCAGGGCCTCGCGGCGGCTGTGGGCGAGGGAACCCGGCGCAGTCACGTGCGGGTGCAGCTGGGCGGCGAGGAGCAGGCCGCTGAAGTGCTGGGGTACCTGGTGGAGTCCGGTGTGGGGGTCTGCGCCTTCGCCCCGGCCTCCGGCGCACTGGAAGAGACGTACATGAGCCTGGAGGGCGAGAAGCCATGAGCACAGCACTCAGTCCGCAGTCCACGCCGTCCCCCGGGCTCGGTTACTTCAAGGGCATTGGCACGGTCTTCGGTCTTGAAATGAAGCAGCGCCTGCGCTCCCGCGGCTGGTACATCCTGCTGGGAGTCTGGTTTGTGGTGATCGGCCTGGTGGCGGCCTTTACGGCCTGGGTGACTGACCAGCAGACCGATGCCGGACAGGTGCTCTTCGAACTGATGGTCGCCTTTGTCCTGTTGTTCGCGCTGCTGGTGGCACCTGCCTTATCTGCAAACGCGGTGAACGGTGACAGGGCTGCCGGAACACTCGCGGTCCTGCAGGTGACGCTGCTGCGCCCGGGGCAGCTGCTGGCCGGCAAATGGCTGGCGTCATGGGTTGCTTCGCTCGGGTTTTTGGCGGCCAGCGTTCCTTTCCTGTTGTGGGCGCTGGCCCTCGGCGGGGTGGATCCGGCCATTGCCGCAGTTTCCATCCTGATGCTCGGCGTTGAGCTCGGGGTGGTCTGCGCGCTGGGGGTGGCGGTATCCACCCTCGCCAACCGGCCGCTGTTTTCAATCGTTGTGACCTACATGCTGGTTGCACTGCTGTCGATTGGCACGGTGATCGCCTTTGGACTGAGCACACCCCTGGTGCGCGGAACCGTTGAAGCCAACGTGCCGCAGTGGAAGGGCAGCGCCTACCTCCAGCCGTCAGGCGCCGAAGCCGAATTCACCTGCATGGGGCCGCTCTTTGAAACGGACGTCTACCACACGGACCGCACCGCCTGGCTGCTGGCGGCCAACC
Organism: Arthrobacter koreensis; assembly: GCF_009193255.1. Taxonomy (GTDB): domain Bacteria; phylum Actinomycetota; class Actinomycetes; order Actinomycetales; family Micrococcaceae; genus Arthrobacter_B; species Arthrobacter_B koreensis. The sequence goes on from NZ_WACG01000001.1 coordinate 1,445,327, forward strand.
CCTTCGTGGTCCTGGCCGACGCCCTCCCGTACTCAGAAGACAACTTGAGCGGAGGCCCGCTGGAGGGCATTGGCCAGGCAGTCCGGTATGCCCAGGCAGGGGCCGCAGCCAGCGGACCGGAGTGCATCAACGGTGAGCCGCGCGCTGACGATGTGCCGGCGTCGTTGTTCCCCATCTGGCCGCTGGGACTCACCGTGCAGTTCGCGGGTGCGGCACTGGCACTGGTGCTGGCCTGGCGCCGGCTGCGCACGCCTGCCCGGCGGCTGGCGGCCGGCACCCGGATCGCCTAGCAGCGAGTCTTAGCTGAGACTGCGGCGTCCCTCGAAGGCGCGGCCCAGCGTGATCTCATCTGCGTATTCAAGATCACCGCCCACCGGAAGCCCGGAGGCCAGCCGCGTGACGGTGATGCCGAGGGTCTTCAGCATACGAACCAGATAGGTGGCCGTGGCCTCGCCTTCCAGGTTCGGGTCGGTGGCGATGATGATCTCGCTGATCTGCTCATCGGAGAGCCGGCTCAGCAGCTCACGGATGCGCAGCTGATCCGGACCGATGCCCGCAATGGGGTTAATCGCCCCGCCCAGCACGTGGTAGCGGCCGCGGAAGGAACGGGTGCGCTCGACGGCGATCACGTCCTTGGACTCCTCCACCACGCAGATCATGGTGGGGTCGCGGCGCGGGTCGCGGCAGATGTTGCAGGTTTCCTGTTCAGTGACGTTGCCGCACACCTGGCAGAACTTCACCTTTTCCTTGACCGTCACAATGGCCGAAGCCAGCCGGGACATGTCCTCGGCATTTGACTCGAGGATATGGAACGCGATCCGCTGGGCCGACTTGGGGCCCACGCCGGGGAGGCGGCCCAACTCGTCGATCAGTTCCTGAACCGCACCTTCGTACACGTGGCCTTCTTAGCGAAATAGTTGTTGTTCCGGTTGGCTGCTGCCGGCTACCGGTGGGCGCCGTGGCCGTCGAGGCTTCGTTCCTCGATGAGCCGGCCGCCCAGGATCCGTTCGATTGCCTTGCGGCCAACCAGTCCCGAATCTTCGAGTGTTACATCATCGGCGCTGGGGACGTCCTCGACGTAGGCCAAGTCTACTTTGCCGCGTGCCGCGGCGGACGGCGCAGTGCCGCCGCGCTGGGCCGCCTCGTTGAGCAGCTGCTGGTAGCGGCTGAGTTTCTGGCCGGCAGGCTGGCGGTGCACCTCGGGCTGGCTGGCCTGGCCGGGTGCGCCTTGCGAAGTGCCGGGTGCCGCGGTGCCGCCTGCGGGTGCTGCCGCAGACGCTGCGCCCGCCGCCGGTGCGGAGCCGGCTGCCGGACCCGTTGCCGGACTGGTTGCCGGGGGCACGGTGCCATTGCTGTTTTGGCCGGCTGCGTGCGCGCCGGGTGCCGTCTGGCCCGCGGTTCCTGCTTCCGGGTGTACGGCGGAGTACGACGCCGAGGCGCCGTGGGCCGCCGGCTGCGGTGCCGTGGCGCGGGCGGATCCGGCGGGGTTGGAACCGGCGGGGTTGGAACCGCCTTGGTTCGAACCGCCGTGGCTCGAGCCGTCGATGGGAGTGCCGGAACCAGATCGAGGTACGCCTGACCCCCTTGCCGGGGCGGCGCCGGGGCGCGTGGCCGTGGTTCCGGCCCAGTTGGTGCTGGCCCATTCCTCATCGCTGACGGCGCTGCTGACGTGGATGTCATCAGGAACGGCTGCGGTCTCCCAGGCATTGCTTTCCGGAACGTCGGCCGGCTCGGAGGGCTCCTGGGGCCAGTCCTCGGGCAGCGGGGCACCGCTGCGCGGTGTGGAAGGAGTCTGCGTCCGGGGTGCCGGCTGTGTTCGCTGTGCTTGCTGTGCTTGCTGTGCGGTGTTCCGTGTGACGGCTGGCTGGCTGTTGGCGGGGCCTGCTGCTGGTTCTGCCGGGCGGCTTTCGCCGTTGCTGGCCGGGCCATCCAGCGGGCCTGCCTCGGGACGCGTCTGTGTCCGTGTTTCGACTGCAGGTGCCTGCGGAGCTGAAGGAGCAGCTCCTGCGGTTGCGTGTTCGCTTCGTGCCGGGGCGGAAGGCGGGATGTTCCAGGCGGATGCAGCGGCAGTCGGGCTTCCGTTTCCGCTGCCACCTTCGCTGCGGGCGGGCGCGCCCGCGGCGGATTTGTGTGCACGGTTGTCCTGCTGTGCCGGGGCCGGCGGCAGGCTTGAATCCTGCGGCACCGGCGCCGTCGAACCGCCCGACACAGGGGCCGCCGGGAACCGGCCTGGTCCGGCGGATGAAGGTCCGGCGGACGCCGGAGCTGCGGCCGGATGAGCCTGCCCCGCCGCTGCGGAAACCGGGGGAGCCGCAGGGAACTGCGAGGAAGTGGAAGCCTGTGCCGGAGTCTGTGCCGGCGGCGTCAGCCGGCTACCAGCTTTTGGGCCGGGTTCACCCGCTGACGCGGAGCTGTCATGCACGGCGTTGACCTGGCAGTCAACGCCCAGGACCTGATGGATGGCCTTGCGCAGGTTCTCCAAGTGATCCGGGCGGTTAAAGTTCGTGGCCGCACCGGGGTTGGAGAACGCGAGTTCAAGCACGCGGCCGTCGAAGGACCGCGGAGAAGCGTTCTTGCTGACGTTGAGCCACGTCGCCCGGCGGATGCTGGTCAGGGCGTCCATGATCTCCGGCCATGCCCGGCGGATCATTTCCACCTGTCCGGGTCCGGACGTTCCGGCAGGAGCCGCCTGTCCATTGCCGGCGGCACCGTCCTGCGGACCGGGTGCTGCGGGCTGGACCGGAGCTTGTGCAGGAGCGGATGCCGGCACTGCAGCCTGGGCTGCGGGTGCACTCGGCTGCGGGTTTGCCGCGGTTGACGGAGCGGCATCCGGCACGGGACCGGCCGGGCGGCCCTGCTGCTGTCCGGCTTCAACCTTCGGTTCGTGCCGCTGGGCGGACTGCTCCGGCTGGGCAGGCTGCGCTCCGGACCCCTGCGGCTGCTGCGAAGCGGCCTCACGGGACACATCGTCCCAGGTGCGGGACGGGGCAGCGGAGGGTGCACCGGTATCGGACGTTGAATCGCCGGCAGGAGCTGGAGAGCCGGATGCAGCGTTCGGTGACGGCGTTGCCGGGGCCGTGGGAGCTGCGGGGGTGGCCCACGTGCCGCCCCAGTCCGCTGCGCCATTGGTGGCGGACGCGGCGTCGGGTGCGGTGTTGGCGGCAGCCGGGGCAGCGGACGGAGAGCCGGGAACCGGAGCCGTCGGTGCGGACGCCTGGGCGGCGCCCTGCGAAGCGGCCGGCGCCGCGCTCTGCTGAGGTGCCGGGGCGGCACGCTGCTGCGGATTGGCTGAGGCCCCGGGAGCGGCGTCGCCTGCGTAACTCAGGCGGCGCTCAATCCGGTCTACCCGTGCGGCAGTGCCGCGTTCGGACTGGTCGGCTGCGGGAAGCAGGATCCGCGCGCAGAGCAATTCCAGGTGCAGGCGGGGTGAAGTGGCGCCGGTCATTTCGGTCAGCGCGGTATTGGTGATGTCCGCGGCGCGGGACAGCTCCGCGCCACCGAACTGTGCTGCCTGGGTGCGCATGCGGTTGATCTGGTCTTCCGGCACACCGCGCAGGACGGCGGCAGCGGCGTCGGGCATTGCATTGACCACAATCAGGTCCCGGAACCGTTCCAGGAGATCTTCCACGAAGCGGCGCGGATCCTGCCCGGTTTGGATGACACGGTCAATGGCACTGAAGACGGTGGCGGCGTCGCCCGCAGCAAAGGCATCGACAACGTCGTCGAGCAGTGCCACGTGGGTGTAGCCGAGGAGGTTGACGGCCAGCTCGTAGTCGAGACCGGTTTCCCCGGCACCGGCCATCAGCTGGTCCAGGACGGAGAGGGAGTCACGAACCGATCCGCCGCCGGCGCGGATCACCAGGGACAGCACGCCCGGAGCAACCGGCACGCCTTCCTGGACACAGAGCTTTTCCAAGTACGCCAGCAGGGGCTCCGGCGGAACGAGGCGGAACGGGTAGTGGTGGGTGCGGGAGCGGATGGTGCCAATGACCTTGTCCGGTTCCGTCGTCGCGAAGATGAACTTGATGTGTTCCGGCGGCTCTTCGACAATCTTCAGCAGGGCGTTGAAGCCGGCGGACGTGACCATGTGGGCCTCGTCGATGATGAAGATCTTGTAGCGGTCCCGCACGGGGGCGAAGGTGGCCCGCTCTCGCAGGTCGCGGGCATCGTCTACGCCGCCGTGGCTGGCAGCATCGATTTCAATGACGTCGAGGCTGCCGGCACCGTTGCGGGCAAGTTCAACGCAGCTGTCGCAGGTGCCGCAGGGAGTAGGTGTAGGCCCCTGTGCGCAGTTAAGGCACCGTGCCAGGATTCGTGCGGAGGTGGTCTTGCCGCAGCCGCGCGGGCCCGAGAAGAGATAGGCGTGGTTGACGCGGTTCTTTGAGAGGGCCGCCATCAGCGGCTCGGTGACATGCTCCTGTCCGATCACGTCCGCGAAGCTCTCGGGACGGTAGCGGCGGTAAAGGGCTGTACTCACAGATAGAACCTTATCGGTTGGCACTGACGGTTCGCATCCGGGCCCGGGGCGGGCTGAGGCCCCGCTGTTTCCGGATAAATTAAAGACCCCCCATGCACCTGCCAGAGCCCGCTTACCCTTGCTACCTTCCGGTCCTGGGGGAGTTCACAGGATGACACCACATGAGGGGCCGGGAACAAGTCTACCCGATTTTTCAGGTGCCCTTTCCGGTCTGGCGGGTGCCGGCGGCAGTGCGGGTTGTTGCGGGCGAAACGGTGGCGTACGACGGCGGCGGCAGGCCGCCGAGCTCCGGCTCACGGCAGTGCCGAAGCCAGTCCCGGGCTGTCTGGTGGCGGTGTCCGGTAGACCGGCTGGCGGCGGGTACCTGCTGTTCCTTATGTGGGGCCACTTGTGCCACCTATATAAGGTGCGGTGCGCCTCCTTTGGATAGTCCGCGTTATGGGTGGGGCGGCCGCGTTCTTCCACGGGGACCTGCCGAAGCGTTTCGCCCGTAAGAGTCGTCCGTCCTGAAGTGAGGGGAGCGGACACTGTGGGCGTGCAAATATAGGGAGCCAGGAAAAGGCAGCACCCTGATTTCCGGGGCCGCCGGGGAGATGCGCTGCAGGCGCGGAACGGGCGGGGATTTTCATCAGTTTGGTGATGAATTCGGGAGTGTCACAGGACACGCAATCCCGATTTGCACAGCTGCCCGTGGACCTGTAATGTTTTCTGAGTCGCCGCAGCCGGGACGCTCACGAAGCGCCTGAAGCATGGCGGCCAAACCCCAACTTTCAATCGATGGTTGATCTGCTGCGCGCCTTGTGTGCCGGCGGGAAACCGGGGACTGGATGCTGGGTCCGGAAGGGCTTTTACAGCCGGTTTGGATGGAATTCCACGGAATTCACCGAATTGCTAAAACGGTCCGGATGGAATATGCTGGTAAAACACACAGCGGTGCGAAAAGAAAACAAATATTCTCCTTGAGGGAATGGTTTTCCGAGTAGACCGGATGTGCCTGTTGTTTGAGAACTCAATAGTGTGCCAAGTTTATTGATACCGATTATTTTAATTGGTTGAATTGGCTGTCCCGCCCACCCCGTGGGT
>NZ_WACG01000002.1 GCF_009193255.1 Arthrobacter koreensis
GCGGGGGAAACGCCCGGTCCCATTCCGAACCCGGAAGCTAAGACCCGCAGCGCCGATGGTACTGCACTCGGGAGGGTGTGGGAGAGTAGGTCACCGCCGGACAATCATTACAGGTTCAGGCCCCGCAGGGTTGCGGGGCCTGAACTGCTTTAACACCACCGAACACCCACAGCCGTGGGCTCGTGGGTCGGGGGGCTGGTCTGGGGGATGGTTGCCGGCCCGGACCGTTTGCCCGGACAAGTTGCCGGGGACGGGCGCGGGTACCGGGGCCGGCGGCCCGCGCTGATCGGGTGTGTTCTTTGGGCCTGCACCCTGGTGCGGGCCCTTTCCGTGTTTAACCAGCCGTTGCCCCTGTCCTCGGGGTCTGGCCTGAACCAGGGGACTGGAACAGCTGGCCGGGACGGGGTTTCCCAGCTCCTGTGACTCCTGGCCCTTCCCGGGACCACACCAGGCACCACCAGCCACGACGGGTGGGAACCACCGCGGTGCGGAACCCCAGGGGCACCACCGGCCACGACGGGTGGGAACCACCGCAACAACCGGGTCCCAGGGGCACCACCGGCCACGAGGGCTGGGAACCACAGCAGGAACCGGGTCTCATGGGAAACACCGGTCACGACGACTGGGAACCACAGCAGGAACCCGGTCTCATCAGAAACAGCGGTCACGAGGGCTGGGAACCACCCACCCTTCGCTGTCTTTTCATCGGAGCACGGGGGTGGAAAGTGGGGAGCTTCACTGTGTGTCACACGCCGTAGACAGCCGATCGGATCGTGGTGCACGCGCTCTGCCGTAGAATTGGGGAGGACCCCGTGCGGTCCCCAAGACTTTTGCAGGTGTAGTCCTGCCAATTACCTACACATACATAGTGACGAGCGACTGCAGTTAAATTCCGTTGGTCGGCTCACGACGAGAGGAACTCAGCATGTCCGAGCAGAACAACCGGGAAGAGCGCGACAGCCAGGGACGACCCCGCGCGAACGATCGTAAGCCCCCGCAGCGCAAGTCCTACAACGACCGGCAGTCTTCCTCCGGTCGTCCCGCTCGTGACGGCGAGCGTAAGCCTTTTGGTAAAGAAGGCGCTTCCCGTAAGTCGTTCAGCAAAGACCGGGGTGATCGTCCGGGACGTGATGGTGTGCGTCGGTCCTTAAATTCGGATCGTGGTGAGCGTAAGCCGTTCAGCAGTGAGCGCGGTGAGCGTAAGCCGTTTGCCGGACGCGACGGTGAGCGTAAGCCGTTCAGCACGGATTCCGGTGATCGTAAGCCGTTCAGCAGTGACCGGGGTGATCGGCCGGGACGTGATGGTGAGCGTCGGTCCTTTAATTCGGATCGTGGTGAGCGTAGGCCGTTTGCCGGACGTGGTGAGCGTAAGCCGTTCAGCAGTGAGCGCGGGGAGCGGAAGTCATGGAATGATCGTCCGGGACGCGATGGTGAGCGTAAGTCGTTCAGCAAAGACCGGGGTGATCGGCCGGGACGTGATGGTGAGCGTCGGTCCTTTAATTCGGATCGTGATGATCGTAAGCCGTTCAGCAGTGAGCGCGGGGAGCGGAAATCCTGGAATGACCGTCCGGCGCGTGACGGTGATCGTAAGCCGTTCAGCAATGACCGGGGTGATCGGCCGGGACGTGATGGTGAGCGTCGGTCCTTTAATTCGGATCGCGGTGAGCGTAAGCCGTTCAGCAAGGATTCCCGTGAGCGTAAGCCGTTTGGTGACCGGCCGGCGCGCGATGGCGACCGCAAGCCTTTCCGCAAGGACGACCGTCCGCATCGGAGCAATGACCGCCCCCAGCGCCACGGCACCGAGGAAGCTCCCGTCACTGAGCGCAAGCACAACGCCCGGGACCTGCGCAGCGCCAACCGTGCCGGCCGCGAACGTTCTCCGGAGATTGACGACGACGTCACGGGCCAGGAGCTGGACAAGGTCACCCGCGCCCAGCTGCGCAACCTCGAAGAGGTCAACGGTGAGTGGGTTTCCAAGCACCTGGTGATGGCGGGCCGGTTGATCGATACCGATCCCGAGCTTGCCTTCCAGCACGCCCTGGCAGCAAGCCGCCGCGGCGGCCGCCTTGCAGCCGTCCGTGAAGCAGTGGCCCTGACCGCTTACGCGGCGGGGGAGTTCGGTGATGCGCTCCGCGAGTTCCGCACCCACCGCCGGATCAGCGGATCCAATGAATACCTGGCCATGATGGCGGACTGCGAACGTGGACTGGGCCGCCCGGACCGTGCCCTGGACCTGGTCCGTTCCGAGGAAGCTGCGGGACTGGACAATGCCGGCAAGGTGGACATCGCGATCGTTGCCTCCGGTGCCCGCATGGACATGGAACAGTACGACGCCGCTGTCAGCGCACTCGAGATCCCGCAGCTGGACAAGAACCGCGCCTTCTCCTACAGCCCAAGGCTCTTCCGTGCCTACGCCGATGCCCTTGAACTGGCAGGACGGGGCAACGAAGCCGAGCCGTGGCGCCGTCAGGCATTGCTGGCAGAAAGCGTCCTGGGCGTTGGCGCGTTCGCTGAGCCGGAGATCATGGACCTCGGTGAGGACGATGAACCGGCAGGCAAGCCGCGCTTCCGCCGCGACAGCGACAGCGACGGTGACAGCACGGGTCCCGACGCCGGCACGGGAGAGGACCGCTCCGGCAACTACGCTGAGCGCGTTGAAACCGAAGCCAACCCGGCCGACGTCGACGTCGACGCAGAGGAGGACGACGCCCTCCCCAGCGACGAGCGAGAATCCCTCCTGGGAGCCGAGGAAACCGAGTCCGACAGCGAGGATGAGGACGCCCGTTCGAGCGCGGACAGCAATGACTGAGCCGCTCCTCGGCAGGTTCGATGCCGTCTTCGCGGACCTGGACGGAGTTGTCTATGCCGGCCCCCATGCCATTCCCGGAGCGCCAGAGGCGTTGCAGGGGCTGGAGGGTGCCGGCGTAAAACTCGCCTACATCACGAACAATGCCTCGCGTTCCTCAGCGGCGGTCGCTGAGCACCTGCGTGATCTTGGTGCGCCCGCCACCGCGGAGAATGTCTTCGGTTCCGCACAGGCCGGGGCAGAGCTGCTGGCCGGACTGGTTCCGGCCGGCAGCAGGGTGCTGGTCACCGGAAGCGCAACGCTGCGGGACCAGGTGCGGGCCCAGGGCCTGGAACCGGTCGACTCGGCCGAAGAGAATCCGGCGGCGGTGATCCAGGGCTTCGACCCGTCGCTCGGCTGGAAGGACCTTGCCGAAGCTGCGTTTGCGGTCGCTGCCGGAGCCGTGTGGGTTGCCACGAACACGGACCTGTCCATCCCGCAGGCACGAGGCATCGCCCCGGGCAACGGCACACTGGTAGCTGCCGTCGCTGCCGCCACCGGTCAGCGTCCCGTGGTGGCCGGTAAGCCGGAAGCACCATTGTTTACGACGGCGGCACGCCATGTGGGTGTGGCCCGGCCGCTCGTCGTCGGGGACCGGCTGGACACCGACATCCTGGGCGGCACCAATGCCGGCTATGCGACTGCCCTGGTCCTCACCGGCGTCGACAGCCCGGCCGCGGCGCTGGCCGCGCGGACGCCGGAGCGGCCCAGCTATCTCCTTCCATCCCTGGCAGCCTTGTACGAGCCGTACCCGGCCGTCGAAACCGTTGAAGGTGGAGTCCGCTGCGGCTCGGCGACGGCCCGTGTTCGCGGGGAAGAGGTACTCATCGCGGCCCCTGAGGGGGATCTGGACGGATGGCGGGCGGCGTGTGCTGCCTGGTGGGAAGAACACCCGGATGCTGAGAAGGCAACGAATCCACAGGTCCGCTGGACTGTCAGCGCCGGGCGCTAGGCTGTGCCCGTGGAAGAAAGAGCAGAGACCGGCGGGGACTCCCCGAAACCGGAACTGACCGGGGACCCGGCTGTCGATGAGGTGCTGTCCGGCCTGTCAGACATCGCCGAGACGCCGGTGGGTGATCACGCTGCCCTCTACGCAGGACTGCACGACGGTCTGCTCGCGGCGCTCAACGAGGAACCAGGCCAAAGCCGCGGATCTGTGCCTGGCGCAGGTTCCACGGGCGTGACTCCAACCGCGGCGCCGCTTCCTGGACAGGGACCCGCTTAGCATGGCCCGGCTTGACCAGGAACTGGTGACCCGCGGCCTGGCCCGTTCGCGCACGCATGCCGCCAAGCTCATCGCCGCAGGACGCGTACAGCGCGGCCAGACCGTGCTCACCAAGGCGTCTGCACCCATCCGGCCGGAGGAACCGCTGAGCGTGGCAGACGACGGCGGACCCGACTACGTGAGCCGGGCCGGGCATAAACTCGCGGGTGCACTGGCGGCATTCCCCGGCGTGGACCCTACCGGTCTGCGTTGCCTGGACGCCGGTGCATCAACCGGCGGGTTCACCGATGTGCTGCTGCGCGCCGGGGCCCTGGAAGTGGCGGCGGTGGACGTAGGGCACGGCCAGCTGGTGGATTCCCTCCGCGCGGATCCACGGGTCCGGGTCTTCGAGGGCATGAACGTCCGCTACTTCACACCCGCGGACATTGGCGGCACCGTGGACCTCACCGTGGCCGACCTGAGTTTCATCTCCCTGACCATGGTGATCGCTCCGCTGGCAGCCGCCACACGGCCGGGAGGCAGCTTGCTGCTGATGGCGAAACCCCAGTTCGAGGTGGGCCGGGAGCTGCTGAACCGCACCGGCGTCGTGACCGATCCGGCACGCCACCGGCTCGCAGTCGAGCGGGTGGCCGGCGCCGCGCTGGACGCGGGTTTGGAAATCAGCGGAATCGCCCGCAGTCCTTTGCCCGGGCAGAACGGGAATGTGGAATTCTTTATGTGGATGACGGTCCCCCAGGGGACTCCCCGCGACGCGGCAGACCGGGCCGCAGCGGCGGCGGTACTCGTCAACGGGGTCTTTGGCGGACCCGGCGCGTTTGCGGAGGCGCCGCAGGGCGTAGAAGACTGGCGGGACGGCAACACACTTGCTCCGTAACGGGGCAGAACAGGACTGGACAAGATGAGCAGACGGATACTGGTGCTCGCGCACACCGGCCGGAAGGCCGCCATGGCTGCGGCCCAGGAAGTCTGCACCCAGCTGCACGCCGCCGGCCTGGTGCCGGTGATGCGGCGCAAGGATCTCGAGGACATCCAGGCCGAATACGGACAGCTCACCGTCCCCACCGAAATCCTCTTCGAAGATCTGCAGCTCGCGGATGTGGATCTCGGCATGGTGCTGGGCGGAGACGGAACCATCCTGCGCGCCGCCGAGCTGGTGCGGGACACCGAAGTCCCGCTGCTCGGCGTGAACCTGGGCCACGTTGGATTCCTGGCCGAAAGTGAACGCGAAGACCTGGAGAAGACCGTCGGCTGGGTCGTGGACCGGGCGTACACGGTGGAGGAACGCCTCACCATCGACGTGAAGGTGTGGCTGGACAGCACCCTGCTCGCCCACACCTGGGCCCTGAACGAAGCCGCCGTCGAGAAGGCGGATCGCCAGCGCATGCTCGAGGTAGTCATGGAGGTGGACGGCCGCCCCATTTCATCCTTCGGCTGCGACGGCGTTGTCATGGCCACCCCCACCGGATCCACAGCCTACGCTTTCTCCGCCGGGGGACCGGTGGTCTGGCCGGAGGTGGAAGCCCTGCTGATCACCCCGATCAGCGCCCATGCCGTCTTCTCCCGGCCCCTGGTGGTGGCCCCGGACTCAATTCTGGCGGTGGAGATCCTGACCCGGAACGCCGCCAACGGCCTGCTCTGGTGCGACGGCCGGCGCAGCCTCGACCTGCCCCCGGGTGCCCGCGTGGAAGTCACCCGGTCGGATGTTCCCGTCCGGCTGGCACGAACCCACCAGACGCCGTTCTCCGAACGCCTGGTCCGCAAATTCCAGCTGCCCACCCAGGGCTGGCGCGGACCGGCGAACCATCCCGCAGACGTAGCCGAGAGCGGAGGAGTGCTCCCGTGATCGAAGAAATCCGCATCCGGGACCTGGGCGTCATCACCGATGCGACGCTGACACTTGGTTCAGGTTTCACCGTGGTCACCGGTGAGACCGGCGCCGGCAAGACCATGGTCATCACCGCCCTCGGACTCCTCCTGGGCGCCCGCTCGGACGCCGGTGCGGTCCGCACCGGCGCCAAATCCGCGCTGGCGGAAGCGGTCGTGCGGCTCTCGCCGGACAGCCCGGCCCTTGTCCGCGCCGCGGACGCGGGCGCAGAGCTGGAGGAGTACGACGGCGGCACTGAACTCCTGGTGGCACGCACCGTCAACGCCGACGGCCGCAGCCGCGCACACCTGGGCGGACGATCCGCTCCGGTGGGCGTGCTGGCAGAGGTGGGCAGCCACCTGGTGGCGGTGCACGGGCAAACGGACCAGCTGCGGCTCAAGAGCACCACGGCCCAGCGGGAAGCCCTGGACAAGTACGCCGGGGAAACGCTCGCCGCAGCCATGGCTGCCTACCGGCAGGGCTATGACCGCTGGCGCGCCGCAGCAGCCGAGCTGACTGAGCTGCGCGAGACCGCCCGGGAACGCCTGCGCGAAGCCGAGTACCTTGCCGCATCACTTGAAGAGATCGACGCCGTTGCCCCGGAACCGGCCGAAGACGAGAACCTGAAAACCGAGGCGATGCGCCTGGGCAATGTCGAGGAGCTGCGGACAGCCTCAGTCGGCGCGCATTCCGCACTGGTCGCCGGGGATTTCTCCGACGGCTCGGACGCCACGTCGCTGGTTGACGCCGCCAAGCGCCAGCTGGAACTTGCCGGTGAACACGACCCGGCGCTGGCTGCCGCAGCCGGCCGGCTCGCCGAGGTAGGCTACATCCTCGCGGACATTGCTGCCGAACTGTCCAGCTACAGCGCATCCCTTGACTCCGATGGACCCGGGAGACTCGCGGAAGTTGAAGCCCGGAGGGCCGAGCTTGCCACCCTTGTCCGGAAGTACGCTCCCAGCATCGATGAGGTGCTCGAATGGGCCGAAACGAGCCGTGCGCGGCTGGCCGACCTGGGAGACGACGGCAACCGGATCGAATCCCTCGAAGCCGAACTGTCCGAACTCGAAGCCCGGCTCCGGGACGAGGCAGCCGGCCTGACCAAGCTCCGCACCGAAGCCGCAGCCGAACTCGGAGAACGCGTGAGTGCGGAACTGACCGCGCTGGCCATGCCGGACGCCAGGCTGGTCATCAACGTAGAGCCAACCGGTGAGCTTGGTCCGTACGGTGCCGATGCCATTGAGTTCCTGCTCGCGCCGCATCCCGGCGCCCCGCCCCGCCCGCTGGGCAAGGGAGCGTCCGGCGGTGAACTCTCGCGGGTCATGCTCGCGATCGAAGTGGTCCTGGCGGAGGTGGACCCGGTGCCCACCTTCGTCTTTGACGAGGTGGACGCCGGCGTCGGCGGCAAGGCGGCCATTGAAATCGGGCGCAGGCTGGCGATGCTCGCTCGGCATGTCCAGGTGATTGTGGTCACCCACCTGCCCCAGGTGGCTGCCTTCGCCGGCCACCACATCCGCGTAATCAAAACCTCTTCCTCCGCAGGCGACGGAACCGGCGTAACCGCCAGCGACGTCGTCGTGCTGGACCGCGAGGCCCGGATCAGGGAACTGGCCCGGATGCTCGCGGGCCATGAGGACTCGGAGTCGGCCCGTGCCCACGCCGAGGAACTGCTGGCGACGGCTGCCGTCCCCGGTGAGTAATACCCCAACCAACAAAAGGTGATAGGCTCGAATTCCGTGGTGCAGCGATCAAATTCCAGGTTTCCCAAGTCGTCTTCTACGACCAAACACATCTTCGTCACCGGCGGTGTGGCTTCTTCCCTCGGTAAGGGTCTGACGGCTTCCAGCCTCGGTCACCTGCTTCGGGCACGCGGCCTCTCGGTGACCATGCAGAAGCTCGATCCCTACTTGAATGTGGATCCGGGCACAATGAACCCCTTCCAGCACGGAGAGGTCTTCGTCACCGATGACGGTGCCGAGACCGACCTCGATATTGGACACTACGAGCGCTTCCTCGATGAGAGCCTCGACGGGTCCGCCAACGTGACCACCGGCCAGGTGTACTCCACCGTGATTGCCAAGGAACGCCGCGGCGAATACCTCGGTGACACCGTCCAGGTCATTCCGCACATCACCGACGAGATCAAGCGCCGGATGCGCCTGCCCTCCGAGGCGAAGAAGTCCCCGGACGTCATCATCACGGAAATCGGCGGCACCGTAGGCGACATCGAGTCCCAGCCGTTCCTCGAAGCGGCCCGGCAGGTCCGCCAGGACGTAGGACGCAACAACGTCTTCTTCCTGCACGTTTCCCTGGTTCCGTACATCGGCCCGTCCCAGGAACTGAAGACCAAGCCCACCCAGCACTCGGTGGCAGCCCTCCGTTCCATCGGTATCCAGCCGGACGCGATCGTCATCCGCTCCGACAGGCCCGTGCCGGACTCCATGCGGGACAAGATCGGCCGCATGTGCGACGTCGACGTTGATGCCGTCATCGGCTGCCCGGACGCTCCGAGCATCTACGACATTCCCAAGACCCTGCACTCCCAGAACCTGGACGCGTACATCGTCCAGCACCTGGGACTGAAGTTCAAGGACGTCGACTGGACCAAGTGGGACCGCCTGCTCGAGGCCGTCCACAACCCCAGGCACCACCTTGAGGTGGCGCTGGTCGGCAAGTACATCGACCTGCCGGATGCCTACCTCTCGGTGACCGAAGCCCTGCGGGCCGGCGGCTTCGCCAACAACACCAAGGTGAAGATCCGCTGGGTTCCCTCCGATGACTGCGCTACCGAAGAGGGTGCCCGCAAGGCACTGGACGGCGTGGACGCGATCTGCGTTCCCGGCGGCTTCGGGATCCGCGGCCTCGAAGGAAAGCTGGGCGCACTGAAGTTCGCCCGCGAGAACAAGATGCCTACCCTGGGCCTGTGCCTTGGCCTGCAGAGCATGGTCATCGAGTACGCCCGCAACGTGGTGGGCCTGGAGGGCGCGTCCTCGAGCGAGTTCGAGCCGGATACCAAGTACCCGGTCATCGCGACGATGGCCGAGCAGAAGGACATCGTTGCAGGTCAGGGAGACATGGGCGGAACCATGCGCCTGGGTCTCTGGGACGCCAAGCTGGACGAAGGTTCCGTTGTGGCCAAGACGTACGGCAAGACCGCCGTCGCCGAACGCCACCGGCACCGCTACGAAGTCAACAACGCCTACCGCGAGCAGATTGCCGAAGCCGGCCTGGTCTTCTCCGGAACGTCCCCGGACGGCCAGCTCGTGGAGTTCGTAGAACTCCCCGAAGAAGTCCACCCGTACTACGTCTCCACCCAGGCGCACCCGGAACTGAGCTCGCGGCCCACCCGTCCCCACCCGCTGTTCGCCGGCCTGATCAAGGCTGCGCTGGCACACCAGGGCGCGGAGGCGTAAGGACATGAGCGAGGACCGGGGGTTCGCCGACGAACAGAGTCCGCGACGGCTGCTGGAATCTTCCGTGGCCTACAGCGGTCCCATTTGGGACGTGGTGAGCGAAAAGTTCACCCTGACCGACGACGGTGAACCCCTGGTCCGCGACTTCATCCGGCACCCAGGTGCCGTGGCCATTCTGGCAATGAACGAACAGGGCCAGATCCTGCTCATCAACCAGTACCGCCATCCGGTACGGATGACACTGTGGGAAATCCCCGCCGGGCTCCTGGACGTCGAAGGCGAGGACT
The DNA here is from genome assembly GCF_009193255.1 of Arthrobacter koreensis. Classification (GTDB taxonomy): domain Bacteria; phylum Actinomycetota; class Actinomycetes; order Actinomycetales; family Micrococcaceae; genus Arthrobacter_B; species Arthrobacter_B koreensis. The sequence goes on from NZ_WACG01000002.1 coordinate 9,635, forward strand.
ACCTCACCGCCGCTGTCCGTGAACTGGCCGAGGAAGCAGACCTCGTTGCCGAGGACTGGAACGTCCTCACCGACCTCTTCCTCTCTCCCGGGTCCTCCCGAGAGGAGCTCCGCATCTACCTTGCCCGCGGCCTGCACGAGGTCCCCGAGGCCGAGCGGCACGAACGCTTCCACGAGGAAGCGGAAATCAAGATGCTCTGGGTGGATCTCGACGACGCCGTGAAGGCGGTCCTGGAAGGGCGGATCCACAGCCCCTCGGCGGCAGCGGCAGTACTTGCGGCTGCTGCGGCGCGCAGTACCGGCTACGCCGGCCTGCGTCCGGGGGATGCGCCCTGGCCGGAACACCATTCGGAGCATCACGCCTGGCCCAACGGTTCCGTCCGCTAGGGGGAACCAATGCCGTCAAACGTTCCTCCATCCAGTGCCGGAACGGACGGCGCCCAGGCCGTGCCCCGGCACAATGACACCGTCGAGCTGGACCTTTCCGCCCAGCTGAACCCCACCCTCGTCCTCGACCGGGCAGAACTCGCAGCCCAGGAGCAGGCGGAAATGCCCAAGGCTCCCGCCCCGGCAGCCCGCAGTTCCCGGTCCGCAGAGGAGGAACTGCGTTCCACCGCCGTCGGCCGTGCCATTGGTGCCTACCTGCAGCACATGGCCGTCGAACGAGGGCTGGCCCGCAATACGGTGGATGCCTACCGCCGCGACCTGCTGCGTTATGCGCGTTTCCTTGCCGCCGGCGGACGCACCTCCGTCACCGATATCACCCGGCACGACGTCACTGCCTTTGCCAGGTCCATCGCGGAGGGGTCCGACGGCGCCTCCGCCCTCAGCGTGCGCTCAGCCGCCCGGACCATCGTTGCCGTGCGCGGACTTCACAAGTTCTGGGCGCTGGAAGGGCTGACGGAGCAGGATCCCGCCGCAGACGTACATCCGCCGCTTCCGGGCAAACGCCTGCCCAAGGCCATTAGCGTGGATGAGGTGACGCGCATCCTGGAAGCCGTTCCGCTGGACACCCCCACCGGGCTGCGTGACCGGGCCCTGCTTGAGTTCCTCTATTCCACCGGCGCACGCATCAGCGAAGCTGTGGGCCTGGATATCGACGACCTCTCACTTGAACGCATCCCGGCCAACGGCCCGGACGTCGTCCGCCTGTTCGGCAAAGGGTCGAAGGAACGCCTGGTGCCGCTCGGCTCCTACGCTGCACGGGCATTGGACGAGTACCTCGTCCGTGGCCGGCCCGGCGCAGCGGCCAAGGGGAAAGGCACCCCGGCACTCTTCCTCAATGCGCGTGGCGGACGGCTGAGCCGGCAGAGCGCCTGGACGATCCTCAAGACCGCCGCCGAACGGGCGAAGATCGACCGGGATGTTTCCCCGCACACCCTGCGCCATTCCTTCGCCACGCACCTGCTGGAGGGCGGTGCGGACGTTCGCGTAGTCCAGGAGCTGCTTGGCCACGCGTCCGTCACGACGACCCAGGTGTACACACTGGTCACGGCCGACACGCTGCGTGAAGTCTATGCCGCGGCCCATCCGCGGGCACTGTGAACCCGGCCGGGCAGTCGCCGCGGGCAACCCCGGTGGTGCTGTGCTTCCTGATGCGCGAAACCCGCGGCGGCGGGCAGGAAGTTCTGCTGGGGCTGAAGAAGACCGGATTCGGTGTTGGCCGCATCGTGAGCCTGGGCGGACACGTGGAGCCGGGAGAGACCCCCGAGCAGGCCGCCGTCCGGGAAGTCTTCGAGGAATCCGGGGTCAGGATGGCGGAATCTGATCTTGAACCGGCCGGGACCATCGAATTCGTCTTTCCCGCGAAACCCGAATGGGACATGTCCACGGTGGTCTACCGCAGCTGGAACTGGCTGGGGGAGCCGTCCCCGTCGTCGGAAATCGATCCTGCCTGGTACCCCGCAGGCTCCATTCCGTACCCGCACATGTGGGAAGATTCGGCGCACTGGCTGCCGCGCGTGCTCGATGGCGACTACTTCGCCGCCGTCATCACGCTGGCGCCGGACAATGAGTGCGTGGCAAGCGTCGTCTTTTCCTCCACCTAGAGGGCTGGATGGCCCCGCCGTTCAGGCAGCCCTGCGCGCCGGTCCCGGCCGCTGTGCAGCCCGGCTTCCTGTCCCGGCTTCTCGGCTGCCGGTTGCGGCGGCCAGACCGGTCAGCGGCATGCCCACGTACATCGGCTCTGCCCGGTTCACCACGTAGGTCTCATGCCAAATACCTACGGCACCGGGTGCGCTGCGTGCCCGGCGGTTGAATTCCGCCCAGGCCGGCCGGTGTTCGGCACCGGTGTCACTGGCGTAGGCGTCCTCGGGGGTTCGCCAGTACTGGACCACCAGCGGGCCGCCTGCACCCATAGTGATGCGGTAGCCCAGCAGTCCTGAACCGGCGTCGGCCGACAGCTCCGCGAGCATCCGCGGCATGGCCATAAATACCGGTATCCAGAGATCCGGGCGGTGCAGGCGGTTCACCCGCATGCCGATCAGGAGCTTCCCGGATGAGACACGAATGCCCGCCGCAGGAAAACCTGCGGCGGGCATTCGTGTTTTGAACCGGGCCTTTAGGCCAGGTGGCGCTCGTCCGGGCCGTTGTATTCACTCAGCGGACGGATCAGCGAGTTGGCTTCCAGCTGCTCCATGATGTGCGCGGTCCAGCCGGTGATCCGCGCCGCTACGAACAGCGGAGTGAAGGTTGGCGTGTCGAAGCCCATCAGGTGGTAGGCCGGTCCCGCCGGATAGTCCAGGTTGGGCAGGATGTTCTTCCGCTCCGCCATCGCCGTTTCCAGCGCCGTGTAGAGCTCGCCGAGGTCCGGACGGTCATAGTGCTTGATCATCGCGTCCAGTGAAGCCTTCATCGTGGGAACGCGGGAATCACCGTTCTTGTAGACCCGGTGGCCAAAGCCCATGATCTTCTTCTTCTCGGCCAGCGCCTCATCCAACCAGGCAGCGGCGTAGGCGGCAGCTTCGTCCTCCTCCGCGGTGGCCTCGGTGATCTCCTGGAAGGTGTGCATCACGGCCTCGTTGGCTCCGCCGTGCAGCGGACCCTTCAGTGCACCGATGGCTCCGGTAACCGCCGAATGCAGGTCCGCCAGCGTGGAGGTGATCACCCGCGCCGTGAACGTGGACGCATTAAAGGAGTGCTCCGCGTACAGGATCATCGAGACGTTGAAAGCGTCCACCACCTCGGGGGCGGCTTCCTCACCGAAGGTCATCCAGAGGAAGTTGGCCGAGTACCCCAGGTCTTCCCGTGGCTCCACCAGGTCCTCGCCGCGCCGGCGCCGCTGGTCATAGGCGACGACGGCAGGCATGCCGGCGAAGAGGCTCACGGACTTTGCGAGGTTGGCCTCTGCGCTGGAATCGTCCGCAGCCTCGTGCTGGGCACCCAGGACCGAGGCAGCCGTCCGGCACACATCCATCGGATGGCAGGTGACCGGCAGCGCGTCGATGACCGCCTTCAGCTCCGGAGACAGTGCCCGCTGGGAACGCTCGGCGTCGGTAAACACCGCGAGTTCATCCGCCGAGGGCAGCTCTCCGTGCCAGAGCAGGTAGGCAACTTCCTCGAACGAGCACTTGGCGGCCAGCTCCTGGACAGGGTAGCCGCGGTAGAGCAGCGAGTTCGTTTCCGGGTTGACCTTGGAAATGCGGGTGGTGTCCACCAGCACTCCGGCCAGGCCCTTATGAATCGTGGTGTCGGTCATTGGGACTCCTTCGTCGTGGTGCGCAGGTCAGCGGTGGTGCAGTGCCTTCTTTGGTGAGTATGCCGGAATGGAACGTCCGGGGTCAGGCCGACGCCGGGGTGCCGGGGACCTGGAAATTGAATACCGAGGTATCGAAGCGGTTGTACGCCTCATAATCCACCAGATCGTACAGGCGCGCACGTGTGAGCATGCTGGGAACACTGGCGGCCTGGGTGCCGTCGGCCTTGATGGTCTCCAGCGTCCGCTCGGCAGCGCCCATGGCACTGCGCAGCAGCGTCACCGGGTAGATGACTATGTTCACGCCTGCGGAAGCGAGCTGGTCATAGGTGAATAGTTCGCTCTTGCCGAACTCGGTCATGTTGGCCAGGATCGGGACGTCGACGGCGGCGCGGATGGCGGCGAATTCCTCCACCGTCTTCATGGCCTCAGGGAAGATCGCATCTGCGCCTGCCTCGACGAGGGCGCGGGCCCGTTCCTGGGCGGCTTCCAGGCCCTCGACCGCGCGGATATCCGTACGGGCCATGATCAGGAAGTTCGGGTCCCGGCGGGCATCGGCGGCAGCGCGGATCCGCTTGGTGGCGGTGTCCAGGTCCACCACGTTCTTGCCGTCCAGGTGGCCGCAGCGCTTCGGGTTGAACTGGTCCTCGATATGGCAGCCGGCCAGCCCGGCGTTCTCCAGCTCCTGGATGGTGCGGGCAACGTTCATCGGCTCGCCGAAGCCGGTGTCGGCGTCGACAATGGCCGGCAGGTCCGTCATCCGGGCAATCTGTCCGGCGCGGGCAGCCACCTCGGTCAGCGTCGTCAGGCCGATGTCCGGCAGGCCCAGGTCATTGGCCAGGACTGCGCCGGAGATGTAGACGCCGGAGAAGCCCTTTTCCTGGATGAGCCGTGCGGACAGCGGGTTGAACGCTCCCGGGTACTGCTGGAGGGTGCCTGATGCCAGGCCTTCGCGCATCGCGATGCGCTTCTGCTCAGGGGTAGTGGAGGAGTACAGCATCTAGAACAGTCCCTTCGGTGCGGCGGCGGGGTCGATGACGCCTGCTGCGGCGTTGATGTTGAGCTGGCCGAGTTCCCCGGCCGCGAGTTCGGGGAGGCGCTCGGCGGCCGCAATGAAGCGGTCCATTTCCTCCTCCGAGACCAGTCCCGCCGCCAGCGTGCGGAACTTGTGGATGTAGTCGGCGCGGACGAACGGCCGGGCACCAAGCGGATGGGCGTCGGCCACGGCGATCTCGTCCGTGATCACGGTGCCGTCCGCCAGCGTGATGTCCACCCGGCCGCCGAAGGCCTTCTCCGCAATGTCCACCGAGTGGTACCGGCGGGTCCACTCGGGATCCTCCACCGTGGTGACCTTGTGCCAGAGCGCTACGGTATCCGGGCGCCCGGCACGTTCGGGGGAGTAGGAATCAACGTGGTGCCAGGCGCCGTCCTGCAGGGCGACCGTGAAGATGTACGGGATCGAGTGGTCCAGGGTCTCGCGTGACGCAGTGGGATCGTACTTCTGCGGGTCGTTGGCGCCGGAGCCGATGACGTAGTGGGTGTGGTGCGAGGTGGAGATCAGCACCGAGGCAACGTTGGCCGGGTCGGCCGTCTCGGGGTGCTCGCGGTGGATCTTCCGGGCCAGGTCGATCCAGGCCTGGGCCTGGTACTCGGCTGAGTGTTCCTTGGTGTAAGTGTCCAGGATGGCACGCTTCGCCTCGCCCGGGGCCGGCAGCGGCACGTCGTAGGAGGCATCGGGCCCGTCGAGCAGCCAGGCAATGACACCGTCTTCGCCTTCGTAGATGGGGGTGGGGGAGGTCTGGCCGCGCATGGCACGGTCCACGGCCTCGACGGCCATCTTCCCGGCGAATGCGGGTGCGTGCGCCTTCCAGGTGGAGATCTCACCCTTGCGGGACTGCCGCGTTGCGGTGGTGGTGTGCAGTGCCTGGCCCACGGCCTGGAAGATGGTCTCGGTGTCCAGGCCCAGGAGGGTTCCAATGCCGGCCGCGGCGGAGGGACCGAGGTGGGCGACGTGGTCGATCTTGTGCTTGTGAAGGCAGATGGCCTTAGCCAGGTCCACCTGGATTTCGTAGCCGGTGGCGATGCCGCGCAGCAGGTCCGCGCCGGATGCGCCGGTGTGCTGGGCAGCGGCCAGGATCGGAGGAATGTTGTCTCCGGGGTGTGAGTATTCCGCGGCGAGGAAGGTGTCGTGGTAATCCAGTTCACGGACGGCCACCCCGTTGGCCCAGGCGGCCCACTCGGGGGAAGTCTTTTCCTGGACACCGAAGACAGAGGCTCCGGAACCCCCGGAAGACGGCGTGAAGGACAGCGCCTGCGCCCGGGCGGCGACGATCGGTCCGCGGTTCAGGGATGCCACGGCCACGGAGGCGTTGTCGATGATGCGGTTAATGACCATGTCTGCGACGTCGTCCGTGACGTCCACGGGGTCGGCGGCAACAGCGGCGATCTTCCAGGCCAGCTGCTCCTCGCGGGGCAGGTTTTCCTCACTGCGGTAAACACGTACGTGATGCGTTTTCAAGGCGTGGTCCTCTCGGGTGGTTCGTCTCAGGGGTGGTTGACGGTGGTGAAGTGTTCAAGGCTCTTGTGCAGATGGACTTTGGTGGCGGCTGCTGCGAGGGCGGGGTCCCCGGATGCGATGGCCGCTGCAATCGTGGCGTGTTCGCCGGCCGTCTCGCGCAGCCGCGCCGGGTTGTCCTTCGCCAGCCGGCGCACCCGTGCAAGGTGCAGCCGCACGTTGACCAGGGCCTGCGCCAGATAGGGATTGGCGGCAGCTTCGTCGATTCCGGCGTCCAGCCGCGCCACGAGGGCGTAGTACCCGCGCCGCGCCGGGTCTTCGCCGGGATCCGCGTCCAGCCGCGCCGCCGCTTCCTGGAAATCGCTCCGCAGTCCGCGGAAGATCTCGGGCCGGCCCCTTACCGCCGCGAGCGAGGCCGCCTGGCATTCCAGGGCTTGCCGCAGTTCGAAGAGCGCGAGCACGGTTTCAGGGGAGATGGGCGTGACGACGACGCCGCGTCCGTTGTGCGGAGCGGTCAGCCCGTCCGCGGTAAGCCTGGCGAGGGCCTCGCGCAGCGGAGTCCGGGAGACGCCCAGCCGCTGGGACTGTTCAACTTCTCCCAGCACGGTTCCCGGGGGCAGCCGCCATTCGACGATGTCCTCCCGCAGCATGGCGTAAGCCTTGTCGCTGGCCCGCATGGTAGCCCTTCCCACGATGTCTCTTGCTCGCCTCAGTGTATACACAGAAAGGGTTATCGTGCAGCAAGTCTCCCGTTTGCTCCGGCCGTGAGCACGTTGTGTATACACATGGGGGTTTCCACAACCCTCGCGGTCGCCTACGATGGCCGGTACGCACGGTTGCGTGCGCCGCGACCACGCGAACGGACCGCGAATCGAGGAGGATTCATGGGAACTGCCGGCTACGCCGAAACCTATGCCGCCAGCGTCAATAACCCGGAGGCGTTTTGGCTGAAGGCAGCGGACCTCATCGATTGGGATGTCCGGCCGCAGCGGGCGCTGGATGACTCCGGCGCCCCGCTGTTCCGCTGGTTCCCGGACGGTGCATTGAATACCAGCTACAACGCCCTTGACCGCCACGTACTGGCCGGGCGCGGCAGCGAGACTGCGCTCGTGTACGACTCAGCGATGCTCGGCAGCCAGCGCACCTACACCTTTGCCGAACTGCTCTCGGAGGTGGAGACCTTCGCCGGAGTACTGCACGGGCAGGGTATCCGTGCCGGGGACCGTGTGGTCATCTACCTGCCGATGATCCCCGAGGCAGTGATTGCCATGCTGGCCTGCGCCCGGCTGGGCGCGGTGCATTCGGTAGTGTTTGGCGGCTTCGCCGCCACTGAGCTGGCGGCACGGATTGACGACGCCCGTCCTGACGCCGTGGTGACCGCCAGCGGGGGACTAGAGCCCAAGCGACGCGTGGAGTACCTCCCCACCGTCGCCCAGGCACTGGAGGCATCAGCCCACCCGGTACGCGCCGTCGTCGTCACGGCCCGCGAGGGTTTTGCCCACACGGCAGCGGAGTTCGACGGCGCGGGCGGCGCAGCCTGGCTGGACTGGGCCATGCTGGCCGCCTCTGCCCGTCCACAGGGACCAGTCAGCGTTGCCGCCACAGACCCGCTGTACATTCTCTACACCTCCGGAACCACGGGTTCACCCAAGGGCGTGGTGCGGGACAATGGTGGCCACGCAGTGGCCCTGGCCTGGTCAATGGCCAATATCTACGACGTCGCTCCGGGCCAGACAATGTGGACGGCCTCCGACGTCGGCTGGGTTGTGGGGCACTCCTACATTGTGTACGGACCGCTGATTGCCGGTGCCGCCACAGTCCTGTACGAGGGCAAGCCGGTGGGGACTCCCGACGCCGGTGCGTTCTGGCGGGTGGCGGCCGAACACGGCGTCGACGTTCTCTTCACCGCGCCCACAGCGTTGCGGGCCATACGCCGGGCAGACCCCGATGCCGCCCTCACCGCGGGATATGACCTCTCCGGCCTCAGGACCCTCTTCGCCGCGGGGGAACGGCTGGACCCGGAGACGTACCGGTGGGCCTCCGAATCGCTGGGCATCCCGGTGGTGGACCACTGGTGGCAGACCGAAACCGGATGGGCCATCTGCGCGAACCCCATGGGACTGGACGCGCAGCCCCTGAAGGCCGGTTCGCCGACCTTCCCTGTCCCGGGCTTCCGGGTGCGGATTGTCGACGGTGCCGGCGCGGAGGTTCCGCCCGGGGCAGAGGGGAACATTGTCCTGGACCTGCCGCTGCCGCCGGGAACCCTCGCAACGCTGTGGGGCAGCGATGACCGTTACCGTGCCTCCTACCTGGAAGCCTTTGAGGGCAGCTATGCCACCGGCGACTCGGGCTACCTGGACGAGGACGGCTACGTGTTTGTCATGGGGAGGACTGATGACGTCATCAACGTGGCAGGCCACCGGCTTTCCACCGGAGCGATCGAGCAGATTGTTGCCTCGCACCCTGCCGTTGCCGAATGCGCCGTGATCGGGGTGAAGGACAGCCTTAAGGGACAGCGGCCCTGTGGGTACGTGGTCCTCAAGGCCGGAGCGGAAGCTGTGGAGGAGGAAATCCAGGCTGCGCTCGCGGACCTGGTCCGCACCAGGATCGGCCCGGTGGCCGATTTCCGCGAGGTCCGGGTGGTGGAGGCGCTGCCAAAGACACGTTCCGGAAAGATCCTGCGCAAGACCATGCGCCAAATTGCTGACGGGGATGACTTCACCGTGCCCTCCACCATCGAAGACCGTTCAGTGCTCGATGACCTCATCCCGCTGCTGCGTCCCGATCCCGCCGCATCCTGACCCATCGCCGAGAGGCCAGTTACGGCTGTTTAGAGCGCTCAAAAGAGCCGTAACTGCCCTCTCGCCGGACGGCAACGGGAATCAGCGGCGCCAGGCGTACTCGAGCTCGGGCCGCCCGGGAGACCCGTAGCGCGGGGTCCTCAGGACCGCCCGCTGGGCCGTGAGGTGCTCGAGGTACCGGCGCACGGTGATCCGTGACATGGACAGTGCGGCAGAGACTTCCGAGGCGGACATCGGGGCCCCGGCCTGCTTGAGGGTTTCGGACACGGTCTGGAGTGTTTCCGGGGACAGCCCCTTGGGCAGGACTGCCGGTACCGCCGGACGGAGGGCGGCCAGCGCACGGTCCACCTCGGACTGAGTGGCGGAGGAGCCTTGACCGGCCAGGTTCGCGTGGAACTCACGGTAGGCCCCGAGCTTGGTGCTGAACGCTGCGAAGGTGAACGGCTTGATCAGGTACTGGGCAATTCCCGCAGACATCGCCTGCCGCACAACCGGGAGTTCACGCACCGCGGTAACGGCAATGACGTCCGACGGGATCCCCGCACCGCGGATGCGGCGCAGCAGGTCGAGCCCGTGGAGGTCCGGCAGGTTCATGTCCAGCAGCACCAGGTCAACGTCCGCCTCCGGTGCCTGCAGGAACTTCAGGGCTTCGGCCGCGGTGTGGGCAACGCCGGCCAGCGTGTACCCGTCGGTGCGGCGCACATACTCCGAGTGCACCTCCGCCACCACCGGTTCGTCCTCCACCACCAGGACCCGGATAAGCCGTTCCGCGATCACCGGTGTGCTCCCTCGGGCAGGGGCAGCAGCACCGTGAAGCGCGCGCCGCCGCTTTCCGCCGTTGGGTCCAGCTGAAGCGTCCCGCCAAGCCGGAGCACGGCCTGGTTCACCAGGGCGAGGCCAAACCCGCGGCCGGTGCCGGGCAGGGAGGCCTTGGTGCTGAATCCCTGTTCGAAAATGCGCTGGCGTGCTTCAGCCGGTACCCCCGGCCCGCTGTCCTGGACGCAGAGCCGGAAACCCGGACGTCCGCCGTCGTCCACCACCGCCAGATGCACGGTGATGTGCGGGTCGGGCAGGCCCTGGACGGCATCCATGGCGTTGTCCACGAGGTTCCCCACAATGGTCACCAGTTCGCCGGAGTCCAGCAGGGCAGGCCCGGTCCCGTCTTCCGGTTCCGGCTGCAGCACCAGCTCCAGATCGATTCCGCGCTCCCGCGCCTGTGCCCTCTTGCCCGCCAGCAGGGCGGCCAGCGCAGGCTCGCCAACAGCGCTGACGACGTCATCGGCCAGCTGCTGGGACTGCTCCAGGTCCCGGGTGGCGAACTCGAGTGCCTCCGCAGGGCGGTCCAGCTCGATCAGCGACACGACGGTATGGAGGCGGTTGGCATGTTCGTGTGCCTGGGCCTGGAGTGCGTCGGTGAGCGTCCGCATTGACTGCAGCTGACCGGTCAGGGCCTCCACCTCCGTGTGGTCCCGGAGGGTGGTCACTGTTCCCAGCCGCCTGGGTTCACCAGTTTTCCTGCCGCGGCCGGCACCCGCCGCCCCCGCGGCCACGGCGGGGGACTGGCTGATGACCAGGATGCGGTCCTTCGTGAAGTGGAATTCGTCGACGGCGGTGCGCCCGGAGCGCAGCAGCTCCGCCAGCGGCTCGGGAAGGCCCAGGCCGCGGAAATCGGTGGGGCCCTCCGCCGCCCCGTCCGGAAGCCCCAGCAGCTCTGCGGCCTGGTCGTTGCGGAGCACCAGTTCGCCGTCGTTGTTGATCAGCAGCAGGCCCTCCCGCAGCGAATGCAGCGCGGCGTCGTGGAAGGCGAAGACGCCTGCCAGCTCATCCGGGCGGCGGTCCTGCGTGGTCCGCCGCAGGTAGCGGGTGAGCAGGAGGGAGGCCAGGGTTCCCCAGGCCAGGGCGGCAGTCGCGATGATGAACAGTCCCGGCAGCTCGGCATCGCGGGCGATCGCTACCCGGTCCACGGTCAACCCGGCAGCCACCAGTGCCCGAACCTCGCCGCGGCTGTCCAGCACCGGCACCATGGCCCGGACCGAGGGACCCAGGGTGCCCGTGTAGACCTCGGTGAAGGAGGTGCCGGCCAGGGCCTGGTCCACGGACCCGATGTACTGCCTGCCGATCTCGGACTCGTTTCGGTGCGTAAAGCGCGTCCGGTCCGGAGCCATAATCGTGAGGAAGTCCACGTGCGCAGAGCCCATGACTTCTGCGGCATAGGGCTGGAGCGCGGCGCTCGGGTTCTCGCCCGTGACCGATTCAAGCACGAACGGGTCCGCGGCGATCGTCTCCGCGACGGAGAGCATCCGGTCCGCGGTTTCCTCGTAGCTGTGCTGTTCCGCCTGGACGTAGAGCGCCCAGGACAGCCCGGCGGACAGGCAGAGGATAAACGCCAGCTGGCCAATAAGCAGCCGGCTGGCCAGGCTCCACTTGCGCAAGTATCTCCTTCGGTGCGGCAACGCGCATTCTGGTTCCCCGGCGGCTGGTTCCCGGGGGATCTCCGTGAACAGTATGAACACAACCGTGACCACCGTCACACGGGGCGGAGAGGATGTAGCCGGATTACTTCCGGTTCCTGCTGCGATTCGCCGCCGGGGCCCAGCTATCAACGAAGCTAGGAGCATGCGATGGCCTCTGCCACCATACCCGGCGGCGACCAGCCCACGGTCAAAGCCAAAAAGAAGGACCGGACACACGTCCTCTACATAGCCGTGATCGCTGCCGTGATCCTGGGTGCAGTTATTGGACTGGTAGCTCCCGAGCTCGGCAAGTCCATGAAGCCTCTTGGTACAGCCTTCATCGGCCTGATCAAGATGATGATCGCACCGGTGATTTTCTGCACGATCGTCCTGGGCATCGGCTCGATCGCCAAGGCTGCCACTGTCGGCAAGGTTGGCGGCCTGGCGCTGGGCTACTTCATTGTCATGTCCACCTTCGCGCTGGCCATCGGGCTGGTCGTAGGCAACTTCATCCACCCCGGTGAAGGCCTGGACCTCCAGTCGTCCGGAGCCGCTGCACCGGCCGCACCGGAAGAGGACGGCGGGACCGTAGGGTTCCTGCTGGGGATCATTCCCACCACACTGCTCGCTTCGTTGACCGGTGAGTCGATCCTGCAGACCCTCTTCGTGGCACTGCTCGTCGGGTTCGCGCTGCAGAAAATGGGCAAGGGCGGCGCCCCGATCCTCAAAGGCATCGGCTACATCCAGGTGCTGGTCTTCCGCATCCTGATGATGATCATGTGGCTCGCCCCGATCGGCGCCTTCGGAGCCATCGCCGCCGTCGTCGGCGAAACCGGCGTGCAGGCGATCGTCTCCATGGCCACCCTGATGATCGCGTTTTACCTGACCTGCGTGCTGTTCATCGCCGTCATCCTCGGCGGACTGCTGAAGATTGTCACCGGGTTCAACATCTTCAAGCTGATGCGGTACCTCGGCCGGGAATACCTGCTGATCTTCTCCACCTCGTCCTCCGAGGTGGCCCTGCCGCGGCTTATCGCAAAGATGGAGCACCTGGGAGTTTCCAAGCCGGTCGTCGGCGTCACCGTTCCCACCGGCTACTCCTTCAACCTGGACGGCACGGCCATCTACCTGACCATGGCCGCACTGTTCGTCGCCTCCGCGATGGGAAAGCCGCTGGAGCTCGGTGAGCAGATCTCACTGCTGGTCTTCATGATCATCGCCTCCAAGGGCGCTGCCGGTGTTACCGGTGCGGGCCTCGCGACCCTCGCCGGCGGCCTGCAGTCCCACCGCCCGGACCTGATCGAAGGTGTTGGCCTGATCGTGGGCATCGACCGCTTTATGTCCGAAGCCCGCGCCCTGACCAACTTCACCGGCAATGCCGTCGCCACCGTGCTGATCGGCACCTGGACCAAGGAAATCGACAAGGACCAGGTCCGCCGGGTCCTGGACAAGGAACTTCCGTTCGACGAAGCCAGCATGAACGTCGACGCCGGGTCCGGCGAACCGGAACCCACGGAGGAATCCCGGGAAGTGGAGAGCGCCGTTCCCGCAGCCGGCGGCCGGTCCTAGCCCGCGCCCGAAGGCCTAGAAACCGGCAGACAAAAGGAACGCTCCCGCACCTGGCGGGAGCGTTCCTTTTGTCTGTTTTGTCTGCTCAGCTACTGGGCGCGGGAAGCGTCCACAGTCTCGCCTGCATCTGCCGCGTCCAGCTGCGCCCGGCCCGCCACGCGGTCCTCCCAGGCGGACATCACTGCGGGGTCTGTCCGCGGCGTCAGCAACGAGACCACGAAGTACACCGCCGCGGAGGCGATGAGGCCAAAGTAGATGGGTTCGTTGGCGTATACGCCGTCATACGGAGCATCTCCGGTGATTTCCAGGTAGATCATGGTGGAGAGGGTTGCCACGGTTCCGGCGACCATGGAGGCTGCTGCGCCGAAGCCGGTGCCCCGCTTCCAGAACAGTCCGCCCAGGATCGCGACCAGCAGGCCGCCCACCAGGATGTCGTACGCAATGGTCAGGGCCGCCACGACGTCCTGGACCACAATGGCCAGCAGGATCGTCACGACGCCCAGGCCCAGGACCCAGGCCTGGCTGCGGGCGACGTCGTGCTCCGGGTTTTCGGCGGACGGAGCGTCGGTGCCGGTGGCCTTCGAACCGCCGAACCAGCTGCGGACGTAGGGCACGACGTCGGTGCGCGCCACCGTGGCGGCCGCAATGAGGGAACCCGAGGCAGTGGACATCATGGCCGCGACGGCGGCAGCCAGGACCAGCCCGCCCAATCCCACCGGCAGGATGTTCATGGCGACGTCCGCGTAGACATCGTCCTTGGATTCGATGGCCGGCAGGACGACGGAGGCTGCCATGCCGATCAGGGCTCCGGCCACGCCGTACAGGATGCAGTAGATGCCGGCCGCGGTGCCGCCCCAGCGCGCAATCAGGGGTGTGCGGGCTGTGAAGACGCGCTGCCAAATGTCCTGGCCGATCAGCAGGCCAAGGGTGTAGACCACAAAGTACGTGATGATGCTCTGCGCGCCGATGCCGGTGATGCTGAAGAACTCAGCGTCCACGCGTTCGCGGATTCCGTCGATGCCGCCGGCATTGGCGAAGGTGAAGGGCAGCATCAGCGCGAACACGCCGATGGTCTTGATGATGAACTGCGCCATGTCCGCGAGGGTGATGGACCACATGCCGCCGATCGTGGAGTAGATGAGTACGACGGCGCCGCCTACGGCGATTGCCAGCCAACGGTCCCAGCCGAAGAGCACGACGAAGATGGTGGCGTACGCGCCCGTGGAGGTGGCACACAGCATCAGGGTGTAGGCCAGCATGACAACGGAGGACATGCGGGTTGAACCCGGGCCGTAACGGAGCGAGAGCATCTGGGAGACCGTGTAGATCTTCAGCTTCTGCAGCTTCGAGGCGAAGAGCAGGCTGAGCAGCAGGACACCGGCGCCGATGGCCACTACGAGCCACATTCCGGAGATGCCGTACTGGTAGCCAAGGCCCACGCCGCCCACGGTTGACGCGCCGCCCAGGACTACGGCAGCCATGGTTCCCGTGTAAAAGAGCGGGCCGAGCCGCCTGCCGGCTACGAGGTAGTCGCTCTCATTCTTGGTGCGGGACTTTCCCCACCATCCGAAAGCAAGCATCCCTACGAGATAAGCCACAACGATCGCGGCGTTTATGTATTCCACATTTGGTCCTGTCGGTTCGGCGGACTGGGCTTTGACGTGGACCTGCGCCTCGTATTGCCTCACAGTCAACATCTGTTTACCTAGACGCTAACCGCCGAGCGGAAAATGCGTCAATGGTTTCGGCGAAACTGATCCCGCCCGGCCGGACCGGCCCGCCGTCCCGTGGATCAAGGTTCGAGTTAAGGTTGAGCGTCAAGGCTCGCAGGCGTTACGCGCCCGGATTCGCGGTATCCGTGTTGCACGGTTGTAACCTTGGAAAGGACAGCCAGCAGGACAGCTAGAGACGGAAGCGTGGATTTATACGTGAGCAGCGAACAGAGTTCCACAACTCTGCAGGACGAGGCACAGGGCGCAGCCGGCGAAGCCATGGGTCCTACCGGCCGGCCGCTGACTGAGTTCCCCGAGCCTCCGGTCCTGACTTCCCATGGTCCGGCCCGCATCATCGCGATGGTGAACCAGAAGGGCGGCGTCGGCAAGACTACGTCCACCATCAATCTCGGTGCCGCACTGGCAGAGGCCGGACGCAAGGTCCTGCTGGTGGACTTCGACCCGCAGGGCGCCCTGTCCGCCGGGCTGGGCACCAACCCGCACGAACTGGATGTCACCGTCTACAACGTGCTCATGGACCGCAAGGTGGACATCCGCGATGCCATCCAGGAAACGCACGTTGAGAACATCGACCTCCTGCCTGCGAACATCGACCTCTCCGCCGCCGAAGTCCAGCTGGTCAACGAAGTTGCCCGCGAACAGGTCCTGGAACGCGCGCTGCGCCGTGTCTCGGACGACTACGACGTCATCCTCATCGACTGCCAGCCCTCCCTGGGCCTCCTGACCGTTAATGCGCTCACCGCCGCCCACGGCGTGATCATTCCGCTGATCTGCGAGTTCTTTGCCCTCCGCGCCGTGGCGCTGCTGGTGGAGACTATCGAGAAGGTCCAGGACCGGCTGAACCCGGGCCTGCAGGTGGACGGCGTTCTCGCCACGATGTACGACGCGCGCACGCTGCACAGCCGCGAGGTCATTGGCCGCCTGGTGGAAGCCTTCGGGGACAAGGTCTTCGAAACCGTCATCAAGCGCACCATCAAGTTCGCCGATGCCACCGTCGCTGCCGAACCCATCACCTCCTACGCCGGAAACCACGCCGGCGCTGAGTCCTACCGCCGGCTGGCCAAGGAACTGATTGCCCGCGGCGGCGCTCCCTAGCGCCGCAGGGGATACGGCCGCCGCGGCCGGGTTCGAGGTCCGGCTGGAGAACTTCCGCGGCCCGTTCGACGTGCTGCTTGGGCTCATCAGCAAGCATGAGCTGGACATCACTGAAATTGCCCTTGCCACGGTCACCGACGAATTCATCGGCTATATCCGCGCGCTGACGGCTTCCGGCCAGGGCTGGGCGCTGGACGAAGCGAGTGAGTTCCTGGTGATCGCGGCAACGCTCCTTGACCTGAAGGCAGCCCGCCTGCTTCCGGCTGGAGACGTGGAGGACGACGACGACATCGCCCTGCTGGAGGCGCGGGACCTGCTCTTCGCCCGGCTACTGCAGTACCGCGCCTTCAAAGAGGTTGCCTCCCTGATGGAACGCCGGCTCGAGGAAGAAGGCCTCCGCTTCCCGCGGGACACCGCGCTGGAGCCGCACCTGGCTGCCATGCTCCCGGAACTGGTCTGGAAAACGAGTGCCGGTGAATTCGGTCAGCTGGCACGGAAGGCGCTCGAACCCAAACCCGGTCTGCCCACCGAAGTCGGCCTGGCACACCTGCACGCACCGCGCGTCAGCGTGCGGGAACAGGCGCGGATTATCGGGGCCAGGCTCCGGCAGGGCAGCCCGCTGACGTTCCTGGAACTGGCGGAAGGGGCCACACCGCTGGAAATTGTTGGCCGCTTCCTCGCACTCCTGGAGATGTTCCGCGACGGAGTGCTGGCCTTCGACCAGCCTGAGCCGCTGGGCGAGCTGAAGATCACCTGGACCGGAACCGGCTTCCTTGACTGGTCCGCCTCCACCCTCACCGATGAATACGACGACGCTGACGAGGAGACCGATGCAGCCGCAGCTCTCGAACCAGGGCACTGAAAACACCTCCGCGGCCAACGGTGGAGGCGTCGGGGGCCGGCCCGGCGGCGTACGTGCCGCAGCCGAAGCGGTATTGATGGTGGCCAGCGAGCCGGTGAGCGCCGCGAGCCTTGCCGCAGCACTGGGAATTGGCGCCGCGGCGGCCGAAGAACTCCTTGACGGTCTGCGCAAAGAGTATGACGGCTATACTGGGGACGGACCTGACGGACTGCGCGCAGTTGAACCGCGCGGTTTTGAGCTCCGGGAAGTTGCCGGCGGCTGGCGAATCTACTCCCGCCCCGCCTTCGCCGACGTCGTTGGGCAGTTCGTTCTCGAAGGGCAGAGCGCCCGGCTTTCCCAGGCCGCGCTGGAAACCCTGGCAGTGGTTGCCTACCGGCAGCCGGTCACCCGCGGACGAATTTCGGCCATCCGTGGAGTCAACGTGGATTCCGTGGTCCGGACGCTGATCCAGCGGGGGCTGGTAACTGAATCCGGAACCGAACCCGAAACCGGTTCACTGCTCTACGTGACAACCCCGCTTTTCCTGGAAAAGCTGGGTCTGGGCAGCGTAGAGGAACTGCCGCAGATCGCACCGCACTTGCCCGGGCTGGAAAACCTCCCGGAATTTGAAGAAACTACTTACTAACCGCTACACCCGAAGGACTTCTCAATGACACAGGCACCCCGTTCCGGCTCAGGCCGCAGTAATCCGCGCAGCGGCGGGGGAGCAGGCTCCAGCCGCAGCTTCGGCAAGGGCTCCAAGCCCGCCACCGGACGCACCGGAGGCCCGAAGTCCTCAGGCGGAGCAGGCGCCCCCAAGCAGGGAGGCTTCAAGTCCGGCGCACCAAAGTCCGGCGGTTTCAAGGGAAGCGCGCCCAAAGAAGGCGGCTTCAAGCCCGGCGGTCCCCGCACCGGCGCCCCGAAGGGCAAGGGCGGCGGCGAGCGGGCTTTCCGCAACGAACGCTTCGGCAAGAACCTGGGCCCGGTGACCAAGCGCACGCACACGCGCCGTCCGGGCAAGCCCGTCATTTCCGAGCACCACGATCCCGAGGGCATCCGGCTGCAGAAGGTCATGGCCAGCGCCGGCGTAGCCTCGCGCCGTGTCTGCGAGGAAATGATCACCGAGGGCCGTGTGGAGGTCGACGGCGAAGTCGTCACCGAGCTCGGCGTGCGCGTGGACCCCAAGACCGTGGCCATCCACGTGGACGGCATGCGCCTGCAGCTCGACGAGACGCAGAAGTACTACGTCTTCAACAAGCCGCGCGGCGTCGTCTCCACGATGGAGGACCCGGAAGGCCGGCCGTGCATCAGCGATTACCTCAAGAGCACCAACAAGCATGAGCGCCTCTTCCACGTTGGCCGCCTGGACACCAACACTGAAGG
Organism: Arthrobacter koreensis; assembly: GCF_009193255.1. Taxonomy (GTDB): domain Bacteria; phylum Actinomycetota; class Actinomycetes; order Actinomycetales; family Micrococcaceae; genus Arthrobacter_B; species Arthrobacter_B koreensis. Next base: position 27,718 of record NZ_WACG01000002.1, read on the forward strand.
CCTGCTGCTGCTGACCAACGACGGCGAGCTGGCCAACCGCCTGACCCACCCCTCCTACGAGGTGCCCAAGACCTACCTGGTGCAGGTGCGCGGGCCCATGGCCCACGGCATCGGCGCCCAGATGCGTGAAGGTATTGAGCTGGAGGACGGCTTCGCCAAGGTTGACTCGTTCCGTCTGGTGGACTCGACTCCCGGCCACATCCTCGTGGAGGTGGTACTCCACTCCGGCCGGAACCGCATTGTCCGCCGCATGTTCGACGCCGTTGGCCACCCCGTGGAGCGGCTTGTCCGCACCCAGATGGGCCCGATCCGCCTGAATGACCAGCGCCAGGGCAGCATCCGTGTCCTGGGACGCCACGAAGTCGGCCACCTGATGGCCGTCGTGGGCCTCTAGTCCCGTGACCGTGCTGGCCAACGGGGGCACACACCTGTCCGGACCGGTGCTGGTCATCGGCACCGGACTGCTGGGTGCGAGCATCGGCCTGGGCCTGCGGGCCCGCGGCATCGACGTCGTGCTTTCAGATATTTCCCCCTCCACCGCCGCGGTGGCGAAGGACATTGGCGCCGGACGCCTGCTCCAGGACGCAGGGCCCGGCTTCGCGCCCCAGCTGGTAGTCGTCGCCGCGCCGCCGGACGTGACTGCGTCCCTGGCGGCGCAGGCACTGGCGGACTGGCCGGGCGCCGTCGTCGTGGACATCGCCAGCATCAAGGCTGCCGTCCTGGCGGACCTGCGGGCCACCGGGACGGACCTGTCCCGGTATGTTGGCACCCACCCGATGGCCGGACGGGAAAAGTCCGGACCGGTGGCGGCGCTGGGGAACCTGTTTACCTCGATGCCCTGGGTTATCTGCGCCGCCGAGGAGAGCACCCCGGAAGCCGTGAAGACCGCCGAAGCCCTGGCGATCGACCTCGGTGCCGTTGTTTCGCGCATGGACGCCGAAGAGCACGACGGTTCGGTGGCGCTGATCAGCCACCTTCCGCAGGTCATGTCCTCCCTGGTAGCCAGCCGGCTGCAGGACACCCCGTCTCCGGCGCTGGCCCTGGCCGGCAACGGACTGCGGGACGTCACCCGGATTGCGGCGAGCGACCCCAAGCTCTGGGTCCAGATCCTCAGCGGCAACGCACCGCGCCTGGTCAGCATCCTGCACGGGGTGCGGGAGGACCTGAACCGACTGATCAATACGCTGGAAAACCCCTCCGCCGACGGCGCGCGCCTGGATATGGCCCAGCTCATCGCCGAGGGGAATACCGGGCAGGCACGGATTCCGGGCAAGCACGGTACGCCCCCGCAGTCCTTCGTCAGTTTCACCGTCCTGGTGGACGACACCCCCGGACAGATCGCCCGGCTCCTCACGGAGATCGGCGAAATTGGCGTCAACCTCGAAGACCTTCGGCTGGAGCACGCCTCCGGACGCCAGGTTGGACGGGTGGAAATCTCGGTGCTGCCGAGCAAAGTGCATGGCCTGGTCAGCGAACTGACCGCGCGCGGCTGGAAGGTAGTTCAGTGATGACAGAGCAGGATCCGGCACAGTTTCGGCTGGGCAAGCCCCTGGTGGTGGCAATCGACGGACCGTCAGGGTCCGGCAAGTCCAGCATCAGCCGTGAAGTGGCCCGCCGGCTGCGCGCCAACTACCTGGACACCGGTGCCATGTACCGGGCGGTGACCATCGCCTGCATGCGGTCGGGCATTGACCTGGCGGATGCAGTGGCCGTTGAAGCCGCGACCCGGAACGCGGACATTGACCTGAGTACCTCACCGGATGCCGAATGGGTCCGGGTTGGGGGAGAGGACGTCACCCAGGCGATCCGCGAACCCGAGGTGTCCTCCAATGTATCCGCCGTGGCCACCACGCTCGGTGCCCGCGCCGAACTGGTGCGCCGCCAGCAGCAGCTCATCAAGGACTCCGGGCTCCGGATCGTGGCTGAAGGCCGGGACATCACCACGGTGGTGGCGCCCACTGCCGAGGTGCGGATCCTGCTCACGGCATCCGAGGAGGCGCGCCTGCGCCGCCGGGGCGTGCAGCTGGGCGGCTCCCAGTCCGCCGCGGCGCTGCGGGAGCAGGTACTCACCCGCGACGTGAAGGACTCGACTGTGGTGAATTTCCAGCACGCGGCCGACGGCGTCATCACCGTTGATTCCTCTGACCTGGACTTCGAAGAAACGGTCCGGGCCGTGCTGGATGTGGTTTTTTCAAGCACGCACTAAGTACTGACGGCAGGCGGACAGCCGGGACTCCAATGGGGTCCCGGCGCCTTGCCGTGTTTCAATGGACTGGTGGCCGCATGGGATTTTCCGTGCCGGCACCCCAACACTTACCCGGGCTGAACGTCCGGAGACGGCCGTGCGCAGCTGCGCCGACGGCCTCAACGGAAAGAAAGCAATAGTTTATGAACGCCAACCCGACCTTTGACGGTGACTCCGAAGAGTACATCCCGGCAGGCGAGGACCAGATCGACGAGCGGCTTGCGGCCCTCGACGACGACGAAGCCAACCTGCGCGCCGAAACCCTGCGCGCCGGGCTCTCCGATTACGAACTCGACGACGAAGACGCCGCCCTGCTGGCCGGCGGCTACGACGAGTATGACGAAGACGCCCCGCTGCGGCTGGACCCCGTCGTCGCCATTGTGGGCCGCCCCAACGTGGGTAAGTCCACCCTGGTGAACCGTATCCTCGGCCGCCGCGAAGCCGTGGTTGAAGACACCCCCGGCGTTACCCGCGACCGCGTGTCCTACCCCGCCACCTGGAACGGCGTGAACTTCACGCTGGTGGACACCGGCGGCTGGGAGCACGATGCCCGCGGTATCCATGCCCGCGTAGCCGACCAGGCCGAAATCGCCGTCGACGTCGCCGACGCCGTGATGCTGGTTGTCGACGCAACCGTTGGCATCACCGCCACCGATGAAGCCGTGGTGCGCATGCTGCGCAGCAAGGGCAAACCGGTCATCGTCGTCGCCAACAAGGTGGACGACATCCAGAACGAAGCGGACGCCTCGGTGCTCTGGGGCCTGGGCTTCGGCGAACCTTACCCGGTCTCGGCGCTGCACGGCCGCGGCACCGCAGACATGCTCGACGCCGTGCTGGACGTGCTGCCGGAGTACTCCGCCTACGGCGGCCTGGAATCCAGCGGCGGCCCGCGCCGCATTGCGCTCATCGGCCGCCCCAACGTGGGCAAGTCCTCCCTGCTGAACAAGCTGGCCGGCAGCGACCGCGTAGTTGTGGACGACCTCGCCGGCACCACGCGCGACCCGGTGGATGAGCTGATCGAACTGGGCGGGCGCACTTGGCGTTTCGTGGATACCGCAGGCATTCGCCGCCGCCAGCACATGGCCCAGGGCGCAGACTTCTATGCCTCGCTGCGTACGCAGGCCGCGCTTGAAAAGGCGGAGGTCGCCGTCGTGCTCCTGGCAGTGGACGAAGTCCTTTCCGAGCAGGATGTGCGCATCCTGCAGCTGGCCATCGATTCCGGCCGTGCGCTGGTCCTGGCCTTCAACAAGTGGGACCTGCTCGACGACGAACGCCGCCGCTACCTCAAGACCGAAATTGAGCGCGACCTGGCCCACGTTGAGTGGGCTCCGAGCGTCAACATCTCCGCCAAGACCGGCTGGCACAAGGACAAGCTCGTTCCCGCCCTGGACCTGGCCCTGGAGAACTGGGACAAGCGCATTCCCACCGGCAAGCTGAACGCCTTCCTTGGCGAGCTCGTCGCCGCGCACCCGCACCCGGTACGCGGCGGCAAGCAGCCCCGCATCCTCTTCGGCACCCAGGCGTCCTCCCGGCCGCCGAAGTTTGTCCTGTTCACCACGGGGTTCCTGGATCCCGGCTACCGGCGCTTCATCACCCGCCGTCTGCGGGAGACCTTCGGGTTCGAAGGAACACCGATTGAGGTGTCAATGCGCGTCCGCGAGAAGCGCGGTAAGCCAGGCAAGCGCTAACACGCGCTAGCACGGCCGCCGGCCCCGGAGCCAATGTGAACTCCGGGGCGGCGCCGATGCGGGGAAAACGCAAACCATGATGTAGAGTATTTGAGTTGGTTCGGCCGGAAACAAACCGGCCACACGGATCAGCGGAACGGGTTGTGGCGCAGCTTGGTAGCGCACTTGACTGGGGGTCAAGGGGTCGCAGGTTCAAATCCTGTCAACCCGACAGAAACTAAAATCGCCTCGGCGGACACTATGTCCGGCCGGGGCTTTTTTGTGCCCTTGAACGGCCATCCTTCCCATTCTTCGTTACTGAAGAGGTACGAGTGGTCACCGGAGGTGACAGGAGCAACGCAGTGTGGGAGGTCCGGCTTCGGCTGCGCGTTCTCTGGCGTTGAAGTTGTTCACAGCAAGCCGCCACGGGCAAGTTAGTGGACTCGGCGGCCCTCTTCGTGGCTGTATGTACTTACGTCCCTCCTCGATCGGAGCACAACATGTCTGAATCCAGCACATCCCGGGATCCAAGGATTGCCCTCGTCACCGGCGGATCAGGGGGAATCGGCCGGGCGATCGCCAGGCGCCTCGCCAGGGACGGCTTTGCCGTGGCGGTCCATTACGCCGGGAACGTCAACAGGGCCACGGAGCTGGTTGAGGAAGTGAACGCCGACGGCGGCCGTGCCATCGCCGTGGGCGGGGACGTCGCAGACTCCGCAGCCATGACCCGGCTCTTTGACGATGTCGAGGCCGCCTTCGGGGGAATCGACGTCGTCATCAACACCGCGGGAATCATGGTCCTCTCAACGGTGGTGGACCTGGACCTGGATGAACTCGACCGGATGCACCGCACCAATATCCGCGGAAGCTTCGTGGTCTCCCAGCTGGCCGCCCGGCGGCTTCGGAGCGGAGGGGCGCTGGTGAATGTGTCCACCAGCCAGACCCGCCTGCAGCATCCCACCTACGCGCCGTACGCGGCCAGCAAGGCTGCAGTTGAGGCCCTGACTCCGGTGCTGGCCCGTGAACTGCGGGGGAGGGACATCACAGTCAACGCGATTGCTCCCGGTCCGACCGCCACACCGCTCTTCCTGGACGGCAAGGACCAGGAGGCCATCGACAGGCTCGCCCAGCTGGCTCCGCTGGAGCGCCTCGGCACCCCGGAGGACATTGCCGAAGTTGCTGCGTTCCTGGCCGGTCCCTCGCGCTGGATCAACGGTCAGGTCATCTATCCCAACGGCGGACTCGCCTGAGGTGCAGCGAACCGCTGCCGGTTGCCTAGCTGCGGACAGCCACGGCGCCGAGCTGTTCGGCAACGGATAGGACAGCGTCCCTCCCGGCCCTGTTCCCTCCGACGGTGGACTGCGAGGGGCCGAACCCGATCAGGTGGACGCGCGGATCCGCCGCGGACACCGTGCCGTGAACCTCTATTCCGCCGCGCTCATTGCGCAGCCGGAGCGGATCAAGATGCGCCAGTGACGGCTTGAAACCCGTGGCCCACAGGATGGCATCCACACGGGTCAGCGAGCCGTCGGCCTCCCGCACGCCATCCGGCTCGATGCCGGTGAACATCGGCCTCCGTTCCAGCGCACCGCGTTCCCTCGCGGCCAGTGCGTACGGGGTCCACAGCAGATCCGTGTAGGAAACCACGCTGCCGGTGGGCCTGCCCGCTCCCACATCCGCCGCAACCCGGGCCACCACGTCCTTTCCTGCCTCCGCATCGAAGGGTCCGTCCCGGAAAACCGGTTCCCGCCGCGTGTACCAGAAAACCTCGGCCACCCGGGAGATCTCCTCCAGCTGCTGGATGGCTGAGATGCCGCCGCCGACAACGGCGACCCGCTGCCCCGCGAACTCCTCCAGCGAGGAATAGTCCCGGGTATGCAGCTGGCGGCCGATGAAGCCCTCACGGCCGGGATACTCGGGCACGATGGGGTTGTCCCAGGTTCCCGTGGCATTGATCACTGCCCGCGCAGCCCAGGTACCGGCGTCGGATTCGACCAGGAGCTCACCGTCGGGGTCATCGTCTGCCGGACGCACTGAGAAGACCGTGACGGGACGGAGGATTGGAAGCTGCGTGCGTTCCTCGAACACCGCGAAATATTCAGGGACCGCAATCCTGGCAGGGGTGCCGGGATCAGGAGGGGCCTGCCGGAATCCAGGAAGATCGAAGATTCCGTTGACAGTGGCCATGGTGAGCGAATCCCAGCGGTACAGCCAGGCTCCTCCGGGCGCCGTCCCGGCGTCGAGCATCACGAAGCTCCGCTCGGCGTCCCGCTCGGCCAGGGCACTGGCAAAGCCCCGCCGGGCCAGGTGGTAGCCGGCGGACAGGCCTGCCTGCCCGGCTCCGATGACGACGACGCCGGCCCGCCGGATCCGGCCGGGTCCGGTTTCGGATTGTCCCCGGGAAGAAGAGGAAGCGGTGTGCATATGGGAGAACTCCTTGGGTGCTGGGGTCACTGGGTAAATGCCCGAACGCTGGGAAACATTCCCCTGGAGGGATGCGGAAGCGCTGTACACCGGGTTCGCGGGAGGGAAAGATGAGGCGCATGTCCTGGAGTACGCGCGAACTCGCCGATCTTGCCGGCACCACCGTGAACACCGTGCGGCACTACCACCGCCTCGGCCTGCTCGAGGAGCCTGACCGGCGCTACAACGGCTACAAACAGTACGAGGTGCGGCACCTGGTCAGCCTGCTGCGCATCCGACGACTCGCCGTCCTGGGCATCCCCTTGTCCCGGCTGGGCAATGCCGCGGATGCCGACCCGGGAACGGCAGAGGTGCTGCGCGAAGTGGATGCCGAACTCCAGCAGCGCATCGATGCGCTGCACCAGGCCCGGGCGCACATTGCCGCGATCATTGAACACCAGGCGCCGGCGGATGTGCCGGCGGGCTTCGAAGCGGTTGCTGCACGGCTGTCCCAAAGCGACCGGTCTATCGTCCACCTTATGACCCGGTTCTATGACGAGGAGGCGCTTGAGGATATCCGGGAGATGTCCGCCGATGAGAGTGACGACACGGGGCCGGACATCGAGAACCTTCCCGCGGACGCCGACGAGCAGACCCGGCAGGCCCTTGCCGAGAGGGTGGCAGCAGTCGTCGTCAAGCACCTCGCCAACTACCCCTGGCTGAGGAATCCCGCCGGGCACCTGTCCCAGGGGCACCAGCTCAGCACGGAGACGTTCGGGAATGCGTTGACGGAGCTGTACAACAAGGCCCAGCTGGACGTGCTGGTCCGGGCCAACAGGATCGCCGAGCAGATGATGGGCGGCGCGCAGCCCGCGGGCGGGGAACGGACCACCCGCACTCCCGACTGAATGCGGGCCCCGGGGAACGGGGCGCCCGCTAATCGCCGCCGCTAGACGACCACCAGGTCCTGTCCCGAAGGCTTGTGGTCGGCGAGCGCCGCACTCTGGATGGCCGGGTCCTCATAGGTGTTCCAGTAGTACGTCATGGTCTTGGACGAGAACAGGCCGGTGTAGATGGTCTTTTCGAAGTCTCCACTGCCCATGGCCGCGCTGCCCTCCACCATGGCTACCTGCTGCAGCGTGTGGAAGGCGCGGCTGACGTTGTCCGCCTCGCTGGTTTTCTGCGGATAGTGGGCGTGCACGTAGGCAGCCCGGACAAAGCGCGACGGCGAGTAGTAGTCACCGGGAATGCCGCGCATCAGCGAGCCGGAGCCGAACGGGGTCAGGTGCGCCTGGTTCAGCACCACCTCCTCGGGGAACTCCGGGGACAGGTTGAGGTAGTTGCGCAGGTTTTCGTGGTGCCAGGTGAACCCGGGCTGGTTCGCCAGGACATCCACATCGTTATGGAAGACCTGCATGCCCGCAGCCGTGTACTCCACGACGATGGACCGGCTCGCGTCGCCGATGATCCAGTGCAGCAGCGAACTCGGATACTTTTCGTTGATGGGCCGGTCAACAATAGCCACGTTGCCCAGCGCTGCCTCCACCTCGTCCACGGTGGCGAACTGGGCGGCGACCCACAGCGGGAATTCGAACGCAGCCACGTTGACCGCTCCGGTCACCTGGTCCGGGGCATAGCTGGCGTATCCGGGGAAGTTCAGCCCGGCTACCGCCAGGCCGGCGTCATTGCCGCAGTCGAAATAGAGCGGGGTGTCTTCTTCCACGATCCCCATGCCAATGACCGCGTGCTTGATGTCCCGGACTGCGCCAAAGGGCGACTTCGGCGCATATCCGGTGGGCGTGACTACTACCCGTTCGCCATAACCGAACGTCCAGTCCAGATTCCGTGCGAGATAAAGGTTGCCGCTGCCGTCGGTGTACCGAATGCCTGTGCACATGCTGATGCTCCCTGTTCCTGGATTGCCGCTCGTCCACCCGCGGTCTTTCAGGGTAGGCCTGTTTGGCGGGTCTGCGGCAGGTGCCCGGGACAAACGGGAAGCCGGATGAGCGGATCAGCCGGAAAGCGTGCCGGCAGGCCGTTCGGCCCAGGGGTTGACCCTGTTCCGGGAACACGGTTTCTACTGCTTCTACAAGCCGGGGGAGAGGCCCCCGCTGAGGAGACTAGGAACCAGCTCGATGAACCCCACCCAGGAACTCGTCCACAACTTCCAGGAGCTGCTAGGCCAGGTGCCTGAATTCATGCAGCCCTTCATCCTGGTGCTCGCTGCCGCTGTCCCCTTCCTGGAAGGCGAAGCGGGCGCCATGATCGGCGTCGTCGGCGGGCTGAACCCCGTCCTTGCCGCTGCCGCGGCCGCCGTCGGCAACTTTGCCAGCGTTGCACTGGTAGTCCTGGTGACCGCCCGGGCCCGCGCCGCCGTCACCAGCCGGGTGGATGCACGGGCAGAGTCCGCTGCCGCCGCAGCCGCCGGCACCGCCACTCTGGTAACGGTGCCCGCCGCCAAACCCGAATCGAAGGGACGGCTGCGTTTCAAGCGCTGGCTGGTCCGCTTCGGCGTCCCGGGGGCGAGCATCCTGGGTCCGCTGGCCATCCCCACCCAGTTCACGGCTTCGATCCTCGTAGCCGGCGGCACCTCGCGCCGCTGGGTACTGCTCTGGCAGGGCGTGGCGATCGTGCTCTGGACCACCATCACCACGGTCCTGGTCTGGAGCGCGCTCAGGTTCGTCGTCGGGGTCTAGGAACCCAGGGCGGCGACATCCCGGGCCACTGTGTCCAGCTGGTCCCCGAACTGGTGGCCGCCGGTTTCATGCCGGCGGACCACCGCACCGGGAAGCAGCGCCTCGTAGCGGTCCAGGTGCTCGAATGGCACTGTGTCGTCGTCGCGGCAGTGGTGCAGGAATACGGGCAGCCCCGGCGGAAGGGCGAAGCCGGCTGGCAGGGCATACTCTCCCTGCCAGCCTTCAGATCCCCAGAACGGCGTGGCCAGCAGCACCATCCCCAGGGGCATCGGTTCCGGCGGGAGCTCCGCAAAGCGCAGCAGCGCCATTGAGGATCCAAACGAATGCCCGACGATGGCCGTCTCCGGACCCAGCGGTTCCAACGCCGCATCAATGCCGTCAAGCCAGGAATCCGCGGTCATTCCGTCATCAGGAAAGCGCGGCATGGACACTGGAACCCTTAAGCGTGAGCGCAGTTCCCCGGCAATCTGCTGATCGTCCTTCCATCCGCCCGCTCCATGCAGAAAAAGAACCTCCACGGCGTACCACCTGCTTCCTCTCGGCGTCCTTCTACTGTGCCGCAGGAGACGGATTGATGACAGGGCCGAACTGAAGTCCCCACCACGGGCGATGCCGGGAACCGGGACAGCGCCCAGGACACCTGATCGCTTGCAGGCAAAGGTCAGCTGCGTGACGCAGTGGCCGCGCCGGACGGAGCCTGTGGGGCCTGAGCAGCGATACGGACGGCCGGGGACTCCCGGCTCCGGAGGGCGACCGCATTCTGCGTCTGGAGATCCTGCCCTGAACCTGTTCCCTCAACATTTTCCCGGTACGGACGTACGCTTCGCTGAGATGACAGTCCAGAGGGATCGAGGGGGACGCCTGTGCCCGAAGTAATCGTCGCCGGAGCTGGCCCTACGGGAATCTTCCTGGCCAGTGAACTCCGCCTGCACGGAGTGGACGTGGTGGTGCTGGATAAGGAGCCTGAACAGAACACCGTTATCCGTGCCCTGGGACTGCACTCCCGCAGCATCGAGATCATGGACCAGCGCGGACTCGGGGCGCAGTTCGCAGCAGCCGGCACCCGGTATCCGCTGGACGGATTCTTCGCGGGAATCCTGCGGAGTGCCCCGGAACTGGACACCACCCATCCCTACGTCCTTGGCATTCCGCAGACTGAGACCGAAACCCTGCTGACCCGGCGTGCACTTGAACTGGGCGTGGATATCCGCCGGGGAACCGAACTCACCGGCCTGTCGCAGGACGAAGCCTCCGTCACGGCAGCGCTCGCGGACGGCAGTGAACTCCGGGCGCGGTACCTCGTTGGCTGCGACGGCGGCCACAGCACAGTCCGGTCCCTGGCGGGGATCGGCTTCCCGGGCGAGCCCAGCAGGCGGGAGTTCCTGCTGGGGGAAGTGGAGTTCACGGCGCCGCCCGATGAGGTGGCGGCGGTGTCTTCCCGCGTCCGCGAAACCCACCGCGACTTCGGTGCAGGCCCCGTGGACGGCGGTGCGTTCAGGGTGGTGGTTCCGGCCGACGGCGTTGCCGAAGACCGCACCGTCCCGCCGGGTCTGGACGAACTGAAGCAGCAGCTGCGCAGCTACGCCGGCACGGACTTCGGAGCCCACTCGCCTCGCTGGATTTCCCGTTTCGGGGACGCGACGAGGCTGGCGGAGGCCTACCGGTCCGGAAGAGTGTTCCTGGCCGGAGATGCCGCCCATGTGCATCCTCCCTTCGGCGGCCAGGGCCTCAACCTGGGACTGCAGGATGCCCTGAACCTGGGCTGGAAGCTCGCCGCAGCGGTGAACGGGTGGGCGCCTGATGAGCTGCTGGACACCTACTTCACTGAACGGCACCCGGTCGCCGCGGACGTCCTGAACACCACCCGCGCGCAGTCAGAACTCGTCTCCACGGAGCCGGGCCCGCAGGCCGTGCGGAAACTGCTCACGGAACTCATGGAGTTCGACGCCGTCAACCGGCACCTGATCGGCAAGATCACCGCGCTGGATATCCGGTATGACTTTGGCCCCGGTCCGGACCTCGTAGGCCGCCGCCAGCGGGACATCCCGCTGGACCAGGGAACGCTGTACGACCGGATGCATACCGGGCGGGGAGTGTTGCTGGACCGGACGGGCGAGCTGCTGCTGGAGGGCTGGGAAGACCGGGTGGATTCAATCGCCGGCGCGGGGCTCCATCCGCAGGTGCCCTCGCGGCTGCTGCGGCCGGACGGGCACATCGTCTGGCTGGAGTCCGAACCGGTTGAGGGCGGCGGCAGCTCTGCGGACAGCCAGGCAGACCTGGTCGACGCGCTGGAGGCCTGGTTTGGTCCGGCAAGCCTGCCGAGCATGGTGCAGCTGGCGGTTCTGGACTGAGGGCGCAGCCAATCAGTGAAGGTCCACGTCAGGGTGTGAACCGGCGATTCGTCCGGCCGGGATGCCCGGGCTGGAAGAGGGGCCCGGATCCTCTGTGCCGCAGACGGCTCATAGCAGGTAGGCTAAGACAGCCGGTAAGGCACGAACGGTAAGTGAGTGTACATTTGGCCAGCCGCCGCCTGGGCGGGTTGGCCGGTTCTTTTTGGGGAGGAAACACCATGGCGGGCGAGGACTACAACGCCGCAGCAGCGGATGATCAGCGTGGCTTCAGCGCGGAGGACACGACGTCGATCAGCCTTCCGCCAATCTCCGACGCAACGACGATCGAGCCCAAGCTCAGCGCGGACGAGCGGGCTGCCGTAGCAGCCCTGCCGGCCGGTTCAGCTTTGCTCATTGCGCACTCGGGCCCCAACGCCGGAGCACGGTTCCTCCTCGACCAGGACGTCACCACTGCCGGACGCCATCCCAACGCGGACGTGTTCCTGGACGATGTGACGGTTTCCCGCAAGCACGTTGAGTTCCGCCGCACGCCGGAGGGCTTCCGGGTAGTGGACTCGATGAGCCTGAACGGCACGTACGTCAACAACGACCGCGTGGACAACCTGCTCCTGCGTACCGGAAATGAAGTGCAGATCGGCAAGTTCCGGCTCACCTTCTACGCTGCGCGCCCGGCTGCCGGCACGGCGTAAAAGGCGCACGCGGATGCCAGGACCAGAGGCAGCGCGGCGGGCTATCGGCTCCGCTGCGGAGCGGGCGCGCCCGCGTGTACTCAACATCGGCCAGGTCCTCGCGGACCTGAGTGCCGAGTTTCCCGGCATTAGCGCCTCCAAGATCCGGTTCCTGGAAGAAAAGGGACTCGTCTCACCGCAGCGGACCGCTGCCGGGTACCGGAAGTACTCTTCCCAGGACGTCGAGCGGCTCCGCTTTGTCCTGGCCCTCCAGCGGGACCAGTACCTGCCGCTGAAAGTCATCAAGGACTACCTTGACGCCGTTGACCGCGGGGAGCGGCCCGAATCCCTCCCCGGGGGCCTGACCCTGGCACCCCGTGCCGTCTCGGACCAGCTCGCCGGGGAACTGGCTGCACGAAGCCGCGCGCGCCTGCTTTCCTTCGACGAACTCGTGGCGGAGTCCGGCGCCGCCGCCGAACTGGTCCGCAGCCTCATCAGCTACGGACTTATCAGCGCCGAGGCGCAGCAGTATGATGAACACGCCCTGAAAGTCGCCAAAGCGTGCCGCCAGCTCGAAGCCCACGGCATCGAACCAAGGCACCTGCGGCCGTTCCGGGCGGCAGCGGACCGGGAATTTGGACTGGTGGAACGTGCCATTGCCCCGGTTGCCTCACGGCGGGACGTCGCCTCGCAGGCGAGGGCCGCGGAGACGGCCCGGGAGATCAGCGATCTCTGCCTGAGCCTGCACAGCGCCCTGGTCCACGGACAAATAGCCCGGATGGAGAGCTGAAGCCGATGCAGGAAGTCGAAGTGGTGGGTGTTCGGATCGAACTCCCGTCCAACCAGCCCCTGGTCCTTCTCAAGGAAACGGAAGGGGAGCGGCACCTGCCCATCTGGATCGGTGCGCCCGAAGCAAGCGCCATCGCCTTCGTGCAGCAGGGGATCGTGCCCCCTCGACCCATGACCCATGACCTTCTGGCTGCCGTCATCAAGGCGCTGGGCCGCCGGGTGACCGAAGTCCGGCTGGTCTCTGTCGAGGACACGGTTTTCCACGCTGAACTGGTGTTTGACGACGGCACCCGGGTGGGGTCCCGCGCCTCGGACGCCATCGCCGTCGCACTGCGGGTCCCGTGCCCCATCATGTGCGCCGAAACCGTCCTGGAAGAGGCCGGCGTGCGCATTACCGAGTCCGATACGGATGACGATGAGGACGAAGCGGAGAACGCCGAGCAGGAGCTGCGGCAGTTCCGGGAGTTCCTCGCCGACGTCGAGCCTGAGGACTTTGAGCGCTGACGGATTCGACACGCTCCAAAAAATACCCGCCGCATCTTTGACCTAGCCCGCGCACGGATCTAACGTCGAAGCATAGAGTTCCCATTGCGCCAATGGGTTACCGGAGACACACTAGGAAAACTGCAGGCATCAGCGCCGGCAGGTTGCCAGGCCCGGCAGGGCACTGGCCGTCCGTCTCCGCTGTGGTAACCAAGCGGCTAGAGACGTTGCGGGAACCATTACTAGGAGGAACAGTGAGTCCGAAAGGCGATGCCGGCGAAAACCGCGCCGTAGCACCCGGAAAGGTTCTGCCGGCAAGTGCCCAGGGACTGCTGTTCACCGAAGACCTGCCGGTTCTCGATGAGGACGCGGGCTACCGCGGCCCCACTGCCTGCAAGGCAGCAGGCATCACCTACCGCCAGCTCGACTACTGGGCACGCACCGGACTGGTGGAGCCCGCCGTGCGCGGAGCTTCCGGTTCCGGCACCCAGCGCCTCTACAGCTTCCGAGACATCCTCGTCCTGAAGGTCGTCAAGCGGCTTCTGGACACCGGAGTGTCCCTGCAGCAGATCCGCACCGCCGTCGAACACCTGCGCGAACGCGGTGTGGAGGACCTGGCCCAGATCACCCTCATGAGCGACGGCGCCAGCGTCTACGAGTGCACTTCCGCGGACGAGGTCATTGACCTGGTCCAGGGTGGCCAGGGCGTGTTTGGCATCGCAGTCGGGCGTGTATGGCGCGAAGTCGAAGGCAGCCTGGCGCAGCTTCCCAGCGAACACGCCGAAGACCATTCCTTCCCGGAAGACGAGCTCAGCCGCCGCAGGGCCGCGCGCAAGATCAGCTAAAATCTAAAGCGAAAGGCCGCTTTCCCGGAAAGGGAAGCGGCCTTTTTTTGCTGTCCGGCGTCCTGCTCTCATGAGGGCGGGCGGCCGAGGAACTAGCCCGCCGGCCGTCGCATGACCCGGTTGCGCATGCTGCCCGTCTGGACCAGGTTCTTGAGCAGCGCGTCAAAGGACCCCGCCGCCTGTTTCGCGGAGTCACCGGGCCAGTGGTGGACAGAGTGTGCAGCGCCCTGGATCTGCTGCCAGTTGGCGTGCTCGGCGATGTTCGGTTCCATGAGCAGGTCTCCGAACATCTGCTTCATTTCGGCGAGCCGGAACGTGTGTTCGTTGGAGGTGGGGCGGACGCGGTTGGCAACGATACCTGCCGGGGCGAGGTTCGGGGCGAACTCCTGGCGGAACAGGTCCAGTGCGCGCATGGTGCGTTCGGTGCCGGCGACGGAGAAGAGCCCGGGCTCAGCGACGAGAAGTACCCGGTTGCTGGCGCTCCATGCCATCCGGGTGAGGCCGTTCAGGGACGGAGGGCAATCGATCAGCACCAGGCCATAACCGGTGACCTTGCCGAGCAGGGTGGAGAGGCGGCGCAGATCCCGCTTGCCGAGGTCCGGGCGGTCGTAGATGCCGGAGTAGGCGGAACCCATGGCTACATCCAGCACGGGGCGGCGCTTGGGATCGTTTCCGGGCTGCTTTCGGGCAGTCTCAACCCATCCGCTTGGCACCACATTGGCAGCAAGGTCTGCACGGCGCGCGCTGCGGAGCATGTCCCCGATGCCCAGGTTGTTGCCGGGGGACACGGCCAGGCCCGTGGTGGCATCGGCATGCGGATCAAGATCAACCACCAGGGTAGGAATGCCGGCGGCCAGGGCCGCTGAGGCCAAACCCAGCGTTACGGAGGTCTTGCCGACGCCGCCCTTCAGGCTGCTGATGCTCACTACTTGCACTTGTTGAACCAAAACCTAACGTGTCGAGGGATCACGGGCGCCGGGTCCGTGCCAGGGAACCGTAATCATTCTATGTGACACAACCCGACAGGCCGGGCAGGCGCGGGTTTGCACATCTGAGCCGTGCACTGAACTATGTTCGATGTGATGTGAATTACCCGCTTGCCGAATGTTCGGGCCGTGCAGAAACTGAAGACTTAGCACTGAACGGTCCGTTCCATCCCGACGCAACGACGCAGGAGTGCAATGTTCTCGAAGATCCTGGTAGCCAACCGCGGCGAAATTGCCATCCGTGCGTTCCGCGCGGCCTATGAACTTGGGGCCAAGACCGTCGCCGTCTTTCCCTATGAGGACCGCAATTCAATCCACCGCCAGAAGGCTGACGAGGCGTATTTGATCGGCAGTGAGGGGCATCCGGTCCGCGCATACCTGGACGTGGACGAGATCATCCGCGTGGCCAAGGAATCCGGCTGCGATGCGATCTACCCGGGCTACGGCTTCCTGTCCGAAAATCCGCAGCTGGCACGTGCCGCCAAGGCCAACGGCATCACGTTCATCGGCCCGGATGCAGACGTCCTGGAACTGGCCGGCCACAAGGTCCATGCCATCAACGCCGCCCGCGAGGCGGGCATCCCCGTACTGCGCTCAACCGCTCCCAGCGCTGACGCCGAAGCCCTGCTGGCTGAAGCGGAGGAAATCGGGTTCCCCATCTTCGTCAAGGCGGTTGCCGGCGGCGGCGGACGCGGCATGCGGCGGGTGGACACCGCGCATGACCTCCCTGAAGCTCTGAAGGCTGCCATGCGGGAAGCCGATTCCGCATTCGGTGACCCCACGGTTTTCCTGGAGCAGGCTGTGCTGCGCCCCCGCCACATCGAGGTGCAGATCCTCGCGGACAATGACGGTAACGTGATCCACCTCTTTGAGCGTGACTGCTCCCTGCAGCGCCGGCACCAGAAGGTCATTGAAATTGCGCCTGCGCCGAACCTGGATGAAAGCATCCGCGAGGCGCTCTACCGTGACGCCGTGGCCTTCGCCAAGTCGCTGAAGTACGTCAATGCCGGAACCGTGGAGTTCCTCGTGGACACCATTGGGGAACGTGCCGGACAGCACGTCTTCATTGAGATGAACCCGCGCATCCAGGTAGAGCACACGGTCACCGAGGAAATCACCGACGTTGACCTGGTCCAGTCCCAGATGCGCATTGCTGCCGGCGAGAATCTCTCTGACCTTGGCCTGGTGCAGGAGGAGCTGCAGATCCGCGGGGCGGCCCTGCAGTGCCGTATCACCACCGAGGATCCGGCCAACGGGTTCCGGCCGGACGTAGGGAAGATCAGCGCCTACCGGTCCGCCGGCGGTGCAGGCGTACGGCTGGACGGCGGCACCGTCTACGCCGGCGCGGACATCAGCCCGCACTTCGACTCGATGCTGGTGAAGCTCACCTGCCGCGGGCGCAACTACCCGGCGGCCGTCAACCGGGCACGGCGGGCGCTGGCAGAATTCCGCATCCGTGGAGTCTCCAGCAACATCTCCTTCCTGCAGGCAGTCCTCGAGGATCCGGACTTCGTCGCCGGAGATGTTGCCACCTCATTTATTGAAGAGCGTCCCGAACTGCTCAATGCCCGCGGTCCCGCGGACCGGGGCACGAAACTGCTGAACTGGCTCGCCGACGTCACCGTCCATAAGCCCAACGGTGAACTGCCGGCCCAGATCGACCCGCGGGAAAAACTGCCGACGGACCTCCCTGAAGTGAAACCGGGGTCCCGCCAGCGGCTGCTGGAACTGGGCCCGGAGAAATTTGCGGCCGCACTGCGCGAGCAGCAGGCACTGGCTGTCACTGACACCACCTTCCGCGACGCACACCAGTCCCTGCTCGCCACCCGGGTACGCACCCGCGACCTGGCCGGAGCAGCTCCGGCTGTCGCGGCGCTGACACCCGAACTGCTCTCTGTCGAAGCCTGGGGCGGTGCCACTTACGATGTCGCACTCCGTTTCCTGGGCGAGGACCCGTGGGAACGGCTGGACACGCTGCGCCAGGCGCTGCCCAACATCTGCATCCAGATGCTGCTGCGCGGCCGGAACACGGTGGGATACACGCCATACCCCACCGAAGTCACTGATGCGTTCGTCGAGGAGGCCGCCGCTGCCGGCGTCGACATTTTCCGCATCTTCGACGCGCTCAACGACGTGTCCCAGATGGCCCCGGCCATCGAAGCCGTCCGCCGCACCGGGACCGCCGTGGCCGAGGTAGCGCTCTGCTACACCTCGGACATGCTCGATCCCCAGGAGAAGCTCTACACGCTGGACTACTACCTGGACCTGGCCCAGCAGATGGTGGACGCCGGCGCGCACATCCTGGCCATTAAGGACATGGCAGGACTGCTTCGTCCCGCGGCGGCCGCGAAACTCGTAGCGGCCCTGCGGGAACGGTTCGACCTGCCGGTCCACCTGCATACGCATGACACGGCCGGGGGCCAGCTCGCGACGCTCCTCGCCGCCGCGGAAGCCGGCGTCGACGCCGTCGACGTAGCCAGCGCAACGCTGGCCGGCACCACCAGCCAGCCGTCGGCATCCTCGCTGGTGGCGGCGCTGGCGCACACCGAACGGGACACCGGCCTGGACCTGGCAGCCGTGAGCTCGCTGGAACCGTACTGGGAAGCCGTGCGCCGGGTCTATGCGCCCTTCGAATCCGGGCTGGCCGGGCCCACCGGGCGGGTCTACCGCCACGAAATTCCCGGCGGACAGCTCTCGAACCTCCGCCAGCAGGCCATTGCCCTGGGTCTGGGGGAGCGCTTCGAAGCGATCGAGGACATGTACACGGCAGCAGACAAGATCCTGGGCCGGCTGGTCAAGGTCACCCCGTCCTCCAAGGTGGTGGGCGACCTTGCACTGCAGCTAGTGGGCAGCAATGTCGCTCCGGAGGATTTCGAAGAAAACCCGCAGAACTATGACATCCCGGATTCAGTGATCGGCTTCCTCAGCGGAGAGCTGGGCGATCCTCCCGGAGGCTGGCCGGAGCCCTTCCGTACCAAGGCGCTGCAGGGCCGCAAGCCCAAGGCCCGCCAGGTGGAACTGACCGAGGTGGACAGTCAGGGCCTGGCCGGGGACTCCGCCACGCGGCGGGACACCCTGAACCGGCTCCTGTTTGCCGGGCCGGCCCGGGAGTTCGCCACCGTCCGGGAAACCTACGGAGACCTCTCCGTGCTGGACACCCGGGACTACCTGTTCGGGCTGCGCCCCGGGGAAGAACACGTGGTGGAACTCGAAAAGGGCGTGCGGCTCATTGCCACCCTGGAGGCCGTGTCCGAGCCGGATGAGAAGGGCATGCGCACGGTCATGACCACCCTCAACGGCCAGATGCGTCCGGTCATGGTCCGGGACCGCAGCGTCACGACGGACGCAAAGGTTTCCGAACGGGCGGACCCCGCCCAGCCGGGCCACGTCGCAGCACCGTTTGCCGGGGCAGTGACCGTGACGGTGAAGGAAGGTGCCCAGGTGGGCGCCGGCGAGACGGTGGCGACGATCGAAGCCATGAAGATGGAAGCATCCATTACGGCACCCGTTGCCGGTACCGTCAAGCGCCTCGCCGTCAGCGGCGTGCAGCAGGTGGACGGCGGTGACCTGCTGGTGGTTATCGAGCAGGGTTAAGGCAGCAGAGAACACCCGGGGATGCCGGAACCGGCGCCGATAGACTGGGATGGTGACCCATTACGATCTCGCCATCATCGGCTCCGGCTCCGGCAATTCCCTTATCACTCCCGACTGGGACAACCGCAAGGTAGCCGTCATTGACGGCGGCACTTTCGGCGGCACCTGCCTGAACGTTGGCTGCATTCCTACGAAGATGTTCGTTTATCCCGCCCAGCTCGCCGCTTCGGCAGCCGAAGCGGCCCGGCTGGGAGTGGACCAGCGGGTGGAAAAAGTCCGCTGGCGCGAAATCCGGGACCGCATCTTCAGCCGGATCGATGCGATCTCCGAGGGCGGCCGGCGCTACCGGGCGGAAGAGCTGGAGAACGTCACCCTCTACAGCGAGTACGTGCGATTCACCTCCCCGCACCGGCTGGAGACCGCATCGGGGAAGGAAATCACCGCGGACCAGATTGTGGTTGCAGCCGGTTCCCGGCCGGTCCTCCCGGACATTCCGGGTATTGGCCTGCCCCAGGTGCACACCTCTGACACTGTCATGCGCGTGGACGAGCTGCCGGACCGGGTGCTCATCCTCGGTGGCGGCTACATTGCCGCCGAATTCGGTTTCGTTTTCTCGGCCTTCGGATCAGAAGTAACCATGGCCGTGCGGTCCGGAGCGCTGCTCCGTGCGCAGGACGAAACTGTCTCCGAGCGTTTCACTGCCGCAGCATCAGGACAGTGGGACGTCCGGCTGAACACACAGCTTGCCTCCCTGGCCGAGAACGCGGACGGATCAGTCCGCGCCGTCCTGGAGGGACCCGCCGGAACGTCGGAGCTCGACGTCGACCTGGTCCTGGTTGCCACCGGCCGGGTCCCGAACACGGACCGGCTGGACCCCGCGGCGGCAGGCCTTGACGTGGAGCCCGACGGCCGCCTGGCCGTGGACGAATACCAGCGGGTACTCAGCGGCGGCCAGCCGGTTCCAGGGCTCTGGGCGCTGGGAGACGTGAGCGGTGCCGATCAGCTCAAGCACGTCGCCAACCTTGAAGCACGCACGGTGGCCCACAACCTCGTCCACCGTGATGACCTGCAGGCTTCCTCCCATCGTTTTGTTCCCTCCGCCGTGTTCAGCCATCCGCAGATCGCCTCGGTGGGCCTGACCGAAGCCGAGGCACGGGATTACGCCCTGGCCAACGGCATGGACCTGGTGATGGCGGTGCAGGAATACGGGTCGACGGCGTACGGCTGGGCCATGGAGGACAGCACCGGCTTCGTCAAGCTGCTCGCTGACCGCACCACCGGGCAGCTGCTCGGTGCCCACATCATGGGCCACGAGGCCTCCATGCTGATCCAGCCGCTGATCCAGGCCATGGCTTTCGGACTCGACGCCGCCTCCATGGCGCGCGGCCAGTACTGGATCCATCCGGCACTGACCGAGGTAGTGGAGAATGCGCTCCTTTCCCTCGGAACAAACCCCCAGGACACAGCGCTGCGGCCCTAAGGCGCCGAGCGCCAAAAAGGCAGGAGCCCCGGAACATCCGGGGCTCCTGCCTTTGTGCCAGCCGGCAGTGTGGCGCCGGCTAGACCTTCTGGCCTGAATAAATATCCTCGACCACGTCGGAGAAGTCCTTGAGCACCTGGGCCCGCTTGATCTTCAGGGACGGAGTGAGGTGGCCGCTGGATTCAGTGAAGTCGGTGCTGACTACCCTGAACACCTTGATGGCCTCAGCCTGGGAAACCGCCTTGTTGGCCTGGTCCACCAGGGCCTGAAGCTCATCCTGGAGCTGCCGGGACTGTGCTGCCTCGGCCACGGTGGTTGACGCGGGCATGCCGTGCCGTTCCAGCCAGCCGGGCAGAGCTTCCTCGTCGATGGTGATCAGGGCGGAGATGAACGGCCGCTGGTCACCCACAACCACGCACTGGGAGACGATCGCATCCGCGCGGATCGAGTCTTCCAACAGGGCCGGGATGACGTTCTTGCCGCTGGCGGTGACAATGATCTCCTTCTTCCGCCCTGTGATCCGCAGGAAGCCGTCAGAGTCGAGCTGGCCGATGTCGCCGGTGCGGAACCATCCGTCGGCGAAGTTTTCCTCGGTGAGGTCAGGGCGCTTGAAGTAGCCCTTCATGACGCTGATGCCCTTGGTCAGGATTTCGCCGTCCTCCGCGATCTTCACCGCGTTGCCCGGCAGCGGTGCGCCTACGGTGCCGATCTTGATCAGCTGCGGAGTGTTGACGCTGATCGGTGCCGTGGTTTCGGTCAGGCCGTAGCCTTCCAGGACCATCACACCGATCCCGTCGAAGAAGTGTCCCAGCCGGTCTCCCAGCGGTGCGCCGCCGGAAATCGCGTACTGAACCCGTCCGCCCATGGCGGTGCGGATCTTCGAGTAGAGCAGCTTGTCGAACAGGGCGTGGCGGAGCTTCAGTCCCAGGGGCACCTTGCCGGTTTCCTTGGCTTTGGAGTACTCGATGGCCGTCTTGGCGCCGGCATGGAAGATCTTGCCCTTGCCGCCGTCCTCGGCCTTCAGCATCGAGGAGTTGTAGACCTTTTCAAAGACGCGGGGGACCACCAGCAGGAAGGTGGGCTTGTAGCTCTGCAGGTCCGGGAGCAGGTTCTTCACATCCGGGGTATGGGCCACGGTGGAACCGGCCGCGACGGCGAGGACGGAGATGAACCGTGCAAAGACGTGGGCCAGGGGCAGGAACATGATGGTCTGGGCGCCCTCCTTGGCAACCTCCGGCAGCGCTGCCGTCGAGTTGCGGGAGAGGTTGACGAAGTTGCCGTGGGTCAGCTCGCAGCCCTTGGGTTTTCCGGTGGTGCCCGAGGTGTAGATGATCGTGGCCGTGTCCGCCAGCCCGGCCGAGGAACGGCGGGCTTCGAGTTCTTCGTCCGGAACCTTCGCCCCGGCCTCGCGCAGCGCGTCCAGCCCGCCGCCGTCGATTTGCCAGACGTTCTTGACGGCGGAGAGATCCTCATCCGCACCTGCCTGGCGGACCACGTTTTCGTGGCGTGCGGCCTCCACCACTACGCCGACAGCCTCGGAGTCGCCGAGAATCCAGGCAACCTGCGCGGGGGAGGACGTCTCGTAGACCGGAACGGAGACTGCTCCGGCAAACCAGATCGCGAAATCGACGAGGGTCCATTCGTAGCGGGTACGGGCCATGATGCCTACGCGGTCGCCCTGTCCGATTCCGCTGGCGATGAGGCCCTTGGCAATGCGGGAGACATCGGCAAGGAACTCCGTGGCGGTGATGTTCTTCCACTCGTCACCGGTGGAGCGCACGGCGAAGAGGGCCGGATTGGAGGGCTTGGCAGCCTGTTCCAGAAGCAGGTCCGTAGTGTTCGTTTCCGGTGCGGTTTCCACCAGGACCGGAACGCTGTATTCGCGCACGATAGCTCCTTTGGTATCTGTTTGGACGGCGGGTTGCTCCTAAGCCTATAACCTAGATCACATTTTATACTCGCGGGTAACTTTCGAATGCATAACGCTTGCGTCCTCGCCGGCTGCCCGTTGCCTACAATGGGTCTTTGATGCATGCCCCTAACCCAGCTCCGATTCCTTTTTCCGCTCCTGCCGCGCGGTGGTCCCGCAGGCCCTCAGACCCCCTGCGTCCGCGGCGGAGCGTGCGGCTTTCGTCTCCGATGCGACGGCGC
The DNA here is from genome assembly GCF_009193255.1 of Arthrobacter koreensis. Classification (GTDB taxonomy): domain Bacteria; phylum Actinomycetota; class Actinomycetes; order Actinomycetales; family Micrococcaceae; genus Arthrobacter_B; species Arthrobacter_B koreensis. Next base: position 50,076 of record NZ_WACG01000002.1, read on the forward strand.
GGCCTGGCCATCGGGATCGACATTGGCGGAACCAAGGTGGCAGCCGGACTGGTTGATGCCAGCGGACGGGTACTGGAAGTCCTCCGCCGGTCCACGCCCGGACAGGACCCGCGAGAGGTCGAGAACGTCATCGTTGAACTGGTCCGGGAACTTTCCGCGCACAAGCACGTGTGGTCGGTGGGCATCGGTGCCGCCGGCTGGATGGACCTCTCCGGCAGCACGGTGCTTTTCAGTCCGCACCTGGCCTGGCGCAACGAGCCCCTCCAGGAGAACCTGGAACGGCTGCTGCGCCGCCGGGTGTATCTCGCCAACGACGCCGACGGCGCCGCCTGGGCTGAGTGGCGCTTCGGGGCAGGCAGGGGAGAGAGCAGGCTCGTCTGCATCACGCTCGGCACCGGAATCGGCGGCGCGATGATCATGGACGGCCGCCTGGAACGCGGACGCTTCGGCGTTGCGGGGGAGTTCGGCCACCAAATCATCATGCCGCAGGGGCAGCGCTGTGAGTGCGGCAACCGCGGCTGCTGGGAACAGTACGCTTCGGGCAACGCCCTGGGACGCGAAGCCCGTGAGCTCGCTGCCGCCAATTCGCCGGTGGCGCAGGAGATCCTGGGCAGTGTAGGCGGCAACATCCCGGACATTACCGGTGCCGTAGTGACCAGGCTGGCGCTCGAAGGGGACCGCACTGCCATTGAGCTGGTAGGAGAGGTTGGCGAATGGCTGGGACTGGGACTGTCCAACCTCGCTGCGGCCCTGGACCCGGGGATGTTCGTGATTGGCGGGGGTCTGAGCGACGCCGGTGAGCTGCTGCTGGAACCGGCCCGCAGGGCCTACTCGCGGAACCTCACGGGCCGTGGTTTCCGTCCGGAAGCCCGCATCGAAAAGGCGGCGCTCGGGCCGGCAGCCGGGCTGATCGGCGCAGCAGACCTTTCCCGGGTTGCCGCCCGGCGGTGATTCACCGCTAGACCGCTGCGCCGTCGTCGCCCTCATCCCTCGATTGGGGGAGCCGGAACAGCAGGTAGCCGGCGCAGGTGACGAAAATGGCGACGACGCCCAGCACCACGGCCATTGGTGCGCCGCGCCAGAACATGGCAAACAGGAGCAGCAGCAGCGGTCCTCCCGCGGCACCCAGCCAGGCCAAAATCACCAGCGGTTCGCCGCTTCCCAGCGGCGGCGGTTCCTCCGGGACGAATGAGCCGTCTGACTCGTCCTCTTCCGGGCTGTAGTCACGGGGTCCGGCGGGTGGGGTCGCACGCAGCGGCTGGTTCTCGAAAATGGCCCGGGTGCGGTCCGCCGCGGAGCGCGGCCCCGCGGGCGGGGCGGCGGGGCCAGGCGCCTGGGCGGAGTCGCCGTCGGGAGCCTGGCGCTCGGGGGAAGGCTGCCGGGGATCAGTGTCCGGAGTTTCCTGCAGGCGGGCGACCAGGTCCAGCCAGGTGGCCTCGTCCGTGGACTCGTTACGGTCCGGTTCGCGTTCATTCATGCTGCGGCACCTGCACTCACCCGTTGGATGAATTCGTGGGAACGGTCAAAGATCAGCGGTGCATCATGGTCCATCGTGGCCACATGATAGCTGTTGGGGAGGGGCACTACTTCAAGCTCCGTGGTGCCAAGCTGCCTGCGCACCAGGTCCATGCTGGACTCCGGCACCACCGGATCCACGGTCGACCGGAAGGCGATCACAGGCACCTTCACCTCGGGCAGGTGCTCTGCGGTGTCCTTGAAGAGCCGAAGGAGCTGGGCCACGGCCCCCACCGGAGTGCGGGAATACGCTCCCTCGTCCTGTCCCGGCAGGCGGATGCTGTTCCCGATCGCGGGAACGGAGGGCAACACATACTTCAGCAGGTGGGCGTAACGGGCCCGGGGGTCGGCGACGGTCAGGCCGGGATTGACGACGGCGACTCCGGCTACCGGCTGCCGGGCAGCAAGGCGCAGCGCCAGGGCGCCGCCCATGGACAGTCCGGCGGCGAATACCCGGTCTGTCCGCGCGGCCAGTTCCGTGTACGCGTCCTCATAGCCCCGGTACCAGTGCTGCCAGGGTGTGCGTGCCAGCTCCTGCCAGGTGGTTCCGTGGCCGGGCAGCAGGGGAAGGCTGACGGCATACCCGGCCTCGGCCAGATAGCGGGCCCAGCCCAGCATGCTCACCGTTGAACCGGTGAAGCCATGGCTGAGGAGCACGCCGGTGGATGCGTTCGGGCCTTCTCCGGCGCTTGAAAATGGTGCCGGGCCCCCGGGGGAAGTCATGTCTCTATGGTTGCATTAGGCGCGCGTTTTTCCACCCCGCCGGAAACAAAGTCGGCCGTGTCAGGAGCGGCAGAAATTCTACGCTGCCGCCGCGGCGCTTACAGTAGTACCAGGGGGTGCCATTCGGGTTCCCCACTGTGTTCCTCAATTGGTTCCTTGATTGGTTCCTTAATTGTCTTGTCCGACGGGAGAGCTGGCCGCGTGTTCTATTGGGTGATGAAGACGATTTTCATCGGACCGGTGGTGAATCTCCTGTTCAGGCCGTGGGTCAAAGGTATGGACAATGTTCCCGCCACTGGGCCGGCGATCCTCGTCAGCAACCATCTCTCCTTCTCGGACTCCATCTTCCTGCCGCTGGCCGTACCGCGTCCGGTGAGCTTCCTGGCCAAGTCGGAATACTTCACGGGCCGGGGCCTGAAGGGCAAACTCACTGCAGCGTTCTTCCGCCTTTCCAACCAGCTGCCCATCGACCGTTCGGGCGGTGCTGCCTCCGAGGCGGCGCTGCGTGCCGGCGTGAAGGTGCTGGAGAGCGGCAACCTCCTGGGCATTTACCCGGAAGGCACCCGCAGCCCCGACGGCCGGCTGTACCGCGGCAAGACCGGTGTGGCGAAGATGGCACTGCAGACCGGTGTGCCCGTCATCCCCGTGGCAATGATCGGAACCGATAAGGTCCAGCCCATCGGGCGGCGCATCCCGAATATCCGCCGGATCGGCATTATTGTCGGTGAGCCGCTGGATTTCTCCCGCTATGCGGGCATGGAAAACGACCGCTTTGTGCAGCGTTCGGTCACTGACGAAATCATGTACGAGCTCATGCGCCTTTCCGGCCAGGAGTACGTGGACGTGTACGCCAGCACCGTTAAGGACCAGATGGCGGCGGCACGCAAGGCGTCAAAGTCGGCAGAGTCCCGCAGCGCGGCTGTCCGCCTGGCGCATGCCGATACTCCTGACACCGGGGTAGGTCCGGGTACCGGCCGCCGAAAGGGCCACAAGGAACCCGGCGAGGTTACCGTCATCGGTTCCCCGGACAAGGCCAAGCAGGCGGAAGGGCAGACCCCTGCGGACGGCGGCAGCGGAGACAATAGCTCCGGCGGGTCGCAGCAGTCCCCGCGGGGTGCCTGAGGGCCCTGCCGCACCCGATTCCTGCGTAACAGGACATATTGGATCGCTGAGGGCGGACGCCGCGACGTAGGGTTAAGGGGTGACCCAAAAACCTGCTGACCTTGATCCCAGTTTCCCGCCGTCCTCGGGTGCCGCCGTATATCCCGGCCTCGATGACTGGCGTTCGCTGCCCATCTCCCAGCAGCCCACCTGGCACCAAGACCCCGGCTATGAGGCCGCCGTAGCGGAACTCTCCATGGTCCCTCCGCTGGTATTCGCCGGCGAGGTGGACATCCTGCGTGAACGGCTTGCCCAGGCTGCCCAGGGAAAGGCATTCCTCCTGCAGGGAGGCGACTGCGCGGAGACATTCGAGGCTGCGACGGCGGACAAGATCAGCGCACGAGTCCGCACCATCCTTCAGATGTCCGTGGTGCTGACCTACGGGGCGTCCCTGCCCGTGATCAAGATGGGACGCATGGCCGGCCAGTTTGCCAAGCCGCGTTCCTCGAATGATGAAACGCGTGGCGGTGTGACGCTCCCGGCGTATCGGGGAGACATGGTCAACGGCTTCGAGTTCACCCCCGAGTCCCGCCGGCATGACCCGGCACGCATGGTGCGGGCCTACCACACCTCCGCATCCACCCTGAACCTGATCCGTGCCTTCACCCAGGGCGGCTTCGCAGACCTTAGGCTGGTCCACCACTGGAACCGGGGCTTCACCGCCAACCCGGCGCACTCCCGCTATGAGTCCCTCGCCCGGGACATCGACCGCGCAGTGCGCTTCATGGACGTCTGCGGCGCCGACTTCGAGGCCCTGAAACGCGTTGAGTTCTTCGCCAGTCACGAAGCTTTGCTGCTGGACTATGAGCGGGCGCTGACCCGGATCGATTCGCGGACCGGCCAGCCCTATGACACGTCCGCCCACTTCCTGTGGATCGGTGAGCGTACCCGCGACCTGGATTCGGCGCACGTGGACTTCCTGTCCCGCGTCCGCAACCCCATTGGCGTGAAGCTCGGCCCCAACAGCACGGCTGAGGACGCACTGGCCCTGATCGAGAAACTGGATCCCGAACGCGAACCGGGGCGCCTGACCTTCATCACGCGCATGGGTGCCGGCAACATCCGCGAAAAGCTCCCCACCCTGGTGGAGAAGGTGACCGCCTCCGGTGCCCAGGTACTCTGGGTAACCGATCCCATGCACGGCAACACGGTAACGTCCCCCAACGGATACAAGACCCGCAACTTCGACGACGTCATGGACGAGGTCCGCGGCTTCTTCGAGGTCCACAACGAGCTGGGCACCTTCCCGGGCGGCCTGCACGTCGAGATGACGGGCGATGACGTGTCCGAATGCCTGGGCGGAGCAGATCCCGTGGACCAGGAGGCCTTCGTGGAAGGCTACGAGTCGGTCTGCGACCCCCGCCTGAACCACATGCAGTCCCTGGAGATGGCATTCCTGGTGGCAGGAGCCCTCGCGGAAAAGAGCTGACCTTCCAAACAGGAACGGGGACTGCCTGGGCAGTCCCCGTTCCTGTGCCGGCGTCCTGTCAGACGACGGTCAGCTTGATGACCGAACCCTCCGGGGCCGTGCCGCCCGCCGGATCCTGGGCCCGGACCGTTCCGAAGAAACCGCCCAGGATTTCGTTGACCTCGACGCGGAAGCCCAGGCGTTCAAGTTCCTCGCGTGCGGTGTCCGCCTGCTTGCCCACATAGCTGGGCACCTGGACCATGCGCGGCCCGTCGGAAATGGTCAGTGTCACCGTTCCGCCCCGCTCCACCAGCCCGGAGGACGGCGTCTGCACTGCCACGGATCCCTTGGGAACATCCACGCTGTTGATGCGCTCGGGGGAGACGGTGGCTGACAATCCGGCCTCCTGGATTAGCCGTACCGCCTCCTGCTCGGTCTTCCCGGCCACCACCGGGACCTCGACAGGTGCCGGGCCCTTGGACACCGTAAGGTCCACGGGAGTGCCGCGGCGAAGGTCAGCGTCCGCTGCGGGTACCTGCGCGAGGACCTGCCCTGCGGGAACATCCTCGCTGAATTCCTCGGTGACGGTTCCGGTGGCGAGACCGGCCTCGGTGATCTTCTCCCGGGCGTCCTCCAGCGAACGCTGGATGACGTTGGGGACGCTGAAGAGTTCCGGTCCGCGGGACACCAGCAGCGTCACCGGCTGGAACCGGCGGATTTGCTGCGCGGCGGCGGGATCGGTTCCCACCACCATTCCGGCCGAGATCACCTCGTCATACACCTCGCTGGTGGTATAGCGGAGTCCTTCCTCGCCAAGCCTGCTTCCAGCGGCCTCGACCGATGTGTTGGAGACCTCCGGGATGGACACCAGTGCTCCGGGACCGGCTCCGAAGAACCAGCCGGCGAAGGCAGCCGCGGCAACCAGCAGGGTAACCAGGAGCGCCAGCAGGACGCCCCGCCTGCGCGGACGGCCCGGACGCAGGGATACCTCAGGACGCTGCGCTGCCCGGCTGGCCTCTTTCTGGCTTGCCTTAAAGTCTTTCTTGGCAAGCCGCCGGCCTGCCCGTGGGGAGAGCTCAGGGTAGTCGCCGTCGTCGTCGTCGCCGTGCCCGTCATAACCATCGTCGTCCTGGTAGCCCTCCGCGGTGAGCGGGTGCCCCAGGACGGTGGTGGCGTTGTCCGTGCGCTGCAGGACTTCGGTGGCGTGGGGCTGCGCCTGGCTGATCACTTCCGTGGCGCCGGAAGGCGTCGGTGTCATGACGGTTGTCCGGTCGCCCTGGCCCGGATGCTGTGCCGGGGGACTGCCCGGGGCATGGAAGTCCAGCTGTTCGTCGGTGAGGGACGTGCGGATGTGGCGCAGTTCCCCCAGCAGGGCGCGGCCGTCCACCGGCCGGCCCTCCGGGTCCTGCGAGGTGCACCAGAGCACCAGCTCGTCCAGGTCCTCAGCCAGTCCGGGGCAGGCGGCGGAAGGCGCCGGGACCGAGGAGTGCACGTGGGCGAATGCCACCTGGATTGGCACTTCGCCGGTGAAGGGCTGGGAACCCGTGAGCATCTCGTAGAGCATGATGCCGGCGGAATAGATGTCGCTGCGTGCGTCAGCGCCGGCACCGGTGACAAGTTCAGGGGCCAGGTAAGCGACGGTGCCCACCAGCGTGCCCGTGTTCGTGCTGGTAGTCACGGCACGGGCCAGGCCGAAGTCCGCTATTTTGATGGCACCGCTGCTGGCCAGCAGCACGTTTTCGGGCTTGACGTCGCGGTGCACAAGCCCCGCTTCGTGTGCGGCGGCGAGCCCGTCCACCACGGCATCCATCATGGCCAGCGCCAGGCGGGGGGAGAGCCTGTGCCGCTCGTTGAGGACGTCACGCAGCGTGCGGCCGGGAACGTATTCCATGACCAGATAGGACAGCGAGTCGGTGACGCCCTGGTCCAGGACGCCGACGACGTGCGGGTGGGACAGGCGGGCAGCGGACTTGGCCTCCCGCTCAAAACGGTCGAGGAATCCGCGGTCCGCCGCGAGGTGGGGGTACAGGACCTTCAGGGCGACGTCGCGGTCCAGCCGGGTATCGGTTGCCAGATAGACAGTGGACATTCCGCCGCGCGCGATGCGGGACCGCACCAGGTAGCGGTTGTCTACCAGGGTTTCCAGGAGAGGGTCACTCACGGGCTCATGCACCCTTTGATCCTATAAGCGGAAGGAGCCGGGAGGCGGATCGACACCCGATCCGCCTCCCGGCTCCAGTTCCGTGCGTGCTAGAACCCGGCCCGGTGGGCCAGGACGGACGCCACGTATGCCTTGGTGTCCTCGTACATTCCCTGGGTGGTCACCGAGTACTGGCCCTGGTAATAGGACGCAATGGCAACCTCCAGGCTGGGGCTGGTGCGGACCAGCGCCCGGATGATCGCCACGCCGGCGGTGACGTTGTCCTGCGGGTCAAGCAGGTTGAGCTCGCGGCCCACCAGTCCGGAGGCCCATTCGCCGGAGGAGGGGATGACCTGCATGGTGCCGATGGCGTTTGCCGGGGACACGGCACGCTGGTCAAAACCGGATTCCTGCAGCGCGAAGGCCTGGGCCAGTGCCGGATCAACGCCCATGGAGGCGGCGGTGTCGGCAACCATCTGCTGCATCTGTGCCCGCGAAGGCACCGCCACGGAGTTCAGCGCCTGCTTGTTCAGGTTGGCGTTGGCCACAACGTGCTGCGGGTAGGTGTAGTGCAGGAAAGTGCTCGGCACCAGGTCCGTGGGTGCGGCCGCGGGAGCTGCCGGCGCCGAGGAAGCCGTGGTGACGGTCGATCCGCCGGACAGGGAGATTTTCTGGCCCGGGCGGATGATTGAAGTCATGCTGAGGTTGTTGGCGTCCAGCACCGATTTCAGGCTGACCCCGTGCTTGGCGGCAATGGCGCCCAGGGTATCGCCCGGGACCACGGTGTACGTGCCGGCCGACGGCGCTGCGGGAGCCGGGGCGGGAGCCGCCGGAGCAGCAGCGGATGACGGGGCGGTCACCGAAGTGGCGGCGCCTGCTCCAATGGTGAGCTTGTCCCCGGGGTAGATCACGGTGGTCATGCTGAGGTTGTTCGCCTGCAGGATGGAGGCCAGGCTGACGCCGTGCTTGGCGGCAATGGCGCTGAGGGTATCCCCGGCAGCCACGGTGTAGGTTCCGGCGGCTGCGGCCGGCACCTTGGTGGAGGGAGCAGCCGCTGCGGGTGCCGAGCCGGTCAGCTTCAGTTCCTTGCCTGCGTAGATGATCGAGGACGGCGTGAGGTTGTTGACCCGGAGCAGCTCGTTCATGTCCAGGCCGTACTTTGCGGCGATGGCGCTGACCGTGTCTCCCGGAACAATCCGGTGGGTCGCGGGAACCGAGGACTCGGCGGCGACCGTGGCCGGGACCTGCGCCGCGAGCTGGGCGGCTGGAATGACGGCGGAGGGGAGGGTCTTCTTGGCCTGCAGCGGAAGCTGCGGGAACAGTGCCTTGGCCGGTGACTGCGGAACCTGGGCCTGGGCCGGTTCGGCAAGAGCCAACGACGACATCATGACAGCCGGGATCGCTGCCGTGGTTACAGCAACGCTCAGTTTGCGGGGCAAGGCAGCGGTACGCGGCCTGGCATTGGGCTGCACGGTCATAACGGGTCGTTTCCTCATCTGTTGGCGGGGCGGCTTTGTGCCGCAGTCCGCGGGACAAAAAACAAGTAGTGATACGGGTGTTACGGGTGTGATTACTGTGACTAATGCGAATTTACACGAGAATTGCTGGATTGCGATACCCGCAGGCAAAACTTATCGGCCCATGCCGCAGGGGTGAAAGGGGCTCCGACTGGCCCGGATTGCTGCTGCCGTGGCAATCTTGGAAACGTGAATGAACTCGAGGAACTGGTTTCCGACTGGCTGACCCTGCCCGATGTGGCTGAACAACTAGACGTAACAATCAGCAAGGTGCACAGCCTGCTGGAAGAACGCGCGCTGCTGGCGGTGCGGCTCGGTGAGCGCAAGATCCGCAGCGTGCCTGCAGCCTTTATTAACGACGGCGCCATTTTGGACAGCCTGAAGGGGACTATTTCGGTCCTCGCTGATGCGGGTTTCTCCGATGAGGAAATGCTCCGCTGGCTCTTCACCGCGGATGACACCCTCCCCGGACGTCCCGTGGACGCACTGAAGGAAGGCCGGAAGACGGAGATCCGCCGCCGGGCGCAGGCCCTGGCCTGGTGAAAGTGCCCTAGGCAGTCCGGGTTACGGCCGCATGTGCCAGTAGCTCAAGCGCCGAGCGGGTCTGCTCATCCACAGCCAGAGAGGCGAGGGTGGTGAAGGCCTGCTCGGTGTGCTCGGCAATCAGCGCTTCCGTAGTAGCCAGCGCACCGCTTTCCTCGATGGCCGTCCGGAGGGACGCTACGGCGTCGTCATCCAGGTCCGGCCGGCCGAGATTGTCCGTGATTTCCTTCCGGACAGCCTCGGATCCGGTGCTCAGCGCATAGGCGATCAGCACCGTGCGCTTGCCTTCACGCAGGTCGTCCCCGGCAGGCTTCCCGGTGAGCTCCGGATCACCGAATACTCCCAGCACATCATCCCGCAGCTGGAACGCTTCACCCAGCGGCAGCGCGAACTGTGAGTACGCGGCCAGCAGCTCGTTCCCGGCGCCTGCCAGCGCCCCGCCTATGGCGAGGGGATGCTCAATGCTGTATTTCGCGGATTTGTACCGCAGGATGTTCCGGGCCCGCACAACGGCGCGTTCGGGCTCATGCCCGGGCCCAACCACTTCTTCGAGAATATCCAGGTACTGCCCGGCCATGACTTCAGTGCGCATGCGGTTGAAGAGGGCGCGTGCCCGGGTGTTGTAGGCAGCGCGTTCACCCACGGAGGTGAATGCCTCTTCACTCAGCGCAAGGCAGAGGTCGCCTGCGAGGATCGCTGCGGAGGAACCGAAGTGCTGTCCGTCCAGGAACCATTCGGCTTCGGCGTGCCGGTTGCTGAAGTGCCGGTGCACGCTGGGCGCGCCGCGGCGGGTGTCGGACCGGTCAATGATGTCGTCATGGATCAGCGCCGCACTCTGGAACAGTTCCAGCGCAACGCCGGCCCGGATTGCCGGAGCTCCCAGTGCGTCCCCGCCGGCGCCTCGCCAACCCCAGTAGTTCAGCAGCGCACGCAGGCGCTTGCCGCCTTTGGCCAGCGAGTGGACGGCGCCAAGCAGCGGAACCGATTCGCTGGACACGTCCTCCAGGACCTCGCGCTGGAAATCGAGGAACTGCTCCAGGTCAGCGGACAGGGCCTGGCGGTACGCGGCCTGTTCCTGCACCGCGTCCCCCGGTGCCTGTCCGGGTTCCGGGTTTGCTTCCCATGCGGCGGGTGCCTGGCTCACGGAGTGTCCTATCCTGCGGTTTCGGCGGTAGCGGGAAGCACGTTCGCCCCCACGGTGTAGACGGAGCTGCCGTTCCGGGTGACGACTGAGACGTTCACCGTTTCCGTCTCGGAGTCAGTAGTGCGGGCGAAGTCCTTGGCCGGTGTTGAATCCACCGCGTCGCCCTCAAGGGCAGTGAACCCAAGTTTCTCGAAGTGCGCCGTGTAGAAGGCAAGGATTTCCTCGGGGGCGGCGGGGGAGGAAGCCGTCATGGAGGCAGTAACGAGCTTGCCGTCAGATTCGTAACTGGAGGCGGTGGGCTCGGATCCTGCGAAGACGGGGATGAGGGCTTCGGGGAAACCTGGCGCGATGGCGGATGTAGGCGAGGGGGACGTCGTCGGGCTGGCCTCCGCGGCCGAGGACGAGGGGGATGCCGCCGAGGTGCTGGGGGACGCAGTGGTGTCGGGGGAAGTGGCGTCGGAACTGCAGCCGGCAACTGCGGCCAGGATGGCTGCGCTGCAGGCAACTGCGAGGAATTTCTTCATGGGGATCCGCATCGACGAAGGGTCAGGGCCTGCAATCCAGTCTAGGCGAGCGGAGGAGTGTCTGCTGGCTGCCTAGTATGGGGACGTGGGTACAGAAACGCAGGCGGCGGCCGAAAACCGGGACTGCACCATCATGCACGTGGACATGGATGCCTTCTATGTGGCCGTCGAGCTGCTCCGCCGTCCTGAACTGGTTGGCAGGCCGGTGATCGTCGGAGGCCACGGAGGCAGGTCCGTTGTCCTTTCGGCATCCTATGAGGCCCGCCGCTTCGGGGTGCGGTCCGCCATGCCCATGGCCAACGCGCGCAGACTGTGTCCCCAGGCGGAGGTCCTGGAACCGCACCAGGGGGTGTACCGGCAGGTGTCGGCCCGGCTCATGGCCATCTTCGAGTCCATAACGCCGCTGGTGGAGCCGCTGAGCGTGGACGAAGCTTTCCTGGATATCGCCGGCTCGATGCGCCGGCTGGGCCCGCCGCGGCAGATCGGTGAACTGGTCCGCAGCCGTGTGTCCCGGGAACTGGGGATTACTGCCAGCGTGGGTATCGCATCCACCAAGTTCGTCGCGAAGATTGCCTCGGCACGGTGCAAGCCCAATGGCCTGCTGCTGGTCCCGAAGGAGGAGACCATCGGCTTCCTCCACACCCTGGACGTTTCCGCGCTCTGGGGGGTGGGCGCAAAAACCCGCGAAGCCCTTGCCCGGGTGGGCATCAATACTGTCTTTGATGTGGCCCATACGCCTCCCACCGTCCTGCAGCGCCTGCTCGGTGCCACCGGAAGGCACGTCTACGACCTGGCCTGGGGGCGGGATCCGCGCGCCGTCACTCCGGTACGCGTGGAGAAGAGCCTCGGCGCGGAGGAGACGTTCGCCCGGGACGTGGATGAAGATGAGGTGCTGGAGACGGAACTCCTGCGGCTGGCACACCGAACCGCTGCCCGGCTGCGGGCGGCAGGACTCCAAAGCCGTTCCGTGTCGCTCAAGCTTCGGTACGCCGACTTCTCAACGCTGACGCGTTCCCGCACGCTCACTGAACCGGTGGACAGTGCACAGCTTCTGTATGAGGCGGTGCGCGGACTGCTGGCCGGACTGGGCCGCCGGCCCATGAGCGTGCGGCTGATTGGCCTGCGGGCGGAGAAGCTCGAGACGGCCGACGGCGCTGCCCAGCAGCTGACGCTGGACGGCCGGGATGACAACTGGCGCTCTGCGGAGGACGCACTGGACCGCATCAACCGGCGGTTCGGGGAAGCCGGCATCATGCCGGCACGCCTCCTGGGGCGGGAGCGGAACAAGCCCCCGGGCGGGCAAGGCTGAGCTTTAGCTGAGAGGAAGCCGCAGCGTCCGGCAGCCGCTTTCCCCGGACCCGTTTGCAAACTATCCTTAGAGCTAGTTGCAGAACAGCGTCGACACCTCCGCGGGAACAACCACCACGCCGGGTTCGTTGCTTGGATTACAGGGCACATTTGGACCGCAAGGAGACAGTAATGGCACTCTCAGAACACGAGCAGCGCTTGCTTGATCAGCTGGAGCAGCAATTACACGCTGAGGACCCGAAGTTTGCCAATTCAATGGCTTCCTCGGCCGGCCGAGGCATGTCTACCCGGCGGATTGTGCTGGGCGCACTCGTGGCAGTTGCCGGGATAGCAGTCCTGATCCTGGGTATCACCCTCGACAGTCCGTTCAACATCCTGGTGGGGATTGTTGGGTTTATGGTCATGGGTGCCGGGATGTACTACGCGACCACCAAGGGCAAGCAGGCTGAGACGCAGATTCCTGCGGGCCGCAAGGAGCGCGCTGCGGCTCCCCGTGGATTTATGTCCAACCTCGAGAACAAATGGGATGAGCGCAAGCGGGACCAGCCCTAGCGCCGCCAGCCCCACTTTCCTCCCCGGCACAGGCCCGGGAGGCCGGAAAGACCCGCAGCTGCGGGTCTTTTCCTTTTTAACCGCCGGTGGGCCCCTCGACGAGCACTTTTCCCTCCACCGCACACCACACCCCGCTTTCCCTTGCCCGCGTTGGGAACCACGGGCGCGACGCGCCGGAAAACGTTATCGAATTGCGTTGACTGTGGAGGGAAGTGGAGTAAAGTGGGGGGCGTAAGAGGGTAGGGCAGTGCAGGAGGGGTGTAACTCCCATATCTGACAGGTGGTGGCGATGTTCCTCGGAACTCATTCGCCGCGCCTTGACGAGAAGGGCAGGCTCATCCTTCCCGCTAAGTTCCGTGACGAACTCGCCGAAGGGCTGGTGCTGACACGGGGCCAGGAACGCTGCATCTACGTCTTCAGCCAGAAGGAATTCGAGAAGGTCCACGAGCAGATGAGGCAGGCTCCACTGTCATCACGCCAGGCCCGTGACTACATTCGTGTGTTTCTGTCCGGAGCCTCTGACGAAGTCCCGGATAAGCAGGGCCGCGTTACTATTCCGCCGGCACTGCGCTCGTATGCCGGGCTCGGACGTGAACTCGCCGTTATCGGCGCGGGCACCCGGGCCGAGATCTGGGACGCCACGGCATGGCAGGAATACTTGGAGGAACAGGAAAACGCGTTTTCGGAGACTGACGAAGACACGATGCCCGGCATCTTCTAGCCGTTGCACAGCAGGCAGTACAGCAGTACCCAGAGGAATTCGACGCCGGACCCGGCGGGATCTTGAACGAGATCTCCAGCCGCCCCATGGAATTCACCTGGCTCACCTTCCCCGGAGCCAGGCGTACCGTGAGGCGCGGATGGGGATCTGGTCCAAGAACCCGCTGAACCGGACAGGCAGCGGAGGGAGAGACCAATGAACGAAGACCGTCCAACTGAGGACCGGCACGTACCCGTACTGCGGGACCGCTGCATCAACCTCCTGGCACCGGCCATCGAGGCAGCCGAGGCAGCCGGGCGCACCGCCGTCGTCGTGGACGCCACGCTTGGCATGGGCGGGCACACCGAAGCCATGCTCGAGCGCTTTCCGAAACTGCACGTCATCGGCATTGACCGTGACACGCAGGCGCTTGCCCTGGCGGGGGAGCGGCTGGCAGCCTTCGAGAACCGCACGGACCTGGTGCACGCCGTTTACGACGAGATCGCAGACGTCGTCCAGGACCTCGGATTCGAAACCATCGATGGTGCGCTGTTCGACCTCGGCGTCTCCTCCATGCAGCTCGACGAGCGTGAGCGCGGCTTCGCATACTCCTACGACGCGCCGCTGGACATGCGCATGGATACCAGCCGCGGCCGCACTGCTGCCGAAATCGTCAACACCTATGACGAGGCCGAACTGGTTTCGATCATCCGCCGCTGGGGCGAGGAAAAGTTCGCCGGCCGCATCGCGTCCTCGATTGTCTCCACCCGTGCGGACAAGCCGTTCACCACTACGGGGGAACTGGTCGAAGCCATCCGCGCAGTGGTTCCGGCAGCAGCGGCCCGCACCGGCGGCCACCCTGCAAAGCGCACCTTCCAGGCACTGCGCATCGAGGTCAACGAGGAACTCGACGTGCTGGAACGGGCCATTCCCTCTGCGCTTTCCGTGCTCGGTGTGGGCGGACGCATCGTCGTCATGTCCTACCACAGCCTGGAGGACAGGATCGTGAAGGATATCTTCGCTGCCGGCTCCCGTTCCTCGGCGCCCAAGGGCTTCCCGGTTGAGCTCGAGGAACACAAGGCGCAGCTCAAGCGGCTGACCAAGGGAACCGAAGTTCCCACCGAGCAGGAAATCGCAGAGAACCCGCGCGCGGCATCGGCCAAGCTGCGGGCAGTCGAACGGATTCGCGCAACCATGGATGGGGCACGTCGATGACTGAACGATCACCACGCCGGCCGCAGGTTCCGGTGCGGACAGCCCCGTCCGTGCAGGGCAACCTGGCACGTGACCTTCCGCAGGAGGCGCCCCAGCAGCCAGCTCCGCGCCGCCGGACACCGCTGGCCCTGGTCCCCGCGGCAACCCGAAAGCGCCGGGTCCCTGCGGTGGCGCTGTGCTTCGCCGCGCTTGCCGCCGGCCTCGCAGCAGTCCTCGGCCTGAACATCTCTGTATCCAGCGGCCAGTATGAGCTCGTCCAGCTGCAGAACCAGCGCACCCAGCTGATTCAGCAGAACGAGGCACTGACGCAGCAGGTGGAGCACAACCAGGCTCCCCAGGTCCTTGCCGGTGCCGCCGGCGAACTGGGCATGGTTGTTTCGCCCACGTTCGGTACGATCGACCTGCAGACCCTGGCGGTCACAGGGGACCCTGAGCCTGCCAAGGAAGGTGCGGGACCGGGAACGCTGATTGAGCTGCCCCAGGTCCTGACCCAGCCGGTTACCCCGGCACAGCCTGCTGCCCCGGAACCGGCCGAAAACGCACGGGCCGCGCAGCAGCAGGACAGTGCTTCTACCGGTGCGGAACCGGAACCGGCTCCCGTTCCTGCCCCCGCACCGGCGGAAACCGATTTGAACGGCGGCACGATTCCGGCTCCCAGCCAGAGAAGCGGCCAGTAAACCAACCAGCACCGGCGAGGACACGTTGTGGCAAAAGCAGGGCAGGCTCCGGCACCGGAGGACCACAGGGTAAACCTCGTGACCGGCAGGCTACGGGCCGGGATGATCATTGTGCTGGTGCTGCTCACCGTCCTGGGCGTCCGGCTGTTCCAGGTGCAGGCCGTGGATCCGGAAGGCATGGCGGAGGCAGCGGTGGCAAACCGGCTGGTGACCGTGAATGTGCCGGCACTGCGCGGGGGCATCCTGGACAACGAGGGCAACTACCTGGCACGCAGTGTGGAGCGCTTCGACATCGTTGTCGACCAGCGGCTCGCCGCGGCCTACGACGAGGATGAATACCAGCGCCGAAACTCCGAGGGTGACCTTGAAACCGTGACGTTCGACGCTGCGCTGAAGGAACTTGCCGCGGTCCTGGGCCAGGACACGGAGACTCTGCGCAGGTCGGTCCTGGGCGAGAAGGGTTTCAACTTCGTGGCAAAGACCGTAACCCCGGAAATCCGGGACAAGGTCCTGGCCGTCAAGTTCCCCGGCGTCTATGCCGACCGAACCACCCTCCGTACCTACCCCTCCGGGCCCGTGGCCGGATCCATCGTCGGTTTCCTCGGGACCGAGGGAGCCCAGGAAGGTCTGGAACTGACCCAGGACTCGATCCTGGCGGGTGAGGCCGGAAGCAAGACGTACGAGATTGGCGGAGACGGCATCCGCATTCCGTACGCCACCAACGAAGACGTGCCGGTTCAGGACGGCGATTCGATCCGGCTGACCATTGACCAGGACCTTCAGTGGTTCGCCCAGCAGACCATTGCGGACCAGGTCCAGGAGTACAACGCGGACTGGGGCAACGTCGTCGTCGTGGAGGTGGAGACGGGCAACGTCCTTGCCATGGCGGAATCCACCACGGTGGACCCGAACAATCCCGGCGCCACTGAAGCGGATTCCCGCAAGGCCCGCTCGGTGACGGATTCCTTCGAGCCGGGCTCAACCACCAAGGTGATCACCATGGCGGCTGCCATCGAGGAGGGGATCATCACCCCCACCTCCCAGTTCCAGATCGACAACACGTACTCAATTGACGGGCAGACCTTCAAGGACGCCTTTGACCACGGCACGGTCCGGATGACGGCGTCCGGCGTGCTGGCCAAATCCATGAATACCGGAACAGTCATGGTTGGCCAGCAGCTCACTCCCCAGCAGCGCTACGACTGGCTGCGGAAGTTCGGCATCGGGACCGAGCTGGGAACGGGCCTCAACGGCGAGACGTCCGGCCTGCTCGCCACCCCGGATAACTGGGATACCCGCCAGCAGTACACCGTCCTCTTCGGCCAGGGCCTAACGCAGACGGCGCTGCACACCGCCATGGTTTTCCAGACCATCGCCAATGACGGGGTTCGGCTGCAACCGCGGCTGGTGGATGCCAGGATCGATGCCGACGGCGTCGAACACAGGGCTGAAAAGGACGGGGGCACCCGGGTTGTGTCCGAGAAGACAGCCCTGGAAGTCCAGCACATGCTGGAGACCACCACGGTTGAGGGATCCGGCTCGTCGGGAGCACTCGAGAAGTATCGGGTCGGTTCCAAGACCGGTACCGCGGAGGCGCCGAGCCCCAACGGCGGGTATGACGGATACACCGTCTCCTATGCTGGTATTGCGCCCATGGATGATCCCAAGTACGTCGCCGTAGTGACCCTGCAGCGGCCCAAGGGAGACCTCTACTACATCGAACCCGGAAAGACCTTCCAGAAGGTCATGGAACAGGTCCTGACCACCAACAACGTAGCCCCCTCCGAAGGGGAGCCGGTTACGTACCCCATCGAGTACTAAAGCTGGAGCAGTGCAGTGCCACATAGCAACAATCAGCATGCCCAAAGCAGCATGCGCCCCGAACGGGTGCAGCCGGTCAGCCTGGCCCGCGCTGCGGCATCGCTCCCCGAAGGCTCTCCGGCCATCACGCCGGCGCCCGGAACCGCCGCAGGCGCATGGGACGTCGAGGTCACGGGCATAAGCATCAACTCCGCGCAGGTCCTTCCCGGGGACCTCTACCTGGCCCTGCCGGGAGCGCGGCACCACGGGGCCGGATTCGCGGCCGGTGCCGAGGCTGCCGGTGCGGCCGCAGTCCTGACCGACGCGGCCGGGCTGGACCAGCTTCCGGAGACCGCCCTGCCGGTGTTCCTGACAGCGGATGTCCGGCGGCTGGTGGGGCCGCTTTCTGCCGCGGTTTTCAACAGCCAGCCGCAGGACGGCAGCGCCCCGCTGCTCTTCGGCGTCACCGGAACCAACGGCAAGACCACCACCACGTACTTCATCACCTCGCTGCTGAAGGCCCTTGGCCGCACCACGGGGCTGATTGGCACCATAGAGATCCTGGCCGGAGCGGAAGCGATTCCCAGTGTCCTGACCACTCCCGAATCACCGCAGGTCCACGGCCTGCTGGCCCTGATGCGCGAGCGTGCCCTGGACGCGGCCGCCATGGAAGTCTCCTCCCATGCGATTTCCTACCGGCGGGTGGACGGGGTGGTCTTCGACGTCGCGGGCTTCACCAACCTCACGCAGGACCACCTGGACCTGCACGGATCCATGGAGGAGTACTTTGCCGCCAAGGCAGAGCTGTTCCGGGCGGACCGCAGCCGGCGTGCCGTGGTTACTGTGGACGAGGAATGGGGGCGCCGGATGGCGGAAGCCGCGGGAACCCGCGGCGTTACGCTGTCCACCTCGGGTGCAGCTTCCGACGCCGACTGGCAGGTCCGTTCCGTGCAGCGGGAAGGGCTCGGCCACAGCTTCGAGCTCCACGGCCCTCAGGGCACGCCCCTCCGGGTGCGGACCGGCCTGCCGGGTACCTTCAACGTGTCCAACGCGGCCCTGGCCCTGGCCATGGTCCTCGAATCGGGTGCCGACCCCGCTGCCGTGCAGGACGCACTGGACCGGCAGGACCCCTTCACCGTCGAAGTGCCGGGGCGGATGCAGCTGGTCTGTGAGGCTCCGGCGGCAATCGTTGACTTTGCCCACAACCCCGACGCGCTGCAGCGCACCCTCGAGTCCGTCCGCCGGCCGGAGGGTCGGGTCATCGTCGTCTTCGGCGCCACGGGAGAGCGGGACCAGACCAAACGCCCCCTCATGGGGGAGATCGCGGCGCGCCTGGCCGACGTCGTTATTGTCACTGACGACGACCCGCACGACGAGGACGAGGCCGCCATCCGTGCCGATGTGCTCCGCGGTGCCCGAAGCGCCGCAGGGCAGGACGGGCACGGCCCGCTGGTGCTCGAAGAAGCCCCGCGTGCAGCCGCAATTTACCGCGCCGTTGAACTGGCCGG
Organism: Arthrobacter koreensis; assembly: GCF_009193255.1. Taxonomy (GTDB): domain Bacteria; phylum Actinomycetota; class Actinomycetes; order Actinomycetales; family Micrococcaceae; genus Arthrobacter_B; species Arthrobacter_B koreensis. The sequence continues at coordinate 68,511 of NZ_WACG01000002.1, forward strand.
CCCGGGGGACACGATCCTCGTGGCCGGGCGCGGACACGAGGTGTGGCAGGAGGTCAAGGGAGTCAACCATGCCCTTGATGACCGGGTTGAACTTCGCACTGCGCTGGCCAAGGCCGGATTCACAGTGCCTACTTACGACGGGGTAGAGTCCTAAATCGTCATGATTGAACTTAATGCAGCCGAAATTGCGGCAATTACGGGCGGCGAGCTGGTGGGGGCAGCAGCATCAGACCCGTCCATTCCAGTGACGTCGGCCACCACCGACTCCCGCGAAGCCGGCCCGGCGGCCCTGTTCATTGCCAAGCCGGGCGAGTTTTCCGACGGGCATCTGTTCGTGGAACGGGCCTTTGAAGCCGGCGCCGCACTGGCCCTGACCGAGCGCCCGGTGACCGGCGCGGACGGCTCGGTATTCCCCGGCATCGTGGTTCCGGACGCTGTTGCCGCCATGGGACAGATGGCCGCGGAAATAGTTCGCCGTCTCCGCGCGGACGGCCCGCTGACCGTTATCGGCATCACCGGCTCGGCCGGTAAGACAACCACCAAAGACCTGCTTGCAGGGCTGCTGGGAACACACGGGAACACCGTGGCTCCGGTCGGTTCCTACAACGGCGAGGTCGGAGTCCCGCTGACCATCTTCAACGCCGGATACGGCACCCGCTACCTCGTGGTCGAGATGGGAGCCACCGGAATCGGGCACATCACGTACCTGGCGGACATGGTGCGCCCGGACATCGGCGTCGTCCTTTGCGTTGGCACCGCCCACGCCGGAGAATTCGGCGGCGTGGAGAACATTGCCCGTGCCAAGGGCGAAATGGTCGAAGCGCTGTCCCCGGAGGGCACTGCCGTACTCAACGGAGACGACATCCGCGTCGCCGCAATGGACAAGCGCACCACGGCGAAGGTGCTTTCCTTCACGTCCTCCACCGATGAACTGCCGGGCAACCACGCCACGCTGCGCGCCGTCGATGCCCGCACGGACGGGCAGGGGCGGCCGGTATTCACCCTTGAGTTCCCAACCGGGGAACGCCACCGGGTCGAATCGGGCCTGATCGGTGCCCACCACACGGCGAACCTGCTGGCCGCCGCCGGTGCCGCCTTTGCCGCCGGAATCTCCCCGGCGGATATCGCTGGGGGACTCTCCGGACAGAAGGCCGCGAGCCGCTGGCGCATGGAACGCACCGACCGCGCCGACGGCGTCACCGTCATCAACGACGCCTACAACGCCAACCCTGAATCAATGCGTGCTGCGCTGCGGACCCTGGCCGAGCTCGGCAGGGGACGGCGCACCTGGGCCGTGCTCGGCGAAATGCTTGAGCTCGGTGACGACGCAGTCACCGAGCATGACGCCATTGGCCGCTACGTGGTCCGCCTGAATATCTCCAAGCTCATTGTGGTGGGAACGGGAACCCGCGCCCTCCACACCGGAGCCGTGATGGAGGGGTCCTGGGGAGACGAATCGACCTTCGTCCAGACCCCCGAAGAGGCCGAGGCAATCCTTGAGTCCTCCCTCGAACCCGGGGACATTGTCCTGTTCAAATCTTCCAACGGTGCCGGTCTGCGGTTCCTTGGTGATCGGATCGCCTTGAATACCCCTACCGCAGCAGGCAGCACCCAGGACGAGCCCAACCGGGGTGAGGCACTGTGATCTCCCTCCTGATCGGTTGCCTGCTCGGGCTGGTCCTGGCGCTTGTCCTGACCCCGCTGTTCATCCGTTTCCTGGTCAGGAAGGGCTACGGGCAGTTTGTCCGTGACGACGGCCCGACGTCGCACCACACCAAGCGCGGTACGCCCACCATGGGCGGCGCCGTGATCGTGGCGTCCGTCGTGGCTTCCTACTTCATTACCCACCTGATCTCCTACGCGATCAACCCCACCACGTTTGGTCCGTCCGCGTCCGGGCTGCTCGTGCTGTTCCTGATGGTCGGCATGGGATTCGTGGGCTTCATCGACGACTACACCAAGATCTCGCGGCAGCGGTCGCTTGGCCTGAACGCCAAGGCCAAGATCATCCTGCAGGCGATCGTGGGCATCGTGTTCGCCATCCTCGCCCTGCAGTTCCCGAACCACGCAGGTCTGACCCCGGCGTCGACCAACGTCTCCTTCGTCCGGGACACCGCAATTGACCTCGCCTTTGCCGGAACGATCATCGGCGCGATCCTGTTCATTCTCTGGTCCAGCGTGATCATCACCGCCGCGACCAATGGCGTGAACCTGGCTGACGGCCTTGACGGCCTGGCCGCCGGTGCCTCCATCCTGGTGTTCGGTGCGTACTTCCTGATCGGCATCTGGCAGTTCAACCAGTCCTGCCTGGCCAACCCGGGCGAGACCGGGGTGTGCTACGAAGTGCGCGACCCCATGGACCTTGCCCTGCTGGCCGGCGCAATGGCCGGTGCGCTGGTGGGCTTCCTGTGGTGGAACACGTCCCCGGCCAAGATCTTCATGGGGGACACCGGTTCCCTGGCCATCGGCGGCGCCATCGCGGCCTTCGCGATCCTCTCCCGCACCGAACTGCTGCTGGTCCTCCTGGCCGGACTGTTCGTGATCATCTCCGCATCGGTCATCATCCAGGTGGGCTACTTCAAGCTCAGCGGCGGCAAGCGCGTGTTCAAGATGGCGCCCCTGCAGCACCACTTCGAACTCAAGGGCTGGGCGGAAGTCACCGTGGTGGTCCGCTTCTGGATCATCGGCGGGCTCTGCGTCGCCCTTGCCCTGGGACTCTTCTACGCTGATTGGGTGGCCGGACAGTGAGCATCGCCTCCGCATCGAACGCTTCGAATCCCCGGCTGGACAGCCTGACCACGTGGGACTCCAATTGGAAGGGCCTGAGGGTCCTGGTAACGGGAATCGGCCTGTCCGGGTTCTCGGCAGCGGACACCCTGATTGAGCTTGGTGCCCGCGTGGTCGTCGTGGACGGCGCCGACTCCGAGGAAAACAGGGGCAAGGCAGACACGCTGAAGATCGTCGGCGCCGCGGATGTCCGCTTGGGTGCCGGAGCCATGGACGGGCTCTCGACGGTCGACGGCGAACAGCCCGAACTCGTGGTCACCTCACCCGGACTCCGGCCCACGCATCCCGTCCTCGCGGCAGCCGCGGACGCCGGGATTCCGATCTGGGGCGACGTTGAGCTGGCCTGGCGGGTGCGCATCCGCGAGGGCCGCCCCACGGCTCCCTGGCTGGCCATTACCGGCACCAACGGCAAGACCACCACGGTGGGCATGACCGAGTCCATGCTGCGCGCAGCCGGACTCCGGGCCATTGCCGCAGGCAACGTGGGCACACCGATCCTGGACGCCATCCGCGACCCGCAGGGCTGGGACGCGATCGCCGTCGAACTCTCAAGTTTCCAGCTGCACTGGACCCATACGGTGTCGCCGCTGGCCAGCGTCTGCCTGAACATCGCAGAAGACCACGTGGACTGGCACGGCAGCTATGACGCCTACCGGTCGGACAAGGCGAAGGTTTACGCCAACACCCGGGTTGCCTGCATCTACAACGCTGAACAGGCCGAGACCGAGCGCATGGTCGAAGACGCGGACGTGGTGGAGGGATGCCGTGCGGTGGGCTTCACCACCGGCACTCCGGCGATCAGCATGGTGGGAATAGTCGAAGGGCTCCTGGTGGACCGCGCCTTCATCGAGGAACGCCGCAATGCCGCCGCCGAACTGGCGTCCCTGGACGATCTGGGCGACAGCGCGCCGCGCCACCTCGCCGCTGACGCCCTCGCCGCCGCGGCACTGGTGCGTGCCTTCGGCGTCGAACCGGTTGCGGTGCGCGACGGGCTGCGGAACTATGCCCCGGGCGGGCACCGGATTGAACCGGTGGCCAAGCTCAATGACATCCTCTGGGTCAATGACTCCAAGGCCACCAACCCGCATGCTGCGGCTGCCTCGCTGGCCGCCTTCGGGAGCGTCGTCTGGATTGCCGGCGGGCTGTCCAAGGGCGTCACCTACGACGAGCTGGTCGCCGCCAACGCCAACCGCCTGCGTGCCGTCGTGCTCATCGGTTCCGATTCATCGCAGCTTCGTGCCGCATTGGCCCGACACGCTTCCGATGTGCCGGTAATTGAAGCCCGGCAGGCGGACACTGGAGAGGAAGGAACGCCCACCGGCGAAGCCGTCATGGTCCAGGCCGTGGCCGCAGCGGCCGGCGCGGCACAGGCAGGGGACACGGTCCTCATGGCACCGGCCTCGGCGTCCATGGACCAGTTCCGCTCCTACGCCCACCGGGGCGAGGCCTTCATTGAAGCTGTCCGCGGATACGTGGAAGGGCAGGCGCAGACCACCAAGGAGCCGTAGATGGTGACCACGTCCACGGGCAAGGGCCGCAAGCCGACGGCGCGACGGCGCCCGGCAGGCACACGGCCCGGCCCCTCGGCTGCAGGACCCGCCGGTACAGCCGGCCGAGCCGGCGCCGCCGGAAGTGCGCCCGCCGGTTCAGGTGCCGGAGCGGTCCCGCCGAAGAAACGGGGCCTGCGGCTTGGGGAACGGTTTACGGCCTTCATGGTCCTGCTTGAGGGCAGCGGCTCCAAGGCGACCGGATCCAGCTACTACATGATCCTGGGCACCACGCTCGCGCTGACTGCTATCGGGCTCATGATGGTGCTCTCCGCGTCTTCCGTTGAGGCCATCGCCGCCGCCGCGGGGGACGCCGAAGCCGCCACCGAATTCGATCTCTTCATCAAGCAGCTGATGTTTGCCGCCATCGGCATCGTGCTGATGCTCGGACTCTCGCGGTTTGGTCCGCGCTTCTACCGGGCCATCGCGTGGCTCGCACTCGGCGCCGCAGCCCTCCTGCTGGTCCTGGTGCTCTTCATCGGCGTGGAAGTCAACGGCAACAAGAACTGGCTGGCGTTCGGCCCGGTCACGGGCCAGCCCTCCGAAGCTGCGAAGCTTGCCATGGCGGTCTGGTTCGCCGCCGTGCTCTCCCGCAAGGGGCCCCTCATAGCCGACTGGAAGCATGCCCTGATTCCGGTTCTGCCGGGCGGCGGCCTGCTGATCGGCCTGGTGCTGCTGGGGCATGACCTCGGCACGGTGATCATCATGGGCCTGATCATGCTCGCGGCGCTGTTCTTCGCCGGTGCCCGGCTGAAACTGCTCGGGCTGCTCAGCCTGGCTGCCGGCGCAGCCGCGATCGTTTCCTCGATTGCCAGCGGCAACCGGACCAGCCGCATCAGTGCCTGGCTGCAGCTGGATTGTTCGGCAGGCCTCTGTGACCAGGCCAATGCCGGGATGTACGCCCTGGCCTCGGGCGGCTGGTTCGGCGTCGGCATCGGCCAGAGCCGGCAGAAATGGAACTGGATCCCGGAAGCCCACAATGACTTCATCTTTGCCATCATCGGCGAAGAGTTCGGACTCCTCGGCACCCTGGTGGTGCTGGTGCTGTTCGGTATCCTTGCAGTGGCCACGGTCCGGGTGACCATGCGCCACACGCAGCCGTTCATCCGCATTGTCTGCGGCTGCATCCTCGTCTGGATCATTGGCCAGGCCGCCGTGAACATCGCGATGGTGACCGGGCTGCTTCCCGTGATCGGCGTCCCGCTGCCCTTCATCTCCTACGGCGGTTCGTCCCTGACGTTCACCCTCGCCGCAGTCGGAGTCCTTTTGTCCTTTGCACGCACTATCCCCGAGAGAGAACCAGCAGCTCCATGACGCAGTCCCCACTTTCAGTAGTCCTCGCCGGCGGCGGCACAGCAGGGCACATCAGCCCGCTGCTTGCCATAGCGAACGCCGTGAGACAGCTGCGGCCCGATGCCCGCATCAAAGTGGTGGGCACTTCCGCGGGCATGGAAACCCGGCTGGTTCCGGCAGCGGGCTATGAGCTGGCCGTCATCGACCGCGTCCCCATGCCCCGCCGGCCCAGTGGCGACCTCGCTCGCCTTCCCGCGCGTCTGGCCCGCGCGGTGCGGCAGGCAGGGGAGATCCTGGACGCCGCAGCGGCCGACGTCGTTCTGGGCGTGGGAGGTTACGTGTCCACTCCCGTGTACCTGGCCGCCCGTAAGCGCCGGATCCCCGTGGTGGTGCATGAGGCCAACGCCCGTCCGGGGCTGGCCAACCGGGTGGGGGCCAAGAACGCGGCGGTCGTGGGAGTCGCCTTTGAAGAGACCAAACTTGCCGGTGCCCGCTGGGTGGGTATGCCCATGCGCCGGGAAATCTCCGGACTTGACCGCGAAGCAGCCCGGCATGATGCCCGTGCGGCGCTGGGACTGGAACAGGACCTGCCCACGCTGGTAGTGACTGGAGGTTCCTCCGGTGCTGCGAGCATCAACGCCGCTGTCACCGCCGCCCTCCCCGAACTGGCCGCCGCAGGCATCCAGACCCTTCACGTCACCGGCCGCGGAAAGGCGGCCGCAGATGCCGAGGGCAAGGCACTGACCGCCCCGCTGTACCGTCAGGTGGAATACGTAGACGGCATGGAACTGGCCTACGCCGCCGCGGACCTGCTGCTGGCCCGCTCCGGCGCCGGAACGGTCAGCGAAATCTCCGCCGTCGGCCTTCCGGCCGTGCTGGTTCCGCTGCCGCACGGGAACGGCGAACAGGCGCTGAACGCGGCCGGGCTGGTCGATGCCGGCGGCGCACTGCTGGTGCGGGACTCGCAGTTCACCCCCGAGTGGATCAGCGCGAACATTATTCCGCTGCTGAAGGATCCCCAGGCACTAAAGACCATGGCGGAAGCCTCCGCCGCACGCGGTATCCGCGACGCGGACACCCGAATGGCTGAGCTCATCGTTGAGGCAGCGGAACGGAAAGACGCATGAGCGCCCTGTTGCTGGAAGACCTGGGCCGGGTCCACTTCATTGGCCTCGGGGGTGCCGGCATGTCCGCCGTCGCCCGCGTCATGCTCGGCCGCGGCATAGAGGTGTCCGGATCCGATGCCCGCGATTCCGCCGGCCTGCGTGCCCTTGAGGCACTGGGCGCCGACGTGCATGTGGGCCATGACGCAGCCAACATCGCCGGTGCGCGCACCGTGGTTGTTTCCACGGCCATCCGTGCCGACAACCCCGAGCTCGCGGCAGCCGAAGCCGCCGGCATCCGTGTCCTCCACCGTTCCGAGGCCCTGGCTGCCGCAATGGAGGGCCGGGAGGTGGTTGCCGTCGCCGGTACGCACGGCAAGACCACGACGACGGCGATGATCACCGTCCTGCTCCGCGAAGCCGGACTTGATCCTTCCTTTGCCATCGGCGGCGATGTCGCGGCACTCGGCGTCAACGCTGCTGCCGGTTCGGGGCAGATGTTCGTTGCCGAAGCCGACGAGTCGGACGGCTCGTTCCTGAACTACTCACCCCGCATTTCCGTCATAACCAACGTCGAGGCGGACCACCTGGACCACTACGGCACAGCCGAGGCGGTCTTTGCCTCCTTTGACCGTTTTGTTGAACTGCTGCCCGAAGACGGCGTCCTGGTTGCCTGCGCGGATGATCCCGGCGTGCGTGACCTGCTGGCGCGGAACGTGGGATCACCGGTTCGCACCTACGGGTACTCCGCGGACGCGGACGTCCGCATCTCAGGGACCGAGTCGGATGGGCGCCGGAGCGCCAGCACGCTGCACTTCCGCCACGACCACCGGGACCGCGAGCAACGGCTGGAGCTGCAGGTGCCGGGCCGGCACAACGTGCTCAACGCCGCTGCCGCCTTCACCGTCGCGCTGGCCCTGGGGGTTGACCCGGATGCGGCCGCACGCGGCCTGGGTACCTTCTCTGGAGCGGCGCGCCGCTTCGAACCCAAGGGCGAGGCTCGCGGAGTGCGCGTCTTCGATGACTATGCCCACCACCCGACCGAGGTGGCGGCGGCCCTGCAGGCAGCGCGGGCCGTTGCCGGCAGCCATGCCGTCCATGTCCTTTTCCAGCCTCACCTGTTTAGCCGGACCCGCAACTTCGCGGCCGAGTTCGCACAGGCACTCGATCTGGCAGATTCGGTCACCGTCCTGCCCATCTATCCCGCCCGGGAGGACCCTATTCCGGGTGTCACCTCGGAACTGATCACCGCACGCCTGAAGACGCCATCCGCCGTGGCCTCCGACGCCGGCACCGCCGTCCGGGAGATTGCCGGCCGGGCGGTCTCCGGGGACATCGTGCTGACGGTTGGCGCCGGGGACGTGACCCAGTACGGATCCGCGCTGGTAGCGGCCCTGGGAAGCCACGATTCCGGGGGGAGCGGCCCGGATGCCGGGTAGGAAACCCCGCCGTCCGCCGGCGGCAGCCACCGGACCCCGCGTATCCAGCCCGGGCACGCACCCCGACCGTGCCCAGCCAGCGCGCAGCGCAGCCAATTCCGCCAAGGTTGAAGTCCTCGGCACGCGGGACGCACAGATTCACGAGATCCGTCCGGGCGCCTCGGGACATCCGGACACCGTCATCTCCGCGACACGGGATGCCTTCGACGAGCCCGGGCTTTCCGGCACGGACGGAGGAACGGAGCCGGGCGGGACTGCCGGGCAGCCCGAGGCCAGCGTCCTGGCTTTCCCCGAACCACCCGCCCGCCGGCGCCGGCGATACGTCCTGGTGGGCTCGGGAATTGCTGCAGTGCTGCTTGCGGCGCTGTTCTTCGTGGTGTTCTTCTCTCCGGCGCTGGCCCTGAAGAACCTCCGGGTGGAAGGCAATACACTGCTGGCCACGCAGGAAGCCGAAGCCGCACTGTCTCCGCTGCTGGGCACGCCGCTGGCCCTCATCTCGGACTCCGACGCCGGAGCACTGCTGGGAGACCGGCCGGAGGTCGAGTCGGTGAAGGTGACCGCCGTGCCGCCGTCGGACCTGGTGGTCACGGTCACCGAACGGGTTCCGGTGGCAGTGCTGCAGAACGGCAGCGAGTTCCTGCTCATCGATGAGCAGGGCCGCCAGCTCAAGTCCGTGGGGGAGAGGGGCCAGGCAGCACTGCCGCTGATTGACGGCGGCACGGAAGCGGTCAATAGTTCCGTCTTCCCGACGGTTACCGCGGTGCTGGCCGCCCTTCCGCCGAACGTGCTGGGAATGCTGGACCACGCATCGGCGCAGACAGTGGACTCGGTGGAGCTCAAGCTCACCGGCGGGCAGACGGTATTCTGGGGAAGCGCGGATGCGAACGCGGCGAAGGCCAGGGCACTTGAGGCCCTGCTGCTGATGCCTCCAGCTGACCCGCCGGTTTCGGTGTTCGATGTGAGCACCCCGAACCGGCCGGTGACCCGGTGAGCTTCCAGCCGCAAAACACCCGTGAAGTTTCTGACCGACACGCGCGGAACGGTAATTGCGGAAGCATCCGGCGCCCCATAGCGTCGTGGTTAGAGCAGTACTTGACATAACTATAACCCTCAAGTCGAGGGTTAAGGTTGTTCGGTTGAAGGTTTTGGCCGGGGCATACCCGGCCGCATTGATCAGTTGCACAGATTCGAACAAGGGACACAGGACGTGGCAGCACCGCAGAATTACTTGGCCGTCATCAAGGTCGTCGGCATCGGCGGCGGCGGCGTGAATGCCGTCAACCGAATGATCGACGTCGGACTCCGCGGAGTCGAATTCATTGCCATCAATACAGATGCCCAGGCGCTGCTGATGAGCGACGCCGACGTGAAGCTTGACGTCGGACGTGAACTGACCCGCGGCCTGGGCGCCGGAGCCGATCCCGAGGTGGGCCGCAAGGCTGCAGAGGACCACGCCGAGGAAATCGAAGAGGTGCTGCGCGGAGCGGACATGGTCTTCGTGACCGCAGGCGAAGGCGGCGGCACCGGCACCGGCGGTGCACCCGTCGTGGCCCGGATCGCCCGTTCCCTCGGCGCCCTGACCATCGGCGTGGTGACGCGTCCCTTCACCTTCGAAGGCCGCCGCCGCTCCAACCAGGCTGAATCCGGCATCGATACCCTGCGGGACGAAGTCGATACCCTGATCGTCATCCCGAACGACCGCCTGCTATCGATCAGCGACCGCAACGTCTCGATGCTGGACGCCTTCCGTTCCGCGGACCAGGTGCTGCTGTCCGGTGTCCAGGGCATCACCGACCTGATCACGACCCCCGGCCTGATCAACCTCGACTTCGCCGACGTAAAGTCCGTGATGCAGGGCGCAGGCTCCGCACTGATGGGCATTGGTTCCGCCCGCGGCGAGGACCGAGCAGTGAAGGCAGCCGAGCTGGCTATCGCCTCCCCGCTGCTCGAAGCCTCCATTGACGGTGCACACGGCGTCCTGCTGTCCATCCAGGGCGGCTCCGACCTCGGCCTGTTCGAGATCAACGAAGCCGCGCGCCTGGTGCAGGAAGTCGCCCACCCGGAGGCCAACATCATCTTCGGCGCCGTCATTGACGATGCGCTGGGAGATGAGGCCCGCGTGACCGTGATCGCCGCCGGCTTCGACCAGGTGGATGTCACCTCGCAGCCCGCTTCGGCCAAGCCTGCTGAGCAGCCGCTCACCTCTCCGGCCGCAGCTGCCGCTGCTGCCGGAACGGGGAACTCGGCCTGGGCCCAGCGCCCGCAGACCGTACCTGCCGATGCCGGGTTCGACGTCGACCTGCCCGCCGTGGTGGAGCCAGACCTCAGCGCGGGGCGCCAGGACGACCTGGACGTTCCTGATTTCCTCAAGTGAGACCAGTACGGGCGCGAGGTTGTCTGATCGTATGTTTTGGTGGGAAGGGCAGGGCCCTGCGGGGTTCCGCGTAGCTTTCACCGATACATCGGCGGGCAACCTCGCGCTGCATGTTGGGGATGATCCCGCCCAAGTGCGCCGGCGCAGGTCCCAGCTGGAACAGCGGATGGACGTGCAGCCGGAGTCGCTGCGGTTCATGGAACAGGTCCACTCAGCAGACGTGGCCCTGGTGCATGGCCTTCCCGCGGCAGGGGAGGTCCCGGTGGCGGATGCACTCCTCAGCCCGGACGGCTCCGCCCCGCTGGCCGTTATGGTAGCCGACTGCCTGCCGGTGGTTTTTGCCGGGACGGGGCCGGACGGCGCGGTCAGCGCGGCAGCACACGCGGGCCGGCGCGGCCTGCTGGACGGCATCCTGACACATACGGTCACTGCCCTCCGCGACGCCGGCGCCACCGGAATCCAGGCGTGGATCGGCCCCGCGGTGTGCGGCAAATGCTACGAGGTTCCGAAAGAAATGCTTGGACAGGCAGCCCACCTTCCCGGCGCGTCTTCCAGGACCAGCTGGGGGACACCGGCGCTGGACCTGCCTGCAGCAGCCCGCAACCAGCTGCTGTCCCAGGATGTATCCGTCCAGATGGTCCCCGGATGCACCATGGAAGAACCGCGGCTCTTCTCCCACCGCCGGGATGCCCCCACGGGCCGGTTCGCCGGACTCATCTGGCAGCCCCGGTGACCCGGCCCCGGCCCAACGGAATACAGCACCATCGAGGAAGCAATGAGCACCACCACTGACCGTGCAGCAGACCTGCAGCGCCGCCTCGAGCGGGTCCGGCACCGCATCGCCGCAGCGGCCCTAGGCCGCACTGAACCGGAACTCATCGTTGTCACGAAGTACTTTCCGGCTTCCGACGTCGCCCTGCTGGCGGGGCTCGGAGTGCGGGACGTGGGCGAGAACAAGGCCCAGGAAGCCGAGGCCAAGGCCGCAGGGCTGGCTGGATCAGATCTGCGCTGGCACTTCATTGGGCAGCTGCAGACCAATAAGGCCAAATCAGTGGTCCGGTACGCCTCCGCTGTGCACTCCGTGGACCGGCCCGGGCTTGTGGCGGCACTGGGCAAGGCAATGGCCGCCGAGAACCGCCGGCGCACCGAAGCGGGAGAGCCGGAAAGGGCGCCGCTGGACTGCTACCTGCAGCTCGATCTGCGCGCCGCGGAGGACCTCGAGCCCGGCCGCGGCGGGGCCCGCCCCGCGGACATGCTGGAGCTCGCTGCGGCGGTCTCGGCAGATCCCGGGCTGTCCCTTGCCGGACTCATGGCCGTTGCGCCGCTCGGCGGGGATCCGGCAGAGGCCTTTGGGCGCCTCCAGGAACTCTCCGCCGACCTCACGGCCCGCTATCCGCAGGCTGCGGGTATCTCCGCCGGCATGAGCCAGGATCTCGAAGCCGCAGTGGCGCACGGCGCGACACACCTGCGGATTGGCTCGGATGTTCTCGGTCCCCGCCCCGCTGTGGGGTAGCGTCAAAGACGGCAGGGGTAACACTGCAAAATCACTGGGTACCACTGGATAACGCGGGACGCTGAAGGACTGAAGGAGCAACCATGGCTGGCGCAATGCGCAGGACGATGATCTACCTTGGGCTCGCCGATGGCGATGAGCTTTACGAGGACGAGCAGAAGCCTGTCCGCGAGGCACCCGCCAGGGAAGAGGAACGGGCACCGGAAAACGAGCGGCAGGACCGCGAGCCGGCAGCGCCGTCCCAGCCCGAGCGCAAGACCGCGGTGGAGGAATACCGTGCTCCGGTAACTCCCATCAAGCGTGCCCCCTCATCGGCAAAGGAAGACGTGGCAGGTTTGCGGCAAATCACTACTGTCCATCCCCGTTCCTACAATGACGCCAAGATCATCGGCGAGAGTTTCCGCGACGGGATTCCGGTCATCATGAACGTCACCGACATGGGAGAAGCGGACGCCAAGCGCCTCGTGGACTTCTCCGCGGGACTTGTGTTCGGGTTGCGCGGTACCATCGAACGGGTGACCAACAAGGTCTTCCTGCTATCGCCGTCCTACGTCGAGGTGCTGGGGGATGACAAGAAGGTCAGCGAGTCCCAGTCCACTTTCTTCAACCAGAGCTAGCCGCCGCCCCTCCGGGGCGGAGCGGGCAGCCGTTCTCCTACGGCGGAAACGACAACACGCGTGAGTATTATTTTTGCCCTGCTGTACCTGGTGCTGATGCTCTTTCAGCTCGCCCTGATCCTGCGCATCGTTTATGACGCGGTGCAGATGTTTGCCCGTCAGTGGCGTCCCAAGGGGGCCGCACTGGTCCTGGCTACCGCGGTTTACGGGGCCACGGACCCTCCCATCCGGGCATTGAGGCGGATTATTCCGCCGCTGCGCCTGGGAGGGATCTCCCTTGACCTGGCGTTTCTGCTGCTGTTCATCGTGGTAAGCATTGCCATGCAGATCGTGTGGGCAGCAGCCGTTCGCTAGGCAGGCGAGGGGTTGGTTCGATATCGGTTCGCAAAAGATATAATGTGAAAATTATATTGAAATGATCCCTGATTTTATGTTCGAGATTCTGTAACTAGGCTCACTGCCCAAGGGCAGGCCGGCCTGATAACCAGTATGAGGTGACCAGATGGCCCTGACGCCAGAAGATGTAGTCAATAAGCGGTTCCAGCCGACTAAGTTCCGTGAAGGCTACGACCAGGATGAGGTGGATGACTTCCTCGACGAAATCGTCGTGGAACTCCGCCGGCTGAATGCCGAGAACGAGGACCTGCGCCGGCAGCTCGCCGAGGCAGTGGCTGACGCTCCTGCTGGCAACCAGGTTCCCGCCCCGGTTTCTGCGGCTGCAAAGACCGAGCAGGTGTCCCAGCCTGTCAAGGAAGAGAAGAAGCCCGAGCCGGCTCCGGCACCGAAGGCCGAAGAGCCCAAGGCCGAAGCTCCCCGCGCCGCCGAGCCCGCCGCCTCCGCCAACACGGCCGAGTCCGCCGCAGGCATCCTGGCCATGGCCCAGAAGATGCACGACGATTACGTCAGCGCCGGCGTTGAGCAGCGCGACAAGATCATTGCCGAGGCACAGATCGAAGCCAGCGGACTGGTCACCGAAGCACAGGAGAAGAGCCGCAAGATTCTCAGCTCCCTCGAACAGCAGAAAGCACTGCTGGAGCGCAAGGTGGAGCAGCTGCGCGGCTTCGAGCGGGATTACCGCTCACGCCTCAAGGCGTACATCGAAGGCCAGCTGCGTGACCTCGACTCCCGCGGCTCGGTAGCCTCGGAGACCGCGGACGCTTAGAGCGCGTACAGCTAGTCGTTTCCGCCTGGACGGATATGAATCAGGATTAGACTGGTGACAGAGACATGGGCCGGTGGCCGGGATCTCCCGGCCACCGGCCCATGCTGTTGCACCGCCTGTTCAGAACCGGCCATTCCCGGCAACTGTTCCGTCCGACTCCCGAAAGCACCATGACTGATTCAAGCTCGGCTCCAGCCCCCCAGCCCCAGCCGCCCGCGCGGCCCAAAGCAGCCCTGACGCGCTATGCCCTGGTCATGGCGCTCGTCGCATTCGCCGCCTGGGTTTTTGACCAGCTCACCAAGATCTGGGTAGTTGCCACGATGACCGAGGGACAGGTCACGGACGTCCTGCCGCCCCTGCTGCGCTGGCACTTCATTCGGAACCCCGGAGCGGCGTTCTCCATCGGGACCGACTACACCTGGATCTTCACCATCATCATGGTCCTGGTGTCCGGCTTCCTCATCTACCTGATGTTCAGGCTGCGTTCTGCCGCCTGGTCCGTCGCCCTGGGACTCGTGCTTGGCGGGGCCGTGGGGAACCTCACCGACCGGCTGTTCCGGGAACCCTCATTCGGTCAGGGCCACGTGGTGGACTTCATCGCTTTCCCCAACTTTGCCATCTTCAACATCGCGGATTCCTGCGTTGTCTCGGGCGTCATCCTGGTGTGCCTGCTGACTCTTCGCGGCATCAACATGGACGGAACCCGTGCAGCCGCAGGCAAGGACAGCACTGATGCCTGAAATCCATGAACGCTTCACCATCGGGGAGGAACACCAGGGGGTCCGTGCAGACGCCGCTCTGGCCGAACTGCTGGATGTCTCCCGCTCCACCGCCGCCGGCTGGTGTGCCGAGGGCTGGCTTACCCGGGGCGGACGGCCGCTGGCAAAGTCTGACCGGCTGCATGCCGGTGACAGCGTCGCCGCGGACGTCCCTGAACAGCCGGACCCGCTGGCCGTCGTCGTCGAGCCTGTGGATGATCTCAGGATCCTTGGCGACGATGAGCACCTCGTGGTGATTGACAAGCCGGTTGGGGTGGCCGCCCATCCCTCTCCCGGCTGGGTTGGGCCCACCGTCGTGGGCGCCCTGGCAGCCGCAGGCTACCGGATCTCCACCTCCGGGGCGGGGGAGCGGCAGGGCATTGTCCACCGGCTCGACGTCGGAACCTCCGGCGTCATGGTGGTCGCCAAGACCGAACATGCCTACGCCCTCCTGAAGCAGGCCTTCCGCGACCGCACCGTGGAAAAGGAATACCACGCGCTGGTCCAGGGCCTGCCGGACCCGCTGGAGGGCACCATCGATGCCCCGATCGGCCGGCACCCGGGGCACGACTGGCGGTTCGCCGTCGTCGATGAGGGCCGGAACTCCGTGACGCACTACAAGGTGCTGGAGGCCTTCGGCCGTGCCTCCCTGGTGGAAGTCCACCTGGAGACGGGCCGGACCCACCAGATCCGCGTGCACTTCTCCGCCCTGCGCCATCCGTGCGCCGGGGACCTGACCTATGGCGCGGACCCGCGTTTGGCAGCGGAGCTGGGACTGACCCGGCAGTGGCTGCATGCCCGGAAGCTTGGTTTCACCCATCCCGGTAGCGGGGAATGGGTCGAGTACACCTCCGACTACCCCCAGGACCTGCAGTACGCACTCGACGCGCTGGCCCGCGGAGATATCTGAGTCTTCCGGCGGCGCCTAGAATGGTTAGGTGGCTTCAGCAACTGGTACGTCTAAATCGTTTGTCCACCTTCACAATCACACCGAATACTCGATGCTGGACGGGGCAGCGCGCCTGACCGACCTGTTCAGCCACGCCGATGAGCTGGGGATGAATGCCCTGGCCACCACGGACCATGGGTTCGTCTTCGGTGCGTTCGACTTTTGGAACAAGGCACGGAACTCCGGCATCAAGCCGATCATCGGCGTCGAGGCCTACCTGACGCCGGGCACCGCCCGTCAGGACAAGACCCGTGTGAAGTGGGGCGGCGGCGGACGCGACGACGTCTCGGGTGCCGGTGCCTACACCCACATGACCATGTGGGCCGAGAGCACCGAAGGCATGCACAACCTCTTCCGGATGTCTTCGCTGGCCTCGCTGGAAGGGTACCTCTACAAGCCGCGCATGGACCGGGACCTGCTGCAGACCTACGGCAAGGGCCTGATCGCCACCACCGGCTGTCCGTCCGGCGAAGTGCAGACGAAGCTGCGCCTGGGACTCTACAACGAAGCCAAGCAGGCGGCGTCGGACTTCCGGGACATCTTCGGCAAGGAAAACTTCTTCTGTGAACTCATGGACCACGGGCTGGACATCGAGCGCAGCGTCCAGGCGGACCTGATCAAGCTGGCACGCGAACTGGACCTGCCGCTGGTTGCCACCAATGACCTCCACTACACGCACGCCGAGGACGCCAAGGCGCATGCCGCGCTGCTGTGCGTGCAGTCCGGTTCCACCCTTGCCGACCCCAAGCGGTTCAAGTTCGACGCCGACGAGTTCTACCTCAAGTCCCCGGCGGAAATGCGGGCCATGTTCCGCGACTACCCCGACGCCTGCGACAACACCCTGCTTATTGCCGAGCGCTGCGACGTCGAGTTCAACACCAAAGCCAGCTACATGCCGCGCTTCCCCTGCCCGCCGGGGGAGAACGAGGAATCCTGGTTCGTCAAGGAAGTCGAAACCGGGCTGCAGTACCGTTTCCCGAACGGCATCCCGGACGACGTCCGCAAGCAGGCGGAATACGAAATCGGCATCATCACCCAGATGGGCTTCCCGGGCTACTTCCTGGTGGTTGCCGACTTCATCAACTGGGCCAAGAACAACGGCATCCGCGTGGGTCCGGGCCGCGGCTCCGGTGCAGGTTCGATGGTCGCGTACGCCATGCGCATCACCGACCTGAACCCCCTGGCGCACGGTCTGATCTTCGAACGGTTCCTCAACCCGGACCGTGTGTCGATGCCTGACTTCGACGTCGACTTCGATGATCGGCGCCGCTCCGAGGTGATCCACTACGTCACCGAGAAGTACGGCGCGGACCGGGTGTCCATGATCGTCACCTACGGCACCATCAAGGCCAAGCAGGCGCTGAAGGACTCCTCCCGCGTCATGGGCTACCCCTTCTCCGTCGGTGAACGCCTCACCAAGGCAATGCCGCCGGACGTCATGGGCAAGGGCATCTCCCTGACCGACGTCCACAACAAGGAAGCCAAGCGCTACGGCGAAGCCGAAGAGCTGCGCGAGCTGCTGGCCACCGATCCGGATTCCCAGCGCGTCTTCGAAACCGCGATCGGCCTGGAAGGGCTGAAGCGCCAGTGGGGCGTGCACGCCGCCGGCGTCATCATGTCCTCGCATCCGCTGATCGACATCATCCCGATCATGAAGCGGGAGCAGGACGGCCAGATCATCACGCAGTTCGACTACCCGACCTGCGAAGGCCTCGGCCTGATCAAGATGGACTTCCTCGGCCTGCGGAACCTGACCATCATTTCGGACGCGATTGAGAACATAAAGCTCAACAAGGACGTAGACCTCGACCTTGAGAAGCTGGAGCTCGATGACAAGGAGTCCTACGAACTCCTGGCCCGCGGTGACACCCTGGGCGTGTTCCAGCTCGACGGCGGGCCCATGCGGTCCCTGCTGAAACTGATGCGCCCGGATAACTTCGAAGACATTTCCGCTGTTATCGCGCTGTACCGGCCGGGCCCCATGGGTGCGAACTCGCACACCAACTACGCCCTGCGCAAGACCGGCGTCCAGGAGATCACTCCGATCCACCCCGAGCTGGAAGAACCGCTCAAGGAGATCCTGGACACCACCTATGGCCTGATCGTCTACCAGGAACAGGTTATGGCGATCGCCCAGAAGGTGGCCGGCTTCTCGCTCGGCCAGGCGGACATCCTCCGCCGTGCCATGGGCAAGAAGAAGAAGTCCGAGCTGGACAAGCAGTACGCAGGCTTCCACGGCGGCATGGTGGAGCGCGGATACTCGGAGGCTGCCATCAAGGCCCTCTGGGACATCCTGCTCCCGTTCTCCGACTACGCCTTCAACAAGGCACACTCCGCCGCGTACGGACTGGTCTCCTACTGGACCGCGTTCCTGAAGGCGCACTATCCCACGGAATACATGGCAGCCCTGCTCACTTCCGTGGGTGATGACAAGGACAAGCTGGCCATGTACCTGAACGAATGCCGCAAGATGGGCATTACGGTGCTGCCGCCGGACGTCAACGAGTCCTCGGTGAACTTCACCCCGGTGGGCAAGGACATCCGCTTTGGCATGGGCGCCATCCGCAACGTTGGCACCAACGTGGTCCAGGCGATGGTGGGTGCCCGGGAGGAAAAGGGCGCTTACACCAACTTCAAGGATTTCCTGATGAAGGTTCCTGCCGTTGTCTGCAACAAGCGCACCATCGAATCGCTGATCAAAGCCGGCGCCTTCGACTCGATGGGCCACGCCCGGCGTCCGCTGGCCATGATCCACGAAGAAGCCATCGACTCCGTGGTGGTGCTCAAACGCAACGAGGCAGTCGGCCAGTTCGACCTGTTCGCGGGCATGGGGGAGTCCGAGCCGGAAGATTCAATCTCCATCGATATCCCGGACCTCCCCGAATGGGAGAAGAAGGACAAACTGTCCTTCGAACGGGACATGCTGGGCCTGTACGTCTCCGACCACCCGCTCCAGGGCCTGGAAGGAATCCTCAGCCAGCACGCGGACTCCTCCATCACCTCGATCGTCAGCGAGGAAGGCCCGCCGGACGGATCGATCGTGACCATCGCCGGCATGATCACCTCGCTGCAGCGCCGCATCGCCAAGAACAGCGGCAACGCCTACGCCCGCTGCGAGATTGAGGACCTCGCCGGTTCCATGGAAGTCATGTTCTTCGGCCAGGTCTACGGCCCCATCGCCGCCGTGCTGGCAGAGGACCTGATCGTCGTCGTACGCGGACGCCTGCAGCGGCGCGACGACGGCGCGGTGACGCTCAACGCCCAGGAACTGACTGTCCCGGACCTCAGCGAGGGCCATTCCGGTCCGGTGGTGATTTCGATGGCCACCTACAAGGCCACCGAAACCGTGGTGACCCAGCTCGGTGACGTGCTGCGGACCCATCCCGGAACCTCCGAGGTACAGATCCGGCTCAACGGCAACCGCACTGTCGAAGTCATGAAACTCGGCGTGGACCTTCGGGTGAACCCCACGCCGTCCCTCTTCGGCGACCTCAAGGTGCTGCTGGGACCGGCGTGCCTGGATGCCTAGGTAGAATGGGGCTGTGACTTTCTCCGCAGCTGAACAAACCGGCCAGCCCTTTGCCTCCCTGCGTACCATCGACCTGCGCGGCAGGACCCATACTCCTGCGCAGCTGAAGGCAGTGATGCCGCGGGCGGAAACCACTACCGACGTGGCTTTCGACGCGGTTGCAGCCATCATCACGGATGTCCGCTCCCGCGGGTTCGCCGCCCTGTCGGAGCTGGCGGAAAAGTTCGACGGCGTACGCCAGGACCATCCGCGGGTTCCGCGCCGGGCACTCATCGAGGCCCTGGAGAACCTGGACCCCGCCGTCCGCTCCGGACTCGAGGAATCGATCCGCCGTGCGCGGATGTTCGCGGCCGCCCAGCGCCCGGCCGACGTCGAGGTGGACATTGCGGACGGCGCGAAGGTCACCCACCGGTGGGTGCCGGTCAACCGTGTAGGCCTCTACGTTCCGGGCGGACTGGCCGTATACCCGTCCTCCGTTGTCATGAACGTGGTGCCGGCCCAGGCTGCGGGGGTGGCTTCACTCGCCCTGACGTCTCCGCCGCAGAAGGAATTCGGCGGCCTTCCGCACCCCACCATCCTCGCGGCAGCCGAGCTGCTGGGAATCGAAGAGGTGTACGCCATGGGCGGTGCCCAGGCGATCGCTGCCCTCGCCTACGGCATCGAGGAAAGCGAAGCCGGCCCCGCGCTGGAACCGGTGGACGTGGTCACCGGTCCCGGCAACGTCTTTGTGGCAACGGCCAAGCGCCTGGTCAAAGGCGTAGTCGGCATTGATGCTGAAGCCGGACCCACCGAGATCGCGGTCCTCGCCGATGCGGCAGCCGAACCGAAGTTCGTTGCCGCGGATCTCATCAGCCAGGCCGAGCACGACCCCAATGCCGCGTCCGTGCTGGTGACGGACTCGCCGGAACTGGCTGAAGCGGTCCGGACCGAACTGGACGTCCAGGTCCCGGCAACCAAGCACACCGAGCGTGTTCGCACGGCACTGGCCGGCGCGCAGTCCGCCGTCGTCCTGGTGGACTCGCTGGCGGATGGCATTGCCGTCTGCAATGCCTACGGTGCCGAGCACCTTGAAATCCATACCGCGGACGCAAATGCAGTGGCCGGACGGGTCACGAATGCCGGGGCGATTTTCGTGGGCAGCTACAGCCCGGTGAGCCTGGGAGACTACTGCTCCGGGTCCAACCATGTGCTTCCCACCGCCGGAACGTCGGCATTCTCCTCCGGACTCAACGTCACCACCTTCATGCGCGCCATCCAGGTGATCGACTACGGCCGGAACGCCCTGGAGGAAGTCAGCGGGCACGTCGTCGCACTCTCGCGCGCGGAGGACCTGCCGGCCCACGGCGACGCCGTGAGCATCCGCTTCGCCGAATAGCAGCTCCCTGCCCGGCCGGCGACGAGCCGGCGGAGCGGGGACCTAGAATGAGGGCGTCAAGCCCGCCGCCCGCGTGTGAAAGGACCGATGAATGTACTGTCCGTATTGCCGCAACGCCGATTCGCGGGTTGTGGACAGCCGCCTGGCTGACGACGGGTCCGCGATTCGCCGCCGCCGGCAGTGTCCCGAATGCGGACGCCGGTTCAGCACCGTGGAGACAACCAGCCTGAGCGTCATCAAGCGCTCCGGCGTGGCCGAGCCGTTCAGCCGCAGCAAGGTCATCAACGGGGCACGGAAAGCCTGCCAGGGCCGTCCCGTCAGCGAGGATGACCTGGCCCTGCTCGCCCAGGAGGTGGAGGAAACCATCCGGGCATCCGGCGTCGCGGAGATCCAGGCCCACGAGGTGGGGCTGGCCATCCTGCAGCCGCTGCAGAAGCTGGACCAGGTGGCGTATCTGCGCTTCGCCAGCGTGTACCAGTCCTTCGACTCGCTGGAGGACTTCGAAACGGCGATCGCCGCGCTGCGCGCCGAGTCCGCCCGCGCCGGTGGAGTTCCGGCCGGCGCCCAGCGGCCGCTCACCGCCCAGTAGGCGCCCCCTTCATCGACATAGCAGAAAGTGCCCGTTAGAACGTTCTAACGGGCACTTTCTGCGATCTCGATTGAGGGGAGGAGCTACTTGATGTACTTGAAGTGCAGGGCGGCCTGCAGTGCGGCCCCGACGATTCCCGCGTTGTTCTTCAGGTTGGCCGTGACCATGGGGGTGCGCAGGTCCAGCAGGGGGAGGAAGTCCTCGCTGCGCTTGGAGATGCCGCCGCCGATCACGAACAGGTCGGGGGAGAAGAGGAACTCGACGTGGGAGAAGTAGCGCTGCAGGCGCTTGGCGTACTCTTCCCAGCTGATGTCGTCGCGTTCGCGTGCGGAGGCGGACGCCTTGGTTTCGGCGTCAACGCCGTCGACTTCCAGGTGCCCCAGTTCGGCGTTGGGGACCAGCGCGCCGTTGGAGATCAGTGCCGATCCGATCCCGGTGCCGAGGGTGATGACCAGCACCGTGCCGTCTACGCCTCGTCCTGCGCCGTAGCGTGCTTCAGCCAGGCCGGCGGCATCGGCGTCGTTCATGACCTGCACTTCGCGGTTCAGCGCCTTGGTCAGTAGGGCGTCGACGTCGGTGTCCACCCAGCTCTTGTCCACGTTGGCCGCGGAACGGGCCACGCCGTGCTGGATGATGGCCGGGAAGGTTACGCCAACGGGAACCTCAGGGCCCGGCCCGTCCGGGCGGGCGGAGAGTTCGGCGACGATCTGGCCGACGACGCCGGCGACGGCCTCCGGGGTGGCGGGCTGCGGCGTCGGGATGCGGAAGCGCTCACCGATGAGCTTGCCCTTGGCGAGGTCGACAATGCCGCCCTTGATGCCCGTGCCGCCGATGTCGATGCCAATGACGGCGTCGTGCTTGTTCTTATGCTTCTTGGCCATGGTTCTCCAGTGCTAGGCGGTGCCCTAGGGCAGGGTCAGGATTTCGGCGCCGTCATCGGTGACGAGCAGGGTGTGTTCAAACTGGGCGGTTCGCTTGCGGTCCTTCGTGACCACGGTCCAGTTGTCTTCCCACATGTCCCACTCAATGGTCCCGAGAGTGAGCATAGGCTCAATGGTAAACACCATTCCGGTTTCGATGAGGCGGCTGTAGGCCGGTGCGGCGTCGTAATGCGGGATTATCAGCCCGGTGTGGAAGGCCTCTCCCACACCGTGTCCGGTGAAGTCACGGACCACACCGTAGCCGAAGCGCCGGGCATATGACTCGATGGCGCGGCCGATCACGTTGATTTCCCGTCCGGGCATCACCGCCTTGATGGCGCGCCGGAGCGATTCGGAGGTGCGTTCAACCAGGAGCCGGGACTCTTCGTCCACGTTGCCGGCGAGGAAGGTGTAGTTGGTGTCGCCGTGCACCCCGTTGATGTACGCGGTGATGTCCACGTTGACGATGTCCCCCTCCTGGATGACGGTGCTGTCCGGGATGCCGTGGCAGATGACCTCGTTGATGGAGGTGCAGATTGACTTGGGGAAGTGCCGGTAGCCCAGTGTGGACGGGTAGGCGTTGTGGTCCAGCAGGAATTCATGGGCAACCCGGTCCAGCTCATCGGTGGTGACGCCGGGTTCAATGCGGGTACCGACCTCCACGATGGCCTGGGCCGCGATGCGGCTGGCGACGCGGATCTTCTCGATGGTTTCCGCGGACTTCACTTCCGAGCCGGTGAATTTTGCGGGTGCATCCCTGTCCACGTATTCGGGGCGGGCTATCGACGCCGGCACGTGCCGGCGGGGAGAGACCGTTCCCGGCTGCAGGCGGCCAAGGGGTGCGGTGGCAATATTCTGGGGCATACTATCGATCTTATCGCCAGCGTTACGTGCTCCTGCATGGGACGTTGGCTGAACATCCCCGGAGGCCCGCACGGGATCCGGGGCCGAGACTGAGGAGGGCCAATGGCAGAGTACTGGTTCAACGTACAGACCCATGAAGTCGAGGTGGGCCCGCAGTCGGACTGGACGAAGCTGCTGGGGCCGTACCAGACCCGCGAGGAGGCCGCTGCCGCGCTGCAGAAGGTGCAGGCGCGCAACGAGGCCTGGGACAAGCAGGACGACGACTAGGGCCTGAACGGACGGGCGGCTGCGGCCGCCCGTCCGCAGCTGCTAGAAGCTGTGCTCCGGGCCCGGGAACGTGCCGCTGCGAACCTCGTCCGCATATTCACGGGCAGCGGTCGACAGTACCGAGCGAACGTCAGCAAAGGCCTTGACGAACCTGGGAGCCTTGCCCCCGCGCATCCCCGCCATGTCCTGCCACACGAGAACCTGACCCGTGGTGGCGTTTCCGGCGCCGATGCCAATGGTCGGAACGCGCACGGCCGCGTCAACTGCTGCCGCGACATCGGCAGGAACCATTTCCATCAGCACGCAGAACGCGCCCGCGTCGGCCAGGGCCGTGGCATCGTCAATTACCGCCTGCGCCGCGTCGCCGCGTCCCTGCACTTTGTAGCCGCCCAGTGCGTGCTCGCTCTGCGGAGTGAAGCCGACGTGCGCCATCACCGGAATGCCGGCGGCCGTCATGGCGCGGACGTGGTCCGCGTAGTGCGCGCCGCCTTCCATCTTCACGGCCTGCACACCGGCTTCCTTCATCAGCCGCACCGAGGACTCGATGGCCTGGGCCGGGGACACCTCGTAGGAACCAAATGGCAGGTCGCAGACAATCAGTGCGCGCTTTGCACCGGCGGAAACCGATTTGGCGAAGACGATCATCTCGTCCAGCGTGATGGGCAGCGTTGTTTCGTGCCCCATCACGTTGTTGGCCGCAGAGTCACCGATCAGGAGGGTCTCAATGCCCGCCTCGTCGAAGATCTGCGCGGTGTACTGGTCATAGGCCGTGAGCATGGCGAACCTGCCGCCGGTGTCCTTGAGCTGCTGGAGGTAGGAGGTGCGTACCCGCCGCGGCGGCACCGGTGCCTTGCTTTGTTCGGTGCCGTACGGTTTGGGCTGTTCAGCGCTGGTCATTCTTCGAGACTACTAAACGTTGGGCCGGCCGGGCCGGACCGGCTTTATGTCCTGCGCGTAATGTGCGGAAGGCACACCCGCTCCTGGGCCGTAAAAGGGCAGTTGGCTGGGTAGAGTAATTGCAGGCTGCGCGCACTGCCGAGCGAGCCTGCCCAGCAGCATGGCCCCAGCGGCCGGACGCTGCCGTCGGGAGCCCGCAGGACGCCCGATCCGGAACCGCCAAAGCGAAGTACAGCGAAAGAGGTTAAGCATGAACCGCCAGCAGGAATTCGTTCTGCGTACGATCGAAGAACGCGACGTGCGGTTCGTGCGGCTGTGGTTCACGGATGTTGTGGGTTCGATGAAGTCAGTGGCCCTGGCACCGGCGGAAGTGGAAGGCGCGTTCGACGAGGGCCTTGGCTTTGACGGTTCCTCGATCGAGGGACTGGCCCGGATCTTCGAGTCGGACATGCTGGCCCAGCCGGACCCCTCCACGTTCCAGATCCTGCCGTGGCGCGGTGACGAGGAGCAGACCTCCCGGATGTTCTGCGACATCCTCACCCCGGATGGCCAGCCTTCGGCTGCGGATCCCCGCTACGTGCTCAAGCGGCAGCTGGCGAAGGCCGCGGACATGGGCTTCACCTGCTACACCCACCCGGAGATCGAGTTCTACCTGCTGAAGTCGGACCAGCCGGGTCCCGACGGCGAGCCGGTCCCGGTGGACCGCGCCGGCTACTTCGACCACGTTCCCGGCGGCGTGGCCCAGGACTTCCGCCGCACGGCGGTGTCAATGCTGGAAGCCGTGGGCATCTCCGTCGAGTTCAGCCACCATGAGGCGGGCCCCGGCCAGAACGAAATCGACCTGCGCTACGCGGACGCCCTGCAGACCGCGGACAACATCATGACGTTCCGCACCGTGGTCAAGGAAGTCGCCCTGATGACTGACTGCTACGCAACCTTTATGCCGAAGCCTTTCTCCGACCACCCGGGCTCGGGCATGCACACGCACTTCTCCCTGTTCGAGGGCGACACCAATGCGTTCTTCGAGGCCGGCGCCGAGTTCCAGCTCTCTGCCACGGCACGCCAGTTCATGGCCGGAATCCTGCGCCACGCGCCGGAGTTCACCGCCGTGACCAACCAGTTCGTGAACTCCTACAAGCGGCTCTGGGGCGGGGGAGAGGCACCCAGCTACCTGTCCTGGGGCCACAACAACCGCTCTGCCCTGCTGCGCGTGCCGCTGTACAAGCCGGGCAAGGGACAGTCTGCGCGGATCGAATACCGCGGCATCGATTCGGCGGCCAATCCCTACCTCTCCTACGCCGTCCTTCTGGGCGCCGGCCTGAAGGGCATCGAGGAAGGCTACGAGCTGCCGCCGGGAGCCGAGGATGACATCGAGTCGCTGAGCGCTGCTGAGCGGCGCGCCATGGGGCACGCACCGCTTCCCTCCAGCCTCCACGACGCCATCCGCGTCATGGAGGACTCGGAGCTGGTGGCGGAGATCCTGGGCGAACAGGTCTTCGAGAACTTCCTGCGCAACAAGCAGGCCGACTGGAATGAATACCGCCAGCAGGTCACCGCCTTCGAGCTGAAGAAGAACCTCAGCATTCTCTAACGGAAGCCGATTGCCGATGAGCCTGACCAGACGCCTGATCGCCGCCGGATTCACCGACCTTGAGAAAAGCGAACGGTTCCTGGCCGCGCCGGAACTCGCCGGGATGGACCAGGAGCGGCTCTTCTCCGGGTTCGTCCGGTCAGCGAACCCTGACATGGCGCTGCAGTCCCTGGTTCGGCTGCTCGACCGGATTCCTTCCCTCGCCGAGCTGGTTGCCGGGGAGCAGGAAGAAGGCGAAGCGCTTTTCCGGGTGCTCGGGGCGTCCGAGGCGCTTGCCGAATTCGTCATGCGGCACCCGGAGAACGCGGAGCTCTTCCACACTGGACTGCGTGCCGAGCCGGGGCAGGTTCCCGCCCGCACGCTGCGTGCCTCGCTGCTGGAGTCGGTGCAGGCAGGCTCCGGTCCGAATCCCGTGGCCCGCCTGACCGGCCCGGAAGCGTACGTGCAGCTGCGCACCAGGTACCGGCGCCACCTTCTCGACCTGGCGATCCGGGATCTGGGCGCTGCATCGCCGGAAGACACCATGCCCGCCGTCGGGCGCGAACTGGCAGACCTGGCCGGGGCAGCCCTGGAGGCAGCGCTGGCGGTGTCCCGCGCCGAGCTGGCGGAGGGCGCGTTTGACGCGGCCGACGTCGCTGCGGTGCGCCTGGCCGTGATCGGCATGGGTAAGTGCGGTGCAAGCGAGCTCAACTACATTTCCGACGTCGACGTCATCTACGTGATCGACGCACCGGACCTGGACGAGTCCCTCGCCGGACGGATCGGCACCGCGATGGCGGCGGGAATCTCGCGGGTCATCAACGCCTCGGCCCCGGAACCGGGCCTGTGGGAGGTTGACGCCAACCTGCGGCCCGAGGGTAAGGACGGTCCGCTGGTCCGTACGCTGGACTCCCACCTGAACTACTACCGGCGGTGGGCGCAGACCTGGGAGTTCCAGGCCCTGCTCAAGGCCCGTGCCGTGGCCGGAGACGCGGCGCTGGGACGGCGCTACGAAGATGCCGTGGCCCCGCTGATCTGGTCCAGTTCGGAGCGTGACGGATTCGTTGAGTCCGTCCAGGCAATGCGGCGCCGCGTCACGGACCACATTCCGTCCCACGAGGAGAACCGGCAGATCAAGCTCGGCAAGGGCGGGCTGCGGGACGTCGAGTTCACCGTGCAGCTGCTGCAGCTGGTACACGGCAGGATCGACGAGACGCTGCGGGTCCGCACCACCACGGCCGCCATCGCAGCGCTGAGCGAGGGCGGCTACATCGGCCGCGGCGACGCGGCGGACCTCGACGCGGCATACCGCTACCTGCGGGTCCTGGAGCACCGGATCCAGATGGTGCACATGCGCCGGACCCACCTTATGCCCGAATCCGAGCCGGCCCTGCGCGCCCTGTCGAAGTCTTCGGCAGGTGCGCTGGCGCTGGTCCGTCCCAGCGCCGAGCGGCTGCTGGAAACCTGGCAGCGGACCAAGCGGCTGGTACGGCGCCTGCACGAGGCGATCTTCTACCGACCTCTGCTGGCTACCGCAGCGAACCTTTCCGAGGCCGAGGTGCGGCTCAGCCCGGAGGCCGCCCAGGCCCGGCTCGCGGCCCTGGGCTACGCCGACCCGCGCGGCGCGATGAAGCACATCGAGGCCCTGACCAACGGCATTAGCCGCCGGGCCGCCCTGCAGCGCCAGCTCCTCCCGGTGCTGCTGGGCTGGCTGGGCGACGGCGTGGATCCAGACGCCGGGCTGCTCGGCTTCCGCAGGCTCAGCGAATCCCTCGGCGACAGCCACTGGTTCCTGGGCATGATCCGTGACTCCTCGGCCGCGGGGGAGCGGCTCTGCCAGATCCTCACGTCCTCCCGGTTCATCAGTGAGCTGCTCGAGGTTTCGCCCGAATCCACTGCCTGGCTGGGAACGGACAAGGACCTTCAGCCGTCCAGCTTTGATTCGCTCTGGCAGGAAATGCGCGCCAAGATGTCCCGGCATCCGCGTCCCGCCGAAGCTGTCCGGCTGATCCGGCTGATCCGCCGCCGGGAGATGCTGCGTATCGCCCTGGCGGACAGCGCTGGCCTGCTGAGCCAGGAGGAAGTGGGCCGGGCCCTGTCAGACAATGACCGTGCCGCAGTCCTCGGCACGCTGCATGTGGCTGAGAACGAGGTCTACGCCGGGGAGGAACAGCTCACCGACGTACTTGTGGTGGCCATGGGACGGCAGGGCGGACGCGAAATCGGCTACGGATCCGACGCCGACGTGCTCTACGTGCACCGGCCGCTGCCCGGAGCCGACGCGCAGGCGGCCCAGGGACAGGCAGAGAAGATCGTCCAGCTGGTTTCCTCGCTGCTGCAGCAGCCGTGCCGTCCGGCCGTCCAGGCTGAACGGGTGCTGGAGCTCGACGCCGCCCTGCGGCCGGAAGGCCGGCAGGGGCCGCTGGTGCGCAGCCTCGATTCCTACGCCGGGTACTACGAGCGGTGGTCGCTGGCCTGGGAAGCGCAGGCATTGCTGCGGGCCCGGCCGATGGCCGGAGACGACCGGCTGGGAGAAGACTTCCTGTCCCTGGTCGATCCGATCCGCTATCCGGAGAACTTCGCCGAGTCCGACGTCCGGGAGATCCGCCGAATCAAGGCCCGGGTTGAATCCGAAAGGCTGCCGCGCGGAGCGGATCCGTCCCGGCAGCTCAAGCTGGGGCGCGGCGGGCTCAGCGACGTCGAGTGGCTCGTCCAGCTCCTGCAGCTCCAGCATGCGCACGCATACCCGGCCCTGCGCACCACGGCCACCCTTCCTGCGCTGGATGCCCTGGCCGGGGCCGGCTTCCTTCCGGAGCAGGATACGGCCGTCCTGCGGGAGAGCTGGCTGCTGGCCAGCCGGATCCGTTGTGCAAATGTGATTCGGGGCGGCAGGAACCCGGATGTGCTGCCATCTTCGCGCCGGGAATTGGAGGCCGTTGCCCGCTGGTGCGGCTACGACGCTGGTCAGGGCGCTGTTTTGGAGGAAGACTACCTCCGGATCACCCGCCGGGCACGCGGCGTTTTTGAACGCTGGTTCTACGGCTACGGGGTGGGTTGAGGCCCGTTTGGAGGCCCTTCGGTAATTTCAGTGCCCGCTTTCCTAGTAGGCTTTTTGATGGCGTTTGCTGCGCATCGCCGCGAACCATTAGCTAGGAGATGTTTACTTTGCACAGTGGCAAACGGGTGCCTAAGGGCCCCGCCTCACTCGCGGTTCCCCTCACCTCCCTGCTGGCAGCGGTTGCGCTGCTGCTGGGAATTCCCGCATCCGGGGCCTTCGCGGCCACCTCCCCGGACGCCGGTGGGGCGGCCGGCAAGACCTACACGATCGGTACTGACACTACCTTCGCGCCTTTCGAATTCCGGGAGAACGGCGAACTGGTCGGTATCGACATCGACCTGATGAACGCAATTGCCGAAGACCAGGGCTTCTCGGTTGAGATCCGCTCCCTCGGCTTCGATGCTGCGCTTCAGGCGCTGCAGTCCAACCAGGTGGACGGCGTGATTGCCGGCATGTCCATCACCGAAGAACGCCAGAAGGTCTTCGACTTCTCCGACCCGTACTTTGAGTCCGGTATCCAGATGGCCGTCGCGGAGAACAACAACGACGTCTCCGGCTACGAAGACCTTGAGGGTAAGCGGGTAGCCGTCAAGACGGGCACCGAAGGCCAGGCCTTCGCGGACTCCATCAAGGACCAGTACGGCTTCGAGGTCGTCGCCTTCGCCCAGTCGGCGCAGATGTACGACGACGTCAAGGCCGGCTCCTCCGTAGCCGTCTTCGACGATTACCCGGTCCTTGCGTACGGCATCAAGTCCGGCAACGGCCTGAAGACCGTCACCGAAAAGGAAGTTGGTTCCTCCTACGGTTTCGCCGTGAACGCGGACACCAACCCCGAACTGCTCGAGGCGTTCAACGCCGGCCTTGCAGACCTGCGGGAATCGGGCGAATACGACGAGATCCTTGACCGTTACCTGGACGCTGGTGCGGCTGATTCAAGCTTCTGGTCCCTGGTTACCGACAACGCGCCCGCCTTCGCCAAGGGCCTCGGCCTGACGCTGCTGGCGACCGCGCTGTCCCTGTTCTTCGCGCTGATCCTGGGCGTGATCTTCGGATTCTTCAAGGTCAGCTCCAAGGTGGTGCTGCGCGGCATCGCCACCACCTACGTATCGATCTTCCGCGGCACCCCGGTGCTGGTGCAGGCGTTCTTCTTCTACTTCGGCCTGCCGCAGATCATCGGCCAGCCGGTTGACGTGCTGACTGCCGGTGTCCTGACGCTGAGCCTCAACGCCGGTGCCTACATGACCGAGATTGTCCGCGGCGGCATCCAGTCCGTGGACCCCGGCCAGATGGAAGCAGCCCGGAGCCTTGGCCTTGGCTACGGCAAGACGATGCAGAAGATCGTTATTCCGCAGGCCGTGAAGATCATGACGCCGTCCTTCATCAACCAATTCGTCATTACGCTGAAGGACACGTCGCTGCTTGCCGTCATCGGCTTCGCGGAACTGACGTACCAGGCACAGCAGGTCTACGCGGTGAACTTCCGTACCGCAGAGGTACTGATCATCGTCGCCGCCCTGTACTTCATCGTCATCACGCTGCTTACCAAGCTGGCGGACGTCCTGGATAAGAGGTTCAACAAGTGAGCAAGATCCAAACCATCGGCCTGCGCAAGTCCTACGGTCCGGTCGAGGTCCTGAAGGGCCTTGACGTTGCCGTAGCCGAGGGCGAAGTGGTCTGCGTGATTGGCCCGTCCGGTTCCGGCAAGTCAACCTTCCTCCGCTGCCTGAACAAGCTCGAGGACATTACCGGCGGCAAAGTCGTCGTAGACGGCTTCGACCTTACCGATCCGAAGGTTGACCTGAACAAGGTCCGCCAGCACATCGGCATGGTCTTCCAGCACTTCAACCTCTTCCCGCACATGTCCGTGCTGGAGAACATCATGCTGGCACCCGTGGAACTGAAGAAGGGTTCCAAGGCAGAGGTGCGTAAGAACGCCCTGGCCTTGCTGGAACGGGTGGGACTTGCCGACAAGGCTGATGCCCGCCCCGCGCAGCTCTCGGGCGGCCAGAAGCAGCGTGTGGCTATTGCCCGTGCCCTGGCCATGAAGCCGGACGTCATGCTCTTTGACGAGGCAACCTCCGCCCTTGACCCGGAAATGGTCGGCGAGGTTCTCCAGGTCATCCGTGACCTGGCCAAGGAAGGCATGACGATGGTTGTCGTCACCCATGAGATGGGCTTCGCCCGTGAAGTAGCGGACCGTGTGGTCTTCATGGCCGACGGCCACATCGTGGAGGAAAACGCCCCCGAGGCACTGTTCGGCAATCCGCAGTCCCCGCGGCTGCAGGACTTCCTGGCGAAGGTCCTCTAGAACCCCAGTCCATGACGACGGCGGTGCGGTGCGTGGTCTCAACGGCCAGGCGCGGCGCCGCCGTCGTGCGTTGGGCGCCCGTGGCTAGCCGCTGGAACGGAGGGCACCGCGCACCCGGCCCAGGGGTTCCCAGAACCAGTCAAAGCTGTCCTGCGGGCCGGACATAAGGCGCTGGGTAAAAACCACACCAATGTCTCCGTTCGGATAGACGGCGGCGCTGGTCCCGGAACCTCCCGCCCAGCCCCACATTCCGGGCTCGGACCAGGCGGCACCGGGTTCGGTCTGCACGGCCGTCATGTAGCCCCAGCCCTGCCCGGGCCCGGCCATCTCGGTGAGCCCGGCGCGCTGGCTCCCGGTTAGATGATCGGCGGCCATCGAGGCTGCGGTGCCAGCCGGGAGCAGCACGTCGTCGGTCAGCGCGGACAGGAAGGCGACATAGTCCGGAACGGTGGAGACCATGCCGCCGCCGAGGGATTCGAACTGAGGCGGGGCGCTGAAGGCGTCCCGGTAGGCCCCGGCCTCCACGAGTGCCCCGTCCTCCTCCTGATAGACGGCAGGGAAATTTTCTTCACCGGTGGGGAAACCGGTGCCGTCCAGGCCGAACGGGCCGGTAATCCGCTCCGCCAGCAGCTGCGAAAGGGGTTTGCCGGCGATCTTGGCAAGCAGCACCGAAAGCAGGTCCGCGCCCGAGTGGTACATCCAGCGCTGGCCCGGCTGGGCGGCAAGCGGAAGCTCCGCCAGACGGGCCAGGTAGGTGTCAGGGTCCATATCCGGGGGATTGGGGCCCCAGAGCAGTTCACGGGTGGCCCTGGAGTAGGGTGTGTCGCCGAAATCGATGCCGAAGCCGGCGGTGAGGGTCAGCAGGTGCCGCAGCGTTACCGGCCCGCGTACCGGAACGGTGACGGAGAGCGGGGCATCCGGCGACGCCAGCACCCGCAGGTCTCCCAATCCGGGCAGCCAGCGCGAGATGTCATCGTCCAGGGTCAGCCTGCCCTCCGCCACCTGGTCCAGTGCCAGCGCACCGCCGACCAGCTTGCTCAGTGAGGCGATGCGGAACGGCGTGCCGGGCAGGACCGGTTCGGTCCCCTGCACGTCCAGTGTTCCGAACGCCCTGACTTCGGTCTCGCCGCCGATGCGTACCCCCGCAGCGAGTCCCGGGCACCACCCCGATTCAACCTGGGAGGCGAGGCTGTCCCACAGTGGCTGCAATGATCCGGGCATGGGTCCACCGTCCACCTGAACTCCCGCAGGGTCAATGCCCGCCGGCGACGGAAACAAAAAAGGCCCGCACCGCTGCCGGAGCAGCTGTGCGGGCCTTTTCGGCTGCGGCTGGGTTAGCCGCAGGAGATGCTAGACGCCGTAGTAGAGCTCGAACTCGAAGGGGTTCGGGCGCAGGGAGAGCGGGAAGATCTCGTTCTCACGCTTGTAGGTGATCCAGGCATCGATCATGTCCTGGGTGAACACACCGCCTGCCTGCAGGAATTCGTTGTCTGCCTCGAGTGCATCCAGT
Organism: Arthrobacter koreensis; assembly: GCF_009193255.1. Lineage (GTDB taxonomy): Bacteria > Actinomycetota > Actinomycetes > Actinomycetales > Micrococcaceae > Arthrobacter_B > Arthrobacter_B koreensis. The sequence continues at coordinate 100,940 of NZ_WACG01000002.1, forward strand.
GCTTCCTCGAGGGATCCCGGTGCCTTCTGGATGTCTTTGGCTTCCTCGGCCGGGAGCTCGTAGAGGTCCTTGTCGATCGGGTCTGCCGGCTCAATGCGGTTCTTGATGCCATCGAGGCCTGCCATCAGCTGGGCGGCGAAGGCGAGGTACGGGTTGGACGAGGGGTCCGGAGCGCGGAACTCGATGCGCTTGGCCTTCGGGTTGGAACCGGTGATCGGGATGCGGATACCGGCGGAGCGGTTGCCCTGCGAGTACACCATGTTCACCGGAGCCTCGAAGCCCTTGACCAGGCGACGGTAGGAGTTCACCGTCGGGTTGGTGAAGGCCAGGACGGCAGAGGCATGCTTCAGCAGGCCGCCAATGTACCAGCGTGCGACGTCGGAAAGGCCTGCGTAGCCCTTCTCGTCGTAGAACAGCGGCTCGCCGCCGTTCCAGAGCGACTGGTGGCAGTGCATGCCCGAACCGTTGTCGTTGAAGACCGGCTTGGGCATGAAGGTGGCGGACTTGCCCCAGGCATCTGCGACGTTCTTGACGATGTACTTGAACTTCATCAGGTCATCAGCCGCGTGGGTCAGCGTGGTGAACTTGTAGTTGATTTCGGCCTGGCCGGCGCCGCCCACCTCGTGGTGGGACCGCTCTACCTCGAGGCCGGCGTTGTCCAGCTCCACGCAGATGGCGTCGCGCAGGTCAGCCTGCTTGTCCACCGGCGCAACGGGGAAGTAGCCGCCCTTGAACGGCGTCTTGTTGCCCAGGTTGCCGCCTTCTTCCTCGCGGCCGCTGTTCCAGGGAGCTTCGATGGAGTCGACCTTGTAGAAGCTGCCCTGCGGGGCGGACTCGTACTGGACGTTGTCGAAGATGAAGAATTCGGCCTCGGGAGCGAAGAACGCGGTGTCGGCGATGCCGGTGGAAGCCAGGTAGGCCTCGGCGCGCTCGGCTACGCCGCGGGGATCGCGGTGGTAGGGCTCGCCGGTGCGGGGGTTCACGATGGAGAAGTTCAGTGCAAGAGTCTTCTCGATGCGGAACGGATCAAGGAAAGCGGTGGTTACGTCGGGGATCAGCTGCATGTCCGACTCGGCGATTCCCTGGAAACCGCGGATGGAGGAACCATCGAAGAGCTGGCCGTTGATGAAGAAGTCGGCGTCCACGGACTTGGCCGGAACGTTGAAGTGCTGCTGCACGCCGGGAAGGTCGGTGAACCGGATGTCAACGAACTTCACATCTTCGTCAGCGATGAACTTGAGGACCTCGTCCGCATTCTTGAACATCGTGTCTATGCTCCTTATACATGTTTGGTTGGAAGGCCTCGGGCGGTGGACCTGTCCGTGCGCCAGCTGGGAATTCCCGCAGGATCCGGCAACTGGAAATAGTCTAGGAGCAGCCCATTAACCGCCCGTGTCACCAATGTTTCGGCGACGTTACGTGCACTGTGCTCCTGCCTCCACCCTAGCCTGTGCGCCCCGCCACAGGCATAATCAGGCGCTTCACGAACCGTCGGACGCGCTCCGGGCAACCCGGTAGTCTTAAATGGTGGTTGACAGAAGAAGCTTAGGTTCATGGCTCGAAGGCCCCCCGTCAGACGAAGGCAGCTGGCCGGGCCGGCGCCTCGGAAGGCCGCCCGGCGGACCGGGCTCCATTGCCCGGGTCGGACCCCGGCTTGGGGCGCTGGTCATCGACTGGGCGATCGCCTCGGTCATTGCCTACGCGTTCTTCGGCGGCACTGAGCTTTCGATTCTGCTGGTCTTCGCGGTTGAACAAATCGTGCTTGTAGGCCTGCTGGGTTACAGCATCGGCCACCGTGTCTTCAGCCTGCAGGTCCAGAAACTGGACGGCAGCGCAGCCGGCCCCCTCGCCGGCGTCGTCCGTACCCTGCTCCTCTGCCTGGTGATCCCGGCCCTGGTATTCGACGCCGACCAGCGGGGCCTGCACGACCGGGCCATGAAAACCGTCCTCGTCAAGGTCAAGCACGGACGCTGAACGCCGTCGCAGGCCCGCATGCGAGATAAGGAACGCCCCCGGCAGATTGCCGGGGGCGTTCCTTATCTGGCGTGGGCTTAGCGGCCGCGCGCTGCCTTGCGGTCCGGGCGCGCCTTGTATGGATCGATTCCCTTCGGGATGGGCAGTCGCTGGCCAATCGCGGAGAGGCGCTTGTTGACCGCCTGGACTTCCTGCTTGGTGAGGGACTTCTTCAGCTTCTTGACCTTCTTGGCCACCTGCTGCAGCGGAACCTGTCCTTCGCCGCGGCCGGTCTGGATGACGTGGACCGGCACGTTGGGAACAATGCGGTTCATCTTGCGGCGTTCGCCGTCCACCAGGGCCTTGACCCGGTTGGCAGGTCCTTCAGTGACCAGCACAATGCCGGGGCGGCCAATCGCGCGGAAGACTGCGTCCTGGGTGCGGGGGCTGACGGCCACCGGCTGCTCTTCGAGGATCCAGCCGCGGCGCAGGACGGATAGTGCAGCACCGGAGGCGCCGGGCTGGCCTTCGATCTGTGAAAAGGCGGCACGTTCCGCGCGGCGGGAGAGGATGAACATGGCGGCCAGCAGACCGAGCGGGATCGCGATGATGAGCATCGTAATCCAGTTGTCGATCAGGAACCCGATGATCAGGCCGAGGGCGATGATGCCGAGGAAGGCACCAACCATCCGCCAGATAACACTGGGATCGTTGCGCCGGGTCATTTTGAAGACATCGGCGATCTGTTTCATGCGGCCGGGCTGCTTGTTCTTCTTTTCCGCCTTCGGCTTGCGGGAGAAGAGGCCGCGGCGGGCGCCCTTGGATGCGTCGGAATCAGTGCTGTTGGCCATAATGCGTCAATTCTACGTGATGACGGCCCGGCGCTTTCTCCCGATGACAACAGGAAGAAAGCGCCGGGCCGCTGAACGGTGGAGGTTGCCCGGATTACTGCCGGGCCAGGACGGCGGATGCCTCCTGGGCGGCGGTCCCGGAGTCTTCGATGTGCGCCAGGTTGGGCGGCAGTACCCTGCCCTTCTTCCGCATGGCGCCGGCCCACAGTCGGCCGGCACGGTAAGAGGACCGGACAAGGGGCCCGCTCATGACGCCCAGGAAACCAAGTTCCTCGGCTTCGGCGCTCAGTTCAACGAACTCCTCGGGCTTAACCCAGCGGTCAACCGGCAGGTGGCGTTCGCTGGGGCGCAGGTACTGGGTGATGGTCAGCAGGTCGCAGCCGGCGTCGCGCAGGTCCCGCAGCGCGCCGGAAATCTCCTCCCGCGTCTCGCCCATGCCCAGGATCAGGTTGGACTTGGTAACCATCCCCAGCGCCTGGCCCTGGGTGATGACGTCGAGGGAGCGCTCGTAGCGGAACGCGGGACGGATCCGCTTGAACAGCCGCGGCACTGTCTCCACATTGTGCGCGAAGACTTCAGGGGCTGCGTCGCAGATCGCCTGGATGTGCTCGGGCTTGCCGGAGAAGTCCGGAATCAGGATTTCGACGCCGGTTCCCGGGTTCACTGCATGGATCTGGCGGATCGTTTCGGCATACAGCCAGGTGCCCTCGTCCGCCAGGTCATCGCGCGCTACTCCGGTGACTGTGGCGTAGCGCAGGTTCATCGACTGGACCGACCGGGCAACCTTCATCGGTTCCATGCGGTCCAGGGGAGAGGGCTTGCCGGTGTCGATCTGGCAGAAGTCGCAGCGGCGGGTACAGTCCGAGCCGCCGATGAGGAAAGTGGCTTCCTTGTCTTCCCAGCATTCGAAGATGTTGGGGCATCCGGCTTCCTCGCAAACCGTATGGAGGCCTTCCTTCTTCACCTGGCCCTTGAGGTGCACATACTCGGGACCGATGTTCACCTTGGCTTTGATCCAGTCGGGCTTGCGCTCCACCGGAACGGCGACGTTTCGCTGCTCGATGCGCAGCAGGCGGCGGCCTTCGGGGGCAAGTGTCACGTCACGGCTCCTTGTGTTTCTTCGACTGTGCCGGCGGCCGCTGGTGCGGACGCGGCGGCTCCGGGACGGCTGGTGAGCCCCCCGAGGGTACGCATGAGTTCCTCCTCGACCCGCTGCACGACGGCGGCGGGGGTCACCAGGGTTCCTGTTTCCTGGCTCAGGGAGGTGGTTCCGGCGTCCGTGATGCCGCAGGCGATGATCTGGGCGTAGGGTGCCAGGTCGTTGCTGCAGTTCAGCGAGAAGCCGTGCATGGTGACGCCGTGGTCCACGCGGATCCCCACGGCGGCTATCTTGCGGTCCTGGGCGTTGTCCGCGCCGGTGATCCAGACTCCGGATCGTCCCTCGACGCGCCGGCCTTCGACGCCGTAGCCGGCCAGCACCGCAATGAGCGCCTCCTCGAGTGCAGCCACATAGTCCACCACCAGGACGGGGTCCGGCAGCTTGAGAATGGGGTACCCGACGAGCTGCCCCGGGCCGTGCCAGGTGAGCTTGCCTCCACGGTCAACACTGACAACCTCCGTGCCGTCGAAAGGGCGCTCGTGAGGTTCGGTGCGGCGGCCCGCCGTGTAAACAGGCGTGTGTTCGAGCAGGAAAACGGTGTTCGGACGGCTGCCGTCCCTCACCTCGGAGTGGGCCCTGCGCTGGAGGTCCCACCCCTCCCGGTAATCCAGGTAGTCCGGAGCAAGGCCCACGCGCAGAAACTGCAAATCCATACCGGCTACCCTAGCCGGGATTGTGACTGAAAGCGGGCATGATTCACGTCATGTTTCGCCGGGCCTGTGGATAACTTCTGCGTGAGTGCGCCGAAGAGGCTAGAAATATCGGCATGCAAATGGTCCAGGACCCGGACGTACCCGGAGAGGATGAAGAAGATTCCCCGCCCAGGCCGGTACTCCCTGATCCGCAGTGGCACGTAGGCCGCTGCCTGGGGAAGGGCAGCAGCTCATCCGTGTGGCTGGTGGAGCGGCCGGTGGACCGGAAACGGTACGCCCTGAAGGTGCCGCTCGGCCGGGATGCGCTGCCTGATGGTTTTGAAATCCGCCGGGAGCTGGGCATCCTGTCCAGATACCGGCATGAGAACCTGCTGGGCGTCGAGGGTGTCCTGGCCACGTCCCAGGGCCACGGACTGCTGCTGGAGTACGCCCCCGGTGACAGCCTGGCCCGGCTTGTGGCCGCCCGGGGAGTCCTGAGCGCCGGAGAAACGGTCACTGTGCTCGTCGCCGTGGGGCGTGCGCTCGACTGCCTCCACGCTGACGGCGCAGTTCACGGAGATGTATCTCCGGGCAACGTCCTGTTCACTGCCAACGGCAAGCCGCTGCTGGCTGACTTCGGTACGGGCAGGCTCCTGGCCGAACCGGGACGGGGAGGCACCGGGACTCCGGGCTTCAGTGCACCCGAGACGGCGCTCCAGGCTGGGGAACCGGGGGAGGGGCGCGCAGGTGACGTGTTCGCCCTGGGTGCGTTGGGCTGGTTCATGCTCACCGGCCGCCCTCTGGTTCCCGGATTGCGCCTTCCGCTGAGTGTTCTGCTTCCGAACCTCCCGCCGGCGCTGCGGGACCTGGTGGATTCGGCCCTGGAGGAGGCCCCGGAGTTACGGCCGGCGGCCGGTGACTTCGCCGCCCGCGTGCTGCGGGCCTGCCCGCCGGAACCGCTGGACCTGCTCCCGGCCGTGCACCCCAGCATTGCCGCGGAACTGCGCACGCGCCGCACCTCGCCCCCGGCCGGGTCCCGGCGGAGGCGCAGCCCCGGGCAGCGGAAGGCGCGGCGTTCCCCGCGGGCTCCCTGGGAAGAACCGCTGCGGGGCACGCGGGCAGCCCCCGGGGGCAGCGCACGGAAGACCCGCCGCGGTGCCGGAAAGACCGGCGGCTGGCTGATCGCGACTGCCCTGCTGGTGGGCGCTACGGCGGTGCTCGGAGCCATTGCGGTCCTGGCGCCCGAGGTGCTGCACCCGGATGGCGTTAGGTCGGTCCCCGCCGCAGGACAGGTCCAGGAGACTGCCCCTACCGGTCCCGGCCCCGAAGGCCCTCCACAGGCCGAACCTCCGGCGGCGCAGCTGCAGCCTGCCCAGGGTGAATCCGAACCGACACCCGGGGAGCTGGCTGTCCTTGCCGGAGATGATCCGCTGGCCGCGGCAAAAGTGCTGCCCGTGCTCCGGGCCCGGGCGTTCGCCGCGGGAAACCCGGAGCTTCTTGGATGGGTCAACCAGCCGGGCTCCGAGGTGGAAGCGGCGGACCTGACAACAGTCAGGGCCCTGCAGGAACGCGGTGAGCGTCTCGAGGGGCTCACCGCAGCCGTACTGGATGCCTCCGCTGCGTCCCCTCTTTCCGGGGAACGCGTCCGGATAGCGGTCTCCGCTGAACTCTCGGCCTGGACACAGGTCCGCAGCGACGGGACCCAGGCCGCGGATCCCGGCGCGGAGCAGCGCCAGGAAGTGCTTCTTGAGCTGCAGCGGAGCGGAGGCAGCTGGCGGATCGCCGCAGTGCTGCCCGCGGCGGCAAGCCTTCAGGAGCCCTCGGTCACCAAAAGATAGGATCGGGGGTATGAGTTCAACTCCGTATCTTCGCTATCCTGACCTGCACGGTGACCGAGTGACCTTCGTAGCTGAGGACGACGTGTGGGTGGCGCCGGTCTCCGGCGGCCGGGCCTGGCGGGTTTCCTCCCTGCAGCTGCCAGCCCGGAACCCGAAGTTCTCACCGGACGGTTCGAGGATCGCCTGGAGCGTGACGCAGGGATCTGCCCCTGAAGTAGTGACCGCCGATACTGACGGAGGAGACTTCCGCCAGCTCACGTTCTGGGGCAACCAGAGCACGACGGTTCGGGGGTTCGCTCCGGGCGGGGCCGTGATCGCAACGAGTCCCTTCGAGTTCGAGGACTTCCGGCTGCGCTGGGCCTACGAGGTGCCGCTGGACGGAACCGCGCCGCAGCGCCTTCCCTACGGCCCGGTGGACACCCTGGCCCACGGGCCCGTGCTCGGGGACGAACGGCCCCTGGTCATCGGTTCGGTGCTCAGCCGCGAGCCCGCCCGCTGGAAGCGGTACCGCGGGGGAACCGCCGGAAAGCTCTGGATCGACGCCGATGGCAACGGCGAGTTTGTGCGCCTGGTTCCGGAGCTGGACGGCAACCTTGCCTACCCGATGTGGGTCAATGGCAGGATCGCTTTCTTCTCCGACCATGAGGGTCACGGCAACATCTACTCCGTAACGCCTGCCGGCACCGGATTGCGCCGGCACACAGATTTCCAGGACTTCTACGTCCGGCACCCCTCATCCGACGGTACCCGGATCATCTTCGAATCGGCGGGCGCGCTGTGGGTCCTCCCGTCCCTCGACGCCGAGGCGGAACGGCTGGACATCACCCTGGGCTCGGCCGGGACCAACCGGCGGCCGCGTCCGCTCAATGCGGCGCAGCACCTCCGTACGGCATTCCCGGATGCCGGCGGGAAGTCCAGCGTCGTGGAAACCCATGGGACTCTTCACTGGCTCACCCACAAGGACGGCCCCTCCCGGGTCATTGAGGCAACCCCGGGCGTACGCGCCCGGCTCGGACGCCCGCTCCCGGGAGGCCGTGCCGTGTACGTCGCGGACCCGGACAATGAAGAGGCACTGTTCATCAAGGATGTCTTCGCGTCCCTGCCGGCCGCCGGCGATGTGCGCCCGGCTCCCGTCCCTGCCCCGTCACCGGCCACCCAGGCAGCCTCCGAGCCGGATGCGAGTGACCTGCCGCGCCCGGTCTCGGCAGTCAGCCGCCCCGCGGCTGGCAGCACTGAAGCCGCTCCGCCCCCCGCTGCACCCGCCGGAGGACAGGACAACGCCGAAGCGCCTGCGCAGGGTGCATCCGAGGCAGTGCTCGCGTCGCAGGAAAAGGCAGCCGGTTCCGGACTGGTGCGGGTTCCCTTCCCGGCACCGTCGCGTACAGCTCAGCTGGTACCCAGCCCGGACGGCAGGCTTGTGGCCGTTGCCACCGAGTTCGGCAAGGTCTACCTCCTGGATGCAGGGACCGCCCAGCTTGTGGAGCTAGCAGACAGCGGCCACGGAGCCGTAACAGACCTGGCATTCAGCCCTGATTCCCGCTGGCTGGCCTGGGCTGAGCCCGTCACCGTCCACGGAGCGCGCAGCAGGATCCGGCTAAGGGAAGTGTCCGGCAGCGACACCGCGAACACGGACGTCACCGACGGCAGGTTCCATGACCATAGCCCGTCGTTTACCCCGGATGGAAAGTTCCTCGCATTCCTGTCTGAGCGCAGCTTCGACCCCGTCTATGACACCCACGGCTTCGATCTGGGATTCCCCACCTCCACGAAGCCGTTCCTCGTGGCGCTTGCCGCCGGCACCAACTCGCCGTTCGGCCCCGCCGCCCACGTGGTGGAGGAAGCTGCTGCCGACAAGACGGAGTCCGACGACCCGCAGGATGCAGAGGCACCAGGAACCGCCGTTGACCTGGAGCGGCTGGCAGAGCGGCTCATCGCGGTTCCGGTGCCCCAGGGCAGTTACACCAAACTGCGCGCAGCCGAGGGCGCCCTGCTGTGGCTGGCCGAAGACGTCTACGGCGTCACCGGCGACGGACGGGCCAATTCCTCGGACCGGGCACCGGGCAAGAGGCTGGAGCGTTTCGACGTAGCGGCCAGGGAAGTCTCCGTTCTTGTTCCTGCGCTGGAAGACTACGAACTCTCCCAGGACGCAGGCACGGTGGTCCTGCGCAACGAGCACCGCCTGCGGGCCGTTCCCGCCGGTGCCCGGGCGGACGAGGATTCCCCGGAGAACGTCACCGTTGACCTGGCCAGGATCCGGGTCCTGCTGGAGCCGCTGAAGGTCTGGGGACAGGCGTTCGACGAAGCGTGGCGGCTGCAGCGTGAGTTCTTCTGGACCCCGGACATGGGTGGACTGGACTGGGACGAGGTACACGTCCGTTACCGTCCTCTGGTGCAGAACCTGGGCTCGCATGACGACCTGGTGGACCTGCTCTGGGAGCTGCACGGCGAACTGGGCACGTCCCATGCGTACGTTACGGCCTCCGGTGCCGCGGAAGCCGGGGGAGGTGCGCAGGGATTCCTTGGCGCTGACCTCCGTCCGGGTGCAGGCGGCTGGGAGGTCGTGCGCATCCTGGACCCGGAGTCGTCTGATCCCAAGGCCATTTCGCCCCTGAGCGCTCCGGGGGCGGACGTTCGCCCCGGGGATATCATCACTGCCGTGGACGGACTGCCGGTTCCGCCGGACAAGGGACCTGCCGCGCTGCTGGTGGGCGCCGGCGGCCGCGTGGTGGAACTGACCGTTGTCCGCACTTCAGGCGAGGACGGCCCGCAACAGCGGCGCATCGCCGTCGTTCCCCTGCGCAGCGAGGAGCGGCTGCGTTACCAGAATTGGGTGAACGCGAACCGGCGGGCCGTGCGTGCAGCATCCGACGGCGGCTTCGGCTACCTCCACATTCCGGACATGGTCGCCAGCGGATGGGCGCAGCTTCACCGTGACCTGGACAGCGAGGCGGCCAAGGACGGACTGGTCATTGACGTCCGCCATAACCGTGGCGGCCACACCTCCCAGCTTGTCGCAGAGCTCATCGGCAGGAAGGTCACCGCGTGGATGCTCCCGCGGGGCGAGCAGGCCGGGACCTACCCGGACCAGGCTCCCCGGGGTCCGGTCGTGATCCTCACCGATGAGTTCGCCGGTTCTGACGGTGACATCGTGACGCAGGTGGCCAAGCTGCGGGGAATCGGACCGGTAGTCGGCACCCGGACCTGGGGCGGCGTCGTTGGTGTTGACGGCCGCTTCGACCTGGCGGACGGTACATCGGTCACCCAGCCGCGCTACGCTTTCTGGTTCACCCAGGGTGTGGGCTTCGGCGTGGAGAACCGCGGGGTGGAGCCGGACATCGAGGTTCCATACCCGCCGCACGCCTATGCAGCGGGCGTGGACCCCCAATTGGAGCAGGGTGTGGCGATCCTGAAGGAAATGCTGGCGGAGATCCCCACTGACGTGCCGCCTGCCCGGGAAGGCTATCCGAGCCTGCGCCCGGCGCCGCTGCCCCCGCGGCCGCAAACCATACCCGGACGTGGTGGAGAGGAGCGGGTGTAGGGTCACGTGATGGAGACGAACCACGGCGCGGGGCCCGGGCAACCTGTGGTTGTCGGCGTCGCGCCGGGCCAGTCCCCTCGGGTGGTGAGCCAGGCAGCGCGCTTCGCCAGGCAATTCGGGTCCGAGCTGATTTGTGCCTGTGCCAACCCGGCCCGCTTCGCTACCGGCGAGTCTGCGGATGGATCAATGACCAGTGCTTCCCTCGACCCCGATTTTGCCGACGAGGGTGAGGCCGCTTTTGATCCGCAGCTGGCCGCGGATCTGGGCGGCATCCTCGCCGGTACAGACGTATCGTGGCGCACCCTGGCCATCCCCGGCGATGTAGCACATGCCCTGGGCCACCTGGCGAATACTGTCGACGCCGCCATGATCGTTGTGGGTACGCGCGAGCGATCCCTGGGAGGGAGCATCCAGGAGCTGCTTAGCTCGTCCATCGCGGCAAAGCTTGCCCGCGGGCAGTTTCGACCGGTTGTTGTGGTTCCGGTCGGCGCGAAGAACGAGGGAAGAGCTTCAGGCGGGTCGGTCGAGTGAAGGCCGCCGAACGCCCGCCGCACCTGCGCTGGCGGCCTATCGCGCTGGTTGCCGCCGGGGGAACTGCGGGTGCGGCCTGCCGGGAGGCTCTATCCCTGCTGATTCCGCACCTCGGGTCCGTGCCCCTGGCCATCCCGGCAATCAATGTCATGGGCGCCTTTTTACTGGGCTGTCTCTACGAGGCCCTTCTGGGCAGTGAGCGCTCGATCAGCAGGAACCTCCGGCTCCTCCTGGGAACAGGTTTCTGCGGCGGATTTACCACGTACAGTGCCCTGGCCAGGGACACAGCGGTGCTTCTCCGGGACGGTTTGGCCCCTCAAGGCGTCCTCTACGCACTCGGAACTGTAGCAATCGGTGCCTGTGCCACATGGGCAGGCATAGCCGCCTCCAGCTCAGTTCGACGCCGGTCGCCACAGAGGCCAAGAGAACGGGGTCCCTTGCGGTGACTCCCTGGCTCTTTGTACTTTTAGCGGCATCAGGCGGCGCGGGCGCGGCGCTGCGGTTCGTTGTTGACGGAGTGCTCCGATCCCGCCTCCGGACGACGTTCCAGTGGGCAACGACGATCATCAACGTGTCCGGCTCCCTTGTCCTGGGCGTGCTCACGGGACTCACGGCTGGGCGGATGCTTCCCACTGAACTCGGCATCGTCCTTGGTACTGCTTTTCTCGGTGGATACACCACCTTCAGTACCGCCAGCTATGAAACAGTGCAGCTCATCAGGGAAGGCCGTAAGGCCGCGGCGTTCATCAGCGGTGTCGTGATGCTTGTGGCTTCTGTCGGTGCCGCGATCGCCGGCCTCTGGGCCGGATCGGCACTGTAGCCGTACCCTGACGCCACGGGGCGGGCGCCGGCCCTAGGTTTCGAGCGCCGCGTCCATGGTGATGCTAATGCCGGAGAGGGCCTGGGACACCGGGCATCCGGTCTTGGCGGACTCGGCGATGTCCGTGAACTCCTCGGCGGTCAGCCCCGGCACGACGGCGGTGACGCGGAGATGGCTGCCGGTGATGCCGGTTCCCGGAACGAAGTTGACCTCCGCGGACGTCTCGATGCGTTCTGCCGTCTTGCCCGCCTCCGCCAGGGCGTTGCTGAAGGCCATGGAGAAGCATGCGGAGTGCGCGGCCGCAATCAGTTCCTCGGGGCTGGTGCGGCCCCCGGACTCCTCCGCACGGGCCTTCCACGTTACTTCGTATGTTCCCAGCTGGGACGAATCGAGGGTGACTTCGCCTGTGCCATGGAACAGGTCCCCGTTCCAGATGGTGTGTGCTTTACGGACAGTAGCCATGGGAGCTCCTTCGGGGCCGGGCGCCGGGCGGGACTGCCGTAGGGCGCTGCCGCCCATCCTTGCAGGCAGGTGGCTCAACTGCCAGACCCCGGCATACAGATACCGGAGACCGGCAGGCCCGGGGACGCATAAAAAAGTTCCTCCCCTCGGAACGTGAGGGGAGGAACCGGTGCGCGATGCCGCGCTGTGGATCAGAGGTCGATTACCACATGGTGGCCAGTGCCACGTTGACCACGGTGAGGATACCTACGCCGTTGGCCAGGACGCCGGAGACCGGCTGGTCCTTCTTGTACTTGCGCTGGCCGATGAAGGCCATGACGGCGATCACCAGCGCGATGACGAGCTTTACGGCCACCTTGACGTGGTTGACCTCTCCGTCACCCATTTCGTTGAGGCCGACCAGCAGGATGCCGGTCACCAGCTGCAGCAGTGCAGCGTGGAACTGGCCCGGCATCACGGTGGGGTTCTTGATCTTGGCGAGCCAGATACCAACGATGGCACCGGCGCCGAGGATGTGCAGGAACACGAGGAAGCTATGAAGGAAGTCCATGGTTTCGATCTTACCGACAGTGTGTCAGGGGACGTAATTCTTCCGATAACTATTCTACAACGAGTAGAAGTCGGGATGTCGACGCCAAATAACGCAGCAGGCGGGTGCCCCCGTGGGGGGCACCCGCCTGTCATTGTGTCTTAGCGCTTAGAGGCCCAGGTCGGCTTCGAAGCTGCCTTCTTCCAGGCGTGCCTTCAGGGTCTGAAGGAAGCGGCCTGCATCGGCACCGTCCACCAGGCGGTGGTCGTACGTCAGGGACAGGTACATCATGGAGCGGATGGCAATGGTGTCATTGCCGTCTTCATCCGTGCGGACAACCGGGCGCTTCACGATCGCACCGGTGCCCAGGATTCCCACCTGGGGCTGGTTGATGATCGGAGTGTCGAAGAGGGCTCCGACGCTGCCGATGTTGGTGATCGTGAAGGTGCCGCCGGAAAGCTCGTCCGGACCGATCTTGCCGCTGCGGGTGCGCGCACCGACGTCGGCAATCTTCTTGGCCAGACCTGCGAGGTTCAGGTCCCCGGCGTCGTTGATGACCGGAACCAGCAGGCCCTTTTCGGTATCAACGGCGATCGCCAGGTGCTCGGCGTCGTGGTAGGTGATTTCCTGCGACTCGCTGTCGTAGGACGCGTTGAGCTTCGGGTGCGCCTTCAGCGCCTCCACCACGGCCTTGGCGATGAACGGCAGGAACGTCAGGTTGGCGCCGTTCTGCTCCTTGAAGCCGGCCTTCGCCTTCTGGCGCATCGTGGCGATGCGCGTCATGTCGACTTCCTGCACCTGGGTCAGCTGTGCCGAAGTGTCCAGGGACTCCATCATGCGGCGGGCAATGGTCTGGCGGATCCGCGGTGCCTTGACCGTGGTGCCGCGCAGCTTTGCGCTCTCTTCGCTGATCTTCGCCGGAGCAGCCTTGTCAGAGGACGACGGCGCCGCAGCCGGTGCCGGTTCCTTTGCCTTGGCGGCTTCAGCAGCGTCCAGAACATCCTGCTTGCGGATGCGTCCTGCCACGCCGGAGCCCTTGACGGTGGACAGATCCACGCCGTGCTCATTGGCCAGTTTGCGGACGAGCGGGGTCACGTACGTGCCGGAGCCGGACTCTTCCTTGCCGGTCTCTTCCTTGGGAGCCTCCTGCTTGGGGGCTTCCTGCTTGGGGGCTTCCTGCTTCGGAGCCTCCTGCTTGGGAGCTTCTTCCTTCGGCTCTGCAACCGGCTCCTCGCGCTCGGTCGAAGGAGCGGCAGCCACGGGCTCGGCTTCCTTCGGTTCGGCCTTGGCCGGGGCTGCGGAACCGGAACCGATGACGGCCAGGACGGAACCTACCTCGGCGGTCTCGTCCTCATTGACCTTGATCTCCAGCAGCTTGCCGGCCACGGGGGAGGGGATCTCGGTGTCTACCTTGTCGGTGGAAACCTCCAGGAGGGGTTCATCTACCGCGACGTCGTCGCCTACGGCCTTCAGCCAGCGGGTAACGGTGCCCTCGGTAACGCTCTCGCCCAGTGCGGGAAGCGTGACGTCGGTGCTGTCACCGGAATCTGCTGACCCGGAGTCCTCTGCGGGTGCTTCCGGTGCTTCTTCCTTCGCCTCGGGCTCGGCGGGAGCTTCTTCGGCTTCCGGTGCCTCTTCCTGTGCGGGCGCGGAACCGGAGTCGTCAGAGGAGGACCCGGAGCCGTCGCCAATGCGCACCAGCGCTTCGCCGACCTCGGCGGTCTCATCCTCGGCCACGAGGATCTCCTCGATGACGCCTGCAACCGGAGACGGGATTTCGGTGTCTACCTTGTCGGTGGACACCTCCAGCAGGGGCTCGTCAACGGCGACGGTATCGCCTACCTGCTTCAGCCAGCGGGTTACGGTGCCTTCGGTGACGCTTTCACCAAGGGCGGGTAAGTTCACGGTTTCAGACATATTGTCCCCGTTTCTCCTTGTTAGTTCTTTGACCAGCCGTGCCGCTGGTGCTGGTTGGTTTGAAGCCTAGTGCACCCGGCGCCGCAGGCGCCGGATGCACCGGGAAACTCTTCGCTCTAGCCGTGCAGCGGCTTGCCGGCGAGTGCCATCGCGGCTTCGCCAAGGGCTTCGTTCTGGGTGGGGTGCGCGTGCAGCAGGCCGGCCAGGTCTTCCGGGTAGGCTTCCCAGTTCACGATCAGCTGTGCCTCACCGATCTGCTCGCCGATGCGGCCGCCGATCATGTGGACGCCAATGATGGGGCCGTCCTTCTCGCGCACCATCTTGATCAGGCCGGAGCTGCCCAGGATGGAGGTCTTGCCGTTGCCGGCCAGGTTGTATTCCTGGACCTGGACATTCTCGGCACCCAGCTTTTCCTTTGCCTTGGCCTCGGTCAGGCCCACGGAAGCGATTTCGGGCTCGCAGTAGGTGACCTTGGGGATGTTGACGTCTTCGACGACGACCGGCTTGAGGCCGGCGATTTCCTCGGCGACGAAGATGCCCTGCTGGAAGCCGCGGTGTGCCAGCTGCAGGCCGGGAACGATGTCGCCCACGGCGTAGACGTTGCCGACGCCGGTGTGCAGCCGCTCGTTGGTGATAACGAAGCCGCGGTCCATGGTCAGGCCGGCCTCCTCGTAACCAAGGTTGGCGGTAACCGGTCCGCGGCCGACGGCGACGAGCAGCAGCTCGGCTTCGAAGGTCTTGCCGTCGGCGAGGGTGACGACGACGCCGTCGTCATTCTGCTCCACCTTCTCGAAGAAGATGCCCGTGCTGAACTTGATGCCGCGCTTCTTGTAGGCACGCTCAAGGTTCTTGATGATGGCGGCGTCTTCGTTGGGGACCAGCGACGGCAGGCCCTCCACGATGGTGACGTCGACACCGAAGGAGTTCCAGACGGACGCGAACTCGACGCCGATTACGCCGCCGCCGAGGATCACGGCGCTCTTGGGGACGTAGTCCAGGGTCAGTGCCTGGTCGGAGGTGATGACGCGTCCGCCGATTTCCAGGCCCGGCAGGGAGCGGGAGTAGGAGCCGGTGGCCAGGATGATGTTGGAGCCGGTGTAGGTCCGGCCGTTGACCTCAATGGTCTTCTCGCTGGTCAGGCGGCCTTCACCCTCGATGACGGTGATGCCCTTGGACTTGATCAGGCCCTGCAGGCCGCGGAACTTGCCCGCAATGATGTTGTCCTTGTAGGAGTTGACGGCGTTCATGTCCACGGAGTCGAAGGTGGCCTTGATGCCGTACTTCTCCGCAGTCTTGGCGTTTTCAGCAATTTCGGCTGAGTGCAGCAGTGCCTTGGTGGGGATGCAGCCGTTGTGCAGGCAGGTGCCGCCCAGCTTCCCCTTTTCGATCAGCCCAACGGAAAAGCCCAGCTCCACGGAGCGGAGTGCCGCGGCGTAGCCGCCGCTGCCTCCACCGAGGATCAGGATGTCGAACTCTTGCGCAGTTGCCTCTTCGGCCACGTGGACGCTCCCTCGCGTAATCTGTTGACGCACTGATGGCGCGTCGGTTAGTGATTCGGGCGGTTGTGAATAGGTTTCACACTATCGCCCAGTTTCCCCGGCATCCACTCGGTTAAGTGGGCCGGAAGGCGAATGTAACCAGAAACACGCGCAACAAATGCCCCTTTAAGTTGCACGCATAACATGTTGGGGTGCTATACCGCGCGGGCCAGCACGTCCTCCGCGTAGGAGACCAGCGTGCGTACCGCAACGCCGGTGCCCTCCTTGGGGGTGTAACCGTAGGGTGCGCCTTCGTTGAACGCCGGTCCGGCGATGTCCAGGTGGGCCCACGGAATCTTTACGCCGTCCACTTCGCCGACGAACTCGCGCAGGAACACTGCCGCGGTCATCATGCCGCCGAAGCGCTCACCGATGTTCGCCAGGTCCGCGGTGGGGGAGTCCAGGCTCGCCCGCAGCTCTTCCGGCAGCGGCATGGGCCAGAACAGTTCCCCGGCGCGGTCTGCGGCAGCCTTGACGGCATCGCGCACACCGTCCTCGCCCATGACGGCGGAGACGCGGTTGCCCAGCGCGACCATCTGCGCGCCGGTCAGCGTGGCGACGTCGATGATGACGTCCGGGTTTTCCTCGCTGGCGATCGCCAGGCCGTCGGCCATGACCAGGCGGCCCTCGGCGTCGGTGTTCAGGACCTCCACGGTGCGTCCGCCGTACGTGGTCAGGACGTCAGAGGGGCGCTGGGCGGTGCCGGAAGGCATGTTTTCGGCCAGGCAGAGCCAGGCGGTCACCTTGAGCGGCAGGCCCAGTTCCGCAACGGCCAGGAGGGCGTTGAGGACGACGGCGGCGCCGCCCATGTCCGACTTCATGGCCTGCATGCCGGCGGCCGGCTTCAGGGACAGTCCGCCTGAATCGAAGGTAATTCCCTTGCCGACGAGGGCGAGCTTGGCCTTGGCACGGGCGGGGGAGTATTCCACCTTGACCAGGCGCGGCGGGCGGGCGGATCCCTTGCCGACGCCGAGGATGCCGCCGAAGCCTTCGCGTTCAAGCTTCTTCTCGTCCCAGACGGTGACCTTGACGGGCAGCGGACGTGCGGCGTCGCGGGCTGCGGCAGCGAACGTCTCGGGGTAGAGGTGGCTGGGCGGCTGGTTCACCAGCGTGCGGGTGGCGTTCACGGCGCGCGCAACGACGCGGGCGCGCTCGAGGGCCGGCTTCAGTGCGGCGTCGCCTGCGGTGGAGGTGACCACAGTGATCGAGGAGACGGGCGCGGGAACCTTGGTGGAGTGCGTGCTGCGGTGTTCCGTGAAGCTGTATGCGCCAAGCAGGGCGCCTTCGGCAACCGCGGCTGCATCTTCCACGGTGGAGGCGGGAAGCGCCAGGGCTACCGTCGAGGTGCCTGCGAGCTGCCGTACTGCGGAGCCGGCGGCCCGGCGCAGTGCTTCGGTGCCCAGCTGCTCGCCGGCGGCAACGGGGCCAAGTCCTGCCAGCACCAGCATCTCGGCATCCAGCTCCGGCAGGCCGGGAAGGCGTACCACCTGGTCTGCGGCACCGGTGACGCCCAGCAGTGCGAAGGATCCGGCCACTGCCGAGGAAGACTTCTGTGAGAGCGGGCTGTCCACCAGGACGGGGCCGTCAGGGGTCTGGCCGACGCCCACTACCAGAGCCTGCGTTTGGACCTTGCGGACGTCCCGGGAAATTACCTGCAGGTCTGGCTCACTGGCTTTGCTCACGAAGCTTCATCCTCACGTTTTTGTGTGTTCTTGGTGCTTTGCTCTTCCGATCGTAGTCTCTTCCGCCGCTGCCCACGCGGACCGGCTCCGCTGCGGGTGTGGAATGAATCCGCCGGTGCATGGCGTTTACCCTTGAGTAAGGGATTGACAACCAAGCGCTTGGTTTCTAAAGCGCCCCCGCAAACCAACGGGACGAGTGGCAGGAAGGTACAACATGCTTGATCCGCTGACCCTGTTCAACCTGGATCCGGAACTGGCCGCTTCCGCCGAAGTGCGCGGACTGCCGCTGCTTGCCGGATTCACGGGTTTCGGCGAGGCAGGCCACGTGGTGTCCCAGATCCGTGACGAGCTTTTCGAAAACCTGGAACACGACCTGGTGGCCACCTTCGATGCCGACCAGCTCATCGATTACCGTGCCCGCCGTCCGCAGCTGACGTTCGTGGAGGACCACTTCACGGGCTACGAGGCCCCGCGCATCGAACTACACCGCTTCCATGACGGCCTCGGGGAACCTTTCCTGTTCCTGACCGGCTTCGAACCCGATTTCCAGTGGGAACGCTTTACCGCCGCAGTGCTGAGCCTCGTTCAGGCCCTCGACGTCTCGCTCGTCGCCTGGGTCCATTCAATACCGATGCCGGTGCCGCACACGCGCCCCATCGGTGTGACCGCGCACGGCAACCGCCCGGACCTGATCGAGGGCATCAGTTCATGGAAGCCGACGGCGCAGATCCAGGCTGCCGTAGGGCACCTGCTGGAACTGCGGCTCTCTGAGGCCGGAGTCGACGTCGTGGGCCATGTGGTTCACGTACCGCATTACCTTTCGGATGCCGAATTTCCTCCTGCCGCCGTGGCGGCGCTGGAATACCTCGGTGCGGCGGCTAATCTGGTCCTGCCGACCGACCGGCTGCGTGAGGCCGGCCGGGAGGTTGAAAAGCAGATTGCGCAGCAGGTGGATGCCTCGGCAGAGGTACGCGGCGTCGTGGCCACGCTGGAAAGCCGGTACGACGAGTACAACGGCAGCACGGTCCGGCGTTCACTGCTGGTCAAGAACAATGATGAGCTGCCCGACGCCGAAGAGCTCGGTGCCGCCGTCGAAGCGTACCTGGCCAGCCCGCAGGCCGAGGAAGAGACCGAAGCACTGCTTGTTGCACAGGACGAGCAGGAACCAGGTCCGGACGGCGAAGGCCCTGCGGCAGACGAGGATGAGGAAAGCGTTGAACCGAACGGCCCCGAGCGCCTATCAGGCGGCGACGACCGGCCCGGAACACCCGGAGGCGACGGCAAGGCCTAGAGCCTCCCGTATCCTGGCCGCCGCGCCGGGCGGTGCGGCATGAAAAACCGGAGTGCTTGGCTGGTCTGGGGCGCCGGTGTCTTTGCCTACATGGTCGCCGTCACCCAGCGGACGGCTTTTGGTGTTGCGGGGGTGGAAGCGACAGAACGGTTCTCCGCCACAGCATCCGTCCTGTCCATCTTTACGGTGGTGCAGCTGGTCGTTTACGCAGGCCTGCAGATCCCCGTAGGCATGCTGGTGGACCGGTTCGGTCCCCGGCTCCTGATTACCTGCGGGGCTGCGCTGATGTTCGCCGGTCAGTTCCAGCTTGCCGCCGCGGAGTCTGTCGGCGCCGGAATCGTGGGCCGGTCCCTGGTTGGCGCCGGCGATGCCCTGACCTTCATCTCGGTACTGCGGCTGCTGCCGGCGTGGTTTCCGGCGCCGAGAATCCCCGTCCTGACCCAGTGGACCGGAATTATCGGACAGCTGGGCCAGATTGCCAGTGCCATCCCGTTCGCCTTCGCGCTGCATGAACTTGGCTGGAACACGGCGTTCATCTCGGCCGCGGCGCTCTCAGTCCTTGCCTTCGTGCTGGCGCTGGCTTTCGTCCGCAACCAGCCAGGCGCCGCCGCGCGTTCCCCGCGCCCAGCGCACGACGGCGGCTCCCTCTCGGCAGCCTGGCGCCAGCCCGGCACCCGGCTGGGCATGTGGACGCACTTCACCATCCAGTTTCCGGGGACCGTCTTCGTGCTGATGTGGGGGTACCCCTATCTCGTCAGCGCGGAACAGGTTTCCCCTGCCGCGGCCTCGGCGCTGATGACCTTCTTTGTGGCGGTTGCCATCGTGTGCGGACCGTGGCTCGGTTCCTGGGTAGGCCGGCATCCCCTGCGCCGGTCAACCATGGTGCTGCTGATAGCCGCCGCCATGGCCTGCGGCTGGCTGGTGGCCATGCTCTGGCCGGGCCCGGCTCCGGTGTGGGTCCTTGCCGGGCTTGTAGCGGTACTCGCCATTGGCGGCCCCGGTTCCATGATTGGTTTCGACTTCGCGCGGACGTACAACCCCAGCACACGCCTGGGCACTGCCACCGGAATTGTGAACATTGGCGGGTTTGGCGCGTCGCTGATTTCGATGTACCTCATAGGCCTGGTCCTCGACCTCCTGCTCAGCACCGGGTTCTCCGGCGGTGACCTCTATGACCTTGCGGCCTTCCGCATCGCGCTGTCCGTGCAGTTCCTCGTGATGGGCGTGGGTGTGGCAGGGATCCTGGTCAACCGCAGGAGGGTACGCACTGCCCTGGCAGACGAAGGGCTGCGCCTGCCGCCGCTGCGCGAAGCGCTGGCCCGCGAACGGCGCCGCCGCAGGGATTTCCGGCGCGGCGCCGGGCCGGAAGAAGAGGGGAAGCCCGTGCAGGAACCGGCGTCCGACTAAACACCGCTGGGGTTGAAGGCGGGAGTTCCTTCCAGTCTTTCCCTCCCCAGTGGTGCTGGACGCTCGAACTGCGGGCCGTTATCCCTCCGCGGGCACGTTCCGGCACCGCTGGGCGGACTGAACGGACAGTCTGGGGCCCATGAGCGAATTCCAGAACACAGGACGCCCGGACGCCGCCCGCCGGTCCGCACCCCACCGGCACCATCCCGCAGCGGAGACCGCAGACGGGGGTCCCGGTGCTGACGGCGCCGGGCCCGGAACCACCGAGGTGCTGCACGCTGGCACCCCGCAGGACATCCTGGCGTTCGTGCCGCACTGCCTCGGTTTTACGCCGCAGGAATCGCTGGTGCTTCTCGGCCTGCGCGGTGCACGGCTCGGGGCAACGCTTCGGCTGGATTTGCCCGGTGCGTCCTGCGCCGGGGACAGCCCCGGGCTGGACAGCCTGGAACTGATCTCCGGCTACGCAGACCGGATCACCAGCCTGCTCTCCAACGACGAAGACACCGATGGAGTATTGGCCGTGCTGTATACCGATCTGGTGCCGGAGGAAGGCACCCCTCCGCCGTACAGCGCCTTGATGGACATACTGTGCAGCGAACTGGAGAGGCACGGGCTGATAGTCCGTGACGCATGGCTGACTGGAAACGGAACGTGGCGTGCCTACTTCTGCACGGACCCTGGCTGCTGCCCCTGGCCCGGACACCCGACAGACGGTATTGCCGGGAGCAGGCTGGGCGCAGAGCTCGTGTACCGGGGCAGCGCCTTCGCACCTTCGCTGGAAGGATCGCTGGAGGGAACGCTGCGCCGTGCAGGAACACTGCGTACCGCGGCAATGGACGCACGCATCGATAAAGTGCGCCGCCGGATGGAGGGGAGGTGGGGCTCACCGGATGTCTTCGACGAAGTGCTCGCCGCCTGGGACCACAGGATCTGTTCAGCGACCCGGCTGCCGCCGTCCGAGCCCGTGGACCCGAATCCCGGGCGGAACGGGCGCGAGGGCGACGCCCTGCTGCTTGCGAGCCTTGAATCCAAGCCGGTGCGGGACACCGTCCTGGTTCTCGCCGCCTCCGGAATGGCTGCTGCCGCACAGGGGATACGTCATCTGCTGCACCCGGACCTGGTACCGGACACGCCAAACGCAGGCCAGGAGCCGTCAGCGCTGGCCGGGCAGCAGTTTAGGTCCATGCTCATTGGACGCAGCCGCAGCGCCCCGGACTGGGAGCGCCTGGACGCTGCCCATTCCGTCGTCTGTAATCTCCTCCTGCGCGCGGCAGGCGAGCCGGCCGCTGCCCTGCTGACTCTCCTGGGCTGGGTCGAATGGGCGCGGGGGCGCAGCTCCCGGGCGGAGCTGAGCCTCTCCGCCGCCCTTCGCGAGGTACCCGGATACCGGCTCGCGGCGCTGCTGCGCGAACTGCTGCGCAGGGGCGAGCTGCCGCAATGGGCGCTCTCCCCGCTGACCGCCTGGCACGGCGGTCCAGGCGCCTGATCAGCCCGCGGCAGGCACGGGAGACCGCCGACTCTCCGTGTCCGGTGGTGGCAGCGCGCCAAAGCATGCGACAATGGGAACCGAGACCCGGTTGGGTTCGTGTACCTAGTGTCGTTCCGGCTTTCCGCTCACGCGGGGAATAGGAACAGGGTGCGGTGTGTTTGCATATGGAACTGCACCGCGTACAAAGCACTGGTTATGGCACGGACTTGACAGGGTCATAGTGGTGTTGCCCCCATGGCGGCGCCGCAGCCCGCCGTATTGAAAGGTTTTCTGTGTCCGCGAGAAAGACAACTGCTGTCAAAGAGACTGACACTGTGACTGCCGAGGTTGCTGAGGCGGCACCTGCCGCAGCCACCAAGACGGCTGCCAAATCTGCCCGCAAGCCTTCCACCCGCAAGGCACCGGCAAAGGCCTCCGCGGCAAAGACCACCGCAAAGAAGGCAGCCGCTCCCGCCGAAGACGCTGACGTCAACACCGACGAGGCAGAGGCAGAGCCTACCGAAGCGGACGTGGAGGTCGTCGAGGCTGACGCCCCCGAGGCAGCCCCCACCGGCTCCGGCTTCGTTTACTCCGACGCCGACGACGACGACGCACCTGCCCAGCAGGTCGTCTCCGCAGGCGCCACCGCGGATCCCGTCAAGGACTACCTGAAGCAGATCGGTAAGGTCGCCCTGCTGAACGCTGAGCAGGAAGTGGACCTGGCCCTGCGCATTGAAGCGGGCCTGTACGCCGAAGAGAAGATCGCTGCGGATCCGGACATGGATCCCAAGCTCAAGCGGGACCTCCAGCAGATCATCCACGACGGCAAGCGTGCCAAGAACCACCTGCTGGAAGCCAACCTCCGGCTCGTTGTCTCGCTGGCCAAGCGGTACACGGGCCGCGGCATGCTCTTCCTGGACCTGATCCAGGAAGGCAACCTGGGCCTGATCCGTGCGGTGGAGAAGTTCGACTACACCAAGGGCTTCAAGTTCTCGACCTACGCCACCTGGTGGATCCGCCAGGCGATCACCCGCGCCATGGCGGACCAGGCCCGCACCATCCGTATCCCGGTGCACATGGTGGAAGTCATCAACAAGCTGGCCCGTGTCCAGCGCCAGATGCTCCAGGACCTTGGCCGCGAGCCCGCTCCCGAAGAACTGGCGCTTGAACTGGACATGACCCCTGAAAAGGTCGTAGAGGTCCAGAAGTACGGCCGCGAGCCCATCTCCCT
Source organism: Arthrobacter koreensis (assembly GCF_009193255.1). Taxonomy (GTDB): domain Bacteria; phylum Actinomycetota; class Actinomycetes; order Actinomycetales; family Micrococcaceae; genus Arthrobacter_B; species Arthrobacter_B koreensis. Next base: position 123,787 of record NZ_WACG01000002.1, read on the forward strand.
TCACACCCCGCTGGGTGAGGACGGCGACTCCGAGTTCGGCGACCTCATTGAAGACTCCGAGGCAGTTGTTCCGGCTGACGCAGTGAGCTTCACCCTGCTGCAGGAACAGCTCCACTCCGTCCTGGACACCCTGTCCGAACGTGAAGCGGGCGTCGTAGCCATGCGCTTCGGGCTCACTGACGGCCAGCCGAAGACCCTGGACGAGATCGGCAAGGTCTACGGCGTGACCCGCGAGCGGATCCGCCAGATCGAATCCAAGACCATGTCGAAGCTGCGCCACCCCTCGCGGTCGCAGGTCCTGCGGGACTACCTCGACTAGGACACTGCAGAACCGGCAGAACTAAAAGGCTGTGCCCCCGCGAACATCGCGGGGGCACAGCCTTTTAGTTCTCCACTACTGCCTCATCCCGGCGGGTGGATGCCGGCCGGTCCCGGTCCCTCGACGGGGCGGGCCACCGGGACCGGCAGTCCGGGGAAACATGCCCGGACAGAACAAAGGCCCCTCCACACCGGAGGGGCCTTCGCGAGGTCTGGGACTGCTGGTCTTCGGAATTAATCTTCCGGAGAAGCTGCCTTCTGGTGCAGACGAGCACTCTCGTCCTGCCACTCAGAGGTCAGGGGGCGAAGGTTCGCCTCCACTGTCCGTGCATGGTGAGCGCAGAAAAGAAGTTCCCCACCGGAGGATTCCAGTACCGCGCGCACGTAAGCCTGAGCGCCGCAGCGGTCACAGCGGTCCAGCGCATTGAGTTGACGTGTAGCAACTGCTGCTGTCATGAGTGCCTCCTTAAGGGTGTTGATACTTCATATAACCATCTTTGCCGGCCGGGCCTTTCGATTAAGGCCCGCCTTTCGCTCTGCGCGTACCAACGGGTAGGTCACATCCAAGCCAGCGGGCAGTGGCACTGTTCACTTTTGCCGCCCGCCAGTCCCTTCGCTGGGGCGCGGCCCCTGAGTCGCTGCAGGGCACTGTCACCGGCGGGCATTAACCTTATAGAAGGCCGGTTGCCTCCGGCTGCCCCGCCGCAAGGCATCCCTACGCATATCAAGGCCCTTCCGGCCCTAGGAGTTCAGCACCGTGGTCCCCCTGGATACTGAGTACAACGCCCGGCACCTTTCCGTCCTGGAAGGCCTCGAGGCTGTCCGGAAACGCCCCGGCATGTACATCGGGTCCACTGACTCCCGGGGGCTGATGCACTGCCTCTGGGAGATCATCGACAACTCCGTCGACGAGGCCCTGGCCGGCTACGGACAGAGCATCCGGATCATCCTGCACGCGGACAACTCCGTAGAGATCCATGACGACGGCCGCGGCATTCCGGTGGACATCGAACCCAAGACCGGACTCTCCGGCGTCGAGGTGGTTTTCACCAAACTCCATGCCGGCGGCAAGTTCGGCGGCGGCTCGTACGCCGCGTCCGGCGGCCTGCACGGTGTGGGCGCCTCCGTGGTGAACGCACTGTCATCACGCCTGGACGTGCAAGTGGACCGCGCCGGCAAGACGTACCAGATGACTTTCCGCCGCGGAGAGCCCGGCGTCTTTGCGGACAGCGGCTCCAAGCCAACCCCCGACGCCAAGTTCACGCCGTTCCTGGACAGCAGCAAGCTCGAGGTAGTTGGCAAGGCAAAGCGCGGCGTCACCGGCACCCGGATCCGGTACTGGGCCGACCGGCAGATTTTCACCCCGGATGCCAAGTTCTCCTACGCGGAGCTTGAGGCCCGGGCCCGCCAAACCTCCTTCCTGGTGCCCGGCCTGCGAATCACGCTGCGGGACGAACGGCGCCTGCCCGGAACTCCCGGAGAAGACGGACCGGTTGAGGAGGTCTTCCACCACGACGGCGGCATCTCAGAATTCGTTGAGTTCCTCGCTGCGGATGCGCCCGTAACCGACATCTGGCGCCTGCACGGTGCAGGAAAGTTCAAGGAGTCCGTTCCGGTCCTGGATGAACGCGGGCACAGCAAGATCACCGAGGTTGAACGCGAGTGCGAGGTGGACATCGCGCTGCGCTGGGGGATTGGCTACGAAACCAGCATCCGCAGCTTCGTCAACATCATCGCCACGCCCAAGGGCGGTACCCACCAGGCCGGCTTCGAGCAGGCGCTGCTGAAGACCTTCCGCAAGGTCATCGAAAGCAACGCCCGCAAGCTGAAGGCCGGCAACGACAAGATCGAGAAAGACGACGTCTTTGCCGGGCTCACTGCCGTGCTGACGGTGCGGCTCGCCGAACCGCAGTTCGAAGGCCAGACCAAGGAGATCCTCGGCACGTCCGCCGTCCGGTCGATTGTGTCCAAGGTCGTCGAAAAGGAAATCACGGCCAGGCTCAACTCAACGGCCCGCGGGGACAAAGCCCAGACCGCGCTGCTGCTGGAAAAAGTCGTGTCGGAGATGAAATCCCGTATCTCTGCGCGAGTGCACAAGGAGACCCAGCGGCGAAAGAACGCGCTGGAAACATCCTCAATGCCCGTTAAGCTCGCCGACTGCCGGATTGATGACAACGAACGGTCTGAACTGTTCATCGTGGAGGGTGATTCCGCCCTGGGTACTGCCAAGCTGGCGCGGTCTTCGGATTTCCAGGCGCTGCTGCCGATTCGGGGCAAGATCCTCAATGTGCAGAAGGCCTCCGTCTCGGACATGCTCTCCAACGCCGAGTGTGCAGCCCTGATCCAGGTAGTCGGGGCAGGTTCCGGCCGCAGCTTCCAGCTTGACGCCGCGCGCTACGGCAAGGTCATTTTCATGACCGATGCGGACGTGGACGGCGCCCACATCCGCACGCTGCTGCTGACCCTCTTCTTCCGTTACATGCGCCCGCTGGTGGAGGCCGGGCGTGTCTATGCCGCTGTTCCGCCCCTGCACCGCGTGGAAGTGATCAACCACGGCTCCAAAGCCAACGAGATGGTCTACACGTACAGCGAGAAGGAACTCCACCAGCTGCTGGACCGGCTGGAGAAAGAAGGCAAGCGCTACAAGGAGCCCATCCAGCGCTACAAGGGCCTGGGCGAAATGGATGCGGACCAGCTCGCTGAAACCACCATGGATCCCCGCCACCGCACCCTGCGCCGGATCCGCCTCAGCGAGGCGGAGGAAGCCGACCGGCATGTGGATGAGGCGACGTTCGAACTGCTGATGGGCAGCGACGTTGCCCCGCGCAAGGAGTTCATCATCGCCGGCGCCGCGATGCTGGACCGGGACCGCATCGACGCATAGGGGACCGCCCCCTGCCGGTTACGCGTGAATGAGGCCGGGGGCAAACAGCAGGACGGTCGGGACGGCCAGGAGCAGCACGGCAGCGGCCTGGATCAGGATGCTGGCCCAGCGCTGCAGCGGCGGCTGGGGCGTCAGCAGGCGGCTTAGCCGTGCCGCCATGCCGGTCTCGTCCTCCCGGCCGCCGCCGGCTACGGCGGGAACCGAGGAGCCGGGAAGAGCGGCCGCGGAATCAGCGCCCGCACCTGAGGCCGAACCAACAATCGCGACGGCGCGGATCAACGTGGGGCGGTCGACCTTTTTCAGCGCCTCGTCATCTGCCAGCATCTCGATCAGTTCGTTGACAGAGCGCTGGGCGAGCTGCGAGGTGGGCAGCCACGGCAGGGCCGCGCGCCACGCGGCAAAGGCCCAGAGCAGCAGATGGTGGTGCTGGCTCAGGTGCGCCCTCTCATGGGTGAGTACACCCGAAAGCTCCTTCTCGGAGAGGATGTCCATCAGTCCGTCCGAGAGGACGGTAACCGAGTGGGCTCCTCCCGGAAGGCAGTAGGCAACGGGGGAGGGGTGCGGGATGACGAGGGTCGCCGGGGTGTTGAGGGACGGAGAGCTGAGCAGGTTCAGCATGTCCCGGTGGCGGCGCCTGCCGGAGACAATGCGGTAGTAGGTGAGCAGCAGGGTGAAGACCAGATGCACGGTCAGCAACACGGCGGCGCTGATGGCAAAGACGTGGACCAGGCCCAGTGCCTCCACGGACTGCCGCTGCAGGAGGATGTTCCAGAGACCCGAAAGCCCCTGCGCTAGGTTGTCGCCAATCGGTTCCAGGCCCCAGGTCAGCATGGCGCCGATCATGGACAGCCCGCCGGCCAGGGCGATCGACTGCCAGAGCACCATCGCGGTGAATGGCGACCTCGCGGGCCATTTCGCGCGCGAGAGCAGGACCGGAACCGGCCAGGCGAGGATTACTGCCAGTGCAGCGAGAAAGTAGGAGGCCCAGAACATGCGGGGCGCAGACCGGGGGCCTAGGCGCCGTCGAGCAGCCTGCGCAGGGTTTGCGCTTCGGTTGCCGAGACGGAACCGACGAAGCGGGCCAGGACCGCTTCGCGGTCGTTGGCAGAGCCGAGGACCTCGTGCATGAGCTCTGCGGTGTGTTCAGCGCGGGTGGTCACCGCACGGTAGCGGTGGGGCCGGATGTCGCGCTCACGCGCCACGAGGGCCTTCTTTTCGAGCCGGGACAGGACGGTGAGGACCGTGGTTACGGCAAGGCCTTTGGCATCTGGGCGGCCGGCATCATTCTGGGCCAGCCGTTCGCGGAGTTCGTTGGCGGTTAACGCCTCGGGTGCTTCCCAGAGGAGATCCATCATCGCCCGCTCGAGCTCTCCGAGTGTCGCCATAGTCCGCATCTTCCTTTGTTTTCGGTCCCTGGTCCGGGAGTTCGCCCCGGCCTGGTTTTCCATGGACGCTTGCGCCTTGGCGCGCCGCGTCGGGATGCTTAACAATACCGACTTTCAACGTAGTTCTCTACATCACGTAGAAACATTGCGGCCAAGTGTTCTACGATGCGTAGAAGAAGGGTTTTCTACCGCTTGTAGAACATGACATGACTAAGGACCTGCACGTGGAAGCATTGGACATTGCCCGCTGGCAATTCGGCATTACGACGGTGTATCACTTCCTGATGGTCCCGCTGACCATCGGACTGGGCCTGGTTGTGGCCGCCCTGCAGACCGCATGGGTCCGCACGGGCAAGGAAGAGTACCTGCGCCTCACCAAGTTCTGGGGCAAGCTGTTCCTGATCAACTTCATCATGGGCGTGGCTACCGGGCTGGTCCAGGAGTTCCAGTTCGGTATGGCGTGGAGCGAGTACAGCCGGTTCGTCGGCGACGTCTTCGGCGCCCCGCTGGCACTCGAATCGCTCCTGGCGTTCTTCACCGAATCGGTATTCCTGGGCCTGTGGATCTTTGGCTGGAACCGGCTGCCCAAGAAACTCCACCTTGCCACCATCTGGCTGGCAACCGGAGCCTCGGCCCTCTCGGCCTACTTCATCCTCGCCGCGAACTCCTGGATGCAGCACCCGGTTGGCGTTGAGCTTGTGGACGGCCGTGCCGTCATGACGGACATTTGGGCCGTACTGACGAACAACACCCTCCTGGTCGCCTTCCCGCACACCATCACGGGCGCGTTCGCCGTCGCCGGCGGTTTCCTGCTGGGCATCTCCTGGTACCACCTGTGGAAGCGGCGCCGCGACGGGATCGACACGGTGGACGAGAACGGCCGCGTGATCGTGGGCGAAGACGCCGCGATCGGACGCGACAAGACGGACCACGCCGTCTGGATCAAGGCCCTGCGCATTGGTGCCGCCGTCGCCGTGGTCGCGTTCGCCGGCACCGCAATCACCGGCGACCTGCAAGGGAAGCTGATGTTCGAGCAGCAGCCCATGAAGATGGCTGCCGCGGAAGCTGCCTGCCACAACGGCACTTCCTTCTCCATCCTTTCCGTCGGAGACGTCGGTGCCCGTAACTGCGACGACGTCAAGACGCTGATCGAGGTACCAGGAGTCCTGTCCTTCCTGGCGAACGGTGACTTCAACACCCCGGTCGACGGCGTGAACACCCTGATCCCGGAATACCAGGAGAAGTACGGCACCCACCTGCCGGATGACCCAATGTACGGCGAGCAGGCCGGCCAGGAGATCGATTACCTGCCCGTCATGGCCGTGACCTACTGGGGCTTCCGCATCATGATCGGCTTCGGCGGTATTGCCGCAATCGCCGCCGCAGTGGCCCTCTGGGTTACCCGCAAGGGCACCGTGCCGCAGTCCAAGGGGCTGATGCGCCTGGCCGTGTTCGGCATCCTCGCGCCGTTCGGTGCCAACAGCGCCGGGTGGATCTTTACCGAAATGGGCCGCCAGCCGTTCGTTGTGGTACCCAACCCCAGCTTCACCGGCATAGACAACGTGTTCATGTTCACCGCCGCGGCGGTTTCCCCTGGCGTCAGCAGGGCGGAACTGCTCTTCTCCGTCATCTCCTTCACGGTCATCTACCTGGCCCTGCTGGTGGTGGAAGTCGGCTTGCTGGCGAAGTACGTCCGCGGCGGCGTTCCATCCGCCATGCCTGAACTGGTGCCCGGCAACGGACACAGCGGTGACGGCTCCGACGGGCAGGGCGGACCCGCCGGTGACGGCAAGCCCGGCGGACGCAAGTCCGACGATGTCCTCGATTTCGCCTACTAGCAGGAACGGAAGACCATGGAGCTCACAACATTCTGGTTCATAGTTATTGCCTTCCTGTGGGTTGGATACCTCTTCCTGGAAGGATTCGACCTGGGCGTGGGCATGCTCATGAAGCTCTTCGCCCGCGATGAGCGGGAGCGGCGCGTCCTGCTCAACACCATTGGTCCCGTCTGGGACGGCAACGAAGTATGGCTCATCACCGCAGGCGCGATGACCTTCGCAGCCTTCCCGTTCTGGTACGCGGCGTTGTTCTCCGCGCTCTACCTGCCGCTGACCCTGGTACTGCTCGGACTCATCTTCCGTGCTGTCTCCATCGAGTACCGCGGGAAGCGGGACAATGACCGCTGGCGCAACCGCTGGGACTGGGCCATGGCGCTGGGATCCTTTGTCAGCGCCTTCGGCGTGGGTGCCGCCCTGGCCCTGACCTCCACCGGCCTGCCGCTGAACGAGAACGGCGACCGTGTGGGCGGAGCCTTCGCCTGGCTCACTCCGTGGGCAGTGCTTGGCGGCCTCGCCGTCGTCGGCTTTGCCCTGGTCCACGCCTGCGCCTTCCTGATGTTGAAGACCGACGGCGAGATCCGTGCCCGCGCACGCGGCGCCGTCGTGCGCTGGCTGCCCGTGGGAGTGCTGCCGCTGGCTGTCTGGGCCATCGGCGTGCAGTTCACCAGCGGTGAACTGATGTCCCTGATTCCGCTGGCCGTTGCGGTGGTTGCCCTGGTGGTCGCCTGGGTCATGGCGTACCGGGGCAGGGAAGCGCTCTCCTTCGCGGCGCTGGGTGCATTCCTGCTCTTTGGGGCGGTGTCGATCTTCGCTGCCATGTACCCCGTGGTCCTTCCGTCCTCGCTTGATGCCGCCTGGAACCTGACCATCGAGAATGCGTCCTCCAGCCCCTACACGCTGAAGGTCATGACCTGGGTCTCCGTGTTCGGCCTGCCGGTCGTCCTGCTCTACCAGGGTTGGACGTACTGGGTCTTCCGCAAGCGCGTCACGGCTGAATCCATCCCCGCTGTCCACAAAGTGAAGGTCCAGTGAAGCCGGTCCTTCCGGTCAGCGCCACCAGCCGCCGGGCGCTGTATCTGCTGGGGGTCGTGGCCGCGGCCAAGGCCCTGGCCCTGGTGCTGCTGGCAACCGGCGTGGCCGCTGGAATCGCCGGCCTCGCCGCCGGCAGCCCGGACTGGGGATACGTGGCAGCGACGGGTATCAGCGGTGCAGTGCTGCGGTCCCTGGCCATCTGGGCCCAGGAAACCGTGGCACAGCGGGCCGCGGCCGGTGTTAAGGACGAACTGCGGGGCCAGCTCACGCAGCGGGTTCTGGCCGACGGCGGCAGCGTGCCCGGCATGGGCCCGGGGGCGCTCAGTGTTCTTTTGACCCGCGGCCTGGACGGCCTGGACAACTACTACGCCAAGTACCTTCCCGCACTGGTTACCTGCGCGGTCCTGCCGCTGCTGGTGGGTGTCCGGATCCTCACCGCGGACTGGGTCAGCGCCGTCGTAGTGGTGCTGACCGTTCCGCTGGTGCCGGTGTTCATGATCCTCATTGGCCTGCACACCGGAGACAAGACGGCAAAGGCCATCGAGGCACTGAACCGGCTCTCAGACAACATGCTTGAACTGGCCAAGGGGCTGCCGGTGCTGGTGGGCCTGGGCCGGGCGCGTGCCCAGACCCGGGCGCTGCGCGATGTTGCCGACCGCTACCGCGTCACCACCCTGGAAACGCTCCGGGTCGCCTTTATGTCCTCCTTGGCGCTCGAGCTGATCGCCACGATCTCTGTGGCAGTGGTCGCCGTGTTCATCGGTGTGCGCCTGGTGCACGGGGACATGTCCCTGGAGATGGGACTCCTGGCCCTGATCCTGGCTCCCGAGTGCTACCAGCCGCTGCGTGACCTCGGTACCGCGCACCATTCCAGCGAAGACGGGCTGGAGGCGCTGAAGCGCTCCAGCGCCGTGCTCGAGGCGCCCTCCGCCCAGCCGCTCGCCCTGGAACCGGAAGACAACGACGCCGGCCTAAGGGTTCGCGGGCTGACCGTCACCTATGACGGCCGCTCCGAACCGGTGGTCGAAGACCTGTCCTTCGCCGTGCCGGCCGGGGCGATAGCCTCATTGACCGGCCCCAGCGGCAGCGGCAAGACCACCGTCCTTGAAGTTCTGGCCGGCCTTCGCCGGGACGGAGCAGGAGTACGGATCAGCGGCCGAGCCTCCGGCGTGAACCGGGCCCAGGTGGCCTGGATCCCGCAGCATCCGGTGCTGATGGAAGAAACCGTGGCGGCGGAGATCGGCCTCTACTCCGGCCTGGCGGACCCCGGCGAGCAGCGCACCGCAGCGGAGCAGGCGCTGGCAGAGATCCGCTCACTGCACCTGCTTGATGCCCACACCGCAGACCTCAGCCCCGGCGAACAGCGCCGGGTAGCCGTGGCACGGGCCATCGCCCGCGTGCGCAGCGTGCCCGGCGTGCGTGTGCTGCTCGCCGATGAACCCACCGCGCACCTGGATGAATCAAGTGCCGCTGCAGTCCGGTCCGCACTGGCCCGCCTCAGCCCCGAATACACCATCCTGCTGGCCGCCCATGACCGGCGGACGGCTGCTCTTGCACAGACCGTGGTCAGGATCGGCGCCGGGGCTGACCTCCCGCTGCCGGATGCACGGCCGGCGGCTGCCCCGGCCGTTCCGGAGGTGCAGCCCGAGTTCAGCGGTTCAACCGCACAGGCCGGCTACGTGCACCAGCCATTGTGGAAAAACCTCCTGGTGCTTCGCCCCTGGAGCCCGCAGTTCCTGAAGGCACTGGCCTACGGCACGGGCGCAACCATCTTCGCCGTCGCACTCAGTGCCCTGTCCGGGTGGCTGATTGTCCGCGCCTCTGAACAGCCTCCCATCCTGTACCTCCTGACCGCCATTGTGGGCGTGCGGTTCTTCGGCATTGGCCGCGCTGTCCTGCGCTACCGCGAACGCCTCCACCTGCACGACGCCGTCTTCCGCGCCACGAACTCGATCCGCATCCGGCTCTGGAACGGGCTGCTGAACCGCCCCGAAGGATGGCGCCGGCTGGCCCGCGGCGGGGGAGCGCTGGAACGCCTCGTGGGAGACGTGGATGAACTGCGGGACATCGCCCCGCGCGTGGTCTTCGCCCCGCTGACGGCGTTCGTTACCGCGGTCGCCGCCTGCATTGCCACCTGGGTCCTGATCCCTGAAGCCATCTGGGTGCAGATTGGCCTATGCCTGATTGGGCTCATCGCGGCTCCGGCCGTGGCTCTTTGGGCCGACGCCGCAGCGCGTGCCCGTACGGTGACGCTGCAGTCGAAGGCCATGGCCTCCATGGCCAAGCTGCTCGGGGCGGCCAGGGACCTGGAAGCCAACAGTTCCGCAACGCCCGTGCTGACGCGCCAGCGGCTGCTGGACGCTGCCGCTGCCGGAGCCGCACGGCGCAGCGCCTGGGCACAGGGTCTGGCCAATGCTCTGACGGCACTGGCCTGCGCCGGTTCCGCGCTCTGGATCCTGGGCCTGGCCCAGGGAGTCCCCGCGACAGTCGCCGCAGTGATCGTGCTCATGCAGCTGGCCCTGCTCGAGTGCTTCGCTGCAGTCAACGGATCCGTCCAGCAGTTCACCGCCTGGCGTGTCCTCGGAGACAAGGTGCTCCCGGACCTCGGCTCGGATTCGGTGGATCCCGGTACGGAGCCGGAATCCAGTGCGGGAATTCCCTCGGCGCCCCGCCCGGGCAGCATCGAACTGGCCGGTGTCCGGTACCGGTACCCGGGCGGATCACGGGACGTACTCAGCGGCGTCGACCTCAGCCTGGAGCCGGGCGACTGGCTCGCCGTCACCGGCCCCTCCGGCAGCGGCAAGTCAACCCTGCTGGGAGTCCTGCTCGGGTTCCTGCAGCCGCAGGCCGGGACGTTCCGCATTGGCGGGCGTCCGGCGTCGGACTTCAGCCGCGACGCCCGCGGCATGGCCTGGTGCCCGCAGGAGGCGCATCTCTTTGACTCCACCCTGCGCGGAAACCTGCTGATTGCCCGCGACCGTTCCCGGGCCCCCAGCGAAACCGAAATGCTGGCTGCCCTTGAGGCGGTCGGGCTGGGCGGATTGGTTGGCGAGCTGGAAGAAGGCATCGACACCCGAATCGGCAACGGCGGGCACCGGCTCTCCGGCGGCCAGCGCCAGCGCCTCGCAGTGGCACGCGCCCTCCTCACGGAAGCCGGAATCGTTCTGCTTGACGAGCCCACCGCGCACCTGGATGCTGCTGCCGGGCACCAGCTGATGGCGGACCTCGCCACCGGACTGGCCGGAAAGACAGTGGTGGTTGTGACCCACAACCCGGCCGACGCCGCCTGGTGCAGCCGCAGGCTCGAACTGGGTGCAGCGAAAAGCAGCCTTGCCCTACGCTAGGAGCCATGGCCCCAACACATCCCGTGCAGCTGCCCGGACCGCAGACCCAGCTGGCGTGGCGTGCCATTACAGCCGCCGACGTCGATGACTGGCATGCCCTGATCCGCCGCATGGTGGAGGCGGACAAGCCTGGCTGGGCGGAAGACCGCGCTGACCTGGAGCATGCGCTGCAGCGGCAGGGTGATGATCCGGCAGCTGACTCGCTGCTGGGGGTGGACGCGGACGGTGTGCCGCGGGCGTTTGGTCTTGTCAGCCTCAATCCCGGGTCAGTCCGGGCCACCGGATTCGGCGGAGTGGACCCGGCCTGGCGGAGGCAGGGCATTGGTACCGCGGTCTACCGCTGGCAGGCCGCCCGGGCGCGGGAACGGGTCCGGGAACGGAACGGCGCGAACCCGGTGCTGCGCAGCTATGCAGAAGCCAACAATCCATCGCATCTGGCCCTGCTTGAATCAGTGGGAGCCCGCGTGGTCCGGTACTTCACTGAGATGACGCGTCCGCTTGACGGAGACCTGCCGGATGCGCAGCTTCCGGCCGGCCTGGAGTTCCGGACCTTCTCGGAGGGGATTTCGGAGGAGCTGCGCCAGGCCCACAACGAAGCCTTCCGGGATCACTGGGGGAGTGAGCCCCGTGACGCCGAGAGCTGGAAGTTTACGGTGGGCCATCCTCAGTTCCGCCCTGACTGGAGCTTCGTGGTGGTCGATAACGACACCGGAGCGATTGGCGCCTACCAGCTGGCCAGCTATGACCCCGAGTCCCCGGCAATCTTCGGCTACTCCGAGGGGTATACCGAGCTCCTGGGTGTGCTGCGGCCGTGGCGAGGCATGGGGATTGCCCCAGCCATGCTCGCTGAAGCCATGCGGCGTTTCAGGGACTCGGGAATGCAGAACGCCGGACTGGGCGTGGATACCGAGAATCCGTCCGGTGCCCTGAGGATCTACGAGAACCTGGGCTACCGGCCGGTCAGCCGGCAGGTGGTGTATGACCTGCCGCTGGACACGGAACCGGCTTAGGCCCGCACAACCCAGATTGCTTCGGCGGCGGGCAGTCCAAGCTCGACGCGTCCGCCGCCCCGTTCCAGTGTGAGGGTGCCGGCGTAGGCCTGCCGCTCCAGGATGCTGATCTCGGTGTCCAGGCCCAGCCCCATGCCGCCCAGGTAGCGCAGCAGCTCGGGGCTGGTGTCCGAGACCCTCGCGATGCGCAGGATTTCTCCCGGTTCACTGTGGCTCAGCCGTGAAGCATCCAGCGGAGGCAGGCTGCCGTCCGGGGCGGGAATGGGGTCTCCGTGCGGATCGCGGACCGGGTGACCCAACCGCACGGCCAGGGCCTCCACCATCTTGTCCGAAACGGCATGTTCCAGGTTCTCCGCCTCGTCATGGACTTCATCCCAGCCATACCCAAGATACTCAACGAGGAACGTTTCGATGAGCCGGTGCCTGCGGACCATGTTCACCGCAGCCTGCTCACCGGCGGCAGTCAGGGCTACTGAGCCGTAGCGGGCATGGGTCAGGAACCCCTGGGCGGACAGTTTCTTCACTGCCTCCGAAACCGAGGACGCAGAGAATCCCAGATGCGCCGAGAGGGCTGATACCGTCACCGGCGCATCGGTCCACTCCTGTGCCGTCCAGATGACCTTGAGGTAGTCCTCCGCCGCGCTGGTCAGTGCTTTCTTTCCCACGCGTCCAACCTTACGCCAGCGCCCGGCGGGCAGTCCGCCACCCGGCGCAGCGGTACCCCCTGGGGGTACTTGACGGATACCCATAGGGGGTATAGATTTCCTGGTGTTGCCAGAATTTACCGGGAGGTCGGATCGTGGACACGAATGCACTTGACGCCATCAAAGTGGTGGAAGAAGAGCGCGGTTACGCCAGCGACAAAGAGGCCTACCTGCGGCGGCTGAAGCGCATTGAGGGGCAGGTCCGGGGGATTGCCCGGATGGTGGACGAGGACAAGTACTGCATTGACGTCCTGACCCAGGTTTCTGCCGTCACCAAGGCGCTGCATGCCGTCAGCCTCGGCCTGGTCCAGGACCACATTGGACACTGCGTGGTTACGGCCGCCAGGGAAGCGGAGGCAGCAGGGGATCCGTCGATCGTGGACACGAAGGTCCAGGAAGCAACAGACGCCATTGGCCGGCTGCTGCGCTAGCAGCGGGCTGCCGGAGAACCGGCGGGGCCCCGCCCCGCCAGAGGAGGAACAACCCATGGAAACAAAACTCAGCATTTCCGGAATGACCTGCGGGCACTGCGTCGCTTCTGTCACCGAGGAACTCAGCGCCGTCGAAGGCGTCCAGGATGTCCAGGTGGACCTGGTGGCCGACGGCGTTTCGACCGCCGTGGTCACTTCCAGTGAAGCCATCGCGCCGGAGCTGCTCGGTGAGGCCGTTGCAGAAGCCGGCTACACCGTAGTGGGCTGAAAGGAGAATCATGGCAACCCATGAACAGCAGCACCTGGCAGAGCGCGAGGTGTCGCTGGATATTCAGGGCATGACCTGCGCTTCCTGCGTCAACCGCGTTGAACGCAAGCTCGGCAAGATCGAGGGAGTCCAGGCCACCGTCAACCTTCCGCTCAACTCGGCATCGGTCCGGGTTCCTGCCGGCGTGACCGATGACCAGCTGGTCGCGTCCGTGGAAGCGGCCGGCTACCAGGCGAAGCTGGCGGTGCCCGCGGGCCACGGCGGGCACGAGGACCACATGGCACACGGCGGCACCGCGGCAGAGCTGCGCCCCCGCCTGATGACCGCCGCTATCCTGACCGTGCCGGTGCTGCTCGTTTCGATGGTGCCGGCTTTTGCGTTCCCCAACTGGGGCTGGGTTGCAGCAGCACTCTCGCTGCCGGTGGTCCTGTGGTCCGCCTGGCCTTTCCACCGGGCGGCGGCGGTCAATGCCCGCCACCTGGCATCAACCATGGACACCCTGGTCTCGATCGGGGTCAGCGCTGCGTACCTGTTCTCCCTGGCCCAGCTGATAGCTGATCCGGGACTGACGGCTGATCCGGGCATGGGCGAAGCCCACCTCTACTTCGAGGTGGCTGCGGTGGTCACGACGTTCCTGCTGCTCGGCCGGTACCTCGAGGCCAGGGCCAAGACCAGCGCTGCGGATGCCCTGACCTCCCTGCTGAGCCTGGGAGCCAAGGACGCAGTGGTGCTCCGGGACGGGCGCGAAGTGCTCATTCCTGCGTCCGAGCTGGTGCCCGGGGACGTGTTCGTGGTGCGTCCGGGGGAAAAGGTCGCCACGGACGGAACCGTTGTGGAGGGCGAGTCTGCCATTGATGCAGCCCTCATCACCGGTGAGTCACTGCCGGTGGAGGTGCATCCCGGCGATCCCGTCACCGGCGCCACCGTCAACACCTCCGGCAGGCTGCTGGTCCGGGCAACCCGGGTTGGCAGCGAAACCACCCTGGCCCAGATGGGTGCGCTGGTCAGCGCGGCCCAGTCCGGCAAGGCACCGATCGCGCGGCTCGCGGACAGGATCAGCGCGGTGTTCGTTCCCGTTGTGCTTGCCATCGCCGTAGTCACTTTCCTGCTCTGGCTGGTGTTCACCGGGGACCTGCAAAGCGCCTTCACCGCCGCCGTCGCTGTCCTGGTCATTGCCTGCCCCTGTGCCCTGGGACTGGCTACTCCGGTAGGGCTGCTGACCGGCACCGGACGCGGTGCCCAGCTGGGCATCCTGATCAAGGGCCCGCAGGTGCTGGAGGACACCCGCACCGTGGACACCATCCTGCTGGACAAGACCGGCACGGTCACCAGCGGCAAGCTCTCGGTGGCACGGACGGTACTGCTGCCGGGTGCAGGATCCGAAGATGAGGACGGGCTGCTCCGGCTGGCCGGTTCCCTGGAGAATGCCGGAGAGCACCCGATTGCCCGTGCCATCGCGGCAGCTGCCGGGCAGGGGCCGGGGCTGGCGCCCGTCAGCGGGTTCCTTTCCTCGCCGGGAGGCGGGGTCCGCGGAGTGGTTGAGGGACGCAGCATCGTGGCCGGCCGGCCGGGCTGGCTGGAAGAGAACGGGATCCCGCTCGATTCAACTGCGGCGGACACGCTTCGCCGCGAACAGGAAACCGGTGCCACCGCCGTCGTCGTGGCGCTTGACGGGACGCCGGCAGGCATCATCAGCCTGCAGGACACCATCAAGGACGGTTCCCGGCAAGCGGTGGCACGGCTGCGCGAACTGGGGCTTCGTCCGGTCCTGCTGACCGGTGACAACGCCGTAGTGGCCGCCGCCGTGGCGCGGGAAGTAGGAATCGCCCCCGAGGACGTGCTGGCCGACGTCCGTCCGGAGGGCAAGGTGGACGCGGTACGCAGGTTCCAGGAGCAGGGTGCAACGGTAGCCATGGCCGGCGACGGCGTGAACGACGCCGCAGCGCTGGCCCAGGCGGACCTCGGCATCGCCATGGGCTCGGGAACGGACGCCGCGATGGCTGCGGCAGACCTGACCGTGATGGGCAGTTCGCTGGGGCAGGTCGCCACGGCGATCGAGCTTTCGCGACGGACCCTGCGGACGATCAAGGTGAACCTGTTCTGGGCGTTCTTCTATAACACCGTGGGCATCCCGGTGGCAGCCTTTGGCCTGCTGAACCCGATGATCGCCGGCGCGGCGATGGCCGCCAGCTCGGTCCTGGTGGTCGCCAACTCGCTGCGGCTGCGGCGCTTCGGCACCTAGCAGCGGAAGAGTTGAAACGGTGAAGGGCCGGACCTGGAAAACCAGGTCCGGCCCTTCGCGGTTGAGCGGTGGGGGCTACGGAGCAGTCATGCTGGGACCGACATGTTCCACCGGGCTGGCCAGCGGAACTCCGGAGCCGTCCCGGCGCCCGTGTTCGGTGGGCAGTGCCCGCGCCACGCCGTTCGCGGCCGCGGCCTTGGCGGGTCCGTGCCCGACCCAGGCTACTGTCAGTGCATCTTCACCCTTGAGGAACCGGTGCGCCCGCACACCTGCCGTGGCGCGGCCCTTCGCCGGGTATTCGGCGAAGTCCGTCACCTTCACCGAGCCGCCGGGCGTACCGGGGATCGTTTCGGTGCCGGAAGCAACGGTGACGACGACGGCGTCGGGGTCTCCCGCCGCGACCACGCCGAAGAAGATCACCTCGTCACCTTCACCGAGCTTCATGCCCGCCACGCCGCCGGCGGTCCGGCCCTGCGGCCGCACGGCCGAAGCGGGGAAGCGAAGCAGCTGGGCGCCCCTGGTCGCGAAGACGAGTTCGTCGTCGTCGTTCGCAGCGACAGCGGCACCAATCACTTCATCGCGCGGCTTGAGCGTGATCGCTTCCCAGTCGTCCCGGTTCAGCGGATACTCGGGATTGACCCGCTTGACGACGCCGTTGCGGGTGCCGAGCGCCAGGACGGCGTTCAGCGGCACCAGGCCAACGAGTTTCTCGCCCTTCGTCAGCGTCATGAAGTCCTTGGCGGCCACGCCGCCGGCGAGGTTGGGCAGCCCGTTGGTTGGAGGCAGGGCGGGCATGTCCATGACCTGGACGCGGATCATCCGGCCGGAGGAGGTCACCGCTCCGATCTCGCCGCGGGCCGTCGTTGCCACCACGCTGCGGAACACATCATGCCGGGTCCGCTGCCCGCCTTCGGCCAGCGGCTCCTGGTTGGAGGTGCGTGCCAGCTGCCCTGAGGACGAGAGGATCACCCAGCAGGGATCGTCCGGAATCTGCAGCGGGAGCACGGCCTTGGCACCCTTGCCCGCCTTGACGGCAACGGTCTCGGACGCCACCGGTGCCACGGCCTCGGATTCGAGGAGTACTGTGCGCCGCGGGGTGGCGTACTTCGCGGCAACCTCGCCGAGTTCCTCGCACACGAGCTCCCGCAGGCGCTCCTCGGAATCCAGGATGGCCTGCAGTTCCTCGATGGCTGCGCGCAGTTCTTCCTGCTCCTTCTCGAGTTCCAGCCGCGAATACTTCGTCAGCTGGCGAAGCCGGAGTTCAAGGATGTGGTTGGCCTGGATCTCGGTGAGGTCGTAGATGGACATCAGGCGGGTCCGTGCCTCCGCGGTCTCTTCCGAGGAGCGGATGACCTGGATGACCTCGTCAATGTCCACGATCGCGATCAGGAGGCCCTCAACCAGGTGCAGGCGGTCCTTCCTGCGGCCCAGCCGGTACGCGGTGCGGCGGCGGACCACGCCGAGCCTGTGGGAAGCGTAGACCTGGAGCAGCTCCACCAGGCCCAGGGTGCGCGGCTGGCCGTCCACCAGGGACACGTTGTTGATGCCGAAGGAATCTTCCATCGGGGTGTAGCGGTACAACTGGGCCAGGACGGCCTTGGGATTGAAGCCGTTCTTCAGCTCAATCACCAGGCGCAGTCCGTTCTGCCGGTCCGTGAGGTCAACGACGTCGGAAATTCCCTGGAGCTTCTTGGAGGTGACCGCGTCCTTGATCTTCTCGATCACCTTTTCCGGCCCCACCATGTACGGCAGTTCAGTGACCACGAGCCCGGTCCTGCGGGCGGTGAGCTGCTCCACCTCTACCTTGGCCCGGGTCTTGAACGAACCGCGGCCGGTGGCGTAGGCGTCGCGGATGCCGTCCAGGCCCACAATGCGGCCGCCCGAGGGCAGGTCCGGACCCGGCACGAAGCGCATCAGGTCATCCAGTGTCGCCTCGGGATGCCGGATCAGGTGCTGGGTAGCCGCGATGACCTCGCCGAGGTTGTGCGGTGCCATGTTGGTGGCCATGCCGACGGCGATGCCGGAGGCGCCGTTGACCAGCAGGTTGGGGAACGCAGCCGGCAGTACTTCCGGCTGCATCAGCTGGTTGTCGTAGTTGGGAACGAAGTCCACCACGTCTTCGTCGAGGTGGTCAGTGAGGGTCAGCGCGGCGGCCGCCAGTCTTGCCTCTGTGTAGCGCGAAGCTGCGGGGCCGTCATCCAGCGAGCCGAAGTTGCCGTGGCCGTCGATCAGCGGCAGGCGCAGGGCCCAGTCCTGGGCCATGCGGACCATGGCGTCATAGATTGCCGAGTCACCGTGGGGGTGGAGCTTGCCCATTACCTCGCCGACCACGCGGGCACTCTTGACGTGTCCGCGGTCCGGACGCAGCCCCATCTCCGCCATCATGTACAGGATGCGCCGCTGCACGGGCTTCAGCCCGTCACGCGCGTCCGGCAGGGCACGCGAATAGATCACCGAGTAGGCGTATTCGAGGAAGGACCCCTCCATCTCGGTGGTGACATCAATATCGATGATGTTCTCAGCGATGGGTTCGCCGGGAGTGGGTGCGGAGGCAGAGCGCCGGGCCATGTAGTTCTTGCGTCCTTGAGGTTGGTGTTGACTTGGTCGGTTTCGGTGCTTTGTGGAGGGTCAGTGGCGGGTTCTAAAAATTGCCCACTAGTCTGAGTCTATGGCGGAGCAGGGACAATACCCCGAATATTGGGAAGCTGATGTCGTTTTGCGGGACGGGCGCACCGGCCACCTGAGGCCTGTCTCCCCGGCGGATGCGGAGGCGCTGCAGGCATTCCACATGCGGCAGTCCCAGAGCTCCATCTATCTTCGTTTCTTCACTTACAAGGCTAAGCTGAGCGGCCGCGAGCTGAAGCGCTTTACGAACGTGGACTACCGGGACAGGGTTGCGTTTGTCATCACACTCGGCTCCGAGATCGTGGGAATCGGCCGCTATGACCGCCTGGATGATCCCACCGAGGCCGAAGTCGCCTTCAACATTTCCGATGAGCACCAGGGCCGGGGGATCGGTTCGATCCTCCTGGAACACCTGGCCGCCGCCGCCCGGGAAAACGGGATCCGCCGCTTCAGTGCCGAGGTCCTTCCGGAGAACCGCAAGATGCTCAGCGTTTTCGCGGACGCCGGCTATGAGGTTCGCCGCGCGTTCGACGACGGCGTGATCGCCCTCGACTTCGACATCGACCCGACGGAAAAGTCCCGCGCCGTCATGGAGGCCCGCGAACACCGCGCGGAGGCGCGCAGCGTCGCGGACCTGCTCGCGCCGTCGTCCATTGCCGTCATCGGCGCCAGCCGCGAATGGGGCAGCGTCGGCTACCAGCTGATGGAACACATCGTTGAAGGCGGGTTCACCGGCAGTGTCTACGCCGTGAACCCGGAGGCCTTCGAGCTCGCCGGAATGGTCTCCTACGGCAAGATCTCCGAGATCCCCGAACCGGTTTCCCTGGCAGTCATTGCCGTCCCGTATGACCAGGTCCAGTGCGTGGCCCAGGAATGTGCCGCGGCGGGCGTCAAGCACCTTTTGGTGGTCAGCGCGGGATTCGACGACGGCGAAGCGGGCCTGGCGCGCCAGCGCCGGCTGGTGCGCTACGCCCGGGCCAACGGCATGCGGGTTCTGGGACCGGCGTCCCTGGGCCTGATCAACACCCGTCCCGAGGTTTCGCTGAATGCCTCCATGGCTCCGGCCCTGCCGCGCCGTGGGGGACTGGGCCTGTTCAGCCAGTCCGCAGCGATCGGCGTCCTTCTCTACGCAGCTGCCCAGCGCCGGCGCCTGGGACTGTCCTCCACGATTTCGGCCGGCAACCGGGCGGATGTCTCCGGCAACGACGTCATGCAGTACTGGGAAGACGACGCCGGCACCAAGGTGGTGGGCCTGTACCTCGAATCGGTGGGCAACCCGCGAAAGTTCTCCCGCATTGCCCGGCGCCTCGCCACCGGCAAGCCGGTGATCGTGGCCAAATCGGACGTCACCGGCCTGCAGCTTCCCCCGGGGCACTCGGTACGGCTGACCCAGGCCCCGCAGGGAGCCCTGGACGCAATGCTCCGCCAGTCCGGCGTGATCCGGGTGGCCACGAACGAACAGCTCATGGACGTAGCCCAGATCGCCTGCAGCCAGCCGCTGCCGCAGGGCAGGGGGCTGGCTGTGCTGAGCAACTCCGCGGCACTCGGCCGGGTGCTGGCCGACGCGGCCGTGCCGCTGGACCTGGACGCCGTGCACCTGCGCATCGACCTCGACCTGGACCGCGGCCAGAGCGTGGCACTGCCTGCACTGCGTGAAGCCGTCGCGAAGGCCCTGGCGGATGAGGCCGTACACAGCGCCGTCGTGACGCTGCTGCCGGCACCGGGACTGGACAACAACGCCGTCGCAGAAACGTTGTTGGACTGTGCGATCGAGGGCGGAAAGCCCGTGGTGGCGGTCTTCACCGGCATCATGGACCCCAGCCAGCTCACTGAAGGCATACTGGGCTCCCGCGAACAGGTTCCGCCGGAGCCGGCCGCGGAAGGTGAGGCCGCGGAGCCCGGACTGCCGGCCGGCCTCCCGTGTTTCGCCAGTCCCGGTGCCGCAGTCAGCGCATTGGCCGCGCTGGTGCGCTACAGCGAATGGGCAGGAAGGGAACACGGCCACTATGCGGAGCCGGCGGGCGTAGACACGGAGGCCGCACAGACGTTCATCGACGAGCAGATGTCCCGGGTAGCCAACACCGAACTCCTGCGCCTGGGCCCGGACGAAACCGCACGGCTCCTGGATTTCTACGGGATCAGCCTCCTGCCGTCCCTGCCGTTCCGCACCGAGGACGAGGCCGTCGCGGCAGCGGACCAGCTGGGCTGGCCCGTTGTCCTCAAGACCATGGATGAACACCTGCGGCACCGGCTGGACCTGGGCGGTGTGCGGCTGAACATCTCCTCGGAGCAGTCGCTGCGGAGCAACATTTCCGAGATGCGCACGGCCCTGGAGCCCTACGGCCGGTTCGAACTCGAGGTGCAGTCAATGGCGCCGTCGGGCCAGGGCTGTGTACTGCGGGCCATCGAGGATCCCCTGCTTGGCCCAGTCCTCTCCTTCGGGATTGCCGGGGACGCGGTGAACCTGCTCGATGACTGGGCCCACGGCATTCCGCCGCTGACGAGCGTCGATATTGCGGACCTGGTGAGGACGCCGCGAACCTCACGGCGGCTTTTCGGTTACCAGGGACTGCCCAAGGTCGACGTCGCTGCCCTGGAGGACCTCATTGCCCGGGTGGCGCTGCTGAAGGACGAGCACCCGGAGATTGCGCTGCTGGAAATCAATCCGGTGCTGGTCTCGGTGCAGGGCGTCACGGTGCTGAGCGCTGATATCCGGCTGGGCAACCCGCAGCAGCGCACCGACAGTGCCCGCCGTGCGCTGCGTGACTAGTTTTTCCACAGCCACGGCACCAGCCGGGGATGCTTATGCAACCCCAGCGCGCCTTTTTAGGTGCTCAGGGTGCATCTGGGGGAAACTGGTGTTATGTCGCCGCTACTTTCCGCTGAACGCCGCAGCCTTGACGCCTCCATTGAGCGCGCAGGCTTCTACCCCACGCTGCTGGCAGACGTTGTGCATGACGCCCTGGACGGGCGTGAGCCCCTCTCCCATCTGATCCACCTTGAAACGCATTTCGACCGGACCGAGGTGCACCGCCACATCACTGTCCTGGTGCTGACCGAGGACATGCTGGTGATCACCCATGTTGACGACCAGCAGCTCGACGAAGCCGGTGAGCAGATGATGGCGCAGGTCTCCACCGAATCTGTTCCGGTGGCCCAGATCCGCTCCGTGGTACTTGGCTACATGTACTCCCAGCCCCAGAACTACAAGCCCTCAGACCAGGCCCGTGAACTGACCCTGGCAATCGCCTGGTCCGGCGGACAGCGCCTGGACATGGGCCCGGCAGGCTGTGCCGATCCCCAGTGCGAGGCTGACCACGGCTACACCGGAACCATCGCGCAGGAAGACATTGTCCTGCGAGTGTCCGCGGAGGCTGACGGAATCCAGGCAGTGCAGAACGCCAAGGCCTTCGCCCGCGCCCTGCGCAAGGTCAACACCGACACCATGAACGTCCGCGCCCTGGAACCGGCACTCGACCGGAACCGGATGCCGGGCATCGGCAGCCGGTTCAACCGCGGCCACCACCAGCGGTAAGGGGCATGGACGCAGCACCCGCCTCCGAACCCCTTCCTCCGGCCCCCGGGTATGGCCGCAGTTCCGTAGCTGAGGTCCTCACCAGTGCCGCGGCTGTCCTGCAGGTCCCCGGCTTCACCAACACCCTGGAGCTTCCCGCAGCGAAGCGGGTCTGCGTGGTCATGGTGGACGGACTCGGCCGGAGCCTGCTGAAACAGCGCTCCGGACACGCTCCCTTCCTGCGGTCGCTGCAGGACGGCGGACGCACCCTCACCGCTGCCTTCCCCACCACGACGGCGGCGTCCCTCGCCTCGCTGGGGACCGGCCTCCCTCCGGGGCAGCACGGAATGGTTGGCTATGACGTGCTTGATCCCGCCCAGGACAAAGTGGTCAACATGCTGGGCAACTGGGACCCGGGTGTGGATCCACGCAGCTGGCAGCCGTTCCCGACCGTCCTTGAACAGGCATCCGGGCATCTGCCCGTCACGACGGTCAGCCTGCCGCGGTTTGCGGATTCAGCCATGACCCGCGCCGCCCTTCGCGGCGGCAGCCATGCGTCGGGCACCGGCATCCATGCCCGCGTAGAAGCCGCGCTGGGGGCGCTGGCCGCGGAAAAGCGCATGCTGATGTACTTCTACTTCAATGAGCTGGACAAGACCGGACACCGCTACGGTGCCCAGTCCCCGGAATGGGGAGGCGCGCTGGAGGAACTGGATTCGGCACTCAAGCGCTTCACCGCCAAGCTTCCCCCGGACACCCTTGTTCTCCTTACCGCGGACCACGGCATGGTGGACACCGCCCCGGAACACCGGATTGACTACTCGGCGTACCCGGACCTAATCGAGGGTGTACGGCACACCGCCGGTGATCCGCGCATGGTGCAGCTGTACCTTGAAACGGATGCACCGGCCGGCACCCTGGAGCGGCTCACGGCCTCGTGGCAGCAGGCACTGGGCACCAGGGCATGGATCCTGACCCGGGACCAAGCCGTTGCGGCAGGCTTGTTTGGGCCCGTCCGCCCGGAAATCCTGCCCCGCATCGGCGACCTGCTGATTGCCGCACGTGAGCCGATTGCACTCTTTGATACCCGGCGGGCCAGCCCGTCGGCCCTGCAGATGGTGGGCCAGCACGGCTCGCTAACCCGTGCCGAGCGTGAAGTCCCGCTCCTGACGCTGGCCCGTCCGGCAAAGGGCGGGCGGAAGTAGGTTATGGCTGAACTCGTGTTCTTCTCCGGGACCATGGACTGCGGCAAGTCCACTCTGGCGCTGCAGATGGACTACAACCACAGCGCCCGCGGACGCGGAGGAATTCTCTTCAGCCGCAATGACCGCGCGGGCAACGCGATGATCTCCAGCAGGCTGGGCCTGAAGACCCGCGCCGTTGAGGTCACGGACCACACCGACTTCTGGGACGAGGTGATCCGGACCCGCGGTGCGGGGGACAGGGTGGATTACCTCATCTGCGACGAGGCGCAGTTCTACAGCGAGGAGCAGATTGAGCAGCTCGCACGGATCGTGGACGAGATGGAAGTCGATGTATTCGCCTTCGGCATCGCCACGGACTTCCGTACGCGGCTGTTCCCGGGCTCGCAGCGGCTGATCGAACTGGCCGACCGAATCGAGGTCCTGCAGGTCCGCGCGCTCTGTTGGTGCGGGCGCCGCGCCACGCACAACGCGCGCACCGTGGACGGGGTCATGGTGGTCACCGGTGACCAGGTTGTGGTGGGCGACGTGGACAAGCGGCCGGCCGATCCCGGACCCGAAGCGCTCTTTGAGCCCGAGGAAGCCGGCGCGCCGCCGGTGGTGGGCTACGAAACGCTCTGCCGGCGGCATTACATGCGGCGCATGGGTGCGCAGCAGGCCGCACGGTACGCCGGAACCGGCGAAGATCCGGACATCTGCGCGGTTGGCACAGTCCGGGAATAGGCTGCACCGGCGGTCCGCCATACTTCCGGACCGCCCTCGGCGTTAGTCGCCTTTGGTACCGAAGACGATCTCGTCCCAGCTGGGAACCGAGGAACGCTTGGGTTTGATCCGCCGCTCGGTCACCGGTTCCTTCGCCTCGGGGGTCTCGGAAGGCTCCTCCGGCTCGGCCGGAGGCTTTCCGGCATCCGTCCCGCGCGAACCGCGAACCGGCCGGGCGAGGATACTGATTTCCCGCGTTGAGGTGCTGATGCCATCATCCAGGCGCAGCGGATCGGATGGATCCTCTTCCGCTTCCGGCTCGGCAGGTGCTTCCGGCTCCTCGGGCAGTACGGGTGCCAGGCTCAGCTTGCCGGTGCGCGGACGGACCGAGGACTCGTCCTCAAGCTCGGCCTGCCCGTCACGCGGGTGGGCTGCGGGGATGCTGCCCTTGGCAAGCAGGGCGGCCAGGGCGTCGTCGGCGTCTTCATCCGTGCCCAGGCGCTGGCCGCGCCGGGACCGCAGGACGTTCAACAGCTCATCCGTCTCTTCGTCCGAGACCGGAAGGGGCTCCTCGGGGGCGGTGTCGGTTTCGAAATCGAAGACACGGTCCGCGACGGCGGAGAGCCTGCGTGCCGGGACCGGGGAGTCCACCGGCGCGAGTTCGCTGAGCAGCTGTGCCCAGCGGTTGGCGTTGGTCACCTGGCGGCGGAGCGGGCTGTAGGTCCAGCGGGCGGGGGGCTCCTCGCCGACGGATACCCGGGAGTTCTCACCGAGGCTGAAGCTGGCGACTACATCCCAGGAACCCTCGGGGCGGCGCCATGAATCCCAGACGACGGTTTCCGGGTCCACGCCGAAGGCGCGGAGGCGGTGGTTGACCATGTCGCCCAGGTTCACCGGAGAATCCCCGAAGGCTGAGCGGTGGCTGTCCTGTGCAGCGCTCATGGGAGCTGCCACCTCGACGGACTGGGCCTGGCGGGCAATGTACTCGCGTTCAGCGAGCACGGGTCCTTCGTACCGACGGATGTGTGCGATGTCGTGGCCGGAGAGCTCAGCCACCTCCTCGGCGCTGGCACCGGACCGGATCCGTGCCTGGATATCGCGGGGAGTCATGGTGGGCCCCGCCTCGGGCTCGGCAGCCTGTCCGGCACGCCGCGCGGGGCGGGAAGCAGCAACACGCAGGGCTTCGTCGATGCGGAGCCGGAATGTTTCGCCGCCCCGTCCGCTCAGCAGCAGATGTTCGCCGCCCTCATGGACACCCACGAGCCGTAGATCCTGCATGAAAAAATCCTCGCTATCGATAGCAACTCCTTCCTGAAACAATGCCATCCGGGCACCGGATTTCCTACCGTTTAGCCCGGTGTGGCGCGGATCCAGGGCCTGCGCCTGCAAGGATTCTTGGCCTGCGGGCACGGTGCACGCCGCGCAGGCGTGGCTATTTCGTTCAGGGCGGACAAAAATCTCTCTACTGCGGGCACAAACGCAGGGGCCGCGGCGTTGTGTAGTCCGAGCCGCGCTGCGGTTTCGGGACAGGTGCCCGGGGCCGGAGTACGTGCCTGGATCTACCCGTGAAGTACTGACACCGATGGTGGGATGAGAAATATGGCGACAGACTACGACGCGCCGCGCAAGGCCGACGAGGACGCCAGTGAAGAGTCAATCGAGGAATTGAAGACACGGCGGACCAACGTCCAGTCGGCCGTGGTGGATGAAGACGAAGCGGAGGCAGCGGACAGCTTCGAACTGCCTGGCGCGGACCTTTCCGGCGAAGAGCTCATGGTTCGGGTGCTTCCCGCCCAGCAGGATGAGTTCACGTGTGCGTCCTGCTTCCTGGTGCGGCACCGTTCGCAGATTGCCAAGGAAAAGGACGGGCTCTACTACTGCATCGAGTGCGAGGGGTAGGCCCGGTCCGATTCTGCGGCGGAGCGGGTTAGCTGCGCGGCGCCTGCAGTGCAGCTGCCAGCTTCTCCGGGTTGCGCGTGGAGGTCAGCCAGTACGGGGTCCGGTCAGCCGGGTCAGTGATTTCCATCTTGACCACCGGGCTGATCCAGCCGCGGATGCACAGGTACGCCGTGCCGTTGAGCGCGGGCCCGCGCTGCTGTGTCGCGTCGTCCCCGCGGTATGCCTCCACCGCGCCGATCCACTTGCGTTCAATCTGGGCACGGCCCACCTGGACGGTCTCTTCGGTCACCCTGATGACCGGGGTGGACATCAGCAGAAGCACGGTCAGTACCACGGCCGCCACTGCGGCCACCAGGATTCCCACGAGCAGGCTGATGGGAATGAAGGCCAGGACGAAGGTCCCGGACATGCCTGCCACAACCAGCCAGATCCAGAATGCCGGCAGCAGCCTCTCCGAGTAGAGCACGGTCTGGGCGGGGCTGTGGGCAGCGGGTGTTGACATACTCCTAGCTTTCCATCTTTGTTCCGGCTTTTCATCTTGCCTTCCCGGCCCCTGGTGCGGCCCGCGCGGCGGGACGGCACGGGGGAGTCGGCACGCGCTAAAGTAATCAAGGCGCCGCCGGTCCCTGGCTGCCGGTGCTCCCAAACCGTTCCAGAAAGATCCCGGAGACAGCTGTGCAGCAAGCAGGACCCAGCGTGAAAGTCCAGCTGAAAATGCTCGACGACGGCCTCGAAGCGCCGTCTTACGCCCACCCCGGAGACGCAGGCGCGGACCTGCGGGCCCGCGTCGACGTCGAACTGGCTCCGGGCCAGCGCGTCCTCGTGCCCACCGGCGTCTCGATTGCCCTGCCGTTTGGGTACGTGGCCCTGATCCACCCGCGCTCCGGTCTGGCCACCAGGCACGGACTCACGATCGTCAATGCACCCGGTACCGTTGACGCGGGTTACCGCGGTGAAATTTCCGTCACACTGTTAAACACGGACGCCGCCGAGACCATCCGGCTCAAGCGCGGGGACCGGATTGCGCAGATGGTGATCCAGCGCGTTGAAATTGCGGAGTTCGAACCCGTTGCAGAGCTCTCCGACTCGGTACGGGGAGCCGGAGGATTCGGTTCCACCGGCGGATTCGGCACAGCAACGGCTTAGGCCGCCACATCCCGGGTTCACCTGCCCGGAACCACAGAAGGAAAGAGGACCAGGCGATGGCATTTGGACGCCGCAGGAAAGACCGGGCGGAATCCGGGTACGTGCCCGGGGAGCAGGACACCGCAGAAGAAGCTGCCGGTGCCGCGGACGGACCGGCCCAGGGCCCGTACGACGTCGCTGACCGGCCTTCGGAGGAGGGTTACGTGGACCTGGGTGCGCTGCGCATTGCTGCCACACAGGGGCTGGCGCTGCGCCTGGAAGTAGAAGAAAAGACCAAGCGCGTTGTGGCCGTAACCCTGGATCTGGACGGTTCCAGTCTTCAGCTGCAGGCCTTCGCAGCACCCAAGTCGGAGACCCTCTGGGACGAAATCCGCGCACAGATCGTTCAATCGGTCTCCTCCCAGGGCGGCACGGCTGACGAGCTTGAGGGACGGCTGGGCACCGAACTGCTTGCCCGGGTACCCGCTCAGGCGCAGGACGGTTCCAAGGGCTACCGTGTGGCACGGTTCGTTGGAGTCGACGGTCCCCGCTGGTTCCTCCGCGGCGTCTTCGGCGGCCCGGCGGCCATGAACCCTGATGCAGCCGGTCCGCTGGAAGAAGTCTTCCGCAACGTTGTGGTGGTCCGCGGCGATGCGCCGCTGCCTCCGCGGGACCTGCTGCAGCTGAACCTGCCCCGGGACGCTTCTCCGCTGCCCAAGCGCGGTGAAGAGTCAGCCAAGCCGGAACCGCCCCGGCGCGGGCCGGAAATTACCACCATTGGCTAAGCAGACAACTCCGGCCGCAGCCGGCGCACCGGCCCGGCTCCGCATTGCCGATCTGCCGGGCCGTGGACGCGCACACAGCACCGGCTACGTTGAATCAGTCACCCTGGTTCCGACGGATTCTGCGCCGCGGTTCACCGCGGTTGTGGCGGACCTGCAGGGCGCCTACCGGGATCCGGCGGCTGCGCAGGCCCGGCGGCGGGTCCGCCTGGTCTGGATCGGCCAGCGGCGGATTCCCGGCATAGTGGCGGGAACCCAGGTAGCGTTCGAGGGCATGGTCAGCAGCGTCGCCGGCCAGCCCACCATCTTCAATCCGCGGTACGAAATCATCGGACGTCCGGAAGGCGAAATATGAGCACCAGCCCAGACCCCGAAGGCAAGGGCCGCCCCGACGGCCAGCCTTCGATGAGCGAGCTGGCCGGACAGTACGCAGCCCGATCCGGCGTCGAACGCGGCGATGACGGGCAGATAGACGTGCTGAAATCCGTCGGCGGCGTGCGTGGACTCGCCGAGGCAATCCTCCCCGGGCTGCTCTTCACGCTGATCTACACCATCACCGCGGGACTGTACCTGTCCCTTGGGGCCGCAGTGGTCGCGGCCGGAGCCTTCGCCGTAGCCAACCTGATCCAGAAGCGGCCGCTGGTCCAGTCCCTGACCGGCGTCATCGGCGTCGCAATCTGCGCCGTGTTTGCGCTGCGAAGCGGCAGCGGCACCACGTTCTTCCTCCCGGGGTTCTACCTCAACGCCGTGTACATCCTTGCCTTTGCCGTCTCAGTTCTGGTCAAGTGGCCGGTTGCCGGACTCCTGTTCGGCTTTATCCGGGGCGAGAACCTGTCCTGGCGCGGTGAGCCAAAGCGCCTGCGCGCCTACTCCCTGGCCACCTGGATCATCATCTCCGTGTTTGCGCTGCGGCTCGCAGTGCAGCTTCCCCTGTACCTGGCAGACAACGTGGCGGCCCTGGGCACCATGCGGCTGGCCATGGGCGTGCCGCTGTACGCGCTGGGCCTCTGGCTGGCCTGGGTCATTTCCCGGCCGGCAACCGTCCGCGCGTCCTAGTTCCTGCGCCGGCGGCGAAGTGCAGCCGGCGCAGGAACTAGGGCTTGGGGGCCAGCAGAGCCCGCAGCTCATCTTCCGCCGCAATGGTCGTGACGAAGAACAGCTCGTCGCCGCCCTCTATGACGTCGTCGCCGGTGGGGGTGATGGGAGCGTCGTCGCGCAGGATGGCAACCAGGGTTGAATCCTGCGGCCACGGAACGGACCCCACGCGCGCTCCCAGCATGGGCGAGGCGGCCGGGACGGTGAACTCGACCATCGAAGCGACTCCGGTCTGCAGGGTCAGGAGCCGTACAAGGTCACCGACCTCGACTGCTTCCTCCACCAGCGCCGTCATGAGGCGGGGCGTATTGACGGCAACGTCTACGCCCCAGGAGTCGTCGAACATCCAGTCATTCTTGGGGTTGTTGACCCTGCCTACGGTCCGCGCCACTCCGAACTCCGTCTTGGCGAGCAGCGAAACCACCAGGTTCACCTTGTCATCGCCCGTTGCGGAGACCACCACGTCGGCACTGTCCATCCCGGCATCCTTCAGGGTGGTCAGTTCGCAGGCGTCGCCGATCAGCCACGCCGCACCGGTCAGTTCGCTCCGGCTTTCAGTTTCGGGTTTTTCGTCGATGAGGAGCACGTCATGTCCGTGGGAGAGCAGCTCGCGGGCAATCGAGGATCCAACACTGCCGGCTCCGGCAATCACTACCTTCACGAGTTCTCCTTCATTGGCGGAGCGGAGAGGATCCTGCTGATCTCCGCGGTTCGTCCTACCTGCATCATTGCGTGCAGGACGTCGCCCTGCTGGTAGCTGGTGTCCGCGCGGGGAAGCACGCCCTCGCCGAAGCGGGTCAGGTACGCGATCCGCACGCCGGCCGCGGACTCCACCTCGTGCAGGGGACGGCCCAGCCACGAAGGCTCCAGCGACAGCTCGCCCAGGATGAGCCGGCCCGATGCTTCCCGGAAGTCGCCGTTGATGCTCTGCTCGGGCAGGATGCGGCGCAGCACCTGGTCTGCACTCCAGCGAACGGCGGCGACGGTGGGAATGCCCAGCCGCTGGTAGATCTCAGCGCGTCCCGGATCATAGATCCGTGCCACGACGTGGGGCACATGGAAAGTCTCGCGCGCCACGCGCGTAGAAAGGATGTTTGAGTTGTCGCCGCTGGAAACCGCGGCGAATGCGTAGGCATCCTCGATGCCGGCCTGTTCCAGGGTGGTGCGGTCGAACCCGACGCCGGTGACCCGGGAGCCGGTGAAGGACGGCCGCAGCCGCCGGAACGCCCGCGGATCCTGGTCAATGACCGCCACGGTATGTCCGGCGTTGTCCAGGGTATGGGCCAGCATGGCTCCCACCCTGCCGCAGCCCATGATCACGTAATGCGCCACCGTGTCCTACCTCATGTTCCTGGCGGGATTTCCCGCGTACTGCCGTATCCCGCTCCGGGCCAAAGGAAAGCATAGTCCGGTGCGCAGGTGAAATCGTGGTGTGATGGTGTTTTAGCTCCAACACGGAAGTTCGAACGCAACTATGACCCCCCAAACCCCGCAGGGTGCATCCGCCCCCGGTGATCTTGAACTGACAATCGGTCCGGCCGCCCACGGCGGGCATTTCGTTGCCCGTCACGAAGGCCGCGTCGTTTTCGTCCGGCATGCCCTGCCGGGGGAGCGCGTCCGGGCGAGGCTCACGGACGCGGGGGAGAAGGCCAAGTTCTGGCGTGCCGACGTCGTGGAGGTCCTGGAACCTGCGCCGGCCCGCGTTCCGCACTTCTGGGCACCGGCGGACGCGCTCAAGGCAGGATCACGCGGCAGGCTTCCGGTGGGTGGGGCAGAATTCGGGCACATCGGTCTGGCTGAACAGCGCCGGCTGAAGGCCGGCATCTTTGCCGAGCAGCTTCGGCGCCTTGCCGGCATCGAACGCGAAGTTACCGTTGAAGCGGCTGCCGAAGAAAATCCTGACGGGCTGGGCTGGCGAACCCGTGCCAGCTTTTCGGTAGCTCCGGGCGGGCACCTCGCCATGCATCCGCACCGGTCCGAAGACCTCGTACCGGTCCAGGAGATGCCGCTCGCTTCAACCGCCATCAATGCACTGAAGCTGTGGGAGGTGGACTTCACCGGTGCCGAACGCGTCGAGGTTGCCGCACCCGCTGCAGGCGGTCCGCCGCTGGTCCTGCTTATCCCCGCCGGCGGAACCCGTCCGCGGACGCTGGCTCGCATTGCCTCCGAAATCGGCACCGTTGCGGATCCGGCCGCCGGTGAGACCGTATCGGTGGCCGCCTGGGATCCGGAAAGCCATGAGCTGACGCGGCTGCGCGGCCGGACCTGGGTCCGGGAACAGGCCGAAGGGCATGACTACCGGGTCACCGGAGCGGGGTTCTGGCAGATTCACCGCAGTGCCCCCGGGACCCTGGTGCAGGCCGTGGTGCAGGGCCTGGACCTCCAGCCCGGTGAGCGCGCCGCAGACCTGTTTGCCGGAGCGGGCCTGTTCACCGCTCCGCTCGCGGAGGCCGTTGGAACCGAGGGGCATGTCCTTTCCGTTGAGGGGTCGCCCGGGACCAGCCGCGATGCCCGCAAAAACCTGTTCGCCATGCCCCAGGTGGAGGTTGTCCAGGGCCGCGTGGACCGCGTGCTGCGCAACCATGAAGGCCGCCTGGACGCAGTCCTCCTGGACCCGCCGCGGACCGGCGCCGGACGGGTGGTTGTCGACCAGATCAGTGCCGCCTCACCGCGGGTGGTTGGCTACGTGTCCTGCGACCCGGCTTCCTTTGCGCGGGACCTGGCCTGGTTCGGTGAAGCAGGCTGGGAGCTGGAGATGCTGCGCGTCTTTGACCTGTACCCGCACACCCACCACATGGAGTCCTTCGCGGTCCTGCGCCGCCCCTGACACCGGCCCGAAGCGGGCAGCCCGGCCGGTGTGTGGCGGGCCATATACCGGTATCCGGCGCGGTGAACGGTCCGGCGGACGCGCATCCGGCTAGGATGGAAACAGTTGTCCGGCTCCGTGCCGAAGGGATTCCCGCCATACGTTTGCACGGCAGGGGGGACTTGCCAGCCCGGGAAATCACCCACCATTTCCCGGCCGGGCCCAACAGCTGTGCCGGTTAGGAAATCCTAACTAGCGTGCGGCGGATCACTGGACAAAGATAAAACGGTGGCGAGAGGAGTCCTGTTATGAGTAATGTGGACAGCTTCGGTTCCAAAGGCGTCCTTGACGTCAACGGAAACGAATATGAAATTTTCCGGCTGAATTCCGTCGAAGGCGCCCAGAGCCTTCCGTTCAGCCTCAAGGTCCTGCTGGAAAACCTGCTGCGCACCGAAGATGGTGCCAACATCACCGCGGACCACGTCCGTGCCCTGGCCAAGTGGGACGCAAACGCAGAGCCCAGCACCGAAATCCAGTTCACGCCTGCCCGCGTGATCATGCAGGACTTCACCGGTGTTCCCTGCATCGTGGACCTGGCAACCATGCGTGAAGCTGTCGCCGACCTCGGTGGCGACCCCAAGCGCGTCAACCCGCTGGCACCGGCCGAAATGGTCATTGACCACTCCGTGCAGATCGACGCGTTCGGCAACGCCGGCGCCCTCGAGCGCAACATGGAAATCGAGTACCAGCGCAACGGCGAGCGTTACCAGTTCCTGCGCTGGGGCCAGACCGCATTCGACGACTTCAAGGTTGTTCCCCCGGGAATGGGCATCGTCCACCAGGTCAATATTGAGTACCTGGCCCGCACCGTCATGACCCGTGAAGTTGACGGCGTCCTGCGTGCCTACCCGGACACCTGCGTCGGTACCGACTCCCACACCACCATGGTCAACGGCCTGGGCGTGCTCGGCTGGGGCGTTGGCGGCATCGAAGCCGAAGCTGCAATGCTCGGCCAGCCCGTCTCCATGCTCATCCCGCGCGTTGTCGGCTTCAAGCTCACCGGTGAAATTCCGGCCGGCGCCACCGCCACGGACGTCGTCCTCACCATCACCGAGATGCTGCGCAAGCACGGCGTTGTGGGCAAGTTCGTGGAGTTCTACGGCGAAGGCGTCGCCTCCGTGCCGCTGGCCAACCGCGCTACCATCGGCAACATGAGCCCCGAGTTCGGTTCCACCGCCGCGATCTTCCCGATCGACGACGTCACCCTGGACTACCTGCGACTCACCGGCCGCTCCGAGGAGAACGTAGCCCTCGTCGAGGCCTACGCCAAGGAACAGGGCCTCTGGCACGATCCGTCCAACGAGGTCAAGTACTCCGAGTACCTCGAGCTGGATCTTTCCACCGTGGTTCCCTCGATCGCCGGTCCGAAGCGTCCGCAGGACCGCGTTGAGCTGACCAGCGCAAAGCAGCAGTTCCGCGCGGACCTGAAGAACTACGTCCACGAGACCGTGGAAGCGCAGAACGGCACCGTCGACGAGGCGCTGGAAGAAACCTTCCCGGCCTCCGACGCCCCGTCCTTCACCGAGGGCAGCACGCAGATCAAGGACGCCGAGCACGACCTGGTCAAGGAATCCGACGCTCCCGCCGAGCGCTCGGTGAACAAGGTTCCGGTCACCATGCCTGACGGCCGCAGCTTCGAGCTGGACCACGGCGCCGTGACGATCGCCTCGATCACCTCCTGCACCAACACGTCCAACCCGTCGGTGATGATGGCCGCAGCCGTACTGGCACGCAACGCCGTCGAAAAGGGCCTCGTCGCCCAGCCGTGGGTCAAGACCTCGATTGCTCCGGGTTCCAAGGTAGTCACCGACTACTACGAGAAGTCCGGCCTGATCCCGTACCTGGAGAAGCTCGGCTTCTTCGTGGTCGGCTACGGCTGCGCCACCTGCATCGGCAACTCGGGTCCGCTGGAGGACGAAATCTCCACCGCGATCAACGAAGCGGACCTCGCTGTTACTGCCGTGCTCTCCGGCAACCGTAACTTCGAAGGCCGCATCAACCCGGACGTGAAGATGAACTACCTGGCCTCCCCGCCGCTGGTAGTCGCCTACGCACTGGCCGGTTCCATGGACTTCGACTTCGAGAACGACCCGCTGGGCCAGGACTCCGAGGGCAACGACATCTTCCTGAAGGACATCTGGCCGAACCCGTCCGAGGTCCAGGAGATCATCGACGCGTCCATCAGCCAGGAAATGTTCACAGATTCCTACGCCACCATCTTCGAGGGTGACGACCGCTGGAAGTCCCTGCCCACCCCCGAAGGCGCAACCTTCGAGTGGGATTCGGAGTCTACGTACGTCCGGAAGCCCCCGTACTTCGAGGGCATGAAGGCACAGCCGGAGCCGGTCTCGGACATCGAAGGCGCCCGCGTGCTGCTCAAGCTGGGCGATTCGGTCACCACCGACCACATCTCCCCGGCAGGTTCCTTCAAGTCCGACACCCCGGCCGGCAAGTACCTGCTGGAGCACGGCGTGGCCCGCAAGGACTTCAACTCCTACGGTTCCCGCCGCGGCAACCACGAAGTGATGATCCGCGGTACGTTCGCGAACATCCGCATCAAGAACCAGCTCCTGGACGGCGTGGAGGGCGGCTTCACCCGCGACTTCACGCAGCCCGAGGGCCCGCAGAACACCGTGTACGACGCATCGGTCAATTACCAGGCAGCCGGCACCCCGCTGGTGGTCCTGGCCGGCAAGGAATACGGTTCCGGATCTTCCCGTGACTGGGCAGCCAAGGGCACCGCACTGCTGGGCGTCAAGGCCGTTATTGCCGAGAGCTACGAGCGTATCCACCGCTCCAACCTCATTGGCATGGGCGTTCTCCCGCTGCAGTACCCGGCCGGCACCAACGCCGAGTCCCTGGGCCTGACCGGCACCGAGACCTTCTCCGTTGAAGGTGTGACTGAACTGAACAACGGCACCACCCCGAAGACCGTCAAGGTCACCGCGGTGCCGGAGAACGGTGAAGCCATCACCTTTGATGCGGTTCTGCGCATCGACACCCCGGGTGAGGCCGACTACTACCGCAACGGCGGCATCCTGCAGTACGTGCTTCGCCAGATTTCGGCAAAGTAGGCCTGCAAAGCCCCAAGGCACAGCGCCCCGTTTCCTTTCGAATGGAAGGAAACGGGGCGTTTTGCGTGGGGGTGGAAACCCGGGACACGGGGCAGGCGTTAGAGTTAAAAGCTGTGACGGTGCGTTTGCCCGTTGCCTATGACGCAAGGGAGGCGCCCTCTTGGGACTTCTGGAAACCATCCGTGATCCACGGGACCTCAGCAAGCTGAGCAACTCCCAGCTCTCAGCGCTGGCTGAAGAGATCCGCACTTTCCTCATCACGAATGTGGCCCAGACCGGCGGGCACCTGGGACCGAACCTGGGCGTCGTTGAATTGACCATGGGCATCCACCGGGTCTTCGATTCCCCGCGGGACAGCATCGTCTTCGACACGGGGCACCAGTCCTACGTGCACAAGATCCTCACCGGACGGCAGGACTTCTCCACGCTGCGCCAGCAGGGCGGGCTTTCCGGCTACCCGTCCCGGGCTGAGTCCGTGCACGACATCGTGGAGAGCTCCCACGCTTCGTCCTCCCTCTCCTGGGCCGACGGCATCTCCCGCGCCCGCCAGCTGAATGGCGAAGGCGACCGCTACACCGTGGTCATGGTGGGCGACGGCGCCCTCACCGGTGGCATGGCCTGGGAAGCGCTCAACAACATTGCCGCAGACCAGAAGCGGCGCGTGGTGATCGTGGTCAACGACAACGGACGCTCCTACGCGCCCACAATCGGCGGCGTCGCCGATTACCTTGCTTCGCTGCGGCCGACCATCGACGCCGTGCGAACCCACCACATGTATGAGAACACCATGGACTGGTGGAAGGGCCGGCTGCAGAACGGGGGACCGGTAGGCCGGTTCGCGTACCACAGCCTCCACGCGGCGAAGAAGGGCGTCAAGGACTGGTGGGCGCCGCAGGGCCTCTTCGAAGACCTCGGCATGAAGTACGTCGGACCGATCGACGGCCATGACCTCGAAGCCGTGGAGCAGGCGCTGGAAAAGGCCAAGAACTTCGCCGGACCGGTGATCGTCCACGCGATGACCGAAAAGGGGCACGGCTACGCCCCGGCCCGCGCACACGTGGAGGACCAGTTCCACGCCGTCGGCGTCATTGATCCCGAGACCGGCGCACCGGTGTCGGCCGGTGGAAAACAGTCCTGGACCTCCGTGTTCGCCAGCGAGATCGCAGACATCGCCGATGAGCGCAAGGATATTGTGGGCATCACCGGTGCCATGCTGATCCCGGTGGGTCTGCACCGCATGGCCGAGAAGCATCCGGAACGGGTGTTCGACGTCGGCATCGCCGAGCAGCACGCCCTCACCTCGGCCGCGGGCATGGCCTACGGGGGACTGCACCCCGTCGTCGCGCTCTACGCAACGTTCCTGAACCGCGCCTTCGACCAGCTGCTGATGGACGTCGCCCTGCACAAGGCCGGGGTCACCATCGTCCTGGACCGTGCCGGCGTCACCGGGCCCGACGGCGCCAGCCACCACGGCATGTGGGATATGTCCATGCTGCAGATCGTCCCGGGACTGCACCTGGCAGCTCCCCGCGATGCCACCCGCCTTCGGGAAGAACTCCGCGAGGCCGTTGCGATCTCCGACGCCCCCAGCGTTGTCCGGTTCTCCAAGGGAACCGTCGGCCCGGACGTCGAGGCTGAAGAACGCACCGAGGACGGCGTGGACATCCTCGCCCGCCGTCCCTCCGGCGATGCCAGCAACGACGTCCTGATTGTCAGCGTGGGTGCCATGGCAGAAATGGCGCTCGAAGTGGCGGACCGCCTCGGCGACCAGGGAATCAGCTCCACCGTGGTTGATCCGCGCTGGGTCCTTCCCGTTCCCCGTTCGATCGTCTGCATGGCGGCCGAACACCGGATCGTCATCGTCATCGAGGACGGCGTCCGCGCCGGGGGAGTTGGCTCCAGGATCCGCCAGGAGATGCGCGCCGCGGGAGTGGACACCGCCCTGAACGAAGTGGGGCTTCCGGTGGAATTCCTGGATCACGGGACGCGTGCCGAAGTCATGGAGCGCGTAGGCCTCACGGCCCGCCAGGTAGCCAACGACGTCGTGGCCCAGGTGCTGGGAACAAAGGTTCCCTTCGCCCGGCCGCTACCCGGACAGCAGGCCCCGACAGGACAGATACCCAAGATCAAGTAAGCTCCGCAGGCCCGGCGGGGCAAGGAAAGCAGGTGGCGCCAATGCCGAACAACCTACCTCCCCTCGCCGTTACGGGAGCCACCGGCGCGCTCGGCGGCATGGTGGCGCAGCTGCTGGCGGAGCAGGGCATACCCCTGCGCCTGCTGGCGCGGCATACCGCCCGGGTTACGCAGCAGCCGGACACACCCACCTTCGCGGTGTCCTACGCGGACAAGGAACATGCCGAGCGGGCACTGAGGGGAACGCAGACCCTCTTTATGGTCTCCGCGGCCGAGAACCCCTACCGCGCCCAGGACCAGCGTACCTTCGTCGACGCTGCGGTTGACGCCGGGGTGAGGCACATTGTCTACACCTCATTCATGGGGGCCTCGGAGAACGATGTCTTCACCCTGGGCCGCGACCACTGGGACACCGAACAGTACATCCGCGAACGGGGCCTCGAGTTCACGTTCCTGCGCGATGCCTTCTACCAGGACATCCTTCCCTCCTTCGCGGGGCGCGACGGCGTGATCCGCGGCCCCGCGGGCGACGGGCGGTTCGCCCCGGTGGCGCGGACCGACGTCGCGCAGGCGGCTGCCCGGATCCTGGCCGACCCCGTGCCGCATGCCCGCCGGACCTATACGCTTACCGGGCCCCAGACCCTCTCCATGTCGGAGGTAGCTGAGATTCTCTCCCGCGTAACGGGCCAGCGCATCACCTACTACGCAGAATCCCTGGACGAAGCCGTTGAATCACGCCTCGCGGCGGGAGCCTCGCAGTGGCAGGCCCTTGCCTGGGCCACCAGCTACGCTGCCATCGCCACCGGTGAGATGGACCGGGTAAGTGACGACGTCGCGGAACTCACCGGTACAGCGCCGGTGAGCCTTGAAGATTACCTGCGCAGCGAAGGCAAGAGTTCATCCTAGGGACTCTTCCCAGCCGCGGGGGAGCGTGGCTAGTGTCGGAGGTATGGAACAGGCACAATCCGGTCCCGTTACGGACTTTCTCCAGGAATGCACCATCACCGGGCTCAGCGAGAGCGAAGCCACCCCGGCCGCAGACCTGTATGGGATGTACATCATCTGGTGTGAGCAGGGCCAGCAGGATCCTGTCTCATCAACAGCGTTTGCGCGCCAGCTGCGCCAGAACGGCAACCATCCGCGGCGCCGGAACCACGAGAGCATTTACCCCGGGATGCTTCCCACCGGCCCCATTCCCATCCAGTACATCCTCGAGACGGACAAGCCGCCCAGCCCCAACGGCCCCATGAGCGTCTTCGGGGCCTAGCCTGTCGCAGCCAATCCGCGCAGCGTCAATTGATAGCGTTACAGGATGACCACCTACAACAGACTTGGCAATTCCGGCCTCACCGTTTCAGCGGTTGGGCTGGGCTGTAACAACCTGGGCCGAAGCGGCACCGCAACCGAATCCCAGGAGGGAACGGACGCCGTCGTTCATGCCGCGATTGACGCGGGAATTACCCTGTTCGATACGGCTGATATTTACGGCGCAGAACCCGGACTGAGCGAAATCCGCCTGGGCAAGGCCCTGGGCTCCCGCCGCGGGGACGTTGTCCTGGCTACGAAGTTCGGCATGGACATGCAGGGCGCCAATGGCCCCGACTTCGGTGCACGGGGTTCCCGCCGCTACATCGTGACCGCCGTTGAGGCTTCCCTCCGCCGGCTCGGTACTGACTGGATCGACCTGTACCAGTTCCACACCCCGGACCCGCTGACGCCCATCGACGAAACACTCGCTGCGCTCGAAGACCTCGTGGCCAGCGGAAAGGTCCGCTACATCGGGCACTCAAACCGGACCGGCTGGCAGATTGCCGAAGCAGAATTCACGGCGCGCATGAAGGGCAGCACCCGCTTCATCTCGGCGCAGAACCACTACAACCTGCTGGACCGCCGCGCCGAACTGGAAGTCACTCCTGCAGCCGAAGCCTACGGGCTTGGCGTACTGCCGTACTTCCCGCTCGCCAACGGACTGCTCACCGGCAAATACAGTTCCGGACAGGCGCCCGAGGGAAGCCGCCTGACGCACTCGCGCACCAACCTGCTCGAGAACGCCGACTACGACCAGCTGCGCGAGTTCGGCGACTTTGCCCGGGACCGCGGTCTGACCGAGGTGCAGGTGGCGTTCTCCTGGCTGGCATCCCGGCCATCGGTTTCCTCCGTCATCGCCGGAGCCACGAAGCCGGAGCAGGTAAAGCAGAACGCTGAGGCAGCCTCCTGGGTGCCGTCGGAGAAGGACCTTGAAGAACTGGACCGGATTTTCCCGCAGACGCCGAAGGTTGCTTTGTTCTAGGCGTTCTTTCTGTAAGGCCGGAGGCGTTTTCCCAGCCCTCCGGCCTTACAGACCTGCGGCCCCTTCCTGGCAACCGGCCTGCTCTGCCGTCCTGTGTCGCAATAACGTCGGTTGGGGTCCGTCTGACCGTCCTGTGTCGCAGTAACGTCCTTCCCGGAGCGGCGTGACAGCGTTATCGCAGCACAGGATTTCCGGGAAGCCTTCGGAACAGCGCTATTGCCACACAGGATGCGGCCGGCCGGAAGTTTGCGAGGCCATGGCCGACGCCGAACGGCTAGGCGCTCCTCCTGGCTGAGAGGCGATCCTGGAACGTGCCCGCACCCGGTCCGGAAAGCTCATCATCCCCAACTGGACGCCCGGAGACCGCGAGCAGCAGTGCCAGGGAGGAACCGCGGACCTCAGCGCCGCTGCTGTGCCGGAAGGCGCCGTCGTCCGCCGTCAGGCTCAGGCCTTCCACCAGCTCCCTGCCGCCGCCCAGCTTCACTGATGTTTCTGTCTGGTGAGTTAGCGCCCCGGTAACGGCGTCGAGGGGATAGGTGCGGTCGATTCCCAGAGGCCGTCGGATGTCCTCGCCGTGGACCACTGCCTCCACCAGGCGGGTGGCGAGGGGCGCCGGGGGTCCGCTCGTCCGCTGCTGGACCAAGCGAAACGCTGCCAGCGTTTCAGCCGGACTGTTTCCGCGGTGCTTTCGTATGCCGGCGTCATTGCTGCGGTCGAAATCGAACCGGGCGGTGACCATGCCGCGCAGGAATCCCAGCCGGGTGGTGAGTGCGGTGTCCACGAGATGCGCCAGGACGTCGTGGACGCTCCAGCCCGGACATAACGACGGCGTTTGCCAGCCATCCGCGGGCAGGTCCGCCAAGTCCGCAAGCAGTGCGCGGCGTTCCTCGTGCACTGCGGGCCAGACGGAAGTGCTGCTTCGTGAAGCCATGACCGGTACTAAACCAGCGCGGGCGGAGGTTGTACAGCTCCGGCGATGTGGCCAAGGGGCGGCAGACTGCCGTGCCGCCGCGGAGGGGAGACTACTGCTGGTCCAGAGTTGCCTCAATCCGGGCCAGCAGGCCGGCCAGGAGGTCACGTTCCTGCGGGCTTAGCCCACCGAGGATCCCTACCTCAGTCTTCAGATGGTCCGGCAGGGCCCGCTCCACCAGGGCGAGGCCTTCCGCTGTGAGGGCCACGCGCTTGGCCCGCCCGTCGGATGTGTTCTTGGTACGGGATACCAGTCCGCGTTCTTCCAGCCGGTTCAGCCGCTGTGCGATGGCGGCGGAGGTCACCATGGTACTGGCCGTCAGCTCAGACGGGCTCAGGGTGTATGGGGCGCCGGAGCGGCGCAGGGTCGCAAGGACATCGAAAGCAGCCGCGTCGAGGCCGTGTGAGGCAAAGGTCGCTGCCAGCCGGGTATCCACTTTCCGCGACACCCTGGAGATCCGGCCTACTACGGCCATGGGGGAAGCATCAAGATCCGGCCGTTCCGCCGTCCACTGAGCCAGGATCTGCTTTATCTGGTCCTTCATGGTTTCCAACCTATCCGTTTGCGCGGCGATCACGCCGTTGGTGAAACCAAGCCGGATTCGCAGATTTGGAAGCACACTGCCTGTTAGCGTCGATGGGTGAGCACTAAAACCGATGTCCAGTCCGCTCCCAGACCCACGCCCGATCCCGCCAGCCGCGGCATGGTCCGTGTCCGCGGTGCGCAGGAAAACAACCTGCGCAGTGTCGACGTTGATGTTCCCCGGGACTCGATTGTCGCGTTCACCGGCATCTCGGGATCCGGCAAGTCTTCACTGGCGTTCGGCACCATCTACGCGGAGGCACAGAAACGGTACTTCGAATCGGTTGCCCCGTACGCCCGCCGTCTGATTTCCCAGGGGCACAATCCGAAGGTGGAGGCCATCACGGGCCTGCCTCCCGCCGTCGCGCTCCAGCAGCGCCGCGGTACGGCCAGTTCGCGTTCGACGGTGGGCACGCTCACCACACTGTCCAATTCAATGCGGATGCTCTTCTCCCGGGGCGGTACCTACCCGGCCAATGCCCAGCCCGGCAGCCTGGACTCCGATGCCTTTTCGCCCAACACCGCTGCCGGTGCGTGCCGTGAGTGCTCCGGACTGGGCATTGCCCACACCGTCACGGAAGAGTCCCTGGTTCCGGACCCGTCCCTGACCATCCGGGAGGGCGCCATTGCCGCCTGGCCCGGGGCCTGGCAGGGCAAGAACCTGCGGGACATCCTGATCCATCTTGGGTACGACGTCGATGTGCCCTGGCGGAAACTGCCGAAGAAGGACCGCGACTGGATCCTTTTCACGGAAGAACAGCCTGTTGTCACCATAACCCCGCAGCGCGACCGCGTAGCCAAGCCCTACAAGGGCCGGTTCTGGAGCGCACGCAGCTACGTGCTGCACACCCTGGCTGACTCCGGGAGCGCAAAGATGCGCGAACGTGTCCTGGAGTACATGGTCTCCGGCCCCTGCCCGGTTTGCGGCGGGGCGGGCCTGCGTCCGGAGGCGCTTGCCGTCACCTTCGCCGGGAGGAACATCGCCGAACTCAACGGAGCGACTCTCGGCGAGCTGGCAGAAATCATCCGGCCGACGGCGGAACTCAAGGCGGCGGGCACGGCGTCCCGGTCCGCGGCGTCGAATGAGGACACTGAGGTTGCCGTCACCATCACCCGGGACCTGCTTTCCCGGCTGGAGATCCTGATTTCTTTGGGCCTGGGCTACCTCAGCCTGTCCCGCGCCACGCCGACGCTCTCGCCCGGCGAGATGCAGCGGCTGCGCATCGCCACGCAGCTGCGCTCCGGCCTGTTCGGTGTGGTGTACGTGCTGGATGAACCCTCCGCTGGCCTGCACCCGGCCGACGCCGAACCGCTGCTGGCCGTCCTGCAGGAGCTGAAGGACGCCGGGAACTCGGTGTTCGTGGTTGAGCACAACATGGACGTGGTGCGCAGCGCCGAATGGATTGTCGACGTCGGTCCGCAGGCCGGCGACGGCGGCGGAACCGTGCTCTACAGCGGCCCGGTCGCGGGTCTGGCTGGGGTGACGGAGAGCGCCACCCGGCCCTTCCTCTTCGGTGAAGCCGAAGAAATCTCCCCGGCGCGTCGCCGTGCCGAGCGCTGGTTGTCCCTGAAGGGCATTTCGCGGCACAACCTGCGGGAGCTCGACGCCGACATCCCGCTGGGTGTGCTCACGGCAGTCACCGGGGTATCCGGATCCGGTAAGTCCACCCTGGTCAGCCAGGTCCTGGCAGAGGCCGTGGGCACCCAGGTCAACGGGGCTCCGCCGGAAGCCGAGGATGACGACGGTGCGGCGGATGCGCGCAGCGCCGACCCCGGTGTCCAGGTGCGGCGCATACAGGGCCTTGAACACCTGGACCGCCTGGTGAAAGTGGACCAGCGTCCCATCGGGAGGACACCGCGGTCCAACCTCGCCACCTACAC
This sequence comes from Arthrobacter koreensis, assembly GCF_009193255.1. Taxonomy (GTDB): domain Bacteria; phylum Actinomycetota; class Actinomycetes; order Actinomycetales; family Micrococcaceae; genus Arthrobacter_B; species Arthrobacter_B koreensis. The sequence continues at coordinate 165,983 of NZ_WACG01000002.1, forward strand.
GGGTCTCTTCGACCACGTCCGGAAGCTCTTCGCCGGGACAGACGAAGCACGTGCGCGCGGTTACAACGCCGGACGATTCTCCTTCAACGTGGCTGGCGGCCGCTGTGAAACCTGCCAGGGCGAGGGATTCCTCGCCGTCGAACTGCTGTTCCTGCCAGGCACATACGGTCCCTGCCCCGACTGTCACGGCGCCCGGTACAACGAGGAGACCCTGGAGATCACCTACCGGGGCAAGTCCATTGCGGATGTCCTGGGCATGCGGGTTGAGACGGCGGCAGAGTTCCTGTCCGACGTTCCAGCGGCAGCCCGCAGCCTGAGCACCTTGCTGGACGTCGGACTCGGGTACCTGCGGCTCGGCCAGCCCGCCACGGAACTTTCCGGGGGCGAGGCACAGCGCATCAAGCTCGCTACTGAGCTTCAGCGCGCCAGGCGCGGACACACCCTCTACCTGCTGGACGAGCCGACCACCGGCCTGCACCCGCAGGACGTCCAGCTGCTGCTGGCCCAGCTGAACCGGCTGGTGGAGGCCGGAAATACCGTGGTGGTAGTTGAGCACTCGATGAATGTGGTGGCGTCTGCGGACTGGGTGATCGACATGGGGCCAGCCGGTGGAGACGACGGCGGACGGATTGTCTGCTCCGGCACAGCCGATGACGTGGCTGCGTGCGAGACGTCGCGGACGGCACCGTATTTGTCTGAGGCACTGAAGCGGGTCCGCTGAGTTCTGACGTGGGTCGGCCGGGCTTTGGCGGCTCGGTCCAGTGAGATGCGGGGAATGGTTAGGCGCCGGGATCGTTCGTGCTTGGAGCTTTTGGGTTCTTAGGATCCCTGCCGCGTTCGAGGCAGTAGTCTTCACGCTGGGCCAGGACAAAGCGGGCAAGCGAGACCAGAAAGGCTGCCGCCGACAGTACAACCACTCCCAGCAGCAGCCAGGTCCACGGTTCACGGTAGGGCAGCACGCTATACAGCGAGTACAGCGCCACGGTGGCCACCATGATGCAGAACAACGTCAGGAGCCCTGGGCCGGGTTTCCGGGATGCATTCTGGTCGCTGGTCACGGACCGAGCATATAGACGCCCCAGGATCATGTCACCGGGGTCGGTGGAGTCTCCTCGGGGCGTCGGTTCCACGGGCGTTCGGATGGGCTGCCCGGAGCATCCAGCCCGCAGGGGGCTGGATGCTGCACAGAGGCAGACAGGGCTGCAAACGTGTGGGTTGACAGCAGCAACGGACCTGACGAGCATTGCGCTATGACCAAGCAGGAAGCGCTGCCTCTCCGATGTGTCCTTGCTGCCCTCGGGGTCCTGGCCCTGTTGTCGCAGACAGCGCTGCTGCCGCGTATCGCCGGCGAGTACGCGGAGGCCTACCCCGAAGTTGCTAACCTCGCGGCACCATACGCCCTCGCCGTCATTGCGGCGACTGCCTGCTTTGAGGTGGCACTGCTGGCCGCGTGGCAGATGCTCACATCGGTGGTGACAGACGGTGCACTGACCCCCGGCGCGAGTAAATGGGCAAACGTGCTGGCGTTTTCGCTCGGTCTGACGGGCATAACCCTCGCCGGGATCTGCGCCCACGCCGGGTTTGTTGAAGCGATCGGCGGCCCTGCGATGTTGCTGGGGCTTCTTGCCGGACTGGCGCTCGTCCCCGCTGCGGTGGCGCTGCGGAACAGGGTACTGCGAGCCGGCAGCGATTCCGCAGAAGTCCCCGGGGTCCACCGTTGGACATGAAAGGAAACTCCAGCATGGCTGCGACAGGCACCTGGACCACCGTCGATGAGGTGATGGAACGGCTGGCTTCCCTCGAGGACTCGAAGATGCGGGCCGTCAACGAGAAGCATGGCGATGACCATGGCGTGAACCTCGGCAAGCTCCGCGCCCTCGCGAAGGAGCTCAAGACACAGCAGGACCTGTCCCTGAAGCTTTGGCAGACCGGAGACACCGCGGCACGTCTGCTGTCGCTTCTGATCTGCCGGCCCAAGTCATTCGACAAGGACGAACTGGATGCGATGATGCGTGAGGCACGCAGTCCCAAGGTCCAGGACTGGCTGGTGAACTACGTGGTCAAGAAGAGTCCCCACGCCGACGACCTGCGTCAGGCATGGTTCAGCGACCGTGACCCTGTGGTGGCCAGTGCCGGCTGGGCGCTGACGAGCGAGCGGGTGTCCAAAAGTCCTGAGGGGCTGGACCTCAAGGCCCTGCTGGACACGATCGAGTCTCAGATGCAGCAGGCTCCGGACCGGCTGCAATGGGCCATGAACACCTGCCTGGCGCAGATCGGCATCGCGCACCCCGAGTTCCGCTCCCGGGCCATAGCCATCGGCGAACGTCTGGAAGTGCTCAAGGACTATCCCACGCCGCCGAACTGCACCTCGCCCTACGCACCAATCTGGATTACCGAAATGGTCCGCCGTCAGAATATGAAGTAAGGCTGCAGCTGCCGACGGCGCCTAGCCACCGATGCTGTCCAGCTCAGTGACGTCGCCAGCGGAGAGCTCCAGCGAGGCACCGGAAATGTTCTCCCGTAGATGTGCTGCAGACGAGGTTCCCGGGATCAGCAGGATGTTGGGGGAACGCTGCAGCAGCCAGGCCAGTGCCACCGACATCGGAGTGGTTCCGAGCCTTGCAGCCACAGCAGACAGCGCGGCTGACTGCAGGGGACTAAACCCGCCCAGCGGGAAGAACGGAACATACGCGATGCCGTCCCGGGCCAGCGAATCGATGAGTGCGTCATCCCGGCGGAAGGCGAGATTGTACATATTCTGCACAGCGACGATGGATGCAACGCTTCTCGCCTCGGCCACCTGCTCGGGAAGGACGTTGCTGACGCCCAGATGGCGAATCAGCCCTTCCTGCTGCAGCTCAGCCAGTGTCTCCAAGGCGGCCGCAACGGGCCCGGGAACAGTACCTTGCGCGTCTCCAGCACGAAAATAGACCAGGTCCAGGGTGTCAAGGCCTAGCGTTTCAAGGTTTTCGCCGACGGCGCGGCGCAGCTGCTCCGGCTCCCGGGCAGTCGGCCACCCGCCCTGTTCGTCTCGTTCGGCTCCGACTTTCGTGGCCAGGTGGAGTCCGTCCGGGTAAGGATAAAGCGCTTCGCGAATGAGCTGATTCGTGATGCGCGGTCCGTAGGCTCCGCTGGTGTCGATGTGTGTAACGCCGCTTGCAGCAGCTTCCTGCAGCACGCCGAGCGCGGCATCGTGGTCAGCTGGCGGGCCCATAACTCCCGGTCCGGCCAGCTGCATCGCACCGTAGCCGAAACGGGTGAGTGCAAGGCCGCCGCGGGTCCAGGTGCCGCCTGGGAGGGTTGTTGTCGAAGATTCCATGTCCTGCCATTTCGTTGGGGAAAGGTGGTGTTCTGGGGTGGGTTACTCCACTATGGGCAGGGAACTTTGCGTGTGGAAGAGGGCACCTGAGGGTGCCTAGGTAACCCGGAAGGAACAGGAGTCATGCAGTGGCAACGATGACGGCGGCTGAGAAAAGGGAAGAATCCAAGGCCCGGTATAACGCCTTCTTGGCCGCATGTCCCAGCCGCCAGCTGCTGGACCGTATTTCGGACAAATGGGTCATGCTGGTTCTTTCAGCTCTGGGGAGCGGGCCCGGTTGTGACGGGAGTCCGCAGCCGATGCGCTTTTCTGAGCTGTCCCGGGTCCTGGCCGGAGTGAGCCAGAAAATGCTGACCCAGACCCTGCGTTCGCTGGAGCGCGATGGGCTGCTCACCCGTACGGTAACGCCCACTGTCCCCGTGACTGTTTCCTACGAACTCACGGCCCTCGGGCTCTCCCTTCACAACCTGCTTTGTGGGTTCAAGGGATGGGCAGAGCAGCACATGGATGAGGTGTTCGCGGAGCGCGCCGCTTACGACGCGCGCGGCACCGGACCCGCAGCCACCCATAGCCCGGGCGAAGCGGAGTGAATCATGGGAACGATTTCGCTGGATCTGTTTATGACCTTGGACGGTGTCTATCAGGGCCCTGGGGGTGCCGATGAGGACACTTCCGGCGGGTTTACCTTCGGCGGTTGGCAAGCCGCCTTCGCCGATGCCGAATCCGGCGCGGCGATCATGTCAGGAATTAACCGGATGGACGCGCTGCTGCTGGGACGGCGGACCTACGACATCTTCGCGGGCTACTGGCCGCTGCGCGAGGACTCCAACCCCATAGCGGACAAGTTCAATTCGATGGACAAGTTTGTGGTTTCCCGGACGCTGGACAATGCCAGCTGGGACGGGACCACGGTACTGGCCGCCGGGGAGGAGGCTGCACAGCTCAAGGATCACTACAAGGAGATCCATATTGTGGGCAGTGGAGACCTCGCCGGATCACTGCTTGCGGCTGGAATCCTGGATCGGCTGAACCTCTTTGTATATCCAATAACGCTGGGCACGGGGAAGCGGATATTCTCAGGCGACGGCGGCGTCCCGGCGGCGTTCACGCTCGCGGAGCCACCGCAGGTTTTTCCGTCCGGTGTCCTCCGACTGGTCTATGACCGCACGGGGGAACCGGTGACGGGCCTCGACGCCGGCTCGTAGCTTCAGCACTGGCGGGACTCAGCTGCTTCGGCGCCAGCGGATCCAGCGGCACGGTAATACCGGTTCCGCACAGTCAGGATTGCGGCACCAATGGTCGCGGAGATAATGGATCCCACGATCACGCCCACCTTCATGTGGTCCGATGCAGCACTTGCGGCGTCGTAGGAGAGTTCACCGACCAGGAGTGAAACGGTGAAGCCAATACCGGCGATGAAGGACATGCCCAGGATATCGATCCAGGCCAGGGACTTGTCGATGGTGATGCCGCGGAACCGGGTAACGAGGAAGGTCCCCGCGGTGATGCCGACCGCCTTGCCCAGAACGAGGCCGCCGATGATGCCGAGGGCGATACTGCTGCCCAGCGCATCAAACAGGCCGGTAAAGCCGCCGACGGTAACGCCGGCGGAGAAGAACGCGAACACGGGCACTGCGACTGCGCTGGAGAAAACGGACCACTTGTCCGCGAAGTGGGCGGCCATTCCTTCAAAGAGGGGTTCCCCGTCGTCCTTGGCGCCAACACGGACTTTGGCCCGGCCCTTGGCGATCACGGGAACCATGAAACCAAGCAGGACGCCGGCTACTGTCGCGTGGATTCCCGAGGCATGGATGAGCGTCCAGACAGCGACGCCGAGCGGAATCAGGATCCACCAGGAGCGGATGCCCCGCTGGACCAGAACGGCGAAAACTGCCAGCGGCAGGAGGGCGACGAGCAGCGGAAGGAAGGCGATGCCGTCGGTGTAGAAGACTGCGATGATGGAGATCGCCAGCAAATCATCCACCACGGCGAGCGTCAGCAGGAATGTCCTCAGCGCCGGTGGCAGGAACCGTCCAACGACGGCAATCACGGCGACGGCGAAGGCGATGTCCGTGGCCGCCGGGATCGCCCAGCCGTTGAGCGCGTCCCCGCCGGCGTTCCGGTTAATCAGCGCGAAGATCAGCGCAGGAACGGCGACGCCGCCGATCGCGGCCACGATGGGTACGAGTGCCGTCCGCGGATCACGGAGCTTGCCGGCGACGAACTCTTCCTTCAGCTCAAGCCCGACGACGAAGAAGAACACGGCGAGCAGGCCGTCTGCTGCCCAGGACGCCACGCTGAGGTTCAGGTGCAGCGCTTCAGGCCCGAAGGTGAACTGCCGGACATCTTCGTAGACGCCCGAGAGCGCGGAGTTGGCAAGAATGAGAGCCAGTATGGTGGCACCCAGCAGCAGGGCGCCGCCCGTAGTGTCCTTGGCGAGGGTTTGATGGACGCCGCGCCAGATTGCGTGCGGCTGCTGGTTTTTGGGTAGGGCAGGGGAAGAGTGGGACATGGCTGGTTCTTTCGCGCGTGGTATCAGGGCAGGGCAAAGTGCACCTGTCCGTCCTCAGCAAAGAAGGCCAAGAACGCAGGTGCTTCCTAGATACGTGGCGGCGGGCAGCCGGCAATCTCGCCGTGCGCATTGGTGCCCCAGGAGCTCATCCAGCCGTTGGTGCCGCTGGCCCGCTTGGCCAGCAGCAGCCGCTTGAGGTACGCCGACAGGACCTGCGTGGAGGCAGGCACGGTGAAGCGGCGTCGGGCAGTCATACTTCAAGTTTAGCAAGGATGCTGATAGTCCCGGAACAGGCTGCAGCACGGCCGTTCCGCACAGCAAAAGCGCCGGACGGACCGGGTTAGGCGGCTATAATACTCCAAGCGAGCTCTGCGAGCACAGGAATTTCGTTGCCGCCGTTCCGGTCCGCCCGGCGCGTGCCAAGCGGGTGGAACAGAAACGCTAGGAAGCAGGCACCGGCACAGCACCGGCGTTGAAGAGCTTCCCGTTCACCCGGTCAGATGCTCCAACGCGGTCCAGGTACGGCGTGATGCCACCCAGGTGCATCGGCCAGCCGGCGCCGAGGATGACGCAGAGGTCGATGTCCTCCGGCCCGGCGACGACGCCTTCGTCCAGCATCAGGCCGATTTCCTCGGCCAGAGCGTCCTGCGTGCGGCGCAGGACTTCCTCGGACGTCGACGGCGAGTCGCCGAAGGACAGCAGGTCAAGGGTTTCCTGCGGCACGTACGGCTTCCCGTCCTCGTCCTTCTGCCACAGTGACTTGATGCCGGCGTCGATCAGCTTCTGCGAGTTTTCCGAGACATAGAACCGGTCGCCGAAGGCAGCGTGCAGGGATTCCTGGACGTGCTGCCCCACCGGCAGGCCAACCAGGGCCAGCAGGCTGAACGGCGTCATAGGCAGGCCCATGGGGCGCAGCGCGTTGTCCGCCGTTGCGGCGTCGGTACCCTCATCGAACACCTTGGTGATCTCGCCGAACATGCGGCCCAGGATGCGGTTCACCACAAATGCGGCCGCGTCCTTCACCAGCACGGCGGTCTTCTTGAGCTGCTTTGCGAGAACGAATGCGGTGGCCAGCACGGCGTCGTCGGTCTTCGGGGCACGCACAATTTCCAGCAGCGGCATCACGGCCACCGGATTGAAGAAGTGGAACCCCACTACGCGCTCCGGGTGCTGCAGGTCCGCTGCCATTTCGGTGACCGAGAGCGAGGAGGTGTTCGTGGCCAGGATGCACTCGGGGGAGACGACTGCCTCCACCTCGGCGAAGACCTGCTTCTTGACGGACATTTCCTCGAAGACGGCCTCAATGACAAAGTCAGCGTCGGAGAAGGCCTCCTTGGAGACGGATCCCGTAACCAGGGCCTTGGTGCGGTTCGCCGCGTCCGCAGAGATGCGGCCCTTGCCGAGCAGCTTCTCCACCTCGGCGTGGACGTAGCCAACGCCCTTGTCCACGCGTTCCTGGTCGATGTCCGTCATCACTACGGGGACCTTGAGCTGCTTGGCGAAGAGCAGTGCCAGCTGGCTGGCCATGAGGCCTGCCCCCACGACGCCGACCTTGGTCACGGGGCGGGCGAGCTTCTTGTCCGGCGCGCCGGCGGGACGCTTGCCGCGCTTCTGCACCAGGTCCAGGAACGCGTACACGGTGGACTGGAACTGTGGAGTCTGCATCAGTTCAGCCAGGGCATCGCATTCAGCCTCGCGGGACTGTTCGCGGGTCCAGTCCTTGCCGGCCTCGAAGATGTCCAGCACCTTCGCCGGGGCCGGAGCTGCATTGGAAGTGCGCGCCTCCACAAATGCCCGGCCGGCTGCCACAGCGGCTTCCCAGCGGTCCGAAACTTCGGAAGGTTCGACGGCGTTCGGCCGGTTCACGGTCTCCGCCCCGGTGAGAACGCGGGAGGCCCAGGCGAGGGACTGCTCCAGGAAATCGGCCGGCTCGAACAGGGCATCGGCGATCCCGAGCTTGTAGGCAGCAGGACCGGAGAGGGTGCGGTTGTTGCTGAGCGGGTTCTCGATCATCACCTTGACGGCATTCTCCGGTCCGATGAGGCGCGGCAGCAGGTACACGCCGCCCCAGCCCGGGACCAGGCCGATGAACGCTTCCGGCAGGGCCAGTGCACCGGCGCCGGTGGAGACCGTGCGGTAGTCCGACTGCAGGGCAATCTCCAACCCGCCGCCGAGGGCCACGCCGTTGATGAACGCGAAGCTGGGAACGCCGAGTGTTCCGAGCTTCCCGTAGACCTCGTGGCCCAGGGCTGCCATGGCGACGCCGTCTTCGTATTCGGCCAGTGTCTTTACTGCCGAAAGGTCCGCACCGGCGACGAGGTAATGCGGCTTGCCGGTCACGCCGACGCCGACGATCTCGCCCTTGCCGACGCGCTCCCTGAGTGAGTCAAGCACGCGGCCGAGCTCCAGCAGGGTGTTCGGGCCCAGGGTGGTGGGGCGGGAGTGGTCTACGTCGTTGTCCAGGGTGATGAGTGCAAACGTGCCGGCACCTCCCGGCAGCTCCACGTCGGAAACGTAGGAGTGGGTGACAACCTCGTTGGGGAAGAGCCCGGCGAGGCGCTGGAAATCAGTGGCAGTCATTTACTTCGAAGCCTCCGTGGACTCGGTGTTGTAGTCGGGGTGGTTGGGGTTTTCCCAAATGACGGTGGCGCCCATGCCCAGGCCAATGCACATGGTGGTCATGCCGTAGCGCACCGAGGGGTCTTCCTCGAACTGGCGGGCCAGCTGGGTCATCAGGCGAACGCCCGAGGACGCCAGCGGGTGCCCGACGGCGATTGCACCGCCGTAGCGGTTCACCCGGGGATCGTCGTCCGCAATGCCGAAGTGGTCCAGGAAGGAGAGTACCTGCACGGCGAAGGCCTCATTGATTTCGAACAGGCCGATGTCCTCGATGGACAGGCCCGACTGCTTCAGCGCCTTCTCCGTGGCCGGCACCGGCCCAATGCCCATGACCTCCGGCTCCACACCGGCGAAGGCATAGCCGACCATGCGCATCTTGACCGGCAGGCCGAGTTCCTCGGCGGCGTCGGCCGAAGCAAGCAGGGCCGTGGTGGCGCCGTCGTTCAGGCCGGAGGCGTTGCCCGCGGTGACGCGGCCGTGCGGGCGGAAGGGGGTGCGCAGGGTAGCGAGGTCCTCGACCTTGGTTCCCGGGCGGGGGCCCTCATCAACGGTGCTGAGGGTCCACCCGGCGCCGGCCTTCTTGGTGGCAACGGGAACCAGGTCCGGCTGGATCTGGTTGCCGGCGTAGGCCTTGGCGAGCTTTTCCTGGCTGGCGGCAGCGTATGCGTCGGTGCGTTCCTTGGTGATGTCCGGGAAGCGGTCGTGCAGATTCTCGGCGGTGTTGCCCATGTTCAGGGCGGCCGGGTCCACGAGGCGCTCGGTGACGAAGCGCGGGTTGGGATCTGCGCCGTCGCCCATCGGGTGGTGGCCCATGTGCTCCACGCCGCCGGCGATGACGACGTCGTACGCGCCGAAGCCGATGCCGGAAGCGGTGGTGGTCACGGCAGTCATGGCACCGGCGCACATGCGGTCAATGGCAAAGCCGGGAACGGTGCGGGGGAGGCCGGCCAGCAGCGCCGCGGTACGGCCGATGGTCAGTCCCTGGTCTCCGGTCTGGGTGGTGGCGGCAATGGCTACCTCGTCCACCCGCTCGGGCGGAAGGGAGGGATTGCGGCGCATGAGTTCACGGATGCACTTGACCACCAGGTCATCGGCGCGGGTGTCGGCGTACATGCCCTTCTCGCCGGCGCGTCCAAAAGGGGTCCGAACGCCGTCGACGAAAACGACGTCCCTGATCTGCCGTGCTCGGCTCTGTGGGCTCACGTACTGCTCCTCTTTGAGATGTGGATTAGCTCACGCTCAATGTTACTCGCGGGTAACTTAGGCTGCAAGGCCCGGGGCGGGCAGGTTCCCGCCCCGGGCCTTGCAGTCAGCCTATGATGCTGCCCCCGGCGCCTGAACCAGTGAGGTGAAAGTCTTCCCGCCGTCAGCCGAGTGCTGCAGCCCTGAATCCGTCATGACCCAGATCTGCAGATCATCGGCTGTGCCTGCCGCCGTCACGGCCACCGGATATCCGGAAGCCTGTCCGGCCGCAGTCCATGAGGCGCCCTCGTCGGAACTGGTGACAATTCCTCCGTCCGGAAGGACTCCCACTATCAGGGCATCGTCCGTGACTGCTGCCAACATGATCAGCGGAGCTCCGGGAAGCGGCTCCCAGTTCCTTCCGGCGTCGTTGGATGTGTACGGGCCGTCCTCAGTGGTGGCTACCGCGAGCGTCCCGGCGGGGGACCCCGCCAGGCTGTGGACTTGAAGCTGCGGGGACGCATCGGTCCACGCAGAGCCATCGGTGCTCTGCCGCAGGGAACCGTCGAATCCGATGATTCCGTCTGCGGTGGCGGCCAGGGCATGAAAGTCGGATTCTCCGGCCAGGGACACCTGGGTCCAGCTCAAGCCATCATCCGAGCTGATCAGGCCAACCGGGTCCGGCAGGTCCGTCCCGGGCCCGGGATGTCCTGAGGCCAGGTACCGTCCGCCGGCGTCCACGGCGAAGCCCATCAGATCGATGTCCGCTCCGGAAGGCGTCAGCTGGTTCCCTGCCACCTCGTAGATCCCCTCATGGGAGGCGATCAGCACATTCGTGGTCCCGGGTTCCAGCGCCAGTGCGTGGACATGGCTTGGATAGGGCGGTTTGGCTCCGTCCTGGCTGCCGCCTGCGGGCGCACTGCAGCCAACCAGGGCAGCGGACAGGGATAGGGCAATCACACCGAGGGCCGTACGGCGGCGGGCTGGGGTGGATCGTTGCAAAGTCATGGCGGTTTCCAATCAGTGGTTCTTGGAGGGAGGGAGGGTCTAGAGGTCCTGAAGCAGGGCCTGCATCCGGGCGATCTCCGCCTTCTGCGTCGCTGCGATGGTTTCCGCCAGTTCAACAGTGCCGGCGTCCTTCCCGGCTGCGATCTCTTCCTCTGCCATCTCGACCGCCCCTTCGTGGTGGGCAATCATCCCTGTCAAGAAGAGCCTGGCGGCCTCCGGACCGCGGGCCTGCTCCAGGGCGGCGAGCTGGTCTTCCCCGAGCATCCCGTCCATTGTCATTGAATGCCCTTCCAGAGGGGCGCGCGGCTCGTTCCAGGCTTCCAGCCAATCCTCCATCTGTTGGATTTCCGGGCCCTGGGCTGCCTTGATCTCCCGAGCCAGTTCCGTGACGCGGGGATCGAGGTCCTCCTTGTCGAGCATCATGCTGCTCATGACGACCGCTTGTTCGTGGTGCGGAATCATCATCTGGGCAAACATGGTGTCCGCACTGTTGTGCGAAGCCCCGGCGTCAGGGGACTGGCTGGCATGGTGGCTCCGGCCGTCCGCGGACGGAGACGCAGATCCGGACGTGCCAGGGGTAGCGCAACCGGAGAGGACGAGGCCGGCGGCGAGGGCGGCTGTGGGAAAAAAGGCGTGCTTGTTCACGGTGGGTTCCTTCTGGGGATCGATTCCTAAGACTGTGCATTCAGGCCTGCGCGTCGGGGAAGGACGCGCAGGCGAGGCCCGGCGTTGCGCCGGGGCCGGGATTCTACGTCCGGCTAATGCAGAGCTGATCGAGTGATGGAGCCCGGGGAGGTGCCTTGGCGGTGGGCAGGAAGCCAGGGCTGCCGGTAGTCTCCCGTCCGCGGATCAGCCGTCGGAGCGGGTTCAGCAATGCCGCGAGGCTGACGAGGAGCAGGAAGAGTATGCACAGTCCTGCCATGCACCCCGCGGGGCCGCACTGCGCACAGCCGTCGGCATGATGCCCGCTGGAACCGGACGCGCCACTGGCGTCAGGGACCGATACCTGGGAGTGCTGGGACGTGGGTCCGGCCGCTGCCGCGTGCGGGGACGCGTGCTCCGCAGTCGGCTGGGGGTCGAAGGCCATGTGCATGCCGAGGATCCCGGCGAGAATCGCGAGCAGGCCCACTGCCGGCAGCACAAGCCGCGCCAGTGCCCGGACGTCCAAAGCCAGGGCAGCTGCGGTGCGGATGGTTCCCCTCATGATGTCCCGGAGTCTAACAGTGGAACCTATAAGGGCCGGAACCGCGGTATGCGGTTCCGGCCCTTGGACAGCTTGGCAGGCTAGACGGTTGTTGCGTCCTGCACTTCGCCAACCAGCTCTTCGATAATGTCCTCGAGGAACAGGACACCGGTGGTGTTGCCGTCTGCGTCGAAGACCCGGGCCACGTGGGAGCCGGTGCGGCGCATAGTGTCCAGCGCATCTTCCAGCTCGCTGCCGCGGAACGCCGAAGCAAGGCGGCGGATGCGCTTAGCGGGAACCGGGGCGTTGAACTTCTCCGGAGTGTTCAGGTCCATGACGTCCTTCAGGTGAAGGTAGCCGGTGAGCCCGCCGTCGGCGTCGGCCAGGATGTAGCGGGAGTAGCCGTGGCTGCCCACCGCCTCCTGGATATCAGCCGGGGTCGGCTGGGCGGGAACCAGGACCATTTCTGCCAGCGGTACCTCGACGTCGGCAACGGTCTTTGAGGTGAACTCGAAGGCGTTGGTCAGGGCACCCGTGGCGTCGTCCAGCACGCCTTCGCGCGTGGACTGTTCCACAATGGTGGCCACTTCATCCAGCGTGTAGGTGCTGGTTGCCTCGTCCTTCGGCTCCACCTTGAACAGGCGCAGCACACCGTTGGCAATGGAGTTCAGCGTCCAGATGACGGGCTTGAAGATCTTGGCCACGAGCACCAGCGGAGGAGCCAGGAGCAGTGCTGCCCGGGTGGGCACCGAGAAGGAGATGTTCTTGGGGATCATCTCGCCTGCAACAACGTGCAGGAAGGTGACCAGCAGCAGCGCCACGATGAAGGCCGTGACACTGATGGCCTCAGGGGTCAGCGGCGTATTGGCCAGCGGGATTTCCAGCAGGTGGTGGATGGCAGGTTCGGACACGTTCAGGATCAGCAGCGAACAGACCGTAATACCCAGCTGGCTGGTGGCCAGCATCAGGGTGGCATGCTCCATTGCCCAGAGCGTGGTCTTGGCGGCCTTGCTGCCCTGTGCCGCCTTGGGCTCAATCTGGGAGCGGCGGGCGGAAATGACGGCGAATTCGGCACCCACGAAGAAGGCGTTCACGGCCAGCAGCACGAACAGCCAGATGATGCCGGGCAGGTACTCATTCATGGATGGCTTCCTTCGTCAGGGTGTCGACCAGGCGGTCGTGCGCACTGCGCGGTGATTCGGACCCGGGGTTCGGCGTGAAGCGCAGCCGTTCAACGTGCGTTCCGAGGACGCGCTCGACGCGCAGGACGCCGTCGTCGACTTCCACTTCATCGCCCAGCTCGGGCATCCGGTCCAGGCTGTGCGTGACGAAGCCGGCCAGCGTCTCGTAGTCCTCGCCTTCCGGCACGGTGATTCCCGCGCGGTCCAGCAGCTCGTCCGGGCGCAGGGAGGCATCGAAGGTCACCGAGCGTCCGGTGCGGACGACGCCGACGCGCGCGCGGTCGTGTTCGTCCTCCAGCTCGCCGACGATCTCCTCCACGAGGTCCTCCAGGGTGACGACGCCGGCGGTGCCGCCGTGTTCATCGGTCACCACGGCGATCTGCAGCCCCTGGCTGCGCAGGATGCCCAGCAGGGAGTCCACCCCCATGGATTCGGGAACGCGCAGCGGCGGAACCATCACGTCTGCCGCCGTTGTGGTGGCGCGTGCCTCCAGGGGCAGCGCGAAAGCCTGCTTCACGTGCAGCACACCAAGGATGTCATCCGAATCCCGGCCCAGGACCGGGAAACGGGAGTATCCGGTGTTCACGGCCGTGGCAATGATGTCCTCTGCCGTGTCCGTGGCCTGGACGCCGACCATGCGCACGCGCGGAGTCATGACGTCCTCGGCGGTGTGGTCGGTGAAGCGCAGCGTGCGGTGCAGCAGCTCTGCGTGGTCCTGGTCCAGGACGCCTTCAAGGGCCGACCGCCGGACCAGGAAGCTGAGCTCCTCGGCGCTGCGGGCGCCGGAGAGCTCTTCCTTCGGTTCGATGCCGAAGGAACGGATGACCTTGTTGGCTGTGTTGTTGCAGACGAGGATGACCGGTTTGAAGACAGTGGTAAACAGGGCCTGGAACGGAACAACCACCTTGGCGGTTGCCTTGGGCAGCGCCAGGGCAAAGTTCTTCGGCACCAGTTCGCCAATGATCATTGACAGCAGGGTGGCGACGGCGATGGCAATCACTGCGCCGGTGCCGCCGACAACTGCCTCGGGTACGCCGGCGCCGAGCAGCGGTCCGCGCAGGAGCGCGCTGATGGCCGGCTCAAAGGTGTAACCGGAGAGCAGGGTGGTGAGGGTGATGCCCAGCTGGGCACCGGAAAGATGGGTCGAGGTGATCTTCAGGGCCTTGATCGTGGGACCAAGACGCTTTTCCCCGGCGGCCTGTCGGGCCTCCAGGTCGCTGCGGTCCAGGTTGACCAGGGCGAATTCAGAAGCCACAAAGAGGCCGGTACCGACGGTCAGCAGGAGGCCGACGCCGATCATGAGCCATTCATACATGGGGCTGCCCTCCTAGAACCAAGTCGTCTGGCACACAGGAGGGCATGGGTTTATGAGAAGGATCGTCCATAGTAGCCAAGATCTTACGGACTTTTCCTAGGAAAATCCTGAAAACGCCTAGCCAGACGGTGGATAGGAAACATTTGCCGATCTGCTGTCACAAAACAGCCCCGGCCGGTGTCCTATCTGCGTCAGCACAAGGAGCGCAGCAGCGAGTTGCAGGAGGAAATCCAATGGACACCACAGCAGTAATCCTCGGCGGCGGATATGCCGGCGTCATGGCAGCCAACCGTCTGGCCGGGCACGGCATCAGGGTGCGCCTGGCTACTCCCGAGCCGCGCTTCACCGAGCGGATCCGACTGCACGAGTTCGCTGCAGGCATCAGGGCCGACGCGACGGTGTCCTTCAGCAGCCTGCTGCACCCGGACGTGGAACTAATCCGGGGAACGGCCGTGAAGATCGATGCCGGAGAGCACCGGGTCCAGCTCTCCGGCGGAACTCACCTGGACTACGACTGGCTCGTCTACGCCGTGGGCAGCGGCAGCAGTTCCGTCCCTGCGGGAATACTGGCACCCGACCGGCTGGACGGGGCCGGAGCTGCGCGGCAGCGGCTCAGCACCCTGCAGCCGGGAGACGCCGTCGCAGTGGTGGGCGGCGGCCTGACTGCTGTCGAAACTGCCGCCGAAACGGCGCGGGCACATCCGGGGAATCCGGTGACGCTTTATGCCGCCGGACTGGTGGTGCCGCACTTTTCCGCAGGGGCGCGCGCGGGAGTGCTGCGCAGCCTGCAGCGGGCGGGAATTGCGGTTCGGCAGCAGGCTGTGAAGGAAGGTAACGTCCCGGCTGCCGCGGCGGTCCTGTGGTGCACCGGATTCGGAGTCCCCGACCTCGCAGCGCGCAGCGGGCTGCCCGTCGACTCCGCGGGCCGGCTCACGGTGGATTCGTCGCTGCGCGTTCCGGGACACGGGCGGATCTTCGGTGCCGGCGACGCAGCCGTCATCACGGCTCCCGGCTACGGCTACCTTCCGCAGACCTGTGCCACAGCGATGCCGATGGGTGCCGAAGCGGCATCGAACATCCTGCGGTCGCGTGCCGGGGCGCCGCTTCCGGCGCACAGCAGCGGCTTCCTGGGGCAGTGCGTCTCGCTCGGCCGGTCCGACGGTGCTGTCCAGCTGCTCCATGCCGGGTACACGCCGCGGCGGATCCACCTTCACGGAAAAGCCGCTGCGATGCTAAAAGAAGTACTGTGCCGCATGACACTACGGTGGATCCGCGGCGAAGCCAGGCGAAGCGGAGGATACACATGGCCGGCGGGCCCGCGGATGAAGCCGGTATCACCGGTGATGCAGCAGGTATGAGCAAGGAGCGGGAACGAGAGTTCCTGGCCCACCGCCGGCTGGTCTTCACCATTGCCTACGACGTGACCGGTTCCGTCTCCGACGCCGAGGATGTGGTGCAGGAAACCTGGCTGCGGTACTCAGCGGCTAGCGGCGTGCCGCGGAACCCGCGGGCATACCTGGCCAGGATTGCGTCCCGGCAGGCGCTGAACGCCGTCCGTGCGGCATCCCGGCGGCGGGAAGAGTATCCGGGGGAGTGGCTGCCGGAACCGCTGCCTACCGGCCAGGATGCGCCCGGGCCCTACGACCCGGAGGCCTCGGCGCTGACCGGAGCCGATGTGTCCACCGCAATGCTGGTACTGATGCAGCAATTGGGCGGGCCGGAACGGGTGGCCCTGGTGCTCCGGGACGTTTTTGGCTTCCGCTACGCCGAAATAGCGGAGGTGCTCGAATCCTCCCAGGCGTCCGTCCGCCAGACGGTACACCGGGCACGGGAAAGAGTGCGGTCCGGTGTGCCGCGGAACCCGCCGGACAAGGCAGAGCACCGAGCCGCCGTCGAACGTTTCCTGCAGGCTGCGCTGACGGGGCAGATCCAGGCGCTGCTGGAGGTCCTCGCACCGGACGTCGTGCTGCACTCCGACGGCGGCGGCATAGTCAGCGCCGCCCGCCGGCCGGTCTACGGTCAGGAGAAGGTTGCCGCCCTGCTGCTCGGGCTGGCTGCCAAATTCGGTGCGGATGCGGCCCCGGAGTTCGTCGAGCTGAACGGGCTGCCGGCCGTGGCCTTCCGCGAGGACGGTACAGTAACCACCGTCTTCCAGCTGGAACGGCAGGACGGTCTGGTGACCGGGGTTTATGCCATGCGGAATCCCGACAAGCTCCTGCGCCTGCAGTAGCTAGTCCTTCTCTTTCTCCGGCAGCGGATCCGGGTCCAGGAACGCGACGGTGAGTACCGCGGCGGTCTGCTGGATCTGCCATTCGCGTGCGCCCAGTTCCCGCAGGGCGGCAGTCACGGTGTCCAGGTCGATCACGGACGGCGGACGCCAGGCCAGCCGGCGCAGGTGGTCCGGGGTCAGCAGGTTCTCAACCGGCATGTCCAGGCGTTCCGCCACGGCAGCGAGGCGGGGCTTGGCGGTGAGCAGGCGCGCAGCTGCGGCAGGGTCATTCCTGGCCCAGACGCGCGGCGGCGGCGGGGAGTTGGTGGGAATGTGGAGCGGCGGGAGGTCCTTCGTCTCCCGTGCCGCAGCGATGCAGCGCAGCCACCGCGGTGCTTCCTTGTGGGCGGCACGGCCATGGAAGCCCGGCGTGGAGAGCAGCTGCGGCACCGTTGAGGGCATGGCCCTGGCAGCGGCCACAATGGCAGCGTCCGGAATCAGCCGGCCCGGCGCGGTGTCGCGCCGCTCGGCGAGGTGCTCACGTTCCGTCCAGAGTTCGCGTACTGCGGCCAGCTGGCGGCGGTCGCGCAGCTGGTGCATCCCGGACGTGCGGCGCCACGGATCGGTGCGCGGCGGTGCGGGATCCGCGGTACGGATCGCCTCGAACTCCTCCTCAGCGAAGGCAAGCTTTCCGTCCGCTTCCAGGAGCTTGATCAGCTCCTCGCGGAGTTCGGCCAGCACCTCCACGTCCAGGGCGGCGTAGCGCAGCCAGGGCTCGGGCAGGGGACGGGTGGACCAGTCTGCGGCGGAGTGTTCCTTGGCAAGGCTGAAGCCGAGGAGGTTCTCAATCACGGCCGCCAGTCCCACACGGGGGAGGCCGGCCAGCCGGGCGGCGAGTTCCGTATCAAAGAGCTTGTCCGGCCACATGCCCAGTTCAGACAGGCAGGGCAGGTCCTGGGTGGAAGCGTGCAGGATCCACTCAACTCCGGACAGCGCTTCGTTGATGATGCTCAGGTCCCGCAGGGGTTCCGGATCGATCAACCATGTTCCGGCACCCTCACGCCGGATCTGCACCAGGAAGGCCCGCTGGCCGTAACGGAAGCCGGAGGCGCGTTCTGCGTCGACCCCGGCGGGGCCGGTGCCGGCGGCCAGCGCACGGGCAGCACGCTCGAGCCCGCTGAAGGTGTCGATGACAAGCGGGACGCCCTCACGCGGAGCATCAAGGACGGGAAGGGGTGCGGCAACAGGTTCGTCTGCGGACAGCTCTGAAGCCGGATTGCCGGAAGTTTGCGCGGTCATAAGAACTTCAGTCTATCGAGAACTGGCCGTATACCTGTTTCTTTGGCTGGTCGAGGCTAGTTCAGCCGTCTCCGCGGCAGCGGGGACACGCCGTCGGGCAGGGGCGGCAGCCCCGCGAAGGTGCACACCATGTCCGACCACGCTTCGAGGTGCGCCTGCACGTCGGCTCCGTCCGGGGTCCAGGACGCCCGGAGCTCAATGTCGATCGCGTCGCTGCGCTCCGAAAGAGTGCCGTAGCTTTCGGAGAGGATCCGGGTGGCGGTGCCCCCGGCGGAGGAGTAGCGCGCCCCGTGCTCCTGCAGGGCATCCACGAGCCAGGTCCACGCTACGGAGCCGAGCATCTGGTCATTTCCCATGTCCGGTTCAAGTTCGGCGCGGATGTACGTGACGATCCGGAAGGTTCCGTTCCAGACGTCGCTTCCGTCCGGATCATGCAGCAGGATGAAGCGCCCGGTGGCCAGTTCCCGGCTCTCCGGCAGGACGGGCCCCACCGGGCCGTGGAAGGTTCCGCTGACCGGCTGGGGGCCGGACGCAGTGACGTCCGCGGCCAGGGAAACGGCAAACGGGGCCAGCCGAGTGGGGGCCGGAATCTCTTCCAGCCGCAGTTCCGGGCGGCATTTCGCCCGGCGCAGGGCCCCCAGGGCTGTCAGGAAATCCGGGGGCACCTCTGACAGGTCACCAATCGCACTCACCCTCGAAGGTTACGGCGGTCCCGCCTGCGGGGATCGCAGACTCGCCGGTGTGTCCTATTCGTTACGTGGCTACACCTTACGCAGGCAGGGCCCGTACCGAAAGTGCGCCGGTTCAGCGGGCCGCTGCGACCTCTTCTGCGATGGCTGCCGCGAAGGCGTCCACATCGGCTTCGGTGGTGTCGAAGGTGCACATCCAGCGCACCTCTCCGGTGGCCTGGTCCCAGTCGTAGAAGCGGAACTTGTCCCGCAGCTTATCCGCCACGCCGGCGGGCAGGGCCGCGAAGACCGCGTTGGACTGGGTGGGCTGGGTCAGGGTGATGCCGTCGATCTTTTCCACTGCGGCGCGCAGACGGGCCGCCATGGCGTTGGCGGTGGATGCCGACCGCTGCCACAGGTCCGTGCCGTACAGGGTGATGAACTGGGCCGAGACGAAGCGCATCTTGGAGGCAAGCTGCATGTTCATCTTGCGCAGGTAGTCCAGGCCGGGGGCGGCATCCGGGTCCAGGGCAACGATGCACTCGCCGTACATCATGCCGTTCTTGGTTCCGCCCAGCGAGAGGATGTCCACTCCGGCGTCGGCGGTGATGGCGCGCAGCGGCACACCCAGCGCCGCGGCGGCATTGCCCAGCCGGGCGCCGTCCATGTGCAGCTTCATGCCGCGGGCGTGGATATGGTCCGCGATGGCACGGATTTCGTCCACGGTGTACAGGGTGCCCAGCTCGGTGGACTGGGTGATGGAAACTGCCAGCGGCTGGGCGCGGTGCTCGTCGCCCCAGCCCCAGGCCTCGCGGTCGATCAGCTCAGGAGTGAGCTTGCCGTCCGGAGTGGGGACGGTCAGGAGCTTCATGCCGCCAACACGCTCCGGTGCGCCGTTTTCATCTACGTTGATGTGGGCTGTGGAGGCACAGATGACCGCGCCCCAGCGGGGCAGCAGGGACTGCAGGCTGATGACGTTCGCGCCGGTGCCGTTGAAGACCGGGAACGCACGCATGCGGCTGCCGAAGTGGTCGGTGAAGACTTCGCGGAGCCTGGCGGTGTAGACGTCCTCCCCGTAGGCGACCTGGTGGCCGAGGTTCGCGGCCGTGATTGCGTCGAGGATTTCCGGGTGGACTCCGGAGTAGTTGTCCGAGGCAAAGGCTCGCAGGGCAGTGTCATGCAGGGAAGCAGTATCAGTCACGGGTGTCAGTATTCCTCAAGGTGGGGCATTGGCGAAAACGGATCAGGTGCGCGGCACCAGGCTGATGCGCTTTCCGTTGATTTGTGCGGCGTCGGAGGTGAAGAGCCGCACGGACGCGGCAGCGAGTTCGTCCACCCCGGTGTAACCCGGGAACTTCCGCTCCGGCGCTGCTGCGCGCATTGATTCGTTGACCAGGGCTTTCACCACGAAGACGACGGCGGCAGACCGGGTTCCGCTGAAACCCGCGGCAATGGCCTGGACCCAGGCCTCGGCCGCAGCCTTGGCAGCGGCATATCCGGCGTTGCCTGCCGTGGGCGCCTCCACGGCGGTGGAAGAGACGATGGCAAGGCGGCCGTGCGGGGAAGCGGCAAGCTGTCCGATGAAACTCCGGCTGACATTGCGCAGCGTGGTGATGATGTTCTGCTGCAGGAAATCCCAGTCTTCATCGGTCTGGTCCGCGAGGGTCCCGCCGCCGCGCCAGCCGCCCACGAGGTGGATGAGCCCATCCGCGCCGCCCTCGGCCGCCAGATCCCGGGCGAGTCCGTCCACGTCGCCCTGCCGGCTGAGGTCGCAGGTCCGCAGCTCGACGCCGGGAACATCCTCCAGTGCCTCGGCCAGCCGCCCGGCACTGGAGCCAACGGCCACCACGCTCGCGCCTGCACCGGCCAGCGCTTTGCAGACCGCGGTTCCGGAGGCGGAGGAGGCTCCGGCCACCAGGACCCTCAGTCCCTGCAGTCCGGCAGCCCCTGCTCCGGCGGTGCTCATGGCGTGCTGCTCCCTGTGATTCCGGCAGTCGATTCGATGACAGGTGCCATCTTCTTCGACAGTGCCTCGTAGAACATTGACAGCGGGAATTCGTCGTCGAGCACCTGGTCCGTCAATGCCCGGGGCGGTCCCTCGAGGGGCAGCGCGTCCGGACCCTTGGCCCAGCGGGAGGCGGGGTGGGGTGTCAGTGTGCCGGAAACCAGAGCGTACGCGGCGAGCCAGTGCGCTGTCTTCGGCCGGTCAATCGAACGCCAGTACAGGTCCTCGATCTCCTCGCCCAGCTTGACTACGACGGCGGGCGCCTCGTCCCAGTCGATGCTGAGCTTGCCGTCGGTCCAGTGCAGCACGCGGTGCTGGTGCATCCAGGCGAAGAGCAGCTGTCCGCCGAGGCCGTCATAGTTGCGCACCCGGGAGCCGGTAATGGCGAAGCGGAAGATCCGGTCGAAAATGACCGCGTACTGCACCAGCTGTGCGGTGCTGCGGGCCTTGGGATCGGCGTCGTCGTCCTTTTGGATCCTGACGGACTCGCGGAACGCCGTAAGGTCGCAGCGGAGCTCTTCCAGTGAGTAGAGGAAGTAGGGCATGCGCTGCTTGATCATGAACGGGTCAAAGGGCAGGTCGCCGCGCATGTGGGTGCGGTCGTGGATGAGGTCCCACATCACGAAGGTTTCCTCGGTGAGCTGCTGGCTGTCCAGCAGGTCGGCCGCACCTTCCGGAAGTTCCAGCGACGTGATTTCCGCGGCCGCCCGCAGGACGCGGCGGAACCGGGCGGCTTCCCGGTCCGCGAAGATGGCGCCCCAGGTGAAGGACGGAGTTTCGCGGACGGCGACGGTTTCCGGGAACAGGACGGCCGAGTTGGTGTCGTAGCCCGGGGTGAAGTCGCGGAAGCGGATCGGGACGAAGAGCTTGTTCGAGTACTCGCCGGCTTCCAGCTCGGCGATGAAGTCCGGCCAGATTACCTCGACCAGTACTGCTTCGAGCAGCCGGGAGCGGGAGCCGTTCTGCGTGTACATGGGGAAAACCACCAGGTGGAGCAGGCCGTCGGTGCGGTCAAGCTGCGGCTGGAAGGCCAGCAGGGAATCGAGGAAGTCCGGCACGCCGAGCCCTGCCTCCAGCCAGCGGTCCAGGTCCCGGACCACCAGGTCCAGGTACTCGGCGTCGTGCGGGAAAGCCGGAGACAGTTCGGCTATGGCGTTCCGCGCGGACTGCAGCAGCGGCGCCGCCGCGTCCCGGTGTTCTTCCGGCACGGATCCGTCCTGTTCCTGGAACTGCGCGAACCGGGTCGCCGCGTCCTTCAGGCGCAGCCACGCGGCAGAGTCCTCAGGGGCAGCGAGCTGGCCTGCGGGGGAGGAAAAAGCAGTGGATGACATGGCTGGGACCTTCCGGTTGCACGAACTCCCCGGCGCGGGAAGATGCGATGGCCCCAGCGTAGCCACAAATCAAGCAAACTTAGCCTCGATGCGCGTTCCAATAAGCAACGCTTATGCTTCCCGCTTTTGGCTGCGGGATTTGGCCCAGCGGTTCTTCGGGTATCCGTCAGTAGCCGCGGCTGTTCGGTGACTCCGTGCCGATGACCGCCAGCGGAACCTCCGGGTGGTTTTTCTCCACACGGCGCAGCGCCCAGATGTCATTGAATACCGCGACGAACGCTCCGTCGGTGCGTACCAGTACCTCGGCACCGTGCACGTTGGAGAGGATTTCCGCTGCACCGGCGGAAGTGAGCCGGGCGAGGGAGTAGGAGAGCTGCTCGTAGCGCATGGGGGCGTTGAAGTCCTGTGTCATGCGGTCTTCCACCACCTCGAACTGCATGGGGCCGACGGCGGCGAGCACGGGCGCCTGATCGCCGCGCCGGTCGGAGCGGAGCACCTGGATGATCCCTTCGTGCTCAAGCTGGTCGATGCCTCGCCGGAACTGCTTGTACCGGCTGGGATCCTGGGACCGGGCAACCCGGAAGTGTTCGGGGGAGAAGAACGGAATGGGGGGATATTCCACCGGTTCCTCCACATACAGGCTGTCGCCCACCCGGAGTGCAGAAGCGTTGACCAGCCCGACGACGTCGCCCGGGTACGCCTGGTCAATCACTTCACGTTCGCGGCCGAACAGGTGCTGGGCGTACTTCGTGGCGAAGGTCTTTCCGGTGTTTGAATGCGTCACCACCATTCCGCGCTCGAAGATTCCGGAGCAGACACGGATGAACGCTACATGGTCCCGGTGGGCGCGGTTCATTCCGGCCTGGACCTTGAAGACGAATCCGGAGAAGGGCGCCTCGACAGGGCGCAGGCCGCCGTCCTTGTCCTCGCGCGGTCCAGCTGACGGGGCCAGGTCCACGAGGGCATCAAGGATCTGCTTGACGCCGAAGTTCAGGGCTGCGGAGGAGAAGAGGATGGGGGTGGCCTTGGCGTCGAGGAAGGCGTCCCGGTCGAATTCCCGGCCGTCAATGACGAGTTCGGCCTCATCCAGGGAGTCGGTCCAGGCGTCGCCTTCGCGTTCCAGTGCCTGTTCCGGGGTGAAGTGTTCTTCCTTGGCCAGGGAGGCGCCGGAGTTCTGCCGTTCGAAGTGGACGTATTCGTCCTTCTGCAGGTCCCAGACTCCGCGGAAGTCGCCGGCGATGCCGATCGCCCAGGTCAGCGGCATGGGGGCCAGGCCGGTGCGCTCGGTGATTTCGTCCATGAGCGCCAGCGGGTCCAGGCCGGGACGGTCCCACTTGTTGATGACAGTGATGATCGGCAGGTTGCGCGCGCGGCAGACTTCGAAGAGCTTCATGGTCTGGGTTTCCAGGCCCTTGGCGGCGTCCACCAGCATGACCGCGCAGTCTACGGCAGCGAGGACACGGTAGGTGTCCTCGGAGAAGTCGGCGTGGCCCGGGGTGTCCAGCAGGTTGATGACGGTGTCCCGGTAGGCGAACTGCAGGGCCGTGGAGCTGATGGAGATGCCGCGGTCCTTTTCCATCTGCATCCAGTCGGAGACCGTTTCGCGGCGGTTCTCCTTGCCATTGGTGGCCCCTGCCGTGCCGATGACCCTGGCGTGAAGGGCAAGTGCTTCCGTGAGGGTGGACTTGCCGGCGTCGGGGTGGGAGATGACGGCAAAGGTGCGCCGGCGGGCGGACTCCTTGAGGATCTCCTTGGTGGCGGTGGCGCTGACGGTGGTGGATACCTGTTGGGACACTCCGCTGCTTTCACATGTGGTGGGAAGAAGGGCCGCGGGGCTGGGGGCCCGCGGCAGCGCTGCCCGTGATGACAGCCTTTCCATTCTAGCCGTTTCCGCGGCGGGCTCCGGCAGCGGAGCGGTAACGTGGTGCAGGACACAGACGATCGAGCGGCAAAGGGGCCGGCCATGGCTGAGGCATTCATTATCGATGCGTTGCGTACTCCGGTGGGACGGCGCGGCGGGGGACTGAGCGGGATGCACCCGGCGGACCTGGCCGCTGCCGTCCTGGGCGAAACGGTGCGGCGCACGGGACTGGAATCCGATGAGTTCGACGAGGTGATCCTGGGATGCATCGACCAGGTGGGTCCGCAGGCCATGGACATAGCCCGCACCGCCTGGCTGGCCGCAGGGCTCTCCGAGCGGGTGCCCGGAACCACTGTCGAGCGCCAGTGCGGGTCGGGGCAGCAGGCAATTTCCTATGCCGCGCAGGCCGTGATGAGCGGCACCAGCGACCTGGTGATAGCCGGCGGTGTGCAGAACATGTCCGCGGTGCCCATCGGCTTCGCCAACACGGCCGCGGCGGAGCTCGGTTTCCCCAACCCGTTTGCCGGTTCCGCGGGCTGGGAAGCCCGATACGGTACGCAGCCCATCTCGCAGTTCATCGGCGCGGAAATGATGGTGGACCGCTGGGGCCTCAGCCGCGCCGAAATGGAGGACTTCGCCGTCGGCTCCCATGAACGGGCGCTTGCCGCCCAGGCCCAGGGCCGCTTCGACCGCGAGATCCTCCCGGTCGCCGGGATCACGGCGGACGAAGGCCCACGCGTGCCCAACCGGGAGAAGATCGAATCCCTGGCACCGCTGCGCGACGGCGGCAAGCTGACCGCCGCGACGTCGTCGCAGATTTCGGACGCCGCCGCAGTGCTCCTGCTGGCTTCGGAAGACGCCGTGCGCCGGTACGGCCTGGCACCACGCGCCCGCATCCACCACATCTCTGCCCGCGGGGATGACCCGGTCATGATGCTCAGCGCTCCCATCGAAGCCACCCGGCACGCACTCAAACGCACCGGCATGTCCCTGGATCGGATGGACCGTATCGAGATCAACGAGGCGTTCGCCTCCGTGGTCCTGGCCTGGCAGCGGGAGCTGGACGCAGACATGTCCAGGGTAAACGTCAACGGTGGCGGGATCTCCCTGGGTCACCCGATCGGCGCCACGGGTGCGCGCCTAATGACTACCCTGCTCCACGAACTGGAGCGCACCGGCGGGCGCTACGGACTGCAGACCATGTGCGAGGGCGGCGGCCAGGCCAACGTCACGATCATCGAACGCCTCGGCTGAACGCCGCCGCGTCTCCTAGACTTCGGCCATGGCTATTAGTTTTGTGCCCATGGTGCAGTCCGACCATGAGTCCCGGGCGCTGGTCCGGTTCCTGACCTCCAACCATTTCCCGTTCCACGTCCTGCCGGTGCACACCGAAGCATCCGCCCGGAAGCTGGTGGAGGAGGGCCGCTTCTGGAGCCCGGAGTCAATCGGATTCTGGATCGAGGACGGTCCGGAGCGGATCGGACTGGTGGTGCTGGACGACTTGGAGGAGGACACCCCCATGTTCGACCTTCGGCTGGCGGAGGAGTTCCGCGGCCGCGGACGGGGAACCGAAGTCCTGAAGGCGCTGTGTGCCCTGGTGTTCGAGCGGTTCCCGGAGGCGGTGCGTTTCGAGGGGCAGACCCGGGAGGACAACCTGGCGATGCGCAGGACTTTCCTGCGCGCCGGGTTCCTGAAGGAAGCGCATTACCGGCTGGGCTGGCCGACGGCGGAAGGCAGCCGGGTGGCCTCGGTGGCCTACGCCATTCTGCGGCAGGACTGGGCCAGCGGAGAAGTCACGCCGTTCGACTGGGAGGATGTCCCGGCCTAGATTGCACCCGCCGCCCACCGCAGCCGCAGGCTCTCCTCAAGTTCCTGTTCAGCGAGGCTGCGCAGGATCCGTTCGAGGTCCGCTTCCAGCTTCGGTATCCAGCGGTGTTCCACGGCGCGCTGCCGGGTGCGGGTCGCGGCGAGTTCCCGGCTGAGCAGGAGCAGCGCCCGTGCATCGGCGGCATGGACGACGGCGGCAGCGAGCGCCTCCCGGTGTGCCGCGGCAGCGTAGGCGAGCGCGGAGGAACCCGTGGAGGGCATCCGGTGCGGCAGTGTAACGGCGGCGCCCTCGGGGTAGGCGATTCCCATGGCTCCGCCCCAGCGGATATCGGCCTCGGCAAGGGTGTCCGGCACCGCTTCGCGGATGGGTCCCAGTCCGTCCAGGGCCAGGGACCGTCCCAGCCAGCGGGCCGCGCGGGCCGCAGCCGCGTGGAAGCGCCGCAGGCTCTGCTCGGATGATTCGGCCCTGTTGCCGATGGCGATCCGCAGGATCTGCTGCTTGCGGTCCAGCAGCTCCGCCCCGCGCCGGGCCGTCTCGAGCCGGCGTTCGGTTTCGGCCCGCGCTGCCCGCCCGGTCCCGCTCACAGCCGGGCCCCTCCGAGCGGTCCCGGGAGGTATCTGTCCAGCAACTCGTTGGAGATCATGCTCAACTCGCGGCGGGGCAGCAGGGCGAGGGCTTCCCACGCCAGGCCGAGCGTCTGCTCCAGGGAGCGGTACTCGTCCACTCCCTGGTTCAGCAGTTTCTCCTCCACGGCCGAGCGGAACGCTATGTAGGCACGGTCCGCCTCACCCAGCGCATCCTCACCGACGAGTTCGGCCAGTTCCGAAGCCTGCCGGGCCCTGGCCATGGCGGCGAGCACCTGCGCCGCCACATCCAGGTGGTCCTCCCGCGTCCTGCCCTTGCCCGCCCCGGAACGCATCAGCCGGGAGAGGGAGGACAGTACGTCTACCGGCGGGTAAATATCCCGGGCGCTGATGTCCGGGGAGAGCACTATCTGCCCTTCGGTGATGTAGCCGGTGAGGTCCGGAACCGGATGCGTCATGTCCCCCGAGGGCATGGTCAGGACCGGGACGATCGTCACGGACCCCTCCCTGCCCTGGACACGCCCGCAGCGTTCGTACAGGGTCGCCAGATCGCTGTAGAGGTAGCCGGGGTAGCCGCGGCGTGCCGGGATTTCCTTGCGGGCGGCGGAGACTTCCCGCACGGCCTCGGCGTAGCTGGTCATGTCGCTCATGACCACCAGGACGTCGCTGCCTTCCTCATAGGCCAGGTGCTCGGCAATGCTCAGGGCGATCCGGGGGGTGAGGATCCGCTCAATCACCGGGTCGTCAGCGGCGTTGAGCAGCAGCACCAGTTCCCCGGCCGCGGAACGTTCCTCCAGCCGGTCCCGGATGTAGGCGATGTCCGCGTGCGTCATGCCCATGGCAGCGAAGACCACCCGGAAGTTCCGGCCGCCGGAGCGGGACTGGGCGGCGATCTGCGTGGCGAGGGTCAGATGCGGCAGCCCGGCGACGGAGAAGATGGGAAGTTTCTGCCCGCGGACCAGCGTGGTGAGGGCGTCGATGGCGGAGATCCCCGTTATGACCGCTTCCTTGGGCGGGATCCGGTACACCGGGTTGAGCGGCCATCCACCTACCGGCTCCACGGTGTCAGCGGTAACCGGAGGGCCGCCGTCAAGGGGTTCTCCGCGTCCGTTGCAGACCCGGCCAAGCCATTCCGGTCCCACCGGTATGTGCAGGGGCCTGCCCTGGAAACGCACCGAGATGCCGCCCAGGCGCATTCCGTCGGTGCCCTCAAGCACCTGCAGCAGGGCCTGGTCCCCGTTGACCTCCAGCACCAGGGCATGCCGTTCCGGGCCGCCCTCGACGTCGACGCCGGCGAACTCGTCCCAGCCCACGCCGTCGGCGTCGCCCACAACCATGAGCGGACCGCGCAGTTCGCGGACGTCGCGGTGGGAAACGAGGTTGCGGTTTGGCACGGTCATCGCAGCTCCTTCAGCCCGGCGAGGAAGTCCGCGGCGCGCTCGGCGACCCCGTCGGCGTCGGCCGGCCCGGCGGACTCGCGCAGGCGCAGCAGCGGGGAGAAATCGAACGAATCGACGGTGGCCGGGGGAACACCGCGGGCTACCAGTTCCTGGCAGGCGTCTACGGTGTCCAGCACGGC
Source organism: Arthrobacter koreensis (assembly GCF_009193255.1). Lineage (GTDB taxonomy): Bacteria > Actinomycetota > Actinomycetes > Actinomycetales > Micrococcaceae > Arthrobacter_B > Arthrobacter_B koreensis. The sequence continues at coordinate 193,666 of NZ_WACG01000002.1, forward strand.
CTGCAGCAGGGCCGCGCCCTTGGCGGCGGAACAGTAGCCGTCGTTGGCGCTGAGCGCATTCTGCACCAGCACGCCGTCGCGCAGCAGCCGCCCGCCCAGCAGCACCACCTGCTCGTGGCCGGGCAGGGAGTTCGTTCCGATAATTTCGGCCAGGGCAGCCAGGCGGTCCGCCTCGGCCAGGATGAGGCCGGCCCGGGCCCGGCGGGAGGCCCATTCCGGATCCCCGTTGGCTGCGTGCCAGCGTCCCAGGGCGTCGGCGTCCCGGGAGAAGGACCCGCGCCAGCTTACGGCCGGATAGTGCCGCGAATAGGCCAGCTCCCGGTCCAGCTGCCACAGCGAACGGACGAAGCGCTGGGTTCCGGTGGTCACCGGTTCGCTCATGTCCCCGCCCGGGGGAGAGACGGCGCCGATGACCGTGACGGATGCGGTGCCCCCGCCCAGAGTGATGGCCAGGGACGCGCGTTCGTAGAAGGCTGCGAGTTCGGATGCCAGCGACGCCGGGTATCCTTCCTCGGCCGGCAGGTCACCGTTGCGGTTGGCGAACTCGCGCAGGGCTTCGGCCCAGCGCGAGGTGGAGTCGGCGATGACCACCGCGTGGTAGCCCATGTCCCGGAAGAACTCCGCGACGGTAACCCCGGTGTTGATGCTCGCTTCCCGGGCCATCATGGGCATGTTGGACGTGTTGGCAATGATGACGGTGCGGTCCAGGAGTGCGCCGCCGGTGCGGGGATCCTCCAGGCTGCCCAGTCCATCGAGCACATCCGCCATCTCATTGCCGCGCTCGCCGCAGCCTACGTACACAATCACATCGGCGTCGGACCATTTGGCGATCTGCTGCAGCAGCAGTGTCTTGCCGGTGCCGAACCCTCCCGGCACCGCGGCGGCCGCTCCACGGGGAAGGGGGAACATCAGGTCAAGGACCCGCTGCCCGGTGTGCATCGGCACGGCGTCGGAGAGGCGGGAGGAGACCGGGCGGGGGAGGTGGACCGGCCAGCGCTGGGCCAGGCTGACATCGGTGCCGCCCACTACGGCGGCGCGCTCGAGTGGACGCAGCAGGCCGTTGCCCAGCCAGGTCAGTTCCCCCTCTACGCCCGAAGGCACGGTGACCCGGAACGGCACGCTTCCCGCGTCGGCAACGGTGCCGAGCACCTGCCCCGGGCTGACCGTGTCCCCGACCGTGGCCTGCGGCTCGAACTTCCACGGGCGGTCCAGAAGCTGCCGGTCCTCGGCGGCGTCCTGCCGGTCTGCGCTCAGCCACAGGGGAGCGGAGGACAGCGGCCGGAGCAGGCCGTCGAAAACCTGTCCCAGCAGGTGCGGTCCGAGCAGGGCGGAAAGCTGGTGCCCGGTTCCTTCCGCAGCGTCTCCGGCCTTGAGGCCGCCGGTGTATTCGTAGGCCTGCAGCACGGCGTCGCTGCCGTTGACGGCAATCGTCTCCGCGGAGATCCGGTCAGGCCCCAGTGCCACCACTTCCAGCATGGAGACGTCCGGGAGGCCGCTGATTTCAACAAGCGGTCCGCTGACCCGCCGAACCCGCCCCGTCCCGCCGGCCTGGGCCCCGTTGCCGGTGCCTCCAGTCCCTACTCCTGCCACAGGTCACGCACCTCCCCGGCATAGCGTTCAAGCGCTGCGCTGCCCAGCGCAGGCAGGGACAGGTCGACGCTGCGTGAGCCCAGGCTGGCCGTGATGCCGCCGCCGGGGGCCTCGCTGGTTCGCGCGCCGGCGCCGAGGAGCTGCCGGGCCTGGTCCCGCAGTGCCTCCAGCAGGGCGGGGTAGCGCCGGTCGCTGCGGAGCCTGGCCGCCTCGGCCAGGACCTGGCGGCGCAGTTCTTCGCGCAGTTCCTCCTCGCGGGCCAGGACCGTCCTGCCGGCTTCGCGGCGCGCCCGGGCGGAACGAAGCACAGCCTCGGCCCGCGCCGCCTCACGGCCGTCCGCCTCGGCACGGCTGCGGATCTGCCCTGCTTCCGACCGTCCGCGTTCCCGGATTTCCGCTGCCTGGCGCTCGGCGGTGTCCAGGATGGTTTGGGCCTGCGCTGCCGAGCCGGAACGGATGGCCTCGCGGATGGGCGCCAGCGCGGGAGCGGCGGTGCGCGGAAGGGTGCTCATGCGGGCAGCGCCACGGTCAGGGGTGCCGCGGCATTGTCCAGGTGCCCGGCCAGGGCGGCAGCGGCGTCGGCCGTCAGGAGGACGACGGCGGTGTCCTCCGGGAGCGTGGACCAGGCCTGCCGCACGTCCTCGTCCGTCTTCGCGGGGATCAGCCGTGCGCCGGCGAGCTCGTACCCGGCCAGTATCTCCGGCGCGCCCAGCGCGGCGATGACCGCCCGGGCGCTCATGCCTGGCCGATCAGGATGATGGAGATGATCAGCCCGTAGATCGCGATGCCTTCCGCCAGTCCCACCACCACCATGGCCCGTCCAAAGATCTCCGGGCGTTCACTCATGGCTGCGAGCGCAGCCGATCCGGTGTACGCCACGGCGATTGCGGCACCAATCGAGGAACCCGCGACGGCGATCGCGGCGCCGATCAGGGCGGCACTGGAGCTGTCGGATCCGTCGGTCGCCATGGAAACCGCTGTTCCCGCGGCCCCGCCGGATGCTGACGCCGGTGCAGCCGCGAAGGCCGCGGCCAGCAGGGCCAGCGCTCCTGCCATGATCAGCCCGTTCACGCCGAGCATCACCTTGATGCCTGCTCCCCGACGGCGCCGGAGCAGCCAGAGCGCTCCTCCGGCCAGCAGGATGGTGATGATCAGTGCCAGGGGGATACCGGCAAACCAGGGATTCATGGCGTTTGCCTTTCAGTGGTGGACGAACCGGAGGCCTCGGATTCGGGCAGCCGGGGGCTCCAGGGTTTGAACGGACGGCCTTCATCCGTGAAGATGCGCGAGAAAAGCTCGTAGTACTCCAGCCGCAGGGCCTGGATCGCAGCAACCAGGCCTTCCAGCGCGAACGTGATTGCGTTGCCCACGAGGAACACCAGCACGGCCAGCACGGCCCGCCAGTCCGGATGCCACAGCGCGGTGGTTCCCTGCCAGACGATGGACATCAGCGCCGCGTGCGTCAGGCCGAATGCGGCGAGCCGGGTAAAGGACACCAGGTTTGACGCGAGCTGGATGACGGTATCCACCAGTTCCACGGACGCCTGCATGGTCCCGGTGCCGCCTCCTCCCGCCTCCACGAACAGGCCGGTGAAGATCAGCACCAGCGCCAGCAGCGCCAGGACGGCGGCGGCCACGATCATGGGAGTCCAGCCGGCAACCAGCCCACCCGCCAGCATGCCGACGGCGAGGAAGAGCAACGCGCCGGCCAGCCCTGTGCGGGCATAGAGCGCATAGCCCCAGCCGCCTTCCCGCACCCGGTTGATGGTGCCGAGGGTGAAGGCGAAGGCGAGCAGCACGGCACCGAAAATCAAGGCGGCGATGAGCAGGGGTATGGGATTCTCCACCGGTTCCAGCCACAGCACCGGAATAACGTGGGTGGGGCCGAAGAACTCCCCGTACAGCACCCCGAAGAAGACCGCCGCCAGTCCGGCGCCGAAGATGAAGAGCCAGGACCGCTGGAAGCGGCGGATTTTCGCGATCCTGCCTGAGCGGACGATCAGTCCGGCCAGGACCAGCAGCAGCCCCTGCCCGGCGTCCCCGAACATCATGCCGAACATGACCACGTACGCGAGCCCGGCCAGCCTCGCCGGGTCCACGTCGGCATACGGCACGGTGGTGTAGGTGTCCACGAGCAGGCGGGAAAATTTCGGCGCCTGCCGGGTGCGGTGTTCATTTCCGGTCAGCAGGGTGGGCGGCTGGACGCCGCGGGGCGCTTTGAGCGGAACGACGCCGGCGCCCAGAGGATTCAGCGCCTGCTGCAGTTCAGGGACCCGGCGCGACGGCGCCCAACCCACCAGCCCGGTTACCGCGCCGTTCTGCACCGCCGCTCCGGCAGCGCGGTCAATCTCCTCCGGCCCGTCACCGGGCGTGTAGGGAAGCTCAAGTTCGACGGCGGCGCTGCGGGCCACCTCTTCCAGGGCGTCACGGGTGCGGTCCGTGGGGGCGATGACCGCCACACGGTCCATGCGGATGGGGCTGAGGGTTTCACGCCACTGCATCGAGCACCTCGCTGCCCGCGCCGACAGCTGCCGCGGCCAGCGCCGCGCGGACACGCCAGGCATCCATGGCCAGGACGGTGATGGCCCCGACGGCGATGTCCGGGCCGGGCAGCCCGGAGCGCAGCAGGGCGAACGCCTCCTCCTCGGCCTGTGCCCGCAGTGACGCCTCGGTCCGCCAGAGTTCACCGGGGTCCTCAATTCCGGACAGGGCGCCGGCAGCTGCGGCGGGCAGCGCCGCGCGGAAGGACGCCACATCCTGCGCCTCGGTCCAGGCCGTGCCGATCATGGGCTGCAGCAGGGTGTTCAGGCGGTTTCCTTCCGGGGGGTTACCCGGTTCCATCCGGCCGCCTGCGGTGTCTTGCGCACCGGGTACCGCGAGCACGCGGCGGGCAGCCAGCAGCGCCGCGGCGGCCACCATCCAGCGGCGGGTTTGGGGTGCACTGGCCGCCAGCCGGCGGAGCCAGACGACCGTCAGTGTGTCCGCGAGGTCCTGCGGAGTACCCGGGTCTCCCCAAGGGCTTGTCCGCAGGGCTTCCACCAGCTCCGAGTAGGTCCCCGCCCGTGCGAGCCTCGGCCAAGCGGTAGCCAGTCCGCCCAGGTCAAAGTACTCCGGGAGGGCCGCGCGGCGCCGCAGCGGGTCATCCCTTTCGGCGGATTCGGCATCCCGGAGCCGCCGGGAAAGCACTGTGATGTTCCCGAGTTCGAAGACGGCTCCGGCAGCCCGAACCATCCGCGCTCCGGAGACCGGCAGCCAGCCGGCAAGCACGCGCAGCTGCCACAGGACGCTGCGGCGCGTTGCGTGCTGCGCAGCGGCCAGGCTAACTTCCGTGCCGCTTGCCGCTGCGTATGCCGCCCTGGCGGGGGTCCGCTCCGTTGCGGTGTTCGGATTCGCGATGAGTTCCGGGCCGTAACCGGTTTGTTCGAAGAGCCCCAGGGCCTGCGGCAGCGAGCCCAGGGCTGCAGCCTCCCGGCACAGTCCTGCCCCGGCCCGCCGGCGTGCCATCGCCTTCGCACGCACAGATGCGGCCACCCAGTCGGACCTCACTGTGTGTCCTCGGTGTGTGTGCTGTTGCCTTGTCCGGCGTCGGTCCCGCCGTCGTGTCCGGCGTCGGTCCCGCCGTCGTGTCCGGCGTCGGGGGAGTCTTCGCCGAGGTAGTCACGGGCAATGGAGCCGGCGATCCTCGCGGCAAGCTCCGGAATCCGTTCCCGTGCTGCCCGCCCAAGCCGATCGGCCCGGTCCCGAGCCGCCGAAAGGAGTTCCTTTTCCTGGTCCGCGGCACGTTGGGTTACCTCTTCTGCGGCCCGGGCGCGGACGGACCCGGAATCAAGCCGCGCCTGGGCCACGTCGGCGTCGGCCTGCCGCCGTGCGTCGGCCAGCAGTTCCTCGGCGCGGGCCGTGGCCGCCTCGACGCGGGCTTTGCCTTCTTCGGTATCCGGCTGGAGCGCGGCAAAGACCGGCAGCAGTTCGGCGTCGGGGCCTTCCTGGTCCGTGGATGGAACACCTACGGGCCCGGAGGGGCCGGGCGCGCCGACCGGGCGGAACCGGTCCAGGATGGTTGGCCGTGCCATTGCCCATTCACCTCCGGGGGGTTCGGCAGGGGGAAAGCTTCCTGCTCCGGACCTACTCGCTGTCGGTTGCAGCTGCCTCCGAGGCTTCGCCGTGGGCAACGATGTCGCCGTCGGTGAAGAGGATGCCCCGTGCCATGTCCCGCCACTGGGGCGTTCTGCGGAGCAGGAATTCAAGTTCCATGGAGAAGTGCTTGAACTCCTCGCCGAGGGAGTCCTGCATGATGGCCCGGGATTCGGCGTCGGGCTCCACGGAGATGCGCTGCACGTACCAGCCGATCGCCTCGGCTTCCTCGCTCAGGCTGGCGCACATCCTGGCAAACGTCCGGGTCTCGGCGGACAGCTCCGCCGGCGGTTCGTGGTACTGGTCTGTTCCCATTGCAGCTCCTGGCTGGCCAGACGGGCGGGCAGCAAAAAACCCGCCGTACGCTGGGCCGAAAACGGGTTCGGCGCGTTATTCGAGCGTACGGCGGGCTATTGGGAGGCACAATGGCCGGGGGGCAACCGTGCCCCTCGGGGGTCAGTTCCCGTCTGCGGCCTTGGGGACCAGCTTGATGGAAATCGAATTGATGCAGTACCGCTGGTCGGTGGGGGTGTCGAAACCCTCGCCCTCGAACAGGTGTCCCATGTGGGAGTCGCAGTTCGCGCACCGGACTTCGATGCGGTCCATGCCCATGCTGCGGTCATGCAGGTAGCGAACCTTGCCTTCGGCCAGCGGCGCGAAGAAGGAGGGCCAGCCGCAGTGCGAATCGAACTTCTCGCTGCTGGTAAACAGTTCGGCACCGCAGGCCCGGCAGGCGTAGACGCCCTCGGTCTTGGTGTCCCAGTATTCGCCGGTGTACGGGCGTTCCGTGCCCGCCTGGCGGAGGACCTGGTACTCGGCAGGAGTCAGCTCGGCCCGCCATTCGTCGTCGGACTTCTGGACCGGGAACTGAGTACCGGTGTCATTGCTGCTGTTCATTGCCGCCTCACTGTTCGTTCCTTTAGTGCTCATGTTCGCTGCAACGTCCGGAGCCGGCCAATAAATCCCGGCTCCGGGTTCCTCCCGTCTGCCTAGGAGTCCCCGATGAAGGTAGATCCCGAATACAGGTGCAGGACCGGCACGCCCAGGCGGTCCTGTGCTTCATTGGCCCAGTCCGTGCCGAAGGTGTCTTCCACCGCGTGTGGAGTGGTGATGACAACTACCTGCTGGGCCTGCGAGCGCCGCGCTTCCTCGACCACGGCTTCAACCGGATTCTGTCCTGTGACCCGCCCGTCGGCGTCAAAACCCAGGCCGCGCAGCAGGTCCAGAGATTCCGCGAGCTCCTGCTCAGCGGCCTTGACCTCCTGTTTCTCGCTCAGGTGCGGCCCGGCGATGTTGCGGTAAGCAGCGGCGAAATCCAGCAGGCTGAGGTTGTCGAGGACGTCCACCAGCATGTTCCGTCCGGGATCGGCCGGTACCAGGATTTCGAACCGGACCGGGTTGTCCTCCGCCAGATAACCCAGGTTGCGGGCATCGGCTTCGTTCAGCGTTTCTTCCGTTAGCACCAGAATCGTAGGGTTCATCCTGCCAGCCTAGCTTTTCCGGGCGTCAGCGCCACCCGGAACGTCGCCCAGCCGGGTTTACCCTGCCGGCGGAAAGTCGGTAACAATGAAGTCATGGTTCTCTCTCCTTCCGAAGTGACCGAATCCTCCTCCGCAATGACCCCGCCGTGGGTCAAATGGACCGCTTTCGGTGCCGGCATGGGCGTTGCTGCGTCCACCGCCGTGCTCGCTGCGACGTCGGGACTGGCCGTCTACTTCGCGCGGCAAATAGTCACTCCCCGCCGGGAGCGGGATGAGAACCTCGAAATCCTCGCGGTGATCGACTCACCGCACGGACTGCAGGTGATCCTGCCCGCCAACGAGGACACGACCGTTCCCGGAACCTACGGCCTGTATTGGAACCGCGGTGAGGGACATGCCCGGATTGGCGAGATCCGTTCCTACGTGCCGCGGGAAGGGACCGTGCAGCGCGACGTCGAACAGGTCTATTCGGGGGACATCGCCTCGGCCGTCCGGGGATGGTGGTCCGGTGCCATTCACCCGTCGCCTTCAGCGGCCGGATTCCCGCAGGAGGACGTAGAGATCGACGTCGAGAACGGCACGGCGCCGGCCTGGCTGGTGCGCTCGCTGGACGATTCGGGTACCTGGGCCATCATGGTCCACGGACGCGGTGCCCAGCGCACCGAAACGATCCGCGGGCTGGGTGCAGCCCGGCGCGCGGGCATGACCAGCCTGCTGATTTCCTACCGCAACGACGGCGAAGCCCCCTACGCCTCCGACGGCCGCTACGGCCTGGGCCTGACGGAATGGCGCGACGTCGAAGCAGCCATCCGCTACGCGCTCGAGAACGGTGCACGCGACGTCGTTCTCTTCGGCTGGTCCATGGGGGGAGCAATCGCGCTGCAGACCGCGGACCTTTCACCGCTCAAGCGGCACATCCGTGCCCTGGTGCTTGATGGTCCGGTAGTGAACTGGGTGGAGGTTCTGGCCCACCACGCGCGCCTGAACCGGATTCCCGCGCAGGTTGGCAGGCTGGGGCAGTGGCTGATCTCCAACGCTGCCGGACGGACACTGACCGGGCTCGCGGCACCGCTGGATTTGCGGAGCATGGACTGGGTGTCCCGGGCCGAGGAAATCCGGACCCCCGTGCTGATCGTGCACAGCGAGCGGGACGAGTTTGTTCCCGTGGGTCCCTCTGCGGACCTGGCGGAGAAGAATCCGGACCTGGTGACTTTCGTCCGTTTCCCGCAGGGCGGGCATACCCGCGAATACAACGTTGACCCTGCCCGCTGGGAGGACACCGTGGCCGGATGGTTGGAGACAGCTATCGGCCGGACCCGCCGTCCGGCTGAGCACCGCTAGGATTCAGCCAGCCTGTTCTTCTGCTGAGCGTCCGTGTTGCCGGCGGCTCATTGTGGCCGGCTGTGCCGGATGCGAGCATAGGGGAAGCCGGAAACGGCGCCGGGCGGCTGTCCCTGCTGTCCACTGTTCTCCGGTACCGGGTGCCGGTAGGAGGAACCCATGCTCGTCGTCGCGTCCGTCTTCGCACTCATTGCCGCTGCCATCCACGTGTACATCTTTGTGCTTGAGTCGATCCGGTGGACGGCCCCCGCGACCATGGAGCTGTTCCGGATTCCCAACGGCGAACAGGCGGCCCATACCCAGGGGCTCGCCTACAACCAGGGCTTCTACAATCTTTTCCTTGCCGTGGGAGCGATCCTCGGCGTCATCCTGCTGGGGGTGGGGAACGTCGCCGTAGGGGCTACCCTCGTCGGCTACGCCGCTGCCTCCATGATGCTTGCCGGCGTGGTGCTGCTTCTGAAGGACTCCCGGATGCTCCGTCCGGCATTGATCCAGGCCGGCCCCGCGCTGCTGACCCTCGTGTTCCTGATAGCGGGGCTTTGAGACTGGTCCTTGGTCAGGGGGCGGGGCGGGTTCCTTGCTGCGTGGCAGGGATAGGCCCTTTCCTGGGCGCGGTTCCCGGGGGTGTTTCCCGGGGGTGGTGCCCGGGGGTGTTTCGTCGGGTGGGCCGCCGGACCGGGACGTGGACCGGGACGTTGACCGGGACGTTGACCAGGCGGGCGCCGCCGGCCGTGTCCGCTGGTGCCGCCGTCGGGCGTCGTCGGCCTCCGTGCTAGATTTCCCTCCATGCCGGGGCACGAGAGACAGATCCAGAGTTCGGTGAGTGAGCCGGGGGCGCGTTCGGGCGATCAGATCGGATCAGCGGCTGGCTCCGCTGTGGCTGCGGATGCCTACAGCGGCGCTGCGCTGATGTCCGCCGTCGGCGTCGGGACGGTGTTGTCCCTCCTCTACGTCCTGAGTGGCAATGCCGTCTTCAGGGCGCCATGGGAGCCCGCCGACCTGTCTTTCCTCTTTCCGGGGGTGCTGTATCCGTTCTGGAGTCTGCTGCCTCTGATAGTTCCCGCCGTGGTGATATTCGCGGCCTACGTCCTCGTCGCCAAGAAGGAGAACCGCTTGAACGTGCGGCGGCAGCGCGGCGCCCTGGCTTTGCTTGGTTTCACGGCACCGTTCCTGGCGCTTCTGCTGTGGAGCACGACGTATAGCGGGGTCTATGGCGCGGCGCTTCTGGCACTCGCTTTGCGTACCCGCGAGACACGGACCGCAGCGACCGGTGTAATGGCCTTCGCTGCGTACCTGGCGGCTTTCTTCCTTGCCGAATCGTGGGTTGTCCTCCCGATGCTCGGACTGGTGGCTGTCGCGGCGTTTGCGGGTAGCTGGCGGGTTGGACGAGGTTCCGGGAACGGGTTCTGAGCCCGGGCAGTTCAGGAGGGCCTCCACTGCGGGACGCGTGTGGACACGTTCCCCATGAAAACACTGCCGTTCGTGCACACCGTTGTCCCCTCCACAGTCCGTCATGCTGGGCTGGTTCGCCCATGAGTTGTCCCCAGAGTCTCCAGGTACTCTGCCGGGTTTGATCCTGCGAAGGAAGCCGAGCTTACACGCGCTCGCGGGTGCTCAAGGCGAGTACTGGAACCCGCAGGTTCGCTCTTTTGGTGCGAGGGGAGGGGCCCTATACTCGAACACATGTTCGAATCATTCCAGCCGCCCCCGGCGCCACCGCTACGGAATTCAGGGGGTATGTACACCAAGGTTCCATGTGTCACTGGGAATCCACTTCCTGTCAGTGCTGGCAATGGCTGCAGTCCAGTCGAACCTGGACGGCAGCTCGCAGCGAGAGTTCGAAGCTTCTCTGCCGCGCTCGCAGGTGCCGACCTGTTGGAGACGGCCGATTCACAGCTGGTGGATTTGTTGCGGGTGCTGGAGGAACTGAAGTCATCGGCCGCGGCGGTGCAGGCCTGTGCTGCGGCCGTGCTCGACGCGTCCCAGCGCCGGGTCCAGTCCCGTGCCGGTGTCCCGGCAGCCCACCTGGGGCGTGGTGTCGGAGCGCAGATCGCCCTGGCCCGCAGGGATTCCCCGCACCGCGGCAGCCGGCACCTGGGACTCGGCAAAGCACTGGTCCACGAAATGCCCCACACCCTCGCCGCACTGGCATCCGGGGTGCTCAGTGAATGGCGGGCAACCCTGCTCGTCCGGGAAACCGCCTGCCTGGACCTGGAAGACCGGCACCGGGTAGACGAACTGATCTGCAAGGACCCGGACTCCCTTGACGGAGTGGGCGACCGGAAACTGATCGCCCGGATCCGTTCCATCACCCAGGCCATCGATCCCGCCTCCCAGGTCCGGCGCAACGCGAAGGCCGTCTCCGACCGGTATGTTTCCTGCCGCCCGGCACCGGACACCATGTGTTTTGTCACCGGGCTGCTGCCAGTCGCGCAGGGAGTGGCCGTCTACGCCGCACTGTCCCGGGCAGCAGATTCGCTGCGTGCCTCAGGGGATGCGCGGGGCCGGGGCCAGATCATGGCCGATACCCTCGTTGAACGCGTGACCGGGCAGGCAGCAGCAGACCGGGTTCCAGTAGAAGTGCAGCTGGTCATCACCGACCGAACCCTGTTCACCGGCCGGACTCCGTTTCCCGACCGGACCCTGTTCACCGACCGGCACGGGGAAACCGTGCCCGGCGTGGATGCTTCGCCCGGAAGGACGGGAGTGCCGGTAGCGCCTGGACGGCTGGGCCGCGTTGGAGCGCCGGTAGCGCCTGGACGGCTGAGCGGCGTTGGAGTGCCGGTAGCACCCGGAGGGCCGGGCCGGTCCGGAACAGGATCACTTGGAACGCTGGGGCCTTGGGATGCTGGCGGCACGGCTGGGCCATTGGGAGGGTCGGGCAGGGATGCGCCCGCTTACTTCCCCGGGTACGGGATCGTCCCCGGAGCATGGGCCCGGGACCTGATCCGCTCCGCCCTCGGACTTGGGAACTACCAGCAATCTCCCCCGGCGGCGGCCGGCTGGCAGGGACCTCCACCCGGTGCCGGTGCCGGTGCAGGTGCCCCAGCTTCGCCTCCACATGACGAACAGCGAACCCCGGTGACCCTGCGGCGCCTCTACCTGGACCGGGTATCCGGGGAACTGACAGCGATGGAATCCAAGGCCCGGGCCTTCCCGGCCGGCCTGGCACGCATGATCCGCACCCGGGACCAAACCTGCCGTACACCCTGGTGCGACGCACCGATCCGGCACATCGACCACATAGAACCCCATGCGGAAGGCGGACGCACCAGCTACGCCAACGGACAGGGACTCTGCGAATCCTGCAACCAGGCCAAGGAAGCACCAGGATGGAATTCATCGTCCACTCCAGTCAGCTCCCGCAGGAATGACGTCTCGCCCCGGCATACCGTCCGAACAACGACGCCCACCGGGCACACTTACTCCTCCATGGCGCCGCCGCTTCCGGGCGTGGCATCCGCAATTGGCGGGGCCAGCTGAGTCGGCTCGGGCAGTACCTGTTACGCTTTCTCGCATGATCGTTTCGGTACCCGGCTGCGTTTGCGCAGCGGAAGCGCTGGTGGGCCTCAGGCCCTACTGTGCGCCACGCTCCTAGCACGCACACCACCCATTGCAGGTACGGCCCCTGTCCGGCTTCCTCCGTCCCATTGCCGGTAGACGAAGCACGCCCGCACTCCGCCCACCGATCCCGCCCCGACAGGCTGGGTCCTGGGCACGGCGAAGCCTGGAGAGCCGCCTGCACCAGCGCCCAGAGAGCTACCCTCTCCGAGCACCAGAAACGAAAGCCAAAACCATGAAAGCCCTGACTCAAGCTGCCATCCGCAAATCATTCATCAACGCCAGCCGGTCCCAGACCGCGGCAGTGAATTTCCCGGCCGATTTCGACGAAGTCGATTGGGAGAACATCGACCAGTACGGGTGGCGGGACCACAAGATGCCGCAGCGGTCGTACCTCGTCACCGAGCTCGACGGAAAACCGGTAACCATCCTTCTCCGCGCGCCGGAGCTCGTGTCCGCGGGCAGGAAGGCCATGTGCGCTCTTTGCGAGGACCTGGAAGACAACGATGACGTCTACCTGTTCGTAGCGCCCAAGGCCGGCGCATCCGGAAAGAACGGCAACTCAGTGGGAACGCTCATCCACAGCGCCTTTAGCTGTTCACGAAACGTCCGGGCGGACGTGCTCCCCACGCCCATCCACCCGGACCCGGAACTCGTCAAGGCTGAACGGATCCGCAAGCTGGCCGAACGCACCGCGCAATTCATCCAGAAGGTGCGCAGCTAGTTCAGCCCGAGTGCTGGTTCTTGTACGTCGCGATGGGTCCGGTCTGCGCTTCGGTCAGGCGGATCAGGTCGAAGGGTGAGAGCTCGATCTCGAAACCGCGCCTGCCGCCGGAAACGTAGATCAGCTCCAGGCCTTCGGCGCTGGCGTCAATGACGGCGGGGGAGTGGTGCCGCTGACCGAGCGGAGATATGCCGCCCACCACGTAGCCCGTCCGCCGTTCGGCCTCGGCGCGGTCGGCCAGGGAGACCTTGCGGACGCCCAGCAGGGAGGCGACCTTCTTCAGGTCAAGCATGGCCTCGACCGGGACCATCGCCACCGCGAGGCGGTTCCCCAGGGACACCATGAGCGTCTTGAAGACCGCTTCGGGAGGAACACCGAGCTTCTCGGCAGCTTCCAGACCGTAGGAGGCCGCCGACGCGTCATGGCGGTAGCCCATGGTGCGGTACGCGACGCCGGCAGCATCCAGTGCATGGGTGGCCGGCGTCGCGCCGTGTCCGTTCTTCCTGCTGCCGCCGGCCACGCCTTCTACCCCGCTGCGTCTGCGACGGTTGTGCCTGTGGCCTCCGAACCCGCCGAACCCGCGGAACCGGCGGAACCGGCGGCGAGTTGCTCGGCCACCTTGCGCTTGATCCGGCCCAGCATGGCGGACATGCCGCGCATGCGCAGCGGGGTGATGGCCCGGGTCAGGCCCAGCCGGTCAGGCACATCTGCCGGCACGGCGAGGATCTCCGCGGCTGAGAGTCCGTTCAGGCCTTCGTGCAGCACGCCGGCGAACCCGCGGGTGGTCGGCGCTTCAGGCGGCGCGGAAAAGAAGAGCTCCACCGGATGCTCCGGTGACTCGCCCGCTTCGACGGTCAGGAACAGCGGCGACTGGCACTCAACAACCTGTTCGAGCATTTCCGGATGGTCTGCCAGGCGCGAAGGCAGTTCCGGCAGTGAACGGGAGAACTCAAGCAGGAGCTCAAGCCGTTCAGGCTCGGTCATGGCCTGGAAATCGTCGATGATCTCCTGCAGCTCCGCCGGAACGGCCGGCTGGGCGGAGGAGGGAATAGCGGTGCTCATAGAACCAAGTACTTTCGGTTGTGGATGACTGGCAGGTCTCTAGGGCGCAGCCGGAGCAGCCCCGGGCTCTGTGCCGCGGACAATCGGCACGCGCACCGCGTTGCCCCATTCGGTCCAGGACCCGTCGTAATTGCGGACCGATTCGAAGCCGAGCAGGTGCTTCAGCACAAACCAAGTATGGCTGGAACGTTCTCCGATGCGGCAGTAGGCAACGACGTCGTCACCCGCCTGGAGCCCGGCTTCACCGCCGTACAGGGCATCCAGTTCAGTCCGGCTGCGGAAGGTGCCGTCCTCGGCAGCAGCCTTGCCCCATGGCACGGACACGGCAGTGGGAATGTGGCCGCCCTTCATGGCGCCTTCGTCCATGTAATCCGGCATGTGGGTGCGTTCGCCGGTGTATTCGGCGGGGGAGCGGACGTCGATCAGCGGCCCGTTGCCCAGGTGAGAGAGCACATCGGTGAGGTAGGCGCGAACCGGGGAATCGTTGCGTTCGACGACGGGATAGTCGGTTGCGGTGACCTGCGGCTTGTCCGTGGTCAGCTCACGGCCTTCGGCGATCCACTTGTCCCGGCCGCCGTCGAGCAGCCGCACATCTTCGTGGCCGAAGAGTGTGAAGACCCAGAGGGCGTAGGCGGCCCACCAGTTGCTCTTGTCGCCGTAGATAACGACGGTGGAGTCGCGGGTCACGCCCTTTTCGCCCATGAGCTTCGCGAATGCGGCGCCGTCAACGAAGTCCCGGGTCTCGGCGTCGTTCAGGTCCGTGTGCCAGTCGATCTTTCGGGCGCCGGGAATGTGGCCGGTGTCGTAGAGCAGGATGTCCTCGTTGGACTCCAGCACCACCAGATCCGGGTCATCCAGGTTCGCGGCCAGCCAGCCGGTGGACACGAGCCTTTCGGGGTGGGCGTAGTCGGCGAACTTCGGATTCGGATCTGCGGGCAGCGGCATGAATGGTCCCCTTTGGGTACGACGACGGGTTTACTACCAAGCCTAACGATGCGCGCGTCCTAAAACTTCCTTGGGGACAGTTCACCTGCCGCAGTGGCGTATCGTTGCTACGGCAGCAAATGCCGGTACCCCTAGCAGAATCGGATGGATGGTTTGGGCGCAGCAGGACAAGTGGAGCAGCTGACAAAGCGGACTCCCCAGGTTTCCACGGACGAACTCCTGCAGGGATTCTTCCCCTCGCCCAGGTTCGGTGAAGTCTCCTTCGACAGCTACATTCCCGACCCGTCCCAGCCCTCGCAGGCCGAGGCCGTCGCAGCGATGCGCGCCTTCGCCGCCAGCGTCGACGCACCGGCTCCCAGCGGCTTCCGCAAACTCTTTGGTGCGAAGAAGCCGGAGACGAAGGCGGGTTTCTACCTGGACGGCGGCTTCGGCGTGGGCAAGACCCACCTCCTCGCCTCGCTCTTCCACGCGGTGGAGGGCCCGAAGGCCTTCGGCACGTTCGTTGAGTACACCAACCTCGTGGGTGCGCTTTCCTTCCGCAAGACCGTTGAGGCGCTCTCGGCGTACAAGCTGGTCTGCATTGACGAGTTCGAACTCGATGATCCCGGAGACACGGTGCTGATGTCCCGGCTCATGAGGGAATTGTCCGACGCCGGCGTCAAGCTCGCGGCGACGTCCAACACCCTGCCCGGTTCGCTGGGCGAGGGCCGCTTCGCGGCCGTGGACTTCCAGCGCGAAATCCAGGTGCTGGCGGACCAGTTCGACGTCGTCCGCATCGACGGCGAGGATTACCGCCACCGCGGCCTGCCGGAGTCCCCGCCACCGCTGGACGAGGCCGGAATGGCGGAGCGGATCGCAGCCGAGTTCGACGGCAAGACGGTGGCTGAGGATGACTTCGCGGACCTGGTGACGCACCTGGCGAACGTGCACCCCAGCCGCTACCGCCAGCTGATTGACGGCATCGACGCCGTTGCCTGGCACAACGTCCACACCATCTCCGAGCAGTCCGTCGCGCTGCGCTTCGTGGTGCTGGCGGACCGCCTCTATGACAAGGACGTTCCGATCCTTGCCAGCGGCGTGCCCTTCGACCAGCTGTTCACCAAGGAAATGATGGCCGGAGGATACATGAAGAAGTACTTCCGCGCCGTGTCCCGCCTGACCGCCCTGGCCCGTGAAGGCCAGACGGGCGAGGCATCCTAGGAGAAACCCGGCCGGCCCCGCACGGCACCCATGGCAGAAACGACGAAAGGCCCTGGCTCCGCAGGAAGCGGAACCAGGGCCTTTTTGCCGTGCTCGGGCCTTTAGGCGGCCGGAGGAGTCTGTCCGGGCGGGTTTCCAGTATCGGGACCCTGCTTGCGGTCGAGGTTGTCTACCGCTTCGGAGGCCTTGCCCTGGATGCCGTCGATCTTGTCCGAGTACTTGCCGCCCGTTTTCTGGTCGACGAAGTCTCCTGCCTTATCGATGCCGCCCTTGACCTTGTCAGCGTTGTCGCCAACAAACTCGGCAGCCTTATCCTTCAGCAGTCCGGCCTTGCCCTTGAGCGCGTCAAATGCAGACACGGATCACCTCCTTCCACAGGGGAAACCAGATGTTTCCCGTTCCGTCCAATAGTAAGCCCCCTGAGGGTCAACGCCAAGGACTTCGCTGGGGCAGTGGAAGGCTGGGGCAGTGGAAGACGGGTCAGTGGAGAGAGCGGGAGTGGCTCCGGGGGGCCGGGATCCGAGACGCGTCGCCTAAAACGCCGGAACCGTTCATCACGTTAAACAGAGAAGGAGCAGGCCGCAATGGCCTGCTCCTTCTCTCTCTGAGCGGACGACGGGATTCGAACCCGCGACATCCACCTTGGCAAGGTGGTGCTCTAGCCAGCTGAGCTACGTCCGCAGACAAAAGGCCGGCGCTGGATTTCTCCAGTGCTGACCTTCCGTGCGCGATACTGGGATCGAACCAGTGACCTCTTCCGTGTCAGGGAAGCGCGCTACCGCTGCGCCAATCGCGCCTGATACCGTCCTGGCGCCGTAACCGGTGCCTTTACAGTACAGGAGAGCGGACGACGGGATTCGAACCCGCGACATCCACCTTGGCAAGGTGGTGCTCTAGCCAGCTGAGCTACGTCCGCAAATGAATGTCCAGCGTTCGTGTAAAACACAAGGTGCTGAACCTCGTGCGCGATACTGGGATCGAACCAGTGACCTCTTCCGTGTCAGGGAAGCGCGCTACCGCTGCGCCAATCGCGCCCATGAATGGGTGTTGCATGTAACCGTGGAGGTGGGGACGGGATTCGAACCCGCGTATACGGCTTTGCAGGCCGCTGCCTCGCCTCTCGGCCACCCCACCGTGACCAGCTTTTGAGGGCCGGCAATACAGTGACTTGCGAGCGGACGACGGGATTCGAACCCGCGACATCCACCTTGGCAAGGTGGTGCTCTAGCCAGCTGAGCTACGTCCGCATGTTGGGGGTTTTTACGGCGTTCGGCCGCTTTCCAACGAAGAAAAACTCTATAGGACGTTTCGGCGTTCGTCCAATCGGGCGTGCTCCGGCGCGTTGCCTGTATCCGGTTTTGACGAGGGGCGATTGTGGGCTAGCATCTTTAGACGTTGCAGCAGTTCAAAGGCAACTGCCGCGAGGGCGATTGGCGCAGTGGTAGCGCGCTTCGTTCACACCGAAGAGGTCACTGGTTCGAACCCAGTATCGCCCACCAGAACAGGAAACAGGCACCGGACAGGCTCCGGTGCCTGTTTTGTTTAAACGTCGGAAGCGGGTGGCAGACTGTTTATATGACTGCACCAGCACTGGCCCATGCAACAGAGTTCGGGCGCATGTATTCGCGCTCCCTCACCGAAGCTCCGGCGGTTCCGTCCATTACGACTGTCATCGCCCAGGGCAGTACCTCACTGGATGGCTGGCACAGCTACATGGCCGCCAATGCTGCCGTCAAGCATCCGGGCCTGCCGCTGGCGATCGGCAACTCGTCGCAGTTGCGCACCATCGTCCAGGAAGCGTCGCGCGCCTCCGAACGCTACCGCGACGCAGCGGCGGAACGCGGAACGCGCGTGCATTACTACTGTGAGCAGGTTGCGCTGCGAGCACTCGACCAGCCGCACCAGGTTACGGAGGCGCGCTCGGCGCTGGCCGAGCATGGGGAACACCAGTTCGCGGATCGTTTCGATGAATGGTGGCAGCTCTACCAGGTGGAACCGGTGGCCGCGGAGATCACCATCTGGAACCACGAACTGGGCTACGCGGGAACCCTGGACCTGGTGGCGAAGATCGGCGGGCGCCTCTGCCTGATCGACTACAAGACCAAGAACACGGACCGCGACGGGCAGGTCAAGCCACTGGATGACAAGGTGGTCATGCAGCTGGTGGCCGGAATGAAAGCGGAGGAATCCCTCGTGGACGCCGCCGCAGGAACCTGGGAGCCGTGGGCGTACGGGCAGAGCCCGGTCCTGCTGGGAGTCGCCGTGGGACAGACAGAGGTGCGTCCCATGCGGGCGAACCCTGAAGTTCTGCCGCAGCACTGGTACAAGTTCTGTGCCCTGCGCCGGCTCTGGCAGACAAGTTACGACGCCGCTGCCGCAGGACGGGCGCTGCTCCCGATCGCTCCGCCGCCGGTGCAGGCCGCCGGTTCACACGCCGTACCTGCCGGTCAGCCCGCGTCCAACTAGACTGGTAGCCGGGCTTTGCGCCCGAGCACCACCACGCAGCACTTCGCGAGAGTAAGGAACATATTCCAGATGGCAATCCTGACGATTCGGATCATCGGCGACCCCGTCCTGAGGACCCGTGCGGAGGAAGTGACGGACTTCGGTCCGGAACTGGCCAAGCTGGTCGCGGACATGGAGGAAACCATGGACGACGTCGACGGCGCCGGCCTCGCCGCCCCCCAGGTTGGCGTCAGCCTGCGCGTGTTTACCTACCGGATCGACGGCGTCTCCGGACACGTGGTGAACCCCGTTCTGGAACTCAGCGAAGATTTCCAGGAAGACCAGGTGGAGGGCTGCCTGTCCATCCCGGGCCTGGGCTACCCCGTTCCGCGCCGCCGCTGGACCCGCGTCACCGGCCAGGACAAGGACGGCAATCCCGTCACGCTGGAAGGCGAAGGCATGCTTGCCCGGGCATTCCAGCACGAAACGGACCACCTTGACGGCGTGCTGTTCATCGACCGGCTGACAGGCGAGGACCGCAAGGCAGCCCTGCGCGCCATCCGGATGGCGGACTACGATTCGATTGCCGAACGCACCGTCACCCAGCGCGCCCAGAGCGTCGGCTCCAGCTTCGGCACCTTCGGCCAAAGCACGGGAGCGTAGCGGCAGGCATGCGGGTACTTTTCGCCGGAACCCCGGCCGTCGCCGTTCCTTCCCTGAACGCCCTGCTGGATGCGGGATTCGACGTCGTTGGTGTCCTGACCCGGCCCGATGCACCGCTGGGACGCAAGCGCGTCCTCACCCCGTCGCCGGTCGCGGCCCGGGCGGACGAACTCGGTCTCCCGGTGATCAAGGCAGACCGGATTGATGACGACGCCGTTGCCGCGATCTCCGCGCTGGCGCCCGACGCCGCTGCGATCGTTGCCTACGGGGCCCTCATCCCCGAGCGGGCACTGTCCATACCGGCCCACGGTTGGATCAACCTGCACTTCTCGCTGCTGCCGGCTTGGCGCGGAGCCGCCCCGGTACAGCACTCCGTCATTGCCGGAGACGAGATCACCGGTGCCAGCACCTTCCTGCTTGAAAAGGGACTGGACACCGGACCGGTCTTCGGGCAGCTCACCGAGAGCGTCGACCCGGCCTTGACCAGCGGGGAACTGCTCGAACGCCTCTCGCACAGCGGGGCCGTGCTGCTCGCACAGACCCTGGCAGCGATCCAGGCCGGGCGCGCCGTACCCGTTCCGCAGAGCGGTGAAATCAGCCTGGCCCCCAAACTGACGCTCGAAGACGGGCACCTGGACTGGGAGCAGCCTGCATTGGCCCTGCGCCGCAGGATCAACGGAGTCACGCCCGAACCCGGCGCCTGGACCACCTGGGACGGAGCCCGGTTCAAGATCGGTGCCGCCATTCCGCGCCCGGACGTCACGGACCTGGCTCCCGGCCAGGTGCGGCTGGGTTCCGGCAGCGCTGCCGTTGCCCTGGTAGGTACCGGAAGCAGCGCACTTGAACTTCAGCGGGTCCAGCCCGCAGGAAAGAAAATGATGTCCGGGGCCGATTGGGCCCGCGGACTGGGCCAGCGTGAGGACGTGGTTTTCGAGTGAGCAGCAACGACCGCAACGCCAAGGGACACCAGCGCAGCCGCCCGTCCGTGCGAGGCCGCACCACCGCCGCGCCGTCGCAGCGGACCCGCGCCGCGGATCCGGCCCGCCTGGTTGCGTTCGAGGTGCTCCGCGCCGTCTCCGGCGAGGACGCCTATGCCAACCTCGTGCTGCCCAAGAGCATCCGCAGGCACCGCCTGGACAAGCGCGACGCCGGATTCGCCACCGAACTTGCCTACGGCGCCCTGCGCGGCCAGGGCATCTACGACGCCATCCTGGCCCGCTGCGTGGATCGCCCGCTTGACCGGCTGGATCCAGCCGTGCTGGACGCGCTGCGGATCGGAGCCCACCAGCTGCTTGCCATGCGTGTTCCGGCCCACGCCGCACTGGACCAGACCGTTGGCCTGGCGCGGGCCGTGATCGGAGCCGGTCCATCGGCCCTGATCAACGCCGTCCTTCGCAAGGTCGCAGCACGGAACCTGGACGAGTGGACCGCCCTGCTGACCGCGGAGGAACCGGATCCCGTGAAGCGTTCGGCCATTGAGTACAGCCACCCTGAATGGATTGTCCGTGCCCTGCGCCAGTCCCTCGTCGCGCACGGCCGCAGCGTCGATGAAATTACCGACCTGCTTCAGGCCGACAATGATGCACCCGTAGTGAACCTCGTGGCCCTGCCCGGACTCGGCAGCCTGGATGAAGCCCGCGAAGCCGGTGCGGTGGACGGCGAACTGGTGAAGGACTCCGCGCTCTACGCCGCCGGCGACGTCGGACGCCTCGAATCCGTGCGCGCCGGCACTACCCGCGTGCAGGACGCGGGCTCACAGCTGGTGGCCCGTGCGCTGGCCGAGCTTGACCTGGACGGTGTTGAGCCGGATGAGGACGGCGTGGAGAAGTGGCTGGACATGTGCGCCGGCCCCGGCGGGAAGGCCACCCTCCTGGCAGCCCTGGCCCACGAAAAGGGTGCGGTGATCCTGGCCAACGAGCCGGCGCCGCACCGTGCGCAGCTGGTCCGCCAGGCGCTCGAAGCCGTTCCGGGGGAAACCTGGAACGTGCGCACCGGCGACGGCCGCACCGTGGCAGAGGACTATCCGGAAACCTTCGACCGCATCCTCGTTGACGCTCCCTGCACCGGCCTTGGTGCGCTGCGCCGCCGCCCGGAATCGCGCTGGCGCCGCCAGCCCGGCGACGTCGGCGAACTCGGCTCACTCCAGCGGGAACTGCTGACCACCGCCGTTGACGCCGTGAAGCCCGGGGGAGTGGTGGCGTACGTGACGTGCTCGCCGCACCCGGCGGAAACCAAGGCCGTGGTGGCGGACGTACTCCGCAAGCGCAATGACCTCGAGCTGCTGGACGCGGGCGCTGCACTGGACGCCGTGAGCCTGCCCGGAGCACTGGAAGCCGGCCACGAGTCCACCGCCCAGCTGTGGCCGCACATTCACCAGACCGATGCGATGTTCCTGGCCCTGATCCGCCGGAAGATTTGAGCAAGGAGAACACCGTGAGCAAGTGCTGCATCAACCCGAGCATCCTGTCCGCCGACTTCGTGAACCTGGAAGCTGAGCTGGAGCGCATCAGCGGCGCCGACGCCGTCCACGTGGACGTCATGGACAACCACTTTGTCCCCAACCTGACCATTGGGCTGCCCGTGGTCCAGCGCATCCAGGCGGTCAGCAAGCTGCCGCTGGACGCGCACCTGATGATCGCCGACGCCGACCGCTGGGCACCTGCCTACGCCGAGGCGGGCCTGGCGTCGGTCACATTCCACGTTGAGGCAGCCGCCGCACCGATCCGGCTGGCCCGGGAGCTGCGCGACCGCGGAGCCAGGGCCGGCATGGCCCTGAAGCCGGCCACCCCGGTGGAACCGTACCTGGACATGCTGCCGGAACTGGACATGCTGCTGATCATGACTGTTGAACCCGGCTTC
The DNA here is from genome assembly GCF_009193255.1 of Arthrobacter koreensis. GTDB lineage: Bacteria > Actinomycetota > Actinomycetes > Actinomycetales > Micrococcaceae > Arthrobacter_B > Arthrobacter_B koreensis. The sequence goes on from NZ_WACG01000002.1 coordinate 215,668, forward strand.
GGCGGCCAGAAGTTCCTGGACGTGACCCTCCCCAAGATCCGCCGGGCAGCCGAAGCCGTCCGCGGTTCGGGGCTGCCGATCGCTATCCAGGTGGACGGCGGAATCGCTCCGGATACGATCGAGCGCGCCGCCGAAGCGGGTGCCAATGTGTTCGTTGCCGGATCTGCGGTGTACGGCACGGGGGACCCCAACGAAGCGATCGCCAAGCTCCGGAATCAGGCAAGCGCCGTAAACCGTCCGGTCTAGGAAACTGCCTGCGGCCTCACCCGCTGCACCATGACCCGCCCCGTCTTCTCCCAGCCGGGGTCCATTGCCTGCGGCCACTGGGCAGTCATCATGAACAGCAGTCCGCCGTCATCACCGCCTGAGGCGCAGGAGAAGCATCCGTCCTCCAGCTGGACGGTCTGCAGGACCTCGCCGCCCTCCTGGACCCGTACGCAGCGCTCACCGGGAACCTCGGCAAACCAGATGCCGCCGCTGCCGTCCCAGCTGATGCCGTCCGGAGCGCTGCCCGCCACCGCGGCCCACGGCTGGGGTGGGCCGAGCGTTCCGTCCGGCCGGATCCCGAAGGACGTAAGCCTTCCGGCGTTGGATTCGGCCACCACCAGCGACCTACCGTCGGCAGAGACCAGCATGCCGTTGGGGAACGCCAGGTTGCCTGCCACGGACTGGATGGTTCCGTCGGGACGGATCAAGGCGATCAGACCGTTCTCCTGCGGTTCCCCCGCGTAGTCCTGGCCGATTCCATTGACGTAGACATTCCCGGAAGGGTGCACGGCTATCTCATTCCAGGGGTGCGGGGAGAGGCCTCGCAGGCTGGCCATGGGAACCAGGCCGGCGTGCGGAACCTCCACCAGCACCGCGCCGTCGGACCCTGAAACCACCGTCATCCGGCCGTCCGGCAGCCAGTCGAAAGTGATGGGAAAGGACGGCACCCCGGCCACGCGGCGGACATTCCCGGCGGCGTCGAGCGCTGATATGGTGCCGGCGGTCCAGTCGGCGAAGTAGAACTCCCCGGCGTGCCAGCGGGCGGACTCTCCCATGCCCAGTCCGGAAACCAGCGTTGTTGCCTGCGCCATTGCGGGGCACCTCCTGCACCTGTGGGCGGCCTGCCAAACGCCTTCAGTATGCGTCGGCGCGGGCATGCGGGAACAGGGGTAACCGCCGGACCGATAAGATGAGTGGCTTGCTTCCATCCCGAGAGGACCCCACGAATGAGCCTGATCAGGCTGCAGGACGTCAACGTTGGTTTCGAGAAGAACCAGATCCTGCGGGAGGTCTTCTTCCGGCTGGAGCCCAAGGACAGGGTAGGCCTGATCGGCAGAAACGGTTCCGGCAAGTCCACCCTGCTCAAGCTGATCCTGCAGCAGATCGAACCCGACTCGGGCACGGTCAACTTGGACGACGGCTTGAAAATTGGCTACTTCTCGCAGTTCTCGGAGCTCGCCGGGGAATCCACGGTCACCGAAGTCCTGAACGGCCTGTTCACGGAGATTCAGGCGATCGAAGCGGAACTTGCCTCGATCGATGCCGCGCTGGGCGCCGACCCGGATGAGAAAACCATGGACAAGCTCATCCGGCGCCAGGCCGAGCTGTTCGAGGTAATGGACCACCGGGACGGGTGGGACTATCCCCGCCGCATCGACGCTGCCCTTACCACCCTGGGTTTCAGCGAAGCGCACCGCACCTGCCCCATCGACGCGCTCTCCGGCGGCTGGCGGAACCGTGCCGCCCTGGCCAGGATCCTGCTGCAGGCACCGGACGTGCTGCTGCTGGACGAACCCACCAACTACCTCGACGTTGACGGCGTCCAGTGGCTGGAAGGCTGGTTCCGCGACTTCCGCGGCGCCGCCGTCGTGGTGTCCCATGACCGCGCGTTCCTGGATGCCGTGGTGACCCGGATCATCGAGGTGGAGAACTACCACCTGCACGAATACCCGGGGAACTTCGCCGAATACGTCATCCAGAAGCAGTTCCGGCTCAAGACGCTGGCCTCCCAGTTCGTACACGAGTCGGAGCTGCTCGCCTTCGAAGCAGAGGGCATTGCAGACCGGCGGGAAGCAGCGAAGGCCGGCGGCCGGACCCTCGGCGCGAAACTCGCGAAGATCAAGAAGTCACGTGCACCGCGGCCGGTGGACCAGATCATCACCGAGATCTATTCAGGACTGCATGTGAAGGACAACCTGTGCCGTGTGCAGGACGTGTCCAAGTCCTACGGGGACCGGACCCTGTTCAGCGGCGTCTCCTTCGAGATCCAGCGCGGCGACCGGCTGGTGGTCCTCGGCGCAAACGGCAGCGGCAAGACCACCCTCCTGCGCGTGCTCACCGGGGAAGAAACGCCCGACGCCGGCAAGGTCACCTGGGCGCACGGAGCCCGGATGGTCTCCTACAACCAGGTCCTGGCGGAACTGGACGACGCCGACACGGTTACGCACGCTGTCAACGCAATGCCGGACAGCCTGGCGTTGAAAGCGACGAAGAAGTCAGTGAACCGGTTCCTGGCGATGTTCCAGTTCTCCGAAGCGGACCTCAAGCAGAAGATCGGAAACCTCTCCGGCGGTCAGAAGGCCCGGGTGGCAATGGCGCAGTGCCTGCTCTCCGGCGCCTCGGTGCTGCTGTTGGATGAACCGACCAACCACCTGGACCTTTCCAGCACCCAGGTGATGGAGCAGGCGCTGCTGCATTTTCCGGGAGCAGTGGTAGTGGTCAGCCACGACCGTTTCTTCACGGACAAGGTGGCCAACCGGCAGCTTGTGTTTGGCGCCGGCGGCGAAGCGCCGGGGGAGATCGACCTGCGGGTTGCCTGATGCCGGGCGGTGTGACACCGGAGGTCCGGGCATGACGCCCGGGGCGTAAAACTTGAACCCGACCAAACCACCTGTGCAAGAATGAATTAACAAACGTGCTCCGGGGTCGGTGTAATTCCGAACCGGCGGTTATAGTCCGCGACCCGCACGTCCAGCTGGGATCCCTCAGCAGGACGGACGGTTGAACCGGTGAAATTCCGGTACCGACAGTTAAAGTCTGGATGGGAGAAGCACGTACAGTTTGTTGCGCCGACGCGCCGCGGTGCCCTTTCGGGTACCCGGTGGAGTCGATGCACCGCACTGTCGTACCCCCGGAGCCGCCGCTACGGGATAAGGAACGACATTGGATTTTTTGCGGTGGCTCTTTGACGCGCAGATCCCCGTGGGGAGCTCTTCCCTGCTGGTGCGCGAACTTCTTGGAAACATCTTCGGGCTCCTCAGCGCCCTCGGCGGCATGCGCCGGAAAATCTGGGCCTGGCCGGTGGGCATTGCCGGCAACGTTCTGCTGCTGACCGTCTTCCTGGGGTCCATTTTCGGTGACGCGAGCACGGCCAACCTGCTCGGTCAGGCCGGCCGCCAGGTGATGTTCATTGCCGTCGCCATTTACGGCTGGCGCCGCTGGCAGGCCAGCCGGAGCTCCGGCGCTGACGCTGTCACACCGCAGTGGGCCTCGGGCAAGGCGCGCATCGGCCTGGTGGCCGGACTGGTCCTGGGCACGGCCGCGCTCACCCCGGTGTTCGGCATGCTCGGATCCTACGAACCGGTCTGGGCAGATGCCTGGACCTTCGTCGGTTCCCTGTTGGCCACCTACGGGATGGCCAAGGGCTGGGTGGAGTTCTGGCTCATCTGGGTGGCCGTGGACATCGTCGGCGTGCCATTGCTCTTCAGCGCCGGCTACTACGCGACGGCGTTCATGTATCTCTTCTACGGCATTTTCACCCTAATCGGCTTCTTTGTCTGGTGGCGCGCCAAGGCGAACGAGAAGCCCCAGGTGCAGGTTTCAATGCCGGATCCCACGGTGCGGTAGCCATGGCCTTCTCCGAGGCGGAAACGGCGGCCATGACGCAGGCCCTCCAGCTCGCCCGCAGGGGTGTGCGCGGGGCGAACCCGCTGGTGGGTGCGGTCATCCTAGCCCCATCCGGGGAGGTCCTGGCCACCGGATACCACCGGGGCGCCGGAACACCGCACGCCGAGGCCGCCGCGCTGGCGTCTGCGGCAGCGGCAGGGGCGGACGTGCGCGGCGCCACCATGGTTGCCACCCTTGAACCGTGCAACCACACCGGCCGCACCGGGCCGTGTTCACAGGCCATCCTCCGCTCCGGGATTGCCCGGGTGGCCTACGCCGCGGCGGATACTAACGACGCCGCCGCCGGGGGAGCAGCCACGCTTGCGGCCGGCGGGGTGGACGTTGAAGGCGGGCTGCGTGGGGACGAGTCCCGGGAGCTGAACCACCGGTGGGCGGCAGCCGCTGCAGCGCACCGTCCGTTCGTGACCGTCAAAACCGCGCAGACGCTGGACGGCAGGACGGCCGCTGCGGACGGGACCAGCCAGTGGATAACGTCAGCCGAGGCGCGCTCCGACGCCCAGGGACTTCGCCTGCGGGTGGACGCCATTGTGGCGGGAACCGGGACCATCCGCGCAGATGACCCGCAGCTCACCGCCCGCAACCCGGACGGCAGCCAGACGGAGAAACAGCCGCTGCGCGTGGTCATGGGCCGCATTCCGGTTTCCAGCGGGGCGCGGGTCCGGGGGACGGACGGGCGGTTCGTGCAGATCCCAACGCATGATCCCGCCGTCGTCCTGGCTGAACTGTATGGGCGCGGCGTGCGCCACCTGATGGTGGAGGGCGGCGGAACCGTGGCCGGAGCGTTCCTGCGTGCCGGACTCGCCGATGAGCTGCTGGCCTACACCGCCCCTGCGCTGCTGGGCGCGGGCACAACGGCATTTGCCGGTCTGGGCATCGCATCCATGGCGCACATCCAGCGCTGGCGCTGGGATTCCGCCGGCGGCGGGGCTGCCGTTCCCGTGGGACCGGACCTCCGGCTGCATCTTGAACCACTGCCAGACTTCGTGAACGAACCAAAGGACTAGAACGTGTTTACCGGAATTGTTGCTGAACAGGGCAGCGTAGTTTCCCTGCAAACCGATACCACCGGCGCCGGTAAGGTACTGGTCATTGAGGCCCCGGGGACGTCCGCCGGGCTGGAACCGGGCGGTTCAATCGCCGTCAACGGTGTCTGCCTCACGGCCACCGCGCTGGACGGCGCACGGATCCTGCTGGACGTCATGGGCGAAACCCTGGACCGCACCACCACCGGGCAGCTTGTCCCGGGGCGGAAAGTGAACCTTGAACGCTGTGTTCCAGCCGGCGGAAGACTGGACGGACACGTGGTGCAGGGGCATGTGGACGGGGTGGGAACGCTGCTGGAACGCGAGGACCTGGGCAGCTGGGACCGGCTCCGGTTCGGCGTGCCGCCGCAGCTGGCCCGCTACATCGCCGAGAAGGGCTCGATCGCCGTCGACGGCGTCTCGCTTACTGTCACCGCCGTGAGCGCGCCGCAGGACCCGGCTCCCTGGTTCGAAGTCGGACTCATTCCCACCACCTTGGCCGAGACCGGTCTCGGGGCGCTGGAACCCGGATCCCCGGTGAACCTGGAGGTTGATGTGCTCGCGAAGTACGCAGAGCGCCTGCTGGCTTTTGCCTCGCCGCCCGCTTCCGCCCCGGCCGCTGAAGGGATGGTGCAGCCATGAGTATCCGGCTGGACAGCATCGACGCCGCAGCGCGCGCCGTGGCGGCGGGCGGCGCCGTCGTTGTGGTGGATGATGAGGACCGCGAAAACGAGGGCGACATTATCTTTGCGGCCCAGCACGCCACCGCCGAGCTGATGGGCTTCACCGTGCGGTACACCTCCGGCGTCATCTGTGTTCCGATGCCGGGGGACTGGGCGGACCGGCTGGACCTGCCGCCCATGACAGCGGTGAACCAGGACGTGAAGGGCACCGCGTATACGGTTTCCTGCGACGCCGCGGAAGGTACCAGCACCGGGATCAGCGCCGCGGACCGCGCGCTGACCTCGCGGGTCCTGGCGGATCCGGCGTCCGCAGCGTCCGGACTGAACCGTCCCGGACACATCTTTCCGCTGCGGTCCCACGACGGCGGGATCCGTGCCCGCCGCGGACACACGGAAGCCGCCGTCGAACTGGCCCGGCTCGCCGGCTGCACGCCCGTGGGAGTGATTGCCGAACTGGTCCACGACGACGGATCAATGATGCGCCTGCCGGCACTGCGGGAATTCGCGGATGAGCACGGCCTGCCGCTGGTTTCCATCGAGGACCTGGCGGCGTATCTGGCCGCCGTGCCCGTGTCAGCAGGAGGAGAGCGATGAAGGACAGCGCAGTTGTGGTGCCCGGACCCGTCGTCCAGCTGCCCACCGCGTTCGGAGACTTTACCGCCCAGGTCTGGACGGATCCCCGGACCGGAGCGGAACACCTGGCAGTCTCCGCCCGGGGGACGGCGCCCGACGCCGGCAGCCCCCTGGTGCGGCTGCACTCGGAGTGCCTGACCGGGGACGTCCTTGCCTCCTACCGCTGCGATTGCGGGGAACAGCTTGAACAGGCCCTGGGACTGGTCAGCCTGCACGGCGGCACCGTGCTGTACTTGCGCGGCCACGAGGGCCGGGGAATCGGCCTGGCCAACAAACTGCGGGCGTATGCACTGCAGGAAGCCGGTGCGGACACCGTGGAAGCAAACGAGCAGCTGGGCCTGCCGGTGGACGCCCGCGATTACCAGGCAGCGGCGGAAATCCTGCTGGCGATGGGCCTGGACCGCATCCGGCTCCTGAGCAATAACCCGGCTAAGCGGAAACGGCTCGAAGTCCATGGCGTCACCGTGGAGGCGATGGTGCCCTCCGAGGTGCCGGTCCGGGCCGAAAACGAACGGTACCTGCAGACCAAGCGGGACCGCATGAACCACCACCTGAACCTGCTGCGGGCACATCCCGTGCAGCAGGGTTAACCACTTCCAGCAAAGGAAAACAGACATGAGCGGACACGGCGCCCCCGATAATGACGTCAGCAGCATCAAGGCCAAGGGACTGGATATCAAGGTGGCAATCGTTGCCGCCAGCTGGCACACCGAAGTGATGAACGGCCTGATTGCAGGCTCCCTGCGCGCGGCGTCCGACGCCGGGCTTGGCCCCACACTGATCCGGGTCCCGGGCACCTACGAGCTGTCCGTGGCTGCCGCGCGGCTGGCACCGCACTTCGACGCCGTGGTGGCCCTCGGCGTCGTTATCCGCGGCGGAACCCCGCACTTCGACTATGTGTGCTCCTCGGCGACCCAGGGCTTGACCGAGGTGAGTGTCCGTACCGGAACGCCGGTTGGATTCGGGGTGCTGACCTGTGACACCGAGGAACAGGCGCTGGACCGTGCCGGGCTTGACGGCTCCTCAGAGGACAAGGGTTATGAGGCGTTTGCCGCTGCGGTGAATACCGTGGACGCGCTGCGTGGGGCCGGGGTCTAGGACTCGAGGCGGGTGCCGGCGCTGTTCAGACCAGTTCCAGACCGTCCGCAACTACCCGCCCCCGGTGGATGACGGTGCGGCCGGGCAGCCTGTCCATGACCGCTCCGGTCACCGTGTCCCCTTCGACCAACACGAGTTCAGCCGGGTCCCCCACACTGAGCCCCGGGCGGTCGGCAACGGATGACAACCTGCGCGATTGCGGGTCGAGGACGCTGGCGCCGCCAATGCTGGCGACGGCGGCACAATGCTCTATGAGCTCATCGGCGCGGAACCGGCTGGTGAACGCCAGCTGCCACGTCCGGTCCAGCATGTCAGCGTTGCCGTAGGGGGACCAGTAGTCCCGCTGGCCGTCCTGTCCCAGTCCCACGCGGACTCCGGCTGCCGCGAGCTGCTGCAGCGGCAGCGGCTGCCCGGCGGGAGCGATAGTGGCCATGGAGATGTCAAGGGCCGCGAACTGGTCGATGAGTTCCTGCAGCTGGCCGGCAGGGAGGTCGGCCAGTCCGTAGCCGTGCGAAATCGTCACCAGGCCCTGCATGCCGAGTGCCTTGGTGCGTTCCACAATCAGCTGGGCGCTGAACAGGCCAAGCTGGTCCGGCTCATGCAGATGGATGTCCACCGGAACGCCGTACTTCTCGGCCAGGCCAAACACGATGTCCAGATGCCGGACGGGATCACGGTCCAGGGAGCAGGGGTCAATGCCGCCTACGACGTCGGCCCCCAGCTTGAGGGCTTCCTCGAGGACCTCGGCGCTGCCGGCTTCGCGGAGTAGTCCCGCCTGGGGGAACGCGATGACCTGGACGTCGGCGCGGTTCCGGTGGGCGTCCCGAGCTGCGAGGACGCCTTCGAAGCGTTCCAGGCCGGCGTCGACGTCCACCTGCGCAAACGTGCGGACCCGGGTGGTTCCCCGGGCAATCATCGCACCCAGGCAGGTGGTGGCACGGTCCGTCACCGAGGATTCGGCGCTGCGCCAGTTTTTGCGGTCGTTCAGCATCATTCCCCACACGCCCGGTGCCCCGGTGTGCGGACGCATCGGCAGGCCGATGCGCGTGGAGTCCAGATGCACATGGACGTCCGAGAAGGAGGGAAGCAGGATGCGTCCGGCACCGTCGATTTCCACCGCTGGACTTCCGGTGCCCTTGGTGCCGGTGGCTTGCGGACGCGCAGGTTCTAGGGCCGTGATCACCCCGCCGTCCAGTGTGACGTTGGCAGGTTCGCCGCCCCAGGGGCGGACGTTGCGGAGGGTGACGGTCAAGGGTATCGCTGTCCTGTCGCGGAAGGTGGGCCTGGCCGGCCGGATATCAGTGCGGGACGCTATTCCCGCACAAGGTGATCCTTTCACTCGGTGCGCACCTTGTCAGCGGACGCGCCGTGCGCCGCTAGGCCGGGCTGTTATCCCGTTCGGGCGTCCGAATCCCAAGGAAGGCGATAAGCCCTGCGACCAGGAACAGAGCCGCGGTTGCCAGTGCCGTCTGCCGGAAGCCGGAATAGTCGAGGGACCCGCCGGAAATAGTTCCAAGCAGCGCAACAGTCACCAAACCCGCCACCCGGCTGACAGCGTTGTTCACCGCGGACCCGATGCCGGCATCAGTCTCATCCAGCGCACCCAGCACCGCGGCGGTCAGCGGAGCGACCATGACCGCCAGTCCCAGGCTGAACAGCAGCAGACCGGGGAGCAGCTGGGTGAGGAAGTTCAGCGGCGGGGAGACTGCCAGCATGAGCAGGAACCCGGCGCCCATAATCAGCGGTCCAGCTGTCATGAAGATCCGCGGCCCGTACCGGCCTGCGAGATTTCCGAAGTAGGTAGAGAACGCGAGCATCGCCAGCGGTACCGGAAGCGAAATCAGGCCGGCTTCAAGTGCGCTGAATCCTGCGGCTTCCTGCACGAAGACAGTGAGCGCGAAGGTGCCGAGGGACAGTGCACCGTACGCTGCGGCGGTCACCAGGTTGCCGTAGCGGAAGTTGCGGGCATGAAAGAGGCCGAGCGGCATCATGGGTGCACTGGTGTGTGCCTCACGGAGGACAAACAGGGCCAGCGCAGCCAAACCGAAGGCGAGCGGCAGGAACACCGCCGGGTTGCCCCAGCCCAGCCGGTCCTGCTCGATCAGCGCGTAGACGGAGCCGCCCAGCCCGGCCACCGCGAGCAGGGCACCGGGCAGGTCCAGCGCGGTCCGTCGCCGCGGGCTGTCCTGCAGGCCCAGCATCAGCAGCAGGGTCAGGGCTACGGGGAGCACATTGACGGCGAAGATCAGCCGCCAGGTAGCCCAGTCAACGAGGATCCCGCCCAGGAGCGGGCCGATGATGGCGGCGGTCCCGGTCCACGCCGTCCACGTACCGATGGCGCGGGCGCGCGCCGGTCCGCCGTACGCCGTCGTAATCAGCGCCAGGCTGCTGGGGACCAGCAGCGCGGCCGCCATGCCCTGAACTGCGCGTGCGATGACGAGGATTCCCGGATCCCAGGCGAGGGCGCAGGCGATCGACGCCGCACCAAAGCCGATCAGTCCCCAGGTGAGCACGCGGAGCCGGCCGAAGGAATCCGAGAGCGACCCGGCAAGCAGGATCAGCGCGCCCAGGGCGAGCAGATAGGCGTTGACCGTCCACTGCTGGGTGGCAAGCCCGCCGCCGAGGTCCTCCCCGATGGCAGGCAGCGCCACCGTGACGATGCTGCCGTCGAGGAACGCCACGAAGGAGGCGAGGATGGCGACAACGAGCACGCGGGTGCGGCTGCCGGCGGGGGACGGTGCAGTGTCCGCCATATGGTTCGTCCTTTCAGGACTGGATGGCTTCTGCTCCCATCATTCCAGCCGGGAGACCTGGACCGAAGGTGGTTCGTCCCTGCCTGCCTGTACCGTGATGGCCATGAAGAATCTTCCGCTTTCGCTCACGCTGGCCGCCCTGTCCGGTGCACTCACCCTGAAAAGTCCGGCCGGCTGGTCACCCGCTGTGCGCCGTGCCTATGTCCTGGTTCCCGGCGCGGCCACCGGCCTCATCACGGCCGCAGCGGTGCTGAGGGGAGCCCGGCAGGGACGCGAGCTGGCAGCCGCCGGAAGGGTGGATCTGGTTACCCCTCCAGATTCCGCTGCTGCTCCTTCCTACGTGCGCACAAACAAGGGTTCCGCCCGGAAAATGACGTTCACGCTAACCGCTTTCGCCGCCGCAGTGGGCATCATATCCAGCGCGTTCCTGGCGCTGAGCCTGCTCGTGGATGAGCGCATAGAGACCTGGCTGCGCAGGCGCGGTGCAACCCGTCCGCGGTACGTCATGGCGGCGATCGCGGCCCTGGCATCCCTGGGAATGGACCAAATCCTGGACGCCAGGGAAGCCGGAGAGGACAAGGACGCGAAGGGGCCGGCGGAAGGATAGCTCCCGCAGCCGTGCCCGCGGGAAGCGGCGTTCGTCACACACGCGGGCCGGAGTGGGGCAGATTGTGACGCAGAGCGTACCCTTGATCTGTGAAAACCTTCGAAGAGCTATTTGCCGAACTCAGTGAGAAGGCGGCTGCCCGGCCTGCCGGGTCACGCACCGTCGCCGAACTCGAGTCCGGCGTCCACGGCATCGGCAAGAAGGTAGTCGAAGAGGCCGCAGAAGTCTGGATGGCTGCCGAGTACGAATCTGATGAAGCCGCTGCGGAGGAAATCTCCCAGCTGCTCTACCACCTGCAGGTCCTGATGCTGGCCAAAGGCCTCACCCTGCAGGACATCTACAAGCATCTCTAGCCACGCGCTGCTTTTTGAGCACCCCTCAAACAGTGTGTGGCCCGCCGGCAGGCCCAGTTTCTCTCTGACTTCCAGCGAAAGAACCAAAGAACATGCTCCGTGTAGCCGTGCCCAACAAGGGCGCCCTTTCCGAATCCGCCTCCGCGATGCTCTCCGAGGCCGGATACCGCCAGCGCCGTGACAGCCGCGAACTGGTGATGGTCGATCCCGACAATGACATCGAATTCTTCTTCCTCCGTCCCCGGGACATCGCCGTGTACGTCGGCTCCGGAACGCTCGACGTCGGACTCACCGGCCGCGACCTCTTCCTGGACGCCCAGGTAGAGGCCGAAGAGCTGATGAGCCTGGGCTTCGGTGCTTCCACGTTCCGCTTTGCCGGACCGGTAGGGGAGTTCGGATCCCTGGAAGAGCTCAACGGCAAACGCGTAGCCACCAGCTACGACGGACTGCTGCGGGACTACCTTGCCGAACGCGGCGTGGATGCCTCGGTGGTCCGCCTGGACGGCGCCGTCGAATCCTCCGTGCGCCTGGGCGTTGCGGACGCGATTGCCGACGTCGTCGAGACCGGAACCACCCTGCGTGCAGCGGGCATGGAAATCTTCGGTGAGCCGATCCTCAAGTCCGAGGCCGTGCTGATTGGCCGCAAGGGTGCCAGCCCTGCCGGACTCGATGTGCTCAAGCGCCGTCTCAAGGGCGTCCTGGTGGCACGCCAGTACGTGATGATGGACTACGACGTCCGCAAGGAACTGGTGGAGGAAGCCGCAGCCCTGACGCCGGGCCTCGAATCGCCGACCGTCTCCCCGCTGCGGGACTCGGACTGGGTTGCCGTGCGCTCCATGATCAAGAAGTCGGACACCAACCGCATCATGGATGAACTGTACGACCTGGGCGCCCGCGCCATCCTGGTCAGCACCATCCACGCCTGCCGGATCTAGGGGAGCGCAGTCATGAGCGTTGCCATCCGCGTCATTCCCTGCCTCGACGTCGACGCCGGCCGCGTGGTCAAGGGAATCAACTTCGAGGGCCTGCGCGACGCCGGCGACCCGGTCGAGCTTGCGCACCGCTATGACCGGGCAGGGGCGGACGAACTGACGTTCCTCGATGTCACCGCGTCTTCCGGTGCGCGCGAAACGGTGTTCGACGTCGTCTCCCGCACCGCCGAGGAAGTCTTCATTCCGCTGACCGTGGGCGGCGGTGTCCGCACCGTTGAGGACGTGGACCGGCTGCTGCGCTACGGCGCGGACAAGGCCTCGATCAACTCCGCGGCCGTCGCCCGGCCGGACGTCATTGACGAGATCACCCGGCACTTCGGCTCGCAGGTTCTGGTGCTGTCCGTGGACGCACGCCGCACGCATGACGGTTCAACGCCGTCGGGATTCGAAATCACCACCCACGGCGGGCGCAAGGGCACCGGGATTGACGCCGTTGCCTGGGCCAAGGAGGCCGCCGACCGCGGTGTGGGGGAGATCCTGCTGAACTCAATCGACGCCGACGGGACCCGCGACGGGTTCGACCTGGAAATGATCCGCGCCGTCCGCGCAGCCGTACAGGTGCCGCTGATCGCCTCCGGCGGTGCCGGAGTGCCGGAGCACTTCCCGCCGGCAATCGAAGCCGGTGCGGATGCGGTCCTGGCGGCGTCCATCTTCCACTTCGGCCCGGACAACGCCATTGCCGACGTCAAGAAGGCCATTTCCGACGCGGGCTATCCCGTCCGGTAACAAGGCTTAAGGAATCAGGGCCCGGCAACTCTGCCGGGCCCTGTTTTCGTTGAATGAGGTGGTTTTCGGAACCGCTTAAAGGCCGATCTCGGCGCTCTCCAGGAGAGCGACGGCGTCGGGCTGGCCCTCGAACATCACCAGCGCCTGCTGCGTGCGCCCGTGGGCGTGCAGCAGGAGCTCACACGGTTCGCCGACGATCGCCACGGAAACAGCGGCCCGCTTGGCCACGTGCCGCGGCCCGTCCGGGCGGACCAGGACAATGCCGACGTCGACGCCGCGGTAGAGCAGGGCCGCACGCTTGAGCAGTTCAGACCACAGCGCTTCGGAGTATTCCGAGTCCAGGGCACGCGGCGCCCAGCGGTCGCCGGCCCGGCGGATGTCCTCCGTGTGAACGAAGTACTCCACGAGGTTCGCGCTGTTGTCCACTGACTTGAGCTGCATGGGGGAGAGCAGCGGCGGGCCGGACCGGAAGGACTTGACCAGCTTGGCGTAGCCCTCGGAAGTGGAAGCCTTCGCCGCGAGGGTATCCATGGCCTTTGCCGTCTTGCCGGCGAACGGCTTCACGAAAAATCCGAGGGCAGAGGCGGGCCGGTGTTCGCGCAGGTAAAGGTGCGCAGCAAGATGCCGGGTCTCCCACCCCTCGCAGAGCGTGGGCGCGTGGGGACCGGCCGCGAGCAGTGTTTCGGCCAAGACTTCACGTGAGGGTTCTACGAATTGCATCACTGCTGAAACTAGCATGGAACACCCTGCATTGCCCGCCAAACGCGGCCATTCGGCTCCGGTGCGGCCAAAGCCACTAGAATCGTAGCGATGGCAACAGACACCACCCCCCAGACCCCCCGCCCGGACTCCGAACTGGACCCCGCCGTGGCTGCACTGCTCAAGCGCGACGACGCCGGGCTAATTGCTGCGATCATCCAGCAGCATGACACTTCGGAGGTGTTGATGCTCGGCTGGATGGACGACGAAGCACTGCACCGCACGCTGACCAGCGGCCGGGTGACCTTCTGGTCCCGTTCCCGGCAGGAGTACTGGCGCAAGGGCGACACGTCCGGCCACGTGCAGCACGTGAAGTCCGTGGCAGTGGACTGCGACGGCGACGCGCTTCTGGTGCGCGTGGACCAGGTGGGTGCTGCCTGCCACACCGGCACCAGGACCTGCTTCGAAGGCCGCGGCCTTCCGGTCTCTTCCTAAAACTTCCCTTCAAAACCGAAAGCCCGATACATGCAGGATCTAGGTGTTATCTCCCCCTCCCTGGAGGAATTCCGGGCGCTGGCTGCTGACCGGCGCGTTGTCCCGGTCCGGCTGAAAGTGCTGGCCGATGCGCACACGCCCATTGGCATCTACCGGAAGCTCACCGGCGGTGAGCCCGGCACCTTCCTGATGGAGTCCGCCGCCACCGGCGGTGTCTGGTCCCGCTACTCCTTTATCGGTGCCCGTTCCCGTGCCACCCTGACCACCCGTGACGGTGCAGCCTGCTGGCTGGGCGAGCCGCCCGCCGGGGTGCCCGTGGACGGGAACCCGGTCGAGGCGATGGCCGCGACCCTGCAGCTGCTGGCCACCGACCGGTTCGAAGGCCTGCCGCCGTTTACCTCCGGCCTGGTCGGTTTTGTCGGCTGGGAATCGGTACGCCACTGGGAGAAGCTGACGTCGCCGCCCGTGGATGACCTGGACCTGCCGGAAATCGCCATGAACCTGGTCTCGGACATGGCCATCCACGACAACTCGGACGGCACGGTGCTGCTGGTGGCCAACGCCATCAACTTCGACGGTTCGGACGAACGTGTGGACGATGCCTGGCAGGACGCCGTCGCGCGGCTGCACAGCATGCTGGACCGCCTCGCAGCGCACTCGCCCCAGGCCGTCACGGTGCTCGACGGCGGCACGGTGGACGTCAGCGCGCTGACTGCCGGGGTCAAGGAATCCTGGCCCAAGCCCGAATACCTGCAGGCGGTTGAACGCGGCAAGGAAGCCATCGTGGACGGGGAGGTGTTCCAGGTGGTCATCTCCCGGCGGTTTGAAATGGACTGCCGGGCCGAGGCCCTGGATGTGTACCGGGTGCTGCGCAACACCAACCCCAGCCCGTACATGTACCTGTTCAACTTCGAGGATTCCCGGGGCAACCCGTTCGCCGTCGTCGGCTCCTCGCCCGAGGCACTGGTGACCGTGACCGGCAGTGAAGTCATTACCCACCCCATTGCCGGATCGCGGCCGCGCGGAAAAACGCAGGAACTGGACCGCGCGCTGGCTGAGGAACTGCTGGCCGACGAGAAGGAACGGGCCGAACACCTGATGCTCGTGGACCTGGCCCGCAACGACCTCTCCAAGGTCTGCCGCCCGGGCAGCGTGGACGTCACCCAGTTCATGGAAGTGGAGCGTTTCAGCCACATCATGCATCTGGTGTCCACGGTGGTCGGCGAGCTCTCGCCGCAGCACTCCGCCTATGACGTGCTCTCCGCCACCTTCCCGGCCGGCACGCTCTCCGGGGCGCCGAAGCCGCGCGCACTGCGCCTGCTGGACGAGCTTGAACCCCACCGGCGCGGCATCTACGGCGGCGTGGTGGGCTACCTGGACTTCGCCGGGGACATGGACATGGCCATCGCCATCCGCTCCGCGCTGCTGCGCGACGGGAAGGCCTATGTGCAGGCCGGCGGCGGAATCGTCGCGGACTCGGACCTCGAGGCCGAGGCGCAGGAAACGGTCAACAAGGCCGCAGCACCGCTGCGCGCCGCGCTGATCGCCGGGGGACTGGAGCCGGTGACTCCCACGGTCGCCAGGCAGATCTTCAACAGACAGGACAACTGAAGTGAGCACCAAACCGGCCGCCGCCCCGCGCTGGCGGCGCAAGTCAACGGTGGTTCTGGGCACTGTCCTGCTGGGCGCGGCGGCGTTCGGCACCACCACCCAGACGTGGCTTGACGTCGTCCTCCCGCAGGCCGCCGTGGAAACTCCTGACATTGCCGTCAGCGGCAGCGACGCGGCCACCGCCGTCACCGCCTTTGCCGTCGTCGCGCTGGCCGCAGCACTGGCAGCCTCCATCGCCGGGAAGGTGGCCCGCTGGGTCATCGCCGCCGTGCTGCTGATTGCCGGCGTCGGCATCACTGCGGCCAGCGTCTCCGTGATTGCGGACCCCGCCCAGGGTGCCGCCGGAGCCGTGGGCAAGGCCATCGGCGTGAGCAACAGTGCAGGCGCTGACATCACGCTCACTGCCATGCCGTACCTGGCCGCGGCAGCCGGTGTGCTCATCGCGCTGGCGGCCGTGTGGCTGGCAGTCGCGGCCAGGACCTGGGCTGTCTCCCGACGCTACGCAGCACAGCCGGCCACCGGCGCTGCCGTGAAGGAGAAGTCCACGCAGCCGCCGATCGACGAGATCGACAGCTGGGACCGCCTGACCAAAGGTGAAGACCCCACCAACTTCCGCTGAGCGGAGCCTGGGCCGCGCAGCACGCGGCGCAACAAGTACGAGAGTTTCTGCCAGCTAATGGCAGAATGGATGCCAGACCCGTTTACGAGGAGATTTACCATGAGCACAAACGCCGTTCACCAGCAGGACACCAAGCCCGAGAACGACGCCGAGGTACACGCCAGCATCCATGACGAGACCATCGGCCACGGCAACACCCCGGCCGCCTGGACCTGCGTACTGATCATGATGGCCGGTGCCCTGGTTTCCAGTATCGGCTTCGTCATCGCCAGCTGGCTCTGGTTCAACATCGGCCTCGGCGTCATGGTGGTCGGCCTGATCGTAGGCTTCGCCATGCGCAAGGCCGGCTACGGCGTCGGCGGCTCGAAGCTGAAGAACAGCGGACACTAAGTGTCAGTTCTCGACGACATCATTGCCGGTGTCCGCGAGGACATGGCCCAGCGGCAGCATGAGATGCCGCTGGAAAAGGTGCAGGAGCGCGCCGCCCAGGCCGCTCCTGCACTTGATGCCTATGCTGCCCTGGGCGGCAACGACAACCCCCGCGCCTCGCTGCGCGTGATCTCCGAGGTCAAGCGGTCCAGCCCCTCCAAAGGTGCCCTCGCCGACATCGCGGACCCCGCGGACCTGGCCCGGCGCTACGAACAGGGCGGCGCGTCGGTCATCAGCGTCCTCACGGAGGCGCGCCGCTTCAAGGGTTCCCTGGCGGACCTCGACGCCGTCCGTGCCGCCGTCAGCATTCCGGTGCTGCGCAAGGACTTCACCGTGGATCCCTACCAAATCTGGGAAGCCCGGGCCCACGGCGCGGACCTGGTGCTGCTCATCGTGGCAGCCCTAAATGACGAGGACCTGCGTTCCTTCCTGGACCTGACCCACGAACTGGGCATGAACGCCCTGGTCGAGGCGCACACGGCCGAGGAAATCCAGCGGGCCGGTGCAGCCGGAGCCCGGATCATCGGCGTGAACGTCCGCAACCTGAAGACCCTCGACGTGGACCGGTCCGTCTTCGCCGCGCTTTCCGAATCCATCCCCGCCGGTGCGGTAGTGGTGGCGGAATCCGGTGTACGGGACGCAGCCGACGTCGCGCACTACGCAGCTCACGGCGCCAACGCGGTACTCGTGGGCGAAGCGCTCGTGAAGCACAATGACCCCGCAGCCACCATCGCGGAGTTCATGGAAACCGGAGCCGGGGCTATCGCCGACCGGCTGCAGGCCAGCGGACGCTGAGGACTTACTTTCGACAAACTTTCCGTAAACCGCCCTCAGCGGCCCACGGACTAGAGCAGGACAGGACAGCTCCATGACCGGGATCCCGGAAAACAGCACTCCCGCCGCCGCGGCAGGCACGCCAGAACAAACCGTGGACGGGCAGGTGACGGACTCTTTCCTGGCAGGCGGGGAGTCCCTGCGCCACGCCGCCGGACCCTACTTTGGTGCCTACGGCGGCCGCTGGATGCCCGAATCCCTCATCGCAGCCCTGGATGAGCTGACGGAAACGTTCGAAAAGGCAAAGGCAGACCCTGAGTTCACCGCCCAGATCGCCGAGCTGAACAAGAACTACTCCGGCCGTCCCTCCCTGCTCACCGAAGCCGCGCGTTTCGCCGAGCACGCCGGCGGTGTGCGTATCTTCCTCAAGCGTGAAGACCTGAACCACACCGGCTCGCACAAGATCAACAACGTCCTGGGCCAGGCACTGCTCGCCAAGCGCATGGGCAAGACGCGCATCATCGCCGAAACCGGTGCCGGCCAGCACGGCGTGGCCAGCGCCACCGCAGCTGCCCTGCTGGGCCTCGAATGCGTGGTCTACATGGGAGCGGAGGACTGCCGGCGGCAGGCCCTGAACGTTGCCCGCATGGAACTGCTGGGCGCCACGGTCATTCCGGTGACCAATGGTTCCCAGACCCTCAAGGACGCCATCAACGAAGCCCTGCGCGACTGGGTGGCCAACGTTTCCACCACGCACTACCTGCTGGGCACCGCGGCCGGCGCCCACCCGTTCCCCGCCATGGTCCGCTACTTCCACGAGGTCATCGGCGAGGAAGCGCGCGCTCAGATGCTGGAGCAGACCGGGAAACTGCCCGACGCCGTCTGCGCCTGCGTCGGCGGAGGATCGAACGCGATCGGCATCTTCCACGGCTTCCTGGATGACCCGTCCGTTGCGATCTACGGCTTCGAAGCCGGCGGCGACGGTGTGGATACCCCGCGCCACGCGGCCACCATCACCCTGGGCCGCCCCGGTGTGCTGCACGGCGCCCGCACCTACCTGATGCAGGACGAAGACGGCCAGACCATCGAATCCCATTCGATTTCCGCAGGGCTGGATTATCCCGGCGTTGGACCGGAGCACGCCTACCTCGCGGACATCGGACGGGTTTCCTACGAACCGGTCACCGACTCCGAGGCCATGGAGGCCTTCAAGCTGCTCTGCCGAACCGAAGGCATCATCCCGGCCATCGAGTCATCGCACGCCCTGGCCGGCGCCATCAAGGTGGGCCAGCGGCTGGCCGCCGAAGACGGCGACGCTTCGGAGAAGATCGTGCTGGTCAATCTCTCGGGCCGTGGCGACAAGGACGTAGCCACCGCCGCCGAATGGTTCAACCTGCTGGATGAGAAGTCAGCTGAAGCCGAAATCGGCAAAGAAGGAGAACAGCTGTGAGCGTCTCGACCGCCAGCAAGTCCGCCGCCGCAATCGACCGGGCACGCGCCGACGGCCGCGCCGCCCTGGTGGGCTACCTTCCGGCAGGCTTCCCGTCCGTCCAGGAGACCATCGCTGCCGGCATCGAACTGGCACGCGGGGGAGCGGACCTCATTGAAATCGGTATTCCCTACTCGGATCCCGTCATGGACGGTTCCGTCATCCAGGCGGCCACCAGCCAGGCCCTGGAAGGCGGTTTCCGGGTCCAGGAAGTGTTCGACGTCGTCGCCGGCATCACCGCCGAGACCGACGCCGCGGTGCTGGTCATGACCTACTGGAACCCCGTCATGCGCATGGGTGTGGACGAGTTTGCCCGCCGGCTTGCGGAAGCCGGGGGAGCCGGACTGATCACGCCGGACCTCATTCCGGACGAAGCCGGCGAATGGATCGAAGCGTCTGACACCTATGGCCTGGACCGGGTGTTCCTGGTGGCGCCGTCCTCCACAGCTGACCGCATGAAGGCCACCGTCGAAGCCAGCCGCGGCTTTGTCTACGCCGTCTCGATCATGGGCGTGACCGGCACCCGCAACCAGGTGTCCGACGCCGCCGAAGGAGTTGTTCGTGCCGCCCGCGCCGCAGGCGCCGAACGTGTCTGCGTGGGCCTTGGCGTTTCCACCGCCGGCCACGTGCGCGAGATCGGCTCCTATGCCGACGGCGTCATCGTCGGAACCGCGCTGGTCGCTGCCCTCCGCGACGGCGGACCGGCCGCCGTCGGTGAGCTGACCCGCGAACTCAGTACCGGAACACGAAAGAACTGACCATGCCGATGTCCCTGGCGGTTCCGGCCGCAATCCCGAGCCCGCCCGCCGAGTTCAGCAGCTTCTCGCTGGGGCCGCTGACCATCCATGCGTACGCGCTGTGCATCCTGGCCGGAATCATCCTGGCCCTGTGGATGACGTCCGTCCGCTGGAAGCGGCGGGGGCTGCCGCCGGACTCCGTCTGGGACATCGCCATCTGGGCCATACCGTTCGGCATCATCGGCGGGCGGCTGTACCACGTCATCTCCTCGCCTGACGCCTACTTTGGTCCCAACGGAAACCTGGCCCTGATCCCGCAGATCTGGCTGGGCGGCCTGGGAATCTGGGGCGCGATCGCCCTTGGGGCGGTCGGCGCCTGGATCGGCTGCCGCCGGGCGGGAATCAAACTCTCCACCTTTGCCGATGTCGCAGCGCCCGGCGTGCTCCTTGCCCAGGCCGTGGGTCGCTGGGGCAACTGGTTCAACCAGGAACTCTTCGGCGGTCCCACGGACGCGCCGTGGGGCCTGGCGATTGACCCCAACAACACAAACTTCCCCGACGGCGCGGCACCGGGGACCCTGTTCCATCCCACGTTCCTCTATGAATCGCTGTGGAACCTCGCGGGCGTCGCCCTGCTGCTGGTGCTGGACCGCCGCTTCAGGCTGCGCGGCGGACGCCTGTTCTGGCTCTACGCCGCGTTCTACACCGCCGGGCGAGTCTGGATCGAAATGCTGCGCATTGACGATGCGGAAATGATCACCATCCTGGGCATCACGCAGCGCCTGAACGTCTGGACTTCCATCCTGATCTTCCTGGTGTCGATCGGCATGTTCACCTACCTCAGCGTGCGGGCCCGCAAGCAGCCCGAACCGTCCCTGATGCTGCCCGGACACACCCCTGCAGGCCGTGAAACTGCTGGCCGCGGTAACAATTCCGCGGTTGATAACAAGAGCGAAACAGATTCCCCGAATGTGAATTCTGGATCACAAACGCATGACACGCGTGCTACTGTCGCAGAGACAAAAAATGAGGCAGCCAAGCCTCAGCGGCCCGAAGACTCGGGCCCAGCCAACTAGGACCGTGCAGCGCGGGTTACCACCCGCCGCCGGTCCGGATGCCACACCGCGGTGGCGGCTAGCGGTAACCGTGCCGGGGACAACCCCGGCAGGACACCGGACGGTTCCTTCGATTGTGAGCCGGCCCCATCCCAGCATGCAGGGCTTTCACACCTAAGCGACCGTAAAATCATCCAACACACCGGACGGTAGATGCCGGCCGTGTGGGGCCAACGTCGTCCCCTCCCAACGCTCAACAGGGGGAAGGACTTACCCTATGACTGACGCAACGTCCCCGCAGGCCGCCCAGGTGGTGTCTCCGTTCCAGCGGTTCGCGGCCTACCCGGAAGATTCAGGCCTGTACCGCGCCGAGAACGAGAAGGACGCGTGCGGCCTGGCCGTCATCGCCACGCTCCGCGGCGAGCCCGGGCATGACATCGTTGACGCGGCGCTCACTGCACTGCGCAACCTCGAACACCGCGGCGCAGTAGGCGCTGACGAAGGCACCGGCGACGGAGCCGGCATCCTCACCCAGGTTCCCGACGAATTCTTCCGCGCCGTCGCCGGCTTCGAGCTTCCCGCTCCCGGCGGGTACGCCGTTGGCACGGCTTTCCTTCCCACCGAAGACCGCGAGCAGGAAACAGCCCGTGCCGGCGTCGAGGCAATCGCCGAGTCCGAGGGACTGAGAGTTCTTGGCTGGCGCGAGGTGCCCGTCGTTGCCGACCTGGTGGGCGCCATGTCACGGGCGTGCATGCCGTATTTCGTCCAGGTATTCCTTGCCCCGGAAGACGGGGACTGCACGGACCTCGACGCGCGTGCCTTCCGCGTGCGGAAGCGGTCCCAGAACAAGTTCGGTGTGTACTTCCCGTCCCTGTCCTCCAAGACCATGGTCTACAAGGGCATGGTTACTACGGCCCAGCTGGAGCCGTTCTTCCCGGACCTCTCCGATCCGCGGTTCAAGACCAAGCTCGGCATTGTGCACTCGCGCTTCTCCACCAACACGTTCCCCTCCTGGCCCCTGGCCCAGCCGTTCCGCACCATTGCGCACAACGGCGAAATCAACACGGTCAAGGGCAACCGCAACTGGATGCGCGCCCGCCAGTCCCAGCTCAAGAGTCCGCTGCTGGGGGACACACCCGAGGAACTGTTCCCGATCTGCACCCCCGGTGCGTCCGACTCGGCGTCCTTCGATGAGGTTGCCGAACTGCTGATGCTTTCCGGGCGCCCGATCACCCACGCGGTGATGATGATGATCCCCGAAGCCTGGGAAAACCACGCGACCATGGATCCCGCCCGCCGCGCCTTTTACCAGTACCACTCAATGCTCATGGAGCCGTGGGACGGTCCGGCGGCCGTTTCCTTCACCGACGGAGACCAGGTTGGCGCCGTGCTGGACCGCAACGGCCTGCGTCCTGCGCGGTACTGGATCACCGAGGACGGCCTGGTAGTCCTGGCGTCCGAGGTTGGCGTGGTGGACATCGATCCGGCCAGGGTGGTCCGCAAGGGCCGCGTCTCGCCGGGCAAGATGTTCCTGGTGGATACCGCCGAAGGGCGCCTGGTGGAGGACTCGGAAATCAAGGCCGAGATCGCCGCCGCCAATCCCTGGGCCGAATGGGTCCGGGAGAACCAGGTTTCCCTGGAAGAGCTGCCCGAGCGTGAGCACGTGCTGCACACCAAGGCTTCCATCAACCGCCGCCAGCGCACCTTCGGCTACACCCAGGAAGAACTGCGCATCCTGCTCGGCCCCATGGCCCGCAGCGGTGCCGAACCACTGGGCGCCATGGGCTCGGATACTCCCATCGCGGTGCTCTCGAAGCGGCCCCGGCTCCTCTTCGACTACTTTGTGCAGTCCTTCGCGCAGGTCACGAACCCTCCGCTGGATGCCATCCGCGAAGAACTCGTCACCTCGCTGCAGAGCTCGATTGGGCCGAACGGCAACCTGCTGGCCCTGGGCCAGGTAAAAACCCACCAGATCGCCCTGAAGTTCCCGGTGATCAACAATGACGAGCTCGCCAAGATCGCCAACCTCAGGAACGAGGACGGCGAGAAGGTTGCCTTGAAGGTCCGCGGGCTTTACCGGCCCGACGGCGGTGAATCGGAGCTGCGCGCACGCATCAGCGAGATCTGTGAAAAGGTCTCCGGTGCAGTGAACCGCGGGGTGCAGTACATTGTGCTCTCCGATCGCGACTCGAACGCCCAGTGGGCGCCTATCCCTTCCCTTCTGCTGCTTTCAGCAGTGCATCACCACCTGCTCAAGAGCGCCAACCGCACCAAGATCTCCCTGCTCGTGGAAGCCGGCGACGTCCGCGAGGTCCACCACGTAGCAGTGCTGATCGGCTACGGCGCCTCCGCCGTGAACCCGTACCTGGCCATGGAAAGCTGCGAGGAACTGGTCCGCAACGGCGACATCACGGGCGTCACCCGGGAGCAGGCCGTCGCCAACCTGATCAAGGGCCTGGGCAAGGGCGTCCTGAAGATCATGTCCAAGATGGGCATCTCCACCGTGGCCTCCTACTGCGGCGCGCAGACGTTCGAAGCCATCGGCCTGGGCCAGGAACTGGTGGACGAGTTCTTCCACGGCACCCAGACCCAGCTTGGCGGCGTCGGACTGGACGTGATCGCGGCCGAAGCCGCGGCACGCCACACCTCCGCCTACCCTGCCGACGAAATCGAGGAACCGCACCGCAGCCTCGAAAACGGCGGCGAGTACCAGTGGCGCCGCGAAGGCCCGCCGCACCTGTTCAACCCGGAAACCGTTTTCCGCCTGCAGCACTCCACCCGGGAGCGCCGCTACGACGTCTTCAAGGCGTACACGCAGGGCGTGGATGACCAGGCGAAGAACCTGATGACCCTCCGCGGACTGCTGGACTTCAGGATCGGCGAGCGGCCGGCGGTCCCGCTGGAGGACGTCGAGCCGGTCTCCAGCATCGTGAAGCGCTTCTCCACGGGAGCCATGAGCTACGGCTCCATCTCCAAGGAAGCTCACGAGACACTGGCGATCGCCATGAACCGGCTGGGTGCCAAGTCCAACACCGGCGAGGGCGGGGAAGACGTGGACCGGCTGCTCGACCCCGAGCGCCGTTCCGCCATCAAGCAGGTTGCGTCCGGCCGCTTCGGCGTTACCAGCCTGTACCTGACCAACGCGGATGACCTGCAGATCAAGATGGCCCAGGGCGCCAAGCCCGGCGAAGGCGGCCAGCTGATGGCGCAGAAGGTCTACCCGTGGGTTGCCAGCACCCGGCACTCTACGCCCGGCGTCGGCCTGATCTCACCGCCGCCGCACCATGACATCTACTCGATCGAGGACCTCGCCCAGCTTATCTATGACCTGAAGCGGGCCAACCCATCCGCACGGGTCCACGTGAAGCTGGTCTCCGAGGCCGGGATCGGCACCGTGGCAGCCGGCGTGACCAAGGCCAAGGCCGACGTCGTGCTGGTCTCCGGCCACGACGGCGGCACCGGCGCTTCGCCGCTGAACTCGCTGAAGCATGCGGGTGCGCCCTGGGAACTCGGCCTGGCCGAAACCCAGCAGACCCTGATGCTCAACGGACTGCGCGACCGCGTGGTGGTCCAGGTGGACGGACAGCTCAAGACGGGACGCGACGTCGTCATTGCAGCCCTGCTCGGCGGTGAGGAGTTCGGCTTTGCCACCGCGCCGCTGGTGGTCTCCGGCTGCATCATGATGCGCGTCTGCCACCTGGACACCTGCCCGGTAGGCGTCGCCACGCAGAACCCCGAACTGCGTTCCCGCTTCACCGGCAAGCCGGAGTTCGTAGTCAACTTCTTCGAGTTCCTGGCCGAGGAAGTACGCGAGCTGCTCGCCGAACTGGGCTTCCGCAGCCTGGAAGAGGCGATCGGGCACAGCGAAATGCTGGACACCCGCGCTGCCGTAGACCACTGGAAAGCGGACGGCCTGGACCTTGAACCGATCCTGCGCGGCCACGAAGTGGATCCAGGTGCGCCGCTGCGCAGCCTGGTTCCGCAGAACCACGAACTGGACGCGCACTTCGACAACAAGCTGATCGAGATGAGCGCCGACGCACTGTCCAGCCGCCAGCCGGTGCGGATCGCGCTGGACGTGGTGAACACGGACCGTTCCGTGGGCACCATGCTCGGCCATACGGTCACCAGGACGTTCGGCACGGACGTCCTGGCCACGGACACCATCGACATCACCCTCACGGGACAGGCCGGCCAGTCCCTGGGTGCCTTCCTGCCGGCCGGAATCACCCTCCGGCTGTACGGCGACTCCAATGACTACGTCGGCAAGGGACTCTCCGGCGGGCGCATCATTGTCCGTCCGGACCGCGGCAACGTCTTCCCGGCGGAACGCAACGTCATTGCCGGCAACGTGATTGGCTACGGTGCCACCAGCGGCGAGATGTTCCTCCGCGGCCAGGTGGGCGAACGGTTCATGGTCCGCAACTCCGGTGCCACTGCCGTCGTGGAAGGCATCGGTGACCACGGCTGCGAATACATGACCGGCGGACAGACCCTGATCCTGGGCTCTACCGGCCGCAACTTCGGAGCCGGCATGTCCGGTGGCACCGCCTTCGTGGTGGACCTGGAACCGGCACGGGTGAACAAGGACGCCCTGGACAACGGCGAACTGCTGCTGCTGCAGCCGGACGCCGAGGATGCGGACATCATCCGCGGCCTGCTGGTTCAACACGCGGAAGAAACCGGATCCCCTCTAGCGGCCAGCCTGCTGGAGGACTTCGAGACCACGGTTTCCCGCATCACCAAGGTACTGCCGCGGGATTACGCAGCCGTGCTAGACGCCCGTGCTTCCGCGGCCGAGGCGGGGTTGGACCCCGACGGCGCCGAAGCATGGACCAAGATTCTGGAGGTAACCGGTGGCTGACCCACGCGGATTTTTGAAGGTACGGGAGCGCGAAACACAGCCCCGCCGGCCCGTTTCAGTTCGCATCATGGACTACAAGGAAGTCTATGAACGCCAGGAAAAGGGCGTGCTCCAGGAACAGGCGGGCCGCTGCATGGACTGCGGCATCCCGTTCTGCCACCAGGGCTGCCCGCTGGGAAACCTCATCCCGGAGTGGAACGACCTCACGTGGCGGGACAAGGGGCAGGAAGCGATCGAGCGGCTCCACGCCACGAACAACTTCCCCGAGTTCACCGGCCGGCTCTGCCCTGCGCCGTGCGAAGCGTCCTGCGTGCTGGGCATCAACCAGCCGCCGGTGACCATCAAGCAGGTTGAGGTCTCCATCATCGACCAGGCGTTCGACGAGAACTGGGTCCAACCGCACGCCCCGGAACGGCTGACGGACAAGACGATCGCCGTCGTTGGTTCCGGCCCGGCCGGGCTCGCAGCCGCGCAGCAGCTCACCCGTGCCGGCCACACCGTTGCCGTCTACGAGCGGGATGACAAGATTGGCGGGCTTCTCCGCTATGGAATCCCGGACTTCAAGATGGAAAAGATGCAGGTGGACCGCCGCCTGGAGCAGATGCGCGCCGAAGGCACCCGGTTCCGTACCGGCGTCGAGGTGGGCAAGGACATTTCCTGGGAGCAGCTGCGCCGCCGGTACGACGCCGTCATCATCGCCACCGGTGCCACGGTCCCGCGAGACCTGCCCATTCCCGGCCGTGAACTCTCCGGCGTCCATTTCGCCATGGACTACCTGGTGCAGTCCAACCGCGCGGTTGCAGGCGAGAAGGTCAAGAACCAGATCAGCGCCGAAGGCAAGCACGTAGTGATCCTCGGCGGCGGTGACACCGGTGCGGACTGCATCGGCACCGCGCACCGGCAGCAGGCTGCATCCGTTACCACCCTGGCAATCGGCAAGCAGCCTCCGGCGGAGCGGGCGGCCCACCAGCCCTGGCCCATGTTCCCGACGCTCTTCGAAGTCGCCAGCGCTCACGAGGAAGGCGGAGAGCGGACGTACCTCGCCTCCACCGTCGAATTCGTGGGGGAGGGCGGGAAGCTTACCGGCGTCAAGGTCGCCGAAACCGAGTTCGTGGACGGCAGGCGCCTGCCGAAGGCCGGAACCGAGCGGATCATCCCGGCTGACCTCGTCTTCCTCTCCCTGGGCTTCACCGGCCCGGAACCGGCAGGACTGGCGGAACAGGTGAACACCGAGTTCGACGAACGCTCCAACGTCAAGCGGGACGGCTACTACATGACCGCCACGCCCGGGGTGTTCGCGGCCGGAGATGCCGGGCGCGGGCAGTCACTCATTGTCTGGGCCATCGCCGAGGGCCGCGCCTGCGCTGCGGCCGTCGACAAGTGGCTGGAGGGCTCCACCAGGCTGCCGGCCCCCGTCGCTCCCAGCGACCGGGCTATCGCACCGTTGTAGTAAACCAAGCGCAAAGGCGCCGGACACTTTCGTCCGGCGCCTTTGCTGCAGGCCGTCCAGGAGGGTCCCGGACTGCATAAAGCCACTCAGGAGACTAGGCTAGGAAATATGAGACGCGCAAAGATCGTTGCAACTTTTGGTCCTGCCATAGCCAGTTACGAAAACACCGTAGCCGTGCTTCGTGCGGGTGTAGACGTAGCCCGCATGAACATGAGCCACGGTGACCATTCGGTCCACAACAACACGTACGAGAACGTGCGCCGGGCCTCCGAGGAACTCGGCAAGCCCGTCGGCATCTTCGCCGATCTCCAGGGTCCCAAGATCCGCCTGGGACGGTTCACGGACGGACCGCATTACCTGAACCGCGGTGACGAGTTCACCATCACCATCGAAGACGTTCCGGGCACCGCTTCACTGTGCTCGACGACGTACAAGGGCCTGCCCGGAGACGTCAACGTAGGCGACATCCTCCTGATCGACGACGGCAAGGTCGGCCTGCGTGCCACG
Source organism: Arthrobacter koreensis (assembly GCF_009193255.1). Classification (GTDB taxonomy): domain Bacteria; phylum Actinomycetota; class Actinomycetes; order Actinomycetales; family Micrococcaceae; genus Arthrobacter_B; species Arthrobacter_B koreensis. The sequence continues at coordinate 243,158 of NZ_WACG01000002.1, forward strand.
GCCGTCGACGACACCAAGGTCGTCACCGAAGTCACCGTTCCCGGACCGGTTTCCAACAACAAGGGCATCAACCTCCCCGGCGTTGCCGTGAACGTCCCGGCCATGAGCGACAAGGACGAGGAAGACCTCCGCTGGGCGATCCGCCGCGGCGTGGACATGGTTGCCCTCTCCTTCGTGCGCAACGCCGTCGACGTGGCACGCGTCCACGAAATCATGGACGAGGAAGGCCGCCGCATCCCGGTCATCGCCAAGATCGAAAAGCCGCAGGCCGTAGCCGCCATCGAAGAGATCATCGACGCGTTCGACGCCATCATGGTTGCCCGCGGCGACCTCGGTGTGGAGCTGCCGCTCGAAGATGTGCCGCTGGTCCAGAAGAACGCCATCGAACTGGCACGCCGCTGGGCCAAGCCTGTCATCGTGGCCACCCAGGTCCTCGAATCCATGATCGAGAGCCCGCGCCCCACCCGCGCCGAAGCGTCCGACTGCGCCAACGCTGTCCTGGACGGTGCCGACGCCGTCATGCTTTCCGGGGAGACGTCCGTGGGTAAGTACCCGATTGACACCGTCAAGACGATGGCCCGCATCATCGAGTCCACTGAGGAGCACGGCCTGAACCGCGTGCCCCCGCTGGGCAGCAAGCCGCGTACCCGCGGCGGTGCCATCACCCGGGCCGCCGTCGAGATCGCGGACCAGCTGGACGCCGAGTGCATCTGCACCTTCACCCAGTCGGGCGACTCCGCACGCCGGCTTTCCCGCCTGCGCCCGAAGAAGCCGGTGTTTGCCTTCACCCCGGTCGAGTCGACGCTGAACTACATGTCCCTGTTCTGGGGCATCCAGCCGATGCTGGTTCCGTTCGTGGAGCATACGGACAAGATGACCCAGCAGGTTGACCAGACCCTCCTGGAAAAGGGGATCGTCCAGGAAGAGGCCATGGTGGTCATCGCCGCCGGTTCGCCTCCCGGACAGGCCGGCTCCACCAACCTGATCAAGGTGCACCGCGTCGGTGACGCTGCGGACACCGGGCAGCAGGGCGAGGGGCGGCGCCGTGAGAAGGAGAAGGTTGGTCCCTGGCCGGTCAAGGAAGCCAACAAGGGCAAGGCGAAGCCCATCTAGGACCCCGCAGTCCACGCAAAAGCCCCGCCGGGAATTATCCCGGCGGGGCTTTTGCGCGTCCTTACCGCCCAGGGCGGTCCGAAAACTAGTTGACCTGGTTGATGATGGTTTCTGCAACCTCGCGCATGCTCAGGCGGCGGTCCATGGACGTCTTCTGGATCCAGCGGAACGCCTCCGGCTCGGTGAGACCCATCTTGGTGGTTAGCAGCGACTTGGCGCGCTCCACCAGCTTGCGGGTGGCGAACTGCTCCTTGAGGTCGGTGACCTCGTTCTCCAGGGCCTTGATTTCTTCGTGGCGGGAAAGCGCAATTTCGATCGCCGGAATCAGGTCCGCAGGGGTGAAGGGCTTCACCACGTAGGCCATGGCACCGGCCTCGCGGGCGCGCTCCACAAGCTCCCTCTGGCTGAACGCGGTCAGGAGCACTACCGGAGCAATGCGGGCCTTTACGATCGCCTCGGCTGCGCTGATACCGTCCATGACGGGCATCTTCACGTCCATGAGCACCAGGTCCGGCTTCAGCTCGGTGGCCATCTGCACGGCTTTCTCGCCATTGTCCGCCTCGCCGACAACCTCGTAACCCTCGCCGGTGAGGATCTCAACGATGTCCAGGCGGATCAGCGTCTCGTCCTCCGCAACGAGGACGCGCCGCGCGGGAGTGTTGGACGGTACGGACTCGGATGACTCAGACACAGATGCTCCTTGGAAAGACGACGGCGCTACCGGTGGCTGCCGGTAGTTCACGAAAACAGCCTATCTGCATGTAGAGTGGTTTCGCGCCCAACACGGGGAATCAATCCGTTTGATCAACGTCACAGGGCCTGCCCGAATGGCGGAATTGGCAGACGCGCTGCACTCAAAATGCAGTATCGAAAGGTGTGTGGGTTCGAGTCCCACTTCGGGCACCAAAAACACTCCAGGCAATCACCACGGCCACCAGCGCCACAGCGGCGTAGCCAAGGCCGGAATAGCCCGCAGCGGCCAGTACCGGACCAGCCAGGGCACCGCCCAGGGCTCCCGCCGCATTCATCCCGAGATCCGAGATTCCCTGGACTGCCGGGCGCTCCTGCACATCCACGGAGTCCGAAAGCAGTGCCGACGCAGAGACAACGGAAGCGGACCATCCCAGTCCCAGCAGGATCAGGCTGAGCGTGACTGCGGCCGTGGACTCCGAAGCGGTCCCGGCGAGCAGCAGCGCACCCAGGAGCAGGAGCTGCCCCAGCAGGATGGTTTTCCGGCGCCCGGCACGGTCGGAGAACCAGCCGAAGACCGGCGAGAGCCCATACATCCCGGCAATGTGCAGGCTGATCGTGAACCCGACCACGCTGATGGCGGCACCGTGGCTGCTCAGGTGCACGGGCGTCATGGACATCAGGGCAACCATCACCGCATGGCTCAGCGCGATTGCCGCAACCGCATAGCGTGCCGCCGGGTTGCCGCGCAGTACGGCCGGGCCGGAACGCTTCGACACTGGTGCGGCACCGGAGGCTTCCGCCGCCGCGGCGCGAAGAGCCTTCACCGCCAGCAGCGGGTCCGGCCGCAGCCCGGCGAGGTACACGGCCGCCGCCGCCAGCTGGGCCGCGAGGGAAAAGACGAAGGCACCGGTCAGTGGTGGGAGGCCCAGAGCCGAACCCAGCGCTTCTCCCGGGCCGAAGAGGTTCGGGCCCAGAACGGCACCGATGGTCGTGGACCATAGGACGATGGACAGGTCCCTGCCGCGGGTCCCCGGCTCCGACAGATCCGCCGCGGCAAAGCGGGCCTGGAGGCTGACGGCGCTGCCTGCCCCGAGCAGGGCCAGGCCTGCCAGCAGCAGCGGAAAGAACCCCGCGACGGCTGATCCTACTGCAGTGACTGCACCGGCCGCGGAGACCAGGGCGCCGGTGGACAGGGACGCCCGGCGTCCGTGTGCCTGCGCCAGCCGGGCCAGTGGAACCGCTGCCGCGGCCGCCCCCAGGGTGCTCATGGTCGCTGCCATCCCGGACCAGGCCGGGGAGCCGGACAGGGCCGCGGCCAGCAGGGCGCCCAGGGACAGCGTGGCTCCCATGCCGATTCCGCCCAGGACCTGCCCCGCCACCAGGACGCCGAGAACACGCCGCTGGGACGGAAGTACAGGAACCTGGAAACCGGACGCCGGCGTGCTGGGCTGTTCGTGCATTTGTCCCCGTCCGTGCGTCATTGTCTTCTCCGCAGGATATCCCGCGGCGGTTAGGAAGAACGGCACCGGCGTGCTGCTCTTCACAGCCGGAACTGCCTTGCCGGGCAGTTCGGCGGGCGTAGGGTGAAAATGTGGACGGCATCTTGATCAGGGCCTCCACTGAACCGAACGAAAAGGAGACGCCCCATGAAGGCATGGCAGTTCACCGGCACAAACAAGCCCCTGGAACTCAACGAAGTCCCCGAACCCCACGCCGGCCCCGGACAGGTGGTCGTCGAGGTGAAGGCAGCAGGCGTATGCCACTCCGATGTCACTGCCCTGGATGATCCGGGATGGATGCCCCTGTTCTTCGAACTCCCGCGCACCATGGGCCACGAAAACGCCGGTGTGATTACCGAGGTTGGCCCCGGCATGGAGCACTGGAAGGTCGGTGACCGGGTGGGTCTTGCCCCGGTCATGAGCGACGGCGACGCCCTGGGCTACGGCAAATGGGACGGCGGATTCGCGCCCAAGCTGGTTGCCACCGATGACAACCTGGTGAAGCTTCCGGACGAGGTTCCGTTCGACCTGGCGGCAATGGCAACCGATGCGGGCCTGACTGCGTACCACGCAATCATGGCAGTCGGCGGAGCCAAGGCCGGGATGAAGGTCGGCGTCATCGGTCTCGGCGGTCTCGGCTATATCGGTGCCCGCGTGGCTGTGCTCTCCGGCGCCGAGGTGTACGGTGCGGAGATTAACGCCGAAACCCGCAAACTCGCCGATGAGATCGGACTGGCCGGCGTAGCCGAGTCCATCACCGAGTTCAAAGACAAGGGACTGGACCTGATCGTGGACTACGCCGGTTTCGGTACCACCACGTCCCAGGCCATCGAAACCCTTGCCGAGTTCGGAACACTGGTCCAGGTGGGCATGGGACGGCTGGAAGCAACCATCAACACCTACCCGGTCATCATCAACCAGCTGAGCATCAAGGGCTCCAAGTCAGGCACCAAGGAAGACCTTGAAGCTCTCTACGAGTTGATGAAGTCCGGCAAACTGAACCCGCCGATGAACATCATTACCCACGCCGAGATTCCGGATGCGATCGACAAGCTGCGCGCCGGCGGCGTCATCGGACGCTTCATCGCGCAGTACTGAATGGCACTGTCCTAGGCGGCCGGGTCCAGGGCCTTCAGCAGGCGGCTGATGGAGCTGCCGAGGTTCCATTCCCCGGCCAGTTCCTCTAGCCGGGCCCGGGCATCTTTGCCGGGAAGCTGCAGCCGGGCACCGGCCTCCGCCAGAGACGGCACTTCGAGGCCGCGCACAATCCGCACGACGGTTGGCGCGGCCTCGAGGTATTCCCGGGCCCCGGCCAGTTTGGCCCGCACGGCGGAGGAGACACCGCCGTCGGCGTCCTGTGCGGCCTGGAGCAGTGACTCGAGGCTGCCGAACTCCGCGAGCAGGGAGGAGGCAGTCTTCTCCCCAATGCCGGAAACACCGGGCAGCCCGTCGGAGCTGTCGCCCCGCAGGGTCGCGTAGTCCGCGTACTGCTCCGGAAGCACGCGGTATTTGGCGACGACGGCGGCGTCGTCCATGATTTTCAGGTTCTTCATGCCGCCCGCGGTGTAGAGAACCCGTACGCCTGCCGCGTCGTCGATGACCTGGAAGAGGTCCCGGTCCCCGGTGACCACGTCCACAGGCATGGACGCCTGTGCCGCGTAGCTGCCGATCACGTCGTCCGCCTCGTGGTCCGCGACGCCGACGACGGCGATTCCAGCCAGGCTAAGGACCTCCCTGATGAGCGGAATCTGGGCCTCGAGCGCGCCGGGAACCTCCTCGATATCCGGCCCGTCCGCTACCGCGCGGGCAACCCGGTGTTCCTTGTAGGACGGAAGCAGGTCCACCCGCCACTTCGGACGCCAGTTCTCGTCCCAGCAGGCAACCACATGGGTGGGCTCGAACTCGCCGACGAGCCGGGCGATCATGTCCGCCAGTCCGCGCACCGCATTGACCGGCGTCCCGTCCGGGCGACGAAGTGAATCCGGGAGCCCGTAAAAGGCGCGGAAGTACAGCGAGGCCGTATCAAGGAGCATCAGGCGTTCAGGCATAACCGCATCCTGCCACGGATCGGCCCCTCATACCCGCGGCGGCGAGTCTTCCACCGCCAGGCAACGGGCTGTGCCAGCATATTGGCCATGCCCGGCAACCCGAAGACCGCCGTCCCGCAGCCAGTCCAGGCAGCTGAAGAGCGCAGTGCGCGCATAGCCGTAACGGTCTTTCCGCTGCTGATCCTCGCCGGGGGAGCGGTGGCCCTGGCTTTTCCGGATCCATTCACGTCACTTGCCCCGCTGATCAATCCCGGGCTCATGGTGATCATGTTCGGCATGGGCCTGACCCTGACCCTGCCGGACTTCGCCATGGTGGTCCGCCAGCCGCTGCCTGTGCTGCTGGGCGTGGTGGCGCAGTTCCTGGTCATGCCGCTGCTTGGCCTGGGCATCGCCTGGGCGCTGCGGCTTCCCCCTGAACTTGCTGCCGGCGTCATCCTGGTGGGGTGTGCACCGGGTGGTACTGCCTCCAACGTCGTGACGTACCTGGCCCGCGGAAACGTGGCCCTCTCGGTTGCCATGACCTCCGTCTCCACCCTGCTCGCGCCGCTGTTCACGCCGCTGCTGGCGCTGTGGCTCGCCGGGCGGTACATGGCGGTAGACGCCGGTTCAATGGCACTTTCGATCGTGCAGATTGTCCTGGTGCCGGTGCTGGTCGGCCTGCTGATCCGTTACCTCATGCCCCGGACCGTGGACCGGGTTCTTCCCGTCCTGCCCTGGGTTTCCGTCGCGGGGATTACCTTCGTGGTAGTGGCCGTGGTGGCCGGAAGTGCGGCAGCCATCCTGACCGCCGGGTGGCTGATTCTGCTGGCCGTCGTCCTCCACAACGGACTCGGGCTGGGACTTGGGTACGGTGCCGCACGCCTGTTTCGGCTTCCGGTGCCGTCCCGGCGCACCATGGGCGTTGAGGTGGGGATGCAGAACTCGGGTCTGGCAGCGGGACTCGCCCGGGAGTACTTCAGTCCGGAGGCAGCCCTCCCTGCGGCGGTGTTCTCGGTGTGGCACAACGTGTCCGGTGCGCTGATGGCTGCCTACTGGCGCCGCCGCCCGGCGTCGTAAGGCTGTGGGCGAAAAACCGGGCACCGGCTACCGGTGCCCGGCCGGACACCGCTAAGGTGAGCCAGTCCCGGCATTTCAACGAAAGCAGGCCCGTGTGGCTCCCAAGACCATCGTGATCACCGGCGCGTCCGACGGCGTGGGCGCGGCAGCCGCGCGGCGGCTCGCCGCGGACGGGCACCATGTTGTCCCGGTGGGGCGATCGCTAGAGAAGACCGCTGCAGTCGCCGAGGACATTGGCAGTGAATACTTCACCGCTGATTTTGCCGACCTCAGCCAGGTCCGCAGCCTCGCCTCCGACCTGCTGCAGCGTTATCCCCGGATCGATGTGCTGGCCAACAATGCCGGAGCCATCTTCGGGAAGGAGCGCCAGGTCACTGCTGACGGACACGAGATGACGTTCCAGGTGAACTATTTGGCCCCGTTCCTCCTGACCCGGCTGCTGACCAACCGCCTGCTCGACTCACGGGGAACCGTCATCAATACCTCCAGCGCAGCGAACCGGCTCTTCGCCAAGCTGGACATCACGGACCTGGAAGAGCAAAGGAACTACACCCCGCAGCGGGCCTACGGGAACTCGAAACTGGAGCAGATCCTCTTCACCGAGGAGTTTGACCGCCGCTACCGCGCCGCGGGGGCAACCTCCACGGCCTTCCACCCCGGAGTCATAGCGTCCGGTTTCTCCAGTGCCGAGGGATCCGCCATGCGCTCTGTCTACCAGGGAATCCTTGGCCGGTTCCTGCAGAGCCCGGAAAAGGGTGCACAGACCCTGGTGTTCCTCGCCGAGGGCACACCGGGTGCCGATTACCCTACCGGCAGGTATTTCGTGCGGTCCAAACCTGCACGGGCGAACAGGCTGGCAGGTGACCATGCACTGGCCCTGGACCTGTGGAACCGGTCCGTGGCCATGCTGGAGGGCTAGCCGGAGGCACTAGACGCCCAGGAAGTCCTCCAGCAGGATGACGTCCAGGCCGGCCGCCTGCTGGGCGGCGCGGAAGGCGTTCAGGTCCGCTGCGAATTCCGGCCGGAAGTGCATCAGGACAATGTCGCCGGGACGCAGGGCGGTGCCCACCTGGTACTGCATGGAGCCGGCACTGGCCTTGGCTTCCCAGGTAATGATGGCCTTCAAGCCGGCAGCCGCGGCAGCCTGCTGCATGGCGGCCGAGTACGCGCCGCCGGGCGGCCGGAACAGGGTGGGAACCCGGCCGAAATGCTCGGCCACGTAGTCCTGCATGCCCGCGATTTCCCCGTACAGCTGGTCGTAGCCCATCCGGTAGGCCATCTGCGTGTCATGGTGCAGGGTGTGGTTCTGGATCCGGGCGAAGGGAAACTGGGCGAAGTAAAGGGGATCGGCCTCCACGAACGTCCTGGCCAGGAAGATGGAAGCCGGATAGTTGTATTCCTTGACCAGCGCGAGGGCTTCGGGAGTACGGACCATGCCGTCGTCAATGGTCAGGAAGACCACCGGATGGTTGGTGGGTATCCGGCTGACCACCGGCGCGAAGCCATCCACCGCTGGCGGGAGCTGATAGTCCGGTACGTAGACGGGCGGAGCGGGCGGCGGGGGAGGCTCGACGGCGGCGGACGGCGGCTCGGGCGTGTTCGGGGCCGGGGAGGGTGCCTGCGGTGACGACGGACGGGGCGCCGGCGCCGCTTCCGTTCCGCTGCACGCCGTCAGTCCGGCCGCTGCCATGGCTCCGAAGGCTGCAAGCGCAGTCCGGCGGTTCACGAGGGGCGGGAGCTTCCCGGGATTCAGGGGCACCGCACCAGCGTAGGCATGTGCACCCATGTGAAACAGGGGGCTCGTGCCAAATGGCTGCGCCATGGTGCGAATGCCCCGCCCGGCCGGGGAGCTCCTAGACTGGTGTTCCTCGTAGGCAGGGAAAGGACACAGCAGCATGCGCACCAGTGCCGGGATCCTGCTGTACCGCGAGGACGGGGAGCGCGCTGCGGGTGACGAATGCGGCGTCGATGTGTGGATTGCCCATATGGGCGGGCCCTTCTGGGCCCGCCGTGATGAGCACGCCTGGTCCATACCCAAGGGTGAATTCACTCCTCCGGAGGATCCGCTCGCGGCAGCCCTCCGCGAGTTCGGGGAGGAAATGGGCTGGGCGGCTCCGGCGGCGGAATATGACCTGCTGGGCACCTTCCGGCAATCGTCGGCCAAGTCCGTCACGGTTTTCACGGCCGTCGCCGACTTCCCCGGCAGGGCCGTCCACAGCAACACCTTTGCCGTCGAGCTGCCCGCCGGATCGGGCAACGTCCGGGACTTCCCGGAAGTGGACCGGGCCGGGTGGTTTAGTATCCCTGAAGCCCGGCTCAAACTGGTTAAGGGCCAGGCTCAGGTCCTGGACGCCCTGCTGTCCCGGCTGCGCTGAACTTCCCCTCCTCGGTGCCGGGGCTGGTTCACTGCCGGAATTCCGGGGTTCAGGCCCGCCGAAGCGTCACCGGAGTGCCGAGGAACTGCCCGTAACCGAGGGCTGCCGCTTCGACGGCTTTCCAGTCGCGGCCGTTGAGCGGACGGAAGGGGTGCACAGTGACCTCGGTGGAGGCCCGGGAGGTTTTGCGGGACCACACACCTGAGATCCGGCCGCGCAGTACCAGGGTTGGCTTGAAGACACCGTTGCTGCCCGGCACGGTCAGCGGTGCATGCTCTGCAGCCAGCGCAGCGCTGCGGTCCGTGTAGCCCAGCAGGTACTCATCGAAACCCGGAAGCAGCACGGCTGTCCTCATCCGCGTCTCCTCGGTCACGGGCGGGACGGGCTGCCAGTGGACGCCGCCGTCGTATTCCACTTTCTCCAGCCCGTTCCCGCACGCGGCAATACCGCGCCGAATGGCGGTGACCGGGAGCTTGGTCCACCAGGCGAGGTCAGCGGCAGTGCCGGGGGAACGGCCACGGAAATACCGCCGGACCACCTCAGCCAGCGCCGCATCGCCGTCGAGGCCGCGACGCCGCGGCACCCACTCCTCGAGCAGGACGAACTGCTGCTCGGCGCCCTTGAACGGCCCAAGCACGGTGGTGCCGGAGACCGAAAGGTGCCACAGCAGGTGATAGCCGCGCTGCCCGGACGTTCGGATTCCCGCGCCTTCGAACCGGGCCAGCAGCTCCTTCCGGCCCAGCGCGCTGCGGTCCGCCAAAGCATTCCGGGCCACGGCCCGCGCCTGTTCCACGGTCCGGTCATCGAGCCCAAGTTCCGCACGCCGCCGGGCAGCGGAGCGGAGTGTCCGTTCCGCTGTCATGGCCAGCAGCCAGTGCACGTCCTCGGCCGCGAGCACGTGCAGCGTGCCGCGGAACGGCCAGGTACGGACCAGGGCGCCCGAGTCGAATGCTGTCCGGACCTGCTCCTGGGTAGCGCCGCTGCGAAGGCCCAGCGACCACAGGACACCGGGCAGGTCCTGGCCCTGGAGGGCAAAAAGACGCCCGACGGCGGCTTCGGGGCTTGCGGCCTGCGCCTGCGTGCCCAGCGCCTGGCTCCCGGTCCGGCGTAGGAGCAGCTCGGTACGCGTTAGGGTTTCCATTTCTCCTCCGCTGTGCCGGTGGCAGTGCACGGCAAGTCTAGGCGGAGGGTACCGCCTCCGGGGAAGGAGCAGTGCCGTTGCCCGGCCTCAGGTCAAGCAGCCGTGCCTCCACATGGTCAAGCGCCAGCCGGACGGCTCCGGTGGCAACCAGCATTTCGCCCAGTTCGGAAACTGCCAGGCGCGGCGGGTCCGGCACGTACCGGGCAAGTTCGTCGGTCATGCCGGGGAGCAGTGCCGTGGCCGAGGCGGCCACAGCGCCGCCAATGACTATGAGCCGAGGGTCGAAGAAGGTGGAGACCAGCGCCAGGACCCGGGCCATGCGCCTGGCGATCCGGTCCAGGATCTGCGCTGCGGTTTCGTCCCCGGCGGCGGCCGCCTCGAAGACGTAACGAGCCGAGACACGGTTCGTATGTTCACCGATCAGGGCACGGATCATTCCCTCGTGCCCGGCGTCCAGTGCCGCCGTGCCCCAGTGGCGTGCCAGCTTAGCGATGCCGTCCTGGTTGCCTACGCCCTCAACCAGTTCAAGGCCTCCCATGGTTCCCGCCCGGCCTAGGGCGCCGTGGACCAGCCTGCCGGATTCGATGACTCCCGTACCGAGGCGTTCGCCTGCAAGGATGACGGCCAGGTTGCTTTCATCCGCACCGATTCCCCGCCAGCGCTCGGCGAGGGCAGCCAGCTTCGCGTCATTCTCCACCAGGACCGGCCAGCCGAATCCTTCGGCGAATTCCTGTGTCAGGCCAAGATCGAACATGGGTGCCAGTTCCTGCCCGGGGGCGATGGTTCCCTCCGGAGTGACCTGCGCGGCGATTCCCAGGGCAACGGCCAGGACGCTTGCAGCCGGCACGCCGGCGTCCGCCAGTGCGTCCCGCGTAGCCGCAATAACCGCAGACCGCCGGTCAGCCGGTGTACCTCCGTGGTAGGGGAAACGGGACTCGGTTCCACCCACGACGTTTCCGGCGAGATCGGAGACTACAACGCGTACGGTGGCCAGGCCGACGTCGAGCCCCAGGACAAAACCGGCGCTCTCATTGAATTCGAATCGCCGTGCGGGCCGCCCCTTCTGCCCTCCTGCGCGGGGAGACGCGGCCTCCCGTGCCCAGCCGCGGGCAATGAGATCGTCGCAGACGGCGATGACCGTGGCGCGCGTGAGGCCCGTGGCCTGGATCAGGTCCGTTCCCGTAGCGGACGGTACGGTGCGCAGTACGTCAAGGACTGAGCGCAGGTTGGTGCGGCGCAGCAGCTGCGGAGTGCTGGCAGAAACATCCAAAGTTAGGGCCCCTTTGACGAGTGGCGGGAATAACAGCATAATTGTACTAGTTCATATATTTAGTCTCTAAATTTAGTCCCCACGCCTTCAGGAGGCCCTTGTGAGTATTCGAGTTGGAATCAACGGTTTTGGCCGCATCGGGCGCAACTTCCTCCGCGCCGCGCTGCAGAGCGAGAACGGTTTTACCGTTGTTGCGGTCAATGACCTGGCAGATCCGGAGCAGCTGGCGCACCTGCTGAAGTACGACTCGGTTGCGGGCCGCCTCGCTGAAGACGTACGCGTGGTGGACGGCGACATCAAGGTTGGAACCCAGACCATCAAGGTCCTCGCCGAACGTGATCCGGGCAGCCTGCCGTGGGCTGAGCTGGGAGTGGACATCGTCATCGAATCCACGGGCCTGTTCACCAAGGCAGCCGACGCCGGGAAGCACATTTCCGCCGGCGCGAAGAAGGTCCTGATCTCCGCTCCCGCGAAGGATGAGGACTTCACCGTAGTGATGGGCGTGAACGACGGCGATTACGACGCCGAGAAGCACAACATCATCTCCAACGCTTCCTGCACCACCAACTGCCTGGCCCCGATGGCAGACGTGCTCAACCGTGAATTCGGCATTGAGCAGGGCCTGATGACCACCATCCACGCCTACACGGCAGACCAGAACCTCCAGGATTCCCCGCACCGGGACCTCCGCCGCGCCCGCGCCGCAGCCCTGAACGTGATCCCCACGTCCACCGGCGCAGCCAAGGCCATCGGCGTCGTCCTTCCGGAGCTGAAGGGGAAGCTGGACGGCTACGCCATGCGCGTTCCGGTTCCCACGGGTTCCGCCACGGACCTGACCGTTACGGTCAGCCGCGAAACCACTGCCGAGGAAGTGAATGAGGCTTTCCGTGCCGCAGCCGCTTCGGACCGCTGGTCCGGCATCCTCACCTACACCGAGGATCCGATTGTCTCCTCGGACATCGTCGGGGATCCGGCATCCTGCATCTTTGACTCGGGCCTGACCAAGGTGCAGGGCAACCAGGTGAAGATCGTTGGCTGGTACGACAACGAGTGGGGTTACTCCTCCCGTCTGGTGGACCTCACCGCGCTGGTGGCTTCCAAGCTCAGCTAGTGCTGTCCGGGGATTCAATCCCCCCGCCGAGAGGGCAGAAACGGCTCGTTTGAACGCTGAAACGAGCCGTTTCTGCCCTTTCGCTTAAGGTGGGAGAACTTCCGGGCCCGGTCGCTTGAAAGGGCCAGGAGGATGAGCACGTCCAGCGCATAGGCCGGCCGCTCGCTTTGCAGGACCTGGTCCGGATCGCCCGCGATAAACGTTGCGCCCTGCAGGATGATGGAGATCGAACTCAGGACCATCGCTGTGATCCGGGCCCAGTTGGTTCCGCGCACCACCAGCAGTGCCAGGGTGCCTTCAAACGCGGAGAACACCAGCAGGACGATGCCGACCGGTACATACACGTCCGCGGCGGCAAACAGTTCGCGGTCATCCCCGGCAAGGTCTGCCACCCAGGTCCGTTCCGCGGATCCGGTAAAAAGCAGTCCGGCTACGGCCAGCGCGGCAGCCACGCGCAGCAGGATTAGCACCGCGCCCACCACAATCGGTGCCGGACGTCCGGCGCGGTGGCGCGCCCGTCTGCCGCCGGACTGGTCCTGATAGGCACCGCGCACGGCACCGGTGTCGAGAACAGGCAGGTTTCCGTCGGTGCGGATGCTGTCCCCGCCGCCGTTGCGTGAGTGATAGCCCGAGGAAAAGTCCTGGATGACCGTCAGGGAAACCTCGCCGGAGGCTGCCAGGACGGATTCAACGACGTGGTCCCGTTCATGGTCCACATCCGGGCTGATCCGGTGGGTCACCTGCAGCGTGAAGTAGGAGAGTCCAACGGCCCGGTCATAGGAAGCGGCAGCCAGCCAGTCGACGGCGATTCCCCCGGGCAGCTTCCAGCCGTCCGGGCACTTCCAAAAGCGGATATGGTGCCGTTTGCCGGGATTGCCGTCCACTTCCTGCTGGTAGGCGAAGTCCTGCTGGCGTCCGAACAGGAAGAGCGGTGAGACCGGTGCCGCGTCGTAGCTGCGGCGGAAGAGGGTGGAGGTGATGATCTTTCGGCTGCTGGCAAAATCCACCGGGTCCGCCTCGGTCCAGCCGGCACTGCGCATCAGCGCATGGAGCTGCCCGGCGTTTCCGTTGAACGCGAGGTTTACCGGGTCGCCGAACAGCCCGTCACTGGTCCGGGTGCGGCCCATGAAGTAGTCCGGTATGTAGATGCTGGTCAGGATCCTGTGCAGCCGCGGCAGCACGAGGTAGGCCAGTGCGGCCCAGAAGAACACCAGGAACCAGATCCGCCGGAAGCTGAGGCTTTCGTCCAGGAGCAGTACGGCAAACCAGATAGCCGCCAGCCCGCCGAACACGAAGAACCCCCAGTCGAAGGCTGCCTCAACGGTGGCGCGGCGCGTGCGGACCGCTCCGTCCTGAGTGCCAGCCCGATCCCGGGACATCCTTGCCTCCATGGCTGGACGGTTGATGTCCAGCCAAAGCTAGCCCGGCCGGCACGTCCGCCGATAGGGCATCCGGCCATACAAGTGCTGTTAGGACGGCTTTGGGGAGCGGGTCAGCGGATGCTCTCGTAAGCGTCGAGCGCATGCTGCCGTGATTCCTTCAGGTCCACCAGTGGTTCGGGGTAACCCGGCAACAGGGCATCGGGCACCCACCGGGAGATGTAGGCGCCCTCTGGATCAAACCGCTTTGCCTGCGTCTCCGGGTTGAAGATGCGGAAGAAGGGAGCGGCATCTGCACCGGACCCGGCAACCCACTGCCAGTTCGCCGGGTTGCTCGCTGGGTCTGCATCCACGAGGGTTTCCCAGAACCACTCCTCGCCCACCCGCCAGTGGATACCCAGGTTCTTGATCAGGAAGCTGGCCGCCACCATTCGTACCCGGTTGTGCATCCAGCCCATGGTCCAGAGCTGCCGCTGGCCGGCGTCTACCAGCGGAATCCCGGTCAGCCCGGCCTTCCATGCATCCAGCGGTTCCAGGTTCTCCGGACGGGACCCGGCGTCCAGCCCGGGGGCGCGCAGTATGGAAGGGGTGACTGCGGCACCCTGCGGTTGGTCCCAGGGAAACCCGTCGAAGGCCGGCCGCAGGTTCCGGGTTGCCAGGTCCGGGTTGTGGAAGAGCTGGTGCCAGCAGAACTCGCGCCAGCCGATTTCCGTGCCGAACACGTCAGGGCCCGGCCCGTTCCCGCGCACCTGCGCCAGTGCATGCCAGACCTGGAACGGGCTGACGTGGCCCCACCTCAGGTAGGGGGAGAGGCGGCTGGTTCCAGGCTTCGCCGGACGGTCCCTGCCGTCGTCGTAGTCCTGGACCGGTCCGTCGAGGAAATCTTCGAGGGCACCCAGCCCGGCCGATTCGCCCGGCGTCCATGCCTCCGCCAGTCCGGCGGTCCAGTCCGGGTGCTTTGGCAGCAGCTCCCAGCTGTCCAGGTCATCGCCGGAGGGGAGGGCCGACGGCGGGCGGCCGGCTTTTGCGGGCGCATCCAGCGGGGCCCGGAAATCCTGGGCGGAGAGGGCGCGCCAGAACGGGGTGAACACCCGGTACGGACCGCCTTGCCCTGTGCGGACGGTCCAGGGTTCGTGCAGCAGGGAAGCCTGGAAGCTTTCCGCGTGGACATCCTCTCCGGCTGCCCATTCCTTGACCGCGGAGTCCACTTCCCGTTCCGGGCCTCCGTAGCGGCGGTTCCAGTAGAGGTTGCCGGCGCCTGAGGCGCTGACGAAGGCTGGAATGGCTTCCCCCGCGGGGCCGCGCAGGAGTACCAGTGGAATGTTGAGGGACGCGAGGTCAGCGCCCAGGGTCTGCAATGCGTGGTGGAGCCACCATTTCGCCGCGGCTCCGAGCGGGCGGATTCCCGGGGACTCCTCGTCCAGGACGTAGACGGCCACGGCACTGCCGTCCTGGGCTGCGGCGAGCAGCGCGGGATTGTCCGCCGTGCGCAGGTCGTCGCGGAACCAGGCGATGGAGACCACGGGCGGGTCCTTTCCTTGAAAGTTGCCAGTACTAGAGACCCTACCTGCGGTCCGGCAGCAACGTTGCAGGGGGACTGCCACAGCTGTCCTGGAAGGGCACGCTGTGTTCTTCGGCACGAAACTAGTTGTCTAAGGCAACCACTTGTATAGTTGACCTAAATCAACTATCAGCAGGAGTCCGATGCCCCCCGCAGTTAATGCCCCCACAACCCCGCCGGAACAGCAGGAAAAAGCGAAGAAATCACGCCGCACGGTCTCACCCGACGGATCCATGACCCACCGCCAGGTGCTGGAGTCCCTGTCCGGACTGCTCCTGGGGATGTTCGTTTCGATCCTCGCCGGAACCGTGGTGTCCACGTCGCTGCCGCTGATCATCTCGGATCTCGACGGCGACCAGTCGGCCTACACCTGGGTGGTCACCGGAACGCTGCTCGCAACGACGGTCTCTACGCCGCTGTGGGGAAAGTTCGCTGACCTGTTCAACCGGAAACTGCTCATCCAGCTGGCCCTGGGCATCTTTGTGCTCGGTTCTGCGCTGGCCGGTTTCTCCCAGGACACCGGAACGCTCATTGTTTTCCGTGTCCTGCAGGGCCTGGGTGCCGGCGGGCTCGCAGCGCTGAGCCAGATCATCATGGCGGACATCATCAGCCCGCGTGACCGCGGCAAGTACGCGGGCTTGTTTGGTGCCGTCATGGCTGTGGGAACCGTCGGCGGGCCGCTGCTTGGCGGCGTCGTAACCGATGCCTTTGGCTGGCGCTGGAACTTCTTCATCGCCCTTCCCGTGGCGATCGCGGCCATCATCCTGCTGCAGCTCACCCTGCACCTGCCCCGGCACGCCAAGCGCAAGGTCCACATTGACTACCTGGGAGCCGTGCTGATCGCCGGCGGCGTATCCCTGCTGATGATCTGGGTGACGCTCGCGGGCAACCAGTTCGAGTGGGCCTCCCTGGCTTCCTTCCTGATGGTCGCCGGTTCGGCAGTCCTCCTGATTGCAGCCGTGCTGGTGGAGTTCAAGTCCCCGGAACCGATCATCCCCCTGTCCATGTTCAAGAACCGCACGTTCACCCTTGCCGTGGTCGCCAGCATCTCGGTGGGCGTGTCGATGTTCGGCACCTCCGTGTTCCTGGCCCAGTACATGCAGCTGGCCCGCGGTGCCACGCCGACTCAGTCCGGCCTGCTGACCATTCCCATGATGGCCGGCCTGCTGATCGCGTCCACCCTGTTTGGCGGGATCATCAGCCGGACCGGCAAGTGGAAGGCCATCATGATCTCCGGTGGCGTGCTCACCGTGCTGGGAACCATCCTGCTGGGCACTCTGACGTATGAAACCAGCCTCGTGCTGGTGGGAATCTACATGGCTGTCCTCGGTGCGGGCCTGGGCATGCTCATGCAGAACCTTGTGCTGGTGGTCCAGAATTCAATCGAGGTGAAGAACCTCGGTGTTGCCACGAGCGCCGTCACCTTCTTCCGCAGCCTCGGCGGAACGGTGGGCGTTTCCGTCCTGGGCTCGGTGCTGGGCACGATTGTGTCCTCCCGCATCAAGGACGGCATCACCGCCCTCGCCCCCGCAGACCAGGCCGCGGCCGCGGCAGCCCTGGGCAGCGGTACCATCCCGAAGATCTCCGAACTGCCGTCCGCGATTGCCGCCCTGGTGGAAAGCGCCTACGGAGTCGGCGTCGGACATGTGTTTATGTACAGCGTGCCGCTGGCCGTGGTCACCCTGGTAGCGGTGATCTTCCTGCCGAACGCCCAGCTGGGCCGCCAGAATGCCGTGCAGCTCAAGAAGGCCGCCGGTGCTGCTGCCCGGGAGGACGAGCCTGCGGAGAATGCCCTCTCAGCTGTTGCGACGGGGTCCGTTGCGTTGGTCGATCCGTCCTCGCCGTCCGGGCAGCCGGATGGGGAGCGCCCCGCACAATGAGTCCGGAGCAGCCCTCCCGTGAGCGGGCGCTGCGTGAGGTCGAATCGAACCTGCGCCTGCTCACCGAGGTGGTCCGGACACGGATGCGTGAGGCCGCCCGGGCAGTGGATCCGTCGCTGTCCCTGTTCGGGCTGAAGACGCTCCAGCTGCTCAAGCGCTTCGGGCCGCTGCACTCCGGGACGGCGGCTGACCTGCTCATGGTGGACAAGAGCGTGATCAGCCGGCAGTCGCGCCAGCTCGAGACCCTGGGCCTCATCGAGGTTCAGCCGGACCCCGCCGACAGGCGGGCGAGGGTCCTGGTGCTGACGCCGGCCGCCAGCGACCGGGTGACTGCCGTGCAGACAGGGATCATGCTTGATCCGGCAGTGCTGGGCTCATGGACCACGGAGGACCTGCACCGGTTCGCCGGCTATCTCGCCCGCCTCGGCGGAAGCGGCCGCTCCGGGATGGGGGCCCCGCTCTCCCCGGCGGGCCAGCCGGCGCGCGACGGCGGTGCCCCGGTCCAGCGCGCTAGCTGAGCGCGGGAGCCTCGCTGCGCCGGGCAGCCAGCCGGGCAAACGGCCCTGCGGCAGCGCCGAGTTCGGCAGGAGTTCCCTGCTCGACAATCCGACCGGCGTCGAGCACCACCACCTGGTCAGCGTTCTGCACCGTGGAGAGCCGGTGGGCGATGGTGAGCGTGGTGCGGCCGGCGGAGAGCCTTTCCAGGGCCTGCTGGACCTGGGCTTCAGTGCTGTTGTCCAGCGCCGAGGTTGCCTCGTCCAGGACCAGAACCGGCGGATTGCGCAGGATGGTCCGGGCGATTGCCAGGCGCTGCTGCTCGCCGCCGGAGAAGCGGTGGCCGCGGGCTCCCACCAGCGTGTCCAGTCCGTCCGGGAGGGCGCCCACCGTGTCCGCGATCTGTGCGGCCGCCAGCGCGTGGAGCAGCTCCGCATCGGTCGCGTCCGGCTTGGCCAGCAGGAGGTTCTCCCGTACCGAAGCGTGGATCAGGTACGTCTCCTGGGAGACTACCCCCACTATCCGGGACAGGTCCTCGGGGGCCAGCTGCGCCACATCCACGCCGTCAAGGAGGACCCGCCCGCGGCTGGGATCGTTCAGCCGCGGCACCAGCGAGGCAAGGGTGGACTTGCCTGAGCCGGTGGCTCCCACCACGGCGGTGGTGGTTCCGGGCGCCAGCGTGAGGCTGATTCCGTGCAGAACCGGTGCGCCGCCGTCGTAGGCAAACTCCACGTCCTCGAAGCGCACCTCGCCGCGGACCAGTCCCGGTTCCAGCCGTACCGGGTGCGCCGGTGCCTTGAGCTGCGGCTCCAGATCCAGGTACTCAAAGATACGGCTGAAGAAGGCCAGTGCGGTCACCCACTGGACGCCGATGTCCAGCAGGCCCATTACGGGCCGGAAGACCGCCGCCTGCAGGCCCGTGAAGGCGACCAGCGTTCCTATCGTCATGCCGCCGCTGGTGGCGGGGAACCCTGCGGCCAGATAGATCACCGCGGGAATCGCGGCGAAGACCACCTGCATGGTGGCCATCCGCCAGCGGCCGGCGAGCTGGCTGCGCAGCTCAAGTCCCACGAGGTTTTCCGAGCGGGCGCTGAAACGCCGGGCGTCACGCGGGATGGTGCCCAGTGTCTTGGCAAGGCGGACTCCGGAGACGGAGAGCCCCTCTTCCACCTGGGTGTGCAGGGCGGCCAGTTCGCGCTGGCGTTCGTCGGTGACCGTGCGCCGCAGCTTCGCCACCTTGCGGGAAAGCCAGATGGCCGGCGGCAGGACCATCAGGGAAATCAGGCTGAGTCCGGGGGAGAGGGCCACCATGGCGGTGGCCGTGGCAATGGTGGCGGTGAGGTTCGCTGCCACGCCCGTCGCCGTCGTCGTGACCACGGACTGCATGCCGGAGATGTCATGGGTGAGGCGGGACTGGACCTCACCGCCGCGGGTGCGGGTGAAGAAACCGAGCGACTGTGCCTGCAGGTGGGTGAAGAGCTGCACCCTCAGGGTGTGCATTACGCGCTGGCCCATTTTGGTGGCCAGCCAGGTCTGTATGACGCCGATCGCGCTGGTGAGGGCGGCAACGCCCACCATGGATGCGGTAAGGATTACCAGCAGCCGGAGGTCCTGGCCTGGCAGGGCATCGTCGATGACTGCACGGACCAGGAACGGCTGCGCAAGGTTGACTACGGATGCCGCAGAGATCAGTGCAATGACGACGGCGATCGTCCGCTTGTGCGGAACGAAAAGTGCCGCGATGCGGCGCAGGCTGACGGGATGGCGTGTGAGTTGTTTCGAATCCGCCGGGTTCAGCCGTGCGGGTCCGCGGCCGCCGCCTCCGCCTGAACCGCCGGGTCCGGAGGTTCCGGGGACGGCGCCTGGGCCGTCGGACATGCCGGTGCCCGCGTGATCACGGTTGTTGTTGTGGGCCAAAGGTTCCTCCTAGTGCATTCCGGCGCCGCAGCGGTGGCTGCATTCGATCGGATATGTAGAGGTTACCTCATTATGTGGTTTATAGGCACATATGGGTGCGGTGTCACACGAGGTCCTGCGCCAGCCGCTGGGGCCCGCAAAGTCCGTCAGTTCGCAGGGAATCGACCGGTTTGCAGTTCTGCTGCCGGTTACAACTGCGGGCAGAACTCGGAACTGGCAGCAGATAGCGCGCCCGTACTGGGGCTACCTCACAGTGTGGCTGCTCACCGAATGGCTAAACTGGGGAACATGCCGCACTCCTCCGTAGATTCATCCACCCTGGGCGAGCTGATGCACACCGCCTTCCGTGGCCTGAGAGGCCGGTGGATGAAGCAGTTGGCACCGTTCAACCTGACGCCGCACCAATTGCGGGCACTGAACGCTGTGGCGCGAAGCGGGAACGACGGCGGCCTCCGGCTCAAGGACCTGGCGGAAAGCCTCCGCATCGCACCCCGGTCGGCCACGGAAGTGGTGGACCAGTTGGAGGCCAAGAAACTGGTGCAGCGCGGACCGGACCCGTCCGACCGCCGTGCCACCCTGATCTCGCTGACCGACGAGGGCATCCGCATGCGCGCCGAAGTCCGGGAAGACCGGGCACGCCAGGCAGACGAGTACTTCGCCGTACTTTCCGAGGAAGACCGTGCCGGCCTCGAAAGGATCCTGGCGCAGCTGGCTGGGGAGGAGACTCATCGCCATCGCAGGCACGGGAGTGCCTAGCCACAGCAAACCAGGCGCAGAAAGTTCTGCCGCGCAGCCGCCCCCCGGCTCGCCGAGCCTGTGCGCCGGACCCGGGCGGACGTACCGTTCATAGGGACAGTGCTTCCCCCAACGTTCGGAACGTGCGGTGACACCGCGCGGCATCCCGGGAGGTAGTTCCCATGCCCGCTCACGAACCACACTCACGCCGCGGCACAGAACCCACCTCAGGCACCCGCTACCAGGGCGGCAGGGCCGGAGCCTATTTCTCACCGCGCACCTGGCTTCTCCCGCTGCTGGTACTGCTCCTCCTGGGCGGGGCCGGCTCCGCGCTGTACATCGGTGGGCTGGGCAGCCCGGAGAGCAACCTCAACCACCTGCCGGTGGCCGTCGTAAACCGGGACCAGGGAGCTGAGACCCCCAGCGGGCAGGAAAACTTCGGCGAAAACATCACCAGCACCATGGAGGCGGACTTCGCCAAGACGGACAAGATTGAGCTGCGGCCGTTGAGCTGGGATGACGCCCAGCACCAGCTGCGCACCGGGCAGGTCTTCGCCGCGGTGGTGGTCGAGGAGGACTTCTCGGAAGCCGCCGTCTCGCTGGTTTCCTCGTCGTTGACCGACGGCGCGGCCAGCCGGCCGGAGATCATGCTCTACACCAATCCGCTGGCGAGCCCGCTGGCCAGCGAACTTGCGGCAGACGCCGTCGAACCGGCGCTGCAGCAGGCCAGCATCAGTCTGGGCGAGCAGCTGGAGGACACGGCGCGCCAGGCCCAGGGTGCGGCAACCGAACGCCAGAGTGCCGAGCTGGCAGAGGCCGGAGTCCCGGCGCAGGTGCAGGAACAGCTGGCCCCGAAAATCGACGGGACCTCCGCAGAGGTGCTGCGCAATCCGATCCAGATCACCGAGGGAGCGTTCCAGAAACCACCGAATGGTGCCGCGCTCGGGATGGGTGCTTTCTTCTATTCCGTCCTGCTGATGGTGGTTGGCCTCAGCGGTTCGGTGACGCTGCACTTCCTGGTGGACTCGCGCGTAGGGGTGCTGCCCGTGGAACTGGGCGCCCGCTACGTCCTGGGGCCCAAACTGCTTCCGGCGCGCTGGTCGGTGTTCCTGCTCAAGTGGGGCATCGCCGTCCTCGCAGGCCTGCCGACCGCCGGACTGATGATGTGGGTTGCCAACGCCGTTGGCATGCCCCTTCCGCACGGTGGCTGGTTCTTCTTCAGCACGTGGCTGTCCATCGTCACGGTGTCGGCGGTGACGTTCGCCCTGATTACGATCTTTGGCAGCGCCGGCATGGTGCTCTCCCTGATCTATGTGGTGTTCATGGGCCTTCCGGCCGCCACCGGCGTGGTACCGCTGGAAACCCTGCCGGGGTTTTTCGCGTTCATAGCCCGCGGTGAACCGCTTTACCAGATGACGATCGCCAATAAGGCAATTCTCTATTACGACGCCGAAGCCTCCGCCGGCCTGCAGGCGGGACTGATCGGGATGGGCGTCATCATCCTCATAGCCGTAGTGCTTGGCCTGCTGTTCTCGGTCCTGTACGACCGGATCCGCGGCGTCCGGGAGGCGGCTGCGGATGTGGGAGACGCGGCCGCCCGCACGGCCTAGGGTTTTGGGGTTCGCCCCCACTCGAAGCTCAGGTTCCGGGGCCGGTTTTGCGGCGGGGCCCGGCGGTGGGAAAATCCGAACATGCCCCCTATGCAGAATTCAAGCCGTTTGCAGAACATCCGTTATGACCTGAGGGGGCCGGTCCAGGCGGTCGCCAAGCAGATGGAGGCGGCGGGGCAGCGGATCCTGAAGATGAATCTGGGGGATCCGGCACCCTTTGGGCTGGAGGCCCCGGAATCGATTGTGGTGGACATGATCCACCACCTGCGCGGAGCCCAGGGCTACAGCGACTCCAAGGGTATCTACTCCGCGCGTACCGCTATTTCGCAGTACTACCAGACCCGCGGCCTGATGCAGATCGGCGTGGAGGACATCTGGGTTGGCAACGGCGTCAGCGAACTGATTTCGATGACGCTGCAGGCCTTCCTGGAGCCCGGGGACCAGGTACTGATTCCCGCACCCGACTACCCGCTCTGGACCGCGTCGGTGATGCTGTCCGGCGGCGAAGCCGTGCACTACGCCTGCGACGAATCCAACCAGTGGTGGCCGGACATGGCTGACGTTGAAGCCAAGATCAGCGACCGCACCCGCGCGATCGTGATCATCAACCCGAACAACCCCACCGGCGCCGTCTATCCGCGGGAGATCCTGGAGCAGTTTGCCAACCTGGCCCGGCGCCACAACCTCGTGCTCTTTTCAGATGAGATCTACGAGAAAATCGTCTACCGGGGAGCAGAGCATATCCACACCGCATCCGTGGCAGGCGACCTTCCCGTACTGACGTTCTCCGGACTGTCCAAGGCGTACCGGATGCCCGGTTACCGGGCCGGCTGGGTGGCACTGACCGGCAAGCGGGCCGATACCGCAGGTTACCGGGAATCGCTGGACCTGCTGGCTTCACTGCGGCTGTGCGCCAATGTTCCGGCCCAGCATGCAATCCAGACGTCCCTGGGCGGATACCAGAGCATCAATGACCTCGTGAAGCCGGGCGGACGGCTCGCAGAGCAGAGCGACCTTGCCTGCCGGCTGCTCAACGGGATTCCCGGCGTCAGCTGCGTGCCTGCGTCAGGCGCGATGTACCTGTTCCCGAAGCTGGACCGCGCCATGTACCCGTTCGACGACGACGAGCAGTTTGTCCTGGACCTGTTGGAGGAGCAGAAGATCCTCGTCTCGCAGGGAACCGCGTTCCACTGGCCGGATCCGGACCATTTCCGGTTCGTCATCCTGCCGGCGGAGGAAGACATCCGCGACGCCGTGAACCGGATCGCCGAGTTCCTCGCCGCCCACCGGGCCCCGGACCCGGTAGGGGAGGGCGGTGCCGCGCCGGAACCTGCAGCAACGTCCGGGGCCGGAACAGGATCGGATATGGACGGCGGTTCCGTTAAGGAAACCGGGCAGCCAGCCGTCTAAACGATCCGCTGCGCCAGTGTGCCGGAAACCACGGCCGTGGCCGTGTCAGGGTCGGTCCGGACCAACGGTTGGAACCCTGCGGCGCTAACGTCCGCTGCCAGGTCCGGTGCCTGTCCGGCGCTGCACTCAACCAGCAGTTGCCCGTCCTTGCCCAACCAGGCAGGAGCCTGCGCCGCTATCCGGCGGAGCACTTCCAGTCCCTGCCTGCCGCCGTCCAGTGCGGCGGCAGGTTCGTGGAGGCGCGCTTCGCGGGGGAGGAAGGACTGCTGTTCCGTGGGGACGTAGGGTGCGTTGGCCACGATGATGTCTATCCTGCCGTGCAGATGCCGTGGCAGGGCAGTGAACAGGTCACTCTGGTACACCGGAACCCGTGTCCCCAGGTTCATCCGGGCAGCGGCCACAGCACCCGGCGCAAGGTCAGCGGCGTACAGCTCGGCATCCGGCAGGTCAGCGGCGAAGACGGAACTCAGCGCGCCGGCGCCGCAGCAGAGGTCCAGTATCACCGGGGCGGTCCGCCCTCTTGCGGACTCGAGGGCCGCAACGGCGAGGAACTCGGTCCGCGGGCGGGGTATGAAGACACCGGGCATCACGCGTACGCGCCGGCCCATGAACGCTGCCCAGCCAAGCACATACTCAAGCGGCTCGCCGGTGAGCCGGCGCCGGAGCATGGACTCGGCGTCGTTCACCGTGGCTCCGCCGCGGAGAATCAGGCCCGCTTCTTCGGCAGCAAAGACACAGCCCGCCTGCTGAAGCTGCGCGGTGAACCGTGCGAGAAGCTCCCGGTCTGCGTCCATGCCGCCGCCCTGTCCTTTCCATAGTCCACGGTTCGGGTCTTCCCGCCGCCGGATCTCCGCATATATCTCCACACCAAGTGGAAATGAACGCATCTGCGGTTTATTGTCGTTGCATGCCTAGCCTGCGAGTTGCCGAAGCGGCACGGTTCCTGGGGGTCAGTGACGACACAGTGCGCCGCTGGATTGAGAACGGTACCCTGACCGGGCACCGGGATGCCAGTGGCAGGCAGACGATCGACAGCCTTGAACTCGCGCAGCTCGCCCGAAGGCAGGCCCAGCTGCCGGATGACCCGACGGAAATTGCCAGCTCGGCACGGAACCGGTTCGTGGGACTGGTGACGGAGATCGTCATGGACAAAGTGATGGCGCAGGTTGAACTGCAGTGTGGTCCGTTCCGCGTCGTTTCCCTCATGAGTTCCGAGGCGGTGCGCGAACTTGGCCTGGAATTGGGCTCTACTGCCACGGCGGTGGTCAAGGCGACGAACGTCATGGTTGAAGTGCCGCCGGGAAAGAAACACCCGTGAGCCGGTGCCGCCCAGGCAGGGCCCTGGCTGCCCTGCTCCTGACCGGGACACTGGGCCTCAGTGCGTGTGCGGTTCCTGCCGGTGACCAACAGAACGGCACCTCTGAACTGACGGTGTTCGCTGCGGCGTCCCTGGCCGCGCCTTTCACCCGGCTGGCGGAGGACTTCGAGGCAGCACATCCCGGGACAACTGTGCGCCTGAACCTGGCCGGCTCCGCGGACCTCGCCGCCCAGATCCTCGCCGGAGCTCCGGCGGACGTTTTTGCCTCCGCCGACGAGGCCAACATGGCCAAGGTGGTGGATGCGGGAATGGCAGCCGAAGAACCCCGGAATATTGCAACGAATACGCTGACCATCGCGGTGCCAGCGGGAAATCCGGCGGGAATCGCCGGCTTCGCGGACCTCGCGGCTGCCGGGGTGCAGGTGGTTGTGTGTGCCGAGCAGGTTCCCTGCGGTGCTGCAGCGGAAAAACTGGCCCAGAACGCCGGTATCCTGCTCGCACCGGTGAGCGAAGAATCGTCCGTCACGGGCGTCATGGGCAAGGTGGTTTCCGGAGAAGCCGATGCAGGGCTGGTGTACGTCACTGACGTACGTGCCTCTGGAGGCAAGGTCCAGGAGGTGCCGTTTCCCGAGGCGAAGGAGGCAGTGAACCGGTATCCGCTGGTTCGGCTGGCCGCGGCTGGAGACAGCGGCCTGGCTGATGCGTTTGTCCGCTATGTTGGCGCAGACGAGGGCCGGAGAGCCCTGCAGGAGGCCGGATTTGGTGTCCCGTAGCAATACGGTGCCGCTGCCGCGCTGGGTGCTGGCCGGTGCCGCCGCCGGAGCGCTGTTCCTGCTGCTGCCGCTGGCCGCGGTGGCAGCGGAGGTCAACTGGGCCGAGTTCATTCCACTGGTCACATCCGAATCCTCGCTAGCTGCCTTGTCGCTGAGCCTGCGGACGGCAGCTGCCAGTACCCTGCTCTGCGTGCTCCTGGGCGTGCCCCTGGCGCTGGTCCTTGCCCGGGCCCGTTTTCCGGGGAAACGCTTGGTGCGTTCACTGGTACTGCTTCCCCTGGTGCTGCCTCCGGTGGTGGGCGGCATCGCCCTGCTCTACACCTTTGGGCGGCAGGGGCTCCTTGGCGGGGCACTCGAGGCGATGGGCGTCCAGGTCGCCTTCTCGACGGCCGCCGTCGTCCTGGCGCAGACCTTCGTGGCGCTGCCCTTCCTGGTCCTCACCCTCGAGGGCGCCCTGCGGACCGCCGGAACGCGCTATGAGGCCGTGGCCGCGACGCTCGGAGCACGCCCGTGGACCGTCCTGCGCCGGGTTACCGTACCGCTGGTCCTCCCCGGCCTGGCAAGCGGTGCGGTGCTCTCCTTTGCCCGCTGCCTGGGCGAATTCGGTGCCACCCTTGCCTTCGCAGGCAGCCTGCAGGGGGTCACGCGGACCCTCCCGCTGGAAATTTACCTGCAGCGGGAGGCCGACGCGGACGCTGCGGTGGCGCTTTCGCTCGTGCTCGTCCTGGTAGCCGTAGTTGTGGTGGGGCTGTCCTACCGGTCTGCTCCGGCACGCTCCGCGGACACGCGTTCCGCCGGCGGACGTTCCGCCACGGCAGGAGCAGCCGACTAATGGGGCTGCGGATCGAGGCGGTGCTTCCGGAACGGGGGATAGACGTCCGTTTTGACGTTGGAGACGGAGAGACCGTGGCCCTGCTCGGTCCGAACGGGGCGGGGAAGTCGACCGTTGTTTCGCTTCTGGCCGGCCTGGTCCATGCCGACGACGGACGGGCCGAATTGAACGGCACCACGCTCTTCCACCGCACCAAGGGCAAAGGCATGTCCCTGCCGGCATATCGACGCGGAACATCTCTCCTTGCCCAGGAAGCGCTGCTTTTTCCGCACCTGAGTGCGGAGGAGAACGTTGCGTTTGGTCCGCGCAGCACGGGTGTTCCGCGCAGGAAGGCACAGGCAGCTGCCCGTCGCTGGCTCGCCGAAGCTGATGCCGCTGCACTGGCCGCCAAACGGCCGGGGGAACTTTCGGGTGGCCAGGCGCAGCGCGTGGCGCTGGCCCGTGCCCTGGCTGCGGAACCGGACCTGCTGCTGCTGGATGAGCCGATGGCCGCCCTGGATGTTGAAACGGTTCCGCTGATGCGCAGGCTGCTGAAGCGGGTGCTGGCCGGGCGCAGCGCCCTGATCGTCACGCATGACGTGCTCGATGCCCTGACCCTGGCCAACCGGGTCCTGGTAATGCAGGAAGGCCGGATCGTCGAGTCCGGCCCGCCGGCCGAAGTGCTGCGCCGCCCGCAGAACCCCTTCACGGCCAGCCTTGCCGGGCTCAACCTGGTTCGGGGGAACGTCCGCGGGAACCGCCTCCTGGCTGCCGGAGGACTGTCGTTCGCAGTGCCCGACGCCGGCGCTGGTGTACAGGGCGTCCCGCTGCTAGCCGTGTTTCCGCCGTCGGCCATTGCGGTTCGAAGGCCCGGCGCCGCCGGCACGGCGAACCCGGGCCGGGAGATCCTCGGCGTAACGGTGACGGACCTTGAGCCCCAGGGGGACCGGATCCGGGTGCGGGGCGCCGGACTGGCGGCGGACATCAGCCCCGCCGCCGCGGCTGAATTGTCCCTGGTGGTGGGCGAGGAGGCGGAGTTCCTGCTCGATGCGTCCGCAGTGACCAGCTACCCGGCTTCGGCGGTACCGGGGTGGCGCACCGTTTAATACAGCTTGATGGGGAGACTACGCCAGAATGGAAGCCTGCTCCGACGCATGGGCATTGTTCACCAGGATCTCGAGGCCGCCAAAGCTCTCAACTGGCTCGGCTGGATTCGATGCCACGGATGAAATTCGCCACCAGGAAGTCCAGTGACTGACGGGAGACCTCGTCGTTGATGCTGCGGTGTCCGAAGCGGTTGGCCCGGGGATGGCCGTCAGTGTCCTGCGGCTCCGGTTCGCCTGCGTCCTGCCCGGACCCGGCCGGTGCGGAAGCAGCCGGATTAGACCCCGCCCGCGCAGGGGAGGCACCTGCCGGGCCGGCAGCCCCGGCAACGGTCACGGTGCCGATGACTGCGGCCGAGATGCCCAGCAGGCAGTCGAAACCCTCGTCTTCATCCAGGCCGGCGGCGGAGAGCGCGGACAGCAGCCGTTCCACATCAGCCGGCGCGGCGAGGTTGACCAGGCTGCGGGGGCTAAGAATGATGCCAAGCAGCCAGGGGTGGGCAGTGAAGGTCCGCCATAGGGATCCGGCCATGTGGGCCAGCATGTCCTGCCACCGCTGTTCGCCCTCTGGCAGCAGTGAATGGCTCTTCACGGCGTCAGCCATCAGCAGGAGCAGCTCCCCGCGCCCCGCAACGTGGCGGTAGAGCGCCATGGCGGAGACACCAAGATCTCCGGCGACCCGGCGCATGCTGACCGCCTCCAGGCCCTCTTCATCCGCTATCCGCGCCGCCGTTCGGGCAATACCTGCGGGGCTGAGCGGCTGGTTCGCTGCCATGGGACTGCCTCCGAGCGGTTGTACCGGTTCATTCCCGGACTGCCTGGCGAATCCGGTTCCGTTTACAGTGTAAACCCGTTCAGCGGCGACCCCAGGGTGGAGGAAAATCGATGTGCCGCCCCTAGGACTGCAGCAACTGGGCCTGGGCGGCTTCCCGGTGTTCCGGCCGGCCGGTGGTCAGGGCGAACATCGCGTAGTTCAACGGGCCGGCAGCGATCAGTGCACTGCAGCGCTCAGCCAGGCGGGGCTCGGCAACCCCCGCCGTGTCCCGGTAGCGGCTCACCACGGCGTCGAAGGAATCCGGAGAGACGAGCCGGACATACATAAACTCCAACGCCGGGTCGCTGACTTTGGCTGTGGTCCAGTCCAGGACCGAGACGATCCGGTCAGCATCATCGAGGAGGAGATGGGCCGGGTACAGCTCGCCGTGCGTGAGTACCGTACGTTCCGGCCACAACCCGTCGTCATCGAGCCACCGCCGCCAGCCGTCAAGTAGGCCCGAATCAATGCGGAACTCAGCCAGCGCGTCATCGAGTGCCATGGCCCAGTGTGCGCGGACTTGTTCCGGGGTCTCAACGGGGACTCCGGCGGCTGCAGCGGCAAGCGTGTCGGTGCCGTGCAGGGAGGCTATGAGGTCTCCCAATGACGCGAGGTAACCGCTCGACGCCGGGTCGAAATGCCAGACCGGCTGGTTTCCTTCACCGATGGTGAGGCCCGGACTCCCCGGGAGGAGCGGGTAGGCGACAAGGTCCGGTTCCTGGATCTTCCAGTCGGGCACTGCGACGCTGAGCCGCGGCCGTACGAAGGCAAGTATCGCTTCCTCACGTTCCTGGTTCGCTGCAACGTCCGGGCGGCGCGGCAGCCGCAGCACCCACGTCTTCCCGGTACCGGACTCCGCAGCAAAGACAACCCGGTAATCGAGGCCCGCTTCATTGAATTCAACAGAGTCTGCATCCAGGAACAATCCATGGGACGCTGCCAGCGCGCAGACCTCCTTAGGTGCAGGCGGGACTTCCGCTGCCGTCTCAGGGCTCATTGCTTCCTCTCTCCGGGGGCATCCCACACTCATCCGCTGGCAGACTCGGTGGGACCATGCCTCCCAGCTTTACCCATTGAGGCGCCGTTTGGGAATCCGGGCCGGACGTACCGAAACCGTCCGCACCGCGGATTTGTGTCCTTCTGTTGCGGACGTGGTCTCCGTGTGACGGCACGCGACGCCGAACGTCAGTGGAGTGGCACCTGGGGCTTTCCGGTCCTAGCGTGATCCATGAATCAAGAGTTCCAGCCACAGGCCCTGGCCGGCTGGACAGCAACCCTCTCGTCGTAAGCGGGGTGCTCCAGGTGAAGATTCGGCCCTGCCGCGGGACTTCCCGCAGGGCAAGTACGGCGCCGGGCACTGCCCTCACAGCGGCCAGCGCACCCCTTCTTCGCGGCCCGCCGCGATCCTGACCGGAGAGAAACCACAAAATGAAGATCAACCGGAAGTTCCTTGCCCTTGCCGCCGTGCCGCTCCTTCTCGCGGGAGCGGCGGCCTGCGGTTCAGCCGAGGGTGACGAAGGAACCGTCAAAATCGGCGTCGTCGGTGCCAGTGATCCCTACTGGGCAACCTACGAGGAAGCGGCCGAGGCCGAGGGCATCGACGTCGAAATCATTGATTTCGCAGAGTACACGCAGCCCAATCCGGCGCTGACTGAGGGGGAGCTGGACCTGAACCAGTTCCAGCACATCATCTACCTTGCGCGCTACAACGAATCCTCCGGCGAGGACCTGGTGCCGGTGGGTTCCACCGCCATCTATCCGCTGGGCCTGTACTCCACCCAGTACGGTTCGGTGGAAGACATCCCCGCCGGTGCCACCGTGGCGGTGCCCAATGACGAAAGCAACCTGGCCCGGGGTCTTCTGGTGCTGCAGTCCGCAGGGCTCGTCTCGCTTACCGACGGCGGCAGTGCCTTCGCCACCCTTGATGACATTGATGAGGCAAAGTCCAAGGTGAAGGTCACCACCCTGGAAGCCTCGCTCACGCCTACCTCGCTGCCGGACGTTGCTGCGGCGATCATCAACAACGACTTCGTCGAAGACGCCGGGCTCAGCGCTGCCGACGCCATAGCCCAGGACGACCCCGCGGATCCCAAGGTGATTCCGTACGTGAACATCTTCGCTGCCCGCGCGGGTGAGGAGGAAAACGCCACGTACCAGAAGCTGGTGGAAATCTACCAGGACACCCAGGCGGTGCAGGACGGTGTCCAGAAAGCCTCGGGCAACACTGCCCGCTTCCTGAAAGTGCCGCAGGCGGACCTGCAGGCGTCCCTCGCGGATGTCCAGGAAGACATTCGGAACCTGGGCAAGTAAACGCGGAACCATGGCCCTCATAACACTGCGCAGCGTCACTAAGACCTATCCGGCTGCCCGGAAGGGCAACCTGGCAGTCAACGCCCTGGAAGACATCAGCCTGGAGATTGAACCGGGGGAGATCTTTGGAATCATCGGGTACTCCGGGGCGGGCAAGAGCACCCTCGTCAGGCTCATCAACGGGTTGGAAACCTGCACGTCCGGAGACATCACGGTGGACGGCCGCAGTGTCTCCGGTGTGCCGGAGAGGAAGCTGAAGACACTCCGCCAGGACATCGGCATGATCTTCCAGCAGTTCAACCTCTTCAGTTCCAAGACCGTGCGGAACAACATCGCGTATCCGCTGCGGGTCGCCGGGCGGAGCAGGGCCCAAATCGCCGAACGCACCAATGAGCTCCTTGAATTCACCGGGCTCGCGGACAAGGCCGACAGCTACCCTGAACAGCTTTCTGGGGGGCAGAAGCAGCGCGTCGGGATTGCACGTGCCCTGGCCGCCTCGCCGAAGATCCTGCTGGCGGACGAGGCCACATCTGCGCTCGACCCGGAAACGACACACGAAGTCCTCGCGCTGCTGCGCAGGGTAAACCAGGAACTGGGCATCACCATCGTGGTTATCACGCATGAAATGGAAGTGATCCGGGACCTCGCCACCCGGGTTGCTGTCATGGATCGCGGAAGGATCGTGGAACAGGGCGAGGTCTTCGACGTGTTTTCAAATCCCCGGCAGGATTCATCGCGCAGGTTCGTCTCCACGGTTGTGCGCGGCGTGCCGTCCGCAGCGGAACTCCAGGCACTGCGCTCACGGCACGAGGGCCGGCTGGTCACGCTGTCGTTTCGGGACGGTTCCGCTTCACAGGCGGCGGTATTCCTGGAACTTGCGGCTGCCGGGGTGGACTTCGAGCTGGTCTACGGCGGAATCAACGACGTCGCCGGCCGGGCATTCGGCCACCTGACCCTCGCCCTCAAGGGCGGGGATTCCGCAATCGACACTGCCCTGGCTGCCGCCGGGCACGGACTCAAAGTTACGGAGCTGGGCTGACATGGAGGACCTGATACCGCTCACTCCGCAGCTATGGACCGCCGTCGGGGAAACCCTCTGGATCGTGGGCCTCAGCCTGCTCTTCGGCGGGATAGGCGGGCTCCTCATCGGACTGGGCCTGTACACAACCAGGTCCGGGGCCCTGCTGGCCAACCGGGCCGTCTTCGGGGTGCTGAACGTGCTGGTGAACATCTTCCGTCCAATCCCGTTCATCATTTTCCTCGCGGCGGCCCAGCCGCTGGCACGTTCGGTGACCGGCAGCGGAATTGGCAACAACGCCATTATTTTCACCTTGTCCCTGGCCGCCGCGTTCGGTATCAGCCGGATCGTGGAACAGAACCTCCTTACTGTGCAGCCCGGGGTCATTGAGGCGGCAAGATCGGTAGGCGCCGGACGGCGGCGCATCATCGCCACCATCCTGATTCCGGAGGCACTTGGACCACTGATCCTGGGGTACACGTACATCTTCGTTGCGCTCGTAGACATGTCCGCGGTGGCGGGGTACGTGGGCGGCGGCGGCCTGGGTAACTTTGCCATCCAATACGGGTACCGGCAATTCAATCCGGTGGTGACCTGGGCGGCCGTGGCAGTAATCATCGTCCTGGTGCAGCTGGTCCAGTTCCTGGGTAACCAGACTGCACGGAAGGTGCTGCGCCGCTGAGCACCGGCTCTCCACAGCAGCGCGGACCTGTCCACGCCTGTGCGCCCGGACGGCGCTCCGGGGGAGAATGGTCCGGTGAGTACTCCCAAACCCGGCCTGGAACTGCCCGGCGGACCCTTCGACCTCCCGGTCCTGGGCCGCGGGCTGGTTTTTGCGGCCTCGCTGCCGGCAGCGGCGGAGGCCCTGGGGCCCGCAGCGGATCCTGCGGACCAGCACGGACCGGCGCGCCCGGGAGGTGCCGCCGTCGTGCAGGCACCACCCGGCACCGGCAAGACAACCCTGGTGCCGCCCCTGGTTGCCAACCTGGTGGCGGGCGGCCAGACGGGCAACCGTGGTGGCGGCGGGTTACCGCGCGTCATCGTGACCCAGCCCCGCCGGGTGGCAGCGCGCGCAGCCGCTCGCCGGCTGGCGGAGCTGGACGGCAGCGGGGTCGGGGAGCGTGTGGGATACACGGTCCGCGGCGAAAACCGGACCGGAGCGCAAACGCTGGTGGAGTTTGTGACCCCGGGGATCCTGCTGCGCCGGCTGTTGGCTGATCCGGGCCTGGAAGGGGCCGGCGCCGTCGTGTTGGATGAAGTCCATGAACGCGGCCTTGAAACCGACCTGCTCATAGGCCTGCTCGCGGAGGTGCGCCAATTGCGGCCGGACCTGGTGCTTTGCGCTATGTCCGCCACTCTGGACACGGAACACTTCGCGGGGCTGGTGGGAACCTCCGAAGTGCCTGCCCCGGTAATCGACTGCCCCTCGGCGCTCTATCCGCTCCACGTCCAATGGCAACCGCCCGCCGCGGCACGCCTGGACGAACGCGGAGTCACGCCGGCCTTCCTTGATGCCTTGGCGGGGCTCGCCGTCCGGGAGCATGCACGCGCCCTGGCCGGGACCCCGGACGTTGATGCCCTGGTGTTTGTTCCCGGTGCGCGGGAGGTGTCCCATGTTGCGCGGATCCTGCGGCAGGAGGCCGGCCCGGGCACGGAAGTCCTCGAACTGCATGGCCAGGCTCCGGCTGCTGAGCAGGACCGTGCGGTGTCCGGGCGGTCCGCCGGGGACAGGCCGCGCATTATCGTGTCCACCTCCCTCGCTGAGTCTTCCCTCACTGTTCCGGGGGTCCGCCTGGTGGTTGACTCCGGGCTGGCGCGCGAACCGCGGCGGGACGCGGCGCGGGGGATGAGCGGACTCGTCACCGTAAGTGCGTCCCGAGCATCGGCGCGCCAAAGGGCCGGGCGCGCTGCCCGGCAGGGACCGGGAACGGTAGTTCGGGCCTATTCGGAAGCCGCCTACGCAGCGGCGCCGGCGCATCCCACACCCGAGGCCGCGGCAGCGGACCTTACCGCTGCCGCATTGATCCTTGCCTGCTGGGGAACACCGGGCGGCCGTGGCCTCGCGCTGCCGCAGCCGCTCCCCCCGGCCGCCCTCGAAGATGCCGAGGCCGTGCTGAAGGGAATCGGCGCCGTCGATGCGGACGGCAAGGCTACGGACACGGGACACCGGCTGGTCCGCATCCCCGCCGATCCCCGCCTGGCACGCGCGCTGCTGGACGGTTCACAGATCCTTGGCGCGCGCAGCGCGGCGGAGATCACTGCCATGCTCGCGGGAGACAGCCGGCCGTCCGGCGGTGACCTGGTGCGGCGTCTCGCTGCACTCCGCTCCGGCAGGGACCCGGGTTCGCATGCATTCGACCGTGAGGCCCGGCGCCTGCAGCGTCTCGTTGAACCGGCCGCGAAAGCTGCTTCGGGCACAGGCACGGAGAGATCCCCGGCCGCCTGTGACGCCGTAGGGACGATGGTGGCGCTGGCTTTCCCGGACCGGGTGGCCCGGCGTGTTTCCGGTGCCGCCGGCGAGCAGTACCTGCTGGCATCGGGCACCCGGGCCGGACTGCCCGCTGACAGCCCGCTCCGCGGTCATGACTGGCTGGCGGTGGCTGAGGTTTCCCGGGCCGCAGGCCGCGCAGCGTCAGGCACGGGCGCAGTGATCCGCGCCGCTGCACCGCTTCGGCCGGAAGCAGCAGAAGCAGCTGCCTCCCAGCTGCTCACGCAGGACGTTACTGCAGTCTTCGACTCCGGCAAGGTGACCGCGCGCCGGGTTCGGCGGCTCGGCTCGATTGAGCTTTCCTCCACGCCGGTCCGGCCGGCCGCCGCGGAGGGACGGGCTGCGGTGGCGCGGGCCCTGGCCGGCCAGGGCCTCGACGCCATCGGCTGGTCGGCTTCGGCCGACGCCCTGCGCCGCCGGCTGGCGCTGCTGCACCGTGTGCTGGGTCCACCCTGGCCCGACGTTTCGGAGCCAGCCCTCCTTGCCGGCCTGGAGGACTGGCTGGGGCCGGAGCTGGAAGCACTTGCAGGCGGCGCGCGGTCAGCGGGCATCGATCTCCTCGATCCGCTGCGCCGCCTGCTGCCCTGGCCAGAGGCCGCCAGGATGGCAGAACTGGTGCCGGAGAGGATCCTGGTTCCCAGCGGAACGCAGGAACGGATCAGTTATCCGGAGGTGGACGACGACGGGCCTCCCGTGCTGGCGGTGAAACTCCAGAAGTGCTTTGGCTGGGCTGAATCCCCGCTCCTGGCCGGCGGCCGGATCCGCCTGCAGTTCCATCTGCTTTCACCCACGGGGCGTCCGCTGGCTGTGACCGATGACCTGGCATCTTTCTGGTCCGGTCCCTATGCACAGGTGCGCGCAGAAATGCGCGGGCGCTATCCGCGCCATCCTTGGCCGGAGGACCCGTGGACCGCCCCGGCTACCGCAAGGACCAAAACACGCACGTGATGCGTCGCAGGCGGACAGCACCACAACGAGGCTGGGACCGGGCACGAAAAAGCCCGGCAACACGGTTTCGCGTTGCCGGGCCTGTGCACGCCGCAATCGTGCGCGGGAACGGGGATCAGGTGACGGGCTCAGCAAGGGACGTTGAGGAGGCCTGCCAGACGCCGTCGAGCACCGCGGCGGCCTCATCCTCCGTGACGCCCAGGGACAGCGAAATCTCAGTGAGCAGGGGACGCCGGGCATGGCGCAGCATGTCCCGCTCGGCGTGGGAAAGTCCCTTTTCCAGTGAACGGAGGGTGAGGTTGCGGACCACCCGGGCAACATCCGTGATGCTGCCGCTGGCCAGCAGTTCAGTGTTCTCCTTGAAACGTCTGGACCACTGTGTTTCTTCGGCATCAGCGCCTGCCTTGAGGACTTCCATCAGCTTTTGAAGCTGCGCTCCGTTAAGCACCGGGCGCAGTCCAACCTCGGCAGCCTTCGCCAGCGGGACCCAGACCTCGAGCCTGTTCGCCTGGACTTCCAGGACCAGGTACTCCATGTCTTCGCCGCGGACTTTGCGGGTGGCAACCCGGCGGATAGCTGCGGGACCGTGGTGGGGGTGGACTACGGTTTGACCTACGTTAAACGTCAATGTGTTTACCTCTGGCTGCGTCGAATCCTGACCCGGTATCCGCCTTTGCGAGCCAGATGGACCGGCTCGCTGAGGGGAACACCGTCCCACTACAGGCCCCGTAGGCGCAGTGGCGGGAGCGCGGAGGCGGTACCAGCACATGGGTGAAGGTTCTGCCGGCCGCGAGTCTGGCATGTTCCATTATTTCACGTTCGGGGCTTGTGCACCCTGCCTGGAGCAGAGCGGGCTGCCCCGGGTTGCCGGATCTGCCAGGGACGCCCGCGGCATTAAAGCAGGGCGCCCCCTTCGGGATCCGAAAGGGGCGCCCTGGGTGCTGCCGGCAAGAACCGGCGGCTACGCAGATTATGCGCGGTAGTAGACCGGGCCGGAGCCGAGGTTCGCGGTTGCGATAACGGTCTGGTTACCGTTCATTCCGCTGTGGATGGCCTGGCCGTCGCCGATGTAGATGGCGATGTGGGGGACACCGGCTCCGCCGTTGGCGTAGTAGATCATGTCGCCGGGCTGCGGATTGGACACCGGGGTGCCGTAGGCAGCGAGCTGCGCGGGGGACAGGTCGCCCACCGAGTGGCCTGCAGCGCGCAGTGCCTGCTCCACCAGGACGGTGCAGTCCTGCATGGCGCCGAGCTGGGAGTAGGCGGAGCTGACCATGATGGCGCCGGCGCCGGAAGCTGCCGCGGCGGGTGCCGGGGTCACAGCCTGCGTGGTGACGTTGCTCTCATAACCGGTAAAGGTGCCGGGATCGGTGTACGAAGCAGCGGGGGCTGCGGCCTCGGCCGGAGCCGCATAGGTCTCAGCCGGAACGTAGGTCTCCACCGGTGCTGCGGCCACGGCCGGAGCTGCCGGAGCTGCGGCGGCCTCACCGGAAACAGAGATGACGTCACCGGGGTAGATGATGGACGCCAGCGACAGCCCGTTCAGCGCCAGGACGCTGTCCAGGGTGACGCCGTAGGAGGCCGAGATTTCGCTCAGCGTGTCACCGGACACTACGGTGTGGGTTACGGCCGCCGCCGGAGCCGGAGTTTCAGCTGCCGGGGCAACTGCGGGCTGGGGGGCTGCGGGCTGGGCGGCCGGAGCGAAGGTGCTGGCTGCCGGTGCCGGGGTTTCGTTGATGACTGCGCTGGCCTGTGCCGGTGCTGCCATGCCGAACATGAGGCCTGAGCCTGCTACGACGGCTGCTGCGGTTCCGGTTACAGTGCGTGCCTTGACGGGTGCTGCCTTTGCGATGCTGGTCCAGATGCTGGACTCTGCGCAGTGACGTCCGCGATTCTTAGAAGACAAGGTATTACCTCTCCCTATACCTGCGAGGTGAGCTGTCGGGTTCGGATGGGAGTCACCCGGCCGCCGGTCTCATCCGGTCGGCTTAACCCCAAGGATTCAAAGGACCCAAAAAATTGGTTCCCCCGCCCCTGCCGTCGTATTGCAAAAGGGACCCCGGCCAAGCGGCAGAGCTAGGTAACAAGCCCGGGGCGCCGCATCAGGACTGCGGCATGCCAAGGACACTAACAGCAATTTCTTTTTGATTGCAATTCGGTAACGACGGCGTGTTGCCATTGTGTGCAGTGAGTCACGCGTGTTAGGTGAGTACCTTGCTGTCTAGTCTTATCACAGCAGTCCCGCGCGCCACATGCCAGCCGGGTCCGATATGGGCCCCCGGGCGGTCGCTGACGGCGCTTTGCCGCGGGGTCGGCAGTACGGCATGGCCGGTCCGGGTGCGGGGCAAAAGCCCCGGATTCAAGGGGAACGGCACCTCGCCGGAGAGTGGGGCGCAGTGAAGGAATTCCCCATTTCCGCCGCCTGAATGGTCTCCAGCGGGCCGGCAGGTACGGTCCCGCCGGCCTGCAGGCGGGGATGGTTGCAGATCACGGTTATGCCGCACTCAACCCTCAGGCGTAGTGGTGATTCACACAGTATTAGCCCGGATTGACCGGCGCTGCGACGGAGACCCTGCGCTGCCTTACGCGCGGGGAACGGAGCGCCGGACCGCACTCCAGATGACCCACATGCCGCCAGCAGTAGTAAGGGCGGCAGCGGTAGGCAGCAGCCAGGTGACCGGCGTTCCTCCGGAGGCTGACACGGCTGCGTACAGCAGCCAGCACGCCGCCAGGGCCCCACCAGCAGCGCCTGCACAGAACCGCGGGGATTTACCCGCTGAAGCTCCCACGTATGCGGCTGCGCTGGCGGGGCAGGCGAACGATCCACCCAGGGCCGCGCCGCCCACGATAGTCCAGAGGACATAGCTGGAGAGGTCTCCAGGCTCGACGAGGGAGGCGGTAGTGAGCTGGAAGTTGACCATGGCGAGCGCCACGCCGGCCAGCGCGCCCAGCGGGATGAGGAGAAAGACGGGTCTACGGGTCCGTGCGGGCGTGCTGCTCATGCTTCCAACTCTATCCGCGGCGGCTGGACCCGGCGGAAATGAGAGGTGAATGACATCCCGCTTTTTATGAATGACTCAGAATAACTGCTAGAGTCTTATCAACGCCTGACGCCTACCGCCAGGCCTTCCCGTCCACAGCCGGTCACCCGCGAATGGACCGAGGACCCGTGCAGCCCGGCCAGACGGGCTGCTCCCACTTTTGACGCAACGCCGCCCAGGAGCCGGTGCACTTTGTGCTGCCCGGCTGCCCGGCCTCCGACCCATGAGGAGAACAATGTTCGAGACAACCACTTCCGCCCCCGCCCGCACCATCCAGCACCGGGCCGCAGTGCGGCAGCAGGGCCAGAGCCGCATTGCACGGACCGTTCCGGCCGGGCGCCACGCTGCGCTGGGCGGCAATTACGTTGCAGCCTTCGGCCGGCCCGGGTCAGTTCCCGCACACCGGCATGCTCCCCTGTCCGGCGCAGCCTCCGGCCACTGCTACACCGCACGGTTCGACGGCGCGGAACACCGAACCCCTGCAGCAGCTGTAGACAGCTACACTGCAGTTTTTGGATCCGCCTCCGATGCGCCCGCCCCTGCTGAGCGTGCCCGCGGCAGCTACACGGACGCCAACCTCTAAGTCGGCGTCCCCGGGCGCAGCGGCCGGAGCATGCCCGGCAGCGCTAGGATGGGAAACCGCCGCGGGAACCAGCGGCGGTTCGCTGACCCGGATTGCCGGGTTCCTACGGCTGATTGCGGGGGACTGCCTTGGGCGCCATGGATGATTTGCTGGGCCCTGCCGAAGTAGCCGCCCTGCGGCGCAGCCTCGCCGCTGCCGCCCCGGCACCGGGGCTCGACCGGCTGCATGGAGTGGTGCCGGAGCTCAACGCGCTTTCGCTCCGCGGCAGGACGGATGTCCTTGCCACGGCACTCACTGAGTCCTATCCCTCCTACGCCGAAGCGGCCGCAGCGTACCGCGCAGCGCTGAAGGATGCGTCCTTCAAGGGGTGGATCATATGGCCGGTTTCTGAATCCTCCGTGACGCTGGCACTGGCTGGAGAGGATCCCGGAGACTTTGACGACGCGCTTGACCTGCTGGCGGAGCTGACGCCGCGCCTGACGAGTGAGTTCGCCATCCGCAGGCTCCTGGCCGCTGATATGGACCGCACCCTCGCCCGGGCCCGTACCTGGACACGGGATCCGGATCCACACGTGCGCCGCCTCGCCAGCGAGGGAACCCGAGCGTACCTGCCGTGGGCTATCCGCGTTCCCGGGCTGCTTGAGAACCCGGAGGCCACACTGCCTCTCCTGGATGCTCTCCGGGATGACCCCAGCGAGGACGTGCGCCGGTCCGTGGCGAACCACCTCAACGACATTGCCCGCCATGCCCCTGAGGTCACTGTCCGCACGTGTGCCCGTTGGCTGGATTCACCGTCGCGCTACACGGACCGCCTGGTCCGGCACAGTCTCCGGACCCTGGTCAAAAAAGCCCACCCGGGTGCGCTCTCCCTGCTGGGATTCGAACCCGCCGAGATCCGGGTGGACGGCCTCTGCACCTCCACCCCGGCCATCACGCTCCCGGGCAAGCTCCGCTTCGGCTTCACCCTGACGAATACCGGAAGTACGGCTGCGAAGCTGGCAGTGGACTACGTGGTGCACTACGTAAAGGCCCGTGGCGGAAGTGCCCCCGCCGCCTTCAAGCTGGCGGTGCTTAACCTGGAGCCGGGGGAATCCCGCGCCCTCTCCGCTTCGCATGCACTGCATCAGATGACCACCCGCCGACACTACGCGGGAACGCACCGGCTGGAGATCCAGGTTAACGGGATCCGCAACGGGTCGCTGGCTTTCGAGGTGGACCTGGCGGATCCGGTGTGAATCCTTCTGCGGGCACGGTGCCGGAGAGCCGCCTGCCGCAGCCGGTATTCATGACCACGGTGTCCGTGGCGCAGCGCCGAACGGTGACCGCAGCACACCGGCGGCGTACTGTCGAACTGTGCCTGGGCCTGCCGGGCCGGGCGGCCGCCGGCGGGTCCCGCGCCCATCACAAGTGGTGTTCCTTGGTTTCGTAGCCGCAGCCCTCTGCGGAACGGGACTGCTCATGCTCCCTGCCTCGGGTGCGGTTCCCGGCAGTGCCTCCTTCACGGATGCACTTTTCACCGCGGTGTCCGCCCTGTGCGTCACCGGACTGTCCGTAGTTGAAACCCACTTGTACTGGTCCACGTTTGGACATGTGGTGATCCTGGTCCTGATCCAGGTGGGCGGACTGGGTGTCATGACGTTCGCGTCCATAGTGGGCCTTGCCGTCATCGGACGGTTCAGTTTCCGGTCACGGCTGCAGGCCGTGGCGGAAAACCGCAGCCAGGACCTGGACAGCACACCCAGGGTGATTGGCGGCGTCGTTCTCATCTCCCTGGTAACCGAAGCAGTGATAGCCCTGCTGCTGGCCCTTCGGTTCTGGCTCGGCTACGGCAAGGACCCCGGCGAAGCCGTCTGGCTGGGGGTATTCCATGCCGTCTCCGCGTTCAACAATGCCGGGTTCTCGCTGTTTCCCCGGAACCTGGAGGGCTTCGCCGCTGACCCGCTGGTGTGCCTTCCGGTGGCCGCCGGCGTCATTATCGGGGGACTGGGCTTTCCGGTGCTCGTCCAGCTGCGCCGTGCCTGGCGTAAGCCGCTGCGCTGGACTATCAATACCCGTCTGGTGCTGTGGGGAACACTGATCCTGCTGCCGGCCGGAACGGTGTTCCTTGCCCTGTGCGAATGGAACAACCCACAGACCCTCGGGGCCCTCTCCGGTCCGGAGCGGCTTCTCGCCGCGTTCTTTATGTCCGTCCAGACCCGGACAGCAGGCTTCAGCTCAGTCGAGGTTGGGCAGATGGAGCCGCTCTCCTGGCTGGGAATGGATGTGCTGATGTTCATTGGTGCCGCACCGGCAGGAACCGGGGGCGGCATCAAGGTAACAACGTTCGCTGTGCTGGTGTACGCAGTCGCCGCCGAGGTGCGGGGCAATGAGCAGGTGACTGCCCTTGGCAAGGCACTGCCCGCGTACGCCGCCCGGCAGGCGCTGGTGGTGGTGCTTGTTGCTGCCGGAGTCATCGCCGTCTCGACCGGGGCACTGATGGCCATGTCCAGTTATCCGATGGACCGGCTGCTGTTCGAGACAGTCTCCGCCTTCGGGACAGTGGGGCTCTCTGTGGGCGTCTCGACTGCACTTCCCGTAGCAGGGGAGCTGATCCTGGTGGTACTTATGTTCACAGGAAGGCTCGGACCGCTTCTGCTCGCCTCCGCGCTCGTCCTGCGGGAACGCAGGTTCAGGTACAGACTCCCCGAAGAAAGGCCGATCATTGGCTAAGCTCAACCTGTTCAACGGCCGGGAGGCGGAGCGGATCAGTGAGTCCGACGCCGTAGCGGTGATTGGTCTTGGGCGGTTTGGGCAGGCCCTGGCCCTGGAGCTCATGGCCAACGGCGTCGACGTCCTGGGCGTGGACGGGGACCAGCAGGTGGTGCAGGGCCTGGACGGGCGGCTTACCTACGTAGTCATGGCCGATGCCACGCGGGAAGATGTGCTGCGGCAGCTGTCCATCCCGGAGTTCAACCGGGTTGTGGTGGCCATCGGCCAGGACATCGGGGCCAGCATTCTCACGGTATCCCTGCTGCTGCGTTTTGGAGTGCCCCAGATCTGGGCGGAGGCGGTCACCGAAGCCCACGGGACGGTCCTCGAGCAGCTGGGTGTGCACCACGTTGTCTTTCCGGAAAAGGACATGGGGCGCCGCGTGGCCCACCTGGTCCAGGGCAGCCTGCTTGACTACATTCCGCTGGGCGGGAACTTCGCCGTGATCGAAACCGCCCCCCGGGAGTTCCTGGCCGGCTCCACCATCTACCAGGCGCAGGTCCGCCGGCGCTTCGGCGTCGTCATTGTTGCGGTCCGCAAGGCCGACGGCGAGTGGCGGTTTGCCGAGCCCGACCTCCTGATCGAAGAGGGCGACGAACTCCTCGTCGCGGGGCCCGCGCGAAAGGCGGAGCGCTTTAGCCGGCGCTAACACGGCGAAGGCACGCGCCCGGACGCTGCCGCCCGGTTGTTCGGTATGTGTCGCCATCATGACGCAGCGGAAAAGAGGGTGCTTATATACTCGTTGCCAAGTTGGATGCTGTCCAAAATTAGCTGGATTCCAACGTAAGGATGTTCGCCTGCAAGGAGCCGCCATGACCTCGACCGCCCGGCCAACCGCACCTGACGGCCTGGCATTCCGGCGGCTCGTCCCCGGCCTGCTCCGGGCCGGCTGGGATGTGCTGCAACGGGGTGGATGGCGCCTGCTCGTCGTCTACGCCCTCAGCCAGGTCATCCCGCTTGCCCTCGTCTCTCCGCTGATCCATTGGATGTTCACCCAGGCACTTGCTTCCGCGGGGGCCCATGCGGTGACATCAGAGGCAATTACCGGAATGCTCGCCAGCGGAATTTCAGTCACCTGGCTGGCGGGACTGTGCGTGGTAGCGCTGCTGGCCGTTTCCCTGCAGCTCAGCGTCCTGGTGGTGGCGGTGGACCAGGTGCGCCGCGGTGCCGGCCTTCGTCCCCGGATACTGGGAGCCCAGCTACTGTCCCTCATGCGCCGCCTCACCCGGCCCGGATTCCTGCCCCTCGGCATGTACCTGTTCCTGGTGGTTCCGATGACTCAGGCGGGCGTCTTCTCGGTCCTGACGCATTCGATTGCCATTCCGAACTTTGTCAGCGGTGAGCTGCTCAAGTCGATGCAGGGGACACTGGTCTACGCATCCTTCCTGCTCGTGGCGGGCACTGCCGCGCTGCGGTATTCCCTCGCGGTGCCGCTGTTCGCCGTGTACGGCGTGCCCGGCGGAAAAGCGATGCGTCTGAGCCGGCGCGCGACGGCGCGGACCTTCCCCGCCCTGCTTGCAGCCGGCGGCACGGCGGCGGCGGCTGCCCTGCTGGCTGGTGCCGCCCTGGTGGTGCTGACAATCCTGCCCACCCTTGCCGCGGACCTGGTCTATCCCCGGGCGGCGGCCGGAGTGGCAGCCCTTGCCCTGGGTGCCGCCCAGATTACCGGTGTGGCGATCGCGGGCAGCTTGGTGCTCTTCGTCGCCGGAATGCTCCTGGAGCTCGTGGACCGCAGCATGCCCCTGCTGGGCCTGGATGGGCAGCCAGGGGAGCGGATAGCTGAGCCTGTGGCCGCATTCGCGCCGCCCGTCACGCGTAGCCGCCGAAAGGTAACCGCTGCCCTGGCGGCGGGCGCCGCCGTCGTGCCCGCGCTGATCCTTGGGCTCATCAACATCCCGGTCACGGAGGGTCTTCGTGATGTTCCCCGGACCCTGGTGCTGGGGCACCGGGGGTTCAGCGGCGGAGGGGTAGAGAATACGATCTCCGGGCTGCGCGCCGCGGCAGCCGCAGGCACCGACCTGGTGGAGATGGACGTCATGCAGACTGCCGACGGCGGGTTTGTGGCCATGCATGATGCCTCCCTCGCGCGGCTGGCGGCCCGCAGTGAAGCTGTGGCGGACATGACCCTTTCCGAGCTGACGTCCATCACCGTGCGGGACCAGTTTGGCCATGCCGACTCGATTCCCTCGCTCCGGGACTATGTCCTCGCCGCCCGCGAGGCAGGCCAGCCGCTGCTGATTGAGCTGAAGCTCCACGGCGGGGAAACCGGGGACTACGTCGAGCGGCTGGTCACCGAGCTGGAGTCGCTGAATGCCTTGGAGCAGAACATCTACCACTCGCTGAGCCTGGAGAAGGCCGAAGAGCTGAAGCGCCTGCGGCCGGGGCTCTATGTGGGGCTGACCCTCGCCGTGGCCGGCGTCGCGTCACCGGAAACGACCGCCGACTTTATTGTGGTGGAGGAAGCCTCCTACACCCCGGCGGTCCGTGAGTCAGCCTGGGCTGACGGGAAGGAGGTCTATGTGTGGACCGTGAACGGTGCCGATGCCGTCCGCAGCATGCTCCGGGACAACGTCGACGGCATCATCACCGACCATCCGGATATGGCACTGGCGGACCGGAGCTCGATGGGGCCGGGAGAACCCATGAGTTCAAAGCTTTACGACGCCGTCATGCGCTTCGTGGTGATCTTCTAGCCGCCGCTGTCCCTAGGCGAGGGACATAAAGAGCTTCTCCATTTCCTTGCGGTCCAGGGCGGGGTCATCGCTCGTCAGGCACTGCTCAAGGCCTGAAGCGATAATGGCGAAACCGGCCCGGTCCACTGCCTTGGACACTGCCGAGAGCTGCGTAACTATGTCCTTGCAGTCCCGGCCCTCTTCGAGCATGCGCGTTACCGCCGCCAGCTGTCCCTGGGCACGCTTGAGGCGGTTGATGATCGGCGTGGTGTCTTCGCTGTCCAGCTGCATGGTTTCTCCTGTGCGGGGTGTGCCGGTGTGGGCACGACTGCTCCCATGGTATACCCCGGTGGGTAATTTGCATACCCTGGGGGGTATGCTGGATAGTGGGTGCTGCCGCCGGGCACCGGCTCGGCGGGCAAAGTCACGCTAGGAGAGAATCATGTGCCGTGCCGTAAAGTGCCGCAGCTGCGGTAAGTCCACCTGGGCAGGCTGCGGGAACCACGTCCAGGAGGTCATGCGGAACATTCCGAAGCCGGACCGCTGTACCTGTGACCGGAATGCACCGGCCCCGAAGGCTGAGAACGCGGGCTGGCTGGCAAGGATTTTTGGCCGCTAACCGGGCGCGGCACTGGAGGGTGCAGCTCAGTCCCTGCGGTCCTGCACCCTCCGGAGAGCCGTTCGCGAGCGTCCGCGGGCTAGAGCACTACGCCGTCCGGCAGGTCCGGTGCGTCAAACTTCTGCCGTTCACACTCGGCCTTCAGCT
Organism: Arthrobacter koreensis; assembly: GCF_009193255.1. Lineage (GTDB taxonomy): Bacteria > Actinomycetota > Actinomycetes > Actinomycetales > Micrococcaceae > Arthrobacter_B > Arthrobacter_B koreensis. The sequence continues at coordinate 287,844 of NZ_WACG01000002.1, forward strand.
GCGGATACGTCTGGGCAATCAGGTCCAGGATCCGGTTGCGGACAACCAGGTACGCTTCGCCGACCCCCACAACCCCCTTGAACTCCTCCAGCTCCGCTTCATAGGAAGTTTGTTTGTGCCTCAGGTAGTTCACGGTCATCCGGTCCCGCCGCGCCTGCGATGTACGGGGTCCGGCAGGGGACTGGCTTCGCCGTAGCCGGGAGTTGTAGTGGTCCAGTGCCCGCTGCTGGACCTCCTCCCACGGTTCGCGGAGGATACGGAGTTCGAGCGCCTGCGCCGCGGCAACAGCTTCCTTCTTCTTCGCCAGCGAGCGCTCCCTGGCAGCAAGCTGGCGCTTCCTCGAAGCCTCGCGGGCCTTCCGAAAGTCCTCCGTCGATTCAACGGCTTCCACCCGTTCCCTGGCATAGAGCTTCATGGGGGCGGCTTTGCGCGAGAATGGATTACGGGCCGTCCGGTCCGGCTCCGCCAGGAAGGACTTGATCTGGGTCTCCGTCCACCCGCGGTCCTTCTTCAGGTCCGCCGCGATCAGGAAATCTTCGCTGTTGGCAGGTTTTGGACGCGGCGGATGGTGCTTCCCTCGGGACATTCAGGACTTCTTCGATGGTGCGGACGGGGCGGCTCCCAGTCTAGTGGCCGTCCCGGGCACGACGGCGGCGCCGCCCGAAAGATCCGGAGGGCGCCGCCGTCGTTCTGCACCGCAGCACTGTTACCCGCCGTACGTCCGGGGGAGGGGAATGCCGCGCTGCTCCATAACGAGCCTCAACCGGGTGGGATAGTCGGTGATGATGCCGTCCACACCGAGGTCTATGAGGTAGTTCATCACGGCAGGCTCGTTGACCGTCCACGGCACAATCTTCAGCCCGGACTCCCTGGCTTCGGCGACCATCCGCTGCGTTACCGAAGTATAGAGCGGCGAGACGACGTCGTAGCCCTGCGCCGCGGCAGCCTTCACCGCTGACCCGTCGTAGTCGTCAATGTCGATACCGCCCAGGATCGGCGCGGCACCCGGCCGGCCGATCTCGAGCGTCTCCGGAGCAGCCACCAGGGCAACCCGGACCAGGCGCGGGTCCAGTCGGCCCGCCAGGTTCAGCGCCGACCAGTCGAAGGACTGGATGGTCACACGCTCAGCCATCCCGGACTTGCGTATCTCACGGACTACCGCCCGGGTCAGTGCCTCCATTCCGGGCCCGCCCGCCCGGCCGTCCTCGACCTTGGTTTCGATGTTGAAGCCAACCCCGCGCGCCTTCAGCTCGCGGGCGAGGGCAAACACGTCCTTGAGCTCGGCGATCCTGTTCCCTTCCGCAACCTGCTGCTCCGGGAACCCGGGCAGCTGGGCGAAACCGCAGTCGAGGGTCTTAAGCTGCGCCAACGTCAGCTCGGAAACCCTGTCTCCCACGTACGGAAAGTCCGGATCACCGGTGGAAGCCGGTTCGGTGTCACGGCATTTCGCAGCCAGGATGACGTCGTCATGCCATACCACCACGGCGCCGTCCTCACTGAGGTGGGTGTCCAGCTCTAGTGTGCTGACGCCCAGCCGGAGCGAATGCCGGAAGGCAGCCAGCGACTCCTCCGTATACTCACCCCGGCCGCCGCGGTGGGACTGCAGGTCCAGCGCGGAGCTGGCCGTCCCGGACCGCATCTGCTCAACCATGACCTCGAAAATGCGGGTGTCCTCGTAGAAGCCCCCGAGCTTTTCCGACCCCGGTCCCATTGCCGTCAGCGGAACATCCAGCGCAGTGTGGCCTTCGGTGGTCCAGTCGACGGAGAACACCTGGTCCGAGTTCGCTACCGGCAGCGGTCCGTCTTCGGCTGATATTCCGTCGCCGGACTCGTCCCCGGTGTCATTGAACGCTTCGATGGTCATGCCGCCGGTCTGGTGGTCCCCGACGACAATAAGCAGGGTGTTCCCGTCAGCTTCCGCGAAGTCCCTGGCCACCGCGACGGACTGCTCGAAGGCGATCCCGGATTTGATGGTCAGTTCGGCGTCGTTGACGTGGGACATCGAATCGATTCCCTCGTCTTCCACCAGCAGGAAGAACCCGCCGCCGGTCCCTGCGTTGCCGCCGCCCTGACCCGGACCGCCGCCGTGGCGCGCCTGGGCTGCAGGAGCGGAGAGCAGTTCCAGCGCCTTCTGGGTCATGGTGGTCAGCGGGACCGCTGGTTCATAGATTTCCTCGACGTCGTCGCCGTACTGGAACATCTCCTCGTTGGCGAAGAGTCCAAGCACCTTCGGCCCCTGCGCCTGCAGAAGGCCTGCCTCGTCCCAGACATACTCGTAGCCGTCCGCCCGGGCCTGCTCCACGAGGTTGACCGGACCGGTGCTCTCCTCGGAAGGATCTTCGGGCGGATTGTCCGGATGCATGCCGGGGTTCCCCGTGGGATACCAGTGGTCCTCGCCTCCGCCCAGGATGAGGTCCGGCCGGCCGGATTCAAGGAACTGCCGGGCTATCTCGCTTTGCTCGCCGCGGTCCGCCACGTGCGATCCGAATGCTGCCGGGGTGGCATCCGTCACCTGGGCCGTCGTGACCAGGCCCGTCGACTTGCCCAGGGCGGCAGCGATCTCCAGTGCGGTGGGCACGGGCACCCCATTGAGGTCGACGCCGATTGCCCCGTTATACGTTTTCACTCCGGTGGACATGGTGGTAGCGGCAGCCGCCGAATCGGTGACGAACGTTTCCGGGTCTGCGGAGTTGGTGTGGACCAGTCCCAGTTCGGGAAGGGAGTCCATGACCAGTTCCCCGGTCAGCCCCACGTGGGAGAGCCGGATGGCGTTGCGCTGGGCGGTGCCCATGCCGTCCCCGACCATGAGGATGATGTTCCTGGCCCCCTGGGGCTTGTCCGGCCGGGGCTTTTTCGGCCCGTGGTCCTTCTTGTTGCCGGCCTGCTCCAGGCCCGGGGGCGACTCCGGCGGATTCGGCGCCGTGCCGGCCCCGGACGAACAGCCGGAAAGAATGAGGCTGCCCACTACCGCCGTCGCCAGTGCCAGTTTTCCCTTGTTCATTTGTGGTTTCCCGTCTCAGAGTGCGCGAGTGATGACGCATGCCCCCTCATCAAGTGCGCTCACCCTTCCGGCGCAACGGCGGCACTGTCAACCGCACCGGGGAAAACCGGGCACCCGAGGACCGTTACGGGGGGACCTATTCGAAGCGGGATGGATCTCCCGTGCCGTGCCGGACTACTTCTGCGGCACCGCTTGAGTAGTCGATGACGGTTGTCGGGTCCGGGCCGCAGAACCCCGAATCCACCACGGCGTCCAGCTGGTGCCCCAGGGTTTCCTGGATTTCCCATCCTTCCGTCAGGGCCTCTTCCTGGCCCGGCAGCAGCAGCGTGCTGGAAAGAATGGGTTCGCCAAGGTCCTCCAGGAGCGCCTGAACAACTTTGCTGTCGGGGATCCGCACGCCTACGGTCTTCTTCTTTGGATGCAGGAGGCGGCGCGGAACCTCCTTCGTGGCCGGCAGGATGAAGGTGTAGCTGCCCGGGGTCACGGCCTTGATGGCACGGAATACATCATTGTTGACCTGGACAAACTGGCCCAGCTGGGCGAAGTCGCGGCACATCAGGGTGAAGTGGTGCTTCGAATCAAGCTCACGGATGCTGCGGATCCGGTCAAGGGCTTCGCGGTTGCCGAGCTGCGCGCCGAGGGCGTAGCAGGAGTCCGTGGGATAGGCGATCAGCCCTCCGTCCCGCAGGACGGCGGTAACCTGTGCGATGGTCCGCGGCTGGGGATTATCGGGATGGACGTCAAAGTATCTGGCCATGTGCTGAGCTTACGCGCACCGCCCGTCCTGGTGGGGTGAACATGCTGTGGCGCCGGGCTGCTCCCGCAAACTGCCCGGAGTCCGTTACCGTGGGCAGGCAAAGGCAAGCCGGCCGCCCAGGGCGGCTGACGAGTCAGATCCGAGGGAGGGCCCCATGGCGGAGCGGACCCGTGGCATGAGAAAAAAGCGCACCGAGCCCCGGCCTCTCGCCCGCGCAGAGAAGGTGCTTATCGGCCTGCAGCTCACCACCGGAACTGCCGCGGTTTTATCCGGTGCGGTGCTGGCGGCCCGCCCTGACGGCTCGTTCCTTCATGCCGGTCCGCGTGTCCTGGAGCGTACTCCCTTCCGGGACTGGCGCGTTCCCGGCCTCCTCCTGGCTGCCGGGTGCGGCGGCGGCTACCTCGCTGCAGGATCCCTGCAGCTGCTGCGGCATCCTGCGGCACCGCTGGTCTCCGCGGCTGCCGGCGCCGCACTCGTAGGGCTGGAGGCCTGGGAAACCGCCGTTATTGAATTCCAGCCCCTCGAAGTGTTCTACGCGGCAGTCGGCGGAGCGGTAACGGCGCTGGCGATCCGCTCTGCCGGGGCGGGCGCGCGCACCCGCCGGTCCAGCGGGGCCTAGGAGCTGCCGTCTTCGATGCTGACCATCCAGCTTGTGCCGAACCTGTCCGTCAGCATGCCGAAGACATCGCCCCACGGTGCGCGCTCCAGCGGCAGGGTCATCTGTCCTCCGTCGAGCAGCTTGTCCCAGTAGCCGCGCAGTTCCTCGCCGTCGTCGCCGCTGAGCGAGATCGAATAGCTGCTGCCTTCATCCAGGTTCATGCTGTTCGGGGTATCCGAGGCCATTAAGATGAACCCCTTCTTCGTGGTCAGCGCCGAATGCATGATCTTCCCGGCTTCCGAAGGGTCCTCGCTGGCATTCATGTCCCCGAAGGTGGAGCTCTCGAGTGTGCCGCCGAAAACCCCCTGGTAGAAGGCCATTGCCTCGGCTGCATTGTCCCGGAAACTCAGGTAGGGATTCATGTGGATGGGCATGGCAGGTCCTCTCTGAACTGTTTGGGGCCGGCATCAGCCGGTGGACAAAAGTATGCGCTTGGCCACACCGGCGGGGAAGGGGCTGCCCGCCGGCGTAGCGTTGGATGGTTAGGTTAGGCAACCTCACGGAAGAACCAGGACCACGGAGCGCACAGTGCCGCAAGAGGACGACAGGAAGATGCAGGGCGTGAAGCGCTCCGCGACCGGCGACGGCGGTCAGGCGGGGACGCGGCGGCTTTGGACGCGCGCCTTTAGCCTGGCCATTGCGGTCAACTTCTTCATGTCACTGGTCTTCTACCTGCTCATGACCTCCATGGCGCTTTACGCCGTTGAACGGTTTGGAGCGTCGGACACGGCGGCCGGGCTTACGGCGGGTTCATTTGTTCTGGGGGCCCTCGCCGCCAGGATCTTCGCCGGCAAGTTCCTGGACTTCGTGGGCCGGCGGCGGATGCTGCTGGTTGGCCTGCTGCTGTACACCGTGGCAGCCCTGTTCTACATCCCGGCCGGCAGCCTCGGCGTCCTGATCACCATCCGGATCCTGCACGGCGCCGCGTTCGGCCTGGCCAGCACCGCCATTTCAGCCTCCGTGATGAGCCTGATTCCCGTGGGGCGCCGGGGTGAGGGGACAGGGTACTTCGGTATCTCCGCCACTCTGGCCACCGCCGTCGGGCCCTTTCTGGCGGTGCTCCTGGTGGACCGTGCCGGCTACAGCGTTCTTTACCTGGTCACGGCGGTCAGTGCTGCCTCTGCCCTGCTGGTGGCACTGGCACTCAAGCTCCCCGAACGGACGCTCTCCGCAGCCGAAACAGCAGCCAAATGGCGGATGCGGCCGTCAGACTTCTTTGAACCGCGCGCAGCGGCCGTTGCATCCGTCATGCTCGTGGCAGGAGTGGCCTACTCCGGAGTCCTGACCTTCCTGAACTCCTACGCCCAGGAGAAGGACATGGTTGCCGCGGCTTCGGCCTTCTTCCTGATCTATGCGGGGATCGTCCTGATATCCCGCTTCGTGGTGGGCCGGCTGCAGGATTCGAAGGGAGACAACGCCGTCGTCTATCCAATCCTGGCGTCATTCGCCGTTGGCCTTGGCTTGCTGGCCTGGGCGCCGAACACCGCTGTCCTGGCCCTGGCCGGTGCCTTCGTGGGGATGGGCTTCGGAGCCCTCATGCCAACCGCCCAGGCGATTGCCGTCACGGTGGCCCCCGACCACCGGATCGGGATTGCCACCTCGACGTTCTTCCTGCTCCTGGATGCCGGAATTGGCCTGGGCCCTTTCCTGCTGGGCCTGCTGATCCCGCTGACGGGATTCTCCGGCATGTACGCCGTCCTGGCCGCCGTTGTTGCGGCGGCGATGGTCTTGTACCACTTTGTCCACGGCCGGCGGGCACGCAGGCGCGCCGCCGCCTGAGGCCGGGACGCCAAGCCACTGCTGGCACGCTGGCCGGGAGCCGGGTAACCTGCCTCCATGGCGGCCAAAGCAACCTCCCTGTCAGTGCCCGGACCACAGGGCGTCCGTGACGTCCGCATCTCCAGCCCCGACCGTGTGCTCTGGCCGGAATCCGGTTTCACGAAACTGGACCTGGCAAACTACATCGTTGCCGTAGGCGAGGCCTTTATTGCCGCCAACGGAAACCGGCCGCTGTCCCTGCAGCGGTTCCCGGGCGGAATCGACGGCGAACAGTTCTTTTCCAAGAATCCGCCCAAGGGTGCTCCGGACTACGTGCGGGATGTCATGGTGGTCTATCCCAGTGCCCGTTCCCATCCCCAGCTTGTTATCGACGAGCCGGCGGCGGCGGTCTGGGCCGTGCAGATGAATACGGTGGTGTTCCATCCCTGGCCATCCCTCGCATCGGACCCGGACAATCCGGACCAGTTGCGCATTGACCTGGATCCGCAGCCGGGAACCGGCTTCGACGACGCAGTGCCCGCGGCGACAGCGCTCCGCGAAGTGCTGGCGGAAGCCGGACTCGAGGCTTTTGTGAAGACGTCGGGAAACCGCGGGCTGCACGTCTTCGCCCCCATTGAACCGGTGCGGGAATTCCAGGACGTGAGGCATGCGGTAATCGCCGCCGCCCGTGAACTTGAACGCCGGATGCCCGCCAAGGTAACGACGTCGTGGTGGAAGGAAGAGCGCGGCGAGAGAGTCTTCGTTGACTTCAACCAGGCAAACCGCGACCGCACGATGGCGGGGGCCTACAGCCCGCGGGCGCTGCCGCACGCCCCCGTGTCCACTCCCATTACCTGGGATGAGCTGGAGACGGTTGATCCCCGTGACTTCACCGTGGAAACCGTGCCGCAGCGGCTGGCGGAGACCGGCGATCCCTGGGCCGCGTTCGGAAGGTCCCAGGGCAGCATCGACACGCTTCTTCAGTGGTGGCAGCGGGATCTGGACAACGGGCTGGGAGAGCTGCCCTTCCCTCCGGATTACCCGAAGATGCCCGGAGAACCGCCCCGCGTCCAGCCGAGCCGGCGGAAGATGGACCTGCCGGAGACATAGGTGCGATCAGGGTCACCAACCCTGTGGGGAAGCGAAACAGGCATAACGCTGTTAACAAGTCCTGGTAAGTTCGCCAACCAGAAAGTGTCTTTCATGAGCAACAGCACCACCCAGGCAAGCCAGGATCAGTTCGTCGTGGACAGCGAGGCGCTGGACACCCTTTTCCTGGAAGCACGCACCGCCAACACGTTCAGCTCCGAACCGGTGACCGAGGAGCAGATGCGGGCCATCTACGAACTGACCAAGATGGGCCCCACGTCGATGAACATCCAGCCGATGCGCATCACCTGGGTCAACTCGCCTGAAGCCCGGGAACGGCTGGTCAAGCACATGGCTGAGGGGAACCAGGGCAAGACCGCCTCCGCCCCCGCCGTAGCAGTGCTCAGCTTCGACACTGAATGGCACGAAGGCTTCCCGACCTTCTTCCCGCACGCTGCAGACCGCAAGGCGATGTTCGACGGCAATGATGAGCTGCGAAGCGTCATGGGCAACAACAACGCCCACATGCAGGCTGCCTACTTCATTATGGCTGTCCGTTCCGTGGGCCTTGCCGCCGGTCCAATGGGTGCGTTCGACGCCGCTGCCATCGATGCCGAGTTCCATGCCGGCACGAACCGGCGCACCTTCATGGTGGTCAACGTCGGCAAGCCGGGGGAGAACCCCTGGTTCGACCGCCTGCCGCGCTACGACTACGACGAAGTAACCACTACGCTTTAGTTCGTTCTTGCGCGAGGAACACGGAAAGGGCCGGCCCCGTGCCGGTCCTTTCTGCTGTCCGGGCTGCGGCCGGGCGCTGCTTTGCCTTTCACCGTCGGATGCCCGGTGGGAGGATGGCATAGGCCGGAGAGCAGGGGACATGGCAACTATTTCAGTAGTGATACCCGCACGGAACGACGCCGCCTTCCTCCGCGGGTGCCTGGCTGCCCTGGGACAGCAGACCCGCCGAGCTGATGAGGTTCTGGTGGTGGACAACGAGTCCACCGATGAGACCGCCGCAGTCTGCGATGCGGCCGGGGTCCGCCGCGTCGCTGAAGCACTGCCGGGGGTCGCAGCGGCTACGGCCCGCGGATTCGATGCCGCGAACTGCGAGCTGCTGGCCAGGCTCGATGCAGACTCCGTGCCTCCGCCGGACTGGCTGGAGCGGATCGAAGCACTGTCGGAAACCGCGGGACCGCTCACGGTGGTCACCGGACCGGGAAGCTTCTATGGCGGGAACCGGCTTACCCGCTGGATCGCCGAAAACCTGTACATAGCCGGTTACCGCTGGTCGATGAACCTGCTGATGGGACACCCGCCGATCTTCGGTTCCAACTTTGCGCTTCCTGCCTCGCTCTGGAAGCGCCTGCGCGAGGGCGTGCACCGCTCCAGCTCCCGCATCCATGACGACCTGGACCTCAGCTGGCAGGTTGCACCGGATATGAACGTCCTGTGGGTTGAGTCGCTCCGGGTCGGTGTCTCTGCCCGCCCACTCGAAACCTGGTCCGGACTGGGAAGGAGGCTTTCCATGGCCTGGGCCACGTTCTCGGCGGATTTTCGGCAGCAGGGCCCCCTGCAGCGGCGAAGGCTCCGGCGGCAATGGCAGCTGGGACAACAGCCAGGTGGAGCCTACGGACCGGCCGGAGGGCCTGCATCTCCGTAGAGTGCGAGCAGGTCACGGGCCAGCTGATTGGGTGCTGTCTCGCAGGGACTGTGACCTCCGCGGTAGACGGCCAGCCTCCCCCTGATGGCCCGGGCAAACGCCGCATGCACACGGTTGGGCCACACGTCGTGTTCCCCCACGGCTACGAGCTTCGGCAGCGGCTGGGCAGCGAGCTGCCGGCGGACGTCCGGGACGTTGCGCATCAGCGTGATGATGTCCCGGATCGACTGCCGGCGCGTGTACCGGAACCGACGGCGCACAAAGTCCATCCGGGAGGGCGGCACACGGACGAAATTGCGCTTGACTCCCCAGACAATGAGGTCCGCGCTGACCGGACCGGAGACCAGGGGGGAGAGCGGCCCAAGGATGCTCACGGAGCGGAAGGCCAGGCCCGGTTCAGGGGGTGCGCTCATGAGCGTGAGCGTCCGGAAGCTTTCCGGACGGCGCAGCAGTGCCAGCTCGGCGATGACGCCGGCAAATGAGTAGCCCAGGACGTGTGCCGGTTCGCCCAGCTGGTCCAGGACGGCAAGCAGGTCCTCGACATACAGGTCATAGTCATAGTGCCGGCGCGGAGGGGAAAGATTCTCTGGGCCGGCAGCGGCCGACTCATACTGTCCGGCAAGGTCATAGGCCTGGACGTAATAGCCCTGTCCCGCCAGCAGCGGCATGAGCAGCGAAAAATCCTCCTTGGACCCCATGACACCGGGCACCAGCAACACCGGTGTGCGGCCGGGTTCTCCCATCGCTGCGGCCGCCAGCATGCCGCTGGGAGCCTTGAGGCTGAGCTGGACTGCCCCCTGGGGCGGGACGGACCAGTCGATGGATCCCAGGCGGGCGTCCAGTTCGGCTGCCGGTGGGGCGGCAGTGCCGAAGCCGGCGCCGTCGGACGCTTTGGGAACCTCGCCATCCGGAAGGGCCATACTCAACGATAGCCAGAGCGGGTGCCGCGGGAACCTCCGTGAACGCCATTACAGCCTGCGGAGGCAGGATCAGAGCGGTGCCAGGACGGGGATGCTGCATTTTCAGGGCGGCGTACGCCAGGGGATAAACTGCCATTGCTGTCCCGTTCCCAGCCAAGGAGTCGACTGTGCCCCCGAAACGCCGGCCCAATAAGTACGTTTACCGTTCGATCGTCTTTGCCGGAGTTGCAGCAGTGAAGCTGTTCCGGGTGAAGGTCATTCCCACCGGACTCGAGCACCTGCCACAAGATGAAGTCATCCGCGGGCTGAACCGCAGGGTGGAGCCCGGCAAGGGTGCCGTCGTCGCCATCACGCACTTTGGCTACCTGGACTTCGTCTTCGCCGAATACCTGCTGTGGCGGCAGCTCAAGGTCCACATGCGGTTCCTGGTCACCAAAAAAGCAGCACGCAAAAAGTTCGTCGCGGCGGTCTGTGACTGGTGCGAACACGTAGTGGTGGACCGTTCCAACGGTGCAGAAGCCTATACCGAGTCCGTTGAGAAGCTGCACCGCGGAGATTACCTGGCGGTACTCCCGGAGGCCGGCGTGAGCCGCAGCTTCACCGTCCGGCAGCTGAAGACCGGAGCCGTCCGCATGGCGGCGGAAGCCGGAGTGCCGATTGTGCCGGTGTCCGTCTGGGGCGGGCACCGGATGCTCACCCGCGGGCACGGACTGAGCCTCAAGGCGGTGTGGAAGACTCCAGTCCGCATCCATATCGGCGAACCACTCAAGATCGACCCGTCCGCTCCGGTGGCGGAAGAGACGGCCCGGCTGCAGGAGATCCTCCAGGCCGGCATCGACGAGTGCATCAACACCTATCCCGAAAAAGCACCTGACGGCGCCTGGTGGATGCCGGTCAGCCGCGGCGGGTCGGCGATGACCCCCGAGGAGCAGGTGGTCCTGGACGAGGCGGACCGCGCGAAGTACAAGATCACCGGCTAGGGATCCGGCAGGCTAGGCTGCCGGCGCCGTCTGCACGACGTTGATCACCTGGCGGAGCTCGACCCGGCACAGCGCGATAGGCTGGATCCAGTGATACTTGACGAACCGGGAACCTTCCTGCAGCGCACCCCGCCCGCCTGGCTTGGAACCGGACTGCAGGCCGGCGGTGCGTGGCTCTGCGCAGCCGGTGTTCCGCTTCCCGTCCTGAATCCGGAGCGTCCCATGCTGCTGTACGTCCGCCGAACGGAGGGTGAATGAGCGTCCCTGCTATCTACTCCGAACCGGATGCCGGGCCCCTGCGTACGCATCTCGCCGACGGCCGGGAGCTGTTGTACTTCTTCGACGAAGGTGCGGGAACGGAGCGTCCCGGTGCCGCACCGGCTGACAGCCGCATCCTGTCTCCGCGCCCGCAGACACCGCTGATGCGCTATGACACGCTCCTGGGAGAGTGGGTGTCCTATGCCGAACACCGGCAGTCCCGCACCCACCTTCCGCCGGCTTCGGAGTGCCCGCTGTGCCCTTCGGGTCCGGAGCGTGCCACCGAGATCCCGGCACACGGATACGACGTCGCTGTGTTCGAGAACCGGTTTCCCGCGTTCGGCCCGGGCAGCGGCGGCAGCCCCGATGACTCCGCTGCGGCTGCCCCCGCGGCCGGACGCTGCGAAGTGGTGGCATTCGCTGCCGAGCACGACGCTTCGTTCGCGGGTCTGAGCCTGGAACGAGCGCGTACCGTGATGCGGGCTTGGGTGCACCGCACCGCCGAACTCTCCCGCATCCCGGGCGTAGCACAGGTGTTTATCTTCGAGAACCGGGGTGCCGAAATCGGCGTGACCCTGCACCATCCGCACGGCCAAATCTACGCCTACCCGTTTGCTACCCCGCGGACGCTGCGGCAGCTGGAGTCGGTTCAGGCCTACAAGGAGGAGACAGGCGGAGAGCTGTTCGCTGACCTGCTGGCAAGGGAGCTGCGCGAGGGCAGCCGGATAGTGGCGCGTGGAAAGCTGTGGACAGCCTACGTTCCCTACGCGGCCAGGATGCCGCTGGAGGTCCATGTGGTGCCGCACCGGAACGTTCCGGACCTTGCCTCACTTACGGACGAAGAACAGGACGAGCTCTCCGGGCTCTACCTGGACGTCCTGCGCCGAATCGAAGGCCTGTACCCAACGCCGACGCCGTACATTGCCGCCTGGTACCAGGCGCCCGTCCAGCATGCCGGCCGAAACTCCTACCGGATGCACCTGCAGGTGACTTCCCCCAGACGGGCCGAGAACAAGCTGAAGTACCTCGCCGGATCCGAGGCCGCGATGGGTGCCTTCATCGCCGATGTCAGTCCCGAGGAAACGGCTTCCCGGCTCCGCCGGGTCCTGCCTCCCTTCGGCATCCGGACCGGAGGAACGGCATGAATACCCGGGCCCTGTTCGCCGGGCGCTACGGATACGAACCGCAGGGCGTCTGGTCCGCTCCGGGCCGGGTCAACCTGATAGGCGAACACACCGACTACAACCAGGGCTTCGTCCTGCCGCTGGCAATCAACCGCCGGGCCCGGATTGCTGTGTCGCCGCGGACCGACGGAATGCTCCGCCTGGCCACTACAGCGCCGGGCAGCGAAGCAGCGGAAATCAAGGTCAGCGAGCTGGCGCCCGGGCGGCTCACCGGGTGGAGCCGCTACCTCGCCGGAGTGCACTGGGCCTTCGGACTCCGCGGTGCCGCCGTCCCCGGAATGGACATGCTCCTGGACTCCGACGTCCCGGTAGGAGCAGGCCTGTCATCCTCCGCGGCCGTGGAATGCGCAGCAGCCCTTGCCGTGAGGGAGCTCTCCGGAGCGGACCTCCCGCCCGGGGACCTGGTGCTCCTGTGCCAGCAGGCGGAAAACGAGTTCGCCGGCGCCCCCACGGGAATCCTGGACCAGTCGGCGTCGCTGCTCTCCGAAGCCGGGCACGGACTGTTCCTTGACTGCCGGTCGCGCGAAAGCCGGCTGGTCCCGCTGGACCTCTCCGGGGAAGGCATGACGCTGCTCGTTATCGATACGAAAGTCAGCCACGCCCATGATTCGGGCGGCTATGCCGAGCGCCGTGATGACTGCGAGCGGGCCGCCGCGGCGCTGGGAGTGCAGTCGCTGCGGGAAGTGGCGCTGCCGGACCTGGTCCTGGCGGCGCCGCGGCTTGACCGGACGGCCTACCGGAGGGCCCGGCACGTGGTGAGCGAGAACGAGCGGGTGCTGACCGCCGTCGCGCATCTCGAGTCCGGACGCCCCATCCGTGACCTCGGCCAGGTGCTGGCCTCAAGCCATGAGTCGCTCCGGGACGATTTCGAGGTCTCTTCTCCGGAACTGGACCTGGCCGTGGAGACAGCAATGGCCGCCGGTGCCCCGGGTGCACGGATGACCGGGGGCGGATTCGGCGGATCAGCGATCGCGCTGGTGGATGCCCGGGAGGCCGGACAGGTGGGTGCTGCGATAGTGCGGGCCTTCGGCCGGGCCGGCTGCCCGGAACCGGACATCTTCGCCGTCGAGCCCGGAGCCGGAGCGCGCAGGGAGTCCTAGCGGGGCCGGGCCCGGACACCCGGGGGCGGTTGCCGGACAACCGCCCCCGCCCGGTGTGCTGCGGCTAGGCGGAAGCCTGCGATGCCACTGCTTCGCGGATCGGTGTCTCTCCGTTGATGAACTCAATGAACTTGCCTACGGTTCCGGGCTGCTCCAGCACTTCGGCAGCCACTGCGGCCACGTCAGAGCGGGCTACGCTTCCGTCCTGGGCGGGGCCGGTGCTGATGCGTCCGGTTCCCGGCTCATTCGTCAAAGCGCTGGGTCCGAGGATGGTCCAGTCCAGTCCGCTGCGCCGCAGGTGCTCGTCTGCCGCTGCCTTCGCCTCCGCATAGGCATAGAAGCTGTTGTCCGGATCAACACCGTGGTCCGGTCCGGCACCCATGTAGGAGACCATGACGTACCGCCGGACGCCTGCCTGTTCGGACGCCTCCATGGAGCGGATGGCGGCGTCGCGGTCCACCGCGTAGGTGCGTTCGGGGGAACCGCCGCCTGCTCCGGCAGACCACACGACGGCGTCGTGCCCGCTGAGCAGGTCAGCGAGCTGGGGAGTGTCCAGCTTTTCGACGTCGGCGACTACCGGTTCAGCCCCCGTTGCCGCCACCTCGGACACATGGTCCGGGTTCCGGAACAGCGAGGACACCTGGTGTCCGTTGGCTGCGAGGTCCTTCGCCAGCTGCAGTGCCACCTTGCCGTGTCCGCCAATAATTGCCACGCGTGACATGTTGCTCCTCTCGTCGGGTTCGGTGGAGCAAGCATAAGCATACTGATGGTTCACGTGCGCGGCTGTTCTGCCGCTGGCTGAACGGGCCTGTGGGTCACCACGAACCGATGCGGCGGATTGCCGCCCGGGATCGGCTGAAGGGGATGGTCTGGATCAGGGGGCGGGAACTAGTATCCGAAAGTGCCCGGTGCCCCCGCGCCAGGAGGGTACCCACAGGTGAAAGGACCTCAATGTCTACTGCCACCGCGGAAGCTGATCTGACCGTCCACACTGCCGAGGGGCCCGTTCGTGGCCGAAACACCGGAACGGCCAGGGTTTGGCGCGGTATACCGTACGCGCAGCCGCCGGTGGGGGACCTGAGGCTGCGGCTGCCGCAGCGGCCGGACCCCTGGCAGGAGGTGCTCGACGCCGGCCGGTACGGGCCGTGGGCTCCGCAGCCCCTGCGCAGGGTGCTGCCCGGCGCAGACGCGAAGACCCCCATGAGCGAAGACTGCCTGACCATCAATGTGACGGCTCCTCCGGAAGCCGGAGACGCGCCGCTTCCGGTCCTGGTGTTTATCCACGGCGGCGGCTTCAGCACCGGCTCGGCGGCGATGGAGCTCGTGGACGGAGCGCGGCTGGCCGCGGCCGGGAACGTCCTGTTCGTTTCAATGAACTACCGGCTCGGTGCCCTGGGGTTCCTGGATTTTCGGGCCTGTTCAACGCCCGGGCGCACGTTTGACGTCAACGTGGGCCTCGCGGACCAGGTGGCAGCGCTGGAATGGGTGCAGCGGAACATCGCAGCCTTCGGGGGAGATCCCGGGAACGTAACCCTCTTCGGTGAATCGGCCGGCGCCACGGCTGCCCTGACACTGATGTGTGTGCCGGCAGCAGACGGCCTGTTCCACCGGACGTTCCTTCAGAGCCCTGCGGCCGCCGCAGCCTACGGGCCGGACCTCGCATCCCAATGGGCGAATGAATACCTCGGCCTACTGGGCGCCGGGCAGGACGGCGCCGCGAAAGCGCTGGCCGGACTGGATGCCGCAACGCTCACCAGGGCAGCAGAAGAGCTAAGCAGCAGGATCGCACCGGAGTCCAGGCCGGGTGCACTGAGCCTCGCGCCGGTCGTGGACGGCTCCTTCCTGCCCCTTCACCCGCTGCAGGCATTCGGTGACGGACGTGCCTCCAGCGTGCCGATGGTGATCGGGACAATGGACAACGAGGGCGTGCTGTTTGACCGGCTGCACAACATCCTCCCCACCTCACGGGACCGGATCGAGCGGATGTTCGACCAGACCGAACCGGAGAGACGGGACCGGGTCATCGCTGCCTACCGCGGCTACCCGCACAAAAAACAGGCCGTGGAACTCGGCGGTGACGCAGTGTTCTGGTATCCGAGCGTCCAGGCGGCCCAGGCACATGCTGCCCACGCACCCACCTGGTCCTACCGGTTCGATTACGCACCGCGGGCAGCAAGGGCGGTAGGACTGGGCGCAACTCATGGCCTCGATCTCGCCGCCGTTTTCGGTAATTACGACGCCGGGACCGGCCGGATGCTGCTGAGCATGGGAAACCGCCGCACGGCCAGGAACGTGGGCCACCGGTTCCAGTCCGCACTGCTGCGGTTCGCCCGGACCGGGGCCCCGGGCCCCATGTGGCCGCGCTATGACCGGACATCACGGCGGACGAAGATCTTTGACCGGTACGACCGGATTGAACTGGATCCGCGGACAGTCCGCCGCCAGGCGTGGGACGGATACCGGGGGTACCGCTAGCTGGCCGGGGCCGGGAAGCCCGCCGGTCCGGCATAGGATTGGAGGCATGACCGCCACCCTTGTTGCCCGCAGCCTCTCCGGCGGTTACGCCCACCGCGTCCTGTTTTCGGGACTGTCGCTCACTGTCGCCCCGGGAGACGTCATTGGCGTCGTCGGCGCGAACGGTGCCGGCAAGTCCACCCTGCTTGCCCTGCTTGCCGGTGCGGTTCCGCCCTTTGAAGGGACCGTTGAACGCCACCCGGGCGACGCTTTCGTTGGCTGGATGCCGCAGGAACATGAGCGGATCCCGGGGGAGAGCGTGGCGGAGTACATTGCACGGCGCACCGGTGCGGCCGGCGCAACGGTGGCGATGGAAGCCGCAGCTGAGGCCCTCGGAACTGAATCAACGCAGGCACAGGAGGACTACGCCGCCGCACTGGATACCTGGCTTGCTTCCGGAGCCGCGGACCTCGACGAGCGTATCCCCGCGGTCCTGGCGGAACTGGGGCTGGACCTGGGTCCGGAAGCCCTCATGACCGGTCTCTCCGGCGGCCAGGCAGCGAGGGTGGCGCTTGCTGCCCTGCTCCTGAGCCGTTTCGACATTGTGCTGCTTGACGAGCCGACCAATGACCTGGACCTGGACGGGCTGGCGAAACTGGAGGAGTTCGTCCGCGGGCTCCGCGGCGGCGTCGTGCTGGTTTCGCATGACCGTGAGTTCCTCGCCCGCTGCGTGACCCGGATCGTGGAACTGGACCTGGCACAGAACCAGGTGGCCGTATACGACGGCGGTTACGACTCATTCCTGGAGGAACGGGCGGTGGCCCGCCGCCATGCCCGCGAAGCCTACGATGAATATGCCGGCCGCAAGGCGGATTTGGTGGCGAAGGCGCGCACTACCCGGGAGTGGAGCTCGCAGGGCGTCCGGAACGCCATGCGCAAGTCCCCGGACAATGACAAGATCCGCCGCCGGGCAAGCATGGAATCTTCCGAGAAGCAGGCCCAGAAGGTGCGCCAGATGGAATCCAGGATCTCCCGGCTGGAGGAAGTGGAGGAACCGCGCAAGGAGTGGCAGCTGCAGTTCTCCATCGCGGCAGCACCGCGCTCGGGCACCGTTGCGGCCATCCTGAACGAGGCCGCACTGCGGCGCGGGGACTTTCGGTTCGGACCCGTATCCCTGCAGGTCAACGCCGGGGAACGGATAGGCATCACCGGGCCGAACGGTGCCGGGAAGTCCACGCTGCTCGCACTGCTCCGCGGGACGCTGAAGCCCGATCAGGGTTCAGCCTCACTGGGCTCAGGAGTAGCCCTCGGGGAGATCGACCAGCTGCGCACCCAGCTCGCCGCGGACCAGCCCCTTGCTGCCGCCTTTGAGGCCTGCGTGCCGGAAATGAACGCCGGAGAGGTGCGGACCCTGCTGGCGAAGTTCGGGCTCAAGGCGGACCAGACCGGCACCCGGGTGGGCGAGTTGTCCCCGGGCGAGCGGACCCGCGCAGCATTGGCCCTGCTCCAGGCCCGCGGCGTCAACCTGCTGATCCTGGACGAACCGACAAACCATCTGGACCTGCCGGCGATCGAGCAGCTCGAAGAGGCGCTTGAGTCCTACACAGGCACTCTGCTGCTGGTCACGCACGACCGCCGGATGCTCCAGAACGTCCGGCTGGACCGCATGTGGCGCGTTGAGGACGGGTCCGTCAGCGAGGCCTAGGATTACCCGGCCAGCCCGCCCGCAGAGAAATGTATGTGAGTTCTGTGACAGATGTGATAGAAGTCTTCTAAGGGCGGGACTGCCTGGATGACAGGAAGTGCCGCCGCATTGCGGGGGAAAGAAGTTGCTATGGCTCTGATGAGCGCACCGATGCTCCAGCCGCGTGCCCGGGAGCGGCAGGCGTTCCCCGGCATTCTGCGCAAGCTGGACGTGACCGTCCTGCTGGTGGTCTGGATGACCTGTGTCCTGACGAACTGGGACACCTCCGCAAAAGTCGCCCTGAACCTTGCCGCCGTCGTGCTCCTGTGCCTGAAGGAAGTTGCCGTCCACCGCTACATCCTGCGCCGGCGGAAGCCGGCCCTCCGCTAGGAACCGTTTCCGCGCTCTGCCTTCCCAAGGACGCTGACGCGGCCGCGCTATGGCTACCGCGCGCCGCCGGGTCTATCGTGGATTAGCGTGGAACCGGACCCGCCTGCCCGGCCTGGCCAGGCTCTCGGGGCCGCCGCCCGGTGGAAGCAGGTGAGGGATGTCCCTGGACATATCGGCACTCGAAGTTGAAACAGCGGATGGCTGGGTACGCGGTGTAGTCGAAGACGGCGTGCGGACCTGGCGGGGCATCCCCTATGCGGCACCGCCCCTGGGTGAACTGAGGCTCCGGGCACCGGCTCCGGCTGATTCCTGGACCGGCATGCGGGACGCGTCCGAGTTCGGCCCCATTCCGCCGCAGTCCCGCGGGCTGGCCCTGACCGGTTCCCGCCGGCGGCCGCTGATGAGCGAGGACTGCCTGACCATCAACGTCAGCGCCCCCCTGGACTCTGACCTGGCCGGGCTTCCGGTGCTGGTCTATCTCTACGGGGGTGCTTTCAGCTCGGGCTCCTCCGCCGTCCGGACGTACCGGGGCGCCAACCTGGTGCGCACGGGCGAGGTGGTCTACGTGTGCCTGAACTACCGGATCGGCGCCCTGGGCTTCATGGACTTCACGTCCTTTTCCACCTCCGAGCGGCAGTTCGAGTCCAACCTGGGCCTGAGGGACCAGGTGGCCGCACTGAAGTGGGTACGGGAGAACATCGCATCCTTTGGAGGCGACCCGGAGAACGTCACCATCTTCGGTGAGTCCGCAGGCGGAATTTCCGTCACCGCCCTGATGTGTATTCCTTCCGCGGCGCCCCTGTTCCACAAGGCATTCGCACAGAGCCCTGCGCCGTCCGGTGCGTACTACCCGGACATGCACGAACGGTGGGCACTGGACCTCCTGGAGATCCTCCGGGTCGAGGAAACCGACGCGGCCCGTGTGCTGTCCAGTATTCCGGCTGCCAAGCTGGTGGCCGCGATCCAGAAAATGACCATGAAGATCGGGCCGGTCCAGCAGCCGGGATCCCTGAGCGTTTCACCGGTGATCGACGGCGAATTCCTTCCCCGCCATCCCATTGACACCTTCCTGGACGGAGAGTCGGCACCCAAACCCCTGGTGCTGGGAACCATGGCCCAGGAGGGTGCACTGTTCGCCAAGCTGGACAACATCCTGCCCTCCACGCCGGCCCGCCTGGAGCGAATGTTCGCCGGCACTGACCCGGCCGCGCTGGACCGTGTGACTGCCGCCTATCCCGGCTATCCGTCTCGGGACCGGTCCGTGGAGATCAGCGGCGACCTCGTTTTCTGGTACCCCAGCCAGCTGGTGGCCGAAGGCCACTCCCGCGTGGCCCCTACCTGGATCTACCGCTATGACTACGCAACCAGGCTCATGAACCTGCTGGGCTTTGGAGCGACCCATGCTTTCGACGTGCCTGTGATGTTCGGCGAGACCAACGAGCGGACCCTCCGTGCCCTGTCCCTCCTGGGCGGGCGGGACGAGCTCCGGGAACTATCGGCGCGGTTCCAGGGGTCGCTGCTGAACCTCGCCCACCGCCACCTGCCTGGCGAAGACTGGCCCCGGTACGAGGAACAGAACCGCCATACCCGGGTTTTCGATATCGAGGACCGGATTGAGTCCGATCCTTTTCCCGAACGCCGCCGCGCCTGGCAGGGCTACCGCGGCTACATCTGAGCCGGTACTGTTCCACAAGGCCCTATGTCCACGATCGAGGAGCCAGCATGAGTTCACATTACGACGTCGTTGTCCTGGGAGCCGGGCCCGGCGGCTACGTGGCCGCCATCCGCGCCGCGCAGCTCGGTCTGAGCGTTGCCATCGTCGAGGAGAAGTACTGGGGCGGGGTCTGCCTGAACGTGGGCTGCATCCCGTCCAAGGCGCTGCTTCGCAACGCAGAGCTGGCACAGATTTTCACCCGCCAGGCGGACGTGTTCGGAATGCACGGAGACGTGAGCTTCGACTACGGTGCCGCGTACGACCGCAGCCGGCAGGTGGCCGACGGGCGGGTCAAGGGCGTGCACTTCCTCATGAAGAAGAACAAGATCACCGAATACGACGGCAGGGGTGTCTTCAAGGATGCCCACACCATGGAGGTCACGCTGTCTGACGGGAAGACCGAAGAGCTCACGTTTGAGAACGCCATCATTGCCACCGGAGCCGCCGTCAAGCTGCTCCCCGGCGTGAAGCTCAGCGAGAACGTCGTCACCTATGAGACCCAGATCCTCAGCCGGGACCTGCCCGCGAAACTGGTCATCGCGGGCGCCGGTGCCATCGGAATGGAGTTCGGCTACGTCCTTCGCAGCTACGGGGTGGACGTGAGCATCATCGAGTTTATGGACCGTGCGCTGCCCAACGAAGATCCCGACGTGTCGAAGGAGATCACCAAGCAGTACAAGAAGCTGGGCATTCCGATCCACACCTCGGCGAAGGTGGAGACCGTCACGGACAACGGCAGCTCCGTCACGGTCACCTATACCGATAAGGACGGCAACGCGCAGTCTGTCGACGCCGACCGCGTGATGATGTCCGTGGGCTTCGCCCCGCGGCTGGACGGCTTTGGCCTGGAGAGCACCGGGGTTGAGGTAACCGAACGCGGCGCCATCGCGATTGACGACTACATGCGTACCAGCGTTCCCAACCTGTTCGCCATCGGGGACGTGACGGCCAAGCTCCAGCTCGCCCACGTTGCCGAAGCCCAGGGCGTGGTGGCCGCCGAGACGATCGCAGGTGCAGAAACCATGCCGCTGGGGGACTACCGCATGATGCCGCGGGCTACGTTCTGCCAGCCGCAGGTGGCGAGCTTCGGACTCACCGAAGCCCAGGCCAGGGACGAGGGGCACGAGGTAGTGGTGAGCACCTTCCCGTTCACCGCAAACGGCAAGGCCCACGGACTGGGGGAGCCGGTGGGATTCGTGAAGCTCATTGCCGACTCCGCCTACGGGGAGCTGCTGGGCGGGCACCTCATTGGTCCGGACGTTTCGGAGCTGCTGCCCGAGCTGACACTGGCGCAGAAGTGGGACCTGACCGCTTCCGAGCTGGCCCGCAACGTGCACACCCATCCGACGCTGAGCGAGGCCCTCCAGGAAGCCTTCCACGGGCTGACGGGCCACATGATCAACTTCTAGGCGTGCGAGTGATCCGCGCGCGGCGGCTCAGCGGGTGAGGTAACGCAGCAGCAGTGTGTCCCCGGCACGCAGGACGTGCTGCAGCCGCAGCCTCGCAAGCTGAACCCCCGGCGTCCCTGCACCGATCCGACCGGAGGAACCGGCAGCGAGCACCGGGGAGAGCGTCAGGCAGAGCTCGTCGACCAGTCCCGCTGCCTGGAACGATCCAAAGAGCCGGGGCCCTCCCTCGCACAGGACCCGCAGCCAGCCCCTCTGCGCCAGGGCCCGGGCCGCCAATGCGGGTTCAACCGTGTCCGCTCCGGCCACCACGACGTCGGCCACCTTTTCCAGGGCGGCAAGCCGCCCGCGCGGCGCAGCCGCGGCGGTGAGTACCAGCGGCTTCACCGGAGCCTCGGTGAAGAAGGCGGATCCGGGGTCCAGGTCCAGTGCGGCGGAGACGACGGCGACTCCCGGATGTGCGGCGAGCCCCTGTTCCGTGCGCCAGGACCGGGTCTGTGCGCTCACGAGGTCGCCGGCATATCCCTCGGACCGTACTGTCCCGGCGCCCACCAGGATCACCTGCGCAGTGGAGCGCAGCAGGGCAAACAGGCGGCGGTCCGCGTCGTCTCCCAGTTCCCCGGAGCGCCCGTTCCAGGTCACTGCCCCGTCCGCTGAGGCCACGAAGTTGAACCTGAACACTGGGCGCCCGGAATGAGCAGGATGATCCCACCCGTAGGCTGCCAGGAGGTCTGCGTCGCCGAGGGCCCGTTCGGAGCCCGCAGCGGTGATCACCGGCGCGCTCACAGCGCAGGCTCGTTCACGTTACCCATGTTGTGCCGCAGCCGCACCGGCTCGCGCCAGCCCAGGATCGCCTCCGTCATGCGGATGGCCCGGGAGGCGGCTTCAACATTATGCATGCGCAGGATCCGCGCACCGTTGAAAATGCTGGCAACAGCGGCAGCCAGGGACCCCTCAACCCTGCCGGACTTGGGCTCATCCAGCGTCTCGCCTATGAAGTCCTTGTTGGACACAGCGGCCAGGACGGGATAACCGGCCTCCGCGATCTCGGCGAGCCGGCGTGTCAGCTCCAGGGAATGCAGGGTGTTCTTGTTCAGGTCATGTCCGGGATCAAGAATGATCTTTTCCGGAGGCACCCCCAGCTCCTGAGCGTAGTCCGCACGGCGGCGCAGGAACTGCGCCACCTCCAGCACCACGTCGCCGTACTGCGGGCGGGGGTAGACCGTCCGCGGTTCCGCCAGGCTGTGGGTGATCACCAGGTGCACGCCTGCTTCCGCGGCCACCCTGCCCAGCCGCGGATCGTGCAGTCCGGTGGTGTCGTTGATGACGTTGGCGCCGGCTTCGATGGCCTGTTCCGCGACGGCGGGGTGGAAGGTGTCGGCTGAGATGATTGCGTCCGATTCGCTGCGGACTGCCCGGATGACGGGAACAATCCGTGCCGCTTCTTCCGCAGGATCCAGAGCCGGCCCCGGCGCAAACGGAACCCCGCCAATATCCACCCAGTCCGCGCCGTCGTGCACTGCTTTCAGCGCTGCGCCGATTGCCGCGTCCCGGCCAAAGGTCCGGCCGGCATCGTAGAACGAGTCAGGGGTCCGGTTGATGATCGCCATCAGCGCCACCCGGCACCGGAAGTCCAGTTCCCTGCCGCCAAACTGGTGCACGGGGTGCAGCAGCGGAGGATCGTAATGGCCGGGAGATGATGCTTGCTGCCTGCCTCCGCTGCTGTTCAGACTCATAAAAGCATCCTACGGTGGTGGCAGTCCCCAACCGGTGCCACCGCCAACCAGGAAGGTCCTGCTCATGGAGCTGCCGCTGCCCAAGACCATTAGTCCCATGCTGGCCAAGCCTGCGGCCGGGATCCCCGAGGGTGGATACGCCTATGAGCCCAAATGGGACGGCTTTCGGGCGCTGGTGTTCCGGGACGGGAAGGACGTGCAGATCCTCAGCCGCAACGGCAGGAGCCTGAACCGGTACTTTCCCGAGCTTGCGGAGGCATTCCTTGAGGGCCTGCCGGAGCAGTGCGTGGTGGACGGTGAAATCATCCTCGTCAGCGGGGACGGCAGCCGGCTGGACTTCGATGCCCTGCAGCAGCGGATCCACCCGGCCGGCAGCCGGGTCTCGCTGCTGGCGGAGCAGACCCCGGCGTCGTTTGTGGCGTTCGACCTGCTGGCCCTAGGCGGTACCGACCTCACGGGTGAGCCCTTCCGCAGGCGCCGCGAGCAGCTCGGCGGCGTTCTGCGTGCAGCCGGGGGCCGCCTGCACGTGACCCGGCAGACCCTGGACGCCGGGATAGCCGGGGAATGGTTCAGGCGTTTCGAGGGGGCCGGGCTCGACGGTGTGGTCGCCAAGCCGCTGGAGGGACGGTACGAGCCGGGTAAGCGGGCCATGACCAAGGTCAAGCACCGGCGCACGGCGGACTGCGTGGTGGCAGGCTACCGGGTGCACAAGAGCGGCGATGACCGGATCGGTTCCCTTCTGCTGGGCCTGTATGACGATGCCGGAAACCTCGTCAACGCCGGCGTCATCGGTGCCTTTCCCATGGCCAGACGAAGCGAACTCTTCGACGAGCTCCAGGCCCTTGTCACCTGGGATCCATCCCATCCCTGGAGTTCGGCGGACCCGGAACCCGGCACACGGACTCCGCGCAGCTCCGAGGGGAGCCGATGGACGGGCAGCAAGGACCTCTCCTTCACCCCACTGCGACCCGAACGTGTGGTTGAGGTGGCCTATGACCATATGGAGGGGCCACGGTTCCGGCATCCGCCAAGTTTCCTCCGCTGGCGGCCGGACCGCGAACCGGAAAGCTGCGGTTTTGGCCAGCTTGAGGAACCGGTGAAGTATGAGCTCGCTGATGTGCTGCAGGAACCGGGGGCGCAACCCTAAGAGCCGTTCCGGAGGCTGTTCCGTGAAAGCGCGACCCGGTCATGTTTTCCCGCGGTGCCGGATCCAGAGTGAATTTGGCCTCACGGGCAGGGCTGCGGGGCTCGGTTGGAGGCGCCGCCTACACCGCTGCGAAACACGCGCTGACGAGGGCTGGGCAGTGGCGTAGCCCGCCCGTTCGGCCACCCGCGGTGGACTGTGCCGAGTCCCGCAGCGGCCGGTGGGCACCCTCACAGCCGTCATCGAAGGGCGTATCCGCGGGGATAACCTGAGAATCATGGAATCCGGCGACATCAATTTTCATACCCGCAAATGGGTCAGGCCCGAAGACCTGAATGCAAACGGAACACTGTTCGGCGGGTCGCTGCTGCGGTGGATCGATGAGGAAGCAACCATCTACGCGATCCTCCAGATGGGCAACGGCAGGGTGGTCACCAAGCTGATGTCCGAAATCAACTTCGTCAGCTCCGCACAGCAGGGCGACCTCATTGAAATGGGGCTGTGCGCCACAAAATTCGGCAAGACGTCTCTGACGATGCGGGCCGAGGTGCGGAACATGATCACGCGTTCGAGCATCCTGACCATCGAACGCATCGTCTTCGTCAACCTGGACGCAAACGGCCGTCCTGCTCCGCATGGCTACACGACGGTCACCTATGACCGGGACCGGCTGCCCACCCATCACATTCCGGCATTTCCTCCGCAGGCGCAGCCGCAGTTCTAGGCACGGCGTACTGCGTGCCTCCACCGCTGAACCGCCCTCCCGGTGAGAGAATCGCGTCAGGCTGCCGCGCCCGCTGCCGCTCAACCCGAGTCCCAAAGGAAACGCTGCAGCATGCATCTCGACAGTCCCGCAGGCACTGGAAGGAACGGGCGCAGACGCTCTGCCCGGATGGTTTTCTGGGGCGCCCTGGCCGGCATCATCCTGATCGCGCTGAATTTCCGCGGTCCGATCGTAGCGCCGTCGCCCATCCTGGACCTGCTCCAGTCCGAACTGGGGATGTCCGTCCAAACATCCGGCCTGCTGACCGCGCTGCCGATCGCCTGCTTCGGCGTCATCTCCTTCCTGGCACTGCCGCTGCTCCGCCGCGGGGGTCCGGACCAGGCAATCGCGTTCTGCCTGGCCGGCATCCTGGCCGGGACGCTCCTGCGCTCAGCCGGAGGGACGGAGCTTGCCCTGGCCGGTACGGTCCTGATCGGCGCCTCGATCGCCGTCGGCAACGTGCTGGTTCCGGTTATCATCCGGCGGGACTTCCCACCGGCGCGCGTGCCCCTGGTGACCGGCACCTACACGGCGGCCATGAACATCGGCTCGATGACCACCCTCATCCTGACCGCACCGCTTGCGGATGCCTTCGGCTGGCGCCTTGCCATGGCGGTGTGGTGTGTACTGGCAGTCGCCGCGGCCCTTGCCTGGCTCGGACTGGTGGGCTGGCGGGATTTCCTGCTGGGCGGAGCCAGGGGAGCGGCCGCGCGCCGGACCGCGGACAGCGCTGCACCCGAAAACGCAGCCGGACCTGCGGCATCCGCTCCGGCTGCGCCGGCCGAGCCGGTGTGGCGCCGTCCGGTCGCGTGGCTGCTGCTTATCGCGTTCAGCGGTCAGGCGTTCTCTTTCTATGCCATCTCCACGTGGCTGCCCACCCTGCTTGCGGACCTGCTGGAACTCGACGCGGCCGCCGCAGGCGCCGGCGCCTCCCTGTTCCAGGGGCCGGCCATCGTGGGCGCCCTAGCCGTTCCACTGCTGGCCAGGCGGCTGCGCACGCGCTCACTGCTTTGGCTGACGGTTGCTGCCTGGGCCGCACTGCCTCTGGGGCTGCTGCTCGCCCCGGCTGGATGGGTCCTGTGGGTGACGCTCGGCGGCATAGCGCAGGGAGCGGGGATCACGGTGATCTTCCTGATCCTGGTTCGGCTTGGCGGTTCTGGCCGGCAGGCGGGGCAGCTCTCCGCCATGGTCCAGGGAGGTGGCTATCTGGTGGCTGCCGCCGGACCCGTTGCGCTGGGAACCCTGCATGACGTTTCCGGGGGCTGGACCGTGCCCCTGCTGGTTTGCTGCATCAGCATTGCCGCCCTGTTCGTTGCGGGATCAATAGCAGCGGCCGCCTCTGAGCGGGCGTCAGGCGGTGCCAGAGAGCGGCGGGCGCCCAAACCGAGCGTGACCGGCTAGGCAGGACCTTCAGCACGTACGGTGCTCCCCGATGCAGGCGTCCGGCACTGACCTGCCCTGTACGTACCTGTTCCGTGCCCAGCCCAAGGACTATGGTTCCCCTAACAGGCGTCCGCGCGGCCCTCCCGCGGGGCAGCGGACTGCCGCAGCAGGGCTGACGGAGAGAAGGCAATGAAGACCCGTTTTGACCGCTATCGCCAAATGGCCGAGATCCTGTACCGCAATGGACTGGGATACCTGGTGTCAGTTGCGGGACTTGAGTCCTGGCTGCCGTTTCGCCGCAGGGAGGCCGACGGCGCCGACTCCACCCGGATGGCGAGCCCGGAATACCTGCGCCGGGCGCTGGAAGAACTCGGCCCCACCTATGTAAAGCTGGGCCAGCTGCTCTCCACCCGGCCTGACCTTTTGCCTCCGGCCTACATGGATGAGCTGGCTAAACTGCAGGACTCGGCAACCCCCGCTGCCTGGGACGACGTGCGCGGCTCGCTCAGCCGGGAACTCGGCGCGGACCCCCTGGAGGTGTTTCGCGAATTCAACAGCACCCCGATTGCCAGCGCTTCCATTGGCCAGGCGTATGCAGCGGTGCTGGCGGACGGCACAAACGTGGTGGTGAAGGTGCGGCGTCCCGGCATTGTCCCGGAGGTGGAGGCGGACCTGTCCATCCTGCAGTCCCTGGCCGGTTACGCCAGCCGGCATTGGGAAGCTGCCAGGGACTACGACGTCAAGGGCTTCATGGATGAGTTCGCCGATACCCTCCGCAAGGAAATGGATTATGTGCAGGAGGGCCACAACGCGGATCGTTTCGCGCTGAACTTCGAAGACGACTCCGCGGTGGTCATTCCGCGCGTCTACTGGGAGCACACCACCTCCAAGGTGCTGACCATGGAGCGGCTCTACGGCATGAAGGTCACCGACACCACGGCCCTGGAAGCCGCGGGACTGGACCGCAAGGCCCTCGCCGTCACGGCTGCGGATGCCGAAATGAAGATGGTGTTCGAGGACGGCTTCTTCCACGCTGATCCGCATCCGGGGAACATCTTCGTGCAGCCCAACTCGCAGATCGGGCTCATTGACTTCGGCATGGTTGGAGAACTCGACGACAAGCTCCGCGGCCAGCTTTCGGCCCTGTTCGTCGCCGTCATCCGCAAGGACCCTGAGCGGATGGCCACCGCACTGATGCGGATGACGGTCTCGCGGACCCGTCCGGACCGGATCAAGCTCCGGATGGACCTTGCCGGCCTGATCAAGCTGTACTCAAACCGGACCCTGGGCGATGCCCCGGTGGGCCGGATCATTACGTACGGCCTGGGGATCATCCGGAACCACCACCTGCAGCTGCCCGGGGAGGTTGCCCTGCTGTTGCGGATGCTGATCATGACCGAAGGCATGGGGGAGGTTCTGGACCCGGACTTCAGCATGGGGAAGACGCTCGCGCCCTACGCCCGGCGGATGACCGTGCAGCACCTGAACCCGGCTGCCTACGCCAAACGGCTCGGTAAGGCCGGGGGAGAGCTGCTGGAACTCGGCACCGAGCTGCCCGGACAACTGCAGCGGCTTATCAACACCCTGGACTTTGAAGGAATGGAGGTGCATCTGCGCGCCGGGGACCTGGTTCCCCTGGTGGAACGGCTGGAGCGGGTGGGCAACCGGATGGTCGCGGCGATCTTCGCGGCAGCCTTCATCCGGGGTGTCGGTGAGCTGACACTGGGCGACGCCGACCGCTGGCGCGGCTGGCAGGCGCCCCTCATGGGAGCCGGGCTGGCGTCTACGGGCGTATTGGGCGGCTACCTGGCGTGGTCGGCCCGCCGGCAGCGCCGGCTGGACGCAGGCCAATGACGCATTAACGCGCAACGGCCGGTGCCGCGCACAGGCGCGGTACCGGCCGTTTTGGTGCAGAAGATGTTACTTCTTCAGCCCAAGTTCGGCCGTCGGAATACGGAAGGACTCCTTGGCGGTCAGCGCGGAGATCGCGGCAATGCCGGCAATGGCAGCTGTGAACCAGCTGATCACTACCCAGCCGCCCGGCTCCAGGCCACCGAGGGCAGCAACGATGGACGGCGCGAAGCCGGCCATCAGGAAGCCCAGCTGGGTGCCGATTGCCAGTCCGGAGAAGCGGACCTTGGCGCTGAACATCTCCGCGTAGAAGGACGGCCACACGGCGTTCGCAGCGGCATAGCCGCAGCCGAAGACCACCACGGAGAGGGTGAACTGCAGGAGCGAGTTACCGGATTCCATGGAGAGCAGGTAGAACGGCATCACGGCGGCGCTGGAGAGCGCGCCGTAGATGAATACCGGCTTCCGGCCGAAGCGGTCGGCAGCCATGCCGAACAGCGGCTGCGTGAACAGCGCGGCGATGTTGCCAGCCACTACCAGCCACAGGGTGATGGCGGCGTCGACATTGCCTACTTCGGTGCCGTACTTGATGGCGAGGGTGCCGTACACGGTCGAGACAGCCGCGATGAAGGCGCAGCAGATGACGCGCAGGACGTCACGCCAGTGGTGCTTGAGCAGTACGCCCACCGGCAGCTTGGCGATCTGGTTGTTCGCCTTGGCTTCCTGGAAGGTCGGGGTCTCGTGGAGGGTGCGGCGGATGAAGTAGGTAACCACAACGACGACGGCGCTGAGCCAGAACGGAATGCGCCAGCCGATTCCGTACTTGATGTCATCCGGCAGGGCCATGACCGGAATGAAGACCATGGCTGCAAGGATCTGGCCGCCCTGGGTTCCGGTAAGGGTCCAGGACGTGAAGAAGGCGCGGCGGCCGTCGGGGGCGTGTTCCAGCGTCATGGAGCTGGCGCCTGCCTGCTCGCCGGCTGCAGAGAGGCCCTGTGCCAGACGGCAGAGGACCAGCAGGGTGGGAGCCCACCAGCCAATGGTGTTGAAGTCCGGCAGGCAGCCGATCAGGAAGGTGGAGGCACCCATCAGGATGAGGGTAAACATAAGGATCTTCTGTCGGCCGACGCGGTCTCCAAAGTGTCCCAGGATCACTGCGCCAACCGGGCGGGCGATGTAGGCGAAGCCGAAGGTCGCCAGGGACATGATGCTCGCCTGGGCATCGGCATCCGGGAAGAAGACATAGGGGAAGATCAGCGATGCGGCCGTGCCGAATATAAAGAAGTCGTAGTACTCGACCGCGCTGCCCATGAAGCTCGCCGCGGCGGCCTTCTTCGGGGTCTTGGCGGTGGCTTGGGCGGACTGCGTCGGTGCAGCGCTCATGTGGGGCCTCCAAGGGATGGTGTGCGGTAAACGCACAGCAGTGCTTCATGCGAACACCACAATGTAACCCGCGCCATAGTCAGATGCAACACATGTGTGCGAAATGCGCACAGTTGTGCATTTTATGAACAGGCCGGTACCGTGGGCCTAGCCCCGTCCCGGGCGCCGAAGGGAGAACCACTTGAGCACCACCACCGAATCCTGGCTCGTTGGCCTGATTGGCGAAGGGATCACCGCATCCCTGACACCGCCAATGCATGAGCGGGAAGCCCGGGAAAACGGACTTTCCTACCTGTACCGGCCTGTGGACCTTTCGGTGAACGGGCGCAGCGGGACCGAGGTAGGTGACCTGCTGCGCTATGGCCGCGACCTTGGCTTTAACGCCTTCAACATCACCCATCCGTGCAAGCAGCTCGTCATGGAGCACCTGGACCAGGTGTCCGACGACGCCGCCCGGTTAGGTGCCGTCAACACCGTGCTGGTCACGGACGAGGGTTTCATGGGCCACAACACGGACCACTCCGGCTTTGGCCGGGCCCTCGCCGCGGGCCTGCCCGGTGCGGCACTGGAGAAGGTAGTCCAGCTCGGGGCCGGCGGCGCGGGAGCTGCTGTCGCCTACGCCCTCCTGAAGGCCGGCGTTGGACAGCTGACCCTGATTGACCTTGACCTCGACCGGGTGCAGGAACGCGTCCAGGCGCTTTCCGCGCTCTTCCCGGAGGCGCACGTAGCCGCCGGAACCAGCGCTGACCTGGCGGGCGCACTCGCCGCGGCGGACGGCTTTGTGCAGGCCACCCCGGTGGGCATGCACTCCCATCCCGGCATGCCGGTCGATCCCGCACTCCTGCGCAGCGAACTGTGGGTGGCCGATGTCATCTACCGTCCCGTGCGGACCAAGCTCATCGACACTGCCGAATCGCTGGGCTGCCGCGTGCTGGACGGCGGACACATGGCGGTGGGCCAGGCAGTGGACGCGTTTGAACTTATTACCGGCATCCGCCCGGACCCGGCCCGCATGCGGGCACACTTCCTGGACATGGTCAGCAACGGCCTCTGAGCCGGAAGGGATTACCCAATGCGTACGTCGATTGCCACGGTCTGCCTCTCCGGAACCCTGGAGGACAAGCTCCGTGCCTGTGCCGCCGCTGGATTCGACGGCGTTGAAATCTTTGAGCAGGACCTGGTGGTTTCCCCCTCCACACCGGAGCAGATCGGGGACCTGGCGCAGGAACTGGGCCTGACACTGGACCTTTACCAGCCGTTCCGTGACTTCGAGGGAGTCGAGGAGGACGTGCTGGCAGATAACCTGCGGCGCGCCGAGGCCAAGTTCCGGCTTATGAACCGCCTGGGCATCGACACCATGCTGGTGTGCTCCAACGTAGCAACCGCCACCATTGACGATGACGCTGTAGCCGCAGCCCAGCTTCGCCGGATGGGCGAAACCGCCGCACGGTACGGCGTCCGGCTCGCCTATGAGGCGCTGGCCTGGGGCCGCTACGTCAGCGACTTTGAACATGCGTGGCGCATCGTGGAGCTTGCTGACCACCCCAACGTGGGCACCTGCCTGGACAGCTTCCACATCCTCTCCCGCCGCTGGAATCCGGAGGCGATCGAAAACATTCCCGCCGAGAAGATTTTCTTCGTCCAGCTGGCTGACGCTCCCGAGTTGTCCATGGACGTTCTGTCCTGGAGCCGCCACTACCGGGTCTTTCCCGGTGAAGGCGCGTTCGGCCTGGTCACCTTCATGGGGCATCTGGTGCGCAGCGGCTATAACGGTCCGGTATCACTGGAAATCTTCAACGACGTCTTCCGGCAGGCCGCCGAGGAACGCACTGCGGTCGATGCCATGCGCTCACTGATCCGCCTGGCCGAACAGACCTCCATCCACCTGCAGGAAACCGGCGCCGGCGAAACCGCCATGGAACTCTCCACCCTGCCCGGAGTCGGGGAACCGCTCGGTTTCAACTTCGCCGAGGTCAAAGCCGGCGACCCCGAAACCATTCGCACGCTGCTCTACCAGCTTGGCTTCACCTGCCAGGGAACCCACCGCAGCAAGGCCGTTGAGCTGTGGACCCAAAACGGGGCGCGGGTGATCATCAACAGCCAGAACGCACGCGGACTGGAGCCCGGTATCTCGGCGATCGGCCTGGACGTACCGGACGCCCTCGCCGCAGCCTCCCGAGCCCTGCAGCTAAAAGCCACGGCCGTGCCCCGGCGCAGCCAGGCAAACGAAGAAGTCCTGCAGGCTGTTGCCGCCCCGGACGGGACGGAGATCTTCCTGTGTGAGGCAGAATCAGGCGGCCCGGGATGGATTCGGGAATTCGGAAGCGGGGCTCCCGTTCCGGCCGCAGGTCCCATTACCGCCGTAGACCACGTCAACCTGTCCCAGCCCTGGCAGCATTTTGACGAAGCGGTGCTCTTCTATGAATCCACCCTTGGCCTCACCCCGCGTCCCAGCGTCGAGGTTCCCAGCCCCATGGGCCTGGTCCGCAGCCAGGTGATGCGCAGCAGCGACGGCGCCGTGCGGATGGCACTGAACATCGCGCCCATGGTGTTCGACGGCTCCGGTTATCCGCAGCACGTGGCGTTTGCGTGCAGCGACCTCGTGGCATTGGCGCGCACCGCCGTCGCCCGGGGCCTGCAGTTCCTGCCGGTACCGGGCAATTACTACGAGGACCTCGATGCGCGGTTCGGACTGGACCCGGAGTTCCTGACGGTGCTGAAGGACTTGAACCTTCTCTACGACCGGGACGCGGACGGCGAATTCCTGCACTTCTATACCTCCACGGTGGGCAACGTCTTCTTCGAGGTGGTGGAGCGCAGGCCTTCCTATGAGGGGTACGGCGCTCCCAACGCTCCCGTGCGGCTTGCGGCCCAGTACCTCGCGAACGGCTGACACGGTCCTGACCTGTGGCTTTGCCGGCCAGTGCGCCGCCGGACCGCGTTCCGGAGTGGGCTAGGATCGGTGGATCGGCGGTTGGGAAGGACCCGGCACGAGGACAGGTCAGGGGGAAACCACAGTGGGCGCTCCGCAGGGTGACTGGTATGTGAAGTCCGTCGAGAAGACGTTTACCGTCCTGGGCGCATTCACCGAGGAAGAGCCGCTGCAGAGCGTCAGCGAGGTGGCTGCCAAGGCCGACCTGAGCCGCGCCGCCGCAAGGCGGTTCCTGCTCACCCTCACGGAGCTGGGTTACCTGTCCACCGACGGCGCCCGGTTCCAGCTGGCACCCCGCGTGCTCAACGTCGGCTCGGCATTCCTTTCCAGCCTGACGCTTCCCGCCATCGCGGAGCCGCACCTGAAGCAGCTGTCCGCGGACCTTCAGGAAACCGCGTCAGTGTGCATCCTCGACGACGTGCACGTGGTGTATGTTGCCCGGGTCACCTCCCCGCGGCTGGTCAGCGTGGCCGTCCAGGTGGGAACGCGCTTTCCGGCCTGGGCAACGTCCATGGGACGGGTGCTGCTGGCCTCGCTCGATGAAGCAGACCTGCAGGACCGGCTGGCCCGGTCGGACGTCCGCCGCTTCACGCCCAGCACCGTTCCCTCCAGGGAAGCCCTGCAGGCGGAAATCAGGACGGTGCGTGAACGCGGCTGGTCAGTTGTCCGTGAGGAATACGAGGAAGGGCTCAGCGGAGTTGCCGTGCCGGTCCACCGCGGAGGACGGGTGGTTGCCGCGGCCAACGTTTCCCTGCACCAGTCATACGGCAGGGCCGCAGGACTGGAGGAAATCCTGTTGCCCCGGCTGAGGCGTGCCGCTGAAGACATTTCGGCCGACTACGGCATCCGCCTCACGGGGTAGCCACCCGCGTGCCGGCAGGATGCCGCGGGGCAGGGAACTGCGGCGGAGACCCGTTCGCACGCCCCGCCGCAGTTCGTCTTGTGATGCCCCGCTAGGCTGCGTAGTCCGAGGCGTTGTACAGGTTCAGCTTTAGCGCCGAGGCGATCTGGGCCACCGCCTTTCGTCCCCGGACGCTGTTGCCGGCAGCGTCCAGCGGGGGTGAGAAGGCGGCAATGGCCAGGACGCCCGGCATGACTGCCAGGATCCCGCCGCCCACGCCGGACTTGCCGGGAAGGCCTACCCGGTACGCCCAGTCACCCGAGGCCGTGTACAGCCCCTCCATGGTCATTTCCGCCAGCATGGGCGGGATGATGTCCGGGTGCGTGATGGCAGCCTGCTTCGTCACGGGGTTGGTTCCCCGTGCGGCAATGGTCGCTCCCATGGTTGCCAGGTCAACCGCTGTCACCAGGGTGGAGCATTGGCGTGTGTACACGTCGCAGGCCTCCATGGGATCCGAGTACATCGTCCCGCCTGAATACAGCAGCCAGGCGATGGCCCGGTTATGGAAGTTGGTGGACTGTTCCGAGTCGTTCACCGCATCGCTCAGCCGAATGTCCCGGCCGGCGAAGGCAGACTGGGTTGCCAGGATTTTCTGCCAGCGGTCCTCGGCGTTGCCTGCCGGGATCAGGGACACCGTGGCCATGGCTCCGGCATTGACGAGCGGGGAGAGCGGCTTGTCATCGTGCAGGGCCACGGCAATCACCGAATTAAACGGCTCACCCGTGGGGTCCGCCCCGACTTTGTCGTGGAACTGGGGCAACCCGACTTCATCCATGGCGCGGGCCATCGAGAAGACCTTGGAGATCGACTCCAGCGCAAACTCGAAATCCGAGTTGCCGGCTTCGAAAACCTCGCCGTCGGCCGTGACCACGCTAATGCCGAACAGTGCCGGATCGACGGAGGCAAGGTAGGGGATGTAACTGGCGTTCTTACCGCCCTGGTCCGGGGTGAAATCGCTGTGGGCCGTCTGAACGGCGGCCTGGATGGCTGACTTGTCGATTTTCATACCGCTGAACTCCCTCCTGCGGCCGGCCCCGGGTGCGGCCGGTGGACGCGTGTCCCCCCGCCCTGCTCAGACCCCCGGGAACCGGCGCCGGTGGCAGACGGTTTACCGGTGTGCTTGCCGGCCGGGGTGCCGCCCGCCGCTGCCGACTTCGGGGCGTTTCCGGCCGTCTCCTCCCAGGTCTCTGACAGTTCGGCAGTGGTCGTTGAGGACTCGTTGACTGTGCCCGGGTGAACGTGTTCCAGCTGCCAGGTGAACGGCACAAACTCGGCCTGGGGATCCTTCCAGTGCGGCTTGCGGAGCGCGTAGATGACCAGCGGAGCAATAATGAGCAGCACTGCGCTGCCCACGAGGATGCCCACATAGGTTGCCGGGGACCCCACGGAAATCTGGTCCGGCGGGATGAAGCTGAAGACGAAGGCCATGAGCGAGCCCAGGAACCCGACGCCGCCGAAAATCCACATGCCCAGGTCGCCGCCGGGCACCCGGTAGGGGCGGGGGCGGTTCGGCTGGCTGTAACGCAGGTAGATTGCCGCCGCGAACATCAGCAGGTACATCACCAGATACAGGATCACGGTCAGCTGGCTCAGGATCTGGTACGCCGCCTGCACCGAGGGCAGCACCACGTAGACAACACCCAGGGCGGTGACCATAAACGCCTGGAAGAGCAGGATGTGCGTTCCCATTCCGTGTTTGTTGGTGTGCTGCCAGAACCGCGGAAGATACCCTGCCCGGCCCACGGCGAGCAGACCGCTGGACGGGCCTGCCACCCAGGTGACCACGCCGGCCAGCACACCGATCAGGAGCATCGCGGCGACTATTGGCGATGCCCAGCCGATGCCGGCCCATTCGAACATATCGTTGTAGGAGGTCAGCAGGCTCTGCGTGAGGTTGATGTCCGCCTGGGGAACAACAAAGGCAATGGCCAGTGTGCCCAGGACGAAGATGACTACCGTACCTGCCGCGGCAATCAGCACGGCAAGGGGATAGTTCCGGGTTGGATTCTTCACGTCCCGGACGTGAATGGCGTTCATCTCCATGCCGGCATAGAAAAGGAAAATGCTTGCGGCCAGCACAACGTTGGAGAAGTTGGAGAAGTCCGGTACAAGCTCTCCCCAGCCCATCTTGATCTGCGGGGTGTTGCCCGCAAAGTAGTAGGAGAAACCGAGCACCACGAGGATGCCGGCGGGGATCAGGGTGCCGACGATACCGCCCCACTGCGCCACTTTCGAGAACGCCGCGGCGCCCCGGAAGGCGATAAACGTCGCCAGCCAGTACACCACCAGCACGACGGCGAGGACGAACGCCTTGTTTCCCGACAGCTGCGCATCGATGTTCTGGTCCGTACCCGTGTATGCCAGCGACACCGCGCCGAAGGTGAGCACGGTGGGGAACCAGATGGTCACCTCGATGAACAGCATGAACATGGCCAGGAAGGCCCAGCGGGGGCCGAAAGCTTCGCCCACCCAGCGGAAGACGCCTCCGGTCTCCGGCCAGCCTGTCGCGAGTTCGGCGGCGACGATCGAAACCGGAATGAGGAACACGAGCGCAGCGAAGACGTAGTAGAAGATCGAGCTCAGTCCGTACTCGGCCTCGGCAGGCAGGCCGCGGAGGCTCACCACCGCAACGATATTCATGACGGCGAGCGCACCGACGGTGATGGTTGCGTTCTGTTTTGCCCGGCTCATGCGGCCGTTCCCGGCCGGTGATCCGGCGCCGGTTGATGCAGCTGATGCATTTGAATCGCTCACTGAATTCACCTCCTAGTGGTGGAATCCCGGATGCTCCTGCTCGACGGGCATGGGCGCGCTCAGGTTTTCCAGGTAGGCGGTTTCGTCCTGGATGTCCTTGAGCAGGCGCCCGGCCAGGTCCATGCTCAGGCCGTTGCGGACCACGATCCGCTCGACTGTCAGGTTGCCCAGGTTGTCCGGCATCGGGTAGGCAGGGACCAGCCAGCCCTTTGTCCGGAGCCTGTCGGCCAGGTTGTAGAGCGTCCAGCGATCCGTGTGCCCCTCCTTCAGCCGCCAAGCGAAGACCGGGATGTCCGAGCCGTCATTCCACAGCTCGAAGGGACCTATCTCGCTGATGCCGTGGGAGAGATACAGCGCCACGTCCTGGCAGGTCTGCTGGACCTTTTTGTACCCTTCGAAGCCGAGCCGCAGGAACATGTAGAACTGCAGCACAACCTGGGCCCCGGGACGGGAGAAGTTCAGCGCGAAAGTGGGCATGTCCCCGCCAAGGTAGCTGACGTAGAAGATGAGGTCCTCAGGCAGCCACTGGCGCTCCCGCCAGACAACCCAGCCGAGGCCGGGGTAGACCAGGCCGTACTTGTGTCCGGACGTGCTGATGGAATGAACCCGTTCAAGCTGGAAGTCCCATTCCAGCTCCGGCTGGATGAAGGGGGCGATCATGGCGCCGGACGCCCCGTCCACGTGGATGGGAATGTCCAACCCGGTGGAGGCCTGGATTTCGTCCAGCTTCGCAGCGACCTGCTTCACCGGCTCATACATGCCCGTGTAGGTGACGCCCATGATCGCGACGACGCCGATGGTGTTCTCGTCAACGTACTTCTCGAGTTCGTAGCCGTCGAGGCACTTGTGCTCCTCGCTGATGGGAACCAGGCGCGCCTCAATATCGAAGTAGTTGCAGAATTTCTCCCAGCAGACCTGTACGGCGGAACTCATGATCAGGTTGGGCTTGTCCGTGGACTTCCCTTCGGCCCGTCGCTTGTGCTGCCAGAGCCGCTTGAAGGCGAGCCCGCCCAGCATGCACGCTTCCGACGAACCGATGGTGGACGTGCCAATGGTGCCCTGCGGGTCCGGCGAGTGCCACAGGCCGGCAAGCATCTTCCAGCAGTACTGCTCAATGGCCGCCGTCTGGGGATACTCATCCTTGTCGATCATGTTCTTGTCGTAGGTTTCCGCGTACAGCCGGTTCGCGTTGTCGTCCATCCAGGTACCGACGAACGTTGCCAGGTTCAGCCGCGCGTTTCCGTCCAGCATCGTTTCATCGTGCACAATCTGGTAGGCCGTTTTCGGCAGCATGCCGCTTTCCGGAAACTCGTACTTCGGGATTTGGGTGGCTTCGCCTTCGCGGGAGAATATCGGATTGACGCTCAGAATATCCTGCGGATCGTGCTGCGGCATGGCTTCGACCTCTCGTAAGGAGTGACCAACGTGGCTGCCGGCCGTGGTGAGCGGCGGCGCTTTGAGCCCCACAGGTGCGCGCGTTCGACTATACGCGCGGGCTTTTCACGTTTTCTAGGCGTGGCCGGTATTAGGACGCGTGGCGCCCGGAACTGCTCCGGGGCATCCCGAGCTGGGCTTTGGCGGCCGTCTCCGCGGTCCCGCCCGTTGAGGCACGCGGCGCCCGCGCGTACCCTTCGAAGACCTCATCCATTCCGCAGCAGCCCCGGCCACGCAGTTCGTGCCAAGCACCTCGCCGGGGAGCGGCCAACCGCAGGAGAACGCCCATGGCAAGCCGACGTGACCGCTTCGAACTGCCGGAACCCATGCGCCGGCTCTTTGAAGGCGACTGGGAAGTCCCGGCCTTCCGGGTAGAGGAGTTCCGGGACACCGGAGCCATGGTAGTCCGGGCAGAAATCCCGGGGATCGATCCGGAAAAGGACCTGGATGTCACGGTGTCTGACGGAACGCTGCGAATCCGCGGCGAACGGCACGAAGAAGCGGCCAACCGGGCGCGGAACGGTTACCGGTCCGAGTTCAAGTACGGCTCATTCAGCCGGGATATTCAGCTGCCGGCCGGTGCCGGCACCGACCAGGTGACGGCGTCCTACCGCGACGGCGTGCTGGAGGTCCGTGTCCCGATCCAGGACGCAGGCAGCACCGGCCGGAAGGTCCCCGTCAGCCACGGCTGACATCACCACCGCGCGCTCCGCCCTGAGGTAGCAGGCACCGGCACCGAGGAGGCCCCGTGTCCCAGCAGAACCGGAGCATTCAGGCACACTCCAGGGCAGACATGTCACCGCCCTGGCTGGTCACTGCCATCATGGGGCTGGGCGGCATCACGGTGTCCCTCGAAAAGACGGCCGTGGTGCCGCTGCTCCCGGAGTATCCGCAGATTTTCCAGGTGAGCTCCGACGACGTTTCCTGGCTGGTCACTGTAACCCTGCTCAGCGCGGCTGTTGCCACGCCCATCGTCTCCCGGCTGGCGGATATGTTCGGCAAGAAACGGATGCTGATGATCTCCCTGGCCCTGATGGTGGGGGGGGTCATAGCTGCGCTAGGCGGTTCATTCGCCGCAGCCGTGATTGGCCGTGCCCTGCAGGGTTCCGCGGGGGCAGTGATCCCGGTGGGGATCAGCATCCTGCGGGATACGCTGCCCCAGCGGCGCATCGCCGGAGCGGTTTCCCTCATGAGCGCCAGCTTCGGGATCGGCAGCGCCCTGGGACTGCCCATGGCCGGGCTCATCTACCAGAAGCTTGGCTGGGAGGCGACTTTTTGGATCGTCGCCCTGTTCGCCCTGGCAATCCTCGCTGCCGTCTACTTCTTCGTGCCCGAGTCCACCCTGCGCACCGAAGGCCGTTTCGATTACGCGGGGGCACTCCTGCTGTCCGGTGCCATGACGGCGCTGCTGCTGGCCATTTCCAAGGGCGGCGTCTGGGGCTGGACGAGTGACGTCATTCTGGGCCTCTTTGCTGCGTTCACGGTCCTGATAGCGCTTTGGTTCCCGCTGGAACTGCGCAGCGGGCAGCCGCTGGTGGACCTGCGTACCTCCGCCCGCCGGCCCATCCTGGTGGTCAACGCGGCGGCGGTCCTGGTGGGCTTCTCCATGTACGCCAACATGCTGGTCACGACTCAGCAGCTCCAGCTTTCCCGCGTGACCGGGTTCGGGTTCGGACTCAGCGTCCTCGCGGCGGGCCTCACGATGATTCCTTCCGGGGTGGCCATGGTCGCGGCCGCCCCCTTGTCCGCCCGGATCACCAATACGTTCGGCGCGAAGACCACGATGATCACCGGCTGTGCCGTGATGGCCGCGGGGTACCTTGGCCGGACGTTCCTGGTCAGCACGGTAGCCGGAATCCTCACGGGAGCCGTGGTCATCTCGGTGGGGACCGCCATGGCTATGGCTGCCATGCCCACCATCATTATGAGCAACGCTCCGCGGCGGGACACGGCGGCGGCCAACGGGCTCAACACGCTGCTGCGCTCGGTGGGCACCTCCACCTGCAGTGCGGCCGTGGTGACCATCCTGGCGTCAATGACCCTCGGCATTGGCGGCCGTGTCTTTCCGGGGCTGGATGCCTTCCGCCTGATCTTCATCCTCGCGGGCCTCGCTGCTGCAGCGGCGACGGCCCTGTGCTTCCTGCTGCCCCGTGCCAGCCGGCACGAGGCGACCCACCCGGACCTGCACTCCGGACGGCCGGGAGCATCCGGAGAGGACATGGCGGGGGACCGGCTGCCGAAGCCGGCGCTCCGCGTGACCGGGGTGCTGCGCGCGCCCGGGGACCGGGGATCGATTGACCGCGGCACGGTGTCTGTCGCCGACGTAGATGGAACTCCCGTTGACTGGGACCGCACGGATGAACACGGCAAGTACACCGTGGCTCTGCCCGGACCGGGACGGTTCGTGTTCGTTGCCGCCCACAGGCGCTGGCTGCCGGTTTCGGAAGTAGTTCAGGTGCGCGAAGCGCCGGCGCCGCAGGAGATCGACATACACTTCGCCAATCGGCTGATGCTCACCGGCCGCGTACGCCGCCACGGTCATCCGGTCACAGGGGCACTGATCCTCCTGGTTCCGGAGTCGGGTGAGTCTCCGGCGTTCTCGGCCGTTTCGGCCCGGGGAGGCAGCTACGAACTGCCGCTGCCGGCCCCGGGCCGTTACGTGCTCAGCGTTACCGACCCGTCAGGGAAAACCCACACCCGCCTGGTGGTGCTGCCTTCCCCTGACACCGTCGTGGACGTCGAGCTGTGCGGAGAGCCGCCGTCGGCAGCCCTGAAGGTTTAGTCAGGCGGGTGCACCGGCGTATTCCGGGTAATCGGTGTAGCCTTCGGCGCCGTCCGAGTAGAACGTCGAGGGATCCGGCTCGTTCAGGGGCAGGTTGTGCTTCCAGCGCAGGACAAGGTCCGGGTTCGCAATCGCGGGACGCCCGACGGCGACGGCGTCGCACAGGTCCTGTTCCAGCAGCCCGGCGGCTTCTTCGCGCGTGGTGACGACGGCGAAACCGGTGTTGAGCAGGACCGGGGAGCCAAAGCGGCGGCGCAATTCCTGCACCAGCTCACCTGCCGGATCATTGTGCAGGATGCTCAGGTAGGCGAGTCCGAGCGGCGCGATCTCGTCCACGAGGGCGCCGTAGGCAGCCAGCGTCTCTTCAGCGTCCTTCTCCCACGCATCCTGGATGTTGTGCTCCGGTGAAATGCGCAGTCCCACCCGGTCCGCTCCAATGGCGGCAGCCACGGCGGTGACAACTTCCACCACGAAGCGAGCACGCGCTTGGGGCGAACCGCCGTAGCCGTCGGTGCGCAGGTTGGAAGCCGGACTCATGAATTCGTGCAGCAGGTAACCGTTGGCACCATGGAGTTCAACGCCGTCGAACCCTGCCTGGACGGCACCAACCGAGGCCCGGACGAAGATGTCCCGCATCCCGTCCAGTTCAAGCTCGCCAAGTTCCCGCGGCTGGGCGTGGGGCAGCTTGCCCGCCGGTGTGCGGATGACGCCGTCAATTGCGACGGCGCTGGGGGCCACTGTCTGGAGCCCGCCGTTGATCTCAGGGTGGGAAACCCGTCCGGCGTGCATGACCTGCGCGAAGATCCGGCCACCTTCGGCGTGCACGGCGTCAGTCACCTCGCGCCAGCCGGCGAGCTGTTCGGGGGTGACCAGGCCCGGCTGCCCGGAGAAACCCTGGCCCTCGGGGGAGGGATACGTACCTTCTGAAACAATCAGGCCGAGTGAGGCCCGCTGGCGGTAGTGCTCCGCTACGAGCGGGCCGGGAATGCCTTCCGCGCCGCTGCGGACGCGGGTCAGGGGCGCCATCACCAGGCGGTTGGGCAGCTCAAGGGTGCCAAGGGTCAGGGGAGAAAACAGATCTGTCTGCACGTACTTCCTTTCGGCAGGCAATAGGTATCCACCTGCACATTGGGGGGTACCTGCGGCAACCCCCGCCGCCGGCTCCCTATTCCCGTAAGGCTGCCTAACGGACCTCGCGGATGAGGTTGGTGATGCGGGCGCTTGAGAGCCGGCGCCCTTCATCATCGGTCATGACTACTTCATGCGTGGTGAGCGTGCCGCCCAGATGCACGGCCGTAGCGGTACCCGTAACCAGACCGGAGGAAACCGACCGGTGGTGGGTCGCGCCAACTTCAATGCCGACGGCGTAGCGGCCGGGTCCGGCGTGCAGCGACGCCGCAAAGGAGCCCAGGGTTTCGGCGAGGACCACGTGGGCGCCGCCGTGCAGGATGCCCGCCACCTGCTGGTTGCCCTCGACGGGCATGGTGGCAACAATCCGGGAGGGTGACATTTCCAGGAAGCGGATGCCGAGCTTCACCACCAGGGGTCCGACTCCGGATTTACCCAGCCAGGGATGCAGTTCCTCCGGCACTCCGGCGTCGATCAGTTCCTGCAGCATGGGGACTTCGCCCTGCGCGGGGCCGGCCTGGCCCGGCGTGAAAATGTCGCTCATGCCCACTAGGCTTACATCTGTGAGTGAAACTGCCAAACTGGCCTCTGCCCCTGTCTCTGAACCCCTTCCCGAGCCCGCTGATTCCCTGGAGGAAACCACGGAAGCGGAGTCCCGGACCGAGCCGGCCGGAGCGGCACCTGCAGGCAGCCACGCGGTGGACACGGCGCTGGCCCCGGCTGAAGCCGCCCTCGGAAAACCCAACGCTTCCGGCCACAGCCGGCTGCTGGTCATCGACGGGCACTCTATGGCTTTCCGTGCCTTCTACGCCCTGCCGGCAGAGAACTTCTCCACTGACACCGGGCAGCACACCAACGCTGTTTACGGCTTCACGTCCATGCTGATCAACCTGATCAAGAACGAAGAGCCCACCCACATTGCCGTGGCCTTTGACCTGGACACTCCAACGTTCCGCACCGAGGAGTACTCCGAATACAAGGGCGGGCGCAATAAGACGCCCGAGGAATTCCATGGCCAGGTGGACCTGATCATCAAGGTCATGGAGGCCATGAACATCCCCACCATCACCCTGGACGGCTACGAGGCGGATGACATCCTTGCCACCCTGGCGGAGCAGGCAGCCGGCCGGAACTGGGATGTCATGGTGGTTTCCGGAGACCGGGACGCCTTCCAGCTTGTTAATGACCGGGTCACCGTGTTCTACCCGAAGAAGGGCGTCTCCGACCTGCCCCGCATGGACGCGGCTGCAGTGGTGGAAAAGTACCTCGTGCCGCCGGACAAGTACTCGGACCTCGCGGCACTGGTGGGGGAGTCCGCGGACAATCTCCCCGGCGTACCCGGCGTTGGGCCCAAGACCGCCGCGAAGTGGATCAAGGCCTACGGCGGACTGGAAGGCATCCTGGAGCACCTTGATGACATTAAGGGCAAGGTAGGTGATTCCCTCCGCGCGAACATCGAGGGCGTCAAGCGCAACCGCCGGCTGAACCGGCTCCTGCGGGACCTCGAACTTCCCGTGGACCTGGACGCCATGGCTGCACGCCGGCCGGACCGTGAAGCCATTGAGGAACTCTTCGATGCCCTGCAGTTCAATGCCCTGCGCAAGCGGCTCTTTGACGTGTATGGGGAAGAGGAGGCGCCCGGAGCCCATCCGGAAATGCTGCCCCCCGTGCACACCACCATCACTGCAGCGGACGCGCTGGAGGCATGGTTCAAGGCCACGAACCAGAAGCCGGCGGGGCTCCGGCTCGTGACCGAAGGAGCAGGCGAGGCACGCGAGGCAACCGGCGTCGCCGTGGTCACCGACGACTCGGCGGCTTTCATTCCCCTGACCGAGCTGGACGCCGGGGCGGAGAAGGTCCTGGCGGACTGGGTGGCAGATACGAACGCACCCAAGGTGGTCCACGACTTCAAGGACTCTTACAAGCTGCTGTCCCGCCGCGGGCTCCACCTCGACGGTGAAGTGGACGACCCGGCCATTTCCGGATACCTGATCCAGCCGGACCGGCGCAGCTATGACCTGCCGGACCTGAGCCTGCAGCACCTCAAGCTGTCCCTTGAACCGGCCGCGGGATCCGGAAACCAGCTCGAGCTCACCCTTGAGGGTGAGGACACCGCTGCACCGGCCGTCATGGAGGCCTTTGCTGCACTGAAGCTGAGCGAGCATTTCTCCGGGCAGCTGGTGGAGCGCGGCGCCAACCAGCTCCTGGGCGGACTCGAACTCCCGCTGGCGGAGGTGCTGGCCGAGATGGAACTGGCCGGCATAGCCGTCTCCACCGAGAAGCTGGACCAGCTGCTGGACGAGTTCGGCCGCACGATCGACCAGGCCAAGACCGAGGCCTTCGAGGTCATCGGCAAGGAGATCAACCTTGGTTCCCCGAAACAGCTGCAGGTGGTGCTTTTCGAGGAGCTGGGCCTGCCGAAGACCAAGAAGATCAAGACCGGATACTCCACCGATGCGGACGCCCTGTCTGACCTGATTGTGAAGACGAACGGACATCCGTTCCTCGCGCACCTCCTGGCCTACCGGGATGCTTCCAAACTCCGCCAGACGGTGGAGGGCCTGCGGAAATCGGTGTCCGACGACGGCCGGATCCACACCACC
The DNA here is from genome assembly GCF_009193255.1 of Arthrobacter koreensis. Lineage (GTDB taxonomy): Bacteria > Actinomycetota > Actinomycetes > Actinomycetales > Micrococcaceae > Arthrobacter_B > Arthrobacter_B koreensis. The sequence continues at coordinate 331,651 of NZ_WACG01000002.1, forward strand.
TACGCCCAGACCGTAGCGGCAACCGGGCGGCTGTCCTCCATCAACCCCAACCTGCAAAACATTCCGATCCGTTCCGAGGAAGGCCGCCGGATCCGTGAGGTCTTTGTGGTGGGCGAGGGCTACGAGACCCTGCTGACCGCCGACTATTCCCAGGTGGAAATGCGCATCATGGCGCACCTGTCGGGAGACGAAAGCCTGATCCAGGCGTTCCGGGACGGGGAAGACCTGCACCGTTTCGTCGGCTCGCATATCTTCGGTGTCCCGCCGGAAGAGGTCTCCAGCGCCATGCGGTCCAAGGTCAAGGCCATGTCCTACGGCCTGGTCTACGGCCTGAGCTCCTTCGGCCTGTCCAAGCAGCTCTCGATTCCGGTGGACGAAGCCCGCACCCTGATGCGCGACTACTTCACCCGCTTCGGTGCCGTGCGTGACTACCTGCGCGGCGTCGTCGAGCAGGCCCGCAAGGACGGTTACACCTCCACCATCGAAGGCCGCCGCCGCTACCTGCCGGACCTGGCCAGCACCAACCGGCAGCTGCGCGAGATGTCCGAGCGCGCCGCTTTGAACGCACCCATCCAGGGCTCTGCGGCGGACATCATCAAGAAGGCAATGCTGGGCGTGGACGCCGAACTCAAAAAGCAGGGCCTGAAAACGCGTATGCTTCTGCAGGTCCATGACGAACTTGTCCTGGAAGTCGCGCCGGGGGAGCGGGAGGCCGCTGAGAAGCTGGTCCGCGAACAGATGGCCGGCGCTGCCGATCTCTCCGTGCCCCTGGACGTATCCGTGGGCTGGGGTGCCAGCTGGCATGAGGCAGGCCACTAATACCTACAACCCAGGGGGAATAGATGAGCGGCACTAACACCGGGACCGCCCTGCGCACCGAACGTTTCAGCCCCGGATTTACGGATGCTGACCCAAAGGCTCCGGACGAGCCCACCTCGAACTGGCTCGAGGCCGTCAACCTCGGATTCCACGATGCGCGCTGGGATCCCAAGCACCTGGCCCCGATCGTCCAGGCGTACCAGGCTGACGGGCGGATGCTCACCGGAGTGTATGACGACGCCGCGCCCGAGCACGCCTGGAATCCGAAGGCACCGGTTGCCACGTATGCGTCGATGTCCCACGACCTGAACGCCGGAGCCGGACTCCTGCCGGCGCACCAGGTCACCTCGGTGACGGTGCGGCCCACACACCGCCGGCAGGGGATCCTGACGGGAATGATCACCGGGGATCTGCGCCGCGCGAAGGAGGACGGTTTCGCTGTTGCCTCCCTCTACGCCTCGGAGGCCGTCATCTACGGCAGGTACGGGTTTGGCGCGGCTACGTCGGAGGCGGACATTGAAGTGGACGTCCGCGGCCGGCTGGAGCTGCGGACGGCGCCGTCGGGTGCCACCGCCGTGGCGGACCTGGCCGGGATGGAGAAGCTCGCACCCGAAATCTTCCAGCGCCATCTTGAAGCAACACGCGGGGCTCTCGGCCGGCAGGCCGGCTACGCCAAGCGCGCCGCCGGACTCTGGGGAGACCTTCCCGAGGAGCAGAAGGAAGTGCGCGCAGCGGTCCATTACGACGCCGCCGGCACCCCGGACGGGTACGTGACCTACCGCTTCCTGCCGTGGGAGACCGAGCCGCACACCCTGAAGGTCCTGGACCTGGTGGCCGTGGACGACACGGCCCGGCTGGAGCTGTGGCGGTACCTCGGGTCTATTGACCTGGTCGAGAAGGTCACCGCTTCCGCCCCGGTCAGCGACCCGCTTCCCTGGGCGCTGGCCGACCGGCGGCGCTACCGCATCACGGGTGTCGAGGACGCGCTCTGGCTCCGGGCACTGGATCCTGCCGCGATGCTTCGTGCACGCGGCTTCGAGTCGGACGGGAACCTGGTCATTGGCGTCACTGACCCGCTGGGGCTCGCCGACGGCCGGTGGCTGCTCCAGGTGAGTTCAGGGGCTGCGGTACTGACCGGGCTGGGCCGCGAGGAGCCCGAGGGGATCCCCGCGGTGGAAGTGGATGCGACGGCGTTTGCGACGCTCTACCTGGGCGGCGTGCCTGCTTCGATGCTGGCGGCTTCCGGCGTCATCCGCGGCAGCGTCGAGGCGGTCGAAGCGCTGGGACGGTTGTTCGACGTGGTCCGTGCGCCCTACTGCAGCACGCACTTCTAAGCGGATACCCGCCCGGGGAATTACGGGCGTTCTTTCCTGGTTGCCATGGACAGGGGAAAAGGACTACCGGAATCCCCGTACGGCTTTGACCTGACTTGGAGGCTCCGGCTAGACTGAACAGGCGCGTCACGCGTGCTGGTTCGGCTTCCACATTTTCCACATTGCTGGAGGCCACCTCCAAGCGCAGGGCGGGCACCAACATTATTTACATTCTGTCCATCTCCGGACAACCAAGCACCGTCTTGAGCCCGAGTCCTCGGGTTGCACGCGAGCCGGTGGGAGCGCATCCGGAATTACAACAACTTCCACATCGGAGTCCCAACTACATGACCATCACCACCACCGAGAAGTCCGGTACCCCGCAGGTCGCCATCAACGACATCGGATCTGCCGAGGACTTCCTCGCCGCCATTGACGCAACGATCAAGTACTTCAACGACGGCGATCTCGTCGAAGGTACCGTCGTCAAGGTTGACCGCGACGAGGTTCTGCTCGACATCGGTTACAAGACCGAGGGTGTCATTCCTTCCCGTGAGCTTTCCATCAAGCACGACGTTGATCCCGGAGACGTAGTCTCCGTTGGCGATCAGGTCGAGGCCCTGGTGCTCACCAAGGAAGACAAAGAAGGCCGTCTGATCCTCTCCAAGAAGCGCGCACAGTACGAGCGTGCCTGGGGCGACATCGAGAAGGTCAAGGAAGAAGACGGCGTCGTCACCGGTACCGTCATCGAGGTTGTCAAGGGTGGTCTTATCCTCGACATCGGGCTGCGCGGCTTCCTGCCCGCATCCCTCGTGGAGATGCGTCGCGTCCGTGACCTGGCTCCGTACATCGGCCAGCAGATCGAAGCCAAGATCATCGAGCTGGACAAGAACCGCAACAACGTGGTCCTGTCCCGCCGTGCATGGCTCGAGCAGACCCAGTCCGAGGTCCGTTCCACCTTCCTCAACAAGCTGGAAAAGGGCCAGGTTCGTCCGGGCGTTGTTTCCTCCATCGTCAACTTCGGTGCATTCGTGGACCTTGGCGGCGTAGACGGTCTCGTCCACGTTTCCGAGCTGTCCTGGAAGCACATCGACCACCCCTCCGAGGTCGTTGAAGTTGGCCAGGAAGTCACCGTTGAGGTTCTGGAAGTTGACCTCGACCGCGAGCGTGTCTCCCTGTCGCTGAAGGCTACGCAGGAAGATCCGTGGCAGACCTTCGCCCGCACCCACGCCCTGGGCCAGGTTGTCCCGGGCAAGGTCACCAAGCTGGTTCCGTTCGGTGCGTTCGTCCGCGTCGAAGACGGCATCGAAGGCCTGGTCCACATCTCCGAGCTGGCTGTCCGCCACGTAGAGCTGGCAGAGCAGGTTGTCTCCGTTGGGGATGAGCTGTTCGTCAAGGTCATCGACATCGACCTCGAGCGCCGCCGCATCTCCCTGTCGCTGAAGCAGGCGAACGAGGGCGTCGACCCCGAAGGCACCGAGTTCGATCCGGCTCTGTACGGCATGGCCGCAGAGTACGACGAAGCCGGCAACTACAAGTACCCCGAAGGCTTCGACCCCGAGTCGAACGAATGGCTCGAGGGCTACGAGACCCAGCGCGCCGCTTGGGAGCAGCAGTACGCTGACGCCCAGGCCCGCTGGGAAGCTCACAAGAAGCAGGTTGCCCAGCACAACTCCGAGGACGTTGCTGCTGCATCCGACTCCGCTGAGTCCAGCTCCACCAGCTACTCCTCCGAGCCTGCTGCATCCGAGTCCGCTGCCGGTACCCTGGCATCCGACGAGGCACTTGCCGCACTGCGCGAGAAGCTGACCGGCAACTAATTTCCTGTTGCTAAGGTGCTAGCTGCCTGAAAGGCGGGTTCCCACTTCGGTGGGAACCCGCCTTTTGTCTTGTCAGGAGGGGGCAGGCGGCTGTTGGTAGGCTGGTTGCGCCGTCACTAGCCAACACAAAGCATCACACCGGGGGAAAACAGATATGCAGGTCAGCGGGCCGTTTTCAATCAGCGGCGAGGAGCTTCAGGAACAGATTCGCCGGCGGGCACAGGCCTCCGCCCTGCACCTGCCTCCCAGCCAGGCAGCCAACCTCATCAACGGGGTCGCGGAGGAGGAACGGGAAGCCAGCTCCTGGGAGGAACTCGAAGCAGCCGATGACCGTCAACGGGAGCTGCAGTCCAGGTTCGCTGCTTATTTCGACGCCGCGGAAGCAGTGGAAAAGTCCGAAGCCGAGTCGGACCTGCCACGCTTCCGTGCCTGGCGGAAGGAGCAGCTGAGGGTGGCCCGGGAAACGGACGGCGCCGCCGCGGCAAGTGCTGCCTGGGTCAGGATCGCGGGCGGGATCCTCCTCGCAGCCGTCGTGCTGGCGAAACCGTTCGGCCTCATCTCCGGTGACGCGTTCTTCACGGCTGCGGTACTGGCCGTGGGGGTCATCCTCCTCGGTACGCAGCTTCTTAGGAAACGCCGCAGCCCGCTGTGGAAAGGCGTCTTCAGCGATCCGAAGTTTGCCGCTTTCTCGGTCTGGCACTGCGCATCCGAGGCCGCAGCCGCGGCGCTGATTCGGGAGCGTGAACCCGATGCAGTCCAATGGGAGGACGCCTTGCAGATCCTGGAGTCGCGCTGGAACAGGCGGAACCGCCGCAGCTCCCTCTGGGCCGAGGAAGACTACAGCGGCATCCGCTACACGCCGGCCTAGGCCGACTCCCGCACCACCAGTGAAGTAGGCAGCCGGCAAACCCGCTCCGCTGCCCGGCCTTCAATCAGTTCCACCAGCATACGGGCCATCTTCTCCCCAAGTTCAGCAATGGGGTGGTGCACAGTGGTGAGGGCGGGTTCGACGCCGGTGGCAAACTGGTCATCGTCAAAGCCCACGAGGGCGATGTCTTCGGGGATCCTGAGTCCGTGCTTCAGGATGACCGAATGCGCGCCCGCTGCCATCTGGTCATTTGCGGCGAAGACGCCGTCAAGGGGCTTGCCCCGCGCCAGGAGCCGCTGCATCGCCGCCGCGCCGGAGGCAACGGTGAAGTCCCCGTACTCCACCAGCGCGTCGCTCAACCCGGCCTGGTGCAGTCCGCCACGCCAGCCGGCAAGGCGGTCCACGCCCGGCGGCATGTCCTGGGGTCCTGCGATCGTGGCGATATTCTGCCGTCCGGTGCTGATCAGCCGCTCGACGGCAGCCAGCGCACCTTCCTCGTTGTCCACCTCTACGTAATAGCTGTCTGCTGCGTTGAGCAGCGGCCTTCCGGCGAACACGATGGGCAGGGCATCGCTGAGGTGCTCCCAGGAGTGGTCCCCGCTGTGGTGGGAAACGACCAGCACACCGTCCACGTTGCCGCCCATCAGGTAACGCTGGGTCTTGCCCGGGTTCGCTTCGGATGACGTGACCATGTTCAGCATGTAGTCCGTGGAGTTCAGGTACTTCGCGACCCCTTCCACCACCGTGGCAAAGAAGGGGTCCGCGAATACCTTGGACGTTGACTCGGGAACCAGGAGGGTAATGGTGTAGGTCCGGCGGCTGGCCAGGGTCCGCGCTGCCCGGTTGGGTACATAATTCAGCGTCCGTACCGCCTGCTCAACACTGTGCACGAGTTCCGGTGCAACCGAGGTTGAGCCGTTTACCACCCGCGACACGGTGGCCCTGGAGACTCCGGCAAGCGCAGCCACCATCTCCAGGGTGGGTGCGGGCCGCACCTGCCCCGTCTCAGTACCCAATGGGATCTCCATTTCCTGGTGTCCTCTGCCTTCCGAAGCCGGGCTCAGCTTTCAATCGTAGTTCCCCTACCGCGCACCCGCGGCTGCCGCCGCGTTTTGCAGGTTTCCTGCTTCCGTCGCCTGCCGCACCTGCGCAATAAGCCGGCTGTAGGCCAGTCCGCTGTCCTTGATGATGCGTTCCTGCGTCTGGTAGTCCACGTGAATGATGCCAAAGCGCTTCTCGTAGCCCCAGGACCACTCGAAGTTATCCAACAGGGACCACACGAAGTAGCCACGGACTTCCGCGCCTTCGGCAACGGCCCCACTGACAGCCTGGATGTGGTCAAGGATGTACTTGGTGCGCTCAGCGTCCGGTACGGTTCCCTCGCTGCTGACGGCGTCGTCGTAAGCGGCTCCGTTTTCAGTGACGTACAGCGGCGGCAGGTTTGGGTACTCCTGTCCCAGCCGAACGAGCAGCTTACGGAGGCCGTCAGGATTCACTTCCCAGTTCATTGCGGTGCGCGGGAGCCCGCGGGTGGGGAAGGTGATGTGTTCGGCACCGATCCAGGGTGAGGCCTTGGGCGTGTCAGTGCCGCCGCCGTGGCCGTCTTCACCGGACATGTCCGGGTGGCCGCTGATCTGGTCATCGTGGTAATGATTGACGCCGAGAAAGTCGATCGGGGCCCCAATGAGTTCCATGTCGCCGGGCAGGATCAGTTCGTGCAGGCCGTATGGTTCGAGGTCGCGGAGTGAGTCCTCCGGGTACGCTCCGCGCAGGATCGGGTCCAGGAAGATCCGGTTCTGCAGCGAATCGAACAGCCGTGCCGCCTCCAGGTCAACGGGATCGCCCGGGTCCCTGGGAATCGAATTGCTGAGATTAAGCGTGATGCCGACCTGTTCGGCACCCAGGTTCCGCAGTTCGGTGACCGCCATGCCGTGGGCAAGGTGCTGGTGGTGCACGGCCGCGATGGCGGCACGCGGTTCCTGCCGTCCCGGTGCATGGACGCCGGACCCGTACCCGAGAAGGGACGAGCAGAAAGGCTCGTTGAAGGTCGTCCAGTGCTTCACCCTGTCACCAAGTGCCGCGTAGACGTCCTGCGCGTACTCGACGTAGCGGCAGGCGGTGTCACGGTTGGTCCAGCCGCCCTTATCTTCGAGGCCCTGCGGCAGATCCCAGTGGTACAGCGTCAGCCAGGGGAGGATTCCGGCCTCGAGCAGTTCGTCCACGAGGCGCGAGTAGAAGTCCAGTCCCTTGGGGTTGACCGCCCCACCGCCCGGACGGACGCGAGCCCAGCTGGTGGAGAAGCGGTAGGAATCCAGCCCCAGCTCCTTCATCAGCGCAACGTCCTGCGGCATGCGGTGGTAGTGGTCCACAGCGGTGGCGGGTGTGTCCTGGTTCAGGACGTTGCCGGGCACTGCCGCGAATGCATCCCAGATTGAGTCCTGTTTGCCGTCGTCCCGGGCGGCACCCTCAACCTGGGCCGCTGCAGTTGCCGAGCCCCAGAGAAAGTTGGGCGGAAAACCGTTGTGGTTACCGTGGTTCCCCAAAGAGGTGTTGTTCGTCATTAGCCCTTCACTGCTCCCTGCATAATTCCGGATATGAGTTGTTTTCCCGCCGCCACGAAGAGGATGAGCAGGGGGATGGTTGCCAAGACTGCCCCGGCCAGGACCACTGAATAGTCCACGTACCGGGCCGACTGCAGCTGGCTGAGCGCCACCTGCAGTGTTGGGTTGTTGGGCAGCACCAAAAGCGGCCACATGAAGTCCGTCCACGCCGTCATGAAGGTGAAGAGACCCAGGATGGCCATGGCCGGCTTCGCCGCCGGCAAGGCGACGTGCCGGAAGGTACCCAGCATGCTCGCGCCGTCCATGCGAGCGGATTCGATGAGTTCATCCGGTATGACGTCCACAAGATACTGGCGCATGAAGAACACTCCGAAGGCCGTGACCAGGCCGGGAACAATCACCGCTCCCAGTTCCCCGGTCCAGCCCAGCTTCTGCATCACCATGAACAGGGGAATGATTCCCAGCTGGGTGGGGATTGCCATGGTGGCGATGACCGCAACCATGAGGAGACCCCTGCCCCGGAAGCGCAGTTTTGCGAACGCGTATCCGGCCAGGGTCGAGAAGATCACCACCGAGACGGTGATGGTCCCGGAGATGATGATGCTGTTGGCCAGGGCCTTCCAGAACGGCACGGTGTCGAAGACCGCAGCGGCGTTTGTCCAGAAGTTGCCTCCGGGCCAGAGTGGAGGCCAGTCCAGGCCCAGGGCCTCGTTGGAGCGGCTGCCGATGATCAGTGACCACCACAGGGGGTAGGCGGAACCGATGAGGAACGCCAGCAGGATTCCGTAGCTCAGGAACCCGGGCCGGCCCGCGCCCCGGAAGAACCGGCGCCTGCCGCGCAGTGGTTTGCCGGACCCGGATCCCGTTCCGGTCCCGGGAACTGCCCGGGCTTTTTGAAGGACGGTCATTTTCTGCTCCTAACCCGGCGGGGCCTGCGGGTGTCCGAGGTGGCGATTTTTTTGCTGATCAGGAAGTTGACTACGCCAACCAGCACGATGATGAGGAATAGCAGCCAGGCCACGGCGGATGCCTTGCCGAAGTTTTGCCGCTGGAAGGCCAGCTCCCACAGGAAGAGGACCGTCGTCTGGAACTGCTTTTGTGTTCCACCGGCATTGACGGGATCAAACAGGCGCGGTTCTGCGAAGATCTGAAGACCGCCGATGGTGGCTGTGATGATGACGAAAATCATGGTGGGCCGGATGCTTGGCAGGGTGATGCTGAAGAACCGCCGGACGGCACCCGCGCCGTCCAGGGCCGCGGACTCGTAGAGGTCGCGGGGGACAGCCTGCATCGCTGCCAGAAGGATGAGTGCGTTGTAGCCGGTCCAGCGCCAGTTCACCATGGTTGCGATCGCAACGTGGCTGGCGAAGGAACCGTCCTGCCAGCGGACTCCGCCAATGCCGGCGTTTTCAAGCATGTTGTTGATCAGGCCGTTTTCCTGGTTGAACATGTTGGAAAAAATGAGGGCCACTGCAACAGGTGTCACTACGTAAGGCACCAGGACTGACATGCGCCAGAAGGTTTTGGCCCTCAGGTTCTGGTCGAGGACGGCCGCGAGGAGAACGGCAATTACCAGCTGGGGAATGGCGGAGAGCAGGAAGATGGAGAACGTGTTGAACATCGAATTCCAGAAGTACCCGTCGGCCAGGACATTGCTGAAGTTGGAAAGTCCGACGAAATCCCCCTGCCCCTTCAGCAGGTGCCAGTCATGCAGCGAGACCCAGAAAGTGTAGACGAGCGGGAAAAGCCCGGTGAGGCCAAAGAGGATAAAGAACGGTGAAATGTAGAGGTATGGTGACGCCTTCATGTCCCATTTGGACAGACGCTGGCGGAAGGTAGGCCGCGCTGTGACGGGCGGCGCTGCGGCTGGGCGGTTCAGGGTGGCAGTCATGGGAAACTCTCATGCTCCGGGCGGGGCCTACGGGTCTGGCCGGAGGCCCCGCGTGCGGCGCTGCTAGTTGTTGATAACCAGGTCGTTGAGAAGCTCGAGCGCCTTGGCCCAGGCCTGGTCGGCGTCGGCCTGGCCGGTCTCGACCAGGTCGATCGGGGGACCGAAGACGTTCTCCTGGATCACGGAGTCATCCGGTCCCTTGAACTGCGCTTCGACGCCCTTCGCCCGTTCGGCCAGGATTGCACCGGTGGGTGCGTTGTTGAACCACTCGTTAGGTGCTGCTTCCTCTGCGAGGGTTTCCTGTGCGGCGATGGTGCTCGGGAAGTTGTTTGCTGCTTCGCTCTGCTTGATCTGCTGGTCCGGGTGGGTCAGCCAGGCTGCGAGCTTTGCCGCTTCCTCCTTGTGCTCGGAGCTTTCCGGTACGGAGAGGAACGCTCCGCCCCAGTTCGAGGCTCCGCCGGGGAAGACATCTGCGAAGTCCCAGCCGCTGTCCATGCCGCCGCCCGCCGACTCGACCTTGCCCTGGATAGTGCCCAGCATCCAGCCGGGGCAGACCATGGTGGCGAAGGAACCGTCGAGGAAGGCCTTGCCGTTCGCCCAGTCCCATTCCTTCTGGTTGGAGGACAGGCCATCACCGATGGCGGTGGAGAGCTGCTCGAACCGCGAAATCATGGCTTCGTTTCCATCGACGTTCAACTCTCCGTCCTTGGTGTAGTAGCCCTCTTCCATCTGGTTGACCATTGAGTTCCACACGAAGCCGGCCTGGTCGAACCAGGGCTTGCCGCTTGCGTCCTTGTACTGGTTGCCTACCTCGAAGTACTTCTCCCAGCTGGCGTCTTCTCCGCCCAGGAGCTCAGCTACGGCTTCGCGGTCGCTGGGCAGGCCTGCTGCCTCGAAAAGCTTGCCGTTGTAGCAGATGCCCTGGGGTCCGATGTCCGTGCCGTAGCCAATGACGCGCCCGCTGGGGTCGGTGCCCTGGTTGTACTTCCACTCCACCCAGTTGTCCTTGATGTCCTCGGCACCGTATTCGTTCAGGTCAACGAACTTGTCGGAGACCTCCATGATGGCGCCGAGCCAGCCCTCTTCGATGGCAACCACGTCGCTCACGCCGGATCCGGCGGCGAGCTTGGTGAAAAGATCCGTCCGGGCATTGCCGCCGGTATCGATGTTGGTTGCCTTGATGGTGATGCCTGGGTTGGCGTCCTCGTATTCCGCGTAAAGATCGTCATACCCAAAGGTGCCGAAGGTAGTGACGGTCAGTTCAACCGGGTTGTCTTCCGAAGCCGCCTCGCCGCTGTTGCTGCCGCTGCTGCAGCCGGCGGCCAGCAGGGCCACGGCCGCTGCTCCTGCCACCACAGACGCTGAATATCGGAACTTTTTCACGGTCACTCCTTTGTGTGTGTCTTGCCGGTTTATCCCGGGGGAGGACCGTGCCGAAGGTGCCAGGCTCGTCCAGTCGGGACTAATTCAGAGCTGATGCTCGGTGAACCACAAGAGGCCCGGCACGGTTCCGATGTTCCCAACCGTTCCAGAGAGCGCTCTCTGATCTTGCTGAGAGCCTAGATGTGACGCGGTTCACTGTCAAGAGAGCGCTCTCTCCGATTTCTCGTGTCCGCTGTCGGCGGGCTGTGTTTTCCTAGCGCCGCGTGCTGACCGTGACCGTAAAACGCGGATTGCGGCCCGCCTGGCGTGTGGGTCCCACCAGGCGGTTAAGGGCAGACCGGTAGGCCAGATGCGAGTTCCAGACAGTCCACAGTTCGCCGCCGGAACGCAGCACGCGGGCCGCGTCGGCAAAGAGCTTGTGGGCGATGCCGGTATGCACGCTGGCTCCAATATGAAAAGGCGGATTGAGCACCACAAGGTCCTGGGAACGGTCCGGAAGCCAGGACAGGGCATCCGCCCGCTGGACGACGGCGCGGCCCGCCACGCCGTTGGCGGCTAGCGTCAGCCGGGTAGAGGCGACGGCTGCCTCGGACTGGTCCGAGGCCAGGATCCCGGTGTCCGGGCGGAGCAGTGCCAGGTACGCTGCTATGGCACCGTTGCCGCAGCCAAGGTCCACGGCTTCCGCTGCGCCGCGGGCCTGGACCAGGAACGGCAGCAGGAAGCGGGTGCCGGGGTCCAGCGATGCGCCCCCAAAGGCCGCACCGCGGGCCCGCAGCTGCAGCGGAACCGGCAGTCCGACGTCGTACGCTGCCGCCAGCGGAAATCGGGACGCCGGCAACGTGTCCGCAGGGAGCGGGCCGCTAACGGTCAGTACCCGGGATTTCTGTCGTGCCAGTCCTGCCGTGACCGATCCAAAGTACCGCCGCAGCACGTCGTTCATGGCTGTGGTCATGTGCTTGATGCGTCCGCCGGCGTAAATGCGGACGTCCGGTGCTGCATGGACGGCGAGGAGTTGTGCAATCTCTTCCAGCGCATCCAGTGACCGGGGGAGGCGCAGCAGGACAATGCGTGCACCGCCCACCAGCTCAGGGGTGAGTCCGGAGTGCGTGTAGCGTCCGGCCAGGCCCAGCCGGGCCGCGTTCCGGTCCAGTGCGAGCTCGCCGGAGAAGGGATCCTGATGCACCCGGATCCCGGAGAGCGAATAGCGCGCTGCCGCGCCGAGCGTGAGTGCACCATAAGAATCCCCGATAACCATGGGCGCACCGCTGCCGCTTGCAGCCGCGGCTTCGAGGTCGCCCGCTGCGGTATCCAGCAGCAGTTTGTCCGCGGTGTCGAACGCCTGCAGGTTCTCCGCCTCCACGTCCGGAGCCCGCCCCAGCAGGTCGAAGTCAAACGAAGCGTCGAAAGCTGTCACAGGTCAATCCATTCGGTGGCGATAAGTTCGGCAGAGGTATCTCCGGCTGTGAGGGCGGCAAGGTGATCCTGGAAATCGCCGGCAGCACCCGGGATGTCTGGGAGGGCAACCGTAATCACGGCCCCGCCGTCTCCGTACTCGGTGCCGCGCACGGTGTAGCCGCCGATGCGCAGGTCATTCTCCAGCCGCCCGGCAGCGGCATGGCTTGCCGGAACGGCGCACAGCTGCATGCGGCGGCGGCGGAGAAGGGAAGCGGAGGACAGTGCCGAGGACACGGACTCCGAGTACGCCCTGACCAGGCCGCCTGCCCCGAGCAGGATCCCGCCGAAGTAGCGGACCGTGACGGCCGTGATGTCGCTGAGGTCCGAGGCGCCGTCGAAAGTCTCCCTTTTCGTCAGCGCCTCAAGCATGGGAATTCCGGCAGTGCCGGAGGGCTCCCCGTCGTCGCTGGAGCGCTGGACCTCGCGGCCGGGACCCAGGACGAACGCACTGCAGTGGTGCCGGGCGTCATGGAACTCCCGGCGCAGCTCCGCGATGAGGCCGCGCGCTTCGTCCTCGGTTTCGGTACGCCGGAGGACGGTGATGAACCGCGAGCGCTTGATGTCGAGTTCAGTGCGGTGATCTGCGGCGACGGTCGTGTAGCGTCCCGAAGCTGCCTGGATATCACTCACCCTGCCAGTCTAGTTGGCCCCGTGGCCGCATCCGCCCCGGGGCCTTCGGGGAAGGTAGGCTGGTGGCCATGCTGAAGGTAGGTCTCACCGGCGGAATCGCAGCCGGAAAATCACTGGTCGCCCGCACCTTGGCAGACTGCGGGGCTGTGCTGGTTGACGCTGATGCCCTGGCCCGGGAGGTGGTGGAACCCGGCACCGACGGGCTGGCCGCCGTCGTCGATGCTTTCGGTCCGCAGGTGCTTGCCGCAGACGGAACCCTGGACCGCGCCGCTCTGGCCGCGATCGTGTTCGGGAATGAGGAGAAGCGCGCGACGCTCAATTCAATCGTCCATCCGCTGGTCCGCGCCCGGGCCGCGGAACTGGCGGCACAGGTTCCGGAGGACGGCATCCTGGTGCAGGACATACCGCTGCTCGTGGAGACCGGACAGGCTGGGAACTTCGACTTTGTCCTGGTGGTGGAAGCGCCCGAGGAGGAGCGGATCGCGCGCATGGTCCGGGACCGCGGGATGACACCCGAAGATGCACGGGCCCGGATCGCCGCCCAGGCGACCGCGGAGCAGCGCGCCGCAGTCGCGGACGTTGTGCTGGAGAACACCGCCACCCCTGAGGACCTTGTCGAGGCGGTCCGGGGCCTCTGGAGTTCCCGGCTGGTGCCGCTGAACCAGGAACGGCTCCGCACCGGCGGCAGCTAGGGCCAGGGGGTTATGCCGTCAGCAATACGGACAACAGCTGACCGCGACCCGGAGTAGCGTAGAAGCATGAGTCTTGCGCAGGACATCAATCGTGTTGTTGCCCCTTTTGAAGTAGTCAGCGAATACTCCCCGGCAGGCGACCAGCCCACCGCCATCAAGGAACTCGCCGAGCGCATCAACGCCGGCGAGAAGGACGTTGTCCTGATGGGCGCCACGGGTACCGGCAAGAGCGCCACCACGGCCTGGCTGGTGGAGCAGGTGCAGCGCCCCACGCTGGTGATGGTGCAGAACAAGACGCTGGCGGCCCAGCTGGCGAACGAGTTCCGCGAACTGCTGCCCAACAACGCCGTCGAGTATTTCGTCTCCTACTACGACTACTACCAGCCCGAAGCCTACGTGCCGCAGACGGATACATTCATCGAGAAGGACTCCTCCATCAACGAGGAAGTGGAGCGGCTGCGCCACTCGGCCACTAACGCCCTGCTAACCCGCCGCGACGTCATCGTCGTCGCCACGGTCTCCTGCATCTACGGCCTGGGTACCCCGGAAGAGTACATCCAGGGCATGGTCACGCTGCGCCGCGGCATGGAGATGAACCGTGACGACCTGCTGCGCAAGTTCGTTTCAATGCAGTACGTCCGCAATGACATGGACTTCCACCGCGGCACCTTCCGGGTGCGCGGGGACACCGTGGAAATTATTCCGATGTACGAGGAACAAGCCATCCGGATCGAGTTCTTCGGCGACGAGGTGGAGAGCATCCAGACACTCCATCCCCTCACCGGAGACCTGATCCGCGACGAGCAGGAAATGTACGTCTTCCCGGCATCACACTACGTAGCCGGACCGGACCGGATGAACCGAGCCATAAAGGGCATCGAGGACGAACTGCGCGGGCGCCTGGAGGAACTCGAAGGGCAGAACAAGCTGCTGGAAGCGCAGCGGCTGCGCATGCGCACCACCTATGACCTGGAAATGATGCAGCAGATGGGTTTCTGCAACGGCATCGAGAACTACTCGCGCTGGATCGACGGCCGCGGACCCGGCACCGCACCGCACTGCCTCCTGGACTACTTCCCGGACGACTTCCTCCTGGTGGTCGACGAGTCCCACGTGACCATCCCGCAGATCGGCGCCATGTACGAGGGCGACATGTCCCGCAAGCGGACCCTCGTGGAGCACGGTTTCCGGCTGCCGTCGGCAATGGACAACCGGCCGCTGAAGTGGGATGAGTTCCTGGAGCGGATCGGCCAGACCGTTTACCTTTCCGCGACACCGGGCAAGTACGAACTCGGCAAGGCCGACGGCGTGGTGGAGCAGATCATCCGGCCCACCGGCCTGGTGGATCCGGAAGTGGTGGTCAAGCCCAGCAAGGGCCAGATTGACGACCTGCTGGCAGAGATCCGGACCCGTACCGAGAAGGACGAACGCGTCCTGGTCACCACACTGACCAAGCGCATGGCCGAAGACCTCACCGGCTACCTGCTGGAAAACGGGGTGAAGGTCGAGTACCTGCACTCCGACGTCGACACCCTCCGGCGCGTGGAACTGCTCCGTGAACTGCGGATGGGCACCTTCGATGTCCTGGTGGGCATCAACCTGCTCCGTGAAGGCCTGGACCTTCCGGAAGTCTCGCTCGTCTCAATTCTCGACGCCGACAAGGAAGGCTTCCTGCGCAGCTCAACCTCCCTGATTCAGACCATCGGCCGTGCCGCGCGAAACGTCTCCGGCCAGGTGCACATGTACGCGGACCGGATTACGGACTCCATGGCTCATGCCATTGACGAGACCAACCGGCGCCGGGCCATCCAGGTCGCTTACAACAAGGAACGCGGCGTGGATCCACAGCCGCTGCGCAAGCGGATCGCAGACATCACCGATTCCCTCGCCCGGGAAGACGCGGACACCAAGGCACTGCTGGAAGAAGCCGCGAAGAAGAAGACCAAGGGCAAGGGCGCGAAGACCGTCCGCAAGGACGGACTTGCCGCGGCACCCGCAGAGGACCTTACGTCCCTGATCGAGCAGATGACGGAGCAGATGCATGCGGCTGCCGCGGAACTCCAGTTTGAACTTGCCGCCCGCCTGCGCGATGAGGTGGGGGACCTGAAGAAGGAACTGCGGCAGATGCAGAACGCCGGGCACGCTTAGGAGCAGCTGGGTGTAAACTTTTCGACGGCGGTGGGGCATTTCCGTAGCAGCTGCGGGAACCCCGCCTTTTCCGTGCTCTGAAAGGTCTGCTCCCATGCCCGCATTACCCCTCGCGTTCGAGGTTGGTACGTTCATTGTCCTAGGGCTGGTACTGCTCTTCGACCTGCTTTTGGTCGTCAAGCGGCCGCATGAACCGTCCATGAAGGAGGCCGGCCTGTGGGTCGGGTTCTACGTTGGTCTGGCGCTGCTGTTCGCCGTCATGATGTTCATCTTTACCGGCCCGGAATACGGCAGCCAGTTCGTGGCGGGCTGGGTGACCGAGTACAGCCTCAGCATCGACAACCTGTTCGTGTTCATCATCATCATGGCCCGCTTCTCGGTACCCAGGAAGTACCAGCAGGAAGTGCTGATGTTCGGCATCATCATTGCGCTCATCCTCCGCGGCATCTTCATTATTGTCGGTGCCGCCGTGATCGAGAACTTCTCCTGGGTCTTCTTCCTCTTCGGTGCCTTCCTGCTGTGGACGGCGTGGAAGCAGGCGACGGACAACGGTGAAGACGAAGAGGGCGGCAGCGACAACAAGCTGGTCCGCAAGCTCACCGGGTTCCTGCCGATGACCGAGAACTTCGACGGCGGCAAGATCCGAACCGTGGTGGACGGCAAGAAAGTCTTCACCCCGATGATCATCGTGTTCATCACCATCGGCGTGACGGACCTGATGTTCGCGGTCGACTCGATTCCCGCGATCTTTGGCCTGACGCAGAGCGCGTTTATCGTCTTCACGGCCAACATCTTCGCCCTGATGGGGCTGCGCCAGCTCTACTTCCTGCTCGGCGGCCTGATGGACCGGCTCATCTACCTCAAGCACGGGCTGTCCGTCATCCTTGCCTTCATCGGTGTGAAGCTGATCCTGCACGCCCTGCATGTGAACGAACTGCCCTTTATCAACGGCGGAGAGTCCGTTGCCTGGGCACCGGAGATCCCCACCTTCGTCTCGCTCGCCGTCATCCTCGGCACCATCGTGATTGCCACGGTTGCCAGCCTGCTGAGCCGCAAGGCGAAAGCCGTGCAGGCAGTCGCTTCCCTGGAAGCCGCACTCAAGGTGTACCGCAGCCTGGGAGAGGATGCCCCGCACGCCGAGCGCGCCCAGGCGTACGACGATGTCACCAAGACCTACCGGGCAGCCGAAAAGGCTGCCGAAAGCCGGTCCGACGTCGAACTGCCCGAGATCTCAAACGAAGCGCGTGCCAGGTTCCTGGCCTCAGACCCGCGCAAGCCCGGCGCCGGCGAGTAGCCGGCACGGTGCACGCCGGCCGCCCGGGCCGGTATGACGGCTGCGGTTCCCTGCCAGGGCGGCGGGGGACCGCCGCCGTCGTTCTGCCGCCATCCAGTTTGTGCGCTCCGGATCCATCCGGCGAAGCCGGTGCTAGCCTTCCGATACAGCCTTACGTCCCCGTCAGGGAATTCACGGCCCGCACAGGGCTATTTCGTATCCGTTGCGGCTCCAAAGGAACAGCCATGAACTTCTTCGAAGTACTGTGGTCAATCGTTGTGGTGTTCTTCGTTTTCGCGTACCTGATCCTGCTTTTCCAGATCTTCGTGGACTTGTTCCGCGATGACAGCCTGAACGGCTGGGCGAAGGCAGTCTGGATCTTCTTCCTGCTCTTCGTTCCGTACCTCACCGCCCTGGTGTATGTCATTGCCCGCGGCAGCGGCATGGCCGCCCGGAGCGCACGGCGTGCCAGTGAGTCCGAAGCGCAGGCGGCCGAGTATATTCGGCGCACTGCAGGCAGCCAGAGCGCAGCAGAGCAGATATCCTCCGCCAAATCCCTGTTGGATGAAGGCCTGATTTCAAACGACGAGTTCGGCCGGCTCAAGGAGAAAGCCCTGGCCTAAAGGGTTCCGTCATCATTCGGGACCAGCGCACGCCGGTTCTCTAAGCGAGAGCCGGCGTGCGCTGTGTGCGGGCCATGACTTCCAGGACAACAATGACCGCCACCATTACGGCTGCCACTCCCAGGACAATCCCGGGGGCGAGTCCCGGCAGGAACAGCACGAGCACGGTGAGCGCTGCTGCCGTCCCCTGGTAGATCCGAAGATGGCGCAGAGCCCATCCGGACCAGCGTGAGGGGTGCCCGGCCGCGTAGAGCACTCCCACTGCCAGCAGGGCCAGGACAAGCACCGAGCGCAGAGCTCCTGAGAGCGGGTCCAGGAAGGCACCGCTGACCGCGGCGGCGGCTTCCGGGGAAACGGCACTTCCGCCGGCGGCGTTGACGATTCCCTGTTCGACCACCCGCAGGGCGAGGGCAGCGGCCAGCGCCGCTCCGCCTCCCGCCAGGGAGAGGACGATCCCACTCCGGAGCCGGCGACCCCGTGGAGCAGCCAGCACCGCCCCGGCCGCCAGCAGGAGGGCAGCCCACGGAAGAACCGCGGAAACACGCCCCAGGGTGTCGAGGGCTGAAAGCGCAGCCGCGAGGCCAGGGGCACTGAACACTGTGTAGTCCTGCCCGGCGTCGTCGGGAATCGCCGACGCCGCGGCTACTCCCTGCGCCAGCAGGCGGGACTTGGCCTCGCTGATCATCGCCGTCGTGGAGATACTCACGTCGCCGTTCCCCCCGATGGATGCAACGCCGCCCGGATCGTCTTCCAGTGCACGAACGAGGACCTGGTGAGCCGCCCGGTTGGCATCAGTCCACATCACCGCGAAAGCCTGGCTCGCCACGGCCTTCGAGACGGTCTGTTCAACCAGGTTGTTGGTTCTCTCGGCGATCCGGGGGCCAAGGACCGATGCCAGTCCCTGCGCTGCCCGCGTATCGCTTCGCTGGGCCACCTCGTCTTGGATGGTGGAGCTGATGTCCATCCGCGAGGTGATTTGGTCCGATATCTGTCCGGACAGGTCCGCCTGCACGGCGGGGTCCTGGATGACGGGCCCAACCGTGGCGACATAGCGGTCGGTGCTGCTGACCAGGCTGCCGGCGTATCCGGCGATCACCGCAGCCACCAGGGCCAGCCCGGCGAGGATGCCGAGTACCGTCGAAACCGGTCCCCTCCAACGCTGCCCCGAGCGGGGCTTGACGGTTGGCTCCGGGGGAGGGCTGTAACGCGTGCTGGGAGTCATGGGAGGACCTTCCTCAACCGTGTGCTGCTCCAGTCAGGTTAGGCCGGTTTGGGTCCGGCCGTCAGGTCCTGCGCAAAATTCCCTAACCTCGGTTCGGTTATGGCCTTATTCGCCCCCGCGCACCATGCCGAGCAGCCGGTTGAAGATGCCTTCGCCGTCGTCCGCAATGCCGTCGTGGTGGAACTCAGCGGTTTCCCAAACTTTCAAGCCGCGGACGGCTTCGGCGGTTTCCAGGGACAAGTCCCGGTCCATGTAGATGTCGTCGGTGTAGACGGCAGCCGCCACAGGCACCGTGTTGGCAGCAAGCTGCCCGCAGTCATAGAGAGCCGGCCAGTCGGGCTTCGCGGCCAGCAGATCGGCCGTCTCCCGCAGCGGGCGCAGTGCAGGATCTTCCTCGAAATACCAGGGATAGACCATTTCACCGGTGAACAGCGGCTCCGGGGCGTCCGGCGTGAACTCGGGCCGGAACTGCAGCACCCGCCACGCAGCCCAGTTCGTGGCCTGCCCCTGCCCGTAGATCGATTCGTGCATCAGGGCGTACAACGGGTTGGTGGACCGCTCGGCGAGCTGCCACATGCCGGCCAGGAAGGTGTCGGAAAGCCGCGGGCCCTCCGGCGTCGGGAGAAAGGCTTCCTCGAGCAGGTAATGAAGCCCGTCCATCCGCGTGTTGCCGCCCAGGAAGGACCCGGCCATTTGGAAGCGCCCCGGGGTGAGCCGTGAACCGTCCGGAAGGGATTCGGGAACGGCCTCCAGATGCCGGACAATCCGGGTTGCGGTTTCGCGGTCCTGCGGATACTTGGCGAAGTATTCGGCGTTCCGGGCTGCTACCCGGGCGAACGTCGCCCGGTAGACCCGGTCCGCGGGGCCGGTCAGGGGCGCCAGGCCGCCGGTAATCAGCGCCTCCTTGACTCCGTCCGGCGCGAAGGACAGGTACGTCAGTGCGCAGAACCCGCCGTAGGACTGGCCATAAATACTCCACGGTCCGGAGCCAAGGGCCGCCCGGACCAGCTCCGCGTCGGCGACGATCGAATCTGCCCGGAAGTGGGTGAGGTACTCAGCCTGCGCGGCTGCATCTCCCCGCAGGGCCAGGCTCTGCCTGTTCGCCGGTGTGGAGAGTCCGGTACCCCGCTGATCCAGCACCAGGATCCGGAAGTGCCGTGAGGCCGCCTTGGTCCAGCCGCCGAACTGCAGCAGCCGATTGCCTTTCCCGCCTGGGCCGCCCTGGAGATAGAGCAGCCACGGCACGTCTCCTGAAACCGCAGGGTCGGAGTATTCGCGCGCAAAGACGCTGATCTGCTCCCCGCCCGGCCGGGAGTGGTCCAACGGGACAGTGAAGCGGTGCTCCACTACGCGCATGCCGCGGACGGCCCTCGGCTCCGAAGCTGTGTGCGGGACGCTCATGCTGCTCCGTGGGTGCCGAACTCCTCCAAGGCGCCGCCGGTCAGGCGGTAGGTGGTCCACTCATCCATGGGCTGGGCACCGAGTGACTTGTAGAAATTGATGGAGGGTTCGTTCCAGTTCAGGACGGTCCATTCCACGCGGGCGTACCCGCGTTCGACGGCGGTCTGCGCCAGGCAGCGCAGGAGCGCCTTTCCGTAGCCGCGTCCGCGGGTTTCCGGCCGGACGTAGAGGTCCTCAAGCCAAATGCCGTGAACACCTTCCCAGGTGGAATAGTTCAGGAACCAGAGAGCGAAGCCCTGCACCTTTCCCTCATCCTCCAGGACGTGCGCGAAGACTGCGGGGTGGTCACCGAAGAGGTGGCGTTCCAGCGCCTCGGGGGTATTCCGAACCGCGTCCGGTTCCTTTTCATAAACGGCGAGCTCATGGATGAGCTCAAGGATTACCGGTACATCGTCTTTGCGTGCGGCTCGAATCTGCATGGCATCCAGCCTAGTCCAGGCGCCCGGCATGGATGACGCGTATGACGGGGGAGCCGGCTTCGTCCGAAGCGGCCAGGTCAACTTCGGCGCTGATGCCCCAGTCACGGTGGCAGGCGGGATCCTTGAAGATCTGCCGCACCTCCCACTTGCCCGGCTGCTCCTTGATGATCAGCAGGTCCGGACCCCGCCCGTCAGGACCGTCGTCGATGTCATCATGTTCCTCGAAGTAGGCGTCCAGCACGTCCGCCCAGCGGTCCGCATCCCAGCCGGCGTCGCCGTCGAGCTCGCCCAAGGCGCGGTCGTCCTCATCCGCGAAGAGTTTCACCCGCTGGAACATCTCGTTGCGCACCATCACCCGGAAGGCCCGGACGTTGGCTGTGAGACGGTCCGGCACCGGAGGCAGCAGCGGCTCGTCGGTGGCGTCCGGATTGACCCCGGATGTCAGCTCTTCCCACTCATCGAGCAGCGATGAGTCCGTCTGGCGTACCAGCTCGCCGAGCCACTCGATAATGTCCTCCAGGTCCTCGCGCAGACGCTCCGGGGGAACCGTGTGCAGCAGGGCCTTGTAGGTATCGGAGAGGTAGCGAAGCAGCACGCCCTCGGAGCGGGCCAGCGAATAGAAAGCCACATACTCACCGAAGCTCATGGCACGTTCGTACATGTCCCTGACAATCGACTTCGGGCTGAGTTCGAATTCGCCCAGCCACGGCGCGCCGGAACGGTAGACCTCGAAGGACTGTTCCAGCAGCTCGGCCAGCGGCTGCGGGTACGTGACCTCTTCGAGCAGCGCCATCCGCTCGTCGTATTCGATGCCCTGGGACTTCATGGCGGCAACGGCCTCGCCGCGGGCCTTTTTCTCCTGGGCAGAGAGCACCTGGCGCGGCTTTTCCATGATCGCCTCGATCACCGAAACCACGTCCAGTGCATAGGACGGGCTCTCCGGGTCCAGGATCTCCAGGGATGCCATGGCGAACGGAGATAGCGGCTGGTTCAGGGCGAAGTTGGGCTGCAGGTGAACCTTCAGGCGGACGGTGCGGCCGTCGGCGTCGGGTTCAGGGAGCACTTCCACGATGCCCGCGGTTTTCAGCTCGCGGTAAATGCTCAGCGCCTTCTTCATGAGGGCCAGCTGGGAGGACCGGCTCTCATGGTTGCTGGCGAGCAGCTTTTTCGCTGCGGCAAAAGGATCACCGGGGCGCTCGAGCAGGTTCAGCAGCATGGAGTGGGTGATGTTGAAGCTGGAGGTCAGGGGCTCCGGGGTGCCCTCCACGAGCTTTTCAAAGGTCGGCCTGCCCCAGGACACGAAACCGGCCTGGGGCTTCTTCTTCACGACCTGACGCAGCTTCTTCTGGTCATCGCCGAACTTGGCCTGTGCCTTGGCCATGGCCTTGGCGTTCTCGATCACGTGGTCAGGCGCCTGCACGACGACGGTGCCCGCCGTGTCGTAGCCGGCACGTCCGGCACGTCCGGCGATCTGATGGAATTCACGGACCTTCAAGGGCCGGGTGCGTGTGCCGTCATACTTGCTCAGCGCAGTGATCAGCACGGTGCGGATCGGAACGTTGATGCCTACGCCCAGGGTGTCCGTACCGCAGATGACCTTCAGCAGCCCGGCCTGGGCCAGCTGTTCCACCAGACGGCGGTACTTGGGCAGCATGCCGGCGTGGTGCACGCCGATTCCATGGCGCACGAGCCGGTTCAGGGCCTTGCCGAACCCGGGGGCAAACCGGAAGCCGGCAATCAGCTCCGCGATGCGGTCCTTCTCCTCGCGGGTACAGACGTTGATGCTCATCAGCGCCTGTGCGCGGTCAATGGCCTCAATCTGGGAAAAGTGCACCACGTAGACCGGAACCTGCTTCGTGGCCAGGAGTTCCTCGAGGGACTCCTGCACCGGTGTCTCAACGTAGTAGTAGTGCAGGGGAATGGGCCGCTGCACCGAGGACACCGTCACTGTGTCCCGGTTGGTGGACTCGGAGAGGTCCGTGCTGATCCGGGTCATGTCACCCAGGGTGGCGGACATCAGCAGGAACTGGGACTGCGGCAGCTCCATCAGGGGAACCTGCCACGCCCAGCCGCGCTGCGGATCGGAGTAGAAGTGGAACTCGTCCATAATGACGGTTCCGATGTCAGCGTCGGCGCCTTCACGCAGGGCAATGTTTGCGAGGATCTCCGCCGTGCAGCAAATGATCGGGGCGTCCTTGTTGACCGAGGAATCACCGGTGACCATGCCGACGTTCTCCGCACCGAAAATGTCGCAGAGGGCGAAGAACTTCTCCGAGACGAGGGCCTTGATGGGGGCGGTGTAGTAGCTGCGCTCGTCCAGCGCCATGGCGTAGTAATGCGCGGCGATGGCCACCATGGACTTGCCTGAGCCCGTGGGTGTGGCCAGGATGACGTTGTTCCCGGTTACCAGCTCCATCACTGCCTCGTCCTGGGCAGGGTAGAGGGACATGCCGCGGCCTTCCACCCACTCGAGGAAGGACGTGTAGACCTCGTCCGGATCAATGGTCGTGGTTCCGCTGGCTGCCGCGGGAAGCGAGTCAAGTAGTTTCATCTCACCTACCAGCCTAGCCCGGCGGCAAAAATCACCGGCGCTGGCTCCAAAGCCGGGTACGACGGCGCTGCTAGGCTCGCGGGCATGAAATGGGACCCTGAGCGCTACCTTCAGTTTGCGGACTACCGTGACCGGCCGTTCTTCGACCTGGCCACCAGGATCGGAGCCGGGCAGCCGGAGAGTGACCCCGCCTGGGTTGCGGACCTTGGCTGTGGAACCGGTGCACTCACTGCGGTCCTGGCGGACCGCTGGCCCACAAGCCCCGTCATGGGCATCGATTCTTCCGAGGACATGATCAGGGAAGCCCACGCCCGCTCCGGGCGGAACCTCAGCTTCGCCCAGGGCCGGATCCAGGACTGGAACCCGCTCCCGGGGCCGGGAGTCCTGCTGTCCAATGCGGCCCTGCAATGGGTCCCGGGGCACATGGACCTGCTGGACCCATGGGCGAAGGCACTGGAACCCGGATCGTGGATCGCAGTCCAAGTCCCGGGCAATTTCGGAGCCCCGTCGCATGCACTCATGCGGGAGCTGGCAGCCAGCCCGCGTTATGTGCAGGCGCTCGCAGGAGTGCTCCGCGGAACTGATTCGGTAGCCGAGCCGGGAGAGTACCTTGAATTGTTCGTGGACGCCGGCATGGCCGCCGATGTGTGGGAGACCAGCTACTCACAGGTGCTCCACGGCCCGGATCCTGTCCTCGACTGGGTACGGGGTACAGCCCTTCGGCCGGTGATGCAGGCCCTGGAACCGGGCGAGTACCGGGCGTTCGAAGCCGAATACGCAGCGCTGCTGCGGGAGGCGTATCCGCCAAAGTCCTGGGGAACCGTGATGCCGTTCCGCAGGATCTTCATGGTGGCGCACAAGCCTTAGGGCACCGGCACTACCAGCCG
Source organism: Arthrobacter koreensis (assembly GCF_009193255.1). Classification (GTDB taxonomy): domain Bacteria; phylum Actinomycetota; class Actinomycetes; order Actinomycetales; family Micrococcaceae; genus Arthrobacter_B; species Arthrobacter_B koreensis. The sequence goes on from NZ_WACG01000002.1 coordinate 355,667, forward strand.
CGTTCCTTCCAATCCCCGAGGTGCGGACGTTCGGCTCCCAGCGTGGTGCCGGCGCCGTGGCCGGGGTGGACGAGCGTTTCGTCCGGGAACTGTTCGAATATACGTTCGACTACGTCCCGGTAGAGCGAATTGAAGCGCTCCGGGTCCTTCTGGGTGTTGCCTACGCCGCCCGGGAAGAGCGAGTCACCGGTGAACAGATGCGCCGGTCCTTCCGGATCCCGGTAGACCAGGGCAACGGAACCAGGGGTGTGTCCGCGCAGCGCAATGACCTCCAGGTCAAACCCGTCGAAGTCCAGCACATCCCCGTGGGAGAGCGGCACGTCGGTGGGAACTTCGATGTCCGCGGTATCCGGGCCGCCCGCGGCCGTGCGCGCGCCCGTTGCAGCTTTGGCTTCGGCCAGGGCCCGTACATGGTCCCAGTGGCTGTGGGTGGTAATGATCATCCGGACCGCGGCCTTGCCGGAGCTGCTGTCCGCGGCACCGGCGTCGAGCAGTTCCTGAATGCGGGGGAAATCATCTGCGGCATCAATGAGGACCTGCACTCCCGAATTCTTGGCGGTGAGCACGTAGACGTTGTTGTCCATGGAGCCTACGGAGGCACGGCGAATCGAAACGTTCCTGGTATCCAGCATGGCGCCAGTCTAAAGGGTGCCCGCGCTCCGCAGCGGGGCACCCGGCCTGCGTGTCCGTGGCTCCCTTGCCCGCTGGGCATACCGGGCGTACGTTCAGATGGTGCCGGAACGCCCCGGCAGTTCCGGGAGGATACGTGCTTCTTCGGCTCGTTCGCGAAAACCTGGCTCCGTACAAAGGTGCGGTTGCCGCCGTCGTCATCCTGCAGTTCCTGCAGACCGCCGCAACTCTGTTCCTGCCCACCCTCAATGCGGACATCATCGACCAGGGAGTGGTGAAGGGGGACACCTCCGTCATTCTGAACATCGGCGGCTGGATGCTGGCCGTCACGGCCGCCCAGGTGGTGTGTTCAATTGCCGCTACCTTCTTCGCGGCGCGCACCGCCATGCGGGTGGGCCGGAACGTCCGGCGCTCGCTGTTCACCAATGTGGAGACATTCTCCGGCCGGGAGGTTGGCCTCTTCGGCGCTCCGTCACTGATCACCCGGACAACCAATGACGTCCAGCAGGTGCAGATGTCCCTGCTGCTGACCATGACCATGATGGTGTCTGCGCCCATCATGGGAATTGGCGGAGTCCTGCTGGCCCTGAACCAGGATGTTCCGCTCTCCGGCGTCCTCCTGCTGATCCTGCCCGTCCTGGTCATCATCATTGGACTGGTGCTGCGCCGGCTCGTTCCGCTGTTCCGCCGGGCGCAAAAGCAAATCGACCGGGTGAACGGGGTGCTGCGCGAGCAGATCATGGGGATCGCCGTGATCCGGGCCTTCGTGCGCGAAAGCACGGAGAAGGAACGGTTCGACGGCGCCAACAGCGACCTCACCGGGACGCAGCTGCGGGTAAGCCAGTATCTGGCACTGCTGTTCCCCGCCACCATGCTGGTGGCGAACCTGGCCACCGTGGCAGTGGTCTGGCTCGGTGCCTTCCGCATCGACGCGGGACAGATGCAGATCGGTGCGCTGACGGCGTTCATCGCCTACATCATGCAGATCCTGATGGCCGTGATGATGTCCATGTTCATGATCATGATGCTGCCGCGGGCCGCCGTCTGTGCGGAGCGGATCTACGAAGTGCTGGATACCCGGACCAGCGTCCGGGACGCCCCGGATGCGCGGGAGCTGGTGTACGACGGCGGACGCCTGGTCTTTGCGGGGGTGGGGTTCACCTATCCCGGGGCCGAGGATCCCGTCCTGCAGGACATCAGCTTCGTGGCGGAACCCGGACAGACCACCGCGATCATCGGTTCGACCGGAGCCGGGAAGTCCACGCTCCTGAACCTGGTTCCCCGGCTGCTGGATCCGACCGTCGGCAGCATCAGCGTCGACGGGCAGGACACAGCAGGCGTGACCCTGCATTCCCTCCGCTCCGGTATTGGACTGGTACCCCAGCGCGCACACCTGTTCTCCGGCACCATCGCGTCCAACCTGCGCTTCGGCAAACCCGGCGCCACGGACGAGGAGCTTTGGGAGGCTCTCGAAATCGCGCAGGCCGCTGACTTCGTCCGGGCGGCCGAGGGCGGGCTGGACCACACAGTGGAGCAGGGAGGGGGCAACTTCTCCGGCGGACAGCGCCAACGGCTTGCCATCGCCCGGGCACTGGTCGTCCAGCCGGACATCTACCTGTTCGACGACAGCTTCTCCGCACTCGACTTCACCACCGACGCACGCCTGCGCGCAGCCCTGAAACAGCGCACAGCCCACGCGACGGTGATCGTGGTGGCCCAGCGGGTGAACACCATTACCGACGCGGGACGGATCATCGTCCTGGAGGAAGGGCGGATCGCCGGAATGGGCACGCACGCCGAACTGCTCGAGTCCAGCACCGCCTACCGGGAGATCGTCTCCTCGCAGTACGCACCGGAGGAAGCGCTGTGAGCATGCATGGCCGCGGCGGCGGTCCCACAGCCAAGCCGGCAAGCTTCAGGGCCTCCAGCTCCCGGTTGCTCAGGCTGCTCTCACCGGACACGTGGCGTGTAGCCGCCGTGCTGGTCTTCGGCGTCGTCTCCGTGGCGCTCGCCGTCACCGCACCGAAGGTCCTCGGCGATGCGACGAACGTGATCTTCGACGGAGTCATCGGCGCCTCCCTGGCACCGGGGGTTTCCAAGGCAGACCAGGTCCAGGCGCTGCGGGAATCCGGTCAGACCCAGCTGGCGGACATGCTCGCCGCCATGGACGCGGTTCCGGGGCAGGGCATCAACTTCACCACGCTGGGCATGCTGCTGATGGCCGTGCTCGGCATCTACCTTGCGTCCTTCTTCTTCGGCTGGGCCCAGGCTCGGGTCACGGCGCGCATAGTGCAGAACGCCATGTACCGGCTGCGCAGGGACGTGGACGCCAAGCTGTTCCGGCTCCCCATGTCCCATTTCCAGCAGCAGTCCCGGGGAGACGTGCTGAGCCGGGTCACCAATGACATTGACAACCTGGCCCAGACCCTCTCGCAGAGCATCACCCAGGTCATCACCTCAGTGCTGACCATCCTGGGGGTGCTGGGCATGATGCTGTGGATCTCCCCGCTGCTGGCCATGATCGCCGTGCTCACGGTTCCCGTCTCCGCCGTGGTGACCGTCCTGATCGCCAAGCGCTCGCAGGTGCAGTTCAAGGCCCAGTGGAAAACCACCGGCGAAGTCAACGGCTACATCGAGGAGATGTTCACCGGCCAGGACGTGGTGAAGGCATTCGGCCAGCAGGAGCGCGTCGTGGAAGGTTTCCATCCGGGGAATGAACGGCTCTACGAGTCTTCGTTCCGCGCCCAGTTCGTCTCCGGCGTCATCATGCCGACCATGACGTTCATATCCAACCTGAACTACGTCGCCGTCGCCGTCGTTGGCGGCATCCAGGTGGCCGGCGGCGCGCTGTCCATCGGGGGCGTGCAGGCGTTCGTGCAGTACAGCCGTCAGTTCAGCCAGCCGCTGGGCCAGCTGGGCGGGCTCATTAACATGCTCCAGTCCGGCCTGGCATCCGCTGAGCGGGTCTTTGCCCTGCTGGATGCGGAGGAGATCGCACCCGATCCCAGGGATCCGGTGCGGCTCGGAAAGGTCCGCGGCGACGTCGCCTTCAGGCACGTCAGGTTCTCTTATTCACCACAGGTTCCGCTGATCCAGGACCTCTCCTTTGACGCTAAACCGGGCCAGACGGTTGCCATCGTCGGACCAACCGGAGCCGGGAAAACCACGCTGGTGAACCTGTTGATGCGCTTCTACGACGTGGACTCCGGCGAAATCCTGCTGGACGGCGTGAACACCATGGCAATGACCCGCGACGACGTGCGCCGCCGCATCGGCATGGTCCTCCAGGACGCCTGGCTCTTCGAGGGAACCATCCGGGAGAACCTGGCCTACGGGGCACCGGACGCCACCGAAGAGCAAATCATTGCCGCCGCGAAAGCCACCCACGTTGACCATTTCGTCCGTTCGCTGCCGGAAGGCTATGACACTGTCCTCGAATCAGACGGCGGGTCGCTGAGCCAGGGGCAGCGCCAGCTCATCACCATCGCCCGGGCCTGGCTGGCCAACCCGTCCATCCTCGTGCTGGACGAAGCGACCAGCTCGGTGGACACGCGGACCGAGGTGGCCATCCGCCTGGCCATGGGAGCGCTGCGCGAGGCCCGCACGAGCTTCGTCATTGCCCACCGGCTTTCCACCATCCGCGACGCGGACGTCATCCTCGCGGTACGCAACGGGGAAATCGTCGAACAGGGAACCCATGAGGCCCTCCTGGACGCCGGCGGCTTCTACGCTCAGCTCTACCAGTCCCAGTTCAGCGAACCGGCTTCCACCGCTGACTCACCGGAGTAGGTTCGTCCTCCGCCGGCCCGGGCCAGGTCCGTGGCAAGATGGATCCGGTACCGGCCCGGATCCGCGGACCGGCGGCAGGTGAAAAGAGAGCGGTGGCATGGACGACGGCGTGCTCAACTGGGTGCGGATCGATGCGGCAAGCTCGGTGCCCCCGTACGAACAGCTCCGCCTGCAGATCCTCGACGCCGCCAATGACGGCAGCCTGCCCGTGGGCACCCGGCTTCCGCCGGTGCGTACCCTCGCTGCGCAGCTGGGACTGGCGGTCAATACGGTGGCCCGCGCCTACCGCGAACTCGAGCAGGCCGAGGTGGTAACCACGCGGTCCCGGGCCGGCACCGTCGTGGCAGCCGCAGGGGACAACGGACGCCGCCGCGTCGCCGAAGCCGCACGGGTTTTCGCCGAGACGGTGAGCGCCAACGGGGTGGACCACAAGGAAGCGCTGTCCATCGTCCAGGCGGCCCTACGCCAGCGGTGAACACGCCCGCCCTCGAATACGTCTTCGAATCCCGTTTGATCTAGAGTGGAAAGCGTGTCTACCGCGACTTCACTGACTTCTGGCCACAATCCGCACCCATCCGGCGATCTTTCGCGCCTGGTGGTGAAGGGTGCAAGGGAACACAACCTGCAGAACGTGGACCTTGATCTCCCGCGCGACGCCATGATCGTCTTTACGGGCCTCTCCGGATCGGGAAAGTCTTCCCTGGCGTTCGACACGATCTTCGCCGAGGGCCAGCGGCGCTACGTCGAGTCCCTTTCCTCCTATGCCCGGATGTTCCTGGGCCAGGTGGACAAGCCCGACGTCGATTTTATCGAGGGGCTCTCACCGGCAGTTTCCATCGACCAGAAGTCAACGAGCCGGAACCCCCGCTCGACCGTGGGCACCATTACCGAGATCCACGACTACATGCGCCTGCTCTGGGCACGCGTAGGCACTCCGTTCTGCCCGGTCTGCGGTGAACCCGTCACCCGACAGACCCCGCAGCAGATCACCGACCAGCTGCTCGAGCTTGAAGAGGGCACGCGATACCAGATCCTGGCCCCGGTGGTGCGCGGACGCAAGGGCGAGTTCGTGGACCTCTTCAAGGACCTCGCTGCCAAGGGCTACTCGCGTGCCAAGGTAGACGGCAAGACCATCCAGCTGTCTGATCCGCCCAAGCTGGGCAAGCAGTACAAGCACACCATCGAAGTGGTCATCGACCGCCTGGTTGCCAAGGAAGGCATCCGCCAGCGGCTTACGGATTCCGTTGAAACCGCCCTGGGGCTGGCAGACGGCCGTGTCCTGGCGGACTTCGTGGACCTCCCGGAGGACAGCCCGGAGCGGACCCGGAGCTTCTCCGAGCATCTTGCCTGCCCTAACGAGCACCCGCTGGCCATTGACGAGATTGAACCGCGGTCCTTCTCCTTCAACAACCCGTTCGGCGCCTGCCCGGTGTGCACCGGAATCGGCTCACGGCTGGAGGTGGACGAGGAGCTGGTGGTTCCCAATCCGAACCTCAGCCTCGCCGCCGGCGCAATCGCGCCCTGGTCGATGGGCACTGCCACCACCGAGTACTGGAACCGCCTGCTGACCGGCCTGGCCAAGGACATGGGCTTCTCCATGGATGTGGCGTGGAAGAAGCTGCCCGCCAAGGCCCGGGAGGCCGTGCTGCACGGCAAGGACCACAAGGTGGTGGTCCAGTACCGCAACCGCTTCGGCCGGGAACGCAAGTACACCACGGGCTTCGAAGGCGTGATCGGCTACATCAAGCGCAAGCACCAGGAAACCGAGTCCGAGAGCTCCCGCGACCGGTACGAGGAGTACATGCGGGAAATCGCATGCCCCGAGTGCGGCGGCGCACGCCTGAACCCGGCCTCCCTGTCAGTGCTGATCAACAAGCGCAACATCGCCGAAGCCAGCGCCATGCCCCTGCGCGACGCCGCTGCCTTCTTCGAGAACCTCGAACTGACGGACCGCGAGGCGAAGATCGGTGAGCAGGTCCTCAAGGAGATCAAGGCCCGCCTGACCTTCCTGCTCGACGTCGGCCTGGAGTACCTGTCCCTGGACCGTCCGGCTGCAACCCTGTCCGGCGGCGAAGCCCAGCGGATCCGCCTGGCAACCCAGATCGGCTCCGGCCTGGTTGGTGTGCTGTATGTCCTGGATGAGCCGTCGATCGGACTGCACCAGCGGGACAACCGCCGGCTGATCGAAACCCTGGCCCGGCTGCGGAACCTCGGCAATACCCTGATTGTCGTAGAGCATGACGAAGACACGATCCACGAAGCCGACTGGATCGTCGACGTTGGACCCGGGGCAGGGGAGAAGGGCGGCGAAATCGTCCACTCCGGACCGTTGTCCGAACTGCTCACCAACACCCGCTCCGTCACCGGCGACTACCTCGCCGGCCGGCGGAAGATCGAGATTCCCGCGAAGCGGCGCAAGGTGGACAAGTCACGCCAGCTCAAGATCGTCGGTGCGCGGGAGAACAACCTGCGCAACATCGACGTCAGTGTGCCGCTGGGTGTCTTCACCGCAGTCACGGGCGTCTCCGGTTCCGGCAAGTCCACGCTGATCAATGACATCCTCTACCGGGTCCTGGCCAGCAAGCTCAACGGCGCAAAGCACGTTGCGGGGCGCCACACCCGGGTTGACGGACTGGAACACCTGGACAAGGTCATCCACGTGGACCAGAGCCCCATCGGACGCACACCGCGCTCCAATGCGGCAACGTACACAGGCGTGTTCGACCACATCCGCAAGCTCTTCGCCGAAACCACGGAAGCAAAGGTCCGCGGCTACCTGCCGGGCAGGTTCTCCTTCAACGTCAAGGGAGGGCGCTGCGAAGCCTGCCACGGCGACGGCACCCTGAAGATCGAGATGAACTTCCTGCCGGACGTCTACGTTCCGTGCGAGGTCTGCCATGGTGCCCGTTTCAACCGGGAAACCCTGGAAGTCCACTACAAGGGCAAGAACATCGCCGAAATCCTGGACATGCCGATTGCCGAAGCGGCTGAGTTCTTCGCTGCCTTCGCCCCGATCGCCCGGCACCTCAACACGCTGGTCGACGTCGGACTCGGCTACGTCCGCCTGGGCCAGCCGGCCACTACGCTCTCCGGCGGCGAGGCCCAGCGGGTCAAGCTCGCGGCCGAGCTTCAGAAGCGCTCCAACGGCCGCAGTGTCTACGTGCTGGACGAACCCACCACCGGCCTGCACTTCGAAGACGTGCGCAAGCTGCTCCTCGTGCTCCAGGGCCTGGTGGACAAGGGCAACACCGTGATCACCATCGAACACAACCTGGACGTCATCAAGAGTGCCGACTGGCTCATCGACCTGGGTCCCGACGGCGGCACCGGCGGCGGCATGGTCGTCGCCTCGGGCACGCCCGAAAAGGTCGCGAAGTCCCCGGACAGCCATACCGGCAGGTTCCTGGCGGAAATCCTCGGCTAGGGGCCCTGCCCGGACAGCAAATACAGCTGACATATTCCGGTCCGGTTATACCTCCGGCTGCTGGTTTACCCTCCCGCGGTTCTCTGTGCGAAACTTGCCCGGTGACGAATTCAAGGCTCCTGGTCCTCTTCGACCTGGATGGAACGCTGGTGGACCCGGCCGGCAGCATTACCGGAGGCATTGCGGCAGCTCTCGCCGCATCGGGACTCCCCGTCCCGCCAGCCGCTGAGCTGGACCGCATGGTGGGGCCAGCGCTGAAGGATTCCCTCACCGGAATCGCTGCGGTGCCCGCGGACCGCCTGGAGCACGTGATCGCCGAGTACCGCAGGGGCTACCGGGAAACCGGAATGGCCTCGAGCAGGCCGTACCCCCGTGTAGCGGACGCCGTGCGTACCCTGCGGGCTGAAGGCGCACTCGTGGCCGTCGCAACCCAGAAGCCTGAACCCCTTGCCTGTGAACTGCTGGCAGTCCAGGGGCTTGATCTCCTGTTCGATTCGATCCATGGTTCACCGGCAGACGAACGGCTGGCCGCTGCCGACGGCAAGGTCTCCATTGTGCGGGCAGCCCTGGCGCAGCATGCCGGCGAGTATTCCACTGCCGTGATGATCGGCGACCGGTCCCACGACGTCCATGGTGCTTCCGCCAACGGCATCCCGTGCATTGGAGTGGGCTGGGGATTCGCGCAGGACGGCGAGCTTGAGGCAGCCGGTGCCGCCGCCGTCGTGCAGTTCCCGGAAGACCTGGTCCCGGCCGTGCATTCATGTGTCCGGACGGCAGGTGCACATGGGACTCTATAACCTCACCCGCTCGAGCACGCGCGGTCTCATTTCCCTCTGCCGGCCCACCATCACCGGACTGGAGCATATCCCCACCAGCGGGCCCTTCATCGTGGCAGCCAACCACCTGTCCTTCCTGGACAGCGTGCTCATCCAAGCGCTCATGCCCCGCAGGGTCGGGTTCTTCGCCAAGGCCGAGTACTTCACCACACCCGGCCTCAAGGGCGCCGCAATGCGCAACTTCTTCGAGAGCGTGGGGTCCATTCCGGTGGAACGCGGCCAGCAGGCGGCCAGCGTTGCTGCCCTCAAGTCCCTGCTCGACGTCCTGGAAACGGGCGGCGGAATCGGCATCTACCCCGAGGGCACGCGGTCCCGTGACGGGCTGCTCTACCGGGGCCGCACCGGCGTCGGCTGGCTTGCCCTCACCTCGGGTGCGCCGGTGGTTCCGGTAGGCCTGGTGGGCACGGAGAGGCTGCAGCCTGCCGGCAAGAAATGGGTCAAGCCGCACTCGTTCACCATGACCGTGGGCCGCCCGCTCTACTTCTCCAAGACAGGACCCCAGCATGCGCTTCCGGAACGGCGCCGGGTGACCGATGCGGTCATGGACGCGATCGCCGAACTGTCCGGGCAGGAACGGGCCGGCAGCTACAACCAGAACAAGCCCGACGGCGCATAGGCCCCTTCCGGCGCTTTGCGCGGGCGGCGAACCCGGCTCCGGCCGCCGGGGCTGGGCCGTAGGATGGAAAAGTGGCAGATCCAGCAACTTACCGGCCCCGGACGGGGGAGATCCCGACCGAACCCGGGGTATACCGATTCCGGGATGAATACCGGCGGGTCATCTACGTTGGCAAGGCGAAGAACCTCCGTTCACGGCTGAACTCGTACTTCGCCAGCCCCCGGCAGCTGATGCCCAAGACCCGGGCCATGGTCTTCACGGCCACCAGCGTCGAATGGACGGTGGTTGGTACCGAACTCGAAGCACTGCAGCTTGAGTACACCTGGATCAAGGAATTCAATCCCCGGTTCAACATCATGTTCCGGGATGACAAGTCCTATCCGTACCTTGCCGTCACCATGGGGGAGAAGTACCCCCGCGCCCAGGTGATGCGCGGGGAACGCCGGAAGGACACCCGCTACTTCGGCCCGTTCTACCCGGCGAAGGCCATCCGCGAGACACTCGACACCCTCCTGCGCGTGTTCCCCGTCCGCACCTGCAGTGCAGGGGTCTTCAAGCGGGCGGAGCGCACCGGCCGGCCCTGCCTGCTCGGATATATCGACAAATGCTCCGCTCCCTGCGTGGGCCGGATCAGCCCGGAAGACCACAAGGCGCTGGCCGCTGAACTCTGTTCCTTCATGTCCGGCGAGGGAAAGCGCTTCATCAATGACCTTGAAAAGCAGATGCAGGCAGCGGTTGCGGATCTGGACTATGAGTCCGCAGCACGGCTCCGGGATGACATCGCCGCACTGAAGAAGGTCTTCGAACGCAACACCGTGGTCCTGTCAGAGGACACCGACGCGGACATCTTCGGCATGGTGCAGGACGAGCTCGAAGCCTCGGTGCAGGTCTTCCACGTCCGCGGCGGCCGGATCCGCGGCCAGCGGGGCTGGGTGGTGGAGAAGGTCGAAGACATGGACACCGGCGAAATGGTGGAACACCTGCTCCAGCAGGTCTACGGTGAGGCCTCGGCACAGGACAGCATTCCGCGGCGCGTCCTGGTGCCCGTGCTGCCGGAAAACGCCGAGGAACTACAGGTCTGGCTGCACGGCCTGCGCGGCTCCAAGGTCAAGATCTCAGTCCCTCAGCGCGGGGACAAGAAATCACTGATGGAAACCGTCACCCGCAACGCCGAGGACGCCATGCGGCTGCACAAGAGCCGCCGTGCCGGAGACCTCACCACCCGGTCCGCCGCGCTGTCCGAACTGCAGGAGGCGCTGGACCTGCCGGTTCCGCTGCTGCGGATCGAGTGCTACGACATCTCCCACGTCCAGGGAACCAACGTGGTTGCCTCGATGGTGGTCGCCGAGGACGGGCTGATGAAGAAGTCCGACTACCGGCGCTTCTCCATCACGGGCGAGGCCGCACGCGATGACACTGCGTCCATGTACGACGTCATCTCACGGCGGTTCAAGCACTACCTGGCGGAAAACTTCGATCCCGCCGCGGAAGTTCCGGATGCCGAACCCGGCGCCGGCGCTCCTGTCCCCGGTCCCGGCACCCCGGTGGCTGACACGCTGACGGCAACGCCGAAGGCAAAGTTCGCGTACCCGCCCAACCTGGTGGTGGTCGACGGCGGCAAGCCCCAGGTCTCAGCGGCGTCGAAGGCCCTTGAGGACCTGGGCATCACCGACGTGTACGTGGTGGGTCTGGCCAAGCGGCTGGAAGAGGTGTGGGTTCCGGAAAGCGACTTCCCGGTGATCCTTCCGCGTTCCTCCCAGGCCCTGTTCCTGCTGCAGCGGATTCGAGACGAAGCACACCGTTTTGCCATCACGTTCCACCGGCAGAAACGCGGCAAGTCCATGACCGCTTCGGTGCTGGACTCAGTCCCCGGCCTTGGTCCGGCTAAGCAGAAGGCACTGCTGAAGCACTTCGGTTCCGTCCGCCGGCTCAAGCAGGCCGACGCGGCGCAGCTGCAGGAGGTGCCGGGCATTGGTCCATCGATGGCTGCCGCGCTGCAGGCCGCCCTGGCATCCACCGCCGTCGACGCGGCGCCGGCCGTGAACATGACCACCGGCGAAATCATTGAATCTTAGCTAGGCTGGGATGGCTGGGCTGCCCGGAACCTTTCCCGGGCAGGCGGTGAATAGCGGGCCCTTCCCTGCATGGGGAGCCCGGTGAGGGACGGGAAAGACGAATGACTGAAGTGGACGGGCTGCAAAGCGTCAAACCCGCCGAGTCCGAGCTGCTTGTTGTCACCGGCATGTCCGGTGCCGGCCGCAGCACGGCGGCCAACGCGCTGGAGGACCACGGCTGGTACGTGGTGGAGAACCTGCCTCCGCTCATGCTCGGAACCCTCACCGAACTCGTCTCGCGGATGCCGCACTCGATTCCCAAGCTCGCTGTGGTCATAGACGTGCGCAGCAAGGAGCTGTTCCAGGACATCCGGGAAGCACTGAACAACCTGCGGGCCGCCGGAGTCACCTACCGGGTCCTGTTCCTGGACGCCTCGGACCAGACCCTGGTCCAGCGCTTTGAGTCCGGCCGCCGGCCGCATCCGCTACAGGAGGACGGCCGGATCCTCGACGGCATCGCCGCTGAACGCGACGTCGTGAAGGAACTCCGCGATACCGCGGACATCATCATCGACACCACCAAGCTCAACGTGCACGCCCTGGCCACAGCCGTGACCGAACTGTTCTCCGAGCAGGGCCCCATAGTCCTGCGGCTGAACGTCATGAGCTTCGGCTTCAAGTACGGCCTGCCGGTCGACTCGAACTTCGTCGCCGATGTCCGCTTCATCCCCAATCCGCACTGGGTTCCCCAGCTTCGCCCGCACACCGGCCAGGATGCCGACGTCCGGGACTTCGTCCTCTCCGCCCTCGGCACGGAAGAATTCCTGGACCGCTACGTGGACGCGCTGGTGCCGGTGATTGACGGCTACCGCCGTGAGAACAAGCACTACGCCACCATCGCCGTCGGCTGCACCGGCGGCAAGCACCGTTCCGTTGCGGTCACCGAGGAGCTTGCCAAGCGCCTGGCCAAGCTGCCGCACGTGACTGTCGCGGCCCACCACCGTGACCTGGGGCGGGAGTAGGTGGGTTTCCTCACCGGCCCCATTCCGGTGCTTCCGGAGGGGTCCACGCTTCCCGCAACCAGCGGGACCAAACCTCCTGCCGTCGTCGCGCTGGGCGGCGGGCACGGACTCTCCGCCACGCTCTCGGCGCTGCGCCTGCTGACCACGGACCTCACGGCCGTGGTCACCGTGGCGGACAACGGAGGATCCTCGGGACGGCTGCGCGAGGAACTGGATGTGCTGCCTCCCGGCGACCTGCGCATGGCGCTGGCCGCGCTCTGTGACGACACGGACTGGGGGCGCACCTGGCGGGACGTCATGCAGCACCGCTTCAAGTCACGCCCCGGGGTTGAGGGATCGCTGGACAACCATGCGCTGGGCAACCTGCTGATCGTTACCCTGTGGGAGCTCCTCGGTGATCCGGTGGCCGGCCTGCAGTGGGCCGGCGCGCTGCTTGGCGCCCGCGGCCAGGTCCTGCCGATGTCCACCCAGCCGCTCACCATCCAGGGAGATGTTCTGCGCCAGACCGAGTCCGGGCTGCACCATGACACCGTGACCGGCCAGGCCGAACTGGCAGTAGCCGGCACCCGGTCCAACGTGCTCAACGTGCGGCTGCTGCCGTCCGACGCGCCGGCCTGCCAGGACGCGCTGACGGCCATCGAGAAGGCGGACTGGGTCATCCTGGGCCCGGGCTCCTGGTACACCTCGGTACTCCCGCACCTGCTCCTCCCGCAGATGAGGGACGCGCTCTGCGCAACCAGCGCACGCCGCTGCCTGACCATGAACCTGCTCAACGAAACGAAGGAAACCGCGGGCATGAGTGCCGTGGACCACCTGCACGCCATCCGGCGCTATGCGCCGGGGTTCAAGATCGACGCGGTGCTGGCGGACCCAGCGGTTGTCGGGGACCGGGACGCATTCACGGCGGCGGCCGCGGAAATGGGCGCACGGGCCGTCTTCGGTAAGGTAGGGGCAGCGGCTGGTGGGCCGGTCCATGATCCGCTGCGGCTGGCCGCTGCCTATCACGATATTTTTGGGGAAAGCTAGGAGTGTATTTGTGGCGCTGACTGCTGCAGTCAAAGAGGAACTTTCGCGCCTAAGCGTGAAGAAGTCCTCGGTACGTAAAGCCGAAGTCTCGGCGATGCTGCGTTTTGCAGGAGGCCTGCACATCATTTCGGGCCGGATCGTGATTGAAGCGGAAGTGGACCTGGCCTCCACGGCGCGCCGGCTTCGAGCCGCAATTGCGGAAGTCTACGGCCACGCCAGCGACATCGTTGTGGTTTCCGGTTCCGGACTCCGCCGCGGCAACCGCTACGTTGTCCGCGTCGTCAAGGACGGGGAATCCCTGGCCCGGCAGACCGGACTGCTTGACGCCCGCGGCAGGCCGGTACGCGGCCTGCCGTCCGTCGTCGTCAACGGATCAGCCGCGGATGCCGAGGCAGTCTGGCGGGGCGCGTTCCTGGTCCATGGTTCCCTGACCGAACCCGGCCGTTCCTCGTCCCTGGAAGTCACCTGCCCCGGCCCGGAGGCTGCCCTTGCCCTCGTTGGTGCAGCCCGCCGCATCGGCATCCAGGCCAAGGCCCGGGAAGTGCGCGGCGTGGACCGGGTAGTGATCCGTGACGGTGACACCATCGCTGCGCTGCTGACCCGCATGGGCGCCCACGACGCGCTGATGGTCTGGGAAGAACGCCGGATGCGCAAGGAAGTCCGCGCCACGGCCAACCGCCTGGCAAACTTCGACGACGCCAACCTCCGGCGGTCGGCCCAGGCAGCCGTTGCCGCCGGCGCCCGCGTGGAGCGGGCCCTTGAAATCCTGGGGGAGGACGTCCCGGAGCACCTTCGCTACGCCGGCGAGCTGCGGGTTGCGCACAAGCAGGCGAGCCTTGACGAGCTTGGCCGGCTGGCTGACCCGCCCATGACCAAGGACGCGATTGCAGGGCGAATCCGCCGGCTTCTTGCCATGGCGGATAAGCGCGCAGCTGAACTTGGTATTCCCGGCACTGAAGCCAATGTGACCCCTGAAATGCTAGACCAGTAACGTCTTGCATAGGATGGACTAAGCGTGCTGATTTATGCAGCACTATCAGACGTCCGGATGGACCCGCCATCCGGAACTATGGATCCGAGCATCAACGGAGGATTTTCGTGAACGAATACACACTGCCGGAACTGCCGTACGACTACGCAGCCCTTGAGCCCCACATCTCGGCACGCATCATGGAGCTCCACCATGACAAGCACCACGCCACCTACGTCGCCGGAGCCAACACCGCACTGGCCCAGATGGCTGAAGCCCGCGAAAAGGGCGAGTTCGGCAACATCCCGAAGCTCTCCAAGGATCTGGCCTTCCACCTCGGCGGCCACACCAATCACTCCATCTTCTGGAACAACCTGTCTCCCGAAGGCGGCGACAAGCCGGAAGGCGAGCTCGCAGCAGCCATCGAGGACTTCTTCGGATCCTTCGATGGTTTCCGCGGCCAGTTCACCGCTGCGGCCAACTCCCTGCAGGGCTCCGGCTGGGCCATCCTGGCCTACGAGCCGCTCGGCGGAAACCTCGTCATTGAGCAGCTCTATGACCAGCAGGGCAACATCCCGGTTGGCACCATCCCCCTGCTGATGCTGGACATGTGGGAGCACGCCTTCTACCTGGACTACGTCAACGTCAAGGCTGACTACGTCAAGGCCTTCTGGAACATCGTCAACTGGGCCGACGTCGCTGCCCGCTTCGACGCTGCACGCTCCGGCGCAACCGGGCTGATCCTGCCCGCGTAACACGCAATAATCGCGTCCTCGACGCCGATTATCAGGTGCCGCCGGTCACACACCGGCGGCACCTGCGCGTAAGATGAAGCAACGGCTCACGCAGTGCCTGACCGGCAATCCGTGCGCCGATGCAGGTCCGGAATGCGCCGCTCCTGTGAAGTCAACTGAAGTGGCCTTGCACCACTGAGGTCACTGATTCTCGAACGACCGCTATCAAGGAGAGAACAAAAGTGACTACTCGTGTTGGAATCAACGGATTCGGGCGTATCGGACGCAACTACTTTCGGGCGGCACTCGAACAGAATGCGGATCTGGACATTGTCGCAGTCAATGACCTGACCAGCCCCGAGGCCCTGGCCCACCTGCTCAAGTACGACTCCATTACCGGGCGCATCGGCGAAAGCGTCGAGGTCCAGGACGGGAACCTGGTGGTAGGCGGCAAGACCATTAAGGTCCTCGCCGAGCGGGACCCGTCCAATCTGCCCTGGAAAGACATGGGCGTGGACATTGTCATCGAATCCACCGGGTTCTTCACCAAGGCCGACGACGCCCGCAAGCACCTGGACGCCGGCGCCAAGAAGGTCCTGATCTCCGCACCCGGCAAGGGAGCCGACCGCACCATCGTCATGGGTGTCAACGACTCCGAGTACGATCCGGCCACAGACAGCATCGTCTCCAACGCGTCCTGCACCACCAACTGCCTGGCACCGCTTGCCAAGGTCATCAACGACGCGTTTGGCATTGAGCGCGGCCTGATGACCACCGTGCACGCCTACACGGCTGACCAGAACCTGCAGGACGGGCCGCACCGCGACCTGCGCCGGGCCCGCGCCGCAGCACTGAACATCGTTCCCACCACCACCGGAGCAGCCAAGGCGATCGGCCTGGTCATTCCCGAACTCGACGGAAAGCTGGACGGCTTCGCCCTCCGCGTACCGGTTCCCACCGGTTCCGTGACTGACCTGACCGTCAACCTGGCGCGCGAGGCCAGCGTCGAGGAAATCAATGACGCCTACAAGGCTGCCAGCGAAGGAAACCTCAACGGCTACCTGCGCTACTCCGACGAACCAATTGTCTCCTCCGACATCGTGACTGATCCTTCGTCCTGCATCTTTGATGCCCCGCTGACCCGGGTGATGGGAAACGAGGTCAAGGTTGTTGGCTGGTATGACAACGAATGGGGCTACTCCTGCCGCCTGGTGGACCTCACCGCGCTCGTAGCCTCGAAGCTCTAGGTCCCCACCCGAACGGCTAAGAAACAAAGGTTGACATGACAATCAAGACACTTGACGAACTGATCAGCGACGGCGTTGACAACAGGTACGTTCTGGTCCGCTCCGACCTCAACGTGCCGCTGGATGACGGGCGCGTCACCGACGATGGCCGGATCCGTGCCTCAATTCCCACACTGCAGCTGCTGGTCGAGCACGGCGCCAAGGTGATCGTCATGGCCCACCTGGGCAGGCCCAAGGGCAAACCGGACGAGAAGTACAACCTCCGCCCCGCCGCGGACCGGCTGGACGAACTCGCTCCCTTCCCGGTTGAGTTTGCCGAGGACGTCGTTGGTTCCAGCGCCCGGGACCTGGCCGAATCGCTGGCTGCCGGCAGCGTGCTGGTCCTGCAGAACATCCGTTTCGACCCGCGCGAGACGTCCAAGGACGACGCGGAGCGTCAGGAGCTTGCACGTGAGCTGTCTTCCCTGACCGGGAACAGCGGAGCGTTCGTGGACGACGCTTTTGGCGCCGTCCACCGCAGGCATGCCAGCGTCTACGACATCGCCGAAGTCCTGCCCGCCTACGAAGGCAACCTCGTTCGCAGCGAACTCGAGGTCCTGTCCCGCCTCACCAAGGATCCGGCCAAGCCGTACGTCGTGGTGCTCGGCGGTTCAAAGGTCTCGGACAAGCTGGCAGTGATCGAGAACCTCATGACCCGGGCGGACTACCTGCTGGTGGGCGGCGGCATGGTGTTCACCTTCCTTGCCGCGCAGGGCCACAAGGTGGGTGCTTCGCTGCTGGAAGAGGACCAGATCGACACGGTCAAGGACTACCTGGCGCGCGCCAAGGAAGCCGGCTGCGAATTCGTCCTCCCGACGGACATTGTGGTTGCGGACAAGTTCGCTGCGGACGCCGAGCATGAGGTGGTGGCTGCCGACTCGATGGAAGCGAGCCGCTTCGGTGCCTCGGGCATCGGCCTCGACATCGGCCCGGCTTCGGGCGCTGCCTTTGCCGAACGCATTCGGTCAGGCCAGACCGTATTCTGGAACGGCCCCATGGGGGTCTTTGAATTCGACGCTTTCGCCGGCGGTACGCGTGCCGTAGCCCAGGGGTTGAAGGAGTGCTCAGGCCTGACCGTTGTAGGCGGCGGCGACTCCGCTGCGGCCGTGCGCAAGCTCGGTTTCTCCGACAGCGACTTCTCGCATATCTCAACCGGCGGCGGCGCGAGCCTGGAGTACCTTGAGGGCAAGGAACTCCCGGGGATTGCCGTCCTCGACAAGTAGGCCCCGGACGGGCCCGCCGGAGCTGATCCGGCGGGCCCGTTCGGCGTGTCCGCGGAACTTTACCCACTCACTAAGAAACCGGAGCAGAGATGACAACCTCCACCAACGGCAAGTACGACCGCACCCCGCTGATCGCGGGCAACTGGAAAATGAACATGGACCACGTCCAGGGGATCACCCTGCTGCAGAAGCTGGCGTGGACCCTCAGTGATGCCCGGCACGACTACGCCCGCGTCGAGGTGGTTGTCTTCCCGCCGTTCACCGACCTGCGCAGCACCCAGACCCTGGTCCAGGGAGACAAGCTGAAGGTGGGCTACGGTGCGCAGGACCTGTCTCCCGAAGACTCCGGCGCCTATACCGGTGACATCTCCGGCCAGTTCCTCTCCAAGCTTGGCTGCAGTTATGTGCTGGTGGGCCACAGCGAACGGCGCAGTGTCCACGGCGAGTCGGACGAGCTGCTGAATGCCAAGCTCAAGGCTGCCTTCCGCAACAACCTCACGCCGGTCCTGTGCGTGGGCGAAGGCCTGGCCGAGCGCCAGGCGGGGGAGCACCTCCTGCACACGCTCGAACAGGTCCGCAACGACCTGGCTGGGCTCTCGGCCGAGGAAGTCTCCAAGCTCGTGATCGCCTATGAACCGGTCTGGGCCATTGGAACCGGCGAGGTTGCCGGGCCCGAGGACGCCCAGGAAATGTGTTCCACCATCCGCACGGAGCTGGCTGACCTGTACGATGACGCCGTCGCCGCCAAGGTGCGTCTCCTCTACGGCGGATCCGTCAAGGCATCCAACGCAGCCAGCATCCTCAAGGAGCGTGACGTCGACGGCGTGCTGGTGGGCGGGGCGAGTTTGGACGTGGCCGAATTTGCTAATATTGTCAGGTTCGAAGAACATCTGGTGACCGACTGACCTACGTCTGACCTGCACAGCAGCAAGGTCTCCATTCTGATGCGTCACCCGTGAAAGGCCGTAAGTGGAAATTCTGAAGATCATCCTGCTTGTCCTGCTGGGACTGAGCAGCCTGCTGCTGACCCTCCTGATTCTCCTGCACAAGGGGCGCGGCGGCGGCATGTCGGATATGTTCGGCGGCGGCATGAGCACCAGCATGGGGTCATCGGGCGTCGCTGAGAAGAACCTCAACCGCTTCACCGTGGTCCTCGGCATTTCCTGGGGACTGATCATTATTGCCCTGGGCCTCATCCAGCGGTTCTCCGGCGAATCGTAGGAGCTCTCAGGCACTGCAGGCGATAAACGCAGGAAAGGCCCCGGTCACTTGGACCGGGGCCTTTCTTTTCCCTGCGAGACGTGGAAGCTAGCTGCCGGTGTCCTCGGTCTCAAGCAGCCTTTCGGGCAGCTGCGAGGCGGCTGCCTGGTCAATCAGCCAACGGGTCTTGAGCTGTCCGCGCGGACCTGCGGCAGGCACCTGGACCGGCCCGGCGCCGGCCAGGGCCAGCCCCACCGCACCGGCCTTGTCCTCGCCTGCAACCGTCAGCCAGACTTCCTCTGCGCTGTTGATCGCCTCAAGGGTCAGTGACACCCGTTCCGGCGGGGGCTTGGGGGAGTTTCGCACGGCAACAGTGGTCTGTCCGCTGGTACGGATTCCCGCCATTTCCGGGAACAGCGAGGCTACGTGGGCATCCGGCCCGACGCCGAGGAGCAGGACATCGAACCGCGGAAGCCGCGGATCGGGCGCAGCAAAACCCTCAGCCAGCTGTTCCGCCTCCGCAGCGGCAGCAAGTTCGGCGGCGTAGGCGGCCGCGGCTTCCTTGACCGTGTCGAAGTCCGCGGTGGACGGCATCTCGTGCACGCGGTCGGGATCGGCGCCCAGGGGCTTCAGGAGCGCCTCCTGCGCCGGTACGGCGTTGCGCTCGGCGGAGTCCGGCGCGACGAACCGTTCGTCACCCCACCAAAAGTTCACGCGGCTCCAGTCGACGGCGGTGCGTGCCGGCCCGGCCGCCACCGCGGCCAGCACTGCCGTGCCCGCGCTGCCGCCGGTCAGGACAACGGTCGCTTCTCCGCGCCTGCTCTGTACGTCTACGAGTTTCGTGACGAGCCGTGCCGCCGTAGCCTTCACCAGGGCATCAAAGTCAGGATGGATCGTCACGCCTTTGGGGGAGTGCCTCATGCGGCGTTCCCTTCCGGGGCCAGGCACGCGGCCAGCCCCTGGGTCAGTACTTCTCCGAATACTTCGTCCGGATCGAGCCTGCGCAGCTCTTCTGCGAGGCATTCATGCAGTGTCCTCAGGGGGAGGGCAATACGCTGTTCAGGCTGTCCGGGCTGGGTCAGGTAGGCAGTGCTGCCTTCGGGGCGGCGGAGCTCCAGCGCTCCGGCGTCCCGCTCGATGCGGACCCGCCGGATTCCGGTCCCGGCCGGATCCTGGATGATCTCCACGGGAACCTTCAGGGCGTGCTTCAGCCACGCGGCGAGCAGGAAGGTGCTGGCCGAATCGGAAGCTCCCTCCACCGTGATGGAGCTGATGCCGTCCGCTCCGTTCTGTTCCAGGACCGCGGCCAGCTGGATCCGCCACAGGGTGAGCCGGGTCCAGCTCAGGTCCGTGTCGCCGTCGGCGTAGCTGGCACTCAGATCCAGCAGGGCCTGCTTGGGATCCGGTTCGTTGGCAGCATCCGTGATGCGGCGGTGGGCAATCCGGCCCAGCGGCGTAGAGGCAGGGGACTGGGGATGGCCGTGCGGCCACCACACCACAATCGGCGCATCCGGCAGCAGCAGCGCGGAAACCAGTGACTCGCTCTCGGCGGCCAGTTCCCCGTACCCGTACAGCAGGATGACGTCGGAGGCACCGGCGTCGCCGCCCACGCGGATCTGCGCATCGAGCCGGGACGGTTCGTCGGCGGAACCGGCTGCCAGCACAATCACCCGGCAGGGGTGTTCCCGGCTGGCGTCATTGGCCGCCTCAATGGCTTCTTCCACGTAGTCCGGCTCAGTGACGATTACCAGGGTCAGCACCCGGCCCAGGGCAATCACGCCGCCCTTGTCCCGCATCGCAACGATCTTCTTGGACACCTTTGACGTAGTGGTGTCCGGCAGGTCAACTATCACGGCCTTCTCCAGGTCCTTCCGTCGCGGGCTAGCAGTTCGTCGGCGGAGGCGGGTCCCCAGCTTCCGGGTGCGTAGGGTTCGGGCTGTTCATCCAGGGACGCCCAGTATTCCTCGAAGGGGTCAACGATCTTCCAGGAGAGCTCCACTTCCTGGTGCCGCGGGAACAGCGGTGGTTCACCGAGCAGCACGTCCAGGATGAGGCGTTCGTACGCCTCGGGACTTGATTCGGTAAAGGAGTGGCCGTAGCCGAAGTCCATAGAGACGTCCCGCACTTCCATCTGTGTTCCCGGGACCTTGGAGCCGAAACGGATGGTTGCACCTTCGTCCGGCTGAACGCGGATCACAACGGCGTTCTGGCCGAAGTCGTCCTCGGCATGGTCGCGGAACAGCAGGTTGGGTGCCCGCTTGAAGACGACGGCGATTTCAGTCACGCGGCGTCCGAGCCGCTTGCCCGCCCGGAGATAGAACGGCACCCCGGCCCAGCGCCGGGTATTGATGTCCAGGCGCACGGCCGCAAACGTCTCGGTCTTCGAGTCCGGGTTAAAGCCTTCCTCTTCCAGGAATCCCGTCACCTTCTCGCCGCCCTGCCAGCCGCCCGTGTACTGGCCGCGGGCCGAGTGCTGCGAGAGGTCGCGCGGCAGCCGGACGGCGGCCAGGACCTTCTCCTTTTCGGCACGCAGGTGCGCGGCGTCGAAGGAAATCGGTTCCTCCATGGCCGTGAGTGCCAACAGCTGCAGCAGGTGGTTCTGGATGACGTCGCGGGCCGCGCCCACGCCGTCGTAATAGCCGGCGCGCCCGCCAATGCCAATGTCCTCAGCCATGGTGATCTGCACGTGGTCAACGTAGTTGGCGTTCCAGATCGGTTCGAACAGCTGGTTCGCGAAGCGCAGCGCCAGGATGTTCTGGACCGTCTCCTTGCCCAGGTAATGGTCAATGCGGAAGACGGCGTCCGGCGGGAAGACAGACTCGACGACGGCGTTCAGGTCCCGCGCGGACTGCAGGTCGTGTCCGAATGGCTTCTCGATCACTACGCGGCGCCAGCGGCCGTCGCCCGAACCGGCGAGCCCGTGGCTGGAAAGCTGCTGGCAGACCTGCTCGAAGCTCTTGGGCGGTACCGAGAGGTAGAACGCGACGTTCCCGCGGGTGCCGCGCTTTTCGTCGAGGTCCCGCAGCGTGCTGTGCAGGGTATCGAACGCGTCGTTGTCGTCGAAGCCGCCCTGTACAAAGCGGATTCCTTCAACCAGCTGGTCCCAGACACTTTCATTGAACTTGGTACGCGAACCTGCCTGCACGGCGTCCTTCACGTAGCCGGCAAAATCGGCGTGGCTCCATTCGCGGCGGCCGAAACCCACCAGGGAGAAGCTGGGCGGGAGCAGGCCCCGGTTGGCCAGGTCATAGATGGCCGGAATGAGCTTCTTGCGTGCCAGGTCTCCTGTCACGCCGAAGATCACCAGAGAGGACGGCCCGGCGATCCGGCTGAGACGCCGGTCGCGGGGGTCCCGCAGCGGGGACGCCGACCCGTTGTCTTGCTCATGGAACATCAGTTATTTACCACCCAGGTCCGTGAGGGCCGCGGCGAGCTGGGCCGCTCCGGCCTTCCTTTCAATCAGGTTCAGGCGCAGCACGGGGCGGCCGTGGTCCGCGAGGACCTGGGCGTCTCCGGCTGCCTGCGCCGAAATCAGTTCCCCGAAGCTGAAGGGACGCCCGGGGATCGGGACATCCTGCCCGGAGTTGCCGGTGATCTGCAGGTATACGCCCTGCGCCGGTCCGCCCTTGTGGAACTGGCCGGTCGAGTGCAGGAACCGCGGGCCCCATCCGAAGGTCACGGGCCGGCCCGTAGCGGCGGCCAGCTGCGGGCGGAGGTCCTCGAGTTCCGCCTGCGCGGCCCGGTCAAGGTAGGCCTGGATGCTGAGGTAGCCGTCTTCACCGAGCTGCCCGAGCAGTGCACGGAGCGCCTCCGGGAGGGTCTGCGCGCCGTCCAGCAGGGCGGCGTCGCCGCGCACCTCAACGGAGCCGTCAACGAACGACGGCGCAGCCGGTTCGGGCTGGGCGTCCAGCAGGCCGCGGGCAGCCTTCTTGGCGGCCTCGACGTCGGGCTGGTCAAAGGGGTTGATGCCGAGCAGGCGCCCGGCCACGGCGGTGGCGTATTCCCAGAGCATCATCTGGGCACCGAGGCTGCCGGAAACAACCACCTGGTCCCCTTCGGGCTCCGCCTCGGACTCGGGAGCAGCTATGCGCACAACCAGGACATCAGGTGCCCCGCCGGTCACCTCGGGTGCACCGGGCTCCGCGACGACGGGGAGGAGCCCCGTCTGCAGCTTGCCGGTGGATTCGGCGATGAGCTGCTCTGCCCAGTCCGGGAAGCCGGCCAGGCCGGACCCTTCGTCAACGATCACGATCTTGTTGCGCAGCGGATTGGTTCCGCCCAGTGCCGCACCCAGTGCCAGGCCAATGTTGTCTTCAGCGTTGTCGCTGAGGATCTCGGCAGTGTCTTCGGCTGCGTCAAGGAGTTCCTCGATGTCCGCGCCTGCCAGGCCGGAGGGGACAAGACCGAATGCGGTCAGCGCCGAGTAGCGGCCTCCCACATGGGGATCGGCGTTGAACACGGCGCGGTAGCCGGCCTCGCGGGCCGCCGCGTCCAGCGGCGAGCCGGGGTCGGTGACGATGACGATCCGCGAGGCGGCGTCGATTCCGGCCTTGGTGAACGCGTCCTCGAAGGCACGGCGCTGCGAATCGGTCTCCACGGTGGACCCGGACTTGGAGGAAACCACCAGGACGGTGGACGCAAGGTCTTCCGCCAGGGCGGCCGCAACCGAGTCCGGGTCCGTGGAATCAAGCACCGTCAGGTTTACGCCTGCAGTGCGGGTAATGACTTCCGGGGCCAGCGACGAACCGCCCATGCCGGCCAGGACCACGCGGTCCACGCCCTCGGCGGCCAGTTCTTCGCGCAGCGCCCGGATCTGTCCCAGAAGCGGCCGGGAAGCCGGTGCCGGGTTCAGCCAGCCGAGCCGGATGGAGGCCTCCGCCTCGGCGTCCGGCCCCCACAGCGTCGGGTCCTGGGCGAGGAGCCGGGTGGCTACCTCGTCCCGGACCAGGGCGGGGACGTGCGCCTCCACCGCGTCGCGGGCGGCTCCTGCAGCTTCAAAGGACAGAGTGGTCATGGGTGCTTATGCCTTCCGTGCGGTTTCCAGTGCGGCGTTTACGGTCTCCAGCAGCTCGCCCCAGGAGACAACGAACTTGTCCAGGCCTTCCGTCTCAAGGACCTCAACGACGTCGTTGTAGTCGACTCCGGCGGCGTCCAGCTCATCGAGCAGGGCAGCGGACTCGGCGTACGTACCGGTGATCGTGTCACCGGAAACCACGCCGTGGTCTGCGGTCGCTTCGAGCGTCTTCTCCGGCATGGTGTTCACGACGCCGGACGCCACCAGCTCGGTGACGTACAGCGTGTCCGGCAGGGACGGGTCCTTGACGCCGGTGGAGGCCCACAGCGGGCGCTGCGCGTTGGCACCGGCCGCGGCCAGCACCTGCCAGCGCTCGGAAGCGAAGGACTCCTCGTAGACCTGGTAGGCGAGGCGGGCGTTGGCCAACCCGGCCTTGCCCTTGAGCGCCTTTGCCGCGTCCGTACCGGCTGCGTCCAGGCGCTTGTCGATCTCGCTGTCCACGCGGGAGACGAAGAAGGACGCCACGGAGTGGATCTTCGAGAGGTCGTGGCCGTTCTCCCTGGCCTGCTCAATGCCGGCCATGAAGGCGTTGATGACCTCGCGGTAGCGCTGCAGGGAGAAGATCAGGGTCACGTTGACGCTGATGCCCTCGGCCAGCACGGCGGTGATGGCCGGCAGTCCCTCTACGGTGGCGGGAATCTTGATCAGGACGTTGCTGCGGCCAACCTTGTCAAAGAGTTCCTTGGCCTCGTTGACGGTGCCCTGGGTGTCGCGAGAGAGCCGGGGATCCACCTCGATGGAAACCCGTCCGTCAACGCCGCCGCTTGATTCGAAGACCGGAGCGAAAACGTCGCACGCCTGGATGACGTCGTCGGTGGTGATCTCGAAGACGGCCTTGTCCACGCCGGCCCCGGTGTCAGCAAGCTGCTGCACCTGGGCTGCGTAGGATTCGCCGTTGGCCAGGGCCGCGGCGAAGATGCTCGGGTTGGTGGTCACGCCGACGACGTTGCGGTCAGCGATCAGGTCCTTGAGCGAACCGGAGGTGATTCGTTCCCGGGACAGGTCATCAAGCCAGATGGATACGCCGGCTTCGGAAAGCGCTGCGGTGGGTGTTGAAGTCATGGGGTACGTGCTCCTTTTCCTAATTACTTCTGGTCGCCGGTCTCGGTGGAGTCCGCGCCGGAAGGTGCTGCAGGGGTACCTGCAGGGGCTGCGTCCCGGCCGTGCACTGCTGCGAGGGAATCCCGCGCAGCCTGGGCTACGGCGTCGGACGTGATGCCGAATTCGTTGAACAGGGTCTTGTAGTCGGCGGAGGCGCCGAAGTGCTCGAGGGAGACCATGCGGCCGTCATCGCCGACGAATTCGCGCCAGCCCTGGGCGATGCCGGCTTCCACCGACACCCGGGCCTTGATCGAACGCGGCAGCACGGATTCGCGGTAGTCCTCGTCCTGCCGGTTGAACCACTCAACGCTCGGCATGGAGACCACACGGGCAGCAACGCCTTCGGCGGCGAATGCTTCGCGTGCCTGGACGGCCAGCTGGACCTCCGAGCCGGTGCCGATGAGGATGACGTCCGGGGTAACGGCCTGACCGTCCCGCACGGCTTCCGCCAGGACATATCCGCCGCGTGCCGCGCCGTCGGCCGAGCCGAATTCGCTGGCACCTGCTGCTCCGGTGCCGCGCTCCCAGGTGGGAACGTTCTGGCGGGTCAGCACGATTCCTGCAGGGTTCTCGGTGTTCTCCAGGATGGTGCGCCAGGCGACAGCCACTTCGTTGGCGTCTGCGGGACGGACGACGTCGAGTCCCGGGATGGCGCGCAGCGAGGCGAGCTGCTCGACGGGCTGGTGCGTGGGTCCGTCTTCGCCCAGGCCAATCGAGTCGTGCGTCCACACGTAGATCGACGGGACGCCCATGAGTGCGCCGAGGCGGATGGCCGGACGCTGGTAGTCGCTGAAGATCAGGAAGGTACCGGAGAACGCCCGGGTGTTGCTGGCCATGGTGATGCCGTTGACGATCGCGGCTGCTGCGTGTTCGCGGATGCCGAAGTGCAGGACACGGCCGTAGGGCCCGCCTGACCACGCCGAGGTCTGGCGTCCGGCCGGAACGAAGGACGGAGCACCTTCGATGGTGGTGTTGTTGGATTCCGCGAGGTCGGCGGAACCGCCCCACAGCTCCGGAAGGACCGGACCGATGGCGCTGAGCACCTTGCCGGAAGCGGCGCGGGTGGAAACGTCCTTGCCTGCTTCGAACTGCGGAAGCGAATCTTCCCAGCCCTGGGGCAGCTCGCCGGCCTGGATGCGCTCGAGGAGCTGCGCGCCTTCAGGGTTGGCCTCCCGCCAGGCGTTGAACGAATCGTTCCAGAGGGCGCGTTCCTCGGCGCCGCGGGAACGGACTCCGCGGGTGTATTCGAGGACCTCCGGATCGACGTCGAAGGACTTCTCCGGGTCGAAGCCCAGGGTTTCCTTCAGTGCGGCGACCTCGTCGCGGCCCAGGGCCGAACCGTGGATCTTGCCGGTGTTCTGCTTGTTCGGTGCGGGCCAGCCGATGATGGTGCGCAGCGAGATGATGGACGGCCGGCCGGTCTCCGCCTTGGCCTTGGCCAGTGCGTCGTAGAGGCCGTTAACGTCTTCGCGGTATTCGCCGCTCTCGGTCCAGTCAACGCGCTGGGTGTGCCAGCCGTAGGCTTCGTAGCGCTTGAGGACATCCTCGGTGAAGGCGATGTCGGTGTCATCCTCGATGGAAATGTGGTTCTCGTCGTAGATCACCACGAGGTTGCCCAGTTCCTGGTGGCCCGCCAGCGACGAGGCCTCCGAGGTCACGCCTTCCTGCAGGTCCCCGTCGGACGCGATCACCCAGATGGTGTGGTCGAAGGGGCTGGTGCCTGCCGGGGCATCGGCGTCGAACATTCCGCGCAGGCGGCGCTGCGCGTAAGCGAAGCCGACGGCGGAGGCCAGACCCTGGCCCAGCGGGCCGGTAGTGATCTCGACGCCGTCAGTGTGTCGGTACTCAGGGTGGCCGGGGGTCTTGGAACCCCAGGTGCGCAGCGCCTTCAGGTCATCCAGTTCCAGGCCGTAGCCGGAAAGGAACAGCTGGATGTAGAGCGTCAGCGATGTGTGGCCGGGGGAGAGGATGAAGCGGTCACGGCCGATCCAGTGCGGGTCCGCAGGATCGTGCCGCATCACCTTCTGGAACAGCAGATACGCCGCGGGAGCCAGGCTCATGGCGGTTCCGGGGTGTCCATTGCCAACCTTCTCGACGGCGTCGGCCGCCAGGACGCGGACGGTATCTACTGCCTTGCTGTCCGTCTCGCTCCAGGTAAGGTTCTGCTCTTCCAAATGTGGCACGTTTACCGGGCCCCTCTCTGTACGGATTACCGGCGCTTTCCGGCGCCGGACGCGGTGTTCTCACCACTACAACCGGGTTTTGTGCGCAATCGTTACCCGACATGCACAAATTTCCTGCCAGTGCCGTGCAGCTGACCTGCCGGACCTGCAGGAAATGTCCGCTTTCAACCTTATCCCGAAGCCCGTGCCATTGGGCGTATCGGGGGACGCATTCTGCGCCCCGGGCGGCGCAGGTTCCCCGTACCTGGCCCGAATACCCCGGACCAGCGATCCGTGCTTCGTTTTCTACAGGGGATAGAGGTTATGATGAGCGTGGACTTTTACGGCCCAGACAGGATTCCAGACAGGACTGAGTGATCGTTTCGTGAGTACGCAGCATGCCCCCGCCGAGGTTCCGGTATACGCCGGAAAAATGAGCGTGGGACGTAAGCTCCGGGCCTACGTGGCCCTCACGAAGCCGCGCGTCATTGAACTCCTGCTGGTCACCACCCTGCCCACCATGTTCTTCGCGCAGGGCGGCATACCCTCTGTCTGGCTGATGGTCGCCACGATGGTCGGCGGCGGCCTCGCTGCGGCCAGCGCCGGGGTCTTCAACTGCTACATCGACCGGGACATGGACCGGCTGATGCGCCGGACCGAAAAGCGCCCCCTGGTCACCGGCGAAGTCAGCCCGCGCGAAGCACTCGTCTTCGGCTGGGCTCTCGGCATCGTCTCGATTGCGCTCCTGTGGTTCGGCGCCAACCCGCTCACGGGCCTGCTGGGCCTTGGCGCGATCCTGCTCTACGTGGTGTTCTACACGCTGATCCTGAAGCGCCGTACCACCCAGAACATTGTCTGGGGCGGAATCGCCGGCTGCATGCCGGTACTGATTGCCTGGGCGGCCGTCACCAACACGGTTGAATGGCCCGCCGTCATCCTCTTCACCGTGATCTTCCTATGGACGCCGCCGCACTACTGGCCGCTGTCCATGAAGTACGGCGAGGACTACCGCAACGCGTCCGTGCCCATGCTCGGCGCAGTTGCCGGCGCGAAACTCGTCTCCGTGCAGGTTGTCCTCTACGCCTACGCGACCGTCGTGTGCTCGCTCCTGCTCATCCCGGTTGGCGGAGCAGGCTGGGTCTACACCGCAGGCGCTGTGCTCAGCGGGGTCTGGTTCCTCGCCGAGACGCACCGCCTCCACTCCCGGGCCCAGCGCGAAGACGTGTCCGACAAGTCCGCCATGAAGGTTTTCCACGGATCGATCAGCTACCTGACCATCCTCTTCGTCGCCCTCGCGATCGACCCGTTCGTCGGCGGTCCGGTCTTCGGGTAGGTCCGGTTCCCGCCTGTCTTGGCGTGGTTATCTCCCCGCAGGATGGCCGCGGGACTCCGTGCGGCGCATGCTCTCCGACTTCCACGGCGCCTGGGCCGTCAACCTTTCCTGCGTTGAAAGACAGCTGGCGTGAAGGCCCGACGTCGATGCCCGTCATGACAGAGAACGGCACCCGCTCCCGTGCCCCCAGAGCGTCGGTCAGCATCCATCGGTGAGTTACGGTCGTTTAGCCCGCCCGCCGCGAATCCTTCGGTGACTTACGGTCCCTTTGGACCGGGTCATGCGACGTTATCTCCCCACAGGATGCGCAGAAGGCATCTAAACAGCGTTATCTCCCCATGCGCTACGGCTGTTCCGGCCCGGCCGACGCCCCCAGAACCCGCCCCGCATTCGCCCAGAAACGCAAAAGACCCCAGGGAACCCAGGTTCCGTGGGGTCTTTCGCCGCGTCCGCGGGGCGAACAGCAGCGCTAAGCGGCCAGCTACTTCGAAGCGGGTGAGCCCGCGCCTGCCAGGGCCTGACCCGGAACCTTCCGGGAGAGCGCGGTGTAGACCACGTGCGCAGCCGCCGCAGTGAGCAGTGAAGCGCCAAGCATATGCATGGCCACCAGCACGATCGGAAGATGCATGAAGTGCTGCACGTAGCCAATTACGGCCTGGGCGAGCACGACGGCGGTGAAGACCACCAGGGACGTGCGCAGGCGGCTGTCGGCAGCGCGGCGGTAAACGAGGAAGAGCGCAACAGCGGTGGCGAACACCAGCAGGTAGACCGGCACTACGTGGAGCCGGGTCACCAGGTCCGGGTTCAGGCCGTTCCGGGCCGCGCCGTGGTCTCCGGCGTGCGGGCCGGAGCCGGTGACCATCACGCCCAGGACCACCGTGATGGCCGACAGGATGCCAATTGCCCAGATCACCGGACGCAGGGGCTGGTCAGCAAGGGGAGCGTGGGACCCGGCCACACCTTCGGTGCTCAGCCACGCGCGGTTGACCAGCACCACTGCAACGCTGATGATCATCATGGACACAATGAAGTGCAGGCCCACAACCCACGGATTGAGCCCGGTCCACACGGTGATGCCGCCAATGAAGGCCTGCGCCGGAATCCCGGCCAGCGCCGCGACGGACAGCCAGAGCAGGTCAGGCCGGCTGCGGCGGGACTTCCAGACGGAGGCGAGCATGCCGAACGCAATCGCGGCAAGCACGAAGGTCAGGAGCCGGTTGCCGAACTCGATGATGCCGTGCACGCCCATTTCCGGCGTAGTGACCAGTGAGTCTGCTGTGCAGAGCGGCCATTCCGGGCAGCCAAGGCCCGAAGCCGTCAGCCGCACGGCGCCGCCGGTGACCACAATGGCGATGTTCGCCACCAGGGTGGCCACCGCCAGTGAACGGATCAGCTTGCCGGTGGCGGGGCCGCTGGAAGGCGGAGCCGTCCGGGCAGCAGGTGCAGGGGCGGGGGTGTTGGACACGGGAACTAACTCCATTTGAACCAGCGGACAGCAGCGAGGCTGCCCAGGATTGTCCACGCCAGCAGGATGAGCGTGGCGGAAAGGTTGAACTGCGTATCGATCAGGGCTGATCTCATCACATCGCCCAGGGCGGCCGAGGGAAGGAACTGGACGAACGGCTCCATATCCGACGGCAGGCTGGCAGCCGGAAGGATGATGCCGCCAACACCCGCCAGCAGGATCCACAGCAGGTTGGTTATGGCCAGCGTAGCCTCGGGCCGGACGGTTCCGGCAACCAGGAGGCCCAGTGCGGTGAAAGCCACCGCGCCCAGGACCAGGAGCACCAGCGCCAGCGGCACGCCGGGAAGCGAAGGACGCCAGCCAATGAACACGGCGACGGAGCTGACCAGTACCACCTGGATGGCAAGGACGGACAGCACCGCAATAACTTTGCCGGCAATGAGCCCGGCGCGGCCCAGGGGAGTGGTGGACAGGAACCGGAGGACGCCGTAGCGCCGGTCGAATCCGGTGGCGATGCCCTGGCCGGTGAATGCCGTTGAGAGCGCGCACAGCGCCAGGATGCCCGGTGCCGCGGTATCGATGCGGGACTCGCCGTAGGCATCAAGGACCGGGGTCACGCTGAGGGCTAGAAGCCCCAGGAGGGGAAGCACGACGGCGAGGATCAGCTGTTCGCCGTTGCGCAGCATGGTCTCAGCTTCGTACCGGCCCTGGTTCAGGACCCGAACGGACAGGGGAGCCGGAGCGCTCATCGGTTCTCCTTTCCGGAGAGTTCGAGGAAGACGTCCTCCAGCGTGCGTGAAGCCATATGGATACTGTCCGGCAGGATGCCTGCCTCATTCCACCACCCTGCCAGGCGGGCCAGGTCAGCCGGGGTGAACTCGCCGCTGAGCACATACCTGCCGGGGGAGTCCTCGGTGAAGGACAGGTGCTCCAGGCCGGCCACGGACGGGTTGAGTCCGGGTGGTGCTTCGAAGGAAAGCTCGCGGCCTGCGGCGTGCGCCTCCGTCCGAGCCGTGAGCTCCGGAACGGTGCCCCGGGCTACCGTGCGCCCGTCATCAATGATGTACACGTAGTCCGCCAGGCGCTGGGCGTCGTCGAGCAGGTGGGTGGTGAGGATGATCCCCAGGCCTTCGTCCCGCAGTTCCTGGATCAGTTCAAAGACGATCTGGCGGGACTGCGGGTCGAGTCCCGCGCTGGGCTCATCCAAAAACAGCACTTCAGGATTCCCGACCAGCGCGGCAGCCAGGGCCACACGCTGGCGCTGGCCGCCGGAAAGCCGGCGGATCCCGGTCCTGGCAAAACTGTTGATGCCCAGCCGGTGGACCAGTTCATCGACGTCGCGGGGCTCCCGGTACATGCTGGCAATGTGCCGCAGGAGGGCAACCGGGCGGGCCGCGGGGGGCAGCCCGCCGTCCTGGAGCATGACGCCAACCCGGGCGCGCAGTTCTGCTCCGGCACCATAAGGAGCCTCACCAAGGAGACGGACGTCGCCGCCGTCGATGGGCTGCAGTCCCTGGGCACACTCGAGCGTGGTGGTCTTGCCGGCGCCGTTTGCGCCCAGCAGGGCAGTCACCTGGCCCCGCCTGGCAGTGAGGTCAACCCCGGCCAGCACCCGGATCATTTTGCCGTCCAGTCCCGGCACGGGACCGAGGTCCCGGACCAGGCCGGTGATAGTCAGGCAGGGTTCGTCGTTAGGCACCCCCATATTCTACGTTAGGTAGTAGTCCTTTCCGCCCGCACCGAACGCCCGCCCGGGGCCGGGGGAAGCATCGCCTTAGTAGCCTCGAGGAATGCATTAGGTCATGATTGTGTTGTGTATTCTGTGAAGAGTTCAGAGACGGAGAACCCTCCGGTGGATCAAGGGACGGTGAAACCCGCCCCGCCGGCTGCCGCCAGGGAATCGGAAGAGCGCACCCGGGACCGCGTACTGGGGGCTGTGCTGGAGCACGGTCCGGTAAGCGCCGCAGAACTCGGTGAGCGGCTGGGCTTCACGCCGGCTGCCGTACGCAGGCACCTGGACGCACTGGAGCGGCAGGATCTGATTGAGGTCAAGCGTGTTTCCAGCCCCGGTGCTGGAGCAGGACGGCCGGCCCGCCGCTATGTGGTGAGCCAGCAGGGACAGTCCTACCTCGGCAATGATTACCTGACCATCGCCACCGAGGCACTGCGTGCACTCGGCGCAGCAGCGGGACCCGAAGCCATCGAGGCGTTTGCGGCGGCAAGGTTCAGGAAGATGGAGGAGCGCTACCGTCCGGTGCTCGACGCCGCGGGGCCCTCCCTGGAGGACCGGGCCCAGGCACTCTCGGCCGAACTGACCAAGGACGGCTTCGTAGCGTCCACCACCATGATCGGCACGAGCCGGACACCCAGCACCCTGCTGAGCATCCAGCTGTGCCAGGGGCACTGCCCCATCCAGGCGCTTGCCAGTGCCTACCCCGTCTTCTGTGACAAGGAGACCGAAGTTTTCTCCCGGCTGCTGGGGGTGGACGTCCGCAGGCTGTCCACGCTCTCCCGCGGCGGGCACGTTTGTACGACCCACATCCCAGTGGGCCGTTCGCAGTCTGCGCCTCACCAGCCGGTGGGCTCCGCAACCACCCAGTCCACATCCACTCATCAGCAAGAAAGGCCGTGATGACGGATCAAGTAACCCGGAACGCCGAGGCACCCCAGGTGCCCGACTCCGTGATTTCAGACATCCTGGAAAAGAACCCCGAACTCGAGGGCATTGGCACCTACGAGTACGGCTGGGCCGACTCGGATGTTGCCGGGTCAAACGCCCGCCGCGGCCTCTCCGAAGAGGTTGTCCGCGATATTTCGGCGAAGAAGAACGAGCCGGAATGGATGCTGGACCTGCGCCTCAAGGGGCTCAAGTACTTCGACCGCAAGCCCATGCCCACCTGGGGTGCAGACCTCTCCGGCATCGACTTCGACAACATCAAGTACTTTGTGCGCTCCACCGAGAAGCAGGCCGGTTCCTGGGAGGAGCTTCCCGAGGACATCCGGGAGACCTACGAGAAGCTGGGCATCCCCGAGGCTGAGCGCAACCGCCTCGTGGCCGGCGTTGCCGCGCAGTACGAGTCCGAGGTGGTCTACCACCAGATCCGCGAGGACCTCGAAGCCCAGGGCGTCATCTTCCTGGACACCGACACCGCTCTGAAGGAACACCCGGAGATCTTCCAGGAGTACTTCGGCACCGTCATCCCGGTTGGCGACAACAAGTTCGGCTCGCTGAACACCGCTGTCTGGTCCGGCGGCTCCTTCGTCTACGTGCCCAAGGGCGTCCACGTGGAGATTCCGCTCCAGGCCTACTTCCGTATCAACACGGAAAACATGGGCCAGTTCGAGCGCACGCTGATCATCGCCGATGAGGACTCCTACGTCCACTACATTGAAGGCTGCACCGCGCCGATCTACACGTCGGACTCACTGCACTCCGCCGTCGTGGAAATCATCGTCAAGAAGAACGCCCGCGTCCGGTACACCACGATCCAGAACTGGTCGAACAACGTGTACAACCTGGTGACCAAGCGCGCGATTGCGCATGAAGGCGCCACCATGGAGTGGATCGACGGCAACATCGGTTCCAAGGTCACCATGAAGTACCCGGCTGTCTACCTGGTTGGCGAGCACGCCAAGGGTGAGACCCTGTCCATCGCCTTCGCCGGCGAAGGCCAGCACCAGGACACCGGCTCGAAGATGGTCCACATTGCTCCGAACACCAAGAGCTCCATCATCTCCAAGTCCGTAGCCCGCGGCGGCGGCCGTGCTGCCTACCGCGGCCTGGTCCAGGTCCGTGAAGGCGCGAAGAACTCCGCCAACACCGTTCGCTGTGACGCGCTGCTCGTGGACACCATTTCCCGTTCGGACACCTACCCCTATGTGGATATCCGCGAGGACGACGTGACCATGGGCCACGAAGCCACGGTCTCGCGGGTCAGCGAGGAACAGCTGTTCTACCTGATGTCCCGCGGCCTTCCCGAGGACGAGGCTATGGCGATGATCGTGCGCGGCTTCATCGAGCCGATCGCACGTGAACTGCCGATGGAATACGCCCTTGAACTCAACCGCCTCATCGAACTCCAGATGGAAGGAGCCGTCGGTTAATGTCGAAGCTCAACGACACCGTAGTAAACGCAGCCGAGAACGTCGCTGAAACCGTAGCCGAAAAGGTCAGCAACGCAGTGGAAGGCGTCAAGGCGCGCATCGGGGCTCCCTCGGGAGACCGCCGTGTCCGCATCGACGGGTTCACCGAGGAAGGCGAAAACCTTTCCCCGCTGAACGACGCTTCCCCCGTCCTGGGCGGCGACAGCAGCAAGTCCCACAGCCACGGCGCCGGGGCGGGCATTCCGGACAGCTCCCGTGCCGGGCGCCCCACCTCCTTCAGGCGGGCGGACTTCGGCAAGCTCACCGGCCGTGAAGAGGACTGGCGGTTCACGCCGCTGAAGCGCCTGCGCGGCCTGCACACCCAGGACCTCACCGGCACGGCCCCCGAGGTTGCCGTCGTAGCTCCCGAAGGCATCACCGTGGCGGGAATCGGCCGTGACGATGCACGGATTGGTACCGCCGGCATCCCGGAGGACCTGGTTGCCGCGGCAGCCTGGGAAGCCTTCACCGAAGCAACACTCGTCAGCATCCCGAAGGACACCCAGGCCGACGGCACGGTGACGCTGTCCATCACCGGTGCCGGGACCGAGCCTGCAGCCCAGCACATTGTCATTGAGGCCGGCGCCTTCTCCAAGGCCGTCGTCGTACTGGACCACAAGGGTTCCGCCACGCTGTCCCAGAACGTTGAGATCCTCGTCGGCGACGGCGCTGAACTCACCGTCATCACCGTCCAGGACTGGGACGACGACGCCGTGCACGCCTCCGCCCAGTACGCCCGGATTGGCCGCGACGCCCGCTTCAAGCACGTCGCCGTCAGCCTCGGCGGAGACCTGGTGCGCGTCACCCCGTCCTCGAAGTTCACTGCTCCCGGCGGCGACGTCGAGATGTACGGCCTGTACTACGCCGACGCCGGCCAGCACCTGGAACAGCGCCTGTTCGTTGACCACGCTGTTGCCAACTGCAAGTCCCGCGTGATGTACAAGGGTGCGCTGCAGGGCAAGGACGCGCACACCGTATGGGTTGGCGACGTGCTGATCCGCAAGGAAGCCGAAGGAACCGACACCTACGAGGTGAACCGGAACCTGCTGCTGACCGACGGCGGCCGTGCCGACTCCGTGCCGAACCTCGAAATCGAAACCGGCCTCATTGAAGGTGCCGGCCACGCCAGCGCCACCGGCCGTTTCGACGACGAGCACCTGTTCTACCTGATGGCCCGGGGCATCCCCGAGGACGTTGCCCGCCGCCTTGTGGTGCGCGGCTTCCTGAACGAAATCATCCAGCAGATCAAGGTTCCGGAACTGGAAGAGCGCCTGACCGCCGCCGTCGAGCGTGAGCTCGCCGTCGTCGAGGCCTAGGCCCTTTCTTCCACCCAACCTGCAGACCGCACCGCACGCGTGCAAAGAGAAAGCGAAACTACGCATGTCCACTCTTGAAATCAAGGACCTTCACGTCAGCATTGAGACCGAACAGGGTGTCAAGAAGCAGATCCTGAAGGGTGTCAGCCTGACCATCAACACGGGCGAGACCCACGCCATCATGGGCCCCAACGGCTCCGGCAAGTCCACCCTGGCCTCCACCATCGCAGGCCACCCGCGGTACACCGTTGACAGCGGTTCCATCACCCTGGACGGCGAAGACGTCCTGGAGATGAGCGTTGACGAACGCGCCCGTGCCGGCCTGTTCCTGGCCATGCAGTACCCGGTTGAGGTTCCGGGTGTCACCATGACGAACTTCCTGCGCACCGCCAAGACCGCGATCGACGGCGAAGCACCGTCCCTGCGCCACTGGACCAAGGACGTCAAGAACGCCATGTCCCAGCTGCGCATCGACGCGGACTTTGCCCAGCGCAATGTCAACGAAGGCTTCTCCGGCGGTGAGAAGAAGCGCGTGGAGATCCTGCAGCTCGAGCTCTTCCACCCGAAGTTCGCCATCCTGGACGAGACCGACTCCGGCCTGGACGTTGACGCCCTGAAGGTTGTTTCCGAAGGCGTCAACCGCGAGCACGAGGCCGGCAACATGGGTACCCTGCTGATTACGCACTACACGCGGATCCTGCGCTACATCAAGCCGGACTTCGTGCACGTGTTCGTTGACGGCCGGATCGCCGAACAGGGCGGCCCCGAGCTCGCCGACCGCCTTGAAGAAGAAGGCTACGACCGGTTCACCAAGACCGGCGCAGTCAGCGCCTGAGCACACCAGGCACGCCGGAACACGAGGAGCAGAACATGAG
Organism: Arthrobacter koreensis; assembly: GCF_009193255.1. GTDB lineage: Bacteria > Actinomycetota > Actinomycetes > Actinomycetales > Micrococcaceae > Arthrobacter_B > Arthrobacter_B koreensis. The sequence continues at coordinate 391,946 of NZ_WACG01000002.1, forward strand.
CGACGCCAATCTGGCCCAGACGTCCCTGGAGGACGTCGAAGAGGCACTCAAGGACGTCATTGACCCCGAGCTGGGGGTGAACATCGTTGATTTGGGCCTGCTCTACGGGCTGAAATACGCCGAGGACGGCGCCCTGCTCATCGATATGACCCTGACAACGGCCGCCTGCCCGCTGACCGATGTCCTCGAAGAGCAGACCGCCAAGGCTCTTGACGGCATCGTCGACGACTTCCGGCTGAACTGGGTCTGGATGCCGCCGTGGGGACCTGAAAAGATCACCGACGACGGCCGCGACCAGATGCGGGCCCTCGGCTTCAACATCTAGCCGGACCCGCCTGCAAACGCCGGAAGGGCGGACACCACCTTTGCGTGGCGTCCGCCCTTCCGGCGTTTAATCGGTTTAGACGGCAGCTCAGTCCCGGTCCGGCTCGCCGATGCCGCGAGCCGCCAGCGCATCTCCGGTCTGCTGGGCGTAGGCCACCGCACGAATCACCACCGGAACCGCCAGCGCGCGGGGATTGCGTTCGAGCCCCCGCGCCTTCGCCGAATCCCGGACATCCGCGGACGAACCCAGCAGGTAGGGAACGCTGCGCAGCATCAGGGCCAGCGCCAGCCCGAACCGTTCCGGATCCGCCCCAAGAACACGCAGCGGCCGCACCAGCCCCACCACGCCGTCGAGCAGCCGGGGCATCGGGACAGTCAGGACCAGCAGCCGGGCAGCCAGCACGCAAACGAAAATGTTGCCGATTACCGTGACCGCCGTCCAGGGCCCGGCCTGCCAGAGCTGGAATCCCCCCAGGACCAGCAGGACAGGCCACATCAGCCGCACCGGCAGCAGGAGCTCACGCAGCAGCCCGGCTCCGGCGTAGGCGAGCACGGTCAGCAGCGCGCCGGCGCCCGTTGCCAGCGGATGTGCGGCGGCCAGCATGGCCACCGAGCCCAGGACAACGGCGGCCGACTTCAGCCCCAGCGGCGCCCGGTGGACCAGGCTGCTTCCGGGCCGGTAGGCGCCGAGCTGCATGCTCTTCCTCACCGTCTCACTCCGCCCGCTGCCGGGTTGGTTTCCCGGCAGCAAGCTGCCGGTACGCCGCTATGCATTCTCCGGGCGGTCCGTCCTGCACGATCCGTCCGGCATCCACCACCAGCACCCGGTCCGCGTCTGCTGCAAATTCAAGGTCATGGGTGGTGTAGATGACCTGCTGGGGGAGAGCGGCCAGGATGGTCCGCAGCCGCGCGGTGTTCCGCAGGTCCAGCAGGGTGCTTGGTTCGTCGGCGACGAGGATGGCCGGGTCCGTTGCCAGCACCGCGGCCAGCGCCATCAGCTGCCGTTCACCACCGGAGAGGTCATAGATGCTGCGGTCGGCCAGGCCCAGCAGCCCGAAGCGTTCCAGGGCACGTTCGGCCGCGGCCCTGCGTTCATCGGCGCTGCGGATGCTGCGCCGCAGCGAGAGTTCAACGTCATCGCGCCCCGTGGCCATGACCAGCTGGGAAAGCGGGTCGGTGAACACAAACCCCACCCTCCGCCGCACCAGCGGGCCCCGGCGGGCCGTGTCCGCACCGTCCACGCTGACGCGACCGCTTGTGGGCAGCAGCAGGCCGTTGACCAGGCGCAGGAGGGTGGATTTGCCAGAGCCGTTGGCGCCGATGACCGCTATCCGGGACTCACTCAGGTCCAGGGAGAACGGATGGAGAATGGGCGCGTCTCCGGGATCTGCGTCCGGGGCCCGCACCTCGACGGCGCGGAACTGGACGGTCATGAGCCGTGTGCCTGCTTCGGCCGCGGCTTGGCCGCCGGCGCGAGCTTCGGGAACGCGGCGAAGACGCTGACGGCCACCGCCGCGGCGGCCAGGTTCTTCAGCACGTCGCCGGGCCAGAAGGCAATGTCAGCAGTGAGCGCAGCGGGGAAGGAGAGCTTGGCGTTGAGCATGAGCCCGGCGATTCCCAGCGGATGCACCACCAGGAAGCTGGTGCCCAGCCCCGCAGTGAACAGCACAGCAAACCGCGCCCGCCGGATTCGGCTCAACAGCACACGGACCAGCAGTCCAACCAGCAGCGCAGCCAGCGGAAAGGAGAGCAGGTAGCCGGCCGAGGGCCGGGCGAGGACTCCGATTCCGGAGGTGAAGCCGCTGAAGACGGGCAACCCGGCAAGGCCGGCTGCGACGTAGAGTCCTGCGGCCGCTGCGCCGCGGGCCGGGCCGAGGACCATCCCGGTGAGGATGACCGCCAGTGTCTGCAGCGTGATGGGAACCCCGGCGGCCAGGGGAATGCCGGGGATCAGCGAGAACGCCGCGATGAGCGCCGCAAAGACCGCTATGTAGGAGAGGTCGGCCGCGCCCCAGCGGGGACGGGGAGACCCCCGCCGGCCACCATCGTTTGCGCCGGGTTCGGCCTCCCGGTGGCCGGGCAGGCCGGAAGGCGAGGTACCGGAAAGGGACGTGCCGGAAAGAGACGTGGCAGCGGGATCGGGGTCGGTGGGCATTCAGGCTCGATTCGTCGGGGTCCTACAGAGTGCGTCCTAAGACTCCGGGGAACTGCCCCGGTATTTCCGAGACTAGACCGGCCCCGGCCCCATCTCCTTTGTTGGATTCCTACAATTCTGCTGGAGCCGGTAGACTTGAAAGGCTGCCTTCGCGGATTCCGCGAACTAGACGCGCACAACGCGCCCCCAATCCATTTCCTCCGAAAGGTCCCTCCTTAGTGATTGCCGTATCTGAACTCGAGCTGCGTGCCGGCGCACGCCTGCTCATGGAAGCGGTCTCATTCCGTGTGGACAAGGGAGACAAGATCGGGCTGGTGGGCCGCAACGGCGCCGGCAAGACCACGCTGACCAAGGTCCTGGCCGGCGAGACCCTTCCCGCAGCAGGACATATCAAGCGCACCGGAGACATCGGCTACCTGCCGCAGGATCCACGTACTCCGGACATGGAGCAGCTGGCAAGGGACCGGATCCTCTCCGCCCGCGGCCTGGACAAGGTCCTCACCGAACTGAAGAAGTGCCAGGATGAGATGGCCAGCGGCGACTCGAAGGTCTCCGAGAAGGCCATGAAGCGCTATGACCGGCTCGAAGCGGAGTTCCTGTCCGCCGGCGGTTACGCCGCCGAGTCCGAGGCTGCCACCATCTGTGCGAACCTGGCCCTGCCGGACCGCCTGCTGAACCAGCCGCTGAAAACCCTCTCCGGTGGCCAGCGCCGCCGTGTAGAGCTGGCCAGGATCCTGTACTCGGATGCCGAGACCATGCTGCTCGATGAGCCCACCAACCACCTCGACGCCGATTCAATCGCCTGGCTGCGTGAGTTCCTCAAAAACCACACCGGCGGCCTGATCGTGATCAGCCACGACACCGGGCTGCTCGAGGCGACCGTCAACAAGGTCTTCAGCCTGGACGCCAACCGCGCCACCATCGACATCTACAACATGGACTGGAAGCGCTACAAGATCCAGCGTGAGACGGACGAGCGCGCCCGTAAGCGCGAACGGGCCAACACAGAGAAGAAGGCCGGCGCACTGCTGGCGCAGGCCAACAAGATGAAGGCCCGTGCCTCCGGCGCTTCGGCTGCCCAGAGCATGCTCAAGCGTGTTGACCGGCTGATGAGCGGACTGGACTCGGTGCGCGCCACGGACCGTGTGGCAGCGCTGCGCTTCCCGGATCCCGCACCCTGCGGCAAAACGCCCATGATGGCCGAAGGCCTGAGCAAGAGCTACGGCTCGCTGGAAATCTTCACTGACGTTGACCTTGCCATTGACCGCGGTTCCAAGGTGGTTATCCTGGGCCTGAACGGTGCCGGCAAGACAACGCTGCTGCGCATGCTCGCCGGCGTGGATACCCCTGACACCGGACGCATTATTCCGGGACACGGGCTGAAGATCGGCTATTACGCCCAGGAACACGAAACCCTGGACACCGACCGCACCGTGCTGGAGAACATGCGCTCTGCCGCACCGGACATGGACGACGCAGAGGTGCGCAGCGTGCTCGGTTCCTTCATGTTCAGCGGCGATGACGTGGACAAGCCTGCCGGGGTGCTCTCCGGCGGTGAGAAGACCCGCCTGGCACTGGCCACGATCGTGGCGTCCTCGGCGAACGTGCTGCTCCTGGATGAACCCACCAACAACCTTGACCCGGCTTCCCGCGAGGAGATCCTGGGTGCCCTGAGCAACTACTCCGGTGCTGTCGTCATGGTCAGCCACGATGAAGGCGCCGTGGCGGCCCTGAATCCGGAACGCGTTGTCCTCCTGCCCGACGGCGACGAGGACCACTGGAACGAGGGTTACCTGGAACTCGTCACGCTGGCCTAGCCAGGACCGGGACGCGGAAAGGCCGCCGCCCTCCATGGGGACGGCGGCCTTTCCGCTTTCCAGGCAATGCCGAAACCTAGTAACCCTGGGCGTCCAGGATGGCGTCTTCCTCTTCCTCGCCCGTGGTTCCGCGGCGCCTGCGGACGGGCCGGGTGCGGCGCGGGGCCGGAGCCGCCGAGTGGACCTCATCCTCGTCGTCGAAGTCGTCCGCGTCTTCCTCGCCGGCTTCGATGATGTTCCACGCTTCCTGCCGTGCCGCGTACCCAAACCCGACAAAGAAGAGCAGGCCAAAGGCATACCACTGCAGGGCATAGGAGAGGTGCGGCCCCTCATCCAGCGCGGGTTTGGGAGATGCCTCGGGCCGGTCGGCGGGTGCAGGGTCCTCCGAGGACATCAGCCCGTATGCAGCCTGCTCCAGCGGGTACCCGGTCTGATCCTGGTAGGTGGCGAGGTCGATTGAGGCCAGCTGGCCCTCCGGTGCACCGCGAAGCAGGGTGGGCTCGGCCGGCTTGATCCGGGCGACGACGCTGACCTCGCCCTCCGGTGCTGCCGGCACCTCATCCGGCCAGCCTGCCTCATTGTTGCCGATAGCCAGCCAGCCGCGGTTGATGACGACGGCGGTGCCGTCCTGCAGCTTCAGCGGCACCAGCACCTCGTAGCCGGGGCGTCCGTTCAACGGGCGGTTGCGGACAATCCGCTGGTTGGCCGTGTCATAGGTGCCCGTCAGCTGGACCGGCAGCCATTCCGCTGACGGATCGAATTCCTCGAAGTAGCCGGCTGCCTCCTCGAAGGGGACGGGATCTGCCGAGTAGTTCGTTTCAACCCAGCCAATGTCTTCCCGGACAGCGTTGCGGCGGTCGAGCTGCCACGTGCCCAGGAACGCGCAGACAGCCGCCAGCGCACATACCAGGGCGAACCAGCCCAGCCACCGGCTGGAAAGGAGGAACTTGTACATCTACTGGGTGTCGCTTTCGGTTCCGGCGCTGCCGGCAAGGGGCAGCGTTTCCTTCCACAGGGAGCGGACCTGGAGATACTCTTCGAGCCAGCCACGGTGGTCGCCGCAGGCCAGCCAGATCTTCCGCCGTTCAGGTGTGTGGATTTTGGGGTTGTTCCACAGCAGCTGCCACTCGGCGTCCACACGGCATCCCTTGCGGGAACACCGAGCACGGTCTTCTGCGCCGGCACCGCCGGATAACTGGTCAAGCAGGTTCATGCGTTCGGTGCCTGGGTTCCTTGGCCGGATGGGCCGTCGTCGTCAATAATTTCACCGCTGAGTACCGTGGTGTCCGGGGAGTCCGGAGCGTCAGAGACATGGGCTTCGAGCTGCTGCGGGGCGGCGGCCTCGTAAGGGGAGTCTCCGCCAATGTTGCTGCTGTCGCTGCCGCCGTTGGCAATCACGACGGCGAACCAGGGCAGCACGACGGCTCCCACCACCACCACCCACAGCATCCAGCCGTGGACAAAGAACAGCAGGAACAGACACACCATGCGGATGCTCATGGACACCGTGTATTTGACCATGCGCGCGTGCATCTCATCGGTATGCGCGGAACGGGCGTCCGTAATCCGCGGGATGCGGGCACCGCGGCGGGTTAGCTTACTCATCCCTGGTTCATCGCAGAATCGTCACTTGGTTATCACTCTCCAAACAGGTTTCCCCATTGTCTCACTGCTGCCGGGGAACTTGTAGTTGCCTTCGGCGCCGATAGGATCGGAGCTGATGCCCCGCACCCACACGTAAGGATTTCTTGTGCAGAACGATTCCCAGTCCCAGGCCGGCCGCAGCGTCCTCGTCACCGGCGGAAACCGCGGCATTGGCCTGGCCATCGCCAAGGCGTTCCTCGAAGCGGGGGACAAGGTTGCCATCACCTACCGCAGCGGAGACGTTCCCGAAGGGATGCTCGGCGTCAAGGCCGACGTCACGGACATGGCCTCCGTCGATGCCGCGTTCACCGAGGTTGAAGCCGCGCACGGCCCCGTTGAGGTGCTGGTGGCCAATGCCGGAATCACCCGGGACACCCTCCTGCTGCGCATGAGCGAAGACGACTTCACGGACGTGGTGGACACCAACCTGACCGGAGCCTTCCGGGTGGTCAAGCGCGCTTCCAAGGGCATGCTGAAGCTCCGCCGCGGCCGGGTAGTGCTGATCTCCTCGGTTGTGGGCCTCTACGGTTCGCCGGGTCAGGTCAACTACGCCGCCTCGAAGGCAGGCCTGGTGGGCATTGCCCGCTCCCTGACCCGTGAGCTTGGCTCCCGGAACATTACGGCCAACGTTGTTGCACCGGGGTTCATCGACACCGACATGACCCGGGCACTGCCGGAAGACACCCAGAAGAACTACCTGTCCTCGATTCCCGCCGGCCGTTTCGCGGAGCCGGAAGAAGTCGCGGCAGTGGTCCGCTGGATCGCCGGTCCGGAAGCCGGCTACATTTCCGGTGCCGTCATCCCCGTGGACGGCGGACTCGGAATGGGACACTAACCCGCCCGCTAAAGGGTAATCCTTGGAGGTTTCCACCAAGGCTGCGGCCGATACCGGCTGGCAGGATGGGATGCAGAGAGCATTTCTTTAGCCATTTCGCACAAAGTTCCACAAAGGAGTTCTTATGGGCCAGCTCGAGCACAAAGCGGCAATCGTCACCGGATCATCCCGGGGCATCGGCGCAGAAGTCGCAAAACTGCTCGCCGCCGAGGGGGCCGGCGTCGTCGTCAATTACCGCCAGAAGGCGCCCCGCGCCAACAAAGTGGTGTCCGGCATCGAGGCGGACGGGGGCCGGGCTGTTGCCGTAGGCGCAGACCTCACGTCCCCCGAAGGCCCCGCAGCACTCGTTGACGCTGCCCTGGAGTCCTTCGGCAGCCTGGACGTGCTGGTCCTGAACGCATCCGGCGGAATGGAAACCGGTGTGGAGGAGGATTACGCGCTCAAGCTCAACCGGGATGCCCAGGTCAACATGCTCACCGCAGCAGCTGCCCGGATGAAGCCGGGCTCCCGGGTGGTCTTCGTGACCAGCCACCAGGCCCACTTCATCAATACGGTTCCCACCATGCCGGAGTACGAGCCCGTTGCCCGCAGCAAGCGCGCCGGCGAGGACGCCCTGCGTGCCCGCATCCCGGAGCTGGAGGAAAAGGGCATCACCCTCGTAGTGGTTTCCGGGGACATGATTGAGGGGACCGTCACCGCCACCCTGCTGGACCGGGCCAACCCGGGCGCCATCGAGGCACGGCGCGAAGAAGCCGGCCGGCTCTACTCCGTGGAGGAGTTTGCCGCCGAGGTGGCCCGCATGGCCCTCGCAGACGTGCCCACCGGGCACACCGAGTACGTCGGGGGAGCAGACTACCTCAGCGCGTAATTCCTAAAGCTTCACGAAGTGCTGAACCACGTCCAGGCTGGGCAGGTTCAGCACTGCATCCGCGGCGGCCTGCACTGCCGGCTTGGCATTGAATGCCACGCCCAGTGCGGCCGCCGCCAGCATGTCCAGGTCATTCGCGCCGTCGCCCACCGCAATGGTCTGGTCCAGCCGGATATCCAGTTCGCCTGCCCATTCGCGCAGCGACCGTGCCTTGACCGCCCGGTCCACCACCTCGCCCGTCACCGTCCCGGTGAGCAGGCCATCCTCCACACCCAGCTCATTGGCGCGGGCAAACGTCAGTTCCAGCGCTGATGCCAGGGGAGCCAGAACCTGGTTGAACCCGCCGGACACCACCGCCACTGCGTGCCCTGCCGAGAGGAACGCCTTCACCAGTTCCTCCGCACCGTCGGAAAGTTCGATCCGGGTTCCAACCTCCGCGATGACGGACTCGGGGAGTCCTGCCAGCGTTTTCACCCGGGCGTGGAGGCTCTGCGCAAAATCAAGTTCGCCGCGCATGGCCGCTTCCGTCACGGCAGCTACCTCTGCCTCACGGCCGGCGTGCGCCGCGAGAAGTTCAATGACTTCCTGCTTGATCAGCGTCGAATCCACGTCCATGACGAGCAGCTTGCGCCCCGGCTCCACCAGGGACGCGGGCACGACGGCGCTCTGGGCCGGTGCCGCACCGCCGTCCAGCGCCGCCCTGGCAGCTGCCGCGACGGCAGAGCGCAGGGAGTCAAGGCCGCCGTCGTAGGTTACGAACAGTTTCGAGACCACATAGCCGTTCCCGCGGGCGTTCTCCAGCTCGACGATGTGCGCACCGGTCCCGGCAACGGCCTGCTGGACCTTCCCGAGGTACGCGTCAGCGAGTTCGCGTCCGTAGCTGACAACGCTGTATTCCGGGAAGGATTCAGGGGACATGCGTGGATTCCGATCTTCGTGCGGTGTGGGCGGCCGGTCTGGACACAGCCTGCGGATATGCGGCGGCGTCGCGTTTCGCCAACGCGCCTTTCTTTAGCCTAGTGTCTACTGCTATGAGTGATGTTCTTGAATTTGCCGGGGTAAGCGTCGTCCGGGGCGGAAAAACCCTCTTGGACGGCGTGAACTGGCAGGTGAGGGAAGGTGAACGCTGGGTCATCATGGGACCCAACGGTGCCGGAAAGACCACACTGCTGCAGATTGCCGGGGGCAGGATGCACCCGACCCGCGGTATGGCGGGAATCCTGGAAGAGATCCTCGGCGCCGTTGACGTCTTTGAGCTGCGTCCGCGCATCGGGCTGGCCTCGGCCGCCCTCGCCAACCAGATTCCGGAACATGAGACTGTCCTCAATGTCGTCCTGACTGCCGCGTACGGCATGACCGGCCGCTGGCGCGAGAAGTACGACAAGCTCGATGAGCGCCGTGCCTTCAGGCTCCTGCACGACTGGGGCATGTCCACGTACATCAACCGCAAGTTCGCCTCGCTGAGCGAGGGTGAACGCAAGCGCGTCCAGATTGCCCGCGCCCTGATGACTGACCCCGAGCTGCTGCTCCTGGACGAGCCGGCAGCAGGTCTTGACCTGGCCGGCCGTGAGGACCTGGTCCAGCGCCTGGCCAACCTGGCTGCAGACGAAGACGCCCCCGCGATCGTGCTGGTGACCCATCACCTGGAGGAAGTGCCTCCGGGCTTTACCCACGCCCTGCTGATGCGTGACGGAACCGTTGTTGCTTCCGGGCCGGTCGACACGGTGTTCACCGAGGAGCACCTGAGCACTGCCTTCGACCTGCCGCTGGCCGTCCAGCGTGACGACGCAGGCCGCTACACCGCCACCGCGCGCCGCTAGCAGAGCGTCCGCCTGCATGTTCCTGTCTTCGGCGGGGTGGCTCCATGACGCCCTGATTCTCTTTGCCGGCCTCTGGGCCGGAACAATCAACGCAGTTGTTGGTTCAGGCACCCTGGTGACCTTTCCGGTGCTCGTGGCCCTGGGGTATGCCCCGGTTGCGGCCACCATCAGCAATGCCATGGGACTGATTGCCGGCAACGTGGCCGGTTCATGGGGTTACCGGCGCGAGCTTGCCGGTCTCGGCGGAACGCTGCTGAGGCTGCTGCCTGCGTCGATCCTCGGCGGCATCACCGGGGCGTGGCTGCTGCTGCACCTGCCAGAGGAAGTCTTTGGTACGATTGCGCCCTTCCTCATTGTGGTGGCGCTCCTGTTCGTCATATTCCAGCCGAGGCTCCAGTCCTGGGCCCGGGAACGGGCGGCACGCAGGGTGCAGCCCGGCGACGTCGCAGAGGGACCCGGCCGCCCCTCCTGGCAGCTGACAGTGCTCGTTTTCCTGGCCGGCATCTACGGCGGATACTTTGTTGCCGCGCAGGGCATCCTCCTCGTGGGCATCCTGGGAATCTTCCTCCACGGGACACTGCAGAACGCGAACGCGGTCAAGAACGTCCTGGTGCTGGGGGTCAACGTGGTGGCTGCCTCGTCCTACCTGCTTTTCGCCTTCGACCGCATTATCTGGCCTGTGGTCGCGTTGATTGCGGTCGGTTCGCTGATCGGCGGCTTTGTGGGTGCGGCGGTGGGCCGGCGGCTGCCTCCGGTGGCCCTGCGCGCCGTGATCGTGCTCCTCGGCCTGACAGCCCTCTGGTTTATGGTTTTCTAAGTGAGCCTCATCCATCTTGAATCCGCCGAGGACCCCCGCGTCTCGGACTACACCCGGCTGACGGACACGTCCCTGCGCCGCCTGCGCGAGCCGGCCGAGGGTATGTACATTGCCGAATCGTCAAAAGTCCTGCGCCGGGCGGTCGAGGCCGGGCACATACCCAGGTCCTTCTTCCTGGCCGAAAAATGGCTGCCGGACCTGCAGGACATCCTGGAACGGTTCCCGGAGGTGCCCGCCTACGTAGGCACTCCGGACATCCTTGAGGCCATCACCGGGTTCCACCTGCACCGCGGGGCACTGGCAGCCATGCAGCGCCCGGCGCCCCTGGAACTCGCCGGCATACTGGCGAACGCCCAGCGGATCGCCATCCTTGAAGACATCGTGGACCACACCAACATCGGGGCGATCTTCCGGTCGGCAGCCGCGCTCGGCGTCGACGCCGTCCTGGTAAGCCCGCAGTGCGCCGACCCGCTGTACCGTCGGGCAATCCGGGTCAGCATGGGAACCGTGTTCCAGGTGCCGTGGCTAAGGCTCGGGTCCTGGCCCGGTGCCCTTGCAGACCTCCGGACGGCGGGATTCACCACGGCAGCGCTTGCCCTGGAAGAGGATTCGCTGACCCTGGAGGAACTCGGTGCCCGCAGGTACGAGAAGCTGGCGTTGATCCTCGGCACCGAGGGCGATGGCCTGTCCCGCAGCACCCTGGCTGAAGTCGATCTGACGGTCCGGATTCCCATGCAGCGCGGAGTCGACTCGCTCAACGTTGCCGCAGCGTCCGCAGTGGCTTTTTGGGAGTGCCGCATTTCCTAGCCGTCCCACGCTTATATCCGGAGCTTGTTGGTGTCACACTTGCCGTGCACGAGGCGCTTTTGACACTTTCGAGCACAGGGACAGTCCATGCCAGCACACAAGCCCGGCTACCGGCGCATCGCTGCGCTGTGCCTGGTCTCAGCACTGCTGCCCGCCTTGGCAGCCTGCGGCCCAACCGCGGAACAGATGACAGCGCGGACACAGGACGCGGTTTCGAAGCCGCCGTCCCCCGATCCGGTACCGCAGCCGGCGAAGGCGCGCACTGCGGAACCCGAGCCCACGGTCACCCCTGAGCCCCTGGACGTGACGGTGAGCGGCGCCCAGGCCGGCATGGCGGAAAGTGTCCAGGACGCGTGCCAGTTCCTGCTTCGCGAAAACTCCGGCGAATTCAACGGGGCCGCGGACTGCGTCGCCGCAGCCATGGAAGCCGGAATCGGCGCTGAACAGCAGGTCAGCACCACGGCGAGTTGGCTTCCGCCGGGAACATACACCATGCAGTTCCGCACTGCGCCGGAGTTCGCCATGGAACTTCGAAGAACTGACGGTGACCTTAGCATCTCCGTATCCGAAGCCGGCCGGACGCTGCGTACCGGAGAGGCCGTAGCCAACGCAGATCCGTCCGGCGGCGCTGAGGAAGCCTATGCCGCAGTGCTGGCCGACGCCGCAGAGTTGACCGCCAACCCGGACCGGCTCCGGTCCCTGATGCAGACTGCCGCAACAGTGCGCGCCGAGTACGGAGTCGAATACCTCGGCACTGCTGCGACCCGTCTCACCGCCGTCATTGAACCCGAGAATCCCGGCGACTTTGCCGGTTCGGTCGTCCTGACCCTCGATGAGCTGTACCGGCCGCTGCTCATCGACTACTCCGGGACCACACGAGGGATCAGCACGTCGATCAGGGCTGACATCACGGGCTGGGGAAGCGGGTGAGACCTGGGCTAGGCTGGCAGTGCAGGTGGTCCCATGAGTCCTGCACGGCGGTTCGTGCGCCCCTTTTGCGCATCAGTGCCGTCCTTGCGCTAAGATTGATTGTTGGCCAATTGGCCAGAAGAGCTTTGAACCCCATTGTGCCTGGCAAAATCCAGTCACCTAGAGAAGGTATTACTGTGAAGTCTGACATCCACCCCTCGTACGCGCCGGTTGTCTTCCGTGACCTTGCGTCCGACACCGCGTTCCTGACCAACTCCACGGCGACGTCCTCCAAGACGATCGAGTGGGAAGACGGCAACACCTACCCGCTGATCGAGGTGGAAATCTCCTCCGCATCGCACCCGTTCTACACGGGCAAGCAGCGCATCATGGACTCCGCCGGCCGTGTGGAGCGCTTCAACGCCCGCTTCAAGGGCTTTGGCGGCAAGAAGTAGCCTTAGCTTTACAGCCTTAGAATTGAAAGGTCCGTTCGGAATGTTCCGGACGGACCTTTCGTTTACGTCCACACCCGGCGCGATGGGCCGAGGGTAAGAGTTCTTCCAGGAGGATCAGCATGAGTGAAGCACACGACGGCAGCCGGCACGGGGAATACAAGGTTCCCGGCGGCAAACTGGTCGTGGTGGACCTCGACGTGAAAAACGGTGTCCTGGACACCGTCTCCCTCAGCGGAGACTTCTTCCTCGAACCCGATGATGCACTGGATGAAATCAATGCAGCCCTGACCGGCCTTTCCGCAGAGAGCAGCGCAGAGCAGATCGCCGACGCCGTCCGGTCCCGGCTGCGCCCCGATGCGGTACTTTTCGGTTTTTCCCCGGAAGCGGTCGCCATCACTGTCCGGCGTGCGCTGGCCAAGGCCACCAGCTGGGGCGACCACGAATGGGAGATCATCCCGCCCACTGCGCTCTCTACGCACATGCATGTGGCCATGGATGAAGTCCTGGCGGAGGAAGTCGCGGCCGGACGACGCAACCCGACCCTTCGCTTCTGGGAATGGGAATCTCCCTCCGTGGTGATCGGCAGTTTCCAGTCCCTGCGCAACGAGGTGGATCCGGAAGGCGCCGAACGGCACGGCGTGACGGTTGTCCGCCGGATCAGCGGCGGCGGTGCGATGTTCATGGAGCACGGCAACGCCATTACGTATTCGCTTTACGTCCCGCAGTCCCTCGTCGACGGATTGAGCTTCGCCGATTCGTATCCGTTCCTTGACGCCTGGGTCATGGAATCCCTGGAACGCCTGGGCATCAAAGCCTGGTACCAGCCGCTCAATGACATCGCGACGGACCAGGGCAAGATCGGCGGCGCAGCGCAGAAGCGCCTCAGTTCCGGTGCCATGCTGCACCACGTCACCATGTCCTATGACATCGACGCGGACAAGATGGTTCAGGTGCTGCGCATCGGCAAGGAGAAGCTCTCCGACAAGGGGACCCGCAGCGCCAAGAAGCGAGTGGATCCGCTGCGCCGGCAGACCGGGCTGAGCCGGGAGGAGATCCTGGACACCATGATGCAGACCTTCGCCGCACGCTACGGCGCCCGGACCACGGGCATTTCCGACGCCGAGATGGAGCGTGCCGCGGAAAAGGTTGCCGCCAAGTTCGATACTCCGGAGTGGATCAACCGGGTCCCGTAGTTCGCGCTACCTATCGGCCCTGCCGGCATCTAGACTTCCCGGCATGGAGAAGAAGTCGCTGACGGCACTGGTGCGCAACCATTTGGAGACAGCCAGGGAGGCGTCCTCCGGCAGGAGTGCGGCGACGGTCTACGGCGGTCACGAGCACGTGATGCGCCAGACCGTTATCGCCCTTGCCGCCGGGTTCAGCCTGGATGAACATGACAACCCCGGCGAAGCTACCATCACTGTGCTCAAGGGGCGCATTACCCTGTTTTCCGAAGGCGAAAGCTGGGAAGGCTCCGCCGGCGACCACCTGATCGTGCCGCAGGCCCGGCATGCCGTCAACGCCGTCGAGGACTCGGCCTTCCTGCTCAGCGTGGCCAAACGGCGTTAGCCCGCCGCTTGCTGTCCCGGCCGGTGCACTAACCGGAGCGCTGACGCCGCGAGCTGCCTAGCGGGCGGCAGCCTGAGCACGCAGGGCACGGAGCAGCTGGTCCTGTGCTTCAAGAATGATCCTGCGCAGCGCCGCCGGAGCAGCGGGGTTGGATTCGAGCCATTCCTGGCTTCGCTGCAGGACCGGATGGTCTGCCGGCACCATATGCGGAGCGAGGTCCTGTGCGGACGGGTAGAGCCCGGCAACCACGCGCGAGGCGATCTCTATGCTGCGGCTGGACCAGACGGTCTCCAGGGCGGCGAAGTACCGGGGAATGAAAGCGTCCAGGAGCTCATGGCGTCCGAGGTTGAACCCCTCGATAGTGGCGGAGAGCAGCTCGTTGGACAGGTCCGCTGTGTTCACGGCGGCCGCCCAGGCAGCAGCCTTAACTCCGGGGTCCGGCAGGGCTGCGGCAGCGACCGTGTAGCCCACCCTTCCGGCAGCCGTATTGTCGGCTTTCAGTTCGGCCTTGAGCTCCTCCATGCCTGCGGAACCTGTGCCGGCCAGCGCCTGCCACAGACGCCAGCGCAGGTCGGAATCGACCGTGAGTCCCGGGTAGCTGACGCTGCCGGAGAGCAGTCCGCGCAGGAGTTCGTTGTGGCTGGTGCTGTGCCTGCCCAGCGCTGCTGCGGCCCGGGCCAGGATCAGCTGGCTGTCGCTTGCGGCCGGCGCATCGGCGAGCTGGTCCGTGACAGCCGTGAAGAGCTGTTCCCTCAGCGCGTCCCGGATCTCCTCCGGAGCGTAACGCTCAACGGCGGTACGTGCGTTATCAAGCAGCACCTGCTTCACCCCGGCACCGGGCTCGGACGGGGCGGTCCGGATGACCAGGCGCAGATAGTCCCTGGCGGAGAGGACGCCGTCGCGCACGCTGTTCCAGAGCGCGGACAGGCAGATCGCGCGGGCCAGCGGATCACGCAGTCGGGGAAGGAACTCGAGCAGCGTGGCCAGGGACGCGGGATCGAAGCGGATCTTCGCGTAGGTCAGGTCGCCGTCGTTCGGCAGCAGCAGCGCCGGCGCGGGTTTGCCCGCAAGTTCCGGGACCTCCGTGCGGCGGCCGGCGACGTCGATTTCCACCGATCCGGTGCGTACCAGCCAGCCGTCGGCGTCGAATTCGTAGGAGCCCAGGCGAATCCGGTGCGGCCTCGGCATCTGCTCCCCGCTGACCGGGTCCGGTGCATCCTGCAGTACGGCGACGGAGCCATAGGTGCCGTCTGCCGCGGTTTCGGCATCGATGGACAGGACGGGCACTCCGGCGGTCTGCAGCCACATCCGGGACCACTCGCTCATGTCCCGGCCGGACGCGGAGCCGAGGACTTCCAGCAGGTCCGCGAGCGTGGTGTTGCCCCACGCGTGCCGTGCGAAGTAGGTGCGTGAGGCGTCAATGAACGCGTCGAAACCGACGTACGCCACCAGCTGCTTGAGCACCGATGCACCCTTGGCGTAGGTGATGCCGTCGAAGTTCTGCTTGGCAGCCTCGAGGTTGGGGATGTCCGCCACGATGGGGTGCGTGGTGGGCAGCTGGTCCTGCACATAGGCCCAGGCCTTGCGGCGGTTGGCGAAGCTGACCCATGAATTGGTCCAGTCCGTGGCTTCATCCACCGCCAGTGCCCCCATGTAGTCCGCGAAGGACTCCTTCAGCCACAGGTCATCCCACCAGCGCATGGTCACCAGGTCCCCGAACCACATGTGCGCCATCTCGTGCATAATGGTGTTCGCCCGCGCCTCGTACTGCGCTTCTGTGGCTTTGGTCCGGAACACGTAGGCCTCGGTGAACGTCACCAGGCCGGGGTTCTCCATGGCGCCGAGGTTGTACTCGGGCACGAACGCCTGGTCATACTTACCGAAGGGGTAAGGGTAGGCGAAGAGCTCGTGGAAGTATTCAAGTCCCCGTTTGGTGGTGTCGAAGATCGCGTCGGCGTCGAAATGTTCCGCGAGGGAGGCACGGCAGTAGGCACCGAGCGGGACCACGAGCTGGTCACCGCCGGGCAGCCCGACGGTCCACGAGTCCTCTGCCTTGAAGTACGGTCCTGCCAGGACACAGGTGATGTAGGTGGAGATCCGCGGAGTGGGAGCGAAGTCCCGGCGGCTGAGGTCGCCACCTACCGGTGTGCGTGCCGTCTCTGGTGAATTGGACACAACTTCCCAGCCCGCCGGGGCAGTGACGTGGAAGGTGAAGGACGCCTTGAGGTCCGGCTGCTCGAAGTTGGCGAACACCCGCCGGGAATCGGCCGGCTCATACTGGGTGTAGAGGTAAGTGCGCCCGTCCGCTGGATCGGTAAAGCGGTGCATGCCCTCCCCGCTGCGGCTGTACAGCGCAGTGCCTTCCACGCTGACCACGTTGGTCCCGGTCACCAGGTTGTGGAGCATGATCCGTGAACCGCTGACCGTCTCTGCCGGGTCATACGCTTTCCCATTGACGACGACGGCGTCCACACCGCCGTGAATGAAGTCCAGGAACGTCGAAGCTCCCGCTACGGCGCAGTCGAACGTGATGGTACTCCGCGACCGGAATCCCGCAACGGTGGGATCGGCGGCGTCACCGAGGTCAAGTTCAACGTCGTAGGAGTCAACTCGCAGGAGGGTGGAACGGGCGGCTGCTTCATCGCGGCTGAGGTTTTCGTTAGGCACCAGTTCATTCAACCACCTCAGCGGTTGATGAGGGAGGCGGCGTGTCCCGTCGGTGCCTCGGCCAGGACAGCCGCCGGCTCCGCGGACAACCGCCGGCAGCTGCCAGCCGCTGCAGGGACAGGCTGCCCAGCACGATGAAGAACGGAACGTAGAGGTACAGGAACCGTGCCCTGCCCTCGGAGAGCAGCAGGAACACGAAGAGGCCCAGCAGCGCAACGCGGGCCGTTGCGACCGCCCGCGAATCAAAGGGCGGCCCGCGCAGGAACAAGCCCGCTCCGCACAGGACCAGCAGCAGGAACCAGGTTCCCTGCCACAGGTTAAGGAGCAGTTCGAAGCCGGGGCGTTCCGGGCCGAAGAAGTCCTGGATGCTTCGGCTGAGGGGATCATCCGCGATGAAGCTGTCAGCCGTCATCCGGCCTTCACCCCAGGCGAAGAAGGACCCGTCACCTGTCATCCAGCGAAGCTTGGCGTTGAGGAATCCTGCGTAGCCCGCCGGGCCGCGTTCGCCCACGCGGTCGAGATAGACCTGAAGCGCCGCATCGAAGCGTTCCTGCGGCTCGGCAACCGCAAGCGTGGTGCTTCTGTCTTCCTCGTTGTACGCACCGTAATAGTTCCCGTGCGGGCCCGGATACTGCTGGACCCCCACCTTCAGGAAGTGCGTCACAGGAAGGGCGTACTCATCCGCGGAGACACCTTCAGCAGGGACCCCGGAGCTGCGCACCCACGCACCAATGCCGGCGTGCACCCCGGCAAAGGCGGCTGCAGCCGTGGTTGCGGACAGCAGGGCGAGGGCGAGGTCCCTCCGCCACGCGGCCCGGCGCACCGAAAACAGGATCACCACCGACGCGGCCACCAGGACAATCAACGCAGTGGGTTTGATTCCGTAGCCCACCGCGGACACTGCTCCCGCGGCCGCCCACAGCAGCAGCCGGGCAGGCAGCCGGCACCTGGCTGCCCCGAGCAGGAGGCAGAACACAAGGATGGTGAAAGGGAGCGCCGCAACGTCGGAGTAGAAAACCGTCAGCCAGGGGGAGAGCACTATCAGGAACACCGAGGGAACCAGTGTCAGCCTGGCCGCACGCCGCCCGCCGAGAAGCCATGTCGCGGTGTACGTGAGCACCATGCCGGCGAAGAGCAGCGCCGCCCCCAGGTAGGCCGTTGACTGCCTGAGGTCCGGGGAACCGAGTGCCTCCGCCGCTCCCAGATAACGGCTCAGCAGCAGCATCAGGAGGAGGTTGTTGGGATTGACCTGAAAGTAGGCGCGGTCCACGGCTTCCGGCACCCCCTGGTCTGCAAGCCCGTACGCCGAATAGAAGACGGCAGCCGCGTCCCAGTCCGGAGGCAGCCGTACTGCATCGGCCAGCCTGGCCAGCACGGCAAAGACGGCGCCCCAGCCAAGCACGGAGCCAAACCCCTGTACCCACCGCACCCGCACCCACTGGTCGAACCGGTCCAAAAGCCATGCAAAAAAGAGCGTCATTCCCAGAACCAGGACGCCCAGCAGCGCTGCCGCCCAGGTCTCGTAGCGTGAAAAACCGTAAGAAGGGAGGACCACATTTGAAACGAGGAGCCAGAGAACCAGCGCGCACCAGAAACCGCCGGCCAACCGGGGCAGCAGCCCGGCCCTTTTCCTAACCTGCTGGAACCGGCCCCGGTCAGGTGCCAGGGTCGCTGGAACAACAGCGCGAGCCATACCGCCCCCTTGTGGTCCACCGCCGGGTGCCGGACGGTCTGAGACTATTCGGACCCCAGCGGCCCGGCAACGGGTAAGGCTGCCGGCATGGACCGGGCACGGTGATTACGCAGGAACCAGCAGCACTGCGAGGCCGAGGGCGGCAGCCACGATGATGGCCCAGGACACCAGGGACGCAGCAGCGGCCCGGCCGCCGGTGCGGGCAAGGCTGCGCAGGTTCACTGATGCGCCCAGCCCGAAGAGTGCCGCGGCGAAGAGCAGTTCCTGAGCCAGCGCCGCGGCGTCGAGCATGCCGGCCGGAAGCAGCCCGGTGGTCCTCAGCGCTACAGCGGCGACGAAACCGGCCACGAACAGCGGCACCAACGGGGGGAACTTTCCTGCACTTGTTCCGGCGGTCCGGCGGTGATGCAGGCCGGCGAGGGCACTGACCGGCGCCAGCATCAGCACGCGCACGAGCTTAACGACGACGGCGAGCGCCAGTGCGGCTGCGCCGCCGGTCTGGGCGGTGGCCACCACCTGTCCCACGTCGTGGACGGACGCGCCGGCCAGGAACCCGAACCGTTCCGGTGACAGACCCAGTACCGCACCGAGCAGCGGCAGCACGGCAATGGCCAGCGTGCCGCACAGGGTCACCATGGCCGCCGGGACCGCGGTCCGTTCGGCCCGGATTCCCCTCGCGGCGGCAACGGCACCAACCGCGGAGACCCCGCAGATTGAAAACCCCGCAGCCACCAGGACGGGTTCTTCCCCGGGAAGCCGGAAGGCACGGCACACCAGGTACGTGGCACCGAAGGAAAACGCCACCAGGGCAATGATCAGGGCCACGGTAAGCCAGCCCAGTTCAGCGATGTCCAGCAGGGAGACTTTCAGCCCCAGCAGCACGATGCCAAGCCGCAGGAAATTCTTCGCCGAGAACGCCAGCCCGGGACGCCAGCGGCCCGCTGCAACCGCTGCCGGACCAGGTACGTTTCCTGCGAGCAGACCCAGGAGGACGGCGGCGGTCAGAACCGGAACTGCCGGGAACATCCGGTGCAGAAGCAGGCAGAGCACGACGGCGGCGGCTGCGGCGGCGAGGCCGGGGAGGCTGGCTCGGAGGGCGTTGGGCGCTGGCATTCTCCAACCTTGTCCGAGAACGCGCCGCGGCACCAACTCCTAGCTGCGCCATTACCCCTCCGGCACCCCGTTGGTAGACTGAACCGGACCAGTTGGCGAGCCGAGCACAGGGGCATCCCATGCACCATGGCAGCAACTCCGCAGCCGGAACACCTGCCGCCGGAGTGCCCGGCCTCCAGGTGTCCGATCCCTGGACCCGGCCCGGACCGGACGTCGCGGCCGCCCTCAACAGTGATCCGGCGTCCGGGCTCAGCCCCGGCGAGGCTGACCGCCGGCTGGCGGCCTTCGGGGCCAACCAGCTGGCAGGAAAGCCTCCGGTTCCCACCTGGCGGAAGGTCCTCGGCCTGCTGACTGACCGGCTGATCCTGGTCCTGATAGCGGCCGCGGTGATCAGCGCCGTCGTATCCCGGGAACTTGAAACGCCCATCGTCATCCTTGCCGTGGTCATCCTGAACACCTGCCTCAACTTCGTCCAAGAACGCCGGGCCGAGAACAGCCTGGAAGCACTGCGCCGGACAGACGTGGGGACCACCCGGGTCCGCCGGGGCGGCAGCCTCACCACCATTCCCCGCACGGACCTTGTACCGGGGGACATCGTGCTGCTGGAAGCCGGGGACTCGGTACCGGCAGACGGCAGGCTGCTGGAAGCCGTGCGGCTGCAGGCGGCAGAGGCCGCGCTGACCGGGGAGTCGCAGCCGGTCAACAAGGACGCAGCCTCCCTGCAGCCCGCCGATTCACCGGTAGCTGACCGCCATGGCATGCTCTACATGGGCACCGACATCAGCCGCGGCAGGGCCATGATGGTAGTCACCGGCACCGGCATGGACACGCAGATGGGCCGCATTGCCCACCTGCTTGGCAGCACCCGGGACGAGAAGACGACGCTGCAGCGCAGCATCGACCAGCTCGCGGCACTGCTGACCTGGATCGCCCTGGGCGTCGTGGCACTCGTCTTCGTCCTCGGGCTGCTCCGCGGAGAAGACCTGAATTCCCTGCTGCTCACCTCGGTATCCCTCGCGGTGGCCACCATCCCGGAAGGGCTGACCGCCGTCGTCGCCTTCACCCTGGCCATGGGCGCTTCCCGGCTGGCTGCGCGCGGCGCGATCATTAAACAGCTGTCGGCCGTGGAGACGCTGGGCGGAACCTCGCACATTTGTACCGACAAGACGGGCACCCTCACCCTGAATGAGATGACCGTGCGGCGGCTGGTCTCCGCCTATGGCCTGCGGTGCCGCGTTACGGGTACCGGCTACGGGCTGGACGGCAAGATCCTCAGTCCGGACGGCGGCGAGGTTCCGGCAATGACGGAGGCCTACCTGGCCATGGTGCTGTGCAATGACGCATCCGTGACGGACGGCCTGCTGAGCGGTGACCCCACCGAGGGCGCCCTGGTGGTGCTGGCGGAGAAGGCCGGCATAGACCCGGTGGGTGCACGGGCAGAGCATCCGCGGCTGGCGGAAGTGCCGTTCGACTCGGAATACAAGTTCATGGCCACGTTCAACTCCGACCGGCGCCATGCGGACAGGAACTGGTGCAACGTGAAGGGCGCACCGGGCGTCGTCCTGGAGCTGTGTACGCATTTCGCCGGGCCTGAAGGCGTTGAACCGCTCACCCCGGAGCACCGGGAACGGGTACTGACCGAAGTAGAGCTCATCGCCGATGCAGGCCTGCGCACCCTCGCCGTGGCCGGGCGCCCCTTCGAGGAGCTTCCTCCTGCTGAACCGGAGCGGCTCCGCCGGGAGGTGGCCGGACTGGTGCTGTACGCCGTCGTTGGCATCATGGATCCGCCGCGCCGCGAAGCGAAGGACGCCATCGAAGAGGCGCGTGCCGCAGGGATCCGCGTGCACATGATCACCGGTGACCACCTGGTGACGGCGTCGGCCATCGCGAAGGACCTGGGCATCCCGGGGGAGGCAGTGGCCGGCTCGGCGCTGGACGGACTCGATGGACCGCAGCTGCAGGAACTCGCCCCTCAGGTTGGCGTGCTGGCCCGCGTCTCGCCGGAACACAAGCTGCGCGTCGTCGAGGCGCTGCAGGCCGACGGATCGGTGGTGGCAATGACGGGCGACGGCGTCAACGACGCACCTGCCCTGAAGCGTGCGGACATCGGCATTGCCATGGGCATCACCGGAACGGACGTGTCCAAGGGCGCCGCCCGGATGATCCTGACCGATGACAATTTCGCCACCATTGTTGCCGCGGTCCGGGAAGGCCGCGGCATCTACGCGAACATCATCAAGTTTGTCCGGTTCCAGCTGACCACGGCGTGGGGTTTCGTGCTGATCTTCCTGGCTGCTGCCACGTTCGGGTTTGCCGGGGGCGCGCCGTTCACCGCCATCCAGATCCTGTGGGTCAACATCATCATGGACGGCCCGCCCGCCCTGGCTCTCGGCGTGGACTCAACCGACCCGAAAGTGATGAGGCAGGCCCCCCGCAGGCCCCGCGAGCCGCTGCTGACCGGCCAGCGGCTGGCCGCGCTGGCGGTCTCCGGGCTGGTCATGGCCGCCGGTACCTGCTGGGTGCTGCTGGCGTCGCCGTCGCTCTTCCCCGAAGCGGCCGCCGCCAGCGCCAATTTCGCCACGACGATGGCGTTCACGACGTTCGTTTTCTACCAGGTCTTCAACCTGCTCAACGTGCGCAGCGAAACGTCTTCCGTGTTCTCACTGCAGACGTTCACCAACCGAACCATCTGGTTCTCACTGGGCGCGGTGGTCCTGCTGCAGGTCCTCGTGGTTCAGCTGGGATTCTTCGAGGACCTTTTCGACACGGTCCCGCTGTACGCGGACCAGTGGCTGCTGTGCCTCGGCGTGGCCGCCACCATCGTCGTCGTGTCGGAGCTGAGCAAGGGGGTAGGCGCCCTCCGGCGCCGGGCGGCTACCAGGGCGAAGGCCGGTAATCCTTGAGGAAGACCCCGGAGAGGTCCTCGCCGGCCTCACCCATGACTATCGGGTCGTAGACGCGCGCAGCTCCGTCCACCAGGTCCAGGGGCGCATGGAAACCTTCTTCGGCCAGCCGCACCTTGGTGGGGTGCGGACGCTCGTCCGTGATCCAGCCGGTATCCACGGCAGTCATGAGGATTCCGTCGGTTTCGAGCATTTCTCCGGCGCTGGTACGGGTGAGCATGTTCAGCGACGCCTTGGCCATGTTGGTGTGCGGATGTCCGGGGCCCTTGTAGCGGCGGGCGAACTGCCCCTCCATGGCGGAAACGTTCACAATGTACTTGCGCCGGGCGGGGGAGGCCGCCATCGCCGGACGGAGCCGGTTGACCAGCAGGAACGGTGCGGTCACGTTGCAGAGCTGCACTTCGAGCATTTCCAGCGGCTCCACCTGGTCCACCACCTGGGTCCAGGAGTTGATCGGTGCGGTATCCGGCACCAGGCCGCCGGCGTCGATCGCCGTGCCGTCACCCAGCTTGGCCAGGGAGGATGAGCCGGCGGTCAAGGCCAGGGACGTCACGGCGTCGCCCGCCAGGACGGGGTGCTCGGCCACCGAACCTGCCAGGGCGGTGGGGTGTGCGTTGTAGGTGTTGCCGAAGGTCACCAGTTCAGGCATGGGCCGGTTCGCCGGCAGCTCTTCCAGCTCGGCGTCCATGAGCGGCTGGTAGGCATTGGAACTGCGCCGGACGGTCTGTGCAGCGTTGTTGATCAGGATGTCCAGCGGGCCGTCGGCGGCAACGGCGTCGGCCAGGGAGATGACCTGCGCCGGGTCACGAAGGTCGATTCCCACGATCTTCAGGCGGTGGAGCCAGTCCGCGGAGTCCTCCATCGCAGCGAAGCGGCGGGCTGCGTCCTTGGGGAAGCGGGTGGTGATGGTGGTGTGCGCGCCGTCGCGGAGCAGCCGCAGTGCGATGTACATGCCAATCTTGGCGCGGCCGCCGGTCAGCAGTGCACGCCGGCCGGTGAGGTCTGTCCGGGCATCGCGCTTGGCATGGCTGAAGGCAGCGCACTCAGGGCACAGCTGGTGGTAGAAGGCATCCACCAGGGTGTACGGCTGTTTGCAGATGTAGCAGTTCCGCGGCTTGAGCAGGGTGCCTGCGGACGGACCGTGGGCCGCGCTGCGCAGCTGGGCGCCCCTCGTTTCGTCATCGATCCGGTCCGGAGCGCCAGTGGCGGTGCGGGCCACGACGGCGCGGTCAGCTTCTGCCACCGCTTCGCGCTTGGTCACCTTGCGGTGTTTCTTCACGGCCTTGAACATCTTCGCCGTGGCGCGGCGGACGGCCACGTGGTCCGGATGGTCCTCGTCCAGGGCATGGATGGTGGACAGAACCCGAAGGCAGGTGCTGAGGTCTTCGGGGCTGAGGTCTGTGCTGCTCATGGATCACGTTTCTGCGGTGGGTCCGCCGGGGTGTTCCGGCGGAGGGCAAACTGGTGCACCTCGACCTTACCGCTATCCAGGCCGACGCCCGTTATCGCGCGGTCCCCGTCACTCCACCCGGACGGTTTGCCCCTTGCTGAGCACGGTGAGTCCCGACGCCGTGACCGTATAGCCCCGAGCCAGGTCCAGCTCGCGGTCCACCCCGACGGTCGCGCCCGGCGGAACCTCCACGAACTTGTCCACGATCGCCCGCTTGACCACCGCGCCCTTCCCAATGCGCACACCGTCCATGATGACGCTGTCGCTGACGGTGGCGCCGGCATCGACATAAACGTCGTGGCCCAGGACGGACCCGCTGACCGTACCGCCGGAAATCACCGCCCCGTTGGCGACGATCGAGTCGACCGCCGTACCCGGAGCCGACGTCGAATCCCGAACGAACTTGGCCGGCGGGGAAGTGCTCTGCCGGGTGTAGATGGGCCACTGGAGGTTGTAGAGGTTGAAGGACGGCACCGGCGAGATGAGGTCCATGTGCGCGTCGTAGTAGGAGTCCAGGGTGCCGACGTCCCGCCAGTACCGCTGGTCGCGTTCAGTGGCCCCGGGAATCACGTTCTCGGTGAAGTCATAGACATTGGCTTCGCCGCGTTCAACGAACCACGGGATGATGTCCCCGCCCATGTCGTGCTTGGTGATGAGGCGTTCGGCGTCTATCCGCAGGGCCTCCACCAGCGCATCGGTCGTGAAGACATAGTTGCCCATGGAGGCGAGGAAGCTGCCGGGATCATCCGGCAGGCCGGGCGTACTCGACGGCTTTTCGACAAAGGCGGCGATCCGGTCCGGGTCTCCGGGATCGGTTTCTATGACGCCGAACTGGTCCGCCATGGCCAGCGGCTGCCGGACGGCGGCAACGCTGCACGGGGCACCGGAGGCGATGTGCGCATCCACCATCTGGGAGAAATCCATCCGGTAGACGTGGTCCGCCCCGATGACGACGACGATGTCCGGCCGCGCGTCGTCGATCAGGTTCATGGACTGGTACAGGGCGTTGGCACTGCCAAGGAACCAGCTCTTGCCGACCCGCTGCTGGGCCGGGACCGAAGCGACGTAGTTCTGCAGCTGGGTGGACAGGCGCCAGGTCTCGGAGATGTGGCGGTCCAGGCTGTGGGACTTGTACTGCGTCAGCACCACGATCTGCAGGTAACCGGAGTTGACCAGGTTGGAGAGGGCGAAGTCGATCAGCCGGTATTTGCCGGCGAAGGGCACCGCAGGTTTGGCCCGGTCGGCGGTCAGCGGCATCAACCGCTTACCTTCGCCGCCGGCGAGGACGACGGACAGGACTTTCTTCGGTGCCATGGGTCTGCTCCTGACTGCTCCCGGGTGCCGGGAAATCGGTTAAGCCGTGCTGACTGGGAAGCCTGCTGACAAACACACTAGATCACTGCGGCGAAAGTGCACTACGTTGAACAAGTGCGAGTAGATATCGTTTCCAAGGAATTCCCCCCGGACATCTACGGGGGTGCCGGAGTGCATGTGGCGGAACTGAGCCGTGTCCTGGCCTCCCGGGCTGACCTGCGGGTTCACTGTTTCGGTGCGCCGCGGGAGGCTGATTACCACGGCGCCCGCGTGCAGGCCTATCCGGTTCCGGCCAACCTGGGGGCCGCCAACCCCGCAGTGCAGACCCTGGGGACGGACCTGGACATGCTCCAGGGGCTTGACGGAACAGACCTCATCCACTCGCATACCTGGTACGCCAACATGGCGGGCCATCTGGGCTCACTGCTCTACGGTGTTCCGCACGTCCTCAGTGCCCACAGCCTGGAGCCGCTGCGCCCATGGAAGTCCGAGCAGCTTGGCGGCGGATACGCCCTCTCCTCCTGGGTCGAGAAAACCGCGTACGACGCCGCCTCCGCCATCATCGCCGTGTCCGAAGGGATGCGGAAGGACATCCTGCGGGCCTACCCGGAAGTCACCCCCGGAAAGGTCCGCGTTGTCCACAACGGAATCGATACCGAGGCCTGGCATCCGGATGAGGATCCGGACGGCCTGCGGGCGCTTGGCATCGATCCGGATGCCCCATCAGTAGTGTTCGTTGGCCGCAACACCCGGCAGAAGGGTGTTCCGTACCTGCTCCGGGCGGCGGCGCTGCTGCCGCCGGAGGTCCAGCTCGTTCTCTGCCTCGGGGCGGCGGACACTCCGGAACTCGCCGCCGAGACGGCCGCACTGATCGGTGAGCTGAGAAGCTCGCGCACCGGCGTCGTCGTGATTGAACGGATGCTGCCGCGCACGGAGCTGATCAAGGTGCTCAGCTCCGCCACGGTCTTCGCCTGCCCCTCCATCTACGAGCCGCTCGGGATCGTTAACCTGGAGGCGATGGCGTGCGGCACGGCGGTGGTGGCCAGTGCCACCGGCGGCATTCCGGAGGTAGTGGACGACGGCGTCACCGGCCTTCTGGTGCCCCTCGAACAGGTGCAGGACGGAACCGGCACGCCGCTGGATCCGGAAAAGTTCGTCCGTGATTTCGCCGCCGCCGTGACCGTGCTCGTTTCCGACCCGGACAGGGCGCGGCAGATGGGGAAGGCAGGCAGGCGGCGCGCCGCTGACCACTTTTCCTGGGACGCCATCGCCGAAGCGACGCTGCAGGTGTACCGCTCGGTCCTTCCGTAGGGACCGTGGGCACTATGGGCACGGCGAAGGGTCCGGCACCGGAGTCCACCGGTGCCGGGCCCTTCGCCGCTCAGTGCGGGTCCTGCGGTGTTACCGCTTGCCCTTCGCAGCCTGCTTGCGGCGCTGGATCAGGATCTTTTCGTCCACCGGAGCGGCACCCGAGGCGCGGAGCAGCCGCTGGTACTCCATCGATTCGTCCTGACGCTGCTTTTCCGCACCGCTGGCAATGGCTGCCCGGAGGTGTTCCGGACCGTAGCCAAAGGCGTCCACCAGGTCCATGGCGTGCGGGCGGATCTTGGCGAGCAGCCGGTTGATGTACTCCCCAAGCGTGCGGGCGCGCTGCGAGGAGAGCCGGCCGTGCATCAGGTACCAGGCCAGGTTCTTCTCGATCAGCCCCAGCCCGAAGAGGTCACGCAGCCAGGTAACAACCTGCCGGGTCCCTTCGTCCTCGATGCGCTCCAGGCCGCGGGTGAAGGCCTCCCACTGCAGCAGTTCGGCGTGCGCGCGGGCGGCTTCGATGAGGTCATGCTGGTTCCGGTTGAACACTGCGGCGGCTTCAGCCTTGGGCAGCTTGCGGGCCTTCTGCAGTTCACCGGCAACCTCGGCAACCATGGTGGCCACCCGGTCTGCCAGCAGGTCGTGCTGGGTCCGTGGATCCCGCAGGGCGATGGCGGATTTCTTCTCGGATCCGGTGTCCGCGACGGTCTGCACAATCTGGCGCAGGCCGGAGCGGTGGACCGTGCGTTCGGTGGCCTGGCCCACGACGTAGCGGGCCAGGACCCCAAAGTCGGCACCTTGGAATTCCCTGGCGTAGTCTGCGAGGAGCCGCTTGGCGACCAGCTGCAGCAGCACCGTGTTGTCGCCTTCGAACGTGACGTAGATGTCCAGGTCCGAGCGCAGCGCGGTGAGCCGGTTCTCCGCCAGGAAGCCGGCGCCGCCGGTTGCCTCGCGGCACTCCTGCAGGGTGTCCAGTGCATGCCAGGTTGACAGTGACTTCAGCGCAGCGGCGAGGGTCTCAAGGTCCTGGCGGTTCTCGTCCGTGTCATCCGCACCGGAGAACACGTCGTCGAACTTTGACAGCAGCTCATCGTGGGCGAAGGAGGCGGCGTACGTCGTGGCCAGCAGGGGGAGCAGGCGGCGCTGGTGCTGCTGGTAGTCCATCAGTACTTCTTCGACCGTGTCGGAGGCACCGTTGAACTGCCGGCGTTCGGTGGCGTACTTGATGGCGATGTTCAGGCCCAGCTTGGACGCAGCCACGGCGGCACCGTCCAGGGAGACCCTGCCCTGGACCAGGGTGCCGATCATCGTGAAGAAACGGCGTCCCGGGCTCTCGATGGAGGAGGTGTAGGTGCCGTCCTCCGCAACGTCACCGTAGCGGTTCAGGAGGTTGGTGCGCGGGATCCGCACGTTGGAGAAGTGCAGCCGGCCGTTGTCGATCCCGTTCAGGCCGCCCTTGACGCCGTCATCCTCGCCGCCGACTCCGGGCAGGAAGCCGTTTTCGTCGCGAAGCGGAACATAGAACGCATGCACGCCGTGGTCCACGCCCCTGGTGATGAGGTGTGCGAAGACGACGGCAGCCTTGCCGTTCACGGCGGCGTTGCCGATGTAGTCCTTCCAGGCCGCCCGGAACGGTGTATTGATGATGAATTCCTGCGCCGCCTCATCGTATTCGGCGGTGGTGGCGATGCTGGAAACGTCCGAGCCGTGCCCGGTCTCCGTCATGGCGAAGCAGCCGGGGATCTCCAGGCTCATGATGCCCGGAAGCCACTTTTCATGGTGCTCACGGTTGCCCAGGTGCAGGACTGCGGAGCCGAAGAGGCCCCACTGGACGCCGGCCTTGATCTGAAGGGAGGGATCGGCCACCACAAGTTCTTCGAACCCGGCAATGTTGCCGCCGTGGTTGTCCTGCCCGCCTACGTAAGCGGGGAAGGCCCGGTGCACGGCGTCCGCGTCCACCAGTACCTTGAGCTGGTCCATGACGCGGAGGCGGTGCTCGGTGTGGGAGAGCCCGGCGGGGGCGTGCAGCTCTTCCGTTCCGGCCAGCCTGCGCGCCTGAAGGCGAATGTCATGCCACTTGCCCAGCAGGGTGCGGCCCAGCGCTTCGACGTTGACCGTTGCCGAGTCGTCTTCGCGGATGACGGTGCTGGCGGGAAGCTGGCGCTGCGGGGTAGAGACTGATTGCGTCATTGCGTGTCCTTACTGGTCGGCGTTCGGCGCTGCGGAGGATATTCCGCTGCTTCCGGGCGCAGTGGTGGATGAAGAGGTTTCGCGGGCCTGGCGGCCGGGGGAGTCCCAGCCGATTCCGTCAAACAGCCAGGCGGTGAGCTGGTCCGTCATCTCGGCTTCGGAAGGCCGGTCCTGGGCAGGCGCGGCAAGCCAGCGCTCACCGGCGGCCCGGACCATGCCGAGCGCGGCGCTGGGCCAGAAGGCGGCGGCGGCCTGGGTCAGGGAACGGGTTCCGTGGCCCTCAAGATATGCCTGCACGGCGTGGTCCATCATTGCGCTGATGTTGGCGAAGAAATCGGAGAGCGCGACGGCGACGCCCGGCTCGCTCGTGCCGGGGGCTTCTCCCGCGCTGCCGGTGACGAAGGCGTACACGTTGGGGGAGGTCTGTGCCATCTGGAGGTAAGCGGAGACCATCGCCCGGAGTCCGGACCGCGGGGAGTCCGCACTGCGGCCGGCAGCCAGGATTTTGTCCTGCATCTGTTTGATGACCACCTCGCCCATGGCCTGCTGCAGCCCGGATTTGTCTCCGAAGTACCGGTAGTACACAGACTTGGAGGTTCCGGAAGCTGCGGCAATTTCCTCCATGGAAGCCTGCGCGCCCAGCGTGTGGACTGCACGGCGGGCGGCCTTAATCAAGGCACTGCGGCGTTCGATGCGGTGCGCCTCCCAGCGGACGGAGCGCCCGTCCGGGGAGGGTGTGTCTTGTTTCACTGCCATGTTCACGATACCCAGCGTATCAGGTACGGTGGGTTACAGTAATTCCTGTCACATATTGATCCCCCAAGGAGACGCTCGAATGGCTGCACAATCCACGTCCGCCCCGGCACCCGCCCCCGGCGCCGGACCCGCCGTCCGCAACGCCGTCGTTATTGGCGGCAACCGCATCCCCTTCGCGCGCTCCGGCGGCGCCTACGCACACAGCTCCAACCAGGACATGCTGACCGCTGCGCTGGACGGACTCGTGGCACGTTTCGGACTGCAGGATGAGAGAATCGGCGCCGTCGCTGCCGGTGCTGTCCTGAAGCACTCCCGTGACTTCAACCTCACCCGTGAGGCCGTCCTCGGATCTGCCCTTTCGCCCGAGACCCCGGCCTACGACGTCCAGCAGGCCTGCGCCACCGGACTCGAAACCGTCGTCTCCCTCGCCAACAAGATCAAGCTGGGCCAGCTCGAATCCGGAATTGCCGGCGGCGTGGACTCCGCCTCCGATGCCCCGATTGCCGTGAGCGAAGGCCTGCGCCGCGCACTGCTGGACCTGTCCCGTGCACGGTCCACCAAGCAAAAGCTCGCTGCCATCGCGAAGATCCGCCCCCGGGACCTGGCACCGAACGCACCCACCACGGGTGAGCCGCGCACCGGCCTCTCCATGGGGGAGCACCAGGCGCTGACCACCGCCCAGTGGAAGATCACCCGCGAAAGCCAGGACGAGCTGGCCTACAACAGCCACCGCAACCTTGCTGCCGCCTACGACCGCGGTTTCTTCGATGACCTGATCACCCCCTACCGCGGCCTGTCCCGGGACTCGCCCCTCCGCGCTGACACCTCGCTGGAGAAGCTCGCTAAGCTCAAGCCGGTCTTCGGCCGCTCCCTGGGCGATGAAGCCACCATGACGGCCGGCAACTCAACGCCGCTCACCGACGGGGCCTCCGTGGTCCTGCTCGGTTCCGAGGACTACGCACGGGCCAATGACCTGCCCATGCTCGCGAACATCGTCGATGCGGAAGCCGGCGCCGTGGACTTCGTCCATGGCCGCGACGGCCTGCTGATGGCACCCGCCTTTGCAGTACCGCGCCTGCTGGCACGAAACGGCCTGACCTTCGCCGACTTCGATTTCTTCGAGATCCACGAAGCCTTTGCCGGCACGGTCCTGAGCACGCTCGCGGCCTGGGAGGACGACGAGTTCTGCCGCACCCGCCTTGGACTCGAGGGACCGCTGGGCAGCATCGACCGAAGCAAGCTCAATGTCAATGGCTCTTCCCTTGCCGCCGGCCACCCGTTTGCCGCAACCGGCGGGCGCATTGTTGCTTCCCTCGCCAAGATGCTCGCCGAAAAGGGTTCCGGCCGCGGCCTGATCTCCGTCTGCGCTGCAGGCGGCCAGGGCCTCGTAGCGATCCTGGAGGCACGCTGACCATGACGGATACCTACCTGACCCTCGTCAATTCAGGCATCACCAAGGAGATTGCCAAGAAGCTCGGCCTGCCCCGTCCCGCCGTACTGCGCCGCTTCGATCCGTCCAAGCCGCTGGTTCCGGGCCCGGTCCTGGTCCTGGGAAAGGGTGAAAGCGCAGACACCCTGGCGTCGCTGCTGCTCTCCTGGCAGCAGGACGTGCGAAGGCACGCGACGCCCAAGGAGAAGCTCGGTGCCATCCTGATGGTGCTTGACGAAGCCTCTGGTCCCGAAGACCTGGGCGCCGTCAGCCTGGACGCCGGAGCCAGCCTGCGGGACCTGGCACCGGGCGGACGGGTGGTCACCGTCTCCCGTCCGGCCTCCGAGGCCCAGGATCCTGCCGCGGCCGCCGCGCGCCAGGGCGTAGACGGCACGCTGCGTTCGCTGGCCCACGAGCTGCGCGGCGGTGCGACCGCCAACGGAATCGTGCTCGCCAACGGGACCGGAGCGACGGCACCGTCCGTTGCTGCCGCCCTGCACTTCCTGCTTTCGGGACGCAGTGCCTACGTCAGCGGCCAGTTCATCACCGTCGGGTCCGACGCCGGGCAGCTGCCGGAGGACTGGAACGCCTCACTGGCGGGCAAGACCGCCGTCGTCACCGGTGCCGCACGCGGCATCGGCGCCTCGATTGCCCGCGTCCTCCACCGCGAAGGCGCCAACGTGATTGTGGTGGACGTGCCGGCCGCCGGTGAGCAGCTTGCCGCCGTCGCGAATGAAATCCACGGCACCGCACTGCAGGTGGACATCACCCGCGACGACGCGGCGGACAGGATCCTGGCCCATGCCGCCGAGCGCTACGGCAAGTTGGACATTGTCATTCACAACGCCGGTATCACCCGGGACAAGCTGCTGGCCAACATGGATGCGTCCCGCTGGGACTCCGTTATTGCCGTGAATGTCGCCTCACAGCTGCGGATGAACGAGCGTTTCCTGGAATCGGAGACCTTCAGCCCCGATGGGCGGATCGTCTCCCTGGCTTCCACCAGCGGCATCGCGGGAAACCGCGGACAGACCAACTACGCTGCGTCCAAGGCCGGCATCATCGGCATGGTGCGGGCCACGGCTCCGCTGCTCGCGCCGCGCGGCGGATCCATCAACGCCGTCGCCCCCGGGTTCATTGAAACGGACATGACGGCCCGGATGCCTGCGCTGACCCGCCAGGTTGCACGGCGGCTTTCGAGCCTGCAGCAGGGCGGCAAGCCCGTTGACGTTGCCGAGGCCATTGCGTTCCTCGCCTCCGACGCCGCAGCAGGCGTCAATGGCCAGGTGCTGCGGGTGTGCGGACAGAATATGGTGGGGGCATGAGCGTCCAGGAACTCGAAGCCATACCGGCGCTTGGACGGCTGTACCTCACCGCTGCATCGAACGCCGCGCGCAGCCGCCTTTCCTCCGCCGCAGCACCGAAGACTCTCCCCTCCGCCCGGCACACCGTGCAGCGGGCCCGGGTTGACCTGGAGAACCTGACCAATTTCCAGCGGCTGGTCCTGCACAGCGCACAGGACAGCCTGCCCTCGGGCTACGTGCACACGTTTGCGTTTCCGGTTGCGATGAGCGTGATGGCCCGGGAGGACTTCCCGCTGCCGC
Source organism: Arthrobacter koreensis (assembly GCF_009193255.1). GTDB lineage: Bacteria > Actinomycetota > Actinomycetes > Actinomycetales > Micrococcaceae > Arthrobacter_B > Arthrobacter_B koreensis. Next base: position 424,393 of record NZ_WACG01000002.1, read on the forward strand.
TGCTGGGCCTGGTCCACCTGCGCAACGAGGTGCAGCACCTGCGGCCCATCCATTACGCTGAACCGCTGTCCGTGACGGCGTGGGCGGAGAACCTCGCCGGCCACCGTGCCGGCACGCAGGTAGATCTGGTTGCCGAGGTACGTTCCGGGGATGAACTGGTATGGACGGGGCGTTCGGTCTACCTGGCCAAGGGAGTCTTCCTTCCGCGGTTCGACCGTCCTGCTGCTCCGGGTCCCCGGCCGGAGTTCGTCCCGCCGAATCCCACTGCCCAATGGCGGCTGGGCCCGGACGCGGGACGCAACTACGCCCGCGTTTCCGGCGACTTCAACCCGATCCACCTCAGCGCGCTCTCGGCCAAGGCCCTGGGCCTGAAGCGTTCGATTGCCCACGGCATGTACATGGCTTCGCGGGTAGTAGGTGAAACGGGCCCCGCCATGCAGGAACCGTTCGAGTGGAACATCGAGTTTGAGTCACCGGTCTTCCTGCCGGCAACGGTCAGCATCCGCATCTCCGAATCCGGCAGCCCGGGGGAGCGCGGTACCACCACCTTCACCGGGTGGAACCAGCGCAGCCGGCGCCGCCACTTCCACGGCTGGGCACGTCCGCTGGACGCCGGGACACAACCCGCCGGAGCCTAGGAGCGGCTGCTAAAGTTCCCGCCATGGAAACTACTTCGCGCCTGTCTGTCCGCGCCCGGGAACTCGACTCCGCCGATCCGCTGGCAGGACTGCGGAAGCGGTTCCTGGGCCACGACGACGCCGGTGTTCCGGCCTATCTGGACGGCAACTCACTCGGCCGGCCGCTGGCCGCCACCCTGGAGCGCCTGAACGACTTTGTGCGCCACCAGTGGGGCGGCCGCCTCATCCGGGGCTGGGACGAGGGCTGGCTCGCGCTTCCCCGGCAGATCGGTGACCAGCTGGGGGAGCACGTGCTCGGCGCGGCGGCCGGACAGTGTGTGGTCGCCGATTCAACCACCGTCCTGCTCTACAAGCTGGCCCGCGCTGCGGTGGCAGCCGTCTCAGGCGACGGGGTCCGGAATGAAATTGTCCTGGACCGGGACAACTTCCCCACGGACCGCTACGTCATGGAGGGCATCGCAGCAGAATGCGGCATGACCCTTCGCTGGGTCGAGGCGGAGTACGACGGCGGCGTCACCCCGGAAGCGGTAGCCAGTGCCGTGGGCCCGCAGACCGCGCTTGTGGTGCTCAGCCACGTTGCCTACCGTTCCGGGTTCGCCGCAGACGTCCCTGCGATCACCGACGTGGTCCACCGCGCCGGGGGACGGGTCCTCTGGGACCTGTGCCACTCCGCCGGTTCCGTGCCCGCCGAACTGGATGCCTGGAATGTTGATTACGCGGCCGGCTGCAGCTACAAATACCTGAACGGCGGCCCCGGAGCTCCCGCGTGGGCCTACGTCGCCTCCCGTCACCTGGCGGACTTCAACCAGCCCATCCGCGGCTGGCTTGGGGCTGGGGATCCCTTCGGCATGGGCCGGGAGTTCGTTCCCGCAGCCGGCATCCAGCGGGTTGTCTCCGGAACGCCGCCCATCCTGGGCATGCTTGCCATGCAGGACATGATTGGGCTCATTGCCGAAGCCGGCATGGACGCAGTGCGGCAGAAGTCCGTGCAGCTGACGTCCTTCGCCGTCGCAGCCTTCGACGAACTCCTTGCCCCGCTGGGGGGCGTCCTCGCGTCTCCCCGGGACCCGGCCCTGCGCGGCAGCCACATCACCATTGACCATCCGCTGTCCCGGGACGTTACTGCCCGCCTGTGGGAGCAGGGCGTGATTCCGGACTACCGGAATCCGAACGGCATCCGGCTGGGCCTCTCACCGCTCTCCACGTCCTTCGAGGAAACCCGGACCGGCATCGAGGCGGTGGCTGCCGGGCTGGGCGCTACTGCCCGGCCTTGACGCAGAGCACCGGGCAGGGTGCCTCCAGCAGCACCCGCTGGGCGGTGCTGCCCAGGATGAGCTTTCCCACCGGTGTGCGGTGGCGCAGGCCGACGACGATCAGCCGGCCGTCGTTCAGGGCGGCCGCGGAGAGAATCTCGTCCGCCGGGTCGTAGTCGCCCTCCGGATGAATCACCATAAAGTCCGAGCCCGAGGCTTCGAGTTCACCGGCAATCCTCTCGAGTTCATCCGAGGCGTCTTCGTGGCCGTGCCCGTGGCCAAGTCCCCGCCCCGTTGTGCGGACGCTGACGATCACCAGCCTGTTCTTGGAAAGGTCGGCCTCGCGGCGGGCGTGGTCCAGGGCTGCTGCGCCTTCCGGCGCGGGGACGTATCCAACAATCACGCTAGCCATGGAGCTCCTCCGGGTCTGTAAAGCGGGTGCGCTTGGCCTTGACTCCGCGGTTCCAGAGCCAGGTGAAGAACCACAGCACCACGCCAATCGCGAGCAGGATTCCCGCAATTGAATACTCAATGGGGTCCTGAGCCCATGGCCCAACCAGGAAGGCGCAGCTCAGCGCGCCGATCCAGGGCATGATGCCGGGGGAGCGGAACGTCTTCCGTCCGGCGCCGCCGTCCTCCACGTCCTCGCCCTCCACGGGGTCCGGCGGAGACTTCCGCAAAACGAGGCAGGCAACATTCACCACGGTGAAGACGCACAGCAGCAGCAGGGCAGTGGTGCCGCCAAGGGCTGAAACGGTATCCGGTCCCATGGCGTTGGTCACCAGGACAATAACGCCGACGGCGATCAGCGTAGTGAACACAATCGAGGCCCACGGTGTCCGGCGGCCGGGCAGGACCAGCGCCAGGGGGCGCGGCAGGACCTCCTGCTTGGACATCCCGTAGAGCAGGCGGCTGGCCATGAGCATGTTGATCAGCGCCGTATTCGCGACCGCGAAGATGGACAGGAACGGATAGAAGACGTCAATGGGGAAGTCGGGGGCACCTGCCTGCACCACCTCGAGCAGGGGCGTCTGGCTTTCGGCAAGCTGTCCCACCGGGACGACTGCCACGGCGGCCACGGAGACCAGCAGGTAGATGAACACCGTGATCCCCAGTCCCGTGAGCATCACCTTGGGAAAGATGCGTGCCGGATCCCTCGTTTCTTCCGCCATGTTCACGCTGTCTTCGAATCCGACCATCGAGAAGAAGGCGAGGGACGTCGCTGCCGTCAGGGCCAGGAAAATCGACTTGCCGCTCTCCGTCTCAAAGACCACCGTGCGGGAAAAGTCCACGTTGCCCTGCCCCATGGCCCAGAAGCCGATGCCAATCACAATCAGCAGTCCGGTGAGCTCGACGACGGTGAGGAACACGTTGAACTTGATGCTTTCGCCCACCCCGCGCAGGTTGATCAGGGCCAGCAGGACCATGAACCCGACGGCGATCGCCGTGACGCCGAACTGTCCCCAGCCGAGGCCGAAGCCAACCAGGAAGTTCTCGGCCAGGAACTTCGCTGCCGTAGACGCCGAAGTAATCCCGGAGCACAGGACCGCGAAGGTCACGAGGAAGGTGACGAAGTGGATTCCAAAGGCCTTGTGCGTGTAGAGCGCCGCGCCTGCCGCCTGCGGATACTTGGTGACCAGTTCCAGGTAGGAAAGTGCAGTAATGGTAGCCACGGCGAAGGCGATGAGGATGGGCGCCCAGGCGGCTCCGCCGATCTCGCCGGCGATCCGCCCGGTCAGGGCGTACACACCGGTGCCAAGGATGTCACCGATAATAAACAGCAGCAGGAGCCTGGTGCCCATCACCCGCTTCAGCTGCGGACCGCTGCCGGACTGCGGCACGCCGCTGGCAGTCTTCCCCTCGCCTGTTCCGGGTGCACTCATGCCCGGTATTCTGCGCGCGCAGTCTGCCGCCCTGCAATGCACCGGGGACATTTATCCTCCCCGCATCCTGAATCGCCGCGTGTGCCGGTGGTGCGGAACAGGAGCGGCTAGCCTGCACCGGGGTCGGGAATCACCCGAACCGAACGGATCCGGTGGTGCTCAACCTCAAGGACCCGGAGCCTGCCGCCGGGCGCCGCCACGGTATCCGACGGCACCGCCATCCGCCCCAGCCGGTCCAGAATGTAGCCCGCCACGGTCTCATACTGCCCTTCAGGCAGCTGGATTCCGGTAAGCCGGTCGAACTCCTGCAGGATCAGGCCTCCGTCAACAACCAGTTCGCCCTCCATTGCCCGGTGCTGGTCCTCCGGATCCTTGCCCGTGTCATATTCGTCGTAGATTTCACCGACCAGTTCCTCTACGAGGTCCTCGAGGGTAACTATCCCGTCGGTTCCGCCGTATTCGTCAGCAACGACGGCGATGTGGCTGTTCTCCCTGCGCATCCGGGTCAGGGTGGGCAGTACGGTGGCGGTGCCGGGGAGGAAGAGGATTGGACGCAGGATCGCGCTGAGCCGGGTCTGCCCGGCAGCCACCGGGTCCTGGCCAAGCAGGTCCCGGACGTGGACGAAGCCCAGGACATCGTCCGGCGAGTCAGCAATCACCGGATACCGCGAGTAGGGCAGGAGATGGACTGCTGCTCGCGCCTCTGCCACGCTCAGGCTGGCCTGGAGAAACCGGACCTGCGGCCGGGGCCGCATCACCTCCTGCAGCAGCCGCTGGCCGGCCCCGAAAACGTCAGCGAGGATGCTCCGGCTCTCATCGGCCAGGACCGGACTCGCCTTCACCATCTCCAGGAGCTCCTGCTGGGAGATCGGAACGCTCTTCAGGTTAGGGTCACCGCCCAGGGCACGTACGACGCCGTTGGTAGAGACTGAGAGCAGCTTGATGACCGGACGCATCACGGCGGCAAACACCGAAAGCGGCGGGGCAAGGGCCCGGACAAATCCTTCGGCGTTCTGCATCGCAAGGCGTTTGGGTACAAGCTCCGAGAACACCAGGGACAGGTAGGCAACAACCAGGGTCATGGCAATGAACGCCGACGTCTGCGCTGCTGCGGCGTTCAGCCCCCAGCCTTCCAGCACGGGGGACACGGCAGGGGCAAGGGCGGAGGCCCCGTATGCAGCTGAGAAGAAGCCGGAGAGGGTCACGCCGATCTGGATCGCTGACAGGAACAGGTTCGGGTTGCGGGCCAGGGCTGCGATTTTGGCGCCCCTGCGCCCGGAAGCCTCCAAGCGGAGGATCTGTCCCTCTCGCAGGGACACAAGTGCCATCTCCGCGCCCGCAAACAAACCACCGAGCAGGATGAAGAAGAGCACCAGTATGACGTTCAGTAACCCGCTGCCGTCCATAGTGCGAGGGTATCAACCGCGGGTCCGGGCCACAGCAGCAGGCGGGCGAGGTTGTTGGAAGCAGATACACACCAGTAACGGAAGGACGTCGGGGAAACAAAAACACCCCGGTCCAGGGACCGGGGTGTTCGTTGATGTGAGGACCATCAGTTGTGCGCGGAGGGGGACTTGAACCCCCACCCTCAATAAGAGGACTAGCACCTCAAGCTAGCGCGTCTGCCATTCCGCCACCCGCGCTTAGGTGTCTTCCGAAGAGCGTTTTTTATTCCGTTTCTTCGTTTGCAACGGGAAAAACTCTAACACGGTTTCCACGAGAACAACGAATCGGGCATTTCGGGCCCGAGTGTTACGGGACATGGGCCGGAACAAAGATCCGCCGAAACGGTCCAAGGTGGCTAGGCTGGGCCGTAAAGCTGCCCAGCAAGGAGAGAGCCCCATGAGCATCCGCGCCGAAGACGAAGTCGCCCGCATCTGCCGGGACCTGATCCGCATCGACACCTCCAACTACGGCGACGGGTCCGGGCCGGGCGAGCGCAAGGCGGCAGAGTACGTTGCCGCCCTCATCGAAGAGGTGGGCCTCGAAGCCGACGTCTTCGAATCCGCGCCCGGACGCGCATCCGTTGTCACCCGGATGGCCGGCACGGACTCTTCGCTGCCCGCACTGGTGGTCCACGGGCACCTGGACGTAGTGCCGGCGCAGAAGCAGGACTGGAGTGTGGACCCGTTCAGCGGCGAGGAACTGGACGGACTGATCTGGGGCCGCGGCGCGGTGGACATGAAGGACATGGACGCCATGATCCTGGCGGTCATGCGGGAGATGGCACGCACCGGAACCCGGCCCCGCCGGGACATCATCTTCGCCTTCTTCGCCGATGAGGAAGCCGGCGGCAGCTATGGAGCCGGATGGGCCGTTGAAAACCGGCCTGAGCTGTTCGAAGGCGCCAGCGAAGCCATTTCCGAAGTGGGAGGGTTCTCGGCGACCATTGGCGGACGCCGCACCTACCTCCTGCAGACCGCGGAGAAGGGAATCTCCTGGCTGCGCCTCAAGGCACATGGGAGGGCCGGGCACGGTTCCCAGATCAACACGGACAATGCGGTTACCCGCCTGGCCGGCGCCGTCTCACGCATCGGCTCCTATGAGTGGCCTATCGAACTGACGGATACCACCCGTGCGTTCCTTGACGGGGTCACCGAACTCACCGGCGTCGAATTCGATCCGGAGAATCCGGAGAAGCTCCTGGCCGAACTGGGCACGGTTGCCCGTTTTGTGGGCGCGACGCTGCAGAACACCGCCAACCCGACGCTCCTGGAAGCCGGCTACAAGCACAACGTCATTCCGGGCACGGCAGAAGCGTTCATCGACGCCCGAACCCTTCCCGGCCAGGAGGAACAGCTGCTGGAAATCGTGAAGTCGCTGGCGGGCGAGGGCATAGACGTAAGCTACGAACACAACGACGTTTCACTTGAAGTTCCCTTCACCGGGAACCTCGTCGACTCGATGGTGGCAGCACTCCAGGCCGAAGATCCCGGCGCTCCGGTACTCCCGTACACGCTCTCCGGCGGCACCGACAACAAGTCGCTGTCCCGGCTGGGCATCACCGGCTACGGTTTCGCGCCGCTGCGCCTGCCCGAGGACCTGGACTTTACGGGCATGTTCCACGGCGTGGACGAGCGTGTCCCGGTTGAGTCCCTCAAGTTCGGAACCCGCGTCCTGGGCCGGCTGCTGCGCGGATCGTAGGTTCCGGCCCGGCCCCCGCCAACTGAAAGGAAGCTGCTTTGACGTCCCCTGAAGAAATCCTGCCGCCGGACCTCCTGGAGACGCTGCGCGGACGTGCAGCACGCTATGACCGGGACAACTCCTTCTTTTCCGAGGACCTGGAAGACCTCCGCAGCGCAGGCTACCTGGCGCTGTTCACCCCGGTGGAGCAGGGCGGGTACGGCCTGGACATTCCCGCCGTCGTGAAGTGCCAGCGCCGGCTGGCGTCTGCGGCCCCGGCCACCGCGCTGGCCGTGAACATGCACCTGGTCTGGTGCGGCGTCGCCCACCTGCTGGCACGCGGCGGGGATGACTCGCTCTCCTTCGTCCTCGAGGAAGCCGCCCAGGGGGAACTGTTCGCGTTCGGAATTTCGGAACCCGGCAACCCGGCGGTCCTCTTCGACTCGAAGACCGCCGCCGTCCCGCAGGACGGCGGCGGGTACGCGTTTACCGGCCGCAAGATCTTCACCAGCCTGTCCCCGGCCTGGACCAGGCTGGGCATCTTCGGCAAGGACAGTTCCAGTGAGGAGGAACCGCGGCTGGTTTTCGGCTTCGCGGACCGCAGCACGGCAGGCATCAGCGCGCTGGACGACTGGAACACCATGGGAATGCGCGCGTCCCAGTCCCGGACCACCCTGCTGGAGGAGGCCGTGGTTCCGGCCGCGCGGATAGTGCGGCACACTCCCGTTGGGCCACATGCGGATGCCTTTGTGTTCGGTATTTTCAGCCTCTTCGAAACCCTGCTTTCCGCCGTCTACGCAGGGCTTGCAGGGCGCGCGCTGGACCTGGCCGCAGAGGCCGCGGGGAAGCGGCGCGTCCAGGGTGAGCCCGCGTCCCGCGATCCGCACACGCGCTGGCGGGTGGCCGACGCCGCCATCCGCCTCGACGGGGCGATCCTCCAGCTCGACGCCGTGGCACGCGACCTTGAGTCCGGTACCGACCACGGCCCCTTCTGGTTCCCGCGGCTCTCCGGCCTCAAACTGCGAACCACCGACACCGCCCGCGGCATCGTGGAGACAGCCATGCAGGTGGCCGGGGGAGCAGGCTACTTCAGGGGCAGCGAGATCGAACGCCTCTACCGCGATGTCCTCGCCGGAATGTTCCATCCCTCCAGCGAAGACTCGGCCCATGACTCGATGGCCAGGGCAGTACTGGGGCCGGTGGACGGACAGTAGCCTGCACAGTACGTGCGCTAGGCGGTGCGCGTTACCCGCATGATCTTGCGCCGCAGCCAGTACCGGTGGGTACCTCCGCGGTAAATGCGGGTTCGCTGCAGTTCCCACTTGCCGTATTCGGCGTGGTCTGTGATGAGCCTCCGGGCATCGGGAAGCGACTCATGGGGCCCTACGGAGAGGACCAGATACTCATAGTCCTTGGCGGGAGCGGTCTTGAACGAGACGTCCGGTCTCAGAATTTGTTCTCGCATTTCCATCCCATTTTGCCTCCTTTGGGGCTAACGTCTAGTCCATGACCATAGATCCGCGCGTTGCACTCCAGTCCCTGGTCGCTGCCTTCGAAGAGCACCTCGCTGCTGCCGCCGCACGCCGCGGAGAAAAGGATCCGGCCGTAGAGGACGCGTACCTGGCCATCGCCGACGCGTTCGAAGTCTACGAGGAGGTCCTGTACGACGCCTACGGCGAGGTGACTCCGCTGGAGATCTACGACGACGAAGAAGAAGTCGACGAGGACCTGCTGGACGAGGACGAGGAGCTCCTGCGCAGACCGGACTTCGGCGTCGACGGCGTGGCGTACGGCTCCGAGCCGGATGATGCCGAGGACGGCACGGCCGGCAGCCGGTCCTCCTACCCGCACACGCGGAGCGACCGCTAGCCGGCACCGGCCGCGGCCCTGCCTGGCGGAACGTGGGCCGGGTGTGCCCTAGAGTCGTAGGGTGAACTGGTTCGAAGCAATTTTTCTGGGCTTTCTGCAAGGCCTGACAGAGTTCCTGCCCATTTCCTCCAGCGCCCACCTGCGCATCGCCGGGGAACTCCTTCCCGGAGCCCAGGACCCGGGGGCGGCCTTCACGGCTATTACCCAGCTGGGCACGGAGACCGCCGTGGCCGTGTACTTCTGGAAAGACATTGTCCGGATCGTCAAGGCCTGGTTCGGCTCCCTCGCCGGACGGGTGCCCCGCTCAGACCCCGATGCCCGGATGGGCTGGCTGATCATCGTGGGAACCCTGCCCATTGTGATCCTTGGCCTCCTGTTCCAGGACCAGATTGAATCAACCTTCCGCAGCCTGTGGATCGTCGCGACCATGCTCATCGTCTTCGGTGTGATCCTGGCGGTAGCGGACGCCGTCGGGAAGCAGCAGCGCACGCTGGACCAGCTCACCTACAAGCACGGCATCCTCTACGGCTTCGCCCAGGCACTGGCCCTCATCCCGGGCGTCTCCCGCTCGGGCGGAACCATCACGGCAGGCCTGCTCATGGGCTACACCCGTGAAGCAGCAGCCCGCTACGCCTTTCTCCTGGCTATACCGGCCGTCTTCGGCAGCGGCCTCTACCAGCTGGCGAAGTCCTGGGGCGATACCGGCCCGTATGGCGGCGCCGAAACCGCGCTGGCCACCGTCGTGGCTTTTGTTGTCGGATTCGTCATCATCGGCTGGTTCCTGCGGTACGTTTCCACGCGCAGCTACCAGCTGTTCGTCTGGTACCGCATCGGACTCGGCGTCGCGATTTACATCGCCCTGGCCTTCGGCGTCCTGCAGCCCTGACGCCGCCGGCCCCGTCCGCCGCGAAATGAACCAAGCCTGCCAAGTAAGTAGAGTGAATACGTGATCGCCTGGAACTCCCGCCCCCTTCCCGAACTGCCCGGACATTCCCCGGAACTGGTCCTTTTCGACACAGCGCTGCGCCGCACCGTCCCCGTGACTCCGGGCCCCGAGGCCGGGCTTTATGTCTGCGGAATTACCCCCTACGACGCAACCCACATGGGCCATGCGGCAACCTACGCAGCGTTCGACCTGCTGAACCGCCAGTGGCGGGACGCCGGTCACACTGTGAACTACGTGCAGAACGTCACGGACATCGACGATCCGCTCCTGGAGCGCGCGAACGCCACCGGTGTTGACTGGACCATCCTGGCCAAGGAACAGACGCAGCTCTTCCGGGAAGACATGGAAGCCCTCAACGTGCTGGCGCCGCGCAGCTACATCGGCGCCGTCGAATCGATCGAATGGATCGTTCCGGTGGTTGAAGACCTCCTGGAGCGGGGCATCGCCTACCGTGTTCCCGGCACCGGCCAGGAGCCCGACGGCGATGTGTACTTCTCCGTCGACGCCGCCGCGGCAATGCCCGCGGACGGCAGCGACGCGTGGTGGCTTGGACAGGTGTCAAACCTGACCCCGGAACAAATGATGCCCGTGTTTGCCGAACGCGGCGGAGACCCGGAACGTCCCGGCAAGCGCAATCCCCTGGATGCCCTGTTGTGGCGGGTGGCCCGCCCGGGCGAACCGCAGTGGCCCGGCGGCGCCCTTGGTGACGGACGCCCCGGCTGGCACATTGAGTGCTCAGTCATCGCCCGACGGTTCCTGCCCGCGCCGTTCACGGTGCAGGCGGGGGGATCGGACCTCGTCTTCCCGCACCACGAAATGAGCGCCGGACACGCCTGGGCCTGCTCGGGTGAACCCCTGGCCGAGCACTACGCCCACGCAGGCATGGTAGGGCTGGACGGGGAAAAGATGAGCAAGTCCCTGGGCAACCTGGTGCTGGTCTCGAAACTGCGTGCCGAGGGAGTCGACCCGGCGGCTATCCGACTCACCCTGGCCGGACACCACTACCGTTCGGACTGGTTCTGGACGGCCGGGGACCTGGCGCGCTCCGAGGAACGGCTCAGCCGTTACCGCCAGGCTCTGGCCCTCACCGACGTCCAGGCCGCCGAGGATCTCCTCAGCCGCTTCCGGCTCTGCCTCGCCGATGACCTGAACGCACCGGCGGCACTGGCCGCCGCCGATGAATGGGCCGCACGCCTTCCACTCTCCGAACCGGCGGCATCAGCCGGCTCCGGGGCGGACCTGGCCGCAGCTGCCTTCGACGCCCTGCTGGGCATTACCCTCCGCTAGCGAAGGTGCGGTGCCGGCAACCGGGCGGCACCGCGCCACAGCTAGTCCCGGCGGCGTCGCTTCAGGTAGCGCTCGAACTCCCTGGCAATCGATTCGCCGGTTGCCTCGGGAAGCTCGGCAGTGTCCTTCGCTTCTTCCAGCTGCCGGACATAGGCGGCGATCTCCGGATCCTCGGTGGCGAGTTCATCCACTCCGCGTTCCCAGGCTTCCGCTTCCTCGGTGAGCACCGACGTGTCCACGGGAACCTGCAGGAGCTCTTCGATCCGGTGCAGCAGGGCCAGCTGTGCCTTGGGCGACGGCGGCTGGCCTACGTAGTGGGGTACTGCTGCCCAGAGTGAAAGCGTGGGGATGTCCGCCAGCGCGGCCACCTCGGCCAGGACTCCCACAATGCCAATCGGGCCCTCGTACTCTGACGGTTCAACATCGAGATGGGCGCGCAGGTCCTCTTCCTCGCAGGTTGCGGTGACAGGAATGGGCCGCGTGTGCGGCACGTCCGCCAGAAGCGCGCCTGCCAGCACGAGGCAGTCGACGTCGAGTTCTTTGGCCAGCCCGATCAGCTCTGCCGTGTACGCCCGCCACTTGTATGACGGCTCGACGCCGGTTACCAGGATGAGGTCCAGGTTGGACCCGGGCACTTCTGCACGCGAAATCCGTGTGGTGGGCCACTTGATGCGCCGCTTGCCGGAGGTGGTGCGCTCGATCGCCGGACGAGTGAACTGGAAGTCATAGTACTCGTCGGCGTCGATCCCGGCGATCTTCTCGCTGTCCCAGTACAGCGACAGGAAGTTCAGGGCGTCCGACGCCGCTTCTCCGGCGTCATTCCAGCCTTCGAAGGCAGCCAGCATCACGGTTACCCGTTCACCGGTTCCACCGGCGAAGAAGTCCTGGAGGCCTGCTGCCGGGCCATTTTCGGTATAACTCACGATTTCACCTTATGCCCCCCGCTGCGCACTGTCAGTCCCGCGCGCCGCCGGAGCCCGGGCGCTGCGCGAGGATCCGGCGCCCCGCCCCGTAGACTGGCGTTATGCCCCTGCCTGGAATTCCCGTCCTGCCCGACGGACCCGCACCTGCGCTGCAGGCCGTGTTCTGGGACCTGGACGGAACGATCGTGGACACCGAGCCGTACTGGATCCAGGCAGAGAAGGACCTGGCGCGGCAGCACGGCGGAACCTGGACCGACGAGGACGCCATCGAGTCTGTGGGGCAGGCGCTTCCGTATTCGGCCCGGCGCCTCCAGCAGGCCGGGGTGCGCCTCACCGTGGAGGGAGTCATCGGGGCTCTCACTGATGCTGTGGCCGTACACATTCGGCGGCAGGTCCCCTGGCGCCCCGGCGCGCGCGAGCTCCTGGAAGAACTGGCAACGGCCGGAATTCCCTGCGCGATGGTCACCATGTCTCCCCGCTTCCTGGCACAGATCATCGCCGAGCAGCTCCCGGCGGGCACCTTCCGGCTGCTCGTGACCGGAGAGATGACCGAACGCGGCAAACCGCACCCGGACCCGTACCAGCTGGCCTTCGACCAGCTTTCAGCAGAGGTGCCCGGCCTGTCCAAGGCGCGTTGTGCCGCGCTGGAAGACTCCTACCCGGGATATACCTCGGCACATGCGGCCGGATTGTGCGCTGTAGCCGTTCCGCATATCACCGCCCTTCCGGCAGACCCTCGGCGTATCCAATGGGACACCTTGGAAGGCCGGAGTGTCCGGGACCTGGAAGCCCTGGTCTCATCGTGGGAAGGAGCGGCACGTTGACCCAGGATCCAACGCGGAAACAGCGCAGCGAAGGCATTCCGCTGGGCAGAATCGGCGGAGTCCCGGTAACCCTTGCCTGGTCCTGGTTCGTCATCGCCGCGGTGATCGTTTTCCTCTTCGGCCCCCGGGTCGCCGGGGCAGTTTCCGGGCTCGGCACTGCGGCCGCCTACGGCGTTGCACTGGGCTACGCGCTGCTGCTTCTGTTCTCGGTCCTGGTGCATGAGCTCGCCCACGCGCTCACAGCGAAGGCCTGGAACTGGCCAACACCGCGGATCGTGCTGACCCTGTGGGGCGGGCACACCCAGTTCGGCGATGTCCGCGCCACCCCGGGGAAGTCCCTCGTCGTCGCACTGGCCGGCCCGGCGGCAAACTTCCTGCTCGCTGTGGCGGGACTCGGCCTGCTGGTGTTCCTGGAGCCGGGCACCGTGTCCTGGCTGCTGGCGGACATCTTCGTGTGGGCCAACTTCCTGGTGGCCATCTTCAACGTCCTACCGGGGCTTCCCCTGGACGGCGGCAGGATCGTGGAGACGATTGTCTGGAAGGCAACCGGAAGCCAGGACCGCGGGACGCTCGCCGCTGGCTGGGCCGGCCGGATCATCGCCGCCGCACTGGCGGCGGCCATCATCGTTCCCCCGTTCCTCCAGGGCAGGACTCCCGACTTCGGCCTGCTGCTGATCACGGCCGTGGTGTCCGGGTTCCTGTGGATGGGGGCCGGGGCATCCATCAGCAATGCACGGATGCGGATGCGCCTGCCGTCGGTTTCCGCCGCGGCCCTTATGGAACCGGCAGCCCAGGTCCCCGCCGCAGCAACGGTCAGCTACGTCCGCCAGGCGGCGGAAGCAGCCGGGCCTGGTACGGCAATCATCCTCACGGCTCCCACCGGGCAGCCGGAGGCCGTGGTGGACGCAGGAGCCCTCTTCGCCGTACCGGAACACCTCTCGGGCCAGACACCGGCCAGCGCCGTCGCCCGCGCACTGGCGCCCGGCGCCTATGTTCCGGACGCCGCCAGCGGCCAGGAACTCATTGCGTACCTCTCCAAGCTTGAAGGCAGCGAGTACGCAGTCATCAACCGCGAAGGCACCGTCGTGGGCCTTCTGCGCCAGGACACCGTGGTAGCCGCCATCACCGGCAGGACACCCAACCGCCGCGCCTGAGGCACCAGCCAGACAGACCAGACAAGCCCGTCAGAAACTAAAGGACAGCCACTCATGAACAACCCGGGTACCCCCGAAACCCCTGCCGCGCACGGCGCCGACATGCGCCGCGGACCGCTGCGGCCCGGTGAACGCGTCCAGCTCACCGACGAAAAAGGACGCCGGAACACCATCACCCTCACCGAGGGCGGAGCATTCCACACCCACCGCGGCTACCTCCCGCATGAGGCGGTTATCGGTGTCCCCGAGGGAACCATCGTCACCAACACCACCGGGCACCAGTACCAGGTGCTGCGCCCGCTGCTGTCCGACTTCGTTCTGTCCATGCCGCGCGGTGCAGCCGTCGTCTATCCGAAGGATGCCGGCCAGATCGTGACGATGGCGGACATTTACCCCGGTGCCCGCGTCGTGGAAGCCGGAGTCGGCTCCGGCGCGCTCAGCATCTCCCTGCTCCGCGCGGTGGGCGACAACGGATCCCTGCACTCCTACGAACGCCGCGAGGAATTCGCGGACATTGCCCGCGGCAACGTTGAGACCTTCTTCGGCGGACCGCACCCGGCCTGGAACATTACGCTTGGCGACTTCCAGGACGAGGTGGTCCGCACCCAGGAACCGGGCAGCGTGGACCGCGTGGTACTGGACATGCTGGCGCCCTGGGAATGCACCGACGCGGTGGCTACCGTGCTGGCACCGGGCGGGGTCTGGATTTCCTACGTCGCGACTGTCACCCAGCTCTCCCGCACCGCGGAGGCGATCCGGGCCGACGGCCGGTTCACCGAACCGGAAGGGTGGGAGTCGATGGTCCGCGGCTGGCACCTCGAAGGCCTGGCCGTCCGCCCCGACCACCGCATGGTGGCCCACACCGGATTCCTCCTCTCCGCCCGCCGCCTGGCCGAAGGAGCCACCGGCCTGGTGGCGAAGCGCCGCGCCTCCAAGACCGACTTCAGCCAGGAAGACCTGAACGCCTGGACCCCTGCAGCCGTGGGGGAGCGCGAGGTCTCCGACAAGAAGCTGCGCCGCGCAGCGAAGGACGCCAGCTCCACCGTCCAGCGGGGCGCGCTGGCCAAGGCTGAACGCTTCCAGGAAGAGCACTCCGACGACGGCCCCCAGGGCTAACCCGGCGCCTGATCCGGGCCGCGGCTCAACTCAAGAGACCGCCCCCGGTGTATTGCGTGCGTCACTGCGTTATCGTCAAACGAAGGGACCACAGCGATAAAGGCGGTCGGAAAATGGTTGATGCGGAAAACACCAGCGGGGCCCCGGTGGGCGGCGGAATGGACGGCGGATACGGCACTGACGGCCAGGAATCACGGCAGCTCAACGTTCTTCGGGACAAGCTGCGGAACCTGGACCGCCAGCTCGCAGCGCTGACCCACAACAACGCCCGCCTCGTGGCCATGCTGGAGACGGCCCGGGCGGAGATCGTGCGCCTCAAGGATGCCCTGGAGAAAGAGGGGGCCACGCCGTTCAGTTTTGGGACGGTGATTGCCGTCAATCCGCGGTCCGAGGCCGCGCCGGGAGTGACTACCGCGGCCACGGTTCAGGAGAGCGTGGACATCATCCAGTCCGGCCGCAAGCTGCGGGTAGCCGTGAGCCCCCTGCTGGACCTGGGATTGCTGGTCCCGGGCCAGGAAGTGCTGCTCAACGAGTCGCTGACCGTTGTGGCGGGGCTCGGGTTTGAAAAGGCTGGAGAGCTTTTCACCGTCCAGGAACTGCTCGACGGCGACCGCGCCCTGGTTGTGGGGCGGGCCGACGACGAACGGGTGGTCCGGCTCAACGGCCCCCTGGTTCAGGAAAGGATACGCGTGGGGGACGCCCTCACCGTTGATACCCGGATCGGCTACGCGCTGGAGAAGATCCCGCGCAGCGAAGTTGAAAACCTGGTCCTGGAAGAAGTACCGGATATTTCCTATTCGGACATCGGCGGCCTTGGCCCGCAGATCGAGCAGATCCGCGACGCAGTGGAACTGCCCTTCATGCACCCGGACCTGTATAGGGAACACGGGCTGAAAGCCCCCAAGGGCATCCTGCTGTACGGTCCTCCCGGGTGCGGCAAGACCCTGATTGCCAAGGCGGTGGCGCACTCCCTGGCAGCCCGCGTCATGGAACAGACCGGCACGCCCGGCACACGCAGCTACTTCCTGAACATCAAGGGTCCGGAGCTGCTGGACAAGTATGTGGGGGAGACCGAGCGGCACATCCGGCTGATCTTCTCCCGCGCCCGCGAGAAGGCATCGGACGGGAGCCCCGTCGTCGTCTTCTTCGACGAAATGGACTCACTGTTCCGTACCCGAGGCACCGGTGTGTCCTCCGACGTCGAAACCACGATTGTTCCCCAGCTGCTGAGCGAGATCGACGGGGTTGAGAAACTCGAGAACGTCATCGTCATTGGCGCCTCCAACCGGGAAGACATGATCGACCCGGCCATCCTCCGGCCCGGTCGGCTGGACGTAAAGATCAAGATCATGCGCCCCGATGCCGAGGGCGCGGGTGAAATCTTCGCCAAATACCTCACGCCGGACCTCCCGCTGCACCGCGATGACCTCGCCGAGCACGGGTATGACCCCGTGGCTACGGTCAAGGAGATGATCCGGCGGACCGTGGAGAAGATGTACGCCGAGGACAAGTCCAACGAGTACCTGGAAGTCACCTACGCCAACGGCGACACCGAAATGCTCTACTTCAAGGACTTCAATTCCGGGGCAGTGATCCAGAACGTCGTTGACCGGGCCAAGAAATACGCTATCAAGGACTTCCTGATGCTGCACCAGCGGGGCCTGCGCATCGAGCACCTGATGCGCGCCGTCGTCGACGAGTTCCGCGAACACGAAGACATGCCCAACACCACCAACCCGGACGACTGGGCACGCATCTCCGGCAAGAAGGGCGAACGCATCACCTACATCCGCACGATCATCCAGGGCAAGGCGGGGCAGGAACCGGGCCGGACCATCGAGACCGCAGCCAATCCGGGACAGTATCTGTGACGGTCCGGAGGGTGATGGGCACGGAGACCGAGTACGGCGTACTGGCTCCGGCCCTGCCGAACGCCAACGCCACCGTGCTTTCGAGCCAGGTAGTGAATGCCTACGCCGCCAGCGTCCGTGCCGGATTGGGCAACCTGTCCGGCACGCGCTGGGACTACACGGACGAAGCGCCGCTGAACGACGCCCGCGGATACACGGTGCCCCGGACGGCAGCGGACCCCACCCAGCTCACGGACGCACCGCCCGTGCTGGACGCCGAGCAGATCGCGATGGAAGGCGGGGGACCGTCAGCCCTGTACGGGGAGCAGGAAGACAACTCGGTGCTGATGAACATGGTGCTGGGAAACGGTGCACGGCTGTACGTGGACCACGCCCACCCGGAATACTCCTCGCCCGAGACCACCAATCCCCATGACGCGGTGCTTTGGGACAAGGCGGGGGACGCGGTTGTGCTGACGGCCATGCGGCATATCGCCAGGACCCCGGGCTTCGCGCCGGTGCACCTGTACAAGAACAACACCGACAACAAGGGCGTCTCCTACGGCGCACATGAGAACTACCTGGTGCCGCGCAGCGTTCCGTTTACCCGCCTGGTGGCGGGCCTGCTGCCGTTCTTCGTTTCCCGGCAGGTGATCTGCGGCTCCGGCCGCGTGGGAATCGGGACCAGCAACCAGCGCCAGGGCTACCAGCTGAGCCAGCGGGCAGACTTCTTTGAAACCGAAGTGGGCCTCGAAACCACCATCCGGCGGCCGATCATCAACACCCGGGACGAACCGCATGCAGTGGCGGAGAAGTACCGGCGCCTGCATGTCATCATCGGCGACGGCAACCTCAGCGAAGTTTCGGCACTGCTGAAAATGGGAACCACGTCCGCGGTGCTGTCCCTGATTGAGGACGCAGCCGCTCCGCAGATCGAACTCCGCGACCCGGTGGGCGCGCTGCAGGCCATCAGCCACGACCCGACGCTTACCGCGCTGGTGGAGCTGAAGGACGGCCGAAGCGTCACCGGCCTGGACCTCCAGGAAATGTACCTCGAGGCCGCCGCCACCCATGCTCGCAGGGAGGGCGGGGCCGACGCCGCCACGGAGGACATCCTCAGCCGGTGGACATCTGTGGTGGGAACCCTCAAACGGGACCCCATGGCTGCATCCGCCCAGGTTGACTGGGTTGCGAAGCTCCGGCTGCTGCAGGCGTACCGGGACCGCGACGGGCTGGCCTGGAACGATGCCCGGCTGAACCTGATCGACCTGCAGTATTCGGACATGCGCCCGGAGAAGGGTCTCTATTACCGCCTGGCCGCGCGCGGGCAGATGGAACGGATCCTCACGGACGAGCAGATAGCGGCCGCCGTGGCGGAGCCTCCGGAAGATACCCGGGCCTATTTCCGCGGCCGGTGCATCACCCGGTTCCCGGCCGAAGTGATTGGTGCCAGCTGGGACTCGATCATCTTCGAGCTCCCGTCCCGGCGCCGGCTGCAGCGTATCCCCACGCGGGAGCCGCTTCGGGGGACGAGGGAACTCACGGGTGAACTGTTTGACGTTTCCGCTGATGCGGAGGATTTTGTGGCCCGTCTGCTGACCGGTCCGGAACCTACCGTGGCACCATAGGACCCAGGACACATTCCGCAGCACGGCGTGAGCCGGAAAGGGCAGGCATCATGGCAACCCAGGACCGCAGGAATACCGGAGCACGTCCCCAGGACGTGGAGGAAACCGAAGAGACCGCTCCTCCCGCCGCCGAACCGGCTGAGCAGTCTTCGGCACAGACCGAAGGTGTCGACGACCTGCTGGACGAGATTGACGGCGTGCTGGAGAACAACGCCGAAGAGTTCGTCCGCGGGTTCATCCAGAAGGGCGGTCAGTAGGGGATGGTGCCAACGGATCCTGCACACACGGTGGCCGCGGAGGCGGGCTCATCCTTCAGCGAACACCTCAGCCGCCACCACCCGGAGCTGCTGCCTTCGGCGCGCAGGCTCGGAACAGCTCCCGCAGGATCGGCATCCGCCGCTGCGCCCCAGGCCACCACCATCGTTTCCCTGACGTACGCCGGCGGCGTCCTCATGGCAGGGGACCGGCGGGCAACCATGGGAAACATGATCGCCAGCCGGCACATCCGCAAGGTTTTTCCGGCGGACAGCTATTCAGTGCTGGGCATCGCCGGAACCGCAGGACTGGCGCTGGACATGATCCGGCTCTTCCAGGTTGAACTGGAGCATTACGAAAAGATCGAGGGCACACCGATGAGCCTGGACGGCAAGTCCAACCGGCTCGCGGCAATGGTCCGCCAAAACCTTCCGCTGGCACTCCAGGGCCTGGCGGTCATCCCGCTCTTTGCCGGCTTCGACCTCGAACGGCACACCGGACGCATGTTCTCCTACGACGTGACCGGCGGACGGTACGAGGAGTACGAACACCACAGCGTGGGATCCGGCTCGGTCTTCGCGCGGGGGGCCCTCAAGAAACTCTGGCGCCCCGGGCTGGACCAGGACGAAGCGGTGCGGATCGCCGTCGAATCCCTTTATGACGCGGCGGACGACGATTCCGCCACGGGCGGGCCGGACCTGGTCCGCCAGTTGTGGCCCGTGGTCTACGTGGTCAACTCCGCCGGCATGCGGGAGATCCCCGAACGCGAACTGCACCAGCTCGCCGAGGACCTGGTCTCCCGCCGCTCAGCCGCCGGACGGGAGGCGTAGGAGATGACACAGCAGTTCTACGTCTCGCCCGAGCAGCTCATGAAGGACCGGGCCGATTTTGCCCGCAAGGGAATCGCCCGGGGCCGGTCAGTGGTGGTTTTGACCTGCCGCGACGGGATCGCCTTCGTGGCGGAGAACCCCTCGCCGTCACTGCACAAGCTCGGCGAGATCTACGACCGGATCGGTTTCGCCGCCGTCGGGAAGTACAACGAGTTCGAAAGCCTTCGCCAGGCGGGGGTGCGGTACGCGGATGTCCGCGGCTACTCCTACGCGCGGGAGGACGTTACGGCCCGGGGGCTGGCCAGTGTCTACGCCCAGAGCCTGGGCTCCGTCTTCACCGCGGACGGCAAGCCGTTCGAGGTTGAGCTGGCTGTGGCTGAAGTAGGCAAGGAGCCCTACGCGGACCATCTGTACCGCCTCACCTATGACGGTTCGATAGCGGATGAAAGCAACTACGTGGTGATGGGCGGGCAGGCCGAGGTGGTCAACGACTCACTCGCGCGCACCTGGTCTCCGGACACCACCTTCCATGAAGCCATCAGGGTGGCCGTACGGGCGCTTTCCGCGACTCGCCAGCCGCCGGAGGGCACATCCGGGCAGGCGGCAGAGGCCGTCCAGGCGGCACAGGACCCGGCGCAGGGAACGGAAGTCCTCGGTGCCGGCCTGCTGGAAGTCGCGGTCCTGGACCGTGATCCGCTGTCGACCCGGGGAACCGTCAGGGCGTTCCGCAGGATAGGGACCGTCGAGCTGGACCGTTTGCTGTCCAGCGCGGAAGGAGACTGATGGAACGCAGGATCTTCGGCGTCGAAACCGAATTCGGCATTGCCTACTCCGGTCCGGATTCTCGGCCGCTCTCACCGGAAGAGGTTGCCCGCTACCTGTTCCGGAAGGTGGTGAGCTGGGGGCGTTCCTCAAACGTCTTCCTCACCAACGGCTCCAGGCTTTACCTGGATGTAGGGTCCCATCCGGAGTACGCGACTGCCGAGTGCGATGACCTGGCGCAGCTCATCGCCCATGACCGCGCCGGAGAGCTGATCCTGAACGACCTGGTGGAAGAGGCGGAGGAACGCCTTGCCGCCGAGGGGTTCAACGGCAGCGTGTATCTCTTCAAGAACAACACCGACTCGGCGGGGAACTCCTACGGCAGCCATGAGAACTACCTCATTCCGCGGCGCCTCGAATTCTCCCGGCTGGCGGACATCCTGATCCCGTTCCTGGTCACGCGCCAGCTGCTGGTCGGCGCCGGCAAGGTGCTGCGGACCCAGTCAGGTTCCCTCTACGCGTTCTCCCAGCGGGCAGACCACATCTGGGAAGGCGTGTCATCAGCCACGACGCGGTCGCGGCCCATCATCAACACCCGGGACGAACCGCATGCCGACGCCGAGCACTACCGGCGCCTGCACGTGATCGCCGGGGATTCGAACATGTCCGAGACCACCTCCATGCTCAAGATCGGCTCCGTAGACCTCATGCTGCGCATGATCGAAGCCGGGGTCATCATGCGGGACCTGCGCCTCGAGAACCCGATCCGCAGTATCCGCGAGATTTCCCACGACCTCACCGGTTCGGCACCGCTCAAGCTGGCCAACGGTTCCACCATGACGGCCCTCGAACTCCAGCGCATCTACCTGGAACGGGTGCAGGACTTCGTCCGGGACAACGGCCCGCACAACCGGCACGTGCCGAGGGTGCTGGACCTGTGGGAGCGGACGCTGGACGCCGTGGAGTCCGGGGACACTTCGGGCATCGACACTGAAATCGACTGGGCCATCAAGAAGAAGCTGGTGGACCGGTACGCGGAACGGGGAGGACTGGACATGGGTTCGCCCCGCCTGGCCCAGATAGACCTCACGTACCACGACATTTCGCGCCGCCGCGGTCTGTTCTACCTGCTGCAGTCGCGCGGTGAAACGGCCAGGGTGGTGGAGGACAGCGCGGTCAAGGAGGCCGTGGACGTGCCGCCGCAGAGTACGCGTGCCAAGCTGCGCGGGGACTTCGTACGCCGGGCCAAGGCCGCCAACCGCGACTTCACCGTGGACTGGGTCCACCTGAAGCTCAATGACCGGGCCCAGCAGACCGTCCTGTGCAAGGACCCGTTCGCCGCGGTGGATGAAAGAGTGGAGGCACTGCTGTCCACTCTGTGAGCCGGCTGGCCGCCCGGGCAGCCCCGGAGCGAATCTAGGCTCCTTTCAGGTGGAGGCGTTAGGGTTGGTCTTGCTGCCCGGAGAGGGTGCGGGCACATCCGTTCCCGCATGCTGCCGGCAGAAGACATTTGTCCGCCACTGAAAGAAGTACTGTGCGAAAAGTACTAGCCCTGCTCCTGCCCGCGCTCCTGCTGCTCACCGCATGCTCCGGGGACGGCAGCAGCGATCCGCTCTCCTCCGTCAAGGTCACCTCCAACGGTGACGGCTCCGTCCCCACGGTGGAGTTTGACACGCCCCTCACTGCGGAGGAACCGACCCTGGTTCGGGTGAACGACGGCGACGGCGCTGAACTGGTTGACGGCCAGACCGCTTCCGTGCGGCTCGTGGTCATGGACCCCGAAAGCGGCGAAGCGGGCCAGGAAACCTACACCGCGGAAACCGCTGAAGACATTGCCGTGGATGAGACCCTCAAGCAGGGCAACGAGCAGATGTACAGCGCCCTCGTTGGCGCCCCGGTCGGATCCGACTTCGCCTACTACGTTCCCGGCAACGAGGAGGCCGGCACTGCCACGCAGTTCATCGTCTTCACGCTGACCGACGCCCGGGACATTCCCACCCGTGCCTGGGGCACCGACGTCGACCCGGTCGAGGGCCAGCCCACCGTGACACTGGATGACGACGGCAAGCCGACCATCACCGTCCCTGACACCGACGCACCCACCGAGCTCATCGCCCAGGAACTGAAGAAGGGCGACGGCAAGGTCGTGGAAGCCGACGACACCGTGACCGTCCAGTACCACGGCGTGAAGTGGTCCGACGGTTCCGTCTTCGACTCCAGCTGGGAACGCGGCGCCCCCACCTCCTTCGGACTGAACCAGGTCATCTCCGCCTGGACCGACGGCCTTGCCGGCAAGACGGTCGGATCCCAGGTCCTGATCGTGGCGCCGCCGGCCACCGCCTACGGTTCCTCCGAGGGCAACGAACTCCAGAACGAAACCCTGGTCTTCGTCGTCGACATCCTCGAGGCCAAGTAGCCGGATAATCCGGATAAGATTGCTGGCAGTCCCAAAACGAAGGAGTCCCATGTCATTCGGAAAGCGCGAGTACGACCGCCAGAAGCCGGAGATCGATTTCCCGGAGCACGATGCCCCGACGGAACTCGTCATCGAAGACCTCATTGTCGGTGACGGAGCCGAGGCAAAGCCCGGAGATACCGTCTCAACCCACTACGTGGGCGTGGCCTTTTCCACCGGTGAAGAGTTTGATGCGTCCTGGAACCGCGGCGCCCCGCTGGACTTCACGGTCGGCATCGGCCAGGTCATCCAGGGCTGGGACCAGGGCCTGCTGGGCATGAAGGTCGGCGGACGCCGCCGGCTCGAGATCCCTTCCCACATGGCGTACGGCGACAGGGGAGCCGGCTCGGCAATCGCGCCGGGCGAGTCCCTCATCTTCGTCGTGGACCTGCTCGGGGTCCGCTAGCAGGGAAAACCCCGCTCGCTACAGGGCGGCCCTCCGGTCAGCATGCCACCGGAGGGCCGCCCTTTGCGCGCTTCGGGCGCCAACGGCTGTAGATTAGCCGTGTGTCTCCGAAACCAGCCGAACAACGCACCGAACGCCTGCTGAACCTTGTCATAGCCCTGCTCTCTTCCCGGCGCGGGTTCACCAAGGCCGAACTGTTCGAGGAAATCGAGCTCTACTCCGAGGCAGCATCGCTTGAAGCCCGTGAGAAGCTCTTCGACCGGGACAAGGCCTTCCTGCGCGAGCAGGGCATTCCGGTGGAGTCCTACGGCGAAGACCCGCTCTACGAGCAGGACAACTCGCTGCAGCGCTACCGCATCCGCAGCGAGGAGTACCGGCTGCCCGAAGTTTCCTTCACACCCGCCGAATCGGCCGTGCTGGCCCTGGCGGCCCAGATGTGGGAGCAGGCGGCTCTTGGATCAGCCGCGGCACGGGCGCTCCGCAAGCTCCGCGCCCGCGGTGTCCTGGCCGAAGACGCAGCATCCAGCCCGGTTCATCCGGCGATCCGGACATCGGACCCAAACTTCGCCAAGGTCTTCCGTGCCGTTACGGACCGGACCCCGATCTCCTTCGGCTACCGGGCATCCGCCGGCGAGGAATCGACGCGAAGCGTCCAGCCCTGGGGCATGGGCTCCCGCTACGGCCACTGGTACCTGGTTGGCTGGGACACCGGCAGGAACGCAGAACGGTGGTTCCGGCTCTCCCGCATGACCACCGCAGTTCAGGCCGGAAGGGGAAACTACAGTGTTCCGCCGGACTTCGACATCCATGCGTCGCTGGCTTCCCTGGACCACGTTTTTGCCCCCCGTTCGGCTGCAGTGGATGTCCAGTCCGGCGCAGGCGCCGAACTCCGTCTCCGCGCCGGCGGCGACGCCGATCCAGCCGCGGGCCTGGCGGAACCGCCAGCCGGATGGGACCGCCTCTGGTTCGCAGTCACGGACCTGGAGTCCCTGGCGTCCGACGCCGCTGCCCTGGGTACTGCTGCACGCGCAGTCCATCCGCCCGAACTCAGGGACGCCGTTTCCGCGGCACTGGACCAGGCCCAAAAGTTCCAGGCGGAACCGGTTCCGGAATACGTCCCGGCAGCAGCGGCGCGCGGAACGGCCGCCAAGACCGCCGGGGCGCAGGAGCGCCTCAGCCGGCTCCTGGACCTGGTTCCCTACATCCTGGCCAACCAGGGAGCCGGAATGGCGGAAACCGCCGACCGGTTCGGTATCAGCCAGGAGCAGCTGGCCTCGGACCTGAACCTGCTCTTCGTGAGCGGACCACGGTACTACCCGAACGGCCTGATGGACGTGAACTTCGAGACCGGGGACATCTACATCGATAACGCGGAGAACCTCTCCCAGCCGGTACGCCTCTCCATGGACGAAGCCGCAGCCCTGGTAGTAGGCCTGGATACCCTGGCTGCGCTGCCCGGCGCCGCCCCCACGGACGCCGTCGCCTCGGCCCATGCCAAGCTCACCGAGGCTGCCGGGACTGCGGCTGCCGCCGGCACCTCTCTCGCGGCAGAACTCCTGCCGGCCGGCACGCCGCCGGATCTGCTCACTGAGCTCCAGCAAGCCGTCACCGGTGCCAGGAGCCTGACAATCCGCTACGTCGTGCCGAGCCGGGACGAAGTCTCCGAAAGGGTTGTCGATCCGCGACGCATCTTCTCCGACAACAACACGTGGTACCTGGACGCGTGGTGCCACCGGGCCCAGGCAGGACGGTTCTTCCGGGTGGACAGAATCCTGTCAGCGACGGACAGCGGGAAAGCCGCAACCGGGCTTCCGCAACCGGATGCACAGTTCCCGTCCAGTCTTTTCACCCCGGGGGAGTCCGACGAGTTTGTCACAATCCGCCTTCTCCCGGACGCTTCCTGGGTCGCCGACGCCTACCACGCCGAGAAGCGCGCCCAGCTGCCCGACGGCGGCCAGGCCGTGGTGCTGCGGACGGCCAGCACCGGCTGGATTCCGGGTTTCATTGCACGTCTGCGCGGATCAGCGGCGGTCCTGGAACCTGCCGCACTGCGGGACGAAACCGCCGCCTGGTTGTCCGCAGCGGCAGCGAACTACGCGTGAACAGCCGGTGAAGCCCCGTTTCGGCACGCCGCCATTGACACTGCTTTCCCAGAACCCTCCACTATGCTGGAAGCATGCCTTGGTGGTCGTGGATTCTGATATGGGTTGCTCTTACAGCGGTTGCCCTGCTGCTCTATGTCCTGATCGGCTACCGGCTCTTCCGCAAGTTCATGGCAGTGCTGCGCGAAGTCCAGTCAGCCGGAGCCCGGCTGTCCTTCGCCCCGGGACCTGTTCAGCCCGATACTTCCCTGGAGTTCCGGCCGGCGGTCTTCGAAGATCCGGCGGCTGAACGCCGCCGGTACGACGAGGGCAAACTAGCCAGGAAAGAAGCACGGCGCGAACGCCGTGTACAGCGCCGGATCCTGCGCGGACAACCGCGGGCCTGGCGCGACATTCCCGGGCTCTGACATAAAATGCACGTAAACGAAAGGACACCGGCATGCGCCTAGAAGGCTGGCACATTGTCATCATCATTGTTATTGCGATCCTGCTCTTTGGTGCTCCGAAGCTGCCGGGACTTGCGCGGAGCGTGGGGCAGTCACTGCGTATCTTCAAGTCAGAAGTACGCCAGATGAAGGACGAGAACACCTCTTCCGCCGCTGACGGCGACCCGGTCGAAGGCCGCGTGGTCAACAACCCCGGCCAGGCGACGGGCCAGCAGGGACCGGCCGCGGGACACACGCCGCCTTCCGGGCCCCATACCGGCAGCGGTAACCCGCCCGCCAACCCGTAGCGGCTGTGGCGCTGAAACGGGGGCGCAAATCCAACCCTGAAGGGCGGATGGCCCTCAAGGAGCATCTGAAGGAGTTCCGCAACCGGCTGTTCAAGGCTGCCATCGCGGTGGTCCTGGGCACCGTAGGCGGGTTCTTCCTCTACATGCCCGTCTTCAACGAACTGACGCGCCCGGTGCGGGAACTCTCCGAGGAACAGGGCCGGCTGGCGACCATCAACTTCGACGGTGTGGCTACATCGTTCGACCAGATGATCCAGGTCTCCGTGTTCATTGGCGTGCTGGTTTCGAGCCCCTTCTGGCTCTACCAGCTCTGGGCCTTCATCACGCCTGGCCTGAAGACCAAGGAACGGCGCGCTGCCCTGGGCTTCCTTTCCGCCGCAGTTCCGCTGTTCCTGGCTGGCGTGTACCTGGCGTGGCTGATCCTGCCCAACGCCGTCGGCGTCCTCACTGATTTCACGCCGGAAGGTGCAGCGAACGTCATCACCGCCTCGGTGTACCTGGCCTTCGTCCTGAGGCTGCTGCTGGCATTCGGCATTGCCTTCCTGATCCCGGTGGTCATGGTCGGGCTGAACCTCCTGGGCCTGCTCAGCGGCAGGACAATCGTGAAGTACTGGCGGATCACGGTCTTCATCATCTGCCTCTTCGCTGCCATGGCAGCGCCGGGCGGAGACGCGCTGAGCATGTTCTACCTTGCGGCGCCGCTGCTGGTGCTCTTCGCCGTAGCGGCGGGCCTGTGCTTCATCAATGACAAACGGCGGGCACGGCGCAGTGCAGCGCGTGAAGCCGCCGTCGAGGCCGAGGCGGACAAGGCATCGGTCCTCCCGGACGCGTAGCTGCCCCGGCCCCCCGGGGGGGGGGGGGGGGAGCGGTTCCGTGCTTCGCTCGGGGCCGGTACCCGCAGCCGGCAGGACGAAGACGCTCGCCGGAGCGTCTAGGCTGGAGATATGACTTCCCCGTCTGAACGGTATCTCGCCGCCAAGGAACGCACCGGCCACGCACGTACCCGTCTGGGAGTCTTCGAGCAGTCCCTGGGATTCGAGCTTGATCCCTTCCAGCTCGAGGCGTGCCGCTCGGTGGAGGCAGGCCGCGGCGTCCTGGTTGCCGCCCCGACCGGTGCCGGAAAGACCGTGGTGGGGGAGTTCGCCGTTTACATGGCCCTCGAACGCGGGCTAAAGGCGTTCTACACCACGCCGATCAAGGCCCTGAGCAACCAGAAGTACACGGAACTCTCCGCGTCCTACGGCGCTGAAAACGTAGGCCTGCTCACCGGAGACACCAGCATCAATCCGGACGCGCCCGTCGTCGTGATGACCACCGAGGTGCTTCGCAACATGCTCTACGCGAACTCGGACACCCTGGATGACCTCGGCTACGTGGTGATGGACGAGGTGCACTACCTCGCCGACCGTTTCCGCGGCGCCGTCTGGGAAGAAGTCATCATCCACCTGGGTTCCGACGTCCAGCTCGTCTCGCTGAGCGCCACCGTGTCCAACGCCGAGGAGTTCGGCGCCTGGCTGGACACAGTGCGCGGTGATACCGACGTCGTCGTGACCGAACACCGTCCGGTGCCGCTCTGGCAGCACGTGATGGTTGGCCGGGACATCCTGGACCTGTTCGCCACTGACGTGTCCTTTGACGAGACGGCCGGTGCCGATGCCGGACCGTCCGGCTCCGGAGGCAAGGTCAAGGTCAACCCCGAACTGCAGGAGCTGGCCCGCAGCGAGTCGCGGCTGAACCAGCGCGGCCGGTGGTCCGGGCCGCGGTCCGGTCCGGGCGGCCGCAAGCCCGCCAATGCCCGCCGCGGGCCGTCCGGCTCCAACGCTCTGACCCGTACCCCGAGGGCGTCCCGCCCGCAGGTGATCAGCCAGCTGGACAAGCGGGGACTGCTTCCGGCCATCACCTTCATTTTTTCCCGGAACGCCTGTGACGGCGCTGTCCGCCAGTGCGTGGATTCCGGCCTGACCCTCACCAGTGAGGCGGAGCGCCAGGTCATCGCCAGGACCGTGGATCAGGCCGCCCGGGACATCCCCGAGGATGACCTGGAAGTCCTGGGCTTCTGGACCTGGCGTGAAGGGCTGATCCGTGGTTTTGCCGCCCACCACGCCGGGATGCTGCCGACTTTCAAGGAAGTAGTGGAGAAGCTCTTCGCTGCCGGCCTGGTACGGGCGGTGTTCGCGACTGAAACCCTGGCCCTGGGCGTCAACATGCCCGCACGCTCAGTGGTCCTGGAGAAGCTGGACAAATTCAACGGGGAAGCCCACGTCGATGTGACGGCAGGGGAGTACACCCAGCTCACGGGGCGCGCGGGCCGGCGCGGAATCGACGTCGAAGGCCACGCCGTGGTGCTCTGGCAGCCGGGCACTGATCCCGCGGCTGTAGCCGGGCTCGCGTCCCGCCGGACGTATCCGCTGAACTCATCCTTCCGCCCCACCTACAACATGAGCATCAACCTGATCGCCCAGTTCGGCCGGGACCGTGCGCGGGAGATCCTTGAATCGTCCTTTGCCCAGTTCCAGGCCGACCGTTCGGTGGTGGGCCTGGCCCGCCAGGTCCGCTCACGCGAGGAATCCCTGGCCGGCTACGAGAAGGCAATGACCTGCCATCTGGGAGACTTCACCGAGTACGCCGCGCTGCGGCGCCAGCTTTCGGACCTGGAGCACAATGCGTCGCGGTCCAGGGCACGAAGCCAGCGCAGCGCTGCCGCCGCGTCCCTGGAAACTCTTCGTCCCGGCGACGTCGTGGACATCCCCGGCGGGCGGAACCCGGGCCACGCGGTGGTGCTCTCCACAGACTCCGGTGCCCGCGATCCACGCCCGGCCATCCTGACCGAGGACAAGCAGCTGCGCCGCCTGCACGTCCAGGACCTGGACGGCGCCGTGAATGTGGTGTCCCAAATCCGCATCCCGAAGTCCTTCAACGCCCGGAGCCCCAAGGACCGCCGGGACCTGGCCGCGTCCCTGCGCAACGCGCTGCGGGAGCACCGTCCGCCGCGTCCAGCAGGCACCCGCGGCGCATCCCTGCACGCCGGTGGCACCGACCGGCAGGAACAGGCCATAGCCGAGCTGCGCCGCAAGATGCGCGCCCACCCCTGCCACGGCTGCAGCGACCGTGAGGACCATGCCCGCTGGGCCGAACGCTGGTGGAAGCTGCGCCGCGAAACAGACAACCTCGCGGCGCAAATCCGCGGCCGTACCAACACGATCGCGAAGACCTTCGACCGCGTCAGCTCAGTCCTGGAACACTACGGCTACGTTGCGTCGGACGGAGAGGACGCCCTGAAGGTTACCTCCGCCGGCAGCAAGCTTCGTCGAATTTACGGCGAGAAGGACCTGCTGGCCGCCCTCGGCCTGGAGAACGGGGCCTTCGACGACGTCGACGCCGTCGAGCTGGCCTGCCTCGCCACCGCACTGGTGTACCAGCCCAAGCGGGAAGAACGGGGCCTGCGCCCGAAGATGCCCAGCGCCGTCCTGGACGGAGCCGTGGACATCCTCATCCGGCAGTGGTCCGAGCTGACGGACCTGGAGGAAGCGGATAAGCTCCCCGTCACGGGCGAACCGGAACTGGGCCTGGTGTGGCCAATGTACAAGTGGGTCCGGGGCAAGCACCTGCAGGTGGCGCTGAACGGCACCGAGCTGGCTGCCGGCGACTTCGTCAGGTGGTCCAAGCAGGTCATCGACCTGATCGACCAGCTGGCCAAGGTTCCGGATATTTCCACCGACCTGCGCCGGCGCTGCCGTGAAGCAATCGACCTGATCAAGCGCGGAGTCGTCGCCTACTCCGCAGTGAGTGAATAACTTCCGGCCCGTCTGCGTTCCCTTCCACGAGAACCTCGAAACAAACCACAGAACAGGTGAGTCCTTGAACAGCACGGCCCCGGCCAATGCCCTGACCCTTTACCGCAACGGTTCGGTCTACAGCTCAGCAGATCCCTTCGCCACGGCCATGCTGGTGGACGGCGGCACAGTCGCCTGGGTCGGTTCAGAGCAGGCAGCCACTTCCATCCAGGATGACAAGATGCAGGTGGTGGACCTGCAGGGTGCGCTGGTAGCCCCCGGCTTCGTGGATTCCCACGTCCACCTGACGGAGACCGGACTGGCGGCCTCGTCAGTGGACCTCTCCGGTGTGCGAAGCCTGGCCGAGATGCTGGACGCCGTGGCGGCCGAGGCTGGGCGAACGACCGGCCTGATTATTGGGCACGGCTGGGACGAGTCCGGCTGGCCCGACCGCCGCGTGCCTACCGCCGCTGAACTGGACCGGGCATCGGGGAACCGCAGCGTTTACCTGGCACGCGCAGATGTGCACTGCGCGGTGGTGTCCGGCACCCTTGCCGCCGAACTTGGGCTCTCGGCACGGGACGGCTGGGAGGACGGCTTTGTAATCCGGGATGCGCACGAAACTGCGCGTACCGTCTCCCGCAGCCTCTCCCTGACCGAGCGGGCCCGCTACCAGCGCGCGGCCCTGGACCTCGCCGCTTCGCAGGGAATTGTTGCCGTGGCAGAGATGGCCGCCCCGCATATTGCTCCGGCAGAGGACCTCCGGCAGCTCCTGGGACTTGAAGGCAGCCTCGGCGAGGCACCGTCACCGCAGGTGCTGCCGTACTGGGGCCAGCTGGCGCAGAGCGAGTCCGAACTCGCGGAGATTGTTTCCTCCTTCGACGGCCGCCTGCTGGGGCTGGCCGGGGACCTGAACATTGACGGTTCCATCGGTGCGCGGACGGCTTCGCTGCGCGCACCCTACGCTGACGCTCCGGAGACGGAGGGCAGCCTGTACCTCAGCGCGGAGCAGGCAGCCAGGCACGTGGAACTCGCAACGCGGGCGGGCCTGCAGGCGGGTTTCCATGTCATCGGCGACGCCGGACTGGACACCGTCATCCAGGCACTGGACCTGGCGGCAGCTTCCGTTGGCGAGCCGGCCATCCGTGCCGCACACCACCGGCTGGAGCACCTTGAGCTCAGTGACGACTCAGCCATTGCGGACCTGGTCCGGTTCGGGACCACTGCGAGCATGCAGCCTGCCTTTGACGCGCTCTGGGGCAACGAGGGCGGCATGTACGCCCAGCGGCTGGGGGAGCGCAGCACGGCAATGAACCGGTTCGCGTCTCTGTTCTCCGCCGGCGTCCCCGTCGTCTTCGGCTCCGATGCCCCGGTAACGGCCCTCGATCCGTGGCGCGCCGTCCGCGCTGCAGTCATGCACAACAATCCCGCACAGCGCATCTCCGCCCGTGCAGCGTTCATTGCGCATACGCGTGCAGGCTGGCGTGCCGCAGGAACCGGCAATCCCATGCTCGGGCAGCTCGCTCCGGGTACGCCGGCCTCCTTCGCCGTGTGGGAGGCCGATGAGCTGATGGTGCAGACCCCGGATGCATCGGTAGCTTCCTGGAGCACCGATCCGCGTGCCGGCACTCCGCTGTTGCCCGCACTGGACACCGAGCAGCTGCCGCGCTGCCTGCAGACCGTCCACCTGGGGACCGAGCTGTACCGGGCAGCCGATTTTAGCTAGGCCCCCGAAAAAAATTAGTACGTCTACTTACCTATGAAGTGGCTTCTGACCTGCGGCGATACACATTAGCGCCTAGTCAGGAAACATGTTGACACCTCCCGCTCAGGACGTAGTCTAGACAGACCGCGGCACGGACCGGCACCACGCCGGAACCCAGCTGCCCCGGCCCGGGCACGTTTGTGTGGGGGTGATGGTCCTCCACCCGGAAGCGGTGCAGGGCCATCTGCAGCAACTTTCGCTGCGCACTTGGGGACAGGTTCAACCGTCAGTAGAAAACAGGTCCGGAGCCTCCGGAACTGGCCCGAAGACGGAGGTGCCTGTCCCTTTGTGCGCCTGCGTCCGGACCAGGCGCACGCCTCGCCAGGCCGGCGTCGGGCACCGTCCCATATACTGGTGGTTCTGCCCCCGTCCGCAGACCCCTTCCGAGCCGCGATCAGCGCGGCTCGTGTTCGTTGAAAGGCCTTTGAGTGCGCGTCCTCACCATCATCCCCACCTACAACGAGATAGAATCGCTGCCCAAAACGCTTCAGCGGCTCCGCGCGGCCGTACCGGACTCGGATGTGCTCATTGCCGACGACAACAGCCCGGATGGCACCGGCGCCTACGCCGACGAACAGGCGGCACTCGATCCGGCGGTGCACGTGCTGCACCGCAAGGGCAAGGAAGGCCTGGGAGCGGCATACATTGCAGGGTTCCGCTGGGGCCTTGAACACGGCTACGACGTCCTGGTGGAAATGGACGCTGACGGTTCCCACAAACCGGAGCAGCTCCCGCTGCTGCTGGAGGCCTCCGCTGCAGGTGCTGACCTCGTGATCGGCTCGCGCTGGGTTCCCGGCGGATCGGTAGTGAACTGGCCGCTGCGCCGCAAGCTGCTCTCCCGTGCAGGCAGCACCTACAGCCGGCTGATGCTCGGCATCCCGGTCCGGGACATCACCGCAGGATACCGTGCCTTCAAGCGGACCACCCTGGAGAAGCTGGACCTGTCCGCCGTTGAATCAGTGGGCTACGGCTTCCAGGTTGATATGACCTTCCGGGTGGCCCGGCTCGGCCTGAAGATCACCGAAGTGCCCATCACCTTCGTTGAGCGCGAGTTCGGTGCCTCCAAGATGAGCGGCAACATCGTTTTCGAGGCGATTGCCAACGTCACCAAGTGGGGGATGGCAGCTCGCTGGAACAAACTGACGAAGCGGGGGTAGGCCCATCCCGGCGGCCTGGAGGAGGCTGCCGCGGGAAACGGCGAAGGCCGGCAGCGTTGAGCTGCCGGCCTTCGCCGTGGGGGATGCCGTGCGGCACCTGCCTA
Organism: Arthrobacter koreensis; assembly: GCF_009193255.1. Lineage (GTDB taxonomy): Bacteria > Actinomycetota > Actinomycetes > Actinomycetales > Micrococcaceae > Arthrobacter_B > Arthrobacter_B koreensis. The sequence continues at coordinate 457,229 of NZ_WACG01000002.1, forward strand.
GGACGCGGCGCGTTCTCCGCGGCGTTCGCGGAGCTTGTCCAGCCGGTCCTGGAGAATCACTTCGAGTTCTTCGATGCTGCGGCGTTCGAGCAGCATGTCCCAGTGCGTACGCACCGGCTTGTCGTTGCTGGTGTCCGGCTTCTCGCCGTCAACCAGCAGCGCTTCCTTACCGGTCTTGGAAACCCAGACCGGGGGAACCTCTGCCTCGGCGGCGAAGGTTACGAACACGCGTTCGCCGTCCTCGCAGCGGTACTCGACACGCTGGCGGGGAGCCGGCTCGACGCCGGATTCCGTCTCCATGCTCTGCGCACCCAGTCGCATACCCCGCAGGCTACGATCGCTCATCTTTTCTCCCTCATCAGTTTCGAAAGGCCCAGGGGCCCATCAGTAATGCCCGCTGCCCGTAGGGACAGCCGCTCAAGCTGCTGCCGGCTGCACACCGGCTTTTCTCATCCGGTTCAACGCCAGAACCGCGAATCCTGTTCCCGTCAGACCCAGAACCCCGGCGAACAGTCAATTATAGCCGGAGACGGGCACTGCGGCGACTGGCAGCCTAGGAAGCGCCGTCGCCGGTGTCGGCACGGAGGGTTGCGGTGGTATCGGTAGACGCGGTTCCGGCGTCGGCAGGCCTTCCGGTCCCGGAGCCAGCCGCCGGCCGGACATCCGGCAGGTAGTCGCCCAGGGCCGAACCGACACCGCGGAGCGCTTCACCGAGTTCGCTGGGGATGATCCACAGCTTGTTTGAATCACCTTCGGCGAGTTTGGGCAGTGTTTGAAGGTACTGGTACGCCAGGAGCTTCTGGTCCGGGTTGCCCTTGTGGATCGCGTCAAAGACCTTCTGAATGGCCTGGGCTTCACCGTCAGCGCGGAGGATCGCAGCCTTGGCATCACCCTCGGCGGCAAGGATGGCTGCCTGGCGACGGCCCTCAGCGGTGAGGATCTGTGACTGCTTCGTACCTTCGGCAGTGAGGATCGTTGCCCGGCGCTCACGCTCGGCGCGCATCTGCTTTTCCATCGAGTCCTGGATGGACAGGGGCGGCTCAATGGCCTTGAGCTCAACCCGGGAAACCCGGATGCCCCAGCGTCCGGTGGCTTCGTCGAGCACGCCGCGCAGCTGGCCGTTGATCCGGTCGCGGGAGGTCAGCGCTTCTTCGAGGTTCAGGCCGCCGACGACGTTGCGGAGGGTCGTCGTGGTCAGCTGTTCCACGGCATGGATGTAGTTGGCAATCTCGTAGGTCGCGGCACGGGCGTCAGTGACCTGGAAGTAGACCACGGTGTCGATGGAGACCACGAGGCTGTCCTCGGTGATCACCTGCTGCGGCGGGAAGGACACAACCTGCTCGCGGAGGTCCAGCAGCGGAAGCAGCCGGTCCACGAACGGGATGAGGATATTCAGGCCCGGATTCAGCGTGCGCAGGTACTTGCCAAGGCGTTCAACGACGCCGGCCCGGGCCTGCGGAATGATCCGGATGGACTTGACCAGGACGACCAGGACAAAGATGACCAGGACAGCCAGGATGACTAACAGGACGGTGGTTTCCATATTCCCCCTTGCATTGCGGCCGGACAGCATTGGTGTCCGGCCTGGTTGTTGCCCCGTGCCAAGGAGCGCTGGGACCCCGTCCGGTTGGCGGGGTTCCCGTGGTGGTAGTTAGCGGCGGCCGTTCACACCGCCGTCGTCTTCGGGGTGCCCGTCGATGGACCGGGTATCAGCGGCGCGCAGCGGCTCCACGACCGCGGTGGCGCCTTCGATCCGGGTTACCTCCACCTGCTCGCCCGCAGGCAGCAGGGAGCCGTCTCCGGTGCGCGCGGTCCAGGTATCTCCCGCGAGCTTTACCGTCCCGGTGCGGGACCCCACGGGCTCCAGCGTCACGGCGGTGTCCCCGATGAGCCGCTCTATGTTCGAGCGCTGCTCCTTGCTCCCGGTCTTGAGGTGTTTCAGGGCAGCGGGCCTGACCAGGACAATCATCAGCAGTGCAACGACGCAGAAGACGACGACCTGCAGGAAAAGGGGCGCGGAGAGAATCGCGGCCAGCATGGCAGCCAGGGCACCCACCGAGAGCATGGCAAAGAAGAGGTCCAGGGTGAGGGTCTCGATCGCCGCGAAACCCAGGAAGAGGACGAGCCAGAGAACCCAGCCGTAGTCGACAAGCCAGTTGTACAGTTCCTGCATGATCTTCCCTCCGGCTCCGACCATCCCGGTGCCGGGTGCTGCAGAGCCGTCCAGCGCCGGGCGGAGTGGGTTAGTTACGGGCTTTGTGGCTTATTCTGCCTGATAAACGCGGGTTTACCTAGGCGCACCCGGTTACGGGTGTGGCACGATTCGGGGCCGCGGGCGTACCTGCGGCCCGGGGATCAGCGCCTGTTCAGGCCGCAGCCCGGAACTGCTGCAACGCAAATGCCGCGGTTACCGGCAGCGGGAATTCGGTTCGGTCAAGGGTGCCGGCGAGGGCATCCGCGTCCACGTGGTGCGCGGAAGGACCCATCAGGACCACGTTTTCGACGTCGGTCCGGCCCAGTGCCATGGTGTACTCAAGATGCTCCGCCGGCCCGGCCTCGAATTCGGGTCCCAGTGACTGCGCCACACGCGCTTCCTTTTCACTGCCGATCTCCAGCATGCCGGCCAGGCCCCGTATCTCCTGCAGGTGGCCCGGCAGGGGAGTGACTACCAGAAGCACGCCGCCCGGGGCGAGCACCCGGCGGAATTCGGCGGCGTTCCGGGGCGCGAAGACGTTGAGCAGGACGTCGGCTGCCCCGTCCGCCAGCGGCAGCGGGCGCCATACATCCCATACCAGGGCGAAGCCCGCCGGCAGCACCCGTGCGGCCCGGCGAAGGGCGAACTTCGAAATGTCCAGCGCAACGGATACGGATGCTCCCGCTGCCTGTTCCGCTTCCCGGAGGTAGTAGCCGGTGCCGGCCCCGGCGTCGAGGAGGACAGGTCCGGTTCCAGCATCTGCGGCTGATGCTCCAGCCGCCAGGTCGGCTAGCCTGCGTGCCAGCGGCTCGTAATGTCCGGCCTCGAGGAACGCACTCCGCGCCTGGACCATCGCCGCGGTATCCGCCTGGAACTTGGTGCCGGCCCCGGTAAGCAGGTTGAAGTATCCCTGCTTGGCGGCGTCGTACCGGTGTCCCGAGGGACAGCTGAGCCGGGTCCGTGCAGCATCAGGGCGAAGGTCACCGCCGCAGTTTGGGCAGGTCAGCAGGCGGCGTTTTCCGGTGGGCATATCCCAATCTTAGGCCGCGCACGGTTCCGGCCAGCGAGCGCGGTCCTTTCCGGGTGCCGCCTGGGGAGCGCCGGTGTATTGCTAGGCTCGGTTCCATGAAACCCAGTGATTTGGATCTCCTGAACTCCGTCTCCGAACCGTCCCTCAGCCCCGACGGCACCCGAACCGTGGCCTCCGTCCAGCGGCCCGACTTCGCGGCAGACTCCTACGTCGGCCAGCTGTGGGATGTCCGCCTGGACGGGTCAGCGCCGCGGCGCCTGACCCGCGGATACAGTGACTCCGCACCCCAGTTCTCGCCGGACGGATCGGTGATCGCCTTCCTGCGTTCGGCACCTGGGGGCCGTCCGCAGCTCTATGCCATTCCGTCCGATGGCGGTGAGCCGGTCCAGCTCACGGACCGCCATCTGGGCGTCTCCTGGTTCAGGTTCTCGCCGGACTCCCGGCACATCCTCTTTTCCTCCCGGGAACCTGAACACGGCCGTTACGGAACCGTCGACGGCGTTTCGTCCGGCGCGGAGGACCCGCGCCTGATCACCACCCTGAACTACCGGATGAACGGTGCCGGCTACACCCGGGACAAGTTCGTCCAGGCGTTCGTCGTGCCGGTGCCGGACCTGGCTGCGGAGCCTTTCGTTGCGCCGGTGGGCCGGGCAGCGGAGGCAGCGCCGAAGGATGAGCGCAAAACGGCCGGGCTGCCGGAGGCGAGGCAGCTCACGGACTTCGACGCCGATGTCAGCAACCCGGTCTTCACTGCGGACGGATCCGCCATTCTCTTCACTGCTGCCCTGCACAGCGATGCCGATACGGACCTGGTCACCGATGTCTACGAGCTGCGCCTGGACGGCGCCGGCGAACCGCGCAGGCTGAGCAACCTTGGCGGCAGTCGCCTGAGCGTTTCGCACCCGGTGCAGAGCGCCGACGGCGGCTGGCTGTATTACCTCGGACAGGATGTCTCCGAGACAGGCCTGGATTTCGTAGCGCGCAACACCGCACTCTATGCGGCCCCCATGGCGGATCCGGCAGCCGCCTCGCGGCTGACGGATCCCGAGGGAATGGACCTCGCCGGGGGACCGGTTGTCCCGGCGGGGGACAGCGTCCTCGTCCTCAACCTCAACCGCGGTGCCTGTGAACTGCTCAGCATCGACCGGACCGGTGCGCTCAGCACCCTGGTGTCCGGTCCACGCGTGGTGACCGGGGCAGCGGAAGCTGCCGGCACCGTAGTGGTTGCCTTCACCGATCAGCAGACCAGCGGTGATTTGGCCGTCGTGGATCCGTCCGCTGCCGGCCAGCTCCGTGTCCTCACGGACTTCTCGGCCGGTTTCCGGGAGAAAGCCGGCGTGCTGCCGCTGGTGGAGGAGACACACCCCTCCGCGGACGGCTATCCCGTCCACGGCTGGGTTGTGCTGCCTGAAGGCGAAGGCCCGCATCCGGTGCTGCTGAACATCCACGGTGGTCCGTTCTCACAGTACGGCTGGGGTCTCTTCGACGAGGCACAGGCCTATGCCGCTGCCGGGTACGCGGTGCTGATGTGCAACCCGCGCGGTTCTTCCGGCTACGGCCAGGAACACGGAAGGGCGATCAAGGAGGCGATGGGAACCCTGGACCTCCAGGACGTCCTTGGTTTCCTCGAGGGGGTCCTGGCAGCTCATCCGGAGCTCGACGGCGAACGGCTGGGCGTTATGGGCGGGTCCTACGGCGGCTACCTGACGGCCTGGACCATCTCACAGGACCAGCGGTTCACCGCCTCCATCGTTGAGCGCGGTTTCCTGGACCCGCTGTCCTTCATCGGCTCAGCCGACATTGGCTGGTTCTTCTCGGCCGCATACACGGGCAGCGATCCGGAGAAAGTTGCGGCCCAAAGCCCGTTCGCCCAGGTGGACAAGGTTCGCACGCCGACCCTCGTGATCCACTCCGAGGAGGACCTGCGCTGCCCGGTGGAGCAGGCACAGCGCTACTACACCGCGCTGAAACTGCAGGGGGTTTCCACCGAGCTGCTGCTTTTCCCGGGGGAGAACCACGAACTCTCGCGCGCCGGAACGCCGTGGCACCGGCGGCAGCGGTTCGAGCACATCCTGCGCTGGTGGGCCCGGTGGCTGCCTACCCCGGCGAACCGGGCCGAATCCAGTGAAGAAGCCGGTAAGCAGCCGGCAACTGCGGCCGTCTAGGGCTTCCGGACCTGCTGTGGGACTCTGGGAGCCGGGGTTCCGCAGCAGGTCCTTCCTGCTTCGCCGCAGACGGCCTAGAAGCCCAGGGTCCGGCGGGCGGCCTCGATGTCTTCAGCTGCCCAGCGGGGATACTCCGCGTTGGAACTCAGCGAACGGGTGAAGGCCTTGTCCACGTACACGATTCCGTTCAAATGGTCCGTTTCGTGCTGGACGATCCGTGCGGGCCAGCCTGAGAACGAACGCTGCTGCGCCTGGCCGTGCTCGTCCTCGTAATCCAGTCGGACGGAACGGTACCTTTCCACAACTCCCTGATAGCCCTCGAAGGAGAGGCAGCCTTCGTAGAACGCTGCCGTCTGCGTGCCTTCGGGCTCGTAGCGCGGGTTGATGATGGTGAAGAACTCCAGCGGGGTGCGTTCCCGTATTTCCGCGGCCTCGGGATCCGGCGCGTAGGCGTCCTCGAGGACGGCCAAACGCAGCGGTATGCCAATCTGCGGGGCAGCCAGTCCCACACCGGGGGCGTGGTGCATGACACGCCTCATGAGACCGATCAAGGCCTGGAGTTCGTCTGCCTGGAGCTGTCCTTCATAGGGCAGGGCCGGACGGCGGAGCACGGGGTGTCCCAGCTGGACGATGGGAACAAGATCCTGCTCCAGCATCGGAAGGACCAGGGAGCGGATGGCGGCGGGCGACTCCGCTGCACTGGGTTCGTAGATCACGGATCCATCCTAGTGGCCCCGGCACAACCGGCACGCCGGGCGGCTGGCTTCCGGAGACGCTTGAGGCCCCCGGCATTCCTGCCGGGGGCCTCAAGTGTTGACGTGCAGGGAAGAGGCGTTAGCCTTCGCAGTCCACGCAGTACTTGTCGCCGTTCTTCTCCAGTGCGATCTGGGAGCGGTGACGAACAAGGAAGCAGGACATGCAGGTGAATTCATCGGCCTGCGCCGGAACAACCTTGATCAGCAGTTCTTCGCCGGAGAGGTCGGCGCCCGGAAGGTCGAACCCGTCGATAGCGTCGGATTCCTCGACGTCGATAACCGCCGTCATCGCCCCGCCGCGCTGCTGGGCCTTCAGCCCCTCCAAAGAGTCCGTCGGCTGGTCTTCTTCTTTGACGCGGGGTGCATCGTAATCGGTAGCCATGTGTAGTGCTTGTCTCCTGAATTTGTGGGGGGTTCGAGCGTAGATCATATAGGTGAAGCCGCATAACACACCAAACGGCTTCTGAATAGGTCTTTCTGTGGCAGCTCCGCAGAATTCCTGCCGCTGGCTCCGGACAGGGTGCCCCGGAGCGCCGGCCAGGACGTTCCGCGTCAGGTGATCCTGCAGCTGGACGTGTGTAGCAGGGGAGCTCGAATCCCCGCACTTTCCGCTTCACCGCAGGTCAGTGCCCGGTACAACGACGCGTTCTGGACATTTGTTCCCTCGCCGCCGCAGTGTGTTATGTAAAGCTCCCGGCGGGCGGCGTTCCGGCGGCGGGGGACATTATGTCAACTGAATGTGAACGGGCGCACCACGGCAAACATGAGCAAAAACACGTGAGGTACCTTTTCCCTGAGGCATTGAATTCCAGCATCCAGGGAACGGTTGCGGCGGCAGAGTGCCGGGAGGATTTCCGGCGCGGGAACGTTCCGGCGCGTTCCGCAGGGCTGGAACGCACTCCGGCGGGGTTGGTACAAAGCAGGCGCAGGGGACCCGCTCCCAGAGACTTCCTAATGTGCCGATAATCTACATTATGTCAAGTAGCAGTTCGGAAGCGGTCCCCCGGATCTGTCTCCGGGGTATATTGCGGGCAACCAAACATGGCGCTTGAGGTCAGCGGCATGTCCAACCTATTCGAGCCGTCAATCCACGGGGAACTCATGAATGAAGAACGCACACTGGACTGGAATGCAGGAACCTGGACGAACCAGCCCGCGGGCATATCCCAGTCCGGGACGAACCTGCAGGTCACGGCATCCAAAGGCAGCGATGCCTGGCGTGAGACAGCCTACGGCTTCACGTTTGCGACCGAGAACGCGCTGCTCGCTCCGTTTCGGCCGGATTCGGCCATGGAAGTCGAGTTCACCGCACAGACCTTCGAACAGTTCGACCAGGCGGGAATCTTCCTGCGCGCCGCACCGGATCTCTGGGTCAAGGCCGGCATCGAATTCGCCGACGGCAGCCTGCAGGCCGGCGCGGTCGTCACATCCCCCAAATCGGACTGGTCTTCCTCGCCGCATTCCGGATGGCTGGGCAAACGGACCCTGGTGCGCGCCAGCTGGACATCAGATGCCCTCACCATCCGCGCCGGACTGCCCGGCCAGCCGCTCGAGCTGCTGCGCGTGGCCCCCCTCTCCCCCGCCGGCCCCGTCGCTGCAGGACCATATGTGGCGTCCCCGACATCTTCCCGCTTCGAAGCGGTGTTCCACTCCTGGCGGGTTACCGCCGCAGACGCCTCCCTGCACTGAACGCCCGCTAATCCCGGGTTCCGCGGCCCAGCCCGGCACAGGGGCCGTATACCACACCTGTTGCGGGAGTAATCTCGAAGTATGACTACTCGTACTTATATCGTCACAGGATCCGCTTCCGGCATTGGTGCAGCGACGGCACAGCTGCTCAAAGAACGCGGCAACACCGTCATTGGTGTGGACCTGCGCAATGCCGAGGTGGAAGCCGACCTCAGCACCCCCGAGGGACGCCAGATCGCTGCCGACCGCGCAGTTGAACTTGCCGGCGGCACTGTCGACGCTGTCATTGCGTGCGCCGGAATCTCCGCACCGGTGCCGCTCACTGTCTCCGTGAACTTCTTCGGCGTCACCGAGTTCCTTGACCGTCTCGCCCCCGTCATGGCACGCAGCGAAGCACCCCGCGCCGTCGTCGTCAGCTCCATGGCGTCGCTGCAGCCCAACTCCCCCGAGCTGGTCGATGCCATGCTCGCGGGGGACGAGCCCCTCGCCCGCCAGATTGGTCAGAAGCTCGCGGACCAGGGCCCGCAGATCGGGTACCTGAACTACCCGTCCTCCAAGCGCGCCCTGAGCCGGTGGGTCCGGCGCGCCTCCATCAGCGAGCTCTATGCAGGCAACGGCATCCCGCTCAACGCCGTGGCCCCGGGTACCGTGCTGACCGCCATGACCAAGGAGCTCCTGGCCACCCCCGAGGGTGTCAGGATGGTCGACGAGAATGTTCCCATGCCGCTGAACGGGCACTCCGAGCCGGTTGTCATCGCCCGGATCCTGGCCTGGCTTGCCAGTGAGGAGAACTCCCACCTCGCCGGCCAGACCATCTACTGCGACGGCGGCGCCGACGCCTCCCTGCGCGGGGACGACATCTGGCAGTCCTAGTACACAGCGAAAAGCCGGTCCGTCCCAGGCAGGGACGGACCGGCTTCTTGCTGCTGCGGGCGCTAGGCCGTGGCCTGAAAGTCCGAGCGCACCGGAACCGATGCGTCTCCGGTCACCGCGTCCAGGAAGTCCAGGGTGTCCGCCAAGACAAGGCGGGCGTCCTTGAGCTGCAGCTTGAACTGGAATTCGTGTCCCAGCGCGGGCCTGTGCTCCTTGGGCCAGAACCGCTGCACAACCGGCACACCCAGCTCCTCAAGCCTGCACGCCAACGGCCGGGACTGCGGGTCGGTGAGATAGTCAGCGTTGCCGCCGGAAATGAACGTCGGCGGGAAGCTCTCCCCAACATGTTCCAGGATGGACATGTGTTCCGCCGCCGGGGTGGAGGCCCAGTCCTTGGAGCCGGTGTACGCCCACAGCGCCGTGCGGAATCCCCAGCCCACCGGACCCGTGAGCTTGGCCATGGTCTTGAGGTCGTACACACCGCAGAACAGAAGCGTGCCGCGCAGGTGTTGCGGCGCAGCCGCCGGAACCACTCCCGTTCGGGCAGCGTAATCGGGATCGGTAATGATCAGCGCCAACTGGGCGGCCAGCTGCGCTCCGGCGGAGTCTCCGGCGAGAATGATCCGGTCCGGATCGATGCCGTACTCCCCCGCGCGTTCACGGAGATATCCGAGCGCATGGTTCAGTTCCGTGACAGCCTGCGGGTAGCTCGCCTCCGGAGAGATGGAGTAGCCCACGCCGGCAACGGCATAGCCGTGTCCGGCCAGGATCTCCAGGTACGGAGCAACGTTTTCCTTCGAACCGGAAATCCAGGCACCGCCGTGCACCCACACCACTACGGGGTGCGGGCCGTTCCCTGACTCGGTAGGCAGGAAAAGGTCCAAAGACTGGCGGGCTGACTTCTCCAGGTATGGAAGGGACCGGTGGGCCAGGACTCCCCCGGACGGTACGTGCCTGCGCAGCGTCCGCAGCTGCACCTTTCCCCCACTGGAGAACAAGCCGCGGATAAACAGGGCTGAAGGTCTTGGATCTTTGTGGATAGCAGTTGCGGCCAGTGTTCCGGCTGCGGCTACGGCTGAAGCCATGAACCCTGCTGCCGCGAGGGGCAGAATTTTCATCTTTTCAGGGTAGAACGGCCGCCTGGAAGGTTACCGGCGCCCACCCGCGCCAGCTCTGGCCAACAGCACGCCCGCAGTGCCCAGTCTCACCGCACGGTGTGCCCGGCCTGACACTCCTGCAACCCCGCGCAGCACTCGGGTATCGCCCGCCCCACACCCGTGCGCAGTAAAAATCACGGCCCGCGGGTTGGCGCCGCCGCACCGGAGCGAAGCAGACTAAAACTACCAACTGCGCTCGCATCCGGCAGGAAGAAGGGACAGACCGCCAATGCATAAGATCAACGGCCGCCGCAACTGGCTCATGCACCAGGTGCCGGGCGGAATCCTCGGACGAACCGCACGGCTCACCAAACCGGTACAGGGAACCCTGCTGGGCTTACTGGCCACAGCCGCCGTCCTGGCCCAGCTTCTCTAAGGCTGCCAAAGCACCAGCACGGGGCATCCTCCGCGCGGTCCTGCCCTCCCCCGGCCGAACCGCGCATTGCAGGTTTAAAAAGTGGACTGAGTCCAAATTTGTGCAATTCCTGCGGAAAACTTTCGACTACTCGAGTATTTCCGCTGTAAAAATTGCGACTGCAAACGGTGCTACAGATGCTTGGAGGAAGGCTCCATGATCACGGATCAGGTAATACCCCGCGCCGACTACTTGACAGTGGTTCAGCGGAAGACAGCAGAGAAATCGTCGTCGGACCGGGCAACCATTGCCTGCGTCATTCCGGCCTACAACGAAGAGGAAACCATAGCCGACGTCCTCAACGCGCTCTTGACGCAGACCCGGCTGCCGGATGTCATCCATGTGGTCATCAACAACACCGATGACGAGACGTTCTACCTCGCCAGGGAGTTCGCCGGACCCCACGAGCACACGTACCAGGACCTCACGTACCGAACCGAGGTTTTTGTCCACGACATCGGCGTCAACACGGACAAGAAGGTTGGTGCCCTTAACTACGGTTTCAGCCAGGTCCGCGACGGCTATGACTATTTCCTCGGTGTGGACGGGGACACTGTCCTGGACAGGCACGCCGTAGAGCATCTGGAGAAGGAGATCCTCAGCGATCCCCGGGTTGGCGGAGTCTCGGCGATCTACACCGTCGCCGAGCCGAAGAAGGGCATGATCGCCAAGTACCTCACCACCGGGCAGCGGGCACAGTTCGCCGCCTTCAATATGGACAATCTTCTGCGGGGCCGGAACATGGCAGTCCTGGGCGGCCAGTGCTCCATCCTGTCCATGGAAGCCCTGAAGAACGTCATGGTTGACAACCGCCAGGCCACGCCGTGGGTCAAGGACTCGGAGGTTGAGGACTCGCTGCTTTCGCTGCAGATCAAAAGCATTGGCTACGCCACCAAGATCTCCGCCCGTGCCCGGGCCTCAGTGGGAGGAATGGGAACCCTGCGGGCGCTGGACGGCCAGCAGGTGAAATGGAACTACGGGGCAATCGACCTCATGTGGCCGGGACAGCGGAGCAACACCCCTGGCCAGCCGCTGCATCCGAACCTGCGGCTGCGCTGGAGCGAGAACGTCTCCATGCTGTTCAATATCGTCACCCGCATGGGTTTTATCCTGCTGCTCGCCGCGTCGCTCAGCATAGGTGCCTACGTCTTCTACTGGTTCTGGCTTATTCCTCCCCTCGTTGCCGTGATCCTCAACGTCCGCATCGCATTGTCCATCAAGGACCGAAGTGCACGGGATATCGCCTTCGCGTTACTTGCCGTCCCGGCAGAGCTCTATCTTTGGCTGCGAATCGGTCATTTTGTCCGCGCCTGGGCCAAGTTCTTCTCGAAGCAGCAGACTGACAACTGGGCCGCGCAGGCCCGGGCGGAGCGGGGGGCCGGCTACGGGTTCCTGATGCCCGCCCTGGCAGCCCTGGTCATCATTGCGGGGCTGGGCTTCGCCTGGCTCAATCTTCCAGCCGGCGTGCAGTCCGCCGTGCTGGCCATCGGCTGGCCCATCCTGTACATCACCACGCTTGTCCAGACCCTGTTCATGCTGCGCAAGGCGCTGCGCCGGCACCGGGGGTTCAGGGTATGACACGCGTCAACCACCGGGCACCCAGGGCCGGACGGATGATTGGCCTGGCGGCCGCCCTGGCCCTAATGCCGGGCCTGCAGGCGTGTTCAGTCCCCGGCTTCCCCGGCAACGGCACCGTGGACAGCCAGGCAGAAGAACGGGAAGCCGGACGCGCGGTGGAAAACGAGCTGGCAGAGGGTTCCACCAGCCACCGCCTGGGGGCGGCGTCCCACACCCTCCTGCTGGACTACTGGACCAGCGAGGACCCGGCCGGCTGGACACCCGAATCTTCACCGATCATCAACCTGAGCGTTAAGATCGATGGCTCACCGGTTCCGGGAGCTGTCCGGGTCGCCCGCTTTAATGCCCGCGTGGACGCCCTGGGCGTGGAGCTCGCGAATGACCAGGGAAGCTTCGCACTCGAACCCCCGTACGCCTACACCTCCGGCTTTGCGCTGCCGGCCAACCCCACGGCGGAAAGCACTACGGTCCTGTTCACCATCGACCTGCTCACCGAAACGGAACCCGGCAGCGGGGTATTTACCCGGCAGACGGTCCTCGACACACTCACCATCGGCTTTGCGGGAATGGCCGCCGACGCCGGCGCTACCCCCGGGGAGTAGGCGCGCCGCCGTCGTTTTTGCTTTCCTGCTACTGGGCGCAGCGGGAAGCAGCTAATGTGGTCGAACTTCCGCCGTGCGCCAGAGGAGGCCGCCATGGAATCCGTACCAGGCATCGATCCTGCTGTTCCGCCCACCGGGCCCGGCTGCGTCGAGTGCACCGAGGCCGAAGGGTGGTGGTTCCATCTGAGGCGCTGTGCTGAGTGCGGCCACATTGGATGCTGCGACAGTTCCCCCGGACAGCACGCCAGCGCACATGAACAGGCCACCGGACATCCGGTGATCCGCAGCTACGAGCCGGGCGAAGACTGGTTCTACAGCTATCCGGAGGAGGCTGTCTTCGACGGCCCTCCACTGGCTCCGCCCGAGGCCCGTCCGGCATCCCAGCCCGCTCCCGGTCCCGCCGGGCGCGTTCCCGCGAACTGGATGGACCTGCTGCACTAACCGCGGGATGAGCGCCTGTTCGCTCCGGTTTGGCGGACTGCGGCCTTCCCCAGTACGCCAAACCGGAGCGAGATCCATGCCAGACCGCCTACGGGAATGGGCAGCCAGAAATTCAGGATCCGCCAGGACAGCACTGCGAGGACCGCAGCGCTGCTGGGGGTTCCAAAGCCCGCCAGCGTGGGAACCAGCACGCCCTCCACGAGCCCTACGCCGCCGGGGGTGAGCGGAGCAAGGGCCACTAGGTTGGCCAGGGAGTAGGCAATGAGCAGTTCACCGGGTCCAAGGGTGTGACCAAAGGCGGCAGCAAACGTCCACAGGCAGGCGGCGTCGAAGCCCCAATAGCAGACAGCCAAAAGCAGTGCCAGGACCAGCCGCCGCGGATCCCTGCGGAACATTTCGGTTTCCGCCGCCATGGTCCGGACGAACTTTTCCGCGGCGTCCGGTTTGATGATCCGCACCAGTCGCGCTGCCCTGCGGGCCACCCGGACAGCGGCGTCCAGGTGCCGGTCCAGCACCGCGAGAACCCCGGCACTGACGGCCAGGAGCACCAGCACGGTAATGCCTGCAGTTATGAAGTACCGGTTGGTGCGCACCTCGCCGAGGGCGGCAAGCACTCCGGCGCCGAACAGCACCCCGAGCACCAGGTTGGCGCCGACAACCTGGACCATCGCTGCGCTCAGCGCATCCTGGGGCCGCACCCCTGCCTTGGTCAGCAGGCCGTACCGCAGCGCCGCCGACGTTGTTCCGCCCCCTGGGACAACATGGTTAACTGCCAGGTCGCTCAGGTCGATGCGCAGCAGCGTCAAGAATCGCGGCTTGACCGATCCCGGAAGCACCACCGAGGTCAGTGCGCTGTAACAGCACAGCGAGAGCGCTTCCAGCGCCGCGGCCGCCAGCAGGACGACGGCGGGAAGGCGCTGCAGGGCGCCAAGCACGTTCTGTGATCCGAGGATCTGCGGCAACACCACATACTCGAACACCAGCAGCAGGACGACGGCGACGCTGATCCACCGCACGGCACGGGAGCGCCGCAGCCGGTGCCATGCATCCTGCTCCCTGCTCACCCTCCCAGCACAGCAGAGGCGCACCGCCCACCGATAGCCGGCCGCCGTATTAGAGGCCTGCGGCGTCGTTCCTGTTTGGCGGCAGGACGTGATAGTGACATGATGTTGGTATGTTCCTGACCAGGTGTCAGCAACAAGCATACCCAAACAACCGAGGGGTTTCCCATGTTCCTAGCGCTGCGCGAACTGCGTTTCGCTCGGGCCCGGTTCGGCCTCATGGGCGGCGTCATCGCCCTCATAGCCGTACTGATGGTCCTGCTTTCCGGCCTGTCCTCAGGGCTTGTCAATGACGGCATGTCCGGCCTGAAATCCATGCCGGCCACGGCAATCGCCTTCAACCAAGGCACCAAGACGGACAACGCCTTCTCCCGCAGCGTTGTCGACCCTTCCCAGGCCGAAGCCTGGAGCACCCAGCCAGGCGTGGAGGAAGTCACCCTGCTGGGTTCCACCATCGTCAACGGCGCCACCGAGAACGGCACGCAGGTAGACCTGTCACTCTTCGGAATCGATCCGGGTTCCTTCCTCGCCCCCGCAGTGGGCGAAGGCCGGGACGTCCAGGCTCCCCATGAAATGGTGGTCTCTGCCACTGCTGAAAAGGAAGGCATCGAACTCGGTTCGGTCATCACCCTGGACCGGCTCGACGTGGAACTGACCGTGGTGGGCTTTACCGAAGGCCAGGCGACCTTCGGCCACGTTGATATGGCCTACATTCCGCTGGGGACCTGGCAATACATTGCCAGCGGCCAGTCACAGCCGGGTGCCCCCTCAGAAGCTGATCTTGCGTCCCTGGACTTCGACACAGCCAGCGCCGTTGCCATTAAGGCAGCAGACGGAGCTGACCTGGACTTCGCCGCGGGCGACACCGCCGCAGGCACGGTCACCTCCACTCTCGAGGAATCCTTCGACGCCTCTCCCGGCTACACCGCCGAGACCATGACGCTGGAAATGATCCAGATCTTCCTTTACGCCATCTGCGCCCTGGTGGTCGGTGCCTTCTTCACCGTATGGACCATCCAGCGCAAGCATGAGCTGGCTGTCCTGCGCGCCGTCGGAGCCTCCACCGGCTACCTGCTGCGCGACGGCATCTTCCAGGCAGTTGTAATCCTGGCTTTGTCCACCGCCGTAGGTGTTGCGGCCGGCCTGGGCATGGGCGCATGGCTCTCCGGCAGTGCCATGCCGTTCGCACTCGAGGCCGGGCCCATCAGCACGGCTACCGCCGTGACCATCCTCATGGGTGTCCTGGGGGCCGCCATTGCCATCGTCCGCATTTCCCGGGTTGATCCCCTGGCTGCCCTGGGAGGACAGCGATGAGCACACAGACTCAGAACTCCGGCGCAAAGGTCGGCACCCGCGGGCTGCTGATCGAAAAGGCCAACCTGGCACTGGGTGACGGTGAAAGCACGGTCCAGGCCCTGGACAACGTGTCCCTGTCCGTGGAGCCCGGCGAACTCGTCGCCGTCGTTGGCCCCTCGGGCGCCGGCAAGTCTTCGCTGCTGGCCGTCGCCGGTGCCCTGACGACGCCGGACACCGGACTGGTCAGTGTTAACGGAACAGATCTTTCCACCCTGGGCAAGGCCGCCAAGGCACGGTTCCGGCTGGAGAACATCGGTTTCGTGTTCCAGTCCGGCAACCTGATTCCGGCACTGACCGCTTCGGAACAGCTTGAGCTCATCCACCGGATGGCCAAGATCAAGGGGAAGTTCAATGCCAGGCACCTGCTCGACGCCGTTGGCATGGGACACAAGGCCAACAGCCGCCCGGAGCAGCTCTCCGGCGGTGAACGCCAGCGTGTAGGCATCGCCCGTGCACTGGTTACCAAGCCAACCCTGCTCCTGGTGGACGAGCCCACTGCCGCCCTGGACCGCAAGCGAAGCCAGGACGTGGTGGAGCTCCTCGCCCGGGAAACCCATGAGTTCGGGGTTGCTACTGTTATGGTTACCCACGACCACGACGTCCTCCACCACTGCGACCGGGTCGCGGAGATGGTCGACGGACGGCTCGCTAGCTAGACACTGCACGAACAGGAGGGCTCTTTGCCCCGCATTACCGCGCCGACGGTGGCTGAACACCGTGCCGCACAGCAAAGGGCCCTCCTGGACGCCGCAAGGACGCTCCTGGCCCGCACCGGCGAAGCACCCAGCATGGCCGAGGTAGCCGCCCTGGCCGGACTCGCACGGCCCAGCGCCTACCAGTACTACAAGTCCCGCACCGACCTTCTTAACGCCCTGGTCATGGACGTCTTTCCGCGCTGGGCCCGGCGGGTAGAGGACGCCATGAGCGCCGAGAAGGAGCCGGCGGACCGGATCTTGGCCTATGTGCTGACCAACATCGCCCTGGTGGCCGAGGGTGAACATGCCGTAGGCAGCGCCCTCGCATCGGTTGCACCCAGCGAAGAGCTCGACGCTCAGAGCGCGCGGATGCACCAGGCAATCCTGGATCCACTGGTGGGTGCACTCAGGGACCTCGGAGCGGAAGACCCGATCAGCACCGCCGAACTCATCAATGCGATCGTGCACACCGGAACCCGCCTCCTGGAGTCCGGCAAGGACCTGCAGGAGGTCGGGCGCCTGGTCCGCGACCTCATTGGTCCCTATATCCGCGAACACGGCGGCGCCGCCGCAGGTGCCGGCCAGTGAACCGCCCCAACCGGTTCTGGCCCGTGCAGCTGGCCGCCGACGTCGTACTCATTGTTCTCTTCGCGGCACTGGGCCGGGACACCCACGCCCACGGCGTGGATCCCGCCGGCGTCCTCATCACTGCCTCTCCCTTCATCGCTGCCGCGCTGGCGGGATGGGCCGCCCTGCGACTGTGGCACCGCCCCGTGGCCCTCTGGCCCCACGGCGTCCTCCTCTGGCTGATTACCGCCGGGGGCGGACTGGCAGTGCGCGCCCTGGCCGGGGGCGGTACCGCCTTCAGCTTCCAGCTGGTTACCTTCGGTGTCCTGGGGGCCTTCCTGCTGCTGCCGCGTCTGGGCGCCTCCCTCGTCATCCGCAGGCGCACACGTCCCGATTCAACTAGGCTCATACACAGGGCCTGATCCCCGCGCCCTGCAGGAGAAGGAAAGGCAAGCAATGATCACCGCTTTCGTACTCATCCAGACCGACTCGGCCCGGATTCCGGAGTGCGCGGAGGAAATCTCCGAGATTGAAGGCATCAGCGAAGTCTATTCGGTCACCGGAGAGTGGGACCTGATCGCGATCGCGCGTGTCCGCCGCCACGAAGACCTCGCCGACGCGATTGCCAACCGCCTTTCCAAGGTTCCCGGCGTGATCGGGACCACCACCCAGATCGCCTTCCGGGCTTACTCAAAGCATGATCTCGATGCCGCGTTCTCGCTCGGGTTCGACGGGTAATTAGGGCCAAAAAACACCGGATTTACAAGGGTTTTGGGTGCCGCAAACTACGTTTGGATAACAAATTGTCCAGTAACCTGGGTCATTCACGCACCTAACAAGCGGGGGAGGCAGGCCGGCCGGTCTGCCTCCCCCCGCTTGTTTTTGCGGCTTCGTTATGTGTTTGCGGCTGCGAGCCTGCGGATACCGGCCCGCCGGAATTTTTAGGCTTCCTACTGCGTGACCTGCACCCAGCGGTCGAGGGCCTTGCGCGCCTGTCCGCTGTCCACAGACTCCTCCGCCCGTCGCAGGCCCTGGCGCAGACGGTCAGTCAGCGTTCCTTCGGCGGAGGGATCTAGGGCTACCAGGGCCGCGGCAGCGTTCAGTAGTACGGCGTCCCGGACCGGGCCACGCTCCCCCGCCAGCACACTCAGCACGACGGCGGCATTGGCGGCGGCGTCTCCGCCCCGCAGGTCGTCCAGGGTGGCCCGGGCTATCCCGAGGTCCAGGGGATCCACCGTTGAGCGCTCCACGGCACCGTTCCGGACCTCCCAGACGGTGGAGCTGCCCGTCGTCGTCAGCTCATCCAGTCCGTCCCCACCCCTGAACACCAGGGCACGGACGCCCCGGGCTGCGAGTACTCCGGCAATCAGCGGCGCCAGCCGCTCGTCCGCCACGCCGATTGCGGAGGCGGAGGGACGGGACGGGTTGGTCAGGGGGCCCATGAAATTGAACGCGGTTGCTACGCCCATGTCCCTGCGCGCCACGGCTGCGTACCGCATCGAGGGATGGAAGACCTGGGCAAAGCAGAAGGTTATGCCTGCCTCCACGGCTGCCCGGGCAACACGGTCCACCGGCAGGTCCAGCCGGACACCCAGCGCCTCGATGACGTCGGCTGAACCGGAGGAGGACGACGCCGCGCGGTTGCCGTGCTTGACCACCTTGGCCCCGGCTCCGGCACAGACAAGGGCGGCCATGGAAGAAATGTTGACGGTGTTGTGCCTGTCGCCCCCGGTTCCAACGATGTCCAGGGTTTCGCCGGGGATGTCGATGGGACGGGAGTTGGCGAGCATGGCTTCCACCAGGCCGGTGAGTTCTTCGACACTCTCACCCTTGGCGCGCAGGGCGACGAGGAAGCCGGCGATCTGCGCGTCTGACGCGTCCCCGGCCATGATCGTGTTCATCGCCCACCAGGTCTGTTCTGAACTCAGGTTCTGCCCCGCAATAAGCGCGGTAATAAGCGACGGCCAGGTGTGCTCGGAACTCGAAAACATACTCACAGGCTCTAGGTTATCTACGAATCGTAGAAAATGCTGATTTGTTTCCGGACGGCAAGTTCCGCGCCGTTGCTGGGAAGTGGGCGGTTTGGGAACGAACCGGACGCGCCGTTCGTCTGGTTCTGTTGGTGAAGTGGGCAGTTTTACGGCCATAATGTCTATGTGACAACAGCGACCCATGCCCCCAGTACCCCGGCTCACCCCACGCTGAACCGCCCCAATATGGTCTCCGTAGGGACCGTGGTGTGGCTCTCCAGCGAACTCATGTTCTTTGCTGCGCTCTTCGCGATGTACTTCACCCTCCGCTCCACCTCGGGCGAGATGTGGGAGATCGAGACGGCCAAGCTGAACGTGCCTTTCGCCTTCGTGAACACGGTAATCCTTGTTTCCAGCTCCTTCACCTGCCAGTTCGGCGTCTTCGCCGCTGAGCGGCTCCAGCCGCGCCGCACCGGCGGGCTCTTCCAGATTGCCCGTTGGGGAATGGTCGAGTGGTTCTACCTGACCTTCTTCCTCGGCGCCATCTTCGTTGCCGTCCAGGCTTTTGAGTACACAGAACTCGTGCACCACGGGATCTCGCTGTCCTCCAACGCCTACGGATCTTCGTTCTACATCACCACCGGTTTCCACGGCCTGCACGTGGCCGGCGGCCTGATCGCGTTCCTGTTCATCATCGGACGTGCCTACGCCGCAAAGCGGTTCGGACACTTCGAGGCGACTTCCGCGATCGTGACGTCCTACTACTGGCACTTCGTCGACGTGGTCTGGATTGCCCTCTTCGTCATCATCTACTTCCTCAAGTAGTCCGTCAGGGCAGCACCACAGCAATATTCAAAGTGGCACGAGTAACCAAAAGACCACACAAGTTAGGAACCACTAAGTGAAGGCACTATCGCAAAGGCGACGTCATCCCCTTGCAGCAGTAGCACTGCTGCTGCTGGGCCTCATCGTTACCGGCGGCATCTACGCAGCTGCTTCCGGAGCGAATGAAGCCCAGGCCGCCACCACCTACACTGCCGATGATGTGCAGCAGGGCGAGAAGCTTTTCATTGCGAACTGCGCCACCTGCCACGGCATGGAGGCCAGCGGAACCGAGAACGGCCCCTCCCTCGTAGGCGTTGGTGCCGCGTCCGTCGACTTCCAGGTTGGCACCGGCCGCATGCCGATGGCCATGCAGGGCCCGCAGGCCCAGCGGAAGCCCCAGCAGTTCAACGAAGAACAGACCGCACAGATGGCCGCCTACGTAGCCTCCCTCGGCGCCGGTCCTTCCGTACCGGAAGAGGAGTACATCGAAGCCAACGGCGACGCTGCCGCCGGCGGCGAGCTGTTCCGCGTGAACTGCGCCATGTGCCACAACGCTGCCGGTGCAGGCGGCGCCCTGACCCGCGGCAAGTTCGCCCCGGCCCTGGAAGGCGTCAGCGAGAAGCACATCTACGAGGCCATGGTCACAGGCCCGCAGAACATGCCCGTCTTCTCTGACGCGAACCTCTCCCCCGAGGAGAAGCAGGACATCATCACCTTCCTGAAGAACATCGAAGCCAACGGTTCCCCGGGTGGAGCCGAGCTCGGTTCGCTTGGTCCGGTCTCCGAAGGCCTGTTCATCTGGACAGCCGGCCTGGGCCTGATCATCGCTTTCACCATCTGGTTGACCTCCCGGTCTTCCTAGTCATCGCCGCGCTCACCCCACGGGGTGACATCACAGTTACACATAGGTCTACTAATGCAGTTTCAAGAGAAGGATGAGGGGGATCATGGGCGACCATAGTCACGGCAGTCCGAACACCTCGGGCACCGTCGCTACGGCTGGCCAGGGCGAAGAAGGGGAATTCCAGAATCCTGGACTTCCCCCGCACCGTCCTCGCCTGGCCGACACGGATCCCCGGGCTGAGAAGCGGTCCGAGAAGCAGGTGGCGATTCTCTTCGCCATCTCGGTGCTCGGTACGCTCCTGTTTTTCTACGGATATTTCTTTATCCGCCTGGATGAGAGCATCGGGACGCTGCGCGTCCAGAACCTGTTCCTGGGCCTCGGCACCGCTTTCGCGATGCTCGGCATCGGCGTCGGTATTGTCCACTGGGCCAAGACCCTCATGCCGGACCACGAAGTCATCGAGGAACGCCACGAGATCCGTCCGGAAGAGGACCGCGTTGTCGCCGAGAAGATGATCGGCGACATCATCGAGGAAACCGGCATCAAGCGCCGCCCGCTGATCCGCAACACCCTCCTGGGTGCCATGGCACTGGCTCCGCTGCCCGCTATCGTCCTGTTCCGCGACCTGGGCCCGCTGCCCGGTGACGTCCTGCGCCACACCATGTGGGACAACGGCGTACGCCTGACCCGCGACCCGAGCGGCACCCCCATCAAGGCTTCGGACGTCACCCTGGGCTCTGCTTTCCACGTGATCCCCGAAGGCCTGAACGACGCCGAGCACAAGCTCGAGGAAAAGGCCAAGGCTGTTGTCCTGCTCATGCGCCTGGACCCGTCCGGGCTGAACCCCTCCCCCGGACGCGAAGACTGGTCCGTGGACGGCATCGTTGCCTACTCCAAGATCTGCACCCACGTTGGCTGCCCGGTGGCACTCTACGAACAGCACACGCACCACCTGCTGTGCCCGTGCCACCAGTCCACCTTCGACCTGACCCAGGAATGCGCTGTCATCTTCGGTCCGGCCGTCCGTCCACTGCCGCAGCTGCCGATCGCCGTTGACGACGAGGGCTACCTCATTGCCACCAGCGACTTCACTGAACCCGTTGGACCGAGCTACTGGGAGCGTGGCTGATCATGAGTGCTACCTCTGTATCCGGCACCTACGAGCCGAAGACCAAGCTCGGGCGCATCACCAACTTCGTCGACTCCCGCGTAAGCGGCTCGATGATGGTCAAGGAGTTCGGCCGCAAGGTCTTCCCTGACCACTGGTCCTTCATGTTTGGTGAAGTGGCGCTCTACAGCTTCGTCATTTTGCTCCTCTCCGGAACGTTCCTGACGTTCTTCTTTGATCCGTCCATGGCGGAAACCCACTACGAAGGCAGCTACGTTCCGCTCAAGGGCGTAGAGATGTCCGTTGCCTACGCTTCGTCGCTGGATATCTCCTTCGACGTTCGCGGCGGCCTCTTCATGCGCCAGGTCCACCACTGGTCGGCCCTGCTGTTTGTTGCCTCCGTATCGGTGCACATGCTGCGCGTCTTCTTCACGGGCGCGTTCCGCAAGCCCCGCGAACTGAACTGGGTAGTGGGCGGCGTGCTGCTCATCCTGGCCCTGGCTGCCGGCTTCACCGGCTACTCGCTCCCCGATGACCTGCTCTCCGGCAACGGCCTGCGCATCATCGACGGCGTGATCAAGGCTGTTCCGGTTGTTGGCACCTACATCAGCTTCTTCCTCTTCGGCGGCGAGTTCCCCGGAACCGCAGTGATTGGACGCCTGTACGTCCTTCACATCCTGCTGGTTCCTGCCCTGATCCTGCTGATGATCGGCATCCACCTCTTCATGGTGGTCATCCACAAGCACACCCAGTGGCGCGGTCCGGGACGTACCAACAACAACGTTGTCGGCTTCCCGGTTGGACCGGTCTACGCAGCGAAGGCCGGTGGATTCTTCTTCATCGTCTTCGGCATCATTGCCTTCATCTCGGCAGTGTTCACGATCAACCCGATCTGGAACTACGGTCCGTATGACCCCTCCCCCGTGTCCGCAGGCACCCAGCCTGACTGGTACATCGGCTGGGTCGACGGCGCACTGCGCCTGATGCCGGGCTGGCTGTTCGGCTTCCCGTTTGAGTGGAACATTCCGTTCCCCTGGGGCGTCAACACCCTGTCCCTGAACGTCCTGCTGCCGGCCCTTGTGCCTGCAGGCATCGTGTTCACGCTCCTGTTCACCTGGCCGTGGATCGAAGCCTGGGTCACCAAGGACAAGCGGATCCACAACCTGCTGGACCGTCCGCGCAACGCTCCGACCCGCACCGCCATCGGTGTTGCCGGCGTCATCTTCTACTGCGTCATGTGGGCCGCTGCCAGCTCCGACCTCATCGCCACGCACTTCCTGGTGTCGCTAAACGATGTGACGTACTGGCTCCGCTTCCTGTTCTTCTTCGGACCGGTCATCGGATTCATCGTGACCCGCCGCATCGCCCTGGCACTGCAGCGCAAGGACCGCGAGATTGTCCTTCACGGCGTCGAGAGCGGCCGCATCGTCCGCCTCCCGCACGGTGAGTACATCGAGGTTCACGAGCCGCTGGACGAGTTCAAGCGCTACAAGCTCGTTGCGTTCGATTCCCCCGAGGTCACTCCGGCACAGCCGGACGCCAAGGGCAAGATCAGCCGCAGCGAGAAGCGCCGCGGGGCCCTCTCCCGGTTCTTCTTCGAAGACCGTGTTGCTCCGGTGACCCCGGCCGAGCTTGAGGCCGCACACCACCACGAACCGCATGCCGAAGTTGAGGCAAGCGAAGTGGATGAGGCTCCGGCCTCGATCGAGAAGCACTAGCTCGAACACTCAGGAAGCCCCCGTCCTTTGGGACGGGGGCTTCCTTGTTTTTCCTGTCGTGGTTGCAGCCGGGACGGTGCCGCCTAGAGCGCGAACGGCACTTTCGAGGGCAGCGGATAACGGCGGACAGGGTGGTCCAGGTCCGCGAAGGGCGCGGACCCGATGCTCAGCTTGGTGAAGTCCAGCCGGGATTCCCTCAGGACTACCTGAATGCCTTTGACCGCCAGCTTTACGTCCGGAACGAGGCACAGGATATTCAGCTTGTACGGGCTGAAGCCGGTCTCCTCGACGGAGCCGAGTCCCCGCCAGGAAAAGTAGGTGCCGATGGCGGTTGCTGCCTTGTGCTCAAGGTACCTGTCACGCTCGGTCCCGTCCTTGGTCTTGAGAGCGTACTGGGCTATGACCCAGTGCTGCTCCTCCTCGGGGATTTCGGCGTACCCCTCCCCCGCCGCCGATTCTCCATACCCGTGGATCAGCTCCTCCGCTTGCCCGGAGTCAATGCCTTCCTTGACGGAGACGGTTCCCTCGTGGCCAACCCTTCCCTTGGTGTACATGAGCGAAAGATCCTCAGGCTCATAGACAACTTCCTTGAAGAGCATCCCGCGCGGCGGGTCCTGCTTGTACATCCTCAGGATCTCCATGCGGCAATCCCTCCATTCTTGGTTCAGGTCGCCTGGTGGCGTCCGGGGTGGTAAGTGCGCGGTGTCCGGATTCCGGGCCGCTGAAGCGGCACCCAGAGCTTGTAGCGGTCGGCGCGATAGTAGGACACGGAGTAGTCCACCATCGACCGGGAGACGTACGCGTGGCGCTGGATTTTCAGGAGCGGAGCGCCAAGGTCCACATTGAGGAGCCTCGCAGTCGACGCTGTGGCTGCCGTGGCCTCGATGGTGTCCTCGCCCCACTCAATGACCATGCCGTACCGCTCACTCAGGACCCGGTACAGCGACGTGGGAGGCTCTTCTTCCAGCATGCCCGGAACGTTCCAGGCGGGAATGAAGTTCTCGTCCACGCTCATGGGCTCACCGTCGGCCAGCAGCTGGCGGCGGAAGCGCACCACAGGCTGCCCGGGGTCGATCTGGAGTTCCCGGGCCACGAGATGGGACGCAGGCACCTGCTCGAACGTGAGCACGCGTGCATCCGGCACCATGCCCCGCCGGTGCATCTCCTCGCTGTAGGAAGTCAGCTTGATCTGCAGGTCCATCTTGGGCCTGGCAACGAACGTTCCCACGCCGACAACGCGCTCCAGGACCTCATCCGCCACGAGGGCGTCAATGGCCTGCCGCACTGTCATGCGGGCTACCTGGAAGTGTTCCGAGAGCTCGCGTTCCGAGGGCACGGCCGTACCGGGAGGAGCGTGCAGCTCGACGAACCGCCGCAGGATCTCTTCGAGCTGACGGTGCTTGGCTTTCCCGGACTCCGGATCGATCCCGTCCGGAAAGGATTTCAGGGCACGCTTGATCATGGCTCGGGGACCGGGCGTGCAGGCAGCGGTTCGGACATGGGCGGGCCGGACCTTCCTCTGGGTGGGGTGCTTATCCAAGGATACCGGGGGCACACGCCGGCCACGGACTTCCTGCCCTCCCCTCCCAGGGGTTCGTCCGGCCTGCCCCGGAACGCCCGCACATGGAAAAAACCGGAGGGCCCGCAGGTACCTGCGGGCCCTCCGGCCAACTGATCTTTAGTTGTGGCTGCTAAGCCTAGTGCGCGTGGTTACCGCGGCTGTATTCGTAAACCCAGCCGATCAGGCCGACGACGGCGAGGCCGACGCTGATGTACAGCACCCACCATCCGACGGCGAGACCGAGGAAGGCACCGGCGCAGGCGGTCGCCAGGACAAGCGGCCACCAGCTCCAGGGGCTGAAGAAGCCCTGTTCGCCGGATCCTTCGTGGATTTCGGCATCAAGCCGGTCTTCCGGGCGCATGCCCACCCGGCGTGCCGTGAACATCAGGTAGTACCCGATCATCAGGGACATGCCGGCGGTCAGGAACAGTGCCAGGAAGCCTACCGGCTCCATCCACTCAACGAGGTAACCGTAGACAACGCCAACCGCTGCGAAGAACGGCGCCATCAGGAGGAAGAGCTTTGCCTCGATTTTCACTGGACGCTCTCCTTGCGGTCAGCCGAACCGTAGACCTTGCCCGGTGCGGACTCGTTGGTGACGGTCTGCTGCAGTTCCGGGTGGTGCAGGTCCAGGGCCGGACGCTCCGAACGGATTCGGGGCAGCGACGTGAAGTTGTGGCGCGGCGGCGGGCAGGAAGTAGCCCACTCGAGAGAGGCACCGAAGCCCCACGGGTCATCCACTTCAACCTTCTTGCCGTGACGCCAGGTGATGTACACGTTCCAGAAGAACGGGATCAGGGAGGCACCCAGGACAAAGGAGGCGATCGTGGAGAACTGGTTCATCGCGGTGAAGTTGTCTTCCACGAGGTAGTCAGCGTAGCGGCGCGGCATGCCGATGACACCCAGCCAGTGCTGGATCATGAACGTGCCGTGGAAGCCCAGGAACAGGAGCCAGAAGTGGATCTTGCCCAGGCGTTCATTGAGCATCTTGCCGGTCCACTTGGGCCACCAGAAGTAGAAGCCTGCGAACATTGCGAAGACGACGGTACCGAAGACTACGTAGTGGAAGTGTGCAACCACGAAGTAGGTGTCCGAGACGTGGAAGTCCAGCGGCGGAGCCGAGAGGATGATGCCGGTCAGGCCACCGAAGAGGAAGGTGATCAGGAAGCCGATGCTCCAGAGCATCGGAGTTTCAAAGGTGATCGATCCTCGCCACATGGTGCCGATCCAGTTGAAGAACTTCACGCCGGTCGGTACCGCGATGAGCATGGTCATGAAGGCAAAGAACGGCAGCATGACGGCGCCGGTCACGTACATGTGGTGGGCCCACACGGTCACGGACAGGGCAGCAATGGCAATCGTTGCGTAGACCAGGCCCTTGTAGCCGAAGATCGGCTTGCGGCTGAAGACCGGGAAGATCTCCGACACGATGCCGAAGAACGGCAGGGCGATGATGTACACCTCGGGGTGACCGAAGAACCAGAACAGGTGCTGCCAGAGGACTGCGCCGCCGTTCTCGGGATCGAAGATGTGCGCACCGAACCGGCGGTCCGCGCCAAGTGCGAACAGAGCGGCAGCCAGCGGCGGGAACGCCATCAGGATCAGGATGGCGGTAACCAGCGTGTTCCAGGTGAAGATCGGCATGCGCCACATGGTCATGCCCGGGGCACGCATGCAGATGATCGTGGTAATGAAGTTCACCGCACCCAGGATGGTGCCGAAGCCGGAGAGGGCAAGGCCGAAGACCCAGAGGTCACCACCGACACCCGGGGAGAATGTCGTGTTCGACAATGGCGCATAGGCGAACCAGCCAAAGGAGGCGGCGCCCTGCGGGGTGATGAACCCGGAAACCGCGATGGTGCTGCCAAAGAGGAAGAACCAGAACGCCAGCGCGTTAAGCCGGGGGAAGGCGACGTCGGGTGCGCCGATCTGCAGCGGCATCATCACGTTGGCGAAGCCGGCGAAGAGCGGGGTTGCGAACATCAGCAGCATGACGGTGCCGTGCATGGTGAAGAGCTGGTTGTACTGTTCCTTGGTCTGCAGGATCTGCATTCCGGGTTCAAACAGCTCGGCACGGATGACCAGGGCCATCACGCCGCCGAGGCAGAAGAAGATGAATGACGCGATCAGGTACATGTACCCGATGGTCTTGTGGTCAGTGGAGGTGATCCAGTTGACGACGATGCGTCCCTTGGAGACCGGCACAACGCGCGGTGCGACCCGCGTGCCTGATTCCTCCGAAGTGTATTCCAGGGTAGTCATAGCTTTCCTCCTACCTCCTTACTTCGTCGGATTCAGGTTGGTGTTGCGGTCGTATTCAGCACCCAGCTGGCCATCGTCGAGGGTAGCGATGTACGCCTCGTACTCGGCCTCGGAGACGACCTTCACATTGAAGAGCATTTCAGAGTGGTACTCGCCGCAGAGCTCGGCACACTTGCCTTCGAAGGTGCCCTCCTGCTGCGGGGTGAGGGTGATGTAGTTGGTGCGGCCCGGGATCATGTCCCGCTTCTGCAGGAACGCAGGCACCCAGAAGGAGTGGATGACGTCGCGCGAGTTGAGCTGCAGTTCAACGGACTTGTTGACCGGCAGGTACAGCGTGGGGAATTCGTCCTGGGACTTTTCCTCGCCGTCCAGGTTGACCTGGACACCGCTGTAGTACTTGTCTTCCTTGACGTAGTTGAAGTCCCAGGCCCACTGCTTGCCGCGGACGTCCACAATGACGTCCGGATCATCAACGCGGGCGTCGAGTGCCCGGATGTCGCGGTCGGTGAAGAAGAAGAGCACCAGGACCATGAACAGCGGGATCGCCGTGTAGAAGATTTCCAGCGGCAGGTTGTAGCTGAGCTGGCGCGGGTAGCCGGTCTCGTTCTTCCGGCGACGGTAGGCGATGATGCACCACAGGATCAGTCCCCAGGTGAGGATACCTACGGCCAGAGCAGCAATCCATGAATTGACCCAGAGGTCCATGATGCGGCCGGTGTGGTTGGTCGTGTCCCGTTCCGTGGGCAGCCAGCCCTTTTGGACATCTGATGAACAACCCGATAAAAACAACGCGCCGGCCGACGTTACGGCTGAGATCTTTAAGATCCTGGCGCGTCGGCTGCTGGTTCGGTCCTGCGAACTCACAGACGGCCCTTCCTCTTGTTACGTGCAAGTGCGGCACAGCGGACAGAAAAATCCCCCAGCTGCGCACGATCAGTTTTACTACTACGTGTAGAGCTTACCCCGGACGCGGTGCTGTCCAGTGACAGACCGCACCGCGTGCCGGGCAGAATACCCTCTATTACGGCCCGAAAGCCGCGGTTTCAGGCCTAGTGGAAGGAGTCTCCACAGGCGCAGGAGCCACCGGCGTTGGGATTGTCGATGGTGAAACCCTGCTTGGAAATCGTATCTTCGAAATCGATCGAGGCTCCGGCCAGGTACGGCACGCTCATCTTGTCGACGATGACCTCGACGCCGTCGAAGTCGCGTACGGCGTCCCCGTCGAGCACGCGCTCGTCGAAGTAAAGCTGGTAGATCAGGCCCGAGCAGCCTCCGGGCTGAACGGCAACCCGCAGCCGCAGGTCGGTGCGGCCCTCCTGCTCAAGGAGGGAGCGGACCTTGCCGGCAGCTACCTCGGAGAGCATCACGTCATGCGTGGGCAGTTCTTCGGCGGCTTCGGTTCCAACCAGGCCAGCGTTCTCACTCGTGGAAGTGCTCATTGCTTCTCTCTTTCCGTCCGGGCGGCCGGCCCGCTCAGCAGCTTGGCGCTGTGCGGGCCGGTGCCAGTTCACTCAATGGTACGTCGGCGCACCCCTTCAGCAGTAACGGGCTAAGGGGTTTCCTGCATTCCCAGACGGGCCAAAAGAAGGGCCTCAGCGAGAATCGCATTCTCGAAGTCACCCAGGTGCAGGGACTCGTTAGCCGAGTGTGCCCGGGAATCCGGATCTTCCACGCCGGTGATCAGGATCGATGCCTGCGGGAAGACCTCCACGAGGTCCGCAATGAATGGGATTGAGCCGCCGACGCCCATCTCGACGGGCGTTGCTCCCCACGCTGTTTCCAGGGCCCACAGAGCAGTCTTGGCGGCGGGGGCAGAGGTGTCGGTGGCGAAGGCGTTGCCCCGCTCCCCCGGAGTGAAGGTCACTTCGGCACCGAAGGGTGCGTTGGCTGCCAGGTGGCGGGCCATGGCGTCCATCGCGGCTTCCGGGTCCTGCCCGGGTGCCAGGCGCATGGAGAACTTCGCCCGTGCCGTGGGCTGGATGGTGTTGGAGGACATCGCCACGGAAGGTACATCGATGCCGATGATGGACAGTGCCGGCTTGGTCCAGAGGCGGGACGCGATGGACCCCTCCCCCGCCAGCCGGACAGAGTCCAGGACCGAGGAATCCTGCCGGAAGTCGTCCTCCGGGTAGTCCACGGCGGCGTCGTCGAATCCTTCCAGTCCGTCAATGGCGAGGTTGCCGCGCTCGTCGTGGAAGGTGGCAATGAGCCGGGCCAGCAGGGTCGGCGCATCAAGGACGGGTCCGCCGAACATCCCCGAGTGCACGGCATGGCCAAGCACCCGCACCTCGAAGGTCCCGTCGACCAGTCCGCGCAGGCTGGTGGTCAGTGCCGGCGTGCCGATCTTCCAGTTGCCGGAGTCGGCAACCACTATCACGTCGGCACGAAGCAGGTCCCGGTACGTTTCGAGGAAGGTGCGGAAGGTCGGGGAGCCGGCTTCCTCTTCGCCCTCAATGAAGAACGTGATGCCTACGCCCGGCTCGTCGCCGAGCACATCGTTCAGCGCACGCAGGGCCGCAGCGTGGACCATGATTCCGGCCTTGTCATCCGCCGCACCGCGGCCATACAGCCGGCCGTTGCGTTCAGTCGCCGTGAACGGTTCGGTTTCCCAGAGCGCCGGATCGCCCGGCGGCTGGACATCGTGGTGGGCGTACAGGAGAACCGTGGGCTTGCCCGGCGCGGCAGGACGGCGGGCCACGACGGCGGGGCCTCCGGGCTTGCCGTTGTTGTCCACCCGCAGGATCTGCACGTCCTCCAGGCCTGCGCCGCGGAGCAGTTCCGCGACGGCGTCCGCCGAACGGTCCAGGTTTTTCGGATCGAATGAATCCCAGGCGATACCGGGAATGGCTACCAGCCTGGTGAGGTCCTCGAGCGTGCGGGGAAATGCCGCCGCCACGCTGGCGCGCAGCGCTTCTTCGTCCGGGACCGTGCTGGAGGTGTGGGAAGAGGAAGTCATAGGGCACACCCTACAACCGCGCACCCTGCCGCTTCGAGGCGCGGGCCTGCGGCAACGCCCGCAGCTGCCGGGTTTTGGCCGCGCCGTAACGGCCGCGCACGGCCTGTGGGGTTCAGGTATCCTTGATGAGTGTTCGGACGAAAGAAAGAAGCGCCCACCGCGCAGGAAACTGTGGATCAGGCAGCTGCAGCCCAGGCCGAGTCGCCCAAGTCCGGCGGCTCCACCGGCAAGGGTGCCCCCACCCCGCGGCGCAAGGACCAGGTAGCGGCACGTCAGCGCCCGCTGGTCCCCAATGACCGCAAGGCCGCCCGCGAGGCAAGCCGTGCCGCCATGCGCGAGGAACGCCTGAAAACGCGTGCCGCCCTGGATACCGGCGACGAACGGTACCTGCCCCTGCGGGACAAGGGGCCCAACCGCCGCTTCGTTCGCGACGTCGTGGACGCGCGCTGGAACGTCGGCGAATTCGTGATGATCGCCGCGGCCGTCTTTGTGGTGGCCAGCTTCATCCAGAACCTCACTGTCCAGAGTTTCATCCTTATGGCTTTCTGGGCACTGATCGTTCTGGTGATCGTGGACAGCATCCGCATCCGCTTCCTCCTGCGCCGCCGGCTCACCGAGAAGTTCGGTGGGCCCAACCAGGGCGACGTCTGGTACGGAATTTCCCGCGCCCTGCAGCTGCGCCGTTTCCGTCTCCCCAAGCCGCAGGTACGCCGCGGCGAGAAGGTCTCGTAGCGGATTCCTGCCTCCCGGGCATAGATACAGACAACGAAGAAGGGACCGGTTCGGCCGGTCCCTTCTTCGTTGTCTGCCCTAGACGGTTTTTCAGCCCCGGCGCTGCAGCGCCCTCAGGCGGCGGTTGATCCGCCCGGCCCAGAACGGCCCTTCGTACAGGAACGCCGTATAGCCCTGAACGAGGTTGGCCCCCGCAGCGAGGCGCTCCTGAACGTCGTCTCCGGTTTCAACGCCGCCCACGGAGATGATCACCGGGTCCGGGCCGAGCGCGCTGCGCAGCCGGCGAAGGACCTCCAGCGAACGCTGTTTCAGCGGCGCCCCGCTGAGCCCGCCGACTCCGGCGGCAATAACCGTTTCCGCGTCGGTGACCAGGCCCTGACGTTCGATCGTTGTATTCGTGGCAACGACGCCGTCGAGCTTAAGGTCGAGCGCCAGGCGTGCGACGTCATCGATGTCCTCATCGGTGAGGTCCGGAGCGATCTTCACCAGCAGCGGCACGTGCCGCCCTGCAGTTTCATCGGCTGTCCGTCCCACTGCGGTCAGCAGCGGACGCAGCGAATCGATGCTCTGCAGCTGACGCAGCCCCGGCGTGTTGGGTGAGCTCACGTTCACAACCAGGTAATCGGCGTCGGCAGCGAGCAGCCGGGTACTGGCCAGATAGTCCTCAACGGCGTTCTCGAGCCCTACCTTCTTGGTCTTGCCGATGTTGACGCCGACGATCGGGCGGCTGCGTCCCCAGCGCCGGTACAGGCCATCGACGGCTTTCCGCACCCGGGGCGCGACCGCGGCGGCGCCGTCGTTGTTGAATCCCATGCGGTTGATGACGGCGCGGTCCTCCACCAGGCGGAACAGCCTGGGCTTGGCGTTGCCGGGCTGCGCCTGGGCCGTCACCGTGCCGAGTTCAACGTGGCCAAAGCCTAGATTCGCCAGTGCAACGACGGCGGCGCCTTCCTTATCAAAGCCGGCGGCCAGTCCGAAGGGCGAGGGAAACTTCAGGCCCAGCGCATCGACTGCCTGGTCCGGGGCCGGACGGGTCAGGGCACGCAGCACCGGCGCGGCAGGGGTGAAGGCTGCGGCACGGATGGCCTCATAGCCGATCTTGTGGGCTTTTTCGGGGTCCATTCCGGAGAACACCATCCGGAAGAACGTGGGGTAGACGCGCATGTTTTAATGTTTCCACTCGCGGTCTCCTGCACCAAATCGCGGTCAGGGAGCACCGACTCGTTCGTGTATTTTCAATACATGGGGCAGAACTGGCAACCTGACAGGCTCGGCGACGGCTACCGGGCACTGACGCTTGAACTTGGCGAGGATGACGAAGGCCCGGTGACCGCGACGCTGGTGTCCTACACACCGGAGCCTCCCCCGCCGCCGTCGCTGACCGGGCGGATCAGGGAACGGCTGGCGCGGCTCCGCACGCCGGTGGAGCCTGCCCCGGTGAATGCAGTGGTTTACATCCACGGCTGGGCGGACTACTTCTTCCACACTGAACTGGCGCGCTTCTGGGCCGGGCGCGGAGTCGCCTTCTATGCCGTGGACCTGCGAAAGTACGGCCGCAGCCTCCGTCCGGGACAGTCCGAGGGGTTCATTACGGACCTCTCCGACTACGACGCGGACATCGAAGCAGCCCTGGCCGCCGTCGAAGCCGACATCCGCGAAAGCCGCGGGACCCAGACACCGGTGCGCCTGACCCTCATGGCGCATTCAACCGGCGGCCTGATCGCCTCGCTGTGGGCGCACAGGCATCCGGGCCGGATTGTGGCGCTGATCCTGAACAGCCCCTGGCTTGAACTGCGCGGCAGCTCCCTGGCCCGCAACGCCGCTGCCGGCCTGCTTGAACCGCTGGCGCGCACCCGCCCCAAGACCCGGCTGAAGATCCCCGAGCTGGATTTCTACTGGCGGTCCCTCAGCGCGGAAGCGGACGGCGAGTGGGAACTGGATCCGGTCTGGAAGCCGCCGGGCAGCTGGCCTGTCCGGGCCGGCTGGATCACTGCTGTGCTGGCCGGCCATGCCAAGGTGGCCCGCGGGCTGGACATCACGTGCCCGGTCCTGGTGATGGCTTCCGCACGGTCGACCATCGGTGCCACCTGGAACGAGACCATGAAAAGCACGGACAGTGTGCTGGACGTGAACCTGATGGTCCAGCGGGCGCTGCTCCTGGGCCCGGTGGTAACGGTCCTGCGTTTCGACGGGGCGCTGCATGACGTGATGCTCTCCGCAAAGCCGGTCCGCAGGCTGGCGTATGACCGGCTGGGCAAGTGGGCGGCAACCTACCTGCCCGGACAGCACGGCAGCTAGGCTCCCGCTGCCGCCTGGTCCACCGCTCCCCCGTAGCGCCGGTCCCTGCGCGCGTAGATCTCCACCGCTTCCCACAGGGTCCTCCGGTCGACGTCGGGCCAGAGCGTATTCATAAAAACCATCTCCGCGTACGCGGACTGCCAGAGCATGAAGTTGGAGAGCCGCTGCTCCCCGGAGGTGCGAAGGAAGAGGTCGACGTCGGGAAGGTCCGGCTCATCGAGGTAGCGCTGGATTGTCTTCTCGGAAATGCTTCCGGGACGCAGCTTGCCGGCTTTGACGTCTTCGGCGATGGCACTGACGGCGTCAGTGATTTCGGCCCGGCCGCCGTAGTTCACGCACATGTTCAGGGTGCAGGTGGTGTTGCTCCTGGTCTGTTCCTCGGCTACCTCGAGTTCCCTGATCACCGAGCCCCAGAGCCGGGGCCGCCGCCCGGACCAGCGGATGCGCACTCCCCATTCGTCCAGCTGGTCACGCTGGCGGCGCAGGACGTCCCTGCTGAAGCCCATGAGGAACCGGACTTCTTCCGGGGAACGCTTCCAGTTCTCGGTGGAAAAGGCATACACGGAAACGTGCTTGATGCCGATTTCGACGGCGCCCGCCATGACGTCCAGGAGTGCTGCCTCCCCCGCACGGTGTCCTTCGGTGCGCGGCAGTCCGCGCTGGTTGGCCCACCGGCCGTTGCCGTCCATCACGATCGCCACGTGCGCCGGAACCAGGTCGCGGGGAACCGGCGGCGGTACCGCACCGGAAGGATGCGGCCACGGAACAGCCGGAGAGTTGCGGGGAGGAACCAAAGCTATACACGCTCCACATGTTGAAGGGACTTAACTACCCGTTCCAGGTGCCATTGCAGGTAGCTGGCTACCAGCCCTGCCGATTCCCGGCGGGGCTGTGGACCGGAGGCGTCTGCGTACCCCCAGTCGCCGCTGAGCAGTGCCGCAAGCAGCAGCATGGTTTCGGCGGACGGAGAGGCAGAGCCCGGCGGCCGGCACGCCGGGCACACGGCACCGCCGAGCGGGGCGGAAAACGCGCTGTGCGGACCGGACGCCCCGCAGCGGGCACAGTCAGTAAAGGACGGGGCCCAACCCGCTGTGGACAGTGCCCGCAGGAGATATGAATCGAGGATCAGTTCCGGTGAGTGGGCTCCGCGGCTCAGGGCGGCCATTGCACCGATGACCAAATGATAATGGGCGTTCGCGGACTCGCCGTCGACGTCGGTTAGGCGCTCGGCCGTCTCGGCGACTGCGGCTGCAGCCGTGTAGCGCGCGTAGTCTGCGGCGATACCCGCACCATAGGCCCCCTTGGTCTGGACCTGGGTCACGATGTCCAGGTTGCGCCCGTGGGAGAGCTGGAGGTCAACCACCATGAAGGGTTCGAGCCGGGCGCCGAACTTGCTGGACGTGCGGCGCACACCCTTGGCGACGGCGCGGACCTGGCCGTGGTTGCGCGTCAGGAGGATGACGATCCGGTCCGCTTCACCCAGCTTGTGGGTACGCAGCACCACGCCCTCGTCACGGTAGGTCCGTGAAGCGAATGATTTAGTGGCCACGGATCCATTTTCCCACGCTGGACCGCTTTTTCCTGCAGGACGGTATTCCTGCACGCCAGCGCGCCCGGTGCGCAGCTGCGTACCGGGCGCGCTGTCCGGCTGATTGCCGGACGGGGATGCTATTCGCCTGACGCGTCGCGGATCGCCCGGTTCACGGCGGAGATGACGGCTTTCAGCGCCGAAAGCGTGGTGTTGGAGTCGATGCCGACGCCCCACAGCACACGCTCGCCTACGGCGAGTTCAACATAGGCCGCGGCCATTGCCTTGCCGCTTGCGGACAGTGCGTGCTCCGAGTAGTCCAGCAGCCGCACATCCACGCCGTCCTGGCTCAGGATCTGCAGCAGCGCGTCAATGGGACCGGTTCCGGATGCTACCCGGCGCTGCTGCACGCCGCCGGTCCGCAGGCTGGCGGTCAGCAGGAATGAACCGTTCTCCGCAGTGTCCGCGGTGACGGAGCTGAGGGCGTAGTGGCCCCACGGCTCGGCGCCGGTGTCCGGCGTGGTGGGCAGGTACTCGTCCTGGAACACACGCCACAGTTCGGCACCGGTAACTTCGCCGCCCACGGTGTCTGTGCGCCGCTGGATGACTCCGGAGAATTCGATCTGTGCGCGGCGCGGAAGGTCCAGGTTGTGCTCGTTCTTGAGCAGGTAGGCCACGCCGCCCTTGCCGGACTGCGAGTTCACGCGGATGACCGCTTCGTAGCTGCGGCCAATGTCCTTCGGGTCGATCGGCAGGTAAGGCACGCCCCATTCGAGTTCGTCCACGGACTTGCCGGCTGCAGCGGCTTCCTTCTCCATGGACTCGAAGCCCTTCTTGATGGCGTCCTGGTGGGATCCGGAGAATGCCGTGAAGACCAGGTCGCCGCCGTACGGGGACCGCTCGGGAACGGGCAGCTGGTTGCAGTACTCGACCGTCCGGCGGATTTCGTCCATGTTGGAGAAGTCGATCTGCGGGTCGATGCCCTGGCTGAACATGTTCATGCCCAGGGTGATCAGGTCCACGTTTCCGGTGCGCTCTCCGTTGCCGAACAGGCAGCCTTCGATTCGGTCCGCACCGGCGAGGTAGCCGAGTTCTGCCGCCGCAACCCCGGTTCCGCGGTCATTGTGCGGGTGCAGGGAGAGGATGATCGCCTCACGGTTGGCGAGGTTGCGGTGCATCCACTCGATGGAATCCGCGTAAACGTTCGGTGTTGCCATTTCAACCGTGGCCGGCAGGTTCAGGATCATCTGCCGGTCGGTGGAGGCTTCCAGGACTTCAGCTACCGCGTTCGAGATGCGCAGGGCGAAGTCCAGCTCCGTGCCGGTGTAGGACTCGGGCGAGTATTCGTAGGTCACATCGATGCCACGCAGCTGCTCTTCGTACTTCTTGCACAGTCGCGCTCCGGTCAGCGCAATGTCCACGATGCCGTCCTGGTCCGTGTTGAAGACGACCTTGCGCTGCAGCACCGAGGTGGAGTTGTAGAGGTGGACAATTGCGCGGTCGGCGCCTTCGAGGGCTTCGTAGGTGCGTTCGATGAGGTGCTCGCGGGACTGGGTGAGGACCTGGATCGTGACGTCGTCCGGGATCCGGTCGCCCTCGATCAACTGGCGGACAAAGTCGAAGTCCAGCTGGGAGGCGGACGGGAATCCGACTTCGATTTCCTTGTAACCCATGTTGACCAGCAGGTCGAACATCTTGTGCTTGCGTTCCGGCGTCATGGGATCGATCAGCGCCTGGTTACCGTCACGGAGGTCGACGGCGCACCAGCGCGGTGCCTTGGTGATCACTTTGTCCGGCCAGGTGCGGTCTGGCAGATCCACGCTGATCTGGTCCTGGAACGGAACATACTTGTGGATCGGCATGCCGGAGGGCTGCTGTGCGTTTCGCATAATGTCTGGGGTGGCCTTTTCTTTGAGAGCTTTAGAAATGGTGGCCGGGCAACACAAACTCCGCAGCGAGGGTTCGGCCTAAACAGTGGGTTGCGTGGCCTCGCCGCGGCAGCTAAGAAGGAGGATCTCTGCGCGCACGTGCCCAGACTAGCACGCACGTTTAGGGGCTATAGAAAACTCAGTAACCGAACGCTGACTGGCACGTAACCTGCGCCGCGGTCTGTCCGGTCAGGCCGCCAAGATCCCCCGTGTCCTCCATGACGTTGCCCTTGGTGAAATCGGACCCTACCTGCACGACGACGCCGGTCACGGCAGAGCTCACGGCAACCTGGGATGCGGGAATGTTCAGCGCTTCGGCAACTTCCAGGGCCATATCGTCAAAGCCCGGCGCGAAGAAGACCTGCGTGCCCGGAGACGTTGAGGCGGACAGGCCGCCGGCCAGTGCCTGCGTGAACCCTTCGCTGAGCAGGTACTTTGCCAGCTCGGCGTCGCGGCCGCTCTCCGTTCCGTCGATGCCATCCAGGATGGTCACCGGAATGGCAGCCGGATCAATCTCGGCATCCACGGGCTCGGGGGTAGTCCCCGGGGTCGCCGTGCCGGGAGTCTCCGCCGCCGGTTCCTCTTCTGCTGCCGCGCCGACGGGCTGGTCTGCGATCAGGGCGTCGAACAGCGGCTGGGCAGCGTCCTCGTCCAGGACCAGCCGGTTGGGATCAAGTTCGTACGGGACAACAGGGACCGTCACGAAAGCGACGTTGCCAAGGTCCACGTCCTTGAGCCGCCCTGCCAGGGCGATGAGCGTGGAGATGTCCGTCAGCCCCTCATCCACGGTGAGGTTCTTCGTCACGGTGTCCGCGATGGAGTACAGCCGGGGAAGGTTGTTCAGCGTCCCCTCGCCCTGGACCTTCCTGACCATGGAGGCAAGGAAGCTCTGCTGTGCCTTGATGCGGCCTTCATCGCCGCCGTTGCCGAAGCCGTGGCGCGTGCGCAGGAACGCCAGTGCCTGGTCGCCCTGGACACTGGAAACCCCCGCGGGGATGTTCAGGCCGGAGAGCGGATCGTCTACCGGCTGGTTGACGCAGACCTCAACGCCGCCCAGGGTGTTGGACAGTTCCTTCACGGCATTGAAGTCGGCCATCATAAAGTGGTCAATGCTCAGGCCGGTCATCTCGTTGATGGCTGCCACGGTGCAGCCGGGACCGCCGTTGCCCAGCGCTCCGTTCAACTGGGCAAGGTCCATCGCCTGGAACTGGAGTCCGGATTCAGGGTCGGTGCAGGCGGGCAGCGGGACCAGCAGGTCGCGGGGGAAACTCACCACGGTCACATGGGACCGGTCCGCCGCCATGTTCACGAGCATCATGACGTCGGAGTTGTTCGAATCCTGGCCGTCCCGGTTGTCG
Organism: Arthrobacter koreensis; assembly: GCF_009193255.1. Lineage (GTDB taxonomy): Bacteria > Actinomycetota > Actinomycetes > Actinomycetales > Micrococcaceae > Arthrobacter_B > Arthrobacter_B koreensis. The sequence continues at coordinate 494,895 of NZ_WACG01000002.1, forward strand.
GTGCCCAGCACCAGGATCTGCATCGAATCCCGGTTGGTGTCCGCGGGGATTTCAGGCTGGCCCTGCCCGATGTTCAGCGGTTTGGTGTCGAAGTTGCTCTGCAGGCGCATGAGCTGGACCCCTGCGAACACAAGTCCGGAGACCAGCGTGAGGGAAAGCAGCACTGCCACCGCGGCAAGCACCGGGTGCCCCCCGCGCGCTTTTCCGTTGCCCAGGTGACGACCGCCAGGAACGGGTGAGGGCCGGCGTCGGCTGGTAGCGGCAGATCCGGAGGGACCATGACCTGTAGCGGCACGGCGTGATGGCATAGCCGTTCCCTCCCCTGGATCTGAAACTGATGGCTTGCGAAAATGGATGAACAAAGTGTACGGGCCGTTGCTGGAAAGAAGCTTGGGACCCGGACGGATGCCGCCCGGGGCGGCTAGAATCCCAGCTTTACCAGCTGTTTGGGATCCCGCTGCCAGTCCTTGGCGATCTTTACGTGCAGGTCCAGGTAAACCCGGGTACCCAGCAGCGCTTCGATGCCGCGGCGTGCATTCGTTCCCACTTCGCGAAGGCGTGAACCGCCCCGCCCAATGATAATCGCTTTCTGCGACGGACGTTCAACGTAGAGATTTACCCTGACATCCAGCAGCGGGTTTTCGTCGCTGCGGCCCTCACGGGGGACAATCTCCTCGACCACCACGGCAAGTGAATGGGGCAGTTCATCCCGTACGCCCTCGAGCGCCGCTTCACGGACCAGTTCGGCAACCATCACGGCTTCCGGTTCGTCGGTCAGCTCTCCGTCCGGGTACAGCGGAGGGGACGCGGGCATGTGTGAGGCAAGGACGTCCGCAACAGTGTCCACCTGGAAGCCGTCAGCAGCGGAGACCGGAACAACGTCCGCCCAGCCCGCTTCCCCCAGCACTTCGTTGCCCAGTGCCGTCACGGACATCAGCTGCTTCGCGAGGGCGGCGCGGTCAACCAGGTCCGTCTTGGTAACCAGCGCGACGACGGGCTTCCGCTTCAGCGCTGCCAGCTGGTTTGCAATGTAGCGGTCGCCCGGGCCCACGGCTTCGTTGGCGGGCAGGCAGAACCCGATGGCGTCCACCTCTGCAAGCGTGTCCGCTACCAGGTCATTGAGCCGCTGTCCCAGCAGGGTGCGGGGACGGTGCAGGCCGGGCGTGTCCACCAGGATGAGCTGGGACGTTTCCCGGTGCACGATTCCGCGGATGGTGTGCCGGGTGGTCTGCGGCTTCGCCGAGGTGATCGCCACCTTCTGTCCTACCAGGGCGTTGGTCAGGGTGGACTTGCCGGCGTTGGGCCGTCCCACCAGGGACACGAATCCGGCGCGGAACGTGGGTTCAGTCATTTCGGGGTACCAGTTCTGTTGTTTGTGGGCGGTCCGGGTGGGCCGCCGCCGTCGTATAGTCTTCGCCGTTTTCCGGCTGCCGCCAGGCAAGGACGTGGGAGACCCGGTTGCGCCGTCCTTCGAGCCGCTCGGCATGGAGCACGATCGACTCGACGACTACTTCGCTGCCCACGATAGGCACGCGGCCAAGGGCTTTGGCCAGCAGGCCGCCCACGGTATCCACCTCGTCGTCCTCGAGGCTGATGTCGAACAGTTCGCCGAGGTCATCGATTCCGGCCTTGGAGCTGAGCCGGTAGCGGCCGTCACCCAGGTCTTCGATGTCCGGCCGCTCTGAGTCGTACTCGTCAACGATTTCGCCAACAATCTCTTCGATCAGGTCTTCGAGGGTCACCAGTCCGGCAGTTCCGCCGTACTCATCGATCACCACGGCCACGTGGGTGGACTCGCGCTGCAGTTCCTGCAGCAGCTCCCCCACCGCCTTGGATTCGGGGACATAGCGGACCGGCCGGCAAAAACCGTCCACGGCCTGGCTGCCGGCTTCAGGATCCCGGCCGTGCATCTGGGCCGCTACGTCTTTGAGATAGAGGATGCCGACGATCTGGTCCGCGCTGTCCTCGATGACGGGCACCCGCGAGTAACCCGACCGCAGGAACAGGGACATCGCCTGCCGGAGGGTGGACCCCGAATCGATGCAGACCATGTCAGTCCGCGGGACCATCACCGAACGCACCTTGGTGTCGCCAAGTTCGAAGACGGAATGGATCAGTTCCGCTTCGGTGTTCTCGATCATGTCCGCTTCAGAGGCGCGGTCCAGCAGTTCGCGGAACTCCTCCTCCGTGAAGAAGGCTGCATCCGGTCCCTGCGTTCCCGGGGCGACGGCGGAGCCGACCTTCACGAGCCAGCCGGGGATAGGTCCAAGGATGGTGCGCAGCACGCTCACCAGCCCTGCGGTAAGGACTACGACGCCGGTGACGTGCCGCCGGCCGATCTGGCGCGGGGAGACTCCCACCAGCACAAAACCCACTCCGGCCATGGTGACCGTAGCCAGGAGCCCAGCTAGCCAAAGGTTCTCGACGACGAGCTGGAAGGCCATGGCGACCGACACCGCCGTCGCCATTTCGAACCAGACCCGCCAGAACCGCAGCGCATGCATGTGCGCCACAGGGTGCTGCAGGATCCGCTTCAGCGGTTTCCCGGCGCGGCCGGTGAGCAGCGCCTCGGCTTCATGGCGCGGGAGGTAGCCGTAGGCTGCCTCGGCGGCGGTCAGGAGTCCGGCCAACACCACGAAGGCGATGGCCATGACCACTAGGACGCCTACGCTCAACTGCGTGTCTCCTTCGGGGCTTCCCTGCCCGTGTAGTCCGAGAGCAGCCGGCGCTGGAGGCCGAACATTTCGGCTTCCTCCTCGGGTTCGGCGTGATCGTAGCCAAGCAGGTGCAGGATGCCGTGGGTAGTCAGCAGCAGGAGCTCGTCTTCCAGGCCGTGGCCGGCCGTCTTAGCCTGGCGTTCCGCAACCTGCGGGCACAGCACAATATCCCCCAGGACCCCCGCCGGGGTTGGGCGTCCCGGTGTTCCGGGACGCAGCTCGTCCATCGGGAAGGACAGCACGTCGGTGGGGCCGGGAAGGTCCATCCACTCGATGTGCAGTTTTTCGATGGCGTCCTCGTCCACGAGGATGATCGAAAGTTCGGCCTCCGGGTGGACGTACATGGCGTCCAGGACGAACCGGCCCAGGCGGGACAGCGCTTCCTCGTCCGCCGGCATGGCTGACTCGTTGTTGACTTCGATGCTCATCGCTTCTTCTCCTGCGCCGCATTGCCTGCCCCGGTGCGGGAACGGCGTTCTTCATCCCACTCGCTGTAGGCGGTCACGATGTCGCTCACCAGGCGGTGCCGGACGACGTCGGTGGCGGTGAGTTCGGAGAAATGCACGTCCTCGATGCCGTCCAGGATTTCATGGACGATCCGCAGGCCGGAGGTAGTGGAGCCGGGGAGGTCCACCTGGGTAACGTCGCCGGTGACCACCATCTTGGACCCGAACCCAAGGCGCGTCAGGAACATCTTCATCTGTTCCGGCGTCGTGTTCTGCGCTTCGTCCAGGATGATGAAGGCGTCGTTGAGGGTACGGCCGCGCATGTAGGCCAGCGGGGCTACCTCGATGGTTCCGGCGGCCATGAGCCGGGGAATCGATTCCGGGTCCATCATGTCGTGCAGCGCGTCGTAGAGCGGACGCAGGTACGGATCGATCTTGTCGTTAAGCGTGCCGGGAAGGAATCCAAGCCGCTCCCCCGCTTCAACCGCCGGACGGGTCAGGATGATTCGGTTGACTTCCTTCTGCTGCAGGGCCTGGACCGCCTTGGCCATGGCCAGGTAAGTCTTTCCGGTGCCCGCCGGGCCTATCCCGAAGACAACCGTATTGCGGTCGATCGCGTCAACGTAGTTCTTCTGGTTGAGCGTCTTCGGGCGGATGGTGCGGCCGCGCGTCGAAAGGATGTTCTGGGTGAGGACCTCGGCCGGCCGGTCCGCACTCTGGTCCCTGAGCATGGTGATCAGCTGTTCGAGGATCTGGGGCGTCACCCGCGTCTGGTGCCGCGCAAGGACCCGGACCTCGTTGACGAGGCGGACGGTGCGGTCCACTGCAGGGGCTGGGCCGGAGACTGAGAGCTCGTTTCCGCGGACGTGGAGGTTCACCTCCGGAAAGGCGTTCTCGATGACTTTCAGGGCTTCATCGTTCGCGCCCAAAGACTGGACCATGTGCTCGGTTGAGTCGAAGACAATCGTCTGCTGGTCCTCACGGATGGTGCCGATTCCTGCTGAAGATTCGGTCATATATGCGGCCCCTCGGCCTCTCATCGCCCCTTATCGGAATTCTGGATGGTACGTCTGCTGAAGTTCATGGTGCCCACAGACTTCTTAATTCTACTGGATATGCGCCCGCACGTGCCCCGCCGGCTTCCGGTAGCGCTACAGGGAACGGATCGGCGGATCAGTTACGGACTGTGTGAGCTGTATTACGCCGTTTGTCTCGGCTTGGCATCGTCTGGGTCTCAATCAAGTATCAGTCCCGGCCGGAAGGCCGGAACCCCCGGTTTGGGCCCGTGCGGCTGTGCCAAGCTTGATGGAATGCTCCGGCCGCGACCCCCTGTCCCGGACGGACCCCCACAGCATCGACCGGACTCGTGCCGGCACAGGATATGGAAGGCAGGGACAGTCATGACCGAGCAGCGAACTCGCCGCTCCGCACGTTTCCGCCTCCTGCTGGCCGCGGCGGCAGCGCCGCTGCTTCTGGGTTCATGCGGCGTGGTTGCGGAACTGCCCACCACCAGCATGCCCAGCTCCTTCAGCGCCGCGACTTCCCCCGAGGGACACCCGATGGCTGTTTCCGCACCTGCGGAAGCCACGGAATCAAAGGTAGTGATGCCGGTCTACTGGCTGGGCCTGAACGGGTCCGATGTCCAGCTGTACCGTGAGTTCCTTCCGTCGAAGAACACGGGCGACCCCATTGGGGAAGCGGTGATGACCATGACTACCGCGACGCCGTCGGATGATGACTACTTCACGCCGTGGGCCCCGGCCTCCAGGGTCACTGCCTCGATCTCCAGCAAGAACGTCATCACAGTGGACATCTCCGCGGATGCCTTTAAGCCGTCTCTGGATGCCGGCATGGCCCACCGCGCGGTCCAGCAGCTGGTGTATACGGCAACCGCCGCAGCCGCGAATGCGGGCCTGACTACTGCCGGTTACAACGCAAGTGTTGCCGTACTCGTGGACGGCAAGGCCGGTTACAAGGCGTTCGGCCATGAGGACCTGGAAGGGGACCTCACGCGGGACAAGTCTATGCCCGCGCCGATCTGGATCATCAGCCCGCAGGCGGGAGACGGCACCGAGGCTTCCGTGACGGTCACCGGCTCCGCCGTGGAGCGCGATGAGCCGCTGTTCTGGAGCGTGGAGCGGGTAGTCAACGGGCGGCCTGAGACGTCCGCCCTGAAATCCGGTGAGATCCGGCTGGATGCCGCATCCGGCGAGACGGCGATGTTCGACATCCAGATCGACCTGGACCCCGGTGAGTACAGCCTGCGCGTGTTCCACGGCGAGGGCGAGAACGAGGATTCGAAGCGCTTCACGGTCTACTAGGCTCTCCGGCCTCGGAGAGCCCAAATTCAGCAGCTGACCCGGGAAGGACCTTAGTCCGCCCGGGCCGTGCTCAGTTCCAGCGGCCCAGCAGGTGGTTCAGCAGCACCAGGGCAGCAGGGCCCGCACTCGAGGAACGCAGCACATGCGGACCCAGCCGAACCGCAACCGCACCGGCGTTCCGCAAGGCCTGGAGTTCAGCCGGGCTGATTCCACCCTCCGGCCCCACCACGACGGCGATGGACCGGATTCCAGCCTCCAGGCCGGTTCCCACGGACCGTGCCAGCGCGAGTTCAACGGCAGCTGCCAGTGGAACGTCGGCTTCCTCGTGAAGCACCAGGACCAAATCGGTCCCCGCCAGGACCGCAGCAAGGGCCTTGCTGTCGGCGACATCGCGCACCTGCGGAATCCGGGACCTGCGGGACTGCTTGGCCGCCGAGGTCACTACGGCGCGCCACTTGGCCTGGCCCTTGGCCGCCCTGTCAGCACGCCACCGCACGATGCTGCGCTCGGACTGCCAGGGAAGGACTGCGTCCACGCCAAGTTCGGTTGCGGCCTCGATCGCCTGCTCGTCCCGGTCGCCCTTGGCCAGTGCCTGGACAAGCGTGATCTCGCAGTCCTGGCCTGATTCAACCGCTACGTCCCGGACATCGACTTCCAGCAATCCCGGCTCGGCGGACCGTACGGTTCCGCGCAGGCGGGTTCCGGCGCCGTCGACAATATCCACGTCTTCTCCCGGTGAGAGCCGCTTGACTGCCACTGCATGCCGCGCCTCAGGGCCGGTGAGCGCGAAGACGCTCCCCGGTGCCGCGGCAGCAACGAGTTCGGGATCGCCGAAGAAGATGGGGTTGGTCACCGTGGGCTCCGGCGCCTAGTGGTTGCCGAGGCGGTCGCGCAGCTTGGCGAAGACACCGCTGTTGCTGCTGCCGCTGACCCGCCCTTCGGCGAATTCCTCTCCGCGCAGTTCCGCGAGCCGGCGCAGCAGTTCCTCCTGCGCGGCGTCGAGCTTCTGCGGGGTCTCCACCTGGACGTGCACCATCAGGTCACCGCGGCCGTAACCGCGCAGGTGGGTCACGCCAAGACCCTTGAGCGTAGTGACTTCACCGGACTGGGTGCCGGCCTTGATGTTGATCTCACGTTCACCGTCAAAGGTGTCCATGGTGATGACGGTGCCCAGTGCGGCCGCCGTCATCGGCACCGTCAGCGTTGCGTGCAGGTCATCGCCGTCGCGCATGAACACGGGATCCGCGTTGACCCGGATTTCGACGTACAGGTCACCCTGCGGTCCGCCGGCAGTTCCGGCTTCACCCTGTCCGCTGAGCTGGATCCTGGTGCCGGTTCCGACGCCGGCGGGAACCTTGATGGTCAGGGTGCGGCGGCTGCGGACGCGTCCTTCCCCGGCACATTCGTGGCACGGGTCCGGGATGACGGTACCGAATCCCTGGCACGAGCCGCAGGGCGCGGTGGTCATGACCTGGCCGAGGATTGAACGCACGGCACGCTGGACCTGGCCGCTGCCGTGGCAGATGTCGCAGGTGCGGGGCGAGGTTCCGGGCTGGCAGCAGGAGCCCTCACAGGTGGGGCAGAGGACAGCGGTTTCGACGTCGATTTTCTTGTTGGTGCCGAAGACGGCATCCTTCAGGTCGATCCGGACGTTGATCAGCGCATCCTGGCCGCGCCGGGTGCGCGATGCCGGGCCCCGTCCCCCGCCGGGGGCTCCGCCGCCAAAGAAGGTGTCGAAGATGTCCTGGAAGCCGAAGCCCTGGCCGCCGAAGCCGGCGCCGCCAAACCCGTTGTCCGTGCCGTTTTCCTGGCCGGTGGTGTCGTAGACCCGGCGCTTCTGCGGGTCGGAGAGGACCTCGTAGGCATGGGTCACGGCTTTGAACTCGTCCGCAGCTCCGGGGGCGGTATTCACGTCCGGATGCAGTTTGCGGGCCAGCTTGCGGTAGGCCTTCTTGATTTCCTCGCCGGTGGCATCCCGGCTCACGCCGAGTACCTGGTAGTGATCACTCACTCGTGCACATCGCTTCCTGTATTGCGTACCCCGCCTCGGGGGTGGTTAGTCTTCCGCAGGGCACCGTTCGGCGCGCCTGCCGGTCTGGTGGGTCAGTTGTTCAGGACCCGGGAAAGGTAGCGGGCAACGGCTCGGACCGCTGCCATGGTGTTGGGGTAGTCCATCCGGGTGGGACCGAGGATTCCAACCATAGCGGACGCGTCCGGCCCGTACCCAGTGGCTACGACGGATGCCTCGGACAGGGAACCGTACGGATTCTCGGATCCGATCCGCACCGAAACGCCCCTGGCATCCTGTTCCATCTCGGAGAGCAGCCGGAGCATGACCACCTGCTCTTCGAGGGCCTCCAGGATGGGGCCGATGGTCAGCGGGAAGTCACCGGTGGCCCGGGCCAGGTTCGCAGTGCCGGCCATCACCATGCGGTCCTCACGGTTGATGCCGGCCAGCTGTTCAAGTGCCCGTCCCAGCGCGGCAGCGGTGCCGCGCAGGTGCGCCGGCACGGTGGCCAGCGTATCCGCGAGATGGGAAGTGATCCGGGTCAGAGTGGTTCCGGCCAGTGCCTGGAGGAAATGCTGGCGCAGTTCGTGCAGGTCCTGTTCGGTTACGGGAGCGGGGGCGGTGATGACCCGCTGTTCCACCCGGCCCGTCGTGGAGATCAGGACTACCAGCACCTGCGCCGGTGCCAGCAGGACGAATTCGATGTGCCGCACCTTGGCATTGCCCAGGTGCGGATACTGAACGACGGCGACCTGGTTGGTCAGCTGGGAGAGGAGACGCACCGTGCGGTCCAGAATGTCATCGATGTCCTCCGCACCCTCCAGGAGTGTCTGGATGGCACGGCGTTCAGCCGCGGAAAGCGGCTTGAGGTCCGAAAGCTGGTCCACGAACAGGCGGTAGCCCTTGTCCGTGGGGATGCGCCCTGCGGACGTGTGCGGCGCAACGATCAGGCCCTCTTCTTCGAGGACAGCCATGTCATTGCGGATGGTTGCGGAGGAAACCCCGAGGTGGTGGCGTTCAACCAAGGCCTTTGAGCCGACCGGTTCACGCGAGTGGACGTAGTCTTCGACGATGGCCCGGAGCACCTCGAGCCGGCGTGGTTCGCTCAATGGTTTCCTCCTTCGCTGACTGGCTTTCCGCTGGCAGCTGTTCTCAGGCCAGACTTAGCACTCGGTGTCCCTAAGTGCTAAGTCTAATACCATCCGCTCCCGTTGCTAGCATTGATTCCTGCGTGCCTGCCGCCACCGCAGGCCCTTCGCGCGTCGTCAGGAACGAGGATTCATGCCCAGCTACGAGTGGGGTCCGCAGGACATCACGGCCCCGGCCCGTAAGGCCCTGCGGCAGGTGGGTGCCGAGAAGGACATGGTGCTGGAGGAAGTCCAGACCGGGTGGGTAGGCGCGGTGATCCGCACCGAGAAATCCGGCGGCATGCACCTGGTGGTGCTGGAAGATTACCGCGGGCGTACCCGGTCCTTTGAGCTGGGCTTCGGCTTCCTCCTGGAAGGCGAACCCGTTGAAGTTGTCCCGGCCGTTCAGGCCCAGGCCCCCGTTGCCCGGCGTACGGCGTCAGGCTCTGTCGCCGTGGCGAACGTCCGTGCGCGAACGGCCCGGGCCAGCCGTATCTGGGTTGAGGGCAAACACGACGCGGAACTGGTGGAAAAGGTCTGGGGTGACGACCTGCGGATTGAAGGCATCGTCGTCGAACCCCTCCACGGCGTGGACGACCTTGCCGGTGCCGTGCGGGAGTTCTCTCCCGGACCCGGGAGGCGGCTCGGGATCCTCGTAGACCATCTGGTGTCCGGGTCCAAGGAATCCCGCATAGCGGCTGAAGCCATGAGGGTGCCCGGAGCTGCCGGGAACGTGCTCATTGTCGGGCACCCGTACGTGGACGTCTGGCAGGCCATTAAGCCCCACGTCATCGGACTGGCTGAATGGCCCGTGGTGCCCCGGCATGAAGACTGGAAGACCGGAATCCTCAAGGGGCTTGGCTGGCCGCACCGCGATCACACCGACGTCGCCGTGGGCTGGAAGAAGCTCCTGGGTTCGGTCCGCACCTACGCCGATTTGGAGCCGTCACTGCTGGGCCGGGTGGAGGAAGTCATCGACTTCCTCACCGTTCCGTAGGACTGCGCCGGAAACCTGGCGCGCCCGCCGGCGGCACGGCACGCGGGGCCCCGGTGCCTGCTCCGGCCGCTGAAGCCAGTACCCTTGTCTAACAACAGGTACCCGCGGGGGGCGATCCCTGCGTCATCTGAGAGTTAAAGGAAAAGCCACCGTGTCCAACCCACGCCCGAACCACCCGCAGCCGGCTAACAGCGGTTCGCCGGCGCGCCCGGACTACCAGGGTGCCCCGGCCAACGCCCTTCCCCTGACCGCGTCGGAAGACCGCCAGTGGGCAACCCTTTCCCATTTTGGCGGGATCCTGGGTTTTGTTCCTTCCCTCATCATCTATCTGGTGTTCCGTGACCGGGGGCCGTTCACGGCCCAGGAGTCCAAGGAAGCGCTGAACTTCACGCTGCCCCCCACCATCCTGGCCCTCGTTGCCTGGCTGCTTTCCTTCATTCCGGTGGTCGGCGGGTATTTCGCCATCCTGAATGCACTCATCTGGATTGTTGTGGCCGTGTACTCGGTGATCGCCGGAATCGAATGCAACCGCGGCCGGCCTTACCGCTACCGTTTCAACCTGCGCCGTTTCCGCTGACACGTCAGCGCTGACGCTTCCGGCCCCACGCGAAAGACCCGCCGCCCCATGGGGGCCGGCGGGTCTTTTGGTTCTGTGCACGGTCTACGGGAGCAGGCGCCGCACCACGGCGTCGGCCAGCAGCCGGCCCCGAAGCGTGAGCAGCACGGTTCCCGCGATGGCGGCCTTCGGTTCAACCAGGCCGTCCGCAATCAGGCCGGCGATCTCGTGCCGTCCCTCCGGGCGGAGCAGTTCCCGCGGCAGGCCTTCGGCCAGCCGGGTGCGCAGCATGACGTCTTCGAGGTAGCGGGTGTCCGCGTCCAGGGTCTCGCGCCCGACGGCGGGTGACTCCCCCGCCGCGATGCGCTGGGCGTAGGCCGTGGGGTGCTTGGCGTTCCACCAGCGGACACCGCCAACGTGGGAGTGCGCCCCGGGTCCGATCCCCCACCAGTCATCGCTGCGCCAGTAGGCCAGGTTGTGCCGGCAGGCATCCTTCGGCGTGCGCGCCCAGTTGCTGACCTCGTACCAGTTGAGCCCGGCAGCCGTGAACAGCTCGTCGGCCAGCAGGTACTTGTCCGCGTGGTCGTCGTCGTCGATAGGCGGGACTTCGCCGCGGCGCATGCGCGCGGCCAGCTTGGTCCCCTCCTCCACGATCAGCGCGTAAGCGGAAATGTGGTCGGGTTCGTAGCTCAGGGCTTCCTCGACCGAGTGCTTCCAGTCCGCCAGGGACTCCCCGGGCGTGCCGTAGATCAGGTCGACGCTGACTTTCAGTCCGGCATCCCGCGCCCACTGCACCGCCTGAGGCACCAGGGAAGGCGTATGGGTGCGGTCCAGGACCGCCAGGACGTGCGGCACGGCGGACTGCATGCCAAAGGACACGCGGGTGAAGCCGGCATCGGCAAGAAGCTGCAGCGATTCCGGGGTCACCGAGTCGGGGTTGGCCTCAGTGGTAACTTCCGCGCCTGGTGCCAGACCCCACTGCTGTACGGCTGTGCCCAGGATGGCGGCCAGGTCTTCGGCGGGCAGCAGGGTTGGGGTTCCACCGCCGAAGAAGACAGTCTCAATGGGGCGTTCGGGAAGGCCCGACGCCGTCAGCGCCCCGGCAGCGAAACGCACCTCCTGCGCGGCTGTGGCCGCGTAGGCGTCCTGCGAGGCACCTCCCCCCAGTTCGGTAGCGGTGTAGGTGTTGAAGTCGCAGTAGCCGCAGCGTACGGCGCAGAACGGAATGTGGACGTACAGCCCGAATTTCCGCTCTGCAGCCGCCGCTGCCGCGTCGGACGGGAGAAGTCCGTCCTTTGGCGCGGGATCCCCGAGGGGCAGTGCGCTGGGTGTCACTTCTTGGATTTGTCCTTGGACTCGTCGGAGGACAGGGCAGCCACGAAGGCTTCCTGCGGGACTTCCACGCGGCCAACCATCTTCATGCGCTTCTTGCCTTCCTTCTGCTTTTCCAGCAGCTTGCGCTTACGGCTGATGTCGCCGCCGTAGCACTTGGCAAGCACGTCCTTGCGGATGGCGCGGATGGATTCGCGGGCAATGATGCGGGAGCCGATGGCGGCCTGGATGGGAACCTCGAACTGCTGCCGGGGAATCAGTTCCCGCAGCTTCCCGGTCATCATGACGCCGTAGGCGTAGGCCTTGTCCTTATGGGTAATGGAGCTGAAGGCGTCCACCTGCTCGCCCTGCAGCAGGATGTCCACCTTGACCAGATCGGAGACCTGCTCGCCGTCGGCCTTCCAGTCCAGGGAGGCGTAGCCGCGGGTCTTGGACTTCAGCACGTCGAAGAAATCGAAGACAATCTCGGCCAGCGGCAGGCGGTACCGGATTTCCACCCGGTCTTCGGAGAGGTAGTCCATGCCGCCCAGGACACCGCGGCGGGTCTGGCACAGTTCCATGATGGCCCCCACGAACTCGCTGGGTGCCAGGATGGTGGCCGCAACCATCGGCTCGCGGACCTCTTTGATTTTGCCTTCGGGGTACTCGCTGGGGTTGGTCACGGTGACCACCTTGTTGTCCTCAAGCGTCACCTCGTACTCAACGTTGGGTGCGGTGGAGATGAGGTCCAGGTTGTATTCGCGCTCGAGCCGTTCACGCGTGATTTCGAGGTGCAGCAGTCCCAGGAAGCCCACGCGGAAACCGAAACCGAGGGCGGCCGAGGTTTCGGGTTCGTACACCAGCGCGGCGTCGTTGAGCATCAGCTTTTCCAGCGCGTCACGCAGTACCGGGTAGTCGGCGCCGTCGATCGGGTACAGGCCGGAGAAGACCATGGGCTTGGCATCGGCGTAACCGGGCAGTGATTCGGCGGCGGGCTTTGCCAGATTGGTGACGGTGTCCCCCACCTTGGACAGGCGGACGTCCTTCACACCGGTGATCAGGTAACCCACCTCGCCGACGCCGAGGCCCTTGGAAGGCGTAGGTTCGGGCGAGCTGACGCCGATTTCAAGGAGTTCGTGGCTCGCGCGGGTGGACATCATCTGCACGCGTTCGCGCGGGGAGAGCTTGCCGTCCACCACGCGGACGTAGGTGACCACGCCGCGGTAGGTGTCATAGACGGAGTCGAAGATCATGGCACGTGCCGGTGCGTTGGGATCGCCCACCGGGGCCGGAATGTCACGGACGATCTGGTCCAGCAGGGCTTCGACGCCCACACCGGTCTTTCCGGAGACCTTCAGGACGTCCGCAGGGTCACCGCCGATCAGATGGGCGAGCTCCTCGGCGTACTTCTCCGGCTGCGCTGCCGGCAGGTCGATCTTGTTGAGGACCGGGATGATGGTCAGGTCGTTTTCCATCGCCAGATAGAGGTTGGCAAGGGTCTGCGCTTCGATCCCCTGAGCGGCATCCACCAGCAGCACTGCTCCTTCGCAGGCTGCCAGGGAGCGGGAGACTTCATAGGTGAAGTCGACGTGGCCCGGGGTGTCGATCATGTTCAGGGCGTAGGAGGTGTTCTCGAGTTCCCACGGCATGCGTACAGCCTGGGACTTGATGGTGATTCCGCGTTCGCGCTCAATGTCCATGCGGTCCAGGTACTGGGCCTTCATGTCCCGCTGCTGGACTACGCCGGTGAGCTGGAGCATGCGGTCAGCCAGGGTGGACTTGCCATGGTCGATGTGGGCGATGATGCAGAAATTCCGAATGATCGCCGGATCCGTCGCGGCAGGCACCGGTGAGAAGCGGGCCAGAGGTGACACTGTGGCGGTTCCTTTACTGTTTGCATGGCTTCGGCGCCGTGCCGGATGCGCGATCGCATTCCGAAGCGCCGCTCGCACGCAGGGATTGAACGAAGTTGGACTGGTTTCTAAGTTAACAGTCTCCCACGTTTACCCCGCCGGACCCGAACTGTCCGCGGCTGACACTGGCCGGACGCTGCGCAGCGGCCCGGCAGTTGCCGGGCCTAGGATGTCCGCATGGCTTTTTCTTCCCGCAACCTGCTCAGCCTTGTCCGGACGGCCCTGCATGCGGCCCGGCACCTGGCCGCGCCACCTGCGAAGGCTCCCCGCCGGGCCCCGTCCAAGACCAGCCGGACGCCGGACCCGCGGTTTTCGGCTCCGGGGACGGTTGCTGCAGGGACGTCTTCGGCGCGCACGTCCCGGACTGCCGGCTATCCCGGTGACTACACCGGACGCATTCAGCCCGTCTATGCCCCCAGGCCGGACGGAGCCCCGGACCCCGGTGAAGTTGTCTGGGCCTGGGTCCCGTACGAAGAGGATCCTTCCCAGGGCAAGGACCGCCCGGTACTGCTGATTGGGCGCAGCGGCCCCCGCCTGCTGGGCCTGATGCTGACCACGAGGGACCGGAACAACTCCCGTGGATCGGATCCGGCCTATCTGGACATTGGTTCCGGCGCCTGGGACAGCAAGGGCCGTCCCAGTGAAGTAAAACTGGACCGCATCATCACCCTGGACCCAGCCGACGTCCGGCGCCAGGGTGCTGTAGTGGACCGCGCCGTCTTCGAACGTGTGGCGGACCGGCTCTCCGCTCTTCGCGGCTGACCGGGCCCGGAAGCGTGCCGGGTTCCGCACTGCCCGCGAAGTTCTGCTAACATTTATTGCTGTGTGTCCGCGCAGGTCGACGGGCACTTCAGGCCGGGCGCCATTACGGTATCCCCACGCCGCTCAGTCAATGTCTGGTCTGAAATTCCCTCACCGACCAAGTCCGCAATACAAAGAGAGTTTATAAGTGGCCAATATTAAGTCCCAGAAGAAGCGCATCCTCACCAACGAGAAGGCGCGTCAGCGCAACAACTCGGTGAAGTCCGAGCTGAAGACGCTTATCCGCAACGTGGATAACGCTGTCACCGCTGCTGACAAGGAAGCGGCTCAGGCAGCCCTGCAGGCTGCTACCCGCAAGCTGGACAAGGCTGTCAGCAAGGGCGTTATCCACAAGAACAACGCTGCTAACCGCAAGTCGGCCATCTCCAAGAAGGTCAACGCGCTCTAAGCGGAAGCAACACCCTGAGTTTTACGCAGAAACGGCTGGTCCTTCGGGACCGGCCGTTTTTGGGTTAAGGCCCCATGCAGATGTGCCGGCGGCCTCAGCCAGCCGGACACTGCGGGGGTGCGTACCTAGCGCCCGGAGGCTGCCAGTGCAATCACGGTTACGGCCCGCTCCACCGCATACACCGGGTCACGGCCGGCGCCCTTAACTTGCGCGTCCGCCTCGGCGAGGACCTGCACGGCCTTCACCAGGGATTCGGAGGAGAACCGCTGCGCGTCCCGGCGTGCCTGGTCAACCTGCCAGGGAGCCATCCCCAGTTCCTTGGCCAGCGACGCGGACGAGCCGCGGAGGTCCGCCACCCGGGCCACGCCCCGTACTTTCATGGCCAGCGCGGCCACCAGCGGAACCGGGTCCACTCCAGTGGCCAGGGCGTGCCGCAGCATTGAGAGCGCCGCGCCCGCCCGGCCGGCCAGTGCCGCGTCCGCTACCTTGAAGGCTGTTGCTTCGACCCGCCCGCCATAGTATTTTTCGACAGTTTCTTCGGTAACTTCGCCGGAGTTGTCGTTCATCAGCTGCTGGCAGGCGGACGCGAGTTCCGCCAGGCTGGACCCCACGGCGCTGACCAGCGCACGGACCGCTCCGCCGTCGATCCGGCGCTTGGCTGCCTTGAACTCCTGGGAGACAAAATCAGCTTTGTCGGCGTCCTTCTTGAACGGCTGGCAGTCAACCACCGGCGCCTTGGAGGACTTGACGGCGTCCAGCAGTTTCTTGCCCCGGTTTCCTCCTCCATGATGCAGGACCAGCACCGTGTCCGGGGCCGGGTCCAACAGGTAGGCCAGCGTATCGTTCAGGAACTCCTCGCTCATGTGGGCCAGGTTCGCCGCTTCGATCAGCTTGGCCTCGCCAAAGAGGGACGGGCTGGCAATGAGTGTCAGTTCCCCGGCGGTATAGGCAGCGGCGTCGATCCGGATGACTTCTGTGTCCGGAGCCTGGCTGCGCTGCTGCAGCCGGATGTTCTCCATCGCCCGACCGGCAAGGTACTCCTCCGGCCCCGTCAGCAGCACTACGGGAGCCGGCGCGGCCTGCCGCCAGGAGACAGTACCTGCCGCCGGCTTAGCGGAAGTTTTCTTTGGCACGGCCGGATTCACGGATGCACTGCTCCTGGGAAGATAAACACGGAATCAATCACCCCCAACATTGCCATGATGGGCCCGGCCGGCCAACTCCCGCCGTCGTCGTTTTTGCCACAGGAGATGCGGCTGCGGCGGACGATCAGGATGGACTGACCATGCCGGCAGCGGGCAGCGGCGACGGCTCCGGTCAAGTTTGTGTGCACCGGCGGGTGCCGCTAGTGTTGCGGAGGCATACGCCTAAGGAGAGTGATTTCGTGGCCGCAGAAGAGGGTACCCCCTCCCGGCGCAAGCCCTCCCGCCGGCAGCCGCCGTCCGTAGTAGCGCGTGCCGCCGTGAGCGCCGCGCTGGAACAGGGCTTTGAACGCGTGACGGTTGAAATGATCTGTTCCCGGGCCGATATTTCCCGGAGTACGTTCTTCAACCATTTCCAGTCCCGGGACGCTGCGATCATCGGCAAGCCACTGACGGTGCCTGGCCCCGAGGTGACGCACCCAATTTTCTCGCGGCATGCCGAAGACCTGGTCCGGGGACTGCTGGAACTGCAGGTTCCCAGCCTCGCCCACCGGACCGCCGACGCCGATGTCCTGCGGGACCGGACCCGGCTGATCACCGAGCAGCCCGCAGCCATGAGCCAGTATTCCTCCGGCCTCATTGGGGTCCAGAACAGCCTCAGTGACGCTGTTGAAGGCTGGCTTCGGGCCAATCCTCAGCATGCCCGGCTTCCCGGTGACCCGCGGACCGAAGCAGTTCTTGCGGTCACGTCCGGATATGCGGCCCTGTACGCGGCTTCGCAGTGGTGGAGCATTCCGCTGCGCGACCTGCCCGAGCCGCTGGCAGCCTGCCTCTCCGCAGCCGACGCCCTGCGGAGCGTGGTCGGAGTGAATGATGCCTCACGGCAGGAAAGCGTCCCCTGTATACCGGTTCCCGAGGACACGGAAGACTCCGGCCGTGCACCCGGGCTCCGAGAGCGCAAGCGCCGGGACACAGAGAACCGCATTGAACTGGCCGCGGTCCGGGGCGCCCTGGAACGCGGGTTTGAGGCCGTCACGGTGGATGAGATCTGCGAAGAGGCAGTGATTTCCCGGAGCACGTTCTTCAACTACTTCCCCTCGAGGAATGCGGCCATTGTCGGCCGGCCAATGAACGTCCTGCCGCCGGAAGCCGCTTACGATGTTCTGTCAAAGCATGGCAGGGACACCCCGGCGGGCACGTTCGCGCTTATTTGTGCGTCGTTGGAGAGCACCGACCCGGAGGTGGCCACGCTGCGGGCGGAACTTGCCGGCAAACAGCCTGCTGCCCGTGATGCCGGAACCACCACCCTGGTGGATGCCTGTGCCCAGTTCATGACCACAGTCCGGGACTGGCTGGCCGCCAATCCGCAGTACTCGAGCATCGACGGCGACCCCGCCTACGAGGCGTCCCTCGCAGCGAATGCTGCCTACGCCGCGATTTCCGTCATGGAAGGCGGGTGGCTGGGCGCGGCCGCCAAGGTGCAGGCCAGTGCGAAGGACTTCACTGCGGCAATGGCGGACCTGCGGACCATCCTGTCCAGCCCCGCCGTGTGAGCGGACCAGCACGTTCTGCCACTAGCCAGGAAATCGTCAGAACCCGGCATCCAGTCCGCTCACCAGCAGGCTGCCGTCCTTGAGGTGCAGGACAAAGCTACCCAGCTGATCCGTTCGGGCGATTCGCGAGCCTGCCTGTTCAAGGTTCTTCAGCGTTTCAGGTGCGGGATGTCCGTAGGTGTTCTCCTTCCCCACGGAGATCAGCGCGAGCGGCGGCCGCAGCTCTGCCGGCAGCACCGCTCCGGAGTTGCGTGCGCCGTGGTGCGCCACCTTGAGAACGTGCACGGTTTCCAACCGCAATTCAGGACTGGACCGCAGCATCTGCCGGGCAGCGTCTTCTTCCAGGTCCCCGGTGAACAGCAGGTTTATTCCTTCAGTCCGCACGAGCAGGACGGCGCTGGCGTCATTTTCGGTCAGTCCGGCCGGGGGTCCGTTCCCGGTTGCCCCAGGGGAAGCTTCGGCAGGCGGCCAGAGAACGTCCCACCGCACTCCCCCGTGCTGGCCGTGTCCGCCCTTAGCCAGGCGCTGGGGTTGGACGCCGAGCCCGCGGGCAAGTTCCGAGATTTCCGCGGGCAGGCCGGGCTCGGCGGAGGAGAAAGCGAGCGAATCCACCATCCTGCCGTCACCGGCTGCAGCGGCCCCGGCGTAGTGGTCCGCGTGGGCATGGGTGATGACGAGCAGATCGACCGTCCGGATCCGTAACCGGTCCAAACACGCATCCAAAGCAGGCGGGTCCGGGCCGGCGTCGATCACGACTGCAGACTCCGGCCCCGTCCGTACTGCCAGTGCGTCTCCCTGGCCCACGTCACATGCCGCGGCGATCCACGCCCGGCCCGCCGCGTCCTGCGGAACGAGACGGAGGGCAGCTGCCGCCAGGACAGCCGCAAGGGCTGCCCCGGCCAGCACCGCGCCCAGCCGGACCACCGGCCGGGAGCCACGCACCCTGCCGCTCCTGCGGGCGGCGGGATGTGTCCTCGGAGACCGAATCTGACGGTGTCCCTGCCCGTGGGTGGGCGCGGTTGCACCCCCAGAGCCCTTCACACGCCCCAGCCGCATCACGCCGAGCGTCAGCAGAGCCGCGGCAGCCGCCATGGCGGCTGCACCCGCTGGACCCGGAAGCCAGGGCAGCAGTGCTCCCGGCGCGTCGGCAAAGAACCGAGCAACACCTGCCACCCATCCGGCACCCACGCCGGCGGAAAGCATCAGGGGTAAGGCCAGCGCCGGTGCCACCTGCCCGAGCACTGCCGCTGCCATGCCGGCGATGGTGACAAAGGGAACGGCAGGCGCCGCAGCTATGTTGGCCGGCAGGGAGTAAGCGGGCAGGTTCGGCTGCAGCAGGATAAGCACCGGAGAGCAGGCAACCTGCGCCGCTAGGGGAACGGCGGTGAGTACGGCCAGCGGCTGCGGGAGGAAACGGCCCAGGCCCGCAGTCAGCCGCGGCCCCAGGAAGATCAGTCCAGCCGTCGCCGACACCGACAGAATGAAGGCGTAGCTGCCGCTGAGCCAGGGATCCGCGACAAGGAGAATCACTGCGCACAGGCACAGGAGTGCTGCAGGCACCTTCCCCCGTCCGGTGAGCACTGCGGCAGTACCGATCGATCCCATGACCGCCGCCCGCAGCACGCTTGCGTCCGGCCGGACCACCAGGACAAAACCGGCCAGCACCACAACGGCCACCACTGCCGCGGCTGCCCGGGGGGCCCGGAAGAGGCGGGCAACGAGGAACACGAAGGCGAGGAGGTAACTGCAGTTGGCGCCGGATACCGCAGTCAAGTGGGTGAGCCCGGTGTCCTGCATGGCCTTGGTCAGGTCCTCTGGGGCGGCCGACCTGTCTCCCAGGACCATGCCGGGGAGCAGTCCAGCTGCGTCCCGGTTCCCGATGGCCTCGGCGCGGCTGGCAAAGCCCGTCCGCAGATCGGTGGCAAGCGCCAGCAGCCCGCCTGCTGATTGGACAGCCGGTGGACGGGAAACACGAAGGACAGCGGCGCTGCGGTCCCCGGGAGCGGACGCGCTCAGGGTTCCTGCGGTGCTGAACCTGTCACCCAGATGGATACCGGCGTACGCTTCCCCGCCAATTACCAGGACCGGCAGGTTGGCTGGTGAACGTTCACCTGCCAAGGTGAAACTGTTCAGCTCTGCTTCCAGGAGGTACCGTGGCTTGCCGCTGAACCGGTCTGCGGCGGCCGGGCGGGCATCACTGCGGGCCACCAGTTCTCCCGTGATGGAAGCGCTGGAGGTGACAGCTGCCCCGGCGGGACCGGAGTGCCGGGACACCACTGCTGAGCCGGCCGAACTTGCCACCAGCGCCAGCACGGCCAGGGGTGCCAGTGCCGCCGCCAGCGAGCGGCCATACCGGGATTGACGCTTCCACGGCGATACCACGAGGAGGAGCAGAAGCAGCGCACCTCCGGCTGCAGCAGCCAGCAGGGTAACCGCACCTGGAAGGCGTACCGCCGCGGCGGCGGTGGCCCAGGCACAGACAGCCACGG
This sequence comes from Arthrobacter koreensis, assembly GCF_009193255.1. GTDB lineage: Bacteria > Actinomycetota > Actinomycetes > Actinomycetales > Micrococcaceae > Arthrobacter_B > Arthrobacter_B koreensis. The sequence goes on from NZ_WACG01000002.1 coordinate 514,685, forward strand.
GAACCAGGCGTAACTCGTGATGCGGGCGAATTCCCGTGCCGCCCGCGGGCCCGGTCCGGGTCCCGGAGACCCTCCGGGTGGCAGGTACGGTCCTGGCATCAGGTCCGGCACTGGTGTTCCGGCCCGTCCCGGCGGGCCATAGGCGGCCGGGGAGGAACCGGGCACGCCCAAAGAAGGCGCTGTAACGCCGGGCGGCCGGCTGAGCCTTCTCGGCGACTGGCGGACGGCGGGTGCCGGCCGCTCTCCCGGCGACGGCAGCCGCGGTGTAGCGCTCCCACCGGCTCTTACGTCCCATTCGCCTGTTCCCGGTCACGGAAGGGGCGGTGGGAACGGCGGGAGCCAGGCACCCGCCGGTGGACCGGATGCACGAGTAGCGGGGTCATACCGCTACCAGCGGCAGAAGGGCAGCCAGCATGGCCTCCCCGATTCCCGGCACGGCATCCAGGTCCTCAGGCCGCTGGAACGGACCGTGCTCGGCACGCCAGGCAACGATCCTGGCCGCCAGCACGGGACCGACCCGCGGCAGGGTTTGAAGCTCCGTCTCGCCGGCGGTGTTCAGGTTTACCGCTGTTTCCCCGCCACCGGTTCCCGCCGCTGAAGTCCCGGCACTTCCGGCTGGCTGTTCCGCGCCCACCGCGCCTGAAGGACCCAGCGGGACAGCCGGATCACCTTTCGCCGGGATCACGACCATTGATCCGTCCGTCATGGGCGCGGCGAGGTTCACCCGGGTGAGGTCGGCCTCGCCCGTGGCCCCTCCGGCGCCGGAGACGGCGTCTGCGACGCGGGCGCCCGCCGGGATGCGCACCAGCCCGGGTGCTGCGACGGCTCCGGCAACGTGCACCACAAGCTCGCCGCCTGCCGCTCCCGCGTGGAGCCCGTTAGCGCCGGCCCGTTCCTCCGGCGATCCCGGGTTCCCGGCTGCGGTAGGTTCTACCGCCGTTGGGGACGCTTCGTTGTCCGGATGCCCGCTCCCGGCCGGTGCCCCCTCCGCCGTGGCTTCCGCTGCCGGACTGGAGTCCAGTTCCACGGCGAGCACCGGCCCCCGGTCGCGCAGCAGCGGCACGGCAACAGCGGCTGCAAGCATAAGACAGGCTGCCAGTATTCCGGCACGCAGCGGGAAGCCCCACCGCCGCCGGGGGCGCCGGGCTTCCGGACGCCCGGCGTCGTCGAAGCCGTCGTCAAAGCCCTCGTCGCCAGGTTCGGCTCCCGCAGCACCGGCATCGCCAACATGGGCAGCGGAGCCGTCCCGTCCGGGGAGCGCCCAGGCGTCCTCCTCCCGGGAGCCCAGGAAGTCGTCTTGATACGGCGATCGTGACCGCTGTTGGCGGTTCGGCTGCCCCGCGGCCAGACGACGCACAGCAAGCCGGGACGGCAGCGCGGCGGGTGGTTCTGTATCCCAGCGGTGATTGGCCATGATGGGGAGCCTACGGCCGGGCCGGAAGCGCGGATTCCCGTTCGCGAACGATGTGAAGCGCCGGGCTGAGCTGCCGTGTTGTGCAGGAAGACTTGGCCCGGGTTAGTCGATGTCCCGGTCAGGGTCCGCGAGGGAGTTTGTCGGCTGGCCGTCGGTGCCGGGTCCCCCCACGCGTCCACCGGGAGCAGCCTCTTCACCTGCGCCAGCATCTCCGCCCGGGCCGGCACCGCCGGCAGGGCCCGAGCCTCCGGCCGGTCCGGTACCCCGAATCTTGCCAGGGATACCCGGTGCCCGGACGGTAGCAGGACCCGTGCCGGTCCCGGCGCCCAGCGCCGGTCCGGCTGGCTTGCTCGGTGCAATGGCAACGGCCAGCACGCCCAGACCGGCGTGCGCGGCGAGCACGGCAGGCAGCGGACAGAGCATCACTTCAGCGTCGGGCACTTCATGGATCACGGCGGCAGCCAAACGTTCGGCTTCAGCTTCGTTGCCGAAGTGGTGCACCGCAACGCGCACCGGCCCGGACCGCCGGGCCAGTTCTTCGCGGGAGAGCTCCTGGAGCCGGGCGAGGGCCTTCGGCGCGGTTCGGACGCGTTCCAGGGGAACAACCAGTCCGTCTTGGATGGCGAGGATGGGCTTGACCGCAAAGAGCGTTCCGAACCAGCCGGCGGCAGCACCGATCCGTCCCCCGCGGCGCAGCTGATCGAGGCTGGGGACGTAGAAGAGGATGTGGGCGGCCGCGGCACTGGCGCGGGCGGCAGCAGCGACGTCGTCCGCTCCCGCTCCGTCCAGGGACTCGCGGGCGGCCGCCTGCACCGCATAACCGAGCCCCATGGCTACGGACGCCGTATCCACCACCTGGACGGGTATGGCTGCCGAGCGGGCTGCCAGGCGGGCGGAGTCAACGGTTCCGGAGAGCCGGGAGGACAGATGAACCGATACCACCGCCTCGAACCCGGCGGCCGCCAGCTCGGCGTAGACAGCCTCGAACGCTCCGGGAGCCGGCCGGGAGGTGCGGACTTCCTGGCCCTGCGCAAGGGCCAGTGCGAGGGCGCCGATCATCTTGTCGGTGCCCTCGCCGTAGATCTGGTCCCCGATCATCACCGGCATGGAAACAACCCGCACCAGCGACGCCAGCGCAGGCGTTTCCGTCCACTGTTCGGGCAGGGAGCAGGATGAGTCCGTGACGACGGCGACGCGCGGACGGGATGCAGGTTCAGCGCCCCCGGTTTCCCGGGAACGGAACCACCGTCCGCGCAGCGCCGCCCAGTCCATCACGGTTAGGCAGGCACGATGTTCACGAGCTTGGGCGCCTTCACAATGATGGTGCGGATGCCGGCGCCGTCGAGCGTCTTCTGCACCTGCTCCGAAGCCAGTGCCAGTTCGCGCAGTGCGTCTTCAGTGATGTCTGCCGGAACTTCCAGGCGGTCGCGGACCTTGCCCTTGACCTGGACAATCGCGGTAACGGTGTCCTGGACCAGGAGCGACGGATCAACCGCCGGCCAGCCTGCGTTGGCAACCGAGGCCGGGTGGCCCAGCGCATTCCAGAGATCTTCGGCCGTGTACGGGGCGAAGAGGCTGAGGATCACGGCCACGGTTTCGGCTGCTTCGCGGACTGCCGGGTCCGCTGCACCGGCGCCGGAGTCAATGGTTTTGCGGGTGGCGTTGACCAGTTCCATCAGCTTGGCGATCACCACGTTGAACTTGCCGGCATCCAGCAGTTCAGCGGCGTCGGCAATGGTGCGGTGCGTTACTGAACGCAGCTTCTTGTCCCCCGCGGCGGCGTCGGCGCCCGGTTCGGAGGCTACGTCCTGGCCGAGGCGCCAGGCGCGGGCCAGGAACTTGGCGGAGCCCGACGGCGAGACATCCGCCCAGTCCACGTCGTCTTCCGGCGGGGAGGCGAAGACCATGGTGAGGCGCACGGCGTCGACGCCGTACTTGTCCAGCTGCTCCCCCAGGTCCACGCCGTTGCCCAGCGACTTGGACATTGCCTTGCCGCCGTTGAGGACCTGGCCCTGGTTCAGCAGGGCGCTGAACGGCTCATCGGCCTCGATCAGGCCCATGTCCTTGACCACCTTGGTGAAGAACCGGGAGTAGAGCAGGTGCAGGATCGCGTGCTCGACGCCGCCAACGTACTGGCCAACGGGCATCCAGTTCCGGACTGCCTCCGGGTCGAACGGACCCTCGGTGAAGTGCGGCGAAACGAAGCGCATGAAGTACCAGGAGGAGTCCACGAAGGTGTCCATGGTGTCCGTGTCACGCTTGGCCGGGCCGTCGCAGGACGGGCAGGGAACGTTGACCCACTCTTCCACCGAGGCCAGCGGGGACGTGCCCTTCGGGGCCAGGGCCTCACCCTTCAGCCCGGTGGGCAGGGTGACCGGCAGCTGGTCATCGGGAACCGGAACTTCGCCGCACTCTTCGCAGTGGATGATGGGGATCGGGGTGCCCCAGAAACGCTGGCGGGAGAGCAGCCAGTCCCGCAGGCGGAAGTTCACGAACTTCTCGCCCGTGCCCTTTTCCTCCAGGATGCGGACAGCTGCGGGAATGGCCTCGGACTTCGGCAGGCCGCTGAGCTCACCGGAGTTCACCAGGGTTCCTTCACCGGTGGTGGCGGTGCCGGAAACTGACGGGTCCTCTTCGCCGGTGTCCAGTACCGCGCGGACGGGCAGGTCGAAGGTGCGGGCAAAGTCCAGGTCCCGCTGGTCGTGCGCGGGCACGGCCATGATGGCGCCGGTCCCGTAGTCGGCCAGCACGTAGTCGGCTGCCCAGACCGGCAGCTTCTCGCCGTTGAGCGGGTTGACCGCGTAGCGGCCGGTGAAGACACCTGTCTTGGTGCGGTCAGTTGCCTGGCGTTCGATGTCTGAGAGCGCCTTGACGTCCTCGCGGTACTGCAGGAGTGCGTCGCGGTGCTCGTCGTCCACCAGGTCCAGTGCCAGCGGTGCATCTGCGGCCACGACGAAGAACGTTGCTCCGTACAGGGTGTCCGGGCGGGTGGTGAAGACGGTGACCTGTTCTTCGAGCTTGTTGCCGGCTGCCTCGATGGCGAACCGGACGTGGGCACCCTCGGAGCGGCCGATCCAATTCTTCTGCATGGCCAGCACGCGCTCCGGCCAGTGGCCCTTGAGCTGGTCCATGTCATCCAGCAGCCGGTCAGCGTAGTCGGTGATCTTGAAGTACCACTGGTTCAGGGCCTTCTTGGTGACCTGGGTGCCGCAGCGTTCGCAGGCGCCGTTGACAACCTGCTCGTTGGCCAGCACGGTCTGGTCCTTCGGGCACCAGTTGACCGGGGAGTTCTTGCGGTAGGCAAGCCCGCGGTCGTAGAAACGGGTGAACAGCCACTGGGTCCAGCGGTAGTACTCAGGGTCGGAGGTGTGCAGGCGACGGGACCAGTCAACGCTGATGGCATACCGCTTGAAGGAACCGGCCTGGGTGTCGATGTTGCGGTAGGTCCACTCGCTGGGGTGGGCGTTGTGCTTGATCGCGGCGTTTTCGGCGGGCAGGCCGAAGGAGTCCCAGCCGATCGGGTGCAGCACGTCAAAGCCGAGCTGGCGCCAGTACCGGGCAACGACGTCGCCCATCGCGAACGCTTCAGCGTGGCCCATGTGCAGGTCACCGGACGGGTAGGGGAACATGTCCAGGACGTAGCGGCGTTCCTTCGAGCCGTCGTCGGCCGGGGTGAAAACGCCAAGGTCGTCCCAGACAGCCGGCCACTTCTTCTCCATGGCCGCGAAACTGTATACGGCCTCTTCCGACTGGTCAGTCTGTGACTGCGTGCTCACTATGCTTCGCCTCTGTCCTCAAGAAATCCTGGTGATGCGCGGCCTCCGGCATGCCGCCGGCTCCGCGTGCGCTTAGAACTCTTCCCCAGACACACAAAAGCCCCTCGTCAGATGCAAGGGGCTGCCGCGTTTGTCTGCAAACGCGGCTATCTAAGGTTGAGCAAAGCGGTCATTTCTCCACTTTACAACAGGCAGCGCCCGACGGCGGTGCCCGCCGCGGGGTTGTCACGTGCCGCTGCCGGCCGCAGGCACCCGGAGCGCCCGGCCGGCAGCGGCGTCGTCATCCCTGCCGGACGCGTTCAGCGTCCCTTGCCTTCCGGAACTCGAGGAACGCTTCCCGGCTGGTACGGCTGGGCGTAAACCCGAATTCTCCCTTGAGTGCCGTGTTGTCCAGCACCGGCCGGTAGCGCAGGAACCGCAGCTGCTCCGGTCCATGCACCGTCAGCCCGAGCTTCTGTCCCGCCCACAGTGCCGCCGCGAGGAGCGGAGCAGGTACCGTGATTGTCCGTTTGCCCGTCAGCGCCGCGATCTCGCGGACCGTCAGGGCTCCGTCACCGGCTACGTTGAAGACTCCGGTGCGCCCGGTCACCACGGCCTGGGCCATGGCATCAGCCACGTCCTGGTCCCAGATAAAGACAAACGGTGACTCGCTGCCGGCCACCCGCAGCAGCCGCCCGGCGTCGAAGAGGGCAGTGATCTGGTTCCGCACCCGTGCCCCCAGGATGGTGCCGATGCGGAAAATGGTCTGCCGCAGTTCCGGATGCTCGGTGCGCAGCCTGGCCAGTTCCTCTTCGACCAGCCGCTTGTGCCGGGAATAGGCAAACTCGTCGTTGCCGCGCAGGGGGTCGGTCTCTTTGAGCCAGGGCGCGTTATCCGGGTGGTAGCCGTAGGCGGCACCGGACGATGAGATAACCACGTGCTTCACCCCGGACCGAACGCATGCGGAGAGCACGTTCCTCGAACCGATGACATCCACCTGGTACTCCTGTTCCCTGGTGGTGTCCCGGCCGGGATTCACGATCGCCGCCAGATGCACCACCGTGTCAATGCGGTGATCCGCCAGGAGAGTGTCCAGGTACGGTGCGTTGATGTCCCCCAGTGCGTATTCGACGCCGTCAATCTCCCGCTCGGGGTCAGGCTCCCGCAGGTCCAGGCTCAGGACGTAGCTGACGCCGGGGTCCGCGGCCAGGCGGGATACGACGGCGCTGCCGAGGAACCCGTTGCCCCCGGTCACGCAGACCCGGGTCACAGCGCGGCCTCCTGTGACGCTGCGGCCTTCCGGGCATCCCGCCGGCGCCACCACGCAGCCAGTGCCAGTCCGGCCAGGATGTCCCAGATCCCCCACCAGGCGGCAACCATGGCCATCCCGCCCAGCCCCGAGAAGAACGTCAGGGTCAGCCCCAGGCCCAGCCCGGTGTTCCGGGCTCCCACTTCAAAGGTGACGGCGCGCCGGCTGGCTTCGTCCAGCCGAACGGCGGCGGCCGCCCAGTACCCCACTGCCAGGGCCACGGCGTCGTGCAGCGCAACCACCAGGAAGATGGTTCCCAGATGCTCCTTCAGCGGCTCCAGGTTGCTGGCGGTGCCGGCCACGATGAACGCCAGCAGGGCTATCAGCCCGATCCGCTGCACCCACGGCCGCAGCCTGTCCGTGAGCGCGGGGTAACGCCGGGCCAGCGGCATGCCCAGCGCGAACGGCAGGCCGATAATCAACAGCACCTGAACCAGCATGCCGCCGCGGTCCAGCGAAAAGTCGCGCATGAGCGAGTTCGTGGACGGGCTCAGCGCAGCCCAGAACGCCACGTTGAGCGGCATGACGATGATCGCTACGAGGTTGGACACGGCAGTCATGGAGGCGGAGAGCGCAACATCGCCGTGCGCCCGATGGGTCAGCACGTTCGAGATTCCGCCCGGCGGACAGCAGGCCACCAGGATCATGCCCAGGGCGATTGAGGCGGGGACCTGCAGTGCCAGTGCAATACCCACGGTCACCGCGGGCAGAAGCACGTACTGCGCGCCAATCCCCAGCAGAATCGCTGCGGGGCTCCGTGCCACGGTGCGGAAATCCGCCGGCCGCACTTCCAGGGCGATGCCCAGGATGATGACGGCGAGGACAATATTGAGGATCACCAGTGAGCCGGGCGAGAAATTGAGAACGACGTCGTCAATGGACATCACTGCTGCACCTCCACCGGCCCCCGGTCAGCGTGGGCGGAAGTGCCCGCAAACCGGGAGAGGTGGGCCTCCAGCTCAGCCCGGTAGGCGTCCTTGTTCACGTAGTAGCTCATCCGGTCCAACCCCAGGTACCGGTAACCGCCGGTGACATCCGGAGACGGTCCCCGCACGGCGGCGTCGAAGGCGGCAGCCGCGGTTGGATTGTCCTGCTGTGCGGCGAGGTAGGCGGCCACCAGCTCAGCCTGGCGGTATCTGCCTTCCCAGCCCAGCCCGGATGCTTCCACCATCCCCACCACCATCAGGTTCCTCGCCTGCCGGCTGAAGATGTTCAGGTAAAGCTGCGGCGAAGCTCCCGCCCAGCCGAGCAGGTCCCGGGAAAGGAACGGATAGCTGAGCACATAGCCGGTGGCGCACAGCAGGAGGTCATACTGCCCCTGCGTCCCGTCCCGAAAATGGACGGTGGAACCTTCCAGCCGCTCAATGTCCGGTTTCACGGACAGGTCGCCGTGGCCGAGGTGGTGCAGGATGAGCGAGTTAACCACCGGATGGGACTCGTAGATCCGGTAGTCGGGTTTCGGGAAGCCGAAACGTGCCGGGTCCCCGGTAAACATGCGCAGCAGCCGCTTGTCCAGGAACTGCTTCAGCGGCCGGGGCAGGGGTTTGCCCTGGTTCAGGGTGTCCGTGGGCCGGCCGAAAACATACTTCGGCACGAAGTAGTATCCGCGGCGCACGCTGATGTCCACGGCCGCCGCGTGGTGCACGGCGTCAACCGCTATGTCGCAGCCGCTGTTTCCGGCACCTACGATGAGTACCCGTTTCCCCGCCAGTTCCGCTGCGTCCTTGTACCGGGCCGAGTGCCTGATCTCTCCGGTAAACTCCCCCGCAAATGAGGGAAGGTACGGGGTGTGCAGGGTTCCCGATGCCACCACGACGGCGCCAAACTGTCCACTGCCCGCACCGTCGGGTCCCTGCCAGCTGAGCTGCCATCCGCCGTCGTCCGTTGGGACCGCGGCGGTTACCCGCGTGCCAAACCGAATCCGCCCGGTCAGCCCAAAGTGTGCGGCATAGTTCCGGAAGTACCGGAGCAGGTGCCGGTGTCCCGGATAGTCCGGTGTGCCCCCGGGCATGGGAAACTCGGCAAACTCCGTGGTGGTACGCGACGAGATGAGGTGCGCGGACTCGTAAACAGTGCTGTCCGGGTTGGCGATATTCCACAACCCGCCGACGTCCTTGTGCGCTTCGAAACCCACGACGTCTAGTCCGCGTTTGGAGACGGCCCGCATGGCCGCCAGCCCGCTTGGACCGGCACCGATCACCGCTACCGGCAGCGCGTCCCTGCCAGCGCCGGCCGTGCTTGTATCTGCTGTTGCTGCCACGAGGACCCGCTTCTGTGTGATGGGCATCACCATTGATGCTGCCAGCACGTTACCGGCCAGTATTCGTGCAGGTCAAACACAACACGCAGGGGTCAGGCACCGAAAAAGCCGCTCCCGGACCCGGGAGCGGCTTTGCCGGTTTGGACGCTTGGTGCCGTGGTTACAGAACGTCCTCGTCCACCCAGTCGAAGGTGCGCGTCACGGCCTTGCTCCAGAGGCGCATCTGCCGCTCACGCTCGGCCTGGTCCATGTTCGGGGTCCAGCGCTTTCCCTCGTTCCAGTTGGCTGCCACTTCGTCCGTGGAGTTCCAGAAGCCGACGGCGAGCCCCGCCGCGTAGGCAGCACCCAGGGCCGTGGTCTCCACGACCTCCGGACGGACCACGTCCACGCCGAGGATGTCCGCCTGGAACTGCATGAGGGCATCATTGGCAACCATGCCGCCGTCAACCCGCAGCTCCGTGAGCGGAACGCCGGAATCCGCGTTCACCGCGTCCAGGACTTCACGGGTCTGGAAGGCAGTTGATTCGAGCGCGGCGCGGGCAATGTGGTTTTTGTTCACGAACCGCGTGAGGCCCACGATCACGCCGCGGGCATCGGAGCGCCAGTGCGGTGCGAATAGGCCGGAGAACGCCGGGACGATGTACACGCCGCCGTTGTCTTCCACGGCACTGGCCAGCTCCTCGATTTCCGGGGCGCTGTTGATGATGCCGAGGTTGTCCCGCAGCCACTGCACCAGCGAACCGGTGACGGCGATGGAGCCTTCCAGGGCGTACACGGGAGCGGCATCGCCAATCTTGTAGGCTACAGTGGTGAGCAGCCCGTTCTCGGACATGACCTTTTCCTCACCGGTGTTGAAGATAAGGAAGTTGCCGGTTCCGTAGGTGTTCTTGGCGTCGCCGACTCCGAACGCAGCCTGCCCGAAGGTGGCGGCCTGCTGGTCACCCAGGATGCCGGCCACGGGAGTCTCGCGCAGCAGCTGCGAGCCGTGGACCGTCCCGTAGACCTCGGAGGAGGAACGGATCTCCGGCAGCATCGACGCGGGGACACCAAAGACATCCAGGATCGACTGGTCCCAGGTGAGGGTGTCCAGGTCCATGAACATGGTCCGGGAAGCGTTGGAGACGTCGGTGATGTGCGCGCCGCCGTCCGTACCGCCGGTCAGGTTCCAGGTCACCCATGAGTCCGTGTTGCCGAACTTGAGGTCGCCGTTTTCCGCCTTTTCGCGCGCGCCTTCCACGTTGTCCAGGATCCACTTGATCTTGGTTCCGGAGAAGTAGGTGGCCAGCGGCAGTCCCACCTTGTCCTTGAACCGCTCCAGGCCGCCGTCCTTGGCCAGCTCGTCCACGATCGGCTGGGTGCGGGTGTCCTGCCAGACAATGGCGTTGTAGATCGGTTTGCCGGTGTTCCGGTCCCACACCACTGCGGTCTCGCGCTGATTGGTGATGCCGACGGCGGCGATGTCATGCCGCGTCAGGTTTGCCTTGGACAGTGCGGTGCCAACAACCTCGCGGACGTTGGTCCAGATCTCCATCGGATCGTGCTCCACCCAGCCGGCCCGCGGGAAAATCTGCTCGTGTTCCTTCTGCCCGGTTGAAACGATCTTGCCGTCGTGGTCGAAGACTATGGCCCGGCTGCTGGTGGTGCCCTGGTCGATTGCGATCACGTACTGCTGCTTGCTGTCGGTCACGTGGGTCTCTCCTTTGAGGTCTTGGGGCTTGCGGACGTGGAACTGCTAGATGATTTCCGGGAGCGGGATGATACCGCCGGCCCAGCCGCCCAGCGCCCCGCCGAGCAGAGGGCCAACAACCGGAACCCAGGAGTACGCCCAGTCGCTGTTGCCCTTGTTCCGGATGGGCAGCAGGGCGTGGACAATGCGGGGGCCGAGGTCACGGGCCGGGTTGATGGCGTACCCGGTGGGTCCGCCGAGGGAGGCGCCAATGCCGACAACCAGCAGGGCGACGGCCAGCGGCCCAAGCCCGGAAGGAGTTCCGGCGAAGGCGACAATCACGAACACGAGCATGAAGGTGCCCACTACCTCGGTGACAACGTTCCAGCCGTAGGAACGGATGGCCGGACCGGTGGAGAACACACCCAGGATGTTGGCCGGATCCTGCTCATCGTCGAACTGCTTCTTGTAGGCGAGCCAGGCGACAAAGGCGCCAATGATGGCCCCAAGCATCTGCCCGCCGAAGTACGTGAGGGTGGATCCGATGGTCACTGCCACACCGGGTACGAATTCTTCCGCCCCGCCGGTGATGACGCCAACCGTCACGGCGGGGTTGATGTGCGCGCCGGACATCACGGAGAGGTAGACACCGGCGAATACGCCGAGGCCCCATCCCCAGTTGACCATCAGGAAGCCGCCGCCATTGCCTTTGGTCTTGCCCAGGGCAACGTTGGCAACTACACCACAGCCCAGGACTATCAGCGCTGCTGTACCCAGCATTTCGCTGACGAAAACCTCTCCAAGTGTCACCATCGACTACTCCGATCCTTTAGTAGTGCCATTTTGTTGGGGGTAAACAGGGATGCAGGTCCCGCCACGGGCACCGGCGTGGAGCGGGGCATTTTCACCTGCCGCAGCCTGTCGGCGCACTGTAAGGCCCTATGCAATCAAGCTTTTTCCAGAAACGCCATGGCTTGGGGGAAACTGCTTGTCAGCAGGCCTTTACGGGCTCCTCACGGTACACGCGGCACGGCAGGAGCGCACGTCGGGTGCGCCTCGGTAGAGTTGCACCATGGATCCGGCACCAAAACTGACTTTGAACAACGGCGTACTCATGGACCAGGCGGGCTATGGGACCTACAAGGTTCCGGCGCAGGACGCGGCGCCCCTGGTCAGTGCCGCCCTGTCCCTCGGCTACCGCCACATCGACACCGCGGCACTGTACGGAAACGAAGAGGGAGTCGGCCGTGCTGTCCGGAACTTCACGGAGGCGGGACACGTGGTCCGCGAGGACCTCTTCGTCACGTCCAAGGTGTGGAACACGGACCACGGCTACGAGTCCACCCTGCGCGCCTTTGACGTTTCACTGCAGAAACTCGGGTTCGACTACCTGGACCTGTACCTGATCCACTGGCCGTGCCCGGAGCGGGGGCTCTTTGTGGAGACGTACAAGGCACTCGAGAAGCTGTACGCCGAAGGCCGGATCCGGGCGATCGGTGTCTCCAACTTCAACCGTGAACACCTCGAAGAATTGCTGGACGGCACCTCCGTGGTGCCTGCCGTCAACCAGGTGGAACTCCATCCCTGGCTGGCCCAGCGTGAACTGCGGGCCTTCCAGAAGGCCAACGGCATCCGCACCGTCGCCTGGAGCCCGCTGGGGCGCGGAGCCCTTCTCGAAGATCCACTGGTGCGCCGGATCGCGTCAGATACAGGGCGCTCGCCTGCCCAGGTAGTGCTGCGCTGGCATGTGCAGTCCGGGCACACCGTGATACCCAAGGCCAGCAGCGAGGAGCGGATAGCGGAGAACCTCGACATCTTTTCCTTCGAACTCGACGCAGGTCAGATGGCCGCGCTGGACGGTATGGACAGCGGACGCCGTACGGGGTCAAACCCCAGCGAGGTGAACTGATGCTGCTGCGGCGCCGCCCTGCCGCGGCATCCGGTGCCCCGGCGCCGTTCCAGCGCCGGGCTACGGTCCGAACCGTCGCCGTGCAGGGAACTCCCCAGCGTTTTTGGGACTTCCCCGCAGCGGACCCGGAAACCGCAGGCCCGGACATCTTTATGGTCCATGGCTTCCGCGGGGACCATCATGGGCTGCTGCGGCTGGTGGAGGCGCTGCCCGGCCACCGGGTGATCCTTCCGGACCTGCCCGGGTTCGGACAGGGCGCCGCCCTTCCAGGAACGCACGACGCCGCGGCCTACGCGGATTTCGTCCGCGCCGGCTTCGATGTCATGGGCCTGGGACCGGACACGGTCCTGCTGGGCCACTCGTTCGGCTCCATCATTGCCGCGCGCACGGCTGCAGCGCATCCGGAGCTTCTGAGCGAACTCATCCTTATCAACCCGATCAGCGAGCCGGCCCTTGAGGGCCCCAAGGGCTTCACCAGCAAACTTGCGGAACTGTACTACCTCGCCGCAGCCAGGCTGCCTGAGAAACCCGGACGGGCGCTGCTGGCCAACCCGGGAATCGTCCGCGGGATGAGCATGCTCATGGCCAAGACCCGGAACCCGGGCCTGCGGCGCTGGATCCATGGCCAGCATGATGCGTATTTCAGCGCCTTCGCCTCACGGACGGTGGTGCTGGACGCGTTCCGGTCGTCCATTTCCGAGACTGTCCGGGACTTTGCGCCCCACCTGCGCATGCCGGTGCTGCTGATCGCCGCTGACCGGGATGACATTGGCTCGGTGCCGGCCCAGCGCCGGCTCGCGGCCCTGGTGCCGGATTCGGAACTTGAAATCCTTGAAGGGGTGGGCCATCTGGTGCACTACGAAGCGCCGGATACAGCCGCGGCGCTCATCACCGATTTCCTGGGCCGGAGGCATCGCAGCGCATGAGGATTGTCTTTGACGCCCGCTTCACCCGCACTGACCAGCATGACGGCATCAGCCGGTACGGAGCCAGCCTCATCGAGGCGGTGTCCCGCCACGCGGATGTCCGCATGCTGATCAGCGATGAACGCCAGCTGGCACTGCTGCCGCAGGTCCCGTGGACCAAAATCAACTCCCCGCTCTCCCCGGCCGAACTCTTCGTGGCGCGGCATGTGAACAAACTGGGAGCCGACGCCGTCGTCTGCCCCATGCAGACCATGGGCAGCTGGGGACGCCGGTATCCGCTGGTCCTGACCCTGCATGACCTGATCTACTACCAGAACCCCACTCCGCCGGGCTTCCTGCCGCTGCCGGTGCGCCTGCTGTGGCGGCTGTACCATCTGGCCTACTGGCCCCAGCGCCTGCTGCTGAACCGTGCCGACGTCGTTGCCACCATCTCCGACACCACGCGCGAGCTGATGTCCAGGCACCGGCTGACGCGGCGCCCGGTTCGGATGGTGTCAAACGCCCCGCAGCCCGGCACCGTTCCCCGGGATGCAGCGCTGCCGCCGGAGAAGTTCCTGCTCTACATGGGTTCCTTCATGCCGTACAAGAACGTGGAAACGATCGTCCGGGGCATGGACGGCCTGCCCGGCTACACGCTGCACCTGCTCAGCAGGATTTCCCCGGCCCGCCGCAGCGAACTGGAGGCGCTGTGCGCGGACCCGTCGCGGGTGGTCTTCCACAATGGGGTCTCCGACGCCGAGTACGACTCTCTGCTCAGGCGTGCCACCGCGCTGGTCTCCCTCTCAAAGGCAGAGGGCTATGGCCTGCCGATCATCGAATCGATGGCGGCAGGCACCCCGGTGATCGCGGCAGACACACCGATCTTCCGTGAGGTCTCCGGCGGTGCTGCCGTGCTGGTGGACCCTGAGAGCCCCGAGGGGTTTGCCGACGCGGTGCGCAGCCTCTCGGATTCGGAGCGCTGGCGCGAAGCATCAGAGGCCGGACTGGCCCGGGCCGCAGCATATGACTGGGAGACCTCCGCCCAGCAGCTTCTTGGCGCTGCGGCGGAGGCCTCCCAGGCATTCGCGGACCGGACCGGAAGGAAGCGCTAGGCCAGCCGGACGATCATTTTTCCGGTGTTCGCGCCCTTCATCAGGTCGATGAAGGCCTGCGGGGCGTTCTCCAGCCCGTCGACGAACGTCTCGTCGTAGCGGACACTGCCGTCCTGCAGCCAGCCCGCCATCAGGGAAGCGAATTCACCGGCGTACTGGTTGTAGCTGCCGGCAATGAAGCCCTTGAGGGTGAGTTCCTTGCCGATGGCCTGGAAGAGGTTTCGGGGAGCGCTCTGCGGCTCGGTGGAGTTGTAGGCGGAGATGGCACCGCACATGGCTACCCGCCCGTACTTGTTCAACACGGAGATTGCGGCTTCCAGGTGGTCCCCGCCGACGTTGTCGAAGTAAACGTCGATTCCGTCCGCGCCGGCGGCTTCCTTGAGCTGCTCCTTCACCGGGCCGTCGTGGTAGTTGAAGGCGGCGTCAAAGCCGAGCTCGCGCAGGCGGCGGACTTTCTCGTCCGACCCCGCGCTGCCGATAACCCGCTGCGCTCCGAGTGCCTTGGCGATCTGCCCCGCCATGGAGCCGACCGCCCCCGCAGCACCTGAAACGAACACCGCGTCGCCTTCACGGAAATCCGCCACCTTGGTGAGGCCGGCCCATGCCGTGAGGCCCGTCAGGCCCATGGCGCCCAGGTAGGCGCTGGCCGGTGCGATTGTGGTGTCTATAACTCGGGCCCGTTTGGCGTCCAGGACAGCGTAGTCCCGCCAGCCGAGGTTGTGGAGGACGGTATCTCCGGGCTTGTGGGTGCCCGCGCGGGACTCAACGACCTCACCCACCGCACCGCCTTCGAGCGGGGCGTCCACCTGGAACGGGGGAACGTAGGACTTCGCGTCATTCATTCGCCCGCGCATGTAGGGATCCACCGACATGAGGGTGTTGCGCACCAGGACCTGTCCATCCTCCAGTGCGGGAACACCGGCTTCTGCGAGCCGGAAGTTCTCTTCCGCAGGCCACCCCTCGGGACGGCTTGCCAGCTGGATTTCACGGCTTGCTGCTGGATACGACATGGATCTCCTTTCGGGCGCCCCGCGGTGGCAGGGCGCAGACAAAACATCAGCAACCTGTCTATCATGCCTGCCTGAACGCAGTGCGGCGCCTAATCCGGGCCGGGCCTTATCTGGGCCGGACGTCCCACAGGTGGTGGGCGGCGTCGTGCATGAAGTACCGGGCCAGCGACTCAACGGTGAAGGTACTGCCGTCCGAGCGGAGACCGCGGCGTGTGCGGTCCTGGTCCTCGACGGCGGCAAAGGCGTCCGCCGTCGCCTGGGCTTCATCAAGGAGGTCTGCGGCAACCCGGGACGGGTCCTGCTCGCCGTAACGTTCAGCGACGGCAGTGGCGTCCTGGTCCCAGTCCGGGAACTCCGCGCCGTCGGTATCCACCATCAGGAGCAGGCGCATTCGGTACACGTTGCACAAGTCCCGGACGTGAGCCGCGTATTCAAGCGGCGACCAGGTGCTCTCATCCGGCCGCACCGCTGCGTCCGAACGGTCCAGGACGTCCTGCCAGGCCTCCGCGTTTTCCAGCAGCATCTGCGGAATGTCCGCGTACTCGGTTTCCGAGGCGGTGAAACCGCACTCGGGGCACGTCCGGTCCAGGACCCAGGTCCAGTTCTTGGTGTCAGGGGTTATGGCCATTGCCACACTGTAGAGGATTCGGAATGCCGGGCGCACCACTTCTAGAATTGCAGCACGGGAATGTGTTTCTGCCAGGAGATGATCATCATGCCCATGGGGGTTCCGCCCCAGGACCACGAACGGCAAAGAGCAGCATTGGAAGCCCGCAGCCAGGCGCGCGGCGGCACCGCCGCAGACCTCTACCGGAACGGCGGTTTCCTTGTCCTCAATGCAGACCTCCCGGGGATAGACCCCGGATCGCTCTCCGTGGAGCTCGACGGCGACTTCCTTCTCATCCGGGCCCACCGCAGCCTGCGCGGGATGGACAGCGGAACGCTCTGGAGCGTGCGTGAGAGGGAAGACGGACTTATTTTCCGCCGCATTGCGGTGGGTGGGAGCGTTGATCCGTCAGGAGTCTCGCCGCACTACGCCAACGGAGTCCTGAGCCTGCACCTGCCGCTCAGGCCCGGCAGCGGCCGGCGCACGGTACCCGTGGAACACTCCCCCGGCACCGGAAAAGCGGCCTAACCGGAACTACAGCCCGTCCGGCGCGTCAACCCGAATGTACACCGGATCACCCGTCCGCCGTGCGGAAAGCGCCGCCTTGGCGGACCGCATCGCCGGCGTGATCACGTTCGCATCCCCGTAGGGGAAGAAGCAGAGGGTACGCCAGCGCGGGGTGGTTTCTCCGCCGTGAGCTGGTGGTTCTTCCACCGGGGCAGGGCCCACGATCCGGGCGCTTTCGGGCAGGCCGAGCCGGGACACGAAACTGTCCAGCCCGTCGCGGGAACCGGTCAGCTCCGCGTAGCGCACGGCGGGCGGCAGCCCCAGTTCCCGGCGGAGGGCGAGTTCGCGTTCGGCTGCTCCCGCCGGGTCCCAGCGCAGCAGGTGGCCCACGGTGGCGGTGTCGTCAGCGGTCACCACAACCACTCCCCCGTCCGATGCCGGGCGGACCAGGGCCGCTGCAGTAAGCCAGCGGCGCAGGGTTTCTTCCTGTGCCCGCAGTGACTGCCGCGAGAGCATGGCGGTCCCATCCAGCAGCAGCGCGGCGGCATAGCCCGACGGCGCCACGGGTTCCGCGCCCGGAGTGGCGACTACCAGTGCGGGTGCATCGGGCACCTCTGCGCGGATATGGTCTCCCGCCGAGGACACCACTGTCACGGACGGGAAGGCGCGGCCGAGCTCCTCGGCGGTCCGTCCCGCTCCTGCGGTGGACGCCCGCAGCCGGAAACTTCCGCAGTGCGGACAGTGCCACCTCGGCTCCGGCCGGGCACACCACCGGCAGGCGGGCGGCGAGTTGCGTCCGGACTGCGCCAGCGGCCCCTGGCACTGCCGGCAGCGGGCCGGCTCCCTGCAGTCCTGGCAGGACAGGGCCGGGGAGAAACCCGTCCGGGCCACCTGCACCAGCACCGGGCCGCGCTTGAGTCCGTCCTGGGCGGCCTTCCAGGCCGCATGCGGAATCCTGGCCCGGGCGGCCAGCGGGTCCCGCTCCAGGTTGAAGGTGTCCCCCGTACTCATCACCCGTGCCGTTGAGGCACGCACCAGGGCCCGCTCAGCATCCAGGGCAGCCGCCCAGCCGGACTCGATCAGCCGCTGCGCTTCGGTGCTTCGGGTATGGGAAGCAACGAGCATTCCCGCGCCCGCGGCCTCGGCCCGGAGCAGCAGGACGTCGCGGGCATGCTGGTACGGCGCGCGCTGCTCGGCATGCAGGTCGTCGGCGTCATCCCAGATGCAGACAAGGCCCAGGTTTGCCACCGGCGCGTAGGCGGCGGAACGGGTGCCCACCGCCACGGACGCGTCGCCGTAAAGCAGCTGCAGGAAACTGCGGTACCTGGGGGTGGGACCGTCCTCCCCGGTCAGGCGCACCGCGGTGTCCGCGGGCACCCTCTCCTGCAACGCGTCCATCACACGCGCCAGGTCCTTCTGGTCCGGTACAACTACGACGGCGCCACGGCCGGAGAGCACGGTGGCCTCCACTGCGGCAGCTATTTCACGCGGCCAGGCGTCGGGACCGTAGCCGCGGAGGGAACTCAGCACGGCCCGCGGACTGTGGCCGGCTGCGAGGTGGCTCAGGAAACGCGGGCCGTGCGCGTACCGCCGGAACGGGTTTTGCTCCGATTGCGTGGGTTCGGGAACAGCCTCGGACGTCCCGGAGCGGTCTGCCGGTTTTTCTGCGGATCCCGTTCCGGCTCCGGCGCCGGGAACCCGGCCTGCGAACTCTTTTTCAACGCGCGCTACCCGCGGCGGAACGGCCACCCTCAGCACGTCGTGGACGGATCCGGCATAGCGTGCCGCAACTGACTGGGCCAAGCCGAGGACTTCGGGGCTAAGCACGGGGACCGGTGAAACCACCTTGCCCAGGTTCACCAGCCGGGCGGTCGTATCCGTCGATGCAAGCCGCTCAATCAGGAAACCGGCGAGTTCCTGCCCGCCGAAGCGGACCTTGACGCGCACGCCCGGAGACGCTGCATCGCTGAGCTCCGCTGGCACCAGGTAATCAAAGGGACGGTCCAGGTGCGGCAGCGGGGAGTCGAGCAGCACCCGGGCGATGGGCAGCTCCGGTGCCGGCTGGGACTTCCCGACCGGCGCTGCGGGCGGACTAAAGCCGTGCAGCAGGGAGAGCTGCACGGCTTCCTCCGCTGGAGCGTGCCCTTCCCGGGGCGCACGCTGCGGCGGATGCTCCCCCATGGCGCTAGGCGTTAAACCAGCGGCGCAGTTCCTCGACCTTATCGAGGCGTTCCCAGGTAAAGCCTTCGTCCTCGCGGCCGAAGTGCCCGTGGGCGGCAGTCTTCTGGTAGATGGGCCGCTTGAGGTCCAGTGCGTTGATAATGCCCAGCGGACGCAGGTCGAAGACCTCGTTGATGGCCTGGGAGATGCGCATCGGGTCTACGGTCTCCGTGCCGAACGTCTCGACGTAGATGCCAACCGGGCGGGCCATGCCAATGGCGTAGGCAATCTGGATTTCGGCCCGGCGTGCGAGTCCGGCAGCCACCACGTTCTTCGCAACCCAGCGCATGGCGTAGGCAGCGGACCGGTCCACCTTGCTCGGGTCCTTGCCGGAGAAGGCGCCCCCGCCGTGGCGGGAGAACCCGCCGTAGGTGTCCACAATGATCTTGCGGCCGGTGAGGCCGGCATCGCCCACGGGACCGCCAATGACAAACGGACCGCCCGGGTTGATGATGTGGCGCACCCCGGAGGTGTCCAGTTCGGCTCCGGCGAGCACGGGATTGACCACGAACTCAACCATGTCGCGGTGCAGCTGGCCCTGGTCCAGGTCCGCAGCGTGCTGGGTGGAGACGACGACGGAGTCCACGGAGACCGGCCGGTCGCCGTCGTAGCCAATGGTGACCTGGGTCTTGCCGTCCGGACGCAGGTACGGCAGCGTGCCGTCCTTGCGCACCTGGGTCAGGCGTTCAGAGAGCCGGTGCGCCAGCCAGATGGGCGTGGGCATCAGGACACTGGTCTCATCGCTGGCGAAACCGAACATGATGCCCTGGTCGCCGGCGCCCTGGGCGTCCAAGGGGTCCACGGCATCGCCGGAACGGTTCTCCACCGAGTTGAAGACGCGGGAAGCGATCTCCGGTGACTGCTGGCCGATCGAGACGGAGACACCGCAGCGTGCGCCGTCGAAGCCGTTGGCCGAGGAGTCGTAGCCGATGTCCAGGATGGTGTCCCGGACCAGCTGCGGGATTTCCACATAGCCTTCGGTGGTAACCTCGCCGGCAACGTGGACCAGGCCGGTGGTCACAAGCGTCTCCACGGCAACGCGGGATTCGGGGTCCGCCTTGAGCAGGCCGTCGAGGATCGCGTCACTGATCTGGTCACAGATCTTGTCCGGATGGCCTTCGGTCACCGACTCGGAGGTGAACAGCCGCAGGGCACTTGGTTCGGCAGGGGCAGTCGTATTGCTGGAAGTCACGGGTTTACTCTACTTCGTTCCGGGGACAGTCCCCGCCTGGGTCAGGACGTGGCGTGCAGGGCCGGGGAGCCGGCCAGTTCAGCGGCGATCCGCTGGACGAGATGCCGGGCGATCTCTGCCTTGCTCCCGGTGAGGGCAGGCGGTTCGGCGGCCGGGTCATCCTTCGGTGAGAGAATCCTCACCTCGGTGCTGTCCTGCCCAAACACCAGCGCACGGCCCACCTGGTTGAGGACCAGCAGGTCGGAGCCCTTCCGCTCGAGTTTGCGGCGGCCGTATTCGAGGACGGATCCGCTGTCATCGCCTGTTTCGGCGGCGAAACCGACAATCAGGGAGGGCCCGGATCCGGAAGCGGAGCGGTTCTGCACGGTCTCAGCCAGGATGTCCGGGTTGCGCACCAGCGTGATTACCGGATCCGCGCCGTCGTCGCGCTTCTTGATTTTGGTGTCTGCGTTCTCTCCCGGCCGGAAATCCGCCACGGCGGCGGACATGACCAGGACATCCGTGGACTTCGCCGCCTCGTGGACGGCGTCGCGAAGTTCCAGGGCGGTTTCAACCTGCACCAGGTCAACGCCCTGGGGCGGGGGAACCTCAAGGTGGGCCGCGATGAACCGCACCTGGGCCCCTTCGGCAAGGGCGGCGGCGGCGATGGCTGCACCCTGCTTTCCGGATGACCTGTTGCCCAGGAAACGAACGGGATCCAGGGGTTCCCGGGTGCCTCCCGCGGTGACGGTGACCCGGCGGCCCGCGAGCAGGCCCGCTGCCGGCGCGGATCCGGTGGGAGCTTGTCCCGCCGCTGCCAGCGCGGCGGCAAAAATATCTTCCGGCTCCGGAAGCCGTCCCGGGCCCGAGTCCTTGCCGGTCAGGCGGCCGGAAGCGGGGTCCATGACAACGGCGCCGCGGGAGCGAAGGGTGGCGACGTTGGCCTGCGTGGCCGCATGGTTCCACATCTCGGTATGCATGGCCGGGGCGAAGAACACCGGTCCGCGTGCCATCAGCAGCGTGTTGGTGAGCAGGTCGGAGGCCAGGCCGGCCGCGGCCCTGGCCAGCAGGTCCGCGGTGGCCGGTGCCACCACGATCAGGTCGGCTTCATGGCCGAGCCGGACGTGGTTGACGGTATCCACGGCGTCGAACACCGTGGTGCTGACGGGATGCCCGGAAAGTGCTTCCCAGGTGGCGATGCCCACGAACCGGGTGGAAGCCTCGGTGGGCACCACCTGGACGCTGTGGCCGGCTTCGGTGAACAGGCGCAGCAGCAAGGCTGCCTTGTAGGCAGCAATACCGCCGCCCACCCCCAGGACAATGCGCACGCCTGTCCTACCTCCTAGCCGTGGATCAGTGCCTTACTCGGCGGTTTCGTTGGCGCGGACTACCAGCATGCCGTCGTTGATCTCGCGCAGAGCGATGGACAGCGGCTTTTCGTTGAGCTTGGTTTCCACCAGCGGGCCAACGTACTCGAACAGGCCTTCGTGCAGCTGGGAGTAGTAGGCGTTGATCTGGCGGGCGCGCTTGGCGCCGTAGATGACCAGGGCGTACTTGGAATCAGCGGCCGTCAGCAGGTCGTCGATCGGCGGGTTGATGATGCCTTCAGGCTGGGTAGACAAAAGATCTCCAAAGTTTTCGTGCGGATCAAGAACAGCAGCTCAGCGTTGGCGAGGGCTGATCCCCATGAGTGAAACGAGCTCTGCTGCAGCCCGCTGAACGTCATCATTGATGACAGTGTGATCGAACTCGGGCTCGGCAGCAAGTTCCAGTTTAGCGGTTTCCAGGCGCCGCTGCTGCTCTTCTGGTGTTTCCGTGCCCCGGCCCACCAGGCGGCGGACCATTTCGTCCCAGGACGGCGGTGCCAGGAAGACGAAATTCGCTTCCGGCATTGATTCCTTGACCTGCCGCGCGCCCTGCAGGTCAATCTCCAGCAGGACCGACCGGCCTTCCGCCATGGCGGCCTCAACTGTGCGGCGCAGCGTCCCGTACCGGTTGTGTCCGTGCACCACGGCCCACTCGAGCATTTGGCCTTCGGAGACCAGGTCGTCGAACTCCTCGGCCGTCACGAAGAAGTAGTGCACGCCGTTTTCCTCGCCCGGGCGCGGGGCGCGGGTGGTGGCGGACACCGAGAGCCAGACCTCGGGATAGTTATCCCGGATGTAGGTGGACACCGTGCCTTTACCAACGGCGGTGGGACCTGCCAGAACTGTCAGCCGCGGTTGCGACACGTAGACCTCACTTGTTTAGGGAACAGGTCCGACGCCGCCGCAGCCGCTTGGGGCGGCCGGCTTAGTCGGACTCCAGTAATTCGATCAGCGCCTTGCGCTGGTGGACACCAAGGCCCCTCACCCGGCGGGTGGGGGCAATGCCCACGGTAGCCATTATTCCAGCTGCGCGACGTTCCCCCACACCAGGCAGTGCGCGCAGCAGGTCTACGACCTTCAGCCGGCCCACTGCTTCCTCGGAAGCGCGGGAGACGATGACCTCCTCGACCGAGAGTTCACCGGATTTGATCTTGGACTTGATCTCCGCCCGCACCGTGCGGGCGGCGGTGGCCTTTTCCCGCGCCCTGGTGCGCTCGGCTTCAGTCAGTGGTTTGAGGTTCAATTGGCTCTCCCGGGCGAAGACTGACCGCCCGTCAAACTGGTTGTGACCGGCGGCTTTGCGGTTTCTTGGGCTAGGGTCCGAACCTATCCGCACTGTGCGGGCAATGCAATGGAAACCGGTACGTAAGACGTACCGGTTTCCACTATGGCTGCGGAAGGCCGTCCAGCGTGCGGGCGGCGGCTTCGCGCAGTGCGCTGCGGTCCGGGCCCGCCTTGAGGATGTCCCGGCTGGAGGTGGCCAGTACGTTCGCGTAGGCCGCACCGAAGGTGATCCGCAGGTCTTCGCCCGTTGCGCCCTGCGCCCCGAGGCCCGGGGCAAGGATGGGCGCGTTGGCTGCGGCCAGGTCGATGCGCAGGTCAGCCAGGGCGGAACCGACAGTTGCTCCGATTACCAGTCCGGTGGAGCCCAGCGTCCGCGCCCCTGCATTTTCGGCGGCAGCGGCATCGACAATCCGGGCTGCCACCGAGCGGTCCGAGCCGACGTGCTGCACCGACGCGCCTTCCGGGTTGGAGGTCAGTCCCAGGACGAAGACTCCCCTTCCGGTCGCGGCAGCGAGGTCCAGGGCGGGCCGCAGCGATTCATATCCCAGGTAGGGGCTCAGGGTGACTGAGTCCGCTGCCAGCGGCGATCCGTCCCGCAGCCAGGCGTCGGCATAGGCGGCCATGGTGGAGCCGATGTCTCCCCGCTTGGCATCAGCGATGGAGAGGACGCCCGCCTCGGTGCAGGCGGCCAGCAGCCGTTCAAGCACGGCCATGCCGGCGGAGCCGTGGCGTTCAAAGAGCGCCACCTGCGGCTTGACGGCAGCAGCCTGCTCCCCCACCGCCTCCAGGACGGTCAGCGAGAAGCGTTCGAGCCCGGCGGCGTCGTCGTTCAGTCCCCAGGCGGCCAGCAGGCCGGGATGGGGGTCGATGCCGGCGCACAGCGGGCCGCGCGTGTCCATCGCTGCCCGCAGGCGCGCACCAAAGGGTGCGTGCCTGCGGGCAGCGTCGGTGCCGTGCTCAGGCAAGGCTGGAAGCCTGGAGCTTCGCGGCGTACTCCTGGAGGGAGCACACGTCCCATTCGTAGGAGCGCATCGCTTCGATGGCCTGTACCGCGGCGGTGAACTCGGACACCGTGGTGATGACCGGGCAGCCGATCGAGGTGGCAGCAGCACGGATTTCGTAGCCGTCGCCCCGGGCCTGTCCACCGGAGGGCGTGTTGATGACCATGTTGATGTCACCGGCGGTGATCAGGTCCACCACGGTGCCTTCGCCGTCGGGTCCGGTGCCTTCGGCGACCTTGCGGACGGTGGTGGCCTGGATGCCGTTGCGGCGCAGGACATCTGCCGTGCCGCCGGTGGAGAGGATCTCGAAGCCGAGGTCGCTCATGAGCTTCACCGGCATGATGATCGAGCGCTTGTCCCGGTTGGCGACGGAGACGAAGATCTTGCCGGCCGTGGGCAGCGCCGAGTTGGCGGCAGCCTGCGACTTGGCAAAGGCGGTGTCGAAGTACTTGTCGATGCCCATGACTTCGCCGGTGGAACGCATTTCCGGGCCGAGGAGCGAATCCACCACGGTGCCCTCGGGCGTGCGGAAGCGGCTGAACGGCAGCACGGCTTCCTTCACGGCCACCGGCGCATCCAGCGGAAGCGAGGAGCCGTCTCCGGCTGCCTTGAGCTTTCCGGCCGCACGCAGTTCGGCAATGGTGGTGCCGGTGCCGATCAGCGCCGCGGCCTTGGCCAGCTGGACGCCGGTTGCCTTGGAAACGAACGGTACGGTGCGGGAGGCACGCGGGTTGGCTTCGATCACGTAGAGCACGTCCGAGGCGAGGGCGAACTGGATGTTGATCAGGCCGCGCACGCCCACGCCGGAGGCGATGGCACGGGTCGCTTCGACCACGCGGCCAATGACGTCCGTGCCCAGCGTGATGGGAGGCAACACGCAGGCGGAGTCGCCGGAGTGGATGCCGGCCTCCTCGATGTGCTCCATGATGCCGCCCACGTACAGGTCGGTGCCGTCGAAGAGCGCGTCGACGTCGATTTCAATGGCGTCTTCCAGGAACCGGTCAACCAGGACGGGGTGGTCCGGGGTAATTTCCGTGGCGTTGGCGATGTAGCGGGACAGGTTCGCCTCGTCGTAGACGATTTCCATGCCGCGGCCGCCCAGCACGTAGGAGGGGCGGACCAGGACCGGGTAGCCGATCTCGTCGGCGATCTTCTTGGCGTCCTCGAAGGACACGGCGGTGCCGTTCTTGGGGGCCACCAGCCCGCCCTCGTCCAGCACGCGCTGGAAGGCGCCGCGGTGCTCGGCCAGGTCGATCGCCTCGGGCGAGGTGCCCAGGATCGGAATGCCGGCGTCGGCCAGTTCCTGTGCCAGCTTCAGCGGGGTCTGGCCGCCGAGCTGGACGAAGACACCCAGGACACCGCCGGTGCGCTGTTCGGCGTGGATGACTTCCAGCACGTCCTCGAGCGTGAGCGGCTCGAAGTAGAGGCGGTCGGAGATGTCGTAGTCAGTGGACACGGTCTCCGGGTTGCAGTTGATCATCACGGTCTCGTGCCCGGCTTCGCGCAGCGCCATGGTGGCGTGCACGCAGGAGTAGTCGAACTCGATGCCCTGGCCGATGCGGTTCGGCCCGGAGCCGAGGATGATCACGGACGGCTTGGCGTGCTGCGCCACCTCGTCTTCCTCGTCGTAGGAGGAGTAGTGGTAGGGGGTGTACGCAGCGAACTCCGCGGCGCAGGTGTCCACCGTCTTGTAGACCGGGCGGATACCCAGGACGTGGCGCACGCCGCGGACCACTGACTCCGGCTGGTTGGTGAGCCGGCCGATCTGCGCGTCGGAGAAGCCGTGGCGCTTGGCCAGGCGCAGGACGTCCTCATTGATCTGGGCGGCGCCGCGGATTTCCTCGGCAACCTCGTTGATCAGTTCGAGCTGGTCCAGGTACCAGGGGTCGATTCCGGTGGCCTCGAAGAGCTGCTCGGCGGTAGCGCCGCCCAGCAGTGCCTGCTGCACCTGGGCCAGGCGGTCCGTGGTGGGCCGTTTGGCGGCTTCGATGAGAGCCGGAACATCCGCGGGATCCACCGGGTCGAAGCTGAGCTGCGAGCCCTTCTGTTCCAGGGAGCGCAGGGCCTTCTGCAGCGCCTCGGTGAAGTTGCGGCCAATGGCCATGGCCTCGCCGACGGACTTCATGGTGGTGGTCAGGGTGGGATCCGCTGCCGGGAACTTCTCGAAGGCGAAGCGGGGAACCTTCACCACCACGTAGTCCAGGGTCGGCTCGAAGGACGCCGGGGTCTTCTTGGTGATGTCGTTCGGGATCTCATCCAGCGTGTAGCCCAGGGAGAGCTTGGTGGCGATCTTGGCGATCGCGAATCCGGTTGCCTTGGAGGCCAGCGCCGAAGAGCGGGAGACGCGCGGGTTCATTTCAATGACGACGACGCGGCCGGTGTCCGGTTCAATGGCGAACTGGATGTTGCAGCCGCCGGTGTCAACGCCAACCTCGCGGATGACGGCGATGGCGATGTCCCGCAGCTTCTGGTACTCACGGTCCGTCAGGGTCATCGCCGGGGCCACGGTGATCGAGTCGCCGGTGTGGACGCCTACGGGATCGAAGTTCTCGATGGAACAGACAACAACCACGTTGTCGTTCTTGTCCCGCATCATTTCAAGTTCGTATTCCTTCCACCCCAGGATGCTCTCTTCGAGCAGTACCTCGGAGGTGGGGCTGTACTGGATGCCCGCGCCAGCGATGCGGCGCAGGTCCTCGGCGTTGTAGGCCAGGCCGGAACCGAGCCCGCCCATGGTGAAGGACGGGCGGACCACCATCGGGTAGCCGAGCTCCTCGGCAGCGGCGAAGGCCTCGTCCATGCTGTGCACGATGATGGACTTCGCGGACTCGGCGCCGCAGCGTTCGACGACGCCCTTGAACTTCTCGCGGTCTTCGCCGAGCTCGATGGCTTCGATGTTGGCGCCGATCAGCTCGACGTTGTACTTCTCCAGTACGCCGTTCTTGTCCAGGGCGATCGCCGTGTTCAGCGCGGTCTGGCCGCCCAGGGTCGGCAGCACGGCGTCGGGGCGTTCCTTGGCGATGATCTTCTCGACCACCTCCGGAGTGATCGGCTCGACGTATGTGGCGTCGGCGAACTCCGGGTCGGTCATGATCGTTGCCGGGTTGGAGTTGACCAGGATGACCCGGAGGCCTTCCTCCTTCAGCACGCGCAGTGCCTGCGTGCCGGAGTAGTCGAATTCGGCGGCCTGGCCGATGACGATCGGGCCGGAGCCGATCACCAGGACGGACTTGAGATCGGTTCTGCGGGGCATTAGCGGGATTCCTTGTTCTTGCTGGAGGCCATCAGGTCGACGAAGCGGTCGAAGAGGTAGGCGGAGTCGTGGGGGCCGGCAGCGGCTTCGGGGTGGTACTGGACCGAGAATGCGGGGATGTCCAGGCAGGCGAGGCCTTCCACCACGTTGTCGTTGAGGCTGATGTGGCTCACTTCCACCGTGCCGAAGCGCGCTTCGGGAGCGGTGACGGGACCGTCCAGCGGTGCGTCGACGGCGAAGCCATGGTTCTGGGAGGTGATTTCAACCTTGCCGGTGCGGCGGTCCAGGACCGGCTGGTTGATGCCGCGGTGGCCGTAGGGCAGCTTGTAGGTGCCGAACCCGAGGGCGCGGCCCAGGATCTGGTTGCCGAAGCAGATACCGAAGAACGGGGTGCCGGTGTCCAGCACGTCACGCAGCAGCTTCACCTGGTTGTCGGCGGTGGCGGGGTCGCCGGGGCCGTTGGACATGAAGACGCCGTCAGGGTTCAGGGCCCGCACGTCTTCCAGCGTGGCCGAGGCGGGCAGCACGTGCACGCGGACCCCGCGTTCGGCGAAGCGCACCGGGGTCATGGACTTAATCCCAAGGTCCAGGGCGGCCACGGTGAAGAGCGGCTCGCCGTCCCAGCCGTGCGCGGAGGGCTCGACGACGTAGCTTGCCTCGATGCTCACTTCCTCGGCAAGGCGGGAACCGGCCATTGACTCCTGCGCGCGGACTTCAGCGAGCAGCTCGGCGTCGCTGCGCAGGGCAGCCTCACCGGAGAAGATGCCGGCCTTCATGGCACCTCGCTCGCGCAGGTGGCGGGTGATGGCACGGGTGTCGACTCCGGAGATGCCAACCACGCCCTGGGCTGCGAGGTCCTCGTCCAGGGTCCGCTCGGAGCGCCAGTTCGAGGGCTTCCGGGCGGCGTCGCGGACAATGTAGCCGGCAACCCAGATGCGCCGGGACTCGGCGTCGTCGGTATTCACGCCGGTGTTGCCGATGTGCGGTGCCGTCTGGACAACCAGCTGCCGGGCGTAGGAGGGGTCAGTAATGGTCTCCTGGTAGCCGGTCATGCCGGTGGCGAAGACAGCCTCTCCCAGTGCGGTGCCGGTGGCTCCGTAGCTGCGGCCGCGGAAACTGCGGCCGTCCTCCAGCATGAGGACAGCTGTTCTCGGGGCGGGGGTTTGGTTCACTGTCACAGTTGTTCCTCGCTAGATGTTGCTGATTCCGGGCCCAGCGCCTTGATCGCCGAAACCAGGGGG
This sequence comes from Arthrobacter koreensis, assembly GCF_009193255.1. GTDB lineage: Bacteria > Actinomycetota > Actinomycetes > Actinomycetales > Micrococcaceae > Arthrobacter_B > Arthrobacter_B koreensis. The sequence continues at coordinate 542,676 of NZ_WACG01000002.1, forward strand.
TTCTTGTGGTCGGCCGCCCGGGTGCGGAACCCGGTGTCGACCCGCTTGGGTCCGAGCTGCCAGGTCACCATGACCAGGCCCTCCTTCTCCACGAATTTTCCTGCCATCCCGCGTTCCAGGCGCACATCGCGCAGGTCTTCCCGCGGGATCCAGACATCCGGTGCGCCCTTGCGTGCGAACAGCAGGCCTTCGTCGAAGACCGCGGCGGTCGCCACTGACTTGACGCCCATGCCGTAGACCGCAAGGCGGTCCAGCCAGTCGCCGGCGGTAGTGGTGGCGACGTATTGTCCGTCAGCCTCGAACCGGGGCAGCTCCAGGTCTTCGGGAAGCGGCCGGGGCCGGGGAATGTCCGCCTGGCGCTGGCGGCGTCCCCGCCAGCCGACGGCGAACAGGGTGAGCACAATGGCGGCGGCGGCCAGGACCGCGACGAGGAAGATCAGCCAATCCATGGAGTCTCCTCTGCTGCTGCGGCACGGGGGCCGTTTAGTGCTCCGTCCAGGACGGTGGGGTGGCCGGCGAAGAAAGCGGCACGGACCATTCCGGGCAGTTCCAGCCCTGCATAAGGACTGTTCTTGCCCATGGTTGCCATCTTATGGGGGTCCACGGTGCGCCGCGCAGCCGGGTCTACCAATATGACGTTTGCCGGTTCACCGGTTTCCAGCGGCCTTCCCTGTGTTGCTACGCGTCCGATCCTGGCCGGAGTGGCAGAAGTCACCCGTGCGAAGCCTTCCCAGTCCATCAGTCCGGTTTCGATCATGGTTGCCTGCACCACGGACAGCGCCGTTTCAAGTCCGGTCATGCCCATCGCAGCCTGCGCCCACTCGCATTCCTTGTGCTCGCTGGGGTGCGGTGCGTGGTCGGTGCCGACGATGTCGATGGTGCCGTCGGCAAGCCCGCGGCGCAGGGCCTCGACGTCGGATTCCGTGCGCAGCGGCGGGTTCACCTTGTACACGGGGTCGTAGCTGCGGACGGCCTCGTCGGTGAGCAGCAGGTGGTGCGGGGTGACCTCGGCGGTCACGTTGATGCCGCGCTCCTTGGCCCATCGGATAATCTCCACGGACCCGGCGGTAGACACGTGGCACACATGCAGCCGTGAGCCGGTGTGCTGGGCCAAGAGCACGTCGCGGGCAATGATTGATTCCTCGGCCACGGCGGGCCATCCGGGCAGGCCCAGGACTGCGCTGACTTCACCCTCGTGCATCTGCGCCCCGTCGGTCATACGGGGTTCCTGTGCGTGCTGGGCCACGACGCCGTCGAACGCCTTGACGTATTCGAGCGCGCGGCGCATCAGCACCGGGTCATGGACGCACATGCCGTCGTCGGAGAACACCCGGACACGGGCACGCGAGTCGGCCATGGCACCAAGCTCGGCCAGCCGCTCGCCCTGCAGGCCCACGGTGACGGCGCCCACCGGGCGCACGTCCACCCAGCCGGACTTCAGGCCCAGGCTGTAGACCTGTTCCACGACGCCGGCGGTGTCCGCCACCGGATTGGAGTTGGCCATGGCGTGGACGGCGGTGAAACCCCCCAGGGCCGCTGCCCGGGTTCCGGTCTCTACCGTCTCGGCGTCCTCCCGTCCGGGTTCGCGGAGGTGGGTGTGCAGGTCCACCATGCCGGGCAGCGCCACCAGGCCGTGGGCGTCGATGGTCAGTGCGCCTTCGGGCGCGTCGAGTCCCTGGCCCACGGCGGCGATGACGCCGTCCCGGATCAGCAGGTCGGCCTGTTCCTTGCCCAGCAGCGAGGCGCCGCGGAGCAGGTACGTTCCGGTGGAAGAAAGCTTCGGGGAATCCGCGGGGGCGGGCTTGGCGGGGATTGCTGTAGTCACTGGGCAGATACTTCCTGTGGTGTGCGCTGGGAGCTGCTTTCACCGGAGAGCAGCAGGTAGAGGGCGGCCATGCGGACGGAGACACCGTTGCTGACCTGGGCCAGGACGGTGGCGCGCGGCGAGTCGGCGGCCCGAGAGGAGATTTCGAGGCCGCGGTTCATCGGGCCGGGGTGCAGCAGGATCGTGTTGTCCATGCCAAGGGTGTCCAGGCGGTCCAGCCGGACGTCGTCGAACCCGTAGCGGCGTGAGTATTCCCGCACCGTGGGAAAGAACGCGGAATGCATGCGTTCTGCCTGGACACGGAGCATCATGACGGCGTCCGGCTTGGTTTCCAGCGTTTCATCCAGGGAATAGCTGACCTTGCAGGGCCAGGATTCGACGCCGAAGGGCAGCAGCGTGGGCGGTGCCACCAGCGTTACTTCCGCGCCGAGGGTCTTCAGCAGCCAGAGGTCGGAGCGGGCCACACGGGAGTGCAGGATGTCTCCCACGATCGCCACGTGCATGCCCTTGAGGTCCGTACCGGCGGAAGGAACCCCGTGCAGCTGAGCCCAGTGCCGCCGCATGGTGAACGCGTCCAGCAGCGCCTGGGTGGGATGCTCATGGGTGCCGTCGCCGGCGTTGAGGACAGCCGCGTCGATCCAGCCCGAGTTGGCCAGGCGCGCCGGGGCGCCCGAGGCTCCGTGGCGGATCACCACGGCATCGGCACCGATGGCCGCCAGCGTCTGGGCGGTGTCCTTCAGTGACTCGCCCTTGGAGACCGATGATCCCTTGGCGGAGAAGTTGATGACGTCCGCGGAGAGCCGTTTGGCGGCGGCTTCGAAGGAGATGCGGGTGCGGGTTGAGTCCTCGAAGAAGAGGTTGACCACTGTGCGGCCGCGAAGGGCGGGAAGCTTCTTGACTTCCCGCTCCCCCACAGCCGCCATGGCCTCCGCAGTGTCCAGGATGGAGATGGCGTCCTGGTAGGAGAGGTCCAGGGTGGAGAGCAGGTGTTTCATGCAGTGCCTTCGATCACGACTTCGTCCAGTGCCGGCGAGTCGGTCTCTGCCAGCCTCACCCGGACCTTTTCCACGGCGGCGGTGGGCAGGTTCTTGCCAACGTGGTCCGCGCGGATGGGCAGCTCGCGGTGTCCGCGGTCCACGAGGACGGCCAGGCGGACGGCGCGGGGACGGCCGAGGTCGATCAGAGCGTCGAGTGCTGCACGGATGGTACGGCCGGAGTAGAGGACGTCGTCCACCAGGACCACCACTTTGCCGTCAATCCCGCTGGGCGGAAGCTGCGTGGGATACGGGGGCCGGGTGGGCTGGTGTGCCAGGTCGTCACGGAACATAGTGACGTCAAGCTGTCCGGTGATGGCCTCTGCGTGGACGGTGGGATCCGCGGCCGCAATCTTGGCGGCGAGCCGGCGGGCCAGTGGATAACCGCGGCGGGGAATGCCCATCAGCACCAGGTCGGTGCCGCCCTTGTTTGCCTCAAGGATCTCGTAGGCGATGCGTGTCAGTACACGGTCAATATCAGCTGAAGTCAGAACGGTGCGGGCAGGCAGCTGCGCCTGCCGGGAATCACGAAGATCCATATTCTGCTTCCTCCTTCCCCGCCTCACAGGACGGACTTAAAGGTTGAATGCTTCTCAAAACTATCACAGCAGCTCACGCGTATATTCTTGGGTCCATGACAGGCACCCGCCCATGACCCTGATGCCCGGCAACGGTCCTGCCACTCCGCCCGGGCAGCCCTCCGAACCGCTGCCCGGACTCAGCGTTCCCGCCGCGGGGCGCGGCGGTTCCGGAGTGCTGAACATCCTGCTGATCGCGGCAGCCGGGATAGTGCTGGTCCTGGTGGGACTGTTCCTCTTCGCGGCCCTGGGAAGCGAGGCGTTCATCCTGTGCGGGATCCTGGCGCTGATCCCCCTGGGCATCTGCCTGCTGGGCCTGCACTGGATTGACCGGTGGGAGCCCGAGCCCCGCGGAGCCCTCATCTTTGCTTTCCTGTGGGGCGCCGGCGTTTCTGTGGCCATTACCCTCCTGCTGGGCAGCACGGTCAACGAGGTCCTCGTCATGCTGCTGCCGCTGACGCCCGCAGACGTGCTGACCACGGTGATCCAGGCCCCGCTGGTGGAAGAAACCGCCAAAGGGCTCGGAGTCCTGATGCTGGTGTTCGTGCGCCGCAGCCACTTTGACGGTCCCCTGGACGGGATTGTCTATGCCGGCGTCGTCGGCGCCGGCTTCGCGTTCACGGAGAACATCCTGTACTTCAGTGCTGCGCTGTTCGAAGCCGGCGGAGTGGGGCTGCAGCTGGGTTTCGTCTTTGTGCTGCGCGGGCTCCTGTCGCCCTTCGCGCACGTGCTCTTCACGGCCGCCATTGGGCTGGGCCTCGGCATCGCCGTCGCTCGGCCCGGTGCCGGGCGCATCGTGGGAGGATTCGCCGCCGGGCTCGCCGCGGCGGTGGCCGGCCACATGTTCTGGAACGGCGGGATGGCGCTGGTGGCGGATGACTTCTTCGTCTTCTACTTCCTGCTGCAGGTACCGCTCTTCGCCCTCGCGGTGGGCGGGGTGACGTGGCTTCGGCGGCAGGAGCGGCGGCTCACCGGGCAGCGGCTCGGAGAATACGCGGCCGGCGGCTGGTTCACCCCCGCGGAGGTGGACCTGCTCTCCACTCCGGGAGGCCGCCGGCAGGCCCTGAACTGGGCAGGAGCCTTCGGTGCCAAGACCTATATGCGCTCGTTCATCCGCGAGGCTACGAACCTTGCCCTGACCCGGCAGCAGCTGGTGAACGGCCGGGATCCGGACAAGAACACGGCACGGGAACACCGGCTGCTGACGGAGCTGACACGCACCCGCACCCAGCTTCTGGGTGTCGCGGCAGCCGGACGGCGCTGGTAGGGATTTCCCCCTCCCGCAGGGGCAGCCCGGACATGCGAAGGCCCGGCGGGTAATCCCGCCGGGCCTTACGCGCAGGGTTCTGCCGGGCTAGGCCAGCAGTGAATCCTTGAGCTCATGCAGGCGGCTCAGCAGTCCGTTGATGAACGCAGGTGATTCATCCGTGGAGAGCGACTTGGCCAGCTCAACGGCTTCGCTGATGGCAACCTTGTCCGGCACGTCGTCGTTATACAGCAGTTCCCAGCTGCCAAGGCGCAGGATGATGCGGTCAACCGCAGGCATCCGCTCCAGCGGCCAGCCCTGGGAATACGTGCCCAGGAACTCGTCGATCTGCTCCTGCTTGGCGATCACGCCTTCCACCAGGTCCATGGTGTAGGGATTGATAACCTGGTCCGTCTTTTCCCGGCGGGAACGCAGGGATTCGAGCGGAGACATGGATCGCTGCTCCGCTTCGAAGAGCACCTCAAGTGCCCGTGTTCTTGCTTTACTGCGTGCACTCACTCGTTAACGCGTCCCAGGTAGTCTCCGGTGCGGGTATCGACCTTCACCTTGGTGCCGGTTTCCAGGAACAGCGGGACCTGGATTTCGTAACCGGTTTCAACGGTGGCCGGCTTGGTGCCGCCGGTGGAACGGTCGCCCTGCAGGCCCGGCTCGGTGTAGGTGATCTCCAGGACCACGGAAGCCGGCAGTTCGATGTACAGCGGGGCACCTTCGTGCATGGCGATGGTGACCATCATGGACTCAAGCATGAAGTTGGCGTAGTCGCCGACGATCGAGCCCGGGACCGTGAGCTGGTCATAGTCCGAGGTATCCATGAAGACGTAGTCTTCGCCGTCCTTGTACAGGTACTGGTAATCGCGGCGGTCAACCGTGGCGGTTTCGATCTTGATGCCCGCGTTGAACGTCTTGTCGACAACCTTGCCGGAGCGGACATTGCGCATCTTGGTACGGACGAACGCACCACCCTTGCCCGGCTTTACGTGCTGGAACTCAATGATGCTCCAGAGGTTGCCTTCAAGCTTCAGCACGGTGCCGTTCTTGATGTCGTTGGTCGTTGCCACAGTTTCTCTTTCGTCGTTTCGCTTCTGCTTCGAGTCTTGTCCGTCGACCATTCTACCTGTTCGGTGAATACCTACAGGCTGAGGCGAATCCCGGTCTCCGGTTCGGACGCGATCTCCTGGTAGGCAGCGAAGAGCAGGGACGTATCCGGGACCTCCAGGATGGACGGCCTGGCCAGCCCGTCCAGGAGCACGAACCGCAGCAGGTCGCCGCGGGACTTCTTGTCCCGGCGCATGCCGTCCAGCAGCGCGCTCCAGCGGTCACGGCGGTAGGTCACCGGAAGGCCAAGGGAGGTCAGGATCTCCTTGTGCCGGTCAGCGGTGGCGTCGTCCAGCCGGCCCACCATGCGGCCAAGTTCCGCGGCGAAGACCATGCCCACGGAAACCGCCGCGCCGTGGCGCCACTGGTAACGCTCGGCCAGTTCAATGGAGTGGCCCAGGGTGTGGCCGTAGTTCAGGAACTCCCGGCGGCCGGCTTCCCGCAGGTCTGCGGACACAACCTCCGCCTTGACCCGGACCGCGCGTTCCACCAGTTCACGGACGACGTCGGAGCCGCCGTCGGCAACAGCCTCCGGATTCGCTTCGATCAGGTCAAGTATGGCCGGATCCGCGATGAAGCCGCACTTGACGACCTCCGCCATGCCGCTGAGCAGTTCGTTCGTCGGAAGTGAACCGAGGGCATCCAGGTCCGCCAGGACTCCTGCAGGCGGGTGGAAGGCACCTACCAGGTTCTTGCCCTCGGCGGTGTTGATGCCGGTTTTGCCGCCCACTGCCGCGTCCACCATGCCCAGCAGGCTGGTGGGGATGTGCACCACCTTGATGCCGCGCAGCCAGGTGGCTGCCACGAAACCGGCGACGTCGGTGACCGCTCCGCCACCCACGGCCACAATGGCGTCCGAGCGCGTGAAGTCGTTCTGTCCCAGGACCTGCCAGCAGAAGGAGGCAACCTGGATGTGCTTGCCCTCCTCGGCGTCGGGAATTTCCGCGGTGAGCGCAGTGAGGCCGGCTTCGGCGAGCTCGTCGCGGACGGTGTCACCCGTGGTGCGCAGGGCGCGGGGGTGGATCACCAGGACGCGGCGCACCCGCTCCCCCAGCATCGCCGGAAGGCGGCCGAGCAGGCCGTTGCCGATGACGACGTCGTAGTTCTCTGCGGGCTTCTCACCGGTCACTTCGATGACGGTGGCTTCAGCGGGCATTTAGTTCTCTCCTTCGTCCAGGGCGGCGGTGATGCGTTCCACCACCTCGGCGATTGCCAGTCCCCTGGTATCTATGACTATGTCTGCCAGCGATTCGTAAATTGGCCTGCGGGCCTCTGCCAGAGCGCTCCAGCGCAGCGCCGGGTCCCCGGCCAGCAGTGGGCGGTTGGCGGTGCGGGATATGCGCGGCAGCACAGTGGCGAGGTCCGTATCCAGAAATACCACCGTAGCGTGCTTGAGCAGCTGCTGGGTTCCGGTGTCCAGGACCGCCCCACCGCCGAGGGAGATCACCGAGCGCACCGGTGAGTCCAGCGCCCCGGCCACTGCCCGCGCCTCGGCTTCGCGGAAAAACCGTTCGCTGTGCCGGGCGAAGATCTCCGGAATGGGCCCGTGTTCCTCCACCACCAGCTGGTCCGTGTCCACGTAGGGCAGGTTGTGCCTTGCGGCCAGCTGCCGGCCGACAACGGACTTGCCGGCCGCCATCAGGCCGATCAGGACCAGGTGCCGGCTAGACACCTGTGCCGGTACCGGTCGAGGACAGCGAGTCCGGGATGCTCTCCAGGTACGTGCGCAGGTTCCGTGCCGTTTCCGCCACCGAATCGCCGCCGAACTTCTCGGTCATTGCCTCGGCGAGGACCAGTGCCACCATGGCTTCGGCGACGACGCCGGCGGCAGGCACGGCACAGACGTCCGAGCGCTGGTGGTGGGCGCGTGCAGGTTCGCCGGTGGAAACGTCCACCGTCTTAAGGGCACGCGGCACGGTGGCGATGGGCTTCATGGCAGCGCGCACACGCAGCACTTCGCCAATGCTCATGCCGCCTTCGATGCCGCCGGCGCGGTTGCCGGAACGGATAACCCGCCCGGACCCGTCCTGCAGGATTTCGTCGTGCGCGGCGGAACCGCGGCGGGAAGCGGTGAGGAATCCGTCCCCCACTTCGACGCCCTTGATGGCCTGGATGCCCATCAGGGCTCCGGCCAGGCGTGCGTCGAGGCGGCGGTCCCAGTGAACGTAGCTGCCCAGTCCCGGCGGCAGGCCGTAGGCGAGCACTTCCACGACCCCGCCGAGGGTCTCGCCTTCCTTGTGGGCGGCGTCTACCTCGGCAACCATGGCGTCGGTGACGGCCGGGTCAAAGCAGCGCATCGGGTTTTCATCGAGCGCAGCGACGTCGGAGGGCAGCGGCAGTGCCGCTCCCTCGGGCGATGCGACGCCGGCAATGCCAACCGTGTGGCTGACGAGCTCAACGCCAAGCTGCTTCAGGAACGCCGAGGCCACTGCGCCAAGCGCCACCCGGGCTGCCGTCTCGCGTGCGCTGGCGCGCTCGAGCACCGGACGGGCCTCGCTGAAGCCGTATTTCTGCATGCCGGTGAAATCAGCGTGGCCCGGACGCGGCCGGGTCAGGGGGGCGTTGCGCGCCTGGCCTTCGAGGATTTCCGCCGGGACGGGATCGGAGGCCATGATCTGTTCCCACTTGGGCCACTCGGTGTTGCCCACCTCGATGGCCACGGGGCCGCCCTGGGTCAGTCCGTGCCGGACTCCGCCCAGGATGCGCACCTCGTCCTGTTCGAACTTCATGCGGGCACCGCGGCCATAGCCGAGGCGCCGGCGTGCCAGCGCTTCCTGGATGGACGGGGTGCTTACTTCGACGCCCGCAGGGACGCCCTCAATAATTCCGACGAGTGCAGGCCCATGGGACTCACCGGCGGTCAACCAACGCAACATGGCTTCAATACTGCCACGTTCGGAAGGGGCCTTCAGCGCCGGGGCAGTCCCACTGCGTCACACATCACGTTTATGACGGCGGGCTCGTCGCGGAACGCGCTGCCGGTAAACAGACGCACCTGTTCCACTGCCTGGTAGAGGAGCATTTCGAGGCCTGGCACGATGGTGCCGCCAGCCTGTTCCCACGCTGCGGCAATGGCGCTCGGCCAGGGATCGTAGGCGGCATCCAGGAGCACCGCGCCTGCGCGGTGGGCACGGAGGGCACTGAATTCGCGCGCCAGTGCGTCAGCGCCGCGGGGCGGCAGGGTGCAAAGAACGACGTCGGCTGCTGCGCAGGCTGCGGCGGCTTCGTCCCAGGGCCGCAGGTTTACCTGCACGCCCAGCCGTTCACCGACGTGCGCGACGTCCGCCTGGCCGCCCGTTCCACCCGAGCCGCGGAAACTGCGGGCATGGACGTCCACGCTGGTGCAGCCCATGCGGGCAAGGGCTGCGACGGCCGCACAGGCCGTTCCCCCGGCGCCGAGGATGACACCGCGAGGGGCTTCTCCTGCGCCGGCATGCCGCAGCGCGTTGACCAGGCCGGTCACGTCAGTGTTCCAGCCCGTGAGCACGGCTCCCCCGGACCTGTGCTCAAAGGTCACGGTATTGAGCACTCCGAGGGCTTCGGCGAGGGGATCCAGCCGGTCAACGGCTGCTGCCAGTACGGCCTTGAGGGGCATGGTGACGGACAGGCCGTTCCACTCCGGCTGGGCCCGGAGGGCATCGGCGAAACCCGCCGCTGCCTCCTCCGTTACGTCAATTGCGTCGTAGCTGCAGTCGAAACCCAGGTAGTCATAGGCGGCGCGGTGAAGCTGGGGCGAACGGGAGTGCCCGATCGGGTGTCCCAATACCGCCGCCCGTTTGCGGCCGGACAACTAGTCGCACCTTCCGGCTTCCTGGGTGCTGCACCACTGCTGGTATTCGGCCACGTAACGCCCATGCTCAGCCAGGGTGGAGGAGAACTTCGTCTCCCCCGAATCCAGGTTGACCGTGACCCAGTAGAAGTAGGGAACGTCTGCAGGGTTCGCAGCGGCGTCGATCGCCTCCACGCTCGGTGAGCCGATCGGCCCCACGGGCAGTCCCGGGTTGGCGTACGTGTTCCAGCGGTTGGAAGTGTCCGCTTTCTCTTCCGGGGTGAGGTTGTAGCTCTTCCGCCCGAGGCCGTACGTGACGGTCGCATCCGACTGGATCAGGCCGTTGGTTTCCGTGTTGTCAGCGCGCAGCCGGTTCTCGATGGCACCGGCAACGGTGGCGTAGTCGGCTTCGCCGGCCTCGGCCTGGATGATGCTTGCCTTGGTGAGGACGCGGTACTGCTCGGCCGGGTCGGTGACGCCGGCTTCTTCCAGTGCGTTGAAGGCATTCTGGACCATCTCGGTGATGATCTCCTCCGCCGTCATGTCCACCGGGAAGCGGTACTCACCGGGGAACAGGTAGCCTTCCAGGCTCACGGCCTGTTCCGGCAGCCCAAACGCCTGGGGATCCTGGGCCAGGGCGGTGAACTCCTCCAGCGGGATGCCGGTTGACGCCACCAGCTCATCGAACGTCTCGTTTTGGCGCTGGTCACGGGGAATCGCCGCATAGTGGACGGCAGTTCCGCCGTCGCCCAGCAGTGCGCCCAGCGCACCTGATGCGCTCATCTGCAGGCGCATTTCAAAGGTTCCGGGCTGGATTTCACGGCCCTGGGATTCCTGCTGGAAGACTTCCACAAACTTCTTGGAGCTGGCAACAATATCCTCGCTGGCGAGGTTGTTGCCGATCACCAGCGGGCCGTCGCCCGGCTGCACCACAAAGGAGACGGTTCCCTCACCCGGACCGGGATAGTCCTCAACCTCGTTCATGCCAAGCAGGTCCCGCAGGAACACTGTCAGGCCAAAGACGGCACCGGCAAAGACCGCCAGGACCACCACCATGACAATGGTGCGGCGGCGACGGCGGCGCTGCTTTTCCCGGGAAGGCCGGCGGCTGCGCCTGCTCGGAGCGGGCTCCTCTTCGCCAAAGAAGTGCTGGACGGCGGGAGCGGCTTCCTGGTGCTCTCCCCCGGTGCGGGCACCTGTGTGGGCATCGGCGTGCCGGGCGTCCACGTAGCTGTCATCTTCGTACCGGGCGTCGTCGAAATGCGGCTCCGGATACCGGGTGTCCGCATGTTCCCCACCGGCATAGCCGTCAGCGGCCGGTTCATGGTCCGGGCGCTCTCCCGTTCCGTAGGGGTCGGGGTACCTGTGGCTCACGACGACTTGTCGCTTTCGGGGCGGCGTTCCTCGAAAATAGTTGGCTCCTCGTTCGGGGCCGCAGCAGCGGAATGCGTGCTCCGGCGTAGTGTGACCTGCACCCCCACATCGCGTCCCAGGGAACGCTGCATGTCAATGGCCTGCTGCAATATACCCACAGCGGCCACTTGGTCTACCACTCTACGGTGATTTCGTGTCTCCAAGCCAGCTTCACGCAGGGAGCGGTGGGCACTGACTGTGCTCAGCCGCTCGTCGATCAGCCGGACCGGTACGTCGAGTCCTGCTTTGTCCAGCGCCTGCACCAAGGCCTGCGCGTAGTCCCTGGCCATCGCCGTGGACGCGGTTTCAGTGCCCTTCATGCTCTGCGGCAGGCCGACGAAGAACTCGACCGCCTCCCGCTCGCCGGCTTCGCGGACCAGGACCTGGATGTCGCTGTTCTTTTTGGCATCGCGTTTCAGCGTGCGGACGGGAGTGGCCAGCAGGCCGTCGGGGTCGCAGGAAGCGACCCCGACGCGTGCGAGTCCAACGTCGACGCCGATTTTGGTTCCGCGCGGATAGCCGGACACTGTGGCGCTAGCCCCGGTTCGCCACCGCTGCGCGGATGGCATCCAGCGCCTCGGAAATCTTGGCTGCATCGGTGCCGCCGCCCTGGGCGACGTCGTCCTTGCCTCCGCCTCCGCCGCCGAGGACACCGGCGGCGGTCTTGACCAGCGCACCGGCCTTGACCTTGGCCTCGCGGGCTGCCTCGTTGGTGGCGACGATGACTACCGGGCGGCCGTTGGCTGCACCAGCTACGGCAACGACTGCCGCTTCGCTTCCCAGCCGGGACCGCAGGTCCAGCGCCAGGGTCCGCAGGTCATCGGCGCCGGAGACGGTACCGGCGTCGTGGGCCAGCAGGCGGACACCGTCGATGTCCACGGCGGAGCCGAGCAGTGCTGCCGCGGATGCTGCGAGCTGTTCGCGGCGCAGGCGCTCGAGTTCCTTCTCAACCTGCTTCAGTTTGGCGAGGGTTGCTGCGACGCGCTCCGGCACCTGGACGGAGGGAACCTTGAGCAGTTCGGACAGCTCGTTCACGAGGGCGCGCTCGGCGGCCAGGTGGCGGAAGGCATCCATGCCCACGAAGGCTTCGACGCGGCGGTTGCCTGAACCGACCGACTGTTCGCCCAGCAGGGTCAGGGACCCAATGCGGGACGTGGAGTCCACGTGCGTGCCGCCGCAGAGTTCGCGGGACCATTCGCCGTCGATCTCCACTACGCGCACCTGGTCCCCGTAGGCTTCGCCGAACAGCGCCGTGGCACCGAGTGCCTTGGCGTCTGCGAGGGACATAATCTTGGTTTCGACCTTGTGGTTGCTGCGGATGGCAAGGTTGGAGACCTCTTCGATCTCGGACTTGGCCGCAGCGGAGAGGCCTTCGCCCCAGGAGAAGTCGAACCGCAGGTAGCCGGCCTTGTTGAAGGAGCCGCGCTGGAGCGCTTCCGGGCCGAGGATCTGGTGCAGGGCGGCGTGCACAATGTGCGTGCCGGAGTGCGCCTGTTCGGCTGCGTGGCGCTGCTCGGCGTCGACTGCGGCCTGGGCAAGGGCACCGGCAGAGATCTCGCCTTCGCGGACTACGGCCTTGTGGACGGTCAGTCCCTTGACCGGGCGCTGCACGTCGGTGACCTCGACGACGAAGCCGTCGCCGGTGATGAGGCCGACGTCGGCGGCCTGGCCGCCCGCTTCCGCGTAGAACGGGGTTTCGTCCAGCACGAGTTCAATCTCGGTTCCCTGGCCTGCGTAGGACACGGACTGGCCGTTGGACACGATGCCGCGTACCGACGATTCGGTCAGCAGTTCGTCATAGCCGGTGAACACGGTGTTGCCGGCCTTGAGCAGTTCGTTGAACACGGACATGTCCGAGTGGCCGTGCTTCTTGCCGCGGGCGTCGGCCTGGGCGCGCTTGCGCTGCTCCTGCATCAGGGAGCGGAACCCGGCTTCATCCACCTTCAGTCCGGCTTCCTCGGCCATTTCCAGGGTGAGGTCAATCGGGAACCCGTAGGTGTCATGCAGGGCGAAGGCGTCGGCACCGGAGAGCGGACGGCCGGCAGCCTTGGATTCCTGCACGGCAACTTCGAGACGCTCGGTGCCGGAGGCGATAGTGCGCAGGAACGCCTTTTCCTCGGCGTAGGCGATCCGGGAGATCCGGGCGAAGTCCGTCTCGACCTCCGGGTAGGTGCCCTTCATGGCGTCCCGGGAAACGGGCAGCAGCTCGGGCAGCACCGCGGTTTCGACGCCGAGCAGGCGCATGGCCCGCACGGCACGGCGGATCAGGCGGCGCAGCACGTAGCCGCGGCCTTCATTGGAGGGGGTGACGCCGTCGGAGATCAGCATGAGGGCCGAACGGATGTGGTCTGCCACGACGCGCATCTTCACGTCGTCGGCGTGGTGCGGATCCGACGGATCTTCGGCGGAGGTGTAGGACTTGCCGGAGAGTTCGGCTGCCTTGTCCAGGACGGGACGGACCTGGTCCGTCTCATACATGTTCTCCACGCCCTGCAGGATCATGGCAAGGCGCTCGAGGCCGAGGCCTGTGTCGATGTTCTTCTGCGGCAGCTCGCCGGCGACGTCGAAGTCCGTCTTGGAACGCACTTCGGAGAGCTGGTACTGCATGAAGACCAGGTTCCAGATCTCGATGTAGCGGGTCTCGTCCACGGCGGGGCCGCCTTCGAGTCCGTACGCCGGGCCGCGGTCATAGTAGATCTCGGAGCAGGGGCCGCCGGGGCCGGCCTGGCCGGTGTTCCAGTAGTTGTCTGCCTTGCCGGTGCCGATGATGCGCTCGTTGGGCACGCCCACCTTGTCCCGCCAGATGGCACGGGCCTCGTCGTCGCGCTCGTCGCCGTCCTCGTAAACGGTGACCCAGAGGCGCTCGGGATCAAGGCCGTAGCCGCCGTCTTCTACCGGGCTGGTGAGCAGCTCCCAGGCGAAGGTGATGGCGTCTTCCTTGAAGTAGTCGCCGAAGGAAAAGTTGCCCGCCATCTGGAAGAAGGTGCCGTGGCGTGCGGTCTTGCCGACCTCTTCGATGTCAGCGGTGCGGATGCACTTCTGCACGCTGGTGGCCCGGCTGTACGGCGGGGTCTCACGCGCAGTGAGGTACGGAATGAAGGGCACCATGCCCGCAACGGTGAACAGCAGCGAGGGGTCGTTGCTGACGAGCGACGCGGAGGGAACGACCGTGTGGCCCTTCCTGCTGAAGAAATCCAGCCAGCGGCGTGCGATCTCGTGGGACTTCATGGTGTTTCTTACCCTTCTGGTAAATCAATTCCGCGCCGGTGGGCAGCGGGGGTGGGGAAAGTCAGCGGCGGGCTGAGGACATGGTCTGGGCAACCGTGTCGGTGGTGTCCATGCCGAGTGCGGAGCGCAGTTCGCCTTCGCGCTGGGTCATGGCGTCACGGAAGGCGTCAGTGAAATCGTGCAGGGCGTCGGCGGCGGTGCCGACTGCGCGGTTGAGGCCGGCCGGCCCGAGGCTCTCTTTGGCATCGGAAATGCGCCGGACCGCAATCACGCCGATAGTGATGCCGATCGACATCCAAAAGACACGCTTAATCATGTGCTGCTCCTGTGGTGGACTGCATGGCGGGAGGTCCTAGCGGCTGCGCCGGCCGCGCCCGGCGGGGCGGCGGGAAGTCAGTGCGGTGCGGACGCCGTAGGTGAAGGCCGAAACCTTGATCAGCGGGGAGCCGACGGTCGCGGCCACCAGGGACGTGAGTGCGGAGACGTTGGCGGAAGCGTCGGAGACGTTCGAGGAAATGCCGTCCACCTTCTGCAGCTGCAGGTTGGTGGTTGACACCGTGTTGGTAACCTCGTCGATCAGCGGCGTGGTCTCATCGCTGAGGGTCTTGATCGATCCGCGAAGCTCGTCGAACACTTTCCCAAGCTTGAGGATGGGGACGGCCAGCAGCGCAACCAGCACGGCAAAAACCCCGGCTGCGATCAGACCGGCAATATCTCCACCTGACATGGTTCTCCTTGGGTTGTTTTCTAAGAGTTTCCGCTATGTACCTTACCCATTGACGGGACCGGACACTTACTTGGCGGCGGCGCGTTCCCGGGCGGTCCGTGCGCGGACACGGCCGGGAAACGAAACAGCCCGCGGCGCAAAGGCCACGGGCTGCTTCAGTTTCGCCTTGGCTCCCGCAGGCGGGAGCGCAGTCGAATTAGCGTGCGTAGTATTCCACCACGAGCTGCTCTTCGCAGGTCACGGGGATTTCCGAGCGCTTCGGGCGGCGAACCAGGCGGGCCTGCAGCTTCTCCAGGGAGACATCCAGGTAACCCGGAACAGCGGGCAGGACGTCGCGGTGGGCGCCGGCAGCGGCAACCTGGAACGGCGTCATGGTCTCGCTGCGCTGGTGCACATGGATGAGCTGGCCTTCGGACACGCGGAACGACGGGCGGTCCACGCGGGCGCCGTCAACCATGATGTGGCGGTGCACAACCAGCTGGCGGGCCTGGGCGATCGTCCGGGCGAAGCCGGCACGCAGCACGAGGGCGTCAAGACGCATCTCGAGAAGCTCGATCAGGTTTTCACCGGTCAGACCGGCGGTGCGGCGGGCTTCTTCGAAGACACGGGTCATCTGTGCTTCGCGGATGCCGTACTGTGCGCGCAGGCGCTGCTTTTCGCGCAGGCGGACTGCGTAGTCGCTGTCCTGCTTGCGGCGTGCGCGGCCGTGCTCACCCGGGGGGTAAGGCCGGCGCTCGAAGTACTTTGCTGCCTTGGGGGTCAAAGCAATGCCGAGGGCGCGCGAAGCGCGAGCCTGACGGCGTGCACGTGTTGAATTAGCCACGTTCACCTTTCACTGTTTTGGCGGTTTTGCCGTACGCGCCGGGAGAACCCGCCGTGCACGGCTAATACGTAGTCACTGGCCTCCATTAGGGAGAGCTCCGGCCAACCGCTGCCTTCTGCTGCAACGCAGTTACGGGACACAGTTCCACCGCATCCGGAAGTAAATCCGGCTGGTTAGTGGGATGGTCCGGCAGTGCGCTTGCCAGTCAACCAACAATGCTAGCACGCACCGGGCCCTCCGAGCGGGGGTGCCGGCGCCGCCCCGGCGGACGTTTCCGCCTATTGTCCGCGGATGATTCCGCGGAGCCGTTCCAGCCGGGCCGAGATATCCCGTTCCGCTCCGTTGGCGGTGGGCTTGTAGTAGTCCTTGCCCACCAGGTCGTCCGGCGCGTACTGCTGCTTGGCGATGCCATGCGGCGCGTCATGGGAATAGATGTAGCCCTTGCCGTGGCCCAGCTGCTTCGCGCCCGGATAGTGAGCGTCGCGCAAATGCGCCGGCACGCCAATCCCGTATCCGGCCCGCACGTCCGCAGTAGCGGCGCCAATCGCCTTGTAGGACGCGTTGGACTTTGGAGCGGTGGCAATGTGCACCACGGCCTCGGCCAGGATCAGCCTGCCCTCGGGCATGCCAATCATCTGCACGGCCTGGGCCGCCGCTACCGCTGTCTGCAGCGCCGTCGGATCAGCCATGCCAACGTCTTCCGCCGCGGAGATCATGAGCCGGCGGGAGATGAAGCGCGGGTCCTCCCCCGCCTCCAGCATTTTGGCCAGGTAGTGCAGGGCGGCATCGACGTCGGAACCGCGCAGGGACTTGATGAAGGCGCTGGTGACGTCATAGTGCTGGTCCCCGGCCCGGTCATAGCGCAGGGCTGCAACGTCCAGGGCCTGTTCTGCGTGTGCCAGCTCCACGGTGGGCACGGTCACGTCCGGGTCGCGTTCAGAGTACGCGACGCCGGCAGCGGCCTCCAGCGCGGTCAGCCCGCGGCGGGCGTCCCCCGCCGCCAGGCGCACCAGGTGCTCAAGGGCTTCATCACTGAGACTGACCCGGCCGGCCAGCCCCCGCTCATCTTCGACGGCGCGCTGCAGCAGCCCGGAAATGTCCGCTTCGGTCAGGGGCTTGAGAGTCAGCAGCAGGGAACGGGAAAGCAGCGGGGACACCACGGAGAAGGACGGATTCTCCGTGGTTGCCGCAATCAGGACAACCCATCTGTTCTCCACTCCCGGCAGCAGCGCATCCTGCTGTGCCTTGTTGAAGCGGTGAATCTCGTCCAGGAACAGGACGGTGGTGATGCCGTGCAGGTCCCGGGCGGTGAGCGCGTCGTCCATGACCCGGCGGACGTCCTTGACGCCGGACGTGATTGCCGAGAGTTCAACGAACTTCCGGCCCTGTCCCCGCGCCACGACGTGCGCAAGGGTGGTCTTGCCGGTTCCGGGCGGCCCCCAGAGCATGACCGAGGACGGGCCTGCCGGGCCGCCCTGCGGGGCTTCGGCCAGGGTGCGCAGCGGTGACCCGGGGGCCAGCAGGTGCTGCTGGCCAACAACCTCATCGAGGCTGCGCGGGCGCATGCGTACCGCAAGCGGGCTGCGCGGGCGCTGCCGGGAGTCTGTCTCCGCGGCGTCGTCGTCGTAGTCCTGCTGGTCCTGGTCCTCGCCGCTGTTGAACAAGTCATTCACGCTTCAAGGCTACCCGTGCCCTCTCCCCCCGCGTTTCCGCCCGTCCCGCAATCGAAATGACAGAAACTGCACGTATGGGGCTCCATACGTGCAGTTTCTGTCATCTGGATGGGACTAGAGGGAAACGGAGCCGTCGATGCAGGTGACAGACTCCCCGCCGATCCAGATGCGCCCCTCGCGGGTGAAGACCCTGACCAGCCCGGAGCGGTGGACAGCGGTGCCCTGGGTGACGGTGTAGCGTTCCTCGGCGATTCCGTCGCCGATCAGCCACTGGGCCAGTCCGGCGTTGAGGCTTCCGGTAACCGGATCCTCGGACACGCCCAGGCCGGGCGCGAACGCGCGGACCTCGAAGTCCGTCTCGGCTGATTCCGGCTGCGGGCCAATCACACCCACCCGAAGGTCGCCGATGGCGGCGTGGTCCGGACGCAGCGAAAGTACGGTCTCCGCATCCGGGAGCAGCAGGCCCAGCCAGCCGGGACCATTGTCCACCCACTGGTGTCCGCGGACCTGGTCCGGAGTAAGCCCCAGTGCAGCCGTCACGCGCGCCAGTGTCCCTTCCTCCACCGGCCCGGTGCGGATCAGCCGGGGAGCCGCAAACGCCGCCAGGCCCGCGTTGACGCGCAGGGGCACCAGCCCGATTCCGCATTCCTGCACCACCAGCCCGGGCTTGATCGGTGTGTTGCCGGCCTCGGTCCACGCGTGGCAGGTTCCCAGCGTCGGATGTCCGGCGAACGGAATCTCCCCGCCGGGCGTGAAGATCCGCACCCGGTAATCCGCCTCGTCCTGCGTAGCCGGAAGGACAAAAGTGGTTTCGGAGAGGTTCGTCCAGCGGGCGAACTGCAGCATCGCCTCGTCGTCGAGGTCTTCTCCATCCAGGACCACGGCCAGCGGGTTGCCCTGATACGGCTTGCTGCCGAAGACGTCTACCTGTTTGAACCAGCGTTGTCTCATGCGGACACTGTAATGGCTGTCTGCGGGAGTGCGGGAAGACGTGCCGTTACGAAGTGTTGCCCGGCATGCCCGTAATGTGACGGATGTTTGCCCCGGGACATTCTGGCTCCTAGATTGGTAGCCAGAATCAAGAGTTCCAGCCACAGGCCCTGGCCGGCTGGACGGCAACCCTCTCGCCGTAGCGGGGTGCTCCAGGTGACGATTCGGCCGTTCCGGTGGATCTCCCGGTCCGGCAAGTACAGCGCTGGCCTTCCGCGGTTCACGCAGGAGGCTGCGCGTCAGGCAGAGGAATCTCGATGGCACTTGAAACCGATCTCCATCCCAACGCACTGCGCCAGGCCTTTGGACGCTTCCCATCCGGCATTGCAGCCCTCTGCGCGGAAATCGACGGCGCACCGCAGGGAATCGTGGCTTCCTCCTTCACCGTCGGCGTCTCCATGGATCCGCCCCTGGTCATGTTCGCGGTGCAGAACACTTCCCGCACCTGGCCGGTTCTGCGGACTGCCGGACGGATTGGCGTGTCTGTCCTGGGCACGGGGCACGACGGCGTCTGCCGCCAGATCGCTTCCCGCGACGGCGACCGCTTTGCCGGGCTGAGCCTGCACAAAGCCGAAACGGGCGTCCTGTTCCTGGACGAGGCCGCCCTCTGGCTCGAAACGTCAGTCGAGAACGAGATACCTGCCGGGGATCACGCCGTCGTCCTGCTCCGCGTCCACGGCTACTCAACCCACGACGGCGCACATGAGCCGCTGGTCTTCCACGGCTCTGCCTTCCGGAATCTCGCGGTTCCGGCATTTGCCTGAGCCGGCACCCACTTCACTAAGCTCAGATAGTGACTCCCGAAACTCCCGCGTCCGACCGCCCGTTCGCCCAGATTGATGTGTTCAGTTCCGAGGCCTTCGGCGGCAATCCGCTCGCCGTCGTCCTTGAATCCTCCGGGCTCAGCACCGCCCGGATGCAGCAGTTTGCGAACTGGACCAACCTGGCCGAGACCACGTTCCTCCTCCCGCCAACGGATCCGCAGGCCGACTACCGTGTCCGGATCTTCACGCCCACCGAGGAGCTGCCGTTCGCCGGGCATCCCACCCTCGGCTCTGCCCATGCCTGGCTGGAAGCCGGAGGCAAACCCCGGCATGAAGGCATCCTCGTCCAGGAATCCGCCGCCGGCCTGGTGCGGATCAAGGCGGACGACGCCGGCCTGCTGGCCTTCGCGGCTCCGGAACTGACACGGTTCGGGCCTGTTGCCCGGGACGTCCTGGACCGTGTGGCGGCCGGCCTGGGGCTTCCCCGTGATGCGCTGAAGGACGCTGCCTGGCTGGTCAACGGGCCAGAGTGGATCGGTGTGCTGCTCGAATCGGCAGCTCAGGTACTGGCCATCCGGCCCGACTACCCGGCCATGGCCGGCCTGGCCGTCGGCGTCATCGGCCCGCACCCCGGCGGCGCCGCGAGCGAGTTTGAAGTACGCACCTTCATCTCCGATGAGCTTCCCTGTGAGGACCCCGTGACGGGGAGTTTCAACGCCGGTGCAGCTCAGTGGCTGATTGGCAGTGGAAGGGCGCCGTCGACGTACACCGCCGCGCAGGGGACGGTCCTGGGCCGAACCGGCCGCGTCCAGGTGGAAGCCGACAGCGGGGACATTTGGGTGGGCGGCGAGTCCAGGACCCTCATCTCCGGGACCATCAGGATCTGATGCGCCGGCCCGGTGGTGTGCGTCGCTGCCTCCGGACGCGCACCACCGGGGGCTCAGCTAGGCATCAAGTCCCACCCGGAACAGCACAGCCAGACTGTCGGAATTCAGTGCGGCCAGTCCCGGATTCGCAGCTGCCTGGAGTCCGGTCCAGATTTGGTTTGCGCCCGAGTTCTTCGCGTACATGCCGGCGAATCCCCGGTCCCGGTAGAAGTCGAGGTAGCTCGAGACGGCGCTCTTGATGTGCCCGTCAGCCTCCGGAAGCCATACCTGGGATCCGTCAGCCGGTGCGCACGGCGCTGCCTTTACCGGAGTTGCCGGCACCAGGCACAGGTCGGGGCGGGCCTGGCTGTGGATGGCGCCGCGGGTGTCCATGAACCAGCGCTGCTCATCCGTATCCGCGCAGGCGTTCTTGCTGATGGGCACGGTGACGCCGAGGTCCTCCCCCAACACCAGGCAGTGGCCGTTGTTGACCTGCAACCGGCTGCCCTCCGGCAGGTACTTCTCGGAGCTTTCCATGAATCCATTCGCGGCCAGGAGGGATTTGAGCTCTGCTGCGGCAGCCGGGTCCCCGGCTTCAAGGCCTGCTCCGTTCACCCGGATAAACGCGTCCGTTGACGCAACGGCGAAATCCAGGCCGGCGATAGTAGCGAGACTGGCCGCGCTCAGCACGGCCGTCCCGGGGCTGCCGGCCGCAGCCAGCCCGGTCCAGACCTGGTTGGAGCCGTTTGTCCTCCCGTACATTCCCGCAATTCCCTGGTTGCGGTAGAAGTCCAGATAGCTCGAGACAGCGCTCTTGAGGTGTCCGTCAGCTTCCTGGATCCACACCTGGGCTCCCGACGTCCGGGCACACGGGGACGTGCTGACCGGCGTTCCGGCCACCAGGCACAGGTCAGGACGCAGTTCGCTGTGAATGGCTCCGCGCGCATCCTGGAACCAGCGCTGGGCGGCCGTGTCGGCGCACAGCGTTTTGTCCTTGGGCACGGTGACGCCGAGGTCTTCTCCCAGCACCAGGCAGTGGCCGCCGTCTACCAGCAGGCTTCCACCCGCAGGGAGCACCCGGGTGGTGCTCTCGGTGAAACCGGCTGTGTCCAGCAGCGAGAACAGTTCAGCGGTCACGGCCGCATTCCCCGACTCGAGCGGCTCCTGGTTGAGCCGGATGAAAGCGTCCACCGAGGCGGCGGTCTCCGTCTGCGCCAGGACAGAATCGGCGATGTCCCGGGCGGCCGGACTGAGTCCCCGCAGATCGTCCTTCCAGCTCGCCAGGAGCACGGTTCCCTCGGTATCCAGCACCGGCGCCGCGCGGCCTGCTACGGCCTGCAGCTTCGCCTCAAGCTCCGGCAGCTCAACGGCCCGCAGGGCTTCGTACCCGGCGTCCTGCCCAATCACCACGGCGGGACGCAGCGGTTCCTGGTTCGGCGCAATTGAAATCGAGTTGCCCAGCTTGGTGGTTGTCCCGTTGATGCGGCAGTAGATCGATGCCCCGGACGGCTGGTCGGAATGCGCCAGGTTGACGTTGAACTGCTTGACACCGTCGCTGGCCTGCAGCGCGGTCCTATCCACCCGGCCGTCGGCGAAGGTGACCTCAAGCCAGCAGCGGCGGGTTGAATCCGTGGTTGCGGTATCCGCCTGCGGAAGGCGGAAAACGTTGCCGTAGTTGCTGCGGAACGCGGGGTAGAGGACTGTTTGCTCCGGCTTCGCAGGGTTGTACCCGCCCAGCAGGGTGTAGACCGGAACCCCTACCGCTGTAGGCCGGGGAGCCGAAAATGCCGGTGTCTTCACCTTCGCATCGACATACTGACCGGCGGCGGCGTCCCAGTCCCGGTAGCCGCTGGGATAGGCGAGGTCCGGAACCACGGTGCGCAGGGAGCGCTGGGTGATGTCGGTGCTGTAACCGGTGACATGGGTGTAGCGGGAAAGGGTGCTGGAATTGCTGCCGCCGGACATGGTGTCACGGTGGTAGTTGTAGATCCCCTGGTAGTTTTGGCTGAACTTTCCGGCGCTTAGGTCGAATCCCTCGGCCGTGAAAGCGGTGTTCGAGGACAGGTTGGACCGCATCCGGTCCCGGTAGGCAATGTAGCCCCAGCCGCTTTCGCTGTGGTGGCTCGCATTGATGACCCGTTCGTCGCCCTGCTTGGACGTGTCGACCCCCGGGTAGTGCCCCAGCCCGTAGGAATGGCCGAGTTCGTGGCTGAGCTCGTTGCCCACCGAGTCATACAGGGTTGCCATGCCGTTGCCGCCGCTGAGTCCGTGCCGGTGTACCCCGTTGGCGTAGTTTCCGGCGGAGTGGTGGATGATCCGCTGGTTGAACGTGCCGGGCTGCCTCTGGTCCATGGGTCCGCTGGTGGTGCCGAAGTTAGCAAGGTTTATGCCCGTGCTCACCTGGGCCTTGCCAACGTTCTCCCGCAGGTCCCCGGAATAGACATCGCCATTGACGGCGCTCTTTTCCTCGTAGACCGTTCCGGACGCCACAATGACCTTATCCAGGCGTACCGGTTCGTAAATGGCCATGGTCAGTTTTGATACCGGAATTGTCTGGAAGTAGTCAGACCCCGACTTCTCGGGCTCATTGAACATGTAATGCCCGCTGGATTCCGGATAATCGGTGAGCATGCCGAGCTGAATGGAGCTGATCACCATTTCCGCCGGTGCCGCGAATTCGATGCCCGCACGTTCCAGCACCCCGCTGCCCTTGTCCGTTTCGAAGGTCAGTTCAAGTCCGGGCTTCATCCAGTTCCAGGGCAGCTCGGCGGTCCAGGCTGTTGAGGAATAGGCGACGTCCGGCCTGTTCTGCGTGATGTCCATGTCCGAGCGGGGAATCTGTGCCGGCGGTGCCAGTTCCATAGTTCCCTGCAAGGCTCCGTTCACGGTGGCCGTGACGCTGGCCCGCGCTGCCCCGGACTCCGGAGAGAAGAGGACCAATGCAGCCCGGTCCGTCACCAGTGACGGCATTCTTGCCGCAGTGTTGCCGGCAGGGTTGATCGTATGGCTTTGGGCGAATTGGACCTGGCCCCGGAGGACGCCGGCGAGGTCGTTCCGTAGCTCGCGCGGGGCTCCGGACGCCGTCGTGTCGTAGAAACCGGCTATGTCGAGCGGGAGCTGCGATTCCGTGGAGCCGGTGGCTGCAGTGTCCTTCCCGGGGGTTTGCGGTATCTCCGTGGCGAATCCGGTGATGCCCAGGACCAAGGCGGCGCTCAGCGACGCCGTGGTCAGGCGGCTGCCCAGGGAATGTGTTTTTGGTGCGGTGCGATGTCGTTCTCGCGCAGGTTGAGACTTCATTCGTATTCCTAGCTGGCCCGCGGTAATTCGACGATGCGGCAGGTAGCCGGGTGCGGACAGAAAATTATCGCCTTGAGGACACTACGAATGAACGATGGGCCGCGGGAATAGTAAAGACCGAAAAACGTCCGTTGAGTGGCACATTAGCCCAATACACAAAGTACGCTTCCCATTTAGCATGGACCGGAAAACACAAATACCCGGCCACCGAATCGGCGGCCGGGTATTTGTCTGGATAAGGCTAGGAGGCTGGCTTGTCCTGCTTCTTCTCCGGCTTGAAGTCCACGCCGGCTTCCTTGCGCTGCTGGGCGCTGATCGGAGCCGGAGCGGAGGTCAGCGGATCGTAGCCGCCGCCGGACTTCGGGAAGGCGATGACGTCGCGGATCGAGTCGGCGCCGGCCAGCAGCGCCACCACACGGTCCCAGCCGAAGGCGATGCCGCCGTGCGGCGGAGCGCCGTACTTGAAACCTTCAAGCAGGAAGCCGAACTGTTCCTGGGCGGTCTCCTCGGAGATGCCCATGACCTTGAAGACACGTTCCTGCACGTCGCGGCGGTGGATACGGATTGAACCGCCGCCAATTTCGTTGCCGTTGCAGACGATGTCGTAGGCGTAGGCCAGGGCGGAGCCGGGATCGGTGTCGAAGGTGTCCAGGAACTCGGGCTTCGGGGAGGTGAAGGCGTGGTGCACTGCGGTCCACTCGCCTTCACCGGCGGCTACGTCCCCGGCTGCCACTGCTGCGGCGGCGGGCTCGAACATCGGGGCGTCAACGATCCAGACGAATGCCCAGTCCTTCGGGTCGATCAAGCCGGTGCGGTGGCCGATTTCAACGCGGGCAGCGCCAAGCAGGGCACGGGCTTCGGAAGTCTGGCCGGCAGCGAAGAAGATGCAGTCGCCGGGCTTGGCGCCGACCTTTTCGGCCAGGTTCTCACGCTCGAAGTCGGTGAGGTTCTTGGCGACCGGACCGGTGAGGGTGCCGTCTTCCTGGACCAGCACGTAGGCCAGGCCCTTGGCGCCGCGCTGCTTGGCCCATTCCTGCCAGGCATCGAGGGTGCGCCGGGCCTGAGAGGCACCGCCGGGCATCACCACGGCACCGACGTAGGGCGCCTGGAAGACGCGGAACGTGGTGTCCTTGAAGAACTCGGTGAGCTCAGTCAGTTCCAGGCCGAAGCGCAGGTCCGGCTTGTCGGAGCCGTAGCGGGCCATGGCATCCGCGTAGGTCATCCGGGCGATCGGGGTCTGGATCTCGACGCCGATCAGCTTCCAGAGCGACTTCACGATCTGCTCGCCGAGGGCAATGATGTCATCCTCTTCGACGAAGCTCGCCTCGATATCCAGCTGCGTGAACTCCGGCTGGCGGTCGGCACGGAAGTCTTCGTCGCGGTAGCAGCGGGCAATCTGGTAGTACTTCTCGAACCCGCCCACCTGCAGCAGCTGCTTGAACAGCTGCGGGGACTGCGGGAGCGCGTACCAGGAGCCGGGGGCCAGCCGTGCCGGGACCACGAAGTCGCGGGCACCCTCGGGAGTGGAGCGCGTCAGCGTGGGGGTTTCGATCTCCACGAAGCCCTCGTCGTGGAGCAGTTCACGGGCCACGCGGTTGGCCTCGGAGCGAAGCCGCATGGCGGCGGCGGGAGCCGGACGGCGCAGGTCCAGGTAGCGGTGCTTCAGGCGTGCTTCCTCGCCCACCTCCACGTGCTCGTCGATCTGGAACGGCAGCGGGTCGGAAGTGTTGAGGATGACGACGTCGTCCGCAATGACCTCTATCTCGCCGGTGGCGAGGGCGGGGTTCTCGTTGCCTTCGGGACGGCGCTCGACCTTGCCGGTGATCTGCAGGACGTACTCATTGCGCAGGCCGTGGAAGACGTCCTCTTCACGGACAACAACCTGGGCAACGCCGGAGGCATCACGCAGGTCAAGGAAGGCTACGCCTCCGTGGTCCCGGCGGCGGGCAACCCAGCCGGCCAGGGTGACAGTCTGTCCAATATGCTCGGCCCTCAGGGAACCAAGGGCATGTGTGCGCAGCACAGCAGTCCTTTCAACTTCGATTGGTTGCGGAAACCACCTGTTTCCGCCCATTGTGAGTAGAGATCTTCTTCGAGTTTACCGGTGTTCCCCGCGCTTCCCGGCCAAGGGCTGACCGATTGGAGGCCCGTTTGTCCGGCAATGCCGCCACTGCACGCCCGCTGGGCGGGTTCGACGCGACCACGGCAGGCATCGGTTCGATCATCGGCGCGGGCGTGTTCATTGTTTTCCCGGCCGCGGTGAGCGCGGACGGCGGGTCGCTCGCCCTGCCCCTGGTGATTGCCGCCGTCGTCGCCTATGCCTGCGGGGTGGCGATTTACCAGATCAGTTCCGCGCTGAATGAGGGACAGGCTAATTACGACGACGGCGGCACCCGGGCTGCGCGGGTGATCCTCGGTCCCACGGCGGCGTTCGTGACCGGCTGGGTGTTCCTGTGTTCTCGGCTGGCGGCGGCAGCGGTGGCGGCGCTGATGCTGGGAACCTATCTGGCACCTGGTCACGCCGTGGCGGTAGCCGTTGCCGCCGTCGTCCTGACTGCGGTCCTCAACCTGCTTGGCGCATCGCGCAGCGACTGGGTGTCCCGCTTCGTCGTGGCCTTCGTCGTTGCGGTGCTGGCCTTTGTGGCCGTGGTGGCGTTCAACTCGGATCTTCCCGGCGGCACCCCGAAGCTGGCGACCCTGCCGGAGCCGGGGTTTGCCGGACTCCTTGAGTCCTCCGCGCTGCTCTACTTCGCCTTCATCGGTTACGGGTATCTGGCTTCGCTGGGACCGCATGTCCGCTCGCCCGCGCGGAACATTCCGCTCGCACTGCCGGCCGCTATCGCCGTCGTCCTGGGTCTCTACCTGGTGCTGGGCCAGTCGCTGCTGGATTTCTTCGGGCCCGCGTCGCTCGCGGCGGAGCCTGCTCCGATCCTGGTTCCGGCGGCGGAGCTCAGCGGCGGCGTGGGCACCGGGGCAGTGCTGATCGCTGCGGCTGCCGCCGGGCTGGGCGCGCTGTCTGCCCTGAACGCCGGCTGCGCACGGATCGGCGCGGCCATGGCGGCGGAGGGCGAGCTGGCCCCGGTCTTCGGCCGCCGGCGGGCGCTGCTGCGCGGCCGCCCCGCAGTGCCGTGGGTCGGCATAACCGCAGGTGCCGCCGTCGTTGTTGCCCTGGTCCTGGCGTTCCCGCTGACCACGCTGCTGGGAGTCGCCGCGTTCACCGGCCTGCTGTACGCCGGCGGCACGGCGGTCATCGCGTTTACGCTGCGGAAGCGGCACTGGTACACGCCGCGGGTGCTCAACGTGCTCGGCATCGCCGGAGCCCTGCTGCTGGCGCTTTCGCTTCCGCTGCTGGATATTTCGCTGGGCCTGATGGCGATTGCTGCCGGTGCCATAGTGCGGCTGACCTTCCGCCGCGGCCGGGGCGATGCCGGCGGGAGGGGCCGGCCGGCCCCCTAGGCGATACCTTCTGCCAGAAGCCAGGCCTCGATTTCCGCGAAGAGCTCGGCCTTGCGCTGCGCAGAAGCGAACGACGCCGTGACGGAGTTCTCGGCGAGCCTGGCCAACTGTGCCGGGTTGAGATCGAAGGTCCTGCGGAGCACGGCGAAGTTGTCATCGACGTAGCCGCCGAAGTACGCCGGGTCATCGGAGTTCACCGACACGTTCAGGCCCTGTTCAAGCAGCAGCGGCAGCGGGTGGCTCTCCAGCGAATCAACTGCCTGCAGCCGCACGTTGGACAGCGGGCAGATGGTCAGCGGAACCTGCTCGCGCTCCAGCCGTGCCACCAGTTCCGGGTCCTCCATGCAGCGGATTCCGTGGTCGATCCGGTCTACCAGCAGCAGGTCCAGGGCCTGCTCGATGTAGTGGGAAGGGCCCTCCTCCCCCGCGTGCGCCACGAGCTTGAGGCCGGCGGCACGCGCCTGCTCATAGAGCGGCACGAAGTTCTCCGGCGGGTTGCCGAGCTCCGCAGAGTCCAGGCCGATGCCGATGATAGGCGCGTTCATGGCCAGCAGGTCTGCAAGGACCCTGGAGGCTTCTTCCTGCGGGCGGTCGCGCAGGAATGCTGCGATCAGCGCCGTGGACATCCCGAATTCCGCCTCGGAGGTCTCCAGCACGGCGGCCACGCCCTGGATGCAGGTTTCAAGTGCGACGCCGCGGGCCAGGTGCGCCTGCGGGTCCACCATCATTTCAACGTGCCTCACTCCGGCCGCTGCAGCGCGGGCCAGGTAGGCACGGGTCATGTCCGCGAAGTCCGCTTCGGTGCGGAGGACGTTCATGTTGGCGTAGTAGAGGTGAAGGAAGGACTGCAGGTCGGTGAACTCGTAGCGGGCACGGAGCTCGTCCAGGTCCGCGTAGGGCAGCTCGATGCCGTTGCGGGCGGCCAGGTCAAAGATCAGCTCCGGTTCCAGGGTTCCCTCAATGTGCAGGTGGAGTTCGGCGCAGGGCAGCTTGCTCAAGACGGTCCTCTCAGAAGTTCAACGGGCAGGCGCGGCGGGCCGCATCCTTCTTTCAGCCTAGGGTGCCAGGGCGGTCCGGACTATTCCGGCTCTCCTCCGCCGGCGCGTGAGTTTGGCTACCGTGTTCCATGAGCCAGGCGATGACCTGCCCTGCGGGAAGCTGCGGCGCGTTCCGCCAGCCGGTTCCGGCCCACAGGTGCAGGGTGTCGGCGTCGCCCGCTTTGCCGGCCGCCTGGCGCAGTTCCCGCGTGAGGTGGTGTACGGCTGGATAGGCAGTCGGGGCGGAACCGCCGTGACGTTCGGCGAATCCGTTGCGCAGCGCCCGCGCCGGCCTGCCCGTGAATGCGCGGGTAAGCACGGTCTCGGAGAACTCGCTGCCGGCCAGTGCGGAGCGGTGGGTGGGTGAGGTCCCGGCTTCGTCCGCCAGCAGCAGCAGGGTTCCCACGGCCACAGTGTCCGCACCGGCAGCCAGGAGGGCCTGGACAGCTTGAGGACCGTCGACACCGCCGGCGGCGATGACCGGCAGGCCGGTTGCTGCCCGCACTTCCCTGACCAGGTCTGCGGTGGATACCTCGTTGATCTGGCGGTCCGCGTCGAAGGTGGCGCTGTGGCCCCCGGCCTGCGGCCCCTGGACTATCAGCCCGTCCACACCGGCATCCTGTGCCTGGCGTGCCTCCGCGGGGGTGGTCACGGAAGCGAGGACGGTGGTTCCGGCCCCCTGCAGCGCGGCGATGTCCGCCGCTGCCGGCAGTCCAAAGGTCAGCGAGACGACGTCGACTGGATCCTGGATCAGCAGCTCAAGCTTTTCCTCCCAGAAGTCGTCATCGGCCACCGGCTGCTCGCCAAGAGTCAGCCCGTAGCGGTCCGCTTCGGGCTGCAGCCGCCGGGCATAAGCGCGAAAGGCAGCTTCATCTACGGGGTCCGGCGACGGAACGAAGAGGTTCACGCCGAATGGGTATCCACCGGCCCGGAGTTCGCTGATTTCCGCTGCGAGGGCAGCGGGCGTCTTGTAGCCGCCGGCCAGGAACGCAAACCCGCCGGCGTCAGCAACGGCTGAGGCCAGCGCCGTCGTTGTTGGTCCGCCGGCCATGGGTGCTGCGGCGATCGGCAGGCGGGAGGGAAGGATTGGGTCAGGCATCGATGGGCCTTTCGGGACGTCGGGAGTCTTTCGGCCATTGGGGCCTTGCGGGAGCTGCGCGGGCTCAGCCGGAGTAAACCTGCTCGGGGGTGAACAGGTCCTCGATCCGGCAGTCGAAGACGGCGGCGAGCCTGAAGGCAAGCGGCAGCGAGGGGTCGTAACGGCCCTTCTCGATGGAGATGATGGTCTGCCGCGAGACGCCAAGTTCGTCGGCGAGGTGCTGCTGTGACCAGCCACGCTCCGATCGGCGGAGGGTCAGTGAGTTCTCCATCAGGCCGCGGTTTTCTTCTGCCAAAGGTAGCGCACGCCGAAGTCCAGCATGGCGAAGGCAACCACACCGCCCAGAACCAGGCCTGCCGTACCTTCGGTGCCAAGGAACGTGAGTGCTGCGCATCCCAGTCCGCCCACCAGGAGGATGTCGGTGAACGCGCCGCTGGCGGCTTTGTCATACCACACGGACTCGACGGAGTCTTCGGGTTTCTTGAGTGCACCGGGGATGGTCGAGCGGTCCACGAGCACTACCCACGCCAGCACCGCCGCGATGGGCAGGGTAAAGACTGCCATGATGCCGAACGCCAGCAGCGGCCGGTCTCCGTTCCGCAGCACCATGAACAGCCAGCCCAGCGCGGCGGACACGAGGACGGCAATGGCCAGCGAAGCGGCCATCAAATGGGAAGTCCTGCCGCCGAACCGCGCACGGCCCCATTTGCTCCGGGTGTCTTCAACGCTCATCTGTTCGCCTTTCCTCGGTCCAACCAGCTGTCAAGGACACTGTACTGTCAAGCGACCTGTACGTAAAGTGTGTTTGACCATCAGTGTGTCGGCTACCGCATCCCAGACGCTCAGGACGGGGTTCCGGGACCGGATGCCAGGAGCTCGACGAGACTGTCCAGAGTTTCCGGACTCGCGGCGACCTGCACCCTCCCCTTGTCAGTGAGCAGGGTTACCACTTCATACCCGACGTCCCAGAGATACTTCCGTTCATTGCGCCGGACCTTCCGGCGTTCGGGAAGTACTTCCTGGACCACAAAGTCGGTTGCGCGCCCGGATGGCTCCAAATTGTCATAAACGGCGGGCTGGAAGCGCAGGGACCCCTCAGCGGGAGTCGCAATTCCCTGGTTCCATGTTCCGCTGAGCGATCCCGGCCGCGCATCCGGGTAGCGAAGATACGCTTTTGACTGTCCGTGTGCATCGAGCCGCTCCTTGGTCCTGCGAACGGTCCGCGATTGGAAGAATGCGGGGAGCCAGTAGACCAGGGAATACATAAGCGCCTGGAACAGTATTTCGGCAACGTCCAGGGATCCATTAGTAAGGCTCACTACGGTTGTGACCACCATGAGAAAGATCGCGTAACCCAGCACCACGGCCAGGTATGGATGCTGCCGTATCCAGGTCTTCGTTGCGCTGTTCCTCCGGGGCCCGTTCATCCGCGAAGTCTTACACAGCCGTCCCGCCGGTCAATACGTAGGAAGTGAGGGATCGGAGACGAGATATATCGGGGGGCTTCCTGCACAGATCCGGAATTGTGGATCAGCGGGACTCCACGGCGGCCGGGGTCTCCTGGGCGCCGCGGCACAGCTGTTCGTCGCGCTGGTCTGGGCTGAGCTCTTCCCACGCCCGGGCCTGCAGCCCGACGTCGGCTGCAGGGATACCCATGGCTATCAGCTGTTCGGGGGAAACCATCGCACTGTTCTCCGGGCCGATCAAGTTGCTCCGGTCCAGGTCAGCACCCGGACCATCAACGTAATCGGCGGAGCATGCGACAAACGGTTCGTACACCGCCGTCGCGGGATCGTCCGCCACCGCTGAAGGCGCCGACGCCGGCACGGCAGCAGTTGCCTGCCGGACTGAGTGGACCACGGATTGATCGGATGCGGGCATGGTGCCGATCCCGAGAACAAAGCCACCCACGAGCGAGGCTCCCACAATCATGCCTATTGACGGTATTCTTCTCACGGCGGTCCCCCATGGCCTCCCGCACCCCAGCGGTGCGACGGCCCCAGCCTAGCCCAGGACGGCTCGCTGTTGGTTCTGGCGCCGGCGGATCCCCGGCTGACAAAACGTAAAACCGGAAAAACAAGGGACATTTACAGGCTCACCGTGTTAATCCATAGTGGGGCATGGAATGGATGGGGATACTTCCCGAAGACGCACCGGACCCCCGGGTCGAAGAGGCCAAAAGCCTGACATTGATGCCTATCCCCGTGGTCGGTCTCGCATCCCAACCGACACTGGAGGACACGGATTCCGTCAGTGTGAACTCCATTCTGGATGAGACTGGGTACAGCGAACTGACAGCGAGCATCACCTATACCCTCTGGCGCAATCCGGACGACAGGTCGGACCCGGTGAACCGCGCGGATCTCGACGCCGAGACGCTGCAAGCGATCGAGGAAGTTCCGCCGTGGTCCCGGCCCGCCTGGCTGATTCAACAGGTGGAGCGAATGCGCTATCCCCAGCTGTGGGAGGCCGTGCGAACCACGTGGCAGCGCGAGCCAAGCGCTTCGCTCCAGGACCTCCTGGCAGACCACGTCAACCACATTCTGTCCAACCAGTACCGGGAGGAGCTATGGCCCGGCGGTGAACCCTGGGATCAGCGCGCACCCGTTGTCACGGCACGGATGGTCAACGGCCAGGCCCGAACCATTCTCGACGGCGCGGACGTCCCCGGTGCGGAAGTTGATACCGACCCGTTCGTTTACGGCATCGGTGCGCGCCTCCCAGGCGGCGTCGTCACCGCTGTTTTGCCGCGCGCTGAACTGAAGTGGATCCAGGTACGGTTTGAGACACGCAGCGAGTAACGAATCCCGAAACCGACAAGAAATGGGCGTTTCTTATGCCGCAAAAACAGCATGACCATCTGTGGGCGCTGGCACACGCCGAGCGAAAGGTTCTGGCAGACGCGCTGGCGAACCTCAGCCCGGTGCAGTGGCAGCACCGCACTCTGTGCGGCCAGTGGAACGTCGAGGAAGTCACAGCCCACCTCACCGCCGCGGCCAGCCTGAACCAGTGGCGCTGGCTGCGCAGCATGGTTGGCGCGCGGTTCCGGCCCGACGTGCACAACCAGCGCCGAATGGCCGAGCATCTGGGCAAGACGCCCGTGGAGACACTCGCCCGTTTCCGCGCCGTCATCACCAGCACCACGGCACCCTCCGGGCATACAGCGGCCTACCTGGGTGAGGTCGTCGTGCACGCCCAGGACATACGCCAGCCCCTGGGACTTCCCCACACAGCCCCTGTTGAGGCGCTGACGTCCGTGGCCGAATTCTTCGCGTCGCGCAACTTCACGGTTGAGAGCCGCACCCATACGGCCGGGTTGCGGTTACGCGCACAGGACGGACCGTTCGCGGCGGGCTCGGGTCCTCTCATCACCGGGACGACGCTCGCCCTCGTGATGGCCATGGCCGGCCGCGACGCCTATCTGGATCAGCTCGACGGCCCCGGAGTGCCGGTTCTCCGCTCCCGGCTTCCGGCCGCCGGTTCCGAAGCCGGCCAAACCCGCAGCTAACCGGCTCCACCCGGCTCTCCAATCTGGAACCGACCCTGCCGCGGCCGGTTGCGGCGGAGCCGGACTCGGTGGCGTGTTTCGGCCCGCAGCCCGAGGTACGTTCCGGCAACAATGAGGGCGGCGCCGAGGATGCCCGGGAGGCAGAGGGTGTCCTGACCAATGCTGAGTCCGATGAGCACGGCCCAGATGGGTTCGGTACCCATGAGGAGGCTTGCACGGGACGCTGAAGTCTGCTGGATGGCCCAGGTCTGCACGAGGAACGCGAAGACGCTGCAGGCCAGGCCAAGGTAGAGGACACCGAGCCATTGCGCGGAAGTGAACGTTCGGACGGCACTGAGGACACCGGTGGGATCGCCCACGGTGTAGACGAGGGCGCAGACGGCGCCCTGCACCAGCGTCAGGTTCAACGGACTGTAGGCGCGGCCCCGGGTGAGCCCGGAGACGGCAGTGACATGGATGGCGCGCACCACCGCAGCGGCGAGCATCAGGATGTCTCCGGGAGCCGGCGTCGCAAAACCGTCCCCGGAAACCAGCAGGCATACCCCGACGACGGCGATCACCGCGGCGCCCAAGACCATGCGCGGCAGTTTCGCGCGGAACGCGATGGCC
Organism: Arthrobacter koreensis; assembly: GCF_009193255.1. GTDB lineage: Bacteria > Actinomycetota > Actinomycetes > Actinomycetales > Micrococcaceae > Arthrobacter_B > Arthrobacter_B koreensis. Next base: position 575,734 of record NZ_WACG01000002.1, read on the forward strand.
TCGGTTATGGGGGTGAATACAACCACGAGACTGATGATCAGTCCGGCGTTGGTGGCACTGGTACCGGCAATCCCGTGGGTTTCCAGGATCAGCACGCTTGCCTGGGTGAGTCCGAGGACGACGCCGACGGCTGCTTCGCGGCCCCCGATGGTACGCCGGCTGCGGATCACCCAGATCAACCACAGGGCAGAAGCCGTGATGAGGAATCGCAGGGAGAGGATGACGGTGACACCGGCAGTATCGGTGAGCGATTTCGCCGCCAGGTAACTGCTGCCCCACACCACGGCGACCAGAAGGAGAAACCCGTCAATGCGCCGGGCAACGAGAAAAGAGCTCACCGGGCCGGAGCACCGCTTCCGCGTCGCGGGAGCCGGGAGCTTTGAGTACTTGAGAGGGGTTGGATTTGGGGGCACCCACTGAGTCTCACCCGTCCGGTTTGATTAGACGAGAGGGCAGTTTGTAAACCAATGGTTTAGTGTTCGCTTATGGATATCCATCAGCTGCGGCTGCTCAGGGAATTGGGCGAACGCGGAAGCCTGGCAGCGGTAGCGCGGGCCCTGCATGTCTCCCCCTCCGCGGTGTCGCAGCAGCTGACCGCTTTGCAGCGCCGGGTCGAGGTTCCCCTGACGGAACGCCGAGGGAGGAACCTGGTGCTGACCGGTGCCGGGCGGTCCCTGGCCGAGGCAGCAGCACAGATCAGCGTCGCAATGAGCTCTGCGGAACAGGCCGTGAGCCGTTATGTGCAGGACCCGACGGCGTCCGTGACGGCCTGTGCCTTCAATAGTGCCGCTTTGGCCTTCTTCGGCCCGCTGCTGGCTGATCTTGCCGGTGCGGATAATCCCCGCCTGCTCTGCCATGACCGGGACGTGGGACAGGATGAATTTCCCGCCCTGACGGCTGACTTCGACCTCGTCGTCGCACACCGGCTGCAGCACAGCCCGCCCTGGCCGTCCTCCCTGACGGTGATCCCCCTGCTGCAGGAACCCCTGGACATCGCCATGTCCGAGCAGCACCGTCTCGCTGGCCAGGCAGCGCTCAGCGTCGCGGAGCTCGCGGAACAGCAGTGGATATCGGTGCAGGACGGCTACCCGCTGGTCTCGGCCCTTGACAGCATCGCCGCCCACGCGGGCCGGCCCCTGAACATTTCGCATCGGATCAACGAGTTCTCCACGGCAGCCTCCATCGTCGCTGCGAGCGACGCAGTAGCACTGATGCCCCGCCACACGGCAGCGCCCCAACCCGGCAGCCGAGTTGTCCTGAAACCCCTCAGCGGACTTCAGCTCACCAGGCACGTTGATATTCTCTGCCGTCCCGAAGCCCTCCACCGGACCGCGGTCCAGAAGGTCGTTGCCGCGCTCCAGGACCGGGCAGAGCAGGCCAGCCGAACCGGGGCGCAGGGGTGAACGGGGCCCGGCAGCCGCGCGTCCTGGGCGGCACGGCAGCGGATTTCTCAACCACCGGCACGCAAAGTGGTCGACGCCGGGACAACCAGCGGCTAGATTGTCACCACCATTTATCACTCGCGGGGGACCCATGAGAAAAATTGCCATCAGCCCTGTGTTCGCACTACTGCTGCTTACAGGATGCAGTACAGCCACCGCAGGTGCTGCGGCTGGGCAGGCGACGTCTACGACAACACCGACGGGGAGTGCGGAATCCCCCAGTCCGCAAACCGTTCGGGCTACTGAAGAGCAGTCGTGCGTGGAACTCCTCGGCCCGGACGGGCAGGGCCCCTTGGGCCAGGTCATGTCAGCCGTGATAATCCGTGATGGCACATCAGGCATGGCCCTAAGCGCGGAGGATGCGCGCCCGCTGCACGGCGAACTCCAGGAAATCGCCGAAGCCGCGCCTGAGGACATCTCCCAGCTCCTGAAGGAGTTCTCCTCCCCCACCGAGAACGTCCTACGGAAAGCCGAAAACCCGGACGTGTCGTGGAACTTGAACGTGGATACCTGGACCTCAGCTGCCAGCGAACTCCAGTCCCGCTGCGAAGCGTACGTACCCTCAAACTAAACAGACCGTATGGCCGGAGCCCGTAGCACCCGCTGCGCAAGGTAAGCACAGCTACACTCCCGGCGGTGCCAGTCACAGTTGGCCTTGAACCAGTTCCACTAATACGCTCCCCTTATGGACCCGATGAGCAACCTGGGGTGTTCTGCCCGCCGAGGACCGTCCGCGCGCCGCTGACAGGCATCGCGGATTCTCCCCATCCTTTTCTGAGCGGCTGCCTGTCGTCTGACTTCCTTGTCAACGACCGGTCTTTCGGTCTGCCCAGAAATGGTAATCGTGTTCCACAATCTCTCTTCTCGTTCGCGCGCCCTGACGGGCGCAGCCTGCGTCATCATCGGTTCGATCAGCATCCAGATATCCTCGGTTCTGGCCAGCGGCGTCTTTGCCGTTGCCGGTCCCCTCGCCACGAGCGGGCTCCGGCTATGGCTTGCTGCCTTCCTCCTCCTCGCCATAGCCCGGCCCCGGATACGGAGGCTGGACTCGCGGGCCTGGTCGGGGATCCTGCTGTATGGGGCGGCTATGGCTGCCATGAACGTCCTGCTTTACAGCGCCCTTGAACGTATTCCACTTGGCTTGGCGGTCACTCTCGAGTTCCTCGGCCCGCTGGCCGTGGCCAGCCTCGGAGCCAAGGGTCTCATTGACAGGTGCCTGCCGGTACTGACCCTGGCGGGAGTCGCCGCCGCCGCGGGCGTCCAAACCGAACCCGACGGCTTCGGTGTCCTGTTCGGACTCGGGGCCGCGGTCGCGTTCGGAACCTACACGCTGATGGCAGGCCGGGTCGGTCAGGACAGCGCGGGCATTCAGGGACTGGCTTTGTCAGTGGGGGTTGCTGCCCTTTTGCTGTCACCGTTCTCCCTGCCCGCCGTGCCGAAGCTGGACACCGCAGACTGGGTGGCTGTGCTGATATCGGCCCTACTGGGAGTTGCCCTGGCTTACACGTTGGATTTCCTGGCCACAAAGCTCACATCTCCGCGTGTTGTCGGGACGTTGTTTGCCGTTGATCCGGCGGCGGCCGCCGTCGTCGGCGCTCTGGCGCTGGGCCAGGAACTGCCGGTTTCGGCGGTAGCCGGAATCGGCCTGGTCATCGCGTCGGGCGCCGCCATCATATGGCGAAGCGGCCGCACGTCCACGACGCCGCCGGGAGACGTTCAGCCGTAGAGTTGCGGGCACTGGCTGCGCGTCCCCAGCCAGTGCCCGCTTGTTCTTGTCTGCGACCACCCCCTGCCCTGAAAAACACGTGCGGACGGGATCCTTCGGCCCGGACGGTTCAACTCATAGCCCGGGATGTCCGGTGCCCTTGCCTCGGTCGCGCCAATATGTCGTTTCGCTGCTGCCGAACGAACCGTGCGACGCGGACCCCTATGGCCGCTGCGGCAAAATTTGTTTCGGTAACCAGTCCCGCTTCGACTTAGAGGCCACCACACTGACCGGCGTTTGGGTAACATCCAGACGCTGCAGCTTCGCCAGCACGCACCAGCTCTCAGAGATGACCGCGGCTGAGTAGCGGCGGCTATCCCCGGGAATGTTTCCTCCCTGCCAGCCATCGACAGGTGCCGGACACTACGCTTCGATGCTGGCAACCGAGTACCACAGGACTGCAGCAGGAGGATCCTCACCCGCTGAGTATTCTTACGAAGGTTCCTGGCGATCGACCGTAAAGACTCTCCACGTCGCCACTTCCCACAGCTGATCCTGCTGCTCAGCAATCACCCCATAACGCCTACTCGTTTTCAGAGGATTCGACGCAGCGTATATTTCCGTCTACGACGAGAAGTGCTTCGGTATCTGCCAGCATCGTCAGTCCGGGTGTGCCCTCGAATTGGTGAGCTACCGCGGTGATCGTTTCGGGCGGGTAGGGAGGCAATAGCCCATCAGCATGGGGCAGAATCACTGCGTCTACCAGGCTAAGCCCATTGAAGTTGTCTAAAGAGACTCCCTCGGTGTGTCCGTCGAGAGCGATCGCCGGCTCAATGTTTTTCCCCATAATCATCGCTCCGGCACTCGCTCCCATGTAAGGCAGCCCTGCTCGAATCCGTTCAATCAATACTGTGTCGGCACCGACGCGTCGCAGGGTCGCCATAAGGTAGTCGGCCATGCCGCCGGAAACATAGATCGCGTTCACCGTATCGAGCACAGCGGCAAGGTCAGCTGCAGTTCCCCTCCCGATTTTTACGGGCACTAGGGAGTATCCCAGTTCTTGAAGTTGGAGGCGTTCGCGTTCGACGAAGGGCACGTTCCCAAGAGGTACGGAGGCATCATCAATGTAGGCGATGCGTGTGGCTGCGCGGGCATCAAGACTCGGGGTATTTAAAAACCTGGGAATGGCGCCGATGAATCTAGAGAGTAGGAGCATCTTCATACATGCAGCCTACGAGGAGCCACTGACACGCTCAGGGGATAGTCGCTTCGAGTGAAAGTGAACGTTTGGTCAGCCAATCTCCCAGCCCACAGGCGACAGGTCGCCCAGAAACGGTGGTGTTAGAGACACCGGCAGCCGCGACCGGAAACGCCCGCAGTATCTGTCTCGTTCTTCGTATACCAAGGGAGGAAGCTGGAAGGTGTGCCAGTCAGGGATACTCAGCGCGAGACGCTGTCAGGGGTATTAATGACGCGGACACCGTACGGTGCATTACCTCTGGACATCTACGGGACGATCCTCTTCTTTGTCAGTGTCTTGGGCGGACTTACGCTCATCGTGGCCGGCCAACTTTGGGCAGCGGGCCACTCGCGAACCAAAGGAACACCGTTGAGACGCGAAAGAAAGGCTTGGATAGCGCTGATCGGGGTAGGTGCAGTTCTCATCGTGGGTGCCGCCCTCACTAATGATCACCCCATCAAGGAAACCATCGACAAAATCGGCGACGGCCGGGGTATGCGTGAAGCCATGGTCCAACCGATCGCTCTCAACCGCTTAGCTTCAATGCGGAGCTTCGGTAGCGTGCCGTGAGAGGCATTATTTGTTACGTTCACGAAATGGACGACGGTCAGGAGCAGACGAACAAGTCCGGTGTGGTCAGCTATAAGGCTGACTATCGGCCGCGAGGCAAGAACGACGCCGTGACGCACCGCCTCACCATAGGGGAATATGCCACTCTCAACGATCTCTGAGTGGCGCATGGCATCACGCTTTCCTTTGACGTGGAGGGACTCAAGGCGGTCGAATCAATGATTGCGAAACGAGGCCAGATCGAAGCCTCATTAGCTTCCGAGCTGGGGGTTTATTTGGCAGACGTACTGAGCGTGACCCTGCCGGATGCCAAGTGGGAGGTGAATGGGTATCAGCGCCCTGTCATCGTCATCGGAGAACTCAAGCGGTGGGACGTCATTGATTATGTTGAGCGGGTGGCGAACACTCGGATGGATGTTCTGTCTGCCGGCCTAGATTACGGACGTTCCTTCGCGGAGCAATGAGATGGTGCCCGTCCAACGCGAACGGGCACCATCAGTGAATCTGGTTGGGCAATCTATCCGCAGTCGAAGCGCTGTTCAGCAGTACGTTCTCCAGCCACCCACGCTGTGCCATCCAAAGTCAGGACCCCGTTCGCGGACCCCCGGAAGCCACTGAGGTTGCCCGCGCGTCATGCGTCCCCTGAGAGATCCCTCAGCGCGTTTACGGATCCATTGGAGCCGGTAGCGGGCGTGCGGTCAGTCGCCAGCGCTCCGGGGCAGTAAATCTCGATCTGCCCTCACCGGCACAGTGTCGAGGCGAAGGTCATCCATCAGTTGTCGAAAGAGGAATGGCTCGGCGGCCACGATCAAAGAGTCCGGATACAGCCGTCCACCCCATGCAAGACGCCGTTCGGCATCCCATGCGAACTCCGGGACCCTTCGCCCGGCCATCGCATCGTCAAAACTTACGTGTGCCTCGAAGTATTCGTCTCCGAAGACTCGCCCTGGCGAGTTCGTCCGTGGCGCTTCGGCGTATCCCATCCACCGAAGATATTGGAGCTTTATGGAGCCAATCGCGTCACGAAGCGCATTGGCAGTTTCCTCATCCAGCTCGCCCATGCAGGAGACGAGACCGCGAATGGATGGTTGTTCCTGGGCCATCCCCGCGGTCGCTTCAAACCAATCCAGCGAAGCGGATTGATCTTCTACGGAGACGTATCGGGACCATCGCACAATGTTTTCGGTCTCATCGAGAGAGGGCTCTCGAAAAGGAAGGAATAGGCGCAGCATCGGTAGGTCACGATGCGTTGACGGGATGATATCGCACGCGTAAGTGGCCCGGCCTGACTCTTCCAGTCCTATACTCCCGTCGTCCAACCTGAAATCTTAGCTCTGTGGGCATCAGGATTCTCTTCAGTGATTTTTCGAAGATTTCGAGCGGCTCTATTTGTCCGGGAACCTCAAGAGGAATTCTTCGCGCACGATGCCGAGTTGGATACGACGATCGCAACGCGTCGAGATGTTCCATTTAGGGATCCCTCACTGGGACAGCTCTGTCACCATGGCGTACCCCAGAAATCGATGCGTGGAATCCAACAGCTTCCCGGAGGAGCTAAAGGCAGTAAAGTGCGATTCATGACATTGGGGGATGCTGCACCAGTCCTTGATCGCAGGCCGTGGACGTTCGCCGGGGTGTGCGTGATGGTCGTTTCGCTGACACTGCTCGCTTATGGATCTTCCCAGGTGCCCGTGATCCAGCTACTGCCTTGGTACGTGGTCGCGTATCTCCTGATCGGTGCGTGCATCTTCTTTCCGACCGGAAGACTCACCTCGCTGCGACAGGCCGCGGCATTCCTGCTGCCAGGTACCCTACTCGTGGTCCTGGCCTTGTTGGATTTCGGCCTCTGGGCCGGTGGCTGGCTGCTTGGGCTGCCGGCCTGGGGGCTGCTGCTGAGCCGATGGACACCGGCAAACCCACTCCGCGTGCTGCAGGTTCTGAAGTTCTTCAGCTTGCTGGCGCTCGGTCTGGTCATCTTCACGTTGAACGTCATCTTCGTGGTCTTCAGCCTTGGATTATTCGTGTTGCCGATCATCCCCTTCGTCCGGCTGGTCGACCCCGCGTACCGCGTCCGGCCATTCCAGACTGGGGCCGAGGTTTTGCTGGGGATCGCGGTACTGGTGCTTGCCTTTGCAGTTCCCACTCCGGAAGGAACTTGGTCGTCGTCCTGGATTGAAGCAGGAGGAGCCGCGACAGCGGGGCTCATGATCGCATTCTGGGCCCGCGGGGTCCCACGCCGCTCCAAGCGCGCTCAGTTCAACAGCGGAGCCGTTGTCTGAACATCGCAGATCTCATCCTTGAGCACGACGTCTGGGGTGCCGGTGAGGCTACTCATCGTATTCCACGTCAGCGAAGGCTTTGACCTCTGATCGAAGCTGTTCGGCGACACTGGCACCCTCAGACTTCCAAGCCCGTTCCTTGGCGCGCGAACTCCAATCGTTCTCGTAAAGGGTCTCTGCATGCCAAGCGTCGTACGAGGCGCGGAGACGATCCGTTAGGGTTTCTGACAACCCGAAGTCATCCGGCTCCATTGTGTATTTGCTCGGGTGGCCGCGGGCGCTCTTCACCCAAAGTGGCCACCGGTGCCCGTAGTCAGGAAACAGGCGGATGACTCGACGGGCGGGGTCGTCTGACATGACCAAATACTAGCCCCAGGCCGGTGTCCTAACGCCGGCCTTTCCTGTGTCGATCGGACTCCCTGTAAGCCGATCCCTCAGTGCGAGACGCTGTCAGGGGTATTAATCACGCAGACACCGTACGATGCATAAGCGATGGACACCTACGGCACGATCCTCTTCTTTGTCTGCCTCTTGGGCGGAGTTGCGCTCATCGTGGCCGGCGCACTTTGGGCAGCGCGCCACCCGCGAACCAAAGGAAAACCGTTGGGCCGTGAAAGAAAGGCTTGGATAGCGCTGCTCGGGCTAGGTGCAGTTCTCATTGTGGGTGCCGTCCTGAGCTTGTAGGGTCCCGAATCCGTCCTCAGCGCCGAAGCGTCGCAGTGCACTTCCCGCAAGGGGACTACTCACTGTCCTGTGGAGTCCTGGCATAGACCGGGTCTGACCGAGTCTGGAAGATGATTCCCGTTATCAGCAGAGAAGTGGCGATCAGGCCAAGCGGCAGATCCACGTTGTAACCCAAGAGACTAACTACAAGGGGCGTCAGCACCGCCAGCGCGGACAGAAAGAAGAGCGCTCTTGCAACACATTTCATTCTGCGCTGTCGAATGACGGCGGCTGGGGGATATTCTTCCAATGACGCATCTCCTCTGCTTTCACAGGCTCGTCGACCGGTCATTGCAGAATGGTGCTGACGTTGTGCTGCGTGGCAGTTTCCAGGGAACCACCCATCATGTTTCCATGCCTAGGTGCCGCAGTAAGGGATCCCTGAGCGGGACACCTCCCGGCACGGTGATCAGGAGCGGAATTGGTCATCTGCATTTGTCTGGTGACCTGACTTCCTCATCACCTTGACTACAACGAGAACCGTCACGAAGAAAGCAAAAACCAATACGTAGGCCATTCGAGTAGGAGTTGGGTCGAAGGCAAAAATAATCGCTAGCAGGTACAGCAAACCAATTTGAAGCCAGGACGGATCACGGTATCTCCATCGCCTGCGGCCACTTGCCATAGCTGTACTCCGAGGTTGTTAGCGGCCTCTCCACAGGTTGGCCGGTGGTGACAATCTAGCCATTGATCGCCCGTATGGCGAGCAATCGTACGTCCTGTATGCAGGAACGGTCGGCGTGACCCGCTGAGGGACCCCTGATCGCGACACCACGCGCGCCAACGGGGAGGGGTAGGGTGCAGCCATGGACACGCCTTTTGGACGCAAAGAGTCCCTCAACCCCAATCCGGGTGTCATCGTGGAATTCATCCAAGCCGTCGTTGAGACTCCTTGGCCCTTAGGAACAGAGCAGCCCCGCAACTACTTTGAGCGCCTTGGATGCGAGCTTGGGCCTTCCGGCGGTTCTGATGACGAGACGCTACTAGGCGTGACCAGAGGGGCCTTCGTGATACCCCGTATCGCGACCATTAATGCTCTATGGGCGGCCATAGACGGATCCCTCTTCAGCCTCAACTTTTTCACCTACGCGAATGCCCGGAACGTCATTACAGCTGTCGATGCCGGATACGATGCTGTGAAGAACGGACTCATCGGCTTGTACGGACAGCCGCTTACAGAGCAGAAAGGCCCATCAGCTTATCGATCCGCTGACTGGGCGATACGAGACACCCTTGTCGAGCTGTACCTGCACGTCTTGCAGGCTCCCATGCTGCAAATTGGGCTCTGCCACCGGGAGCGCAATGCAGCCTACGAACACCGCATCGCGCAGAGTGCAGATAGACCGAGAGCTTAAGCACCCTCAGCAGCCATCGGCTGCGCCCGGTTAGGGATCCTTGAGCGAGACGCCCTCACGGAAGCTGTCACTCACTTACATACAGCTCGGATGTATGGGTGCCATTCCACGTTCGCGTTATCTCGCTACCTTCACACGAACCACGCGACAGAGGCTACTGCGGCTGTTACGGCGATCAGCTGGTAGATTTCCCGCACATACGACCGCATAGGGGCCAGTCCTACCAGAGCCGGCACAGTGGAGAGAGTCAACCATGACGAAACCAATCGGTACTTACATTAAACTGCGGCTTTCTTTCATGCTGCCGGCGTTCGTGATTGTTGCTGCCCTCGGCATTCCTGGTGCGATTTTTCCTAGCCACATAGCGGTGCTAACCGGGCTTATGCCCCTCGTAGTTTTCGCTGCGCTTATCAGCATGATGCTGACGGAACGGAAGCGGGGACATCGTAACCGGGACGGCTGAGGTTCGCGCCTGCAGAGTAGTGCTATCAACTGCTGCGGCTTTATGAAAGGTATCGCGTTAGCAGATCGGCTTACGCATCGGTTGCTAAGTGGATGCCCCAGAGAGCCGCAGCCGGGCGAACAGGAGTGGGCGAACATCATGCCGTGGGCGGCTTGACTGGTGGGGCTAGGCTTTGGACAATCTCAGAGGAAGTTCCCTGGATGCACCCTTCGGCAGAAGCAAGCCTGGCAAAGCGGGAGGTTATTTTGTGGACGACCCGGAAGAAGGGCCGGCACGGATGCGTCAACAAGACCTGAGTCCCGCGCCCAGAGGGTCGTTCGAGAAGCTGCAAGACGCGAATGTTCCCACCTACCTCTTGATCGTTATTCTTGTGTCGCTGTTTTCACCTCTACAGGAATCGATAGGATTTTGGCCCGCCTTGGCTACCGTCGTTTTGGCAGGTTTCGCGGCATTACAGCTAGTAGAACTGCTCCTACGGCCGGTGAAGAGAAAGCGGCTTGCGTTGGATGCGGAGCAAGGACTCTTCGAATGCGCCCATCGTGAGGAAGGATCAGCGCTCAGGCAAAACTGGGCTTTAGGGTACGTGAAGGCAGAGCCAGGCAAAGTGCTATTTCAAGCGAAGACGGGCTTCACCGGTTCTGTGGCGGGCTCAGTCGAAATCTATTCCGAGCCGCAGCTTGTTAGCCCGGCGGTAAGAGCGCCGTGGACGGTTTTCCCAGGAGGAAGCGTCATTGTTTTGAGCACGAACAAGGGAAGCATTGAACTCGCTGCATCCGCATCCAGCCTGAGCCTGCTCACCGAACGAGCCCTGAACGGTGACTGAACTAGCTCGGCGATTCTCACCGCAGGGCCGCTACTCATTCTCATTCCGCCGTGGCCCGAAAGATGTATCTGACAATGGAGCCCATGCATACCATCCGGAGCCATCCCTTCCGGTTTGCAGGGTGGCGGCCAAGGTATCGAAGGCAGCAACAGCCTCGGCGTTGCGGGCAGGACCGGACGCACGGAATATCCGGGCAGGCACGTCGTCCTCGTACGAGGCGAACTCGACGTCGTACCTCTCACCGAGTTCGTCGGCCACGCATTCTGCCAGCCGGTTGCCCTCAGCCGTAAACCGGTGGGCCGCCTCCGCGGACACCCACTCGAAGTCCTGGGTCATGGAAAGGTAATAGCGCTCTTCCCATAACTGGAGCGCGCGGATGAGTTGCTGCGTCAGGCCCGAGTCCTCATAGCTGACTGGGCCGCCGAACCAGAGCACCGTCCCGGCGTAGTCCGGGAACATCCGTACGGTTAGCCGGCGGCTCCTTTCCGGAGTTGTCATGTCAGGAGCCTACTGCCGCATTGGCACCGGTGCAGCCCGGCGATCTAAATCTCCGGGCAGATGTTGTCTGGGAGCGGTGCCCGTTAGCCGACCCAACACGAGCACCACCGCTGTCGTTGATCCCAAGATTGGGACCACTACAGATGCACCTAATACCGATATGGAGCTGAGGGACCGGGTCGACAGATAGAACCAAAGCCCAGCAGCAGCGCCCACGCCCCAAAGAAACGAGGACAAAGAACTCAAGGCCATTGATGTCCATCACGTCTACTCCCAGGTCATTGGTTTGCCCATCCTATGCTTTAGTGAACCGGGCCCTGACCGAGCACTTGGCAGCGGCGAACAACGCTGGGGCGTCCCACTGAGGGATCCCTGAGTGGAACACGGCATGTCGGCCAACTGGAACTTGACGCGTTTAGGACAGAAAGAAGTCAGACCGGAGGTAGATCCGAAGACCCCCACCACCTTCAACACGGCCGGTGCATGTCTTGCGCAACGTCCACACGTTCATCGGCTCGCAACGTTCCGATGCCAGCCCCAGATCGGCAACTAGAGACCTTGCAGTCTGCGGGGATTCGATTTCAACGTCCATTTCCCACCAGCAGCCTCCGGAGCCACAGAATTGTGAAACTTCTCCTGCCCTGCTGGGCGCGGGAATATTTCCGAACTCCGAGACGGGAGGAACAGCCCCTTCATTTACAGCGCTGAAGGCAACAGATCCCACCCAGGCGGCGAGAAGGAGACTGATAGCGAGCTTCACGGCGCGCCTTCGTCGTTGATGAGTTCTAAACCGGCCCCCGTGATCCATCATCGGCGAATTCCTTGGTTCTGCAAGCTTGCAGAGTTATTCGAAAGGCCGTGATCTCTCCAGTGACAACCCAGCTCCTCAAAAGCAGAATGACCGTTCAACGGGGTTCCTCCGTGAAATCGTCCTGCTGAGCAGCACGGCACAACTGCTCTTCGCGCGTTTCGGGACTCAAGTCATTCCATACGTGTTCCTGGGCTGTGACCTCTGATTCCGGCAGGCCCATGGCTCTGAGCTGCTCGGGTGGAACCATCACGCTGTTCTCCGGCCCGATCTGGTCACTCCGGTCCAAGACCGCGCTGGGACCGGAGGCATAATCGGCAGAACAATCGATGAACGATTCGTAGACCGCTGTCGCAGGATCATCCGTCAGTCCCGAGGCCCCCATCGACGCTATGGGAGCCATCACAACTGTGCCGGTCTCAGCAGCGGATTCATCCGACATGGGCGTCGTTCCTATTCCAAGGACAAAGCCACCCAAGATCGCTAGTACGACGATCATTCCTACTGACGGTCTTCTGTTAATGGTGGTCCCCCCTGACCAGCTGCCACACCCCATCGGTGCAACGGCCCCAGCCTAGCGGACGGTGCAGGACTCACCCCGAACATAAGCATTTGAGGGGTCCCATTAGCCGGTCCCTTAGCGCGAAAGCCCCGGATAGCAGTGCGCCTTCGGCGTTGAGCGGGTGTCGTTGAGCATTTTCTGACCTCGTCGGACGTGAGCTATGACCTGCTCGATCGTCTGCGTGCCATGGTTAGGAATTTCTCCTGTGCCCATTCTCGGACACGAAACTGCGGTAAACACTGGACTCCTCTCCGCGGACCCAATCACGCACATTCGACAGTGATGCTCAACTCTTGACGATTCGACTGGGAAGTGTCATGCTCCTTCGACACTTGACCACGTCATATTTGGGGGAATTATGCGTCGATCTTTTAAATCTAAAGCCCTGTCCGCTCTCGCAGTATTTGCAGTTCTGCTCGCGACCGGTCTGACGGCCGCACCGTCGTCTGCCGCAGGTCCAGTCGCGGACCCGGTTACGGCGACGAGCGGTGCCGCTGTGCCGGATGTCTCAACCGCCGCTTACCAGTGGACGACATTCGAGACAAACATGCAGTCAGAGGCGCATTGTCAATCGCTGATGAGCAAGATGAAGCCGGCCTACGGACCCAACTGGGTATGGAGATGTGGGTACTACTACTCATCCACGTGCCCTCCCCAGATACGCTGGGAACTGCAAATGGCACATAAGAATGGTGCAAACTCAGTTCCAGATTCACCCGTGACCCTCTTGGCACAGCCAGTGGTACAGGCTTGCTGAGCCGCAGATCACGGCGAAATGGGCACCATGGAGTTCCATACCCGGCAATGGCCTACGTCAGACCAGGTCAGGGAAACCATTGACGCCCTGACCCAATCGGCCTGTCCCAGTTCTGAAGCTGGCATTATCGATTTCCTGTCTATCCGTGGCATTCACACTGATGTCGGAAGTCGAGGCGGCACAGGGGACCTGGTTAGCTATGATTTCCATGCTCCTGGAACTCATTTCACGGGCCAGTGGCACATCGACGGCAGCTCGATCAGAGTTATCGCCACCTTTGGTGGTACACGTGCCGAGATAGAAAGCCATCTTGAGCTGTACAGGAGCGAACTAGTTCGTGTACTAGGCGAACCGGCCCAAGAGAAAGGCATGGCTCACGCTCCTCGCCTTGCCTGGCACCGACAGAAGCACGGCATCACCCTCGACGCCTTCTGGTCAGATCCACAACTGTCAGTTCTGATGCTGGCAGTCGAATTGAAAGACACGGATCCCTCCGGTCAATAGCTGTCAACCAGTAGCCAGGGGGAAGGCCGCTCCCTCCAGGGAGCGGCCTTCCGTTCTTCTCGGACAAGTAAGAGGTCGTAGCAGCTGCAACTGCCACGGTGGCTGACAGTGTGAGCGATTCGCCGTCGTTCGATTATCAAAGGAGGCAGCATGAGTAAGAAGGCTCGGTTCACCTTCAGGGGCGTGGAGTAGGGAAGCAGACTCTGAATCCGACGATGTTGTGGCTCACCTCGCCATAGACGATGTCTACCAAGTGGTCGTTTGGGTACCCGTACCACGCCATGAATTACCATAGCTCTGCATGCGTGCATCCCTGCGAAATGTCAAGAATCAAACTAGTGTGAATTAGATTTCCTTTACAGCATTTGCGTACTTTGAGACGAAATCGACTCTCGTCTCCAAGTTAGCAATATACGTTTCCACGTACCTGCTCCCTTTCAAGTGGGCACGCTCGGACGTGCCCGTACCGGTCCTTCACCGCACCAACGCTCCGGATATACCCGGAACCCAACGATCCAGCTTTTGGAGTCGCATATACCCCGCCCGCATTGATTCGCGGTGAGGGGAGCCCAAACGCGACACCTTCTACCCTGGGACCTCCCGGTCCAGCCCGCACTGCAAAACGGCCCCGGCCGGCACACCGCCATCAGTCCGAACAATTCAACGGTCCACGAAAGGAAGCAGCGCGCCGGCCAGGACGGAACGCAATCAAACCGGGGTCAGTTACCTCCGGGCTGGAGCTCAACCTCAAGGGGTGCAAAGTCCGCCCCCTTGGTGTCAACGCCTTCCTCTTCCAGCTCGGCCAGTGCCTCCTCCACGTACTCGTTGGTCCAGGTCGTGGCGGGTGGCTCTTCGCTGATGATCGTTGCACCGGTCTCGTTCTTGGTGCCGAGGGCGATGTCCACGGTCTGTTCCCACGCAGCTTCATCGATCAGGCCGACGCCGTTGGTCGACGGCCAGATCAGCTTGGACGTCTCGTTGGTCATCCAGAGCTGGTGGCTCGTGCCCAGCGTGGACCCGGCCCCGGTGACGATCTCCGCCGCTTCCTCGGGGTTGTCCTTCGCGTACGCCCAGCCCTTGATGGCCGCCTTGATGAAGGCGACTGTGGTTTTCTGGTATTCCTCGTCATCCTCCAGCCGCTGGGTATCCGCCCAGATGGCGTCCTGGAGCATCGCGGTGCCCTCCTCGTTCCAGTCGATGACCGTGAGGTCCTCCGGCTGGTAGAGCTCTCCGGTGTCCGGGTTCTCCGTCTCCAGCACCTGAGCATATTCGTTGTACGTCATGGCCTGCGCTGCATCGATGTCCCCGGCGAGGAAACCGTTCATATCGAAGGCCTGCTGGATCAGTTCAATGTCATCGATTTCGACGCCGGCCTGCTGCATACCGGCAAACAGCTCCCATTCGTTGCCGTAGCCCCAGGACCCAACCTTCTTGCCGGCGAGGTCCTCCGGACCGTCAATGCCCGCGTCCGCCATGGCCACCTGCAGGGTGGCACTGCGTTCGAAGATCTGCGCCACGTTGGTGATCGCTGCGCCCTGCTCAATGGAGCCGAGGACCTTGGGAACCCAGGAGATGGCGTAGTCGGCGTCTCCGGAAGCCAGGACATCCTGCGGAACAATGTCCGCACCGCCTTCCAGGATTTCGACGTCGAGGCCCTCCTCCTCGAAGAAGCCCTGGTCCAGCGCGGCGTAGTAGCCGGCGAACTGGGCCTGGGCAAACCACTGCAGCTGCAGCTTCACCGGGGTGAGCTCGTCGGCAGCGGCAGAGCCGTCCCCGGAATCCCCGCCGCAGCCGGCCAGCGCGAGGGCGGTGACTGCCAGGCCGGAGGCGAGGATGGTGAGCGGTTTCCTTTGTGTGTTCATGTGCTTCCCCTCATACGGGCGGTTGGTGCGGACGAAGTGGTGCGGGTGGAACATCTAAGGCACGGCGCCGGATTCAGGAGCCGCCGGTGTGCCTGGAGAAGTACTTCTCCAGGGCTGCGGTCACCGCGTAGAACAGCAGCCCCAGCAGGACGGCGCCCAGCACGTAGGCCCAGGCCAGCGTGTAATTACTGCTCGACGCCGCAGAGGTCACCGACTTGCCAAGGCCGCCTACCGGCCCGCCGAAGTACTCGGCAATCAGCGCCGACACGACGGCCAGCGAGGACGCGATCCGCAGGCCCGTGAACATGTACGGCACGGCGCTGGGCAGGGTGACGCTGCGGGTAATCTGCCATTTCCCTGCGGCGTAGGAACGCATCAGGTCCCGGTGCACGGGCTTTACCTGCCGGAAACCGCGCAGCGAATTGACGTAGACGGGGATGAAGACGGCGATGCCGGCCACGACCTGCCGGGTAGCCTGCTGGTCCGCGCCAAACATGGTGTAGAGCACCGGAGCCAGCGCCACGATCGGAATGACGGAGAGTGCCACTACCACCGGTGCGGCGAGCCGGTCCAGGGCCGGGACGGCTGCGGCCGCCACAGCGGCAGCAACCCCCAGCACGGCTCCAAGCACCAGCCCGACGGCGGCGTTCACCCCGGTGACGACGGCGGCGCCCATGACGTTCGCGACGTTGTCGGCGAAGGATTCCACGATCGCCAGCGGCCCCGGGACGATGAATGGCTCGATTTCCAGCACCCAGACGACGCCCTGCCAGAGGATCAGCGCTGCGGCCCCGAGCAGCAGCGGAGCGGCGATGTGGTGGCCGAGTCCGGAGAACCGTCCCGGATCGATTCCGGCTGCTCCGCGGGTTTCCGGCGGCACTCCCGCTGCAGGCGCGGCGGGCGGGTCCTGGACGATCCCGCTCATCGGGTTTCTGCTCCCCGGACCGCCGCCGGCTCAGACCCGTGCAGGGCCTCGCGCACTGAACGGATCGCGTCGTAGAAAGAAGTTTCCTCGCGCAGTCCCGCACCGCGGGCGCCGGCCGTACCAAGAGTAATGTCCACGATCTCTCGGATCTCGCCCGGCCGCGGCGACATCACCACCACCCGGTCGGAAAGGAACACGGCCTCCGGGATTGAGTGCGTAACGAACACGACGGCACAGCCCGTCTCGGCACAGATGCGGATCAGTTCGTTCTGCATCCTCTCCCGAGTCATCTCATCCAGCGCTCCGAACGGCTCATCCATCAGCAGCAGCTTCGGGGACTCGGCCAGGGACCTGGCGATGGCCACCCGCTGCTGCATGCCGCCGGAGAGCTGGTCCGGGTAGTGCCCGCCGAACTCGGAGAGTCCCACCATGTCCAGCAGGTCATCGGTCCGCGCCCGTCGGGCCGCAGGAGCGGCGCCGTGGGTTTGCAGCGGCAGCTCGATGTTGCCGCGCACGGTTCGCCAGGGCAGCAGCCCTGCCTGCTGGAACGCAATGCCGTAGTCCTGGTCCAGCCGTGCCTGACGTGTGCTTTTGCCAAAAACGCTGATGCTTCCGGTTGTGGGCGAATCAAGGTCCGCCACCAGGCGCATCAGGGTGCTCTTGCCGCAGCCTGAGGGTCCGATCAGGGAAACGAACTCCCCCTCCGCGATGCTCAGGCTGACGTCCCGCAGGGCCTGGACCGGGCTGCGCGGGGAACCAAAGACGCGGTGGACGCCGGCCACGTGGACCGCGGGGACAGGAACCGCTCCCCCGCCCTCCGGCGTCGTTAGTGAATCGGTTCTGCCATTCATGCTGCCTGCTCTCCTCTGCGGTAACGGCGCAGCAGTGCGCCGATCAAAGCAACGAATCCCACCGCGGCCAGGCCCAGCAGCACGGCTCCGAAGATTGGTGCCCAGGGCTTGCCCGGATCACCTCCCGCGGCGGCGGCGAATTCGACGATCATGCGGCCAATGCCGCCTCGGAGGCCAATGGAAACCTCCGCCACCACCGCGCCAATCACCGCGTTCGCGGCAGCAAGGCGCAAGGCGGGCAGCAGGTAGGGCACGCTCGCCGGCAGGCGAAGCCGCAGGAACGTCTGCCACCACCCGAGGGCGTAGGTGCGCATGAGGTCCTCATGCGCCTTCTCCGGCGCACCGAAGCCGCGCAGGGCACCAATCGCCACCGGAAAGAACGCCAGGTATGCGGAGATGACGGCCACGGACATCCAGTTCTCCCAGATGAACGGACCGAATTCGAGCTGCGAGCCCCACCGCCGTACCAACGGAGCAATGGCGATCAGCGGCACCGTCTGGCTCAGGATGATCCAGGGCAGCAGCGCCGAGTTGGCGCTGCGGAAGCGCTGCATCAGCATGGCCAGTCCCAGCCCCACGGCGACGCCGAGTA
The DNA here is from genome assembly GCF_009193255.1 of Arthrobacter koreensis. Classification (GTDB taxonomy): domain Bacteria; phylum Actinomycetota; class Actinomycetes; order Actinomycetales; family Micrococcaceae; genus Arthrobacter_B; species Arthrobacter_B koreensis. The sequence goes on from NZ_WACG01000002.1 coordinate 593,693, forward strand.
GCCAGCCGGCCCCCGCGATGCCCAGCGTGAAGCCGGCTGCCTGAAGGACCGCCAGCCACATGGGTCCGGCGCCCGAGGCGGAGGATTCCGGTGCCAGCAGCCGCTCGAGCATGGTCCAGACATGCGGCATGGCCAGGTCCGTGGTCCGGGGCAGCAGCGGCACGCCGCCGACGCTGACCCCGGACGCAGGGCCAACAGCCTTGTACGCCTCCCAGAGAAGGACCGGCAGCAGCACCCCGCCGATCCCCCACGCGACCGCGGAAGGGCGCCGCCGCCGTCGTGATTCGGTTTTCATGCCTTCGCAGCCACGTGGTCCCGCAGGGCGGGAATCACCGTCTCCCCGTAGACGCGCAAGGTTTCCTCCTTGTTGTCATGCTGGAGGTATCCGGCGAACTGGGTGACGCCCAGGGCCTTGAGTTTCTCGAGCTTTTCCATGTGCTCTTCGGCGGTGCCCAGGATGCAGAACCGGTCCACGATGTCGTCCGGCACAAAGTCGGCGTGGGTGTTTCCGGCCCGGCCGTGCTCGTTGTAGTCGTAGCCCTGGCGTCCGGCAATGTAGTCGGTCAGCGCCTGCGGAACGGAGGAATCCGAACCGTATTTGGACACGATGTCCGCCACGTGGTTGCCCACCATGCCGCCGAACCAGCGGCACTGGTTGCGCATGTGCTCCCGGTCCGTGCCGATGTACATGGGCGCTGCCACGCAGAAGGAGATGCTGTCCGGGTCCCGGCCGGCGTTGACCGCTGCCTGCCGGACGGTGCGGATCATCCATTCGGCAATGTCCACGTCCGCCAGCTGGAGGATGAACCCGTCCCCCACCTCTCCGGTGAGTTTCAGCGCCAGCGGCCCGTAGGCCGCCACCCAGATTTCCAGCTCGGACCCCTTGCTCCAGGGAAACTGGAGCGTAGCGCCGTTGTATTCGACCGGGCGGGAGTTCGCCAGTTCGCGGATCACGTGGATCGCCTGGCGAAGGGTTTTTAGCGTGGTGGGCGCACCGTTGGTCACCCGCACCGCTGAGTCTCCGCGGCCGATCCCGCACACCGTCCGATTCCCGTACATCTGGTTCAGCGTGGCGTACGTGGACGCCGTCACCGTCCAGTCCCGGGTGGCCGGATTCGTGACCATGGGCCCCACCTTGATGGACCGGGTTTCGGCCAGTATCTGGCTGTAGATCACGTAGGGTTCCTGCCAGAGCAGGTGCGAGTCGAAGGTCCAGACGTAGTCGAACCCGTGTTCCTCGGCTTTCTTTGCCAGTGCCACCGTCCGCTGGGCGGGAGGATCACACTGCAGAACAGCTCCAAATTCCATGTTTTCCCCTAGACCAGGTACTGGCTGGTTGCGCGGCGGACGTACTGTCCGTGGCCCTTGCTGCCCAGATACTCGTTGTTGTTGACGACCACCCGGCCGCGGGACATCACCGTGTCCACATGGCCCTCGATCTCATAGCCCTCCCAGGCCGAGTAGTCCATGTTCATGTGGTGGGTCTTTTCCACCCCAATGGAGGTGTGGCCGTTCGGGTCGTAGATCACGACGTCGGCATCAGCTCCGGGGGCGATCACACCCTTGGTGCCGTACATGCCGAACATGCGTGCCGGAGTCGTGCTGGTGATTTCCACCCAGCGTTCAAGGCTGATCTTCCCGTCCACGACTCCCTGGTACATCAGGTCCATCCGGTGCTCCACCGAACCGATGCCGTTGGGGATCTTGGAGAAGTCCCCAACGCCCATGTCCTTCTGGCCCTTCATACAGAAGGGACAGTGGTCCGTGGCCACCATCTGGATGTCATTGGTGCGCAGCGACTGCCACATGTGGTCCTGGTGGTGCTCATGCTTGGACCGCAGGGGTGTGGAGCAGACCCATTTGGCGCCTTCAAACCCTTCGGCACCAAGCTGGTCCTCCAGCGAGAGGTAAAGGTACTGCGGACACGTTTCGCCGAAGACGTTCTGTCCGTTGTCCCGGGCCGCCGCCAGCTGCTCCACCGCCTGCTTGGCTGACACGTGGACCACGTAGAGCGGGGCGCCGGTGAGGTTGGCGAGCATGATGGCCCGGTGCGTGGCTTCCTCCTCCATCTGCCAGGCGCGTGCAACGCCGTGGTAGTAGGGATCGGTTTTGCCCTGGGCCAGGAGGTCGGCAACCATCGCGTCAATGGCCGGACCGTTCTCTGCGTGCATCATGGTCATCAGCCCGGTCTCGGCTCCGACGCGCATGGCCTTGTAGATCTGCGCGTCATCGCTGTAGAAGACACCGGGGTAGGCCATGAAGAGCTTGTAGCTGGACACACCTTCGTCCGGCAAGGCTTCCATCGCCTTGAGCGAGTCATCATTGACGTCGCCGATGATCTGGTGGAAGCCGTAGTCGACGGCGCACTGTCCGGCGGCCTTCTCGTGCCAGGCCGCGAGGCCGTCCATCACGCGTTCGCCGTACCGCTGGATCGCGAAGTCCACGATGGTGGTGGTTCCGCCCCAGGCCGCTGCCCGGGTGCCGGTCTCGAACGTGTCTGAGGCTTCGGTGCCGCCGAAGGGCATTTGCATGTGAGTGTGAGCGTCGATCCCGCCTGGAATCACGTATTTGCCGGTGGCGTCCAGGACGGTGTCCACCGAGCCGGCCAGGTCGTGCCCCAGCAGGGTGGAGCCCGGTGCCAGGACCGCCGCGATTTTCTCTCCGTCCACCAGGACATCCGCAGCGCTGCGGCCGGTGGCGGTGACGACGGTGCCACCGGAGATCAGTGTTGTTGCCATAAAGCGTTTCCTTGCCTTCCTCTTCGTTCTCCGGGCTTACGGTGCCGTGATGGGGTTGTAGGCGTCCGGACGCCGGTCCCGGTAGAACTGCCAGTTGTTCCGTGCGGTGCGGACAAGGTCCATGTCCAGGTCACGGATCATCAGCTCTTCGCCGTCACGGGCTCCGACCTCACCCACGTAGTTGCCCTGCGGATCAGCGATGTAGGAGGTGCCGTAGAAATCCACTGCTTCCTCGCCGAATTCATTGGTTTCCTCCCCTACCCGGTTGGGGACCACCACGAAGTAGCCGTTGGCAGCCGCGGCGGTGGGCTGCTCAAGTTCCCAGAGGCGATTGGAGAGTCCGGGCTTGGAGGCGTTCGGGTTGAAGACCAGCTGGGCACCGTTCAGGCCCAGGACCCGCCAGCCTTCGGGAAAATGCCTGTCATAACAGATGGTGACGCCGACTTTGCCCACTGCCGTGTCGAAGACCGGCCAGCCGAGGTTTCCCGGACGGAAATAGAACTTCTCCCAGAACTTCTCCACATGGGGAATGTGGTTCTTCCGGTATTTGCCCAGATACGTTCCGTCAGCGTCGATTACCGCAGCCGTGTTGTAGTAGACGCCGGGCTGCTCTTCCTCGTAGACGGGAAGGATAATCACCATGTTGTGCTCTGCGGCCAGTTTGGAAAACCGTTCAGTCAGCGGACCCGGAACAGCCTGGGCGTACTCGTAGTACTTGCTGTCCTGGACAATTCCGAAATACGGCCCGTGGAAGAGTTCCTGGAAACAGATAACCTGCGCGCCTTCCGCTGCAGCGCGGCGGACAAAGTCCTCATGCTTGGCAACCATGGACTCCTCGTCCCCGGTCCAGGTGGTCTGCGTCAGTGCGGTTCGAACGATCGTCAAAACATCCTCCACAATCCGGCGGCCAAGCCGCCCGTTTCGCAAAAAGGCCGCATGGGCTTTTCATCATCTTTTGGGCTAAACATTTCTCCTGCGTTTCGGAGGCATTAAAGCTGCGGTACAGCTCCGTTCTCCGTGCCCGACATCCTTGGCTACGAAGGCGAGTTCTGCAAGAGTGTAGAAATCGCCGCCGGTGCGCTTTCTGCCCGGCAGGCGGCAACCGTTTACCGGCCCGATTGGCCGGGGATCAGCAGGCCTTGATTTGGGCCCAGCCGCACCTTTTCCGCGGGCACGGCAGTCCGCGGAACCACCGCCCGGATCACTTCTCCCTGCGAGGTTCTATGACTCCCCCGTTCCCTGTTTCATCCGGTTTCCTGCGCCCGGCCGCGGTTGCCGCCCTCACCGTCCTGGCCCTGACCGGCTGCGCCGGCGCGTCCCAGGACCCCGCCCAAGCCCAAAGCCCCGAGGCCACGGCCTCCAATACCGCGGATCCAGGATTCCCGCTGGAGCTGGACAACTGCGGCACCGAAGTCTCGCTGGACGCTCCCCCGGAGCGCGTGGTGACCATCAAGTCCACCTCCACCGAGTTGCTCCTGGCCCTGGGTTTGGGCGAAAAGATTGTTGGCACCGCCTTCTCTGACGGCCCGGTGCCCGATGCCTGGACCGGTTCGCCGGTTCCGCCGGTCCTGGCCGAAAAGGTGCCCTCCCGGGAGTCGATCCTGGCGCTCGCTCCGGACCTGGTCTTCGCCGGCTGGGAATCGAACTTCTCCGCCGACGGGGCGGGCGAACGTGCGCAGCTCGCAGACCTGGGCGTGGCGAGCTACGTATCACCGGCCGCCTGTATGGAAGATGGGTACCGGCCCAGCCCGCTGACGTTCGACGACGTTTTTGCCTCCATCGAAGAAGCCGGGGAACTGTTCGGGGCAGCCGGCGCGGCAGCGGAACTGGTGGAGGCACAGCGGGCCGAGCTCGAGGCGCTCTCCCCGTCCGGCAAGGGGTACAGCGCCCTCTGGTACAGCTCCGGGTCCGACACCCCCTATGTGGGGGCCGGCAGCGGTGCCCCCGCCCTGCTGATGGAATCCGCCGGGCTGGAGAACATAGCATCCGGGATCGATGCGGGATGGACACCCTACTCCTGGGAGGCCGTTGCCGAGGCGGACCCTGACGTCATTGTGCTCGTCGATTCCGCCTGGGGAAGTGTGGAGAAGAAGAAGGCCGTGCTGGAGTCCCACCCAGTGATGTCCCAGCTTCGGGCCGTCCGGGACGCCCACTACCTGGTGGTTCCCTTCGCCGCCTCCGAAGCAGGGGTGCGCAATGTGGAAACCGTACGCTCCCTCACCGAACAGCTGGCCGCCCTTGACTGACACCCTCGCCCGCCCCGGGGCCCCCGCCGCCGAACGTCCCGCGCGGCCTCCGCGCTCCCGCGCCTGGCTGGTAGGTGCCGCCCTGGCAGTGGGACTGCTGGCTGCCGGACTCTGGGCGCTCACGGTGGGACCTGCCGGTCTGGGGGTGAAGGAGGCGTGGCTGGCGCTGGCTAGTCCGGGCAGCGGATCCCTGACACCGCTGCAGGAAGCTATCGTGCGGGACCTCAGGCTGCCCCGCGTGCTGACGGCTGCGGCGGTCGGTGCCGGCCTGGCCCTCAGCGGCGCGGTGATCCAGGCGCTGACCCGCAATCCGCTGGCCGACCCCTACCTGCTGGGTTTGAGCTCCGGAGCCAGTTTGGGGGCGGTGACGGTGCTGCTGCTGGGCGCCGCCGTCGTGCTTCCCGTCGCGGCGTTCGCCGGGGCCATGCTGGCGATGGCCGCAACGCTCGCTTTGGCCGGTGCCCTGGGCTGCATCACGCCCACCCGAACCGTGCTGGCGGGGCTGGCGGTGTCTTCCCTGGCCGCAGCCGCCGCGTCTTTCGTGGTGTTTTGGACCGCACAGGGCGATTCCTACCGTGAAGTCCTCGGCTGGCTGATGGGGTCCCTGGCCGGCGCCACCTGGTCCAGCACCGCGATCGCCCTCCCGGCACTCGCCGCCGTCGGGATTCCGCTGATGTTCTGCGGCCGTATCCTGGACGCTTTCTCCTTCGGTGACACCGCCGCTTCCGCGCTGGGCGTGCCCGTCCCTGCCGTGCGGTGGACGCTGCTGGGAGCCACCGCCCTGCTGACCGGCGCCATGGTCTCCGTGAGCGGATCCATCGGGTTCGTGGGGCTGGTCCTGCCGCACGCGGTGCGGATGCTGGCCGGGGCCTCCAGCCGTTCGCTGTTGCCGCTCTCCGCCCTGGCCGGGGCACTGTTCCTCGTCCTGGCTGACACCGCGGCGCGGACTGTGTTTGATCCCCGGGAGATTCCGGTGGGAATCGTGACGGCGCTGATTGGGGCACCGTTCTTTATCCTGCTGCTGCTCCGCCGCAGGAGCGGCGCATGAGGGCCGGCACCGCCGTAGCCGCCGGCGTTTCAGCGGAGCGGGTGCGGCTGGTCCGCAGCGGCCGTGTGCTGGTGGACGGCGTCGACTGCACCCTTGAGCCCGGTACCTTTACCGGGCTGCTTGGCCCCAACGGCGCAGGAAAATCCACGCTGCTTCATGTGCTGGCCGGAGTCCTGAATCCCGACGCCGGAACGGTACGGCTGCGGGACCGGCCACTTTCAAGCACCAGGGCACGGGAACGGGCGCGAAGCATCGCGCTGGTGGAACAGTCCCTGCCGGGCGAGACATCCCAGCGGGTCCGCGAGGTGGCAGCCCTTGGCCGGACGCCGCACCGCAGCCTGCTGGCCGGGGACAGCCGCCGAGACCTGGACGTCGTGGAGAATTCCCTGGCGGCAGCCGGGGTGCTCCGCCTAGCGGAGCGATCCTACTCCACGCTTTCCGGGGGTGAGCAGCAGCGGGTGCAGCTGGCACGGGCGCTGGCGCAGGAACCTGAGGTGCTCCTGCTGGATGAGCCCACCAACCACCTGGATGCCTCGGCCCAGCTTGAAACCCTTGGACTGCTGGAGAAGCTTGCTGCGGAGGGGACGGCCGTGGCCGCAGCGCTGCATGACATCAACCATGCAGCGGCAGCGTGTTCGCACCTGATCGTGCTCAGCGGCGGAAGGGTCGTTGCCTCCGGCCCGGCGGGGTCGGTCCTGACGCCGGAGCTGATCCAGCGCGTCTACGGGGTTCGGGCTGAGCTGCTGCGGCATCCGCTGACGGGACGGCCGCTGATTGCTCTGGCCCGGTAGGGGCGGCAGCTGCCACGGCGGTCCCAGCCGGGATCAGCACCATGCGGAAGTCCCGTGGCCTCAGCGGGAACCCGTGCTGCGGGTCCGGCGGCGCGCTTCGGCAGCGGCTGCGGCATATCCGGCGGCGTACCCGTCCTCGTAGCCGGCCGCATGCCCGTCGTCATAGCCGGCGTTGTAACCCGTCTTGGTCCCGGAGCGGCGCCCGTCTTCAAAGGCCTCCGCGCTGCCGCGCCGGAACATGTCTTCCCCGGCGGGACGCAGCAAAGCCTTCGCCCCCGGGTCCTTGTCCATGCCGCCCACTGTGACCAGCGTCTCGAGGCCGCGGACCAGCGCAACCGGCAGTCCGGCAGTCTTTCCCTTGACCAGATCCGCAGCGGCAGCGATCTCATCGGCCACCGCGGACACCGTGGCGGTCATCGGCCGGCCGGAGGCATCCGGGGTGCCGCGCAGGTCCAGCAGGACGGTCAGCCCTGCGGCGCCAATCGCGGCATCCGTCTGTCCCTGCCGCCAGGGGCGTCCCAGCGTGTCCGTAATAACGACGCCGATGTCCACGCCGAAGTCCTGCTTGAGCCGGCGGCAGATGGCCCGCGCCGAGGCATCCGGGTCCTCCGGGAGCAGGAGCACCGTCCCGTCCTCGGTGTTGGATGCGTCCACGCCGGCTGCGGCTGCGACGATGCCGAGCCGGTTCTCTACGATCCTTGTGGTCCCGCCGGCGTGCTCGCGGCTGGCAACCACCCGCACCGTCTCCTGCTCAACCGCAGCGTCACGGTCGGCGGCGGGCATGGTGCGGCCTTCAGCTTTGGAGACAACTTTTGAAGTCACCGCCAGGATGTCTCCGCTGCGCAGGTCCTTTCCGCAGGCCCGTCCAATGAGGCCCGCCAGGTCATCGCCGGAACGAATCTCTCCGATTCCTTCTACGGGCGTGATGACCAGCCGGGTGGTTGGCGCGGTAATTCGGTCCGAAGATTCAGTCAGGAAGTGGTCCAGTATCATCGATGCAGCTCCGGCAGCACCGACGTGCCAAAAACGTCGATCCATTCGCGCTGGTTCCGCCCCACATTGTGGAGGTACACGCGGTCGAATCCGAGGTCGAGGAATTTCTGGATGTACGCGCGGTGCACGTCCGGGTCCTCGGAGATCAGCAGCCTGCCCTCGAAATCCTCGGGACGGACCAGCCGCGCCATCTGCTCCAGCTCGAAGGGCGAGCGGATATCCGCCTTGGGGAACTTCATGCCGCCGTTGGGCCATTCGGTCATGGCGTTGGCGAGGGCCTCCTCGTAGGTGGGGGCCCAGCTCATGTGCAGCTGCAGGACCTTGGGCATCGTGTCCGGATCCTTGCCGGCCTCGCGGGCACCGGCGTCGAACTTCGCGAAGAGGCCCTCGATCTTCTCCAGCGGCGCGCCCACGGTGATGAGGCCGTCGGCATGCCGTCCGGCACGCTTGGCGGTTACCGGCCCTGCGGTGGCGACGAGGATTTCCGGAGCAACTTCCGGCATGGTCCACAGGCGGGTGGATTCCATCTTGTAGAACGTGCCGCTGTGGCGGACGTCCTTGCCGGCCAGGGACGCGGCGAAGAGCTTGGAAATGATCTCGATCGCCTCGAACATCCGGTTGATCCGCTCCGGGGCCTCTGGCCAGTACTGCGCCGTGACGTGCTCGTTCAGCGCCTCACCGGAACCCAGGCCCAGCCAGTGCCGGCCCGGGTACATGGCTGCCAGGGTTGCGGAGGCCTGCGCGACCATGGCGGGATGCCAGCGGAAGGTCGGAGCGGTCACACCCGGCCCGAGGTCCCCCCTGGTCCGCTCCCCCAGTGCCGAGAGCACGTTCCAGACGAAGGCCGACTGGCCCTGCGCCGGAACCCACGGCTGGAAGTGGTCTGCCGCCATGACACCGGAGAAGCCGCGCTCCTCCGCGTACGCAGACAGCGCAACCGCTTCGCTGGGGTGGAACTGCTCGAGCATGGCCGCATAGCCGATCCGCAACGGGGTTTTCATGCAGCCACTATAGGCCAGCCGCATGCCGCTATCGGAGAACGGCGTGTTTCAGCCGTGCAACATTTAGCCGCGCGCGCTGACCTGCGGAAGAAGGTCCTCTGCCGGGGGCGTCCACACCGCCGGATCCGCCTGCACCTGGTCTCCGGAACGGATGTCCTTCACCTCATGCGTTCCGTCTTCGGAGGTGAACCAGACAAAGGGAATGCCGCGGCGGTCGGCGTACTTGATCTGCTTTCCGAACTTCTCTGCCTTCGCAGCAACCTCGACGGCGATGCCGCGTCCGCGCAGCGCTGCGGCGACGTCCTGCGCCGCAGACCATGAATCGTCGTCGGCAAGGGTCACCAGGACGGCGGTGGGAACCGAGCGGCTGGCTTCAGCGAATTCCTGGCTGAGGATCCGCATCACCAGGCGGGTGACGCCAATGGAGAGCCCGACGCCGGGGAAGGACCGGCTGCCCTTGGCCGCCAGTGAGTCGTAACGGCCGCCGGAGCAGATGGAGCCGAGCTGTTCGTGGCCCACCAGCACCGTTTCGTAGACCGTGCCGGTGTAATAGTCCAGGCCGCGGGCAATGGAAAGGTCCGCAATGACCTTGCCCGGTGCCCGGCGGGCGGCTTCGGCGATGACCTGCCGCAGTTCCTCCAGGCCGGTGTCCAGCAGTTCGCTGGTGACGCCCAGGGCGCGGACCTGGTCAACGAAGGAGTCGTCCTCGGTGCGGATGGACGCGAGCTTCAATGCCAGGGAAGCCTGCTCGGGCGTGGCGCCCAGCTCTTCCTGCAGCAGCTCGGCCACCCGGTCAGCGCCAACCTTTTCCAGCTTGTCGATGCTGCGCAGCACCCCCGCGGTGTCCTCGAGGCCAATTCCGCGGTAGAAGCCTTCGGCCAGCTTGCGGTTGTTCACCCGGATCCGGAAGTCCGGGATGGGCAGCGCGCCGAGGGCTTCGGCGATGACCAGCGCCAGCTCGACGTCATACCGGAACGGCAGCTCGCCGTCGCCCACCACGTCAATGTCCGCCTGCGTGAACTCGCGGGCGCGGCCTTCCTGCGGGCGTTCGCCGCGCCAGACTTTCTGGATCTGGTAGCGGCGGAAGGGGAACGCCAGGTGACCGGCGTTTTCCACCACGTAGCGCGCGAACGGGACGGTGAGGTCAAAGTGCAGGGCCAGCTGGTTGGGATCCTGCTTTGCCGGGCCTTCCCCCTCCTCGGCCTGCAGCCGGCTCAGCGCGTAGACTTCCTTGTCGATTTCTCCCTTGCGGAGCAGCTGGCCGACGGTCTCCACCGCGCGGGTTTCAATGTTCGCGAAACCGTGCAGTTCAAAGGTGCGGCGCAGCACGTCCAGCACATGGAGTTCAACGAGGCGCTCCTGCGGTAGCCATTCAGGGAAACCGGACAGTGAGGCCTTGCGTGCCATGCGGCAGACTCCTTTGGGATCAGGCGGCCCGCTGCACGGCGCAGTGCAGCGCGCGGCGGGCCAAATACTGGGAAGGCACACAAGTTACGTGCCTAAACTGTGTGCGGCACCCATTTTAGCCGTTTCCGGGCTCCGGACCGCCACCGGAGGCGATCCCGGAACCTATCCGCATTCCCCACCCCCGAGGAGGACGGCAGTGAGAGCCGGCAGCCAGAGCAACCGGACCGCCCGCCAGCGGCTGGCCCGCAAGGAGGCCAAAGAGGCGTTCGCCCGGGAACAGTGGAAACGCCGGCTGAGGGACAATGCGTTCGCCGGGGCAGCCGGAGCGCTGGTCCTGGCCCTGGCCGTCGCCCTGCAGGTCTTCTGGTTCTCGTCGAACCCTACGGCCGATGACCTGGCCGCGCTCAAGCAGGAAGCCAAAGCCGGGCAGAACGCCTCCGCCATCCCGGACCCGTCCCTCGCGGCAGGCAGGACGTTCACCGGGACGCTGGTCCTGAACGGTGCGGACATTGGCGTGGAACTGGACGGCAGCGCAGCCCCGCAGGCAGCTGCCGTGTTCAAGTCCCTGGCCGATTCCTCCTTCTTCGACGGAAAGGACTGCCACCGGCTGACCACCCAGGACACCATGGGCGTTCTGCAGTGCGGTTCCCTGGACGGGACCGGAGCCGGGGATCCGGACTACCAGTGGGGTCCGGTTGAGAACAGCCCGGAAGACGGCACCTACCCTGCAGGCACCATTGCCGTAGCCCGCGGCGCCACCCCCAACTCCCACGGCACGCAGTTCTTCATTGCCTACAAGGACTCCGTAATAACGCAGGAAACCGGCGGGTACACGATAATGGGTAAGGTAACGTCAGGGCTTGAAGTTCTGGAGGCAATAGCCGCCGATGGCGTGGCTGACGGCGGCCGGGACGGAAGGCCTTCAACCCCGGTGACGATAGATTCGTTTACCCTGAAGTAATGGCTCTGCGGGATTCGCTCAGCGGCCATCCATCGAGTGAAAGACTTTTAGCGGTGACAGACAGTCAAAAATCCGACGAAACCACCGGGAACGTTCCGGAAACGCAGCGGCCCTCAGCTCCCAGCCCGGCAGCTTTTGCCGCCCGGCACCCCGTTCCTGCACCGGCTGCAGCCCGTCCCGGAGCAGCAGCCCCGGCGCCCGTAGTGGCAGCCCCCGCCGCCCACACCACTCCGCTGGAAGAAGCCGCGAAATTCGCCCGCGTCGAGGAGGACGGCCACGTCTTCCTGATCGTTGACAGCGAAGAGTTCCCCGTTGGCCAGTACCCCGACGCCACCCGCGAGGAGGCGCTGGGCTACTTCGTGCGCAAGTACGACGACGCCGTCAGCCAGGTCATCCTGCTGGAACAGCGCCTGGCAGCCAAGGCACCGGCCTCGGACATGCACAAGACCCTGAAGCACCTTTCCGCCCAGGTGGCTGAGCGGAAGATGGTGGGCGACGTCAAGGCGCTGGACGCCCGCATTGCAGACCTGCAGGCCGGCATCAAGGCAGCCGAAGCCGCCGAACGCGCCGAAGCCGAGGCCGTCCGTGCGCGTGAACTCGCCGCCCGCGAAGCAATTGTTGCCGAAGCGGAGGAGATTGCCGCCAAGGACCCGGCCAGCATCCAGTGGAAGACCAGCAGCAACCGGATGAACGAGCTGTTCGAAGCGTGGAAGGCCGCGCAGAAGAACGGACCCCGGCTGGGACGCAGCAACGAGGACGCCCTCTGGAAGCGTTTCCGTTCGGCCCGCACGGTCTTCGACCGGCACCGCCGCGCCTACTTCTCCCAGCTGGACAATGAAAACGCCGAGGCCAAGCGGGCAAAGGAAGACCTCATTGCCCGCGCCGAAGCGCTTTCCGACTCCACTGACTGGGGCAACACTGCCGCCGAATACCGCCGGCTCATGGATGAGTGGAAGGCCTCCAAGCGCGCCAGCCGCAAGGACGACGACGCCCTCTGGGCACGGTTCCGTGCCGCACAGGATAAGTTCTTCGCAGCCCGCCAGGCCGCCAACGAGGTGATCGACGAAGAGTTCGCCGCCAACCTGGTGGTCAAGGAAGCCCTCCTCAAGGAAGCACAGGAAATTCTGCCGGTCACGGACCTGAACGCAGCCCGCAAGGCCCTGCAGTCCATCCGCGACCGCTGGGAAGAAGCGGGCAAGGTTCCGCGCGCTGACATGGGCCGCATGGAAGCGGGCATCCGCAAGGTCGAAGAAGCCGTCAAGGCCGCCGAGGACGAGCACTGGCAGCGCAGCAACCCGGAGACGAAGGCCCGCACCAACAGCGCACTGACGCAGCTGGAAGCGGCCATCGCCACCCTGCGCGATGAGCTCGCCGCCGCCGAGAAGGACGGCGACGCCAAGAAAATCGCCAACGCCCGTGAAGCCCTTGAAGCCCGCGAGCAGTGGCTTGAAACCCTGCGCCGTTCAGCCCAGGACTTCTCCTAGCTCCAGCGCTCTACGCGCCGGCAGGCCCGGACTCCGCTTTTCCACAGGCGGCGTCCGGGCCTTTCGCTATAACCCGCGGGCAGGAAGTCTGGAGGAATGTCCCTCCCCTGCCCGGACCACGGTGCAATCCCCCAGGTCACCTCCACGGGCGGTGCGGTGTTTCATGCCGGCCAGGTGTTCACGCTTCCCGAGCTGCAGGGCATGTGCCGCGACGGCCTGCTGACGCGGGTGTACGGCGATACCTTCCTGCGGTGGGATGTTCGGGTCTCTCCGCTGGCCAGGGCGCTGGCAGCGCAGCACAGCCTGCCGGAACAGGTTCGCGGGCGCTACGCCTTCGGCTGGATGAGCGCAGCCTGGATCTTCGGCTGCGCCGATTCCCCGGGCAGGCTGGCCCTGCTCGCGGATTCCCGGCGCAGGAGCACCGCCCTGCCGCCGTTCAGCGGAGCGGTGCTGCATGAGGTGGCGCTTGGTCCTGCGGACCGAGTGCTGCTGGGTTCCGTGCCGGTGACGCATCCGCTGCGGACCGCGTACGACGTCGCCCTCCACTTTCCGCTGGAGCAGTCAGCGCCGGTGCTGCTGGCCATGGCCAGGGACGCGGAGCTGAACTGTCCGCCATCGTACCTGTTGACCCTGCTGCGCAGCGGCTACCGCATTCCCGGAACGCGGCGCGCACTCAAGGCGGTGGCACAGGTGGCAGCGGAACTGGAAAGAGAATCCGGGTCCGCTGCCCGGCGCTAGACCCGGCGCTGGTCTCCCGTGGTCCGGTAGACGTCGTACACGCCGTCTATCCGGCGGACCGCGCTGAGGATGTGGCTGAGGTACTTGGGATCGCCCATCTCAAAGACGAACTTGGACATGGCCACGCGGTCGCTGGAGGTGTTCACGCTGGCCGAGAGGATGTTCACGTGGTTCTCGGAGAGCACCCGCGTGACGTCGGAGAGCAGTGACTTCCGGTCCAGTGCCTCCACCTGGATTTCGACCAGGAACACGGAGGACTGGGTAGGTGCCCAGTCAACGGCAACAATGCGGTCCGGCTGGTCCCGCAGCTCCTGGACGTTCCGGCAGTCGGTGCGGTGCACCGAGACGCCCGATCCGCGGGTCACGAAGCCGATGATTGGATCCGGCGGCACCGGAGTGCAGCAGCGGGCCAGCTTCACCCATACGTCCCCTACCCCGCGCACGGTGACGCCGGAGTCGGAGAACTTGGGCCGCTTCGCATTCGCGGAGGACACCGGAGTGTCCGCGAGGTCCTCCTCGGCACCCTGGTGCCCGCCCATGAGCGAAACCAGGTGCTCAATGACGTTCTGCGCGGAGGTATGGCCGTCACCAACGGCGGCATACAGCGCGGAGATGTCCTGGTGGTGAAGTTCCTGTGCCACGGCGATCAGCGCGTCATGCGTCATGAGGCGCTGCAGCGGCAGGTTCTGCTTTCGCATGCCGCGGGTCAGCAGGTCCTTGCCCTTTTCGATCGCCTCTTCGCGGCGTTCCTTGGTGAACCACTGGCGGATCTTGTTGCGTGCGCGGGGACTCTTGACGAATCCCTGCCAGTCCTGGCTCGGTCCGGCGCCTTCGGCCTTGGAGGTGAAGATCTCCACCCAGTCCCCGTGCTGGAGCTCGCTGTTCAGTGGAACCAGCTTGCCGTTGACGCGGGCGCCGATGGTCCGGTGGCCCACTTCCGTGTGCACGGCGTAGGCGAAGTCCACCGGAGTCGAGCCGGCGGGCAGGGCCATGACCTCACCCTTGGGCGTGAACACGAATACTTCGCGGGCGTTGATCTCGAACCGCAGCGAATCCAGGAACTCGTCCGGATCCGAGGTTTCCTGCTGCCAGTCCACCAGGGACCGCAGCCAGCCCATGTCCGAGTTGTCCGGAGCGGGCGAGCCGTTCTTCGCGCTGTCCTTGTACTTCCAGTGCGCGGCAACACCGTACTCGGCGCGGCGGTGCATGTCATGGGTGCGGATCTGGATTTCCACCGGCTTGCCGCCCGGCCCGATCACCGTGGTGTGCAGCGACTGGTACATGTTGAACTTCGGCATGGCGATGTAGTCCTTGAACCGCCCGGGCAGGGGGTTCCAGCGCGCATGCAGTGCGCCAAGCGTGGCGTAGCAGTCCCGGACCGAGTCCACGAGCACCCGCACGCCCATCAGGTCATGGATGTCGTCGAAGTCCTTGCCCCGCACAATCATCTTCTGGTAGATCGAGTAATAGTGCTTGGGGCGGCCGGTGATGGTGGCCTTGATTTTGACGCTGTGCAGGTCTTCGGCGATCTGGCTGCGCACGGTGGAGAGGTACTTCTCCCGCTCGGGGGTCCTGTCCCCCACCATGCGGACAATCTCGTCATAGACCTTCGGGTGCAGGGCCGCGAAGGAGAGGTCTTCAAGTTCCCACTTGATGGTGTTCATGCCGAGCCGGTGGGCCAGCGGGGCGAAGATTTCGAGTGTTTCCCGTGCCTTGCGTGCGGAAGACTCCGGCGAGACGAAGCGCCAGGTGCGGGCATTGTGCAGGCGGTCCGCCAGCTTGATGACCAGCACGCGGATGTCCTTGGCCATGGCGACGACCATCTTGCGCACGGTCTCGGACTGGGCCGCGTCACCGAAGGTCACCTTGTCCAGCTTGGTAACACCGTCCACCAGCATTGCCACTTCGGGACCGAATTCGCTGCGCAGCTCATCCAGCGAGTAGGCAGTGTCCTCCACCGTGTCATGCAGCAGGGCGGCGGCCAGGGTAGTGCCGGTCATGCCGAGTTCGGCAAGGATGGTGGCGACGGCGACCGGATGGGTGATGTACGGGTCGCCGCTCTTGCGCTTCTGGCCTTCGTGGCAGCGCTCGGCGACTAGGTAGGCGCGCTGGATCAGGTCCAGGTCTTCGCGCGGGTTATTGGCTCGGACCGTGCGCAGGAGGGGTTCGAGCATCGGTGAGTAGGATGTCCCCCGGCCGGCCAGGCGGGCCAGCCGGGCACGCGTACCGTGCCTGCGTACCGGGGCGGGTTTGGGCGCGGGCTTCTGGGCAGGAGCAACCGCCTGCCCGGGGCCAGGCTTTACCTGGACTGCGGCAGGCGTCTTACCGCCGGACCCCTTGTCCGGGGAGTTCACCGCTTCCGGGACAGAGTTCTCGTCCCGGTCTTTTCCTGCGCTTTCGGCAGGCGTCGCGCTCTCGGCCAACTGCTGCCCTTTCTTTCCAGATATCTGCCCAGTCTATGCCCCTTGGCTGCCCCGCTTACACCACCGGTTCCGTTCTTCCCCCGTGGGAAGTAACGGAACCGGTGGCAGGAAAGCAGTCTGGGTGTTACGTCGCGGAAGCGGCGGCCGGCGCGGCCGGCGCCTCCTGTTCACGGCGCTCGGTGACGCGCTTGGTGTGCTTCACGATTTCCGGCTCGCGGCGGCGCAGCCAGGCGTAGAGCGGGGCGGCGACGAACAGGGTGCCCAGGGTACCCAGGATGATGCCGATGAACAGCGCCAGGGACAGGTCCTTCAGGGTGCCGGCGCCCAGCAGGTAGGCACCGATGAAGAGCACGGATGCCACGGGCAGCACTGCGACCACGGAGGTGTTGATCGATCGGACCAGCGTCTGGTTGACGGCGAGGTTCACCTGTTCGGCGAACGTCCGCTTGGTCTGTTTATCCAGGTTGGCCGTGTTTTCCCGGATCTTGTCGAAGACCACCACCGTGTCATAGAGCGAGTAGCTCAGGACGGTAAGGAACCCGATGATGGCCGACGGCGTTACCTCGAACCCGCTGAGCGCGTACAGGCCGGCGGTCACCGTCATGACCACCAGCAGTCCGGTGATCGCGGCGAGGGACATCTTCCAGGTCCTGAAGTACAGGGCCATCAGCAGGGCGGCCAGGGCGACGAACACCACGAGGCCAATGAGGGCCTGCCGGCTGACGTCGTTGCCCCACGTCGGGCCAATGAAGGTGGACGTCACCTGGTCCTCGTTGACGCCGTACCCCTCAGCCAGGGCCGTCTTCACGTCCAAGGTCTGGTCGTCGCTGAGCTCTTCGGTCTGGATGCGCATTGTCCCGGGGGAAATGTTGGTCACGCGCGGATCGGAACCGGAGACTACTTCGCTCACGGCTTCTTCACCCACCGAAACCTGCGTGTCCTCCACGCCGGAAACGGTGAACTCGGAACCGCCGCGGAAATCGATTCCCAGGTTGAACCCGCCCTTGGCTACCGGGATCAGGATTGAGAGCAGCACCGCAGCTGCGGCAATCAGGAACCACAGCCGGTAGCGTCCCACGAAGTTGTAGGACCGTTTGCCGGTGTAGAGCTCATTGCCGAACCGGGCGAACGCGGGAAGCTTACCCATCAGTTGCCCTCCTTCTCCGCGTCGCGGCCGGAGCCTGCCATTGAATCGTGTTTGTCCGCAGCCTCGTTGGGCTTTGCGGATTCGTCCTTGCCGCCGCTTGCGGCCGCTGCCCGGCGCTCGGCAATCGTCATCCGGCGCTCTGCTTCGCGGGCGGCGCCCTTGTTCTTTGCCTTCGAGGCCCCTGCGGGTTTGACGGCGGGAGCGGGCGAGCCTGCGGCGTCGTCGTTGGCGTTGGTCGCTGCCGGTTCGCGCAGGCGTCCTGCGCCGCGGTAGACCGGAACGGCACCCAGGCGCGTGGCATCGAGGCCGGACCATTTATGGCCCTTGCCGAAGAACTTGGTCCGGGCCAGCAGGACCATCACCGGGTGCGTGAACATAAACACGACGATGAGGTCGGCGATGGCAGTCAGGCCGAGGGTGAAGGCGAAGCCGCGGACGTTGCCAACGGCGACGAAGTACAGCACGACGGCGGCGAGCAGGTTCACTGCCTTGGACGCCAGGACCGTGCGCTTGGCACGCTTCCAGCCGATGTCCACGGCGGAGACCAGTCCCCTGCCCTCACGCAGTTCGTCACGGATTCGCTCGAAGTAGACGATGAACGAGTCCGCGGTCAGGCCGATGGCCACAATCAGGCCCGCAACACCTGCCAGTGAGAGGCGGTAGTTGTGGGACCAGCCGAGGATCGCAATGGCCAGGTACGTCAGCACGCCGGCCACAATGAGCGAGGTGATGGTAACGAAGCCGAGGGCCCGGTACTGGAAGAGCGAATACACGGCCACCAGGATCAGGCCAATGATGCCGGCGATCAGGCCCATGCGGAGCTGGTCGGCGCCAAGGGTGGCGGAGACCTGCTGCTCGCTCTGGATGTCGAAGCTGATCGGCAGGGCACCGTACTTCAGCTGCTCGGAAAGCGCTTTGGCGGTCTCCTGCGTGAACTGGCCGGTGATCTGGGCGTTGCCGTCGGTGATCAGGACGTTCATGGACGGGGCGGAAATCACCTGTCCGTCCAGGACGATCGCGAACTGGTTCTGCGGGGATCCGTCACCGAAGCTGAGCAGGCGCTCGGAGACAGCGCGGAACTTCTCGGTACCTTCACGGTTGAAGTCGAGGTTGACGGCCCACTCGTTCAGGGACTGGCCCTGGCCGCTCTGTGCCATGCCGAAGCTGGCATCCTCCAGCATGGAGCCGGGGACTTCCACCGGCCCGAGGATGTACTTGCCGGCGGTTCCCGGTTCACAGGCAACCATCGGCTGGTCTGCCGGTGCCGGCTCCAGCGAAGCCTCAAGCGCCGAGGGGTCCAGGCAGTTCGTCGATTCGAACTCCTTGTACAGCTCGGGGGTGACCCAGTTCATGTCCGAACCGTTCTGGGGTTCAGCCGTGGGCTGCGGCAGTGCCTCGTCCGGCGTCGGCGTTTCCGCGGCAGGCGCCTGGCCCGGCCCGCCCATAATGACGGAGCGGAACTCCATGGCCGCCGAGGCCTGGATCAGTGCCCGGGTTTCGGCTGTCGGCGTGCCCGGAAGCGATACGACGACGTTCCGGCCGGACTGCGTGGTGATCTCCGCTTCGGAGACACCGCTGCCGTCCACGCGCTGGCGGATGATCTCCACGGCCTGGTCCAGCTGTTCCTGGCTGATCTGGGAGTCACCGCCCTGCACCTTCGGGGCAAGGATCATCTGGGTGCCGCCCTCAAGGTCAAGGGCGAGCTTTGGAGTCCAGCTGGCGTTGCTCCACATGGAGCCGCCGCCGAGCAAAAGGGCCAGGGCAGCAAAAAGGACGCCCAACCAAATGAGCGTCTTTTTTGCTGCCGGGCCGGAGCCGGTTCGAGGCATAAGGGTTTTCCTTTAGGGCGTGATCGCCGGAGACAGATGGATCCGGCGGACCTGCATCAACTGCTCTGCCTGCAGGTCCTCGGAGAGTCTAGTTGTCTTTCTTGTTCTCGCGGTCGAGGCGCTTAAGCGTTTCGTCCGGGGTCTCGTCCTGCGGTGCTTCAGCAGCCGCTTCGCGCGAACGGTCCTCGGCGGCAGATACGTCGCCGGTGAGGGAAGAAGCGTCATCGGGAACGACGGCGTCCTGGGTCTCTGCTTCCTCGGGCTGCGCGGTGACAACCTTGGTCAGCGCCTGGAGGTGAATGGTGGCGGTGTTGCCGGGAGAAAGCTCAAGGACAGCCTTGTTCTCTTCCTGGTCGACGGAGACGATGGTGCCGAAGAGACCGAACTGGGTCATGACCTCAGTGCCGGGAACCATCTGGGTGCGCTGCTCCTGGACGGTCTTCTGGGTCTTCTTCTGCTTCCGGAACATCATAAAGATGAACAGGCCGAGCAGGATCGGCAGCAGGAGGCTGGAGAACGTAAAACCGCCCTGAGCTCCCGTATCGGTGGTCTGGGCCAAGACATTCAAGAACACGAAGGGTTCCGTTTCTGTTGCGGTATGTATGCGGTATGCCGGAATCAGCGCACCGGCGGAGCGGACGTCAAAACAGTCTAAGGGGAAAACGGTCCACCGGCCGCTTAAGTTTCCCCGTAGATTTTATTGTGCAGGCATCCGCCGCTGATTGCATCCCGGGGCCGGAACCCGTCAGGGCTCGCCCGGGTCCGCCGATTCGGCCGTGCCCGGCCCGGTGTACAGCGATTCAGGGATGAGCTGCGCAGCGGCGTCGGGCATCTGCAGTCCCAGGTGTTCCCAGGCAGCGCGTGTGGCGATGCGGCCCCTCGGGGTGCGCCCCAGGAGGCCTTCGCGGACCAGGTAGGGTTCCGCGACCGTTTCCACGGTCTCCGGTTCTTCGCCGACGGCGATCGCCAGGGTGGACAAGCCCACGGGTCCCCCACCGAACTTGGTCACCAGGGCATGCAGCACGGCACGGTCCAGCCGGTCCAGGCCGCGTTCATCCACTTCATACATGTCCAGCGCAGCGCCCGCGGAGCGCGCGTCGATCTGGTCAATTCCGTGGACCAGTGCCCAGTCACGGACCCGCCGCAGCAGGCGGTTCGCGATACGCGGCGTTCCGCGGGACCGGCCGGCAACCTCGGCGAAACCGGCAGAGTTGACCTTCATGTCCATCAGCATGGCGGAGCGGCGCAGCACCAGCTCGAGTTCGGCGGTGGAATAGAACTCCAGGTGCCCGGTGAAGCCGAAGCGGTCCCGGAGCGGGCCCGGCAGCAGCCCGGCACGGGTGGTGGCGCCCACCAGGGTGAAGGGGGGAAGGTCCAGCGGAATGGCGGTGGCTCCGGCACCTTTACCCACCACGATGTCAACGCGGAAGTCTTCCATGGCCATGTAGAGCATTTCCTCGGCAGGCCGTGACATCCGGTGGATCTCATCGAGGAAAAGTACTTCCCCCTCCGTGAGGGAGGAGAGGATGGCCGCCAGATCGCCGGCGTGCTGGATCGCCGGGCCGGAGCTGATCCGCAGTGGCGCGTTCATCTCGGCGGCAATGATCATGGACAGCGTGGTCTTGCCCAGGCCGGGAGGGCCGGAAAGCAGTACGTGGTCTGCGCTGCGGCCGCGCAGGCGGGAGGCTTCCAGGACCAGGGACAGCTGCTCCCGGACGCGCTTCTGGCCCACGAAATCGTCGAGGTTCTTCGGGCGCAGCGCGGCTTCGATTGCCTTGTCATCCGGATCAGGGGCCGCCGTGGTCAGCGTTTCGGAGGCGGCCACGCTAGCCCGCCCGCTGCGGGGACCGGGCGCGGGCGCCGTCCTGGCCGAGGCGGCGGAGGGTCAGGCGCAGGATTTCGGCCACGTTGCCCGCCGCGGCGGCGTCGGGATGCTCTGCCGCCGTGGCTTCAACGGCGGCCGTGGCGTCCTTCTCCGACCAGCCCAGCCCGGTCATCGCGGAGAGCACCTGCTCGTTCCAGGCCGTCACGCCGGCCGGCGCTTCATCGGTGCCGAGCGGAACCAGCTT
This sequence comes from Arthrobacter koreensis, assembly GCF_009193255.1. Classification (GTDB taxonomy): domain Bacteria; phylum Actinomycetota; class Actinomycetes; order Actinomycetales; family Micrococcaceae; genus Arthrobacter_B; species Arthrobacter_B koreensis. The sequence goes on from NZ_WACG01000002.1 coordinate 614,568, forward strand.
GTCCGCGAGCTCCAGGACAATCCGGCGGGCTCCCTTGGGGCCGATTCCCGGAACCTTGCTGAAGGCCTTGTCATCCCCGGATGAGGCGGCGATCCGCACTGCTTCGGGTGTGTGGACTGCCAGCACGGCGAGGGCGATGCGCGGGCCGACGCCGCTGACGCCCAGCAGGGTCTCAAACACTTCCCGTTCCCCCGGCTCGGCGAAGCCGAACAGGGTCATCGAATCCTCGCGGACAATGAGGGCCGTGTGCAGCAGCGCTTCGGCGCCTGTCCGCAGGGACATCAGGGTCTGCGGAGTTGCCTGGACGGCCATGCCGACGCCGTTGACGTCAAGGACGGCGGATGCAGTGCCGACGTAGGTTACGACGCCGCGTAGGGAGGCAATCATGGGGAAACTCCGTGCTGTGATCCGGGAACGAAATAGAACATATCTACGAACAGCCTACTGTCCCGGCCCGGGTTTGCCGGAACTTTAGCGGTGCGCGCGTTTCGCTTTGGCTTCAGCTTCCGCCCACAGCCGCTGCGCCGGGGTGAGGCCGGTGGCGGCCAGTCCCCCGCCCGCTGCCGCCGATCCCTGGGTAGCTGCCTGCCCCGGCCCCATGGCACCGCGGCGCCAGGCGTGGGCGATGGCCAGCGCAAGGGCATCGGCGGCGTCGGCCGGCCGCGGCATTTCCGTGAGCCGCAGGATCTTGGTGACCATCCTGCCCACTGCCTCCTTGTTCGCCGACCCCGAACCGGTTACCGCGGCCTTGACCTCGGTGGGGGTGTGCAGGGCTACCGGAATCCCGCGGCGCGCGGCGGCAGCAATAACGACGCCGGACGCCTGCGCGGTGCCCATCACGGTGCTGACATTGAGCTGGCTGAAGACCCGCTCAACGGCCAGGACATCCGGTGTGTGCGTATCGAGCCAGAGCTCAATCGCCTCCGAAATGGCCAGCAGCCGGGCGTCGAGGGCAGTGCCGGCTTCAGTGCCGGCCACCCCCACGGCCACCATGGTGGCGCGGCGGTTGCCCTCGACGTCGACTACGCCCAGTCCACAGCGGGTCAGTCCCGGGTCAACCCCCAGGACCCGGAGAGGCACGCGGTGCTCAGTCTTCTTCGAGCTGCGCGAAAACGTCCGCAGAGATGTCGGCGTTGGAGTACACGTTCTGGACGTCGTCCAGTTCCTCCAGCGCGTCGACGAGCTTCATGAACTTCCGGGCGGCGTCTGCTTCCAGGTCCACCAGCATGGAGGAAACGAACTCGACTTCGTCGGTCTCGTATTCGATGCCGGCTTCCTCGAGGGCTGCCACTACGGCACGCAGGTCCGTGGGGTCGCAGTGGATCTCGAAGTTGTCGCCGGATTCCTTGACTTCGTCAGCACCGGCGTCGAGCACTGCCATCAGCAGGTCATCCTCGGTGAGGTCCTTCTTGGGCAGGGAGATAACGCCCTTGCGGTTGAACATGTAGGAAACCGAGCCGGGATCCGCCACCGAGCCGCCGTTGCGGGTGATAGCCAGGCGGACTTCGGAGGCCGCGCGGTTCTTGTTGTCCGTGAGGCACTCGATCAGGACGGCGGATCCCTGGGGACCGCGGGCTTCGTACATGATTTCCGTGTAGTCGACGACTTCACCGGTCAGGCCGGCGCCGCGCTTGATGGCGCGGTCGATGTTGTCATTGGGAACAGAGGTCTTCTTGGCCTTCTGCACGGCGAGTTCAAGGCCGGGGTTGCCGGCCATGTCCGCGCCGCCGGCACGCGCCGCAACTTCGATGTTCTTGATCAGCTTGGCAAAGGACTTTGCACGCTTGGCATCAATTGCGGCCTTCTTGTGCTTGGTGGTTGCCCATTTCGAGTGGCCCGACATGCTTTACGCGTCTCCTCTGATCATCTGGATAAATAGTTCGTGGATACGGCGCTCCCCCGTTACTTCCGGATGGAACGAGGTGGCCAGCAGTTTTCCCGAACGCACTGCGACAATTCTAGCGACTGAATCAGCTGCACCACTTTCAGCGCCCGCTGCGGCGTCTCCGGCCGGGACCTGTGCAAGAACCTGCACGGAGGAGCCTACCTTCTCCACCCAGGGCGCCCGGATAAAGACGGCGTGCACGTTTTCGGTGTGAGCCGCGGGGTCCTGGCTGGGCAGGGACTGCAGGCCGGTAAACGGGAGGCTGGTCTCGAAGGACTCACGCTGCCGGCCGAATGCGTTGCGGCGCACCACTATGTCCAGCCCGCCGAGGGTCTGCTGGGGTTCTCCAGCCGCGTCCAGCGCCGGGTCGGTGATGCGTTCGGCGAGCAGGATCATGCCTGCGCAGGAGCCGTAGACGGGAAATCCTTCCGCAATCTTTGCGCGGAGCGGTTCGGCGATGCTGTAGAGGCGCATCAGCTTGTCAATGGTGGTGGATTCCCCACCGGGAAGCACCAGCCCGTCCAGGGCGTCGAGCTCTGCTGCGCGGCGGACCAGCGTTGTGCGCGCCCCTGCCGCTTCGAGGGCGTGTACGTGTTCACGGACTCCGCCCTGGAGCGCCAGCACTCCCACCAGCGGTGACGCGGCGTCCTGCGGCGTGATTTCAGTCATTGGATCATTCTAGGTTGCCCGCGGCGTCCCGGCCCGGTTCGTGACGGTGGGATATATTCGGTATCCATGAGTTCTTTCTCCATTCTGGTCGGCAAACTGGTCCGCGGCGCCTCGCGGCTGCGCGGCGGAGGGTCCGCACTTCCCGGCCTCGTGGTGGAGAAAATCGATCCGGATTTCATCCGGCGGACGCTCTCCACCCTGCCCCTCGGCGTCGCCGTCGTTTCCGGTACCAACGGCAAAACCACCACCACCAAGATGGTCGTGGAGCTGCTGGAAGGCCAGGGCCTGAAGGTCTTCACCAACCGGACCGGCAGCAACTTCACCCGCGGCGTGGCCGCGGCACTGCTTGGCGAAGTGGACCTGCGCGGGCGCCTGGACGCGGACATTGCCGTCCTGGAGCTGGACGAAGCCCATGCCGTTCACTTCGTGAAGCTCATCCAGCCGCGTTATGCCCTGCTGCTCAACGTCCTGCGGGACCAGCTGGACCGCTTCGGCGAGATCGACAAGACCACCCGGCTGCTGGAACAGATCGCGAAGGCCACTACGGAAACCGTGGTGCTGAACCGCGAGGATCCGCGGGTAGCCTCCATCGCCGATTCCCTGTCCGGCCCGAAGGTCGCCTACTTTGGCCTGGATGCCTCGCTGCGCAGCACTTTCCCGAACGACGACGAGATGCGCGGCTCCCGCTCCGAAGCGATCGCCGCCGCCCAGCCCGCCGACGTCGTGCTCACCCGGGTCGCCGAAACGGAGGCTGACTTCCTGGTTGACGGCACTCCTACCACCACGGGGTTGAAGCTCCGCGGCGTCTACAACATCTTCAACGCGGCCGCGGCACTGACGTTTGCCCGGCAGATCCTGGGCGCCAAGGCAAACCGGACGGCGCTGTTCGAGTCGCTGTCAAACGTTGAACCGGCCTTCGGCCGCGGTGAATCCCTGACCGTGAACGGCGCACCGCTGGAACTGGTGCTGGTGAAAAACCCCTCAGGATTCCGTCTGGGCCTGAAGTCCTTCGCGGCACACGGTTACGCAACCATGATCGCCATCAATGACAACTACGCAGACGGCCGGGACATGTCCTGGCTCTGGGATGTGGACTTCGAAACGCTCTCTGACGGCGTAGACATGGTCGCCGGTGTGCGCGCTTATGACATGGCCCTGCGCCTGAAGTATGACGACGTTCCGGTGGGAGACGTTCTTCCGGACATCCCCGATGCGCTGGCCAAGTTCATTGCCGGTACCGGCACGCAGCCGAAGCGCATTTTCTGTACCTACACCGCCATGCTTGCCGTGCGGCGCGAACTGTCCAAGATCACGAAGGTTGAGGTGGTCTCATGAGCCGGGACATCCACATTGTCCAGCTGTACCCCCGGGACATGAACATCTACGGCGACTGGGGCAACGTCCTGGTGCTCAAACAGCGCCTGAAGTGGCAGGGGTACAACCCGGTAGTCACCGAGTACAACCCGGGCGATGAGTTCCCATCCGCTGCGGACCTCATAGTCGGCGGCGGCGGGCAGGACAGCGGCCAGGTGGTGATCCAGCAGGACCTGCAGGCCCTGGCGCCTTCGCTGCGCGCCATGGCCGACGACGGCCTGCCTATGCTGGTCATCTGCGGGCTCTACCAGCTCTTTGGCCGGTTCTTCAAAACGCACGACGGCGTCCTCATCCCCGGCATCGGGGTCCTGGACATTGAAACCCACGGCGGACCGGACCGGCTGATCGGCAATGTGCTCTCAGTCAGTGAAGAGTTCGGCGAGATCCACGGCTACGAGAACCACAGCGGCCAGACCTTCCTGGGGCCGGATGCGAAGCCTCTGGCGCTGGTCCGCAAGGGCGAGGGCAACAACTCCAAGGACGACACCGAGGGCGCCCGGTATCAGAACGTGGTGGCCAGCTACCTGCACGGTTCGCTTCTACCCAAGAACCCGGCGATCGCAGACTTCCTGATCGAGAAGGCTGTTACCCGCCGCTATGGTTCCTTCGACCCGGCTCCCGCGTCCGACGCGGACCTCGCCGAGCTTGCCCGCCTCTCCGAGCTCGCCCGTTCCCACGCTGCCAACCGTCCCCGGTAGTTCCCCGCGGGTTTTCCGGTGGCGGTGTCCGCTTAGCCGCGGCCGGGACCTGGCGGCCCCAACCGCCGCGCGCCCCTGCTGTCCGGACCTGTGTGCCTCAGCGTCCGGACCTGTGTGCCTCTGCGTCCGGATTCCCAGCCGCCGTTACCCCTGCGCCAGGTGTGACCCCGCCAGCCACCATCCGCAACGAGCCCTGGGAACCCCGGAGTCAGCCCTCTTTCCTGCAGGTGCCGCCTTCCGGGTTTCCCAGCCACCGTTACCCCGAGCGACCGGTGTGACCCCACCCGCCCCACCCATCACGAGCCCTGGGAACCCCGGCCTGCTGCCTCAACCGATCTCAACCTGCGCGACCGGGTTTCGCAGCCGCCGCAACCGCCACAGACCTTCGCCGCGGCGTTTCCCAGCCGCCCTTACCCCTGCGCCAGACGTGACCCCACCAGGCACCATCCGCAACGAGCCCTAGGAACCCCGGAGTCAGCCCCCTTTCCTGCAGGCGCCGCCTTCCGGGTTTCCCACCCGCCGTCACCCCGAGCGACCGGTGTGACCCCACCCGCCACACCTGTCACGAGCCCTGGGAACTGCCTCAACCGATCTCAACCTGCGCGACCGGGTTTCGCAGCCGCCGCAAGCGCCACAGACCTTCGCCGCGGCGTTTCCCAGCCGCCGTTACCCCTGCGCCAGACGTGACCCCACCAGGCACCATCCGCAACGAGCCCGGGGAACCCCGGAGTCAGCCCTCTTTCCTGCAGGTGCCGTCTTCCGGGTTTCCCACCCGCCGTTACCCCAGTGGCCGGTGTGAAGCCACCCGCCACACCTGTCACTCTCCGTAGGATCCGCCCACTCCAAAGGCAGGGTGACGCGGTGGGTTCGCCGGACGGGCCGGGTTAGGCGGCTTTAATACTCCAAAGCGAGCCCTGCGAGCGAAGGAGTTTCGTTGCCGCCGTTCCGGCCCGCCCGGCGGGCGGACAGACGGGCGAACGGGTGGAGACGAGCGGACAGGTCGGGTGGGCACACGGACAGGACGGGCGAGCGAACGGGGCAACCAGGCGTGCCGGAAGGACATGCCGGCACAGAGCCAGAAACTACCGAAGCACCCGGTACCGCAGGTGCACTCCGTCCCCGAACGCGGCCTCCTCAATCAGTTCCAGGTTCACCCGTTGGCCCAGCCCGCCGAAGAGGGAAATCCCGGCTCCAAGCAGGATCGGCACCACGTGCAGCTGGATCTCATCCACTGCGCCAAGCTGCAGGCACTGCCGTGAGATCCGCCCGCCGAGCAGGCTCACGGTTTTCTCCCCTGCGTCAACCTTGGCCATTTCAAGGGCGCTACCGATGTCATCCACGACGAAGGTGTAGGTGACCCCGTCCTTCACCACGGACTCCGCCGCCGTGTGTGTCATTAGGTAAACGGGCACCCCCGGCAGGCCGCCGTATGCCTCCTCCCCGTCCTCGATTGTCCGCGCACGGTTGGCACCACCAACGACGGCGCCGATCTCACCGACAACCCGGTTCACCAGCGCCGTGTCTTCCTCTGTCGCATCGACGTCGAACATCCAGTCGACGCCGCCCTCCGGGTCTGCCATGTACCCATCCAGCGTCACCGTCGCATGAATCAGAACCTTTGCCATGACGAAACTCCTTCCTGCGGCCAAGGACACCGGACGGCACCTCCGATGCAGGAAGTTCTACAGTTTGAGGGTCGGAAGATCCAGAGCCGGAGCAGGATCAGTCGCGAGCCGCGAATGCGTTTCCACATCGAAACGCACGCCTCCGTACTCCAGCTTTGACCGCTCAATCCCCTCCGGCGGGAAACCTGCACGTTGTGCCACGGCACAGGAGGCCGGATTGTTCACCCTGTGCCCCAATTCGATGCGGAAAAGGTTGAGATCGTGGAGCGCCCAGTCAGCCACGCCCGCCGCTGCCCTTCCGGCGAGTCCAAGTCCTCGGCTGTCGCGGCTGATCCAGTAAGACAGCCAGCCAGTGCGGTGCCGGTGATCTATGTGGCCGAGCCCGATATTCCCCACGGCCCGTCCGTCGACCTCCACGGCGAAGCTGCACATGCCGTCATCCGGGTGGAACCGCAGGTCGGATCGAATATAAGCCTCTGCAGCGTCCAGATCATCCACGGCAAGGCGGTCCATCTGGGTATCAAGATCAGGGGTTGCCTGAACAGCAGCCAACAGGGAGGCAACATCATCCGGCAGCCACGGCCGTAACGTCATTCTCACCAGCCGAGGCTAACAGCAACGATGCGTCGCGCCCCGACGGGCCGGGCGGGCTACGCAGCAAAGAGACGACGTGCGCTCCCAACGGGCGGGCCGGGTTAGGCGGCTTTAATACTCCGCAGCGAGCCCTGCGAGCGAAGGAGTTTCGTTGCCGCCGTTCCGGTCCGCCCGCCGTTCCGGCGCCCGGCGGATGGAGTACCGGTACGCCGGCCGGAGTCCATGCGGGACAGGCCTCAACGCGCAGAAACATCCTCGGACACCAGCCACTCGTGCGCCCCGTCCTGCCCGGCCCCCATGGACTCCACCACGGAGACCGTCCGCTGCCGCACTTCGGCCTGCTGTGCCTCCGACGCGCACGGCCCCTGCGGCAGGTCCGCGGCTACCGAGCACCACCGGTACGGATCACGCACAATGACCGACGGCGCCCAGGCGAGGTCACTGACCCGCCAGTCGGCGCCGTCGTTCTCCTGGGCAAACTGTGCCCGCACAATCAGGCCCTCATTGTTGACCGCGTACCAGGGCGAAAGCTCGGTGACCGCGTTGCCGAGACCGTAGACGATCCAGGTGCCGTTGTAGTTCTCGATCGGCAGCACGGAGTGCGTGTGGTGTCCGTAGATCAGGTCGAACTGGCCGCTGTCCGCCAGGGCATGGGCGGTTTCAATCTGCTGCGCGTTGGGCATGGAGGCGTATTCGTCACCGGCATGGACTGCGCCGAGCACAATGTCTGCGCCCTGTTCCCGGGCCGCCTGCGCCCGGGAAATCATGTCTTCGGCGTCGAGCATGTCCACCTGCCACGGGTGCTCCGCCTCGAGCCCGTTCAGGCCGTAGGTCGCTTCGATGACGCTGATCCGCGCCCCTGAAGTATCCAGAATCATCGGGATTTCGGAGTCCGCCTCGGTCGCATAGGAGCCGGTATGCTCCAGGCCCAGTGAATCCAGCACACCGAGGGTGCGGTTCAGGCCTTCGGTGCCGGCGTCGACGGTGTGGTTGCTGGCCGTGGTGCAGGCCTGGTAGCCGACGGCGGCGGCAGCGGTGAGGATCTGCGGCGGCACATTGAACATCGGGTAGCCGGCGTACGGTCCGTCCGCCTCTGCGACTGGAGTTTCCATGTGGCAGACGGCAAGGTCCGCTCCCGAGATGTAGGGACGCATGCCCTCCAGCAGCGGTTCGAAGTCCAGCGGCTGCTTCCCGGTGGTGCCGGCATCCAGGCGGGCCTGGTCCCAAAGCTGGGGATGGACCAGCAGGTCCCCCGCCAGCATCACCGAGGTGCAGCGGAGCCCGGGGCATTCCGGTCCGGCGCCCGGCGTCGCCGAGGGCTCGGGGGATGGATCCGCGGACGGAGAGGACGACGATGGCTCTGCAGCAGGGGCCGGGTCCGGCTCCTGCGCAGCGGTGCAGGAGCCAAGCCCCAGCGCCGATGCCAGTAGCAGCACGGCCAGCAGCTTCCCTGTCCGGGAAGCCGGTGGGCGGTCTTCGTTCATTCTTCCCCCGAATGTGTTGTCCTCAGTCCCGGCACGGCCCAATGCGGTCGAGGATGAGCATACGCGGCCCGTCGGCTGGTTGCGCAGGCCCCGCTGTGAAAGTGTTTGTTTCCATGAGCAACGCCCTACTTTCACCAAGCACCCTGCCGTACGGCCTCCCCGATTTCACGGCCATCACCACCGCCGATCTACTGCCGGCTTTCACCTCCGGGATGGAGGAACATCAGGAGGAGATCCGTGCCATCACCTCCAATCCGGAACCGGCAGGATTCGACAATACGATCGCGGCGCTGGAGCGCTCCGGCCAGACGCTGGCCCGGGCGGTTTCCGTGTTCTCCAACGCGGTGATGTCCCATGCAACGGAGGAGGTCCAGTCGCTGGAGCAGCAGGTCAGTCCCCTGCTCTCGGCGCACCAAGACACCATCTACCAGGATTCGGCACTGTTCGAGCGGGTGAACGCCGTACCGGCTGACGGCCTGGATGAAGAGTCTGCCCGCCTGCTTGCGGAGTACCGCCGCCTGTTCATTCGCGCCGGCGCAGCACTCGACGACGCCGGCAAGACACGGATGCGGGAACTGAACACCCGCCTCTCCGAACTGGGCACCACCTACTCCCAGCGGCTGCTCGCGGACACGAACGATTCGGCCCTGGTGCTGGACGATGCGGCGGACCTTGACGGACTCTCACCCGACGACGTCGCGTCTGCCGCCGCAGCTGCGGAGGCTGCGGGTGCCACGGGAAAGTATCTGCTCACCCTTGTTCTGCCGACGCCTCAGCCGGCCTTAGCGAAGCTGAAGAACCGGGACGTCCGGAGGCGGCTCTTCGAAGGCTCCGTTCACCGCGGATTCCGCGGCAACGCCAACTCAACCCTGGAGATTGCAGCCGAAATCGCCGCGCTGCGTGCTGAGCGGGCCGCGCTGCTGGGATACGAAAGCCACGCCGCCTATGCCGTGGAGGACCAGACCGCGCCCACCACGGCAGCAGTGGAAGACATGCTCTCCCAGCTGGTCCCGCCGGCGGTCCGCAACGCCGGGGCCGAAGCCGACAAGCTGCGTGCCGCTGCCGCCCGTGACGGGATCGAGGACTTTCAGCCGTGGGACTGGGCGTACTACTCGGAGCAGGTCCGGCGCGAGGAGTACGCCGTGGACCTTGAGGCCCTGCGTCCCTGGTTCGAACTTGAGCGGGTCCTTCACGACGGGGTGTTCTTCGCCGCCAACCGGCTCTACGGCATCACCTTCACGGAGCGTCCGGATCTCTCCGGCTACCATCCGGACGTCCGGGTCTGGGAAGTCCGGAATGAAGACGGAACGGGGCTGGGACTGTTCCTGGGCGACTACTTCACCAGGGACACGAAGAGCGGCGGTGCCTGGATGAACGAACTCGTCTCCCAGTCACGGCTGCTGGGCCACCAGCCGGTGGTGGTCAACAACCTGAACATCTCCAAGCCCGCAGCGGGCGAACCCGCACTCCTGACCTTCGACGAGGTAGTAACCGCCTTCCACGAGTTTGGCCACGCACTGCACGGCTTGTTCTCCGACGTCGGGTACCCGCGGTTTGCCGGAACGGCTGTTCCCCGTGACTTCGTGGAGTACCCGTCCCAGGTGAACGAGATGTGGATGCTCAACGATGAGGTTGCCGCCAATTTCGCACGGCACTACCAGACCGGGGAACCGCTTCCCTCGGGCCTGCTGGAAAAGATCCGGGCTGCCTCCCTGTGGGGCGAGGGTTTCCGGACCGCAGAGTACCTTGGAGCTACGCTGCTGGACTGGGCCTGGCATGTACTTTCGCCGGGACAGGAGCCGGTACCCGATCCGGAGGCCTTCGAGCACAAGGCGCTCGTGCAGGCAGGGATCGATCCGGCGCTGGTTCCGCCGCGGTACCGCACCGGCTACTTCAAGCACATCTTCCCGGGAGGCTACTCGGCCGGGTACTACTCCTACATCTGGAGTGAAGTGCTCGACGCCGACACGGTTCAGTGGTTTACCGAGAACGGCGGGCTGACCCGTGCCAACGGTGATGCGTTCCGGAGCAAGCTGCTGTCGAAGGGCTTCTCCCGGGATCCGCTGCAGTCCTTCCGTGACCTGCGCGGCCGGGACGCCCTCCTCGCTCCCCTGCTGGAACGCCGGGGCCTGTCCTGAAAACCATGCCCACCATTGCCTCCTGCCAGCGCCTGCAGCACACCTGGTTCTCCGCCCTCGCGTCAGCGACCGGCGGCCGTTCCTTTGGCACGCATGAGTCCCGGTGGGTTTGGCTTCCGGCACGCCGCCAGCTGATGCTGATGTTCCCGGAAGAGATATCGCCGTCGGGGATCCGGCCCGGGCTGGCGGAGGGTTCCCGGCTGGGAGCGTCCTCGGTTACTGCCTGGCTGGGCGGTTCAGTGGACAGCGCGCCGCTGGAGACGTTCGGTTTCCGGCGTGGACCGCAGACCTGCTGGATGACCGCACCCGTGCGCGCTCCGCAGGCCTGGTCCGCGGAAGGCGCCGCGGTTGAACACCAGCCGCGGGAAGTCTCCGGGGCCGACGCCGAGGAACTGCGGGTGGGGAACTCGCAGCCCCGGCAGGCCTGGCATATTGCGGCCCGGGATTCGGCCCGCATGACCGGGCGGGCCTACGCCTTCTATCCCACCGGCGTCGCGGGCTTGTCCAAGACCGCGGGGATCTTCTCCCTGGCCGTCGGCGCGTCCAGCCGGCGACGGGGTTTCGGTACCGCGCTGCTAAGTGCCGCAGCAGCCGCAGCGGAGTCAGCCGGAGCCGAACACCTGGTGGTGAACGCCACGGCCGCGGGCCAGGACCTGTGCTCGGCCCGGGGATTCTCCCTGGTGGGCCGCGGGCGCACCTACTCCATGGCACTCGGCTAGGAAAGCAAAAGCGCACCGGCACCGGGAGTACCCGGTGCCGGTGCGCTGTCTTTTCTTGCCGTGCTTACCAGCCGCGCTCGGCGAGGCGGTGCGGCTGCGGAATCTCGTCCACGTTGATACCGACCATCGCTTCGCCCAGGCCGCGGGACGCCTTGGCGATCTCATCCGGATCGTCGTGGAAGGTAGTGGCCTTGACAATCGCGGCTGCACGCTGGGCAGGGTTGCCGGACTTGAAGATGCCGGAGCCAACAAACACGCCGTCGGCACCGAGCTGCATCATCATGGCTGCGTCGGCCGGGGTGGCAATGCCGCCGGCGGTGAACAGGACCACCGGGAGCTTGCCTGCGGAGGCGACTTCCTTGACCAGTTCGTACGGTGCCTGCAGTTCCTTTGCGGCGACGTAGAGCTCATCCTCGGGAAGCGAGGACAGCCGGGCAATCTCGGTGCGGATCTGGCGCATGTGCATGGTGGCGTTGGAGACGTCGCCGGTTCCGGCCTCGCCCTTGGAGCGGATCATGGCTGCACCCTCGTTGATCCGGCGGAGCGCTTCGCCCAGGTTCGTGGCACCGCAGACGAAGGGAACGGTGAACTTCCACTTGTCGATGTGGTTGGCGTAGTCCGCGGGGGTCAGTACCTCGGACTCGTCGATGTAGTCGACGCCGAGGGACTGCAGCACCTGCGCTTCGACGAAGTGCCCAATGCGTGCCTTGGCCATGACCGGAATGGAGACGGCGTCGATGATGCTGTCGATCATGTCCGGATCACTCATCCGGGAGACACCGCCCTGCGCGCGGATGTCTGCCGGAACCCGTTCCAGGGCCATTACGGCAACGGCGCCGGCGTCTTCGGCAATCCGGGCCTGTTCGGCAGTGACGACGTCCATGATGACGCCGCCCTTGAGCATCTCAGCCATGCCGCGCTTGACGCGGCTGCCGCCGGTTGACGCGGATGGCTGGGACGGTGTTTCTGTAGGCATGACAAGCTCTCTGGTAGTACGGCCGGAAAGCCAATAATAAGCCCGCGTACCGCTTTCAGGGGCCTTCGCTACGTATCTTTACCCATGTCCTGGTCCAGGTCACGGTCGCGGTCTCCGCTCGCGACGGCGGCGGCGGACTGGCGCCGCACCGTGCCCATCCGCTGGGCGATGGTGACGCAGCTGGCCACGGACAGTGCCACCAGGACAACCAGCAGCACCACGTCCGGTACCCCGAGTCCCACCAGGCCGGTGGCAGTGAGCAGGAAGACCAGGCGCTCGGCCCGTTCGGCAAGCCCCACGTTGGCGTCGAAGCCAAGCGACTCGGCCTTGGCCCGGATGTAGGAGACCAGCATGCCCAGGACCAGGCAGATGACCGCCGCAACGCCTATCGCGTCGTTATCTCCCCCGGTGAAGAACCAGATGCTGACGCCGGCGAAGAGGGCGCCGTCGGCAAACCGGTCCAGCGTGGAGTCCAGGAAGGCACCCCACTTGCCTTTGCGCTCCTGCTGGCGGGCCATGATCCCGTCAATGACGTCGGAGAACACAAAGAGGACGATGAACATCGTGCCCCAGAAAAGCTGGCCCAGCGGATAGAACACGAGTCCGCCGACCATGACGCCGAGGGTTCCCACAACGGTGACGGCGTCCGGTGAGACCCGGTGCCGGATCAGCCAGGACGCAAGAGGGGTAAACAGTGCGGTAAAGAAACCGCGGGCATATTTGTTCAGCACGTTCTAGGCCTCGTCGTTTCCGGTGGCAGCGGACGGGCCGCCGGAAGAAGTTTCGCCAGCAGCGGCAGGCCAGGCGTCGGCAACCATCTGCCGAACTTCGCCCAGGGTCTGCGTGATGGCCTTGGTATGGGCAATGATCGGCAGGAAGTTCCCGTCGCCGCTCCAGCGCGGAACAATGTGCTGGTGCAGGTGCGCGGCGATGCCGGCACCGCCGGCGGCTCCCTGGTTCATTCCCAGATTGAAACCGGCCGGCGCTGAAACTTTCCGGAGCACGCGCATGGCTGTCTGGGTCAGGGCGGCGATTTCCGCCGTCTCCTCGGCGTCGACGTCGGTGTAGTCCGGTACGTGCCGGTAAGGGCACACCAGCAGGTGGCCGGCGTTGTACGGGAACAGGTTCAGGATCACGAAGGCGTGCCGCCCGCGGTGGACAATCAGCGCTTCCTCATCCGTGTGGGAGGGCGCGGTGCAGAACGGGCAGTTGTCCTCGGAAGAGACCTGGTCCTGCCCGCCCTTGATGTAGGCGAGCCGGTGGGGAGTCCAGAGGCGCTGGAAGGCGTCCGGCACTCCGGCGAGTTCGAAGTTGTCCGTCACATCGCCGTCGTGCGGATACTGTTCCTGGCTTTCCATCTGGACTCCCCCGTGCCGCTACTTGTCCCGGTTCCTTACCGCTTCGACGATCCGCTTCACGGCTTCCTCCACCGGCACGCCGTTGTCCTGGCTGCCGTCGCGGAAGCGGAAGGAGACTGCGCCGGCTTCGGCGTCCTCACCGCCGGCGATCAGGACGTAGGGAACCTTCTCCTTCGAAGCGGTGCGGATCTTCTTCGGGAAGCGGTCCGTTCCGGCGTCGACTTCGGCGCGGATGCCTGCGGCCTTGAGCTTGTCCACGACGTCGTACATGTAGTCGTTGAATGCCTCGGCGACGGGAATACCCACTACCTGGACCGGAGCAAGCCAGGCCGGGAAGGCGCCGGCGTAGTGCTCGGTCAGCACTGCCATGAAGCGTTCCACCGAACCGAACAGCGCACGGTGGATCATGACCGGGCGCTGGCGGGTTCCGTCGGCAGCCTGGTACTCAAGTTCGAAACGCTCCGGCAGGTTGAAGTCCAGCTGGATGGTGGACATCTGCCAGGTGCGGCCAATAGCGTCGCGGGCCTGGACCGAGATCTTCGGGCCGTAGAAGGCTGCTCCCCCGGGATCCGGCACCAGGTCCAGGCCGGAGGCCTCGGCAACCTCGGCCAGGGTGCGGGTGGCTTCTTCCCAGACCTCGTCGGATCCGACGTACTTTTCCGGGTCCTTGGTGGAAAGCTCCAGGTAGAAGTCATCCAGCCCGTAGTCCTTGAGCAGGTCCAGGACGAAGTTCAGGGTCTTGGTCAGCTCGTCCTTCATCTGCTCGCGGGTGCAGTAGATGTGGGCGTCGTCCTGGGTCATGCCGCGCACGCGCGTCAGTCCGTGGATGACGCCGGACTTCTCGTAGCGGTACACCGAACCGAATTCGAAGAGCCGCAGCGGCAGTTCCCGGTAGGAGCGTCCGCGGGAGCGGAAGACCAGGTTGTGCATGGGGCAGTTCATCGGCTTGAGGTAGTAGTCCTGGCCGGGCTTGGTGACCTCGCCGGTTTCCGGGTCGGTGACTTCGTCAACGTGCATGGGAGGGAACATGCCGTCGCGGTACCAGTCCAGGTGGCCGGAAACCTCGTACAGGTGTCCCTTGGTGATGTGCGGGGTGTAGACGAACTCGTAGCCTGCCTCGGTGTGGCGCTGGCGGGAGTAGTCCTCCATGGCCTTGCGGATGATGCCGCCCTTGGGGTGGAACACCGGCAGGCCGGAACCGAGCTCGTCCGGGAAGGAGAACAGGTCCAGTTCGGTGCCGAGCTTGCGGTGGTCGCGGCGCTCGGCCTCGGCCAGGCGTTCCTGGTAGGCCTTCAGGTCATCCTTGGTGGGCCAGGCCGTGCCGTAGATGCGCTGCAGCTGCTGGTTGGCCTGGTTGCCCAGCCAGTAGGCAGCGGCGGAGCGGGTGAGCGCGAAGGCGTTGGAGATCAGCTTGGTGTTGGGCAGGTGCGGGCCGCGGCACAGGTCGCACCAGACGGTGTCCCCGGACTTGCGGTCAACGTTGTCGTAAATGGTGATTTCTCCGGCGCCGACCTCAATGTTCGCGCCTTCGCCGGCTTCCTCGGCGCCGTCCTTCTTACCGAGCAGTTCGAGCTTGTACGGCTCGTTGGCCATCGCTTCGCGGGCTTCTTCCTCGGTGACCACCCGGCGTACAAACTTCTGGTTCGAGTTGACGATCTTCTGCATCATCTTCTCGAGGGTCTTCAGGTCTTCCGGCGTGAAGGGCTCGGCAACATCGAAGTCGAAGTAGAAGCCGTCCTTGATGTACGGGCCGATGCCCAGCTTGGCGTCGGGGCGCAGCTGCTGCACGGCCTGGGCCATGACGTGGGCGGTGGAGTGGCGCAGGACGTTGAGGCCGTCTTCCGAATCGATGGTTACGGCTTCGATGCTCTGGCCCGGAGCCAGCGGGGTATCGAGGTCCCTCAGGACTCCGTCGACACGCATGACCACGACTTCGCGGCGCTCAAAAAAGAGCTGAGCACCGGTGGTGCCAGTATCCACCGTGGTCTCTTCGCCGTCGACGATGAGGGTGAACTGTTCCGGCACTGACACGTTGTCTCCTTGATTCGTTTGTACTGGCGCTTGAGCACGGGTTTGCCCATGCAGCTACGGTGCGCGCCCTTACGATGTTATCCGCTGTTCTTCAGCCCGACCAACCGGCCGCGCGGCCGGCCTGCCCTCTTTCCGGAGCCGTGTCCGGGGGCTTTCGCCGCCGCCCGCGGCAGCGGCAGGGACGCGGTGTCCGCCAGGTCCCAGGCCTGCAGCGCCTGCAGGCTCATGCCCCGCGGCCCGGTGCGCCGGGTCAGCCCTCGGATCAGCATCAGTTCGGTGCCGAAGAGCAGCGGGCCGGTTTTCTCCTGCGCCTCGGTGAAGAAGGTGCAGTCCACGCAGCCGGTCCCGTCATCCAGGCTGATGAACACCACCCGGCGGCCTCCGCGCATCGGCGGGGTCTGGGTAGCCACCCGGATGCCGGCAACCAGGACCTCGGATCCGTTGCGCAGCCCCAGCAGGGATTCGGCCTTGGTTACACCCAAAGCCGCCAGCAGCGGTTCGTAGCTGTCCACCAGGTGGGCGCTGACGTCGACGGCGAGCAGGTCCAGTTCGGTGCGGACCCGCTCCGGCAGTGTGGGCTCAGGCAGCTGCGGCACGAGGTTGGCCAGTTCGGTATCGCCCAGCGGAAGCGCCAGCTGCCCCGGTATCGGATCGTATTTGCGGGTTCCGGGTTTACCGGATGTTTCGGCAAGGTGCTGCAGCAGGTCCGCCCTGGTGCCCCGCGAACCGCTCTCCCGGGACAGCGAGTCGAAGGCACCCAGCTGCGCCAGCCGCTGCATCGAGGGCCGGGACAGTTTGGCGCGGGCACGCAGATCCGCCAGGGAATCGAACGGCTGCCCGGCGGCGATCCGCCGGACCTCCGCGGCGGAAAGACCGTAAATCCCGGCGAAGCTAAGCCGGATCCCGAACCTGCCGGGGGTTGCCCTGCGCCCCGGAGCCGCCGTTAGGGGCGGAACCCATTCCACCCGGTACTGCTCGCCGCTGCGGTTGATGTCCAGCGGCAGGATGGGGATGCCCATACGCCGCGCTTCGGCCACGAGCAGCCGGCGCGGATACATGCCGGGATCGTGCTCGAAGATTCCGGCAAGGAACGCTTCGGGATGGTGTGCCTTTAGCCAGGCCGACTGGTAGGTGGGCACGGCAAAGGCGGCGCCGTGGGCCTTGCAGAAACCGAAGCTGCCGAAGGCCTTGAGTGTTCCCCAGACCTTGTCGATGGTCTGCGCGTCGTAACCGCGTTTTTGCGCCGCCTGCCGGAAGAAATCCTCCACCCCCTGTTCGGCCGCGGGGTTGCCCAGCAGCCGGCGCAGCTCATCGGCCTTTGCCAGCCCGCAGCCGGTGAAGACGTCAAAGGTCCGCAGCACCTGTTCGTGGAAGACCGTCACCCCGTGGGTTTCCGCCAGCACCGGGCGCAGCGATTCGTGCGGGTACACCGCCGGGGCCCAGCCGTGGCGGTGCTCCAGGAACGGCCGCACCATGTCGGATTTCATGGGCCCTGGCCGGAACAGTGAAATGTCGATGATCAGGTCATTGAAGTCCCGCGGCGCCATCTTGCCCACCAGCTCCCGCTGGCCGGGCGACTCGATCTGGAAGCAGCCCAGCGTGTGCGTGCTGCGGATCAGCTCGAAGGTGGGCTCGTCATCCAGCGGAACGGCATCCAGGTCGATCCGCCCGTCCTCGTCGATCCACTCCGGGCGGGGTTCGGTTTCTTCCACATGCTTTCCGGCCCGGGCTACGTCGTCTCCGCCGGAATGGACCCGGACCACCTCGTTCAGGGCGAACGCCATGGCGGACTGCATCCGCACGCCCAGCACGTCCAGCTTGAGCATGCCCATTGGATCCATGTCGTGCTTGTCGAACTGGGACATGGGCAGGCCCAGGCCACTGGGCTGCACGGGCGTGCGGTCCAGCAGCGAGGTGTCCCCCAGGATCACCCCGCACGGATGCATTGAAATATGGCGAGGCAGCCGGTCCAGCCGTTCGGTCAGGTCCACCAGCAAGTCCAGCTGGCGGTTCTGCTGCACGGCCTCGGCCACGCCGCGCAGTTCGGGTTTCTCGGCGAGCGCCTCACGGAAATGGCTCGCCGAGAAGCGCCACAGTGCCTTGGCCACGGCGCCGACCTCCTCATCAGGCAATCCCAGGGCCAGGCCGGCGTCGCGCACCGCTCCGCGCGCCCGGTAACCGTTCTGCATGCTCATGAGGGTGACCCGCTGGGCACCGAAGCGTTCAAAGATGCGGTGGTACACGTTGTGCCGTTCGGCGCTTTCAACGTCAATGTCGATGTCCGGCAGCGTGGAGCGGTCCCGGGAGAGGAACCGTTCAAAGATGAGGTCGTGTGCCAGCGGGTTCACGTGGCTGATGCCCAGCAGGTAGTTCACCAGCGAGGACGCACCCGATCCGCGTGCCGCCGCTCGCACTCCCATGTCCCGGATCATGGTGGAGACTTCCGCGACAGTGAGGAAGTAGGCGGCAAAGCCGAGCCTCTCGATAATCCCCAGCTCGTGTTCCAGCCGGTTGCGCATGGCAGCTTCCGCGGCACCGCCCAGGTGCCCGAAGCGCCTGCCTATTCCGGCTTCGCAGCGTCCGCGCAGTTCCAGCACCGGTTCCGCGTCGATCCCGATGACCCCGGCTTCCGGGACCACGGGCTGCTTCCACCCCATGTCTGCTTCCGGGTCGATCCGGCAGGTATCGGCGAGCGCCTCCGTTCCGGCCAGCAGCTTGGCTGCCCCGGCACGCCCGTAGCCTGCTTCCTCGCTGATCTCCGCGGCGAGCGCTGCCATCTGCCTGCCCGTCTTGAGCCAGCCCTGCCCATTGGGCTGCAGGTCCTGCAGCTGCGCCATGGCGGTCAGGGCGCGTGCGGCGTCGAGCACGTCTGCGGTAGCGGCGCCGTCTTCATCCACGTAGCGCACGGCATTGGTCAGCACGGCGGGGAGGTGCATTTCATCGGAGAGCCGGTACATCCGCACGGCGTGGGCCAGGCTCAGGTTGGTTCCCGGCGCGCTGAGGTGCGTGACTACCTCCACGGCAAGCGCCGCACGCGGCATGACCGAGAGCCAGCGCCGGAACAGGGTGCGGGCCACGGCATAGCTGCGGCTGCGCATGGCCCGTCCCACGTCGGTATAAGGGCCCACCAGCACGGTCAGTACGGGTTCCCCGTCCCTGCCCAGTACCCGGGCTGCAAGCTGTTCGAGGGTGACGCCGGGCGGGCGTCCCGTACGCCCCCTGGAGGGAGAGGTTCCGGCATGTGCGTCGGAAATGAGCCGGCACAGCGCGTGGTAGCCCGCTCCCCCGTTATGCCCGTGGGCCAGGATGACCGCCCTGCCGGTCGC
Source organism: Arthrobacter koreensis (assembly GCF_009193255.1). Taxonomy (GTDB): domain Bacteria; phylum Actinomycetota; class Actinomycetes; order Actinomycetales; family Micrococcaceae; genus Arthrobacter_B; species Arthrobacter_B koreensis. The sequence goes on from NZ_WACG01000002.1 coordinate 633,445, forward strand.
CTCAGCGTCCCGGCCTTCCCCGTCCAGGATGGCAAGGTCCACCCCGACGATGGGATCAATGCCGGCGTCCATGCAGGCACGCAGGTGCTTGACCGTGCCGTACAGGCCGTCACGGTCCGTGCAGGCGAGCGCGTCGGCTCCGTCCGCTGCGGCGGCCTGGGCCAGCTCTTCCGGCCAGGACGTGCCGTAGTGGGCGGAAAAGGCCGTAGCGGCGTGAAGATGGGTGAAGCTCATGGCACGGTACTCACGGCACGCGCGCTAAGCGCTTTCCCGCAGGGCGTCATGGATCCGGATCAGCCGCCAGGTGTTGGAGGCAGCCTGCCGGGAAATGTCCAGGGTGCGCAGCGGCGAGCGCGGACTCAGGCGGGCCTGGACCCGCCAGATTTCCGAATCCACCAGTCCGGGGCCGTGTCCGCGCTCTGCCCGGGGTTCTTCCTCCCACCAGCTGCGGCGTTCATACCAGCGCACCGGGTTGGCTGCCACCTTGTATGTCCTTCCCTGCCAGATGAGGCGCAGCGGTATGCCCGCGGGTGAGCACACTACCTCCACCGCTTCACTGAAAAGTCCCATGGCTGCCCCTCGCTGTGCCTATTGCCGGTGTGGCCTTCGCCTGAATTGGATTGATGTCCGGCCGCTGCTTCGGACAGATGAAGCATCTCCCGGAACTGAACCCTATTCGAATATATATTCGAATATCCAGTGTACGACTGCACTCTGACAATCCCCGCAGTGCCCTCTGGGAAGCTGGTGTGAGTTCGGATTTATTCTGCTGCTGCCTCCACCCGTGACTGTGTTGAGAGTGGAATCTCCCGGATAAACAGGCACAGCACCCCGCCTGCGGCAACCAGCGGAATGCTGAGCAGGAAGATGGGCGGCAGGGCCGTTCCGAACGCTGCTCCGATTGCCTGCTGCACCGGGCCGGGAAGGGACTGCAGCACCGCCGGAGTGAGCGAATTGATGCCTTCCGCGGGAAGCATCCCCGCAGCCCCGGCGGGGGCATCTGCAAGCTGGTCGGTCAGCCGCTGGATGAAGATGGACCCGAAGGCGGCAATACCGAACGAAGCACCGATCTGGCGGAAGTAGTTCGCGGCGGAGATGGCGGTGCCCATGTTCTGCTGCGGAACACTGTTCTGCACAATCAGCACCAGGTTCTGCAGCAGCGCACCAATCCCCAGGCCAAGCACAGCCATCCCGATCGCCGTGAACCAGTACGGGGTGTCCTGGGAAATCCGCGAGAGCAGCACCAGCCCGGCAATGATCACGGCGCACCCGGCGACGGGGTAGATCTTGTACCGCCCGGTGTGCGCAATGAGCTGCCCGGTGCCGATGGACGTCAGCAGGAGCCCGGCCATCATCGGCAGCATCATCAGCCCCGACTGCGTGGCGGTGGCGCCATTGACCATCTGCAGGAACGTGGGCAGGTAGGAGATGGTGGAGAACATCGCTATTCCGACGGCGATGCCCGCCAGCACCGGGATCAGGAAGTTCCGCATCCGGAACAGGCCCAGCGGCAGGATCGGTTCGCTCGCACGCCGTTCGGCCCAGACGAACGCCGCCCCGGCCAGCACTGCGGCAGCGGCCAGGCCCAGGATCTGCGGGCTGCCCCAGTCATAGGTGGTGCCTCCCCAGCTGGTGACCAGGATCAGGGCCGTTGAGGCGACCGCAAGCAGCGCTGCGCCGGCGTAGTCGAGGCGCGGACGGCGCCCGGAGACCTTGGGAAGGTGCAGGGAGGTGATGACGACGGCGAGCGCGACCGCGCCGATGGGCACGTTGATGTAGAACACCCAGCGCCAGGACCACGAATCGGTGATCCAGCCGCCCAGCAGCGGCCCGCCCACTGAAGCCAGGCCGAAGGAAGCCCCGATCAGCCCCATGTAGCGCCCGCGTTCCCGCGGGGAGACCAGGTCTCCGATGATGGCCTGCGCGCCGATCATGAGTCCGCCGCCGCCGATGCCCTGCAGGGCCCGGAACGCGATCAGCTGGCCCATGTTCTGGGACAGCCCGGAGAGGACGGAGCCCAGCAGGAAGACGGCAATGGCGAAGATGAAGATGTTCTTGCGGCCGAACAGGTCACCGAGCTTGCCGTAGATGGGCAGCCCGATGGTCGCGGCCAGGATGTAGGCGGTGACTACCCAGGAGAGGTGTTCAAGGCCGTTGAGGTCCCCCACGATGGTGGGAAGGGCCGTGGCCACGATTGTCTGGTCCAGTGCCGCGAGCAGGACGGAGAGAACCAGGCCGGTAAACACCAGCACCCGCCCACGCGGCGTTCCCTCGTCCTGGGTTTCCGTGCTTCCGGCACCGACCGGTACTGCAGCATGTGCACCTGAGGCCATTAGTGTTGCGCCTCCCCTTCCAGTTGAACGCTGGCCGTCCTGGCCAGCGGTATTTCCCGAATAAAGAGCGTCAGCACGAACGCCGCCCCCAGGGCCGGGATACCCAGCAGGAAGACCGGAGGCAGGGCGGTTCCGAACGCGTCGGCAATGAAATCCCGAGCCGGCGCGGGCAAGGCCCGCAGCTGGTCCGGGCTGATGGAATTCACTCCCTGGCTGGTCACTGACCGCACGGCGGCCGGGGCATCCGCCACCTGGTCATTGAGCCGGGAGATGAAGACCGATCCGTAGACGGCGATTCCGAGTGTTCCGCCGATCTGGCGGAAGTAGTTGGCAGAGGAGACTCCTGTGCCCATGTTCTGCGGCGGAACGCTGTTCTGCACAATCAGCACGACGTTCTGCATCAGCATGCCGATTCCCAGTCCCAGGACGAACATTCCCAGTGCCGTGAACCAGTACGGGCTGCTGGCCGAGATGCGCGAGAGCAGCAGCAGGCCAAAAATCATGATCAGCGCGCCGGCAACCGGGTAGATCTTGTACCGGCCGGTGCGGGAGATGAGCTGCCCGGTTCCAATGGAGCTCAGCAGCAGGCCGGCCGTCATGGGCAGCATCATCAATCCCGAGTCCGTGGCGCTGGCACCGTTGACCATCTGCAGGAAGGTCGGCAGGTAGGAGATGCTGCCGAACATCGCCAGCCCGACGGCGAGGCCCACGAGTGAGCAGACGACGAAGTTGCGGATCCTGAACAGGCGCAGCGGAAGGATGCGCTCCTCGGCGCGAAGCTCCACCGGAATGAACACCGCGACGGCAACCAGCGCGGCCGCCCCGAGGCCAAGGATGGTTGGGGACGTCCAGGCGTAAGTGGTTCCGCCCCAGCTCGTAATGCCGACCAGTGCCGCGCTCGCAACGGCGAGCAGGACGGCGCCGGGATAGTCCAGCTTGATGCCGGCAGCGCTGCGCCTGGGCAGGTGCAGGGACGTAATGATCAGCGCCAGGGCAATCGCGCCGAGCGGCAGGTTGATGTAGAAGACCCACCGCCAGGACCAGTACTGGGTCAGGTATCCGCCCAGCAGGGGTCCGCTGACCGAGGCGACGCCGAAGGCTGCACCGATCAATCCCATGTACTTGCCGCGGTCGCGTGCCGAAACAATGTCTCCGATGATTGCCTGCGCACCGATGATCAGCCCGCCACCGCCAACTCCCTGCAGCGCCCGGTAGGCAATCAGCTCGCCCATGCTGTGGGCCTGGCCCGAAAGCGCAGATCCCAGCAGGAAGACCGCAATCGCGAAGATGAAGATGTTCCTGCGTCCCAGCAGGTCGCCGAGCTTGCCGTAGATGGGCAGCCCGATCGTGGACGTCAGGAGGTAGGCGGTGATGACCCAGGACAAATGCTCCAGGCCGTGCAGATCACCCACTATCGTTGGCAGCGCGGTGGAAACGATCGTCTGGTCCAGGGCCGAGATCAGAACCGCCATGATGAGGCCGCTGATCACCAGGGCAACCTGCCGGCGGTTATGCGGGGCCGGGGCTGTTGCTCCGGCCCGGCGCGGAGGCGCAGACGGTGCGGGGACAGCCGGTGCGGAACCCGTTGGATAGGACGACGCCGGCGATCCGAGGTCTGTGGCGGCGCGTGCCCCGGGATGCGTGGCTTCGGCTCCGCGGGCAGTGAATCGAGCGGCCAATGACGCCTCCTAGGGAAGCCATCCGCGGATGGTCCGGAACCAAAACCCACTACCCATTCGACGCCCGCAGTCCGGTCAAGTCAACGGTCCGCAGCGCGGTGCCCGGTTGCCGTGTGCTGCAGTGTCAGCTGCGGGACACGCCGTCATTCGCCCGCTGAGCGATGAGCCGGCACGCCTGGAGCTGCCTGGACAGGGGGCCGGTGCGCCGTCAGCCGGCAAATTCGATGCCGCTGGCCGGGCGCGGGGCCGCGAGCCAGTAGCTTGATCCGTCCGGGCTGCGCCGCACGATTCCCTCATCCACCATGGCTCGCCGGAACATGGCCGGGTCTTTGGTCAGGGCCGCCAGCCGCCCGGTGACTTCGGCCTCCGTCAGCCGGGCACGGCTGGCTGCAGGATTATCTGCGCCGCCCAGGACCCCGTGCCGGGAAAAGACTTCTCCGGCCAGATGGTGCAGCACTTCGAGGCGTTCGGTCCGTTTGGCCGGCAGGCTGCCCGAGCTCCCCGGCCCGAGGTGGCGCATGGGGGATTCGTCCCGGGGAGTCCGGTCCGCAGCGAGCAGGCGGGAGAAGACTTCCGGCACCGGGAACAGGCCGCCGTCTCCGGACCGGACCAGCCCCGCCTTTTGCAGGGCGTCCAGGGATTTGGCTTCGGCCCGGTCCAGGCTGTCCCGGAAGAGCGGTTCCCCCTTCCCGGCTCCGGTAACGATCCGTGCGTAGAGGTCCAGCCGGCGGGTATCTGCGAGCGCTGCCGCTACAGCTTTCCAGTGGGAGCTTCCTGCCGTGCCGGGATGGTTCACCTGCCGCGCCTTTCATGCCTGGTTTTTGTGCGCCCCCCGCCCTGTCCGGGCTAAGGCTCGTGACGTAGCCTACTGCAACAGGGTCACGGACCGGAGGGGGCTGGAACATGGAGTCTTGCTACCCGGTGCGTGCCTTCGCGGCGGCGTCAGTGGGCGCGGCGGGCAGTGCAGTCGCGGAGCTCGCCTCCCGGCTCTCCGGGGTTCCCGTGCATGCAGGCACCAGCCCTGATCTTGCCCGCGCCTGGTTCGGCTCATCCTTCCGTCCCGCGGGCTGGGAAGTTCCTCCGCCCTGGGACCCGCTCTCGCGGGACTACCGGTGTGCTGACGGCTGGATCAGGCTGCACACCAATGCCCCGCATCACCGCCGTGCCGCGCTCGCCGTCCTGGGGCTTCCCGCCGACGCCACACCTGACACCGCTTCGGTGGCGGTTCAGGCCTGGAAGGGCGGCGAACTCGAAGCCGCCGTAGTGGAAGCGGGCGGCTGCGCAGCGCAGCTGCGGACAACGCAGCAGTGGCAGTCCTCCCCACAGGGGCAGGCCGTCAGCGCCGAACCGCTCGTCGGCTGGATCCGGCGCGCCGCACGCCCTCCCGCGGAAACCACCGGAACCCCGCTGCGGCCCCTGGACGGAGTTCGGGTCCTGGACCTCACCCGGGTCATCGCCGGGCCGGTTGCCACCCGTTTCCTGGCCGGGTTCGGCGCCCGGGTCCTGCGCATCGATCCGCCGGATTGGAACGAGCCGTCGCTGGAAGCCGAAATGACGGTGGGAAAGAGCTGCGCCCGGCTGGATCTGGGTACACCTGGCGGGGCGGCGAAGGTCCGGGAACTGATTTCCACCGCAGATCTGGTGGTGCACGGCTACCGTCCCGGTGCCCTCACCGGACTGGGGCTGGACGAACACCGCCTCCAGCAGCTGCGCCCCGGCGTCGTGACCGTGGCCCTCGATGCCTGGGGCTGGACCGGACCGTGGCGCGCACGCCGCGGCTTCGACTCTCTGGTGCAGACGGCCTCGGGGATTGCCGACGCCGGCATGGCCTGGTCCGCTGCGGATGCACCGCTTCCGCTGCCCGTCCAGGCACTGGACCATGCCACGGGATACCTTGCCGCCGCAGCGGCCGTGCGGGCGTGGACCCGGCGGCTGGACGGCGAGGTGTATGCGGCGAGGCTTTCCCTGGCCCGGACGGCAGTGGAACTCCAGCGTGCCGCAGACGCCCGCCGGCCGATGCCTCCCCGCTGGGAGTCTCCACCGGATCCAACCCCGGCTTCGCTGCCCCGGACGGCGGAACAGACCTGGTGGGGACCCGGCGAGAGACTGGCGCCGCCGCTGGCTTTCAGCTCCGCGGGACCGGTCCCTGTCATGGCATGGGACCTGCCTGCTGCCCCGCTGGGCTCGGCTCCCGCCGCCTGGTAGCCGTTCCGGCACGCAGATGCACCGTTGTGGAGCCTGCTAGCTGCGGCTGAAGGCGTCCAGGCGTGCCTGTGTTTCGTCCTCGTGCCGGGTACGCAGTTCGTATTCGATGAACGCGTCAATCATGGCGCGGTAGGTCTTCTCCACCACCTCGGAGTCCTGTTCCTGCGCCTCGGCGGCTTCGCGGACGTGGTTGATGACTTCCTCAACCCGGCCCCGGGCGCGGACCTGGGCGTCGTCGTCCTTCAGTCCCCCGGCCAGCCGCACCAGGCGCTCGCGGCGCCAGATGAGGGCCACAATTTCTTCGTCAATCTCATCAATGGCCGTGCGTACGGCCCCAAGTTGTTCGGTCGTCGGGTCTGTTTCCACTGTTTCTCCCATGGGACAAGTTTACCGGGAGGCTGCTGCAGCGTCCTCCGCGGGGGCCTCCCGGCCCAGTTTCGAGGGCCACCAAATGCGCGGTCCAATGTCGTAGGACAGCGCCGGAACCAGCAGCGAGCGCACCACCAGGGTGTCCAGCAGCACGCCGAAAGCGACAATGAACGCCAGCTGCGCGAGGAACAGCACCGGGATCACGCCCAGCGCCGCAAACGTTGCGGCGAGGACGATTCCCGCGGACGTGATGACCCCGCCGGTAATCATCAGCCCCCGGATAATTCCGTCCCGGGTGCCCAGGGCAAGGCTTTCCTCCCGCACCCGGGTCATGAGGAAGATGTTGTAGTCCACGCCCAGGGCCACCAGGAAGATGAACCCGTACAGCGGCACCGCCGGATCGGCACCCGGGAAGTCCAGTACGTAGTTGAACAGCAGGGCGGAGACGCCCAGGGTGGCCCCGAAGGACAGCATGACGGTCAGGATGAGCAGGAACGGGGCCAGCACTGCCCGCAGCAGCAGCATGAGCAGGATGAAGATCACCACCAGTACCACCGGGATGATGAGATTCCGGTCGTGTTCCGCGGCATCGTTGGTGTCCACCGTGGTGGCCGTGGTGCCGCCCACCAGCACGTCCTGCTGCCCGGCCAGTTTCTGGCGCAGCTCACGGACCGTGTCCTCCGCCGCGGCCGAATCCGCGTTCTCGGTCAGGGTGGCCTGGAGCAGCACCTGTCCGTCCACTGTTTTCGGAGCCGCATTTTCGGAGCCGGGGATGGGCGGAACCTGCACGCCGGCATCCGTGACGGGCAGCGTCCCGGCCGGAGTGCCCTGGGCCACCACCGTGACGTCGGAAATCCCGTCGGTTTCCAGCACGGTGTCCGCCACGGACTGCAGCCCGGATTCGGGGGCCACGATCAGCACAGGGCTGCCGGACCCGGAGGGGAAATGGTTCCCCAGCGCCCCCTGCCCCTCCTTGGCTTCGGTCTGCCCCAGCACAAAATCACTCTGCGGCACCCCGGACGCGCGGAAGTCCACTACCGCCACCGCGGCTGCGGCCAGGACGACGGCGCAGATCAGCCAGGTGCGCCGTGAATGGTTCCGCACGGTGCGGGCAACCCCGGGCCAGAACCCGCGGGCCTGGTGGTCACGGTCCGGGTGGGGCGAACCGAACGCCGGGCGGCGCGGCCAGAACGCGGCCCGGCCAAAGACGAAAAGCAGCGAGGGAAGCAGTGTCATGGCCGCCAGGTAGGAGCACACGATTCCCAGCGACGCCACGGGCGCGAGCGCCTTGTTCGAGTTCAGGTCACTGAGCAGCAGGCAGAGCAGGCCCGCCACCACGGTACCGGCGGAGGCAGTGACGGGCTCGATCGTGCCGCGGAGGGCCGCACGGGTGGCGCCCCAGCGGTCTGCGTTGTCGCGCAGGGCCTCCCGGTAGCGGGAGACATAGAGCAGGGAGTAGTCCGTGGCGGCGCCGATACCCAGGATGAAGAGGATGCCCTGCACCTGCCCGTTCAGCGTTACTGCTCCTGCCTTCGCCAGCCAGTACACGGCCAGGATCGCCGCGGAGAGGGCCAGGATGGAGGTCAGCAGAACCAGGATGGGCAGCAGCGGTGACCGGTAGACGATCACCAGGATCACCAGCACGGCAACCACCGCCACGACCAGCAGGGCACCGTCGATTCCGCCGAAGGCCTGGGAAATGTCCGCCAGCTGCCCGGCCGGTCCGGTCACGTACCCGGTGAGCCCGCCGGGCAGTCCGTCCTTCGCCACTGTGCTGAGGTTCTCCACATTGTCCGCAGCGGCGTCGTCATCCGTGATGGGAACAAAGATCTCCGCCGCCTTGCCGTCCTGCGAATACTGTGCCGGAGACACGCCGCCGCTGACCCCCGGAGCCTCCGCGAAGGCCTTCTCCCGGTCCTGGATAAACGTGCGGTCGGCATCCGTCAGTCCGGAATCGTTCACATAAAGCACGACGGCGGGAATCGCCTCGCTGTCCGTGAACTGCGGCTGCAGCTCGCTGACCCTGGTCGATTCCGAGCTCGATGGCAGGTAGGAGGCCTGGTCATTCTGCTGCACTTCGCTGATCTTGCCGAAGTAGGGGCCGCCCACACCCCCGAGGCCGAACCAGATAACGATCAGCAGCACGGGGATCGCGATCCGCAGCCAGGCCGGCGGTCCGGAACTTCCGGTCCCGGCTGAGCCGTCCCGCGGCGGGCCGTCCCCGCCGCGGGGAACGGAAGCTGCGCCGGACACCGGGGAAGCGCCGGATCGCTCCGGCTGGCCGGAATGAGGGGGGATCGCTGTGCTCATGGGCCTCGTCCCATTCTCGCGATAGCGCGGGAGAAGACCGTTCCCGGACTCCGCTGCGCCCCTGGACGTGCACTGCCGCCTTCCATGAGAGCCCGCCCATACCGGCCGCGTCAACGGCCCCTGCCGGGAACACGGCCGCACGGCGCGAAATCCGGGCAGGTAACCTACTTCGCTTACCGGGGTTTCGGTGGGAAGATTCCTTTCATGCAGCCCCAGTTGAGCGTCGTTACCCTAGGCGTGCGCGACGTTGAAGTGTCCCACGCCTTTTACAGCCGCCTCGGCTGGACCCCGGTGCAGTATGTCCCCGGGGAAGTCGTGTTCTTCCAGGTGGGACACGGAATCCTGCTGTCCTTCTTCCGCAGCGACCATCTGGCTGCCGAGTCGGGAGCCACCGGGTCCGCCAGCCTGGCACCGGTGACCCTGGCGCACAACGTCGGCTCCCCGACGGACGTGGATTCAATCCTGCATGACGCGGCTGCCGCCGGAGGCTCAATAGCTGCTCCGGGCATGCAGATGAGCTGGGGCGGCTACTCGGGGTATTTCACGGACCCGGACGGTTTCCGCTGGGAAGTCTGCCACAACCCCGGCCTCCGGGTTGCCGAGGACGGCACGGTCACCCTGTCCGTCCTGGACCCCGGGGACCCCGGTGCGGCACTGTCCGCCTCCTGACCTTCGCGCCCGCTTCCTAGAACAGCACGGCCCCGGCTTCGGTGCGGGGATCAGCGTCCGCGTCCAGCAGCCACGGACCGTCATGGCGCACGTTTCCGACCGCGGGACTGGCCGGTTGGATCATCCAGCTGCCTGCGGCGGCGTAGGCGTTGCCCAGGACGCGTGAGAGCAACCCGAGTGCTGCGGTGGCGTTCAGCGTCCCCGGGGTGATCCACGCATCCAGGTCCTGCCCGGACAGCGGCAGCGGCATCCGGTCATGGAGTTCGCCAAGCGTGCGCAGGGCCGGGTCCGCGCTGTCCGGCTCCGGAGAGGCGAGCGTGATCACGGAGGCGGAGAGCAGCCAGCGGTTCGGGTCCCCTGCCGCCAGGGCCGGATCCGCCCACCATTCATACAGCCCGGCGAACCAGTGCAGCCTTCCGTCGGCACGGCGCACGAAATACGGCCTGCGGGTACCGGCGGGTCCGGCCTGCCACTCGTAGTAGCCCTCCATGGGCACTGCGCACCGGCGGGCCAGGACCGCCTCGCGGAACGTTGGCTTCTCCAGCAGTGTCTCGCTGCGGGCGTTAAACGCCCGCACACCCACGGAGATGTCCTTCGCCCACCCCGGTACCAGTCCCCAGCGAGCCACGTGCACCTGGCGCACGGCGGCGCCGTCGATCACCCGTTCAAGCACCACCGGCACGTCCGACGTCGGAGCAACGTTCCAGGACTGGCGCAGCTCAAGGTTCGCGTCGGCCTCGGCTTCCGCTTCAGCCACCAGGTCACCAACTGCCCGGGCCATGACGTATCTTCCGCACATGGTTCCAGTCTGCCCTGTACGGGCGCCGGCCCCCGAACCGGCCGCGGCGGAGACGGCCTCCCGGGAGGATAGTCTTCAGGAATGGACAGCATGGCCGGCATCCGCCTCCGGGATGCACTCGAGCGGCACCAGATCAGCCTCTGCCTAGCTGCCCTCGCTGCAGGTTTCCTGGCCGGTGCGGCTGTTCCCGGCGCGTCAGCCCTGCAGGCCCTGATCAATCCAGCCATCGCCCTGCTCCTCTACGCCACGTTCCTGGCGGTGCCGTTCACCCGGATCCGCGCCGGCCTGCTGGACCTGCGGTTCCTCGGGCTGCTTCTGCTGCTGAACTTCGTGCTGGTACCCGCGCTGGTTTTCGTGCTGTCCCGGTTCGTGGCGCACGACGCCGCGCTCCTCACCGGCGTGCTGCTGGTCCTCCTCGCTCCCTGCGTTGATTACGTGATCGTGTTTTCGGCCCTGGGCGGGGCGGACCACGGCAAGCTCCTGGCGGCCACTCCGCTGCTGATGATTGCCCAGTTGCTCCTGCTGCCGCCCTTCCTCTGGCTCTTCACCTCAGGATCGGTCGCCGGTCTCATTGAACCCGGGCCGTTCCTGGAAGCCCTGGTATTCCTCATCCTCCTTCCACTGGCAGCCGCGGCAGCTACCCAGCTCCTGGCCGGCCGCCGTCCGGCCTTCCGTGCGCTCGCAGCCGCCGGCAACGCGTCCATGGTGCCGCTGATGCTTGTTGTCCTGTTTACTGTGGCCGCCTCGCAGGCCCGCAGGGTACTGGAGGAAGGACTCTCCCTGGCCTGGCTGGTGCCCCTGTACGCGGTGTTCCTGGCCGTCATGGTCCTCGCCGGGGCGTTCACCGGCCGGGCGGGCGGGCTGGACTACGGCAGTGCCCGTGCACTGGCGTTCAGCGGAGCGACGCGCAATTCACTGGTGGTGCTCCCGCTGGCGCTCGCGCTGCCAGATGCCGGCGGAACCGCTGCCGCCGTCGTCACCCAAACTTTCGTGGAGCTCGCCGGGATGGCACTGTGTATCCGGTTCATTCCGCAGCTCCTTCCCCGGCCGGCAGGACGTGCCGCCGGGGAATCAAACCGCCGGAACCGGCGTTGAGAAATCAGCAGAACACCCCGTAAAGAAGCAAGGAGCTCCCATGTCCGCCACAGCCGAAGCATTCACTCCCGACGCCGGAACCATCACCATGTTTTCAACCAGCTGGTGCGGGTACTGCCGCCGGCTGAAGTCCCAGCTGGATTCGGCGGGAATCGGCTATACCGAGGTGAACATCGAGGACACCGAAGGAACCGCCGAGCTGGTGGAATCCCTGAACGGCGGCAACCAAACCGTTCCCACCGTGATCTTCCCCGACGGCTCCGCTGCGACGAACCCCTCCGCCGCCGAGGTGAAGTCCCGTCTGGGCCTGTGACCTGAGCTTTTCTCCGAACCGATGCCGGGAGCCGCGAAAGTGACTCCCGGCATCGGCGTCCCTAGGATGGAACCGTAGCCCCGGAACGCCGGGGTGCCCCTGAGACATCACCCGAGAGGCAGCCCCCCATGGTTCACAAGGTCCAAGCTGTAGTAGTCAAGGAAAAGAATGCCCCCGTCTCGCTGGAGACCATCCTGGTTCCGGATCCCGGGCCCGGAGAAGCCCTGGTGGACATCCTCACCTGCGGCGTCTGCCACACGGACCTGCACTACAAGCAGGGCGGCATCAGCGATGACTACCCGTTCCTGCTCGGCCACGAAGCAACCGGTGTGGTCTCCGCCGTCGGCCCCGACGTCACCGAAGTTGCCCCGGGCGACCGCGTGATCCTGAACTGGCGCGCAGTGTGCGGCGAGTGCCGCGCCTGCCGCAAGGGCCAGCCGCAGTACTGCTTCAACACGCACAACGCCACCCAGAAGATGACGCTGGAAGACGGCACGGAGCTTTCCCCCGCGCTGGGCATCGGTGCGTTCGCCGAGAAGACCCTGGTTGCCGCCGGACAGTGCACCAAGGTGGACGACGACGTCGATCCCGCCGCCGTGGGCCTGCTCGGCTGCGGCGTCATGGCCGGCATTGGTGCAGCCATCAACACCGGTGAGGTCAAGCGCGGCGAATCCGTGGCCGTGATTGGCTGCGGCGGTGTCGGCATCGCCGCCGTTGCCGGAGCCAAGCTGGCCGGCGCCACCACCATCATCGCCGTGGACATTGACTCGGCGAAGGTGGACCTCGCCCTGGCCAACGGCGCCACGCACGGCATCAACTCCCGCGAAGAGGATCCCGTGGAAGCCATCCGCGCGCTCACCGGCGGCAACGGCGCCGACGTCGTTATTGAAGCCGTGGGACGCCCGGAAACCTACAAGCAGGCCTTCTACGCCCGTGACCTCGCCGGCCGCGTGGTCCTGGTGGGCGTGCCCACCCCGGACATGCAGATCGAGCTGCCGCTGGCCGACGTGTTTGGCCGCGGCGGATCGCTGAAGTCCTCCTGGTACGGCGACTGCCTGCCCTCCCGCGACTTCCCGATGCTGGTGGAGCAGTACAAGCTCGGCCGGCTGGACCTGGATGCCTTCGTTTCAGAGCGGATCGGCCTGGGCGACATCGAGGAAGCCTTCACCAAGATGCATGACGGCAAGGTCCTGCGCTCGGTGGTGGAACTCTAGTGGCGGCCCGCATCGACAAGGTTGTCACTTCTGGCACCTTCAGCCTGGACGGCGGCACCTGGGACGTGGACAACAACGTCTGGATCATCGGGAATGACCTGCAGGTGATCATCATTGATCCGGCGCACGACGTCGACGCCATCGCCGAAGCGGTTGGGGACCGGGAAGTCATGGGCATCCTGCTCACCCACGGCCACGACGACCACATTCGTGCCGTGGCTGAGGCCCAGGACCGGTTCAGCGCACCGGTGTTCCTGCACGAGGCGGACCGGATGCTCTGGGACGCAGTGTTCCCGGATGAAGCACCCGATGACGTCATCGAAGACGGCGACACGTTCGAGATTGCCGGCGTCACGCTCGAGGCTCTGCACACCCCCGGGCATTCCCCCGGCTCGGTCTGCTTCCTGCTCGAGGACGAAGAAGGCAGCACTCCGGTGCTCTTCTCCGGTGACACGCTGTTCAGCGGCGGTCCGGGCGCGACCGGCCGTTCCTACAGCGATTTCGGCACCATCATCGACTCGATCCGGGAGCGCCTGCTGACGCTGCCGGCAGAGACCGCGGTGAACACCGGGCACGGGGATTCGACGACGATCGGCGCCGAGGCACCGCACCTGGACGAATGGATCGCGCGCGGCCACTAGGGTCCTGCACCCCTCCTCCCCCCCCCCCCCCCCGGGGGGGGGGGGGGGGGGGGGGGGGGGGGGGGGGGGGGGGGGGGGGGGGGGGGGGTGGTGGGCGGGGGGGGGGGGGGGGGGGGGGGGGGGGGGGG
>NZ_WACG01000003.1 GCF_009193255.1 Arthrobacter koreensis
CCCCCCCCCCCCCCCGCCCCAAGGGTACCCGCCGGGCCACTCGGGGCCCCCCCCCCCCCCCCCCCCCCCCCCCCCCCGAAAGGGCAGTTACGGCTCGAATGAGGCTTCAAAGCAGCCGTAACTGCCCTTTCGGCGTGTCCGGAGGGTATCGGGGCGGAGCGGGATCAGGGAACGGCGTGGATCAAGGTACAGCGTGGATCAAGGTACAGCGTGGATCAAGGTACTTCTGCCGCCTGGACCTGCCAGCCGGTGTGGTCCGGGGTGGCCGTCCAGTTCACCGGGTCGCCGGCCGGGACCAGGACGTCCTTGAGCCACCAGGTCTCGGCGGGAGCCCAGCCGGCCAGCATGGTCTTCATGCCGGCGGCATCCAGTACGCTGCCGGCTGTGCGGAGGTAACCCGCGACGCTGAGATGGACGCCGTCGTAGTCCCGGGCAACCGCCTGCCAGTCCGGGATCGCCCAGAACCAGGTGTCGGCCTCCGCGTTCCCTGAGCTGACCGCCCAGCTGCGTCCGCGCGAACGCGTCACCTCCAGCGGATAGGCCGAGACCAGGTCCTGCCAGCTGCGCGCCTCCCGGATTTCGTAGATCCGGGCGTTTTCCGCCGCCCGGAGCGGATAGGTCCGCGCCATGTTCCACGGCAGCGGATCTTCCACCATCCGCAGCCCCGCCGGGCCGTTTCCGGGAATCGCCGGGGTGGTGACCGGAACGTCTGACAGCGCCGGAACGGACCACCAGCGGCCGGTCCAGGTGGCGACCAGAGGTGTGTTGCCTTCCTCGGCTGAAATCGACTCGCGCCAGCGCTGCAGTCCGGCGGCACTGCCGGCCAGGGTTGGCGGGTCCGTCCCGGGAACCGTGGTGCTGGCGATCCACTGGACGTAATACTGGGTCAGCGCGCCGGGGGCCAGCCACCACTGCGGCCGGGCACGAACGACGGCGACGGCTACCGGGATGAGCAGGTCCCTCACATCGGGGTCGGCCAGCACACGCGCAGTTTCCGACGGCGGCTGCCAGTAGGACGCGCCCTTTACGACGCGGTCCAGGCTCTGGAGGACTTGTGCAACAGTGATTTCGGGGCGGCTGGGAAGGGCCCTGAGCACCTGGAGCACCCGCTTGGATTCCTGCCCCAGGCCGCGGGGCAGCTGGTCGCTGCTTCCGCAGGAGAACGCTGGATATTGGGGGGCGAGTGACCGGGCAAGGTCCAGGCAGAGTTCCCGGCCGCGGGGTCCAGACAGCAGCAGCTGGGCGGCAGGAAGTTCTTCCATACATCCACGCTAGCAGTGGCTCCGGCTGCCCGGTGAGCGGTGCTCCTGGATTGGCTCAGCGCTTCCCCAAACGGGTTGCCGAACGGAGCACGGCCCGGTCCCGGATGGCCAGCATGGACCGCCGGACGGATGCCCAGTAGACGGCGTCGAGAGGAAGCGAGGTCAGGGCACCGGGACGCCGGAAGCCGTACTGGAAACGGGCACGCACCACCAGCAGGGTCTGCCCAGGCCGCAGAGGTTTCAACAGCCAGAGCCAGGTGGACCGGCCGTCCCCGTTCGCCCACAGCATCCAGTCCCGGGGCTGGACTTCCTTGATCCGCAGGCGGTGCCCGGTTCCGGTGCTCAGCAGGTCTCCGATGTCCAGGTCCCGCAGCTGCGGGACGGCCCGGTCAGCCTCCCGCTGGTCCGGCAGGCCCACCCGGTCCAACACGAACCAACCGGCCCGGCCGTGCCCTATCCGGTTCAGGAACGGCCAGACGTCCGCCGCGGGTGCCGGAATGAGGATGCTGCGGGTGTACTGCAGCACGGGGCCGGTAAGGACCGCATCCCCGGGCATCCGCGGGCCGGCCCCCGCTTCGGTGCGCCGGCGCAGCGGCCGGACGAGCCGGAAGTAGACACCCGCGGCCGATCCTGCGGCCGCTGCGGCCGCCAGGACCCTGCGGTACGGCCGGCCAGCCGGGCCAAGCGCATCGCGCCAACCTGCCGCCAAAAGCCGCTAGCCCTGTTCCGGGATGGAGGGGACGTTCATGGGCACTCCTTCGCCGTTGCCGTGCCCCTGATGATAGTCCCGAGGCACCGGTGTCCGGCACCGGCTGCGCGGTTATAGCCCGTCGGGTTTGGTTACCACCGTGTGGGTCGCGTGGTCATACAGGAAGGTCACGGGCCCTCCCGCGTGCCCCATCTGGTAGTTGGCGCCGTCGAAGTGCGCGCCCTCACCGTAGTTCTCGTCCCAGCTGCGGTTCAGCGCAGCCTTGAACTCGTAGCTCCCCGCAGGCAGGTCAACGCTGAGTTTCCACAGTTCATCGCTGCGGTCGAAGCCCAGCTGGACGGCGTCGGATGAGGGATCCCAGTCCTCACCGCCGAGCGCGGAACCGAACGTTCCGGGCACTGCGACGGCGTTCGGCTGGGGGAAGGACGGTCCGTCGTAGTGCTCGTCGGCGTGCGCACCGTGGACCGACGCTGCCGGTTCGGCGGCGGCGTCGGAGACCACCAGGGCCTCCTCCAGCACGGCTTCGCTGTGCGCCTCTGCCTTTGTCACTGCCGTGACCGAGTGCTCGCTGCCGCTGAGAGCAGCGTGCAGGTGTTCAACATCGGGGAAGTCGGAGAGCGCGGAGCGGCCCTCGGAGGTGATGCTCCACCCGGCGCGGCCTTCCTTCAGGATCCAGCCCGCCTTGACCAGTTTGGTGCTGGCCGTAACCAGCGCCCGTTCGCCGCGGGCGACGCCGCTGGCCAGCAGCTCCGCTTCAGTGCCTTCTAGCGGAACCTGTTCCAGTGCCTGGCGCAGCACGTCCGCCCGTGATGTCTTCTTCTCCGCTGACGGGTCCTGGCGCGCCAGGACTTCCAGGACGGCCTTGAGCCGCAGGGCAGTGTTCTCGACGCTCTTCTTAGGCAACGTGCGGGTCCTTTTCTTGGGGTGGCTTCCGCTGCCCGAGCCTAACGGGCCGGGGCAGCGGTTGGAAAGACGGTGGTCCCGGGCGCGGTGATCCGCTCCAGGTGCCGGGGATCTGCGGTGCGGAGCGCGGCGTACCTGCCGTAGGCGGCAAGAAGGGACGCCTCGGCCCCGGCGACGGTGAGCCCGGGACGCAGGTCCTCGGCGGCCCCTGCCGTGGATGGATCCCAGTCCAGGCCCAGGGCGTCATACACGGCGGTAAGGACTCCGCGCAGCGGTGCGGAGTCCTCGATGACAACCACCGAGGAAAAGAGCCAGGCACCGGAGACTACGCGCTGCGCGGTACCCACGAGTTTGACCCGGGCTTCGGTTCCCCCGTGGACGCTGTACTCGCCCGGGCAGTACTCGCCGGGGATCTCGCCGACGCCTGCTGGTACGCCGGCGTGCTGCAGGGCTCCGGCGAGCAGCTGCGCGAAGTCAGCAAAGCGCGCCAGCGAGTGCCTGACGGCGTCGGCTTCGGGTTCTATGTGGTCAAGGACCAGACAGCCCTCGTGGTAGGCGGCCGCCCGCCCGCCGGCCTTGCGGACCAGGGGCTCGAAGCCCAGGTCCCGGCAGGCCGCGGCGGCGTCGGGAAATCCGGGCAGGCGGGCATCGCGCTGCCCGAAGGCCACGGTGGGACGCGGCTGGTAGATCCGCAGCGACGGACCCAGCTCGCCGCCGCGGGCGGCTGAGAGCAGGTCGAGGGCGTGCTGCAGGTCTCCGGCGGCGCCGAAGGATTTTTCCTGCCGGTAGACGTCCAGCACGCGTGCTCCCACCGGTCAGTTCCGTCCCAGCGGACGGACCGTGAGGATCTGTTCGCTGCGTCCGAAGGGCCCGGACTCGTCGTGCAGTACCGAGGACGTCAGGCCGATTCCGTCCGTACCGAAACTGACCCGTGTATCCAGCCCGAGCCATTGTCCCGCAGGCCGGCGGTAGAGATGGATCTGCAGGTCCACGTTGGGGAACATCCAGCTGTCGCCTCCCGGCGGGACGCGCGCGGCAATGCCGTTGGCGGCGTCGACCAGGCCGAGGAGCCGCACTGTGGAAGGCGTCTGCACGCCGTCGAGCATTTCTAACGGCGAGCGCACCCACACCTGGCCGCGTCCGGGCCGCAGTCCCGGAACCGCCCGGAACTCGAGGCCGTTGATGAAGTCCCCCGGCCAGGCGGTCATGCCTTCGAATCCTTCAGCCTGCCCGGGGCCGGGCATTGGCTCGTCTTCCACAGCAGCAACCTCGGTGGTGTCTCCAAGCGCGAGGCGCCAGGCCGTGGCACGCACGGCTGTCCGTCCGCCGGCCGTCAGCTCGGCCTCCAGCAGTTCGATGGTGCGTCCGGGACGGATGACCTTGGTGGTGACATCAAAGACGCCCTGCGGGATGACGCCGAGGATTTCGAAGCTGACCCGTGCCAGCCGCATCCCGGGACGGGGATCGGCCTCTTCCAGGCAGTGCACCAGCAGCCCGGCTACCGGCGCCATATGCTGCTCGTCCTCGTTCCAGGCACCCTGCGTGTGATGGGTTGATTCGAAAGTCCCCTCACCCAGTGAGCGGTAGTACGATTCGGCCACTTATCCTCCCGGCGCGTCCTGGAATGTGCGTACTCAGGCTATCCTGCCCGCGGCCCCGCCACGGTGCCGGCCCCTTCCCCGTGTCTCCGCGGCGGTGTTGAATGGCCCGTGGAGCAAACCTTGCATGAGCGGGCGACTCCAGCCTGACCCTTGCACCCCTGACCCTTCCACCGAGGAACCGAGGAACCATGAAGTACACGCATCTGGGCCGCGCCGGCCTGCAGGTCTCCCGCCTCTGCCTGGGCACCATGAACTTCGGCCCCAAGACTCCGGAGGACCAGGCGCACGGCATCATGGATTCGGCGCGTGAGTCCGGAATCAACTTCTTTGACACGGCGAACGTGTACGGCTGGGAGAACAAAGGGCTGACCGAGGAGATCATCGGGCGCTGGTTCGCCAAGGGCGGCGGACGGCGTGAGTCGACTGTTCTTGCCACGAAGCTTTACGGGTCCATGGGGCCGGGGCCCAACCAGACCTTCCTCTCGGCGCTGAACATCCGGCAGGCGCTGGATGCCAGCCTGAAGCGGCTGCAGACGGACTACATCGACCTGTACCAGTTCCACCACATTGACAGGAATACCCCGTGGGACGAGATCTGGCAGGCCATGGAAACCGCGGTTGCCCAGGGCAAGATCATCTACAACGGGTCCAGCAACTTTGCCGGCTGGAATATCGCCCAGGCCCAGGAAAGCGCCCGGCGGCGCAATTTCGCCGGCCTGATCTCGGAACAGAGCATCTACAACCTGGTCAACCGGTCCGTGGAGCTGGAAGTAATTCCTGCGGCGCAGGAGTACGGGCTGGGCCTCATCCCCTGGTCTCCGCTGCAGGGCGGTCTGCTGGGCGGCATCCTGAAGTCCCAGGAGGACGGTGGCCGGCGTGCGGAGGGACGGGTCCAGGAGCTGCTGGCAAAGCACCGGGAACAGATCCAGGCGTATGAGGACCTCGCGGCTGAGCTGGAGATTGAGCCCGGGATCCTCGCCCTGGCCTGGCTGCTGCACCAGCCCGCGGTCAGCGCCCCGATCGTTGGTCCGCGCGTCATGGGCCAGCTCGACGACGCCCTGGCCGCCCTGGAGGTGGAACTGGAGGACGCCGCGCTGCGGAAACTGGACGAGATCTTCCCCGGCCATCAGCCGGCTCCGGAGGACTACGCCTGGTAGATCCTTCCGCCGGACCTAGTCCGCTGCCGGTTCCGCGGGACGGATCAGCTGCGGACCGTTGTTCCTCACCGAGTTGACTTCGCTGGACACTACGCGCGGGGTGAGGACCGGTTCGGGCATCGCATCCAGCAGGGTCGCGATTGCCTCGGCGTCCGTCAGCTGAGGGTCCAGCCATTTGGAGTAGAGGTCCCTGGGCACCACCAGCGGAGTCCGGTCGTGGATGTGCCCGAGTTCGTCGGCCGCCTCGGTGGTAATGATGGTGACGCTGAGCAGCCACTTGTGCTCGTCGTCGTCGGGCAGGTTGGGGTCGGGCCAGAATTCGTAGAGTCCGGCGAAGGCAATCGGATCAGGAACCGTGGGGGAAAGGTAGGTCGGGATCTTTCCGTCCTCGGTCTTTTCCCACTCGTAGTAGCCGTCTGCGGGCACCA
This sequence comes from Arthrobacter koreensis, assembly GCF_009193255.1. GTDB lineage: Bacteria > Actinomycetota > Actinomycetes > Actinomycetales > Micrococcaceae > Arthrobacter_B > Arthrobacter_B koreensis. Next base: position 6,061 of record NZ_WACG01000003.1, read on the forward strand.
GCGCCCGTCTCTTCACCGCCGCCTTGCGGAACGCGGGCTTCTCCAGGATGGTCTCCCGGCGGGCGTTGATCATCCTGGATCCCACCTTGGGGTCCTTTGCCCACACCGGCACCAGGCCCCATTTGGCTGTGGCCAGGCGGCGCTGCGTGCCGTCCGGGCCGCGGCGTTCCGTGATGATGCGCACATCATCCGTCGGGGCTATGTTCCAGGACGGTCCCACGTCCTCCCCCACCACCTGGTCCGCCGCGAAAGCCGAAACCAGGTCCGACGTGGCCCGGGCCATCACATATCGTCCGCACATGGACAGCATTGTGCCGCACTTCGGCGGCGGAACCCAGTGCAGTCGTTCCTCGCCTACCGGCTAAAAGATTCGAACGTATGTTCTACTTAAACCATGGATCCTCAGGCTGCGGCGCGGCTGGCGGCCAGGTATGCCAGGCGCGCGGAACCCATCGGGCTGACTCCCGAAGAACTTGATTTTGACCACTTTCCGCCCACCACGGCCATGCCCGCCATCCCGGTGTGGGCGTGGATCCGCTTTCCGGGCTGCGCAGAGCACGTTGCCGGCGAAACCTGCACCTGGTCAGCGAAAGCGGTCCAGGTGCTGTGGGAAGACGCCGGCGTCAGGCGCTCCACCTGGGTGTGGGCATCGGCGGTTTCCCGGCGCTCCAGCGGCCGGTCCCGGACCGCGCTTCGCGAGAGGACTCAGGCTTCGGGGAGTAAAAATGGAAGAACCTAGTTCCGGTTTCCAGCAGTAGAAAGGTCCAGGCACGTGAACGCCCCGTGCACCTGCATCCGCTCTGCCGATCCCGCAACCGGCCGGATCGGCGTCGCCGTCTATGACCCGTTTTGCCGCCAGCGGATGCACCGCATCAGCGGCTCCACCCTGCGCGAGCCTAGCTACGGTTCCAAGCATTAGCCTCCCGCCGGGTGTGTGAGGGCCCCCGGCGCACATCGAGCCGTCTCAGTCCTGGCTCATGGAGGCGATCTGCAGGAGATTCCCGCAGGTGTCGGAAAAGACCGCGGTGGTCACCGGACCCATGTTCGCCGGTGGCTGCGTGAATTCGACGCCGAGAGCCAGCATCCGCTCGTACTCCTTTGCCACGTCATCCACTGCGAAGGAATTGAAGGGAATCCCGTCACCCGCCAGTGCTTCCTTGAAGGGGGCCACGGCAGGATGCGAGCTGGGCTCCAGCAGCAGTTCGACGCCGCCCTCCTCCCCCGGATTCCCCACAGTCAGCCAGCGGGCGCCTCCGGCTGGCTGGTCCTGCCGCTTCTCGAATCCGAGAACACGGGTGTAGAAATCCAGTGCCTTTTCCTGGTCATCAACAAAGATGCTTGCCGTCACAATCCTCATGGCTCCGGTCCTTCCGCTTCGTTTCGTTCGGGTTGCCGCGGCGGCAGCGGGAGTGCCAGGGTGCCAATCCATCCGGCAACTCCCAGGGTCAGCGGCTCAGGGCAGAGGTGGTGCCGCCGGTAGCGGCCGTCTGCTTCCACCCTGACCAGTCCGGCTGATTCGAGGACCGCCAGATGCTTTGAGACTCCCTGCCGCGTAATACCTATTGCGTGATTGCTAATCAGCCGGACGCACAGTTCATACAGCGTCTGTCCCGCCTGGGATGCGAGTTCCTCCAGCAGGATCCGGCGGACCGGATCAGCCAACGCCCGGAAGACAGCATCCATGCAGACACCATAGGCAACCGGCAGGTTGCATGGAAGGGGTTGGCGGAAAACTCAGCGGGCGGCTAGGACTGGACGTGGTTCCGGCGGTGGCGGTGCTCCAGCAGCAGGCGGGCTCCGTTGAGGATCAGGGTCTCCACCGGAACTTCCTGTTCTGCGGCCAGCTCTTCCAGCTCCCGGCCCAGCTTGGGCGGGATGTACACCTCGACGTTCATGCGCTTAACGGTATCGCCGCTGCGGAGCCAGTCCGAACCGGGCACCTCTCCGGGTGCGCAGGCCTCTGCCTCAGCTGTTACCCCCGCCGGCATTCCGGAAGGACTGCGGCGGAGCCGGACGGACCAGCCGCGGCGCCGCGGCGTCGTTGTAATCCACCACCACTGACGCGGCAGCGCATGGATTGCAGGCCGCGAGGTAGATCTGCTGGCCGCCGACGTAGCGGCGATTCGACGGCGCCAGCGGGTCAGGATCGGCCCCGTCCCGGAGTTCCATTCTTCGGCAGGATGTTTCGAAAGACACATCCAGGAAAACCGTCGCGTCCCAGATGCCGGACAGTTCCCGCCGGTGCAGGAACAGTCCATCCACCAGCACCACCGCCGGATTGGGCACCGCGAGTTCCGGACCGCAGACTTGGTGGTCTGAGGCCAGGTCGTGGCTGGCCGCACGGTAGCGTCCCGAACCGCCGGGGCGCAGGGGCTCCACCGCCAGCCGCCGGAAGGCAGCATAGTCATAGGAGTCTTCGAAGAATCCGAGCGGCGATGCCCTGCCCTGCCGGTAGCGCTCGCGGCTGGGCCGGTGGAAACCATCAAGCGAAATCCTGATCACCGGCCAGCGGAGGCGGGCGCCCAGGGCGTCCGCGAAGGTTGATTTGCCCGCCCCATCCACCCCGTCCACGCCGATGAAAACCCTGCGTCCCGCTGAGGGTACCGGCAGCGCCGCCGCGACCAGCCGGAGTACCGAGTCCGCCATCGGCGTGAAAAGTGGTTCCACAGCACCGCACTCTATCTTCCGGACGGCCGCACGGTGCTAGTGTTGGGTAATCGAAAGTATGTTCTAAAAGCAGCGGAGGTGCCCGGCGGATGCCTGTCTTCAATGTCTCCGGCAGTTCACGCTCCGCTTCGGTGTCCGACGCCGATGCCGCCTCCGGCTTTCCCAGTCCCTCACGTGATTATTTCGACGGGCGCATCGACCTCAACCGGCATCTGATCCGGGACGTTACGTCCACCTACATCGTCCGGGTTTCCGGGGACTCAATGTCCGGCACCGGAATCAGTGACGGAGACGAACTCATTGTGGACCGTTCCCTGACACCCCGTGACGGCTCAGTGGTTGTCGCCGTCCTGGACGGGGAGCTGACAGTGCGCCGCCTCAGGCTCACCGGCCGGGGCATTGTCCTGGCCGCTGAAAACGCGGGGTACCGGGACGTAGCTGTTCCGGACCCGGCGGCGCTGACCATCTGGGGTGTCGTGACCCGCTGCCTCCACCATGTCTGAGCATCCGGCCGGTGCCGGTGTCCGCTCCCCCGCAGGGCAGCTCCACCGGATCGCCCTGGTGGATGTCAACAGTTTCTATGTCTCCTGCGAGCGCGCCTTCGACCCCCGGCTGGAAGGCGTGCCCGTCGTCGTGCTGTCAAACAATGACGGCTGTGTGGTGGCCCGTTCCGATGAGGCGAAAGCCCTGGGAATCAAGACCGGGGAGCCCTGGTTCAAGCTGGCCGAAGCTGCACCTCATCTTGGCCTGATCCAGCGTTCAAGCAACTACGAACTTTACGGAGACCTGAGTTCCCGGGTCATGGAACTGCTGGGCCGGTACGCCCTGTGGCAGGAGGTCTACTCCATCGACGAGTCCTTCCTGGGCCTGGCCGGCACGCCGCGTGAACTCGATGCGCAGGGCGCGCGGATCCGCGCCGCGGTAGCCCGCAATACCGGCCTGCCCGTCTGCGTGGGCATCGGGCCCACCAAGACGCTGGCCAAGTTCGCCAACCGGATCGCCAAGCAGAACGGGCACCTGAACGGCGTCTGCAACCTGGACACCATGGACCCCGGTGCCGTAGCGACGATCATGTCCCGGGTGCCGGTCACCGGGCTCTGGGGCGTGGGAGCCAAGCTGGGCAAACGGCTCGAAGCGATGGGCATCCGGACCGTGGCGGACCTCAAAGCCGCCGATCCGTCTGTGATCCGCAGCCGTTTCTCCGTGACGCTGCAGCGGACCGTCCTGGAACTCAACGGCACGCCGTGCCTGCCGCTGGAAGAGGAGCGCGCGGAACGGCAGCAGCTGATCTTCTCGCGCAGCTTCTCCGTGCCGGTGACAACTGCGGCTGAGATGAGGCAGGTGATGAGCATCTATGCCCAGCAGGCGGCTTCCCGGCTGCAGCGCGAACACCAGCAGGCACGGGTACTCACCGCCTACGCCGGGACGTCCCACTTCAGCCACAAAGCGGCGTCGTTTCCTTCCGTCACCGTCAAACTGCAAAGCCCCACCTCGGACCCGGTGGTACTGACCCGTGCGGCGGTGGGCGCGCTCGAAGACCAGATCGTTGAAGGCGTCCCCTACACCAAGGCGGGAGTAATGCTCAGCGGCCTCTCCGACGCGGGAGCCCAGCCGGTCCTCGATGCCTTCGTCCCGGAGCAGGAACACCGCCACCTTGGGGAGCTGCTGGGCAAGGTCGCGGACAAATACGGCTCCGCCAGCATAGGACTTGGCGTGGCGGGGATGCCCAGTGCCCGCCCGGAATGGACCATGTCCCGCAAGTACTCCTCGCCGCGCTACACCACGGTCTGGGGTGAGCTTCCGGTGGTCACAGCACGCTGAGCCGGAACCGTGGACAGGGCCCGGCTGCGCCCGGATCAGTCGTCGCGGTCCGGCTGCGTCAGGCGCAGTTCCTCCACGTCCAGCCGCGTCTCCAGCATCCGCAGCACCCGGTCATCAATGGTGCGCTCGTCCCGCAGCGCCAGCAGTACCGTGCGTTTGCGCTCCAGCAGCGCCAGCCGCAGCTCCGTCTCCTGCTGCCAGTGTGCCAGCGCCGGCGCCGGTTCCCCCGCCGGCTGGGCGGCTCCGTCCGCCCGCAGGACTTCCAGGTGGTGCCGGTACTCATGGGTCACCCGTTCCACCACCCGGCCGTCCGTGCCCAGCCTGGCCGCGAGTTCCGGCAGGGAAGACAGGCCGTCCTCGGCGGCCCGCACTTCTGCCAGGCGTCGTTCCTCCTCCAGCCGCGTGTCCTGGGGCAGCCGTGCCCACCGGACGATCACCGGCAGCAGCGGGCCCTGCACCGTAAGCGTCACCAGGATGACCCCTGCTGTCACGAAGATGATCTGCCCCCGGTCCGGGAACGGCGTACCCGCGGCGGTGAGGGCCGGAACGCCCAGGGCCGCTGCCAGGGACACCGCACCACGGAAGCCCGCCATACCGCTGAGGACACGCGAGCGGTTACTGACCCGGCGGAGTTTCTGCGACGGACGCCGATCGATCATCCTGATCATGTAGGTGGTGACGAACAGGAAGGCGATGCGCACCACCACCAGCACGATCGACACTGCGGCGACCGCCACCAGGCCCACGGCGATCTGCGGCCCGCTCAGCAGCCGCACTGCCACGTGCAGCTCGATGCCGATCAGCACGAAGAGCGCGGCGTTGAGCATGAACGTGGAGAAGGACCAGAAGGCCTGCGACTGGCGGCGGGCCAGCGCGGCCGTCACCCGCGGACCGGCCTGGCTCATGATCAGGCCAACGACGACGACGGCCAGCACCCCGGACCCGCCCGTCTCCTCAGCGAGCAGGAAGGCCGCGAAGGGGGTGATGAAGGTGGCGACGTTGTTCAGCACGGGATCCTGGATCCGGCGGCGCACCCAGATCCCGGCCCACGCGACCAGCAGCCCCGAGACGATGCCGCCCCCGTAGGACAGTGCCAGGATCCCTGAGATGGAAAGCGGCGTATAGTCGCCGTCACCCGCCACGATCCCCACGGCAACGGCGTAGATCACCAGGGCCGTGCCGTCGTTGATGAGGCTCTCGGCCCGCAGCACCGTGACATTGCGGTGCGGCAGGCTGCGGGCCAGGACGGCCACGGCCGTGGCATCGGTGGGAGCCAGCGCGGCGCCGAGGACCCAGGCCGGGCCCCAGGGCATGCCCAGGGCGTTGGCCGTGAAGGCAACGGCCGCCGCAGTCACCAGGACCAGCCCGGTGCCGGAGAGGACAATGCCGCGCAGGTTGCTGCGGATCTCCCGCAGGGACGTGGTGAGGCTCTCCCAGTACAGCAGGGCCGGAAGAAAGAGCAGCAGTACCACTTCCGGCGGCAGTTCAACCTGCCGGAACGCCGGCACGAACCCCAGGGCCACTCCCCCGGCCAGCAGCAGCAAAGGGGCGCCAATGCGGAACCGTTCCGCGCCCAGCGAGCAGGCCAGGATGGCAACCCCCAGGGCCACTACGAGTTCCAGACCTAGCACGGGCCAACCTTCCGTCGGGCACTTACGGCTGGAGGGACTCCTTAAGTGTGCCGAGCGCGGGCAGCCCCGTCGAGGGTGCGGCCTAGGCGGATACAGCCTCGACGGGTGCGTCCGGAGAGCGCAGCATTGACCACACCGGCGGGCCGCCGTCGGGCATCTCCGAGACCGCCCACACCTCGAACCCGAACCGGCGGTAGAAAGCCACGTTGGATTCCGAGGAGGTTTCAAGGGCTATGGTCCGTCCGGGACCGGCGGCCAGCACGGATTCCAGAAGCCCGGTACCCTGCCCGCTGCCCTGTTCCCGGGGAGCGACGCCGATGGTCGCCAGGGTCCAGGCCCCGGGCGGCGGCTCAGGCAGGGCATGCGCCAGGTTCCGCACCGATTCGCCGTGCAGGGACGCGAGTTTCTCCTGCAGCTCAGGGGTCAGGGGCGCGGGGTCGAGCTCCGCCAGGTCCGGCGGAAGCAGGACGGCGACGGCGGTTCGGCCCTCATTGACCCACACCTCTCCGTGCGGCAGGGCCAGATGCTCCAGGTAGAGCCGCTGGATGGCGGCCGTCCGGGCCTCCCGGCGCTCGCTGTCTACGGTCCAGCGGGTCCAGGCATAGTCCGCGAAGGCCTCCGCCAGGACCGCTGCCAGGTCCGTTATCTCCGCTGCGGAGGCGTGCTCCAGCCGTACTGCTCCCATGGTCCTGCCTTCTGTGTGTCTGTGTGTTTCACGTTCGTGCCCGGGCAACCGGGCGGGGTTCTACTGCGCGCGGTTCCTGGCCCGGCTCCACCAGCGACGGCGCCACCAGGGACGGCTCGGCTCGGGCGCCGGCTCGGGGGTAGCTGCACTGCCCCGCCGTTCCTGCCAGCGCTGCACTTCCAGTTCCACGTCCCGCAGTTTCGTAATGACGGGCGGGCCTCCCAGAAGCTGCCTGCGGGCTTCGATGATCCGCTGGTTGAATTCTTCCACGGTTTCCCTTACCTGCGCTGCGGAGGACCTGGCGTCCAGTACATTGTCCAGCTCCGCGTCCTCGACCCGCAGCAGCAGGGCGGGCGGTCCCAGGCCGCTGATGTTCTCGCGCTGGATCAGCCCCTTGATCCACCAGTCGGGGTCGTTGGCTTCCGCAAGGTTCGGGAGGGGTTTTCCGGCGTACTGCAGGTTCTCGAATTCCCCGCGCAGCATGGCATCGCGGATCAGGTAGTCAGCCTTGTCAGCCGGATCCACCTGCTCCTTCCGCCGCCGCAGCGCCGTCTCCTCAGGCGTCTCGCCATCCGCTTCAGCAGGAACTCCTGCCGCACGTATCCTGGCGGCCCGTTCCATTCGGCGCCGGTAGGCGTCGGCCCCGCGGTTGCCCATTGCTGCGTGTCCTCCAGTTCCATTGGCTAACGGTCGATCGTTTTCTCCAGCTCTTCAGGGTAGCGGGCGCCTTGAACCGCTATGCGGGCAGCGGCGTCGTCCAGCGCTTTTATGTCCTCTGCGCTGAGGCCCACGCTGGTGGCCCCAAGGTTCTCTTCGAGCCGTTCGAGTTTCCGGGTGCCCGGAATCGGTACGATCCAGGGTTTCCGGGCGAGCAGCCAGGCCAGGGCGATCTGGGCGGGCGTCGCGTCTTTGGCCCGGCCCGTGGCCTCCAGCAGTTCCACGACCGCCCGGTTCGCTTCCCGGGCCTCGGGAGTAAAACGTGGCAGCTTGCCGCGCATGTCACCGGAGGCGAACTGGGTGGAGGGGGAGATCTTTCCGGTGAGGAATCCCCGTCCCAGCGGGCTGAAGGGCACAAACCCGATGCCGAGCTGTGCACAGGCCGGCAGCACATGTTCTTCCGGCTCACGCCACCACAGGGAGTATTCGCTCTGCACCGAAGTGACGGGCAGGACCGCATGGGCGGCACGGATAGTGCCCGCGGAAGCTTCCGACAGCCCGAAGTGCTTCACCTTGCCTTCGGTGATGAGCTCCTTCACCGTTCCGGCGACATCCTCGATGGGAACCTGCGGATCTACCCGGTGCTGGTACAGCAGATCAATGTATTCCGTCCCCAGCCGCCGCAGCGAACCGTCCACTGCTTCCCGGATGTGTTCCGGACGGCTGTCCAGGCCAACCTGACGTCCGTCCCGGTTGATCTTGAAGCCGAACTTGGTGGCCAGGACCACCCGGTCCCGGAACGGAGTTACGGCTTCGCCCACCAGCTCCTCATTCGTGTAGGGGCCGTACACCTCGGCGGTGTCAAAGAGCCGGACACCGCGGTCGAACGCCGTGCGGATCAGGTTGATGGCCTGTTCCCGGCTGCCGGACGGTCCGTACCCCTGGCTGAACCCCATGCATCCCAGCCCCAGCTCGGATACCTTCAGGGCGGACGGCCCCAGTTCGCGTGTCTTCATCCTTGTCCTTCCGCTGCCCGGACGCCTCAGCGCACGACGCCGGCTGGCTGGCTGCGGTCCGTCTCCTCTGGTCTGCCTACCACCCTGCGCCCGCCCGCCGGCGCCGTCAACAGGCCGCAGGCGGCGCATTTGATCTCAGTCGACCTTCACCACTGTGCCGCCGGTCAGCCGAACGAGCTCCGCAAGGTTTGTCCGGAACACCGAATACGGCGTTCCCGCGGCGACCCACACAGCGGGATAGCCGCCCAGGTCCTCGTCGATGGCGGTTTCCACGGGCACGGGGTGCCCGAGGGGAGCAACGCCGCCGATCTCCTGGCCCGTTGCCTCCCGCACCTGCTCCGGTGTCGCCCGCCTGATCTTCTGCTTGCCCAGGCGCTGGGCCAGCGCCGCCGTGTCCACCCGGTGCGCACCGGACGTGATGACCAGGAGGGGCGCTGAGTCCGCCATGAACACCAGGCTGTTCCCAATCGCTCCCACCTCACAGCCCAGCGTCTGCGCAGCCTCGACGGCGGTCCGCGCGGATCCGTCCGTCACCACTACCTGCGCTGCCGATCCGCGCTCGGTAAGCGCCTGTTCAACCCGTGCCGACGCCGCGGCCCACTGGGGATTCTCCATGGCCGTGAGACTAGCAAAGCGCGGCGGAGCGGCGTCGTACTGTGTCCTCCCGGGACGGTATCTTTCCGGGACGGCGCCGTGCGGGCCGTGTCAGCTCCGGGTGATGGTTCCCGGATCGGGGCCGGCGCGGACACCGGTGTCCAGGGCGCTGATGTCGGACAGTTCGGCGGCGCTCAGGGAGAAATCGAAGAGGTCGATGTTCTCCGCGATCCGCTTGGGGGTCACCGATTTGGGAATCACGCAGATGCCCAGCTGGATCTCCCAGCGGAGGATCACCTGGGCAGGTGTCTTGTGGTGAGCCGCGGCGATGCGGACGATCACCGGGTCATGCAGCGGGTCCTTCGGCGCTGCCCCGGATCCGTGCCGCCAGTACCGGGTGACGCCGCCGATCGGCGACCATGCCTCGGTCAGGATACCGTTCTCCAGGTTGAAGGCGCGCAGCCCGGGTTCACTGAAATAGGGGTGCACCTCTATCTGGTTTACGGCCGGTACGACGTCGGTGCGCGCAAGCAGGTCACTGAGCTCTTCCGTCCCGAAGTTGCTCACCCCGATGGCCCGCACCCGGCCCTGTTCGTACAGGGTCTCAAGCGCCCGGTAGGAAGCTACGGTGAGGTCGAAGTCGGACGGCAGCGGCTGGTGGAGCAGGTACAGGTCCAGCACGTCCAGGCCCAGCCTGGCCATGCTGGCGTCGAAGGCACGCAGGGCCGCGTCATAGCCGTAGTCATCAACCCAGAGCTTGGTGGTGATGAACAGTTCGGCCCGGTCGAAGCCGGACTGGGCGAGGGCAGCGCCAACTTCAGTTTCGTTGCGGTAGGCAGCTGCCGTGTCGATGAGCCGGTAACCGTTGGCCAGCGCGGTCTCCACCGCAACCGTGGTCTCCGCCGGGGCGCTTCGATAGACACCGAAGCCCACCGCATCCAGGACCACGCCGTTGTTCAGGGTCAGCTTGGGCATGATGGCATTCATCGAAAAGCTCCTAGCGTGCGCAGGGTCTGGCTTCCAGAATCCCGCACTCTGCCTTCCCTGCACAGCCTTCAGCGCCCGGGACGGGACCGGCCCGCCGACGCGGGCCAGTTCTGCGCGGCCCGGTGCCGGCGGACGGCTGCCCGGTTGCCGCAGCGGACAGAACAAAACCGCTGGCGGCCGTTGCGGGTGACGTCCACGACGACGTTGCGGCATGGATCCCCCGGGGCGTCACCGGCTTCGCACCGCTTCAGCCGAGTCATTCCCCGCGTGGTCAGGTGCAGGGCCGTTCCCACGCTGAAGACTGCCAGCAGCACCCCGGCCAGGGGCTGCCCGTCGTCGCGGTAGTGCAGGTGCCAGCCTTCCTGGTCATGGTCGGTCAGCCGGGGGTAGGCCGCAGCGTCCTTCATCAACTCGTTCAGCAGTTCGGCGCGGAGGGCTGGGGCGCCGGCATCCACCACCTCCAGCCACCGCTGGATGACCCGGTGAACCGCTTCGTGGTCCCCAGGCGCGTGGGGAAAGTCCATGGTCATACCGTGTTCGCGGGTCCGGGCGATGATGCCCGCCCGTGATTCCGGCCAGTCGTTGGCCAGCGACGCCGCCAGAAGGACAGCGTACTCGCCGTAAGGGTTGAGATGCATAAGAGCATTACAGCATGCTCGGAGGCATGAACATCGATCTCGACCGGCGGACACCGCCGCAAGCCCCTCCCGCCGCCTGCGAACACGGGTGGGTGACGGCATCCAGACACGCGACCTCGCAGGGTGTCATCGTCTATGTGCGCTGCGTGCGCTGCCGCACCCACCGGGTGGAGCTGGCTTCTCCCGAAGCCGCGATGCCGGCGCGGGCACTGAGCCGCCCGGTGCGGGGCGCGGTCTAGTAGTTCGGTGCCGGCGGCAGGCCGGCGAACTGTTCCAGGGTCTGGCCGGAACGGTGGAGCTTGGCGGCGAGCTCGGTCCCCACGAAGCGCAGGTGCCACGGCTCGTACGCAAATCCGGTAACCGGTGCGGCGCCGTCGGGGTACCGGACCACAAAACCGTACCGGTGGGCGTTGGCGGCAGCCCAGGCCCCCGCCGGTGTCGCTTCGAAACAGGCCTCGAGGGCGCAGGATCCGTCCGCGTTGCCAATGTCCACGGCGAGCCCGGTCTGGTGTTCGCTGTATCCGGCGCGGGCCGAGATGCCGTCCGCTGTCTCAGGCCCGTAGCTGGCTGTGTACGAGTCATGGATGTGAGCCTGGTCCGCGGCCGTGCGGTAGCCGCTGACAGCCGTTATACCAACGCCGGCGGCAGCCGCGTCCGCGTTCAAGCGGCTGAAGGCACCCGCTGCCTCGCGACGCAGAAGCACGCCCCCGGCGTCGTGCAGTTCCGCCGGAACGTAGGCGGGATCGGCCAGCGGCCGGTTCTTGTTGACGACGACGGCGAGGCTGGAGGGCGAGTCGAAGTCCAGCTGCGCTGTTTGTGCCGCTGCCTGCTGCGCCTGGGATTCGAACCATGAGAGATATCCCAGCAGGCACAGGCACACACAGCCGATGAGGGCGATGTGGGTCTTGACGAGCTGGCGCGGCATTTGTTCCTCCCCTGCAACTTTCCCACAATCCGGCAAGGCGGAGCAGTACCGACGCGGATATTCACGACGCGCGGAACGACGCCTGCAACGGTTCAGCCAGGGCTTCGTAGGGCGCTTGCGTTCCGAGGATCCGTTCCGCTGCCCGGTGCCCCGAGCAGAGGGCCGCGTTGACGGTGGCTGGATCTTCCTCCCAGGTGGCCTCCCCGGCCAGATGCAGCACGCCGTCGATGGGCGCTGCGATGAGCGTGTGGTCCTCCCCGGTGCATCCCCGCGCCATGTAGGCATAGGCACCGCCGGCGAACTCGTCGCCCTGCCAGTCGGTGATCCGGGCGTGCACGGGGGAAGGAATTTCGGAACCGTATATTTGCTGCAGTGAAGCCATCACTGAGTCCACCACGCGTGCTTGCGGCCACCCTCGAATCTCCCGGGCGCACTCCCCCGCCGCGAAGGTCAGGAGCGTGGGTTCACCGGAGATGGCAGTGAGGTCATACCAGGAATGCCACCAGCTGGCAGCTTCGCCCTGCCGGCGGACCGCATACACGTCCTCATCCCAGAACCGCTCCGGGAAGCGCAGGAAGATCTTCTCGAAGGTGTTCATCCGGAACTTCGCAACCGCGCCCGCAATTGTCTCCGGCAGCGGCGGTTCAAACGTGAGGCGGCCTGACTGAAGGACACCGACCGGAACCGTGATTACCGCCTGTGCCGCCGCAAAGGTTCCCGCGCTTGTCTCCACGATGACGCCGGATTCGACCCCTGCTGCTCCGGGCCGCAGGACGCGGGTCGCTACATGCCCAAGCCGTACGTCGAGGCCGGCCGCAAGGTTGTATGCCAGCTCGTCGTATCCGCCGGGGAAGACCACCTCGTCGCCGAGAATGACCTCGTCTTCCAGGCCATGCGCGTCGAGCAGGTGCGAGTCGGCACCATACTGTTCCTCGGAACGGTGATCGAGGTATTCGATGACGCGCGCCGCCCGCTCCGGTTCCCAGTTGCCGGCCTCGGCCACCTGCCCGACGGCGGTGCGCGCCGCTTCTGCGTAGCTGTTGCCCGGTGGCGTGACCTCGATGACAGCGGTGAGCTGGTCTTCCACGCGGGCCGCATCGGCGATGAACTGGCCGGCGGCAGTGTCGGAGAGCCGGACGCCGTCGGGCCCGTAGTACGCGATGGGCCGGCCGCCCGGCTGGTAACTGCCAACTGTGAACTCGACGTCGGCCATCCCGAAGGCACGTGTCAGCGCGTGCAGCGGGCCGCCGTCGATCCCGTGGATCCAGGATGCGCCGAGGTCCGTGACCCGGCCGTCGAGGCGTTCGGTGTGCAGCCTGCCGCCGATCCGGTCCCTCGCCTCAAGTACCACCACGCGGTGTCCCCTGGCTGCCAGCAGCCGCGCAGCGGTAAGGCCCGACACTCCTGCCCCCACAACAACCGTGTCGAATTCTTCGGCCGGGATAGTCACGTTCAAACTCGCTTTTCAGATTCCGGAAACACTATTCGAACCTCACAGTAATTCGGCACCGGGTGAGCCTGGCTATTCAGCGTCATCTGTTTCAGTGGTTGGGCAGCCGGGGATTATCCCTCTGCCATGAGGTCCACGTAGCGGCCACCCAGCTGATAGGCAAGGTCCTTCAGTTCCTTCTCGCCGGGAGCCGCGGTTCCGGGCCGAGGCAGCACGTGCCAGTTGGCACCCTCAGCCACGCCGAGCGGTCCATTCTGGGCGTTCGGCAGCATGTTGGAAACGGTGATTCTGTCGTCCTCATTTTCGTAGCGGACAATCTGCAGCCCTTCGGAGCACATGGCGTACTGCGGCAGGTATCCGTCGAAGACGATTGTCCCCGGCTCCGCTGCCGTTTCGGGATCGCAGCCATACAGTCCGTTGACGGCGGCCAGCAGCTCATCCGCGGAGCCGAATCGTGACAGCTGCACGTCCGGCGCGGGTTCCCCGGCGGCGCCGGATGCGCAGCCCGCGAGCAGCGCCGCTGCTGCCAGAAGTGTTCCAGCCACAGAATAACCAGTGTTCCCTTTGCCCATGTCCAGCGTCTCCCCCATGAGATTTCGGTGCCCTTCACTGCGGCATGCGCAGGTCCCGCCCTCTGTCGGTCCTCAGCTTAGCTGCAGGCTCAACGGGCATGGGGTGCCTGACGCAGGGATCGAGCATTCGTGCGACGCTGGTGCCATGGACCTATCGGTATCGCCTGCGCTGACGATCCCTGCCTCGGAGCTGGTCTGGCGCTTCTCCCGCTCTTCCGGACCTGGCGGGCAGCACGTGAACACCACGGACAGCCGCGTCGCGCTGTCCTGGAACGTTGCGCATTCTCCGGTGCTGTCGGACGAGCAGCGGGCAATGCTGCTCCAGCGTCTGGGGCACCGCCTGATTGCCGGATCACTGGTTGTGACGGCGTCGGAACAGCGGTCCCAGCTGCGCAACCGCGAGATCGCCCTGGCAAAGCTCGCCGAGGCGGTGGCACGTGGGCTGGAACGTGGCCCTGCCGTCCGCCGCCGTACCAAACCCACACGGGGATCGAAGGTTCGGCGTCTCGACGCTAAGAAGCAGCGGTCAGCGACCAAACAGCAGCGGCGGAAGCCTATGGGCGATTAGTTTCATGGCCCTGCTGCTGTCCAGGCAGAACCGGATGAAGGCGCATACCTCCCATTGGTCTTTTGTTCAGCTGCAGGACACGTTCCATCCCTAGGCTCTGGGAATCACCCGATCCTCTCCTAGGAGTCCTCCCTTGCCGCAGTCCCACTGCCAACCCGTGCCCGGAAGGTGTGGCCGGAATTCTCTTTCCTCCGTGACCGCCGTGTTCCTGGCTGCCGCTGTTACCGCCGGTTTCCTGACCACGTCAATGGGCGCAGCGGCCGCTGCCCCGGCGCCCGTTTTACCCGCTTTGATGGTCACCGAAATCGCACCGGACAACACCGGATATGACAACTTCGAATTCTTTGAGGTCCTGAACACCACAGGCACCGACATTTCCGTTGGAACGGCTGGAGCCCAGCTCTCCTACACCTACACCGATTCCGATGACCAAAGCCGGGATGTTCCTCTCTCGGTTCCGGACGGAACAGTGATTCGGCCCGGCCAGGCAACCGTGTTCTGGGTCCAGTATCAAACAGCGACCGTAGACACTGCCGGGAGGACCGACGCCGACTTCCGCTCTTACTACGCGTCTTTGGACGGGACGGCTCCGGGCGGGTACCCCCTGGTTAGGGTGTCCGGACAGGCCGGACTAGCCAATGGCGGCGAACGCGGCATCCGGGTCTCCGATAATGCCGGCCAAAGCATCAGCTGGTCCTACTACCCTGCCGGCTCGACCGGCATTGACGTTTCCGCCCATTTCAGGCCCGGAGACGGCGGCACGCCTGCACTTCGCGTTCTCGGTTCCGGAGTTCCCACCCCGGGCGCGGTAGATCCAGCCGCACTGGAGCCAGCCGGCCCGGCCCCCGGGCCGGCTCCGTCCGAGCCGCAGCCAACACCTGCTCCGGCCGAACCCGTACCCGTTCCGTCCCCAACCGGAGCGCCTGCGGAACCGAACCCGGCGGAGGGCGCTGAACTTCAGATCACCGAGCTCCTCGTGGACTCACCGAATGTGGGCGGCTCTGACGGATACGAGTTCATCGAGGTTTACAACCCCACCAGCCGCGCCATCAACTTCGGCGACTATCAGCTCCGCTATCTCTACCCGCTGGAGGACCTTAGCAACTCCAGCATCACGGACTGGCCAGCCAGCCCCGGCAACGTCTCGATCCCCGCCGGCGGCACCCTCGTGTTCTGGATCAAGAACGGCCCCAACGATGGCATGGACGCCGAAGAGTTCAACCGGATCTACGGCACCACCCTGGCCGCCGGCACCGATATCGTGGAAATCCATACCGGGGGCATGGCGAACGGCAGCGCACGGGGCATCGAGATCACCACCAAATCCGGAATACCCGTGAACCGGGCCTACTACAACCTTGGCGGAACCAAAGACGTCGCCGCGGGCCAGGGGCTGCAGTACGCTGCGGATGCGAAGGACAGGACACGGCAGGCACTGCTTGGCAACGCGGCCCCTACGCCGGGCGCAGTATCCGGGCAGCAGGCCGCCAACCCGCTGCAGGTCCTGCCGCTGGACGGGTCGGCACCGGAGATCACTGATGCCACATCGTCCACCTTCAGCGCCGGCACCGAGCTGACCATCGCCGCTGAAGCCCGGGACAACTCGATAGTCCGCAGCCTGACCCTTTACCTCAAAAGCAGCGCAGACCAGGACTTCACCGCCATCAACCTCCAGGCTGCCAATCCCGGGACGCCGTCCAGCCTGCAGTTCACCCACAAAGTGGCGGCGGCCGACCTCACCGGGAAGAAGTGGTACGAGTACTACCTGGTAGCCAGTGACGGGGGCAGTACCTCACAGACTCAGTTGCGCCGCATTAATGCCGAAGGCGCGGACAACGCCCCTGTCCGCCTGAACCTCGAAGAGGGTCAGTTCGTTTCGGGTACCACCACCGTTGCCGCCGCGGCGGACCAATACCCCTCTCCCGTACAGCTGGACATCGACGGGACGACGGTGGAGAGCACCGACCCGGCGCTCGAAGACGAACCGGTTTTCGCCTTCGAAGCCGCCGGCGTCGATACCTTCTTCCGCAACGGTGTCCTTGCCGGCGAAGACATCCTGCACATCTTCGACGACGGAATCTATGAGGGCTACGAAACCATCACCGTTTCCGTACCGCTGTCCAAGGTTTCTCCGGGCCAGGACACGGTCCTCAGCGTGTACTCAGGCACGAAGGCGGCCCCCGAAATTGATCCGGATGAAAACAATGACGACTTCCAGATCAAGAACCTGAGAATGATCCTGCCCGATGGCCGCACCCTGTACCCCGCCGGGTACACGGACCCCAACCGGGTGCTGAACATGGGCGACAGCGCGGGCAAGCTCGACTTCTTCGATGCCTCCTTCACAATCCCGGAGAACGCGTTCACCGCCCGTTCCTATGCCTGGGACACCACGGCCGTTCCGGACGGCGGACACAACGTCAGCGCCGAAATTCCCGGGTACTCACTCATCCGCACCGTCAGGGTCGACAACACCGCACCGGAGCTCACAACAACCATCGAGGAGGGGCAGGATTACCAGGGCGCCTTCACCATCGACGCCTCTGCTTCGGACGCCGGGTCCGGCGTTGACTCCATCAGCGCCCTCCTCGACGGGGAAACGATCCCGCTCCCCTACGAGACGTCGTCGCTCACCCTCCAGGCCGGATCCCATGACCTGGCCATTTCGGGCCAGGACAAGGCCGGCAACATTGCCCAAAAGACCATCCGGTTCACCACTCCGGTGGAGCAGCCCTCCGCAGAGGAACTCTCCCCCGCAGACAACACCGCGGTCGACGGCGGTCCCGTCACGTTGAGCGCCCGCGTCACGGACCCCAGCGCAGACCTCCTGGACGTGTGCTTCCGGGAAGGCTACCGCCTCGCCCCCGGGACATCATCCGTAGCGTCGTACCGCGGCACCACCAGCACCGCCGCCGGTCTGGACAGATCAGCGAAGACTCTGCTGGATGAGCGGGAACTGCAGAAAATCACCGGCTCTGACGGAGTGGAATCCGAGGTGTCTTCCAGCAGCGAATTCCCGTACCAGCTCTTCGAAGTCACCGTCCCGCCGAACGCAGGAACGGACTACACCGCCAGGCTCGAGTGGACCGGATCGGCCAATCCCGATGCCAAGGTCCTGATGTATGTACTCAACAGGACCAGCGGTGCGTGGGAAGAGGTGGACCGCCACGTCACCACCGGAGCCAGCGGCTCGTCCGCCTTCGACCTCACGGCCATGGTTCCGGCAGCGGAACACGAAGCGGAGGGGAAAATACAGGTTCTAATTCAGCACTCCGAAGGATTTGCCGGGGCGGACCGGTCCACCCGGTCCACTGTGGTGGAGCCGGCCCACTCTGAGGACACGCCCCGGAACGAATACGACTTCACGCTCGGCTGGGAATCGGATACGCAGTATTACAACGAGACCTTCTACGAGCACCAACTGAACATCCACCGATATTTCCTGAACCGCCGCGATGATCTTAACCTGCAGTACGTGTTCCACACCGGCGACATCGTCGATGAGTCGGACAAGCAATACCAGTGGGAAAACGCAGACGCCGCCTACCGGCAGCTGGACCAAGCAGGACTGCCGTACGGGGTGCTTGCCGGAAACCACGACGTCGGACACAAGACAGGAGACTACGGAGCCTTCTCCAACTGGTTCGGCGCCGGCCGGTTCAACCAGAACCCCTGGTACGGCGGCACGTACCAGGACAACAGAGGACACTATGACCTCATCACCGCCGGCGGAATCGACTTCATCATGCTCTACATGGGCTGGGGACCTGCCGACAAGGAAATCGACTGGATGAACAGCGTCCTGGAGAAATACCCGGAACGCACCGCAGTGCTGAACCTGCACGAATACCTCCTAACAACCGGCGGGCTGGGGCCGGTTCCGCAACGGATCCAGAACGAGGTCGTTGCGGCAAACCCCAATGTGGCCATGGTCTTCTCCGGCCACTACCACGACGCCTACACCCGGGTGGACGAATTCGATGACGACGGCGACGGCACCACCGACCGGAAAGTCCATCAGATCCTGTTCGACTACCAGGGCCTGCCCGAGGGCGGTCAGGGATTCCTGCGCCTCCTGCACTTCGACAACGCCGCAGGGGACGTCACCGCCCGCACCTACTCGCCGTCGCTGGACCAGTACAACTCGAACGATCCTTCGCTGGAACCCCACCATCAGGAATTCACCATGAGCTATGCGGACCTGGGCATCGAGGTCCGCACCAAGGAACTGGCCACCGATGCGTTCTCAGTGGACATTCTCTCCACTGCCGACATCAGCTGCCAGACCGGTGTCGAGAGCGGATCGCTTGTTACAGCAACCTGGGCCGATCCCGGCGAAGGCGAGCGGGGCTGGTACGTGGAGACGCGTGACCCCCATGGTGCCGTGCACTACTCACCGGTGAACCTGCTGTCCTTCAACCAGGGGCCGGTACCCGGCCCCACGGATCCTGCTGATCCCGTGGATCCAGGGAATGGGAACGACGGCGGCACCGGGAACGGTGGTGGCACGACGCCCGGTCCGGGTACCGGAGGGACGGGCCAGGCGCCGGACACTTCGGGCCCGGGAACGAATACCGGAAGCGCAGACCCCGGGCAGGCTGGCGGTATTCTGCCGTCTGCCGCATCGGACACTTCGAACGGCCGCGGCGCACTGGCCGCAACCGGCGTCCAGCGGGGATGGATGCTTGCTGCTGGAGCAGGACTTCTGCTGATGGCAGCTGGCACTGTTCTGCGGTTTGCCAAGCGGGGCCGCGCCGCCGGTAACTGATTTGTCTCCGGCATAAAACAAGGAGGGCCGCCTATCCGGGATTTTCCCCGGATAGGCGGCCCTTTGCCGCTTGCGGAACGAGTTTGCTCCGGCAGCGTACTAGAAGTCCCAGTCCTCGTCTTCGGTGTTCACGGCCTTGCCGATCACGTAGCTCGAGCCCGAGCCGGAGAAGAAGTCGTGGTTCTCATCCGCGTTCGGGGACAGCGCCGAAAGGATTGCCGGGTTCACGTCCGTCAGGGTGGACGGGAACATAGCCTCGTAGCCCAGGTTCATCAGGGCCTTGTTGGCGTTGTAGTGCAGGAACTTCTTGACGTCCTCAGCCAGCCCGACGCCGTCGTACAGGTCGTGCGTGTACTGGACTTCGTTCTCGTACAGTTCATACAGCAGCTCGTACGTGTAGTCCTTCAGCTCCTGGCGGCGCTCTTCGGAAACAGTCTCCAGGCCGCGCTGGAACTTGTAGCCGATGTAGTAGCCGTGCACGGCCTCGTCACGGATGATCAGGCGGATCAGGTCTGCAGTGTTTGTCAGCTTGGCCCGCGAGGACCAGTACATCGGCAGGTAGAAGCCGGAGTAGAAGAGGAAGGACTCCAGCAGGGTGGAGGCCACCTTGCGCTTCAGGGGATCATCGCCGCGGTAGTAATCCGTGACGATGTGGGCCTTCTTCTGCAGGTTCTCATTCTCCGTGGACCAGCGGAACGCTTCTTCGATCTCCTTGGTGGAGCACAGGGTGGAGAAAATCGAAGAGTAGCTCTTGGCGTGGACGGACTCCATGAACGCGATGTTCGTGTAGACCGCTTCCTCGTGCGGGGTGAGCGCATCGGGGATCAGGGAGACGGCACCCACAGTTGCCTGCACGGTGTCCAGCAGGGTCAGGCCGGTGAAGACCCGCATGGTCAGCTGCTGCTCTTCCGGCGTCAGCGTGTTCCATGACTGGACGTCGTTGGACAGGGGCACCTTCTCAGGCAGCCAGAAGTTGTTCACCAGGCGGTTCCAGACTTCTACGTCCTTGTCGTCCTGGATGCGGTTCCAGTTGATCGCCTGCACGTGGTCGATCAGCTTAAGCTTCTCGGTCATTGTTTTCCTTGTCTTGAAGAAGTCGAAGCGGGACGGCGGCTACAGCATGCAGCTGACGCAGCCCTCAACTTCGGTGCCTTCCAGGGCGAGCTGGCGCAGGCGGATGTAGTAGATGGTCTTGATGCCCTTGCGCCAGGCGTAGATCTGCGCCTTGTTGATGTCACGCGTGGTGGCGGTGTCCTTGAAGAACAGCGTCAGGGACAGGCCCTGGTCCACGTGCTGCGTGGCAGCGGCGTAGGTGTCGATGATCTTCTCGTAGCCGATTTCGTACGCATCCTGGTAGTACTCCAGGTTGTCGTTGGTCAGGTACGGAGCCGGGTAGTAGACACGCCCCAGCTTGCCTTCCTTGCGGATTTCAATCTTCGACGCCACCGGGTGGATAGAGGAGGTGGAGTTGTTGATGTAGGAAATCGAACCGGTCGGCGGAACAGCCTGCAGGTTCTGGTTGTAGATGCCGTGCTCCATGACCGAAGCGCGCAGCGCGGCCCAGTCGGCCTGGGTGGGAATGTGCACGTTCTCGAACAGTTCCCGCACACGCTCGGTCTGCGGAACCCATTCGCCGTTCACGTACTTGTCGAAGAACTCGCCGGAGGCGTACTTGGACTTCTCGAAGCCGGCAAACGTGCGGCCGGTTTCAATGGCCAGCAGGTTGGAGGCTCGCACGGCGTGGTAGACCACCGTGTAGAAGTAGATGTTCGTGAAGTCAATGCCTTCTTCGGAACCGTAGTGAACCCGCTCGCGGGCAAGGTAGCCGTGCAGGTTCATCTGGCCCAGGCCGATGGCGTGCGACTGGTCGTTGCCCTTGGCGATGGACGGAACCGAACCGATGTGGCTCATGTCCGAGACGGCGGTCAGGGCACGGATCGCGGTCTCGATGGTGAGGCCGAAGTCCGGGGAATCCATCGTCTTCGCAATGTTCAGCGAACCCAGGTTGCAGGAAATGTCCTTGCCGGTCTGGTCGTAGGAAAGGTCATCGTTGTACGTGGTGGGCTGGGAAACCTGGAGGATTTCCGAGCACAGGTTGGACATGATGATCTTGCCGTCGATCGGGTTTTCCCGGTTCACCGTGTCCTCGAACATGATGTACGGGTAACCGGATTCGAACTGGATTTCGGCCAGGGTCTGGAAGAACTCGCGGGCCTTGATCTTGGTCTTCTTGATCCGGGAATCGTCAACCATCTCGTAGTACTTCTCGGTGACCGAGACGTCGGAGAACGGCATGCCGTAGACCTTTTCGACGTCGTACGGGGAGAACAGGTACATGTCCTCATCACGCTTGGCCAGCTCGAAGGTGATGTCCGGAATGACGACGCCGAGGGAGAGGGTCTTGATGCGGATCTTCTCGTCCGCGTTCTCACGCTTGGTGTCCAGGAACCGGTTGATGTCCGGGTGGTGGGCGTGCAGGTACACGGCACCGGCGCCCTGGCGGGCACCGAGCTGGTTGGCGTAGGAGAAGGAATCTTCAAGAAGCTTCATCACGGGGATGACGCCGGAGGACTGGTTCTCGATCTGCTTGATCGGAGCACCGACCTCGCGGATGTTGGTCAGCGCGAAGGCAACGCCGCCGCCGCGCTTGGAGAGCTGCAGTGCGGAGTTGATGGACCGGCCGATCGACTCCATGTTGTCTTCGATGCGCAGCAGGAAGCAGGAGACCAACTCGCCGCGCTGCTTCTTGCCGGCGTTGAGGAACGTGGGGGTGGCGGGCTGGAAACGGCCCTCGATGATCTCATCCACCATCTGGGTGGCGAGCTGCTCGTTGCCGCGGGCCAGGTGCAGGGCAACCATGCACACGCGGTCCTCGTAGCGCTCCAGGTAACGCTTGCCGTCAAAGGTCTTCAGTGTGTAGGACGTGTAGAACTTGAAGGCCCCGAGGAAGGTTTCGAAGCGGAACTTCTTCTTGTAGGCCCGGTTGTAGAGCTCACGGATGAAGTTCATCGTGTACTGGTCGAGCGTCTCGCGCTCGTAGTAGTCGTTCTTGACCAGGTAGTCCAGCTTCTCTTCCAGGTCGTGGAAGAACACGGTGTTGTTGTTGACGTGCTGAAGGAAGTACTGGCGTGCAGCCGCACGGTCGGCGTCGAACTGGATTTCACCGTCCTTGCCGTAGAGGTTCAGCATGGCGTTGAGCTCGTGATAGCCCAGGCCCTTGTAGGCTTCCGGCAGCTCCTTGGAGTCCGTCATGCCGGCTTCTGCGACTGATGTGTCCAAAACTCTTCCAATCCTTGGTTTACCGTGGCAGCGTCCTCCGACGTGCCCATGAGTTCAAATCGATACAAAACGGGGACCTTGCACTTGGCGGAAATGATGTCCGCCGCCAGGCAGTAGTTCTCACCGAAGTTCGTGTTGCCCGCGCCGATGACGCCCCGGATAAGTTCCCGGTTCGACTCGACGTTCAGAAATTTGATGACCTGTTTGGGAACCGCACCCTTGGCTGCGGCTCCCGGCTGCGCTGCCGTTCCGCCGTAGGTGGGAAGCAGCAGGACGTACGGCCGGCGCGCCAGTAAAGTCGGCGCGGAGGTCAGCAGCGGAATCCGGGCGGACGGCCGGTTCAGTTTGGCTGCGAACCGTCCGGTGTAGCCGGACGCAGAGGTGAAGTACACCAGGTCTGCGTCAGTGACCGGATTCGGCTCGGGGGAATCCGCGTTCCCGGCCGAGCGGCCCGGGACGTGCACCCTGCCGGAGCCTGAGGCGGCTCCGGCTCCCGGAATCACGGTTCCCAATGTCATTGCATCCTGCTTCTTTGACAGCGGTTTGGCTTTTCTTGGCGGCTGCGCCGGTACTGCGTTCGTGCGGCCCTTGTGCCTTCCCGGCAGGGGCCGGCAGCGTGCGTCTAGTCCAGGCTAGGCGACGGAGGTGACGCTGGCCTGGGCCAGTTCCTCGATCTTGTCCGGGCGGAAGCCGGACCAGGAGTCCTGATCCGTGATAACCACGGGAGCCTGCATGTACCCCAGTGCCCGTACGCGCTCGAGTGCCTCCGGGTCCTGGGACATGTCGACGCTCTGGTACGCGATCCCCTTCTTGTCGAGGGCGCGGTAGGTGGCGTTGCACTGTACGCACGAGGGCTTGGTGTAAACCGTGACGGTCATGGTGGTCTCCCCTAGGTAATGCTGAAGTCTGTCCATTGATACTACATCCAGCCACTACATCTAGTGCGACAGCCGATGCCCTACCCCTAGATGATGTATTACAAGTATGTCATTCGACACGTCCGTCGTCCACAGTTTCTGCACAGGAAGAGCCGTGGATTTACGTGGGATTCCGCTGGGAAACACGTACTTCTCCACAGCCTGTGGAGACCGGGTGCACATGCTGTGGGGCTGGCGGAATGATCGCGTGTCGCCGCTGCTGGGCGTGTCGCGCGTAGTAGCTGCCACCACTAGATATTGTGGTCGACGTCGATTCGACGCACCACAGAGGGGAAAACGACGGCCGTGGTCAATCCGATCCACCTCAAGACCCTGCTCGAAGTTATGCGCAGCGGGTCCTTCGCAGCAGCCGCAGTGCACCTCGGCTACACCGCCTCCGCCGTTTCCCAGCAGATGTCCGCACTGGAGCGCGAGACCGGAACCACCCTCTTCGAGCGGTCCGCGCGCGCGGCAGTGCCTACGGAAGCCGCCGTCGTCATGTCCCGCCACGCCGCCAAGGTGCTGACCGACATGGACGCACTGCTGGCCGCCGCGGCCCGCGCGGAAGCCGGCACCGGGCACGAACTGCGCCTGGGCATCTTTCCCAGCCTCGCCACGTTCGCCCTCCCCCGGCTCGTGGGGTCCCCGGACTGGAAGGACCTGGGGATTGACCTGAAGATCTTCGTGGCCGAGCCCGGGCAGACAATCCAGGGGCTCCGCAGCGGCGGGGAACTGGATGTGGCACTGGTGTTCCAGGTGGGACAGGGCGGCCTGGCCTGGCCCGGGACCGTGAGCCGGCAATGGCTTGGGGATGACAACTTCCGTGTGGTGCTTCCCGAGGCATGGGGAATCCGGCCGGGTGCCAAGGTCACCGCCGAACAGCTGTCGGACATGCCGTGGATCATGCACCACCCGGGCACTCCGGATGCGCTCGTCATTGAACGGCTGTTCGCCAGCTGCAGCCTCCATCCGAGGGTGGCTGCCTACTGCGACGACTTCAATGCCAGCCTGGAGATGGCCGCCGCGGGCATCGGGGCCGCGCTGGTACCGGAACTGGCCATGCTGAACCACAGCCGCGGCGTCGTTGTCCTTGACGTTCCGGAGATCCGGCTGGCCCGGAGCATCTTTGCCCTGGTCATCAATGACCGTCAGGGTCCGCGCACCCGGGTCTTCCTGGACCGGCTGGCCGATGTGCTGGAAGGCATCAGCATCTCGCCCTCCCCCGGCCCGGTTCCTCCGCCGCGGTAGGCAGCCGGGCGGCTGGCCCGGGCAGTGGGACAGGTCGCATAAATCGACGGCCCGGCAGGCAGCAGGCATACTGGCCAAATGGCTCTCCGCGGCAAGTCCTTGCCCAAACCGTCCCTGGCAGCTGTGTCCAACCGGCTCACCGGGATGCTGCGCTACACCCGCTTCCAGCTCGCGGTGAAGGCGGCCGTGGCAGTCGGCATCGCCTGGAGCATCGCCCCGCTGATTCCCGGAGTCGCCTCCGAGTACCCGTATTACGCGCCCCTGGGCGCCCTGGTCAGTATGTATCCGACGGTCGCCGGCACGGCGCGGGCGGGAATCCAGACCCTGATTGGCCTCGTCAGCGGAATCGGCCTGGCCCTGATCGCCCTTTTGTTTGGCGGACCCACCGTGTGGACCATCTCCCTGATTGTGGGACTCGGCGTGCTGCTCGCCGGCATTCCCCGGCTCGGCGCAGGGCGGGACTACCTGCCGGTAGCGGCACTGTTCGTGCTGGTACTGGGCGGCGACGACGCCGACGGTTACTCCTACGGCTACGCCGTACAGATGCTCGTGGGCGTTCTCGTGGGCCTAACCGTCAACGCAGTGCTCTATCCGCCGCTGCACCTGAACGGCGCGGTGGACGGACTGGCCTCGCTGCGGCTTACCCTGGCCCGCCAGCTGCGGGAAATGGGCATGGCCGTTGGCGAGTCGTGGCCGCCGGAGCACGAGGACTGGTCCAACCGCCGCACGGAGCTGATTTCCTTCAGCCGCGAAGTCCGGGAAGCGGTGCAGCTGGCCGACTCCAGCCGCCACGGCAACCTTCGGCGGCGGCGCCACCAGCGTGACCTGAACGCAGATTTCCGTGCGCTGCGCGCCATGGAACGCGTCACGCTCTATGTGGAGGACATGACAGAGGTCCTGGCCACGGCCATCTGGACCTCGCCGGAGGAGACTCCGGTTCCCGGGACGGTGTCCGAGGCACTGGAACGCGCCATGCTCACGTCCGCGGACGCAGTCGAAACCTGGGACGCCGATGCGCAGGAGTACGCCGAGGCGGTCAACGCCGTCCGGGAGCTCGTCAGCACCATGAACGGACAAGCGTCACCGGACACCCCGATGGACGCCACCGCCTCGCTGGCGATGAGCCTGCGGCGCATCATGCGCACCATCCGCACGGAGGAAGACCAGCCTTAGCCGGCCTCGGGCAGGATCCCCTTCTCCATCAGCTGCCGGGACATTCCTGCACCGTCCGGAGCGTAGATCCAGGGAATGTCCCGCGGCGGGGCGCCGGGACCGGATGACCGTCCGCCGGCCAGGACGGCCTCGCTCGGGGAAAGTTCCCGAATGGCCACGGCCCGCACGTTCTGTGGATGGGTCCGGCTGAACTCCGCATAAATTGCCTCATCATGCTGGCCGTTGTCTCCGATGAGGAGCCAGCTGATGTCCGGGAACTCCTTGGCCAGACGCTCAAGCTGGGTGCGTTTATGCTCCGGACCGCTTCGGAACCAGCGGTCACGGGTGGGGCCCCAGTCAGTGAGCAGCAGCGGCCCGGCCGGGTACAGGTTGCGGGTGATGAAGCGCGTCAGGGTTGCGGCTACGTTCCACGCCCCGGTGGAGAGATAGAAAACCGGTCCGCCTTCGTTCTCCCGCATCAGCCGGTCCATCAGCACTGCCATCCCCGGGGTGGGAGTCCTGGCATGCTCATCGAGGACAAAGGTGTTCCACGCGGCGAGGAAGGGACGCGGCAGGGCAGTGACCATGATGGTGTCGTCGATATCGGATATGACGCCCGTCGTGGCCGCCGGATCGACGATGTAGACCGGGGAGGCAACCGGCGCGGCGTCGGGCTCTGCCTCCGGACGCAGCGTAATGCTCTGCCAGCCCGGCGCCAGGGATGCCGGAAGTACGGTGTCGATGACACCGCCGCGGTCTGCGGTGACAAGGTGTTTTTCATCGCCGATCTCGACGCAGACGACGGCGTCGTTGACCGGCGGGCTGATGAAGTTCCGCCACCCGCGCACCCCGTCACGCAGCGCCTGCGCGGTTCCGGTGCGGGCCGAGAGTTTGCCCGGCTTGGCCAGGACCACCCTGCCCAGCACCCGCACCCAGGTAGTCGAGCCGTACCCGGTGAAGGACAGCACCGTCTGCACGCCCCCGCCTTTGCGGGCAGCGTTCATGCGGGTGGAGTGGATCCGGTCCTCGAGCCTGGCACCAATATGCATTGCCTGGTCCTTGGTGCGTTTAACGGCGGGCAGTCCGGCTACGGGAGTTGAAGGCATGCCCCCAGTCTTGCAGACAGCCAGGGCACTTTATATCCGGCTTCGGCTCCGGACAACGCAAAAGGACGGCCCCCCGGACCGGGAGCCGTCCCTGCCTGCCTGTTCCGGCAGCGCGTGGCCTAGCGGTACTGGGACCGCACCGGGCAGTCGAACGGATCGCGGGCGGAAAGACCCACGCGGTTCAGATAGCGGACCACAATCGCATAGGACTGCGTCAGCGTTGCCTCGGTGTACGGAATCTTGTGCTTGGCGCAGTGCTCTTTCACGATTTCCGAGGCACGGGCCAGATGCGGGCGCGGCATGCTCGGGAACAGGTGGTGCTCCACCTGGTAGTTCAGTCCGCCCATGAACGTGTTCATGCCGCGGCCGGTGATGTTACGCGAGGTCAGGACCTGACGGCTGAGGAAGTCAACCTTGGAGTCACGCGGAATCAGCGGCATGCCCTTGTGGTTCGGCGCGAAGGACGCGCCCATGTAGACACCGAAGACGCCGAGCTGGACGCCGAGGAAGGCGAACGCCATACCCACGGGCAGGAAGAAGAACACTGCGGCCACGTAGAGGCCCAGGCGCAGGAAGACCATGGTGATCTCCGTGTAGCGGCCCTTGACTTTGTTCTTGGAGAACAGGTGCCGGATGGAGGTTGCATGCAGGTTGATGCCTTCGAGCAGCAGCAGGGGGAAGAAGAGCCAGCCCTGGCGGCGGGTCAGCCACGCCAGAAAACCCTTGCGGGTTTCGGCCTGCTCAACCTGGAAGGAGATGGTGTCCATCTCGATGTCCGGGTCCTTGCCCACCGTGTTGGGGTTGGCATGGTGCCGGGTGTGCTTGTTCATCCACCACTGGTAGCTGATGCCTACGACGGCGTTGGCGAGGAATCGACCGGCGCGGTCGTTCGCGGGACCGGACTCGAATACCTGGCGGTGGGAAGCTTCATGGGAAATAAAGGCAAGCTGCGTGAACAGGATGCCCAGTGCTGCTGCGATCAGCAGCTGGAACCAGCTCTCCCCTATCAGGAAGAAGCCGGTGCCGGCAGCGATGAGGCCGGCGCAGAGGAACACGAAGGTGGTGATGTAGAAAGCACGGCGCCGCTTGAGCAGCCCTTCGTCGCGGATGATCTTCAGCAGCGCTGAATAGCTGCTTGCAACAGCGTTCTCGCGGTTCCTGGTGGTACGTGGTTGTGCAGCAATGCTCATAAGCGCCTCTGGAGTCTCTTCGACTTCCCAGCCGCGTAGTAGAGCAATTGCCCTGTAGATGTGGCAAGCGTAACCCGGAATACTGGCAATACGCTGTGACCGCTCCGTAACAAAGAGGTTCCGGCCGTTGGCTGGCGGAACGGGCGCGCACCGTTGACCGGCTCCGAGGCCGGCAGCCAGCATGGCTCCCACGTACCGCCACGCCCGCCACAACCCTGGGAGCCGCAATGATTCGAGTCCTTTCACTTGACGGCGGCGGAATCCGGGGAATCCTCCCGGCCTCCTGGCTTGCCGCCCTCGAGGAACAAACCGGAAAACCGGTCTCCCAACTCTTTGACGTAGTGGTCGGAACGTCAACCGGGGGAATCCTGGCCCTGGGGCTCACCAGCCCCGGCACGAACGGCGTGCCGCCCACCGCCGCTGAATTGCTCAGCCTCTACGTTGACCACGGAGCGGAGATCTTCTCCGGCACCGGGCAGGAACCCCGCGGCACCGTTTCCCCGGGTCCGAAGGCCCGCTACTCCTCGGAGCCCCTGCGCCGGTACCTGAATGGCTTCTTTGGGGACCTGCCGCTTTCCGCGGCCCTGAAACCGGTGGCAGTTGTGACGGTGGACATCCGCAACGTCGCCGGGCTGCTCTTCAGCGGCGGAGGGCTTGGACAGGACCCGCTCGGGGACGCACCGATGCAGCTCGCGGCACTGGCGACGTCGTCCGCCCCCACCTATTTTGAACCGGTGCCTTACCGCGGGCCGGACGGCGTGGACCGGCTGCTGGTGGACGGCGGGCTGGCCGCGAACGATCCTGCCTTTGTGGGGTTCGCCATCGCCCTGGTGCAGCAGCGCACGGTCCGGAAAGGTGAGGACATCCTGCTGGTGTCCATGGGAACCGGCCTGCAGAACGGTGGAGAGTCCCTTGAGCCCAATGCGGTGTCCCAGCTGGCACACCCTGAGCAGCTCGCCGCCCTGGAACCGATCATCGAGTCCCTGTATGGAGCACCCGGCCGCCTCACCCGAAACCTGCTGGGCCTCGCCATTGGCGAGCGGTACGTGCGCCTGCAGGTCCCGTTGCTGCCCGGCGTCGGGCATGCACTGGACGATGCCAGTCCGGAGAACATCGGCGGTCTGCTGCGAACCGCCGCAACGCTGACAGCTGCCGGCGAGCTGCGGGACCTGGCAGCACTGCTCAGCTGAACGGTTTGACATTGACGCTGCGTCAACCCTTAGCGTTGCAGTATGAACACGCACAGCGCGGAACCGGCACGTGAGTTCAGCGTGCAGGACGTGGCGCGCCGGGCCGGCATCACCAGCCGGACGCTTCGGCACTATGACGCGATTGGCCTCCTGCCCCCTGCGCGGACCGGCAGCAATGGCTACCGCTACTACGGACGCGATTCCCTGGTACGGCTGCAGCGCATCCTGCTGCTGCGCGAACTGGGGTTGGGCCTGCCGGAGATCGCCGGCTTCCTGGAACGCCGCGAAGACCCCGCGGCGGCGCTGCGGAACCACCTGGCCTGGCTGGAGAAAGAACAGGACCGGCTGCTGCGGCAGGCCGCATCGGTCCGGAAGACCATCACAGCATTGGAGAAAGGACAGCAGATCATGCCCGAAGAAACCTTCGACGGATTCGACCACACCCAGTACAAGGAGGAGGTTGAAAGCAGATGGGGGACCCAAGCGTACGCGCGCTCCGAGAAATGGTGGAAGAACATGGACGACGGGGAGCGCGCCGCCTGGCAGGAACAAACGCAGGAACTGGGGCGGGCCTGGTCAGAGGCCGCTGAACAGGGAGCTGATCCCACCGGCCCCGTGGCGCGCGGACTCGCGGAACGGCACGTCGCGTGGCTGAAGAGCGTCCCGGGAGCTCCCACGGGTGAGGGAGAGCTGGATGGCTACGTCCGCTCCCTCGCGGAAATGTACGTGTCGGATCCGCGGTTCGCGGCGAACTACGGCGGGGACGGCGGCGCAGCCTTCGTCCGGTCTGCGCTCCTGGCCTATCTGGGAGACGAACCTCAGCCTTAAACGCACTTGCCGCCGCTAGGATCCAGGCATGGAAGATACCGGTTCCCCCGATGTCCTGCGTTCCGGACCGAGCGGCACGATGCTGGACCTGGCCGCCGGCGCCATCGCCGGCCCCGACGCCGAACCCTGGCTGAACCCGGATGCCCACTGGGCATCGCTGACCGGCGCGGTGGCCGGGATTCCCGCTCCTGCCGCGGTACTGGAACTGAATGCCCTGCGCTGGAACACCCGTGACCTGGTGCGCCGCGCCGCGGGAGTACCCCTGCGAATCGCCAGCAAGTCCCTCCGGGTGCGCGGGGTGCTTCAGTCGCTGCAGCAGGTGCCGGGCATTTCCGGAATCCTTGCCTTCACGCTCGCGGAAGCCCTGTGGCTCGCCCGGGACTTCGACGACGTGGTGGTGGGCTACCCAACCTCGGACCGGGAAGCGCTGCGCCGCCTCGCGGGGGACGAACTGCTGGCCTCCCGGGTCACGCTGATGGTCGACGGCGAGGAGCAGCTTGACCTGATCGACGCCGTGCTGCCCCCGGCCAGCCGCTGCACGCTGCGGATCTGCCTGGACGCCGACGCTTCCTGGCGCTCACGGCTGCTCGGCTTCATCGGCACACGCCGCTCTCCCCTGCAGACCCCGGCACAGGTTGCCGAGCTTGGCCGCGCGGTCGCTTCCAGGCCCGGGTTCCGGCTGGTGGGCCTGATGATGTATGAAGCGCAGGTGGCCGGCGTAGGGAACGCTGTCCCCGGTGTCGCCGTCCGCAACCGGCTCATGCGCCTGGTCCAGGACCGGTCCATGGCCGAACTCACCGCCCGGCGCGGTCGGATCGTGCAGGCACTGGGCGAGGTGGCCAACCTCGAGTTCGTCAACGGCGGCGGCACCGGCTCGGTTGAAGCCACGGCCGCTGATCCGGCGGTCACTGAAATCACCGCCGGATCCGGTATCTTTGCCGGGCACCTGTTCAATAACTACCGGTCCTTTTCACCCGCCCCGGCAGCCGCCGTCGCCCTGGATGTGGTCCGGCGCCCCGGTCCCGGGTTTGCCACGGTGCTTGGCGGGGGGTGGATCGCCTCCGG
Source organism: Arthrobacter koreensis (assembly GCF_009193255.1). Lineage (GTDB taxonomy): Bacteria > Actinomycetota > Actinomycetes > Actinomycetales > Micrococcaceae > Arthrobacter_B > Arthrobacter_B koreensis. The sequence goes on from NZ_WACG01000003.1 coordinate 37,015, forward strand.
CCCTCCCGATTCCAGCCGGGTACCGCAGATTGCGTGGCCCCGGGGCCTGCGCCTGGTGCCGCGGGAGGGTGCCGGCGAGGTCCAGACGCCGCTCGCAGGACCGGCAGCGGGCGGTCTCAGGCCCGGAGACCGCGTCTGGCTGCGGCACGCTAAGTCCGGAGAACTGTCCGAGCGGGTGAATGAGTTCCATCTGGTCAGGGACGGGCAGGTGGCAGCCGTCCTGCCGACGTACCGCGGCGAAGGCAAGGCCTTCCTGTGAAACGGGTCGATCCCAGCCCGGACATCCGGCGCGGGCCGGTGAAGGGACGCAGCTGGCAGAACTGGGCCAGGACCGTCCGGGTGCGGCCGCAGCGGATCCAGGTTCCGGCGTCGGTCGCTTCCCTGCAGCGCGCCGTGGCGGGCGCTGCCGCGGAAGGACTGCGGGTGAAGGCCGTGGGCGCCGGGCATTCATTCACCGGGATCGCGGAAGCGCCGGATGTGCTGCTGGACCTCTCCCGGCTGCAGGGACTGGTGAGCGCTGATCCGGGAACGGGCCGGGTGACACTGCTGGCCGGCACCCGCCTGCATGCGGTTCCGCGGCTGCTGGCTCCCTACGCCCTGGCGATGCCGAACCTGGGCGACATTGACCGGCAGTCGATCGCCGGCGCCGTTTCCACCGGCACCCACGGCACCGGTGCCGGATTCGGCGGACTGTCCACCCAGGTTTGCGGGCTGGTCCTCATCCAGCCCGACGGCGGCCGCCTCAGCCTGCCGGAGGGGGACCCGCTGCTCCCGGCCGCTGCCCTCGGACTCGGAGCGCTGGGGATTATTGCCGAGGTCACGCTGCAGTGCGTGCCGGCATTCCTCCTGCGTGCCGAGGAACGTTCGGAATCCCTCGAGACCGTCGTCTCCGGTCTGGCCGATCGGGTGGAAGAAGGGGACCACTTCGAGTTCTACTGGTTTCCTCACACCGGCCGGGCCGCCACGAAGACCAATACCCGACTGCCCGCCTCTTCTCCCCCGGCCCCGCTGCCGCCGCTGCGCCGCTGGGTTGATGATTCGCTGCTCTCCAACACTGTGTTCCGGGCTACCTGCGCCGCCGGTTCTGCGATACCCGCGATGGTTCCGGCCGTGAACCGGGTGGCGGCCGCAGCGCTCGGCGGCCGCGAATACACGGACCGGTCTTCCCGGGTTTTCACCCAGGACCGGACGGTGCGGTTCCGTGAAATGGAGTACGCCGTTCCCGCACAGAACCTGCCTTCCGCCTTCGCCGGTCTGCGGCAGCTCGTGGCGGACAATCCGCACTGGCGGATCTCTTTCCCGGTGGAAGTCCGCTGGGCGGCCGCGGATGACCGCTGGCTCTCCACGGCGTACGGCCGGGACACCGCCTACATCGCCGTACACCGCTATTACCGCGAAGACCCCGGCGAGTATTTCGCCGCTTTCGAAGCACTGATGCTGGCCCACGGAGGCCGGCCGCACTGGGGCAAGGAACACAGCCTCGGTGCGGCGAGTCTGGCGGAACGCTATCCGCTCTTTGGCCGGTTCGTCCGCCTGCGCGATGACCTGGACCCTGACCGGGTTTTCACGAACGCTTACCTGGACCGGGTGCTGGGTCCCTGACCGTTTAGTGGGCTCCTCCCGGTTCGGCAGGGGCGGCGTTCTTCGGCCGGCGCACCAGGAAGGACACCGCCAGGGCGCCAACTGACACCACGGCGCCCCAGAAGAAGGCAGTATGCACGCCCGCGGCTGCAGCCTCGACGGCGTCGGCACCGTTGCTGAGCGCGTCCGCGGTTCCGGTGGTCATGAGGGTGATGAACACTGCCGTTCCGGCGCCTCCCGCCAGCTGCTGCAGGGTATTCAGGATCGCGCTGCCATGGGAGTAGAGGGAACGGTCCAGTGACCCCAGCGAGGACGTGAACAGCGGGGTGAAGATGAACCCAAGACCGGCGTTCAGCAGGCAGTGCAGGGCGATCACCAGGGCAACCGGAGTGTCCTGGTCCAGCATGGTGAGTCCCCACAGGGCGGAGGTAAGCACCAGCGCTCCGGGGATCACCAGCGGGCGGGGGCCCACGCGGTCATAGAGCCGGCCCACGATCGGCGACAGGACAGCCATAACGACGCCGCCGGGCAGCAGCAGCAGCCCGGTATCCAGAGCGGTCAGGCCGAGGACGTTCTGCAGGTAGAGGGGAAGGACGATCAGGGCACCGAAGAGTGCCATCATGCTGATCAGGACCATGATGATTGCGACGACGAACGGCCGGCTGGAGAACGTCCGCAGGTCCATCAGCGCACGGTCACTGCGCTGCAGGAACAGCTGCCGGGCAACGAAGGCGGCCAGCGAGAGTGCGCCCAGGGCTACGGGGATCCACACCGGGACAGGTGCCTCGCCGGCAGCCGCTTCGCCAATGCTGCTCAGCCCGAAAATCAGGCCACCGAAGGCAACCGTGGACAGCAGGAGGGAGAGCACGTCAAACGGCGTCCGCCTGGTCTCGGTCAGGTTTTGTACCTTCAGCGCTCCAAGTCCCAGCGCCAGGAGGGCGATGGGCAGGACGAGCCAGAACATCCAGCGCCAGTCGAGCACACTGAGGATGAGGCCTGAGACGGTGGGGCCGATTGCCGGAGCCACCGCGATGACAATGGAGATGGTGCCCATGATGGTGCCGCGCCGGTGGACAGGGACGGTGTTCAGCACGGTTGTCATCAGCAGCGGAATCATGATGGCCGTGCCGCTGGCCTGGATGATCCTGCCGCCCAGAAGCATTCCGAACCCCGGGGCGAGGGCTGCCAGCAGCGTCCCTGCGCTGAACAGTGACATGGCAGCCAGGAACAGGGCGCGCATGGTGAAGCGCTGGAGCAAGTATCCCGTAGCCGGAATGACTACGGCCATGGTCAGCATAAAACCGGTGGTGAGCCACTGGGCCGTGGGCGCGGTGATCTGCAGGTCCGCCATCAGCCGGGGCAGTGCCACGCTCATGATGGTCTCATTCAGGATCACCACGAAGGATGAGACCAGCAGCAGCCCAATCACGGTCTTGGTTCGTGCATCCAGGCGGTCCGTGCCGGGGCTGTGGTTGTTTGCCGGACGAAGGGCCGGGCGGGTTTCGGTACTCAAGGGTGAAGATATCCTCTGCGGGGTTCTTGGTGCTGGCTGACACAGCGGAAAAGTCCGGCTCTGCGCGGCGGCAACGCCGGCTGCGTCCGGCCCGTTCCGGGCCGCGCACCTCAGGAGTAACGCGCGTACCAGCGCTTTCATTCCTGCAGCAGGCCAGCTGGGTTGCCACGACTCATCTTACGGGCCCCGTGGCGCGCCGTTCCGAGGCAGCAAGGTTCGTTTAGGATGCTCACAATCCGATCCAAAGGAGTGTCCGTGTCCACTGCCCCTGCCCGTGACCAGGTCCAGGCAGCGCCGCGCAACTGGTGGTGGGCGTTTGCTCCGTTTGCCGCCATGTCCGCGGTGCACGTGGCCGCCCGCGCCGTCGAAGCCGACTGGCTGGCCGCACCCACCAAGCTGACGCTCATGCCGCTGCTGGCCGCTGCAGCACTGTGGGGCCTGCGCGGCCGGTGGCAGAACGGTCCGGCGGCCCTGATCCTCGCTGCCCTGCTCTTTTCCTGGATTGGCGACGGCGCAGCCGCCCTGCTTCCCCGGCTTCCCGAACTGCCGGTGATGCTGGGCGCTTTTGGCCAGGCGCACCTGTGTTACATCAGGCTGCTCTGGAAGTACGCGTCGGTGCGCGGCTTCCCCCGCTGGGCGCTGGTCTTCCCGCTGTGGTGGGCCGCCATGCTGCTGGTACTTTGGCCGTCGCTGGGATCCCTGGCTCCCGCCGTCGCGCTTTACGGTGTGGTGCTTGGCGGAACGGCAGCCACGGCGGCCCGCTGCAGCCCGCTGATCGCCGCCGGCGGTGTGCTCTTCCTGGGCTCGGACACCATTCTTGCCTTCCGCATCTTCATGCCTGAGTCGATGCCGGACATCACCAGCGCGCTCGTGATGCTGACGTACTGCGCCGGACAGGGCATGATCGTCGCGGGTTTCCTGCGCACCTTCTGCCGCCCCGGGATCCGGGCCTAGGGCTCCAGCACGGTACGCAGTACTCCGGCACCCGCCACGTGGGCGCCCAGTGCCCGGCAGGTTTCGGCAAGCGCCCGGTCACTGGTGGCGACACTTACCGTGCGCCCCTCGGCTGCGAGCCGGCGCACAGCCTCCACGACGGCGTCGTCCCCGGAGCCTTCGGCACGGATGATCTCCAGGCCGCTTGTGTCCCTGGCCGTACGTGCCCGGCCCTCAAGCACCACAGTGATCTCCGGGTACCAGAGGTCCTCCGGGAGTCCCAGCAGGTCTGCCGGCATACCAGCCGGCCCGCGTCCTGCCAGGGCTTCAAGGATCCTTTCTGCCGCGGCGGCGCGGTCCTTCCACCAGCCGTCGGGAACGGTGCCCACCAGGTTGGCGGCGTCAACAACCAGCGCCGGCCTGATTCCCAGCAGTGGCCGCAGCCGCTGCCATGCCTCGGCAAAGGCCGGATGCAGCGGCAGCCCGTCCACGTTCTCCGGTGCCACCCATGCCAGTTCCACGCTCTCCTGGTCACTGATCACCGGGTCGAACGGTTGTTCAACATCGGCCATGAGCGTGGCATAGGACCAGATGCCCAGGTCAAGGACACTCATAAACCTGGGGCGCAGTGAAGCGGGCGGAACGCCGGCTTCCTCGGTGGACTCCCGCAGCGCCGCATCGAGTGCCGACTCACCCTGGTGCCTGGCACCGCCGGGCAGCGCCCAGGTACCGCCGTGGTGACTCCATGAAACCCGGTGCTGGAGCAGGATGCCGCGGCCGGGATCGCAGGCGAGCAGCCCTGCTGCACCGAACCTGCCCCAGTACCGTTGTCCGTCGGGGGCTACAACCCAGGCATCGCCGGCGTCGCGTGGTCCGTGCGGGCGGCGGGGCTCTCCGGGAGCCGGGGGTTCAATCGTCATCCCACCCAGCCTGCCACACGGCTCCCCGGGTCCGCTGAACGTTGCTGTTTCGATCCAGCCTGTGCCGCTAGACTGCGCGTACTGTGCGCGTCACTGCCCGGTGTCAGCGCCTGGGCAATCCGAGGAGGCTGGAAACAGGGATGGCACCCAGGATCGTTGTTTTTGGAGCCTCCGGTTACACCGGCCGGCTGGTGGTCGCCTCGCTGCTTGCACGGGGCGTGGACCCTGTACTTGCGGGGCGCAGCGCAGCGTCGCTGCAGGCCCTCGCGGCTCCGAACGGCCTTACGTACCGGACTGCCGACGCCACTGACCCTTCCACTGTCCGGGCCCTGGTGGGAGCCGGAGACGTGCTCGTGTCCACGGTTGGTCCTTTCAGCAGGTACGGCTACGCGGCCGCCGCAGCTGCAGCGGACGCCGGCGCCCACTACGTAGACTCGACCGGCGAAGTCGATTTTGTCCAGCGGCTCCAGGAGCAGTTCTCGGACCGGGCTGCCGCAAACGGCGCCACCATGGTTCCCGCCTTCGGCTACGATTACGTGCCCGGAGTCCTGGCCGGCGCGCTGGCAGCGCAGGCAGCAGGCACACCCGGGGGTTACCTGCGCATCGGTTATTTTGCGCTTGGATCGCTGCGGCGCGGCATCAGTGGAGGGACGCGGGCAACCCTCGCGGAGGCGCTGACCCGCCCAACTGCGGTGTACCGCTCCGGCTCGCTGTTCACCCGCCGGATGGGAAGCGCCAGATACGAGTTCAGGGTGCAGGACCGGAGGAGGCAGGCGTTCCTCGCAATGGGCACGGAGGTATTGTTCCTGCCCGGGACCTACCCCGGCCTCGCCGCCGTGGAAGTCTACAACGGATGGTTTCCCGCGCTCGCCCGTGTGGCTGGACCGCTCACGCGTGCCGCCGGCGCCCTGCAGAGGCTGCCGGGTGGCCGAAAGGCCCTGGCCAGGGCTGCGTCTCTGGGAGGTTTGCCGGGCGGCGGTCCGGACGAACGCGAACGGTCCAGGTCCGGGAGCTACACGGTGGCAAACCTGTCGGACAGCCGCGGGTATACCGCCGTCGAGGTCCGTCTGCAGGGTCCCAACGTCTATACCCTGACCGGGGAGCTGCTCGCCGAAGCAGCCGTGGCACTCCGGGACGGACAGGCCGGTGCGTCCGGAGTGCAGGGGCCGGTGGGCGCGTTCGGCCTCGAAGGGCTGACGGCCCTTAGCGCGCGGGCCGGACTGCGGGTCCTGTGAACGGGCTCCCTGCGTTAACGAAAATCCACCCCGGTCCGAAGACCGGGGTGGATTCATGTGGTGGAGCTGAGGGGACTCGAACCCCTGACCCCCTGCATGCCATGCAGGTGCGCTACCAGCTGCGCCACAGCCCCAATTCAGTTGTATTGTCCACCGAATGGCATTCATTCAGCCCTAGATGCCGGCTGCCCGGCGTTCTATCGGTGGAGCTGAGGGGACTCGAACCCCTGACCCCCTGCATGCCATGCAGGTGCGCTACCAGCTGCGCCACAGCCCCGGATTACCCGTACCAGTACAGGCAGTTTTCGGATGTTTCTTCAGTCCGGTTCTTTCCCTCCGGGCCGAAGCAACTCCTCTACTTTAGTACAGATGGGCCACAGTGCAAAATCAAACTACACCTATGAAATTCAGGCGGTGCGGAGCAGTTCCGGTAGTCCTGCCCCGCACCCGGATAGCTTATTCCTGCCCGGAAGCCGGCTCGGAGTCAGGCAGCAGGAGGTCCACTGAGGGGCAGTCCTTCCAGAGGCGCTCAAGAGCGTAAAAGACGCGGTCTTCCTCATGCTGTACGTGCACCACCACGGTGGCGTAATCAAGCAGTACCCAGCGGCCTTCGCTCCGGCCCTCGCGGCGGACGGGCTTCAGCCCTTCCTTGGCGAGTTCCTCTTCGACGCCGTCCACGATCGCGTTGACCTGGCGTTCGTTGGAGGCCGAAGCGATGAGGAAGATGTCCGTGATGGCCAGCCGTTCGCTCACATCGATGGCTACGATGTCGTCGGCCAGCTTGTCCGAAGCCGCTTTGGCTGCGGTCCGGGCAATACTCATGGATGATTCGGTGGCGCTCACATGTCTCCTAGTTTGGTATCAGCTGCCAAAGCCGCCGACGATCATTAGTACTCCGATGGTGAGGGCAATGAGCCCTACACCCACGATTCCCAGGGATACAAACCGTATCCGCCGGGTGCGGCCGAGGCCTGCGGTCATGACATCCAGCGGGTCCAGGCCGAAGGCGCTGCGGGCACCCACGGGCTTGGCACCCTGGTCAACTTCCAGTGGTGCGTTCACCAGGGCGTCGGCACGGGCCAGAATCTTGGAATGGCGCACTTCCGCACGGGCGGCGGGGGCGGATTCCTCCAGCCTGGCGGGCCGGCGTTCGGTCCCTGGCCTCGCTGCCGGAGCCATCCGTCCTGCGGGCGGCTTGCGCGCAGCAGGGTTCGACGACGTCACTACGGGCACGTGCGAAGTGGCCGGCGGCCGCATCACCGGACGGTCGAGCCCAGGCACCTCCACGAATTCAAGGGGGGTCACCATGGCCAGGTTGTGCGCGGTGGTGGGGTCCGAGGGTGATGAGCGGCGCTGCTCATTTTCCTGGGCCAGGCGCTGCATGTTCTGCGTCCTGCGGTTGAGCACAGCCGCGCGTTCAGCCAACGCCCGCTGCTGTGCCAGCAGTTCGAGGTCCACGGCATGCGGGTCGGACTGCTGGAGCGCTTCCATTGCAGCAACCTGGTTGCGGGCCTGGTGCTTCAGAGCTTCGCGGGCTGCCAGCGCCTGCTCCACCGTCATGTTGGCAATATCGGCGTTCGGTTCCGGCGCGGGCTGCCGCTCCTCCGCCGCCTGTGCTCCTGCCGCCGAGTCTTCGCGGACTGCTGGAGCGCGTTGGGGAGCAGGAGTTAGGGGTTTGACGACGGGCGCCTGGACGGCGGACGCTTCCGCAGCCTTTTCGTTCGGTGCAGGTTCCTCGGCCGTTCCAGGTTCCTCGGCCGTTCCAGGTTCCCCGGCCGGTTCGGATGTGTCCGCAGATGCGGCCTTGCCGGAGGGAGCCTCGCCGGCTGCGGCCCGGCCCGCCGCTGCGTCATGTTCTGCTGCGTCATGGGCGGGTACAGCTGCCGGATCAGCTGCTGCCGCGGCACGCCGGCGTTCCCGGCGGGTTCCCGGCTGGGGCGCGGAGTTCTGGCCGGCAGCTGTTCCGTCCCTGCGGCCCTGCCGGGACACTGGAGCATCGTTCCGCTGTTCTGCCGCGGGCGGCTGCTGCCGGTCCGTCGGTTCGGCCGGTGGGGCATTCTTCCGGGCGGCGGCCTGCTGGGCGGCGGCCTGCTGGGCGGCGGCCTGCTGGGCGAGACGGAGCTGGCGACGGGTTGGCGGGTTGGCATCAGCCGCATCAGGCCGGGGCTGGCTGTCCGTCAGCGCTTTGTAAGCGCGCAGCGCCTCGCGGTCCCTGGCCCGCTGCTGGGACTCCCGTTCCTGCGCTCCGGCAGCAGTCCCGGTGCCGGCCGCGCGGCGGCTGCGTCGGGGTGCGTCTGCGGACTCTGGACCGTTCGTCATTTCCTACCCATCAGGTGTTGATTGCTCAGGCTACTGGCTCAGTGGTGGCGGGCCTCGTCTGCTGCTGAACAGGGGTGTACAGGTTGTGCTTGGCGATGTACTGGACCACGCCGTCCGGCACCAGGTACCAGACGGGCTCCGATGCCGCCACGCGCGCCCGGCAGTCCGTCGAAGAGATGGCCATCGCCGGAACCTCCAGGAGACTGACGTCATCGCGGCCCATGTTCTGCAGTTCATGCCCGGGCCTCGTGACGCCCACGAAGTGGGCCAGGGACCACAGTTCCTGGACGTCCTTCCACGAAAGGATCTGCGCCATCGCATCGGCGCCGGTGATGAAGAACAACTCTGCGTCCGGGCGCGCATGGCGCAGATCCCTCAGCGTATCAATCGTGTAGGTGGGTCCCGGACGGTCGATGTCCACGCGGCTGACCTTGAATCGCGGATTCGACGCGGTGGCGATGACCGTCATCAGGTACCGGTGTTCAGCCGGGGTGACCTCCTGGGCGGACTTGTGCCACGGCTCGCCGGTGGGCACGAAGACGACTTCATCCAGGTCGAAAACCGAGGCCACTTCACTTGCGGCCACGAGGTGGCCGTGGTGGATGGGATCGAACGTCCCGCCCATCACGCCCAGCCGGTAGGGACGCGGGCTTTTCGCCTGCTCCTGATCTGCGCTTTCCATGGTCCCAGCCGGTTCAGCTGCTCCCGAAGCCTATTCAGGGATGCCCTGGCCGTGGTCGTGCTTGTTCGGGAACTGGCGCTGGGGATCAACGTGTTCCGGCACCGCTTCATGGCGGTGGCCAAGGCTGGTGAATGCCATGGTCGCGAACATCAGCACCATGAAAATCGCAAAGATCACTCCGCCGTACACGAACGGCGACGTTTCGGCGTGTTCTTCGGCAACTTCGGCCGCCATCAGCGCAGCACTGGAAAGCTGGATCAGCATGAATCTCCCTAAATCAACCGCCGGGCATCCCGGCGGAGCATCGTTTCTAGATCAATGGTACGCGTACGGGGCGATAACTCCGCAGTCCGCACGCCTGCAGCCCTGCCTAGGCGCGCACCTGGCCATCGCCCTGGATGATCCACTTGGTGGTGGTCAGTTCCTTCAGTCCCATGGGTCCGCGCGCATGCATCTTCTGCGTGGAGATGCCTACCTCGGCACCGAGTCCCAGTTCGCCGCCGTCGGTAAACCGGGTGGAGGCGTTGACAATCACGGCTGCTGAATCGATCTCCGCGATGAAACGCTCGGCGTTCGCGAGGTCATTGGTGATGATCGCCTCGGTATGGCCGGTGGAGAAAGTCCTGATGTGCTCCAGCGCTTCGTCCATCGAGTCCACCATGGCCACGGCGAGGTCCAGGTCCATGTATTCCCGGCCCCAGTCCTCCTCCGTTGCCTCCAGCACCGCAGTGCCCTGCGGCAGGATTCCACGGATGCGCTCGTCGGCGTGCAGGCGGACTCCCGCAGCGGCCAGTGCCGAGAGCACTTCCCGAGCGGCAGCACAGTCAGCGTGTACCAGGAGGGTCTCCACGGTATTGCAGACACTGGGGCGCTGCGTCTTGGCGTTCAGCAGGATGTCCACCGCCATCTCCTCGGGCGCGGTTTCGTCCAGGTAAATGTGGACGTTGCCTTCCCCGGTTTCGATGACAGGTACCGCCGCATTGGTGACCACGTTCTGGATCAGATCCCTGCCACCGCGCGGAATGAGGACATCAACCTTGCCGCGCGCCTTCATCAGGAAGTTCGCTCCCGGCCGCCCGTACTGGTCGATTGTCTGCACGGCGTCGGAGGGCAGCCCCACGGTGTCCAGTGAATCGCGGATCAGGTTCACGAGCACGGTGTTCGTGGCTGCTGCCGCGCTGCCGCCGCGCAGGATGACGGCGTTGCCGCTCTTGAGTGCGAGTCCGGCAATGTCCAGGGTTACGTTGGGGCGGGCCTCGTAGATGGCTCCGACGACGCCCAGGGGAACGTGCACCTGGCGCATCCGCAACCCGTTGGGAAGCGTCTGGCCGCGTGCCACCGAACCAACCGGGTCCGGCAGGCCGGCAAGGTTCCGCAGGGCGGAGGCGAGGGCATCGATACGCTCCGGGGTCAGTGTCAGCCGGTCGAGGAGCGCCTCCGACGTGCCGCTGGAACGCCCGCGCTCCACATCCTTGGCATTGGCGGCCAGGACGGCGTCACGACGCGCGACCACATCCTGCGCAATCTGTTCCAGGGCCAGGTCCTTCCACGCCCGGTTCACGCGGGCCATCCGGCGGGAAGCGGCGCGGGCCCGGTCTGCGATGCTGTGGACTCCGGCTTCGACTTCCTCCGGCGTGGGCACGGATTCAGCGTTGCGGTTCACGGAAGCGGTCTCTTGGACGGTCATGCTCCCAGTGTAGCGGCGGCGCCGTCGTCCTGGAGGGTGCGTGACGCAGGCTGAACCGCCGAAGAACCGTGCGGCTGGAGGATCACGAGGTCATTGACGTGTACCACTGAGCGTTCATAGCCGCGGCCGAATTCCTTCGCCAGTTCGCGCGTGGAGCGTCCGAGCATCCGGGGCAGTTCATCGGATGCGTAGTTGGTGAGGCCGTGGGCCAGGACCCGCCCGGATGTATCGGCCAGGGCCACCGGATCCCCGGGTTCGAAATGGCCTTCAACGGCCACGATTCCGGCCGGGAGCAGGGAACGGCGGCGCTCCCCCACGGCCCGCGCCGCGCCGTCGTCCAGGACGAGCGTTCCCTGGATGCGGGCCAGATGGGCCAGCCAGAGCAGGCGGATGGGCTGGCGGACGCCCCGCGTGGTGAACCAGGTACCCACGTCTTCGCCGGCCAGGGCCGCCGCTGCGTTTTCAGTGGAGGTAACCAGGGCGGGAATGCCGGACTGGGCGGCGATGGTCGCGGCCTCCACTTTGGTGGCCATGCCCCCGGTACCCACGCCCGCTTTGCCGACCTTGCCGATCCGGACATCTTCCAGGTCCTTCATTCCGGTAACCTCCGGAATACGGCGGGCTCCGGCCGACGGCGGACCGTCGTAGAGGGAGTCGACGTCGGAAAGCAGGATCAGGGCGTCTGCCTTGACCAAGTGCGCCACCAGCGCGGCCAGGCGGTCATTGTCGCCAAAGCGGATCTCGTGACTGGCCACAGTGTCATTTTCGTTGACGATGGGCACGACGCCGAAGTTCAGCAGGCGTTCCAGCGCCCGGTGCGCATTGGCGTGGTGCGTGCGCCGCATGAGGTCTTCGATGGTCAGCAGGACCTGGCTGACCGTGACTCCGTGGCGACCGAACGCTTCCGTGTAGCGGGCCATCAGCAGGCCCTGCCCAACACTGGCAGCAGCCTGCTGTGTGGACAGCTGTGAGGGCCGCTTGGACAGCCCCAGCGGGGCCAGTCCGGCGGAGATGGCACCGGAGGACACGAGGATGACTTCGGTTCCTTGCCGGCGCCGCGCTGCCAGCACGTCCGCCAGCGAGGTCAGGGCCTCATCCGAGATACCGCCCGCAACCGACGTCAGGGAGGAGGACCCCACCTTGACGACGACGCGGCGGGCACGTGCCAGTCCGGCACGGGACATCAACGGGCGCTTGGGTGCGGCGGTGGACTTGGCTTCAGCGTTTTCTTTCCTCATGACCGAACCAGCCTATGCCCAAGCGGGCCCGTGCCCCGCGTCTGTGAAGCGATTAGTCGTCATCGCCCGACGTGGGACGGGAGTGCTTGTAGTTCACCGACTCGGTCCAGATTCCAGCCTTGCGTTCGGCTTCCAGCTCCGCGCGGGCTGCCGCACGGGCATCCTTGCGCTTCTGGTGGTCTTCACGCTTCTCGTTGCGGGTGGGACGGGAGAACTCTTCGATGCGGATGTCCGAGCCGCGCGGGGACGCTGCAAGGAGCTCGGCTCCGCCGATCATGGTCGGCTCCCAGTCGAAGACAACGCCGTCGCCCTCGCCGATCACCACGGCGTCGCCGGGCTTTGCGCCTGCCTTGAAGAGCTGGTCTTCAACGCCAAGCTTCGCCAGGCGGTCCGCGAGGTAGCCCACGGCTTCGTCGTTGGTGAAGTCTGTCTGCTGGACCCAGCGCACGGGCTTCTCACCCAGGACGCGGAACAGCGGCTCCAGGTTCCGCTCTTCCCGCCGGATGGTGAATCCACCCTTGGCGTTGACGGAGCGGGGACGGACAACGGGGGGCGCGACGCGCGGCGGCGCCGTTTCCACGGCCTTGCGGGCCTCGGCGACGATGGCAGCCATCGCGAAGCCGAGTTCGCGCAGTCCCTCGTGGCTGGCCGCGGAGACCTCGAAGACACGATAACCGCGCTTCTCGAGTTCGGGACGGACGAATTCAGCCATGTCGCGGCCGTCAGGAACGTCCACCTTGTTCAGCGCCACCAGGCGGGGCCGCTGGTTCAAGGGCACGACGTCGCCGTCAGCACCGGCGTAGCTCATGTCCACTTCGTACTTTTCGAGTTCGGCCTCGATCACGTCGAGGTCGCCAAGCGGATCGCGGTCCGTTTCGAGGGCCGCGCAGTCCAGCACATGGACCAGGGCGGCGCATCGCTCAACATGCCGGAGGAAGTGGTGTCCCAGTCCCTTGCCCTCCGAAGCACCTTCAATCAGGCCGGGAACGTCCGCCACCGTGAACCGGACATCGCCGGCCTGGACAACGCCGAGGTTCGGAATAAGCGTAGTGAAGGGGTAGTCGGCAATTTTTGGCCGGGCAGCGGACATCGCAGCGATCAGGGAGGACTTGCCGGCGGACGGGAACCCAACCAGTGCAATGTCTGCGATGGACTTAAGTTCCAGGACGATGTCCCGCTCGTCGCCGGGGGTGCCGAGCAGGGCGAAGCCGGGGGCCTTGCGCTTCTGCGAGGAGAGCGAGGCGTTGCCCAGGCCGCCCTGTCCGCCTGCCGCGGCGATGTATTCGGCGCCCATGCCAACCAGGTCTGCAAGGACCTTGCCATCCTTGGTCTTGACGACGGTTCCTTCCGGTACGGAAAGCACCAGGGTCTCCCCCGTCTTGCCGGCGCGCCAGTCGCCCATGCCCGGTCCGCCGTTGCCGGCGTGGCGGTGCGGTGCGTGGTGGTAGTCCAGCAGGGTGGTGGTCTGGCCGTCAACGCGCAGGATGACGTCCCCGCCGTCCCCGCCGTTGCCGCCGTCGGGACCGCCAAGCGGCTTGAACTTCTCACGCTTTACGGACACGCAACCATGGCCGCCGGCACCGCCTGAAACATGCAGTACAACACGGTCTACAAAGCTGGCCATGGTTCTCCTTGTTGAAAAATTTTGGATCAAGCCAATTCTACTCGGCTTAAAAAAACAGTGGGGCGGGCCATCTGGCCCGCCCCACCGGAAAAGCTGTGTGCCGAAATTACTCGGCTGCTGCGACGATGTTCACGACGCGGCGGCCACGACGGCTGCCGAACTCAACAGCGCCTGCCTCCAGGGCGAACAGCGTGTCGTCGCCACCGCGGCCAACGCCTGCGCCGGGGTGGAAGTGGGTGCCGCGCTGGCGAACGATGATCTCGCCGGCCTTGACAACCTGGCCGCCGAAGCGCTTTACGCCCAGGAACTGAGCGTTGGAGTCGCGGCCGTTGCGAGTAGAGCTCGCACCTTTCTTATGTGCCATTTTCTAAATCCTGCCTTTGCTATGACTGACTTTGATGCCTAGGTGCGGGCACAATTCCCGCGGTCCGGGACCGAGCGGTCCCCGACGTTAGGAATCAGGAGTTGATGGAGGTGACCTTGACCTTGGTCAGCGAGGAGCGGTAGCCCTGACGCTTCTTGTAACCGGTCTTGTTCTTGAACTTCTGGATGACAATCTTCGGACCCCGGAAGTTTTCGATAACTTCTGCCGTAACCGTAACCTTGGCCAGGTCCTTGGCGGCAGAGGTGACCTTGTCGCCATCAACCAAAAGCAGGGCAGGCAGCTCAAAGGTGCTACCGGCTCCACCGGGGACGCGGTCCAGGGTTACGAGGTCTCCGACGGAAACCTTTTCTTGGCGGCCGCCAGCGCGGACAATCGCGTACACCACTTGGGAACTCACTTCTCTCGACGTTTAATACTTGGATGCGCACTCCGCCGGACCAACAATGTGTCCGGCCTGCGCCATGCAGTCACGCCCTGTACCGAATAACGGCTTAGAAGGCGTTCGCACCGAAGTTCAAGGCTACGCTAAGGGACCCATGTGCCGCAAATGCACGGCAAGTCCAGCGTGCCATCCTCCGGGTGAACTGGGGACGTCACTGCGCTTAGAAACATTCTATAGCACTCCCGGACCGAGGCCGACCGGCGCTCCCGCGCGTTCGGACGGCAGCGCGCGGACAACCGTTAAACAGTTCAGCTCCCGGACGGTGCCGCCGGGAGCTGAACTGTTTGCTGACTGCTAGAGGTCAGAAGCCGGAACGCCGACGCCGAGGATCACCGGAGCCGAACCTTCCGTGCGCGGGGCTGCCGGAGCAGCCGGAGCTGCCGTGGTGCTGCTTCCCTGGGCACCCGCAGCCTCCTCGGGGCCCGCCTGAATGATCTGGGCGTCAGCCGAACCCTGCGGACTGCGTGCTGCACGGCGCCGCCGCGGCCGGCGGGCCGGTTCAGCAGAAACCGGTTCGGAGGACCCGGAGACGTTTTCCCGGGGATTCAGGCTGTCGCTGCCCGCGGGGACGCGCGCGCCTTCACTTTCCCCTTCCGGCTTCCGGACCTGCGGCTCGGAAGATTTCGGCGACACCTCGTTGAACGCCTCGGTGAGGCTTTCGAGCGTCAGCTGCACGTCCTGGCGTACCGGCCGGCGGCGTTCGCGGCGCGGAACCACCACCGTCTCCCCCTGAATGCGCAGGACGGCGCCTGCTTCCGCCGGTGCGTCATCCTTGGGCTCGCGGATGAGGGGCTTATCCTCGGCACCGGCGTTGCCGCCTTCGCCTGCTGAAGCAGCGGACTCGGCAGCGCTGCGGTCAGCGTGCGGGGCATCGGCGTCGTGCGCTGCCGCGGTGGCCGCCGCAATGCTCGCGAGGGCTGCGCGGGCTGCCTCCGCCTTGGCCGCGCGCTCAGCATCCTCCGCCTGCGGCTCTTCTGCCTTGGGCTGCTCCGCCGGTACCGCCGGAGGCTGCTGGTTCTGCTGCTGGTTCTGGTTGCCTCCGCGGTTCCGGCGCTTGCGTTCCCCGCGGGAAGCCTTCTCCTGCTTCAGGTGCTGGGAGTGGTTGTCATCGGAGACAGCGTGGCTCGTGCTGCGGCGGTGTTCCACCGGGATGTCGTGGGTGATCACGCCGCGGCCGGCGCAGTGCTCGCACTCTTCGCCGAAGACTTCCAGCAGGCCCGTGCCCATGCGCTTGCGCGTCATCTGCACCAGGCCCAGCGAGGTGACCTCGGCAACCTGGTGCTTGGTGCGGTCCCTGCCAAGGCACTCAACCAGGCGGCGCAGCACAAGATCCCGGTTGGCTTCGAGCACCATGTCGATGAAGTCGATGACGATGATGCCGCCGATGTCCCGCAGGCGCAGCTGGCGGACCACTTCTTCCGCCGCTTCCAGGTTGTTCTTGGTGACGGTCTCTTCGAGGTTGCCGCCGCTGCCGGTGAACTTTCCGGTGTTGACGTCCACCACGGTCATGGCTTCGGTGCGGTCGATGACCAGCGAACCGCCCGAGGGCAGGAAGACCTTGCGGTCCAGCGCCTTGGCGATCTGCTCGTCGATGCGGCTGGCCGCGAAGATGTCCTCGTCCTTGGTCCACTTCTCCAGGCGTCCCACGAGGTCCGGAGCCACATAGGTGACGTACGCCTCGATGGTGTCCCAGGCTTCCTCGCCGGAGACGATGAGCTTGGAGAAGTCTTCGTTGAAGACGTCGCGGACAACCTTGATGGTGAGGTCCGGCTCGCCGTACAGGAGTTCGGGCGGAAGGGTTTTGGTGGACTTCGCCTTCGCTTCGATGTTCTCCCACTGGGCGCGGAGGCGGTTGATGTCATTCATCAGCTCTTCCTCAGAGGCACCTTCAGCCGCCGTGCGCACAATGACGCCCGCGTTCTGCGGAAGGTGGTCCTTGAGGATCTTCTTGAGCCGGTTGCGCTCCACATCCGGAAGTTTGCGCGAGATACCGGTCATGGAACCGCCCGGCACATAGACCAGGTAGCGGCCGGGCAGAGAGATCTGGCTGGTCAGGCGGGCGCCCTTGTGACCCACGGGGTCCTTGGTGACCTGGACCAGGACGGAGTCACCTGACTTCAGGGCAAGTTCGATGCGGCGCGGCTGGCCGTCCAGGCCTGCCGCATCCCAGTTGACCTCACCGGCGTAGAGCACGGCGTTGCGGCCGCGGCCAATATCCACGAACGCTGCTTCCATGCTGGGCAGCACGTTCTGGACCTTGCCAACGTAAACGTTGCCGATCAGCGAATCCTGCTGGGTGTTCGAGACGAAGTGCTCGGCCAGGACGCCGTCCTCAAGGACGCCGATCTGGATCCTGTCGTCGCGCTGGCGGACAATCATCTGCCGGTCCACTGACTCGCGGCGGGCGAGGAACTCGGCCTCAGTGATGACATGGCGGCGCCGGCCGGACTCGCGGGATTCGCGGCGGCGCTGCTTCTTGGCTTCGAGGCGGGTGGAGCCCTTCACAGAGGTGACACGGTCACTCACCGGGGCGTCTGCGTGCGCACGCGGGGCACGGACACGCGTGACGGTGTTGGGCGGATCGTCGTCGGATCCGCCGGTCAGTTCCAGGTCCGCGTCTCCGCGGCGGCGGCGTCTGCGACGGCGGGAGGTCACGCCTTCCGCGTTCTCTTCGCCCGAATCACCGGACTCAGTCTCCTCGCCGTCGGCGCCTGCTTCGCCTTCAGTTCGCGTGCGTCCGCGGCTGCGACGACGGCTGCGGCGGGACCGGTTCGTCTCCCGTCCGTCGTCCTCGGGTGCCTCGTCTTCATCGCTTTCGGCGGCTGCGGCCGCAGCGGCTGCCTGCACGGCAGTGAGGTCAGGGGCGTGGAAGAGCACGGAGGTGGGTGATTCAGGAATGGCAAAGGGGTCAAGCACGGATGACTGCGCGGGCTTGGTTTCTTCTTCGTCGACCGTGTCCTGTCCGGACTCCCCGGTTTCGGTCTTGGGTTCGCCGGAATCGGCCGCTTCCGAGGCTGGACCGGCCTTGGCTGAGGCGCGGCGGCGCGTCCGGGTCTTGGCCGGGGCGGGCTCGGCCGCTTCAGCACCAGCGGCTGCTTCTGCGGAGGCTGTTTCAGCGACGGGTTCCGGTGCGGAGTCCTTGTTACCGGCACCTTCTGCGCCTGCAGCTGCTTCGGCGGCCTCAGCTGCCTCGGCAGCTTCGGGGGCAGCCTTCTTGGCCGACGCGCGGCGGCGCCGGACGGTCTTGGCCGGCGCCTCAGCGGCGGAAGCCTCAGAAACCGGGGCCTCGGCGGGTGATTCGGCGTCGGGCGATACAGTGGCAGCTTCTTCGGGCGCGCCTTCGGATGCGGTTTCGTCAGAGGCGGTTTCTTCAGCCTTCGGCTCTGCTGCGGCCTTGCGGCGGGGAGCCCGGGTGCGCTTGAGCTTCGCTGCGGGCTCGGAAGCTGCCGTTTCCGCAGACTCCTGTTCCGCCGGGGTTTCCAGCAGGGCCGGTTCCTGCGCAGCAGCCGGTACTTCCGCTGCTTCTGCGGCTGCCGGCTTGCGGCGGGCACGCGGTGCCCGCTTCGCGGGTGCCTTCGCCGGCGCGTCCGTCTCCGTGGCCTCGACGGCAGCCGAACCCGGCCCGTCAGCAGCCTGGACCTCTGCGGCTGGTTCGACTGCTTCTTCTGTTGTGCGGTCAGTATTCATATACAGCTATGCTCCGGCCCCCGCGGCACTGGCCACATTCCAATGCCCGGAGGGCAATGTATCGGCTGTGCGGGGGCATCGGAGCCTGCGCCAGCCGGAAGTCGTCTAAATGTCTTCCAAGGTCGCACCATCTTGAGGGCGCGGCATCACTTGCAAGACCAGCGGCGCTTTTCCTGCTACCTGCTCGGAACGGCTAGGCGTTTTGGGCTGTGGTAGGGCTGTTCAGCGGATTCCCCTGCCCCATCCGGATTGATGGGCATTCCTACTTGGGAAGCATCGCCGACAGCACCGGAAGCCTGTCGCTGGACCAATGACGGAATGTGGATCCGACACCAGCCACAGCCATTATCTCACACGGAGGTCATTTAGGTATCTGGAACACATAGAATCGGACCACCGATACCCGGCAAAAGGAGCAGCACGTGCCTTCCAGTTCCACCAGCACCACCAGCGGAGCCGATCTGGGCGGGAGGACCGGCGAGGCAGGACTGGTCCGCTCCGTTCAGCAAAAACCGTTTGCCTGGCTGGTGCTCATCACCTCGGTCATCGGCTGGCTGGGCTCCGCAATCCTGGTCATTGAGCGCCTGAAGGTCTACGCCGACTCCAGCTATATTACGAGCTGCGATATCAGCCCGTGGGTTTCCTGCGGAACCGTCTTCCAGACCTGGCAGGCTTCGCTGTTCGGTTTCCCGAATCCCCTGATCGGCATCGTGGCCTTCGCCGTGATGATCACCGTTGCCATGTCCATGCTCGCCGGTGCACGCTTCAGCCGCTGGTACTGGGCTGCAGTACAGGCGGGAGTAACGCTGGGCATGGTGTTCGTGGTCTGGCTCTGGAGCCAGGCACTGTTCGACATCTATGTGCTGTGCATCTACTGCATCGTCGTGTGGACCGCCATGATCCCACTGTTCGTCTTCACCACGGTGCGTAACCTGGCACACGGCGTCATTCCGGCACCGGTGGGCCTCGTGCGTTTCGTTTCGGAATGGGCCTGGGCCATTACGGCCCTCATCTGGGTCGCGACGGCCGCTTCGATCTTCTTCCGGTTCATGAACGCATTCCTCGGCAGCTAACCAGTTCCCGCCAGGACGTTCCCTACCCCAGAGGCAGGCCCCAGCCGAGCACGACGGGTTCGCGCTGTCCCTCCCACGTACCCACCAGCGACGGAGGCGGCGCGGCCCGTCCGCCCAGGTCCAGCACCCGGACCAGGGACAGCTCCCAGCCATCGTGGTGCATAAGGGTGGCAGTCCACCCCGCCGGTTCACGTTCGGGTGCTTCCACGAGTTCCTCGCCGTCGGGCATTCCACTCGTTTCAAGCTTCATGGACTGCGGCAGCTCACGGCGCACCCCGCCCTCCTCGGCATACAGCGGAGCCTGGTCCATGCCGTCGACCACCGCCGCAGTGAAAGCCCTGACGTACACCGGGTCCCCGCAGCCGTCATAGACCCAGCGGCGGCCCAGGACAGAGTGCTCCATGGTGCCCACCAGGTATCCGTCCCCGCCTTCCAGGGGCCCGGCGCGGTAGGTCAGCGGCACCTGCAGGGTCAGGTTCCCGCTGCGCACGATGTGCGTCTCCATGCCTACCTGGCCCTCGGGGTCATCGAAGCGGTACGCCGCCAGCGGCTCAGCCAGGTTCCCCGTGCCGTCCGCAGCGGTGAACCAAGGCACCGTTGAGAGCCAGCCGGAGATCAGTTCAATTTTTGTCGGGTTCAGGTCTGCCTTGTGGATGAGTGCCATGCGCCCCAGCCTAGCCAGCGCACCACGGATGTACAGGAGGCCGGCACCCGTGGCGGGTGCCGGCCTCCTGAGGAACTGTGTGGATCCGTGGACTACTTGCCGAACCAGATGCCAATCTCGCGTTCAGCGGACTCGGGCGAATCCGAGCCGTGAACGAGGTTCTGCTGCACCTTGGTGCCCCAGTCGCGGCCGAAGTCGCCGCGGATGGTGCCGGGTGCTGCCGTGGTGGGCTCGGTTGCGCCGGCCAGGGACCGGAAACCTTCAATGACACGCTGGCCTTCGAAGACGGCTGCGACAATCGGACCGCTGAGCATGAACTCGACCAGCGGCTCGTAGAACGGCTTGCCGACGTGTTCCGCGTAGTGCTCTTCGAGCAGTTCCCGGGTGGCGTCCATTTTCTTCAGCTCGGCCAGGGTGTAGCCCTTGGCTTCGATGCGGGCCAGGATGGCGCCGGTCAGGTTCCGCTTGACGCCGTCCGGCTTGATCAGGACGAGAGTGCGCTCGGTGCTCACGCTTGGTTTCTCCTTGGAGGTTGAGTGGGAATGCGGTTCAGCTGTTCCTAAGCCTAGCTGCTGGCTTCGCCGGATTCCGTACCAGCCGGGTGGGCAGCTTCCCATTCCGCCTGTTCACGGTCCCGTTGCCGGTTTTCCCTGTCCAACCGGGCGCCGGCGCGGAGTCCGTACCACCAGGTTCCGGCGAACAGAGCTCCTACCAGGAACATCATGGGTTCCAGGAAGCCGGTGGCGATGATGGCCAGCTGCAGGATCCAGCCGATCGCCGGGCCGGCCGGCTTGGACAGCAGGGCGCAGGTGAGAACCAGGGCAGCCGCCAGGATGATTCCACCGGCCAGGATAGCTGCCGGTGCCACCCGGTCCCGCTGCAGGCCAAACACCGCCAGCGTGCCGAAGAGCACCACGAAGGCCTCCAGGCTCAGGACGGTGGAAGCAAACATTACGCGGATGGACCGGCGCTTCTTGGGCATGCCGGGACGCCATTCGCGCTGTGCCTTGGTCATTCGTGCCATGTGCTTACTTTCCGAGAAGGGTGCGCGCTTCCGCGACCACCGTGATGGAGCCAATCACCAGGACGCCGCCGCCGAGGTCGTTATTCTCCTCGGCCTTGGCTACGGCCCACTCGATGGCGTCATCGAGAGCCGGTTCAACCTGGATATCCTCATCCGCGAAGCCTGCGTCTACCGCGTCCTGCACCAGCTCGTCCGCCGGAATGGCCCGCGGAGAGCTGGACTGGGTGAGGCAGACGCCGGAGACAATGTCACCGAGTACTTCGTGCAGCTCAGCCAGGATGCCGACGGCGTCCTTCTCACCCAGGATGCCGACGACCAGCACCAGGGACGAGAGATTGAAGGATTCAAGCACCGCCTGGGCGCTTGCCTTCGCTCCGGCCGGGTTGTGTGCCGCGTCCACGATGATGGTCGGTGCCGTGCGGACTACTTCAAGGCGTCCGGGGGACGTGACGGTCCGGAAGCCGGTGCGCAGCAGGTCCGCATCCAGTTCCTTGGCTCCTCCCCCAATGAAGGCTTCCAGTGCGGCCACGGCGACGGCCGCGTTCTGTGCCTGGTGTTCACCGTGCAGCGGAACCAGCAGGTCCTCGTAGCGTCCGGCGAGTCCGTTGATGGTGACCATCTGGCCGCCGACGGCCATGGTGCGGGACTCGACACCGAACTCGATGCCTTCGAACCGGAAGGGCACTCCTGCCTCGTTGGCCTTCTCCAGGAGTACCTGGGCGGCCTCGACCGGCTGCGCCGCGCTGACCAGGAAGCCGTTTTCCTTGATGATTCCCGCCTTCTCGAAGGCGATGTCCGCGACGTCGTCGCCGAGCAGTTCGGTGTGGTCCAGGGAAATGGGGGTGACCACCGAGACGGTTCCGTCCCCCACGTTCGTAGCGTCGGTGATGCCACCCAGGCCCACCTCGATCACGGCCACATCCACGGGTTCGTCCGCGAAGACCGCGAAGGCCAGGATGGTTACGCACTCGAAGTACGTCAGGCGGGGCTCACCGGCGGCGTCCAGTTCGGCGTCGACCATGGCCAGGTAGGGGCGGATTTCGTCCCAGATGCGCACGAACGTCTCATCCGCAACGGGCTCGCCGTCGATGCTGATCCGCTCGGTCACCTTGCTCAGGTGCGGGCTCGTGTAGCGACCGGTGCGCAGGCCATAGGCGCGCAGGCCGCCCTCGATCAGCCGCGCCGTCGAGGTTTTGCCGTTGGTGCCGGTGATGTGGATGATGGGGAACGCCCTGTTCGGCTCGCCCAGGATCTCCATGGCCCGGAACAGCGGAGCCATACGCGGCTCCATCTTGTTTTCGGGGGCGCGGCTGAGCAGCTCGGCGTAGACGCTTTCCACCGAGAAACCGTCAATTGAACCCGAGGGGGTGTCTTCGGTGCTCATCAGATCTTCTCCACGGTCACGGTGAATGAGTCGTCCTGGTTTCCGGAGCCGTCAACCACCAGTTCTCCGGTCAGGGTTTCGGCCTTGACCAGGTCTGCGTTGTCTTCCAGCGCTGCCGCACTCTGCGCTCCGGTAACCACCGTGGTGCGGATGCGGTCGCTGATGTGCAGGTTTGCGTCGCGGCGGGCCTGCTGGATGGCGCGGATGGCATCGCGGGCGGTGCCTTCCGCTGCCAGCTCGGGCGTGACTTCGGTGTTCAGGACCAGGAACCCGCCGCCGGGCAGGACTGCAACGGCCTTGGAGGACTCGCCCTCGCCGGATTCAACCACGGTCTCCAGGGTGTACTCGTGCGGTTCCAGGGCCAGGCCGCCGGCAGTGACGGTTCCATCCTCGGCAACGGACCAGTCCCCCGTTTTGGAGGCCTTGATGGCGCTCTGCACGTTCTTGCCCAGCCGCGGTCCGGCTGCACGGGCGTTGACGACCAGCTTCTGCGTGATCCCGAACTCGGCCGGATCAGCGGATCCGGCTTCAACCAGGCGAACGGACTTCAGGTTCAGTTCATCGGCGATGATGGCCGCGAACTGGCCCTTGAGTGCTTCAGCGTCCGGTGCCACCACGGTCATTTCGGACAGCGGAAGCCGTACGCGGAGGTTGGCGGCCTTGCGCAGCGAGGAACCAACGGACGCGATCTTCCGGGTCAGGTCCATGCGGGCCACCAGGTCCGGATCCCGAGGGAAGGCACCGGCTTCGGGCCAGTCGGTCAGGTGTACGGAGCGGCCGCCAGTCAGCCCGCGCCAGATCTCCTCGCTGACCAGGGGCAGCAGCGGAGCAGCGACGCGGCAGAGCGCTTCGAGGCAGGTGTAGAGCACGTCGAAGGCCTGGGTGTCTTCCTCGAAGAACCGGGTGCGGCTGCGGCGGACGTACCAGTTGGTGAGCGTGTCCATGTAGGCGCGCAGCATCTCGCAGGCGACGGACACGTCATAGGTGTCCAGCGCCGTCGTCATGTTCCGGATGAGGTCTCCGGTGGCGGCCAGCATGTAGGTGTCCAGCGGCTCGGTGGACTCATGGCGCAGGGTTGCCTCGTAGCCAGCGCCGTTGTTCGCGGCGTTGGTGTAGAGGGTGAAGAAGTGCCACACGTTCCACAGCGGCAGGATGACCTGGCGGACGCCGTCGCGGATGCCCTGCTCGGTAACAACCAGGTTGCCGCCGCGCAGGATTGGGGAAGCCATCAGGAACCAGCGCATGGCGTCGGAACCGTCGCGGTCCAGGACCTCGGAGACATCCGGGTAGTTCCGCAGGGACTTGGACATCTTCTGCCCGTCCGAACCGAGGACGATGCCGTGGCTGATGACGTTGCGGAACGCCGGGCGGTCAAAGAGTGCCGTGGCGAGGATGTGCAGCGTGTAGAACCATCCGCGGGTCTGGCCGATGTACTCCACGATGAAGTCGCCGGGGTTGTGGTGCTCGAACCAGTCGGCGTTCTCGTGCGGGTAATGCACCTGCGCATAGGGCATCGAGCCGGAGTCGAACCAGACGTCCAGCACGTCCTCGACGCGCCGCATGGTGGACTTGCCGGTGGGGTCGTCCGGATTGGGGCGGGTCAGTTCATCGATGAACGGACGGTGCAGGTCCGGCTGGCCCTCCTTGTTCAGCGGCAGCCGGCCAAAGTCCGCTTCCATCTCCGCGAGGGAACCGTAGACATCCGTGCGCGGGTAGTTGGGGTCATCCGAAACCCAGACGGGGATGGGACTGCCCCAATAGCGGTTGCGGCTGATCGACCAGTCACGGGCGTTTTCGAGCCACTTGCCGAACTGGCCGTCCTTGACGTTCTCCGGGATCCAGTTGATGTCCTGGTTCAGCTCGATCATGCGGTCCTTGATCTTGGTGACCTCCACGAACCAGGATGAGACAGCCTTGTAGATCAGCGGGTTCCGGCAGCGCCAGCAGTGCGGGTAGGAGTGCTCGTAGCTGGCCTGGCGCAGCAGGCGGCCCTCGGACTTCAGCTCGCGGGTGATCGCCTTGTTGGCATCGAAGACCTGCAGTCCGGCGATTTCGGACAGCGGACCCTCACCGAACATGGGCAGGAACTTGCCGCCCTCGTCCACGGAGAGGATGACGGGGATGCCGTTGGCTTCGCAGACCTTCTGGTCATCTTCACCGTAGGCCGGGGCCTGGTGGACGATGCCGGTGCCGTCGGTGGTGGTGACGTAGTCGGCCACAACGATCCGCCAGGCGTTGGCAGTGCCCCACTTCTCGGCGTCGGCGTAGTAGTCCCACAGCGGGGTGTAGCGCAGGCCCTCAAGTTCCTTGCCGGTGTGCACGGAGGTGACAGCGGCACGCGCCGCATCGGCGTCGTCGTACCCCAGGTCCTTGGCGTAGGAGCCAACCAGGTCCTCGGCGAGCAGGAAGCGGCCTTCGCCGGCCGTTTCCTGGTCCAGCAGAGTGCCGTTGGGTCCGGCGGGCACGACGGCGTAGCGGACCTCGGGCCCGACGGCGAGTGCCATGTTGGTTGGCAGGGTCCACGGCGTCGTGGTCCAGGCGATCGCGTTGACGCCCTCGAGCTCCGCAGAGAGCACATTGTCTCCGGCGATGATCGGGAAGGTCACCGTGACGGTCTGGTCCTGGCGCATCTTGTAGACGTCGTCGTCCATGCGCAGCTCGTGGTTGGACAGCGGCGTCTCGTCCTTCCAGCAGTACGGGAGCACCCGGAAGCCGCTGTAGGTCAGGCCCTTTTCATGCAGGGTCTTGAACGCCCAGATCACCGACTCCATGTACTCGACGTTGAGCGTCTTGTAGTCGTTCTCGAAATCCACCCAGCGTGCCTGGCGGGTGACGTAGTCCTGCCACTCGCCGGCGTACTTCATGACTGAGGCGCGGCAGGCATCGTTGAACTTGTCGATGCCCATCTTCTCGATCTGCACCTTGTCGCTCATGCCCAGCTGCTTCATGGCCTCGAGCTCGGCGGGCAGGCCGTGGGTATCCCAGCCGAAGCGGCGCTCCACGCGGTGTCCGCGCTGGGTCTGGTAGCGGGCCACCAGGTCCTTGACGTAGCCGGTGAGCAGGTGGCCGTAGTGGGGCAGGCCGTTGGCGAAGGGCGGACCGTCGTAGAAGACGAATTCGTTGGAGCCGTCCTGCCCGGCGGGCCGTGCGTCAATCGAGGCCTGGAAGGTCCCGTCCTGGTCCCAGTACTTCAGGACCCGTTCTTCGATTTCGGGGAACCTGGGTGAGGACGCGGCAGCTTCGGAAGCATCACCGGTGGTGGCCTTGGGGTAGATCTGTGGCATATTCGTCATCCTGATAGCGGCAAGTGAATCTGGCTGTAAAAACAGGATGCAAGGGCGAACTCTGCCCGGCGCGAACGCCGGAGATAAGCCGCGGTACCACCTCGCTTGCCGCCGTCGTACTCCCCTGTACCGGGTGCGCGACGGCTGCCGCTCATTGACTGCTGTGACGGGCTTACCCGTCCGGTTCTACTGGGCGCCTGGATCGGCGCTGTTCTTCCGGAAGCTCACCGGTGATGGCCGGGTCAAAGCTGCTTGGGCCAGTTTAGGCCACGGCCGGGGCGTCTGTCGAAGCCCCGGCCGGCCACAGCTTAGCGGCGGATGACTTTGTGCTGTGCGGCCTGGGCCACCGGGCGGATGACCACCTGGTCCAGGTTGACGTGGTGGGGCGCGTTCAAGGCGTAGGCCATCACGTCCGCGACGTCGTCAGCGGTGAGCGGCTTCTCGACGCCGGCGTAGATTTTCTCCGCCGCAGCTGCGTCGCCGAGACGGTTCAGGGAGAACTCCTCGGTCTTGACCATGCCGGGCAGGATCTCGATGACGCGCACGTTGTGTTCGGCTTCCTCCAGCCGCAGTGCCTGTGTCATCGCTTCCTCGCCTGCCTTGGCGGCACAATAGCCGGCTCCGCCCTCATAGGCTGCGAGCGCGGCGGTGGAGGTCAGCATCAGTATGGACCCCTCACCGTTCTCGCGCAGGGCAGGCAGGAAGGCCTGCGTGACGTTCAGTGCGCCCAGGACGTTGACGTTGTACATCCGAACCCAGTCCTGCGGATCGCCGGTTGCCACCGGGTCCATTCCAAAGGCGCCGCCGGCGTTATTCACGATGGCGTCCACTCCCCCATCAGCGAGCACTTGGCGGGCCAGGGACTCCACGGAGCTGCGGTCGGTGACGTCGCAGGCGATGGTCCGCGCACCGGTTTCCTCTGCGAGGTCCTTCAGCCGGTCTTCCCTGCGGGCGACGGCGATGACGTCCCAGCCCGTCTTCCGCAGGGCACGGACTGCTGCCGCACCGATTCCCGAGCTTGCTCCGGTCACTACCACGCGCTTGTTTGTCATGACCGCTACCCTAGCGAACCGCCTCAGGGTTGGCCCCGGTGCGCGTCGTGCTGTGTCGCCGGGGGGTGCCGTCGGCGTGTGCTGGGCTGATTCCCAGCCGTCGTTGCTGGTATGGCCGCCGGGACCTCGTGCCGGCGCACGTGCCGGCGCAGTTTCCCAGCCCTCGTTACTGGCGGGGCCGCCGGGACGCGTGACGGCCCAGTTTCCCAGCCCTCGTTACTGGCGTGGCCGCCGGGACGCGTGACGGCCCAGTTTCCCAGCCCTCGTTACTCCTGTGGCTGCCGGGACCTCGTGACGGCCCAGTTTCCCAGCCCTCGTTACTGGCGTGGCCGCCGGGACGCGTGACGGCGCAGTTTCCCAGCCCTCGTTGTTGGTTTGGCAGATGAGACCCCAAGGGTCACTATCCGTCACAGACTCTGGGAAGGCGGGACAGCCCCAGGACGGCTTCTGCCCCCGAGTGGGAGCGTCGAGTTCACCGCCCGAGGGGACATTTGCGATGAAGGTCTGTCCTCTCGGAGACACTCCCCCGCGGCAGCAAGTCCTTTCCAGCGGCCGCGGTGTTTCACATCTGGGGATCCTCGTGCCCGTGCAGTTTCCCAGCCGTCGTTACGTGTGTGGCTGATGAGACCTCGTGCCCGTGCAGTTTCCCAGCCGTCGTTACGTGTGTGGCTGCCAGGGTCCGGTTCGAGCATGGCTTCCCAGGCTCCGTGGCAGAAGTGACCCGCGGGACGCCGTCCTGCACGGATTCCCAGGCTCCGCTACTGGCGAGACAGCTGAGACCCCATCAGCGCCGCACGCAACGACGGCTGGGATTCCCAACATTCTCGGCGGTGCTTTAGGTACGGGCCAGAGCGGCCCGGACCAGACGGATGAACTCCTCCGGGCGGCGCAGGATCATCTCCGCGGTGATGCGCAGCGTTACGAGCCCACGGGCATTAGCCCGGTTCCATCTCGCCCGGTCATTCCGGTATTCAGCGCGGCCGCTGTGAAACTCGTAACCGTCCAGTTCGACGATGAGCCGGTCCCCAACCAGGAAATCGACCCTGCCCACACCTTCCACCACCACTTCCCGCTGGATCTTAAACCCAGCAGCGCAGAGGTGATAGCGGGCGCAGACTTCCAGCGGAGATGCCGTCCTCCGGCCGAATCCCTCGAGAAGTGCACGGACCCGCCAGTCCTGTGGCCGGTTAAAGGCTCGGATCAGTGCGGCCTTCGAGACGGCGTTACGGGCGACGGCAGATTCGGCAATCACCAGTGCCTGCAGCGGAGGAAGGCACCGAAAGGCGTCCATGACGACGTCCGCCGGCAAACACACCAGCCTCGCCGCCGACCTTCTACCCCGATGGAGACAGATTCCGGGCATGTTTACAACCTTGTCGGCTCTCAGATGGAGGACCTCCGGCGACTCCAGGACCCACCAGCCCTGGACTTGAGCAGCTGAGACACATGTGAGGGAGGTCCCGAGTGAAGCCGCCGCAACCAGCTCCGGAGGAGCATCTTGAAGCCTGTAGTACCCGCGCCCGGCGCGCTGGAGGACGCCGCTGCGCTGCGCAGCCGTCGCCCTGGCACGGCCGAACCCGTTGGCTGCGAGCGCCCCGACGCTGATCACTCCATAGTGTGCCCGGCACACTGCTTCTATCGGGTGCACTGTTCTTAGCGCCTGTACGGCTTTCGGAGGCTCCACCATCCAAGCTTGGACCGGGCATGCGCAACGAGTGCGGCCTGGGGCCGAACCTGTGGACGCGGTGGGGATTCACTCCCTGGGTCCGGAGCCGTGGAGGAAGACACGGCGCCGGTGGACAACTCCCGGCTCGCGGCTTCCCACCCGCCGTTGTCGCTGCATATCTGTGTGACCCCACCCGTCCCACGCGCAACAGAGACTGGGAACCACCGCACAGCCGACACCCCACCCGTCCCACCCGTAACAGAGACTGGGGACCAGCGGACAGCCGACACCCCACCCGCGCCACCCGCAATACAGAGAATGGGAACTCCCGCACCGCCAGCGGCAGGAAGCCCATCGAAGACAGGGACCCAGCGCGCAGCTCGCCCCAGGATTACCCCCCCCAGGATTACCCCCTAGGCAGACCCGCCGCCTCGGTCCCGGAAGAGGGCTGTGTAAAGCTAGTTCCATGCCGCGCACCGACAGAATCCCTGCATGGGTCCGCCGCACGGGCATCGAAGTGGCCGGCTGGACCCTCATTGTGCTGGGAGCTGCCGCACTCGTCCTGCCGGGACCGGGTCTGCTGATGCTGGTTGCCGGCCTGGCCATCTTGTCCCTGCGCTACCACTGGGCCAACCGCTGGTTGCACCCGGTCAAGGTGCAGGCCTACCGTGCTGCCGAGCAGGGCGTGCAGTCCTGGGCCCGTATTATCATCGCCCTGGCAAGTGCTTCCACCCTCATCGCTGCCGGAATCACCTGGGGACTGTGGCGCACGGTGCCGGACTGGTGGCCCCTGGAAGATCAGTGGTGGCTTCCGGGCGGCTGGACCACGGGCACGGCGCTCATCCTCTCCGGCTGCATTGCGATCGCCCTGGTGGGCTACAGCTATGTCAGGTTCAGGCCCAGCAAATAGTCCCGCAGCACCACAGCCTCGTTCTCTTCCTCGTTCCGCGCAGCGAAGAGCAGGACAGTGTCCGGCCGGCCCACACACTGGGCTGCGAAGTCAGCCACGGCTCTGTTGCCCTCGAGCTCCTGGATATAGCGCTCCGTGAAGCCTTCCCAGCGCTCGGACCGATGGCCAAACCACTGGCGCAGCTCGTTATTCGGGGCGGCGTCCTTGAGCCACTCGTCAAGCTCCGCCCGGGCTTTGGAAACCCCGCGGGGCCAGAGCCTGTCCACAAGTACCCGGAAGCCGCCGTCGGGCTCTGCATAGATGCGCCGAACGCGCACCTGGGACGGATCCAGCCTGCCGATATCAGCCATACACGGATGCTAGGCGGTTGCGCACGCACCGGAAAGGTCCAGGCGGGGCCATGCGGCACGGCGCCGCGACACAGATGACGGCGGCACCGGCGCCCGTGGGAGAATGGCCCCATGGCTGACAATATCCCGGGCACAGACACGCCCGCTGCGACCGTTTCCGTTCCTGACAAACCCGCCCTCGAAGGGCTGGAAGAGACCCTGAGCCGCCGCTGGCGCGAAGAAGGCACCTACGCCTTCAACCCGGACACGGTCCGGGAAGAGGTCTACTCGATCGACACTCCCCCGCCGACCGCATCGGGTTCCCTGCACGTGGGCCACATGTTCTCCTACACCCAGACCGACGTCCTGGCCCGCTACCAGCGCATGAAGGGGAAGAACGTTTTCTACCCCATGGGCTGGGATGACAACGGCCTGCCCACTGAACGCCGGGTGCAGAACTACTACGGCGTGCGTTGCGATCCCACCAAGCCGTATGACCCGGACTACCGTCCCCCGGCAACGGCCCCGAAGAACCAGCGCGACTTCGACGTCATCTCCCGCCGCAACTTCATCGAGCTCTGCGAAGAGCTGGCTGTTGAGGACGAAAAGGTCTTCGAGAACCTCTTTTCCACCCTTGGCCTGTCCGTCGACTGGACCCGCACCTACCGCACCATTGACGACCACTCCCGCGCCGCCAGCCAGCGCGCGTTCCTGGAGAACCTGAAGGCCGGCGACGCCTACATGGCCGAAGCCCCCACCCTGTGGGACGTCACCTTCCGCACCGCCGTGGCCCAGGCCGAACTCGAAGACCGCGAACAGCCTGGCGCGTACCACCGCGTCAGCTTCCACGCGCCCGACGGCGAGAAGATCTTCATCGAGACCACCCGCCCGGAGCTCCTGCCGGCCTGTGTGGCACTCGTGGCACACCCCGACGACGAGCGCTACCAGCGCCTGTTTGGCACCACGGTGACGTCCCCGCTGTTCGACGTCGAGGTCGAGGTCAAGGCGCACCCGCTGGCTAAGCCGGACAAGGGCTCGGGCATCGCCATGATCTGCACCTTCGGCGACCTCACCGACGTCACCTGGTGGCGCGAGCTGAACCTGCCCACCCGCGCCGTGATCGGCCGTGACGGCCGCATCCTCACGGAAACGCCCGAGTGGATCAAGACCCCCGCCGCGCAGGAGAACTACGCCGCAGTCGCCGGCAAGACCGTCTTCAGCGCCAAGGAGGCCGTCGTGGAACTCCTCCGCGCGAGCGGCGATCTGGACGGCGAACCCAAGAAGATCACCCACCCGGTGAACTTCTTCGAAAAGGGCGACAAGCCGCTTGAAGTTGTCACCAGCCGCCAGTGGTACATCCGCAACGGCGGCCGCGATGCCGACCGCCGCGAACGGCTCATATCCCGCGGCAAGGAAATCGACTTCCACCCCGCGTTCATGCGCTCCCGCTACGAGAACTGGATCGAAGGCCTCAATGGGGACTGGCTGGTTTCCCGTCAGCGCTTCTTCGGCGTGCCGGTTCCCGTCTGGTACCCGCTGGATGCCTCCGGCAACCCGGACTATGACAACCCGATCCTGCCGTCGTTCGAGTCCCTGCCGGCTGATCCGGCAGCCGACCCGGCACCGGGGTACGAAGAGTCCCAGCGCAACCAGCCAGGCGGCTTCATTGGCGACGCCGATGTGCTGGATACCTGGGCAACCTCCTCCCTCACCCCGCAGATCGTGGGCGGGTGGGGTGTGGATGAGGACCTCTTCGCCAAGGTCTTCCCGTTTGACCTGCGCCCCCAGGGACACGACATCATCCGGACCTGGCTGTTCTCCTCCGTGGTGCGCGCCGATGCCCTGCAGCACGCTGCCCCGTGGAAGCATGCGGCAATCTCCGGCTGGATCCTGGATCCCGACCGCAAGAAGATGTCAAAGTCCAAGGGCAACGTGGTGGTACCCACCGATGTGCTCAACGAGTACGGGTCCGACGCCGTCCGGTACTGGGCTGCCTCGGCCCGCCTGGGCGCCGACACGGCCTACGAGATCGCCCAGATGAAGATCGGCCGCCGCCTGGCCATCAAGCTGCTCAACGCCTCCAAGTTCGTCCTGAACCTCGGCGCCACCGAAGCCAACGTGGTTGATGCTGACACCTCGGCGATCACCAATCCGCTGGACCAGTCGCTGCTCGTGCAGCTGGTGGACGTGGTCAACAACGCCACCAAGGCG
The DNA here is from genome assembly GCF_009193255.1 of Arthrobacter koreensis. Taxonomy (GTDB): domain Bacteria; phylum Actinomycetota; class Actinomycetes; order Actinomycetales; family Micrococcaceae; genus Arthrobacter_B; species Arthrobacter_B koreensis. The sequence continues at coordinate 68,858 of NZ_WACG01000003.1, forward strand.
TTCGAGAGCTACGACTACGCACGGGCGCTGCAGATCACCGAGTCCTTCTTCTGGTCCTTCACGGATGACTACGTTGAGCTGATCAAGGACCGCGCCTACGGTGCTGCCGGCGGCGCTGAGCAGGCCTCGGTGCTGGCCACCCTGGCCACCACCCTGGACTCGCTGCTCCGCCTGTTCGCCCCGTTCCTGCCCTTCGCCATCGAAGAGGTCTGGAGCTGGTGGCGCGCCGGATCCGTCCACCGCGCGTCCTGGCCCACCGTCGACGGCCTGGCCGCCGGCGTCTCCGGTGCCGACGCAGCAATTCTCGGAACCGTTGCCCAGGCTCTGGGCGGCATCCGCAAGGCCAAGTCCGAGGCCAAGGTCAAGCAGCGCACCGAGGTTCTCAACGCGGCCGTCACCGCCCCCGCGGCCCAGGTGGAACGCCTGCGTGCAGGCCTGCCGGATCTGCTGGCAGCGGGCAACGTGCGGAACCTTGAGCTGGTGTCCGGCGACGGCGAGCTGTCCGTCAGCGGCGTCGAGCTGGCTCCCGCGGAGTAAGCAGCACAAGGCACAAAAGTGCCCGGCCGGATTCGATCCGGCCGGGCACTTTTTTGTTCTGCGTTTAGTCGAACTGCGGGTCCTCTGTGCGGCTGCGCTTGATCTCGAAGAAGTGCGGGTTCGAGGCCAGCGCGAGAGCCCCGTCGAACATTTTCCCGGCTTCCTCGCCGCGCGGGATCCGGGTCAGCACCGGACCGAAGAAGGCCGTGCCGTTGAAAGCGACCACCGGGGTTCCGACGTCGTCGCCCACCTTGTCGATCGCTTCCTGGTGCGAGGCACGCAGCTGGGTGTCGAACTTATCCGTGGCGGCGACGTCGGCCAGGTCGGCCGGCAGGCCTGCCTCGGCGAGGGACTCCACGATGACTGCGTCATAGTCCTTCATCCCCTGGACGTGGATGCGGGTGCCCATGGCGTCGTAGAGCTTCTTGATGTTCTCCGGGCCATGCAGTTCTGCTGCCGCGATGATGACGCGGACCGGACCCCAGGCCTTGTCGATCCGTGCACGGTAATCCTCGGCTAGGTCACGGCCTTCGTTGAGCACGGAAAGGGACATGACGTGCCATTCGGTGCGGACGTCTCGAACCTGCTCGACTTCGCCCATCCAGCGTGAGGTCACCCAGGCGAACGGGCAGGTGGGATCGAACCAGAAATCGGCAACAGCAGTATTTTCGGGCACAGGCTTACTCCTCGTTAAGAATCGGTGCGGACCGGAAATCATGTCCCACTTGCGCCAGCGCGCAATCAGGCTGACTTATTCCGGCGCTTCGCAATGACGTCGTGGGAAATGAGCGTCGGTTCGGCCTTCTCCGTGACCGCCTCAGGGGTGATCACCACACGGGCAATGTCCTCGCGGCTGGGGAGATCGAACATCACCGGCAGCAGGACTTCCTCCAGGATGGCGCGCAGTCCGCGTGCGCCGGTTCCGCGGCCCAGGGCCTGGTCCGCAATGGCGTCCAGTGCCTCCGGTTCAAAGACCAGCTCCACGCCGTCGAGCTGGAACATCTTCTGGAACTGCTTGACCAGCGCATTCTTCGGCTCGGTGAGGATCTGGATCAGCGCCTTGCGGTCCAGGTTGGACACGGTGGTGATGACGGGGAGGCGGCCGATGAATTCGGGGATCAGGCCAAACTTCAGCAGGTCTTCGGGCATGACGTCCGCGTAGGAGTCCGTGTCCTTGCTGGTCTCGTTCAGCGGGGCACCGAAGCCGATGCCCTTGCGGCCCGAGCGGGACCCGATGATTTCCTCGAGGCCGGCAAAGGCACCGGCCACGATGAAGAGGACATTCGTGGTGTCGATCTGAATGAATTCCTGGTGCGGGTGCTTCCGTCCGCCCTGCGGCGGTACGGAGGCCACGGTGCCTTCAAGGATCTTCAGCAGGGCCTGCTGGACACCCTCACCCGAGACATCACGGGTGATGGAGGGGTTTTCACTCTTACGGGAAATCTTGTCGATCTCGTCGATGTAGATGATTCCCTGCTCGGCCTTCTTGACGTCATAGTCAGCAGCCTGGATGAGCTTGAGAAGGATGTTTTCAACGTCCTCGCCCACATAGCCTGCCTCGGTCAGGGCCGTCGCGTCCGCAACGGCGAACGGGACGTTCAGCCTGCGGGCCAGGGTCTGTGCGAGGTAGGTCTTGCCGCAGCCTGTGGGACCGATCAGCAGGATGTTGGACTTGCCAATCTCCACGTCCTCGGTGCCGACGGCGTCGCTGAGGTTGGCCGTGGAACGGCTGGCGTGGCCGGACTGGATGCGCTTGTAGTGGTTGTACACGGCGACGGCGAGGGAACGCTTTGCGGGTTCCTGGCCGATCACGTACTCCTGCAGGGAGTCGAAGATCTCCCGTGGCTTCGGCAGGACAAAGGAGTCACCTTCAGCAGTCTCCGAAAGCTCTTCCTCGATGATCTCGTTGCAGAGTTCGATGCACTCGTCGCAGATGTAAACGCCGGGACCGGCGATCAGCTTGCGCACCTGTTTCTGGCTCTTTCCGCAGAAAGAGCACTTAAGCAGATCTGTGCTCTCACCAATGCGAGCCATAATTCAGTCCCCTTTAGATGGTCCTCGTCAGGCGGGCGCCGTGCCGAAGAAAAAACGTGCCGGAAGGAAAACCATGCCAGTCAACCATGATCCACTCTAGGACACTTGGGTGAGGTAATCAGCAATTTCGGGCCCGTGGTGCGGCTTTTTACTTGCCGCCTGCACGCGCCCTGCCGCCCCAGACAGCACAGCCGTCCCCGTCCATGTCTGGGCGGGGACGGCTGTCATGATCCTGCTAGCCCTTGTTGATTGCCGGTGTCTTGATCTTGCGGGAGTCGAGGACCTGGTCAATCAGCCCGTATTCCAGGGCGGACGCTGCGGTGAGAATCTTGTCCCGCTCGATGTCCCGGTTGACTTCCTCCGACGTCTTGTTCGAGTGCAGTGCCAGGGTGTCCTCGAGCCAGGTACGCATGCGCATCACCTCGGCGGCCTGGATTTCGAGGTCCGAGGCCTGTCCGCGCTCTCCGCCGCCGAGTGCCGGCTGGTGGATCAGCACACGCGCGTTCGGCAGGGCAAGACGCTTGCCGGGGGTTCCGGCTGCAAGCAGGACGGCTGCCGCGCTTGCGGCCTGGCCCAGGCAGACGGTCTGAATCTCGGGACGGATGTACTGCATCGTGTCGTAGATGGCAGTCATAGCCGTGAAGGAGCCACCGGGCGAATTGATGTACAGCGTGATGTCGCGGTCCGGATCGGTGGACTCCAGGACCAGCAGCTGGGCCATGATGTCATCCGCTGAGGCGTCGTCCACCTGCACGCCGAGGAAGATGATGCGGTCCTCGAAGAGCTTGGTGTACGGGTCCTGGCGCTTGAAGCCGTAGGGCGTGCGCTCCTCGAACTGCGGCAGTACGTAGCGGCTGGACGGCATCTGCGGTGCCATGCTGCCCGGGGTTCCAAAATTGTGGTTCATTGCTTTACTCCTGAAGTCTGTGGTGCGCTGGCCGGCTGGGAGCTGGACTAGTCCTGCTCGCCGTCCTGGTCCTGGTTGGTTCCGCCGCCGCCGGTGACGCCGCCGGCATGAGCGGAGATCTTGTCGAAGAAGCCGTAAGCCAGGCCCTCTTCTGCGGTGAACCACTTGTCGCGGTCATTGTCCTTCAGGATCTGCTCAACGGTCTGTCCGGTCTGCTCGGCAGTGAGCTCGGCCATGACCTGCTTCATGTGCAGGATCAGTTCTGCCTGGATCCGGATGTCCGAGGCGGTGCCGCCGATGCCGCCCGACGGCTGGTGCATCAGGATGCGGGCGTGCGGGGTTGCGTAACGCTTGCCCTTGGTGCCGGAGGAGAGCAGGAACTGGCCCATGGAAGCAGCCAGTCCCGTGGCGACGGTGACGACGTCGTTCGGGATGAACTGCATGGTGTCGTAGATCGCCATGCCGGCAGTGACGGACCCGCCGGGAGAGTTGATGTAGAGGAAGATGTCCTTCTCCGGGTCCTCGGCTGAGAGGAGGAGAAGCTGGGAGCAGATCGCGTTGGCGTTGTCGTCCCGGACTTCCGAGCCGAGCCAGATGATCCGTTCCTTCAGCAGCCGGTTGTAGATGTAGTCATCCCGGCTGGCCGGGTCCACAGTAGCCATAGTGGGTGTGCTGGGTGCATTTGCCATACTGAGTGACCTCTCGCTCTGGCGGAGAGGGTCTGGTTTTGGTGCCCTTGATGCACCGCCCCAGCTCCCGCCGTTTATCTCTTCTTGGACACTAACCGTTCCCGCCGGTCTTTTGCTCCCGTTACGCGCGCTGTTCGCTGACGGCGCACGTTGCCGGGGCGGGGCGCGGGGCGGGCTGAATGCGCCGCTGGCTGGTGCCTTTAACGGGATGGAGCACCGCAGCATGCTGCGGTGCTCCATCTCGCTGCGCCCGGAAAACGTCCCGGGCAGCCAGCGGCTATGCCTTTTCTTCGCTGGCCTCTTCCGTGGCTTCAGCGGCTGCTTCTTCGCCTTCCGGACGCACGAAGGCGGTCAGGTCGACGTCGGCACCGGTGGTGTCGGTGACCTTCGCCAGTTCCAGGACCTTGGCAAGGGCCTTGCGGCGGCGGACTTCGCCAACCATCATCGGGACCTGGCCGCCCTGATCGATGAGCTGGGCGAACTGGTTCGGATCCATGCCGTACTGGCCGGCCATGGAAACGATGTAGTCGATGAGCTCGTTCTGGTTGACGCCGACTTCTTCCTTGTCAGCAACGGCGTCGAGGATGATCTCGTTCTTGAACGCCTGCTCGGTGTTCTCGCGGATCTCGGCGCGGTGTTCTTCGGTGTCGTGGTCTTCACCGGCCGCATGTGCCGACTCGGAGTTGAAGTGCTGGTCCAGCTGCTCTTCGATGACGGACTCCGGAACCGGAACCTCGATCATTTCGAGGAGCTTCTCGAGGACCTTGTCGCGGGCTTCAACGCCCTGCTCCATGACCTTGGCTTCGGCAGCGCGCTTGGCCAGGTCTTCGCGCAGTTCAGCGATGGTGTCGAATTCGCTGGCCAGCTGCGCGAAGTCATCATTGGCCTCGGGAAGCTCGCGCTCCTTGACGGCCTTGACGGTGACGGTGACCTCGGCGTCGGCGCCTGCGTGCTCGCCGCCTGCAAGCTTCGTGGTGAAGGTGGCGGATTCGTCGGTGGAGAGGCCGGTGACGGCTTCGTCCATTCCTTCGAGCATGGTTCCGGCGCCTACCTGGTAGGACAGATCCGAAGCGGAGTCGACCTCTTCGCTGTCGACCTTGGCAACCAGGTCCATGGTGAGGAAGTCATTTTCAGCCGCCGGACGGTCGACGCTCTTGAGGGTGCCGAAGCGGCCGCGCAGCTCTTCGAGGGCCTTTTCAATGTCCGCGTCGCTGGCTTCGGCGGGCTCAACGGTGACCTCGATGCCGGCGTAGTCCGGAAGCTCGATTTCGGGACGGATGTCCAGCTCTACGTTGAAGACCAGCTGGCCCTCGTCGGAGGTGGGGTCCGGAACTTCGCTGATCTCGACCTCAGGGCGGCTCAGCGGACGGATGCCCGTCTCCTGGACTGCTGCCTGGTAGAAACCGTTCAGGCCGTCGTTGATGGCGGTTTCGAGGACGTAGCCGCGGCCAACGCGCTGATCGATGAGCTTGTTGGGGACCTTGCCCTTGCGGAAGCCGGGGACCTGCACCTGGGTGGCGATGGTCTTGTAGGCCTCGTCGATGCTCGGCTTCAATTCCTCAAGCGGAACTTCTACGTTGAGCTTTACCCGCGTGGGTGTGAGGTTTTCTACAGCGCTCTTCACAGCGTTAGTTCTCCTGAGGGTTCTGGGGTTGGTCTGCACCGTCGTTTATACAGAGTCGGGGTGACAGGATTTGAACCTGCGACTTCCTGCTCCCAAAGCAGGCGCTCTTCCAAGCTGAGCTACACCCCGTCAGTGCACCTGACAGCCTACCGGCATTGACTTCCACATGCACAATTCCGAGGCGCCGAGACCCTCCGCTGACCCGTCAGGAAGGAGGGAAGCCGCCGATTATTCATCCTCCGAATTACCGTGCTAAGGTAAATCCTGCCTTACGGCGCCGGGGATGTAGCTCAATGGTAGAGCCTCAGTCTTCCAAACTGATTACGCGGGTTCGATTCCCGTCATCCCCTCCACGGAATTATTCCGCACAGGCTCCCGTTCCACCACCGAGACCAATGGTTACCGGAGGTGGACCGGGGGCCTTTTTCGTGCCCGCCGAGGCCTGGTTAACCGGCCTGGCAAAAAGGGCACCAGTAGAGTTTGCGCGCCGCCATCTCCGTCAGGGCAATGTCCGTGCCGCAGATCCGGCACGGCAGGCCCTGGCGCTTGTACACGTAATGGGCCTCCGAGACCGGAACCGGCTCAGCCTGGTCACTCCGGTCCCCGGGAAGGGTCGTCACAATGCGGCCCTGCGCAACGCCGTCGGCCATGACATCGACGATGTCGTTCCAGAGTGCGTGCGCCTGTTCCGGCTGCACGGACCTTCCCGTCGTCCACGGAGAGATGCGCTGCCGGAAAAGCACCTCGGCCCGGTAGACGTTGCCCACCCCCGCCAGGACTTCCTGGTTCATCAGCAGCGCAGCTATGGGCGACCCTCGGCTGGCTAGACGACGGGCGAAGTCCTCGGCACCGTCCTTGGCCTGCTGCAGCGGATCAGGACCCAGCCGTTGCAGCACCACGTGCCGTTCCGCGTCCGTTATGACTTCGCACGCCGTCGGCCCGCGCAGGTCCGCCCAGCCATGGGGCGAGACCAGGCGCACCCGGACGGCCCCCTTGGGCGGTGGCGGACCGGTGTAGGTGCCCAAGCCGCCGTCGTCCGGGGCTTCCTGCTCCCCCACCCGGCGCGGGGCACCAATGCTTGAGGCGCCGCGGAAAGACTCATCCCCGCCGAAATCGAAGGCACCGTACAGCCCCAGATGGATCCGCAGGAACAGGTCGTTGTCGAACTCGAGGAAGAGCTGCTTGCCGTGCGCCTGCGCTCCGGTCAGGACATGACCGTCCAGCCGCGCGGCGCCGGCCGCGAAACGGCCCTGGGGGCTGGAAACCTGCAGCGCCTGCCCGGCGAACACCGAAGTGAACTGCCGGGCAAGGCGGTGGATCGAATGCCCTTCAGGCATTAGTGCGCTGCGATGGTGCCGTTGGCTTCAAATTCGGCGATCTGCGCGATCCGGCGAACGTGACGCTCGGCTCGGCTGAAGGGTTCGGCAAGGAACGCCTCGATGATTTCAGTTGCCTCAGGCAGTGAATGCTGCCGTCCGCCGACAGCGACGACGTTCGCGTCATTGTGCTGGCGTGCCAGACGGGCGGTGTCCAGATTCCAGGCCAGGGCGGCACGGATGCCGTGGACCTTGTTCGCGGCGATCTGCTCGCCGTTGCCGGAGCCGCCCAGGACAATGCCCAAGGCTTCGATCCCGGCCTCCTGGTCGGCCACCACGGCCTTTGCGGCGTCGATGCAGAAGCCGGGGTAGTCGTCCTCGGCGTCGTACTCCTTGGGCCCGTGGTCTACGACGTCGTAGCCCGCGGCTGCAAGGTGTTCCTGGAGGTGGGCGCTGAGTTCAAGTCCGGCGTGGTCGGTGGCGATGTGGACGCGCATGATTTCCGTTCATAGATATAGGTTTGTTTCAACTGCCGGCTTTAGCTTAACTTTTTTGGCACTCCAGCCCCCAAACGTGTAACGCTAACCGCACGTCTGCCGATACCAGAGAGTGCAAGTGGTTTCGCTGGGAACGAGTCTCGTCCGTCGGCAGGTCCGGCATTGGAGGTTCCCGGCGGAACCACGTCCACTGCCCCGCGCCGTTTAGCTATGCAAGGATTCACCATTGAAAACCGGAAAACTCGCCCTTCTGGCAACGCTGACCGGGGCCCTGGTCTTTGGCGGACTGACGCCTGCAGGGGCGGTAGACAGGGAACCCGTCCCTCTGCCGTCCATGTCAGAACAGTCTCCAGAAACGGCGCTCGTTAGCCCCGAAGAAGGGGGATCGCCATCGGACATGGCTACGGTTGCGCCTTCCCCCGCAATCACCGACCCGGAGCCGGAAACCAGCGAATCGGCGCTGCCTCCAAGCGCCCCTGTTTCTCCCAGCCCGGAAGACCCTGACGGTTCCGACGATGATGCAGACGATGGCTACGAATACGTTCCAGTGGGCGAAGGGCATGTAGTTCCAGGGCCCGATACTCCTCTCATAACCGAACCTGATGGCAGCGTACGTTCCGCCGTCGAGACCGAGCACGAAGACGTGGACCCGATGCTGGCCAGAGGCGGTGCAGCCAGCATGCTTGGAGCGCAGTCTCGGGCAGGCAACATCCGGGTCACCCTCGTACGGGCAACGATTCCCGGCTATGGCACCCCGGTCGACCTGTCTGCTGCCCGGAACGCAGTCGCATCCTCCAGCGCCTACTGGCAGACGATGTCCAACGGCCGTTTGTCGATGTCAGTGGCCAGCGAAAAGGTGCACTACTCCTCGTCCGTAAGCGCCAGCGATGACTACTCAACCATGATGAACAAGCTTGCACGTGAGCTGAAATGGGTAGACAACCCGTACACGGCTCTGGTCGTCTTTGTACCGACCGCTGACCTGCGTTCGGGAGGATTCGGTGGGATTCTCGGCGGGGGCTGGACTGTGGGCGGCACATCGGGTCGGATCTTGATGCCTAAGCCTTCGAACTTCACGGACAACGTGGTGACCCACGAGTTTGGTCACCTTCTGGGTCTCCTACATGCCAATAGTCTCCAGTGCTCCAACGGACGTTCCGACGTCGCCGGCGGTTCGAACGGCCGATGGGTTGATGGAGCCTGTTCAAGTCGAGAGTACGGCGATACAACCGACCTCATGGGTTCGGCGCAGTATTACCATCCAGTGATTAATTCTTACTTCTGGGAGGCTGGAGGATTCGGTCGCGGTAACGAAATCCGAAAGGTAGGGGCAGTCCGCTCGCCCCAGACTTATACGCTGACCCCCTGGGGCGGCACAGCGTCCAACCGTGCCGTCAAGTTCAACGACCCGATTTCCGGAGACGCCTACTATCTGGAGCTCCGTCAACCGGTTGGTTACGACGCGCACCTTTCCTGGGGCAGCGCAGGCAACCGCGGGGTAAAAATCGTCAAAGCCGACGCGGCGAACTCCTGGGCGGTAAATTCCCTAGTCATTCCGCCCTCCACCAAACCCTTCCAGGGCTATTACAACAACAACCATGCGTGGCAGCAGGGCCAGACTTTCACGACCCACACCGGCACAGCAGTTAGGATCAATTCGGTCTCGGGATCGTCCGCTTCGGTGACAATCACCCCTGGACGTATTCCCGCTTCTTTGTATTTCGATTCGGGGGCCGCGTCATATTTCGGCAGCCCAGACGACGAATTCCTCAGCTGCGACTGGAACGGTGACGGTATTGCCGAGCCCGTCACCTTCAGCCGAGGCATCTGGCAGATGAGCTCCGGCCTCACCAACAACTCAGTGGCTCTGCGTTTCCATTTCGGTGATCCGGGCGATCAGCCCATCTGCGGAGACTGGGACGGGGACGGAATCGACACGGTTGGTGTCTACCGCAACGGTGTTGCGTACTTGAAGAACTCCAATAGCAGCGGCATGGGCGACGGCGTCGTCGTCTTCGGTGCCAAAGGCGATAGGGCAATTGTCGGAGACTGGAACGGCGACCGGTACGACACCCTTGGCGTTGCCCGCGGAGAGGGTGCCGCGAAGCGCTTCTACCTCACAAACAGCAATATCCGGGCAACCACAGACGGCGCATTCCTCTTCGGCAACGCGACGGACATTCCAGTGGCCGGCGACTGGAACGGTGACGGGTTCAGCACAGTCGGCGTCAAACGGGGCAACGCCTGGTTCCTGACTGACAGTAATATCCGCCCCCTGGCGACTCAGTCCTTCCGGTACGGAAATCCTCAGGATGCTCCGATGACCGGTGAGTGGCTGAGCGGACGGGCCACCGGCGTGGGAGTTGCGCGGTAGCGGTTGCCTTCCCCACTTGGCAGAACGGCCCCAAGTGAGAGATTGTTGCAATTGTTACTTTTGACGCCGGTGCCCTGGACACAAGGGCACCGGCGCTCTATCTCTCCTTCGAAAGGCTCTTCCTTGCCAGGTATGAATCTCACCCGCGCTGAAGCGCGTGAACGGGCGGAACTGATCAGTGTCGACTCCTACGACATCAATCTGGACCTGACCCGCGGCGACGAAGTCTTCGGCAGCACCACCGTAGTGCGCTTTGCCGCAACGCCGGGAGCCTCCACCTTCATCGACGCCGTCACCGCCAAAGTGCACCGCGTCACCCTCAACGGCGTCGGCCTGGACCCGGAGGAAGTCTCCGACGGCGTCCGCATCCAGCTGCCGAACCTGGCCGCCAGCAACGAACTCGTCGTGGAAGCCGATGCGCTTTACATGAACACCGGCGAAGGCCTGCACCGCTTCGTGGATCCGGTGGACAACGAGGTTTACCTCTACTCCCAGTTCGAGGTTCCGGATTCCCGCCGGATGTTCGCCGTATTCGAGCAGCCGGACCTGAAGGCCGCCTTCCGCTTTACGGTCACGGCGCCAGAGCACTGGGACGTCATCTCCAACTCCCCCACGCCCGAGCCCATCCGTGCCAGCGCGGAGGATGCAGAGACGCCCGCGGCGACCTGGTCCTTCGAACCCACACCGCGGATCTCTTCCTACATCACGGCCCTGATTGCAGGTCCGTACCAGTCCGTCCGTTCCGAGCTCACCAGCTCAGACGGCCGCACCATTCCGCTGGGCGTCTTTGCCCGCAAGTCCCTCATGGAGTACCTCGACGCCGAGAACATCTTTGAACTCACCCGCCAGGGCTTCGAGTTCTATGAGGCCCAGTTCGGCACGCCGTACCCGTTCGAGAAGTACGACCAGCTCTTCGTGCCCGAGTTCAATGCCGGCGCCATGGAGAACGCCGGCGCCGTGACGTTCCTGGAGAGCTATGTTTTCCGTGGCCGTGTCCCGGATGCAACCGTAGAGCGCCGCGCCATCACCGTCCTGCACGAGCTGGCCCACATGTGGTTCGGAGACCTTGTCACCATGCGCTGGTGGAACGACCTCTGGCTGAACGAATCCTTCGCCGAGTTCATGTCTGCCCTTGCAGCCGCCGAAGCCACCGAGTTCAAGCAGGCCTGGACCACGTTCGCATCCATGGAGAAGGCCTGGGCCTACCGCCAGGACCAGCTCCCCACCACACACCCGATCGTCGCTGAGATCCGCGACCTGGAAGACGTCCAGGTCAATTTCGACGGCATCACCTATGCAAAGGGCGCTTCGGTCCTCAAGCAGCTGGTGGCCTGGGTGGGCCAGGACAAGTTCATGCAGGGCGTGCGCGAATACTTCGGGAAGCATTCCTGGGGCAACACCGAACTCACCGACCTGCTTTCCGAACTCGAAGCTGCCAGCGGCCGCGACCTGGGCGAGTGGTCAGCCCAGTGGCTGGAGACTGCCGGAGTCAACACGCTTCGTCCCGTCATTGAAACGAACGACGACGGCGTCATCACCTCGTTCGCTGTCGCCCAGTCTGCGGTGGCCGAGTACCCGACGCTGCGCCCGCACCGCCTGGCCATTGGTTTCTACACCACGGCAGATGACGGACGGCTGCGCCGTGCCCACCGGGTGGAGCTGGACGTCGACGGAGAACTTACCCAGGTTCCCGAGCTGGCAGGCCAGCAGCGCCCGGACCTGATCCTGCTGAATGACGACGACCTGGCCTACGCCAAGATCCGCCTCGACGACGCTTCCTGGCACCTGGCCACCCGGCGCCTGCGTGACATCGCCGAGTCACTGCCGCGCACCCTCGTGTGGGCGTCGGCGTGGGACGCTACCCGTGACGGCGAAATCCCTGCACGGAACTATGTTGAACTGGTGCTGCAGAACATTGCCTCAGAATCGGATTCGTCGGTAGTGCAGGTCCTGCTGCGCCAGCTGGCTACGACGCTGGCTTTCTACGTGGCACCCCAGGACCGCGAACCGATGACGGCCGCTGCTGCTGACAGCCTCTGGGACCTTGCCCGGGCAGCTGCACCTGGCTCAGACTCCCAGCTCCAGTTCGTCAAGGCCTTCGCCGCCCACGCCCAGACCCCGGACCAGCTAGACGCGGTCGCGGCCCTGCTCTCCGGTGACCTGGTCCTGGAGGACCTGGAAGTCGGCTCCGACCTGCGCTGGGAACTGCTGACCGCGCTGGTGGCCGGTGGCCGGATGGGCGAGGCTGAGATCGCAGCCGAACTGGAACGCGACGCAACGGCCACCGGCCAGCTCGCCGCTGCCGGCGCCCGGGCAGCGCTGCCCTCAGCCGAAGCCAAGGCCGCGGCCTGGGACGCGATTGTGGTCCGATCGGACCTGCCCAACGCTGCACAGCGGGCAGCCATCGGCGGTTTCAGCCGAGTCCACGACACCGCCCTGCTGGAGCCGTACTCCCAGCGCTACTTCGACTCCCTGCGTGAGGTCTGGGCTTCGCGGACCCACGAAATCGCCCAGCAGATAGTTGTGGGGCTCTACCCGGCACGGCTCACTACCCAGGAAACCGTCGACCGCACCGACGCCTTCCTGGACTCGCTCGGGGATGAGGCACCTGCGCTGCGCCGGCTGCTGCTGGAAAACCGCGACGGCGTCGTCCGGGCGCTCAAGGCCCAGGCGGCTGACCGCTAGCAGACTGGTCCTCCAGCCCGCCGTATTCGTGCCGGATTCCGGTCCCAGCTCATGGGATGGGGATCCGGCACGGTAGCTTAAAGCTGTGAACCTCTCTGAACACCGTTACGGCGTCAGCCTCGAATGGACCGGGAACCGCGGCACAGGCACGCAGACCTACCGGGGCTACGGCCGGGACCATGTGCTCCGCGCCCCGGGCCTGCCGGACCTGCCCGGCACTGCGGACCCCACGTTCCACGGCGACCGGGACCGCTGGAATCCGGAGCAGCTGCTGCTCTCCGCACTCGCCCAGTGCCACATGCTTTCCTACCTCCACGTGGCCGTGAAAAACGGCATCAGCGTCATCTCCTACCAGGACGACGCAGAGGGAACGCTGCGGCTGAACCGGGATGGAAGCGGCGAATTCACCTCCGTGCTGCTGCGTCCCGAAGTCCACATCTCAGAGGGTTCCCCGGAACTGGCCACTTCCCTGCATGAGGAAGCTCACCGCCTGTGTTTTATTGCCCGCAGCGTCAACTTTCCGGTGGAGCACGAGGCCCGGACGATCGGCTGACCAGGCTGCCGGAGAACGTTCCGCGAGCGGTTCGGCAGTAGGCTAGGTAAGGACCCCTCCCCCTATACCTAAGGACACCCAGCACCTGTGCAGCTAACGGCAACGACTGACACTCCGGGCATTGAAGTGAGCGAGTTCGATTTCAGCGGACTCCTGGAAGGCGGGATCATCGTCCTCGCCGCCTTGATTCTCTGGCTGGTGGCCCGCTTCCTCATTGCAAAGGTAGTAGCCCGCGCCCAAAAAGGCTCCACCCTCCTGCAGTCCCAGCGACTGCGCTGGGCCCAGCCGGTGATGCGCAACCTGGACAATAAGCGGCGGGCACAGCGCGCGGACACCATCGGCGCCCTGCTGCGCAGCTCCGTGAGCGTAGCCATTTGGACCGTGGCGGTCATCATGGTACTGGGCGCCATTGGTATCAACGTTGCGCCGCTGATCGCCAGTGTAGGCATTGTGGGCATCGCCCTGGGCTTCGGTGCCCGGGAAGTCATCCGCGATGCCCTGGCCGGTTTCTTCATCAGCATTGAAGACCAGTACGGGATTGGCGACGTCATAGAGGTGGGAACCATAACCGGCACCGTCCAGTCCGTAGGCATTCGCATCACCCGCCTGGTCGATGAACGCGGTGTTGTCTGGTACATCCGCAACGGAGAGCTCGCCATGGTCGGCAACCGTTCCCAGGGCACCTACGTCCCGCCGCGCGAACCCGCCGCAGCAACCTCGCTGGCCGCACAGGAAGAAGACAGCAAATGACCGAGCCGTCCCGTCCCGGGCCGTCACTGCCGCTGTCGGCAGCCGCCTCCGGTACCGGTTTCAGCACCCCCGCCTACAACTTTTACGAGGCTGTGGGCGGCCATGACACGTTCGTGAAGCTCGTTGATGTGTTCTACGACGGCGTCGCTGAGGACCCGCTGATGCGGCCAATGTATCCGGAAGAAGACCTGGGGCCGGCCAAGGAGCGGCTCCTGCTGTTCCTTGAGCAGTACTGGGGCGGACCCAAGACCTATGGGGAACTGCGGGGCCACCCGCGCCTGCGGATGCGACACATGCCGTTTGAGGTCACCCCGGCAGCGAGGGACGCATGGCTGCGCCACATGCGCGACGCCGTCGACTCCCTCTCACTCGCACCGCTGCATGAGGCAACGCTCTGGGACTACCTTGAGCGCGCCGCGCACTCGATGGTCAACTCGGCTTAGAACAGGACCGACGGCGGACGCACCAGCACGTGTCCCGTGCTGGTGCTCAGCCGCTGCCACCGCCCGTTGCTGAAAAGCGTGGCCGTCCCCGTGCTCGGCAGGAACCCGAGAGTCAGGGCCGCGAACGCAGCCCCCGCGGGAAGCTGGGCGTGAAGTCCGGCGACCGGCTCACTCCAGATCGGCACCCGGACGTTGCTGATCATCGCAGCGCCGGGGTTCTCCGGAATGCGTGCCGCTACCTCTTTGATGCCGCGGTGCGCCGCCTGCTCAAGCAGTGTCACGTCTACGTCCTCCCCCCGCTCCCATCCTGCACGGGGTGCACTGATTCCGGCCCAGTTTTCGGAGACGGTCACGGGCGGCACCGGCAGCTCAGTGCCGCCGTCGTCCAGCCTGGCCAGCCGGTCCGCCACAGCGGACAGCTGCACCGTCGTATCCAGCGCAGCGGGTACCGCCAGCGGCATCGCCCGCATACCGATCACCGTGGGCATCGGCTCGCCCAGCACCCGGGGACGCAGGACACAGACATACGCAGCCAGGACCCCGCCGACCGCCTGCAGCCGGACAGCGCCGTCGTCAGCGCTGCGGGCACGGGAGACAAAGTTGCGCAGGTCCGCAGTTACCTGGGGATCGGCGAGAATGAGGCTGGGTGTTTCGGTCATCCGGCAACCCCCGCTGCTGCACGCCGGAACGGCACGTCGCCGCCGGACCATCCTGCGAGGATCTCCCGCTGCCGTTCAGTAAGCGGTACCGGGCGGCCGCTCTCGCGTTCGACCATCACCATGGCCGCTTCTGCCACGGCGTACACGGTTCCGCTGTCATCATCGGTCAGCCGGAAGCCGTAGGAGAAGCTGGACCGGCCCAGGGCGCTCACCCAGATCTCGATCCACACCGGATCCGGACGGTAGAGCAGCGGCGTGAAGTACTCGATCTCCTGCCGCGCCACCAGCGTGCTGCCTGCCTCACGGGTCACGGAACGGAAGGTTTCGGGTTCTTCGCCGGCGCTTCCGGAACCAGGCAGCGGGACCAGGGACAGGCGGACCCGTGCCTCTTCCAGGAACTGGACGTAGCGGACGTTGTTGACGTGGCCGTTTGAATCCTCGTCGCCGAAGCGCAGCTGGATGGGAAAGCGGTTGACAGGCATACACCCCATCTTCGCAGGAGAACCGTTCCTGACGCGAAAGCCCGCCCACCGGTGCCCGGCGGATGTGACGTTCCTCTGGCACGGCCCGCGCCGGGGCTGAAATGTTGGGGCTAGCCTGCGGGTACGTCTAATCTCGAAATTGGTTCGCAGCCCAACTGCAAACCGTGCTTGATGCATCCCGCCCGCTAGGAGACAGACCCACATGGCACCGAACTTTGACCCCACTGCAGCACTGATCGATCTACTTGATCTCAGCGACGCCGGAGGGGCTAAGACTGACGAGGACATCTTCGTCGGCGGCTCCCAGCACGAACCGCGCAAGAGGGTCTTCGGCGGCCAGGTCCTGGGCCAGTCCCTGGTCGCAGCCGCCCGCACTGTTTCCGCCGACCGGTTGATGCACTCCATGCACGGTTACTTCCTGCGCCCGGGGGACACTGAGGTCCCCATCACCTTCGGAGTCGAACGGCTGCGAGACGGCCGTTCGTTCTCGGCACGGCGGACGCACGCGTACCAAAACGGCGTGCCGATCCTTTCCCTGATTGCCTCATTCCAGATTCCGGATTCCGGCCTGGACCACCAGGAGCCCATGCCGGAAGGCATCCCTGATCCCGAGTCGCTGCCGACCACGGCAGAACTGCTTTCCGGGTTCGACCACCCGGTGGCCAAGGCATGGTCCTACTACCGGCCCATGGACATCCGCCACGTTTCCCAGCCGGTTTATTTCCAGGCGGACCCTGAGCGGACTGCACGCAACGCGGTTTGGATGAAGACCTTCGGTCCCATGCCTGATGACCAGAACCTCCACCGGGCGGCGCTGGCCTACGCCACCGACTACACCATCCTGGAACCGGTCCTGCGCCGGCACGGGATTTCCTGGGCCACACGGGGAATGTCCGTCGCCAGCCTGGACCACGCCATGTGGTGGCACCGGCCGCTGCGCGTGGACGAGTGGCTGCTCTACGTCCAGGAGTCCCCCAGCGCCTCCGGCGCCCGCGGCCTGTCCACGGGACGCATCTTCAACCGGAACGGTGAGCTTGTTGCCACCATTGCCCAGGAAGGGATGCTGCGCCTGCCGGATCTGACCGCAGCCGGCTAGCCCGCCCGTCCCCGCACACGAAAAAGCGCCCTGCCGAATGGCAGGGCGCTTTCTCGTGTGACCAGCGGCCGGGAACCCCGGACTAGTCGCGGGTCAGGCGGCGGTGCGTGACCCGGTGCGGCTTCGCCGCATCAGGTCCCAGGCGTTCAACCTTATTCTGCTCGTAGGCCTCGAAGTTGCCTTCGAACCAGTACCAGTTCGAGGGGTTCTCGTCAGTGCCTTCCCACGCGAGGATGTGCGTGGCGACCCGGTCCAGGAACCAGCGGTCGTGCGAGACCACAACGGCGCAGCCGGGGAATTCAAGCAGCGCGTTCTCCAGGCTGGACAGGGTCTCAACATCAAGGTCGTTAGTAGGCTCATCGAGCAGCAGAAGGTTTCCGCCCTGCTTAAGGGTCATGGCGAGGTTCAGGCGGTTGCGCTCACCACCGGAGAGCACCCCGGCTTTCTTCTGCTGATCCGGACCCTTGAATCCGAAGGCGGACACGTAGGCGCGGGACGGCATTTCAACCTGCCCAACCTGGATGAAATCATGTCCGT
Organism: Arthrobacter koreensis; assembly: GCF_009193255.1. Lineage (GTDB taxonomy): Bacteria > Actinomycetota > Actinomycetes > Actinomycetales > Micrococcaceae > Arthrobacter_B > Arthrobacter_B koreensis. The sequence goes on from NZ_WACG01000003.1 coordinate 86,041, forward strand.
CGGAGACGACTTCCCACAGGGTCTTGTTCGGGTCAATTCCGCCGCGGGACTGGTCAACGTAGGAAATCTTGACCGACTCGCCGATCTTCAGCTCGCCGCCGTCCAGCGGTTCGAGCCCGACGATGGTCTTGAACAGCGTGGACTTGCCGACGCCGTTCGGGCCGATCACGCCAACGATGCCGTTGCGGGGAAGGGAGAAGGACAGCCCGTCGATGAGCTTGCGGTCGCCGAAGCCCTTCTCAAGGTCCTTCGCCTCAAGGACCAGGGAACCGAGCCGCGGGCCCGGCGGGATCTGGATTTCCTCGAAGTCCAGTTTCCGGGTGCGTTCTGCCTCGGCTGCCATTTCCTCGTAGCGGGCAAGACGTGCCTTGGACTTGGTCTGGCGGCCTTTGGCATTTGACCGGACCCAGTCGAGTTCATCGGCGAGGCGCTTGGCCAGTTTCTGGTCCTTCTTGCCCTGTACCTCCAGGCGGGCACGCTTCTTCTCGAGGTAGGTCGAGTAGTTGCCTTCGTAGGGGTACAGGTGCCCGCGGTCCACTTCGGCAATCCACTCGGCTACGTGGTCGAGGAAGTAACGGTCGTGGGTAACGGCCAGTACTGCGCCGTGGTACGAGGACAGGTGCTGTTCCAGCCAGAGGACACTTTCGGCGTCAAGGTGGTTGGTGGGCTCATCGAGCAGCAGCAGGTCCGGCTTCTGCAGCAGGAGCTTGCAGAGCGCAACCCGGCGGCGCTCACCGCCGGAGAGTACGGTTACGTCGGCGTCCGGCGGCGGGCAGCGCAGTGCATCCATCGCCTGCTCCAGCTGGGAGTCGATGTCCCATGCGTCGGCTGCGTCGATCGCTTCCTGCAGCTTGCCCATTTCTTCGAGCAGCGCATCGAAATCCGCATCCGGCTGGGCCATCTCTTCGGAGATCTCGTTGAAACGCTGGATCTTCGCGTAGATCTCCCCGACGCCTTCCTGGACGTTGCCCAGGACAGTTTTCTCTTCGTTCAGGGGCGGCTCCTGTAGGAGGATGCCGACGGTGTATCCGGGGCTTAGTCTGGCTTCGCCGTTGGACGGGGTGTCCAGGCCTGCCATGATCTTCAGGATGGTGGACTTACCGGCACCGTTTGGCCCCACCACGCCGATCTTGGCGCCGGGGTAGAAGGACATACTTACGTCGTCGAGGATAACCTTGTCACCAACGGCCTTTCGGGCCTTGGTCATTGTGTAGATAAATTCCGCCATGCTCTCAGGCTAGTGCGTAGACGCCATTATGTGCCATTTTCGGCAGTACCGGCGAGCAACCGGGTTTACCCGCTCCGGGTCCGGACCGGAATTAGCAGTCTCCTAGCGGTCGTCACCCAGCAGACATTGGCCATTGGTGAGTGCGGGCGCGGTGCTCATGGCGAGTTTCCCGTCTCGGATTTCTCCGATCAGGCATTCCGTTCCGTCCGGTGCCGCGGAGACGATGGCGTCCACGGCCAAACCAGTTGGGGTGCCGTCCTGCGACACCTCTACTTCTTCGGTGCTGAATCCCGCGCTGACCCAGGCAGCGCGCACGGCTTCACGGGACGGTTCGGGACTCTCCGCGACCAGTTTGGCGAGGGCCGTCTGGGCGGTTTGGGACCGGCCCTCCGGAGATGGCCCATGTGCTGCCGTCTCCGTATTTGCGGAGGTATCTGCGGAGGTATCCGCCGGCAGGGCAGGGCTGCTGTCCGCACCGGTACAGCCGGTCAGGACCGCCACCAGCAGTGCCGCCGCAGCCAGCCCTGCCCGCCGGCACGGTTGTACGTTGAATCCCTCCGCTGCCATCATGCTGACATTGTGCCATGCAGAGGTCAGTATGCCGCGGGCTCCGGTTCGGCCGTCCGGGCGTCGTCGAAGTCCTCTCCGAGGCCCGCCATGCCGCTTCCTGCGAATTCTGCCTCTGCACCGAGCAGCTCGCCAGTCGAAGGGTCAACATCGGCCTCGAATGAGCCGTCGCTCCCTTCACGCGGTTCTGCAAGCGCGGATCCGTCGCCTGCGCTGCGCAGCGGTGCCCTTTCCGCACTGTTGCGACGGAAGTTGGCAGTTCCCCACATGAGGTCGTGTCCGACTGAATCGGCATCGATGTCTACTGTTGTTCCGCTGCGTCCGGCGTCTGTGGCCCACTGCCGCACCCGGAGCCTCCCCGTGACGATTACCCGGTCCCCCTTGTGGATACTCACACCGGCATTTGTGGCCAGCTGCCGGAACATGGACACCGAATACCAGTTGGTGTGGCCGTCCTGCCACAGTCCTGTTTCCCGGTCGAAGCGGCGTTCTGTGGTGCACATCCGAAAGCCGGCAATCGCCAGCCCGCTGTCTGCCGTAGTGGTGCGGACCTCCGTTGCCACGAAACCCCGGAGGGTGATGTTGTCCGTCATCGCTCTGCCCTTCTGCTGCCGTTCGGTGCCGGCGGTTGGCCGGTTTCCCCAGTCTGGCCGCACCGAGCGGGACCAGGATTGGCTTCAACTCCAACGGTGGACAGGAGGGACGCGGTGCCTGACCGGGTACGTCTGTGGAGGAGAAGACGCGAGTCGGAGGCGGACCCCGGCACGCAAAAGCCTCCAGGCACACCGGTCCTGGAGGCTTCAGCGATTGGTGCCCCCGGCGCGACTCGAACGCGCAACCTACGGATTAGAAGGCCGTTGCTCTATCCATTGAGCTACGGAGGCAGACCAATAGATGATACTACGCACCGCCCGGCGACCCCCGCACCGGCATACCGGTTGCGGCCTGCGTGAACTGTCAGCCAGGGGCGGGGAAAAGTTTCCGGAAAAAAATCCATACATCTGCATCCAAACCACGGGGCCCGGAAGTAAAGGAGGTGTAGGCCACAAAGAGCCAGGGGCACAGCACCCGGCACCGAACCCAAGAGGAGAAGCCATGCGCAAGACCACCACACTTTTCGCAGCAGCAGGACTCGCCGCCGCAGCAGGACTGGCCGCCGCACCCGCAGCCTCGGCAGCGGATGAGGCCCAGCTCTCCGTCTTCCATGCAGTCCCGGATACGACTGTGGACGTGTACGTCAATGGTGAACTGACTCTCGACGACTTCACACCCGGCAGCATGGCAGGGCCGCTCTCGCTTCCCGCGGGCAGCTATGAACTGGCCATCACCGCTCCGGATGCCGCTGATGCGTCTGCACCGATCATCGGCCCGGTAACGGCAGACCTGACCGCCGGCGGGAACTTCACGGCAGTAGCCAACCTCACTGCGGACGGAACCCCGACTGCCAACCTCTACACGAACGACACCTCCACCCTCGAGGCAGGAAAAGCGGGCCTGACTGTCCGCCATGTAGCGGCTGCCCCGGCGGTTGATGTGTTGGCAAACGGCTCGCCGGTCATCAGCAACCTCGCCAACCCCGACGAGAAGACCCTCTCCGTAGATCCCGGAACGATTTCCGCTTCTGTCGCTGCAGCAGGAACCACCGAACCGGTAATCGGCCCCGCAGACCTGACGCTGCCCGAAGGCGTTCACACGATCGTCTATGCCTGGGGCTCACTGGACGCCGGTAACCTTGCCCTGGCAACCCAGACCATCGAAGGCATGGAAACCGCTCCGAACGCAGTTCCGGGCGCCCTGCCCGCTGCCCAGGACAACAACGGCGGCATCATGCTCGCGGCCGCCGGCGGCCTGACCCTGATGGTCCTGGCCGGCACCGCGGTTGCTGCCCGCCGCCGGAGCGCTGTAAGCGCAACCTCCGCGGAGTAGTCTCCGCGGGGCGTGTACTGCCGCCCTTACGAAGGTGCAGTGCGGCCGGCGGTCCGGCCGCACTGCACCTTCCGGCTTCCCGCTTTCCTCCCCGGCACCGGCCAGGCACCGGTCAGGCACCGGGGAACCGCAACACTCGAAAGGCTCCAACATGCACCAACCCGGACGCTCCCGCGGATACCTCGCTGCATGGCTGGCAGCCGGAGCACTGGCCCTGGGTTCCTGCGCTTCCGTTCCTGCCGCCAACGAGCCGGCCGAAACCGCCACCAGCGCAGGGCCGGCACAGCAGCAGTCCCCCGGCCCCGGCGCGGCCGTCGCTCCCGAGAGCTCTTCCGGAATCCCCATCCGCCAGGCCACGCCCGCGCCGGCCGAAACCATCCCGGCACCGGTCAGGGTCCAGGTAGAGGGCACCGGAATCGACCTCGAGGTCGTACCGGTGGGCGTCGAGGACAACGGGGCCATGACGATCCCCAACAACCACGTCCAGGCCGGATGGTACAAATACGGCCCGGCACCGGGTTCCGACGCCGGGTCCTCCGTCCTGGCGGCCCATGTTGACTCCCGGACGGAGGTCCTGCCCATCGCCGGACTCAAGGACATCACCCCGGGGACACGGGTCACGGTGACGCGTGAAGACGGCTCACAGGTCGTCTACCAGACCCAGCAGGTCGAGAACATAGCCAAGCGGTCCCTCGACGGACACCGCCTCTTCGACCGGACAGGAGACCATCTGCTCAAGCTGGTTACCTGCGGGGGAAAGTGGCTCGACACGGAGAATGACTATGAGGATAACGTTGTGCTCACGGCGACACCGGTATCATAGGGAAAATCGGCACGCGCACCCTCAGGATCGCGGCCCCTACAAAGGCTTACGGCAGGAGAACCGCCCCGATGTCATCCGGTGTCCCCGAGCTCGACGACGGCCTGGACCGGGCCTTCGCCGCAGGTGAGGAGGCAGCACTTGCCGAGGCTTACCGCCGCTTTGCGCCGCTGGTCCGGACCATGTCCCTCCGCCGCCTTATAGATACTGACGCGGCAGACGACGCCGTCCAGGAAGTTTTCATCCGAGCCTGGAGGTATCGGGAGACCTACTCCCCCGAGCGCTCCACCCTTGCGGCTTGGCTCATCGGTATTGCGCGAAACGTATCAGCGACCATGACATCCTCAAGGCTGCGCGAGGAAGATGTATTGGAGGGTGCGGCAGCAGCCGGTGAGCGTGCCGGGAGCGGCGGCCCTGATCCGGAGGGCGTCGCCGATAAAGTCGTCCTGGATGCCGAACTCACCCGCCTGGGCGAACCCCAGCACTCGATTTTGAGGCTCGCCTTCCACGAGGACCTGACACACCAGCAGATCTCGGAGCAGCTCAGCCTGCCGCTGGGAACTGTCAAAAGCCACATACGGCGGGGACTCATGCAACTGCGGCAGCGATTGGAGGTAAGCGATGCAGCACCTGCACGATGATGCATTGGCCCTCCTGGCACTCGGTGAGGAGCCTACGGCCGAAGAAACCGCACACCTGGCCCACTGTGAACAGTGTGCAGGAGAGATCAGCGCCTACGGCCGCGTGGTCAAGGCAGGGCGAAGCCCGGTTGAGGCCGGGTCCGTCCCGCCGCCTGCCGTCTGGGCAGGCATCCACGCAGCTCTTGGACTGGACCCCTCGCTTCGGAGAGACCCGCTGGAAGACCAGCAGGCGGACCGCACCCCCCGTCAGGACACTGACAGCTCATCCCGCCCGGCAGAAACGGCACCTCCGGTCTCACTGGCCGACGAACGGCGCAAACGCCGCGGTACAAAGTGGTTCGCTGCGGCAGCTGCCGCCGTCGTGGTAACCGGAGCGGCCACCTGGGGCATCGTCCGCGGGTTCGAGCCGCAGCCGGAGGTCCTTGCCTCGGTTTCGCTGGAACCGCTGCCCTCGTACAGCGACGAGGGAACCGCAACCGTGGATCTGCTGCCTGACGGCGAACGCGAACTGGTCATCACGTCGAGCAGCAGTGATGCTGACGGCTACCGTGAAGTCTGGCTGATTTCCCCCGACATCACCTCCATGGTCAGCCTCGGGGAGATGGAAGGGACCGAAGCCCGCCTCAAGATTCCGGATGGTCTTGACCTCAGTGCGTATCCGATCGTGGATATCTCCGACGAGCCCCACGACGGGAATCCGGAGCACTCGGGTAAGTCCATCCTGCGGGGCCAGCTGGAGCTTTGAGCTGGGCCGCTGACTTCTGGAACAAACTCACCGACGGATTCACCCGAGCGGAGGGCCTGGACACCCAACCCTGGCTCCTGCTGCCGGTTGCTGCTGCTGCGGTCATCCTGTCCATTCCGGCGCAGACCTGGCGCTGGTTTGGACTCTTCGTCACATTCGTCCACGAACTGGGGCATGCCTTCGCAGCCCTGACTGCCGGGCATCGCATCACCGGCATCGAATTGAGGTTCGATCATTCGGGACAGATGCGCAGCCTCGGGCGAACCCGCTTCGGCGCCGTCTGGGCGGGCTTCTGGGGTTATCCCGTTCCAGCGCTCACCGGCCTTGCCCTTCTCTGGGCAGCCACCACCGGCTGGGCTTCGGCCGTGCTGTCCGCCGGTGTCCTGGTGCTGGTGGCGGCCCTGGTCTTCATCCGCAATCTGCAGGGAGCGGCCATCGCGCTGGGCTGTGCCGCCGTCGCTGTCCTGCTGCTGTGGTTTGTGCCGCCGAGCGGGACAGCCTACGTCACGGCTGCGCTCGGAATAGCGCTCCTCGTCGGAGCGGTGCGCGACTGGCTGAACCTGCTCAGTGTCCACACCCGGCGACGGAGTGCGCTGCAGTCCTCGGACGCTTGGATCCTCGCCCAGCGTTCGAGCGTTCCGTCCGCCGTGTGGCTTGTGCTGTTCGCTGCCGTAATCGCGGCCTGCGCCTCAGCGGCAGTATGGCTGCTGATTCCCGGCATGCTCCCGGTGAACTGAGCGCCGGCAGCTGGAGCGCGGCGTTCGGCAGGGAACTACAGTGCGTCCGCAGGCCGGTCTTCCGATGGCTCCGACGGCTGCGGACCGTTGGTGTCAGGGGCGTCCGGGAAGGAGACCCTCAGTTCAAGGCGGTGCTGTCCGTCCTCGGTCTGGGAGAAAACCGCCTTGCCGGAAATGCCGGCCAGGCCCGCCGTCCCGGATCCGGGAATGATGTGGCCGGAAGAGGCCGTTGCTTCGCCCTCGGCCAGTCCCCAGTGCTGGATCACCATGGTGCCCTCGCGTCCCTCGACGCTGCCGGCAAACACCTCACTCCCCACGTACCCGGCCCCGGTGGCGTTCCCCGCCAGCAGGAGGTCGGAAACGCTGGTGCCGGAGATTGGCCCTTCAAAGATCTTCACCGCACGAACGGTGGAGAGTTCGCTGTTGGTTCCCTCCACCACGTAGGGAGTCGGTTCCCAGGAGGAAACGTCAAAATCGGCAGTGATCGAATGTTCTGTTCGGTCGGACATGCCTACAGTATTCCGTGTTCGGCTGCCGATTGCATGCCGCCCACGCGCCGCAGGTACCCTTATCGCTGGGGTGCGGCAGCCTGCGCGCCTCGGAATCCCCTGCTAAGGAGTACCACCGAGCATGTCGTCCATCCCCGTTGCCGGCCAGCCCAGCTACACGCGTTCCGGAGTCCTGTGGCTGACCTTCGCGGGTGTGCACCTGCTCTTTTTCGGCCTCCTTTCGCCATTGATCTTCACCGGCGAAGTGCTCAGCGATATCCAGTTCTACCGCCAGTGGGCTTTCGAAGGACTGCAGGACGGGCAATGGCAGGGAATCAGCACGGACTGGGTCTACCCCATCGGAGCGCTGGCCCCCATGCTGCTCGCGGCCGTCTTCGGGTACGGCCCCTACCAGTTCGCCTGGTTCCTCATCTTTACCGGACTCAATGCTGCCGCATTCGCCGTCCTCACCGCCGGGCGCACCCGGGTGCGCTGCATCGCTGCGTACTGGTGGCTGGGCATTACCGCACTGCTGGGGCCGGTAGCCATCGGGCGCATTGACGGCCTCACCGCTCCCCTGGTGATCATGGGCCTGCTGTGGCTTGCCACCCGCCCGGTCATCGCGTCCCTTCTGTTGTCTGCCGCCACCTGGATCAAGGTCTGGCCGGCTGCCGTGATCCTGGCCGTCCTGGCCGTATCGAAGCAGCGCCTGACGCTCCTGGCCACCGGCGCCGCCTTCTCTGCCGCAGTGGCGGCCGTCGTCGCCGCTGCCGGCGGGCTGCCGCACCTGTTGAGCTTCATGGGCGCCCAGGGCGACCGTGGAATGCAGCTGGAGGCACCCTTCACCACCCCCGGCCTCTGGCAGGCCATCCTGGGGCGGTCAGATGCCCACATCTACGAAGACACGGTCATCAATACCCGCGAAGTGCGGGGCGCCCTTGGAGAACCCGTTGCTGCGCTGATGACTCCGCTCCTCGCCCTGGCCGCCGTCGCCGTCGTGCTCCTGCTTGTCTGGGCGGTGAAGCGCGGAGCCGACGCGGGCGCGCTGCTGGCAGCCGGTTCGCTGGCCCTCGTCAGCGCGTTCATCGTCTTCAACAAGGTTGGCTCGCCCCAGTTCATGCTGTGGCTGGGCGCGGTAGTTGCCGTGGGCGTAGCCTGGGAAGGGCGCGCCTGGTGGCTGCCCGCTTCAATGATGATCGCCGTGGCAGCGCTGACCACGCTGGTCTACCCCGTGTTCTACGAGGCGCTGTACAACGACCTCAACGTTGCTGTGGCCGTCCTGCTGACGCTGCGGAACCTGCTCCTGATGGCCCTGCTGGCGTGGTCGCTCGGCAAGATCACTGCCCTGGCCCGTGCCGGGAAGATCAGCGAATCCGAAGTTCGCCCGGAACCGGCTCCGTAAGCTTCTTCCGGAACAGGACCTTCGTCTTCGGGTCCAGGAAGATCAGGTAGAGCGCAAAGGCGACGGCTGTCACAGCGGCAATCTGCCGAGCTGCGCTCAGGCTGAACTCGAAGTAGGGCCAGATGTCCAGCTGGTCGCTGATCGCGTAGACCATAAAGAAGGACACGAACAGGTACAGCGTCTTGACCTGCCAGTCATTGCGGATGCCGGTGACGGCAAACAGCGGAATCAGCCACACCACGTACCAGGACTGGATCATGGGGGCGAGCATGACAATCGCCGCGAATGCGAGGGCCAGGCGGCGGACCAGCCTGGAGTAGTCGCCCACGAACATCAGCCAGACGGCGACGGCGAGGGAAGCCAGGCGCCCGATGGTATGCACGACGTCGGCGAAGGACCAGCCGGGCAGCCCCAGCGAGTTACCCAGTGTGGCCACGACCAGGCCGACGAAGCCGACGGGCGCGTACCAGATCCAGACACTGCCGGGGGTGCTGAGCGCACCCACCCAGCCGAAGCCCAGCCCGTTCACGACGCCGAGAATGGCCAGCAGCCCCAGGGACAGCCCTGCGGTCATGAACCAGTACAGGAACTTCCGCGGCCACGAGGCTCCCTTGCCTGCCCACATCAGGCCGATGAACGGGAGGAAGATCAGGGTGATGGGCTTAATCCCCACGGACAGCGTGATGAGCACCGTCCCCAGGACGCCGCGCTTGTTTGCAGCGTAGTAGAGGCCGGCAAGGGCCAGGCCAATCATGAGCGCGTCGTTGTGGATGCTCGCAATGAAGTTGGTAAGGAAGAGCGGATTCGCTGCCGTGAGCCACAGCGCCCGGTTCGGGTTGATGCCGTGCAGCTCGGCGAGCTTGGGCACGTAGTAGATGCACATGGCCACGCCAATGAGGGCGATCAGCCGGAAAAGGAGGATGGAGAACTCGGTCTGTCCGCCGGTAATCCGCACCACGATCTCTTCGAGCCACAGGAAGATCGGCCCGTAGGGCGTGGGGCTCTGTGCCCAGAGGTCGTCCGCCCCCAGCTGGAGGTAGTTGGAGATCTGGGAATAGCCGTCTTTATAGGGGTTCAGGCCGCTAACCATGACCAAGCCCTGGGCAATGTAGGCAAAGACGTCGCGGCTAAAGAGCGGCAGCGTGAGGCACATCGGTCCGCCCCAGGCCAGGATGGCCTTGAGCACGTAAGGGCGTGACTGCGGCCCCCAATCTCCAATCCGCTGCCCGAAGCGCAGCCAGGAGCGCACCAGCAGCATGCCGCCCAGAGCCAGCAGGAGCACGGAAATCACCGCACCGGCGGGCTCGAAGCGAAGCCACATAATGAACTCGATACGGCGCAGCTCATAAGAGGATAGAGAGAGCCAGCCGACCCCGAAGGAGCCGGCAAGCATCATCACTGAGCCGATAAACCCATGGATGATCGCGACGTTGGGATGGTCGGTTTTCGTGCTCTCCGTTTCGGGAGACGAAGGCTCGGTCGCAGGGACCTGGGCGGTCATCGTGGGTCGTTCCAATCTCTGGTTCGTACGGCGGGTCCCAGCGAACGGGCACCAGGTTCGAAAGCAAACGCCTCCTCGGGCGGACGCAGGCGCCAGCCGCGGCGAAACCTTCCGGGCCCGGATTCCCTGTGCGGGGGCGGGTCAGGGCGGCTTCGTCAGGCCAAATATTAGCATCGCGACATGTGCATGCCCTCTGACGCGGCGCGCTGCGCGGCCAGTGGGGCGCGGCTCACATAGACTGTCTGGGTTGGATCGGACGAGGCAAGGCGGGACGGGCTGTGGGGCGCCACCGGGCAGAACCAGAAGTGAGGCGGCGCGGTCAGCGCGCCGCAAACCGGCCGGGCAGCGCACGCCGCAGCCCCGAGCTCCTCGGCTGGGGGCTGTTCATCTCCGCAACCACCCTGGCATCGCTGCTGTGGGCCCGCATCCCTGTGCCTGTCGCCGTCGGCACCTCGGCGTTTGTCCTCGCTGCCTTCGGCACGGCCTGGTACGCCTCACGGGTCCCGGCACTTCCGGAACGTGTCGGCGCGGCTGCTGCGCCGAGGCCTCAATCTACGGCGCCCGCCGCGGACCGCCGGCGAAGCATAGGTGCGCCGGGCGCACCGGAGCATCCACTGGCCCCCGCCGTTCCCCTGGCTCCGGGCGCGGCCCGGGGATTCCTGAGTGCCCCAGTCCCCGGCGGGACCGGCTCGCAGGCCAGCCGCTGGACCCGCACCTTCGGCCCACCGGAAACAGGGTCCCTGCCCCTGCAGCCTTACGTACCCGTTGCCGGGAAGCCGGTCCAGACTGCGGATTCCGATCGCCACGACCGTCGGCAGCGAAGCCACTCGAGCCTTTAGCCAGCAGCGGTCCGGCGCCGCGGGGTACATTTATCCCGTGCCAATAACAAATGAACGCATTGTCTGGATCGACTGTGAAATGACCGGGCTGGACATCAGCGCCGACGCCTTGATCGAGGTTGCTGTGCTGGTGACGGACTCCGAGCTGAATATCCTCGGCGACGGCGTCGACGTCGTCATCAAGCCGGAAGACTCCGCCCTGGAACAGATGGGCGACTTCGTCCGCCAGATGCACACCACTTCCAAGCTCCTGGATGAACTGCCCGGCGGCATGACCCTGGCGGAGGCCGAGGCCGAAGTCATTGAGTACATCACCAAGTGGGTACCCGAACCGAAGAAGGCCCAGCTGGCGGGCAACTCGGTGGGAACAGACCGGATGTTCCTGGCACGCGACATGCCGGAGGTCATCGACTACCTGCACTACCGCATCATCGATGTCTCCACCATCAAGGAACTTGCACGGCGCTGGTACCCGCGTGCCTACTTCCAGTCTCCTGCCAAGAACGGAGGCCACCGCGCCCTGGGGGATATCCAGGACTCCATTAACGAGCTGCGGTACTACCGTGAAGCGATCTTCGTTCCGGCGCCGGGACCGGACTCGGCTGCGTCGAAAAAGATCGCAGCCCAGGTCACCGAATCGGCTGCCGAAAGTTAGCTGCATCACTTTTGGGCCGCTGCGGCGCACTTGTGTCAAAAGCACCCAAAAAACCGTGTAAGCTTGTATCCGCTGCCTCAGATAAATGAGTTTGCAAAGACCACTCGCCTGGACTTTGGAAATGAATAATCTGAGTGCACATGGTGGGTATAGCTCAGTTGGCAGAGCGCCTGGTTGTGGTCCAGGAGGTCGCGGGTTCAACCCCCGTTACTCACCCGGAAGAGGCTGGTTTCCAGCTTCACAAAGACCGCCTCGGATTTTTCCGGGGCGGTCTTTTACGTATCCCCCCAGCTGACTCGACGCGCACGGGCAGGACAGAACTTAGGAGGCGCCGCGTTGGAACGCACGCTTTTCGATGAGGACCACGGGCTTTTCCGTGAACTCGCCCGCGAATTCAACCAGCGGGAAGTGGCTCCGGGGTATTCCGGCTGGGAAACAGACCACCGGATGCCGCGGCGGCTGTGGAAGTCCGCCGGCGAGCAGGGCCTGCTGGGCCTTGCCGTGCCGGAGGAGTTCGGTGGAGCAGGCATGCCTGACTACCGTTACCGCGTGGTCATGGATGAGGAGTTCGCGCGCGCCAACCACCTCGCCGTCGGGCTGGCCTTCCACCTGCACGACGACATGGTGCTCCCCCATCTCCTGGCTTACGGTTCGGAGGACCTCAAGGAGCGCTGGCTCCCCCAAATGGTCAGCGGAGACATCGTGACGTCCGTGGCGTGGACTGAGCCCGGCGCGGGAAGCGATCTCCGGGGCATCCGCACCAAAGCCGTCCGCAACGCAGACGGCGACTGGCTCCTCAACGGCCAGAAAACCTTCATCGGCAACGGAATCACCGGTGACGCGGCCCTCGTCCTGGCACGGACCGACGGCGGTACCGGCCGCGGAGGGGCACGCTCCTTCAGCATGTTCATGGTGGAGAAGACCTCCGGCTATTCAACCGGCCGCCAGCTCGACAAGATGGGCCTCAAAGCCTCGGACACTGCCGAACTGTTTTTCGATGACGTTGTAATCCCCGCCGGCAACCTGGTGGGCGAGGAGGGGCGCGGACTTGAATATGCCGCCGGACAGCTCCCCCAGGGCCGGTTGGCCATCGCCGTCGCGTCCTCCGCCGTGGCGCGGAGCGTCTACGACGCCACCGCCTTGTACACGGCGGAGCGGGGGGCCTTCGGCGCCAGGATCAGTGACTTCCAGAACACGCGCTTTGAACTGGCGGACATCCTGACCGAAGTGGAAGTCACCGAAGCGTATGTGGACTCGGCCGTGCGGGCATTCAACCACGGCACCCTGGATGCAGTCTCGGCAGCCAAGGCCAAGCTCTGGGCATCTGAACGGGCCAAATCCGTGACCGACCGCTGCCTCCAGCTGCACGGCGGCTACGGTTACATCATGGAATACCCGGTGGCGCAGGCCTTCCTGGCTGCCCGTTTACTCACGATCTTCGGCGGAACCTCCGAAATCATGCGTGAAGTTATTGGCCGCAGCATCACTCCCCCTTTGCCCCAGCACGGAAAGCAGAACCCATGACCGTCCGCCCTATCACCATCTACGGGGAACCCGTCCTCCACCGCCGGGCAGCGGAGGTGACGGAGTTTGACGATGCACTGCGCACGCTCGTTGCCGACATGTACGAAACGATGGACGTCGCCAACGGCGTGGGCCTCGCTGCACCCCAGGTGGGTGTGGGCCTGCGGATCTTCACCTTTGACTACCCTAACGACGACGACGCTCCGGACCGCGGCGTCGTGGTCAATCCGGTGCTGACAACGTCCAAGGTGCCCGGCTCCGCGCCGGACCCTGACGACGACACCGAAGGCTGCCTGTCCGTGCCGGGTGAGAACTTTCCGCTGACCCGTGCGGACTGGGCCAGGGTCACCGGCTTCGATGAGACGGGATCGCCCGTTCAGTTCGAGGCCACCGGATGGTTTGCGCGCGTCCTGCAGCATGAATATGACCATTTGGACGGCAAGCTCTACGTTGACCGGCTGAACGAACGCTGGGGACGCAAGGCCCGCAAGGTCCTGAAGAACAACGGCTGGAACGTCCCGGGACTCACCTGGATGCCAGGCGTCGATCCGGATCCGTTCGGCCACTAGTTACGCCGCCGACATACAGCCTGCACAGCAAAACGCCCCGCCGGCAGAACCGGCGGGGCGTTTTGCTGTGCAGGAACTCCGCTACACGCTAGCGACGAGTTCTTCGGCCCGCGGGAACGCCGGCGGGTTCACGTGCGCCATCTCTTCGAGCACGCGGATCACCTGGCAGCTGTAGCCGTACTCGTTGTCATACCAGACGTAGAGGATGGCGTTCTTGCCGTTGGAGATCGTGGCCAGCCCATCCACGATCCCGGCGCGCTTGGAGCCTACGAAGTCGGTCGAAACAACCTCAGGGGAATCGATGTAGTCGATCTGCTTGTGCAGCTCCGAGTTCAGCGAGGTCTCCCGGAGGAAGGTGTTCAGTTCTTCCTTGGTGGTCCCGGTTTCGAGGTTCACGTTCAGGATGGCCATGGATACGTCCGGGGTGGGGACACGGATGGCGTTGCCGCTGAGCTTGCCGGCGAGTTCCGGAAGGGCCTTGGCCACGGCCTTGGCGGCACCGGTCTCCGTGATGACCATGTTCAGCGCGGCAGAGCGTCCGCGGCGGTCGCCCTTGTGGAAGTTGTCGATGAGGTTCTGGTCATTGGTGAAGGAGTGGACTGTCTCCACATGGCCGTTGACGATCCCGAACTTGTCGTTGAGCACCTTCAGCACGGGAGTGATGGCGTTGGTGGTGCAGGACGCTGCGGAGAGGATCTTGTCTTCGTCGGTAATGGACTGGTGGTTGATGCCGTGGACAATGTTCTTCAGGTCGCCCTTGCCCGGTGCGGTCAGGAGTACCCGGGAAACGCCCTTGGCGCTCAGGTGCTGGGCCAGTCCGTCCGCGTCGCGCCAGCGGCCGGTGTTGTCCACCACGATCGCGTCCTTGATGCCGTACTCCGTGTAGTCGACCGCAGCCGGGTCGTTGGAATAGATGACCTGGATCAGGGTTCCGTTGGCGAGGATGGTGTTCGTTTCCTCATCGACGGTGATGGTGCCGGGGAAGGCGCCGTGCACCGAGTCGCGGCGCAGCAGGCTGGCGCGCTTGACCAGGTCATTTTCGGCACCCTTGCGCACCACGATCGCCCGGAGGCGCAGCCCATGCCCGCCGCCTTCGTGGTCGATCAGGATCCGCGCCAGCAGGCGGCCGATCCGGCCAAAGCCATAAAGGACTACATCGGTGCTGGTCCGCTCGTCCGCGCCATGCTTGCCGGCAACCTCCGAGAGTTCGTCCCGCAGGAAGTCCACGAGCGGCGCACCGTTGCCTTCGCGCTGGTACTTGGCGTTCATCCGGGCCAGGTCCACTGACGCCGCTCCGAGCTCAAGTTCGGTGAGGGCCTTCAGGATCGGCAGGGTTTCGGAAACCGGCAGCTCGACGTCGTCAATCTGGCGGGCGAACCGGTGCGCCTTCAGAATGTCGATGACTGAGCGGTTGACCAGCGGACGGCCGTGAACCGAGGTAACAACGCTGTTCTCCCGGTAGAGCCGGCCAATGAGCGGGATCATGGCTTCTGCCATAGCCTCCCTGTCCATCCACGCATCCAGGCAGGTATCGGACTTCTGGCTCACAGATCTTCACATCCTTTGTCTCAGCCGGCACTGCTTTGTGACCGGTTGGTAAGTCCTCCGGCGCCGGTGCCGGAGCAAGCCCGCTTGGGCCGTGTCTTGATGCTCCGCGGCGCTGGACACGGCCGCGAAACACTTACAAGTGTATTAGGCCACAGACCAACCTCAGGACGGGGATGGGAGATGTTCATCACAGCGTGGACTGCTCCTGGGCCGGCCTCCCGGGCTGCGCTGCGTCTGCAGGAGCCGGTTCGAGGTCCTCGAGGTGCCGGACGCCCCTCAGCGGTCCTCGCGAGGCAATAAACGGCGCCAGCACCGCGATGAGGATCCCGACGACGATACCGCCGCGCACTCCGATGGTGGTGGCAAGCACCCCGGCCAGGAGCGAAGCCACCGCCAGCATCCCCCAGCTCACCATCCTGGTGGCGGATCCCAGGCGCCCCATCATGTCCGGGGGACAAACCCGCTGCCGGAAACTTGTTGAAACCACAATGTTCATGGAGATGGCCAGCCCCGTCAGGAACATGCCGAAGAAGCCGGGCAGCATCCCCCAGCCGGGAGTCATCAGCAGCAGTGCGGCATATCCGGCTGCTGCCGGGAACATCGAGTACCGCCACACCACTCCCGAACCGAAGCGGTCGGCGAGCCGCTTCACGGTGAGTCCGCCCAGGGTGCCGCCCACCGCCGTCGCCGCCATCAGGAATCCGAGCCATGTTCCGTTCTCCCCCAGTGTGCGCACCACCAGCAGGACGATCAGGGACACAACAATGTTTCCCCCGAGGTTCCACAGCGCCGCCACGAGCAGCAGCACCCGCAGCGGAGTGGTACTGAGCGAGTAGCTCAAGCCGGATTTCATCTCCCGCCAGATGTGGCGCTTCTCGGAAGCGTCCGGGACGGCCTCTTCCACCTTGAGTCCAAGGATGGCAATGAAAGAGGCAACAGATGCGCCCAGCTGCACGAGGAGGGAATTCGACGCCCCCACGGCCTGGGTCATCCAGCCTCCCAGCCCGCGTCCGACGGCGTCGGCGGACGCACCCGAGCCGGTCATCAGCCCGTTGCCCTCAATAAGCTCATCCTTCGTGACCGCCCGCGGAATCAGGGCTGCTTCGGCGAGCGTGAAGTACACGGCCGCAAGTCCCGCCAGGAACGAAACGATGAACAGCTGCGCCGTGGTGAGCACGCCCATCCAATAGGCGATGGGAAGCGTTGCGAGCAGGACAATGCGGGCCACGAGCGAGAGCAGGATGACGGGACGGCGCCGGCGGCGGTCCACCACAACGCCAACCGGCAGGCCGAACAGGAGCCAGGGCAGGAACACCATCCCGGAGAGCGCCGCAACGGCGAAGTCGCTGGCCCCGAGTTCCACCGCCGCGATGACGGGCAGGACCACAGCGGTCACCGAGCCGCCCAGGATACCCATGGTGGAGGAAACCCAGAGTGCCCGGAAATTGGCGTTGCGCACCACGAGGTGCCGGCCGGGCGCGGGATGCGTGATCATCGACACAGAATAGCCGAGGTTCATGCAGGTGCATGACGCGCCCTACCGGTAGAAATAAGTCAGCCGAAATTCCCCTGGAACGCCTCAAGCTGCTTGTACGCGCAACAAGGGGTGTACATAATGCGCGGTGGGCGGGACGGGCTGGCCGATAAGCCGGGTTTTGTACCTGCGTACCGTTACCGGCGGTGCAGGCGGCAATCATCCATCTCCGGAAACCGTTACCGGTTTCCTCCAGCGGCCTACCCGGATGCTCGGGCGGGCAGCCCTCAAACGCACCCTGTATGGCCTTGCTCCGAGTGGGGTTTACCTAGCTGCCCCGGTCACCCGGGGCACTGGTGGTCTCTTACACCACCGTTTCACCCTTACCCGCGGATAAACGCGGGCGGTCTGTTTTCTGTGGCACTGGCCTGCGGGTTTCCCCGAGTGGGCGTTACCCACCACCCTGCCCTGCGGAGCCCGGACTTTCCTCGGCAGGTCCGGTCCAAAGACCGTCCTGACGCGATTGCCTGGCCAACCCGTCCCGCGGTCAATGCTACCTGCCGCAGGACCTTACGATTAATCAGTGCTGATCCTCCTGCCCCCTTCCGAAGGCAAGACCCGCCCGCCGGCGGGTCCGACCCTGAACACTGACTCCCTGCACTTTCCGGAGCTGGCCGCGGCCCGTAAGGAAGTCCTCGCCGCCCTCATGGAGGCCAGTGCCGCCCCGGACGCGCATGCAGTACTGGGCGTCGGCGCTTCCCTCGCTGAGGAAGTGCGCCGCAACACTGTCCTGGAGAGCGAACCCTGCGCACCGGCGCACCGAATCTACTCCGGAGTGCTCTACGACGCCCTGGGCTACACGACCCTCACCCCTGCCCAGCAGGACTCTGCCGAGAAAGCCGTCGTTGTCATTTCTGCGCTGTGGGGCGCCATCGGT
Source organism: Arthrobacter koreensis (assembly GCF_009193255.1). GTDB lineage: Bacteria > Actinomycetota > Actinomycetes > Actinomycetales > Micrococcaceae > Arthrobacter_B > Arthrobacter_B koreensis. The sequence continues at coordinate 103,642 of NZ_WACG01000003.1, forward strand.
TTTGGCGACGCCATCCCGGCTTACCGGCTCTCCATGGGCACGAGCCTTCCGGGCTGCGGACGGCTGGCTGCCTTTTGGAAGGCCGCGCTGGCGGACCCGCTGGGGCGACATGCCGAAGGCCGGCTGGTAGTGGACTGCCGTTCCAGCACGTATGCCGCTGCGTGGCAGCCACCGCAGCAGGACACCGCAGCCGTTAACGTCTTCCAGATCCGGAATGGTGAACGCAAGGTGGTGTCCCACTTTGCCAAGCACACCCGTGGAGAACTGGCGCGGCACCTGCTCACCCGTTCAGGGACTGCCCCGTCGTCCGCTGAGGAACTCCGTGACGCCGCTGCGGAGAAGTGGGAGGCGGAACTGGTACCGCCCGCGGGCCGCAAGCCCTACCAGCTCAACCTGATCCTTCCGGAAGACCACTAGGGCCGGTCGGCCACCAGTTCGACTTCGAACCCGTCCCCGTTTTCAAGGTAGGCAGCGTAGTGACCCGGTCCCCCGGCGTGCGGGTGCCGGTCCTGGAACATCAGTGTCCAGCCATGGCTGGCAGCACGGCGGACCAGCAGATCAACTTCCGCGGCCGTTCCGGCACCGAAGGCCAGGTGGTTCAGGCCCGGACGGCGGCGCTCGTGTTCGCCGGGAACGACGTCGGGTCCCGCCTCGATGACGATATGTCCTCCGGTTCCCGTCCAGCTGGCGCCGGTTTTCCAGGAGTCCGTACGCACGAATCCGAGTCGTTCAAGCAGCCAGCCGATGCTGGTTTCGGCTCGGGGAAAGTCCCGCACCCAGATCTCCACGTGGTGCAGGCGTCCGGTCGGTACGGGCTCCGGCGCTGCCAGCGCCGACGACGCGTCGTCCGCACCGGTTCCAGTTCCGGAACCGGTGTCCGCGGCGCCGGGAAGCTGCCGCCCCTTCCACGGGACACCGGCGATCCCTGCGTCCATGGCTTCGTTTGACAGCCGGTCCGCGTCCTTATTAATTTCCCGCGGTATCCACTGGTACTTCACACGGCGCGGGTCGACGACGGAGCGGGCTTTGCGGGCCAGTCGCTGCATGTCTTCGTGCTTGATCTTCCAGCGGCCGCTCATCTGCTCAACCACCAGCTTGGAGTCCATCTTGGCCAGGATCCAGGCGTCCGGGTCGATCTCATGTGCCAGTTCGAGGGCAGCGATTAATCCTGAATACTCGGCAACGTTGTTAGACGCAATGCCCAGGTACTCTGCTTTTTCCACCAGGATCTGGTTCGTTTCGGGATCACGCACCAGGGCACCGTAGCCGGCATGGCCGGGATTCCCGCGGGAGCCGCCGTCGGCCTCTACGATAAGGGTCCGCCGGGCACCCGCCGGTGCGGACACTGGCGTGTCCGAAGGGTCAAACAGGGTCACCGCTTAGCTGCCCCACTCCGATGAACGGACCAGAATGCACCCGGAGTCCGGGCAGAAGACGATGTCGTCTTCGGCTGCCCTGCGGATATCCGCAAGGTCGCCGGGGCTCAGCTGCATGCCGGAGCCTTCGGAGGTGCCGTGGAACAGCCGGGCTGCGCCGATTCCGTGGCGGGCCAGGGTCCGTTCGTAGACGGCGAGCAGATCCGGGGCGAAGCGCCCCGCCAGCTCGGTGCGCTGGCGCTGGGTTTCTGCACGCTCGGCTTCGATTTCCGCCAGCTCGGCGTCGCGCTTTGCTTCCAGGTCCGCAAGCTCAGCCTCGGCGGACACGGCCTCGGCGCGCCGCTCCGCTTCGGTCCCCCGGACAGCTTCGAGCCGCTCCATGACTTCGAGTTCGGTGTCTTCCAGGTCCGACCGGCGGCGGCTGAGCGACTCGATCTCACTCTGCAGGGCGGTCAGTTCCTTTGAACCGCCGGATCCGCTGTCCAGGTGCTTCTGGTCCCGCTCCAGGCGGGCGGTTACGGAGGCAACGTCCGCTTCGGCGCGGGCAAGCTCACGCTCAATATCGGCGCTCTGGGTCGCGGCTGTACCGAGAGCGGAACGCGCGGCGGCGGCCTTGGCGGCAAGGGCCTTGAGGTCGGGGTTTTCGCGGACGCTGCGGGCCCGCGAATCCAGCTGCCTCATCTTGGAATCCAACGCCTGCAGGTCGAGCAGCCGAAGCTGTTCGGCCGGTGATGCTTTTGCCACCAAATACCTCCACATATTCCGCTTGCCTGACTGGTGCGGCTTTCCTAGCCTATGCCACTGGCAGGCGTGATTGCCTAGCCAGGAGTGAGGATAAAGTCCCACGGGTCGGTGTTGCGCGTACTGACCCGGGTCTCCACACTGAACCCCTGGTCCGCAAGCACATTCTCCAGGGCACCCGCAGCGGGGGTCAGCCACAGCCACTCGCTGCCAAAGTGGGAGACATCAATCAGGTAGGGCCGGCCGTTGACCGCAGCTTCACGGGCTTCCGAGGCAGGATGATGGCGCAGGTCCGCGGTCACGTAAACGTCTGCCTGTTGTTCCCGGACAGCGCCGAAGAGGCTGTCCCCCGCCCCGCCGCACACAGCGACGCGCCGCACGAGCCCCTGCGGGTCTCCGGCCACGCGCACCCCGCCGGCAACGGCCGGCATGATGCTGAAGACCAGCTCGGCAAATTCGGCCAGGGTGGCGACCTCCGGAAGGTTGCCCACCCTGCCGATGCCTTCTTCCGGAAGGCCGTTGGCTGCAGGGGCCAGCGGAACGGTGTCCTGCAGGCCGAACGCGTCGGCGAGGACGTCGGAGACACCCCCGACGGCGCTGTCACCGTTGGTATGGGCTGTCACCAGGGCGCAGCCGCCTTCGATCAGCCGGTGCACGGCATCTCCCTTGAAACCCGTGCCGGCTACCGAATGCACGGGCTTGAGCAGCAGGGGGTGGTGCGTAATGAGCAGGTCTGCCCCCCACTCCAGGGCTTCATCGATAACCTCGTGCGTGGGGTCCACCGCAAACAGGATCCGTTCCACGCTGCGCTCGGGGCGGCCGGCAACGATGCCTACAGCATCCCAGTCCTCTGCGAGGGACTCGGGCCAGAGTTCCTCGACAGCCAGGAGCACGTCGCCGAGCCGGGCCTGCGCCGCCTCCTGTCCGGATTCACTGCCGCCTGCCCCGGCCGGTTCTTCGGCGCTGTCCCGGGCGTCTGGATTGCTTGGGGTTTCCATAGCAATAGTTCTACCGCACCGGCACCGCTGCCGGGTAAGGGAACACGGTGCTCCCGCGGGGGCGCCGCGGCGGAGGATTGCGGGCAGGGAATCTTTGCAGCGCGCGGAGGCTTATACATTGGCATGAAGACCTATGTTCTCGGCGGAGGCTGCTTTTGGTGCCTCGACGCCATCTACCAGAAGACCCGCGGCGTGAGCAGCGTCGTTTCCGGCTACACCGGCGGGTTTACAGCGCACCCGGACTATGAGAGCGTCTGCTCCGGCATCACCGGCCACGCCGAGGTTGTGGAAGTGACCTTTGACGAGGACGTTGTTCCCGCGGAGGTCATCCTGGACATGTTCTTCATCTCCCACGACCCGACCACCCTGAACCGCCAGGGCTACGACGTCGGCACGCAGTACCGTTCCTCGATGTTCTACCGGACCGAAGAGGAACGCGAAGAGATGGAGAAGGCGCGGGACCGTGCCCAGGCACTGTGGAGCGACCCGATCGTGACCGAGATTACCCGGCTGCCCGTGTTCCACCGCGCGGAGGAGTACCACCAGGATTTCTATGCGAAGCACCCGGAGCAGGGCTATTGCCAGGTGATCATTAATCCCAAGCTTGCCAAGGCCCGGAAATATTACGCCGAATGGCTTGACAACTGACCCTATGAATGCGTGCGGATACGCTTGAGGAAGAAAGCGTTCCGCATCCGGTTCACAGGCTCCGACGAACAGAGGACACACACCATGGCACGAATTTACGACGACGTCACCCAGCTGGTCGGCGGCACCCCGCTGGTCCGCCTGAACCGCCTCACCGAGGGCCTGCCCGGCGACGTCGCAGTCAAGCTCGAGTTCTACAACCCCGCCAACTCGGTCAAGGACCGCATTGGCGTGGCAATCGTCGATGCTGCCGAGAAGGCCGGCGCGCTGCGGCCGGGCGGCACGATCGTCGAAGGCACCTCGGGTAACACGGGGATCGCCCTTGCCATGGTGGGCGCTGCCCGCGGCTACAAGGTCATCCTGACCATGCCGGAAACCATGTCCACCGAGCGCCGGGTCATGCTGCGCGCCTTCGGTGCGGAGATTGTCCTGACCCCCGGAGCGGACGGCATGCGCGGTGCCGTGGAAAAGGCCAAGGAAATCGTGGCCACCACGGACAACGCCATCTGGGCACAGCAGTTCGCCAACGCAGCAAACGCGCAGATCCACCGCACCACCACGGCCGAGGAGATCTGGGCCGATACCGACGGCAAGGTGGACATCTTCGTGGCCGGCGTGGGCACCGGCGGCACCGTGACCGGTGTTGGCCAGGTCCTCAAGGAGCGCAAGCCGGGCGTGCAGATCGTGGCGGTCGAGCCGAAGGACTCCGCCATCCTTAACGGAGGCTCCCCCGGACCGCACAAGATCCAGGGCATCGGCGCCAACTTCATCCCTGAGATCCTGGACACTGAGATCTACGATGAGGTCTTTGATGCCTCCATCGAGGACTCTGTTGCCACTGCGCGTGCGCTGGGCACCAAGGAGGGAATCCTGGGAGGCATTTCCTCCGGTGCCATTGTCTGGGCGGCCCTTGAGCTCGCCAAGCGCCCGGAAAACGCCGGTAAGCTGATCGTGGCCGTTGTCTGTGACTTCGGAGAACGCTACATCTCCACCGTTCTCTACGACGACATCCGCGGCTAGCCAGCCCCGCCTGCGACGGCGGGTACCCCAAAGCAGAAAGTCACCCGTGAGTTTCCTGTCCCGCCTTCGCGAAGACCTCACCGCCGCCGCGTCCCATGACCCGGCGGCGCGCGGTTCCCTCGAGAACCTCATTGTCTACTCCGGACTGCACGCCATCTGGATCCACCGCCTGACCCACCGGATGTGGGCCAACCCGGCACTGCGTTTCCCGGCACGCGCACTCTCGCAGTTCGCGCGTTTCGCCACGGGCATCGAGATCCATCCGGGCGCCACCATCGGCCGGCGCTTCTTCATCGACCACGGCATGGGAGTGGTCATCGGGGAGACAGCGGAAATCGGCGACGACGTCATGCTCTACCACGGGGTGACCCTCGGCGGACGGTCCCTGGCCAGGGTGAAGCGGCACCCCACCCTGTGCAACGGCGTTGTCGTCGGCGCCGGCGCGAAGATCCTGGGGCCGGTAACCATCGGCGCCAACAGCGCGGTGGGTGCCAACGCCGTCGTGGTCAAGGACGCGCCTGCGGACTCGATCATCACCGGTATTCCCGCGACGTGGCGGCACCGTGACGCCAAGATGAACCAGCCTGCCGTTGACCCGGCGGAGTACGTGGATCCGGCGATCTACATCTAGCTACAAAAGCGAAAAGTCCGGCTGCCCCCTTTGGGGCAGCCGGACTTTTGCGTGCCGGAGGACTAGTGGGTGTCCACGGCTTCGATTTCGGAATGATCCCCGCTCCACAGCGTGTGGAAGGTACCTTCGGCATCCACGCGGCTGTAGGTGTGCGCGCCAAACAGGTCGCGCAGGCCCTGGGTCAGGGCGGCAGGCAGGCGCTTGCGGCGCAGGCCGTCGTAGTAGGCCAGGGAGGACGAGAAGACCGGAACCGGGATGCCCAGCTGAACAGCCACGGACACCACCCGGCGCCAGGCCGGAAGAGCCTGGGCGATGGACTCGGCGAACGCCGGGGCGAGCAGGAGGTTGGCCGGAGCCTTGCCGTCCGCATATGCCTTCATGATGTCATCGAGCAGCTCCGCGCGGATGATGCAGCCGGCACGCCAGAGCGAGGCGATCTCATCCAGCTTCAGGTCCCACCCGTAGGTCTTCGCCGCCCCGGTAAGCATGTCCAGGCCCTGGGCGTAGCTGACCAGCTTGGAGGCGTACAGCGCCTGCCGCACGTCTTCCACGAAGGTCTCGGGAAGCTCGACGGCGGCTTCCTCGCCGGCAAGGACTCCCTGTGCTTCCTCGCGCTGTCCGCGCTGCGATGACAGTGCGCGGGCGAACACGGATTCCGCGATGGCAGAGACCGGGGAACCCAGGTCCAGGCCGGAGACAACCGTCCAGCGGCCCGTGCCCTTCTGGCCCGCGGAATCCACGACGACGTCAACGAACGGCTTGCCGGTCTTCGCGTCGGTGTGGGCGAGGACTTCGGCCGTGATTTCGATCAGGAAGGAGCTGAGCTGGCCCTTGTTCCATTCAGTGAAGATTTCTGCCTGCTCGGCGGGCTCGATGCCCGCAGCCGAGCGCAGCAGGTCGTAGGCTTCGCCGATGACCTGCATGTCCGCATATTCGATGCCGTTGTGGACCATCTTCACGAAGTGCCCGGCACCGTCTGTACCCACCCAGGTGCAGCACGGCTCGCCGTTGTATTTCGCTGAAATCTTCTCCAGCATCGGACCCAGCGAGTCGTAGGACTCCCGGGACCCGCCGGGCATGATGGACGGGCCCAGCAGCGCACCCTCTTCGCCGCCGGACACGCCGACGCCCACGAAGTGGAGGTCCTTCTCAGCGAGGGCTGCCTCTCGGCGCCGGGTGTCCTCGTAGTGGGAGTTGCCGGCGTCGATCACGATGTCGCCCGGTTCCAGCAGCGGAACCAGCTGGTCGATGACGGAGTCCACCGGGCCTCCGGCCTTGACCATGATCAGGACGCGGCGCGGCTTCTCCAGGGAGTCCACCAGTTCCTGCAGCGACTCCGTGCGGATGAAGTCGCCTTCGTCTCCGTGCGCCTCAAGGAGGGCGTCGGTCTTTTCGATCGAGCGGTTGTGCAGGGCAACTGTGTAGCCGTTCCGGGCCAGGTTGCGGGCGAGGTTGGCCCCCATCACGGCCAGGCCGGTCACACCGATTTGTGCGCTCAAGTTCACTCCAAGGATTCTTCAGGTGCCGCTGACTGCAGCACGGACTCGGCGCGGAAATACGCCGTCTTCAGCCTCCAGCCTATTCTTCCGGCGGACCTGCCGCCACATGGCTCGTCGCGGACGTCCGGAAGCCGGAGCTGCCGGGCGTTCCCGGCACGCCCGGCCGTTGCCCCTACACGCCTTCGACGGCGCTGATCCGGCCGGAACGGACTGCCTCCGCGAAGGACTGGTAGTCGGCGTCATTCTGGTCCGCGTACCGCCGGCAGAATTCGGATGCGGCCTTGTCGAACTTCGTGCCGCGGCCAAGATAGGCCGCCAGGGCCACCGGATCCCCCGTCCGTGCATGCGCCCGCGCCAGGGTCCAGCCGCACAAGTGCGCGTAGAACTCCATGCCGGCCGGCCGCATTGCTTCCACCTCTGCGCTCCCCTTCATGTCCCGCAGCTGCCGCCAGTACATGTACCTGTTGGCCTGCACTCCCCTGGTCCAGCCCAGGAAGGGGTCACTCGCCGCCTGCATGCTGCGCTGGCCCTGGACAACCCGTTCGCCCGGCTGCCGGTACTCACTGGCGGGCAGGTGGTCCTCCAGCACGGACCGCGTTGCCTCCTTGACCTGCAGGAACAACGGGTCCCCGGAGTCACGTCCCTGCAGCAGGACGATGAATGAACGGGTTCCAACGCTGCCCACGCCCACCACCTTGCGCGCAGCGTCCACTATTTCGAATCTCTCCAGCAGGTGCCGCCGATCGTCCTGGAGCGTCTGCCGGCATGACGTGAACTGGTCGTTGACGGCACGCCGGAGCTCCGACGCCGACATACCGAACGACGCATGTGCCTCCCGGGCCGGAATCACGATGGGCGGCCGGCTGGCTATCCGGTACTTGCCGTCTACCAGCTCCGCCAGCTTGGACAGTGCCTGCAGGCTGTCCCTCGAGCGCGCCTTGAGGACGGTTTTCTCCGCGGCCAGCCCGGCCCGCCGGGCAGCTTTCTTCCGGTCCCGTCCCTTACCGGTTCCGGCTGCGAGGCGGATGGCCCGGAGTACGTCTTCTTCCTCCAACCGCGCATACCAGATCTGGAGGACGCCCATTGAGGCGAACCGGAGCATCGCTTCGCGGTAGGAGCGGACGGCGGCCTCCGTCACCTTCTGTGCCTTCTCCGGGCTGAAGAGGTTGTTCCTGGCTGCGACCGTGAAGCTCGCTCCCATCCGCAGCACGTCGTATTCGAACGGCCCCGGCAGGGTCTCGTCGAAATCGTTGAGGTCGAAGAGCATGCGCCGCTCGGGTGAAGCGAACAGGCCGAAATTGGATAGGTGGGCGTCCCCGCAGAGCTGGACATTCAGTCCGCTCCTCGGGATGTCCCGAAGGTCGGCTGCCATGATCTTGGCCGCACCGCGGTAGAACGCAAGCGGCGAGGCGAGCATGCGTCCGTGCCGCACGGGAACCAGGTCCGGCTCCCGAGTGAGGTTCTGCTCCTCCAGGAGCGCCACCGGATCCGGCCTGCGGGCGGCGGGTTCCCAGGCGGCGTGCAGGGACCGGGGCGTCTTCTCCCGGCGGGACCTGCCCCTCTCAGTGCGCGTCGACACGCTCGAATGGCTGATCCTGGTTCGAACCATGGCCGGCGACCTCCCGCCGCTTCGTGCTGTCCCGGGTATCAGCCCGGGCTCTGCCGCACCGCGGACTGCACCCACAGGATAGCGGGCTGCACCCGGCGGCGGGAGGCCCCCCGCCGCAATCCATGCGGCAGGAAGAACCTGCAGCGCTGCCTGCCGGGCCGGCGAACCCTGTACTGGAAGGGCGGGTTCTCGTACGTTGGTGCAAGGACGCTCACCGTGCCCGGCCCGCGGAATAACCGCCGGCACTGGAGGAACAGCATGATTGCCTTACTGCTCGGCTCCGCAGCCCTGATCCTGCTGAGTGCCTTCTCCGGTCCGCTGGGCCGCCGCGGTATCACCTCAGCCATGGCATTCGTCCTGGCGGGGTTCCTCCTGGCGCTGGCGTTCGGTGACAGGCTGGGGATTTCACTTGAGACAACCTCGGTGCTGCGGGTGGCCGAGCTGGCCCTGGTGTTCCTCCTGTTCAACGACGCGGCCCGGCTGGACCTGGGTGGGCTCCGCCGCAGCCCCGGCTGGCCGGTTCGCCTGCTCGGCGTGGGGCTGCCGCTGACGCTGCTGCTTGGATTCGCGGCCGGGGCCGCCCTCTTTCCGGATCTCTCCCCCGCAAGCGTTTTTCTTCTCTCGGCAATGCTCTGTGCCACTGACGCCGCGCTCGGCCACCGGGTAGTGGAGGATCCCTCAGTGCCGGTTCCGGTGCGCCGCGCCCTGAACGTTGAAAGCGGACTGAACGACGGCGTCGCGGTTCCGTTCTTCCTGGTGTCCCTGGACCTCACCATGTCAGCGCTCGACGCCGGTGTGCCCTCCGCTATCGCGGCCGCCCTCGCGCAGCAGGTTGGCTGGGGCCTGGCTGCGGGAGTTCTTATCGGCTGCACCGGCGGGTACCTGCAGCGGCTGGCTGCCCGGCGGGGCTGGTTTGAAACCCGCTGGCGCCAGCCGTGCACGCTGGCAGTTGCCCTGGCAGCCTACGCCGCCGCCGTCACCCTGGGGGGAAGCGCGTTCCTGGCGGCCTTCGTGGCGGGCCTGGCCTTCCGGCTCGCCCATGGTGCCGACGACAGTGACGCCACGCGCTTCACGGAAGAGACCGGAGGCATCCTCGCCGCCGCAACCTGGATGATCTTTGGCGCCGTGGCTGTACCTGCCGCCTTGTCCCATCTCACCTGGCAAATGGCCGTCTACGCGCTGCTGAGCCTGACAGCCGTGCGGATGCTGGCGGTGGGAGCCGCTATGGCCGGCAGCGGCGCACCGTGGCAGACACGCGCGTTCCTGGGCTGGTTCGGCCCCCGGGGACTGGCCTCGGTGGTGTTCGCCATCCTCGCCTTCGAGCGCGGCACTCCGGCTGCAGAAACCCTGCTGGCTATTGTCGCCGCAACCGTTGGGCTGAGTGTCTTCGCCCACGGACTCTCAGCGAAGCCGCTGGTGGCCGTGTACCACCGCTGGTCGGAGCCTGGACCACGCGGACGGCAGGCGCACTAGGCTATCCGTAGGCCCCAAGCTCCCAGCCGTTAACAATTGCGGCCGCTCCCTCAAGCAGTGAGATGCCCTCGTCCAGCGAATCCGTTCCTGCCGTGAGCACAACAATGCTGTACTCGGCGCTGCCTCCTACCACGAAGCCCGAGCTGCCGACGTTCCAGGCCAGGAGATCATCCTGCAGCCAGCCGTTCTTCAGTCCAACCTCCGCCACGGGGTTCAGGATCCCGGCGCTGATTCCCCAGGCCTGCTCCGGAACTACGTTTTCCAGCAGGACGGCCGCGTAATCCTGCAATCCGTCCCGGATCCAGTCCACCCCAAGCGCCACCGCCGTGGCGATCCTCAGCTGGTCTTCGGCATTGGTCTCATTGGCACCCCAGACTTCACCTGCTTCCGTGCCGGTGACTCCCAGCAGCCCGTAGGTTTTCTGCAGCTCTTCCGCCCCGCCCAGCATGGCATAAAGCTCATCTGTCGCCGCGTTGTCACTCTGGCAGATCATGAGCTCGGCAAGCTGCTCTTCCTCTGCCGTGAGTTCCCTTTCTTCCTCTGTTGCCTGGCGAAGCAGCGTCAGAAGAATCGGAACCTTCACAAGGCTAGCTTCCAGGTACCGGCCCTCCGGGTGGTAGGACCAGGCACGGCCCGTTCCGTGTTCGTAGATGGCTACCGAAAAGTCGGCTCCGGCTTGTGCCGCGTAGCTGTCAAGTTCGGCCCGCAGCGCCAGCTCCGGTTCGGAACCGGCAGAAGGAGTCTCAGGGCTGCCGGGAACAGTAACTGTGGTGGGTGCCGGCTCGCCGGTGCAGCCGGCCAGGGCAGCAGCACTGAGCACTGTGGCCAGCAGGAACGCAGCCGCAGTCTTGGGGAAGTTCGTGGGCAAGGTGCTCATATCTTTCACGTGCTCTGGTACGCGGTGCGTCAACCGCACCCGTTTAGTTTTACCGCCGGAGGCTTTGAACCGGGTGTGTGTACCCTCGTGATCCGCTTTGCATCCGGACACCCGCAGCCCCACCCCGCAGGCAGTCCCGGATACGAAAAAACCCGCCTGCGGTGTTCCGCAGGCGGGTTTTGCCGGTGGGTCCTACCGGGATCGAACCGATGACATCCACGGTGTAAACGTGGCGCTCTACCAGCTGAGCTAAAGACCCAACGTGACCCGTTATGCCAGCTGGGATATTCCCGGCCAGCGCCGCATCACGAGGAATTACATTACCGGAAGATGCCCGCGATTACCTAATCCCCCTGTCCGGGCCAAGGGACGGGATCCGGAAGGGCCCGCGCCAGGTACTGCAGTGCCGTACCGACGCCCATATCGATCTTGAGGTCCGCCAGCGCATCCCCCCGGGTATCACCCCGGTTGATGATCACTACCGGCTTACCTTCCTTGGCTGCATGCCGGACGAAGCGCAGCCCGCTCATGACGGTGAGCGAGGAACCGGCAACCAGCAGCGCACCGGCGTCGTCCACCGCCGCGTAGGCCAGCCGGACACGCTCCTTGGGCACGTTCTCGCCGAAGTACACGAAGTCCGGCTTGAGCATCCCCTCGCACACAGGGCAGTCAGCTATGGTGAAGCCTTCGGTGTCGGTGATCTCGGCGTCGGCGTCCGGGGCGATGTCCCCGTCCGCTGCCACCCGTTCCAGGAATCCCGGGTTGAGCTTCTCCAGCAGTCTGGCGATCCCTTCACGCGTGTACACAGCGCCGCAGGAGAGGCACAGCACCCGGTCATAGCGTCCGTGCAGGTCAATGACCCGGACGCTGCCCGCATCACTGTGCAGCCGGTCCACGTTCTGCGTGATGACACCGGTGAGCAGGCCGCGTTCCTCCAAATGGACCACGGCCTCGTGGCCGGCATTGGGTACGGCGTGGCGAAGGTGGTGCCAGCCCACGTGGTTGCGTGCCCAGTACCGCTGGCGGAGCACGGGGTCTTCCACGAACTGCTGGTAGGTCATGGGGTTCCGCGGCGGTGCGTCCGGGCCGCGGTAGTCCGGAATCCCGGAATCAGTACTGAGTCCGGCCCCGGTGAGCAGTGCGATCCTGCGGCCGGCAAGCAGCTCAACGGCCTGGTCCAGCTGGGCGCGTTCGGCCGCGGTCGGATCTGCCGAGGCGTCCGGGGCTTCCCGCGTCACGAATCCGGTGAGCCCCGTTCCCGGCGGTACAGGCTGGGTCATGTCAGTTCCGATCTCTGGCCGGGAGCGCCGAAAGTGCCTGCAGGTAATCCGCGGCGCGGCGGGGTTCGTCCTGGCCGGAGCGGAGGATCTGTGCGATGCGCCCGTCCGAGTCCAGGATGAAGCTTGACCTGCCTGCCATGCCGCGGCTTTCCTCGAAGACTCCGAAAGCCCTGGCCGCGGCGCCGTGTGGCCAGAAGTCGGACAAAAGGTCGAATTCCCAGCCCTTCTCCGACGCCCAGGCGCGGAGCGAATACTTCGCATCGCAGGACACGGCCAGCAGCCTCGCACCGGCTGCGCTGAATTCGGGCTCCAGCCCTGCAAGCGCCTCAAGCTCGCCCGAGCAGACCCGGGAGAAAGCGAAGGGATAGAACACCAGGACGGCGGGAGCGCCCGCGAGGTCGGCTGACCGGACGGTCTCGCCGTACTGGTTGGACAGCTCGAAGGCAGGTGCCGGATCCCCGATGCCGGGGATCCCGGCTGCAGGTATCAAAAGCGGCTACTTCTTCCGGCGGCTGACCAGGCGTGTGGCGGCCCAGTCACGGCTCACGCCCGGTGACGTGGTGACGTGCAGGCCGGCAGTCGGAGCCGCCTCTTCGATGTCGGCGGGAGGAACATAGCCTTCCCGCCCGGACTTGGGCGTCAGGACCCAGACCACTCCGCCGTCGTCGAGCGTGGTCAGGGAGTCAACCAGCGCGTCGACCAGGTCGCCGTCATCCGAACGCCACCACAGGATGACCCCGTCAACAACCTCGTGGTCATCCTCAGTGAGGAGCTCGCCGCCCGAGAGGTCTTCAAGGTCCTCACGGAGATCGAAGTCCACGTCTTCGTCGTAGCCGAATTCCTGAATCAGGTCGCCGTCTTTGAAACCCATTCTTTCCGCCACGTTTTTCTCTGTGACGGCATCGGCCTCGCTCACTTCACTCCTCCTGGTTGACTGCATAAATACAAGGGAATCACATCTTGGCCAGAACTGCCCTTTTCCTGACTCAAGGGAACACCTTTAACCGGCAAGCTTCAAGGGTTCCGAGTCCGCCGGCAGGCCTTCCCGGGTGAAGGCTACGCAAGCCGGGACCGCCGGTCTACAGTGGCAGGAAGGACACGCACGGCGGTACGCGCGGCGCGTATGTCCCCCGGCATCCGGCCGCGGGCGGAGTGATCCGGCAGGCACAGGACCCCCGCAGCGGCAGGTTCCAGGCACCATCTGTGCATAGGAGAGTTTCGTGGCCGCAGAAGACAGAACGGACATCCTCAGCGGGCTCACCGGCCAGCTGCCCGACACCGATCCCGAAGAAACCGCCGAATGGATCGAATCCCTGGACAACCTGGTCAAGACGGAGGGAACCGAGAGGGCCCAGTTCATTCTGCGTTCGCTGCTGCAGCGCGCAGGGGCGCATTCAGTAGGCGTACCCATGGTCACCACCACGGATTACGTCAACACCATTCCCGTGGACCAGGAGCCCGAGTTTCCCGGCGACGAGGAGGTTGAGCGCCGTTTCCGGGCCTGGATGCGGTGGAACGCTGCGGTCATGGTGCACCGTGCGCAGCGCCCGGGAATCGGCGTCGGCGGCCACATATCAACTTTCGCCGGTGCCGCCACGCTGTACGAGGTGGGGATGAACCATTTCTTCCGCGGCAAGGATCATCCCGGACGCGGGGACCAGGTCTATTTCCAGGGCCACGCGGCGCCGGGAATGTACGCCAGGGCGTTCCTGGAGGGACGGCTGAGCGAGGAAGACCTGGACGGGTTCCGGCAGGAGAAGTCCCGGGAAGGCCACGGCCTGTCCTCCTACCCGCACCCGCGGAACATGCCTGATTTCTGGGAGTTCCCCACCGTTTCGATGGGCATCGGCCCCATGAACGCGATCTTCCAGGCCCAGCTGAACCGCTACCTGCACAACCGCGGTATGAAGGACACCTCGGAACAGCATGTGTGGGCGTTCCTGGGCGACGGCGAAATGGACGAGCCGGAATCGCGCGGGCTGCTCCACGTTGCCGCGAATGACAAGCTGGACAACCTCACGTTCGTGGTTAACGCGAACCTGCAGCGGCTTGACGGTCCGGTGCGCGGCAACGGCAAGATCGTGCAGGAGCTGGAGGCCTTCTTCCGCGGCGCCGGCTGGAACGTCATCAAGGTGCTCTGGGGCCGGGAATGGGATCCGCTGCTCGCTGCCGATGACGACGGCGCGCTGGTGGAGATCATGAATTCAACGCTCGACGGCGACTACCAGACCTACAAGGCCGAATCCGGCGGCTTCATCCGGGACCATTTCTTCGGCAAGAGCCCCCAGACCAAGGCGATGGTGTCAGGTCTTTCCGACGACGACATCTGGAACCTCAAGCGGGGCGGCCACGACTACCGCAAGGTGTACGCGGCCTATAAGGCAGCCCTGGAATTCAAGGGCAAGCCAACCGTTGTCCTGGCCCACACGGTTAAGGGCTACGGCCTCGGCCCGCACTTCGAGGCACGCAACGCCACCCATCAGATGAAGAAGCTCACCCTGGACGATCTCAAGCTGTTCCGGGACTCGCTCCGGATTCCCATCACGGATGAACAGCTCGAAGCGGACCCGTACCGCCCGCCGTATTACAACCCGGGACCCCAGGCACCCGAAATCCGCTACATGCTGGAGCGGAGGAAGGAGCTGGGCGGTTTCCTTCCCGAACGCCGCACGGACTTCAAGCCAATCCACCTGCCGGGGGAAAAGTCCTACGAGGTAGCCAACCGCGGTTCGGGCAAGCAGCTGGCAGCCACCACCATGGCCTTCGTCCGCCTGCTCAAGGACCTGATGCGGGACAAGGAATTCGGCATGCGGATTGTGCCGATCATTCCTGACGAGGCCCGGACCTTCGGCATGGACTCGTTCTTCCCCACAGCGAAGATCTACAACCCGCAGGGCCAGAACTACCTCTCGGTGGACCGGGACCTCGTCCTGGCCTACAAGGAGTCCCCCCAGGGCCAGATTGTGCACGTGGGCATCAATGAAGCCGGTTCAATCGCTGCGTTCACCGCTGCCGGCACGTCCTACGCGACGCAGGGCGTGCCGCTGATCCCGGTCTATATCTTCTACTCGATGTTCGGTTTCCAGCGCACCGGCGACTTCATCTGGGCGGCTGCGGACCAGCTGGCCCGCGGGTTCATGATCTCTGCCACAGCCGGACGGACCACCCTGACCGGTGAGGGCCTGCAGCACGCTGACGGGCACTCCCCGATCCTGGCGTCCACCAACCCTGCAGTGAAGACCTACGACCCGGCGTACGGCTACGAGATCGGCCACATCGTGAGGCACGGGCTGGAGGAAATGTACGGGCCGGATTCGAAGGACCCGAACCTGATCTACAACCTCATGGCCTACAACGAGCCCATCCTCCAGCCCAAGGCGCCGGAGGACCTGGACGTGGAAGGCGTCATCAGGGGCATCTACCTCCTTTCCTCCGCGTCGATCGACGGCCCACGGGCGCAGCTGCTGGCCTCCGGCGTCGCGGTCCCCTGGGCGATGGAGGCGCAGCGGCTCCTGGCCGAGGACTGGAATGTCTCAGCGGACGTGTGGTCGGTGACCAGCTGGAATGAACTGCGCAGGGACGGCCTCGCGGCTGAGGAAGAAGCCTTCCTCCACCCCGATGCGGAGCCTCGGGTTCCGTTCGTGACCCGGCAGATGGCCGGAGCCACCGGACCCGTGGTGGCCTCCACGGACTACATGAAGGCAGTACCGGACCAGATCCGCCAGTTCCTGCCCAACGAGTTCGCGTCCCTGGGCGCGGACGGATTCGGTTTTGCCGACACCCGGGCCGCGGCCCGGCGCTACTTCAAGATCGACAGCCACTCAATGGTGGTCCGGACCCTCGAGATGCTGGCCCGGCGCGGTGAGGTGGATTCGTCTGCTCCCCGGGAGGCCATCAGCCGGTACCACCTGTTGGACGTCACGAAGGGCACCAGCGGCAATGCCGGCGGCGACGCCTAGGCGGGCAGCCGGATGCCGCACACGGCCATAGCCGGGCCCGAGGCTGCAGAGTTGTAGCCTTCACACAAAATGGAGGTTCGGCAGCCAAGGCCGTAAGCTTCGAGGATGCCAGTGACCCGCACAACGCCACCAGCAGCGGCGGCACCGGAGAACGGTGCCGACCCGCTCATCCTGGAACGGCTCAAGGCCAACATCGGCAAGCTCTCTACGGCCACGCTGAAGCAGCTTGATGTGTCCCTGCCCTGGTACCGGGGCCTTCGTCCGGACGAACGTTCTGCCCTGGGCATGGTGGCGCAGAAGGGCATCGCTTCCTTCGTTAACTGGTACGAACGCCCCGCCTCCCCGGCCTGGGTGCTCAGCGACGTTTTCGGAACCGCGCCCACAGAACTGACCCGCGCCATCAGCCTGCAGAAAGCCCTCGCCCTGATCCGCGTGGTTGTCCAGGTGGTGGAAGACCGCGTGCCGGAACTTGCCGCGGGATCCGTCCAGGGACCGCTGCGCGAAGCCGTCCTGCGCTACTCCCGCGAGGTTGCTTTCGCCGCTGCCGATGTCTACGCCCGGGCCGCTGAAACCCGCGGAGCGTGGGACACCCGGCTTGAGGCGCTGGTGGTGGATGCGATCCTGCGCGGCGAGAGCTCGGACGCCCTCCGCTCCCGGATCGCCGCCGTCGGCTGGACTTCGACGGCAGGAGTCACGGTGATTGTGGGCAGCTCCCCTGCTGATCCCAGCCCGTCCTTCGTCAACGAACTCCGCCGGGTGGCCGGACGGCTCGCCGAGGACACCCTGGTGGGCATCCAAGGCGACAGGCTCATCCTGGTGCTGGGCGGAATGAGTGAAAAGTCAGGTGCCCTGGCCCGCCTGGCGGATCTTTTCGGCACCGGCCCGGTAGTGTACGGGCCGCCGGCGGATTCCCTCGTGGACGCGGGCCCCTCGGCCCAGGCAGCCTTCGCCGGTCTCACTGCGGCGCGTGCCTGGCCGGCAGCTCCCCGCCCGGTGGCTGCAGATGATCTGTGGCCGGAACGGGTCATGTCCGGAGACGACTCGGCACGCAAAGCCCTGGTGCGCAGTATCTACCGGCCACTGCTGGCCGCCTCCAACGGCCTGGCGGAGACGCTTTCCGCCTATCTGTCCCTAGGACATTCGCTGGAGGCTACGGCACGGGAACTGTTTGTCCACGCAAACACCGTCCGCTACCGGCTGCGGCGCGTCTGCGACATCACCGGGTGGGACCCGATGCTCCCCCGCGAAGCCTTCGTCCTCCAGACGGCCCTGGTGGTCGGCAGGCTCGCGCCTGCCGGCAAAGCAGTCCCCGAACGCCCTGCGACCCGTTCCTGAGACCTCCCTTGCCTGCCTTGCACCGCCGGGCCACCCTTGTAGACTTCCTACAATGCGCCCGGGCGAGCTTGGTTCACCTAAACACCCGGTAAATACGTCCCTCTTTGGAAAGCTTGTTACGTGCTAGCAATCGTCTGCCCCGGCCAGGGGTCACAAACGCCAGGCTTCCTTGCTCCGTGGCTGGAACTGCCCGGGGTACGGGAGCACCTCGAAGCGCTCTCCGACGCCGCGGGGCTAGACCTCGTAGCGCACGGCACCGTCTCCGACGAAGAGACCATCAAGGACACCGCCGTAGCGCAGCCGCTGATCGTGGCGGCTGGGCTTGTAGCCGCCCGCCAGCTTCTCGACACCGGCGCCCTCACCGCAGCAACCGTCGTCGCCGGCCATTCGGTGGGCGAGATCACCGCCGCCGCAGTCGCAGGTGCCCTTACCGAGGATGACGCCGTGACCTTCGTTCGGGAGCGCGCCAACGCGATGGCACGCGCTGCCGCTGCAGCGCCCACCGGCATGAGCGCGGTGCTTGGCGGCGACCCCGACGACGTCGCGCAGGTCCTTGCCGGCCTGGGCCTCACCGCGGCGAACGCCAACGGCGGCGGCCAGGTCGTGGCAGCGGGCACGCTGGAACAGCTGGCGGAGCTGACTGCCAATCCCCCCGCCAAGGCACGCGTCATTCCCCTGAAGGTCGCGGGAGCCTTCCACACTTTCCATATGGAACCGGCGCTCAGCGTCCTGGAAGCGCTGCGGCCCTCCCTGTCCCCCGCAGAGCCCCTGCCCACGCTGCTCTCGAATTTCGACGGCGCCGCCGTGGTAAGCGGCGAGGCCAACCTGGACAGCCTGATCGCCCAGGTCTCCCGCCCGGTCCGGTGGGACGCCTGCATGGAGACCATGACAGGCATGGGAGTCACCGGCATACTGGAACTTCCTCCTGCCGGCACGCTGACCGGACTCGCCAAGCGCGGCATGCGCGGTGTGCCCTCCCTGGCCCTGAAGTCCCCCGAAGACCTCGCCGCTGCCCGTGCCTTCGTGGCCGAGCACTCCGGCGCGGCAGCAGTTACAACCCAAGAAGGTAATGCGTGAGCACGCCCACCCTGAAGCAAGCCCCCGTCAACGAGTTCAGCCGGATCCACGGTCTGGGCGCGTTCCGCCCGGACGTGATCGTCAGCAACGAGGACGTGTGCCAGTGGATCGAGTCCTCCGACGAGTGGATCCGCCAGCGCACGGGCATCGTCACCCGCCACCGGGCTGACAAAGGCACCTCCGTGGTGGACATGGCGGAGCTGGCCGGGCGCGATGCACTGTCCCACGCCGGCATCGACGGTTCGGAACTCGACGCCGTCATCGTCTCCACCGTGACCCACCCCTTCGCCACGCCGTCGGCAGCTGCGCAGGTCGCCGACAGGCTCGGAGCGACTCCCGCCCCCGCCTACGACGTCTCAGCCGCCTGCGCAGGCTACTGCTACGGCATTGCCCAGGCAGATGCACTGGTCCGCTCGGGTGCCGCCAAGTACGTGCTGGTCGTCGGCGTCGAAAAGCTTTCCGATTTCATCGACAACACCGAGCGCACCATTTCGTTCCTTCTCGGCGACGGCGCAGGCGCCGTTGTTGTGGGACCCTCTGACACTCCCGGAATCGGTCCGTCGGTCTGGGGCTCGGACGGAAGCAAGTCCGGTGCGATTGGCATGACACATTCAATGCTCGAAATCCGCGAGCTTTCACTTGCGGCCGAAGCCGACGGCGAGCTGCCGGCTTCCGTGCTGGCCGAGCGGGAAACCAAGTTGTGGCCCACCCTGCGCCAGGACGGCCAGACCGTATTCCGCTGGGCTGTCTGGGAGATGGCCAAAGCCGCACAGCAGGCTCTCGACGCCGCCGGCGTGACGGCGGAGGATCTCTCGGCCTTCGTCCCGCACCAGGCCAACATGCGGATTATCGATGAGATGGCCAAGCAGCTGAAGCTGCCGGAGTCCGTGGTTATCGCCCGGGACATCGCCGACGCCGGCAACACCTCGGCCGCTTCGATTCCGCTGGCCACGCACCGGCTGCTTGCCGAGCATCCCGACCTCAGCGGAAAACTGTCGCTGCAGATCGGCTTCGGCGCCGGGCTGGTGTTTGGCGCACAGGTAGTAGTCCTCCCCTAGTTTGCAAGACCACACCGCCTGCGGCGGTTGGAAAACCCATACCGGTCCAGCACCGGTACCACCGAAAAAAGGAGCCCCCATGGCTAGCAACGAAGAAATCCTGGCCGGTCTCGCCGAGATCGTGAACGAGGAAACCGGCCTGGCCCCCGAGGCCGTTGAGCTGGACAAGTCCTTCACGGATGACCTGGACATCGACTCCATCTCGATGATGACCATCGTGGTCAACGCCGAGGAGAAGTTCGGCGTTCGCATCCCCGACGAAGAGGTCAAGAACCTCAAGACCGTTGGCGACGCCGTCGACTTCATCTCCAACGCCCAGGCGTAGTTCGTGAAGGGCGGCCGCTGCGGCGGCCGCCCTTTCCAGTACTACCCGCTGCACCAGCAACCAGGTGCGCCCCCCAAATTTTCCCAAGAGAGTGAATCATGGCCCGCAAAGTAGTCATTACCGGCCTCGGCGCGACAACGCCGATCGGCGGAGATGTCCCGACCATGTGGAAGAACGCCCTGGTGGGCGTCTCCGGTGCCCGCACCCTCGAAGACGACTGGGTCGAGAAGTACTCCCTGCCGGTCACCTTCGCCGCACGTGTTTCCACGCCTGCCACTGAGGTCCTCTCCCGGGTGGAAGCCAAGCGCATGGACCCGTCTACCCAGTTCGCCGTTGTTGCCTCCCGGGAAGCATGGGCCGATTCCGGGCTGGATGACGCCGAGATTGACCACGACAGGCTGGCTGTTTCCTTCGCCACGGGGATCGGCGGTGTCTGGACCCTGCTCGACGCGTGGGACACTCTGCGCGAGAAGGGTCCGCGGCGGGTGCTGCCCATGACCGTTCCCATGCTGATGCCAAACGGCCCGGCCGCGGCGGTCAGCCTGGACCTGGGCGCCCGTGCGGGAGCGCACACGCCGGTTTCCGCCTGCGCCTCCGGTACCGAATCCCTGCACCAGGGCCTCGAACTGATCCGTTCCGGCAAGGCGGACGTCGTCGTCTGCGGCGGCGCCGAAGCTGCCATCCACCCCATGCCGCTGGCGTCCTTCGCCTCAATGCAGGCACTGTCCCGCCGCAACGACGATCCCGAGCGCGCATCACGCCCCTATGACAAGGACCGCGACGGCTTCGTCATGGGTGAAGGCGCAGGCGCCCTTGTCCTCGAGGCCGAGGAACACGCGCTGGCCCGCGGCGCACGCATTTACGCCGAACTGGCCGGTACGGCAGTCACGGCGGATGCCTACCACATCACCGCCCCGGACCCCGAAGGACTCGGTGCCACCCGCGCACTGAAGGCAGCTATGTACGACGCACGGGCCCAGGCCGAAGACGTGGTGCACGTCAATGCCCATGCCACCTCCACGCCGGTTGGCGACAAGCCCGAGTACACCGCGCTGAAGTCCGCCCTTGGCGCCCACGTGGACAACGTGGCGGTCTCCGCCACCAAGTCCCAGACCGGCCACCTGCTGGGCGCGTCCGGCGCCGTCGAAGCGGTACTGACGGCCATGGCGGTCTACACGCGGCAGGCACCGGCGACGATCAACCTGGACAACCAGGATCCCGAGATTCCGCTGGACGTGGTGACCACGGCCCGCGACCTGCCCTCGGGTGACATCGTGGCTCTGAACAACTCGTTCGGCTTCGGCGGACACAACGCCGTCGTAGCGCTGCGAAGCCACTAGTTCCGCAGCGAAAAGGCCGGGTCCCTGTCAGGGACCCGGCCTTTTTTGCTGCGGAAGAATGTTGCGGAGCGCGCTCCGGAGGATCAGCCCACCTGGTGGAGCCAGCGCACGGGCGCACCGTCTGCGGCGTGGCGGAAGGGCTCCAGTTCGTCGTCCCAGGCTTCGCCGAGTGCCAGCGAGAGCTCGTGGTACACGGCAGCCGGATCGCCGGCCCCGTTTTCGTAGGCATACCGGATACGGTCCTCAGAGACCATGATGTTGCCGTGGACATCCGTGGTGGCGTGGAAAATGCCGAGTTCAGGGGTGTGCGACCAGCGGCTTCCGTCGGCACCTGCGCTGGGCTCTTCGGTGACCTCGTAGCGGAGGTGGGCCCAACCGCGCAGCGCCGAGGCAAGCAGCGATCCGGTGCCCTGTGCCCCCGCCCATGCAAGCTCGGCCCGGACCATGCCCGGAGCCGCCGGCTGAGGGGTCCACTCGAAATCCGTCCGCTTTTCAACGACGGATTCGATGGCCCACTCGATATGAGGGCACAACGCAGAAGGGGCTGAGTGCACGAACAATACGCCGTGCGCCATCACAACAGTCATTCCATCCTCCGTAGCTGTAGGTGCGTCTTCCCCAACGACCTGCATGGACGGGATGGTTCCTGAAGTTCCAAGCCCTGAAGCTCTCGTTGCCTGCATACTTATGAGCTGCCAGCCGAGACCTAGCATCATTGTGCCGCATGTTACGCAATTACGCCAATGAAACTACTTGGTTGTAAGTGCTTTCTTCCCGGAGGCGCTGGGGCACCCCTAGGCCCTGGGGTGCGCCTGCTGGTAACTCCTGCGAAGCCGGTCCACGGAGACGTGTGTGTACAGCTGGGTGGTGGCAAGGCTGCTGTGCCCCAGGAGCTCCTGCACGCTGCGAAGGTCCGCTCCCCCATCCAGGAGATGGGTGGCAGCGCTATGGCGAAGGGCATGCGGTCCGCTTGCCGATGTATCCCCCAGTGCCTCGAAGAGCGCGGCTGTGACGCCCCGGACCTGCCGCTGGTCTATCCGTCCGCCGCGCTGGCCGAGGAACAGCGCAGGACCGCTGGATTCCCTGGCCAGTGCGGGCCGGCCGCGCCGCAGCCAGTCGTCGACGGCGAGCGCCGCGGGCAGCCCATAGGGCACGGTCCTTTCCTTGTTTCCCTTGCCCACGACGCGCAGGGTTCGCCTGTCCTGGTCCAGATCGTCCACGTCCAGGCTGGCGAGTTCCCCCACCCGAATGCCTGTGGCGTACAGCAGCTCAACCAGGGCACGGTCCCGCAGCGCAAGGGGGCCGCCCTCAGCGGCTGCCTCGGCGAGGGTTCCAAACAGGGCATCAATCTGCGCGGGACGGAGAACTCCGGGCAGGGTTTTGGTTCTTTTGGGCGCCTTGAGCCGCAGGGCCGGATCGGCCGGTATCAGTTCTTCCCGCAGCGCCCAGCCGGTGAAGGAACGCGCCGTCGCGGCACGCCGGGCGATGGTGGCGCGGGCCTGCCCGGAGTCGCTCAGCTGGCCGAGCCAGCTGCGCAGGACGGACAGGTCAATCTCGGCGAGCCTGTTGAGGCCCAGTCCGGCGGCAAAGTCCAGCAGCGATGCGACGTCGCCTTCGTAGGCCCGGACGGTGTGTTCCGAACGCGCGCGTTCCGAGGCCAGGTAACTGCAGAAACCTTCCAGGGCACGGGTGTACTCGGCCGGACGTGCTGCCGGCGGCTGGGTACGGCTGCCGTCTGGCTTGGAGTTGCTGGAATTGCCCACGGGTCCACCTTCGCCGCTTTACCCCGT
The DNA here is from genome assembly GCF_009193255.1 of Arthrobacter koreensis. Classification (GTDB taxonomy): domain Bacteria; phylum Actinomycetota; class Actinomycetes; order Actinomycetales; family Micrococcaceae; genus Arthrobacter_B; species Arthrobacter_B koreensis. The sequence continues at coordinate 126,678 of NZ_WACG01000003.1, forward strand.
TGCATCAAGCAGGCACACCGGACCCCGCGCCATGCCGGCGCAGCGGACCCCGCGCTAGGCGGGCACACCGGCGCCGGAACACTGCTGCCGGAGCACCTCGTTCGCGGGCGCTGCTTCGAGCTCCAGGAGCGCCCGCTTGGCGTCAATGCCTGCCGAATACCCGGTGAGTGCGCCCTTGGTGCCTACCACCCGGTGAGTCGGTATGACGATGCCCACCGCGTTGCGCGCAAGTGCGGCACCGACTCCGCGGGCCTTGGACGCATCGCCCAGCGCCATGGCGAGCTGCTTGTAGGTTCTCGTCTGGCCGTAGGGAATCGCCTGGACTGCGCGCCAGACCTGTTCCTGGAACGGTGTTCCCTTTTGGGACACCGGCAGATCGAAGCAGCACCGACGTCCGGCGAAGTACTCTTCGAACTGCCGTTCGACTGTTTCGAACCCGTCTTCCGCGGCCAGTCCCAACCGCGCGGTGTGCTGCGGCAGGAAGTCGGTCGGCGACGCCTCGACACCAATGAGCATTCCGTCTTCTGCAACAAGCGTCAGGATGCCCAGCGGCGAGTAGATGACTTTGTGGGTGCGCATATCAGTCTCCTTTGAATGGCGGTCTGGTGGTTGACGGATGTACCGGGGGCCGCTCGCCGCGTTGCCACAGGCCGTCCCCTGTCCTCCGGGCGAGCCCGGAGAGCTCAAGCCGTGCAAGTCCTGCGCGGACGGCGGCAGCGCCGAGTCCGGCTACGGCCGAAAGTTTCTGCGGCGATACGGCTTTGCGCAGCGGCAGGGCGTCCAGCAGGAGGACGTCTTCGACGGACAGGCCGTCGTGATCCGCAGGTACGCCCGCGCGGTCCCGGCCACCGTCGTCCTCAGATGCCAGGGCAAAGGGGTTGGCAAGTTCCAGGGCTTCCGCCGCGTCAGTCACACAGACCGCGCTGCCGTCACGCAGGAGCCGGTGGCACCCGGCAGAATTGGCTGAGTAGACGGACCCGGGCACCGCGCCTACTCCCCTGCCCAGCTCCGCTGCGTGATGAGCCGTATTCAGGGCGCCGGAACGCCAGCGCGCCTCCACCACCACCGTGGCCGCGGCAAGTGCCGCGATGATGCGGTTGCGCTGCAGGAAGCGCCACCGGGTGGGGGCGGAACCCGGTGGAACTTCACTCAGGATGAGGCCGGTTTCAGCCACGGCCCGCAGCAGGTCATCATTCCCGGCGGGATACAACCGGTCCACGCCGCCGGCCAGCACCGCCAGGGTAGACGTTTCGGTGCTGCCCCCGGCGGAGGGACGGATGCCGTCGGGGGCAGCACGCTTATCGGAACCGGTCCGGCTTCCACCCACGGCGAGAGCAGAGCGGTGGGCTTGCGCATCGATGCCGTAGGCGCCGCCGGAGATCACGGTCCGGCCGCGCTGGACAAGACCGGCGGAAAGGTCGCCCGTGGTCGCCAGCCCGTATGATGTGGCGTCACGTGAGCCCACCAGTGCCAGGCACTGCCCCAGTTCCGGGATGGTTCCCTGACCACGGCTCCACAAACAGAACGGCATCGACTGGCCCAGGTCAGCCAGCGCGGCAGGCCAGTCACTATCCTCGGGAACGAGCATCCTGCCGCCAAAACGATGCACAGTCTGCAAATCCCGCTGCGGCGCCAGGTCTGCGGTGCGGGGCAGCCACCGTGCGAGTGCCTCAGCAAAGACGCGGTCCGTGCCGCGCACACCCCGTTCCTCCAGCAGGGACTCCATGTCCCGGCGCAGTGTTGTTCCGGCGCGCTGGCGGCCTGATGCCACGAGTGCCGCCGTTTCCGGGCCTGCGGCCGCCACCAGGGCCTGCCCAACAGTATCCGAGGGCTCAATGAGCCGTGACAGGGCAGCCCGTGCCAACAAGACAGGTTCGACATGGCTCATGCCGCCACCGCCTGCTGCCGGAACCCCAGCGCCTGGCCGATGTCATCTGCGTCGGGGTAACCGTGGCCCGCCAGGTCCGCTACTGACCAGGCCACGCGCAGCACGCGGTCGTAGCCTCGCGCAGTCAGCGTCTGCCGGTCCAAGGCCCTGTCCAGGGCTGCGGTGCTGTTCCGGGGCGGGCGGAGAACGCCGCGCAGCACGGCCCCGGGCACCTCGGCATTGGTGTCGCAGCCCAGCGGGCCCAGCCGCTCCTGCTGCAGATCGCGTGCCTGTGCCACCCTGGCGGCAACATGACGGCTGGGTTCCGCTGTTCCTGCTGCAGCGAAGTCCTGCAGGGAGACGCGCCGGATCTCCAGCTGCAGGTCCACCCGGTCCAGGAGCGGGCCGGACAGCCTGCTGAAGTAACGGCGGCGCTGCTGCGGTGTGCAGGTGCATTCGGTGCCCTTGCCGCTGGCCAGTCCGCAGGGGCACGGGTTGGCCGCAAGCACCAGCTGGAACCGCGCGGGGTACACGGCGGTTCCAGCCGCCCGGTGCAGCACGAGCCGCCCGCTTTCCAGGGGCTGGCGGAGGGCGTCGAGCACACGCGCGTCGTATTCCGGAGCCTCATCCAGGAACAGCACTCCCCGGTGGGCCCGGGACGCTGCTCCCGGCCGTGGAACTCCGCTGCCGCCGCCGATGACGGCCGCGGCAGTTGCCGTGTGGTGGGGGCTTTCAAAGGGAGGACGCCGAATCAGGCTTTCGCAGTGCGAGGTTTGGCCGCTGACGGAGTGAATAGCTGTCACTTCCATCGCCGGTCCGTCCGGCAGATCCGGCAGCAGGCCGGGAAGCCGTTCTGCGAGCATGGTCTTGCCCGCGCCGGGGGGTCCTGTCATGAGCAGATGGTGGGCACCGGCCGCAGCGACTTCGAGGGCGAACCGCGCCTCGTCCTGCCCGGCAATATCCGCCAGGTCGAGCCCGGGTCGGACTGCCGGGGCATCCTCGGGATTTCCCGGCGCGGGCCTGGTGTCTTCCACGGGGAAGACCAAGCTGTCCGGGCGGGCGCCGAATGTATGGGCAACCTCAGCCAGGGACGCGAATCCGCGTACCTGTGCCCCCGGTACAAGGCCGGCCTCGGCGACATTGTCTGCCGCAACGGCGATGTCCGGGTAGCCTGCTTCAACTGCCGCCATGACGGAAGGCAGCACTCCACGCAGCGGCCGCAGCCGTCCGTCGAGTCCAAGCTCCGCCAGGAAAACGGTCCTGCCGGTCTGCCGGACGTCTCCGGCGGCAGCGAGCGCGGCCATGACGATCGCAAGGTCGAACCCGGAACCCCGTTTGTGCACGTCCGCGGGCATCAGGTTCACCGTGATCTTCCTGCGGCTCAGGGGCAGTCCGGCATTCTTTGCAGCCGATTTCACCCGGTCCCGGGATTCATTCAGCGACGCGTCGGGGAGCCCCAGCAGAATGAACGCAGGCAGCGACTGACCGATATCCGCCTCAACCTCGACAATCCGCCCTTCCAACCCGATGAGCCCAACCCCGTACGTTCGTCCCAGGCCCATCAGCCGATCCCCTTCAGGTGCTCGATGACCGGCGGCTGATTTCCCCCGGGCAGCAGGACGGACACCGCGTCTACCCGCCAGCTGCTCCGTGCCGCGGGATGGTCCCGGGTCCACGCTGCGGCCAACAGGTACAGCCGGGCAAGTTTGGCGGCGCTGACGGCTTCGAAGGGATGCCCGTAGTCCAGGGATGAACGGGTCTTCACCTCGGCAATGACCAGTGTGCTGCCGTCCCTCGCCACCACATCGATCTCCCCCTGCCGGCAGCGCCAGTTTCGTTCCAGGACTTCATACCCGGCGGAGGAAAGGTACCGGGCGGCCAGCTCCTCACCGTTGCGGCCCAGCAGGTCTTTGGCTTTCATGCACTGAGTCTGTGCCGGCACCGGGCCAGGTGCTGCCCGAGGAACGACGTGTGTGGAGACCGGCCGGTCCGCGGCGGTGCCGTACGCCTCCTGTGCAGGACAGGAGATGAAGTCCCGATCAGGTCCGGTACAGGACAGGCAGCGGTCTCAGGCGCAGTGCCTGCGGTGTCACCGCGGGCAGCTGGGCACCGGATGGCGGATGGAACCCGTGCAGGATGCTGACGTGCGGCCGGAGCACTGCCGAGAACGACAGGGCAGGATCCTGCGCCGCATATGCCGAAGGGTCCGGGACCCGGCACGCAGCCAGGAAATCAAGGAGAAGCCCGTAGAGACCGGCGTGCACCTGATCCAATTCCGCGGTGGAACGAAACTCGACCGCCAGGGTGGACCCATTGATTCCGAACCCGGTCAACGCGAGGGGGAAAAGCAGGACGTCTCTCTCCGGGAGGGCCATCTTCGTCGCAGTGAGATAGGACTCTAGTGCCCGGCCGAACTCAGCCCTGGAAACCCCCGTGCTGTCCGCCAGCCGGGCGTACGCTTCGTCGGCCTTGCCGAAATGGATCAGCGTCAGGTGCAGCCGGCCCGGACTCACGGGACGGGCGCGGGGCGCCAGGACGCGCGCGGCGGACTGGAGCCGGACCAGCTCGGCCAGCCCGGCGGCGTCGGGCTTTAGCTGGGCGTAGAGGCGGACTCCGTCCAGCGCAGGCGGAAGGCCCTGGAACTCCCCGGACAGTGGATCAGGTGCAGCGGCTGCCATCTAGGCAGTCTAAGATGCCGCCGCACGAGGTCGGCGCGGTACCTTGGGAAAATGGTGTTCCAGATCCCGCTGCTGCAGGATGAGTCGCTGCTGCTCCGGCCGCATCGCACGGCTGACGCGGACGCCGTCGTCGCGCGGTCGAGGGACCCGCTGACAATCGCCTGGACCACGGTGCCGCTGGATTACACCCGGGACATGGCCCTGAATTACATCGCCGCCGTGGGTGTACCACAGCAGGACACCATCTCCTGGGCACTTGAACTGAGCGGGCAGTACGCCGGGAGCATCGACCTGCGCTGGCAGGGTGCCGGAACCGGCGGGCTCGGGTTTGTTACTTCGCCGGAGTACCGCGGCCGCGGTCTGATGAGCCGGGCGGTCCGCCTCGCCGTGTCCTATGCGTTCGACGCCCTTGGCTGGGAAGCACTGAACTGGACGTCGAACGTCGGTAACCTGGGCAGCTACAAGGCCGTGTGGCGCAATGGTTTTCCGCTGCCCGTCACCGTTCCGCGGCTGCTGGCCCATCGGGGGGAGATGGTCGACGGCTGGTTCTCCGAACTGGACGCGGCCGCACCGCGGATCCCGCGGATCCTGTGGAGCGACGCGGTGGCACTGCTGCCGCACGTCCCGCAGGCGCCGCCCGGAGACAGGCGCCCGCTGGAAGCGGACTAACCGAGCTCGTCGGCCTTGGGCAGCGTCAGGTCGTCATTGCGGGCGAGCTCTTCCACGTTGACGTCCTTGAACGTGATGACGCGGACGCTTTTGACGAACCGGGCGGAACGGTACACGTCCCAGACCCAGGCGTCCTGCAAGGTCAGGTCAAAGTAGATTTCACCGTCGGCACTGCGTGCCTGAAGGTCCACATGGTTCGCCAGGTAGAAGCGCCGTTCGGTTTCCACCACGTAGCTGAACAGCCCCACAACATCGCGGTATTCGCGGTAGAGCTGCAGCTCCATGTCTGTCTCGTAGTTCTCAAGATCCTCTGCGCTCATGGGACCATCATCCCCCAAGCGGGCCGGCTGCGGGGCCATCCTGCGGCGACCGTGCCGTTCCCAGCCGCCAGGACAGCCGATGCAGCGGGGACGGTCCCAGCGTGTCGATCGCTGCCCGGTGGGCTTCGGTGGCGTACCCCTTGTTGATCTCCCAGCCGTAGGCGGGATGCTCGGCGGCGTATTGGACCATCATTTCATCGCGTTCCACCTTCGCCAGGACCGACGCCGCAGCCACGCTCAGGCAGGTCATGTCCGCCTTGATGCGGGTATGGACCGGTGCGGTACAGGCAGCGTCGTCAACCTCGTCCGGCTCGTCGAACAGGCTTCCCTGCAGTTCGGGCGAAAGCCAGTTGTGGTTTCCGTCCAGGAGCACGACGTCGGGTATGAGCGTCTCGCTCACCTGCGTCCAGGCGCGCGTCCCGGCCAGGCGCAGGGCACCCATAAGGCCAAGCAGGTCTATTTCGGCGGCGCTGGCGTGGCCAACACCCCAGGCAGGGCACCATTTTTTGATCTTCGGAACAAGCGTCTGCCGGTCGGCCGGCGTCAGCAGCTTGCTGTCCCGCACGCCCTTCAGCGCGCGGACAGACTCCAGCTGGACGGCTACCAGGCCCACGCTGACGGGTCCGGCAAGCGCTCCACGGCCCACTTCGTCGCAGCCGGCCAGCACTCGGTGGCCCAGGGCAGCGAAGGAGCGCTCATGGCGCAGGGTCGGTCCTTTCGCTGCCGTGCGGGTGCGTTGAGGGCGGGTGCTTTTCGTTGCGCCGGTCCCGGCAGGAATGGGCAGCACCGGCGTCTGCTGGGAAGTCACTTCGAGGCCGTCTGCGCCCCGGACGGTTCGGGAACGTTTTCAAAGACCTCAGGGTAGCTGCCGATGAATCCGGCGCGGCTCAGGGGCCAGGCGATCACCGCCGCCTTTCCTTCAATGTCTTCGATGTTGATGAAACCGCCATTGGGCCCGTTCTGGTGCTCCCGGGAATCCGCGGAGGCATTGCGGTGGTCGCCCATGACCCAGACCTTGCCTTCCGGCACCACTACGTCGAACGGGGTGTCCGAAGGCTGCGCCCCGGGATAGATATACGGCTCGTCCAGCGCTTCGCCGTTGACTGTGACCTTGCCGTCGGCATCGCAGCACGCCACGTGGTCTCCGGGCATGCCTATGATCCGCTTGACCAGGTGCTGTTCGGATTCGTCCGGCAGCAGGCCCACGAAGGTGAGCGCGTCCGCAATGAAGTTACGGTCGTTTTCCTGCGCTGCCGGCAGCCAGGCCTGCGTGTCCTTGAAGACCACCACGTCGCCGCGGGAAAGGTCGAACGGCTCGGGAACCAGCAGGTTCACGAAGATCCGGTCATCGATTTCGAGAGTCTCTTCCATGGACCCCGACGGGATGAAGAAAGCCCGGAAGAGGAACGTCTTGATCAGGAAGGAGAGCAGCAGGGCGATCACCACAATGATGACAACCTCGCGCAGCCAGGCGCCGAAGCCCCGCTTCTTGCCGTCCTTGCCCTTGGCATGGGAGGCGCGGTGCTGCGCTTCACCGGCGTTGGAGTCCCCGTTTGCGGGGTCGTCCGGGAAGTCCTGCGCCATGTGTGTTCCTCTTATTCCACGAATTGCCATACGGTGTCCAACTCTAGTCGTTCAATGCCCGTAGTTCTGTCGAACGGCCAAAGGATTCGCTGCGCACGGCCGATCACCCGGTCCTCCGGAATCAGTCCGCCTCCGGGCGCGCCGAGCAGCGTCCTTGAATCGGCTGAATCCGAGCGGTGGTCGCCCAGAAGCCACAGCCGGCCTTCCGGTACAACGACGTCGAACGGCATTTCGCTCCCGCGGTCACCGGGGAAGAGATAAGGCTCACGGATGGGCTGTCCGTTCACGGTCAACCCGCCCCCGTCGGTGCAGCAGGCCACCCGGTCGCCGGGCACGCCGATGACACGCTTGATGTAGACGGTGTCGCTGCCCGCCAGGCCCAGCCACTGCGCGGCGGCGTCAGCGGCCTGCTTCAGCGCTGGATCCGAACTGTGCAGGGGTGCCAGCGAACCGCGCCCGTCAAAGACGACGACGTCGCCGCGCTGGATCTCCGAGCCCCGGTACTCGGTGCGGGAAACCAGCACCCGGTCCCCCGGCTCCAGCAGCGGCTGCATTGAGTCCGAGGGAATGTAATAGACGTCGAAGATGAAAGCCCGGACCAGGCCTGCGAGGACAACTGCCCCCGCCAGGGCCCAGAGCACAAAACGCCAGCCCGCAATGGACCGGCGTTTTGTGTGTTTCCGGGGTCCAGCCCCGTCCGCGGATGTCTGCGGCAAGAAAATTACTTGGCGGGACGGAAGTCGCGCTTTTCCTTGATCTTGGCAGCCTTGCCCCGCAGGTCGCGCATGTAGTACAGCTTGGCGCGGCGGACGTCACCACGGGTGACAACCTCGATCTTGTCGATGACCGGGGAGTGCACCGGGAAGGTACGCTCCACGCCGACGCCGAAGCTGACCTTGCGGACCGTGAAGGTCTCGCGCAGGCCGTCGCCCTGGCGCTTCATGACGAAGCCCTGGAAGACCTGAACACGGGTGTTCTTGCCTTCAACGATGTTGACGTGAACCTTGACGGTGTCACCGGCGCGGAACTCGGGGATGTCCGAACGCAGCGAGGCTGCGTCGAGGGAATCTAGGATGTGCATTGTTACTCACTCCTGGTGAACGCCACAGGTCATTCACTTTGGTCACGGCGGCAAGGGTGGACCCAAGCGGTGCACAGATGCTGCCGAAGCTGTGAAACCGGCGTTCCGGGAATCGGTTGCCGGTGTGCCTTGCCTGTTGGCCTCGCTCCCCCTGTGGCAGGTGCGGACCCAGATGACACAACTACCCATTGTGCCACAGTGCCGGCGGGCGCCACCAATCGGCGGCGGGGTCAGGACTGCGGCAGGACTGCTTCCGCCGACACCTTCCAGCCGAGGCCCGCGAGCGTTGCCTTGTCCGCCTTGTCCAGCGTGGAGGGGTCCAGCCTTGCGATGAGGTCCGGCCGCCGTTCAGAGGTCCGGCGGAGCTGTTCGTCGCGCCGGAAGCGCGCAATTTTCGCATGGTTGCCGCTGAGCAGCACCTCGGGAATCGGCCGCTCACGCCACTGCGAGGGCTTGGTGTACACGGGGTATTCCAGCAGCCCGTCGGAGTGGGATTCCTCAACCAGGGATTCGGGATTCCCGACGACGCCGGGGACCAGCCTGCCAATGGCTTCAACCATGGCCAGCACCGCCACTTCACCGCCGTTCAGGACGTAGTCCCCCAGGCTCATTGGCCGAACGTCAAAGTGCTCCCCTGCCCATTCCAGCACCCGCTCATCGATGCCTTCATACCGGCCGCAGGCAAAGACCAGGTGGTCTTCGGCTGCCAGCTCGTAGGCAGTCTGCTGGGTGAAGACCTCCCCGGCCGGCGAGGGAACGATCAGGGTGGGGCGCGCACGTTCCTCCGCGGCGCCGTCGAGCGCCGTACCCAGGGCCTGCGCCCACGGTTCCGGCTTCATCACCATGCCCGCGCCGCCGCCGTAGGGCGTGTCATCGACGGTGCGGTGCCGGTCGTCAGTGAAGTCACGCAGGTCCCTGACGCGCACGTCGAGCAGGCCGTCCTGCCGGGCCTTGCCGATCAGGGAAAGATCGAGCGCGGCAAGGTATTCCGGGAAAATGGAGAAAACGTCAATGCGCACTTAGCGCCCGTCCTTGCCGGTGTCGGGCAGGTTTAGTTCGAACAGCCCGTCGGGCGGAGTCAGCAGCACGTAACCGTCTTGCGTGTTTACCTCGGGGACGATCGCTTCGACGAAGGGCACCAGGATTTCCTGGCCCCTGGTGTCTTCGACGATCAGCAGGTCCTGGACGGTGAGGGTGCGCAGGGCGGTGACGGTGCCTACGACGTCGTTGCCCACCTTGGCTTTGAGGCCCACCAGTTCGTGCTCGTACCAGCCCTCCGCGTCGTCGTCCTCGTCCGCTTCCTCGGTGTCGATGAAGAGCTTGGCCCCGCGGAGTTCCTCGGCGCCGTTGCGGTCTTCAACTTCCTCGAATCCGAGCAGCAGGATGTCCTTGTTCCAGCGGGCGCTGAGAACGGTGAGCGGTCCTTTGCCAGCCGGCTCCACGGTCAGCACGGCTCCGGGCGCGAACCTGTCCTCCGGGGCATCGGTCAGCACCTGGACGGTCACCTCGCCCCGAATACCGTGAGGCTTGCCGATGCGTGCCACCTGTAACTGCATGGATTCTCCTTGGGTCGGTCTGGGCGCGGCGGAAATGGCCGGAGCCTAAAAAACATCCGGCCCCTTCACCATTATCTGGTGCCGGGGCCGGATGCTAGGAAACTGCTGTGTACTGCTGGGAATTGCTGGTGCGTCAGCGGCGGCGGTCGGTGTCGACGACGTCGACACGCACTGCCTCGCTGCCGGCCAGGGCGGAAATCACCGTGCGCAGTGCGCGGGCGGTGCGTCCCTGGCGGCCGATTACACGGCCCAGATCGTCCTGGTGAACTCGGACCTCGAGGGTTTCCCCGCGGCGGTTGTTCTTGGCGGACACCTTGACGTCCTCAGGGGAGTCAACGATGCCGCGCACGAGGTGCTCCAGCGCTTCGGCCAGCAATCTACTCAGCCTCAGCCTCGGTGGAAGCGGCTTCTGCCTCTTCCTTCTTGGCCTTCGGGGTGATTGCTTCGGGAACGATCACGGACTTCTTCTCGGGAGCCACGAAGGGCTCCTTCGGAGCCTTGGTACGCAGGGTACCTTCCTGGCCGTCGATGTTCTTGAACTTCTGCCAGTCACCGGTGATCTTCAGCAGTGCTGCGACCTGCTCGGTCGGCTGGGCGCCGACGCCGAGCCAGTACTGCGCACGGTCGGACTTGATGTCGATGTACGACGGCTCCTCGGTCGGACGGTAGAGTCCGATTTCCTCGATGGCACGGCCATCGCGCTTGGCACGGGAATCCATGACAACAACGCGGTAGTGTGCTGAGAACTTCTTGCCGAGGCGCTTAAGGCGAATCTTTACGGCCACTTTTGTGGTCACTCCTGATCTGAAATGGGGCGAACCCGAACTTCTGCTCCCGTGGGGCGGGCCATAACGTTTGGGGTTCAAAAGGACAAGATGCTGCACGGAGAGAGGGGCCACGCAGATCGAGTACCTGTCCATTGTGCCAGATGACTCAGCGTTTTGCGACTCGTGGCGCCCGCACGGACCGCACCCGGACCCGGGGCGGCTCCGCGGCCCGCCGAGCTACGCGGCGGCGACCCGGATCCGGTTGCGCCAGGGGTCCTCGAAGCGCAGTTCAGCTCCGGTGTGGTGGCTGGAAACGCCGGCGGACTTCAGCCGGTCAGCGAGGGCTCCGACGTCGTCCACGCCGGGGACGGTGATCAGCACTTCGCCCAGCCCCAGGGTGTCCCGGCGCGGCCCTGCCCCTCGGCTGTTCCAGACGTTCATCGCCATGTGGTGGTGATAGCCGCCTGCGGAAACGAACAGCGCCTGGCCGTGGAAGTCCGCGGTCCGTTCGAACCCAAGGGTATTCACGTAGAACGCTGCGGCTGTGGCCGTGTCACCCACCTGCAGGTGGACGTGCCCGACGCCGGCGCCGGCCACTGCAGTCCGGGCCATCGCCTCCTCGCTCAGGTGGGTGCGGAAGTACTGCTGCGGCGGCAGTGACAATGACGCCATGCGGACTGTGCGGCCCTGCGGCGCGTCATCCCAGGCCCAGTCTTCGCGTGGCCGGTCCCAGTAGAGCTCAATGCCGTTGCCTTCAGGGTCGGTGAAGTAGAACGCCTCGCTGACGAGGTGGTCGGCGCTGCCAACGTAGGCTGATGGATCAAACTGTGCCGCCAGGGCCACGGTGGCAGCCAGGTCAGCCTGCGTGTCAAAAAGGATTGCCGTGTGGAACAGGCCGGCCTCGCCGCGGGAAGGAACCTGCAGGCCAGCAGCCGGTGCCAGATGCACCAGGGGCACCGCACCGCGGCCCAGGTAGAGTCCGCCGTCGGCCTCCGCCACAGTCTCCAGGCCAAGCGCCCGGCGGTAGTAGGTGGAGACTTTGTCCATATCCCCCACCTTGAGCATGACGGTTCCCATGGCAAGGTTCGCCGGCAACAGGTCCTGGGAATTTACTTGAAGGTTCATGTATTCGACTTTACTTGAAGCTTCAGCTAATTTCCAGTGCTCTTCCGTTTAGGACTGCGGAGTCAGGTCAAAGCACATGGCTACGCGTTCTCCGATGCGGTCCAGCCCAAGTTCCGCTTCGTGCTCACGCACCCGCGCCAGCTCTCCCGACGGTTGAACGACGGCGAATCCGCAACTGCTGTAGAAGGGCGCGTTGAACGGGACCCGGGCAAAGGTGCACAGCGTCAGTGCCGGATATCCGGCCTCCCGCGACCACCTCACGGCGGCTTCCACCAGGGCCCGCCCCAACCCGGCACGGGCAGCAGCGGGGTGGACGGAAAGCTGCTCCAGGTGCGCGCAGCCGCCAACTTCCTCCAGCCGGACGAAGGCAACCGGTGGCTCCCCGGCAACCAGCACTTTCCGGGCCGCGGCCAGCTCCTGAGGGTCGGCGGGCCCGGGGAGGGGAAGGTCACCGCGGATCTCGGGCCTTCCGAAAAGCAGGGTGTCCGACGCCGCCTCCACCTCCGGAAGCAGTACCAGGTCCGCCGCCCCGGCGTCGCGGATCCTAGGCACAGCCGACCGTTTCCCCAGCGGCGGCCCGGGCCAGGAAAGCCGTGATCGCGTCTTGTCCCTCGGCGGTGTCCTGCGGCCTGTGGTTGCCGCCTACGGGCCGGTGTTCGGCACCCGTAGAGGCCAGGAAGGCGGCAACTTCCTCGTAAAGCGGCTCCCACTCCCCTGTCAGCACCAGAGTGGGAACGCCGGGAACAATGTCCAGCGGAGCGTCCCACGGCGGCGACTGCAGGCGCTGCCGTCCGGCGGCGCGGGGATCGTTGCCGGGGTCGGGTACGGATTCGGCCGAGACCACCAGGCGCTTGTACTCCCGGCTGTATTCTTCGTCAGTGAGATCCGCCGCAGCCCGGAAAAGCGGGTCCAGCAGGGCCCGGCGGGCGTTGGTTGCCGGAAGCTCGCGTGTGAGGGAGAAAACCGCGGGCTCGCACAGGATCAGGGAATGGACCCGGGCGGGAGCGCTGACCGCCGCCATCATCGCGGACACTGCGCCTTCGGCGTGGGCCACCACGTGCCCGCCGCTGCCGAGAGCTGAGAGGATCGCCGCGGTGTCCGCGGCGTGGTCCGTCGGGGACGGCGGAACCTGGAGCCCGTACCCGGAGCGGCGGAGGAAGAGGCAGTCCCAGCTGCGGGCCAGGGCATGCTGGCCCGGCCAGGCCGCTGCACCGAACCGGCCCGCACCGTGGACAAAGACAATGCGTTGCTGAGCCATTGAACCAGCCTATCCCCCGCCACCCCCTGCGAATGCGCACGGCCGGTCCGGGCAAGCCCGGACCGGCCGTGCGCCGGTGTGTGTCTGTTACTTGCCGAGGAACTTATCGAAGCCCTTGGGCAGGTTCAGCGAGGAGGGATCAAAGTCCCCTCCCTGCTGGCCGAACGCCGAACCGGTGGGCAGCGCCTTCGCCGCGCCGGCACGCCGCGCTTCGGCCTCGGCGCGCTCCTGCGCGGCCTTTGCCGGGTTGCCCGAACGTGCTTTCTTCTTGCCCTTGGCAGCCTGCTGCTTCTTGCGCGATCCGCCAAACCCGCCCGGGCCGGCCATTCCGGGCATGCCCGGGATGCCGCCGCCGGCTGCCATTTTCTTCATCATCTTCTGTGCCTGCGTGAAGCGCTCCAGCAGCGCGTTCACCTCGGAAACGTGGACACCGGAACCGCGGGCAATGCGCGCACGGCGGGAGCCGTTGATAATCTTCGGAGCCACCCGTTCGTGCGGGGTCATGGAACGGACCATCGCCTCGACGCGGTCAATCTCGCGTTCGTCGAAGTTCTCCAGCTGCTCGCGCATGCCGGCAGCGCCGGGCATCATCATGAGCATCTTCTTCATGGAGCCCATGTTGCGCAGCTGCTGCATCTGGGCCAGGAAATCTTCGAAGGTGAAGTCTTCCTGGTCAACGAACTTCTTGGCCATGCGGGCCGCTTCGTCCTTGTCCCAGGACTTCTCCGCCTGCTCAATGAGCGTAAGGATGTCACCCATGTCCAGGATGCGGCTGGCCATGCGGTCCGGGTGGAAGACTTCGAAGTCCTTCAGGCCCTCACCGGTGGAAGCAAACATGACCGGCTTGCCGGTCACCGAGGCGACGGACAGCGCAGCGCCGCCGCGGGCATCGCCGTCGAGCTTCGTGAGTACGACGCCGGTGAAGTTCACGCCTTCGTTGAACGCCTGGGCCGTGGCGACGGCGTCCTGGCCGATCATGGCGTCGATGACGAAAAGGACTTCATCCGGGGTGATGGCGGCGCGGATATCAGCGGCCTGCTGCATCAGTTCCGCGTCAACGCCGAGGCGGCCGGCGGTGTCCACGATCACGATGTCATGGAGCTTGGTGCGCGCTTCTTCAACACCCTGGCGTGCGACGGCGACCGGGTCGCCCGTGGCTGCCTCGAATTCGGAGCTGACGCCGGGATGGGGAGCGTAAACCGGCACGCCGGCACGCTCACCGTTGACCTGGAGCTGCTTGACGGCGTTGGGACGCTGGAGGTCCGCGGCGACGAGCAGGGGGCTGTGGCCCTGGTCCTTGAGATAGCGGGAGAGCTTGCCGGCCAGGGTGGTCTTGCCCGCGCCCTGGAGGCCGGCGAGCATGATGACCGTGGGCGGGTTCTTGGCCAGGTTCAGGCGGCGGGTCTGGCCGCCCAGGATCCCCACGAGTTCCTCGTTGACGATCTTCACGACCTGCTGGCCCGGGTTCAGGGCCTGGGAGACCTCGGAGCCGAGGGCGCGTTCCTTGACGGACGCGGTAAAGGCACGAACCACGGGAACGGCAACGTCCGCGTCGAGCAGTGCACGCCGGATTTCCCGCACTGTGGCGTCGACGTCGGCTTCGCTCAGACGCCCCTTGCCACGCAGGTTCTTGAACGTGGAAGTCAACCGGTCAGACAGTGAATTGAACACGCGCTGCGCACTTCTTTCGTCGGGTAGTTCGCCATGTTTGCCAGGCCCAGCTGTTAAGGGTACCAAGCGCAGGTGGGTATTGGCCGCACGGCTCCCGGGCCGGCATCCGCTGCCGGCGCTTCGGTCCCGGATGTGATCCGCCGGACCCGCAGCTCCCCCGTCGAGATGGCAGAAACTGCCCGTATGAGCGCTCATACGGGCAGTTTCTGCCATCTCGATTCGGTGGAAGGGCCCGGGAAGCACAAAACCGCCCGGCCGGTTGATCCGGCCGGGCGGCCCTGTTCGGAGATGCCCTTTGTGTGTGCAGTACAGGCTAGAGTGCCGAGTCGCCCCGCTCGCCCGTACGGACGCGCAGCGCTTCCTCCACATTGGTCACCCACACCTTGCCGTCACCGGCCCGGCCGGTGTTGGCGGTGGAGACCAGTACGTCAACGATGTCGCTGACCCATTCGTTCGCGGCGAGGACTTCCACCCGGAGTTTCGGCAGCAGGTCAACCGTGTATTCTGCTCCGCGGTACACCTCGGTGTGGCCCCGCTGGCGGCCGTAGCCGCTGGCCTGGCTGACCGTCAGTCCCTGGACCCCGTAACTCTCCAGGGCGCCGCGGATGGAGTCGAACTTTTCAGGCCGGACAATTGCGGTTACGAGTTTCATGAGTTGACGCTCTCCTTGACGGGGACGGGGGTGTGCTCAGCTGCCGGGCGGAAGGAACCGCCGACGCCGATGCCGCCGAGTTCGTAGGCGGTCTCAGCGTGCTCGCTGAGGTCGACACCGTTGATTTCCTGTTCCTCAGTGACCCGGAAGCCCATGGTCTTGTGAATAGCCAGGCCGATGATGAGGGTCATGACGGCGGAGAAGGCAATCGCCACCACGGTCGCCACGATCTGGGCGCCGAGCTGCGCGAAACCGCCGCCGTAGAAGAGGCCGCCGCCTTCGCCGTCGACGGGCAGGGCAATGAAGCCCAGGGCCACGGTGCCAACCAGGCCTGCCACCAGGTGGACGCCGACGACGTCAAGGGAATCGTCGTAGCCGAGCTTGTACTTCAGCCCTACGGCCAGGGCGGCCAGGATGCCGGAGACCAGGCCCAGACCGAGTGCGCCGAGCGGGGAAACACTGGCGCAGGCCGGGGTGATTGCCACGAGGCCTGCGACGATGCCCGAGGCTGCGCCGAGGGACGTGGGGCGGCCGTCGCGGACACGCTCGGTGATCAGCCAGCCAACCATGGCGGCTGCGGGAGCGGCGAGCGTGTTGACCCAGATCAGGCCTGCTTCCTCGGCAGTGCCGGCGGCGCCGCCGTTGAAACCGAACCAGCCGAACCAGAGCATTGCTGCCCCGAGCATGACGAAGGGAATGTTGTGCGGTCGGTGGCTCGGGTCGGAGCCGAAGCCGCGGCGCTTGCCGATGATCAGCGCGAGGACGAGGGCCGCTACACCGGCGTTGATGTGGACTACGGTGCCGCCGGCGAAGTCGATTGCCTCACCCACAACGGAGCCGATCGCCCCTTCTTCCCCAAGCAGGCCTCCGCCCCAGACCATAAAGGCAAGCGGGCAGTAGACGAGGGTGACCCAGACGGGAACGAAGACGGCCCAGGCGCCGAACTTGGCGCGGTCTGCGATTGCACCGCTGATCAGTGCCACCGTGATGATCGCGAAGGTTGCTCCGAAGCCGGCGCCGATCATGTCTTCGGTACCGATGAGGTCTTCCAGCGCGAAGGACGCGAAGGGGTTCCCGAAGAGCCCGGCAACGCCGTCGCCGCCGCTCATGGAGAAGCCCCAAAGGACCCAGACCACACCGACGAGTCCGATCGACACGAAGCTCATCATCATCATGTTCAGGGCTGCTTTCGCCCGGGTCATACCACCATAAAAGAATGCCAATCCGGGTGTCATGAGCAGCACGAGTGCCGCCGATACCATCACCCAGACGTGACCTGCGGTCAGATCCATCTCCATGTCCTTCCACGCTTTGCGGGCATCTCCCGCGCTGGGAAAAACATTGCCGGGGCGAAGTTTCGATATTCGGCCCGGGGCATTGCCGGGACATTACAAACTTCCGCGCCGGGTAAAAGTGCGGTGTCCAAAGTGTTTCGGGAACGTTACCGGCGGCCGTGAACCGGCCGTGAGAGTTGCCGGAGGGCTTGCCCCGGCACGGCTAGGATGTTTCGGAGTCTCGTACACCAGCTGGAGGAATAACCCCATATGCCTGAAAACCTGCCCGGACCGGAATCACCATCCGTGTCCCAGGAAACCGATGCGTCCTTGCGGGCGCGGCGTGGATCCCGCAAGAAGCGCTCCCGTTGGATTGCCGGCGGGGCTGCTGCTGCCCTGGTCCTGGCCGCCGGCACGGCCCTTCCGCTGGTCCTGAACAACGACGACGAGCCGCCGCCTGCCGACGCGGCCGCAGTAGAGACCGTGGAGACCCCAGACGCACCGTCGCCGCTTCCCCCCGCGCCCGAGTTTGTCTACTACAACCAGGCCGGGCCGCCGGAGAGTTCGCCGCTGAACCCCGTCGACCCGCTGACGGTTTCCGTTGACGGAACCGGAATCGGAACGCAGCTTCGCGAAGGCCTGGTTGGGCTTTCCCTGGAGGCAACAGACCTCGCGGACCCACAGCTCTCCGGTGACAATCCGGAAATGGTTCAAACCCTCTCCGGCCTTGGCAAGCCTCTGCTGCGCTTCGGCGGAAACGCGGTGGACCGCCGATTCTTCTGGACGTCTTCCGGCGAACCGCTTCCGGGGAACCTGAAGGGAGACAAGGCGCATCCGGT
Organism: Arthrobacter koreensis; assembly: GCF_009193255.1. Taxonomy (GTDB): domain Bacteria; phylum Actinomycetota; class Actinomycetes; order Actinomycetales; family Micrococcaceae; genus Arthrobacter_B; species Arthrobacter_B koreensis. Next base: position 144,019 of record NZ_WACG01000003.1, read on the forward strand.
CCGTGCCGTGACCCCCGCAGATCTGGAGCGCGTCGCAACGCTGCTCGACGCAGTGGACGGCACCATTAACCTCACGGTGGACCTGGGCCACTACGATCCTGCCCGGGCAGCGGACATGGCAGCACACGCCGCGCGTATTTTCGGGGAACGGCTGGTGGGCATCACCGTAGGCAACGAACCCAACGGTTACCCCAACAACGGCCTCCGCGATGCGGGCTGGACATCAGAGGACTACCTGACCGAGCTCAAGGCCTACGCCCAGGCCATCCACGAAGCATCGCCGGGAGTCAAGATCGTGGGACCGGGCGTGTACTCACAGTCCTGGTGGGAACCGTTTGCCAAGGCTGAACTGCCACAGGAGAAGATCTTCTCCTTCCACCACTACCCCCTCTCTAGCTGCGACGGCACCAAGGACCCCACTGGCGAGCCGATCCTGGCGAACCTGATGAGCCAGAACATCCATGATCACTCCGCGTACTATCGCGGCGAAGCCCTCAAGCCGGCCAACGCTGCCGGACTTGAAACCTGGATCACCGAAGCTGGTGTGTCGGCCTGCCCGGGATCGAACGAAACCACCAAGACACATGCTTCCTCGCTCTGGGCAGCGGACTATGCGCTGGGCGGCGCAAAGCAGGGCATCACCCGGATGAGCTTCCATTCCTCGCTCATCACGTGCACCGGTGGACCGCCCATGTCCGCCATTTGCACCGGCGGAGCCTACCTGCAGCCCAACGGCCAGGTTGATGAACGCGCCAACTTCTTCGGCTTGTCCATGGTCGCGGAAATGCCTCCCGGGAACTTCCACGAAACTACTGAAGACGGCGGTGGCCTGAGCCATTCCTACGCCGTCCGGCACGAGGACGGAAGCCTCAGCGTCATCATCATCAATGCCAACAACCCGGAGACGGATGCCCAAATGGAGGTCACGCTTGAGCTGCCCGGCCGGCCCCTCACCGCGGCGATGACTCAGATGACCGGGCCTTCCTACTCCTCCGAGGACGGCACCTTGATCGACGGCCAGCGCGCCGAACCGGCTCCGGCAGCCGAGCGCCTGACGCTGCCCGGCTTCGAGTACGGATCAACCACCCAGCAGTTTGCACTCACAGCCGGAACTGTCACGGTGCTGAACTTCCAGCTTCAGCCCTAGCAGACCGAATGCACTGAAAAGGGCTCCCGCACCGTTGCCGGTGCGGGAGCCCTTTTCAGGTTCAGAGGAACTAGGACAGCAGCGCGTCCACGAAGCCTTCAGCGTCGAACGGCGCCAGGTCATCCGGGCCTTCTCCGAGTCCCACGAGCTTCACCGGCACGCCCAGGGTGCGCTGGATGGCGACGACGATGCCGCCCTTGGCGGTGCCGTCCAGCTTAGTGAGCACAATGCCGGTAATGTTCACGACCTCCGCGAAGACCTTCGCCTGGGTCAGGCCGTTCTGGCCGGTGGTGGCATCCAGGACCAGCAGCACTTCGTCAACCTCAGCCTGCTTCTCCACCACCCGCTTGACCTTGCCGAGCTCGTCCATCAGGCCAACCTTGTTCTGCAGGCGGCCTGCGGTGTCGATGAGCACCGTGTCCACTTCGCCGTCGATCCCGGCCTTCACGGCTTCGAACGCGACCGACGCCGGATCCGCGCCGTCCACGTCTGAGCGCACGGTGGGCACGCCCACCCGCTGGCCCCAGGTGGCAAGCTGCTCTGCCGCGGCGGCGCGGAACGTGTCTGCCGCTCCAAGCAGGACGTCCTTGTCCTCGGCGACCAGCACGCGGGCGAGCTTGCCGACGGTGGTGGTCTTGCCGACGCCGTTGACACCGACAACCATCACGACCGCAGGCTTGTCTGCATGCCGGTCCACCGCCAGGGAGCGGTCCATGGACGGATCCACAAGCTTGATCAGTTCTTCACGCAGCATGGCGTGGACTTCCTGCGGGTCGCGGCTGCCGGAAATCCGGACCCGCTCGCGCAGCGCGTCGACCAGTTCGGTGGTCGGTTCTGTGCCGAGGTCCGCCAGGAGCAAGGTCTCCTCGATCTCGTCCCAGACGTCTTCGTCGATCTTGTCGCTGGAAAGCAACGCCAGCAGCGCCTTACCCAGCGCGTTGTTGGACTTCGCCAGCCGGGCACGCAACCGGGCCAGACGGCCCTGGACCGGTTCGGGAGTCTCCAGTGCCGGGGCCTGGGGCTCCGCGGGGGCTTCTTCCAGGTCACGCAGATCGTCCGGGACGATGACCCCGGGCTCAGCGTCCGGCGCGGCAGTTCCGGGACGGTCCAGTACGGAGGTGGCACCGGTGCCGCCCGGCAGGTCGTCCGCGTCACGCTTGGTGGGGTACATGCCCTTGGGCGTTCGCCGGGTGCGGACCAGCAGGGCCGCCAGCGAACCGACAACAGCTAGGCCAATGACCACATAGATCACAATTGAAAGAGTCTCATTCACGCTTTCCAGCATGTCACACGGCGCCGCCGCCGGGCACCCGCGGGACGGCGCGGGCGGCCACGCGGCACGGCACCTGGACTCCCGGGAAGTCTGCAAGAATCAGAGAATCATGGCCAGTTCACCCCGGATCCCGATCCCCCGCGAAATCAAAGTCCTCATTGCCGCAGCCTTCCTCATCGCCCTCGGCTTTGGCCTGGTGGCACCGGTACTTCCGCAGTTCGCGCAGAGCTTCAACGTTGGCGTTGCGGCCTCCTCGGTGGTGGTGAGCGCCTTTGCCTTCACCCGGCTGGTCTTCGCCCCCGCGGGCGGTGCGCTGCTTGAAAAACTCGGCGAGCGCCCGGTGTACGTGATGGGGCTCCTGATCGTGGCGCTGTCCACGGCAGCCTGCGCATTCGCCGGGAGCTATTGGCAGCTGCTGATCTTCCGCGGCCTGGGCGGCATCGGTTCCACGATGTTCACCATTTCCGCCATGGCCCTGATCATCCGGCTTGCCCCTCCCGCCATCCGCGGCCGGATCTCCGGCGCCTATGCCTCATCCTTCCTGCTGGGCAATATCGGCGGCCCGCTGCTCGGCGGCCTGCTGGCCGGGTTTGGCCTGCGCGTCCCCTTCCTGGTGTACGCAGCAGCGCTGCTGCTGGCCGCCGTCGTCGTCGCCTACCTGCTGCGCGAGGCCCGCGGCAGTGCCGGTGCCAGGGAAAAGCCCGCGGAGCGGGTACACCTGACCGTGCGGGAAGCCCTTTCGGACTCCGCCTACCGTGCAGCGATGGTTTCATCCTTCGCCAACGGCTGGTCCTCGTTCGGGGTGCGGAACTCCCTGCTGCCGCTCTTCGCAGCCGCGGTGCTGTCCGCAGGTCCCGAAATTGCCGGCATCTCCCTCACGGCGTTCGCTGCCGGAACGGCACTGGCCCTGACCTTTTCCGGAAAGCTCGCCGACTCCTGGGGGCGCAAGCCCCTGGTCATCACCGGCCTGGCAATAAACGGAGCTGCCACCGCCGCGATCGGCTTCTCCGGGTCCGTGGCGGCGTTCCTGGTGGTCTCGGCAATAGCGGGCATGGGTACAGGCCTGCTCAATCCTGCCCAACAGGCCGCGGTAGCCGACGTCGTTGGGTCAGAACGCAGCGGCGGCAAAGTCCTCGCGGCGTTCCAGATGTCCGCGGACACCGGAGCGATCATCGGTCCGATCCTGGCCGGTGTGCTGGCGGACACGCTGGGCTACACCTGGGCGTTCGCGGTCACGGGCGCAACGGCGCTGCTCGCCCTGCTGATCTGGCTTGCAGCACGGGAAACGCTGGCACCGGAGCAGAGAACGAAGGTGCACCCGGACCGCACTACCATCGAGGAATGAAACCCTTCCTGCTCCTGGCCACCCGCGCGGAAGACGGCGCTGCCGAGGAGGAATACGAGTCCTACCTGAACTTCGGTGGCCTCGCCCCGCACCAGCTGCACCGGGTGCGGATGGAAGCCGCTCCCCTGCCGGCGATCGACCTGGCACAGTACAGCGGGATCATTGTTGGCGGCAGCCCGTTCAACTCCTCGGACCCGGAGGCGGGCAAATCCGCGCTGCAGCTGCGGGTCGAAAAAGAGCTGTCGGCCCTGCTGGACACCGTGGTCGCGGAGGATTTTCCGTTCCTGGGTGCCTGCTACGGCGTCGGAACACTGGGGCGTCACCAGGGGGCCGTCGTCGACCGCACCTACGGTGAGGCGATTGGCGCGGTTCCGGTCACCCTCACCGCCGAGGGACGCCGGGATTCCCTGCTGGACGGGCTGCCGGACACGTTCGACGCGTTCGTGGGCCACAAGGAAGCGGTCTTCACGCTTCCTCCGCACGCGGTGAACCTGGCTGGTTCACCCACCTGCCCGGTGCAGATGTTCCGGGTCCGGCAAAACCTGTACGCCACGCAGTTCCACCCCGAGCTCGACGTTGCCGGGCTGCTGACCAGGATTTCGGTCTACCGCAACGCCGGTTACTTCCCGCCTGAGGAAGCAGAGGCCGTGATGGACTCCGTCCGTCCGGCCCGCGTCACCGCTCCGCCGCTGATCCTGCGCAACTTCACCGCCCGCTACGCCCGCTAAGGGGCGACGCGGTGTTCTGCGTAGCCCCGCATCGCCGAGCGAGGAACGAGCGAGGTGTCTAAGGGACGGCAGAACGCCGTTTCGCCCCAAGGCAGCGCAGGTTCAGCTGCGCGCCCCCGCCAGCCGCTGGCTAATCACCGCGGACACACCGTCGCCGCGCATGGACACCCCGTACAGAGCGTCCGCCACTTCCATGGTGCGTTTCTGGTGCGTAATGACGATCAGCTGGGAGGATTCACGCAGCTCTTCAAAAATGGTGATCAGCCGGCCCAGGTTGGTGTCATCCAGTGCCGCTTCCACCTCGTCCATCACGTAGAAGGGAGAGGGGCGGGCCTTGAAGATGGCTACCAGCAGGGCGACGGCCGTCAGTGAACGCTCGCCGCCGGAGAGCAGGGACAGCCGCTTGATCTTCTTACCCGCGGGCCGGGCCTCCACCTCAATTCCGGTGGTCAGCATGTCCTGCGGATCGGTGAGGACCAGCCGCCCTTCGCCGCCCGGGAAAAGCCGGCCGAAAACCCGCTCGAACTGGACTGCAGTGTCATGGAACGCCGCGGTGAAGACTTCCTCCACGCGCTGGTCCACTTCCCTGATGATGTCCAGCAGGTCCTTCCGGGTGGCCTTGAGGTCCTCGAGCTGGGTACTGAGGAAGGCGTGCCGTTCCTCCAGGGCAGCGAACTCCTCCAGGGCCAGCGGGTTCACCTTGCCCAAAGCGGAAAGGTCCCGCTGGGCACGCTTGAGCCGTTTCTCCTGCTCCGCCCGGTTGTAGGGGACCCTTTCGGTGACCGGGTTGCCGTCCTCGTCCACTGGCAGGTGAAGGGCCGCCCATTTCCCGGCGCCCTCCCCTGTCTCAGCGGGAACCGGTACAAGCTGGTCCGGCCCGTATTCGGCTACGAGGTTGTCCGCCGTGATGCCGAGTTCCTCTACGGCCCGGGTTTCGAGCGCTTCGATGCGCAGCCGTTTCTCCGCGCGGAGCAATTCGTCGCGGTGCACGGAGTCGGTCAGCCTGGCTAGCTCGGCCACGGATTCCGCGTTGGCGGCCCGTACCTCCGTGAGCTCCGCGTCGAACTGGGCGCGGATCGCTTCGGCCTGGTCACGCTCGGCTGCGGCGGCTTCCAGGGACACGTCTGCCCACTGTCCGGCCTGCAGCGCGGCCCGGGCCACCGCCTGGGCGCGCGCGGCCTGCGCGGCCCGCACCCGTGCCCGCTCTGCGGCCGCAGCCCGGGCCCGGCGTTCGGCGACGGCGGCCCGCTCCAGGGATTCGGCCCGGCCGGATACGGCGGAAAGCTGTTCCTGTGCTGAGCGTAGCGAGAGCCTGGCATCCATTTCGGCCTGCCGTGCCTGGGCTGCCGCCAGTGCCAGGGCATCGCGGCGGTCGGTGGCAGGTTCGGCGGTGTCTTCGGGGCTCTCCTGCGCTGCTGCAAGCCGCTGCACGGCGTCGGAGAGCTTCTCCTGTTCAGCTCCGAGACTCGCTTCAGCCGCCTCGGCGAGGCGTGTCAGCCGTTCCGCTTCTCCGGAGGCAGAACGCAGCACCGAACCAAGGGCTCCCAGCCGCTCGCCCACGGCGGCGAGGCGGGCGTCTGATTCGTGCAGGACTGCGAGCGCGGCGTCGGCCCGGTTCCGCGCGGCGTCACGTTCGGCGCGCAGCGCTGCGATTGCGAAGCGTGCCTTTTCCGCGCGCGCCGAGGCTTCGTCGATCCGGGTCTGGGTTTCCTCCACTGCCGCCTGGATCTCGATCAGCCCCGGCGCCGTGCCCGATCCCCCGGCTGCGGTGAAGACCGTCAGCACATCCCCGTCAGCGGTGACCGCCGTCAGGTCCGGGTGCCCGGCCAGCAGGGCCGCTGCGCGTTCAAGGGAGTCGACGACGACGGCGCCGCGCAGGAGGGCGCCGACGGCGGGTGAGGCACCCCCGGCCGCCTCAACGAGGTCCGCGGCATAGATGCATCCCTCGGGGAGGGCTGCCCGGTTTCCAGCGGGCTCGGCGTCACCGGGTCCGGAAGCGAGGACCAGGTTTACCTGGCCCAGGCTGTCCTCCTTGAGGGTCTTCAGCGCCTGAAGCGCGGCTGCTCCGTCACGTACCGCGAGCGCTTCGGCTGCCGGCCCCAGGGCAGCGCTGACAGCGCGCTCGTAGCCGGGTGTGACGGAAAGCAGGTCCGCGAGGGGGGAAAGCACGCCGTCGAGCCCCCCTTCCAGCAGGGCCGCAGATCCGTCGCGACGGTCCAGCCCCACGGCCAGGGCATCGCGCCGGGCTGTGAGGGTCTCGCGGTCCCGCACTGCCTGCCGCTCTTCGTCCACCAGGGCTGCCAGACGCGCCTCGGCGTGTTCCAACGCCTCCGTGGCGTCCTCGTACTCGGCGTCCAGGCTTTCCTCACCGGATTCCGCTCCGGCGGCTTCCTGCTCCAGGGCGGCGAAATCGGCTTCAGCCTTGGCGCGGCGCTCCTCGGCCTGCGCAATCGAGCCGCGCAGCCTTCCCAGTTCAGCTTCCGCGCCCTCCACCCGGGAGCGCGCCGCGGAAACCGAGCCGGAGAGCCTGGCCAGGCCCTCCCGGCGGTCCGCCGCAGCCCGCAGGAGGGCGGTGAGGCGGCGCTCCTCGGCAGCGGCCTCTTCCTCCGCCGCCGCCCGAATTTCCACGGCGTCCTCCAGCATGCCCTCGCGTTCGGACACCTCAGCGGTGAGCTGTTCGGCTTCGGCTCGCACCCGCTGCGCCTGCGCCTGCAGTTTTTCCGGATCACGTCCCGGATCGGCGGCAGGTTCGGCCGAGCCGAGCAGCCGACGGCGTTCCTCGGCCAGGGCTGCCAGGGAGCGCAGCCGCTCGCGTGCGGATGAAAGCGCGTACCAGGCCTCGCGTGCAGCGTTGACCCGGGGAGTTGCCTCGGCGGCGAGCCGCTCAAGTTCCGCAAGGCGGGCGCCGCGTTCTGCTGCTTCCTGCTCAACCTGCGCCCGCCGGGTGCGCAGCGCTGCCTCGGCGGCTGTGTCTTCTTCGACGGCGGCGGTCAGGGTCACGATGTCATCGGCGAGCAGGCGGGCCCGGGCGTCCCGCACGTCCAGCTGGACCTGCTTCGCCCGGCGAGCCACAGCCGCCTGCTTGCCGAGCGGTCCAAGCTGCCGGCGCAGCTCCGCTGTCAGGTCGGTCAGCCGGGCGAGGTTGGCCTGCATGGCATCCAGCTTGCGCACGGTCTTTTCCCGCCGCCGCCTGTGCTTGAGGATTCCCGCCGCTTCCTCGATAAAGCCGCGACGGTCTTCGGCGGAGGCGTGCAGCACCTTATCCAGCTGGCCCTGCCCCACAATGACATGCATTTCCCTGCCCAGCCCGGAGTCCGAAAGCAGTTCCTGGATGTCCAGCAGGCGGCAGGGTGCACCGTTGATGGCGTATTCCGACCCGCCGGCCCGGAACAGGGTGCGGGAGATGGTGACTTCCGAGTAGTCGATCGGCAGGGCGCCGTCGGAATTGTCTATGGTGAGCGAGACCTGCGCCCGTCCCAGCGGCGGCCGCCCGGAAGTACCGGCGAAGATCACATCTTCCATTTTTCCGCCGCGCAGGGTCTTCGCGCCCTGCTCCCCCATCACCCAGGCGAGGGCGTCCACCACATTGGACTTGCCTGAGCCGTTGGGACCGACGACGGCGGTGACTCCCGGCTCAAACTCGAAGGTGGTGGCCGATGCGAAGGACTTGAATCCCCGCATCGTGAGGGTTTTTAAGTGCACTGTCCTCTGTCTCTCGTTGGTGGAAGATTCCTTAAAGCCGGGGAGTGCCCCACACTTAAGCGCAGTACTCGCAGAGCGTAATCCGGGATTTCGCGCGTTCCAGGCCTGGCAGGAAAGTAGGCTTCTTAGAGAATCATATGGTTCGACGGCGCCGTTACGGGCTTTACCGGGCCCGGACCGCGATCTTTTTTGGCAGCAGACAAGGCAGGCATTTTGAGCGGGAACTTCAACTTCCATTCCACCAACACCGCACTCCTGAGCGTCAAGAGCGTAGAAGCGCCCGTTGTTGTCACCTCCCACGAGTTTGATGAGCGGCTCTCACCGTCGCTGAAACGGCTGCGGCTCTCCAAGGGCCTGCTGGAGCGGGTGGCAGGTGTCAGCGAGCGCCGATGGTGGGCCCCGGGTTCCACCTTCGAGGACGGGGCGATCGAGGCGGGAGCCAAGGCGATGGCCGAGGCCGGAGTGGAGCCGTCGCAGATCGGACTGCTGATCAATACCTCCGTGACGCGCAGGAACCTTGAGCCGTCCGTCGCCGTGAAGATCCACCACAACCTCGGCCTGCCCTCATCTGCCCTGAACTTTGACCTCGCCAACGCCTGCCTGGGGTTCGTCAACGGCATCACCCTGGCCTCCAACATGATCGAATCCGGGCAGATCGACTACGCGCTGATTGTTGCCGGTGAAGACTCTCAGCGGGTCCAGGAGGCCACGTTCGGCCGCCTGAACCGCGAAGACTCCACCCGGCAGGATTACCTGCGTGAGTTCGCGACCCTCACGCTGGGCAGCGGCGCGGCCGCCGCCGTGATCGGCCGGGCCGGCGACCACCCCGGATCGCACCGCATCCTGGGCGGAGTGTCGCGGGCCGGAACCGAACACCATGAACTCTGCGTGGGCGGCGAAGGCGGCATGTACACGGACACCAAGGGCCTGCTGGAAGGCGGCCTGGACCTGGTGGTTACGGCCTGGCATGAGGCGCAGGAGAACGGCTGGGACTGGAAGGGCATGGACCGTTACGTCACCCACCAGGTATCCAACTCCTACACGAACGCCATCATCAAGGCCGTGGACCTGGACAAGGAACGCGTACCCATCACCTTCCCGCGCTGGGGCAACGTAGGCCCCGCTTCGCTGCCCATGACCCTCGCCCAGGAAGCCCGCACCCTGCACCCGGGAGACCGGGTCCTGTGCATGGGCGTAGGCTCCGGCCTGAACACCACCATGATGGAGATCGCGTGGTAGCAGAACTCTGGCCCGGAGTTCCGGCCGCGTGGTCCCGCCATGTCCAGGTGCCTTCCAGCGCCGCCGTCGATTCCCCCGGCACCGTCCACACCTGGCACATCCTCGATAACGCCCCGGACCTGGCGGCGCGCGGCGTTGAACCGGCCGGGACACTGCTGTGCGTGCACGGCAACCCCACCTGGTCCTACCTGTGGCGCACCCTTGCCGCTGCCGGCAGCACCGCGGAGCGCCCTTGGCGCGTCATCGCCGTCGACCAGCTGGATATGGGTTATTCCGACCGCACCGGGACGTTCCGCCGGCTCGCTGACCGGATCACCGACCTGGGTGACCTCACCCAGGTGCTCGGCGTCACCGGGCCCGTGGTCAGCGTGGGACACGACTGGGGCGGCATCATCTCCCTGGGCTGGGCACTGGCCCACCGCAAGCAGCTGGCAGGCGTGGTGCTCACCAACACCGCTGTGCACCCCGCAGGCTTCTCCCTGCCCCCGGCGCTCCGCCTGGCCCTGCATCCGGCTGTCCACGGCTGGGGCACCAAAACCACCGACGCGTTCCTGCGCGTCACTCATGCCCTCGCCCGCCCGGCACTGCGCCCGGAGATCCGCGGGGCGTATGCCGAACCGTACCGGTCAGCGGCGCGGCGCGAGGGCGTCGGCAACTTCGTCGCAGACATTCCCGCCGATGAGACACACCCCAGCCACCGGACGCTAAACCGCGTCGCCGAGGGCATCCGGTCCCTGGACGTGCCGGCGCTGGTCCTGTGGGGCCCCAAGGACCCGGTGTTCTCCGACCGGTACCTGCGGGACCTCATCAGCCGCCTGCCGCAGGCCGACGTGCACCGCTTCGAAGGTGCCGGACACCTGGTCGCCGAGGACCGGGACATTGCCTCGCCGGTCTTCGCGTGGCTGGAGGACGTTACGGCGCCCGCGCCTGCCGGGATTGCCGTACAGGATCGGCCTTCCGGATTCCGCCCCATGCTGGCCGAACTGGACGAGCGGCGCACCGATGATTCCCCCGCCGTCGTCGATATGGCTCCAGCCGGCTCCGGAGAACCACCGGCAGTGTTGTCCTGGGCGGAGCTCGGTTCCCGGGTCAACGCCCTGGCCGCCGGGCTGGCCGGCATCGGAGTGCGGCCGGGCAGCCGGGTGAATCTCCTGGTGCCCCCGGGAAGCGAGCTCACCACGCTGATCTATGCCTGCCTGAGGCTGGGCGCGGTGGTAGTGGTCGCTGACGCCGGACTGGGCTCGAAGGGACTTAGCCGTGCCATTAAAGGCGCAGGACCGGACTTCATCGTGGGCATTGAACGCGGCCTCGCCGGGGCCAGGCTCTTCGGCTGGCCGGGTACTCCGGTCCTGGCCGGCGAAGCATCCCCGGCTCGGCGGCGACTGCTCGGCGCCGCCCACACGGTAGCCGAACTCACCTCGGCCGGAGCCGGCCAGCGTGTCCCTGACTGGCAGGTGGATCCCGACGCCGACGCCGCCGTGCTCTTCACCTCCGGCTCGACCGGCCCGGCCAAGGGCGCCGTGTACACGCACCGCCGACTCGCCGCCATGCGTGACACACTGCGCCGGACCTACAACCTCAGGGCCGGGTCCTCACTGGTGGCCGGCTTCGCTCCCTTCGCGCTGCTCGGACCTGCCCTGGGTGCGACGTCGGTGACGCCGGACATGGATGTCACGGCCCCGGGCACGCTCAGCGCCGCTGCCCTGGCGGACGCCGCCGCCGCTGTCCAGGCGACCACGGTCTTCGCGTCCCCCGCCGCCCTCACCAATGTGTTGGCCACCGCCGGGGACCTGGACCCGGCACAGCGCGCCGCCCTCGGCAACGTAGAACTGCTGCTCTCCGCCGGCGCCCCCATTCCGGAAGCGCTGCTCACCCGGGTGCAGGACCTGGTTCCGGCCGCCGCGCTGCATACCCCCTACGGCATGACCGAAGCCCTGCCGGTGACGGACATCAGCCTGGAGCAGATCCGCAAGGCCGGTCACGGCAACGGCGTGTGCGTGGGCACCGCGGTCCACGGAGCGCGGGTGGCGCTGGCACCGCTGTCCACCGACGGAACCGCCGGCAGCGAGATCTCCGAAGCCTCCGGGATCACGGGCGAGATTCTGGTGAGCGCACCGCACGTGAAGGACCGGTATGACAGGCTGTGGATCACCGAGGCGCAGAGCAGTTCACTGCCGGGCTGGCACCGCACCGGAGACGTGGGCCACTTCGACGCCGACGGACGGCTGTGGGTAGAAGGCCGCCTGGGGCATGTAATCACCACGCCTGAAGGGCCGGTGACGCCGGTCGCCGCCGAGCAGGCGGCGGAATCGGTCCCGTCCGTCCGCCTGGCCGCCCTGGTAGGCGTGGGACCGGCCGGAACACAGGTGCCGGTTGCCGTGGTGGAGTCCGTCGACCCGGTCCGCAGGCCCGGGCCGGCAGGAGACTCGCTCTCCGCCGACGTCCGCACCGCCGTAGCCGAACGCTGCGGCCTGGATCTTGCCGCGGTGCTGGTGCTGCCCCAGATGCCCACGGACATCCGCCATAACTCGAAGATCGACCGCTCCGCACTCGGCGCCTGGGCCGCGCAGGTCCTGGCCGGCGGGCGCATCACCGCACCGGGAGCACGCCGATGAGCCGCCGCGTCCTTGTCACCGGGGCCAGCGGCCTGCTCGGCAGCGCCGTTGCCGGCGTCCTGGCCGGGCAGGGCCACTCCGTGCGGACTCTGCAGCGGAGGCCGGCAGCCGTGCCGGGCACCGAGTCCGTCTCCGGCTCCATTACGGACCGCGCGGCAGTCGAAGCAGCGCTGGCTGGAATGGACGCCGTCGTGCACCTCGCCGCGAAAGTGTCCTTTACCGGCGAATGGTCGGAGTTCCAGGCTACGAACATCGACGGTACCCGCATCCTCCTGGATGCGGCCCGCGCTGCCGGGGTACGCGACGTCGTCTTCGTCTCCTCGCCGTCGGTGGCCCATTTTGGTGAACCGATCGCAGGCGCCGGAGCGGGTACCGCGGACCCGGAGCGGGCCCGCGGGCACTACGCACGGTCGAAGGCGGCGGCGGAGCTCCTGGCTCTTGCCGCCGATTCGCGCGAATTCCGGGTGGCCGCGATCCGCCCGCACATCGTCTGGGGTCCCGGGGACACCCAGCTGGTGGAACGGGTGATGGACCGGGCCCGGTCCGGCCGGCTGCCGCTGCTCGACGGCGGTGCTGCCCTAATCGATACCACCTACCTGGACAACGCGGCGTCCGCCATCGCCCGCGCGCTGCCCCGGATGGAACAGGCCCACGGGCAGGCCCTGGTGGTAACCAACGGCCAGCCGCGGATGGTCCGGGAGATGATCAGCGGAATCTGTGCTGCGGCCGGGATTCCGGCCCCGGCCCTCAGCGTTCCGGGCTGGCTGGCACGTAGCGCCGGAAGCGTCATCGAGAAGGCGTGGCTGGCGGCCGGTTCCCGCGGACTCGTCGAGGACGAGCCGCCCATGACACGCTTCCTGGCCGAGCAGCTCTCCACCTCCCACTGGTTCGACCAGCGGCACACCCGGGAAGTCCTGGACTGGGAGCCTGAGGTTTCCGTCGAGGAGGGCATGGCCCGGCTGGCTAAGCACTACGCCGCATAGGATGGCAGGGATGAAGACTCTCGAACAGACCCAGTCCTGGCCCGCGGATAACGTTTCGGCCGCCGTCGTCGCTGCCGACGGGACGGTCCGTGGAACCGCCGGGGACCAGCAAAAGCGTTATCCGCTGGCCTCGGTCACCAAGCTGCTGACCGCCTACGCGTTCCAGGTGGCGCTCGAAGAGGAAGCTGTTGCGCTGGATGATCCGGCGGGCCCGGACGGCTCCACTGTCCGGCACCTGCTGGCGCATGCCGGTGGCTACGACTTCGGGGACCGTACGGTCCGCTATGAGCCGGGAACCCGCCGGCTGTATTCGAATGCCGGCTTCGAGGTGCTGGGCGAACACCTGGAGGAAGCCACCGGGATCGCGTTCGCGGACTACCTCTCCGAGGCGGTCCTGGCTCCACTCGGGATGACGGACACGGCACTGGACGGCTCCCCCGCAGCCGGCGCCGTTTCCACGGCCGCTGACCTGTCCCGGTTCGCCGCCGAGCTGCAGGCACCCCGGCTGATTTCGGCCGAGTCCCTGTCAGCCGCAACATCTGTCGTCTTCCCCGGCCTGGCCGGGGTGCTGCCCGGCTTTGGGCGGCAGAAGGAAAATGACTGGGGCCTGGGATTCGAAATCCGCAACGGGAAAACCCCGCACTGGACCGGTTCGTCCAACTCAGCAGCCACCTTTGGCCACTTCGGACAGTCCGGAACGTTCCTCTGGGTGGACCCTGAGCTGAAGACCGCCGCCGTTGCCCTGACGGACCGGGACTTTGGCCCCTGGGCAGCCGAAACCTGGCCGGAGTTCAACGACTCCCTGGTTGCCGAGCTGCGGAGCTGACTACCAGCGGCCGTTGCGCGGACGCTTCTGGCAGACCGGGCAGGAGTAGGACGAACGGTTCATGAATGAATCGCGCCGGATGAGCGTGGGAAGACCCGCTGCCTCGCACCGCGGGCACGGCTGGCCTTCGCGTCCGTAGGCATTCAGGGAGCGGGCGAAGTAGCCCGAGGCCCCGTTGACGTTGACGTACAGCGAATCGAAGCTGGTGCCTCCGGCTTCGAGCGCCCGGAGCATCACGTCCCGGGCGGCCTCCACCAGCCGCAGGGCATCTGCCCTGCGCAGAGTGTCGGTGGGCCGGGCGAAGTGCAGCCTGGCCGCCCACAGTGCCTCGTCCGCGTAGATGTTGCCGACCCCTGAAATCAGCCCCTGGTCCAGGAGGGCGCGTTTGATTCCCGTACGGCGGGCGCGCATCCGGCGGTAGAAATCGTCGAAGGAGAACGCCGGGTCCAGCGGATCTCGGGCGATGTGTGCTGCTTCAGCGGGGACCAGCGGCAGGCCGGTCTCGGACAGGCCGCCCGGCTGCCCGTCGGGAGTGGGCAGCAGGCCGGCCAGGAAGACGCCGCCGAAAATTCGCTGGTCCACGAACCGGAGTTCATCCGGCATGGGAGCGCCGTCGCTGTCCGCGGCGGGACTGAGCGTGAACCGTACCTTGAGGTGTTTCTCGTCCGGCAGGTCCGGGGTTTCCATCAGCAGCTGCCCGCTCATGCCCAGGTGCGCCATCAGCGCAAACGGGGGCGCGGCGTCGGGCGCTGAAGGTTCCACCATGGGCATCCAAAGGAATTTGCCGCGCCGGGCGACGTCCAGCACACGCGCACCTTCAAGGTTGCCGCGCAGGTCCTCAGGACCCGGCGCGTGCCGGCGGATGGAGCGGGCATCAAGGATTTCGACGCCGGTGATGGTGCGGCCGCGTACCCAGCGTGCCAGGCCGCGCCGTACTACCTCTACCTCGGGAAGTTCGGGCATGGCCGGGGCTAGGTGTACTGAGACACCACGTTAGTTACACGTGAATAGGGTGAAGACCTCTTAGGTTTGGTGGTTACCACACACAGCCGAACCTAAGAGGTCTTCATGTCCCACGGTAATGCCCGTCTGGCTCCG
>NZ_WACG01000004.1 GCF_009193255.1 Arthrobacter koreensis
CGGAGCCAGACGGGCATTACCGTGGGACATGAAGACCTCTTAGGTTCGGCTGTGTGTGGTAACCACCAAACCTAAGAGGTCTTCACCCTATTCACGTGTAACTAACGTGGTGTCTCAGTACACCTAGGGGCATTCCCTCCTTCAGCAGCGTGAAGAACTCCCGCTGCCGGGGGTGGGGTTTCCAGCCCGGGCGGCCCTGACCCCGGAGCCCGGCTTTCCGGACCCAGCCGGCGCACGTGACACGGTTCAAACCAAGTTCCCGGGCAGCAGCGCTCACGTCACCGTCCACACGGTCGAAGACCTCGAAGAACTCTGCTATCTGCGCCGCGCTATGCCGCGGACGGGACTGGTTTCCTGATGAAACAGACACGGTCGTTGCAACTCCCAAAATGATCGGGTGTTGCAACGACCGCTAGAACCCGCCGGACTGATACGGGCAGTTTCTGTAATCTCGATGTGCGGAGCCGGGAACCGCTAGATGTGTACGTGCAGCCTGCGCGCAGCTTCGGAGATGGAGCCGGTCAGGGACGGGTACACCGTGAAGGTGTTGGCTACGTCGTCCACGTGCAGCTTCTGGGTGACCGCCAGGGCGATCGGGAAAATCAGCTCAGAGGCGCGGGGACCGACGACGACGCCGCCGATCACCGTTCCGGAACCCTTTCGGGCAATGATCTTCACGAAGCCTTCCTTGACGTCCATCATCTTGGCCCGCGCATTGGTGTGCAGCGAAAGTTTGATGACGTCGCCCTGGTAGCGGCCGGCGTCGACGTCGGCTTCCGAGACACCCACGGAGGCGATCTCCGGGGAGGTGAAGATGTTCGAGGCCACGTGCTTGAGTTTCAGCGGCTTCACGCTGTCCCCCATCAGGTGAGCAATGGCGATGCGTCCCTGCATGGCTGCCACGGACGCCAGGTTGAACACTCCAGTGCAGTCACCGGCGGCGTAGACGTTCGGGGCCGTGGTGCGGGAAACGCCGTCGACCTTGATCTGTCCGTATTCGTCCAGGGCGATCCCGGCTTCCTCGAGCCCGATGTCCTGGGTGTTGGGGATGGCTCCGACGGCCACGAGGCAGTGCGACCCCTCGACCGTGCGTCCGTCGGAGAGGGTGACGAGCACGCCCTCGCCGGTGTTCTTCACGGAGTCTGCGCGGGACCGGGACAGCACTGTCATGCCGCGGGCCTGGAACACGTCCTCCAGCACCCGGGCGGCGTCGGCGTCTTCACCGGGCAGCACGCGGTCGCGGCTGGAGATCAGCGTGACGCGGGAACCCAGGCCGTTGTACGCCGAGGCAAACTCGGCACCGGTGACACCGGAGCCGATCACGATCAGGTGCTCGGGAACTTCGGTGAGGTTGTAGATCTGCTTCCAGGTGAAGATCCGCTCGCCGTCCGGCATGGAGGTTTCCAGCTCGCGCGGGTTGGCGCCGGTGCAGAGCAGCAGGGCTTCGGCTTCGACCGTGGTCACGGTGCCGTCGTCGGCGGTCACTTCGATGGTGTGGTTGTCCAGCAGGCGGCCGTTGCCGATCACCACGTTCACGCCCATGCGCTCCAGCGTGCGCCGGATGTCGCTGGACTGCTCGCGGGCCAGCGCAAGGAGGCGGTGGTTGACCATCTTCAGGTCCGCTGCCACCGGCTTCGAGTCACCAAAGTCCACGCCCAGGCCGGAAGCCGCGTTCAAACGCGTCATCACGTCGGCGGTGGCGATGAGGGTCTTGGAGGGAACGACGTCGGTGAGGACGGCTGAGCCGCCCAGGCCGTTGCGCTCAACGATGGTGACGTCCGCCCCCAGCGATGCCGCCACCATGGCGGCTTCATATCCACCGGGGCCGCCGCCGAGGATCGCGATTTTTCGGGCTGTGAAATCTAGTTGGCTCGTCACAACTGTCCATTCTGTCGCATCGGGGGATGCCGCTCAAACGGGACCGGTACCGCAGGCAGGAGCAGTGCCGTCCAACACACGGTAAGTTGTACGGGTGAGCAACGACGAACCCTTTGAACTTGCCCGGCACGCCGCAGCGTACATTGCCGAGAAAACCGGCGTACCCAGCCATGACATCGCCCTGGTCCTGGGCAGCGGATGGGGTGAGGCAGCCGAACTGATCGGCGAAACCACCGCCACCATCCCGGCGTCGGAAATCCCCGGATTCTCCGCCCCCGCAGTGCAGGGCCATGTTGGAACCATCCGTTCCATCCTGACCCCCAGCGGAAAGCGCGCGCTGGTCCTGGGAGCCCGCACCCACTACTACGAGGGCAAGGGCGTCCGCGCCGTAGTCCACGGCGTACGCACCGCGGCTGCCGCCGGCGCCAAGGTGATGGTGCTGACCAACGGCTGCGGCGGGCTGAACCTGGACTGGAAGCCCGGCACCCCCGTGCTGATCAGCGACCACCTGAACCTGACGGCCACCTCACCGCTGGAAGGTGCCACGTTCGTGGACCTGACGGACCTCTACTCTCCGCGCCTGCGCCAACTGGCACGCACCATTGACCCGACCCTGGCCGAGGGCGTCTACGCCCAGTTCCCCGGCCCGCACTACGAGACCCCTGCCGAGGTCCGCTACGCCAAGACCATCGGCGCAGACCTCGTTGGCATGTCCACCGCACTGGAAGCCATTGCGGCCCGCCACGCCGGCATGGAGGTGTTCGGCATCAGCCTGGTCACCAACCTCGCCGCCGGCATCAGCCCGCAGCCGCTCAGCCACCAGGAAGTGCTGGAGGCCGGAGCCGAAGCGGGTCCGCGCATCTCCCGGCTGCTGGCCGGAATCATCGGCGCCATCTAGCCAGAGACCTGCATAGGACACCCCATGAGCTTGACCTCCACTGAACGTGACAAACTGATTGCCGCGGCCCGCCTCTGGGCGGACACGGACCCCGACCACGCGACTGCTGCCCAGCTGCGGAAACTGCTGGCCGAAGCCACTGCGGACGGCGAAGCGGCAGAAGCTGCCCTGGCCGACCTGGCAGACCGTTTCTCCGGCACCCTGCAGTTCGGCACCGCCGGCCTGCGTGCCGCCCTCGGCGCCGGGCCCATGCGGATGAACCGTGCAGTCGTCCGGCGCACGGCAGCCGGGATCGCCTCGTTCCTGCAGGACAAGTCCGAGGGCTGGACTCCCAGCGCGGTCATTGGCTACGACGCCCGCCACAACTCCCGGGCTTTTGCCCTGGAGACCGCGGCGGTCTTCAGCGCGGCCGGAATCGAGGCATTCCTGCTCCCCTGCACGCTCCCGACGCCGGTACTCGCCTACGCGGTCAGGGCCCTGGACACGGATGCCGGCGTGATGGTCACTGCCAGCCACAATCCTGCACAGGACAACGGCTACAAGGTGTACCTGGGCGGCCGGACGGTCAAGGGCCCGGGGCGCGGCGCCCAAATCGTTCCGCCGTACGACGCCGAGATTGCCGCGCGCATCGACTACTCCGTGCCGCTGGACTCGATCGAGACAGCACCCGAAGGCTGGACCGACGTGTCCGAGTCGATCGCGGCGGACTACATCAACGCCGTCGACGCCCTGGTGTCCAGGGATGGTTATCCGTCGCGGGACCTGAAGATTGTCCTGACGCCTATGCACGGGGTTGGCGGGGAAACCATGACCGCTGTCCTGCGCGACGCCGGCTTCACCTCCGTGAAGCTGGTGGCAGCCCAGGCCCAGCCGGATCCGGATTTCCCCACGGTCGCGTTCCCCAATCCGGAGGAACCAGGCGCTTTGGACATGGCCGTTGCCATGGCCGCGGAGACGGACGCTGACATAGTGCTGGCCAACGATCCCGACGCCGACCGGGCCGCAGTAGCTGCCAAGGACCGGGCCACCGGGCAGTGGCGCATGCTGCGGGGCGATGAGACCGGCGCCCTGCTTGGCGCGCATCTGGCTGCCCGGATCCGTTCCGGGCATCTCAAGCCGCGGGTCAGGGCCGGACACTCCCCCGTCTTCGCGAACTCAATCGTCTCCTCCCGCTTGCTGGCACGGATTGCTGCTTCCGCGGGATTCGCACATCAGGAGACCCTGACCGGCTTCAAGTGGATTTCCCGGGTTCCGGGGCTGGTGTACGGGTACGAGGAGGCACTGGGCTACTGCGTGGCTCCCGGCCTGGTTCGGGACAAGGACGGCATCTCCGCCGGTCTGCTTATCGCCGAGCTTGCGGCCTCGCTCAAGGCGTCCGGACGCACGCTGTTCGACATGCTCGATGACCTTGCGCTGGAGCACGGCCTGCATGCGTCCGACCAGCTTTCCGTCCGGGTCGCGGACCTGGCCCTGATTCCGCAGATGATGACGCGCCTGCGCGAGCAGCCCCCGGCTTCCCTGGCCGGCTCTCCCGTGGCGTCCGCCGTCGACCTCTCGACCGGCTCGGCAGACCTCCCGCCCACCGATGGCCTGCTCTACCTGACGCGGGACAGCACCCGCATCATCGTCCGGCCCTCCGGCACCGAGCCGAAGCTGAAGTGCTACCTGGAAGTGATTGAGCCGGTATCCGGGCGGGACGGACTCGGAGCGGCCCGTACGGCCGCCGCCGAGCGTCTGGCAGCGGCAAAGGCGGACATCGCGGCGGCGCTGGGGCTGGACGCCTAAGCGCGCTTCCGTCGTCGGGACCGGCCGCTAACGTGCTGCGGCCGGTGCCTGAACCAGCGGGAGCACCGTACCTTCTGCCAGGATGGCCTGGATCTGTCCCGCGGCCAGCGGCCTGCTGAAGTAGTACCCCTGGCCGTTGCGGCAGCCAAGCACCAGCAGGTCTGCCGCCTGGTCAAGCGTCTCGATTCCTTCGAAAACCGCTTCCATGCCGGCGGCACGGATCAGCCCGTGGACAGCATCCACGAACTGCCGCTGTCCGGGGTCCGCGCTGATGTCCCGAATCAGGCTGCGGTCCACCTTCACCGTCTGGACGGGCAGCCTGCGGAGGTAGCTGATCGAGGAGTACCCCGTGCCGAAGTCGTCTATCTCGATGCCCACGCCAAGCGCGTTCAGCGACTTCAGGGAGTACATCTCCACGTCTCCTCCGCTGACGAAGGCGCTCTCGGTGATCTCGATGACCAGGCGGGAAGCGCGTATCCCGGTTTCCAGCAGGTCCTGCCGCACATGGTCCACCAGATCCAGCCGCTGCAGTTCCATGGCGGAGAGGTTGACCCGGACCTTGAAATCGTCGTCGAGGTCCAGCTGCCCTTCCCAGTGCGCCACCTGCTCCAGGGCAGCCCGCAGCACCCAGCGGCCAAGGTCCAGGATGATGCCGGTTTCCTCGGCGATCGGAATGAAGTCATCCGGCATCACCAGACCGCGCTGTGGGTGCTGCCAGCGAACCAGTGCCTCCACCCCGCTCATCCTGCCGGTGGCGAGCTCGACGACGGGCTGGTAGTCGAGGAACAATTCGTTCCGTCCCAGGCCCTCCCGGAGCTCGGTAGCCATATCCCGGCGGAGCTGGCGGGCGTACAGCATCACCGGCTCGAATGCCTTGCTTTGTCCCCGGCCCGCGTCCTTGGCCGCATACATGGCAGTGTCCGCCCGCACCATGATGTCCTCGGCGCTTTCCCCCGGCTGTGCGGCATGGACGCCCACGCTCGCGCGCGGCCACACGTCGATTTCCTCCACCCGGATGCATTCGGCCAGCGCATCGTGGATTCGCGCGGACACACCCATGGCAGTACTCAGGCCCGTGTCCGGCAGCAGAACGGCAAATTCGTCCCCACCCAGCCGGGCCACTGTGTCGCCCCTGCGAACTGCCCAGCGGAGCCGGCGGGCTACTTCCACGAGGACCTGGTCACCGGTTTGGTGGCCAAAGCTGTCGTTGATGTCCTTGAAGGCATCCAGGTCGATCATCAGGACCGAGGGGCGCGTACCTTCTATCTCGCTGGCGAGCAGTTCCGCCTCAATCTCGTGCATCAGCGCCGTGCGGTTGGCGGTGCCGGTCAGGGCATCACTCATCGCCATCCGCTGCATTTGGCGGTGCGCCGCCTGCAGCTCGCGGGTACGCGATTCGACCCGCTCTTCGAAGTCCTGATAGACGGAGTTCAGTTCCTCGGCCAGCAGGTTGATGCCGGTGATAACGGCGTCCACGTCGTCGCGTTGTGGTGAGGTGCGGATCCTCGTGCCAAGGTCGCCGGCAGCAATCCGGACAATTCCGTCCACGACCTGCTGAAGTCTTGGGTCTCCGGCTTCAGGGTCCGTCATCGCGTTTTAGCCCTCAACCAGCCAAGTGCCTCGTCCCTGGAAGAGAAGTATCTGGTCGGGCAGTGCGGCAGGTCACCCCCCAGCAGGAAATTGGCTATGACCCGATCAACCTGCGAAGACCCGAGGACTGCAACCGCTGAGGCGGAATGGGCGCCGCCAAAGACTGATCGGGCACTGCGCGTAATGGATTCAATGCCAGTCAGTTCGAGCAGGAGCGGCATCATTCCCGTTCCGGTTATCTGTTCGAACTCCGATGCAGCACGGGCTGCGATCCCTCCCGTGATGACGGCACCGGGAGGTAGGACCAGCCTGACGAAACCATCTTCCAGGGAGACTCCTACATACCCTTCGATGAGTCCGGCGGCTTCGGCGACGTCCACGGGTGGGGCCTCTTCCGGTACCGGGACTGCACTATCAACGACCGTCATATCATGCCCCCGGCACGGCTTGGCGAGGTGTTGCGGAACTGATCAGTCCCGTGCGGCCTTGCGAAATCCAAAAGTCGATACTTTCCCATGTTTCCCCCCAAAGCCAAAGGTACCCCAGTAGAGCTAGAAACGGAGGATTTCGAGACGCCATTTCGAGCCGGAATATTAATTTCTAAGCGTGCTTGCAGGTGTTCAGGGTTAGCATCCCGACACCGTTGTATTAGTCATCCGCAGATTCCCGCAATTGGGTTAGGAATCTCCTGGACTGCTCAGCGCGGGCGCCGGCACCCGCAGTTTCGAATAGGTGGGCGCTCAGGGCGAAACGATCGGCGGCGGCCGCCAGATGTCCTTCCGCCCGGAGAATCCTGGCCAGCAGGAAGAGAGCTTCCCCCTCGATATGAGGTGCCATGATTTCCGACTTCCCCATCACTGCGTTCATCTTGGAACGTGCTGCAGCAAGGTCGCCTGTCAGGAACGACCAGTAGGCACGGGTTATCGCCAGCTCAATTTCGTCCTGCGGTGTGCCACCCGTAATTGAGATGGCCATTTCGGCCCGCTCGATGCACTGGAGGGTTTCAGGCTCTACGAGGTTCGCAGTGAGGCGCATGAAGGCGGAAGCCTTGTTGAAGAGGGCCCACAGGCTCACGTCGTTCGTCGGCGACAGCGAGGCCGAAGCCAGCCCATGGTAATGCGTTGCCTCGCTGTGCCGACCAGCAAGGAATGCAGCATTTCCCACCGACCAGTATGCCTTCCCGGCTTTCTCCAACCCGGTGTCGTCGCCGACCATGCTGGCGAGCACTTCGGCCTCTGTCCAAGCGTCATCAAAGTTGCCGCTCTCGGCCAGGACCGCTACGAGGGCCTGCTGCGCTTCGAGTTTTCCGCGTCCCCCAACGTCACCGTCCGGAAGTTCCAACGCGGCCGCACGGGCAACCTGCAGTGCTTGAGGAAGCAGGCCCTGACCTTGAAGACCCAGCGAACGGAGAGCTTTGGCCTTAGCGGCCAGCTCCGGATCTTCCAGGGAGAGTGGATGGCTCACCAGCTGCAGAGCGGTCTCCGAGCAGTCTTCCATCTGACCGAGCTCGAGCTGACATTCCCCCATGAGGAACGTCATACGCCACCATCCGGATTCGTCACCGGATTCCCGCGCCGCTTCCGCTGCCCTTCCAGCACACTTCAGGGCCGCGGGATAGTCACGGCCTTCCCAGCTCTGACGAGCCTTGTACTCGTTCAGTATGAAGTCACTGATCATTCAAAAGCCACGACTTTCTCGGTATCCTGCACGGCGTCTGTACCACCCCCGATTCATTCTTGCGCATCGGAGGTCGCCGCTGAGTCAACGTTACGTTGCGTCGCGGGTTTGAGGTGGCAGATCGACCAGCCGCAGCATATACGCAAGATAACCTGAAATTTCGATACATGAACGCTTTTAGGGTGTCTTCGTTAGGTACACTTTCTTTGTCAGCTAGCTGTGAAACCTCACTATAGGAGCACCAATGAAGAAACTAGGCGCATCGCTTCTTCTCGCGGCAGCCATTACGGCTGTCGGAGTCGCCGCACCGGCGAATGCGGCACCGTCGTTCGGCAACACTGGCGGCGGGACGGTTTCTCCGCTCGTCAACTGGTGGCCGAACTAAGTCTGTGTCTGGCCGGGCTCCAATCTCTCTGGGATTGCAGCCCGGCCTTTCTCGTTTAAGCCTCCTTACTCGGTGAATCTGAGCAGCAAAGAACCGGCGGGCATTCCCCGCCCCCATATGGGAGACTGGAAGACCAGTTTGGAAAGGACCGCCATGCCCACGAACGCCGCGCCTGAAGAGACTCCGCAGACCGCTGACCTCGCCTCTTACATCGACCACACCCTGCTCAAGCCGGAGGCCTCCCGTGAGGACATCCTGCGGGTCTGCGAAGAAGCAGCCGAGTACGGTTTTAAGTCCGTCTGCGTAAACCCCCTGTGGGTCTCGACGGTACATACTGCCCTGAAGGACTCCGGAGTAGACACCTGCTCCGTTATCGGCTTCCCGCTCGGAGCGACCACCACAGAGGTCAAGGTCTTTGAAGCACGGGGCGCCCTGCAGGACGGCGCCGACGAGATCGACATGGTCATAGACATTGCCGCAGCACGGCGCGGCGACCGTGAGACGCTGGTCCGGGACATCGCTTCCGTGGCCGAAGCCGTCCATGAAGCCGGCGCAATCCTTAAGGTCATCATCGAAACCTCGCTGCTCACTGACGAGCAGAAGGTCCTGGCCTGCGAAGCGTCCGTGGACGCCGGAGCGGACTTCGTGAAGACGTCCACGGGTTTCAACGGCGGCGGTGCCACGGTTGAGGATGTTGCCCTGATGCGCCGGACGGTCGGTCCTTACCTGGGCGTGAAGGCGTCCGGCGGTGTCCGCAGCCGTGAAGATGCCCTGGCGATGATCAACGCCGGTGCCACACGAATTGGAGCTAGCTCCGGAATCGCTATTGTTAAGGGTGGTAACGGCGGGTCCGGTTACTGATCCGTCCGCCGCTGAAAACTTTTTGAAACGGAGAAACTCCCATGGCACGAACCAAGGCCAAGCAGCCCACCCACTCGGGCGAAGGACACCTGGTCTCGAACCTCGTCACCTTCATTGTCTTCTTTGGGCTCTTCCTCGCCTCGATCTACGCCTTGAACTGGCTGACACTGGACGCGGTTTGGCCGATGGTGGTCTGCCTCGTCGTAGGTACTCTCGTCTACCTCATCCCGTTCATGATGGGCCGCTCGGACACCACCGTTGAGCTGGCTGAAGGCAAGTCGCACAACGAGTAACCAACGGCGGCGACAAATCCGCGTTAGGCAAAAAAGACTGCACGCCCGGAATTGCCCGGCGTGCAGTCTTTTTTTCGGGTAAAAACGGGCATGAAACGAGTAGTAAGTACTCTTAGCACTCAGCTGGACCCGTTCTTAAAGTCATCCCCATGAGCACAACACTGACACGTAGACAATGGCGCGCTGAGCGTATCCGCCAGCAGCGCTTCACCAGGTTCTCCTACTCGGCAATCGCTGCGCTCGTCGTCTCGGCAGCCGTAGTCTTCGCGATTGCCATCCAGCAAACGTAGGAACTGCCCTAGCTAGCCGGCGTGGCGGTGACCTGTGCGCTCCAGGAGTGCTCCGGATCCTTGCTGTACCAGTCCCAGGCCACCAGCTCCGGCACCATCGTCTCCACCAGGGCAGACACCAGCCACCGTTCCTGCCCCGGATAGGAAACGGTAAGAGCCGCCTCGGGAAAGCCTCCTCCGACGGCGACAACCTGGGCTCCGCGCGGCATCATCCAGTCCAGGGCCTGCTGGTCCCACCGCGATCCGGCGAAAACGAGCGCCCGGTAATCGAGGGTCTTGGACAGATAAACATCCACGTGGGACCAGTCCCCCGTTTCACTGCCGTATGCCGGCCGGCGGGGCACTTCACGGATCATCAGCGAACCCTGGGCCGCACTGGAGAAGCGTTCCGCAGGCGCCAGCAGGAACGCACCGTCCGGGCCCAAAAGCAGATCCGAGGCCTGCGGGAGCCACCGTTCGGCGGAGTCCAAGAGGGATCGGGCACCAGCCGCTGCACCATTCACCTCCTCCGCCAGCATCCCGCAGGAAGCACCGTACCGTTCAAGCAGTGCCGCGATGACCAGCAGCGAATGCCTGAAGTTCCGGCAGGAGATACCCGAGACCTCCTCCCCCGCGTTCATGGCAACGGTGTGGTCAGCCATGGCCGCAAGCGGTGAGTTGGGGTTGTTGGTCACTGCCACCAGTCCGCCCGTGCCGCGGTAGCGTTCAGCCGCAGCCAGGACCTCAACACTTGTGCCGGTGGCAGAGACAGCGACCACCAGGAGGTCCGGTGCCGGCGCCGGAAGCAGCACGGTACTGGCCAGTTCAACCTGGACGTTCACGCCGTCGGCACGTGCTTTCCGCGCGGCAGTGGCCGCCGCGTAGGCACTCGACCCCATCCCCAGGATCAGGATGCGTTGGGCCGGTGGAAGCTCCGCCAGCCCGGGGTAACCGCCGTTGAGCAGTTCAGCCATACGGTCCAGGTACTCTGGGACCAGCTGCAGGTCCTCTAGGAAGCGGGAGGTGTCCACACGGGCTCCTTCGTCTGTGGGGTGCGGGAGAAGTCCCGCTGGAAACGGTAGGTGATGGCGCCGTCGGCCGCGTATTGCCAGCGCGGCAGATAGCGGTGGGCGTAGATGAGTTCGCGCAGCAGCTGCTCTGCGGTGAGGCCGGGCAGCAGGGCTTCGTCCAGCAGGTCCGGGAAGCCGGACTCTGCTGCGGCGCTGCGGTACGCCCGGACAAGCTGTGCCTGCGCTTCCGCAGCCCAGCCGTAGAGCCGGTCCAGTGACCGCAGGTCATCAGCCTGCAGGCGCTTGGCGGCCACCGAGGCCACCATGTCCAGGCTGGCGGCTAGATGTGCGACGTCGCGGGCGGCGGTATCGGGCCGGTCCCGCTCAGCGGCGGGCAGCTGGGGATCGCCGTCGAAATCCAAGAGCCAGTACCTATCCCCCGAACGCAGCACCTGCCCCACGTGCAGGTCTCCATGCAGGTCAAAGGCCGGTGCGCCCGTCTCGGGCAGCGCGGCCAGCAGATCCCTCAGGTGCCCGGCCCTGTTCTCCAGCCGAATCCCGGCGTCGCCGTCCGTGAGAGCCAGGGCAACATCCAGCACGCCGTCGGCCCGAGCCCTGGCCTCGGCTGCGCCAGGGCCCGGCAGCGGTTCGGCAGCGAACAGCGCGGCGTGCACTTCTGCGGTCAGCCGGCCAAGGGCGGAAGGGAAGTCCGGCAGCGCACCGCCGCGGAACCAGGCCACGACGTCGTCCGCGGCCCAGGTCCAGCCATCGTCCGCGTCCGGTATCAGCGCGCTGAGCAGCGCCAGGGTACCGCGGCCCTGCTCCGGGTGATCCCACTCCAGCGAACCGTAGTAACCGGGCACGGACTCAACTCCGGCGTCTGCCAGCCGCGCCAGCAGCCGGGCCGAACGGTCGGCTCCGGACCACTGCCGCACGAGCTTAATGATCTTGTCCCGGCCAACCACCACCGAAAGGTTGGTCATGTCCACGCTGACGGCTGTCTCTTCGAGTCCGCCGCCGGCAGGCAGGCGGGTACGCACCGCGTACAGCTCTCCGGCGGTGGCCGTGAGTGAACCAGCCTCGCCGGACAGCACTGCAGCAGCGAGGTCTCCGGCCAAGCCCGAACCTGCCGCCGCGGGACGTCCGCGGGAATCGAGCACGGCAAGGCCGCCGTCCGGCTGCAGTCGCAAACAGCCGTGCGCGGCCTTCACTTCATCCATGTCCTAACCTTCACATTCCTTGCACGCAGGTTCAAGGACCGATTGTTAAATGCTTGTTACGGCGAAAAATAAGCGTTGTATTCCTTGAATCTGAATGTAAAGATCAATTCACCACCCAACCGGGGTGTGATCCACAACACAGCGCAAGAGTAGGAGCCATCGTGAGTTTCCAGCGCGTTTCACGGACCGCCGCCGTAGCAGCAACAGCGGTCCTTGCTCTGTCCGCCTGCGGCGGAGGAAGCGGGTCCGCGGACCTGGATCCCGACGCCGACATCAGTGAACAGAAGCTGGTAGTCGGCATCTGGGCCGATTACTACCCCGAGGATCTTGCCGAGACCTTCGAAGCGGAGACGGGCGTTCCCGTCCAGATTGTGCACCATGCCACGAACGAAGAGATCATGGCCAAGCTGACAGCCGGCGGGGACTCCGGAATCGACGTCGCATTTGTCTCCGGCCAGTACGCCCAGGCGCTCAACGAAGGCGGAATGCTCCAGGAACTGGACCACTCCCTCATCCCGAACATCGAGAACCTTTACCCCGAGGCCATGGAAATGGCCTACGACGACGGCAACACTTTCTCCCTGCCCTACGCATGGGGAACCACCGGCCTCTGCTACCGCTCGGACCTGCTGCCGGCGGAGCCCACCTCCTGGACGGATCTGCTGGAGCCGGCGGCCGGCGTCGCCGGGAAAACCACCATGCTCTCCACCGAACGCTGGATGGCGCTCCCTGCCCTGAAGGCACTGGGCTACTCGGTGAACTCGGAGAATCCGGACGAGCTGGCGGCCGTAAAGGAACAGCTCACGACAACCAAGCCCACCCTGCTTTCCTTCGATGACACCACCTTCTACTCCAAGCTGGTCACCGGCGAGGCAGTGCTCACCGAGGCCTGGGACGGCTGGTGCAACTACGGCATTGCCGAGGACCCGAACATCAAGTTCACCGTCCCGGAAGAAGGCAGCGATCTCTGGGTGGACACCATGACCGTGCTGAAGTCCTCTCAGAACAAAGAGGCGGCCATGGCGTTCCTGAACTACGTTCTTGAGCCGGAGATCCATTCCTGGGCAGCGGAAAACATCCTCTACAAGGTGCCGAACCAGGCAGCCATGGAGGCACTGGACCCGGAACTGCTGGTCACGTACCCCAACCTGGCCATGACCCCTGCCGAACTGGCGAAACAGGAAGTCATCGTCGACCTGGGTGATTACAGCACCGAGTACACCCGCCTCGCCACGGAAATCTCCGCGAAGTAGCTTCCCGTGCCTGCCCTCCGCTCCGCAGCCTCCGGCGCCGCCTGGCGCCGGAGGCTCGCCGGCCTTCCGATCCTCGGACCCGGTGTCCTCTTCCTCTTCGTCCTTGCCGTCCTGCCCGTGGCACTGGTTACCGTCTACGCGTTCTTTGAGCGCGGCCGGTTTGGCGGGGTCGAGTACAACTTCACCCTGGACAACTTCGTCCGGCTGGCAGACCCGCTCTACCTGGGCGTGGTGCTGAAGTCCATTCTCATTGCCGGTGCCGCCACCGGAATCGCCCTGCTAATCGGCTACCCGGCGGCCCTGTTCATCTCCCGCCTGCCCAAGCGGTGGCGCACCCTGGCGCTGATCGCCGTGCTGCTGCCGTTCTGGACCAACTTCCTGATCCGCACCTATGCGTGGATCCTGCTGCTGAACAACGCAGGCTGGATCAACCAGGGCCTGCAGGCCCTCGGAATCACCACCGAACCGGTGGCAATGCTCTACACCGAACCGGCCGTCGTCGTCGGGCTGGTCTATATGTACCTGCCGCTGATGATCCTGCCGCTGTACGCGTCCTTGTCCTCCCAGGACGCGCAGCTTACCGAAGCTGCCACCAACCTTGGTTCCTCGCCGTTCCGGGTGTTCCGCACCGTCACCCTGCCGCTCTCCGCCCCGGGTGCCCTGACCGGCTGCATCTTTGTCTTCGTGCCCGCCATGGGCAACTTCATCATTCCGGAGCTGATCGGCGGCGGGAAGACAGTGCTGATCGGCAACCTCATCCGCGACCAGTTCCTCAAGGCCCGCGACTGGCCCTTCGGCGCTGCCCTGGCCCTGGTCATGACGGCGTTCCTGGTACTGCTGCTGGTTCTGCAACAGCGGGCGTCCCGCGCCGTCAGTGAAGGCAAGACCCCGCGGAAGGCGGACGCATGAGCACCATCGCAGCCGGCCGGACTGCCGGAGACAAAAACGTACGACGCCGTGGCGCGCGGCACGGACGCGGCTGGCACCTCCGGGTGCCGTTCTGGGCGGTGATCGGCTTCCTCTACCTGCCGATCCTCGTGGTCACGGCCATGTCCTTCAATGCCTCTTCCAATCTGTTCTCCTGGTCGGGTTTTTCGCTGAAGTGGTACGCAGAAATCTTCCGCTCCCCGGAGATCCTTGCGTCGCTGGGGAACACCCTGATCGTGGCCGCGGCCGCTGCTGTGCTGGCCACTGTGCTGGGCACGCTCACCGCCGTCGGCATCCACCGCTACACCAGGGGCGGACTGATCCGGGCGATCGCCATTGCCCCGGCCATGCTCCCGGATCTGCTCCTGGCCATCGGCCTGCTAAGCCTGTTCACCCTGCTCAACTTCACCCTGGGCCTGCTCTCGGTCATCCTGGCCCACACCGTGTTCGCCATGGCCTTCGTGACCGCTATTGTGCTGGCCCGGCTGGCGCAGGTTGATCCGTCGCTGGAAGAAGCCTCGAGAGACCTGGGAGCCACTCCGGCCCGCACCCTGCTGAAGGTGACGGTTCCGCAGCTGGGACCTGCCATTATCTCCGGCGGACTGCTGGCATTCACCCTCTCCCTGGATGAATTCGTGATCGCTTTCTTTACCACCAGCCCCACAGTCTCCACCCTGCCCATCAACATCTACTCGATGGTTCGCTTCGGCGTCTCCCCCGAAATCAATGCCCTCGCCACCATGCTGCTTGGCCTGACCGTCCTGGCGGTCCTGGGCACACAGCGCCTGACCAAGATTGCGGATTCACTATGACCTACGGACCTGACACAGTTTCCGCCAGCCAGCCCCTGCTGCAGCTGCGTTCGCTCAGCCACAGCTACGGCTCCGTCCAGGCACTTCACGGGATTGACCTGGACATCGCCGGCAACGAATTCTTCGCCCTGCTGGGTCCGTCCGGCTGCGGCAAGAGCACCCTGCTGCGGTCCATCGCAGGTTTCGAAACCCCGGCACATGGGGAGATCCTGCTCGACGGCGAACCGCTGACTGCGCTTCCGGCCCACCGCCGGCCGGTGAACATGATGTTCCAGTCCTACGCCCTTTTCCCGCATCTGAGCGTGGAGAAGAACGTGGCCTACGGACTTGAGGCCGAAGGCAGGGGCAAGGCCGAGGTCCGCCGCCGGGTGGGCGAGGCGCTCGAAACCATCGGTCTCACGAAATTCGCCAAGCGGCGCCCGGGACAGCTCTCCGGCGGGCAGCGCCAGCGCGTGGCCCTGGCCCGGGCCATCGTCAAACGGCCCCGCCTGCTGCTGCTGGACGAGCCGTTGTCCGCCCTGGACCGCAAGGTCCGCGCGGAAATGCAGCTCGAGCTCAAGCGTCTGCAGCACGAGGCGGGCATGACGTTCGTCGTGGTCACCCATGACCAGGAAGAGGCCATGTCCATGGCGGACCGGGTGGCAGTGCTCAACGCTGGCCGGCTGGAGCAGGTGGACACGCCGGTAGCCCTCTACGCCGCGCCCCGGACGCGGTTCGTAGCCGATTTCATCGGCACCGCGAACCTCCTGGACGGCACCGCCGCCGCCGGGGGCATCCTGCTGGACAACGGCCTGGTGATCGCCGCGGACCATACGCTGCCCGCCGGAACCGCGGCCACCGCCGTCGTGCGCCCGGAAGACGTGGCGCTGGCCGGGGCCGGCACCGGCACGCTGTCCGGAACCGTGGTGGATACGTTCTTCCTGGGCGGCACCTCCACGGTCTCGGTGCAGGTTCCCGGGCTGAGTGCACCGTTCACCTGCACCGTACGGGCGGTCCAGGTTCCACAGCGTGGCTCACAGGTGGGTTTGGTTATTGACGCGGCCAGAACCGTAGCCGTGGAAGATGACCGCGCGGCGTCGCGGCCGGGCGCTGCTCAGGAAACGGTCAGCTCATGAGCGGTTGCGATCCGCGCGTAGTCCGCGATCAGGAGCGCCGCCGTCTCGGCGTCGATGCTCGGATGGCGGGCAATGATCCGGTAACCGTAGGCGTCTTCGAGCGCCACCAGATTTCGGGCAACGGTCAGCGGGTCCTGGGCCAGCGCGAACACGCCTCGAGCGGCCCCCTGTTCCAGCACGACCAGGTACATGCCAACCTGCCGCTCGTAGAGGGAGGTCAGCAGGGTGGCGGTCACCGGATTGTTGCCCGCGGAGCCGCCCAGGGCACAGAGCATGGCCACCTGCGCGTCATCGGATCCGGACGGCAGGCCGGAGCGGATCAGCGCCAGCAGCCGGACGGCGGGGTCATCCGGCAGCGACGCGAGCATCTGCACGCGCTGTTCGTAGAAGCGCTCCATGGCTTCGCGGTTCGCCTCAAGCATCAGGTCATCAATGTTCGGGTAGTAGTACAGCACCGCTCCGCTGGTCAGCCCGGCTTCTTCTGCGACCCGGTTCAGCCGGGCACCGTCCGGACCATGCTTGGCCACCGCCCGCTGCGCGGCCGCCACAATCTCGCTGCGGCGTGCGGCCTGGTTCTTCGGACGTGCCATGTAAAAACCTTCCTCCGATGGACTGATTCACCACAATAGGACACTTCCGCCACAATAACCGCATTTCACATAAGTAATTTGCATCACCCACCGATTCCTGGAGGCAGCATTGACAAATTCACGCACTTTTCTTTTCATGCCGGAAAGCGCTTACGGACCCACCAACAACTGCATCGGGATTGGCAGCGAGCTGCTGAAGCGCGGGCACCGGGTTGTCTTCGCGGCGGAGTCGTCCTGGAAAGGCAAGCTAGCGGCACTGGGCTTCGAGGAAGCGCTCGTGGACTTCGCTCCGCCGGCCGCGGACGATGCAGAGGCCGAAGCCGGCGATTTCTGGAAGGAATACATCAAAGCCATCTCTCCGGAATTCCGTAAAACAACACTGGAACAGGCTGAAACGGTCATCC
Source organism: Arthrobacter koreensis (assembly GCF_009193255.1). GTDB lineage: Bacteria > Actinomycetota > Actinomycetes > Actinomycetales > Micrococcaceae > Arthrobacter_B > Arthrobacter_B koreensis. The sequence goes on from NZ_WACG01000004.1 coordinate 16,968, forward strand.
GGCCTATTTGGGAAGGAGCAATTGAAGGCGCAAAATACTGCGAGCCCGAATTGCGGAAGATAATCGCGGACGTGAATCCGGATGTAATCATCGAGGACAACGTGGTGGCTTTCCCCGCCCTGGTGACCGCGGAGAAGCCGTTCGTGCGGATCGTCTCCTGCAACCCGCTGGAAATCCCCGGACCCGGCATCGCCCCCGCGTACTCCGGCCTGGGCCAGGATGACACCGCCGCGTGGGACGAGTACCGCGCCGAATACGAACGCACCCACAAGGACCTCTGGAAGGACTTCAACGCCTGGGTGCAGGCCCAGGGTGCACCGCCGCTGCCACGGCTCGAATTCATCCATTCAGGGGTGCACAACATCTACGTCTACCCTGAAGAACTGGACTACACCTCCCGCCGGCCGCTGGAGCCGAACTGGACCCGCGTCGACTCCGCCGTCCGCGAGACCGAATCGGCCGTTGAGCTCCCCGAGGAGTTCCTGGATGGATCCAAGCCGCTGGTCTACTTCAGCCTGGGCTCCCTGGGCGGCGCCGACGTCGAACTCATGCAGCGCACGGTGGATATCCTCGGCGGCGCTGACGGCTACAACTTCATCGTCTCCAAGGGCCCCCGGCACGAGGAGATCACCCTGGCACCAAATATGTGGGGTGCGGAGTTCCTGCCGCAGACCCGCATCATTCCCCTGGTGGACCTGGTCATCACGCACGGCGGCAACAACACCACCACCGAAGCCCTGCACTTCGGCAAGCCGATGATCCTGCTGCCGCTGTTCTGGGACCAGTATGACAACGCCCAGCGTGTCCACGAATCCGGCTACGGCCGCCGCCTGGACACCTACAGCTGCACGGCCGAAGAGCTCCTCGGCACCATCGACGAGCTGCTGAACGATGCAGAACTGCAGGCCCGCTGCCGCACCGCCGGGGAACGCATCCGCGCCGTGGACGGCTTGTCCGCGGCGGCCGCCGCGCTCGAACAGGTCGCCGCAGCACACTAGCTTCCTCATCCGAACGCACTGAATCTCCACGTCACCACCACTGCAAGGAACACCCATGGCATCCGGAACTTTCATTTCCAACGACTACCGCGCTTCGAACGGCGAAGTGCAGGAGCTCATCAATCCCGCCACCGGCGAGGTCTCGGGCACGCTTACCGCATCCACGGTGGACGACGTCGATTCCGCCGTCGCTGCTGCCCGGGACGCCGCAGCGGGCTGGGCAGCACAGACCCCGGGGCAGCGTGCCCGCGTGCTGCTGAAGCTCGCCGATGCCCTGGAGACGGACGGCGAGGCGCTCACCGAGCTGGAAGTCACGGAGGGCGGCAAACCGTGGACCACCGTGCTGGACGGCGAAATCCCGTTCGGCGCGGACAACCTGCGATTCTTCGCCGGTGCCGCCCGATCCGTGGACGGCACCGGCGCGGGCGTCTTCTCCGACGGTTACACCTCCATGATGGTCCGCCGGCCGGTGGGTGTGGTTGCCGGCATTACGCCGTGGAATTTCCCGCTGATCATGGCGCTGTGGAAGGCCGGCCCCGCGCTGGCCGCCGGCAACACCGTCATCCTCAAGCCTGCCCCGCTGACTCCGGGATCCACGCTGCGCCTGGCCGAGCTGGCTGCTTCCGCGGGCCTGCCGGCGGGTGTGCTGAACGTGGTGACCGGCGGCGGGGATATCGGCTCCGCCCTGGCGGGGCACCGCGGCGTGGACATGGTCTCGGTGACCGGGTCAACTGCCACCGGCCGTGCCGTCATGCAGGGGGCCGTCAAGGACGTCAAGCGCGTTCACCTGGAACTGGGCGGCAAGGCCCCGGCGCTGGTCTTCGCCGACGCCGACGTGGCGCAGATGGCCCGCGCTGTGGCTCTGGGCGCCACCTACAACACCGGCCAGGACTGCACCGCGGCCACCCGCGTGTACATCCACCGGAGCATTTTCGACGACGCCATTGCTGCCCTGCGGGCAGAGCTCAAGGGCATCAACATCGGCAATCCGCATGACCCGGCCACGCACATCGGCCCGCTGATTTCCGCAGCCCACCGGGAGAAGGTGGCAGGGTTTGTGCAGCGCGCGGTCGACGCCGGTGCGCAGGCGCTCGAGGGCGGCTCGCCCCTGGAGGGCCCCGGCTTCTACTTCCCGCCCACCCTCGTGGTGGGTGCCGGGCAGTCCTCGGAACTGGTGCAGGGAGAGATCTTCGGCCCCGTGCTGGTGGCACTGCCCTTCGATACCGAGGAAGACGCCGTCGCCTTGGCCAATGACAGCGCCTACGGCCTTGCTTCCTCGGTCTGGACCGCCGACGTCGGGCGTGCCATCCGCGTCAGCCACCAGCTGGAGGTGGGCGTCACCTGGATCAACGACCACCTGCCGCTGGCTTCCGAGGCCCCGCACGGCGGCGTGAAGGGTTCCGGTTTCGGCAAGGACATGAGCATTGAGCCGCTCCTGGACTACTCCGTGACCCGCCATCTGATGATCCGCCACGCCGTGCCGCCGGAAACCACGGGCTACCGCCCGGCCTGATCCGGCCCAGCATCCACCTGCGAACCACACCCGATCGAAAGCAGATACCGTGCCACGCACCACCCCAACCGCCTACGACCTGGCCGAGCAGCGCATCCCGGCCGCCACCGTCACCGCCGCCCTGTCCACCGCAGTGCCCGCACCCTACTGGCTGGACCGCCCGGAACGCCCCGCTCCCCTGCCGCCGCTGGACTCCCATGTCTCCGCGGACCTGGCAGTTGTCGGCGGCGGATACACCGGCCTGTGGACGGCGCTGCTGGCCAAGGAACGTGATCCGTCCGCCAGCGTGGTGCTGCTGGAGGGCCAGGAGGTGGGCTGGGCGGCGTCGGGCCGCAACGGGGGCTTCGTTTCGGCCAGCCTGACCCATGGCTACAGCAACGGGGTCAAGCACCTGCCCGGGGAGGTGGACCTGCTCCAGGAAATGGGCGACGAAAACCTGGCCGAGTTCGCGGAAACGCTTGAGCGCTACGGGATCGACTGCGGGTTTGAATGGAATGGCACCCTGGCCCTGGCCACCGAGCCGCACCAGGTGGACTGGCTGCGCGAGGAAGCCGGGCACGACGGCGTCGAATTCTTCGACCGGGACAAGGTCCAGGCCGAAGTGAAGTCCCCCCTTTACCTGGCCGGGGCGTGGAACAAGAAGGGCAGCGCACTGGTGGATCCGGCGCGGTTGGCGTGGGGCCTGAAGCGGGCGTGCCTGGAACTCGGCGTGCAGATCTTCGAGCACTCCCCTGTGCGGTCGCTGGCCAAGTCGGCCCACGGTGTCCAGCTGAAAACCGGCGCCGGCACGGTCTCAGCTTCCAAGGTTGCGTTGGCCACCAACGTGTTCCCGTCGCTGCTGCGGCGGGCCCGGCTGCACACCGTGCCGGTGTACGACTATGCACTGATGACCGAGCCTCTCACCGAAGCCCAGCTTGAATCCATCGGCTGGTCACGGCGCCAGGGGCTCGACGACGTCGCGAACCGGTTCCATTACTACCGGCTGACGGAGGACAGCCGGATCCTCTTTGGCGGCTATGACGCGCCTTACCACTACGGCCGCAGCATGGAGCCGGAGTACGACCAGAGCGAAGAGTCCTTCCGCCGCCTGGCCGCTCACTTCCTGGCCACGTTCCCGCAGCTGGAGGGCATCTCATTCACCCATAAGTGGGGTGGGGCGATCGATACCTGCAGCAGGTTCTTCTCGTTCTTCATGAAGGCATACAGCGGACGGGTGGCCTATGCAGCCGGATTCACCGGCCTCGGTGTGGGTGCCAGCCGGTTTGCGGCCAATGTGCTGCTGGACCTGCTCACGGGTTCGCCCACGCGGCGGACCTCCCTGGAGTTGGTCCGTAAGCTGCCGCTGCCGTTCCCGCCCGAGCCTGTTGCGTGGCTGGGCGTGAAGATCACTACCGCCGCGATGGTCCGCTCCGACCGCCGGCAGGGCAAACGCGGCCCCTGGCTGAAACTCATGGACGCCGTCGGCATGGGGTTCGACTCCTAGTTCCTGCCGGCGTTCCTCTGAGGCTCTCTGTGTGGAGGGCCCTCCGGGACGCCGGTGCTTCAAGCCGCGTGCCTCCTTCGGCCCGATTCCCCCTCCCGAAGGAGGCACGCTTTTGCGTGCGCTGTGATTAAGGGGCCGGGTAAGGGGCGGGGCGGTCGGGGCGCCGTGGGGTGAGGGGTAAGGACCGGCGGCGTGAGGGCTGCGGGGTGCTGCGGGGGTACGGGCGACGGGTGCTGCGGGGTACGGGGCGGCGGGTGCTGCGGGGGGGGCCGGCGGGAGCGGCGATGCCGGTATGCGGTTTCTTCGGGCCCGTCTCATCCTGTGGCGCAATCATGTCGCTTTGAGTTCGTCTTCGGAATCCTGTGCTGCAATAACGCTTCTTCCGGGCTTGCTGAACGACCGTTTTGCGTCACAGGATGGACGGCTTCCCTCACAACGAGCCTTATTGCGACACAGGATGCCCCCTCGATCCCCGAGTCCAGCCCGGCCCTTCCACCGTCCAGCCTTTCGGGGAGATAACGCTGCATTCGGCCCCTGCCCCGCAACCATCGGGGAGATAACGCCGCTGAACCCGGCCAGACCCTCAGAACCGCCATGTCCAACACCCGCCGAATCCACGGGTTCGTGGGTCCTAGAGCACGAGCAGATCCAACCCGCACGCACAAATGAGCCCGGCCCGCCACTACGCGCCAACCTGTCATGCCTGCCCCAATACCAGCCACCCGCGGGTTGGCGCATACGGGAGCAGCCGGATTTCCACTGCACCAAACCCCGCCTCAGCGAGGGAAGCACGCAGCGCGTCCCGGGAGCGAAACCGCAGGGTGCTCGTGGATTCCACCCGTTCACCGCCGCGCAGGAAAACGGTGGGCGACTCGAAGGTCACCAGCTCGCCGTCAACACGGTTTACCTGCACCCCAGCGCCACCAGCGCCCAGCGCCGTCGGCCCCACTGCGGCCCGGCCCCCGCGAACCTACTCCTTGAAGATCGCGTCCAGCACCTGGTGCGCCCACTGCAGCATCTCCGCGTCCTGCAGGTCCCGGCCACCGATCTTCGCGGTCTTGGGCTTCGGGATCAGGATCGCATTCAGCGCCGGCTTCACCTGCGAGCCCGGGTACATCCGCTGCAGGCGCATGGTCCGGGATTCGGGCAGGTCTCCCGGGGAGAACTTGATGAAGTTGCCCTGCAGCGCCACGTCGGTCAGCCCGGCCGAGCGCGCATCGACACGGAAGCGGGCGACGTCGATCAGGTTCTTCACTTCCTGCGGCGGTTCGCCGTAGCGGTCCACCAGTTCGGCGAGGACCTCGTCGATCGCCTCGTTCGTCAGCGCGGAAGCCAGCTTGCGGTAGGCCTCCAGGCGCAGCCGCTCCCCCGGAACATAGTCGTGCGGCAGGTGCGCGTTCACCGGCAGCTCGATCTTCATCTCGGCGGCCTTCTCCTCGGCCTCGCCGCGGAAGTCCGCCACGGCCTCGCCGACCAGCCGGATGTACAGGTCGAAGCCGACGCCGGCAATGTGCCCGGACTGCTCGCCGCCCAGCAGGTTGCCGGCACCGCGGATCTCCAGGTCCTTCATGGCCAGCTGCATACCGGCGCCGAGTTCGTTGTGCGCTGCGACAGCCTTCAGCCGCTCCAGCGCCGTCTCGCCCAGGGGCTTTTCCGACGGGTAGAGGAAGTACGCGTAGGCGCGTTCCCGGCCGCGGCCCACACGTCCGCGCAGCTGGTGCAGCTGGGACAGGCCAAAGTGGTCCGCCCGGTCCACGATCAGGGTGTTGGCGTTGGAGATGTCCAGGCCGGTTTCGATGATGGTGGTGCACACCAGCACATCGAACCGTTTCTCCCAGAAGTCCACGATGATCTGCTCAAGCTTCGCTTCGCTCATCTGGCCGTGCGCGACGGCGATCCGGGCTTCCGGGACCAGCTCCTGCAGGTGCGCGGCGGTCCTGTCGATGGAGGAGACCCGGTTGTGCACAAAGAACACCTGGCCTTCACGCATCAGTTCGCGGCGGATCGCGGCCGACGCCTGCTTGTCCGTATACGGGCCAACATAGGTCAGCACCGGGTGCCGTTCCTCCGGCGGGGTGGCCAGGGTGGAGGTCTCGCGGATGCCGGTCAGCGACATCTCCAGGGTTCGCGGAATCGGCGTAGCGCTCATGGCCAGCACGTCCACGTTGGTGCGCAGCTTCTTCAGCGCTTCCTTGTGTTCGACGCCGAAGCGCTGCTCCTCATCCACGATCACCAGGCCAAGATCCTTGAACTGGACCTCCTGCGAGAGCAGCCGGTGCGTGCCGATGATGACGTCCACGGACCCGTTGAGCACGCCTTCGATGACTTCCTTCGCCTGCTTGGCGGTCTGGAAGCGGGAGAGCGTGGCTACGCGGACGGGGAAACCGGAGAAGCGTTCGGAGAAGGTTTCCAGGTGCTGCTGGGCGAGCAGCGTCGTTGGGACCAGGACAGCAACCTGCTTGCCGTCCTGCACGGCCTTGAACGCAGCGCGCACCGCAATCTCGGTCTTGCCGTAACCGACGTCGCCGGAGACCAGCCGGTCCATGGGAATCTCGCGTTCCATGTCCGCCTTGACCTCATTGATGGTGGTCAGCTGGTCCGGCGTCTCCACGTACGGGAATGCCTCTTCCAGCTCGCGCTGCCACGGGGTGTCCTGCCCGAAGGCGTGCCCCTTGGATGACATACGAGCGGAGTAGAGCCGGATCAGTTCCCCGGCGATTTCCTTGACGGCCTTGCGGGCCTTGGACTTGGTCTTCGCCCAGTCGGAGCCGCCCATCTTGGACAGCACCGGGGTCTCCCCGCCCACGTAGCGGGTGATCTGGTCCAGCTGGTCGGTCGGCACGAACAGCCGGTCCCCCGGCGCTCCGCGCTTTGACGGCGCGTACTCCAGCACCAGGTATTCACGGACCGTCTTGTTTACCCCGGCCCCGGTGGCACGCTGCAGCAGCTCCACGAACCGGCCTACGCCATGCTGTTCGTGCACCACGTAGTCGCCTTCCTGCAGCTGCAGGGGGTCGACGGCGTTGCGCCGCCGGGAGGGCATCTTGCGCATGTCCTTGGTGGAGTACGTGCTGGCCCGGCCCAGCAGGTCCGCCTCGGTGAGCAGGCCCATCTTCAGGTTGTCGAAGACGAAGCCGCGCCCGGCGCTGGCGGTGGTTATTTCGATGATGCCCGGCTGCGGCGCGGAGTCCAGGGAGTCCACCCGGGCGGCGGGGATGTCATTGTCGTGGAACAGTTCGGCCAGCCGGGAGGCCGGGCCAGGCCCTTCGGTAACCACGACGACGCGCCATTGGTCCCTGATCCGGGAGCCGATGAAGTCCATCATCTCCGCCACGTCGCCCTTGTAACCCCGCGGTTCGCGGGCGTTGATCGTCAGGGTGTCGATGTCCAGGACGGTCTCGGCGTCCGGATTGAAGGACGTGATGGCCCACCACGCGACGTCGTTGGCCAGGGCCGCGGAGCGGGTGTCCGTCAGGGAGCGGAAGCTGGCGGCTTCCAGGTCCGCGCTGAGCCCGGCGGAGAGATCTACGGGCGCCGCACCGCCGTCGGACGCCGTGGCCCACGCGGCAGCCAGGAATTCCTCGTTGGTGGATTCAAGGTCATGGGCGCGGGCGCGGACTTTCTCCGGTTCAATGACCACGGAAATGGAGCCGGCCGGGAGCTGGCTCATCAGCGGCACCATTTCATCCACCAGCACCGGGGCCAGGGATTCCATGCCTTCGACGGCGATGCCCCCGGCGATCTTCTCCAGCATGTCCGCGGCGGCCGGCATCTGGCCCTGCAGCTTCGCGGCCCGGCTCATGACGTCCGGGGTGATGAGCAGTTCGCGGCACGGAGGGGCGTAGAGCTCCTTGGGGTGGACCACGTGCTCGCCGGTCAGGGTCCGCTGGTCGGCCACGGCGAACCAGCGCATCGAGTCCACCTCGTCGCCGAAGAAGTCTATGCGGATGGGATGGTCGTCGGTGGGCGGGAACACGTCAAGGATGCCGCCGCGCACGGCGAACTCGCCGCGGTGGGACACCATGTCCACGCGGGCGTAGGCGGCGTCGGCGAGCGCCTTGACGACGGCATCGAACGGCCGTTCATCCCCCACGGCCAGGGACACCGGCTGCAGGTCGCCCAGGCCCTTGACCAGGGGCTGCACGACGGCGCGGACGGGCGCCACGACAATCTGGATCGGGTGGTCCTCAGGGTGCGCAAGCCGGCGCAGGACCGAGAGCCTGCGGCCCACGGTGTCCGAGCGGGGTGAAAGCCGCTCGTGGGGCAGGGTCTCCCAGGAGGGGAACTCCTCGATTCCGGCCAGTGGAAGGTAACTGCGCAGGGCTGCGGCGAGGTCTTCCGCCTCCCGCCCGGTGGCCGTGACGGCGAGGACTACGGGAGGTGCGCCGTCGCTCCCGGCGCCGGTGCCGGCGTCGTGCGCTTCCGCCAGGCCGTCCACCATTTCCGCCAGCAGCGCGGCCCGCATACCCTGCGGTGCGCCGATCTCCAGGTCCTGGCTGCGCTTGGCCGGGACCCGCGCGGCATGCGCCCTGAGACGGGAGTAGGACTTGTCCTCGGCGAGGGCGGCGCGCAGACCGTTCAGGCTCATTGCGGGGATATCTCCTTCAGGGCAGGCAACGCAAGAACCCGAAGCTGGCAATCAACCCCGGGTAGGTAATTCCAGCCTACCCGTTGCCTGCCTGCGGTAAGCGGGGATACCGCTCAGGGCGAACCCGGGCAAAAGGGAGGCCGCCCGCAGGTTTCTGCGGACGGCCTCCCCCAGTGGGTGAGAGAGGTGCTCTTAGCGCAGGGCCTCGTGTCCCTTGTAGGCCGGACCCTGGGTTGCCGGAGCGGACGGCAGTGCCCGTGCCGACACTCCCGCGCCGCCACGGATATCCGCGTCAGACTGGGCGAAGGTCAGCGTGGTGTGGGCCACGGCGTCGGACATTTCGCCGAGCGCCTGCTTGCTGATATTGCCCAGGTCGTCGCATGCCGCGTGGTAGCAGGGGTCATAGGACTCGCCGGCTGTTCCGCCGAAGAGCGCCGCTTCCTCTGCGGTCTTCACGCCTTCGGCCCCGGTGAACAGGCCGCCGGCGGGAATGCCGTTGTTGATGAAGGCCTGGTAGTCGGAGCGTCCGTCGAACTCCGTAGGCGCCGTGGGCAGCCCCTGGGATGCGAAGTAGTCCTCGAAGACTCCTTCAATCACGTCGGACCCGGTGGGGCCCGTGGACCCGAATGCCCCGCCGTCACCGTCATAGACAAACCGGACGAAGTTCGTTGACCCGAGCATGTCGAAGTTCAGGTTGAGCAGGGTATTGGCCAGGCCTGCCTCGGCTGGTTCTTCCCGGGCCCCTGATGGGAGCCCGGAACTCCCTTTCCTCCGGAGCTGACCTCCGAGGCGAAGGCCGCTGGAACTCCTGCTGAGAGCGTGAGGACTACGGTCGCTGCCAGGGCAGCCCCGCGCATGGATTTACTAAGTTTCATCGTTCCCCTAAGAGTGCGAGTGAATGAACTGGCCGGATGCGCGCCGCCCCCGAGACACAAGCCGTGCCGCGATGCTAGGCCGGTGCTTCGGGTTCCTAACAGGGCACAGCCCAACTGCAGCCGAAAATTCCCCGGCACTCTTCTCAAGGCAGTCCGATTCGACTAGGTTTCCGCCCGCCGGAGGGCACCGGCTGTGGCTTTTCACCGGTCCGGCTGGCACGCTGAAAGGCACCGGCATCACTGCATCCGCCTGACCCAGCGCATCGGAGGCCTGCCCCATGGGACGCACACCGGGAGCCACATCCAGCCGCGGGACTCTGCTCCTGCTCTCCGCCCTGACCGCACTTTCGCTGCTCTTCACAGCGTGCGCCAACGCCGGGAACCAGGAGGATACTTCCAACAACGCGACCTCCTCGGCAGCTTCCTCCAGCCTGAGCAGTGACTGCGAAACCGGGCCGGAGGCGACGTCGTCGTCCTGCCAGGCGGCCGGTCCGGGCCGCACGGTCGCAGCTGACCGGTGTCCTGATTCTTCCCCCACGCCGCTGGATGGCGGAGTGATTGAAGGCGCGTTCGGCCCCTGGTGCGAGAACGCGATCGCGACCTCGTACCCCACGTCCAACACGGAGGTGCTGATCCCGGAGGGGGCGGAGACCGAGCTGACCATCTCCGAAACAGACATGGACACCACACTGGATATGCAGGTCCAGGGCTTCCCGGCAGGCGTCGCCTATTCGGCCATCCTGCACGAGGGTCCGTGTGCTGAAAGCCCCGGGGACATCGGACCGGAGTACGTCCACCAAGGCAGCGGCGACACCCCAAGCGCCAGTGTGGCGCTGGATTTCACCACCGAGTCGGACGGTTCAGCGACGGCAACGGCTACGCTGCCGTTTGTGGTGCCGGACAACGCGTCCGGCAACTCCCTGGTCCTGGAGGACTCGCAGATGCAGACCGTGGGGTGCGTGCGTATTCCGTAGCCGGGGCACGGCTGCTTTGGGGACTGCCCGGGGAGAGCGACTAGGATGTTTGGCGGGTCCGGTGCAGAAAGCCGGACCTGCCGCACTTTGCCTACCGGAGGACCCCATGGCCCTGTCTGCTTCCACCACCCTGCCCTACGACGCCGCCACGCTGACCAAGACCTTCACCGACGAAGGATTCGTCCGCAGCATCAGCGAGCACGTAGGCGGTTCCCTGGTCTCTCTGACGGTCGACGGCGATACCTCCGGTCCCTTCACCCTCACCGCGGTGCGCCAGCTGCCCACCGACCGGCTCCCGGACATGGCGAAAAAGCTCGTGGGATCCTCCCTGACCGTGACGCAGAAGGAAGAGTGGGACGCCCCGGCAGCAGACGGCTCCCGGACCGCCTCCGTGGACCTGTCCGTGGGCGGCGTGCCGCTGAAGGTCAGCGCCGTACAGCGGCTGGTGGTCCTGGCCGAAGGCACCCGCGTGGACGTCGAAGGATCCGTCTCCTCCTCCATCCCGTTCCTCGGGGACAAGATCGCCAAGGCTGCCGAGCCGATGATCGGCAAGGCCCTGACCATTCAGGCTGCCCAGGCCGGCAAGTGGATCGAAAACAACTAGCCCGCGTCACCAGCCAGGAGTACTTCTTTGGAACTTTCCACCCCGCTGTCCCTTGTCCTGGTCATCGCCGGCCTCTGGTCGATCATGGTCTGGCCCATTTTTCTCAAGCGCGTCCTCAAGGACCCGCAGGCGCGTGACGCCAACGGCGCTCCCACCCGGTTCATGACCACCAACCTCATGATGATCAGCACCGCGATCATTTTCGCACTGGCCACTGCCGTGATCGGCGTGCGGGGCCTTATCGGCTAGCCGTTTGCAGCTGCGTCCCTGCCCCCGGGCCGCAGCATCGGTAAAGTGGGGGAAGGTGAGCCGGGAAGTCTGGTCGGCAGCGAATCTTCCGTACCCGCTTACCTTTTAGGAGCTCTCTTTCATGGCCTCAAACGAGCCGAATCCCCAGCCCTCAGGATCAACCAAAGTCTTTTTCGGCCGTTCCAGCTACAGCGAGCACCTCCGCATCGGCGAGATCCTCCGCAAGGAAACCGTGGGCGGCATCCTGCTGCTCATCGCCACGGTGGCGGCGCTCATCTGGGCCAACTCACCGGCGTCGGAAAGCTACTTCTCCGTCCGCGACTTCACGTTCGGCTACGAGCCATGGCACCTGGACCTGAGCGTCGGGGCGTGGGCGGCCGACGGACTGCTGGCTATTTTCTTCTTCCTCGTGGGTCTGGAGCTCAAGAAGGAATTTGTCGCCGGTGACCTGCGGCAGATCAGCAAGGCGATCGTGCCGGTGGCCGCAGCCTTCGGCGGAGTCGTCATTCCCGCCCTGATCTACGCGGGCATCCAGGTTGCTACCGGGGCGGACGGCATGCGCGGCTGGGCCATACCGACGGCGACGGATATCGCCTTCGCGCTGGCCGTCCTGGCTGTCATCAGTTCCCACCTGCCCACGGCCCTGCGGATTTTCCTGCTGACCCTTGCCGTGGTCGATGACCTCATTGCGATCACCATCATCGCGCTCTTCTACTCCGAAGACGTGAACCTGCTGATGCTGGGGCTCATGCTGGTTCCGCTGGCCCTCTTCACAGTGCTGGTGCAGCGCGCCCCGCGGTTCTTCGGAACCCGTCCGTGGGCGTTCTGGGTGTTCCTGGCTCCGCTGGCCGTGGCCGTCTGGATCCTGATGCATGCTTCCGGCGTACACGCCACAGTTGCCGGCGTGCTGCTCGGGTTCGCTGTTCCGGTACTGCGGCGCGATCCGGCGGGCGGCACGCTGCCGCACAGTGAAGACAAGCCGGGCCTGGCCGAAATCTTCGAGCACAGGTTCCGCCCCATCTCCACAGGCTTTGCGGTGCCGGCCTTCGCGTTCTTCTCTGCCGGCGTCGCGATTGGCGGTATTGAAGGCCTGGGCCGCGCGCTGACCGATCCGGTGGCTGTCGGCATCGTGGCCGCCCTGGTTCTCGGCAAGCCGATCGGCGTGCTGCTGACCACCTGGGTCCTGACGTTCTTCACCAAGGCGACCCTGGACCAGTCGGTGAAGTGGGTGGACCTGACCGGCATCGGCATCCTGGCAGGCATCGGCTTCACGGTGTCCCTGCTGGTCAACGATCTCAGCTTCGGCATGGGCTCGGCCCATCACGAGGACGCCAAGATCGCGATCCTAACGGCGTCCGTACTCGCCGCCGCCCTGGCGTCGGTCCTGCTCACCATCCGCAACCGCCGCTACGCGGTGCTGGAGAAGGCCGAACGGCTGGACGCGGACAACGACGGCATTCCCGACGTGTTCCAGGAGGGCAACGGGCACCCGGGACGCTAGGCTCCCCTGCCGCTCAGCCCCGCAGTTCGTTCCCTGTAGCCCAGCACTCGTGGCTGTTCGCGCCCAGCTGGTAGGTCAGGTATACCGGATCGCCGGCGGTTGTCCCGTTCATGGGCTGGACCCGCACGGAGTACTGGGAGAAGTGCTGGGTGGATCCGCCGGGCTGGCTCAGGCTGGTCCTGAACCTCGTCTGGGTGGTTGCCTGGTTCGTCTGCGCTCCGTAGCGCCCGTTGGCTGACCGGATCGTCACGTCGTAGCTGGCGGCGCCGGACGAGGCCGCCCAGTTGAGCACCAGTTCGGCGTACCCGTTCCTGCCACGGACCAGTTCCGGAAGAGTGCACGTCAGCGGGTTGATCTTGCCCAGCGGCGCAGCGTTTGGCGCTGCTGCTGCGTGCGGATCCGCCCAGTAGCAGTTGGTCACGTTGTAGTGCTCGTACTTGTACGTCCAGTAGAGCGGGTCACCGGCCACCGATCCGTTCATGGGCATGACGCGCACACGGTAGTCCGTGTAGTACGGCGTCGGGTTCGAAACCGGCTTGCCGTACTGGTCAACCGCGGCGCGGTCGAAGCGGAACGTGGCGCTGGCAGCCGGAACCGTCTGCGTCTGGGCGTAGGGGTAGGCGGAGTTCGTTGAGGTCACGGAGATGACGTAGTGGGTTACGGGCCCGGCCGCGGCCCACGTAAAGGTGGTGTCCGTGCGCTGGTTGCCGGTGGCCGCGGTGCAGGTGCCCGGGGACGGTTTTCCTGGTCGGGCGGCGAAGACCGGATCTGCCTGGTTGACGACGGTACCGGGCGGGGTGGGCGTTGGCTGCGGGGTGGGAACAGCCGGCACCGGCTTTCCGGCGGTTACCGTGATCGCTGCCGTGCCCTGCTGGTTCCACAGTGCCCAGGCAGCCGGTGCGCCGAGGCCCAGCACAACCGTCACGGCGAAGGCAGCCGCGGCAATCCGGGACCCCGGAAGCTCCCGGAACCGCTGCAGCACGTTCTTCCTCCGCGGCTTGCCCACCTGCTCGTTCTCCTTCATTGTGTCCTTCGGGTTATGCGTATCCGGGCAGCGGCGGCCGCGAAGAAGGCGGCGGCCAGCAACACCATCAACGTACCCTGCCAGGTGCGGATGATTGGCTCCACGGTGCTTTCGAGGAACGACGCCGGTGTGATCCGCGGCGGAAGATCCGGTGTACCCGAGGCCTTGGGGAGCCCCGCCGGTGCCGCGGCTTCGCCGAACGCCGGGACAGCGTTGAGCGGCGCGGCCGTGCCTCCGGTTCCGGGGACGGCAATGACTGCGGCTGTGCCCGGCCCGGGCTGGACGGCAGGTCCGGATCCCCGGGTGCCGGAGTCCTGCCCTCCGGGAACTGGATTCTGTGTGTCCGAACCATCAGTGGCCTGGCAGGCTGAGCGGCCGCCGGCTGCATCCAGGAGCAGGATGATGTCGAAGGAGCCGCGCCGGTTCATGGTGGTGTTGGGTGATTCAAGGACCAGGCCGGTGCTGAGATCCAGCCGGCGTGCTGCACCGGCTTCGAGGAGCACGGGTGTTCCGACGTCACTGCAGGCCTCGCTGCCGGGCAGGGCCGCGGATGCAGCACCCGCGCCGAGCCTGGAACGGAATTCAAGATACCCGGAGAGCTCAGGAGCCATTCCGGCCCCGGTCACCGCCAGGGAAAAATAGGCTGGTTCAGCTGAATTGTTCCGAATCCACAGGGTCCTGGACTGGGAGCTTCCCGGATTCAGGTGCAGGCCCTCCGGGAAGACGGGCTGGCTGGCCGAAGCCGCGAAGGAAGTTCCATCGAAGCTGACCTGGAGGGAATCGGCGTCCGCGTGGGCGGCCGGGGGCGCTGCAAGGGACATGGAGGCGAACACTCCGGCTCCGAGGAGCGCCAGGCCGGCCCTGGCACCGCGGGGCGCTGGGGTCCGGCGGGAAGGATTCATCAGACTGCCACGCTCTTGGGGGCATGTGCTGAGTGGAAGCCTGAAACGGCGTGGTCGCAGTGGTCGCACTCGTGCAGGACGGGGTCGTCATGGAAGGCGTCAGGGCGGGAGTGGAAGCCGGCGTCGTCGCGGAGGGGAAGTTCCAGGACCACCGCGTCCACTTCGGGTTCCGGAGACTTGCGCTTGGCTTCAAGGGCGCCGCGGACCAGCAGGACGATTCCGTAACCGAGCAGGCCAACTGCTGCCCACTGTGCGATCTCGCCGCGTTCGCTGCTGCCGAGACCGTTCGCCACGAAGCCGACGTACGGGACGGCGTAGGAGAGCTTGCCGCGGATCTGGGCTTCCTGGACGGCGGCTTCGTCGGCCACGTCATTGTTGTCTCCCTGGGTTGCGAACAGCCGCTCACCGTTCTGTCCCGTGGAGATGCCGATGATCCGGTGCGTGATGACCGTGGGATCCCCGGACTCGATCTGGTAGGTGATGATGTCACCCGTCTTGAGCTGGTCCGCCGGGATCGGCTTGACGACGAGGAAGGTGCCGGGTGCGTAGTTCGGTGCCATGGAGCTCGTTAGCACGGTGTAGGTCTGCGATCCGGTCGCCAGCGGAATGACAATCAGGACCAGGGCGGCCAGCGCAGCAGCGCACATGGCTACCAGGCTCAGGGCCGAACCGGTGAACTTCAGTGCCCGGAGTGCCGGTGAGGGATTGCTGCGGCCTTTTGACATGGAAGTTCCTATCCTTTTTGTTCGACGGTGAGCGGAATCGAAATTGTGGAAGTCTGGCCCTCTGCATTTGCCGCTGCCGAGAGCGTTACGCGGAAGCAAAGGACACCCGAGGTGCCCTTGGGCAGCTCGAGGGCCGGGGCTGCGGGCCCCGTGAACAGAGCCGGGTTGGAACAGGCGGCCAGGTCCGCGCCGCCGACGGCGCGCTGGTCAATGGCCAGCAGGGGCGCGAGGCTGCCTCCGACTACCGGCTGGCCGGCGGTGGCTGCCAGTGTGAACGTTCCCCCGGCGTCAGTGAGGTTAGTCAGCTTCACGCCGGCGTACACCGACTCGCCGGCGTTCACCGGCCCGAGCGGAGCGGTGGCCAGTCCAACGGTGCCCTGGCTGCCGTCCGGCTGTTCCATCATGACGACGCCGGCACCGCCATCCATTTCCACGTTGAAGGAAGCGGCCTGGAGGCTTCCGCCGGCCGAAGGTGCAGAAGCACTCCACAGGGCGTAGGTGCCTTGAACGGTCATGAGCCCCAGCAGCACGGCACAGAGCACGAGCCCTGTCCCCTTCAGTGCTGCTTTCATTGCCATGCCCTGCTTTCCGACTGTGCTGCAGTTTTTTCGGGGGGGGGGTGGCGGGGGGGGGGGGGGGGGGGGGGGGGGCGCCCCCCGAGAAAGCTTCCCGTGTAGGGGGTGGTGCGGTGCAGCGG
>NZ_WACG01000005.1 GCF_009193255.1 Arthrobacter koreensis
GTGCTGCTTGCATTGCCCGCCCCCCGTTCCCGCCGTGCCTCCTGTTTTTGGGGGGGGGGGGTGCCGTGCGCGGCGGATGCCGCGCACGGCACGAATGAACAGATGAAGCAGGTTCTAGCGGATGACCTGGTCCAGCTTGTACGTGATCTTGGAGAGGTCCTGGGTTGCCTTCCGCGTGTCGTTGCCGGCGGCCTTGTTGAAGGTGACGGTAGCGGTGACCAGTGCGGCACCGGAGTTGGCGGAGGTCAGGTCACGGCCCTTGAGCTCGGTGCCGGCCTGCGTGATCTTGTAGTCGTAGCTCAGCTGGCTGGAGAAGCCGTTCGACGTTGCGCCGAAGTCCGGTGCCAGTGTGGCCTTGAGCTGGTCACCGCTGAGCTCGATGGTCAGGGGCTGCTCGAACTTCAGCACCTCCCCCGGGACCACCTTGTAGTTGGAGATGTTGGGAATGACGGTTCCATCCGACTTCTTCCAGACGGCGGCACCTGACTCGAGGTCCAGGTTGCCGGCCACGATCGAACCGGTGGTGGCGTTGGCGGAGTCGTTCCAGATCGCCAGCGTTCCGCCGCCGCCGAGAAGCAGTGCCACGCCTACGCCGGTTGCCAGTGCGCCTTTAGCCATCTTGTTCATTCGTATCCCCTAAGAGTTGAGTGCCCGGCGGGAACTCTTCCCGCCGACATGACTAATCTGCTATCCAATTCTCAAGAAACCGGGCCGTCCCGGCACAGGGTTTGGAAAACCTTGCGACAATGCTCAAGAGGTCCGCAACAAGGCCGCAAAATCTGCGCAATCCGGCCCGTGCAGCCGCACCTTTGACCACATCCAGCCCCCGGAAGGGCCGCCAGGCAGCGAGGAACCGATGGATATGCAGCCAGTTCCTGCGGCCCGCAGGTCCCGCCGCCATCTTCTGGCGCTGGGCCTGGCGGCCTATGCGGTTCTGCTGGCCGGCGTCGTTTTCTGGCCGCAGCCCGTGGACCGGGGCCTGCGCGGCTACCTGGACCAGGCGCTTGAACTGTTCCACTCCCTCGGCGCACCGGGGTGGGTCGATTACACGCTGGTTGAAGCGGTAGCCAACGTGGCACTGTTCTTCCCGGCCGGCCTGCTGCTCGCCGCCAGGCTGACTCCGCGCTGGTGCTGGCTTGCCGCCGTCGTCGGCCTCTGCGTTTCAGCGGGCATAGAAGCGGCCCAGGCTCTGCTGCTTCCCGGGCGGTACGCCACCCCGCACGACGTCATGGCCAACGGGCTGGGGGCTGCGCTGGGCACCATCGCGGTCTATGCCTGGCGCTCCCGCGGCACGAAGCGCCGCCCGTCGCGCCGCCAGCCACCGCGGAAAGCGGCCGCGGGTTCCTGATTCGTGTCACCATCAGGCATTTTGTTTACCCGGGAGGGAGTTTCGCGGCATGATGACATAACCCACATAAATGCGTAAGGAGTACGGACGTGAGCACCACTTCCAAGACAACGGCCAGGTCCTACCGGGTAGTGAACCCCGCCACCGGTGAACCCGGGGAAGAATTCCCGCTGGCAACCGACGCCGAGATCCAGGATGCCCTTGCAGCGTCGCAGGCAGCCTACGAGTCCTGGCGGGAGGTTCCCATCGAGGAACGCGGACGGATCGTTGCCCGCATCGGTGAGCTGTTTACCGAGCGCAAGGATGAGCTCGCGGCAATCATCACCGAAGAAATGGGCAAGCCGCTTCCGGAGTCCGCCGGCGAGGCTGAGTACTGCACGGACATCTTCAACTACTTCGCCACTGAAGGCCCTGCGCTTGCGGCGGATCAGGAAATCAAGGCAATCGGCGGCGGCCGCGCCATGATCCAGAAGCTGCCGGTTGGCCCGCTGCTCGGCATCATGCCGTGGAATTACCCGTACTACCAGGTGGCACGCTTCGCGGCGCCAAACCTGATGCTGGGCAACACGATCGTCCTCAAACACGCTGAGTCCTGCCCCAAGTCCGCCCTGGCGATCCAGAAGATCATGGACGACGCCGGAGTTCCGGCCGGTGTTTACCAGAATGTCTTCGCCAGCCATGACCAGATCGCGGACATCATCGCGGATCCCCGCGTCCAGGGTGTATCCCTCACCGGCTCCGAGCGTGCCGGTGCCATCATCGGCGAGCTCGCCGGCAAGAACCTCAAGAAGGTAGTGCTGGAACTCGGCGGCTCGGACCCGTACGTGGTACTGGACACCGAGGACGTCAAGGAATCGGCGGCCAATGCCTGGGCTACCCGGATTGAGAACACCGGGCAGGCCTGCAACTCCAACAAGCGCATGATCGTGGCGGAGGACATCTTCGACGATTTCGTGGCTGAACTGACGGACCTTGCCAAGGACCTCAAGCCCGGTGACCCCGCCGAGGCTGCCGACGGTACGTACGCTCCGCTGTCCTCCCGCGCAGCCGCCGAGGGGCTCGCCGAGCAGATCCAGGACGCCGTGGACAAGGGAGCCACCCTGCACGCCGGCGGAACCCTGCAGGACGGCCCCTCCGCCTACCTGGCTCCCGCAGTCCTGACCGGCATCACCCCGGAAATGCGTGCCTACCGCGAAGAGCTGTTCGGTCCGGTGGCAGTGGTCTACAAGGTGGGCAGCGATGAGGAAGCCGTCCGCCTTGCCAATGACTCCGATTACGGGCTGGGCGGCGCAGTCTTTTCCACGGATGAGGAGCGCGCCCGCAGGGTTGCCCAGCAGCTCCAGGTTGGCATGGCCAACGTCAACGGTGTCGGCGAGGGAGCGGACATTCCCTTCGGCGGCGTCAAGCGTTCAGGCTACGGCCGGGAACTCGGCCCGCTGGGCATGGATGAGTTCGTGAACAAGAGGCTCTTCTACATCGCCGACTAGGCGTTACAGCGACCGCGACGGCGCATGCTCCTCTGCGGAGCAGGCGCCGTCGTTTTCGTGGGCCTGCAGGAATCCTCAGCAAACTTTCTGAGATCTTGAGCCTCGCCGGGGACAGTTCCTGAGCTTGGCATGGAACCGTTGGCGGTACTGATCCACCTGCCCTCCCCCAGAAGGGGACGGCTGCCCTCCAGGAGGACCCCCATGTCTCCCCGCCCAAGCACCGCGCCTCCGGGCCGCGCAACCCGCGCCCGTGCCGCTGCTTCCGCCCGTTATCCGGCATGACCGCCGTGATTGACAGCCCGGTTTCCCACGTCCTGGTCTCGAGCGCTTCGCTGCGTGAGCTGAGCAGGCAGATGGGCCCGGAGATTTGCCGCCAGTTCGTCGGCAATTACATAGACATGTGGGAAGGCCGATACCGGCGGCTGGTGAATTCGCTCGACGGCGAAGACTACCCCGGCGCCATGGACGTGGTGCTCAGCATCAAAATTTCCAGCCACATGGCCGGAGCGAAGCGCCTCGCCGGCTACGCAGGAATAGCCCAGGAAATGGTGGGCCGAACAGATATCCAGGGACTTCTGTCCCTGCTGGAACCCATGCAGGAGTGCGGTGCGGCCACCCTGGTGTCGCTGCGGGAAATGCTGGACGCTATCTAGCCGCGCCCTCTCCCGGACAGCGCCTGTGGCGCAACCCGGCCTGCCGCTTGGTGGGGTGGCAGGCTAACTGGCCGGTGCCAGCCGGTAGCCTACGCCGCGAACCGTCTCCAGCCAGCGCGGGGACCTGGAATCGTCGCCCAGCTTGCGCCGGAGGTTGCCCACGTGGACTTCAATGGTGCGTTCATCCGATTCGCTGATGTAGGAGCCCGTGTCGTAGTCCTCGCCGCGCAGCCGGCGCACGAGGTCCGTCTTGCTCCGTACCCGGCGCCCGCTCTCCAGGAGGGCGTGCAGCAGATCGAACTCTGTGCGCGTCAGTTCAACGTCCTTGCCGGACAGCACCGTGGTGCGCGTCCCGGCGTCGAGCACCAGGCCGTTGTGGCTAAAGACGTCATCATGGTGCCCGGCAGGTGTCTCGGCTACCGGGGGCTGCGGCGCGGGGACGGCTGCTGTTTCCGGGGCGGCCGGGACCGAGTCCTTGCGGGGGCGGCGCATCATCGCCGAGATCCGGGCACGCAGTTCCCGCGGGCGGAACGGCTTGGTAATGTAGTCGTCCGCGCCGGCCTCGAGACCCATCAGGGTGTCAAGCTCTTCTGCGCGGGCCGTCAGCATCACAATGTAGGCGTCGCTGAAGAGACGCAGCTGCCGGATGACTTCGAAGCCGTCGATGTCCGGCAGGCCCAGGTCCAGGGTGACAACGGCAGGATTGTGCAGGCGTACCGCCTCGACTCCCTCCAGCCCGGTGGGGCTGGCGTGGACTTCAAAACCAGACTGCTGGAGTACTGCGTGAAGAAGATCGCGAATGTCCTTGTCGTCCTCGATAATGACGGCGACGCGCTGAGTTTCCATAGCTTCTTGGTTTTTCCTGTCCTGCGAGACCTGCTGTACCCGCTCCCCTTATTCGGCATCCTACAGCCTCAGCGCATAAACTATGGATTCCATTCACGGCGAAAATGCGAGGTACCGGGCAGATGTCCAGCTTTCGGGGCAATGCCCTGTCCGTGCTTGGAATTCGCAGGGATTTCCACGAACTGAGCCTGCGCACCCGAGTCGGCCTCAGCCAGTTGCCGCTGTTCCTGGCAATGCTTGTTTCGGTTCCCATCGTTCTGCTGAACAAACCCTCCGCGTTACAGGACCCGGTCTACCTATGGGGCCTGGGGCTCATGGTCCTGCTAACGCTGCTTTCGGCCGGGCTCCCGTGGGAAAAGTTCTTCGACGCGGCCTACTGGGTAATTCCAATCCTGGATTTCGTAGCCATTGCGCTGCTTTTCCGCGCGGTCCAGCCTGATGTCACCGGCATGCTACTGCTCACGGTGTTCCCGGTGTTCTGGCTCGCCTGGTCCGGCTTTGCCCCCCGGGCGGCGTCAGTCCTCACCATCGCGGGATCCTTGCTGGTGGTCTGGAGTCCGTTAATCGGCACGAGCCCGGACCTTCGGGATTTTGCCCGGTCCCTGCTTGTCCCCGTCATCATGCTGCTGGTTCACAAGTCGGCCACGGTCATGACGCAGGATGCCTCGAGGCAGCAGCACGCCCTGGAAGAGAAGGACCGGGAGCTCAAGCGCAGCCTGCAGGACAGCCGCCGGCGGGCGCGGCTCCTGGACGCCGTACTGGACACGATCGATGTGGGAGTGGTGGTCCTGGCCAAGGACGGCCACGTGATGCTGATGAACAACCGACAGCTGACCACTCACGAGCTGGCGCTTCCCTCGCACACCGGGAACTGGTCCGAGGAAGACATGCACCTCTACCTGCCCGACGGCGTTACTCCGATGCCGGCGGAAGAACGCCCCGTTGCCCGGGCCATGCGCCGCGAAGCTTATTCGGACGTCCTGGTTTCGGTGGGCCGCGGTGCGGAACAGCGGGCAATGACTGTGTCCGCCCGTCCGCTCACGGACGAGAACGGGGATTTCAACGGGTCTGTCATCGCGTTCGGTGACGTCACCGAAATGCTGCAGGCGCTGAGGGCCAAGGAGGATTTCGTGGCCAGCGTCTCCCACGAACTGCGCACGCCGCTGACCTCCATCATCGGCTACCTGGATCTGGCCATCGGCGAAGCGGAGGAACGCAGTGACTCCGCCGCGCTGACGGCGTCACTTACCGTGGCCATACGCAACGCTGAGCGGCTGCTGGTCCTGGTCGCTGACCTGCTGACGACGGCAGCGGGCTCGGTGCACCTCGAGCCCGTAGAGCTGTCCCTCCGGGAGCTGGCTGCCTCCTCCGCCTGGTCCGCCCAGCCACGCGCCGATGCTGCCGGCGTGGAGCTGGCACTGGACATCCCTGAAGATGTGCGCGGTTTCTTTGATCCCGTCCGGGTCCAGCAGGTGCTGGACAACCTGCTTTCAAACGCCATCAAATACTCCCCCGGCGGCGGCACGGTCACCATCCGGGTGCGCGCCGAAAGCAGCATTGCCGTCCTGGAAGTCCAGGATCAGGGCATGGGCATGACCGAGGCGGAACAGGCCGAAGCGTTCAACCGGTTCTTCCGCTCGGCCGCGGTGAAGAAAGCGGCAATTCCCGGCGTCGGACTTGGCCTGGGCATTACCCGGGACATCGTCGACGCCCACGGCGGACGGATCTCCGTAGCGTCCAAGGTGGGGCGCGGAACCGTGTTCCGGGTGGAGCTGCCGCTCAGGTCGGGGCCGGCCAGCCTGTGACGAGGCAGGGCCCCGCATCAACTGCCGCCGCTACTGCGCGGCGAGAACCGCTTCTTCCAACGCAACCCACGCGAGCATGGCGCACTTGACCCGTGCCGGATAGCGCGAGACGCCGGAGAAGGCAGCGGCGTCGCCAAGCACTTCCTCGTCAGCTTCCACGGTGCCGCGCGAACGCATCACCTCACGGAAGTTCTCCACCAGGCTCAGCGCCTCGTTCCGGGGCATCCCGGCCATCAGGTCCGTCAGCACCGAGGCAGACGCCATGGAGATGGAACAGCCCTGCCCTTCCCAGCTGACTCCCTCCAGGGTTTCCCCGCCGAGCACTGCACGCAGGGTGATCTCATCCCCGCAGGTGGGGTTCAGCTGGTGGGACTCCCCCGCCGCCGCACCGGCCGGCGCATCCTGCAGGCCTTCGCCGTGCCTGGTCTTGGCGTGGTCCAGGATGATCTGCTGGTACAGCTGTTCCAAATCCGAGCTCATGGCTACTTCACTCCAAAGAACGGACGCACGCCGGCTACCGCGTCCAGGAACGCGTCGACGTCGTCAGTGGTGTTATACAGATAGGTGCTGGCCCGGGTGGTGGACACCAGCCCCAGCCGGCGGTGCAGCGGCTGTGCGCAATGGTGGCCCACCCGCACTGCGATTCCCTTGTCATCCAGGAACTGGCCCACGTCGTGCGAATGGACGCCGGCGACGTCGAACGCGGCCAGCCCAATGCGCTCAACGCCCGACGGCGGACCCACCACGTGGATACCCTCAATGGCTTCCAGCCCGGAGACCAGGCGCTGGCCCAGTTCCATCTCCCACGCATGGATCCGGTCCATGCCGGTTTCCTGCAGGTAGTTGGCCGCCGTGCCCAGGGCCATCGCCTGGGAAATACGCTGGGTGCCGGCTTCAAAGCGCTGCGGGGCGGGCAGGTACTCGGCCTTGTCCATGGTGACGGTGGTGATCATGGAACCGCCGGTCAGGAACGGGGGCAGAGCGTTGAGCAGTTCCGACTTGCCGTACAGCACGCCGATGCCGGTGGGGCCCAGCATCTTATGCCCGGAGAACGCCGCGAAGTCCACATCCAGCGCCTTCACGTCCACGGGCAGGTGCGGCACGGACTGGCACGCATCCAGCACCACCAGCGCACCGTGCAGGCGGGCCATCGTCACCAGTTCGGACACCGGGTTGATGGTGCCCAGCACGTTGGAGGCATGGGTGAAGGACAGCACCTTGGTACGCGGGCCGATGATTTGCTCGGCCTCGTCAAGCCGGAGCGCACCGGCGTCATCCACCGGAATCCAGCGCAGCGTTGCTCCGGTGCGGGCAGCAAGTTCCTGCCAGGGAATCAGGTTGGCGTGGTGTTCCATCTCGGTGACCACAATCTCGTCCCCCTCGCCCAGCGTGAAGCGGCGGGCCGCTGCCCCGCCGCGGCCGGCGGAAGCGTTGGAGAAGGAGTAGGTGAGCAGGTTCAGCGCCTCGGTGGCGTTGGAGGTCCAGACAATCTCGTCGGGAGCAGCGTTCACAAAACCGGTGATTGCGGTGCGGGCGTCCTCGAACACGTCCGTTGCCGCGACGGCCAGGGTGTGCGCACCGCGGTGCACGGCCGAGTTGCGCTGTTCGTAGAACTCCTGCTCGGCTTCGATCACGCTCAGCGGGTTCTGCGACGTGGCACCCGAATCCAGGTACACCAGCGGCCGGCCGTTGACGTGCTGGTCCAGGATGGGGAAGTCATTGCGGATGCGAAGCACCTCGGCGTTGTCGATCGGCCCGGCAGCGGGCTTGAGGGTCTCTGGGGTTGAAACCACAGGCACGGGAAAACTCCTTGGCTGGCCGTTGGGGATGCGCACGGGTGACCGGCACCATTACGCAACACAAGTCTGTGCTAATCATCCCACTGCAGGACCGCGAGCGCACCTGAGCCGTGCCTTAGTTCCGGTGTCCGTCGCGCAGGAGACCCTGCAGGGCGGTGAATGGTTCGGAAATTTCGGTTACGTAATCGCTGCGGATATGCCACTATGACGCCCATTAGAGGAGGACGCGTGTCAACTGGGGACAATTCCGGCAGCGCAGTAAAAGAACGGCTGTCCTGGATCGATTTTTCAAAAGGTCTTTGCATGGTCTTGGTGGTCCTGTATCACCTGTCCCTGTGGATGGAGACGGAGGTCCACAGCGGCCCCGGGTTGTGGTGGGTTATCAGCGACGCGCTCAATCCCCTCAGGATGCCGCTGTTCTTTTTCATCTCGGGGTATTTGAGCGTCTCGGCGCTGCGCCGCCCGCTGGGCAGCTCCCGATCACGCACGCTCGGGTTGTACTACGTCTATGTCTTGTGGACTGCGCTGTTCCTGCTGCGCCGGTGGCTCCCGTTCCTGTCGGCCGACGCCGAACCTGAGGTGGGGCAGCTGCTCCTCAGCCTGGTGCTTCCCACATCATTCTGGTACCTGTACGCCCTGCCGGTTTTCTTCCTCGCCACGAAGTTTTTGCTGCGGATGTTGGGGAACCGCAGCGCATACGCCCTTATCCCGCTCGCCGTGATGAGTGCGTTGTCACCCCTGGTGCAGCCGTACACCCAGGGACTGCTGACCGAACCGTTTGATGCCGCAAAAATACCCTCCGTCCTGGCGAACTTCCTCTGGTTCTATCTGGGAGTGCACGGCGCGGCGCTGTGGGCGAGCTTCAGCCGCCGTCGAAGCTATGGCGTCCTCGGACTGTCCGCGGCCCTCTACGTCGCCATCTATGCGGTCATGACGGCATTCCGCCTGGAGCTGCTGCTGGAGACCGTGCTCTCCGGCCTGGCCCTGTTCGTCACGGCGCAGCTTGTATCCCGGATTAACATGGATTCGCGGGCGGGCCGCGGCCTACGTCGGATTGGATCCCAGACATTGCCCGTCTACATCTTCCACATCGTCCTGATTTCCGCACTGAGCGCGGTAGTCAAGTTGACTGGTCTCATGCCCCTGCTGCAAAGCTCACCGGGAATGGCGGCAGCAGTCGTTCCGCCCCTGCTGGCTCTGCCGGTCATCCTGCTCTGCCTGAGCGCCGGATCGCTGATCAAACGCTCGCCCTTCCCATGGCTCCTTGACGCACCCTCCTTCCTTGTAGGAGCACGCAAGCCCAAGGAGGATGACAGCCGCGCAAAGGCCGCCGGCTCCCCGAATGCAGGGCTGAACCGGTAGATCCCGCACGGGAAGTGTTCCACCGGTCCAGCCCTCCTCCTCCCTCACAGGCGAGAGGACTTCGGGAGTCCGAAAGGTTGTTGTGGCCCCGAAGACCTACATGACACCGAGGAGCACAGGCGCCAGGAACCGGGCATATGCCGGTGTGATGTGGGAAGTATCCACACGGACCGGGGTGCTTCCCACGAATCCCGGGCAGGCACCGGACGCGTCACAGAACCACCTGTCGGTGGCGACGTAACGTGCACCCGTGGATCCCGCTGCACCTTCCTGTGCCTGCTGCATCTGGCGCCACTGTTGAGAGACCGCGCTCACACAGTCTGTCGGCGATCCGACCCGCGTTACGCAGTCCTGGAGGTTCCGGCCGGCGGGTGGCGGTGCGAGCAGCAGCACCTCGCCGACACTGTCCTGAACTGCTGCAATGGTGTCAGACAACCCTCCCTGCACCTCATCTACTGCAGAGGGAGTGCCGTCCCCGCCCGTTCCGGAGGCGAGGCGGGACAGTGTGTTGTCAGCATCCGCAAGAATAAGAAGGTCCGGCTTGATGTCCCTGATCTGGGCAAGGGCCCATTCCCGATGCTCCGCGCATTCCGGATAGTCCGTGCCGCCGTCCCGCGTCACTTGGACCGATGCTGCCGGGCACTGACCTTTGGTCAGGGGTATCACCCGGAAGTTCGCGCTCTCGGCGGCGGCACGGATGCCAGGCATCCAGGCGATGGCATAGGAATCCCCCAGTACAGCTACGGTCTTGACCGGCATGGGAGGGCCCTGGGCGCAGCCGTCGAAATTGCTGGCAGTGATCTCGGCACACCCGTCGCTGTTTACTTCCTTGATCCATGCTGAGGTGCCCAGGGACTCGACCGATGGCGAAAACTCGGGGAACTCCCTGGCGGCCAGTGCGGCTGAAACGGCTCCTGCCACCTCCTCCGCAGGCTCCGGCTTGGCAGCCGAACCGGCGCCTGCGGGTGTACCTTCTTCGGTGTCTTCGGTTGACGTGCCCGCCGCTGTTGCCAATGACGCACCGGAGGTGCTGCCGCCCCCGGGGCCGGCGGGGTTGAGGAGCAGGACTACGGCTAGCACTGCGGTGAACACGCCCTGCCCGGCAAGCGCCACGGGTTTCCAACGAGGCGGCGCCCAGTTGGACAGAGCCTGCCGGCCTCCGGGGTCCCGGGTTGTCCCAGCCCGGCCAAACAGGCGGGAACGCCTCATGGGATCTTCCACCAGATGGAAGGAAAGGACGGAGAGAACGGTGGTCAAGGACAATACGGCAAGCGCGTAGGCCGTCCCGGACTCGGGGAAGAAAACGCGCAGCAGAATGATGGCGGGAAAGTGCCAGAGATACAGCGAGTAGGATATCTGGCCGAGGTATTGGGACACGGGGTTAGTCAGGAGCAGCATGCTTCGTGGAGTGTGTCCTGTTCCACCCGCGATCACCAGGACGGCTCCGAAGACAGGAAGCGCAGTTCCGGGAGCCGGAATCCCGCTGTCCGGATGGACTACGAACAGGCTGGCCAGGATCATCATCAGGCCTGTGACCGCCATAGCGCTGCGCAGCCGTGCGTCCAGCCGCCCGAAAAGCGGCAGCGCCAGAGCGGCCAGAGCCCCGGCGGCGAGTTCCCAGGTGCGGGTAAACGTTGAGAAGTAGGCCCATGTCGGCGCGGCCGTCACCTGCCATAGCGCATAACCAAACGAGGCTGCTGCCACGAGGGCCATCAGCCCTGCGGTGACGGCAGTCGGGGAACGGCGTCCTGTCCTCATTCCAATAAATGCGGCGGCTATGATCAGCCAAGGCCAAAAGAGGTAGAACTGCTCCTCGACTGCCAGTGACCAGTAATGCTGCAGCGGGGATACCACTCCGTCGGTCTGCCAGTAGTCCGTACCGACGGCTGCGAAGTGCCAGTTAGCGGCGAACAGCGCCGCGAAAATGCCGTCCGTCCGGACGGAGGCACCCCTGGCCGAGTTGTAGAGCAGGTATGTGGCGGCCACCGTGACTACCACTACCAGGAGCGCCATGGGCAGGATTCTGCGGGCCCGCCTGGCATAAAAGGCACCAAAATCGATTCTTCCGCTCGCCGCCACCTCGCGGACCAGCAGTCCCGAAATGAGGAAGCCTGAGATGACAAAGAAAACGTCCACCCCGACAAAACCGCCCGCAGGCCGCTCGAAAAGGTGATTGAGGATCACGGCTACAACAGCCAGGGCACGCAGGCCCTGGATGTCCCGCCGTTGCCGCGACACACGGTGAGTCCCAGCAGGACCAGGCGTCGCGGGGTTGCCCTCTGGCGATTTGCGCGCTCCGGACAGTGCATGGCTGTTCATGCTTTCCCTTTCACGTAGGACCCGCGGGACGGCAGCAAGTGTGCGGCGATTCTGTTCCGGTACAACTCCGGGCTGTGGCGCCCGGCCGCGGTCACCGCATCAGCAGCAGCAAGGTCGCAGTACCAGCTCCACTGAGCGAGCATTTTTTCCACAGCCTCAGCGATGGCTCCCGGGTCAGACGGCGGCACCAGCCGCACGCTGCTGTAGTTACCGGCCGCTTCCCGCAACCCTGATGTATCGCTGACCACTGCCGGACGGCCCGCAAGGATTGCTTCGACGGCTGTATTGCCAAACGGTTCGTCGGCTCGGGACGGCACCAGCACAATGTCCGCCTCGGCCAAGTACGGCCAGACGTCAGGTTGGAAACCGTGCAGATGGACGCGGTCCTGTAGACCTAAGTCCCGGATGGTCTGGCGGAGCTGTTCCTCATACCCCTCGTTACCGGGATAGACGGCCCCCACTATGTCCAGGCGTGCTGCGCTGCCGGAGGCCGTGAGTTCTGCGAACGCCTCCACGGCCACATCCACGCCCTTACGATGCGCTAGACGGCCCACGTAGGTGATCCGGGCGTCGCCGTGCACTTCCCGCCGAAGCGCCAGCGGGGTCGGGGGCCCGGGAACAGCATTGTCCACAACTGTGGTGCGGCGTCTCAGGCGCGGCTGGGCCGCATGCAGGACAGCTTCGCTGAACCGGCTGTTGACCAGGATCCGGCTGGCAAACAGCAACGGGGCAGCCAAGGCCCGCTTGATGAAGGGCCGGGCAGATTCTTCCCCCTCATGAACGTGCGCAACCACCCTGAGTCCAAGCAGGCGCGGCAGAACCGACCACAACGGCAGGGTGAGCGTACTGACGTACACGCTTTGCGGTTTCAGTCTCCGCAGAAGCAACAGCATTCGCCAGGTTGCTGCCACGCTCGTGGGCAGCAGCATGGGCAGGGAGCGCGGGGACAGCAGTGCCTTGCGCAGAACCACCGTCCGGCACAGCACGACTTCGGCACCGCATTCCAGCAGCTCGGAAATGAGGGGACCTTCGGCCGGAACGGTCACCACTACCCGGGCGCCGCCTTCCTGCAGACCTCGGACGCTCTCAAGCAGCACGCGGTCGGATCCGTACAGCTCTGCGGACGGATGCGCGACCAGCACGGTGTCCTGCCGCCCGGCTACGGCATTCATCCCATGTCCCCTGCGGAGGCCTCAAGGGGCCGGGCGGCGCTCATGGCAGCCAGCGCGCGCCGGAGGGCCGTGCTGGAGGTGTGAACCGTATAGGGGAAGTAGACAACCTCCGTGCCGACGGCGGCGAAGCGCCTTTCCAGGTCACGCCCCTTGGCCGTCCCGCGCCAGTCGTCCCCCTTGAAGAAAACGTCAAACCGCAGCTCTTCCCACGTGCTTAGCCGGTCGGATTCAACCTCTGCGTAGGCCCTGTCCACGCACTTGATGTTTCCGACAATCTCCAGGCGTTCGGCCAGGGGCACAATCGGCCGGGTGCCTTTGGTGCTTTCACACAATTCATCTGAAACCACACCTGCGATCAGGTAATCGCAATAGCTTTTTGCGTGCCTGAGGATATTTAGGTGTCCAATATGGAACAGGTCAAATGCTCCGGCTGCGTAGCCGACGGCAAACTTTTTCACAGCATCCCTCTCAATAACATGTTGGCAACGAAGCCGTTTTGTGGTTGACTTCAGCAGGTCTCGATTGATCACTTTGCTCGTTTGTCTGTAGCTGGGCGGCAGGCCTACATGAGAGACCTCTATGAATCCCCCTTCATCCCGTTCCCTTCAACGCGTTCGAAAACGTGGACACCTTCCCGTTCTCACGGCTGTGCTCTTGAGCCTTGTCGCCTTTCCGGCGCCTGCCTCCGCAGCCGATCCCCCCGAATACATTCCGGATGTCCCCCTCCTGCGCGACAGCATGTCCCGTTCGGTCCAGGACGGCTGGGGGAAGTCCGAGAATGGAACCCCCTACACCACCACCTGGCTGCCGTCCCTCGCGGTGTCCGGCGGCACGGGCACTGTGAAGATGCCGGAGCCGGGGACGTCGCGCACCGTTGAAGCAGGCGTTTCCCCCGCCGCAGACCTCTCGGCGTCCTACGGCGTTTCGGTGTCCGAACTCCCAGCGAGCGGTGGTGGAGTCCACAGCGGGCTCCAGGTGCGCTATAAAAGTGGATCCTTCTACCAAGCCACGCTCCGGGTCCTGCCGGGCGGTGAGGCTTTCCTGGATATTTCCCGCACCAACGGCGGGCCGGAAACCAAATCCGCGCTGGCCCGCTCCGTTGCCCTGCCTTTCCGCGTTGGCGCGCGGCAGAAGGTGAACATGGAGCTGCAGGCGACCGGCAGTTCGCCCGTGGAGGTGAAGGCTCGTGCATGGCCGGCCGGCACAACACCGGGCGAATGGCAGCAAACCGCCTCGGACTCCGGGACTGCCCGGATAACCGCTGCGGGTACGCTCCGGATCACCACCTATGTCTCCGCGACCAGCCAACCAGCGACGGTGGCCTATGACGATTTGTCCGCGCAGACGCTGAGGAAAGAAACGGTCCCCGTCGCTCCGCCGCCGGCTCCACCTGTTCCCCCAGTGGAACCACCGGTCAGTCCCGCACCGCCCACTGTGCCGGAGCCGCCTATTAAACCGGCGCCACCGGCAGAACCAGGCTCCCGGAACACGGCAGGTTCCGCGCCCGTCGGAAGCACCGCGTACTCGGTACCTGCACGGGCGGTTTTCGCATCGCCGGGCGGCTCGGACTCCGCTGCCGGTACGCTCGCTGCTCCGCTGCGTACCATCGGGGCGGCTATTGCCCGCGCATCCCAGGGCGGCACAGTCGTTCTCCGCGGCGGCACCTACCACGAGGAAGTAACCATCCCGGTTAACAAGCCGTTGACTGTCCAGGCTTACCCCAACGAGGCTGTGTGGCTGGATGGAAGCCGCCAGGTCAGTAATTTCGTACCGTCCGGCAAGGTCTATGCAGCCGCCGGTTGGACTCCCACGTTCGACTCCAGCCCTACGTACCAGTGGGGAAAGCCGGGAACCGAGCACGGAGGTTCCTTCGTAGACCCGGCCTACCCCATGGCCTCGCATCCTGATCAGGTATGGATCGACAATGCGGCGCAGAAGCAGGTGGGTTCCCTGGCTGAGGTTACAGCCGGGACCTTCTACGTGGATTACGCTGCCAAGAAGCTCTACCTGGGGACAAACCCGGCAGGAAAAACCGTCCGTGCCAGCGCCCTGGCCAAGGCTATGAGCGTCCGCGCCGAGAACTCCGTGGTTCGGGGAATCGGCATTCGGAGATTTGCCACGTCGGTGCCCCACATGGGCGCTGTCACCGTTGAAAAAACCGGCGTCGTCTTTGAGAACGTGTCGATCACCGACAATTCCACTACCGGGATTGCCGTAGGTGCCGGACGGGTCACCCTGCGCAATGTCACCTCGGCCCGGAACGGGCTGATGGGTGTCAGCGTGGTGTACGCCGATGGATTGACGGTGACCGGGCTGGATGCCAGCGGCAACAACGTGGAGCGTTTCAAGACCGCACCGGTAGCCGGCGGCATGAAAGTCGGACGAACGCGCGGCGTCAGCGTCAAGCAAAGCACGTTCCGCAACAATGCGGGTACCGGGCTGTGGCTCGATGAGTCGGTGTACAACGCCGACCTGTCCGGCAACGCCATGACCGGCAATGCGAGTCACGGCGTCTCGGCCGAGATTTCCGCCAAAGTGCGGTTGGTGGATAACGTCATCGCCGACAACCGGAACTTCGGAGTCAAGGTCAACAACACCAGTGAGGTGGAGATTTGGAACAACACCTTCAGTGGCAATGGTCGGCAAATAAACGTTGTCCAGGACAAGCGGCGAGCCAGTAACCAGTCGACTCCCGGGCATGACCCCCGCCAACCGTTCCCTGACAGGACGATGACGTGGGTTAACGGACCGGTAACCGTCCGAAACAACATCATCGCTTCCACCTCCGCTGCCGGAAACTGCCTGCTGTGTGTGGAGGACTATTCGAGGGAGTTCACCGCTGAGCAGCTCCGCGTCACGGCCCAGGGCAATGTGTATCACCGGGTCAATGCCCAGCAACCCGGATGGGCCGTGGTGTGGTCCGGAGGTAAGTCCAACGCCCGTGTGTACACCGGTATCGCGGCATTCCGCGCGGCCACTGGCCAGGAGAAAACGCATCTGGAGATCACCGGGCCCAGCCCCCTGGCTCCAGGCACCCTCATCGCCAACCGCACGGTGCAGGACCAGGCCGGCGCAGTTGCCGTTCCGCTGCCGGCTCCTATAGCCGGCTTGGCCGGTCAGCCTACGGGAGCACGTCATCTCGGTGCCTTTACCAACTGAGGCATGACGGGAATCGGCGGCCTGTTGACTGCCGTATAACCCCGGGCGGGAGCAGTATCTGCTGCCTCCGCCCGGGGTTCCCAAACCACTAGGGACATGGCAAAGAACAGAAGGAAAGAGGTACTGACCTCGGTCAGGCCGTTCTCCAGGAAACTCCGCAGCAGCAGAAACACCAGCATGGCCGGCAGGAATGAGTCCGGCGCCCTCCTCAGGCTGCGTGACAGGAGGGACAAAGCCCAGACTGCAAGGACAAGCGTGCCCAGGACACCGGCTTGGGCGAGAGCCGAGATCCAGCTTGAGTCCAAGACCTGGGAATCCCAGTATTGGCCCTCGACGGCCACCGTCTTGATTGACAATCCCCCGCCGACCCATCGCTCCCAGGTGCGGGCAGGCGTATCCAGCACGGTCTCCCACGCGAGGGTACGGGAATTCAGCGTCAGCAGGGATGCGCTCCCCGGCCGCATGACCATGTTCATCAGTGCAGGGGTATAGAGGAGCGCGGGGAGCATGACCGTCCCGAGCCCAAGTAGTCCAACAGCTACCACACGCCGCATCCTTCGGAGGGCGAGGACAATCAGGGCCACCGCCAGCGCAAGGCCCAGCAGAGCCGTCCTCGATTCAGTGGCAAGCACTGCGCCCAGCAGTATTCCGAGGAAAGTGACCCGGGCGAAGGTCCCTTTGCCCCGCAGGATGCTGTGTGCCAAGGCAATGGCAGGAACTCCACACAGCATGGCGATCGCATTGGGCCGAAGCGGTGGAATGACACCTGAAAGCCGTTGGCCCGCCAACAGCCCCGGCAAGCCAGTGGCGGCGCTCACCAGGCCTACGATCGCCATCGCCACGAGCAGCGGCTTGAGCGCGGACGGGGTGGGAGAAGCGGCCAGCAGGAATCCCACTGTCGCTGCGACCAGGAGCAGCCGCGCAGCCAGGACAACCGAGGCTCCTATGTCTCCAACAGCAACAGCACCGAGCAGCGACACCGAAACGAAAAGAAACAAGAGCAGGAAGGGCCGCCCCGGGATCTTCCGGCGCTGCGGCGCCCTGGCCGCAAGGGCGAAGGCAAGGAGGCAGGCCAGGGCCTGGCAGGCGGCCTTTGCCAGGACCACTCCATCCGCTCCGCCGTCGTAATAGAACCCTTTCCGCCAGGCCACTGTGCTGCCCAGTAGCAAGAGCCATATCGCGTACGGGGCAGCCCTGAGGATCCACGCATTCACTGGCGTTCCTCCGAAGCGGCAAGCGGCGCGGTCAGCCGGGGCCGCAGCACTCCCTTGAGCACGCCGGCAGGAACGTCGAGCATGACGATTCCCAGAGGTTCAATACCCTGGGAACGCATTTCCATGACCGCTGCATCCAACTGGGCGTCAGTTGTTGATCCATAAGAGACCAAGACCAGCGCACACTCCGAGACAGCCCCCACTATGTCCGTATTGAGCGGTTCCGAGGCAGCGGCGGTGAGCGTGAGAAGTACATCGAAATCTTCCGCGAGCTCCTTGATCAGGGTTCCGGCGTTCCTGCCGGTGTCAGCTGCCGGGCGGAAAGGACCCGCCCCGGCTGCCACAGCGAACAGTGAGCCTGTGCCCACTTGGCGAACCACTTCACCTGCATCCGCTGCCCCGGTGACCAGCTCCGTGAACCCCTGGCTGTCCTGTGCCAGCCCAAAGGGAGCGCTGACGGCACCATTTCCCTGAAGGACACACACACGCCGGCCACTGTCGGCGATGAAACGGCCCCATTCCTCGAGCATCATCTCTCCGGACACCGTCGAGCGCTGGCATGATCCCGTGGCCAGCACGATACGGGGCAGCTGTCCACCGGTGCGAAGCAGAATGCGTGTCAGCAAGGAACGCAGCTCAGTGTCAGCACCCTCCTGTTTGCGCCGTGCAAAACGGGTGCTTCGGCCCAGCACCGGCATCCGCCCGATGAGTTCCACTCCGGAGGCGGTGACCACGTCTTCTGCGGAATGAAGGGCTGCACCCCTGCGGTCCACAGCAATGGCTGCAATCAGGCCGAGAAAGAGACCTCCAAAGGCGCCAAGCACGAGGTTCGTGACGATGTCCGGTGACGCCGGGTGGGCAGGGGGTGCAGCGGGCACGGTGATTTGGGGATCAACTACGGCAGCCCGCGAGTCCTCATCGTTTTCCAGGAGTCGGATCTGGTCAGCAAGACTTTCAGCGACAAGATTCGCGGTGGTTGACGCTTCCTTGCCCGATGCGGCAGAGGCCGTAACCCGGACATACACAGTGTCCTTGGGGTTTTCGGCACTGACGCGCCGGGCGAGGTCGGACGCAGTCATGCCATTGCCAAGTTTTTCGGCGACGGGCGCAAGAACCTGCGGACTCCTGACCAGGTCCGGGTAGTTTTTCACCCTTTGAAGGGTGAACTGCGAGTCCTCGTAGGAGGAGCTGCTGGAGGATTGCGCCTTGACGAAAAGATCCGCCCGGGCCTCGTAGGATTTCGGACTCACCCAGCTCACCAGGATCGCGGCGTCCACAGCAAGGAACACAATGAACAGGATCAGCAGCAGCCGGCGGCGGAAGAGCAGCAGGTATTCGCTTAGTTCCACGACTTCACCTCCCGGTACCACTTGCCCAGAGCCAGGACGAGGAACCCGGCGGTGCAGGTGAAGAGGAACACATACAGGCCGGTAAACAGCCAGGGAACAAAGAGCAGAAGTGCCAATACGCAGATAACCCCGAAGTCCGTAGGCAGCACTGCCAGCGAATACAGCAGTGAGGAAGAACGGCTTTCATCCAGCGGTGCTTTCCCGGAGGCGCGGAGGCTGCGCCGCAGCTGGTCCATCAGAAGGGTGGAGAAGAAGTGGACTGTGGCGAGTACCTGGAACAGCAGAGGCAAGAGTAGCCATCTCGCATCCAGGTCATAGAACCGCCACCAGCAGACCAGGAAGGCAAGGTGAATGGAACCGACCTTGAAGGCGTCGACCGTGTGGTCCAGCCACTCCCCCGCCATCGACCCCCTGCCCGTCAGCCGGGAAAGCTGTCCGTCCGCCGAATCAAGGGCGTACCCCAGCACCAGCAGTAGAGAGACTGCGAGGGAAGACAGGAAGGTTGGCTGAACGGCAACGATCACTCCAATGCCGGTGAAGGTGGCGAGGGCGCTGAGTGCCGTCACCTGGTTTGGGCTCAATCCTGCGGTACAGGCACCTGCAGCGAGGTACCGTCCTAGGCGCCGGTTGACGTAGCGGGAGTATGCAGGTGCGCCTTTGGCGCTCTTTTGGGCAGTTGATAGTCCGTCCAGTGCTTCTCGGAAAGTTGGCTGCGCCCCAGTTCGCAGTGTCATGTACTACCTCGTTCTTGTTTGGGCGGCATGAGCCGCCGGTCGTGGTTCTGGTGCAGTGGGTGGGTGTGCGAAAGCGGGTGCTGACTCCGGCATGGCGCCGCGGAGCGTTGCCGGGCGTTCAGGACCGTGTACCTTCCACCGGGAATCCGGATTGCGCCTGGCCCGGGCGTTCCGGGTGCTGCTTCCACTGGCCAGGTCCTTGGCGAGCCGCAGGTATCCTTCGGCGACGTCGTCCCAGCGGTAGGCGGCTTGCGCCCGCTCACGGGCGGCGGCGCCCATGGCTCGTGCGAGCCCCTTATCCAGGTCCAGCTCTTCAATCAGCCCGGTCAGTTGCGCCGCGCCGTCGAAGTACCGTCCTGCATCCGGACCGAGCACCTCGCGGTTGAAGACGACGTCGTATGCAAGGACCGCGGTCCCAGATCCCATGGAGCGCAGCAGGGAAGGATTGGTTCCACCAACCGAGTGGCCATGGAGATAGGACCGGGCGTGAGAATAGAGCTGGCTCAGCAGTTCCTGGTCCCAGACCCCGCCCATCAGCCGGATGCGGTTGTCCCCTGCGGCCAGTGTTTTGATCCGTTCGGTGTACGCAGCGGCGTACGGCGCGGATCCCACGACTGCCAGGGGCAGCTGTGCCTTGCTGTTTCTGTAGCCCTCCAGGATCTGTTCAACATGGTTCTCCGGTTCGAACCGCGCCACGACCAGGTGGAAGCCGTCCGGGACCAGTCCCGCGGCGCCCAGCTTGTCTGTGGCCAGGTTGCCTTTCTCCGGTGCCCCGTAGACCAGAAGCCGGGTGTCGGCGTCGAACTCGCTGCGGTAATAGCTGGCAATACCTGCTGCATCTGCGATGAGCGCGTCCGCTCCGCGGACGGAAGCCTGTTCCGCCCAGCGGTAGTAGCTACGACCTTTGCCGCCCCATTTAGAGCGCTTCCACTCCAGCCCGTCCACGTGAACGGCCACCCCCGTTGCAGAACGACGCAGCAGCGGCAGGAACGGTGCGTTGGCAGCGTTGAACAGGAACGCCGCATCGAACTTTGGCCCGCGGAGCATGTGCATGGCTGACAGGGCCGTGTGGCTGAGCGTTTCACCGGCTTTCAGCCGGAGCGCCGGCAGATGCACCAGTTTCATGCCGAGGTGGCGGGGAGGTCGTTCGTCATCGTGTGGACGGCAGTAGACGGTGACGTCCACCCCCCGTTCCACCAGCCGGGATCCGATTTCTTCAATGGCCGTCTCAAACCCTCCGTAGTGTGCCGGCACGCCGCGTGTGCCGACCATGGCCACTCGGAGCGGGCTGTGATGGGTGCTCATATTGCTGTTCCTTCTTTCGGAGAGGCAGGTGAGTGAGGAGCGGACGAACCGGAATCAAGGGCGTGGTTGGCCGGCCCAAAGGTTGTCCGAGAACGCGGTGACCGGAGCGTTCGTAGCCGATCCGGACAGGTAGCCGCCCAGGCCGATGCGGCCGGGAGACTGCAGAGCCTCCGTGGAGTCGGTCGCCGAGAGCTGCCACTGCACCGGCTCGGTCTCACCTGTCTTCCAGACCTTGGCCCGGAGGGTTGTGGGTGAGGTGCCGGTGGCCTGGACACGGACCGTGAGCCGGTCGCCGGGACGGTAGGTCAGCCCGGTGATCGTCGTTTGCGGGACCAGGTAGGCATCGCCCCGGTTTAGGCTCACTCCCACCGTGCCGTTGGACATGTACCGGATCTTTGCCGAGTAGTTGCCCTTTCCAGCGATGTCACGCGCATAGACCGACTGGTAGACGCCGCCGCCTGTGGCTGCTTTGTCGAGTCCCAGGTCCACCTGCACTTCCGTGTCCACCGCGTTGACGCTTGACAGATACGTGGTGAGCCCGGCCCCGGCGGTGGCGAGGCGAAGGCGCCCGACTCCGTCTGACACCGTGAAATTCGCAGCCGAACCGACGAGGGTATAAGCACCGCCCTGGTCCGCGGTCAGCCAACCGCTGGTCGAAGTTCGGCCAAACGCGTCCTGGGCATAGATCCTGGGGACAGTGCTGTCGATTCGGACCTGGCCGGTCTGCTGGGCAGTAGCGCCGTCAGAATCCGTCACGGTCAAGGTCACGGTGTACGTCCCGGCACGGGGATACGTGTGCGCCGCGGTCTTGCCGGTGCCGGACGTACCGTCGCCGAACGACCACGTGTAGCCTGCCGGCGCGGCCTCCACATCCGTTGAACCGGAGGCGTCGAAGGCCACCGAAAGCTCC
The DNA here is from genome assembly GCF_009193255.1 of Arthrobacter koreensis. Lineage (GTDB taxonomy): Bacteria > Actinomycetota > Actinomycetes > Actinomycetales > Micrococcaceae > Arthrobacter_B > Arthrobacter_B koreensis. The sequence goes on from NZ_WACG01000005.1 coordinate 21,463, forward strand.
GAAACCACGGAGGTGAATGCAGCAACAGGCGCGGCATTGGCAACCCGAATGTTCTGGGTCACGGTTGCCGTGGCGCCGTTGGCCGCGGTGACCGTGAGCTGCACGGCGTAATCGCCGTCAACGGCGTACAACCGCGTGGGTGTTAGCCCCGTCCCGCTGGTTCCGTCCCCGAAGTTCCAGGAATAGGTGGCACCAGCTCCCGCATCCTCTGCCGAGAATCCCGCGGACCGTCCGTTGATACTGGAGGTAAACGCAGCCGCAGGCGCAGGGTTGCTGACCGAAATGGTCTGTGAGACGGAATCGGACAAGCCCCCGCTGTCCGTTACTGTCAGCGTGACGATGTATTGCCCGCCCGCGGCATAGTCGTGGACCGGGTTGCGGCCGACGCCTGTAGAGCCGTCCCCGAAGTCCCAGGCGTAGGTGGTTATTGTTCCTGTGCCGGCACTCGTCGTCGCAGCGTCGAAACTGGCCCGAAGCGCGTTGACTGACGAGGTGAATGCCGCAGTGGGCCCGGCCGGCGCCGGGGCGTGCGGACTGGCTGTGGCCGTAGTTGTGCTAGCTGCCCCGCGGTTGTCCACAACAGTCAACGTGACGAGGTAGTCTCCCGGCACCGCGTAGGTGTGCGATGGATTAACTCCGGTGCCGGTGGCTCCGTCACCGAAGTCCCAGGCATACGAGCCGATAGTCCCGTCCGGATCGGTGGAGTCTGCCGCATCAAAGACGACCGTCAGGTCCCGCACCTGGGTGGAGAAAGCTGCGGTTGGTGTCACATTGGTGCGGTCAACCTTCAGCTCGGCCTGAGCTGTGGCTTTGGCCCCCAGATTGTCCGTGACGGTCAACGTGACCGTATAGGTTCCCGGCGCCTGATAAGTGTGGCCCGAGGTGGCGCCGGTGCCGGTGGCCCCGTCCCCGAAGTCCCAGGCGTATGAGCTGATAGTTCCGTCAACGTCCCGGGAAGCTGCAGCATCAAACGTCGCATCCAGTCCTGAGGCCGAACTTTCAAACTGCGCTGTGGGAGCGGCGTTGTCCACTGTGACAGTTTCCGTGGCGGTGGCTTCACCGTCCCTGTTATCGGTTACTACCAAGCGGACGGTGTAAGCACCCGCTGCCGCGTAAGTGTGGGCTGCCGTGACTCCGGTGCCGGTGGTGCCGTCGCCAAAGTCCCATCGATAGTCCGTGACTTCTCCATCGCTGTCGGCAGAGGCTCCGGCATCAAAGCCCACTGCCAGTCCCTGGGCCGTGGCCGTGAACGATGCCTCGGGAAGGGCATTCGGCCCGCTGGTGACGATGGTTGCCGAAGCAGTGGCCTTGGCGCCGGCGTCGTCGGTAACGGTGAGGGTGACGACGTACTCACCAGGTTCTGCGAAGACATGCTGGACCCGTTCTCCTTCGGCAGTAACACCGTTGCCCAAGTCCCACTGATAGGAAACGATCCGGCCGTCGGAGTCGGTGCTTCCTTCTCCGGAGAGCACCACGTTGGATCCGTCAACGGTGGAGGTGATCTTCGCAACCGGGGCTGCGTTGGCCAGCTCGCTGGCGTTGTAGTGGGCACGGATGCGTTCTTCGGTGAGGGCGGTGCCGTACACGGCTGCCTCGTCAATGGTTCCGCGGAAGAAGGGGCTCGAGGCGCCTCCCCAGGTGCGGTCGCCACCAATACGCCAGAAGCCGGTGTACGGTTCCGCTGCAGTCTGCGGGTTGGTGCCCGTCAGCACGCCGTCGACGTAAAGCTTCATTCCTGCTGCTGACTGAGTAGCCACCACGTGGTGCCACCGGTTGTTGTTGTAGGAGTCGGACGTGGTGATGGTGTTTTCGGATCCGGTGTAGGTGCCGAACGTCAGTCTTCCGTCATCGCGCATGTACACGTGGCGGTCGTAGCTACCGGACAACCCGGTATTGGAGTTGCCGAATCCGATGATTTTTCCGCCCGCCCTCGTGTCGGTCTTGAACCAGGCCTCGGTGCTGTACACCGACGGGTTGCTGGCCGAAGCTCCGGCCGCGGCGATGCCATCCGAGCCGTTGAAGGTGAAGTTCCCGCTTCCACCGACTCCACCGGAGGTGTTCCTCGTGACTCCCCCGGAAACCAGTGCGTCGTTCATGGACAAACTGGTGTCCAGGGCTGTTGTCGTGCCGCTGTCATTGAGCCGCCAAAAAATCTCAGGCGAGTCGCTGTAAACGGATTTTCCGTAGTTGTCCGTGGGGACCGCAGGGATTTTCGGGGTGCGGCCACTAGCGGTGTAATGGTCAGCCACCCGCTGTGCGGTCAGTGCGGTCGGGTAGACGGCAACCTCATCGATGTTGCCGTTGAAGCTGCTTGTGGCGGGCTGGCCGGGCCATCCACCCATGTTGTCGCCGCCGATCCGCCAGTACCCGTCGTATGCCTGTCCCTGAGTGTTGTCAGTCCTGAAGGCAGTGCGGACGCCGTCCACGTACAGAGCCATGCCGGCGGCACTCATGGTGGCGGTGACATGGTGCCATTCGCCGTCGTTGTAGGACTTGGCGGAGTTGACCGTCACCGTCCGGCCGGGGTAGGCACCAAACCAAATCCTGCCCCCGTTATCCATGTAGATCATGCGGTCGTATGAAGACGAATTGCCCGTCCTCTGGTTGCCGAAGCCCAGGATTTTTCCACCCGTGGTGGTGGTTGTCTGGAACCAGGCCTCTGCGGTGAAGGTATCCGTGCCCCGGGTGAGTGTGCGGTTTGCTATGGACGCAGTGGCGCTGCCGTCAAAGCGCGAAGCTGCGTTATTGGTGAGTGCACCCGCGGCGCCGCGGGTAATGCCGGCCCCCAGGTCGCCGTCGTCGTAGCCCACGTGGTTGTAGGCGACGGTGCCCGCCTGCTCGTCCAGGGGATAGTACAGAAGTGCGCCGTCTTCCTTGACCATTCGTGAATAGGCCGAAGGTGTGGAGTTGGATACCGTCACAGGATCGGACCGTGGGCCGATGTACTCATTTCCTGAAGGGTCCTTAACCCGGATGCGGTACGTGTGCGTGGCCCCAGGAGTGCGGCCCGTATCGGTAAAGCCCAGTGCCTGGCCCTTCCACCACACGGAGCGCGCGTCGACTGACCCTATGGCCGTGAGGCTGTTGTCCCGTAGGACTTCGTAGGTGAGGACAGCGTCGTCGTAGTCCCAGGTGTTGGGCCACGCCACACGGACATTGCCTGCGCTTGTGGAGAGGGGTGAAGGCTTGAGCGCCGTCGAGTAGACCGGCGCCACCTTGTTGGGGGCGATGGACCTCTTGGCGAAGACAGCGAGTCCCTGCTGGGCTTTGCCGTTCACCGTGGTGAACTCGCCGCCCTCGACCAGGTAATCCTCGTTGTTGTCCAGCGCCCACCCGCCCTGGTACTGGCCGGTGAAGAAGCCGGTGTTGATCGAGGGGTACCAGTGCAGCAGCGAGGGTACCGGCTGTCCGGAGTACTTGCTGTTGCTGCCCGGCGGTGCCTGGTCCGTGCCGGTGGCATAAATGGTTTCCGCCAGGCTCCTACGCCAGGTTTGTGGACTTGTTTCCGGGAATTCCCCCAGGGACGAGCAGTCATGCGCGTGCGAAACGCTGTAAAGCACTTCACCCATGACGGCTACGTCCGTGGAGGCCCCGTAGCAGTTGTCCAGCCAAACCAGGTCTCCGGTCCAGAAGTTCGCGGCAAAGCGGCCGTCGAACCAGTGACCGCCCATGCCGTTGGCCGACGCGTAGATGACGCCGTCCTTCTCAATCATCTGCGTTACCCAGGACGTGTTCTTGGTCGCGCCCTGCATCTGCGTCTGCGGGATGGGTGTGCTAATCCACGGCTGGCTGGCGCCGGATGTACCGTCCACCGCGCCGATACCGATCTTCAACGACCCGTTGAGTGTTTGGAAGCGGCCCCCCAGCACAACCCGGCTGTTGTCCGCAGACGCGATGATGCCGTGCACGATGTCGTCGGTCTGGGGCGCCCAGGGGAGCAAGGCTCCGGTGGACCGGTTGAAGGCAGCGGCGTTGCTGCGTGGCTGGTTACCGGCCTGCGTAAAGGATCCGCCCACGTAGAGTGTGGTTGCGGTGGTGTAGACGGTTTGGACGCTGCCGGCGATGCTGACGCTGAAGGGCTGGAGCGCTCCCGATGATGCGTCAAAGATCGCCAGCTTGCTGCGCGGCTGACCCCCCACCGTAGTGAAACTGCCGCCAACAATGACCTGGGAGTTGTCCGGGCTCATTTCCACCTCCAATGCCTGCGCATTGAGGTTCGGATTCCAGGGAAGGATTTTCCCGGTGGAGATTTCGAAAGCCATAGCGTTATTGCGTACGACTTCCCCGGCACCCCCCGCAGCAACGCCCGACGGACGCGCCCGGGTAAAGCTGCCCACGGCGTAGGCCACGTTGCCATTGACCGCGGTACTCCAGACAACGCCGTTGATCTGCGGAGTGGTGAGAAGGTCGGCGCTGAGTGTCTCGGGAAGCTCCCGCTCCGGGGACCCCTCCTGTAGACCGGCGTCAGTGACTCCCGGCTGCACAACCGTCGCCGGAGCGGGGGCGGCTTGGGCCGGAGGCACCACGAGGCCCGTCAGCAGTGACGCCGACCCCAGGACTGCCAGAATTTTGACGAACTTTTTCCTGCCGGCTTCTTCCCCCCGAAAAGACTCCGCCGATTTTCCCTTACGCATTCTTTTCCAGCTTTCTTTCAAGCGGCGTGCTGACGATAGTGTTTTTTGTTTCTGTGGTTCGCAGCGGGACCAAGAGGATTTGCCGGATGGCAACCCCTCCCAATGCCGCCCCGAAGGCTGCAGCCAAAGGAGCGAGAGCAGCATTTGCGGTGAAATGTACGACGAGGACGACGGCGCCCAGGGACACCACCGTGTCGGCGGATCGGATGAGGAAGATCCGCGATGGACTGGATCTGACTGCGGCTAGGACCCCGTACGGGGTGGCGGCCGAAACCGCCGCAGTGTAGGCCAGCCAGCCGGCCACCGCGGTCAGTTCAGGCAGGCTGCCGAGCAGGAGCGGCCCGGCAACTGGCAAAGCCGCCAAAGCCACCGCGGTACAAACCGCTGTCATGCACAACAGGGCCAGCACACCGCGGTCCGCCCGACGGAGCAACTGGCCGAGGGGAACTGTGCGGGCACGGGCAAAGGACGCAAAAAGGTATGAGGAAATGCCTCCCACCACAAGCATCGCGGGCGCAGCGTACACCCGCGCCAGCTCCAGTGCCCCGCTGGCCTCGAAGGCAACCAGCAGCACCACTGCACTCCGCAGGGCGGTCAGCAGGGCCGGTCGGAGAGCCTGCTGTGCCGCGCGCCAGCTGCCATAGGCTGCGACTGTTCGCCACTGCGCGCCCCGCAGGCTGACCAGGACCCGTTCGACGACGGGAAGCGCTACGACTCCGGCGACCGCGCCGGCGGCCTGGCCGACGGCGATGGCAGCCAGGAATGATGTCACGGTCAGCTCCGTCCGCTCTCCCAGCACCAGCAGGAGAAGCAGGGCCGCTGCTATGACTGTCAGATCCATCAGCACGATTCGTTGGAAGAGCAGGCAGGCCATATGCACGCGCCGCACCACGTCCTCGATCAAGTAGGCGGCAATGGCCAGACCCAGCAGGAAAGCCTGCATAGGGTCGACCAGGCCCAGGGCCCATACCACCAGCGGGACGGCGACGGCACACCCTGCAGACAACAGGAACAGCCACACCTGCAGCCCCGCGCGAACCGCGTTCGACTGGCGGTTCAGCACCGTCAGTGAATCACCGACGAATCCGCTGGTAGTTGCTGCCGAGAGGACAAGCAGTCCATAGAGCACGCTCAACAGGCCAAGGCTGCCCAGGTCCAGTGAGCGGGCGGCGACAGCGAGAATCAGAAAACTGCCGAGGGCCTGGCTGGCCTGGGCCCCCACGGCCCCGACCATGGCGCCATAACGGGTGGCGCGGTGGGAAAGGACGGCCCTGCGGGTCACGGCAAGTCACCACTGAACACCAAAGGCGCGTGGGAACCGTTCAGATCGATATACAGAACGGGGTCCGTGGCACCAGCCGGCAATTGAAAGGCGTACTCGGCCTCAGTTACCGCCCCCGGTTCCAACTTTCCGGTCAGGTCGAATGCCTCAACGCCCCTGTATAGGGGCGCTGCCGACACTCGGTCTTCGCCGTAGGTCAGTGTCGGTACGACGGCGGTCAAGTCCAGGGTGTCGGAGGAGCCATTGCGCACGGAGACCGTAAACACGATGTATTCGGCTCCTGCCACCACGCCGATTCCTTCTTCGTCGACAGTCCCCCGCCGAATGTTCGATGTTGCCGCGACAACTCCGTCCTCGTAGACGGCCTCCCCGTCGAAGGAGGAGGGCTCCACCAGCACCGGATTCGCGGCGGCATCACTGCGAAGAACCGCGGGGGCACCATCGGCAGACTGTGCGTTCTCCGGCTCGAATGCGGGCCCGCCCACTGGTCCAGAACTCTCGTCCGGTTCAGGTGTAGGCCGCGGATCCGCAGTGAGGGCTTGTGCGGAGGCCGCGGGTCCGGGCGCCTGCACGGCGTCGGTGGAATTGCCGGAACAGCCCGCCAGCAGCAGCGCGGTTATGCCCACCAGCACTCCCCGATACTTGCGGAGGTTATGGCCGGGATGTGCCCCTGCCGTTGTTCTATTGCCCATAACGAGGTCGCTTATCTTTTGAAATAACTGATGTGTAGAAGTTGGAGAAACGTATCTTTCCCGGGGCGATCAGCGCTTGAGTACCGCCTACTGCCTTATCTGTTTCCGACTCCGCACCGCCGCGGTGAATCACTTGGTTTTGGATTCGATTTACTTGTGTCCTGGATTCAGGAGACGGCTGGCCTCCGCAGGACGGCTCTAATAGGCGCCAGATGGACGGAACATCTGCGCCACGGTCCGCCAGAGGATAATGATGTCGCCGGCGAGGGACCAGTTCTCCACGTAGTAGAGGTCCAGCCGCACTCCGTCTTTCCAGTTAAGTTCGGACCGGCCGTTGGTCTGCCACATACCGGTGAGTCCGGGCTTGATGTAGAGGCGGCGATGGACCCGATCGCCGTACTGCGCCACCTCACGCGGCAGCGGAGGCCTGGGACCAACCAGGGACATGTGTCCCAGGAAGATATTCCAGAGCTGGGGCAGCTCGTCCAGGGAGTACCTGCGCATCCAGCGGCCGACGTCGGTTACGCGAGGATCGTGCTGCATTTTGAAGAGCAGTCCTGCACCTTCGTTACGATCCAGCAGACCGGCGAGGTCGTCTTCCGCGGTCTGAACCATGGACCGGAATTTGAGCATTTCAAAGACTTCCCCGCCGCGACCCACCCGTTCCTGGCGGAACAGGATGGGACCGGGGCTGTCACGGCGAACCAGCAGGGCGAGTACGAGGAACACGGGGGTCAAGGCCAGGAGCGCGAGTCCGGACAGGACCACATCCAACGCGCGTTTGAGCAGGTGTTTTCCTCCTGCATACTGCGGCAGCTCAACGTGCATGAGCGGCAGGCCTTCAACCGGTCGGGAATGGATGCGGGGTCCGGCGACGTTGGTCAGGCCAGTCGTCAGGATCAGCTGGACCGCCGATTCCTCGAGTTTCCAGCCCAGCTCCTGGACGTAACCACTGCCGCCCTTGGTAGGGCCGGCGACGATGACGGCGTCGGCACCATGGGTGGTGACTGCATCAACTACGTGCTCGGCATCCGACACCACCGGCAGGCTGACCCCGTCCACGTCCAGGCTGGAGCGTGGCTTGCCGCTGACCGCCACGCCCACCACCTTGTAGGCCGCGCCCGCCTTGGCTGCGATCTGGTGAACGACGTAGCGCACGTCCTTAGGACGACCGAGCACCACCACGCGGGAGAGAAACCTTCCGCGTTGGCGTTGCCTCTTAAGCCACTGGCGCACCGTCCAGCGCGAGCAGATGAGGCCGACTGTTCCTGCTGGGAGCACAAACGCGAAATAGCCCCGTGCGACGTCGAACTGCAGGACGAAGGAAACAAACACCATTCCGGCGGTCACGGCAAACGCTGCGTTGACTAGCCGCTTATATTCGTCTGTTCCCATTCCCGTGATTCGGGGATCCCGGCTTCGGTACGCGTGCAGCGCCAGCATCCAGCCCGCCCCAAGCAACATGGAGAAAACCCAGTAGGTGGTGGCCAGGTTGCCTACGCGGAGTTCGGCTGCCTGGGTACCAAACCTGGCCACGGTTCCGGCCAGCAGAGCCAGAGCAACAACCAGGGCGTCAGTGAGGATGAGAATCCGTTCATAGCGGCGGTTCCAAAACGCTGCAGTGCTCCTCGGAACACGTGATGCGCTGGGGGAACGCGTAATGAATGGCGGGAAGACAAAGGGCTGTGTCGGCAGCGCTGCAGATGCTGCCCCGGCGGTTTCTGCCGTGCCGGCCGAAGTGGCGGGGGCTGCCGCGGGTGAGAACGCATACTGGGCCTGCAGTGTGCTGCCGGAGGCCTGCGCCTGGAAAAGTGCCTCGCCGCCTCCGTGCCTCGGGGACTGAGTATGACGCCGGATTCCGGGAGGCGCCGGGGCCTGTTCGGCAACACGTCTTGCTTCCCCCTCCAGGACCTTGCCCGGCAGCCGATGTGTATTTGCGCTCATAGAGAGTCCGTCATCCTTCGTAGCTCGCCTTCCAACGGCCACTAACCTAGGATCACGGGAGTCCACCGGCACGAGTACCCGGTACTCGCCTCACTGGACCAATCTCGCTCCCATGGATGCACCTACTCGCACGGCTACCCGCTTAAGATTCGGCACCTCATTAATCCCGCGGCGAAACCCCGGAGACTGCTGGTCAGGGCGGAATGGACGCGGTTTCAGAAGGGAGAAAACGCCACCCGGGTCCGTGGAAGACAGGACAGCGAAGAGGGGGAGCCGGCGACGGCTGGGGGGAAGTCTGGGTCTCAGCAGACTTCGACGCCGCCGGCTCCGCTTCGGGAGGCCCGCGCACACACGAGGTGCGGTCCTGACGGTCAGTGGAGAGCACCTGCGCTTAGCAGAACCAGGGTTGATGTGCCTGGCTCTTGACCTTCGCAGCTCCGCCGTACTGACAACCCCAGTCAACGGCAGGATTGTCCCCGCCACACCAGTAGTTCGCACTTCAAAAAGCGTGCGGGTCACTTAATCCGCATGTTTCCGTACCCTACGGACCGCGGCTTCTACTTGTGCCCATAGCTGGCAAGACCGGGCCGCAATGGCGGTTACGGCACCGCTGCAGCCTTGGGCTCTGCCTCGAGCGCCCGGTATACGGCTTCCAGCTCGGTTCTCTTGCTGATACCCAGCTTCACGTAGATACGGTAGACATGGCCTTCCACAGTGCGCTGCGACAACGTGAACTTCGTGGCAATGTCCTTGGACCCGGCACCTTCGAGCAGAAGCTCGACGATTTCGTGCTCGCGCCTGGTCAGCCTGACCTGGTGCACGCTCGGGCTGAGGTATGCGACGGTGACCCCTGCGAGTTCTTCCCGTCGCCGCCTCAGCTGCTGGATCAGAGCCCGCTGGCGGCGCAGGTTGTTGTGGGCACCGTAGTAGCGAATGGCATGGCCCATGCACTCGACAGCAACCAGGTACTTCCTGCGGCGCACTGCCTCGTCCGCTGCAGCGACCATCCGTTCGGGATTGTCTGCCGCGACAGCGGCAGCATATGCGTGAAGGGCCGCAGCTTCACCGCCTTCGAAAAAGCCGGTAAGGTCCATGAGGCGTTTTGACTGCTTCAGGTCACCGACGGCGAGCGCCAATTCCAGGATGTCCTTCTCAGCTGCGAACTGTCCCAAAGCACGAGCCTCCTCAGCCAGCGACCGTACCTGCGCCGGTGGTGGTTCCTCACTGCTCTGGGGAGCCAGCGCTGCCGCCGCAAACGCACGGGCTGCCAGTTGAAGCCCCTTCGGTCCCGAGTAACCTAACCCCCTCAGCTCAGCCGCGAACCTAGCCGCCGGGGAATCGTCATCCACAACAACTGCGGCATACCCTGCAACGGACATCGCATACGGCAGCAGCCTCTCCGGGTCCTTGGATCGAAGGGCGCCGATAGCCGGCTTCAACCGGCGAAGGCCTTTACGGAACCGGCCCTGGTGAATCTCCAGGGCACCTTCAAGCACGCCGATACTGCCGCCGTAAGCCAGCAGGCTGGCGGGTTCCGCCCTCAGCTGTCCGGCGAGCAGTTCTTCAAGTTCCGCGAAGTTTCCGCCGTGCAGCAACGCGAAGGCACGACGGACCCACACGGCTGCCCGTACTCCGCTTTGTGAATTGGGGTCAAGCTCGAGTTCCCTCTGTGCCTTGCCGGCAGCCTGCAGGGCGTCCTGAATGGCACCGGCAGCGGTGTACGCCTCGCATACCAGGGAATAGCCCAGTGCCCGAAGCTCATGCTGCCCAGCTGTCCGTCCCGGGTTCGCGGTGTCCGCATGCAGCAGGTCCCGGGTAGTGGCTTGGCTTTCTCCCGGAACCAGCAGGTCTCCGTCGGCTATCCGCGCCCAAAGAGCCAGAACGCTCTGTCCCGCCGCAACCCAATCGGTACGCGGGCTTCCGTGGTCCTGAAGCAGGGACTCCCGCTCAGCCCATTTCCGAGCCAGGTTGCGGAGCCGCTTGCCCGCAGATTCCGAACAGGCGGCAAGCTGCGCCGAAGCGAGTACTGCAAGGTCCAGGGTCTCTGCGTCCGCGGCTGCCGCAAGTGCGTCTTCCAGCCCCGCCCTGGCGTCAGCTATGTTTCCAAGCATCAGCTGGGCAACTGCCGCCTCGATGCGCGACCTTCCTCCCAGAGGACCGGGCTGGACCGCCTGGGCGAGACGGAGGGCCAGTTCGCTGTCGCCGTCGGCGTTTGCCGTCCTAGCCGCTTGCAGGAGGTCCGTATCTTTGGGCGCTTCCCCGCAGTCCAGTGCCCACGCGGCGTGGAGAGTATCCCGGTAAGGCCCGCCCGCGGGCCCACCGGAATGCATGAGCTGCCGGCGGATTTCCATACTGCGCACCGGCGGCACCAGGGAGCGGATGGCATGGGTATGGAGTGGCTGGGCGAGCTGAAGCTGGTCGGCAGCTTCCGGAACCGGAGCGAGGTATCCATCGTCGATCAGTGCCTGCACGGACGCCGGATCCCCAAAGGCCGTCAGGATGGGACGGGGAATGGCCGTGGCCAGCGCGACTGCCTCCAGTACCGCGCGCTCCGCATCTGTCCGGCTCATGAGGAGCCGCTTGGCAAGGTCTTGGACCGTAGGCTCCAGCCCTGGGGAGAGGGCGCGGAGGTACCAGGAGCCGTTGCTCTCAAGCAGTTCGCCGCGCCTGCGTGCGCCTTCCAGAAGTGCCTTCGCGTACAGCGGGTTTCCACCCGATACCCGTGCCAGCACCCCACTGGAGGCCCGTAACACCGTGCCGCCCAGTTCCCGAACGCACAGGCGGTGGATCGCTTGCTGGGTCAGCGGTTGGAGGTCCAGCCGTGACAGCAGGCCGTCCCGTGCCAGGGAAAGGAGCTCCTGGAGGTTCGTGCTGCGGGCACGGGAGAGGACCAGCAGGCGCAGTTCCCCTGACATCGCCAGCTGGACCAGTACGTGGCTCGACGCTTCGTCCAGATGGTGGGCGTCCTCCACCACGAGCAGTGCCGGGGCGTCCCCGGCCTCTGCGCGAACACGGAAGAACCGGCGGATGTTCCGGAGGACCATCAGCGGGGAGTCCATGTCTCCAGCCAGTGCCCGTTCCATGAACGGTGTCAGTGCTCCATAGGGAATACGGGCCAGCACCGGGCTGCTGTGGATCCGGTACGGCGTTACGATTCCTTCGAGCCGGCGCAGTACTTCCTCGGCGAGTGCGCTCTTGCCCATCCCTTCCGGAGCCATGACAATCGCCCCCCTGAGCATTGGATCCAGGAGATGGTTCGAAACCTGTTCAGCTTCGGCACTGCGCAGCATCTCCGGTGCAGCTGACGCTTGGTGGTTCATCACCGAACCCCCTGTACTGCGTTCGGCCGGATGCTGCTGTCCGCATGGCCGGCGGTTAGCAGTTTTGCCAATTCCCTTCGGCTGCCCACGTGGAGCTTCGAGTAGATCTGGTAAAGGTGCCCTTCAACGGTGCGCACCGAAATCGAGAGTTCGGTTGCGATCATCTTGTTACTGGTTCCGGCCGCTGCCTGTCTGGCGATCACCCGCTCCCGCCCAGTGAGGCCGCGCAGGCAGTCCTCGATTTCGGCGTCGTTCTCCGATTCTCCGGACTGGAGCCGCCGTGTGCGATGGATGAACCGCACCGTTGCGCGGTCCCCTGCTCCGGCGGCGATTTGCAGGGCACGTTCCCCGGTCTCACGGGACAGCAATTCGTGTCCTAGGGCCGCAGCGGCGTCGGCTGCCAGCAGCAGCAGCTGTGGGTCGCAGCTTGCTGCACCCTTCGCGTAGTCCTCGCACAGCCGGGCGAAGCGTCCCTGCAGACCGGATGCTGTGTCGAGCAGCTGCTGCGCCTGGGACAGGTCCCCCAGCCGGACGGCGCCGAGCAGGCTCAGCACGGCGTACGCCCCGGCGCCGCGTTCCTCATCCTTGGCTGCCATTTCGCTCAGCGCTTCGGCCGAATCGACTGAGCCCAGCACGTTCCCGGCAAGGACGGCGAAGTGTGCTGCGGTGCGCTGCAGCGCCCACGAAGGCGTGGCAGGAACTGAACCGGCAGTGCGAAGATGCTCTTCTGCCCTTTGATTCTGGCCCTGCAGCGCAGCAGCATATGCGGCGACGGCGCTGACCGTGTGGAGGAGGCCTCCGGGATCAGAGATTGCAAGCTGGCGGGCGGCCGGGAGCAATCGCGCGGTAGCAGCGGCTCCGCGGCCTGCGAAGGCATGCAGGACACCTTCGCAGATTTCGTGGAGTGTTCCGCCGAAGCTACCGGCGCCTTCCTTTCCCGTTGCTCGGGCAAGGAACTCGGCAGCAGAGTCGAGGGCGCCGGAAATCATCAGGACGTGGAGTATTCTGGCCTGCGCCCGGGACGCTTCCCGGGCATCCAGATCCGGCTCTTGGGCATCTGACAACAAGGGCCAGAGCGCCGCGGCGAGTTCAAGAGCATCGGACTGACGGTCCGTCATGCCCCAGGCAACGCAGAGCCACGAACCCACCAGGGCCCTGAATCCCCTGCCGTTTTCATCCCCTCGGGCATAGACCCCGGAGAGGAAATCGGCCGCCTGCCCGTACTCGCCGTGCTGTGTCAGGCACCGGGCCCGCGCCAGGATGAGTTCCCGTTCCAGCTGGGCAGACTCGCCGCGAGCGAGTCCGTCGGCGGCGAGCACGGCAAGGACCTGTTCGGCTTCCTCAAGGCGGGTACTGTGCGCTTTGGACGATGAGCCGGCCTCGAACTGCTGCTCCGCCATCGCGCGGCAGCCGGCTTCGGCTTCGACAATGAGCAGGCGCACGGTCTCGGGAGAACGGACACCTGACGCACCGAAGGCACGGTGCCGGGTGACGACGTCGGATGTGCCGGCCGCATCTCCTCCTGCCAGTACCGCTCGGGCCAGCTCAAGCACAGCCGCCGGCGAAGACAGATGGTTTGGATCTGCTGCGATGAACGCCGCGGCTGACAACGGATCACCTTCCGCGTTCGCAGCCCGGGCGGCTGCGAGCGCGAGCTCCGCCGGTACTTTGGCACCCGAGGAGAGCAGCCACCGTGCTGCGTGTACCGGACATGAAACCACCGGATCCGGCGGAAGCTTCTCTAACAGTTCCCGTCGCCGGCCGGGATCAATCCGCCCCCGCAGAACCATCCCGAGGCCGGGATCAACCAGCGAAAGCGCCGGAACTGTCCTGTGCTCCAGCTGCAACAGCCCCGCCTCCTGAAGGGCATCTACTTGTCGGCTGTCCACCCGCTCCAGGACCTGGCTGAGCGGCAGTGCACCGGCGAGAGCGAGCACGTCCAGCAGCTCGCGCTGGCCGTCAAGGAGCCCCGCCAGCTTCGTGCCCATCGCGGAAGCGAGCCGAGGGAAAGCGCACTGCCGAGCCCGGTCCAACACCCAGACACCGTCCCAAGAACGGACCCGGCCGCTTTCGCGGTAGTCCTCGGCGGCGGCGAGCAGCAGGCTGGGATTGCCGCCGCTGATCCCGGTCAGTTCTTCCGCAGCGGCCCGGCTTACCGGTCCGCGAAGTTCCGATTCCAGGAGATGGGAACATTCAGGGGGAAGCAGCGGCTCAAGATCCAGACGGGCAAGGAGGCCCTCGCGCCAAAGCCCCATGAACTCGGCCGGCGCGGCGCTGAAATCCCGGAAGGCTGCGAACATGTGGGCTGACCGGTTCGCCACCATCTGGCTGAGCACCATGGCAGAGAACTCGTCGAGCTCTTCCGCATTGTCAACTGCCAGGATGACCTGCCGTCCCTGCGCCCGTTCACGGATCAGCTCGGTCAGACCCCGCAGTATCAGCACCGGGTGCGAAGCGGATTCCGGATCGAGCTCGGAGAGCAGGAAAGTCAGGGCACCGAAAGCAGTCCTGCCGGCAAATGCTGAACCGCGGACGTTGACCGTGTAGGCATCCTGCCCGTACAGCGCCAGTACATGCCGCATGAGGGCGCTCTTACCGCTGCCGGCTTCCCCAATGATCAGGGACCCGGAAGCAGTCGAATCCGGGGTCAGGCACCCGGCCATGGCCTGGACAAGGGCGGTCCGGCCCAGGAAGGGCGAATCGTGTCCTTGCCGGATGGGAGCGGGCACGCCACCGGCGGTACGCGCCACAAGTGAGTAGGCGTCTGACGAATGATGCTTCTCCACTGCGAGACCTCTTCCTAGCAAACCGTCTGTGCCCGCGGCAGCAGGCGTTCAACACACTAGGTAGGAGGTGGGGAACCAGCCTGAGTAGCAACCACCAGTAATCATCAGCACCTACTCGGGTTACACCAGTGTGATTTGGGATCGCTACTTGGTTCGCCCGCTTCAACGGCACATGCGCTACTTGGAGTACTGTCCCGGTTCCCCCTTCCGGCTGTCTTTCCCGTCACCGAGCAGGCGCCTAAGCTCAGCGCGTCCAGAGACGTGCAGTTTTAGGAAGATCCGGCCGAGGTGCCAGTCCACGGTCCTCGGCGATAGGTGAAGTGCACTTCCCAGCCGGGCACTGCTTGCTCCGGAAGCAGCCCGGCGTGCCAGGTCCCGCTCAAAATCCGACAGCTTCTTCAAACGGCTTTCCAGGCTGTTGGCGTCAGCCAGCATGCGGTAGCACTCGTTCGCCACCATCCGGGCCTGCCGGCTCAGCTCCCGCCGGCTGGCGTGTTCAGCAGCTTCCCGCGCAGCGACGGCAGCCCGGTATCCGTGCAGGTAGAACCCCCGGTCCAAAAAAGCACCGGCGGCATCATACAGATCCTGCGGCGAATTTCCGACGAGGCCGTCGCCGAGTGCCTGCCACATCCGGACGGACTCGCCCTCGCCGGTAGCCGCCGTAGTTTGCAGCATCGCAGCGGACGATGTGTCGCCGGAGAGTGCGGCGGCCGAGAGGCACAGAATCGCCGCCGGATAATTACCCCGGCGGGCCGCCCGTCGACCCGCTGTCGCAAGCTCAGCGCCTGGCTGTCCTTCGGCACTAAAGCGAAGGGCGGCGGCCCGCTGGAAATAACGGGTTGCAGTCAGCACATGCGATGCGGGTGCAGCCTTGAAACCCGGGACCGCGGCGAGGCACTCGGCCATCCGGTCCCAGTCCCCCCGCTCCGCGTGGCAGTAGCCCATGGCCGCGAGTGCCAGCGGCAGCAACCCGCCCCTGTCCTCCACCTCCAGCTGCCGGCATGCCGGAACGAGGCATTCCAGGGCCGCATCGGTTCTGCCGCACAAAGCATGGATCACTCCCGCCGGCAGCTCCGACCATGCGCTCAGATGGGTTTCCAGGTAACGGACTTTTCCGGCCTGGTCCAGCAGCGCAAGTGCCTGCAGCGGCTCAGCGCACAGGATGTAAGTGCACAGGATCCCGTTCACGGTCTCGGCCCCGACGGTGAGTGGCAGTCCGCGGGCGTGTTTTAAGTTCTCCCAGAGCTCCGCGGCCTCCAGCAGGGCTTCCCCCGCCCTGCCCTCCAATGCCAGGAGCTGGCAGCGGCTGGCCCTCGCCGGCAGCAGCACAACGGCGGGAACTGTCCAGTCCAGGCAGAGCGCCCCGAGTTCTGCCGGCGCCAACGCCGGGTCCGACTCGAGCGCGGCGAGTGCGGCCCGTGCAGCAGTCACTTGCTGCTGTGATTGGGTCCGCAGTGGTTCCGGCAGGGACTGCGCAGCAGTCTCCGCGCGGGCCAGTGCTGCCTGCGGCGACAGCCGCGGTGAGGACACCCTCCGTGCCACCATGGCCAGCTCCAGTAGCGCCGGTACAGCGTTTGCGGAATCGCCAGAATCCAGGAGCTGCTCCAGCTCTGCTGCGGCTTGTTTCAACTCCTGGAGGGCGTGCAGTGCACGCGCGCGTTCGAGTCGGAGCCGTGGATGCGTTCCAGAAGCCTGAACGGCGCCGGCTATCCGCAGCGCGCCGGCTGGGTCTGCCTCCCTGTTCGCCGATGCACAGGCACGGGCTGCCAGCTCGGCGCTGATGGGACTACCTGCGTCCGCAGCCCACAAAGCGTATGCCTTGGCCGCTGCGTCCGGCCAGGTCTCGGGATCCAACCCTGCTGACTGCAGCTCCTGCCAGAGTTCGAAGAAGTGGCCCATGGGTACCCGCTCAGCAACCAGCTGAGTGTAGAGCGGGTTGAGGAGATATACCGATCCTTCGCCGTGGCTTACAGTCAGCACGCCCCGTTCTTCGAGCGCTTCAACGGATAGGGCATCTGCCACGTCCAGCAGGGCGCGCAGCGGCATCCCGGGACACAGCGACACGAAGTCCACGATTCGCTGCTCGCAGATGTCCAACTCCTGATACCACGCTTCAATCCAGTCCGAAATCTCGCCTCGGAAAGTCAGCGGACCCTCGAGGGTCCAAATTCCGCTGCGTTCCTTCAGCCGCCCGCCGTCCATCTGGTCACGGCACAGCAATGAGGTAAACAGCGGGTTTCCCCGTGCCTGGCGCCACAAGGCATGTGCCGCCAAGGCAGACAGTTTGCCGCCGGTAATCCCTTCAATGAGCGCTAATGAAGCTGCGGAATCCAGCGGCCCCAAGTCGATCCTGCGAATCATTCCCTCGGACCACAGCCGCACCAGTTCCTCACCGCAGCGCAGCAGATCCGGTGTAGTGGCGAGCAGTGCGGCCGAGGTCTGACGCGTCAGCTGGACCAATGCGGTCTGGCTCAGCGCATCGAGCTCATGGACGTTATCTACGAGCAGCAGGGTCCGCCGCCCGCTGGCCTGTGCCGCCAGGTGTTCCTTGAGCGCACGCAGGACGTGCCCCGGATTTTCAAGAGATGTCTCCGGCATTTCGCTGAGCACCCAGGCCAGCGCCCCGTAGGCCGTTCCGGCAGAGACCCTGCTGCCCCGCACGTGCACTACGTGAAAGTCCTGCCGGGCCGCTCGGGCTGCAGCATTGGCCAGTGTTGTCTTGCCAATTCCCTCCGGGCCGACAATTACGGCGCCGCCGTTGGACTCGATGGCGGAGACTGCCCAGCGAAGTTCCTCCGACCGTCCGACCAGCCGGGTCTGTGCCCCGGGGTCCGCCCGGTCTCGGTATAGGGGTAGGGGTGGTGCAGAGCGCATGGGATTCCCGCCTCAAGGTATTGAGCCTGGAACCGAGCGTAAAGAGAGGCAGTCCCTCCGCCAACACGTAGTCGTTACTGGCTTTGGACCACTTGCCGCCGGCTGCCGGGCACACCGAACACCGCGACTACTTGGGGACGGAGAGTACCTACCCGTCCCGCGGGTGCAGCTACCGGACGGGGTGTGCACGCCGGATACACGCCCCGCCGCACGGAGGAAAGCCTGCCCATGTGACTCGCGGGGATTACTCCCCCATCAGTTCAGCGGTGAGTTCCTCACGCCTGCTGATGCCGAGTTTTTCGAAGATTCGATAGATATGGCCCTCGACGGTTCGCACGGAGAGGAAGAGCTGACCGGCTATCTCCGCGTTGCGGTACCCCCTGGCAACCAGCCCCGCGACGTCCTTCTCCCGGCGGGTCAGGGCAGGCGCGGCAGGGCTGCGTCCAGGCTCCGCGGCTGATTTGCCGATCATCCGCTGGACCCGCTGGAGCTGGGCCCGGTCGCCCGCCGTCTTGGCGATTCGGAGGGCCTCCTGCAGGGCAAGGGGCCCAAGGGCACCGGCATCGGCATCCGCCGGCTCTGACGCGAACCTTACGAGGGCCGATACGTCCTGGTCCAGGACCGACCTGGCGAACACGTTCACGGCCCGTCCCCGCGGGCCCTGGATATCCTCGGAAAGCTTGAGCAGGCGATTCATGACAGTCGGATCACCGGCCCTCATGCTCAGGCAGCGCAACTCGAATTCAGCCGTGGGAAGGCCATGCTCTTCAGCCTGCTCTCCGACCTCGCGCAGTGCAGCCAGCACCTTTGGATCTCCGGTCCTGGCATATCCTGCCGCCAGCCGGTTGCCCCTTGCTATGAACCTGGTGCTGAGGGTTCCGCGCGGAGGAACCCTGTCACAGTCGGCCAGCAGCTCGTCCGCCCGGTCCAGGTCTCCTGCGCCCGCATCCAGCTGGGCTGCGATGGTGAGGGCCACGGGCAGGTTGCCGTCCGGGTCATGGGTACGCATTCCCTCGATCGCAGCCATCAGCTTGGGCAGCGCCGCCTCCATGTTCCCGCGGCGCAGCTCCATGACGGCTAGGCACATATCCACGGTGCCGCCTACCCGCAGTGAACTCCGCGACACCGCCAGCAGGTCCTGGTGGACGGTGCTGAGGACCTCGTCCCAGTAGCCGGCCCACAACAGGGCCGACAGATGACGATGCAGGACGAACTGGTAGTACATAAGGAACCGGTGCTCGCTGTGGGCTACTATCCCCAGCGCCTCCCGGGTGAGTGTCACTGCGATTTCCGCTCGTCCGCTGCAGGAGTGGATTTCCCCCAGGATCGCCAGGGACACCATCACCGCTTCAGCATCCCCCGCCTGCCGGGCCTGGGCCAGCAGGTCCCGGACCGGCGCCTCCATGCCGCGGTGGTTACCCGCGGACACTTCAATCAATGCTTCCAGGAGTAATGCTCCGCGCCATGATGAGTCGAGGTCAGCCCTCAGCTCTCCGTCCAGTGTTCCGGAAGACTCCGCTGCCGTCTCAATCCGCCGGATCGCGGCTTCCCAGGCCGCACGTGCTTCCTGCAGCCCGTCCACCTCGCCCGTGAACCGCTGCAGCAGCTGCACGCGCAGCAGCGTGCCCAGTTTCGCCGTCGTCAGGTCCGCGGCGGTTTCGACTGTTCCGCTCACCAGTTCCCAGGCGGCATTGAAGTTGGCGCGGTTGTAGTGGGCACGGGCCTTCTGGATCCTCGCGGCTGGCAGCAGGGCCGGATCCTTCACTTCGCCGGCGGCGCGGAGCGCGAAATCACTGTCGAAGAAGTTGTTTGCCATATAGGCCGCCCGCAGCAGCTGGGCCTCCGGAACCGCGGCTCCGCAGTCCAGGGACCAGCCGACGCTTCGCAGCAGCCCGTCCATCGATT
The DNA here is from genome assembly GCF_009193255.1 of Arthrobacter koreensis. GTDB lineage: Bacteria > Actinomycetota > Actinomycetes > Actinomycetales > Micrococcaceae > Arthrobacter_B > Arthrobacter_B koreensis. Next base: position 40,900 of record NZ_WACG01000005.1, read on the forward strand.
CCATGTCATCGGGCATGACTTCCTGGACCCGCTGACGCAGCCGGGCGCTTCGCGCTGCTGGAACCATGTGCCGCACCAGCTGGCCGTACAGCGGGTGCCGCGGCCGCAGCAGCCTGTTGCCTTCGTCCTCAACGCTGACCAGGTTTGCCGCGGTCAGGGCGTCAACCGAGCGGTGAAGACCGAGTTTGAAGGCGACCGCCACCGGTAACGGTTCCGCGAGCGCAATGATCTCCATTGCCTCCCGCTCTGCGCTGGAAAGCCCCGAGAGGTGCGCCTTCAGCAGGTCTGCCAACCGCCCTTCGGGCGGACCGGCGTTGTTTTCCATGAGCCACACGCCGTGGCGTTCGGTCAGCGCCCCGCCCTTGCGCGCCTCAGCGACCAGCGCCAGCACGAACATGGGGTTCCCGCCGCTGCGGCTCGCAAGCTCGGCGCTGGTGGTGCTGAGCACCGGCCCGCCGAGCACCTTGGTGCAGAGTTCCTGGACCTGCGTTTCGGTCCACGGCTGAAGCTGGTGCCGTGAGATGGCGCCGCTCCATACCTGGGCCGGGATGCCTGCCGGGATGTCAGTGATGCTCCTGGTCAGCAGCAGCATCCGCACCCGTCCCGACGCCATCAGCTGGGACAGCAGGTCGGCACTGGCTTCGTCCAGGGCGTGTGCGTCGTCAACCACCAGCAGCGGCGCGGGACTGGCGTCCTGTCCCCCTGCGGGGCGCACTCTTCCCAGCAGTGCACGCATGACCGCCAGCGGAGAGTCAGTCTCATCTGCGGAGAGCACGGGCAGCAGCGGCGCGAGGGCACCGAACGGAATACCGGTCAGCGCTGAGCTGGCATGTATACGGAATACCGGCAGCTCACGTTCGAGTTCACGGACGACGGCGTTAGCGAGTGCGCTCTTGCCCATCCCTGCCTCTGCCACCAGCAGGGCGCCGCACAGTTCCCCCGAGCGCAGGTCGGTCAGGACCGCCTGGAGGTCGGCCTCGCGGCCAACGAGCTGCTGTGTTGCAAAACCCTGCATTTTCTCCCCAAACCTCACTCTGCGGAGCGGAAAGCATCCCGCAACTCAGTTCTTCCCGACACGTGCAGCTTCCGAAACAGTTTGTTCAGGTGCCAGTCAACGGTGCGCGGCGAGAGGCGCAGCTCCTCCGCAATGTGGTTCCTGGACGCTGTCCCGGCTGCTAGCCGCACCAACCGCGCGTCGAAGTCGCTGAGTCCTGCCAGCAGGTTCTCCATGGTGTTTTCCCGCAGGAGCCTGCGGTACGCAGCATTCTCCACAGCGGCGGCGCGGCGGGCTATGCTGCCGCCGCCGGCCGCAGTCATGGTGCGGACCATGCCCGCGGCGTGGTGGGCCAGCAGATGGTGGCCCAGCTGTGCAGCCCCTTCGGCAGCTTCCAGCAGGACCCAGGGGTCGCTGCTGAGCAATCCCTTGGCGTAAGAGCCCAGGGCCTCGGCCCATCGTCCCGTCGCGGTGGATGCCAAGCGCCCCAGGTGCGCTGCTGCGGCCAGGTCTCCCCTCGTGGCAGCAGCTTCGTAGCAGCCCAGGGCGAAGGAAACGTTTCCAAGGGCTTCTGCGTCCTCCGCCATCTGCACCAGGCTGCGTGCTGCGGTTTCCCTCTCCCGGCCCTGCCGGGCAAGTATCCGGAAGAACTCCGTGACTCGTGCGGCATGCCAGAACGGACGGTTGCGGAACCGCGGCGCGAGCTTCTGGTAAATGCCGGCTCGGGCGGCGTTTCCGCTCAGCCCGTGGGCGTAGGACAACAGTGCTGCGGCAAGGGGAAGCAGGTCCTGGGGATCCCGGTACCGCAGCTGGCTCACTGCCGGTTCGAGTGCCTCGACGGCGGCGTCGGATTCTCCGGCTGCCGCACGGACCACGCCCCAGACCAGCTCGCCGGCGGTCCCGCGGTAGGCACCATCAGTGCCGTCGGTGTTGTCGCGGATAAAGCGGAGTGCGCGCTCCAGGTCGCCGGCAGCGTAGAAAGTGTAAACGAGGCGGTTGAGGATAACACCCTGGTCCGGTGCCGGCAGCGGAGCACGCAGCACTTCCCGGTGTTCTTCCACCAGGCGCAGTGCTGCCCTGGCGTCACCGGTCACCGCAAGGGCTTCAGCTGCGGCCGCTGCCGCCAGGGCGCGTGTCCTGACCGCTATGTCCCGGCGGCGGGCCAGTGCTGCCAGGGGCTGAACGGCTCCAGCGCAGTTTCCTTCAGCGAGCTGGAGTTCGGCCCTGGCGTAGTCGATTTCAGCAGAGATGTGGGGGGTGTCGGCAACGCCGGAAGGAAGGTCCAGGCTGTCCAGGACCCGGGCCGGGTCATCCGACTTCGAAATGCTGCGCAGCAGCGCAGCCTTCTGGATCATGACGGCAACCCAGGTGTCCCGGTTGTCCGGATCCAGTCCGGCTTCGGCGGCCGTCAGGACGCTAAGGGCTTTCTGGTTCTCCCCCAGTGCCATAAGTGCCCGGATCTCCTCGAGGACCAGACCGTCCTCACGGCTCCCGGGCACGGCCGAACCAACAATCTCCAGTGCCAGGGACTGCTTGCCGGAATCATTGGCATACGCAGCGGCCCTGCGGAGAAGCCCGGGGCCAGGATCCGTTTGGCAGTCCAGCGACCATGTGACGAATCCGGCCAGCGCGGCGGGGGCCAGGCTTCCCGGGTCCTGAAGAACCTCCGTCAGTTCCTTCCACAGCTCATGGCTGCGGCCCAGCCGCATGTTGGCAGCCACCACCGAGGCAAAGAGCGAGTTCGACAGCATCACGGCCGGCTGTGTACCGCGTTCCAGCATCACCGTGCCGTTTTCTTCCAACGCATCCACTGTTTCCGCAGGCACCAGCTGCAGAGCCGTGGCCAGCGGCAGCGGACTAACCCGGGAGAGGACTTCGACCAGTTTGCGATGCTCTGCGGGTAACCTGGCCAGCTGCGTATCAAAAAGCTCCGCAACGGCCCCGGTGTGCACATAGGCCCCGGCGCGGACCCAGGTATGGTCGGAGAGGACCAGCCGGCCCTGCCGCACCTGCTCAGCTGTCATCAACAGGGTAAAGTGCGGATTGCCGCGGGTCTCCGCCCACATGCTCCGCGCCGCAGGTTCAGAGACCGCCCCGCTGAGGAACCCCTCCATCAGTGTCCGGGTTTCGGCTTGGCCGAGGGGCTCGACGTCGACCCTCACCAGGTGCCCCTCCGCCCAGAGCGACAAGACTTCCGGTTCAGCCTGCACCAGGTCCGTGGCCGTGGCAGCAACCGTGGCTTCCCCACCCCGCACCAGCTGGGCGATGACCTGCACCGAAAGCTCGTCGAGTTCATCGACGTCGTCAATCACCAGCAGCAGCGGCAGGCCGGCGGCCCGTGCGCGCAGGAGCCGGCGTACTTCGTGGAGCGCGGTCACAGGATTCAGTCCTCCGGCCAGAGGCAGCTCGCTCAACAGCGGCGCCAAAGCGCCGTAGGGGGTGCGCCGCGAAACCCTTGTGCCGTACAAGGCTTCGATCCGGTGTCCCCGGGCGCGGTCGGCCAGGGCCTGCACCAGGGCGCTCTTGCCAATTCCCTGTGGCCCGGCGATGAGGGCCCCCCGCCCTTCCGCCAAGGCAGATTCCATGCGTCCAAGGAGAGCGTCCCGGCCCACAAGTCCCGCCAATGGCCTGGGCAGCCTCATGTTGTGTCAGCAGGCCGCAGGCGCGGACCGCTGACAGGACCGTATGAATCAGGCCCTCCCATAATTCTCCCCCAGATCCCCGATTCACTGTCTGACTCGGTTCGTTTGCACCGTTGCGACAGATCAAACCACTGCGGAAAGAGTACGCTCCAACGGCGTCCATAGGAAGCTATTTAAGGGCGCGGTTGTTTTGCCGGAGCTGTGGAACGGCTTCCCGGAGCGTCTTGGATTGGGGGCGGACCTGTGCCGCGAAGCGAACTGCCGAAGCCTGTAGGGAATTGGAGGATTGATAAGGGACCGGCGCCGGGATGGGGGTGGCCCAGTCTCGGAGGCCTCCCGACGCCGGCCCCGCTTCAGGAGCCCGAAGGCTACCGCCAGTGTAGGCCCGCCTCCGGGGCCAAACAATGCTCGCCTGCCGTGCTGTGGACACGGGTTCCATACCTAAATATTCCGCAGGCGCTACTCGGTGCCGGTGACCTGCGGTTATGTCCGCAGCATCGAGGCAGCGGCCGCTCAGGCTCCGCTGTGGAACTTCTGCTGAGCGGCCAGGAGCCCCTCAGTGACCAGTAACTCGACGGCGTCTGCGCCGTCGGATACAAGGAATGGCAGCTCCTTGGACTCCGCGGTCCCGAAGTTTTTCAGGACCCAGTCCGCCGTGTCCATCCGGCCCGGCGGCCGGCCCACGCCCACGCGGACCCGGAGGTAGTCCTTGGTGCCCAGGGCCTTGCTGATGTCCCGGAGCCCGTTGTGTCCGCCTTCTCCCCCGCCGCGTTTGAGCTTCACGGTGTTGAACGGGATGTCGATCTCGTCGTGCACGGCCACGATGTTTTCCGGTTCGATCCCGTAGAAGCGTGCCAGCGCCGAAACCGGCCCGCCGGAGAGGTTCATGTAGGTGAGCGGCTTGGCCAGGATGACGCGCGGCCCGCCGATGCCAATCCGGCCTTCGGCGACCTGTGCCCGGGACTTGTGCGACTTGAAGCTGCCGCCTGTGCGCGATGCGAGTTCATCGAGGACCATCTGGCCAACATTGTGCCGGTTACGGCTGTAGCCGGGCCCGGGATTCCCGAGCCCGGCTACTAGCCAGGTGTTGCTGGTCAAGAAGGACTACGCCTCTTCGGCAGCCGGAGCAGCCTCAGCGGCATCGTCTTCGACCGGTGCGGTCGATTCAGAGATGTTGATGACCATGGTCTCGGGATCGAGCAGCAGCTCAACGCCGGCCGGCAGTTCGAGGTCACCGGCGTGGATGTGCTCGCCGGCCTTGCGGCCTTCGATGCTCACGGTGATGGTTTCCGGCAGGTTGGTGGCGTCAGCGGAGACCAGCACGGTGTTGGCTTCCTGGTTGAACACGTTGGCGCCCGGCGCGAGTTCGCCTTCAACGTGGACGTTGACCTCAACCTCAACCTTTTCGCCCTTGCGGACGGTCAGGAGGTCGATGTGCTCGATGATCTGCTTGATCGGGTCACGCTGGATGTCCTTGGCCAGGGCCAGGTGCGCTTCGCCGTCGACGTCGATCTCCAGCAGGGCGTTGGGGGTACGGACAGCCAGGGTAGTGGCCTTGGCGGGCAGCAGGATGTGCAGAACATCGGCGCCGTGGCCGTAGATGACAGCGGGGATCTTGCCGGCGACGCGGGCCTTGCGGGCTGCGCCCTTGCCGAATTCGGTGCGGGTGGTTGCTGCGAGCTTCTGCTCAGACATTGCTAACTCCTGTGATGGTTCTTCCGGGATTTCAGTTGCCTATTCGGCGCCGGTATCGGAACGAACCAGCTGCATCATCCGCTTCGGTCAGCAGAAACTGATCAGGAGCGGGTGCAGTTGAGAAGTTGCCAGCCACCGTCGATAACGGAGGTCCTCCGGAAAATTCCGGGGCCTCCCTCGCCTAGGCATCGGAAACAATGCTACCAGCAACACGGCGTCGGGCTTTCCACTCTCCTCCCCGCCCCTCAACCACCGAGAGGCCAGTTACGGCTGGTTTGAGCATTCAAACCGGCCGTAACTGGCCTCTCGGTGACAGGTAGGAGTGATGAAAGCGGGGGTTGAGGACTAAGCCTTGCCGTCGAAGAGGCTCGTCACGGAACCGTCTTCGAAGACCTCGCGGATGGCGCGGGCGATCAGCGGAGCGATAGAGAGCACAGTGAGCTGCTCGAAGCGCTTGTTGACCGGGATCGGCAGCGTGTTCGTCACTACGACTTCGCGGGCACCGGACTCGGCCAGGGTGCGGGCAGCCGGGTCGGAGAACACGGCGTGCGTCGCGGCGATGATGACGTCCTTTGCCCCGGCTTCCTTGAGGACGCGCACGGCGCCGGCAATGGTTCCGCCGGTGTCGATCATGTCATCGATCAGCACGCAGGTGCGGCCTTCGATCTGGCCTACAACCTGCTTGGAAACAGCCTGGTTGGGCACTGTCAGGTCGCGGCTCTTGTGCACGAAGGCCAGCGGAGCGCCACCCAGGCGCTCGGCCCACTGTTCGGCAACGCGGACGCGGCCGGTGTCCGGGGAAACGACGGTGACGTTCGAAACGTCCACCCGGGTCCGGATGTAGTCGGCAAGCAGCGGGATCGCCATCAGGTGGTCAACGGGGCCGTCGAAGAAGCCCTGGATCTGCGAGGTGTGCAGGTCCACGCTCATGATGCGGTCCGCTCCGGCGGTCTTGTACAGGTCTGCCACCAGGCGGGCGGAGATCGGCTCGCGTCCGCGTCCCTTCTTGTCCTGTCGCGCGTACGGGTAGAACGGGGAGACCACGGTGATGCGCTGGGCCGAGGCACGCTTGAGCGCATCGATCATGATGAGCTGTTCCATCAGCCAGTTGTTCAGCGGTGCCGGGTGTGCCTGGATGACGAAGACGTCCTTGCCGCGGACGCTCTCTCCGGGACGCACGTAGATCTCGCCGTTGGCGAAGTCATAGGCAGCGAGCGGCAGCAGTTCGGTGTCGAGGCACTTGGCCACTTCCTCCGCCAGCTCAGGGTGTGCCCGTCCCGTGGCTAGGACAAGCCTTTTTTCACCTTGTGCGGTGATTACGCTGCTCATGACTGTTCGCTTTCTCGCGTGGGGTTATCAGTACCGGAGAGGGAAGTCTGTGTCTGGGCGCGCCCGGCGGCCTCCGCTGCAGCGGAACCGGGGCGGTTGGCCGCCACCCAGTTTTCGAGGTTGCGCTGGGGCGCCACGTTGATGGCCAGCGAGCCCGCCGGAACGTCCTTGCGGATCACCGTTCCAGCTCCACTGTACGCCCCGTCCCCTACCGTGACGGGCGCCACGTACATGTTGTCGCTGCCCATGCGAACGTGCGATCCAACCGTGGTGTGGTGCTTCTTTTCGCCGTCGTAATTGACGAAAACGGAGGCGGCGCCGATGTTCGAGTGCTCGCCGATGGTGGCATCCCCCACATAGGAAAGATGCGGAACCTTGGAGCCGGTGCCGATCTGCGCGTTCTTCGTTTCCACGAACGTGCCGATCTTCCCGCGCTCACCGAGGTGGGTGCCCGGGCGCAGGTAGGCAAAGGGTCCGACGTCGGCACCCGCGCCGATCACGGCGTCGGATCCGTGGGTGCGGATCACCTTGGCGCCCTCGCCGATGACCACGTTGGTGAGGGTCGTATCCGGGCCGACGACGGCGTCGCGCGCCACCGTGGTGGTGCCGTGGAGCTGGGTGCCCGGCAGGATGGTGACGTCTTCGTCGAGGGTGACGGTCGAGTCGATCCAGGTCGTCGCCGGGTCGACGATGGTGACGCCGGCGCGCATCCAGCTGACCAGGGTGCGGCGGTTGTGCTCGGCGTTCAGTGCTGCGAGCTGAACCCGGTCATTGGCGCCTTCGACCTGCCACTGGTCGGTTGTCTCCACTGCCGCCACGCGCCCGCCGGCTGCCCGGGCGATGGCCAGGACATCGGTCAGGTACATCTCGCCCTGTGCGTTGTCCGTGCTGACCCGGGACAGGGCAGAACGGAGCACGGCGGCGTCGAAGGCATAGATGCCGGAGTTGATTTCGTTCACGGCCAGCTGCTCGGCAGTGGCATCCTTCTGCTCCACGATGCCGGTGACCGTTCCGTCCCCGGCGCGCAGCACCCGGCCGTAGCCGGTGGGGTCCACAACCCGGGCGGTGAGCACGGTGACAGCGTTGGAGTCCACGTTGTGGACGGCCACCAGCTCGCGCAGGGTGCCCGCTTCCAGCAGCGGAACGTCGCCATAGGTCACCACGACCGTCCCCTCGAGCGGGGTCAGGGCGTCAATGGCCTCGACGGCGGACTGGACGGCGCGGCCGGTACCGGGAACCTCGTCCTGGTCCACGATCATGGCGCCGGGCATCAACGAGGCAATGTGGTCCGCGACCGTTTCGCGTTCGTGGCGGACGACGACGGCGAGGGTGCGCGGGCGCAGGGCTTCCGCTGCGTTCAGGGCGTGTCCCACCATGGAGATGCCGCCCACGGGATGGAGGATCTTTGGCGTGCGGGACTTCATTCGGGTACCTGCTCCGGCTGCGAGGACGATGACCGCAGCTGGTGCGGTGCCTTCGTTTGGTCCGGTTCCCTGCGTATCCTGCATGCTCACGAAAAGGCGCTCCTACACGTTGTCCGGCCACGGCAGCGGGGCAGTTCCAAGCTTGCGGCGCGGCTGCATCCCAGCGTTCCGCCCATAGGATTCGAACCTATACTCCACGGCTCCAAAGGCCGGGGTGCTGCCGTTACACCAGGGCGGAAAATGTGTGGCTGATGCCGCACACAAGAGTCCAGTTTGCCATGCCCGAACCCCGCTCCGCGACTCGGTGTCCGGGCGGCCCGCGGGCCGGCGCGTGCCAGTGCGTAGACTGGGACGGTGGCGAGAATAACAACTGCGCGGTCACGGCCGCGTATGACAGGAGTCCAGCGGCGGGCCCAGCTGATCGGAGTCGCCCGCTCCCTTTTCGCCCTGCGGGGACTTGAAGGCGCGACCATCGAGGACATCGCGGCCGGGGCCGGAGTGTCCAAGCCGGTGGTCTACGAACACTTCGGTTCCAAGGAAGCGCTGTATACCGAGGTAGTGGATACGGAGTTCGACCGGCTGCTGGCAGCCATTACGCAGGCGCTGGGCGCCGACGCGGGCCCCCGGGTGCTGCTGGAACGGGCCGCCTATTCACTGCTCGACTACATTGAGAACCACACGGACGGTTTCCGGATCCTGGTCCGCGACGCTCCGCCGTCGCAGCCCGAAGGCACCTTCTCAACCCTGCTTTCCCGCATTGCCGCGGACGTTGAGCACATCCTCTCCAAGGAATTCGGCAGCCGCGGCCTGAGCGCGGAGGTAGGCGGCATGTACGCCCAGATGCTGGTGGGCATGGTTGCCATGACCGGCCAGTGGTGGCTCGATGCCCGCACCCCGGACAAGGCCACCGTGGCCGCCCACCTGGTCAACCTGTCCTGGAACGGTCTGACCGGACTGCAGAAGGAACCGGCCCTGGGGTACATTCCCGGCGGCGGAGCGCCGCTGGTGCTGACCCTCTCCGCAGTCCTGGTCCGTGACTCGGACGGACGCATCCTGCTGGTCCGCAAGCGCGGCACCCGGAAGTTCATGCAGCCCGGCGGCAAGCTGGAGGCCGGCGAGGACTTCCGCACCGCTGCCGCCCGCGAAGTGAACGAGGAACTCGGGCTGGCCGTGGCCCCCGGGGATCTCGCGGACATTGGCCGCTGGTACGGGCCTGCAGCAAATGAGGCCAACACCTACATCGACGCAGGACTGTTCTCCCTCAACCTCGAGGGACCCCGTGGAACCGGCAGGGCCGTCGTCCCGCAGGCCGCGGCGGAGATCGAGGAAACGCTCTGGCTCACCCCGGCCGAAGCGTTCGCCCGCAACGACATTTCGCCGCTGCTGCGCGACCATGTGCTGCCCGAGCTGCTGGCCACCGAAAGCCCGGCGGCCGGCGTCGACGGCTAGTTCCCCAGCTCCCAGCCATCGAAATCACAGAAACTGCCCGTACCAGCGCTGATACGGGCAGTTTCTGTCATCTGGATGGGATTACTCGAGGATCTCCGAGGCTTCGAGCCACTGCATCTCGAGTTCTTCCTGCTCCGCTGCCACGGCCTGCAGTTTCGCGTTGAGGTCCGCCAGCACCTCGAAATCGGGGCTGCCGCCGGCCGTCTCCCGGTTCATCTGCTCGTGGATCTTCTCCGACTGGCCTGACAGCTTGGTCAGCTGGCGCTCGATCCGGGTGAGGTCCTTGCGGGCGTTGCGCTTATCCGCTTCCGAATGCGCGGACCCGGCAACCGCAGTGGCGACGGCGCCCGGCGCGGCGTCGGGACGGGAGGCACCTGCCTGCGCGGCACGGCTCGCCTGCGAGGAGCTTCCACCGCCGGCACCCGAGGCCAGCGCGGCTTCCCGCAGCTCAAGGTACTGGTCGACGCCGCCGGGCAGGTCCCGCAGCTTCCCGTCACCGAGCAGTGCCATCTGGGTATCAGTGACCCGCTCCAGCAGGTAACGGTCGTGCGAGACCACCACGAGGGTTCCGGGCCAGCCGTCCAGCACGTCTTCAACCGCGGCCAGGGTGTCGGTATCGAGGTCGTTGGTTGGTTCGTCGAGCATCAGCACGTTCGGCTCCCCCACCAGCAGGCGCAGCAGCTGAAGCCGCCTGCGCTCGCCGCCGGAGAGCTCACGCACCGGGGTCCACTGCCGCTGGGAGCTGAAGCCCAGCTGCTCCACCAGCTGCCCGGCGGACAGCTCGCGCCCGCCTACGTTGAAGACGCGCTTCTCCTTCTCGATCACCTCGATGACCCGCAGGTCCGCGACGTCATCCAGTTCACGGACTTCCTGGGTCAGCACGGCGGTCTGCACGGTCTTGCCGCGCTTCAGCCGGCCCGACGTCGGCTCAACAGTGCCGTTGAGCAGCCGCAGCAGGGTGGTCTTGCCGGCGCCGTTCACGCCCACGATGCCCAGCCGCTGGCCGGGAGCCAGCCGCAGGGTGATGTTCCGGAAGAGCTGGGTGTCCCCCAGTTCCAGGGACACGTTTTCCAGGTCCAGGACGTCCTTGCCCAGCCGCGCCGTCGCCATCTTGTTCAGGGACAGCGTGTCGCGGGGCTCGGGCACGTCGGCAATCAGGGTGTTCGCGGCCTCGATGCGGAACTTGGGCTTGGAGGTCCGTGCCGGGGCGCCGCGGCGCAGCCAGGCCAGTTCCTTCTTGATCAGCTGCTGGCGCTTGTTCTCGACGACGGCGGCCATCCGGTCGCGTTCGGCGCGGGCCAGCACGTAGGCGGCGTACCCGCCGTCAAAGGGCTCGACGACGGCGTCGTGCACTTCCCAGGTCCGGGTGCAGACTTCGTCCAGGAACCAGCGGTCGTGGGTGACCACCAGCAGTGCCCCGTCGGTGGCCCGCCAGCGCTGCTTCAGGTGCCGGGCCAGCCAGGCGACGCCTTCGACGTCGAGGTGGTTGGTGGGCTCGTCAAGCATGATGACGTCGTCGTCGCCCATCAGCAGCTTGGCCAGGGCCACGCGGCGGCGCTGGCCGCCGGAGAGGGAGGAGACCCGGGCGTTCCAGTCGACTTCCTGCACGAGGCCGCTCATCACGTCGCGGATCTTCGGGTCCGAGGCCCACTCGTAGTCCGCGGCGTCACCCACGATCGCCTGTCCCACGGTAAGGTCACCGTCGAGCACGTCTGACTGGTCCAGGTAGCCCACCGTTACGTCTCGGCGGCGGGTGACACGTCCGCTGTCCGCGCTCTGCCGCTCAGCCAGCAGCCGCATGAGCGTGGACTTGCCGTCGCCGTTGCGGCCCACCATGCCAATCCGGTCCCCCTCGTCGAGCCCAAGGGAAACGGAATCGAGGATAGTGCGGGTGCCAAAGGCGATGCTGAGGTTCTCAGCGCCAAGCAGGTGTGCCAATCGGAGCTACTTTCGTCGGTGGTTCAGGTTTTGCTGGCCGTGCGCTGCGCCCCGGCAACAGGGCCGTGGACGGCGAGGGCATTGTGCCCCTCGGACCGCAGGGCGGCTTCGAGATGCGCGGCGGACGCGGCGTCCGCGGCCAGGAAAGCGAGGGTGGGACCGGATCCGGAAACGATTCCGGCCAAAGCGCCGAGGGCGCGTCCCCGGTCCAGGACAGGAACAAGCTCCGGGGCGAGGGACAGGGCCGCTGGCTGGAGGTCATTGGAGATAACGTCCGCCAGTGCCGCAGCGTTCCCGGTGCGCAGTGCCTCGAGCACACGAGGGTCGGCCGCGTAGGGCTCGGGCGCCGGGTCTGCACCCCCGGATTCGGCCTCTGAGCGCAGCGCGTCCAACCGGCCGTAGACCGCGGGGGTGGACAGGCCAGCGCCGGAGGAGGCCACGAGGACCCAGTGCAGCGGGGTTCCCGCGGGTGCTTCGGTGAGCAGGTCCCCTACCCCGAGCCCGACGGCGGCACCGCCTTCCAGCGCAAACGGAACATCCGCACCGAGCCCGGCTGCCAGCGTTCTGAGTTCGGCGGCGTCCAATCCGGATCCCCAGAGCAGGTTACAGGCCAGCAGTGCGGCCGCGGCGTCGGCCGAGCCGCCGCCCATGCCTCCGGCGACCGGAACGCGTTTGGTGATGGTCAGTTCCACCGCCGGATCGGCTATGCCGGCGTGTTCGGCCAGCGCCGCGGCGGCACGGGCCACCAGGTTGTCCGGTCCCAGGGGAATGCCGGCCACGGGAATCCGCAGCGGGCCGCCTCCCGTCACGGACACGGCGATGCCCGGCTTCGGGGCGGCCGTGGCCGTTACGTCTTCGCGAAGGCTGAGGGCCAGGTAGACGCTGGCCACGGCATGGTAGCCGTCCGGGCGCAGCGGGCCCACCTGGAGGGAAACATTGATCTTCCCCGGCGCGCTGACCGTCACGGAGGCCGGGGTCTGGGCGGTGGTGCTCACGGGGCAGTCTTCGCCTCGGCGATCCGGGTGTAGGCGGCAATATCCAGAACCTCGCCGCGGGCGCTGGGGTCCACTCCGGCGGCGCGGAGCGCGGTTTCCGCAGCGGCTGGGCTCCCGGCCCAGCCGGCGAGCGCAGCGCGCAGCGTCTTGCGGCGCTGGGCGAAAGCTGCATCGATGACCGCGAAGACTTCCTCGCGGGTGGCCGTTGTGGCAGGCGGCTCGTGGCGTTCGAACCCAACCAGGCCGGAGGCGATCTTAGGGGCCGGCCAGAAGACGTTCATGCCAATGACCCCGGCCTTGCGCATGGTGCCGTACCAGGCGGCCTTGACGGACGGCACTCCGTACGTCTTGGACCCAGGGCGCGCGGCGAGCCGGTCAGCCACCTCGTCCTGGACCATGACCAGGCCGTGGCGCAGGCTGGGGAACGTTTCAAGCAGATGCAGTACCACGGGAACGGCAACGTTGTAGGGCAGGTTCGCCACCAGGGCGGTGGGCTGGGCCGGCAGCTCGGTGACGCGCATGGCGTCCGCGAGGACTACGTGCAGGTTCTCCGCTTGTTCCGGACGCCACGTCTGCACGGTCTGCGGCAGGCGTGCGGCCAGGACCGGGTCGATCTCCACTGCCACTACTTCCCGGGCAGCGTCGAGCAGTCCCAGGGTGAGCGAGCCGAGGCCGGGACCAACTTCCAGCACGGTCTCCGAGGGATCCAGCGACGCGGCGGCGACGATCCGGCGGATCGTGTTTCCGTCAATGACGAAGTTCTGTCCAAGGGTCTTGGTTGGACGTACGCCAAGTTCATCTGCCAGCGCGCGGATATCGGAGGCACCAAGGAGCGGTTTGGGCCGCGGAACGGGCGCAGAAACGGATTCAGTCACTGCCTCATACTAGCGCCCGCAGCCGTCCCGGACCGTGTCGGCCGGTGTAGCCGCTAGTCAGGCCAGTCCCCCACGCAGGGCTTGGGAGCCGGGTGGAAAGGTGTCTTGAAAAGACTCATCGGATTCCCTCCACGCTTTCGCAATTGCTCTGCCGCAGCCGCGAGCGGGACTGTAGCGTCCCTTACCGCGGCTGATCCAAGTTTGGCGCACCGGGAGAACGGCGGTAACGGTCATGGGCAAAACCTTTGGGAAAAGGCTTCGAACAAACCGGCAGGAGAGGCTGCTCAGCCGCAGGGACCTCGGGGAACCCGGGCTGGCTGAGCGGGAGGTCTCACTGCTTGAAAGCGGGAGGCGGGAGCCGGGACAGCAGATGCTCAGCCACCTCGCAGCCCGGCTCGCGTCTGCGCCGGGGTGCCCGCCACGCCCGGGCGGCCCGAACGGCGCCCTCTACCTGGGCCTCTGCGCGAGCCAGGCCTGGGATGAGAGAAGCTACTTTGAGTGCCTTGAGACCGCGGTGGCTGCTGCGGCCGCGGCTCGGGCGGAGGGCGACGGCGAAGACTGGTTCGAGCTGTCCCTGCTGGCAGGAAACGCGCGGTTGAAGCTCGGCCACTACCGCTTCTGCATCCGGCAGGCTTCTGCGCTCGCACGGCATCCGCAGGCCCGCGGCCGCGCGGAGTTGAGGGCCAGGGCCCTGGAGCTGCTCGCCCGGGCTTGCCAGGGGGCGGGCCGGCTGCCCGCAGCGGTCCGCCACGGCCGGGAGGCGGTCGATTCGGCGCAGGAGGGACCTGTGCCGGCAGAGGTGAGCCTTGCCGCCTGCCTAAGCCTGGCCGCAGCGCTGACCGAGAGCGGCAGGGTTTCCCAGGCCTGGGAGTACTGCCGGGTCATGCTGCTTCCGCTGGCGGAGGCAGTGCCGGACACGCTGCTGGCCGGCAAGGCCTTCTGGGCCGTGGGGAACGTGGCCTTCCGGCGCGGGGATGCCGCCGCGGGTGTCCGGTACCACCAGCGTGCGGCGGCGCTGCTCAGCCCTCGGCTCGACGTCGGGCTGTGGGCTTCGTTCAACAAGGCCTCGGCGAGCATGCGACTTGCCTCCGGACTGCACGATGAGCAGACGTTCACCTGTATCCGCAGGGCGGAAGCCGCCCTCGCCGTCGTCGGCGCGTCCCCCGGTGATGCGCTGGACATCATCCACGCCCACGGGCGCTGGCAGCATCTGAACGGCAACTACGCACGTGCCGTGGACCTGCTTTCGGAAGTCTGGGACGCGCGGGGCCTGCTCTCTCCCCAAACGGCAGCAGAAGTGGCCCTCCAGCTCGGCCTCAGCCTCGGGCGCCTGGGCCAGGCAGAGGCCTCCAGGCGTCACCTGGAGGAAAGCGAGTCGTTGTTCCGCCTGGCCGGCGCACCTGACCGTTCGGGACACGTTCGGACCCTGGCGGATGCGCTGGCGGAGCATCCCGGTCCGGCTCGCTGACACCGCATCTGCGCCAGGCATGGAAAAAGCCGGCCACAGGGACCGGCTTTTTCCATCTGTGTGCTGGCTGGGCTAGAGCAGTCCCAGCTTGCTGGCGCAGGAGGGCCAGTGGCCCCATCCACCGTTGGCACGCAGGTTTTCGGCGACGGCAATCTGCTGCTCAGGGGTAGCCTCGCTTGCCACCGGGGCGTAGGCGCCGCCGCCGGCACCAAGCCAGCTTTGGGTGCTGAACTGCAGGCCGCCGTAGTAGCCGTTGCCGGTATTGATGTGCCAGTTGCCGCCGGACTCGCACTGGGCAAGCGCCGCCCAGGCACCCCCGGCGGGTGCCGAACCGGATGCGGCACTGGACGCAGCTGCTGCTGCGGGACGCTTCTTGGTACCGACGGCGACCGTCTCGGCAACCGGTTCACGCGTAACGCTTTCGCTGGCCAGGACACGGCTGACTTCGCGGCCGTCCACCACCACGGTGTTGAAGATCCGGGTGCGCTCGCCGGCCACGCCGGGCTCGGTGACCTTCTTTTCGCCCTCGAAGAGCTCCGCGTCATCCACCGTGCGGGTTTCGAACGGCACTGGCTCGGTCACGGTGTCCTGGGTGTCTGCGGCCACCCGTGTCACCTTCAGCGTCATGCCGTCAGCAATCGCCGCCCGGGCCGGGACTGAAATCCGGTCCGACGCTCCGAGGGTCACTCCGGCCTCAGCCAGGAGTTCCTCGACACTCGACGCGGTGGTCTCCAGCTGCGTGGTCTTGCCGTCTGCGAGCAGGGTAACGGTCTTGGGAGTGGAGATTGAGAGTCCGCGGACGGAGACCAGGGAGGCGTCCAGCGAGGCGGAGACCGAAGACTTCGCGGAGACCCGCAGTTCGGAAATCAGGTCTGCCACCGTGGAGCCGGTGGTCTGGACGGTGTGGCCGGTGCCGTCAACGTTGACGTTGACCGTCTTGGCCGTGGTCACTTCAATCGTGGTGCCGTCCCGGACCTCGGTGTCCGGGGCGGGAACCACACGGTCTGCTGCTGCAAGCTGCACGTCGGCCTTCGCGAGGACATCCTCAACGGTGCCGCCGAAGGTCATGATGTCGCTTGTCTCACCGTCCACGTTCAGGACGACGGACTTGTTGGTGCCGACGAAGGCCACGAGTCCCAGGATGAGGGCCACCATGACGGCGGCCTGGCCTCCGAGCTTCAGCCCGCGCCTCATGAGTGAAGTTGCCACGGAATTCCAAACTTTTTGAGCTTCCGGGCACGGGGACTTGGGCGCACCCCGGGCAGGGCTCCGGGTCTCACGGAGTGCCGGCGCGCGCAGGCAGGGACCATCGCCGTCGTGGCTACACCGGCTGCCGAGGCAGGGCATGGTTCTCTAAGGCGGTAGTTATTAGTCCGGAAGCCTTCCCCGACCCCGGCTAATAGGTCCCTACCGTAACCGAACCGTGATCTCCGGGCAAACTCCGGTTTC
Source organism: Arthrobacter koreensis (assembly GCF_009193255.1). Taxonomy (GTDB): domain Bacteria; phylum Actinomycetota; class Actinomycetes; order Actinomycetales; family Micrococcaceae; genus Arthrobacter_B; species Arthrobacter_B koreensis. Next base: position 57,158 of record NZ_WACG01000005.1, read on the forward strand.
GGCCCGAAGCATTGACAGCTAGTCCCAGGACCCGTAAACGGCGGTGGTGTTTGCTGCTATCGAGGAGCAGAAATCAGCCAGGTCCGCACCCCGGATTTCGGCCATGGCCCGCACCGTATAGGGAACCATGTAGCTTGCGTTGTTCCGTCCGCGGAAGGGGTGCGGGGTGAGGAACGGGGCGTCGGTTTCAACCAGTATCAAGGACGGATCCGCCACTGCCAGGGCGTCCCGGATCCCTTCTGCGTTGCGGAAGGTCACGGTTCCGGCAAAGGACATGTACCACCCGTGTTCGTTACAAATGCGGGCCAGGCCAGCGTCGCCGGAGAAGCAGTGGAAAACGACGGCCGGCGGAAGCTGTTCTTTCCCGAGGATGCGCACAACGTCCTCATGCGCGTCGCGGTCGTGGATCTGTACGGCAATCCCCGCCTGCCGCGCAATGCCGATGTGCCGGCGGAATGAATACTTCTGGGCATCCACGCCTTCGGGGCCGGTGCGGAAGTAGTCCAGCCCCGTCTCCCCCACCGCCCTGACCCGGGGACGGGCCGCGAGCGCTCCTATCTCTTCGAGGGCCGCGTCCAGAGTTCCGTCCCGGGCAAGCTCCGGCGCATCGTTGGGATGGATGGCAACGGCCGCCAGGAGCCGCGGGTCCTCTTCGGCAAGCCGCGCGGCTTCCCGGGACGATTCGAGGTCCGTTCCCACCTGGACGGCGCCCTGCACGCCCGCGGCGGCTGCGGCGTCGAGCGCTGCGGAGGCCGTCCGGGCACCCGGAACGCCGAAGTCCAGGTGTGTGTGGTTGTCCATGACCGGAACGGGCAGCGGCTCCGGCGCGGGGGCGAACGCCCTTTCGGCGCTGCGGCCTTCCTCTCGCTGGCTGTGTCCGCGGGCAAGGTAGGTCTGCGGTATTTCACCCGGAACGTATGCGCCGTCGATAGTCATGTCTTTAAGCCTAAGTGAGCTTGTACCCTGTACGTACTAAGTGCCCCGGCGGCTGCCGGGAACGGTGTTGGCGGTGCCGGTGCGGCCCCGCGCGCCGCAGGCCCGGCAGCCCATGGGGCACTCAACCGCCGGCCGGGACTGGGCTCTTCCCCGGCCCACGAGCCGAGCCCTGGAGGGTATCCATGGACACCCGCAACACATCTGCTGCCACCGCAGGATTCGATGCGCCGGGCGCCGTGGCGCCGTTCGCCGGGAGCGCGGCCGGGGAGGCGGATTCGTTCCTTTCCGTCAGCACGCGGATCCTCGATGCAATCAACACGGTGATTGACGGCAAGGACGAGGCAGCCCGCCTGGTGCTCACGGTCCTCCTGGCGGAGGGACATGTGCTGCTGGAGGACGTACCGGGTGTCGGGAAGACCATGCTGGCCAAGACCCTTGCACGTGCTGTGGACTGCTCAGTAACGCGCATCCAGTTCACCCCGGACCTTCTCCCCTCGGATGTGACGGGGGTGTCGATCTACAACCAGGACGCCCACCGGTTCGAATTCAGGCAGGGCCCGGTCTTCGCCAACATCGTGATCGGCGACGAGATCAACCGCGCCTCGGCCAAGACGCAGTCCGCCCTCCTGGAGTGCATGGAGGAACGGCAGGTCACGGTCGACGGCGGCACTTACCGGCTCGCGGAGCCCTTTATGGTGGTCGCCACCCAGAATCCCCTGGAGATGGAAGGGACCTACGCACTTCCGGAGGCCCAGCGGGACCGGTTCATGGCACGTATTTCCCTGGGCTACCCGGACACCGCCTCAGAGATCGAAATGCTCGAAACCCACCAGTCCGTCTCTCCCCTGGAGTCGATAGTTCCGGTGGCTTCAGTGCGGGACATCGCTGCCATGACGGCTAAGGTGCGGGACGTCTACGTGTCCGCTGCGGTCAAGGAGTACACCGTAGCCATCGGAGCGGTGACGCGTGAGCACCCGTTCATCCGGCTCGGTGCCAGCCCCCGGGCGCTGCTGCAGCTGCTCCGCGCCTCCAAGGCCCGCGCCGCGCTGGAGGGCCGGGATTTCGTCCTGCCCGACGACGTCGCGCGCCTGGCCGGATCGGTGCTGCCGCACCGGCTGATCCTCGAGCGGCAGGCGCTGGGCGCCGGTGAAACCCCTGCCTCGCTGTTGGCGGCTGTTCTCTCCAAGGTGCCCGTTCCGCGGCCTCCGGGTGCCCGGGCCGGAATGACGCGGCCGTAGCCGGTGAGGAAACCCGGACAGCCCGCAGCCAGCAGGCCCGTGCTCACCGGACGCGGCTGGGGACTGGTAGCAGCCGGAGTCGTGTCGCTGCTCGGCGCGCAGGTATTGGGCCGGCGTGACCTGCTGCTGCTGGGAGTGTTCCTGATCCTGACGCCGCTGGCCTCTGCACTGGCACTTCGGCTGCTGAAGCCGCAGTTCAGCGTGCAGCGGTCCTTTCGTCCGTCCACCGCAAAGACCGGGATACCGGTAAGCGTGGGACTAACGGTGCGGCCGGTGAAACCCTTCGGCGGAACGGCCCGCATGACGGAGGAACTGCCGGCCCGTTTCGGCACCAGCCCCGAGTTCCTGTTCCCTGCCGCGCGGGCGGACGGCCTGGCCAGCCGGTACGAGTACCGGCTGGTCTCCTCCCGGCGGGGCCTCTACCGCATTGGCCCGGTCAGCGCAGGTTTCCTGGATCCCTTCGGACTCGCACTGGCACGGCACACCATTGGGGGCACGGATGACCTCATTGTGAAGCCAGTGCCGGTGGAACTCCCTGCCGCGGTGCTGGACGGACTGCGCGGCAGCGACGGATCGGTTGCCACGAGGGTCCAGGGAGTCCCCAGCCAGGACGATGTGACAACCCGCGAATACCGGCACGGAGATCCGATGCGCAGGGTGCATTGGTCCGCCACGGCCCGCCACGGCGAGCTGATGGTCCGCCAGGAGGAAACGGTGGCAACGCCCCGCGCAACCCTCGTGCTGGACCAGCGGGAATCCAGTTATGATCAGGGATTTCTTTCACCCTTTTGGGCCGAAACCGCAGACGACGCCGCTCCTGCCAGCTCAGAATCGTTCGAATGGGCGGTCGCTGCCGTCATGTCCATCGGCGCTGATCTTTTGGAGCGCGGGTTTGCCGTGCGGCTCCTGGACGCCCAGGCCCGTCCCGGCCTGCAGCGTTCACCCTCCAGCGCCGATCCGCGGGCAGCGGTCTTCAGCGGAGCGGCGGCTGCCGGAGACCTCGGCGAGGGGCTGGCCGCCCTCGGGCTGGAAGAGGCAGCGGCAGCATCCGGGCCCCGTCCCCGGCACGGTTCCCGTACACGGCGAACCCTCCGCAGGCCCGGCAGGCCGGCTCCATCCGGCGCCAGCCCGCGCCCGGATCGGAGCACACACCCCGGACAGCACCAGCCTTTCGGCGACGCCCTGCTCGAAGCCCTGCTGGACGCCCGCCACCGGGGACCGCTTGTGGTCATCACCGGCGCGCTCAGCGAAGAAGATGCCCGCAGGCTCGCACCGGCCGCAGACGCGGTGCCGTCCGCCCTTGTCCTGCTGGTTACCGAACGGCCGGCAGCCGCCGCAGCGCAGCTGGCGCTCCTCCGGTCAGCGGGCTGGACTGCCGAAGCCGCAGCCCCCTCCCAGCCGGTGGCCGCCGCGTGGTCCGGTGCAGCGGAACACGCGGCAGCACTCGCGCAGCAGGGGCTTAGGCCATGACGGCGACGCTCGCTCCGCCGGAGCCCCGGCAGTCGGAGCCACGCCCGCGCCGACGCCGGACGGGAGATGCCCAGTGGGTGGGCGGAGCGGTTTGCGCTGCGGCCGTGCTGCTGTGCGCGCTGAGTATCCACGGGGTGCTCGACGGGTTCGCCTGGGTGTGGCCGCTTGGGACTGCGCTCGCTGCGGTCGCAGCAGGAACGGCGCTCGCCCGGTGGTTCAGGCTGCCCACTGCGCTGGTACCGGCAGCAGGGATGGCTGCGCTGGCCCTCATCCTCACGGTGATGTTCTCAGCTGACGCCGCGTTCCTGGGGATCCTTCCCACGGGTGCCACGCTCGGCCGGGCACAGGCACTGCTCTCGGCCGCCCAAACCACGGTGATTACCCAGGTCATCCCCGTCAACCCGGACGCCGGCGTGGTGTTCGTCGCCTGTCTTGCGGTGGGACTGATCGCCGTCCTGGTGGATACGCTGGCAGTCACCCTTCGGATGCCCGCAGCCAGCGGATTTGGCCTGTTCACCGTCCTGCTGGTTCCCGCAATCATCAAGCCGCAGAGCGTGGGAGTGGCAGGCTTCACGGCGGCAGCGGCCGGCTACCTCCTGATCCTGGCTGCCGGAACCTGGCAGGAGCGGCGGGAACGGTCTGCGGCGCATGCGGCACCGGACGTCCCAACCCGCCCCAGCGGCGCCCAGGCCGCAGGTGCCGCGGGAATCGGTGCGGCGGCCGTGGTGGCAGCCCTGCTGGTTTCCCTCGCCATTCCGGGTTTCAATGCAGGCGCCTTTCCCCAGGGCGCACGGTTCAACTTCCTGAACGGTTCCACCGGGCTGAACCCCGTGGTGTCCCTGGGCAATGACCTGCGCCAGCCAACCGCAACCGGACGGATCACCTACGCCACGGACTCAACCCGGCCGGTCTACCTCCGTTCAACCACCCTGGAAGACTTCTCCGGCACCCGCTGGGCTCCGGATACCCGGGAAAACGAGCGGAAGTCGCTGGCAGGAGAAATGGCCCCGGCAGGTTCCGCGGATCCCGCCATCCCCACGGAGACCGTGCGCACCCTGATCAGCTCTCCGAGTTACGCCAGCCCCTGGCTGCTGGCTCCCTACGCGCCATCCTCCGTGTCCGGGCTGGACGGCGCCTGGACCTGGGATCCCACCACCATGACCATCCTGTCCGGCAGCGGCAGTTCGGAACCGCGTTCCGGGTATGAAGTCGTCAGTGAGTCTCCCGTGGTGACCAGCGAGGCCCTCTCCGGGCTCCGGGCTGCTCCCGCGGATGCGGTGGAACCCAGGTTCACGGACCTCCCGGGCGACCTCCCGCAAATCATCCGGGACACGGCCCGGGAAGCAGTGGCGGGCGCCGACGGCCCCTATGCCCAGGCGCTGGCCCTTCAGTCCTACCTCCGCGGTCCGCAGTTCGACTACTCGCTGGAGGCCCCCGTCGAGGGCGGTTATGACGGCAACGGTATGGGCGTGCTGTCCAGGTTCCTCGAACAGAAGTCCGGCTACTGCATCCATTTCGCCTCCGCCATGGCCGTCATGGCCCGCGAGGTTGGCATCCCCAGCCGGATGGGCCTGGGCTACGCTCCCGGACGGGCGACGGGCAATACCCTCCCCGGTCCGGACGGCACGGAGCTGGATGAGTACGCGGTTGACGCGCGCGATGCGCATGCCTGGCCCGAACTCTACTTCGAAGGTGCCGGATGGGTGCGTTTCGAGCCCACGCCGTCCCGCGGCGTCGTGCCCTCCTACGCCGTCCAGCGGCAGCAGAACGCCGCGTCCGCCGCGCAGGCCGACGCCGATCCGCGGGATATGCGGAACCCGGCACCGCCGGCGCTTCCCTCAGCCGCTCCCGAGCCCGATGCCCAGTCCCAGCCCCTCGAGCCGGGGGAAACTGCCGCGGCTCCGTGGGCCGGCGTTGGAATAGGCCTGTTGGTGGCCGGGGCAGCGGTACTCACGCCGTGGGCCCTGCGCCGGAGAAGGACCGGGCTGCGCAGGAGCGAACATGCCGGGTCGGGCCGTGCGGCTCCGGTCTGGTCCGAGGCCACGGACCTGGCACAGGATTTCGGTTACCGTGCCAGGACCGCTGACAGTCCGCGGTCCTACGCGGAGCGCCTTAGCTCGCAGGCGGGGCTGCCGCAGCCGGCGGCGAACGCGCTGGCCCGGCTGCGCGCCGCTTACGAAGCCGAGGCCTACGCCGACCCGGCGGGGCCTGGCCCCGCCGGGAAGCCGCCCGCGGACTGGCAGGACGTGGAGACCGTTCGCACCGCGCTGCGCGGGTCCGTGACCGTTCCGGCGCGGCTCCGGGCTGTCTTCGTTCCGGCGTCGTTGTTTCCGGCCCAACGCACCGGGCCCACGCCGGCCGCGTCCCGGGAACCGGCGAAACCGTCTTCCCGGCGTTAACGCCGCAGGCCCCGCACCGGGGGTTCTCCGGTGCGGGGCCTGCGAACGCCGCTCAGCGGCCGGGAACTATGCCGTGGGGTCAGCGATTCCGATGTACTGCGTGTACAGGTATTCCTCGATGCCTTCGTCGCCGCCTTCGCGGCCCAGGCCGGACTGCTTGACGCCGCCGAAGGGGGCGGCGGCGTTGGACACGACGCCGGCGTTGAGGCCGAGCATGCCGGTCTCCAGCTTCTCGCCGATCCGCAGGCCGCGGTTCAGGTCCTCGGTGAAGACGTAGGCGATCAGGCCGTACTCGGAGGCGTTGGCCAGCTTCACGGCTTCGGCTTCGGTGGAGAAGGTGATCACCGGAGCCACCGGGCCGAAGATCTCCTCCTGCAGGATCCGGGCGCCGGCGGGAACGTTTTTCAGCACGGTTGGTGCGTAGAAGTAGCCCGGTCCGTCCACGGGCGCACCGCCGACTACCGCAGTGGCGCCGCCGTCGATCGCGTCTTCCACCAGGGAGTGGACCTTGTCGCGGGACTTTGCATCGATCAGCGGGCCAACCTTGGACTCGTCCTCGGTTCCGCGGGCGGTGGTCATGGCGCCGACCTTGGCCGCGAACTTCTCGGAGAACTCGTCGGCAATGTCCTCGTGCACAATGAACCGGTTGGCGGCGGTGCAGGCTTCGCCCATGTTCCGCAGCTTGGCCGCCATGGCGCCTTCAACCGCCTTGTCGATATCGGCATCCTCGAACACCACGAACGGCGCGTTGCCGCCCAGTTCCATGGAGGTGCGCAGCACCTTGTCCGCGGCATCGCGGATCAGGCCCTGGCCCACCGGGGTGGAGCCGGTGAAGGACACCTTGCGGAGCCGGTCATCCTTCATGATCGGACCGGTAACTTCCCCGGCCTTCGTGGTGGAGACCACGTTCAGGACGCCGGCGGGCAGGCCGGCTTCCATCATCACGGCGGCGAACAGCTGGGAGGTCAGCGGGGTGAGCTTGGCAGGCTTGAGCACCATGGTGCAGCCGGCAGCAACCGCGGGAGCGATCTTTCGGGTGGCCATCGCCAGCGGGAAGTTCCACGGCGTGATCAGCAGGCAGGGCCCAACCGGCTTCTTGGTGACCATGATGCGGGACTTGCCGTCCGGTGCGGTGCCGTAGCGGCCGGTGACGCGGACTGCCTCTTCGGAGAACCAGCGCAGGAACTCGGCGCCGTAGGCAACTTCACCGCGGGCCTCGGCTAGGGGCTTGCCCATTTCGAGCGTCATGAGCAGCGCGAAGTCCTCCGCGCGGGCAGTAACGAGTTCAAAGGCGCGGCGAAGGATTTCGCCGCGGACCCGGGGAGCGGTTGCGGCCCAGGATTCCTGCGCGGCTGCGGCTGCGTCCATGGCTGCGGCGCCGTCTTCGGTGCTCGCATCTGCGATGTTCAGCAGCACCTTTCCGGTTGCCGGGTCCTCGACTTCGAAGGTCTTTCCGCCGGTGGCTTCGCGCCACTCTCCGTCAATCAGCAGGCCGGTGGGAACCTGGGCCAGCAGTGCGGCCTCGCGTTCAGCGGTTACAGCCATGAGTGAGCCTCCAAAGTATGCGGGTTTTCCGGATCACAATCTGCCCGGTGCTGTTTTCACCGTAGAGCCCGCCGCCGACCAGTGTAAATGCACCCCTGCACAAGGAAATTCCAGCGACCCTGTGCAGTTGGCCAGAGGAGACTTAGGAGCTGGTTCCCCGCGCCGCCAGCACCGCCGAGTAGAGTTCGCGCTTGCTGATCCGGGCGTCGGAGGCCACGGTGGCAACGGCGTCCTTCAACCGGGATCCCTGGGAGATCAGGTCATTCACGGCCCCGACGTGGTCTTCCGGTGCCTCCGGCTCGGCGTCGGGCGCTCCCCCGACGACGACGGCAATCTCGCCGCGGACTTCGCTGGACTCAGCCCACTCCAAAAGCTCACGCAGCGGACCGCGCAGTACCTGCTCATGCAGCTTCGTCAGTTCCCGGGCCACGGCGGCGGGACGTTCGGGACCGAATGCAGTGTCCAGTGCCCGCAGCATGGGCTCGAGGCGGTGCGGAGCTTCGAAAAAAACCATGGTGCGTTCCTCGCGGGCCAGCTCGGAGAGCCGGGCAGCACGCTCACCGGGCTTCCGCGGAAGGAAACCCTCGAAGCAGAACCTGTCGGTGGGCAGGCCGGAGAGCGCCAGTGCGGTCAGGACAGCAGACGGCCCGGGCGCCGCGGTAACGGCAATTCCTTCCGCCGCGGCGGCTTCCACGAGCCGGTACCCGGGGTCGGAGACGGAAGGCATGCCGGCGTCGGTCACCATCAGCAGGGTGGCTCCGCCGCGCACCAGTTCGAGCAGTTCGGGGGTTCGCGACTGCTCGTTGTGCTCGTGGTAGCTCATGATGCGGCCGCTGGTGCTGATATCCAGGGCGCTGACCAGGCGGTGCAGCCGGCGGGTATCCTCGGCCGCAATGACGTCAGCGTGCTGCAGCAGGTCGATCAGGCGGACCGTCGCGTCGCCCATGTTTCCGATGGGCGTGGCTGCCAGCACGATCTGGCCGGCGCCTGCGGCCGCACGCTTCTCTGCGCGTTCAACGCTCTTGGGCTGCTGGGTGTCGCTGCTGCTGGAGTTCACCCTTCAACCCTACGCGACAGGCTATAGAGTTGAGCCCGTGACCCTGCCCCTGCCCACCGCCCCGGCCCGGGACACCGCACCCCTGGTGCAGCCGGCGGACCGGGCCTTTACGGAGCAGTCGCTGCGCCAGAGGCTGCTGGGAGCCGCGCTTCCCTACCGCTCCTGGGCATGGGCGGCTGCCCTGGGTACCGCAGTTCTTGCCGGACTGCTTCGCTTCATCCGGCTGGATGAGCCCGGGTCCCTGGTCTTCGACGAAACGTATTACGTCAAGGACGCCTACTCCTATCTTGTCTCCGGCTACGAACGCGCCTGGCCGGAAGACGCCAACGATTCGTTCGCAGCCGGCCAGCCGGATGGCCTGCTGGAGGGCGCGGAGTATGTGGTCCACCCGCCGGTGGGCAAATGGATGATTGCCTTCGGCATGGCACTGTTCGGGCCAGGTTCAAGCTTCGGCTGGCGCTTCTCCGCCGCCGCAGCCGGCACACTGACCGTGCTGCTCCTGGCACTGATCGCGTGGCGCCTGTTCAGGTCTCCCCTCCTGGGCGGAGTTGCGGGCCTGCTGCTGGCCGTCGACGGACATCACCTGGTCCTGTCCCGGACCTCACTGCTGGATATCTTCCTCACCTTCTGGATTGTTGCGGCCTTTGGCGCGCTGCTGCTGGACCGCGACGACGGACGGCGGCGGCTGGCACGGAAGCTGCACCGGCCCGCGGGAAGCCTGCCGGATCCCGCTGCCTTAAAGACCGGGCCATGGGTACTGTGGCGTCCGTGGCGGCTTGCGGCCGCCGTGTGCCTCGGCCTGGCCGTCGGCACCAAGTGGTCGGCACTGGCCTTCGTTGCCGTCTTCGGCATCATGACCGTCCTGTGGGATGTCAGCGCACGGCGGGTGGCAGGAATCCGCGCCTGGCCGGCGGGCCTGCTCAAGGACGGCATTCCGGCTTTCCTCACCATCATTCCGGCAGCGGCCGTTACATATCTGGCCACATGGACCGGCTGGCTCCTCTCCAACGGGGCGTACGGGCGCCAGTGGGCACAGACCAATCCCGCCCCTGCGGGACTCGAATGGGTTCCCGGTCCGCTCCGGTCCCTCGCCGAATACCACCGAAGTGCCTACAGCTTCCATAACGGCCTGTCCTCTGAACATTCCTATGAAGCCAGCGCCTGGACCTGGCTTTTCCTGGGCCGCCCCACCTCGTTCTTCTACGAGAGCCTGGATCCGCAGCAGGCAGCATGCGGGGCGGATTCATGCACCTCCGCCATCACATCCGTGGGCAACCCGCTGATCTGGTGGGCTGCACTGCTGAGCCTGGTCGCCGTCCTCGCCTTCTGGCTCGGACGCCGGGACTGGCGGGCCGGAGCAGTGCTCTCCGGCATCGCCGCCGGCTACCTGCCCTGGTTCGCTTTTCCGGACCGGACCATGTTCTACTTCTATGCCGTCTCCTTTGTGCCGTTCCTGGTGCTGGCCTTGACCTACGTACTGGGACTCGTCCTGGGGCGGGCAGCAGATCCGCCGTTGCGCAGACGCCGCGGAGCAACCGTCACAGCGTGCTTCCTGATCGCTGTTGTCCTGGTCTCCGCCTTCTTCTATCCGGTCTGGACGGCTGAAATCATTCCCTACTCTGATTGGCGGCTCCGCATCTGGATGCCGAGCTGGATCTAGGTCTCAACGCTATGAACTCGCACAGAAAGGGAGGTCCCGTGCGCGAATCCTCCACCGGATTGTTCGTGGAACTCCCGGAAGACTCCAACATCACCGATCTCCTGCTGGCTACGGCAAAACGGTCTCCTGAGAAGCCCCTGTACTCACGCCGGACTGGTACCGGCTGGACGGATGTGAGTGCCGGCGGGTTCCTTGCCGAGGTCCGGGCGGCAGCCAAGGGCCTGTTGGCGCAGGGGGTCCGTCCAGGCGATACGGTCGCTGTCATGTCCGCAACGCGGTACGAATGGACCGTCGTAGACCTTGCCATCTGGTTTGCCGGCGCGGTCACTGTTCCTATCTATGAGACCTCCTCCCCCAGCCAGGTCCAGTGGATCCTCGCCGATTCCGGTGCGCGGCTCGTCTTCGCCGGTGACGATGCCAAGGCCAGGGTCATTGAAACCGGGGCTGCTGCGGCCGAATCCCCGGTCCGGATCTGGAAACTGAGCGGCAGCGAGGGGCCGGACACGCTGGCCGCGCTCGCCGTCTCCGGAACGGAGGTGGCGGACGAGGAACTTGAGTCCGCCCGTTCCTCCGCGGCGCTCTCCGATGCGGCGTCCCTGGTGTACACCTCCGGAACCACGGGACGGCCCAAGGGATGCACTATCAGCCACGGCAATTTTGCCCTGTTCGCCGTGAACGTGATTGAGCTCCTCCCGGAGATGCTGAAGCGCCCGGGCGCCAGGACACTGATGTTCCTGCCACTGGCCCATGTCCTGGCCCGCGCCGTGCAGGTTGGCTGCCTGGCCGCCGGGGTCACGGTGGGCCACAGTTCCAGCGCCGCTGCCCTGGTTGAGGACCTGCGGACGTTCCGTCCCACCTTCCTCCTGGCCGTGCCCCGGATTTTCGAAAAGATCTACGCCGGTGCCGAGGAGAAGGCTGCTGCCGCCGGCAAAGGCAAGCTGTTCGACGCCGCTGCCTCCACCGCCGTCGCCTACTCTGAAGCGCGGGACAGCGAGGCTCGCGGCGGGTCCGGCCCGTCCCTGGCACTGCGGCTGCGCCATGCTGCCTTCGACCGGCTGCTGTATCCGAAGGTCCGGGCCGCGTTTGGCGGGGAGATGGACATTGCCATCTCCGGCGCGAGTCCGCTGAGCCCGCAGCTCGCACATTTCTTCCGGGGAGCCGGAATTGCGGTCCAGGAAGGCTACGGCCTCACGGAAACCACCGCTCCGGCGTCGGTGAACACCATTCCGCTCACCCGGGTGGGATCGGTCGGGCTGCCGATGCCGGGCAACTCCATCCGGATTGCCGAGGACGGCGAGGTGCTGGTGAGCGGTGTCGGTGTCTTCTCCGGCTACCACCGCAACCCCGAGGCAACGGCGGAAGCGTTCACCGGCGAATGGTTCCATACCGGCGATCTCGGAGCGCTGGATGAGGACGGTTTCCTGCGAATCACCGGCCGCAAGAAGGACCTGCTGGTCACCGCCGGCGGTAAGAACGTCGCCCCGGGTCCGCTGGAGGAAAAGGTCCGGGAACACCGCCTGGTCTCCCAGGTGGTGGTGGTCGGCGAAGGCCGCCCCTTCGTGGGTGCCCTGGTAACGCTCGACGACGAGGCATTGGCTGCGTGGGCCCGCGAGAACGGCATCGACGCGGGCGGTCAGACGCTTCCTGAGCATCCCCGGGTCCTCGCCCAGGTGCAGGAAGCAGTGGATGCTGCGAACGCCTCAGTGTCCCGGGCCGAGCAGATCCGCCGGTTCACGGTGCTCCCGAAGGACTTTTCCCTGGACGGCGGCCATGTGACGGCGACGCTGAAGCTCCGCCGCCAGGCCGTGATCGCGGACTTCACCGCTGAGGTGGAGAAGCTGTACGCGAACTAGTCCTGCCGATCTGCCGGAGAAGACACAAGCCGGGGCCCGATTCACGGGCCCCGGCTTGTGTCTTCTTCAGCCTGCTCGGCTAGAGCGCTTCGAGCGACTCGAGGTAGCGGCGGCGGCTTTCCTCGCGGGCGAGGCGGGAGCGTTCGCGGCGCTTCTTCGTTGGCCAGGTGAACACCATGACCAGCACGCAGACGATCAGGACGATGGCCGCAATGGCTCCGCCGGCGTCCATCCAGAACTGGGCGGGGAACAGGCGGATCAGGGTGTCGTCAAGGCGGAATGTCCAATTGCCCTGGGCGAAGAAGATGGTGTGCACCATGGTGAAGAACTCTTCCCAGGCCAGGACGGCGGCTACCAGCAGTCCGGCAATAAGTGCCAGGGTTGCTACGGCACCGGCAAACAGCGCGCGCCGGATCCCGCCCGGGCAGCGCCGGGCGAGGTAGATCCCGCCGGCGATGCTGAGCAGCGCCAGGCCCAGCGCCGTTACGAACGCGAGGCTCAGGACCATCTTGACGTCGGCCATGTGCGACACCTCGGTGGCCAGGTACAGGGAATCGCCGTCCGGCGTCACCAGGTCCCCCAGATACCGCGGAGAAGCAAAGTTCAACAGGTAGTCCACGGCGTAGGAACCGTAGGTCATGCGGTCATCTGTGCTGAAACCGAAGCTGTCCGCCGGGAAGCCGGGCCGGTTGTACTCGATCCACAGGAACAGCGGCGTTGCCACCGCGCGGATCGCGGCGGCCAGCAGCATGACGGGGAAGAACACCGCGATGGCAACCTGGATGACCCGGCCGAGGACGGGCTTGGCGCTGGCGGCGCGTTCCCGCTCCGCGTTCCGCCGCTCAGCATCCTCTGCCGGGACGGCGGGATCGGCGGCCGGCATGGCTGCGGTTTCCGGCACGGCAGCGTTCGCGGCGCTGTCCTCGCCGGACACCTGCCGCTCTCCCGTGCCCGGCCCGTACCACGGACCGCCTTCGGCGGTAGTGGGATGCGGTTCGGACACCGCTGGATCCTGCCCGGATGCCTGTTTGTCCGCAGTGCCGGTAACTGCTGAAGCAGTCTCGTCCGTGGCGGCCGTGCCCTTTGTTCCGGTGGAGTCTCCAGTTCCGGTGGAGTCTCCTGTTCCAGCGGAGACGTCATTTCCGGCGGAGTCTTCGGTGCCGTACCGGCTCAGGTCGGGCATCGTGCTGGCAGCGCGCATGGGCAGTGTGCTCCGCTGGGCCAGGGACGGGTGTCCTCCCGGCACTTCCTCAGGGGTCCGCGCAGGGGCTGCCGCGCCGCCCGCATCGTCCGGAGCCGCAGCGCCGGAACGGGAGGTTTCGTTAACGTCAGCGGACGGCGCATCCGCCACAGGCGCGGGGGCGTCTCCGGTCTCGGAAGCCGTTCCAGCGGAAGCCTCCTTGCGCTCATGGGCGGTTCCGGCGTCGGGCCCCGTTCCGGCCAGCCCGGCGAACTCCGCATCCCAGGCATCGTGTTCAGCCGGAGCAGCGTTGTCCTGGGCCTTGCCCGTAGCGGCCGCGTGGGTTCCGCTGACTATGGTCTCGCTTGCGTCGGACGGGTTCTCGCCGTGCCCGTCCGGCGTCTTGCCTGAGGGGACGCCTTCCGTAGTGGGGTCTTGGTCCTGGCTTGCCACTGCTTCGTCTCTCATCCCAATCCTGTTTGAAGTCACCGGGGTGGTGGGGGGTCCGGTTTCGTCCTTCATAGACACTACCGGCCACTGGTCCCTGAACCGAAGGGGCTCACGGCGAGTCCGGACAGCGTTTCCGTCGGAGGTTCCGGGCCCTAGGCCGAGCGGACCACGGCCTCGCCCGCATCACGTGCCAGCAGGTCACCGCGGAATCCGGCCTCGTAGGCACGCTTGCCCAGGATCAGGGTGTACGCCCAGTAGGCGGCGAGCACCAGCGCACCGATGGTAATGCGCAGCCAGGCCGGAAGCCCGCTGGGGGTGACGAAACCTTCCACCAGCCCGGAGATGAACAGGACCACCACGAGCCCCAGCGCCACCGTCATCAGGGACCGGCCTTCCTGAGCCAGCGCCGCTACCCTGGGACGCGGTCCGGGCGCAACCAGGGCCCAGAAGATCTGGAGTCCGGCCGCCGCCGCGATGAAGATTGCCGTGAGTTCCATGAGCCCGTGGGGAAGGATGTACGTGAAGAAGGTGTCAAGCTCGCCGAAGGACGCCATGGTGCCTGCCGCCGTGCCCACACCGATTGCGTTCTGGTACAGGATGTAGGGCACCCATATCCCGGTGACGCCGAAAGCCACTGCCTGCAGCGCGATCCAGGCGTTGTTCGTCCAGACCATGCCGGCGAAGGACGCCGCGGGATTCTCCGAATAGTAGGCAGCGAAATCCGACTCCACGTAGCGGCGGAGCTCGGCATCCGTTCCCATGGCTGCGAGGACACCTGGCGTGTTCACCACCCAGTAGGCGGTCAGCGCCGAGACCAGGACAAAGAGTGCTCCAATGACCACGGTCAGTATCCGGACCCGGTAGAACGCCGCGGGCAGGGAGTACACGAAAAAACCGGCCAGGTCCTCGAAGAAATTCGACCGGGCGCCGGTAAACCGGGTTCTGGCGCGGGAGAGCCGCATTGACAGGGCTGCGGACAGCGCGCCTTCAGGCGCCACCGAACGGATCACGGAGAGGTGCGTGGAGGCGCGCTGGTACAGCTGCAGCAGTTCGTCCGCCTCAGCCCCGCTCAGGCGGCGGCGGGCGATCAGTTCATCAAGCCGCTTCCAGTCCGGGCTGTGTACGGCGGCGAAGGCATCCAGGTCCACGCCTCCACCCTAGCGGGCGCGGCCGCGTGGACCGCCCATCTCCGCGGCACGGATGGGTAAAGTGGGAACCCTGACGTTGAAAGCTGAAGCAGGGGGCTGGCATGAGCACGGTGGTCACGGGTGAAGCCGTTGTCCTTGAACTGCGCCCGGCCTCTTTCGCGGCCCGGGGGCTCAGCGTCCTGATCGACGTCGTCTCGCAGCTGCTCCTGCTGCTCCTGCTGTTTTTCCTGATCGGCAATACCCTGGACGGGGCACTCGATCCGGCACTGACCCGGGCCCTGCTGCTGGCCTGTGTTGTCCTGGTGATCGTGGTGATTCCGGTGGCAGTCGAAACGCTGACCCGCGGCAAGTCGCTGGGACGGCTGGTCATGGGCCTGCGCATCGTGCGTGACGACGGCGGTGCGGTGCGTTTCCGCCAGGCATTCACCCGCGGACTCCTGGCCGTCCTGGAGATCTACATGCTGGCCGGTTCGCTGGCTTTCGTCACCGCGGTCTTCAACGAGAAGTCCAAGCGCCTCGGGGACATGCTTGCCGGGACGTACTCGATGCGGGAGCGGGTCAAGGCTCCCCCGCCGGCCGCCGTGGCCATGCCTCAGGAACTCGCACCCTGGGCGGAGCTGGCGGACATTGGCCGGCTGCCGGACCCCCTTTCCCGGCGCGTGTCCCGGTTCCTGGCCCAGTCGGAGCGGATGGCGCCTCCGGCCCGCGCCTCCATGGCCGCTTCGCTGGCAACAGAGGTGTCCGCCTTCGTCTCTCCGCCGCCGCCCGCAGGCACCTATCCGGAGTCCTACCTCCGCGCCGTCGTTGCCCAGCGCCGGGAGCGTGATTTCGCCCGCCTGAGCGCACAACACGACCGGTCCGAACAGCTGGGCCGCCGGCTGCACCGCCTCCCGTTTACGGACCCCTAGACCGCGCACCAGCAATCCCGCAACAAACCCGCGCCGCTCCGTTGGGAGCGGCGCGGCTTTGGATTCCGGCGTGAGGGCCTAGTACCGGTAGTGGTCCGGCTTGTAGGGACCGGCCACGTCCACGCCCAGGTATTCGGCCTGCGGCTTGGTCAGTTCGCTGAGCTCTACGCCAAGGGCGTCGAGGTGCAGCCGGGCGACCTTCTCATCGAGAATCTTGGGCAGCACGTACACCTGGTTGGCGTATTCGGGGGTGCCGTCTTCCTTGTCCTGTCCGTACTTGGTGAACAGTTCAATCTGGGCAATCGTCTGGTTCGCGAAGGAGTTGGACATGACGAAGGACGGGTGTCCGGTGGCGTTGCCCAGGTTCAGCAGGCGGCCTTCGGAGAGCACGATGATGCTGCGCTGGTCCTCGGTGCCTTCGTCGAAGATCCATTCGTGGACCTGCGGCTTGATCTCCACCTTGCGGATTCCGGGGACGCGGGCCAGTCCGGCCATGTCGATTTCGTTGTCGAAGTGGCCAACGTTGCCCACGATCGCCTGGTGCTTCATCCGGGCCATGTGGGAGGCCATGATGATGTCCTTGTTTCCGGTGGTGGTGATGAAAATGTCGCCCTGGCCCACCACGGATTCCAGGCGTGCCACCTGGTAGCCGTCCATGGCCGCCTGCAGCGCGCAGATCGGGTCAATTTCCGTAACAATCACCCGGGCGCCCTGGCCGCGCAGTGCTTCCGCGGCGCCCTTGCCGACGTCGCCGTAGCCGCAGACAACGGCGACCTTGCCGCCGATCAGGGTGTCCGTGGCACGGTTCAGGCCGTCCGGCAGCGAGTGGCGGATGCCGTACTTGTTGTCGAACTTGGACTTGGTGACCGAGTCGTTCACGTTGATCGCGGGGAACAGCAGCTGTCCGTCTGCTGCCAGCTGGTAGAGCCGGAGGACGCCGGTGGTGGTCTCTTCGGTGACGCCGCGGATGCCCTTGGCGATTTCGGTCCATTTACCCGGTGCCTCGGCCAGCGAACGGCGCAGGGTGTCCAGGATGACCGTGTACTCGTAGGAGTAGTCCGGATCATCTTCGGCCGGGTTGGCCGGGACGGAGCCTGCGGCTTCGAACTCAACACCCTTGTGCAGCAGGAGCGTGGCGTCTCCGCCGTCGTCCAGGATCATGTTCGGGCCGCCGGAGCCCTCGGGCCAGGTGAGGATCTGCTCGGCCGTCCACCAGTATTCCTCGAGGGTTTCGTTCTTCCAGGCGAAGACCGGGACGCCTTGGGGATCCTCCGGTGTTCCGGTGCCAACCACCACTGCGGCGGCGGCTTCGTCCTGGGTGGAGAAGATGTTGCAGGAGGCCCACCGGACCTCGGCACCCAGTGCGGTCAGGGTTTCGATCAGCACGGCGGTCTGGACGGTCATGTGCAGCGACCCGGCAATCCGGGCTCCCGCCAGGGGCTGGCTTGGGCCGTACTCGCGCCGCAGTGCCATGAGGCCGGGCATTTCATGCTCGGCCAGGCGGATCTGGTGGCGGCCGGCTTCGGCCAGGGAGAGGTCAGCTACTTTAAAATCGATGCTCACAGGTTC
This sequence comes from Arthrobacter koreensis, assembly GCF_009193255.1. GTDB lineage: Bacteria > Actinomycetota > Actinomycetes > Actinomycetales > Micrococcaceae > Arthrobacter_B > Arthrobacter_B koreensis. Next base: position 74,571 of record NZ_WACG01000005.1, read on the forward strand.
AGGATCCTCAGTTCTCGGAGTCGTCGGCCGGCGCGGCGGATGCCGGGAGCAGCACCGGAATGCCTTCCGCGATGGCGTAGCGCAGCGGCTTGCCGTCCGGTCCGGGCGCGGTGGAAACGAGTTCGTCCCCCTCCTGCACCAGGCGTGAGTGGGTCTGCGGGCAACGCAGGACATCCAGGAGATCAGCGGTCAGGTTAGCCATGCTGCGGCACTTCCTTGCGAAACGGTTGACTGGTCACGGCCGCGGTTCATCCCCGGCTGATTCCCCCAGCCTATAGCGTGCGAAGCCCCACGGCTCAGCTCAGCTTGGTTCGCTGACTTCTTCGCGCAGCACACGCAGGTGCGAACGGCGGGTAGCGGGGAGATCCGCCGGCGGTTCCAGGGCATGCTTGCCGCTGCGGCGGACGGGCTCTTCCGCGGCGGGAGCTTCCTCCGGCTCACGCACAGCATCCACCAGGGCAGAAAGTTCATCCGGACCCGGTGTCCGCGGCAGTGCGCCGAGATCCAGGCGGAGAACCTGCCAGCCGCGGGGAGCGGTGAGGCGCTCGGCGTGGAGCTCGCACAGGTCATAGCAGTGCGGCTCGGCGTAGGTGGCCAGGGGTCCAAGCACTGCGGTTGAATCTGCGTACACGTACGTCAAAGTTGCGACGGCGGCCTGCCGGCACGCTGAACGTGAACAAAGACGTAAGGATCCCACGGGTCATAACTGTACCCCCAGGCGCCTCTTGCCCTGGGCAGCCACGCCGGAGCCCGGGAGGCCCCGGACATGGTCTCCCCGGCGGGCAGTGTGCGGGCTAGAGTAGGTGCCATGGTTCCAGGATCTTCCCCCAGCACCAACGGCGGATCCGGCGGAGGTGAGCCGGGGCCCGCCGCACGCCCGTTCCGCCGCCGTCGCCGGAACAGGCACGGACGGGGCCTGCGCGGGGAGCTGCTCCCGGCACACCTGGCCGGGTCCAGGACCCGCGCCGAACGCTTCGATGACTGGGTGATGGAATCCGCCCAGCGGCTGGAGCGGCTCTGGGGCGAAGACATCCAGACCTACCAGTTCATCGTCCAGGAAATTCCGGACGGATTGGAGGAACTGGTCCGCCGCGGAGGCGCCGTGCCACTGGCTTCCTCCAGCGCGGGGAGTGGCCCCCGGCCGCCGGTAATCACCATCTACCGCCGTCCCGTGGAGTCGACAGCCCGCGGACTGGTACCTGTCAACGAACTGATCCACGACGTCGTGGTGGAACAGCTGGCGTCCCTGAAGGGGATGGATCCGGAGTCGATCGATCCAACATACGGCCGCTTTCGGCCGCTCTAGCGGCCCGCGGGTAACGGCCGTGAGTCAGTAGCCGATTCCCACCTGAATGGACTGGCTTCCCGAGGTTCCCTCCGGCAGCGGCAGCACCGATATCCCGGGGCCCTCCCCCGTCACGAGCTGCGCTCCGTAGACGGCGTCGCCGAGTGCGCTGACCAGGACGGCGGGCAGTTCGCCGCTTCCGAGGTCTCCGGGTTTCAGTGACAGTGTCCTGCCGCCGGGAACCTGGATTACCTTCTCCTCCTGCAGGGTTCCGTCTGCTCCCACAGCCCGGACCCGTACCTCGGCGTCGCCGTCAGGCGCGGTGAGCACCAGGGTGGAACTGCCGCCCGGCGCTGCCACGGCGAGGTGTTCACTGCCCAGCCTCGTGTCCGCAGGGGCTATTGCCAGCTCCACCGGTTCTTCGGGCTTGGTACCGCGGCTGAACACAGCTGAAGCGGCTACGGCGACGTCCGAAGACAAATCCAGGGAGTAGGTCCCGGCTGGCAGTTCCGACAGCGGAATCTTTCCCACCGTGCCGGCAGGAACGCTGAAAACACCGCCGCCGGGAATCTCCACTTCGCCCCGCTCGCCGAAAACGCGGAGGTGGACGGATGCGTCCGTTGTCCCCGGAACGGCGACGTTAAGGACGGGCTGGACTGAATCGTAGCCTTCCTGCTCCATCAGTTCGCGGGTGGCCTGCGGGGACTGCAGCGCAACCCCCGTGACCACCTGGCGCGGCGCAGGAGCCGCAGTGGGCTCTATGATTTCAACCCCGCCTGCGGTGAGTCCGCGCAGGATGCTCTGTTCTATGAAGGCGCTGACCGGTCCCCCGGAGCTGCGCACCCGCACCGCTGCCGATTCCTGCCCCGATGCCAGGCCGGCAAGGACGATTGAACGGGTCTGGCCCGGTGCCACCACGATCCCGCGGCTGCCTCCGGCCTCTACCCGCCCCTCCGAGCCGATGATCTCCAGGTCAACCGTGGCGGCCGTCGCGGAGGGGTTGTTCAGCTTGAGCACGGCCGTGGCCCCGACCGTCGTCCGGGCACCCAGGAGCCACATGTCATTCGAAGGCGTCTGGCAGTTCGCCGCGGCGAGTCCGGCAAGGTCTCCGTCCGTGGCGGTGTAGCCCATGACCGCATTGGCGGTAGCCGGCTGGTCCCCGCTGGGTTCAGCTTCGAAGGCGGTAACAGACGTGACCTGCTGTTTCGCCAGCACACCGGCCAGCCTGGTGCCGGCCAGGGGGACCTCCGGGTTGTCCTTGAGGGAGGCCACGGCGTCTCCGCTGTCCAGTGCTGAGAGCTGGGCCGGAGGCAGGGAAGCACCCGCTGCAGAGATAACCGCAGTGGTCACCGCGGTGGCCGCGGACTCGGAAACCGGGCTGAACTCCGCGTCGGTCGAGGCGGCGTTGCCGGCAAGCAGCCGGAGCGGCTCAGGGCACACACCCGTGAGTATTCCGGCGGGAACGCTGGTGGCCGGAGGCGGCACGTCCAGCTCGGAGCGCGGCGGCGCCGCGATGGCCGATGCCGTGATGAGCGCGCCTGCGGTCACTACCAGGACGGTCCCTGAGACTGCTGCGTACGCCGTCCTCCGGCCCGCAGCGCGGCGCTCCCGGGTTTGAGCACGCGATGCCCCCGCGTCGGTTGACCCGGTCAACTCGGCCATCAGTGCACTCCTTCAGACGAACTCTTGGCGGCCGGCGCTCCTGCGTCGGACGCACGCTGGCGGGCTGCGCCGCTTCCGCGGCTCCGGCCGGGGGCCTTCCCTCCGGCCGGCTTGCCCCGTCGGGCACGCCCGGCCTTGCGATCCCGGGCCAGCGCCGGTTCCTTGGCCAGCTCCCGAGGACCAGGCTCCCCGCCCGCCGCGTCGGCGTCGGCCTCCTCCTTGGGAGCCGCGGCAGCGGAACGCACGGGCCCCTGCTTGCCGGGCAGCCGGATGGCACCGGAGCGGGAGGGTGTGGGCACCGCGAGCAGCACGGTCAAACCGAAGACGATGACCTGCACAATCGAGGTCCACGGTTCCCAGGGACTTGAATACCTGAGGCTGAAGTCGCCTCCCTCTTCCGGCAGGTCAAAGGCCTGGGCCCAGCCGTCCGTGGAGGGTTCGAGCGCTTTGCCGTTCAGCGTTGCCTGCCAGCCGGTGTCGGCTCGTTCAGCCAGGACCAGGCGGCGCCCTTCCGGACCCGCCGGGATTGCTGCATCTGCCGTGACCCTGCCGGATGGCACCAGGGAGAGGGTCTGGCCCTGGGCATCAATAATGCGGAGCCGTGCGGTCTGCCCTGCGAGCGTCTCAGTGCCCTGTTCATCCAGCGCTCCGGTTACGCGCCAGAGCCAGCCGGATCCGGTCTGGCCTACGGATGCCAGGCCCGGCACGGCGTCCAAACGGTCGGCCAGCAGTTCGGCGGCGGTATCGGATGCCTGCAGCACCACATAGCCCACTCCCAGCCGGCTGAGCTCCTCGCGCGGGTCCACGCCCGTTCCGGCCGTGATGACGGCGACAGTGCTGCGAAGGGCGGCGCTTGCGCCGTCGTCTTCACCGAGCGTTTCACTGCCCGGCATGCCTTCGACGGCGCGTGCGGCGTAGCCCGCACTGAGTCCGTCCAGGGTGCTTCCGCCCGAGCGCATCAGCGTGGCGGTGACGTCGTCGCCGGGTCCCAGGGACAGCACCAGGGACCGGGTCTGGTCGGCACTGTTCCCGCGGTCCGCCGCGGTTGCGGGCAGCACCCGCGTCCCGGTCTCCCGGAGGTCCAGCCGGGTGCCGGGCTGGACTCCACCGGCTCCGGCCGGGGTTGCCTCGCCGGCGGCCTGGGGCACGGTCCACGCAGCCAGGCTGGCGGCCGGACCGGCTCCCAGGAGGACGGTAAGGAGAACTACTGCGGCGGCAGCGGGACGGCGGGTTTGGCCGGTTTCCGTCCTGCGGGCGGCCAGCAGTCTGTCCAGTGCCGGCAGCGCGGCGCACAGCAGGGCAAACACCGCGGCGGATACCAGCGGACCGGGGTAGGGAGTCACCAGCGCCGCGGCCGCACTTCCGGTGACGAGATAGGCCGCGGCACCGGACAGCGCAAGGGCGAGGACCGCCATGACCCACCCGAGCCGGGCGGTCGCGGCGCGGCCGGGAAGGAAGAGCGCCGCGGCGGACAGTGCCACCAGCGGTCCGCCCACCATCAGGGCGAGCACCAGGGCCCAGGGACCCTCCGGCAGGAAGCCGAGTCCGGCCAGCGGATCAGAGATGCCGAACGCTTCCGGATAGCCGAGCAGCTGCTGCCACAGCGCGGCCGGTGCAAAGGCCAGCGGAACTCCCGGGTCTGCCGCGGCCGCCCGGAGATTATCCGAAAGGGAGAGGACTACGGGCAGCAGGAGCGCTGCCGGTGCAAGCAGGGACCACCAGAGGGTCCGTGCGCGGGAACGAAGCCGCAGTGAGAGCACCAGGACCAGCAGGACGCCGAGGACGAACAGCAGCGGGGCGCTGGCGGTCAGGATTGACAGCAGGAGACCTGCAGCGGCCGCGGCCGTCCAGCTGGGTGCACCATGGATGCCGGGCTTCCGGGGAGCCGCGGAATCGGCATCGGCGGCACCGCGCGTATCCGGGGCGGCGGTTCCGGCACCGACGGCGCGCGCCATCGCCAGGACGGTCAGCGGCAGAACAATGTGGGCCACGAGGGCACCAAGCCGGCCTTCGCCGAGTGATGCCTGCAGCGCAGGCAGCGAACCCCACACCATGGCGGCCCAGAAGCGTGCGCCGGGGCGCCGGGTAAGGGCCCCGGACGCGATCCAGGCAGCGAGCCCGGACAGGGGCATGGCCAGCAGGACAAGGACTACGACGGCGGCGCTGGCGTTCCCCAGCCCTGCCACCCCGAGCAGCCACAGCACGTAATCGAAGGGATCTCCGTGCCCCTGGTATCCCGCTCCCACTTCACTCCACCAGCCGCTGGCGTTGGCCCAGATGACGGCGAGGGAATCGGATACAGGCAGCAGGGCGCCGCCGGTCAGTGCAGGGGCACCAACCAGGCGGTGCAGGCCGGCCAGCGACGCGGCGGCCAGGAGCAGGACGGCGGCCAGCGCACCCGCCCCGGACCAGGCCCGCCCACGGGTGGCCAGGGCCGCAAAGTCGTCGTGTGAGTCGCCGCTGGGTTCATAGGCGTGCGGCGCAGGCGCTGCGCCGGTCTCCTCGGACCGGTAGGCGTTCGCGGCGGCCTCGGATTCGTGGACGGACCGCCGGTGCTCGCGCACTTCCCGCGGTGTCGTGACCAGGGCCCGCACGGCGCTCCGGGGGCGTCTGCGGGTAGCGGCTGCCTTGCGCCGGGACCGGTAGAGATCCACCGGCCGCAGCACGGCGGCGATGCTCGAGACCAGGGAGCCGGCGGCATAACCGGGGTCCTTGGCAAGCATGCCCAGGAAGAACCGGCCGAAACCGCCCAGGACGGCGCCCAGTGCCAGGAAGGGAACCTGCCAGCCGGGAGCGTGTTTCAGGCGGAGGAAGACCTCAGCCTTGCGGGCAGCCCTCGCGGACGCTGCCGGGTTTGGCCGGCTGCCGGCGTGCCGGACACGCGCGGAAGGAACCACCACCACGCGGTTGCCGGCGAGCCGGTTCCGCCAGCAGAGGTCAATGTCGTCACCGGTGCCCGGCAGTGCCGGGTCGAATCCGCCAAGGGCGTCCCAGGCGTCGCGGCGGATCAGCATTCCTGCGGAGTTCACCGCAAAGACGTCGCTGCGGGAGTCGTACTGCCCCTGGTCCAGTTCATCGACGTCGATCATGGTCAGGCGTTCAGCCCAGCGGCTGATCGAGACGCCGACGTCGAGGAGCTTGCGGGGGTTTTCCCATTCAACCTGCTTGGTGCCGGCAATGGTCACCGAGGGGGCCAGTTCAACGGCACGCAGCAGCTGGGCCAGCGCACCGGGATCGGGCGCCGAATCGTCGTGGAGAAGCCACAGCCATTCCTGGGTGGGGTCCCCTGCCTCGGTACGCCGGGGCAGCTGCTCGAGCCCGGCCTTGACGGCTGCGCCAAAACCGGACCGTGCGGGGGCGCCAATCACGGGGCTTCCTACCGGCAGTCCCAGCTGCAGCTGGGACGCGGAGGCATCAGTCGATCCGGCGTCAACGCCGATGCAGAAATCTGCCGGCCGGGTCTGGGCCGCCAGTGCGGAGAGTGTTTCGGGGAGGTACTCGGCACCGTTGTGGGCAACTACAACGGCACATACGCGGACGTGCGAAAGAATTAGACTGCCTGCTTTCGTAGCCGGCGGCGTTCCCGCTCGGAGAGACCGCCCCAAATGCCGAAGCGTTCATCGTTGGCCAGAGCGTACTCAAGGCACTGTGAGCGCACCGTGCAGGCAGCGCAGACCTTTTTCGCATCCCGTGTTGAGCCGCCCTTTTCCGGGAAGAATGCTTCGGGATCGGTCTGGGCACAGAGCGCGTCGGCCTGCCATCCCAGTTCACTCTCGTCGGCGTAGCCGTCGCCGATTCCGGGCAGCCCAATCCATACCGGGCGCTGCTCGGTCTCTGCCGGAGCGGAGAACAGGGATACCGGCGGATCCAGAAGATCCTCCGCACCCTTCGTCTCGCCCCCGTCGAGGGCCTCATGCGCGGCTAGGAAGGCGGTGGCCGCATCTTCCAGGCTGGCGCCTGCTCCCTCGCGGTAGCGGTCGGCAGCTTCGGGATCAGCGGGATCGACGTACCAGTCGCCGGGCACGCCGCGTGAGCCGTAACTCGTGGAAGCCTGCGCCTCGATGTCCGGCCGGCCCTGAATCTTCTCTGCTTGCCCCATGGAGTCCTCCCGGTGTAAATGCTCCAGCAGCGGATATCTGGATTCACACAGGCGACAATCAGCCTGCTGTGAACGCATGTAGTTCATGGTTTGCTGGAACAAATCCGTTCCCTAATTACACGCGTGTAATACGGTCACGTCAAGCTGTTTCGGCATCCTATAGAGTCGGAACCCTCTGACGGCGGCGCGCCACGCCGAGAATTTGCCCGGCGGGGCTCCCGCAGCCCGGCGCCACTCGAAGCGAAAGCGAAAAGCATATGACAACCAACCCAGTCCCCCGCATCCTGAACACGCTCAGGTCAGAGCAGGCAACCTCCCCCGCCCTGGTCTGGTACGGACCGGATTCGGAACGGGTGGAGCTTTCCGGCAGGGTCCTGGACAACTGGGCCGCCAAGACCTCCAACTACCTCGCGGAAGAACTTGATGCCGAACCCGGATCGACCGTGGAGCTGGATCTGCCAGCCCACTGGAAAACCCTGGTCTGGGCCCTGGGAGCCTGGCAGGCCGGCTGCCAACTAGCCTTATCGGCAGACTCGGGTGCGCCGGTAAGGGCCACCGCGGATCATCCTGAGCCACGCAGCTCCGGAGAAATCGTCGCGGCGGTTGCCCTTCCCGCACTGGCCATGTCCTGGCCGGGAGCGCTTCCGGCCGGAACCAGCGACTACGCGGCCGAGGTCCGTTCCTTTGCCGACACCTGGGCGGGGCCTGAATACGGCGACGAGCCTGGGGCGGCGCTTGCCGGCGGTCCGGGGGCGGAGGCAACCCCGTTCACTTCCCTGCCCGGGCTCGAGGACCGGGAAGCAGCGGGGGCGGTGACCCTGCTGGCCCCCGCCGAAGCCGGACTGGCCAGGATCCTGGGCACGGCACTGGCCGTTTGGTCCGCAGGAGGAACACTCGTGCTCACCGGGGCCGGCGTCGATGCCACCGAGCGGATGCTGGCGGCGGAGAAGGTTACTGCTCGGCTTGGGGCCTGAGCGGCTTGGCCGTCTCTGCCGCAGGCTCCTGCGGCACCGAGTGGGCCGGGTCCACGGTCAGTTCCATGGCCAGCTCGTCGGCCTCAGCATCGCTGGCTGAGCTGTTGAAAACCCAGTACCGGTAGGCGAAGAAGCGCACCACAGTGGCAACGCCGATTCCTATGACCCCTGCCATGAACAGGGTGCCGTTATCCGTGATGCCCATCGGGTAGCGGGCTATCCAGGTGAATCCGGTGGAAATGAAGATCCCGACGCCGTTGATGAGGATGAACTGACCGAATTCGCGGGCGACGTTGGACTGGCGGCGGTGGCGGAAGGTCCACCAGCGGTTGGCCACCCAGGAGAAGATGGTGGCGATGGTGGCACCGGCGAAGCGTGCCTTAGCCGGGCTGCCTTCCATCACCGAGTGCATGAAGATCCAGGTCAGCCCGTTGTCCACCACGAAGGCGACCGCGCCAACGGTCCCGAACTTTGCCACTTCGCGCCAAAAGGCAGACGCCAGTGACCTGAGCCAGGAAATAAATGATCGAATCATGACCCTCCGCGGCCAATCGTGTACGCACGGGGATCCCCGCCGGACGAAGGAACTGCCGCGCTATGGCACGGCAGTAAGAAACCCACTTTACCTTCAGTTCTTGGGAATTGGCCCTGAAGGAAGTCGTCCGGGCGATGACACACGGCAGGAAGTACCTGCAGCTTCGGTAACCTGTACACGTGAGATTTCCTATTATCGGCGTTGTCGGCGGCGGCCAGCTGGCCCGGATGATGGCCCCGGCGGCCACAGAACTCGGGTTTGAACTGCGCGTCCTGGCAGAAGGCCCAGATGTATCCGCTGTTCCCGCCGTGGCAAACGCCGTCGTCGGCGACTACACGGACTATGACACCCTGCTCTCCTTCGCCCGCGGCGTCGACGTCCTGACGTTCGACCACGAGCACGTTCCCGGAGACCATCTGCGTGCCCTGGCCGGGGAGGGCATCAACGTCCAGCCCGGGCCCGATGCCCTGGTACACGCCCAGGACAAGCTGGTGATGCGCGCAGCCGTGGACCGCCTCGGTCTGCCGAATCCCGCCTGGGCCGCTGTCTCCTCGGTTGCTGACCTCATTGATTTCGGCAAGGCCACGGGGTGGCCGGTAGTGCTGAAAACTCCCCGCGGAGGCTACGACGGCAAGGGCGTACGGATTATCGACGACACCGCAGCTGCCGAGGCCGCGGCGGACTGGTTCACCGGAGCCGCACTGCTGGCCGAGGAAAAGGTCCCTTTCACCCGCGAGCTCTCGGCGCTGGTGGCGAGGACGCCGGACGGCGAGTCCGTTGCCTGGCCCGTGGTCCACTCAATCCAGGTCAACGGTGTCTGTGATGAAGTCATCGCGCCGGCACAGGACCTCGCTCCGGAGACGGCTGCAGCCGCGTCCGAAGCTGCACTGCGAATCGCTGCCGAACTTGGTGTTACCGGAGTCATGGCCGCCGAGCTCTTCGAAACGCCCGGCCGCGGACCGGGCTTCCTGATCAACGAATTGGCCATGCGACCGCATAATTCCGGACACTGGACCATGGACGGGTCGGTCACAGGCCAGTTCGAGCAGCACCTGCGTGCCGTGCTGGGACTGCCGCTGGGCAGCACCGAACTGCTGGGCGGCGTGGCCGTGATGAAGAACTTCCTCGGTGCCGGGAACCCGGACCTGTACCTTGGTACCCGGCTGGCCCTCGCGGCCGAACCCGCTGCCAAGGTCCACAATTACGGCAAGGCCGTGCGTCCCGGGCGCAAGGTCGGCCACGTTAATGTAGTCGGAGCGTCCGCTGCGGACCTGCCGGCCGTCCGGCGCAGCGCCGAGAGGGCCGCCGCAATCATCCGCGACGGCCGCGAACCGAATGAGGAGAACGCATGAGCACCGCCAACAAGCCGCTGGTCGGCCTGGTCATGGGGTCCGATTCGGACTGGCCCGTCATGGAGGCAGCCGCAGCAGCACTGGCCGAATTCGGGATTCCCTACGAAGCCGACGTCGTTTCCGCCCACCGTATGCCGGCAGAAATGATCGCTTACGGCCAGGAAGCACACCGCCGCGGGCTGCGCGTCATCATCGCCGGTGCCGGGGGCGCAGCCCACCTGCCGGGAATGCTCGCCTCCGTGACGCCGCTGCCGGTCATTGGTGTCCCCGTTCCGCTGAAGTACCTGGACGGCATGGACTCCCTGCTGTCCATCGTCCAGATGCCTGCCGGCGTTCCCGTGGCAACGGTATCCATCGGCGGCGCCCGCAACGCCGGCCTCCTGGCAGTGCGCATGCTGGCTGCAGGAACTGACCCGCTCGCCGCCAGTCTGCAGGAGAAGCTGGTCGATTTCGCCGGAGAGCTGCGCCAGACCGCCATGGCCAAGGGCGCCCGGCTGCGCGCTTCCGTTTCGGAAAGCGCCTAGGCCAGGCGCATGGCCAGTACAGCGCCAGGTTCATCCGGAGCCGTCTACACTGACCCGGTCCGCTATCCCCAGTCGGCGTCGCCGCGCCTGCGCAGCAAACGGGCCTTCCTGCTCCTGTTCCTGACCCTTGTGCTGCCCGGTTCGGCGCAGATCGTCGCGGGAGACCGCAGGCTGGGCCGCATGGCCCTTCGCATCACGTTCCTCGTCTGGGCAGCCCTGATCGCGGTTGCCGTGGTAGCGCTCACCAACCGGGTCCTGCTGGTGAACATCTTCACCAACAGCTGGGCGTCTTTCCTCATCATGGCGCTGCTGGCCGCACTGGCCGTGGGCTGGGCACTGCTGTTCATCAACACTTTCCGCATCATCCGTCCGCCGCTGCTGAAGCGGAACGTACGCCCTGCCGTTGCCGGAGCCATGGTCCTGCTCATGGTCCTCACGAGCGGCTCGCTGGCTTACGGCGCCTGGCTGCTCAATGTCAGCCGACAGACCTTCGACAACATCTTCGCCTCCGGGCCCGCTTTCGACCCGGTGGACGGACGCTACAACTTCCTGCTCCTGGGCGGAGACGCAGGGGCGGACCGCACGGGCCTGCGGCCGGACAGCATGTCCGTCTTCAGCGTCGATGCGGACACCGGCCAAATCGTCACCCTCAGCCTCCCCCGCAACTTCCAGAACGCCCAGTTCAGTGCGGACTCCCCGCTGTGGCAGGTCTTCCCCGAGGGCTACAGCTGCGGTGACGAGTGCATTCTGAACAGCCTGTACCCCGTTGTCACCGAGCAGTATCCCGAGCTCTACCCGGAGTCCGAAGACCCGGGGGCAGAGGCAATGATGGACGCTGCCAGCGGAATCCTGGGCCTGGAAATCCAGTCCTACGTCATCGTTGACATGGAGGGCTTCTCCAGCCTGATCGACGCCATGGGCGGCGTGAAGATCGACGTCGGAGGCTGGGTTCCCATCACCGCCGGAGAGATCCCCGGCACCAACCGCCACTACCCGCCGGACGGCTGGATCGCTCCCGGAGTCCAGACCATGGACGGTTATACGGCCCTCTGGTACGCCCGTTCACGCGAATTCGTGACCGACTTCCACCGCATTGCCCGCCAGCAGTGCGTCCAGCAGGCAATGGTGGCCCAGCTTGATCCGGCGACCCTGCTGACCCGCTTCCAGGCAATTGCCTCAGCCGGTGAAGAAGTGGTCCATACGGACATTCCGCAGGACCAGCTGGGCAGCTTCGTGGACCTCGCCCTGAAATCCAAGAACCACGAGGTCCAGCGGATGACCATCGGCCCGCCGGACTTCGGCACGGCAGCGGATAACTTCGCAACCTACCCGGACTTTGACCTCATCCATTCCCGGGTGCAGGAGAAGCTGGCCACATCCGCTGCTGCCGCGGCGGGGACCGCTGAAGAGCCTGCCCCGGAACCGGTGGAAGACGGCGCGATCGGCTCGTCGGATCCTGCCGAGCCCGAGGCGCCGGCGGCACCGGCGCCAGTGGAAGCCCCCGCTCCCGCCCAGCCTTCGGGACCGGAAATCACCGAAGCGTATCTCCAGGAACTGGCGCAGATCGGGGACACCGATACGCTGGCCATGCTGCTGGACAACAACGGGTCCTGCAGCGTCGGCTAATCCGCCGGCCAGGCTCCCCCGCCGTGTACCGGTCCTTTCCGGTCCGCGGCCACCACTAACCGAAGAGAGAGACATGTATCTGCTTTCAGGCACCCTCCGCCCCTATGCCTGGGGCTCCCTGACGGCCATGGCTGAGCTCTTCGGCCGTGACCCGAGCGGGGAACCCGAAGCAGAACTGTGGTTCGGCGCCCATCCCGGAGCGCCTTCCCGCGTCCTGGGCGGGGAACCTGCCACGCTGGACGAACTCATTTCCCGGGACCCGGAACAGCTTCTGGGCCGGGAGACCGTTGCCGTGCACGGACCGGCCCTGCCGTTCCTTGCGAAGGTGCTTGCTGCCGGATCACCGCTGTCACTGCAGGTCCATCCCACCCGGGAACAGGCGCAGGCGGGTTTCGCCGCCGAAGAAGCCGCCGGGGTTGACCGCGCAGCGGCAGACCGGAACTACAAGGACACCAACCACAAGCCGGAGATGATCTTCGCGCTGACGGATTTTGAAGCCCTCTGCGGCTTCCGCCGGCCTCAGGACGCCGGCACGCTGTTCCGCTCGGTCTCCAGGCTGGTCGAGGCAACCGGCATCCCGGCACCGGAACTGCTGGTCCAGACCGCGTCGGACCTTGAGTCCGGACGGCCGGAAACCGAACGGCTCGAAAGCGTCTTCCGCCGCCTCATCACCGGCGGCGAAGAAGTCCGTGAGGCTGTTGCCGCCGCGGCTGGTGCCGTCCGGTCCCTGGACGACGCTGAACGAGCCGACCTTGATCCGGCCGTCGCTGAACTTGGGTCACTGGACGGCTACTACCCCGGAGATCCGGGCGTGCTGATATCCCTGCTCCTGAACCGGGTCTCGCTCTCCCCCGGCGAAGCAATCTATCTCCCGGCGGGTAACGTCCATGCGTACCTGCGCGGCCTTGGAGTGGAGGTGATGGCGTCCTCGGACAACGTTCTCCGCGGCGGCCTCACGCCCAAGCATGTGGACCTGCAGGAACTGCTGAAGACCATCGATTTCCAGGCACTGGGCATTCCCCGCGTCGAAGCGGAACACACCGGACTGGGCCAGGAACTCTACCGGCCCCCGTTCTCTGAATTCTCCCTGCAGCGGCTTGAACTGGCGCAGAGCGCGGGTGAGGGCAGCATGTCCGCGGCGGACGTTCCGCTGCTGCAGAACGGTCCCACGCTGGTCATCGCACTGCGCGGCTCCCTGGTCCTGGATTCGCCGAAGCAGGACCTCATCCTCAACCCGGGCGACTGCGCTTTTATCGGCGCCGATGAAGCACCGGTGATCGCGAAGCTTGCATCCCATTCAGCACAGCACGACGACGGCGCGCTGGCTTTCGCGGTGACCACCGGGTCCCCGGCACCCGCCGCAGACCCGGACGCCCCCACCCTGCGGATCTAACCCGGACCGCCGTCCCGTCCTACCGGCCCAGGCGGCTCCGGACCGCGCCAACCCCGCCGAGGAGCTTCCGCAGCGCCGTCTTGGCCAGCGGCAGGGCACCGGTGAAGACCGGGTAGAGCGGGGAAAGAGGCTTGTCCCAGGTTCCGGCCAGCATGTTCTCGTGCTTCGCCCAGCCCATCTTGAACTTGGAGACGCCGTCGTTCAGCAGCCCGTTGAAGTCGTAGCGGGTGATGCCGCGGGCTTTCATTTCCTGGATTGCAAGCCACTTCAGGGCGTAGTTGGCCCGCCGCCGTTCCCCTTCGTCGCTCATGCCGCCGTAGAGTTCGAAGGCGGTGTAACCGCTAGCTGACAGCCAGAGGAAAGCCACCACGTCGCCGCCCTTGAACGCGGCGTACACCGGCGAGTCGTCCCCGAGATTGTCGAAGATGTCGAAGTAGTAGGAGTCTTCGTGGATGCCGAAGCCCGCACGCTCGGCAGTCTGCTTGTACACGTCCAGGCACTGCTGGAGTTCGTCGCGCTTTACGGCACGGTAGTCCAGCTCTTCCCTGCCGGACTTGCGGATGTACTGCCGGTGCTTCTTGCCCATGGCGGCCAGCAGGTCCTCTTCGTCCTTCCTGAGGTCCAGGATCAGTGTGCGCGGAATCAGGATGGTGTTGGTGCTGGGGCGGAAACCGGCACCCGGCAGCGCCGCAGCCGCCGGCGAGTCCGCGTCCCAGTCAGGTTCGATGGTCAGCGCCACGGCGTGGTGCTTCTGCCTGGCATAACCGGCGACGGCGGCAAGCAGTTCCGTTTCCCGGCCGGGGACACCCTGCGGGCCACGGGGAATGTAGGCAAGGGCGCGGAAGGGAAACGGCAGCCTGCGCAGCAGCAGCTGGGCAGTGCCCACCACGCCGGTGCCGTCCGAAAGCAGGAGCCGTTCGGCCTGCCATCCGTGCTCTGCCTTGGTCTTCCCCCACCCCCACAATTGCTGCGGGTGTCCGTCGTACTGGTTGACGAGGCTGTTCCAGCGGGACGGATCGGTGCAGGGAGTAACGCTCAATGTCATGCCAACTAGCCTACTTCGCTGCCGGCACCGGCCTCGAACGCGCCGTTGTTATGGAGCTGAAATCGAGGGCGCTCCAAAACGCCGGAAAATCATAAGCATGCTTTGTTAGGCTCGAATATGGCTACCTCGACCCCCAGAACATCCAGTCCATCCGAACCACCAAGTGCGGCAGGTATGGGATCGCAGGGCTACTCGGGCAGGGACCTGGCCCGGCAGCTCACGGTCACCGCATCCTTCATCATCTGTATCGCCGGGTCAGTCATCGGCGTGGGAGTCTTCGGCGGCACCCCCATCGCGGAAGCCGCGGGCGGGGCCCTGAGCGCAGACGCCACCTATCTTGCCCCGGCAAGCCCGGCCTTCTCCATCTGGTCCGTCATCTACACCGGCCTCGGCGCCTACACCATCTACCAGTGGCTGCCTTCGCAGCGCGCTTCCAGCCGTCAGCGCCGGCTCGGCTGGCTGGTGTCCGCCTCACTGGTTTTGAACGCCGCCTGGATCCTCAGCGTGCAGGCCGGTTCCGTACCGCTCTCCGCCGTCGTCATTGCCGCCCTGCTGGTGGTACTGGCACTGATCTTCGCCCGCTACGCCCGCAGCCGGCCGGACAGCCTGCTCGGCGCCGTCGTCGTGGACGGAACGCTTGGCCTGTATCTGGGCTGGGTCTGCGTGGCCGTCTGCGCCAACATCGCCTCAGCCCTGACCGACGGCGGATTTGACGGCTTCGGGCTGGACCCCGTGGTGTGGGCGGGCATCGTGCTGGCCGCTGCTGCCGCCGTCGGCGTGGGTTTGGCGTTGTATGGCCGGGGCCGCCTGGCTCCCGCTGCTGCACTGGCCTGGGGGCTGTCCTGGATTGCGGTGTCACGGGTGAACGGAGAACTGCTCTCGACGCCAACCGCGGTTATGGCTGCTGCTGCCGCCGCCGTGATCGTGGTTGCGACGGTTGGCGCCCGGGTGGCGGAGATCCGCCGGCATCAGCCCGCGTAGCAAAGACCACCCCATGGCAAAGGGGAGGGCCCGGACATTGTCCGGGCCCTCCCCTTTGCGGTTTCGCGGGCGCCTAGCGCAGGCGGGCGTAGGACTCCCACTTGTGGGACTGGTGCTCGCCGTCCACCACACGGATGGTCCCGGACTTTGAGCGCATCACGATTGACTGGGTGAGGACCCGGTCCTTCTTGTAGCGCACACCGCGCACCAGGTCGCCGTCAGTGATGCCGGTCGCCGCGAAGTAGCAGTTGTCGCTGGTAACCAGGTCGTTGGTGGAGAGCACACGGTCCAGGTCGTGGCCGGCGTCGATGGCCTTCTGCTTTTCCTCGTCCGAGGTGGGCCACAGGCGGCCCTGGATGACCCCGCCGAGGGTCTTCACGGCACAGGCGGTGATGATGCCTTCCGGGGTGCCGCCAATACCCATCAGCGCATCTACGTCGGTCCCTTCACGGGCTGCCGCAATGCCGCCGGCGACGTCGCCGTCCATCAGCATGCGGGTGCGTGCACCGGCGTCGCGGATTTCCTGGACCAGCGGCTTGTGCCGGTCCCGCTCGAGGATCATCACGTTGAGCTGGTTGATCTTCTTGCCCTTGGCTTTGGCGATCAGGTGCAGGTTCTGCTTGACCGGCAGGCGCAGGTCCACCATGTCCGCAGCTTCGGGACCGGTGACCAGCTTCTCCATGTAGAACACGGCAGAGGGGTCGAACATGGTTCCGCGCTCGGCAACTGCCAGCACGGCCAGGGCGTTGTTGATGCCCAGGGCGGTCAGCCGGGTGCCGTCGATCGGATCCACGGCAACATCGCAGAGGGCCCCCGTGCCGTCGCCCACGTGCTCACCGTTGTAGAGCATGGGGGCTTCGTCCTTCTCGCCTTCACCGATGACCACGACGCCGTTGAAGTGGACGGTGGAGATCAGGGAGCGCATGGCATCGACGGCAGCGCCGTCGGCCGCGTTTTTGTCGCCGAACCCGACCCAGTGGCCGCCTGCGATGGCCGCGGCTTCCGTGACGCGGACCAGTTCGAGCGCGAGGTTCCTGTCCGGCTCGTCGTCGCCGACTGCCAGCGCGGGTGAAAGAGTTGAGTACTGGGCACCTTGGGACACGTCTAACCTCATCTTTGAAATTCGGGCCGCACTGTCCGGAATCAGTCCCCAACAGCGGGCCCGCCTGCTGTTCCTTGCTCCGATCATAGTCGCCAAGTGGTCCGTACCACCGCTGGCACCCGGCATTTGACGCCGCCGGAGCACCGGAAGCCACCCAGCGCGGCGGCGCAGGAATAGGACTTGCCGCCCCGGATAGGGGATCATGGAGGTGTGAGTGAGCAGCAGCAGCCCGAAGAGCCCGTAACCCCCACCCTGACCGCCAAGCAGGCCAAGCGTGCCAACGCAACGGTCATTGGAATGCTCATCGCTACCGGAATCACGCTGGCGATCGTGCTGGTTCCGGTGCTGCTGAATCCGTACCAGAAGGCCCAGCCGCGCAATGTGGACGTCCAGGCGATCGCTGCCGAAGCAGCGGACGACGCCGGGTACGATCCGCTCGCCCCGGACCTGCCCGAAGGCTGGACCGCAAACTACGCGCGCTGGGATTCGGGCGTCAACTCCGGTGTTCCGGCCTGGGAAGTGGGATATCTCACTCCGGATACCGAGTTCATCCGGCTCACCCAGACCAATGCGGGCAACCCCACCTGGGTTTCCCAGACCACCCGCGACTCCCTGGTTGCCGGTGAACGAAACGCAGGGGGCGCCACCTGGCAGCTGCGGGACAGCGCCAACGGTGAAGCGCACCTTGTCACCGAGGTGGATGGAATGACCGTAGTGCTCAGCTCCGAAGGCGATCTGTCCTCGGTAGACGTCCTGGCCGAAGCAGTGCTTGCGGACCTCGCAGCTTCCGGCCAGTAGCACCTCAGCGCCCGCGCTGTCCGTAGCGCGCGACTTCCCGCGGTAACAGATCAGCGAAGCGGTCCCGAAGCGCCGTATTCTTGTACGGTGACCGAATTCAACAGCCCCCTTACTGCTCCCACCACTCCCGCCCAGGCCTGGCAGCGCCTGCGCGAAGGCAACGAGCGATTTGTTGCCGGCACCTCACGCCATCCCAACCAGGATGCGCCGCGGCGCAGCTCCCTGGTCAACGAGCAGAATCCGTTCGCGGTGATCTTCGGCTGCTCGGACTCCCGGCTCGCCGCCGAAATCATCTTCGACCTTGGCCTGGGCGACGTTTTCGTCGTCCGCACGGCCGGACAGGTCACCGACGACGCCGTTCTCGGCTCACTCGAGTACAGCGTGGGTGTACTGGGCGTCCCGCTGATCGTCGTCCTGGGCCATGACAGCTGCGGCGCCGTCACCGCTGCCAAGCACACTGTTGACACCGGCTCCATGCCCGCCGGCTACGTCCGGAACCTGGTCGAACGCATCACCCCCTCGGTGCTGGCCGCACGCCGGAATGGCCTGGAGGACGTCAATGACATGGTCGTCGAGCACACCCGGCAGACCGCCGAGCGGCTGGTTGAAAGCTCCCGCCTGATTTCCGACGCCGTTGCTTCCGGGGAAACCGCCGTCGTCGGCCTTTCCTACCGGCTGGCTGAAGGCCGCGCGGACCTGGTGTCCAGCATCGGCAGCCTTGAGCCTGAAACCACTGATCTAGCGGCCGGCTAGCGGGCAGGAATCCTGCCCCATTCCGACACGCGTTTTCAGCGCCGGCGGGCGCGCCGACTAGGCTGGTAGCCATGACTTCCAACTCCGCTGAATACCGCATTGAACATGACACGATGGGTGAGGTCCGGGTCCCGGTAAACGCCCTCTACCGGGCCCAGACCCAGCGTGCCGTGGAGAACTTCCCCATTTCCGGGAAGCCGCTGGACGACGCCCACATTGAGGCACTTGCCCGCATCAAGAAGGCTGCCGCCACCGCCAACGCCGAACTGGGGGTGCTCGACGACGAGCGCGCCAAGGCAATTGCCGCTGCGGCTGACGAAGTTGCTGCCGGCCAGCACTACGGGCAGTTCCCGATCGACGTGTTCCAGACCGGATCCGGCACGTCCTCGAACATGAACACCAACGAGGTCCTGGCCGAGATCGCCACCCGCGCCCTCAAGGCTGCCGGCAGCGAGACCACGGTTCACCCGAATGACCACGTCAACGCATCCCAGTCCTCGAACGACGTCTTCCCGACCTCCGTCCACGTTGCCGCCACTTCCGCCCTGATCAACAACCTGATCCCCGCGCTGGAACACCTGGCAGTTTCGCTGGAGCGCAAAGCCGAGGAGTTCAAGGACGTCGTCAAGTCCGGCCGCACGCACCTCATGGATGCCACCCCTGTGACCCTGGGCCAGGAATTCGGCGGCTACGCCGCACAGGTCCGCTACGGCATCGAGCGCGTCCAGGCTTCCCTGCCCCGCGTCGCCGAGGTTCCGCTGGGCGGCACCGCTGTTGGAACCGGCATCAACACCCCGGCCGGCTTCCCGCAGCGCGTGATCGAGCTGCTCGCCGCGGATACCGGCCTGCCGCTGACCGAAGCCCGGGACCACTTCGAGTCCCAGGCTAACCGCGACGCCCTCGTTGAGGTATCCGGCATGCTGCGCACCATCGCAGTATCCTTCTCGAAGATCGCCAACGACCTGCGCTGGATGGGCTCCGGCCCCAACACCGGTCTGGGCGAAATCGCCATCCCCGACCTGCAGCCGGGCTCCTCGATCATGCCGGGCAAGGTCAACCCGGTCATCTCCGAGGCCGTAATGCAGGTTGCCGCCCAGGTTGTCGGCAATGACGCCGCGATCGCGTGGGCAGGCACCTTCGGCTACTTCGAACTCAACGTGGGCATCCCCGTCATCGCGTCGAACCTCCTGGAGTCCATCCGCCTGCTGGCCAACTCCTCCGTCATCATGGCGGACAAGATGATTGACGGCATCGAAGCCAACGTGGAGCGTGCACGCTACCTCGCCGAGGCCTCCCCCTCGATCGTCACGCCGCTGAACAAGTACATCGGCTATGAGAACGCTGCCAAGATCGCGAAGTTCGCGGTCAAGGAAGGCAAGACCATCCGCCAGGCCGTCACCGAGCTCGGCTTCGTCGAGCGCGGCGAAGTCACCGAAGAGCAGCTCGACGCCGCACTGGACGTCCTCTCCATGACCAAGCCGCCGCAGGCCTAGTCTTCCGCTGCATTCAGGGGGCTGCCCGGCGGGCGGCCCCCTTTTGCATGCCCGGGGCATCTCCGGTGTCAGGAGATCCGGTCTGGAAAGGCCCTTTACGTCCGGCTCAGGGTCCGAGGCCGCTGTTTCCGCCGTGGGTCCGTGTCCGCCGCGGCCGCGGGTCCGTTGCCGCCGCGGGTCCGTGGCCGCCGTTTCCCAGTCACTGTTACACGCGTGCACTCCTGGGGTCACACTAATTGCCAGCAGTATCGACGAGTGGGAATGCCGGATGCACCAAGGAACACCAGCAACAGGAGCACCAAGGCGTGGGAGCCCCGGTTCCAGCCAGACCCCACCAGCAACACGGGCATCAAAGCGTGGGAACGCCGGGTCCGGCCAGACTTCGCTGGCAACACGGGCGCCAGGTTGAGCGAACGCCGGTTCCAGCGGAGGCCCCAACGACAGGGATCGCCTACGCGTGCGAAAAGCCGGGCAACCCGCCGTTCCCAGTCCCTGTTACACGCGTGGACTACTGGGGTCACACTAATTGCCAGCAGTATCGACGAGTGGGAATGCCGAATGTAAAGAGGCACACCAGCATCAGGAGCAACGATGGGTGGGAACGCGGGTTCCACCAGCACCCCACCAGCAACACGAGCATCAGGACCTGGGAATGCCGGGTCCGGCCAGACCCCGCCGGCAACACGGGCCCCAGGTTGAGCGAACGTCGATACCAGCGGAGGCCTCAATGACAGGGATCGCCTACGCGTGAGAAAGCCGGGCAACCCGCCGTTCCCAGTCCCTGTTACACGCGTGCACATCTGAGGTCCCACTAATTGCCAGCAGTAACGACGAGTGAGAATGCCGGATGCAAGGAGGAACACCAGCAACAGGAGCAACGATGAGCGGGAACGCCGGATGCAACAAGGAACACCAGTAACAGGAGCACCAAGGCGTGGGAGCCCCGGTTCCACCAGCACCCCACCAGCAACAGGAGCAACGATGAGCGGGAACGCCGGATGCAACAAGGAACACCAGTAACAGGAGCACCAAGGCGTGGGAGCCCCGGTTCCACCAGCACCCCACCAGCAACATGAGCACCAAGACCTGGGAACGCCCGTTCCCGCCGGACCATACCGGCAACAGGAGCACCACGGCGTGGGAGGGCCCGTTCCGGCAGCACCCCACCAGCAACGGGTGAGCACACAAACAGGCGCTGAAACCCAACTGTTTTGCACTTATGTGCTAATCGTGCAAAAGTTTACTTCGTGACAAATAGTGCAAGTTCAGACGGCGGCCTCCGTGAGCGCAAGCGGGCAGCAACGCACAGCGCCATCACCAGCGCGGCGCGGGCCCTCACCGCCGAACACGGCTTGGCAGGGTTCACGGTGGAGGAACTCTGTGAGCAGGTGGGCATTTCGCGGCGCACCTTCTTCAACTACTTCCCTGCCAAGGAAGACGCCGTCCTCGGCGCCCCCGCTGCCCTGCCGGAGGAGCTCACCGAACCGTTCATCGCGGCGGGCTCAGCCGGGCCGGGGCTTTCGCCAACACTGCTCAGGGACCTGGTGGACCTCGCCGTGGCCCACATGGAGTCGATGGCGGTTTCCCGCGCAGAGCTCGCCCAGTTCAAGGATGCCCTGAACACGGAACCCCGGCTGGTCTTCAAACTGATGCAGGGGAACCGGGAAGCGGACGAACGCCTATGCCGCCTCATCGCCCTGCGGGAACACCGTGACCCCACGGACCCGGAGGTAACGGCCGTTGCCACGGTCTTCTCGGCCCTGCTCCAGCGGGCCGTCCCCGAATTCTTCGATCCCGGCAACTCCCGCAGTTACCGCGCGGTCCTCACCTCCGCCGTCGAACCGGCCCGGGCCGCTTTTTCTTCCTTTACTCCCCTCACTTCCAGCAAGGACCTGCCATGACCACCACTGCCGCGCGATCCTCCGGACCGCTGCTGCTGACCCAGAAACGGATCTGGATCATCTTCTCCGCCCTTATTGCGGGCATGCTCCTTTCATCCCTGGACCAGACGATTGTCTCCACTGCCATGCCCACAATCGTGGGCGAGCTAGGCGGCGTGGAGCACCAGACCTGGATTACCACCGCCTACCTGCTGGCCACCACCATCGTGATGCCGATCTATGGCAAGTTCGGCGACGTCCTGGGCCGGCGCAACCTGTTCCTCTTTGCCATTGCCCTGTTCACCCTGGCATCCGTGGGCGCTGCCTTCGCCACGGACTTCTGGATGTTCGTCCTGTTCCGCGCCATCCAGGGCCTGGGCGGCGGCGGCCTGATGATCCTCTCCCAGGCGATCATTGCGGACATTGTTCCGGCCAACGAACGCGGCAAGTACATGGGTCCCCTGGGCGGCATCTTCGGCCTTTCCGCCGTTGCCGGCCCCCTGCTGGGCGGCTTCTTTGTTGACCACATGACCTGGCAGTGGGCGTTCTACATCAACATTCCCATTGGCATCGCCGCGTTCCTGATCGCGTTCTTCACCCTCACCCTGCCCAGCAAGAAGGCCCAGAAACGCATCGACCTCCCCGGGGTAGTCCTGCTGTCCATCGCCACGGCCTGCCTGATCTTCTTCACCGACTTCGGCGGCGACGCAGACCGCGGCTGGACCGATCCGCTGACGCTCGCCTTCGGCGCCGGACTGCTGGCGGCAGCCTTCGCCTTTGTGATGGCCGAGCGCCGGGCCGAGGATCCGATCATTCCGCTGAGCCTGTTCAAGAACCCGATCTTCGTGAACAGCACCGCAATCGGTTTCACCCTGGGCATGGGCATGTTCGCGGCGCTGGCCTTCGTCCCGACCTTCCTGCAGATGTCCACCGGCACCTCCGCCGCGGCATCCGGCCTGCTCATGCTGCCCATGATGGTGGGCATGATGGGTACCTCCATCTGGTCCGGCCTGGCCATCACCAAGACCGGCCGGTACAAAAAGTACCCGATCTCCGGCGCCGTCCTGGTCCTGGCAGCCCTTCTGTGGATGACCATGCTGACCGCGCAGACGCCCGTCTGGGTGATCTGCACCCAGCTGTTCGTGTTCGGTGCCGGACTAGGCCTGATCATGCAGGTGGTGGTCCTGGTCGTGCAGAACTCCGTACCGGTGGACCAGATCGGCACCGCGACGTCCTCCAACAACTACTTCCGCGAGGTTGGCGCCTCCCTCGGCGTGGCCATCTTCGGTGCAATGTTCACCACCCGTCTCTCGGAAAACCTCATGGGTGTCTTCGAGGGCGCCGGGTTCGACGCCGCTGCCGCCGGCGAGGCGACGGCAACCCTCCAGCCGGCTGCAATGGCTGCCCTGCCCGAACCCATCCGGGACGGAATCGTTAACGCCTATGCTGAGTCCCTCGCCCCGGTCTTCTGGTACCTGGTGCCGTTCCTGGCACTGGCACTCATCCTCGCCTTCTTCCTGAAGGAGATTCCGCTCTCAGATGTCGCGGGCATGGTGGCGCGTGGTGAAGCCGTGGGCGGAGCCGAAGCGGACCGGCTCGAGGCTGAGCGGCTCGCCGCCGCGTCAGGTACGGGCGCGGAGTCAGGTGCGGGCGCGGGAGGCGCGGGCGCGGCAGGCGCGGCAGGCGCGGGCGCGGCGTCAGGCACGGGCTCGTCCCCGGCCACTCCCCCTGCACCGGACACGGAACCGGCTGACAGTCCCTCGGAGCAGGCACCACACCAGCGCTAGCCCCAGCATCAGGGAAAGACCCCCGCATTTGGAAAAGATCCCAGCATCAGGGAAAGGCCCCGGGAATTATCCCGGGGCCTTTCCCTGTCGTGGCTGGGTTTGCGGGTTCCTAGACCTCGAAGACCGGCACCCCGGTGGAGCTTCGCGCCAAGTCAACAAGCATCCGGTGCCGGGGGTTGAGGTCCGGGAGCTCATCGACGGCGAACCAGCCCACGTCGGTGGACTCGTCGTCGTTCACCCGGGCGCTTCCCGCAACCCAGGCGCACCGGAACACCAGGTTCAGGAACTGGCAGCGGTCCTGGTTGGGGAACATGATCGGGTCCGTGGTGCCAACGTGGATGAGGTGCTCGAGCCGGGCCTGCACGCCGGTCTCTTCTTCCACTTCCCGCAGGAGCCCGGGGCCGGGTTCTTCGCCGGGCTCCAGGATGCCAGTGATGAGGGTCCAGCGGCCGTTGTCCGTCCGGCGGCAAAGAAGCACTTCTCCTGCCGGGTTGAAGACGACGGCGGCCACCCCGGGAAGCCACAGCAGGTCATGGCCCACTTTTTCGCGCAGGGAAAGGATGAAGTCCGGTGTGGGCATGGTTCTACTGTAGGCCAGGCACTGCGAGCGCCAGCAAAGCACCGGCGAGCATAAACGGGCCAAACGCAATCCGGGACTTGCCCGTGCCGCGGCGGGAGAGCACCAGTCCCAGGCCCCACAGGCCGCCGAGCACGAACCCTGCCGCGGCTCCCGCGAGCAGCGCGCCCCACCCGGCAAACCCCAGGTACAGTCCCAGCACGCCCGCCAGCTTCACATCGCCCAGTCCCAGGCCGGACGGCGAAGCTATCCGCAGCAGGAAATACCCGCCCAGCAGCAGCACCCCGCCGAGTGCCATGCCCACCAGTCGCCCCGGATCTCCGGCGACCAACGCAGCCGCACCCAGGAACAGCGCGGAAACCGGATAGGCCGGCAACACCAGCCGGTCCGGCAGGCGGCGTGTCCGAAGGTCCGCGACGGTCAGCTTCCATGCCAGTGCCACCAGATAGCCGAGCGCCACCGCCAGCAGCAGCCAGGACAGCCGCGGACCGCTCCAGTACTCCCCCAGGATCCCCCACATGCGCCCTACGGTACGCGACGGCGCCGGCCGGCGTACCGCAGGGCGGTGCACCTGTGGACGGGCTAGCCGATCGCCCCCTCTTCCAGCAGGTCCGTCACGAGGGCGGCGATTGGCGACCTTTCTGAGCGGGTGAGCGTCATGTGGCCAAAGAGCGGGTGGCCCTTGAGCGTTTCCACTACTGCGGCGACGCCGTCGTGGCGGCCCACCCGGAGGTTGTCCCGCTGCGCGACGTCGTGAGTCAGGACTACCTTCGAGTTCTGGCCAATACGCGACAGCACGGTCAGCAGCACGTTCTTCTCCAGCGACTGTGCCTCATCAACGATCACGAAGCTGTCATGCAGCGAGCGCCCGCGGATGTGGGTTAGCGGCAGGACTTCCAGCATGCCCCGGTCCAGGATCTCTTCCACTACTTCCCGGGAAACCAGGGCTTCCAGGGTGTCGAAGACCGCCTGGCCCCAGGGGCCCATCTTGTCCGCTTCGCTTCCGGGCAGGTACCCGAGCTCCTGGCCCCCAACCGCGTACAGCGGCCGGAAGACCACCACTTTGCGGTGTTCCCGGCGTTCCAGGACGGCCTCCAGCCCGGCACACAGTGCCAGCGCGGATTTACCGGTGCCGGCCCGTCCGCCCAGCGAAACGATGCCGACTTCCGGGTCCATGAGCATGTCGATGGCCAGCCGCTGTTCGGCTGACCGGCCGTGCAGGCCAAAGACGTCCCTGTCTCCGCGGACCAGCCTCACCTGCTTGTCCGCGCCCAGCCGGCCAAGCGCGGATGACCTGCCGGAAAGCAGCACCAGCCCGGTATTGACCGGCAGGTCCGCTGCTTCGGGGATGAACACGGACTGCTGGTCGTAGAGGGCGCTGACCTCCGAGTCGCCGGTTTCGATTTCTGCCATACCCGTCCAGCCGGTGTCCCGGACCAGTTCGTTGCGGTACTCGTCAGCTGTCAGCCCCACGGCAGCGGCTTTCACACGCAGCGGCAGGTCCTTTGAAACCACCGTGATGGTGCGGCCTTCGTCGGCGAGGTTCCGCGCCACGGCGAGGATCCGGTTGTCATTCTCCGATCCCCGGATGCCCAGGGGCAGTACTTCCAGGGAAACGTGGTTCAGTTCCACCCGCAGGGTTCCACCGGCGTCGCCGATCGGCACCGGCCTGTCCAGCCCGCCGTGCCGTACCCGCAGGTCATCAAGCAGGCGCAGGGCGGTCCGGGCAAAATAGCCGAGTTCGGGATCGTTGCGTTTTCCCTCCAGTTCGCTGATGACCACCAGCGGCAGGATGACCTCGTGTTCGGCAAAGCGCAGGATTGCCTTCGGGTCTGACAGCAGGACAGATGTGTCAAGCACGAATCCCTGGGGACCGCCGGCAGCGGCTGCTTCGTGCAGGGATGTTCTGTTTACGGCCACGTAGAACTCCAGTCAGGGACCGCAGGCCCCGGATCGCTAGAAGTGTCTTCTCCGCAGGCCGGCACGGGACGCCGGGCTGCGGCCTCCTGTGCGAACACACAGCGTGTGAGCATCCGGCCTCCGGTTCCATCAGCATGGGGCTGATCGATACGTACAAGCTACGCCCCCACGCGTGCCACGCGGCACAGGGACACGAAGGAGTTCGAGTTGTTCACTGCCTGTTTACGGTCCTGACTCTTCTGCCGTCCGGGCTAGCCGTGGAGGTGCCCGGGATGCCCCCACGACGCCGCTGCTGCCGCGGTGAGGGCAACGATTGCCGGCCCGAGGGCGGTGAGTCCCAGCAGCAGGTATCCGGCACCTCCGCAGAGTGAACCAAGCGTCAGCGCGGACCAGAGCAGCAGGTAACGGTGCCAGCCGTTTCCGCGTTCCCCGAAGAGCACAGCCGTTACCTTTTGTCCCAACTTGACCAGGGTGCCCGTCATGTAGGTAATGCCGATCGAGACTTCTCCGCCCCGCTCGAAAACCGCATTGAGCAGTCCCATTGAACCTGCCAGCGCCGGTGCCAGCATCCATTCCGCCCCCGGCACTGCCGTGCTGGCCCACGCGGCTCCGAGGACAGCGGCGGACACGCTGCAGATGGCCGGACGGCGGTGCCGGTGCAGGATCCGGCGCAGGGAGGAAGCCGCTACTACGCCAAGGAAGAATGCGGCAATGAGGCCGAAGGCCTGCAGGAACCCGCTGAGCGACAGGTCAGCCACGGAAGCGCCTGCCCGCGTTGAATTGCCGGTCATGAAGGAGACGAAGTATCCGCCCAGATGGAGGAAGCCGACGGCGTCGACGTAGCCGGCTGTCCAGGCCAGGCCGGAGGCCAGGGCAATTTCCGAGCGGGTGTGCGTCAGCATCGCGGGTTGTACCGGTTAGGACCCGAAACGTCGCTGGCGGCTGGCGTAGTCCCGCAGGGCGCGCAGGAAGTCGACCCGGCGGAAATCCGGCCAGAGGGCCTCGCAGAAGTAGAACTCGCTGTAGGCGCTCTGCCACATCAGGAAGCCGGAGAGGCGCTGTTCGCCGGAGGTGCGGATCACCAGTTCCGGGTCCGGCTGGCCGCGGGTGTACAGGTATTCGGAGATCTGTGCGTCGCTCAGCTCGGCGGTGATTGCCTCGATCGGTTTGCCCTGGGCCTGTGCGTCCCGCAGCAGTTCCTTGACCGCGTCCACGATTTCCCGCCGGCCGCCGTAGCCGATCGCGACGTTTACGTGCAGACCGGTTGCCGCCGCCGTCGACTCGCCGAGACGCTCGAGCTGGCATGTGAGTTCATGGGGAAGGATATCCAGGGCGCCCACGGGCTGGACGCGGAGGTCGCCCTTCTCCCCCAGCCGGTCCAGGGTGTTGGCGATAATCCCCAGCAGCGGCTCCAACTCATCCGGATCACGGTTAAGGTTGTCCGTGGAGAGCATGTACAGGGTCACGACCCGCACACCGAGTTCCTCGCACCAGCCCAGGAACTCAAGGATCTTGTCCGCCCCGGCCTGGTGGCCGTCCGACGTCGGAGCCCCGGCAAGCTTCGCCCAGCGGCGGTTGCCGTCAACCATGACGCCGATGTGTTCAGGAATGCGGTCCTTGACCAGGCTGCGGCGCAGGCGCCGCTCATAATAGGCGTAAACCACACCGGGAAAGCGCACGGGTGACTCACCTGCCTATCAGTCTGATCGGGGTTCTGCGGAGCGCGGGGGCTTCTCTGCTTAAGGCTACCGCGCACCGGCTCCCCTGCCGTGCAGGCAGCAGCCGAGCCGCGGCTACCGTCAGGTAACCTACCGGATCGTAAGTTAGGATTGGCGCATGAGTTCATTCCCGGAACGAGTACCCGTGCAGCAGTATCCGGAGTCCCGCCAAGCGCCGGGGCCGCTGGAATCGGCAGTGGAAACCGTGGCTGATGCCCTTGAGATCAAACCGCGCCTGCGAGGCTGGCTGCACGCCGGCGCAGCGCCCCTAGCCCTCGCCGCGGGCATAGTCCTGGTTGCCCTTGCCCCGACCCCCGGCACGCGGATCGCCTCCGCGGTGTACGCCCTCACCGGCATCCTGCTCTTCGGCGTCTCGGCCGTCTACCACCGCGGCAACTGGAGCCCGAAGGTGAAGACGGTCCTGAAGCGGCTGGACCACACGAACATCATGCTGGTGATTGCCGGGTCCTACACGCCCCTGGCCTGGTCACTTCTGCCGCGGGACACAGCCGTGGTGCTGCTGATCGTCATCTGGAGCGGCGCCCTGGCGGGGATCGCGTTCCGGCTGCTGTGGCTGCATGCTCCGCGGTGGCTGTACACACCGGTCTACATTGCCCTGGGCTGCGCTGCCGTCTTCTACATTCCTGATTTCTGGGCCGTGAATACGCCCGCCGCCATCCTGGTGATCGCCGGCGGGGTTGCCTACATTGCCGGCGCCGTGATCTACGCGATGAAGCGCCCCAACCCGTCCATCAACTGGTTCGGCTTCCACGAGATCTTCCATGCGTTCACTCTGGCCGGCTTCTCCTGCCATTTCATTGCCATTCTGATGGCCGTGACGTCCGTCCAGGGATAAGCAGCGTCAGTTCGCGGATCAGCGGCCTGCGGCCAGCTCTGCCTCGAGTTCCGGAACCGTGTCCACCGGGCGGCGGCACACCATCCCCCGGCAGACGTAAGCCAGGGCCGGGGCCTGTGTTTCCCGTCCCTGCAGGAGCCCGACGCCGTCCGCTTCCCCGTGCGCGATGACCAGTCCCGGACCGCCCGCGCCGCGGCCTGCGGCAAGCAGCCGCGCAACGGCGTCGGGATCCGTGCCCGTGACCGCCAGTTCCTTCGGGCCATCCAGGATGAACCGCTGCACGGCCATGGACCATCCCACGGCCTGCGGAATGGCCGGACCTGCCCTCCGCACGTGGGCCGTGAGACCTTCCGCAAGTTCACGGTGCCGCCCCGGCCCGCCGTAGGAGGAAGAGCTCAGCAGCACTCCGGCCAGCAGGGCGGTTCCGCTGGGAACCGCGTCGTCGAGCGGGTTGGCGGCGGTGTATCCGCCCTGTGCCTGCCGGATCTGCTCCGGCTCCTGCGCGGTGTCTGAGAGTCCTTCGGGTCCCAGGAAACGTTCGACGGCGGCGGCCGCCAGGTCCTGCGCAGCATTGTGCCAGCGGGTGTTGCCCGTCGCGGCATACAGCGCGAACAGGCCTTCCGCCGCCCCGGCATAGTCCTCCAGCAGGCCTTCAATGCCCTGCGCCTGCCCGTCGCTTGAAACCCGGCGCAGTGTCCTGCCGTCCCAGTGCACGTCCAGGAGGTATCCGGCGGCGGCCTCGGCCGCCGGCAGCATCCAGCCTTCAGCCAGGCCGGCGTCGGCCAGTGCCAGTGCCGCGTCTGCCAGCCCGGCGATGGCCAGGCCGTTCCATCCCGCCACCACCTTTCCGTCGCGTTCGGGCTGCGGGCGCTGGGAGCGTACCTCCGCCAGCGCCGTCCGCGCGTCGTCCCAGATCCGGGCCTGGGCCTCATCGGGTACAGCCCTGAGCCTGAGTGTGCTGCCCGGAAGGCGGTGCGACGCGCCGTCGTCGGCGTCGAGCTCCAGCAGGTCCAGCGCTGCGGACCCGGCCCCCAGGACTGCCTCGAGCTGCGCCCGGGTGAAGACGTAGGTTGCGCCCTCCACCCGCTGTCCGTCCACCAGGGTGTCAGCGTCAAGGGAGGACGCGAAGGCTCCTCCGGCCACTCCCAGCTCTGCTGCCATCCAGCGGGCGGTCCCGCTGGTCACCCGCAGCGCCAGCGACTTCAGGTCAGCCGTAGCGGCCTGGCGGGAGTAGAGCGCGTAGATCCGGAGCAGCTGGGCGTTGTCATAGAGCATCTTTTCGAAATGCGGAACCTGCCACCGGCGGTCAACTGCATACCGGGCAAACCCGCCGCCTACGTGGTCATAGATGCCGCCAAGCGCCATGGCCGTGAGGGTGCGTTCGGCAAGCGCTGCAGCGGTGCCGGCCGTCAGGGAGCCACTGGAGGCGTGGGCAAGCAGAAACCGCAGCAGCGGTGAGGGCGGGAATTTTGGTGCTCCGCCGAATCCGCCGTACTCGGAGTCCTCCGCGGCCGCCAGTGCCTCGACGGCAGCGTCCAGTGCCCCGGCAGAGCCAGCACCCGCGTCCGCAGGCGGCACCGCGGCAGAGAGGTTTCCCAGCAGGTTACGGTTGACTGCCTGGTTTGAGGCGAGATGAGCCGCTATCTGTTCCGCACTTCGTTCAACCTCACTGCGGCGGTCCTGCCAGGCCCCGGACACTGCCTCAAGCACCTGGCCGAATGAGGGCGTGCCCTGCAGCTGCCGGGGAGGGAAATAGGTCCCGGCATAATAGGTCCTCCCGTCCGGGAGGGTGAAAACACTCATCGGCCAGCCGCCCTGGCCGGTCAGTGCCTGCGTGGCCGCCATGTAGGCGGAGTCGACGTCGGGGCGTTCTTCCCGGTCCACCTTGATGCTGACGAAGTCCCGGTTCAGGATCCGCGCGATCCCAGGGTCCTCGAAGGATTCGTGCGCCATCACGTGGCACCAGTGGCAGGCAGCGTATCCGATGGAGATGAAGACAGGCACGTCCCTCCGGCGGGCCTCCTCGAAGGCTTCGTCGCCGAACGGCCACCAGTCAACCGGGTTTCCGGCATGCTGGCGCAGGTAGGCGGAGGCCTGGTTCTTCAGCCGCTCCGCCATGGGGATTATCCTGCCGGGTTGGAGCTCGGTCGCCGCGGCTCAGTTCCGTCGGCCGGAACCGTGTCCGGGGCCGTTTCGGGCGCACCGTCCACAGGACCGCCGTCGGCCGCCTCCTCGCCTTCACCGGTGACCTGGGCACGGTACCGGACCCGGCGGATCCGCTTGACCATGTCCCGGATCAGGAACACTACGCACAGGGCCAGGAACAGCGTCGCCAGGAAACCCAGCAGGCCGGGCGTGATGTCCCCCTCCTCGAGGCCGGGTTTCAGGTCTCCCTCGATCGGGGAGGTGACGGTGAGGGTGAGGCTGTACAGCAGGTTCACGGGGTTTCTCTCTCTTGGCAGAAGGCGGCGCACCGGGCGCCGGATCTACCCTCTATCGTATGCCAGCAAAGAGGTCTGTTTCAGGCACCTGTGACGGGACCCGGGATTCGATCAGCGAATAGTCTTCCCACGGCCACACCTGCCGCTGCAGGTCAGTGCTCACGGCGAAGAAGAATCCCTCCGGGTCAACCTGGGTACGGTGTGCCTTCAGCGCCTCGTCACGCACGGGGAAGTACTCTCCGCAGTCAATCTGCGTGGTGGTGGGATGCAGCGGTGCCGGAGGCTGGTGGCCCTCGCTGTCGGCTTCGAGCCAGGCGGCAAGCCGTTCCGCGTAGGGAGATTCAAGGCCGGCCTTCGTCAGCGCATCATGGAGGGCACGGAAGCGTTCCGGATTGAAGCCGCGGTCGTAGTAAAGCTTCAGCGGTTCCCACGGGGCACCGGTGCCGGGGTACTTCGCGGCGTCGCCGGCAGCGTGGAAGGCTTCCACCGCAACCTTGTGCGCCATGATGTGGTCCGGATGGGGGTAACCGCCATTTTCGTCGTAGCTGATGATCACATGGGGGCGGAACTCACGGACCAGCTTCACCAGCGGAGCAGCCGCCGTTTCAAGCGGTCGCAGCGCGAAGCAGCCGGCGGGAAGCTCGGGCAGCGGGTCCCCTTCCGGGAGCCCCGAGTCCATGAAGCCGAGCCAGCGGTGTTCAATGCCCAGGGCAGCCTGGGATGCTGCCATTTCGGTGCGCCGCAGTCCGGCGAGGTCCCGCTTGGCAGCGGGGACGTCTGCGGCGGCAGGATTGAGCACGTCGCCGCGCTCCCCGCCCGTGCAGGTGGCAACCATGACGCGCGCACCCTGGGCCGCGTAGGACGCCATGGTGGCCGCGCCCTTGCTGGCCTCGTCATCGGGGTGGGCGTGAACCGCCAGCAGGCGCAGTTCTCCGGGCAGTGAATTGGTTTCGCTGGACAACGCGGTTACTCCTGACAGCCGGCGGATCGCGCCGACAAGAATGTTCGATAAAATGAAACAGTGAGCACTAAGGACAGCATTCCGGATCATACTGGGGATAGCACTGCCGGTGTACCGGCTTCCGAGCGCCCAGCGGACGGTCTGTCGTCCGAATCAAGATTAGCCAATCGGTATGGCGCACCCAAGCCGGGGCTGAGTGCCCGCACCAAGATTGTCCTGGGCTCGCTGGCAGGCGCCGCGGCCATCGGTGCCGTGGTTTTCATGGCCATTCCTTCCGGAGCGGGAACCCTGACCTCCAAGGATGTCGGTTTCACCATCCCGGATGCGACGTCCGCCGTCGTCGACTTCAATGTCACCAAGCCCGCGGAGGCCACGGTGGACTGCGCTGTCCAGGTTCTGAGCGACAGCTACGCGGTGGTCGGATGGAAGACTGTGCGTATCCCGCCGTCGGAAGACCCCACGGTGTCCCTGAGTACCTCGGTCAGGACTGATTCCCTGGGCGTCACCGGCGGAGTCAACGCGTGTTGGATCGTGGAGCAGGATTCCTAGCCGTTTTCCGCAGCCGGTTACGCGCCGGGGAGAATGCCGGTCCGCATGTCTTGGGTTTATGCCTCCCGCTGACTAGTATGGAGGCTACGTTATGCCCCGCCCAGGTGATCGCCGGATCAAATCCGAGCAAACCGGTCACCGTCCGGCGGGGTCTTTGCTTGTAAGGCCATCCAGCCTTCGCGCAATTTCAGCCAAGCCGAACCCTCTTCCCGGGTTCGGATGTCATATAAGGAGAGACCCGTGTCTACCAACAGCGCATCTGTCGCCTGGCTCACCCAAGAGTCTTACGACCGCCTGAAGGCGGAGCTGGACCACCTTTCCGGCCCGGGCCGGACTGAGATCGTAGCCCGCATCGAGCAGGCGCGCTCTGAAGGCGACCTGAAGGAGAACGGCGGCTACCATGCAGCGAAGGAGGAGCAGGGCAAGGCTGAAGCCCGCATCCGCCAGCTGACGCAGCTGCTCGAGAATGCGCACGTCGGCGAGGCTCCGGCAGACGACGGCGTGGTGGAACCCGGCATGCTGGTGGAAGCCAGGATCGCCGGAGACGTTGAGCGGTTCCTGCTTGGCAGCCGTGAAATCGCCGGTGACAGTGACATCGATGTCTACAGCGAGAAGTCACCCCTGGGCGCCGCCATCAACGGCCTGCGCGCCGGCGAATCAACGGCCTACACTGCACCCAACGGCAAGAGCATCTCCGTGGAGATCGTGTCCGCCACTCCGTACACCGGCTAAGCCAGACGACGGTTTCTCAGGAACGGGTCCGCCAGCCGGCGGGCCCGTTCCTGTTTTCCGGGCCGGTTTGCGGTCCCGTCCTTGGCCGCCGCAGAAGGATTGCGGCTACCACTCCCCCGGCCGCGCCGAAAAGGTGGGACTGCCAGGACACTCCGGCGGCCGTCGGCAGCACGCCCCACAGCAGCGAGCCGTAGATCAGGAAGAGCGCCCCGCCCAGCAGGATCTGCATGAGGTCCCGGTTGTAGAAGCCGCGGACCATCAGATAGGCGAACAGGCCGAACACGACGCCGGAGACGCCGATGGTCAGTCCCCCGCCAAAGAGCCACACCCCGATCCCGGACGCGAGCCAGCAGATCGCCAGCACCGCCCCGAAACGGCGCAGGCCTTCCAGCAGCACGAGGAAAGCGAACGCCAGCAGCGGCAGGGAGTTGCTGATGAGGTGCCCGGTCCCGGCGTGCAGCAGCGGGGCAAACAGGATCCCGTCCAGGCCCTGGAGCTGCCGGGGCAGGATTCCCAGGCCGGGCAGCAGCGTGGACTGGAAGGGCAGGGTCAGGAAATAGATGATCCACAGGCCCGCGGTAAGGCAGGCGGCAAGGACCAGTGCGCTCTTCGCCCGCTGCTTCATGGCTATCCGTGGAGGACTACGGGGTGGAAGCCTTCGGCCCGCAGGTTCTGCAGAACCTTCTCACAGTGCTCATGGCCCTTGGTTTCCATGTTGATGGTGATTGCCACGTCGCCCATGCTGATCGATCCTCCAACCCTGGTGTGGTCCACTCCGGTGACGTTGGCGTCCGATTCCGCGATGATCCGTGAAATCGTGGCCAGCGAGCCCGGACGGTCATCCAGCAGCATCCGCACAACCAGGTAGCGGCCGGCGGCCGCGAGGCCGCGCTGGATCACTTTCAGCATAAGCATCGGATCGATGTTTCCGCCCGAGAGGATCACTGCAGTGTTGCCGGGGTTCTGGATTTTTCCGTCGAGCAGCGCTGCGACACCAACCGCACCGGCGGGTTCGACCACCAGCTTGGCGCGTTCCAGCAGGAAGATCAGGGCACGTGCCAGCGAATCCTCGCTGACCGTAACGACGTCGTCGACCAGTTCCTTGATGATCGAGAAGGGGAGCTGTCCCGGCCGGCCCACGGCGATGCCGTCGGCGATGGTGGAGACCTTACTCAGCGGCACCAGGGCATCCGCCGCGAGGGAGGGCGGGTAGGCTGCGGCGTTCTCCGCCTGGACGCCGATGATCCGCACTTCGCGGCCCAGCTCCCTGGCACGTTCCTTGATGGCGACGGCGACGCCGGCCAGCAGGCCGCCGCCGCCGACACCCATCAGCACGGTGTCCAGGTTGGGGATCTGCTCCAGCAGTTCCAGGCCGAGGGTTCCCTGTCCCGCCACGATGTCCACGTTGTCGAAGGGGTGGACAAACACGGCACCGGTTTCGTCGGCGTAGCGCTGGGCCTCAGCGAGTGCTTCGTCCACGTTGTGGCCGTGCAGCACCACCTCGGCGCCGTGGCCCTGCGTGGCCGCGAGCTTGGGAAGGGCAACTCCCAGGGGCATGAAAATCCGGGCCTTGATACCCAGCCGTGCTGCGGCAACGGCGACGCCCTGGGCGTGGTTGCCTGCCGAAGCGGCCACGACCCCGCGCGCCTTCTGTTCCTCGCTGAGCTTTGCCATCCGTACGTAGGCACCGCGCACCTTAAAGGACCCGGCCCGCTGGAGGTTCTCGCACTTGAGGTAGACCTCGGACCCGGTGAGCCGTCCCAGCGCCCGGGACTGCTCAATGGGAGTGTGGGCAATAACCCCGTCCAGCAGCTTTGCGGCCGCGTGGATGTCGTCAAGGGTTACCGGCAGCTGGGGTGAATCGGTCAACGTGGGTTCTCTTCTGTGGTTGCGGTTGGTTCTTTGTCCTGGTCTGAGCCGGGACGGAGGAGGGCAAGGTCCTCCTCTTCCTCTTCTCCCCCGGGCTCCGGAGGTGCCGAGCCCGGCGGCCCGAACTCGGCGTCCCGCTGGAGCAGCGGGTCCTGTTCCCACTGCCGGCCGGCGATGTAGCGCACGGTGGCGTTCAGGATAGCCATCAGGGGAACGGCGAAGAGTGCGCCGGGGATGCCTGCAACGAGGCTGCCGCCGGTAACGGCAAGGATAACTGCCAGGGGATGCAGGGAGACTGCCTTGCCCATGATCAGCGGCTGGAGGATGTGGGATTCGATCTGCTGGACCACCAGCACGATGATCAGCATTACGACGGCGTTTGGCCAGCCGTTGGCGACCAGCGCCAGGAGCACGGCAATACCACCGGTGACGAATGCACCGATGAGCGGGATGAAGGAGCCCAGGAATACCAGGACCGCCAGGGGAAGCGCCAGCGGCACGCCAATCAGCGCCGCACCTCCGCCGATGCCGACGGCGTCGATGAACGCCACCACCAGCTGGACGCGGACGTAGTTGGTCATGGATTCCCAGCCGCGCATTCCTGCGCCGAACGCTGCAGGCCGGGCCCGCCGCGGCATCAGTCCTACGGTGAACCGCCAGATCTTGCGCCCGTCGAGCAGGAAGAAGACCAGTGCGAACAGTGTCAGGAGGATTCCGGCCGCAAAGTGCCCGGCACTGGCGCCAACGCTCACGGCCCCGGAGAGGATGCTGCCGGTGTTGTCCTGCAGGGCGGACGTCGCCTCGTTGATCAGCTCGTCGATTTGGGTTGAGGTGACCCTGAGCGGGCCGTCTACCAGCCAGCCCTGGACCTGGTCGAAACCTGCGCTCACCTCGTCCCAGAGATTACGGAAACCCAGGGCGAGCTGCCGGCCCACTAGGGTCAACGCCGCAACAATGAGGCCGAGGAAAGAGACGATCGTGACGGCAACGGCAAGGCCCGAGGGAACCTTGTTCCGGCGCAGCCATGAGCTGATCGGAGCAAGCAGCCCGGCAAGGAGGGCTGCGATCATCAGCGGGATAATCAGCAGGGAGAAGTGTCCGAGCAGCCACACCAGCCCGGCACTGACGATCAGTACTACACCAAGCCGCCAGGCCCAGGATGCACTGACGCGCAGTGCGTAGGGGACGTCGTCGCCTGCACGGTTGGCGCGCACCGCGGCGGCCTGAACGGCCTTGGGCGCGGCAACCCTGCGCGCATGTGGTCTCATGGGCTCATCTTTCCATAGTCAACTGGTCATTCCCTGACCTTTACGGCACCCCTGGATCAGAGGTCAGCCTGGATTCCCCACTCGGCACTGAACCCTGCCCCGGGTTCCAGCCAGCGCAGTCCTTCGCCGGAATTGAAACAGTTGGCCGGGGCCGTCATGGGTTCCAGGGCAACCGCGCAGTCCCGCCCCGGGAACTTGTCCGTGACGAAAACGTGGACATAGCCAAACTCCGGATCCGCCCAGAGCTGGACGCTGCGTCCGTCGGGAGCGCTGAGGCGGTGGCGGTAGAGCCCGTCGCGCAGCGTGAGGTCCGCGAACGCGGCATCCAGGTCAAGATCGCCTACCCGTTTGCCGGAGCGCAGGTCGTCGATGCCTTCCGCAGGCACCTGCCCGTTGGGAATCAGGGCGGCATCCGTGCTGAGCCGGGTACCGGCGTCTACGCGCAGCACGAGGTCCTCGCTGGGCACCTCGCCCAGCCGGAGGAAGGGATGGGCGCCAAGCCCGAACGGGGCGCTGCGCGTGCCCAGGTTCCGCAGCCCCTGGCGGACCCTCAGTCCGCCGTCGGCGTCGAGCCCGTAGCGGACCTCGTGGATGAGGTGGAAGGGATAGCCGTGCTGGGGGAAGATTTCGGCGCTGAGCAGCACCGAGTCCGCTGTGCTCTCCGCGAGGCTGTATCCGGTGTTCCGCAGGAGGCCGTGGATGGCGTTCTGCAGCTTGGGTTCCGTGATGTCCAGCTGCTGTTCTTCCCCGTCCAGCTGCCAGCGCGCTCCGGCGATGCGGTTCGCCCACGGTGCCAGGAGAATGCCTGCGGCCGACGGCGGAATGCTCCCGTCCGCGTAGGTTTCAACCAGCTGCGTCCCCGCTACGGTATAGCTGCGCAGCCCCCCGCCCAGGGAAGCGACGACGGCGGCCGCGTCCCCGCGTTCAAGGAGGTACTGAGTTCCCGTAGCCGGCAATGCTGCATCCGTGGTCCCAAAAGTCATCTTCTAAGCCTAGACCCGGCACCGCCCGGCACCGCCAGCGTGCACCTCATTCCTCGAAGTGTGTCCGAACCCGGTCCGTCACGGCTGCCACCACCGATGCAGCGACGTTGCGGATCTTGATGTTGCGGGTGTTGGAGACGCTGCGCAGGATCTCCACGGCAGTTTCCTGGCTGCAGCTGTTCTGGGCCATGATGATGCCCACAGCTATATCCACGACTGTCCGGGACTCCAGGGCAGCCTGGAGGTTTCTTGCCCGGTTCAGGTGGCCGTCGATCCGCAGCGCGAGCCGCAGGCTCCGGGATGCCTCGGCGGCCGTGCGTTCCACCGCCCTCAGCGTTCGGGGCTGGAAGAGGTGAGGCCGGGGAGAAAACGCGCACAGGACACCGCGCGCGCTGCCTTCAAGCGCCAGCGGAACCGCGGCCAGGCTGCGTACGCCTTCCTCCGCGCTGCTGCCGGGGAAGCCGCGCCACCGGCGTTCGGTCCAGGCATCCGTAACCACAACAGGCATACCGGTGACGGCGGCCTCTGCCACCGGTCCTGGTTCGGCACAGGCCGGCACTGACATCCGGGCCGTGCGGTCGTCGCTGTGTCCTTCGGCCCGCGTCCGCCGCGGACGGTCGATCAGCAGTGAGCATCCCAGCACCTGGCTTCCGAGTATCGCCAGGGACAGTACCGCTGCCTCGGACATATAGGCCTGCAGTTCCTCGGCCCCCAGCAGCAGCTCCTGGAAGGCGGCAGCCGGCACAGGATTCACCTCAGTCACGATTCCCCCTCGATCACTGACTCCAGATGGTACGTACCCAGCAGGGCCCGCAGAAGTGAAACCGGGTTAAACAGCGGCGGGACCGCAGCTTCCGTGCTGCGGTCCCGCCAGTGTTCACGTTGCCGGTGGCGTTGCCCGGCCTGTCAGCGCGCTAGTCGTCGCCGCGCAGGATCGCCAGGATGCGGATGATTTCCACGTACAGCCAAACCAGGGTTACGGTCAGACCGAAGGCGGCGGTCCAGGAGTAGCGCTGCGGCGCACCGGCCTTGACGCCCTGTTCAATGGAGGTGAAATCCATGATGAGGGAGAAAGCAGCCAGGCCCACGGCAAGCAGGCCAATGATGATGCCCAGCGGAATGCCCGCAATCTCCACGCCGCGGACGCCCCACGGATCATCGACGACGCCGAAGATCATCAGGCCGACGTTCACCAGTGAGAAGACTGCGTAGCCGATGATCGCAATCATGAAGAAGCGCACGGCCTTAGGGGTTGCCCGCACCTTGCCGCTCTTGAACAGGAACAGGGTCACGGCGAAGACTGCCAGGGTCCCGACGACGGCCTGCAGACCGATTCCCGGGTACATTGCGTCCAGCACCGCGGTCAGGGCACCGAGGAACATGCCTTCGAGAAGCGCGTAGCCGAGGATCAGCGCGGGAACCGGCTCACGCTTGAAGGCGTTGACCAGGCCGAGGACGAAACCGCCCAGCGCACCGACGATCATCAGCAGGCCGGCAGCACCGGGCAGCACGAAGACCGGGATCGCAGCACCCAGCAGGACAACCGCCAGGCAGCCGAGGGTCTTCATGATGACGTCGTCGTACGTCATCCGCCCTGTCTCCCGCGGACCGGCCGCAGGTGCTGAGTAAAGGTTCTGCAGGTCCTGTGAGCTCATAGGATCCTGGCCCGCGAAGGGGCCGCCTGCAGGAACGGTGGGCGCTCCGCCGCGGGTTTGGGAACGGAAATTCTTTCCGTTGAAAACCGGGTTGCCGCCTAATGCCATGAAAGTGTCCTCCGTCTTGGGGGGCTTGGTTAACGTTCAGCCTACCAATGGGAACGAACGGGCGGGGAGGATGATTCCGGCCCCGGCCGGTGCGTTTGGTAACGGTTTGGTACGCGGCGGGTTCAAAACCTTCCCGGGACTTCCATAATGAATCACCCCCGGCGCAGTCGTTACCTGATCGCGACACAAGGTCGCTCAATCGGTCACCCGACCGAAACAATCGCCGGGTAGCATGATCACCACTCGTGACACACATCACAAGGTCACATGTAAATTGCGCCGACAAACGGCGCATATATACCCCCGGCGGAGGTAATTCACTTTGGGAAGAATATCGGCACTCGCCCGGTATATGGGGATGCTAGCAGCGGTGGTCGGCGTATTTGCCGGCCTGCTGCTTGCCGCCCCAGCCGTGCATGCAACGACAGCTCCACCCCCGGCATCTGAATCAACGGCGCCGGAGAGCAGTACCGAAGCAACAGCGCAGGACTCCGAAGACTCCGGAGGGGACGAAACATCCAATGGCGCCGAGTACCAGGACCGCATCAGCGGCGTCCTGCGGAACGCCGGCGCACCGGTTGCCGGGGTGACCATCAAGGCGAGCGGCAACGGCTATGAAGCTGAAACCGAAACCGCGGAGAATGGCTCCTGGTCTATCGGAGTACCCGAGCAGGGTGCATATGAAGTGGAGCTCGATGAATCCACCCTCCCCGAGGGCGTAGCGCTGGCCGAGGGCCAGCAGAACCCGCGCACCGTCACTTTCGCCGGAACATCGAACATCACCACGCTCTTCCTCCTGGGCGAAGGGATCGTCCTCCAGGGCGACACCTTCGGCACCAAGCTCATCGAGCGGGCGGTCGCCGGGCTCAGCTTCGGACTGCTGCTGGCGCTGAGCGCCGTCGGCCTGTCCCTCATCTTCGGCACCACCGGGCTCACGAACTTCGCCCACGGCGAGATGGTCACCTTTGGCGCAGTCCTGGCCTTCGGCTTCTCGGCACTCGGCCTGCCGCTCTGGCTGGCCCTGGTCCTGGCGGTGGTCGGCGGCGCCGGGCTGGGCTACGTGCAGGACGCCGGGCTGTGGAGGCCGCTGCGCAGGCGCGGCACCGGCCTCGTCCCCATGATGATCGTGAGCATCGGGCTGGCTCTGGCCCTGCGCTACACCATCCTCTTCTTCTTCGGCGGAGCAACCCAGCAGCTTCCGGACTCCCAGAGCCCGATGCTGGAACTGGGACCGGTCTCCATCTCACGGAACAATCTTGTCTCGCTCGTGGTCTCGCTGGTCGTGATCCTGATCGTTGCTGCCCTGCTGCTGCGCACCCGGATCGGCAAGGCCACCCGCGCCGTCGCCGATAACCCGCCGCTGGCCGCCGCCTCGGGCATCGACGTCGACCGCGTTATCCGCATTGTCTGGATGGCAGGCGGCGCGCTGGCCGCACTCGGCGGCATCCTCTGGGCGTATTACCGCCCCGGTGTCTCCTTCAACATGGGCCAGCAGATCCTCCTGTTGATCTTCGCGTCCGTGACGCTCGGCGGTCTGGGCACCGTTTTCGGTGCCCTGATCGGCTCGATCATCGTGGGTCTCTTCGTGGAGATCTCCACCCTCTGGCTCGAGGCGGACCTGAAGTACGTCGGCGCGCTGCTCATCATGATTCTCGTCCTCCTGGTTCGGCCGCAGGGTATCCTCGGCCGCCGAGAGCGCATAGGTTAGGGGCCTCGACATGGACTTTGGAAACATCCTGCTGGGTGCAGTCAACGAATTCTTCACACCCACCACCGCGGCCTATGCGCTGGCAGCCCTCGGGCTGGCCGTGCACTTCGGCTACACCGGCCTGCTGAACTTCGGCCAGGCCGGCTTCATGGCAATCGGAGCCTACGGGTTCGCCATCCCCACCCTGAGCTTCAATGCTCCCCTCCCGGTGGCCCTGCTGATCGCGATGCTTGCCTCCGTCGCGTTCGCGGTGCTGCTCGGCCTGCCAACGCTGCGCCTCCGTGCGGACTACCTAGCAATTGTGACGATCGCCGCCGCGGAAATCATCCGCTATGTGGTGACCACCAACGG
This sequence comes from Arthrobacter koreensis, assembly GCF_009193255.1. Lineage (GTDB taxonomy): Bacteria > Actinomycetota > Actinomycetes > Actinomycetales > Micrococcaceae > Arthrobacter_B > Arthrobacter_B koreensis. The sequence goes on from NZ_WACG01000005.1 coordinate 115,556, forward strand.
CCTCACGGAAGTTACCGGTTCTGCCAACGGACTGGCCGCTTTCGAGGGCGGCTTCTACTCGCTCAACCCCTTCGCCCCCGGGCAATACAACCTGGGTCCGTTCAGCCTGAACGAACGTGACCTTTGGATCCGCGTGGTTGCCTGGACCGTCGTCGCGCTGGCCTGCCTGGTGATCTGGCTGCTGGTGCGCAGCCCCTGGGGCCGTGTGGTCAAGGGCATCCGCGAGGATGAGAACGCCGTCCGCTCGCTGGGCAAGAACGTTTACGCCTACAAGATGCAGGCCCTGATCATCGGCGGCATGCTCGGTTCGCTCGCAGGCATCATCTTCACGCTTCCCCGCGGAGCCGTGCAGCCGGCGAACTACGGCACAGAGCTGACGTTCTTCCTGTACACGGCGCTGCTGCTCGGAGGCATGTCCACCGTGCTCGGTCCGGTGATCGGCGCCATGATTTTCTGGGCCGTGCTGTCCCTGACCCAAGGCCTGCTCTACGGGGCAATCGAGTCCGGGGCCATCACCTTCCTGAACACTACCCAGGCCGGCCAGCTGCGTTACATCCTTGTAGGTGTAGCCCTCATGCTGCTGATGATCTTCCGGCCGCAGGGCGTGCTGGGCAACAAGAAGGAGCTGTCATTCGCATGAGCCATCAAGCAGAAAGTCCGCAGCCGCCGCGCCGTTCGGGCGCCCACGCTGCCGAGCCCGCGGCGGAAACCGTCCCTGCCGGGGCAGCACCGGCAGAGGCAGCCCCGCTGGACACGGCGCCGGCTGAGCCTGACCAGCACCCCGGGTGGGCCGGCAACAAGTACATGAACGATGACCGTCCGATTGCGGCCGGTGAAGTAGGCCCGGGGTGCCGCAAGCGGGACCCCATTCTGGTGGCCTCCAACGTGACACGGACCTACGGCGGCATCAACGCCGTCGACGTTGAACACGTTGAGGTGCCGCGGAACAAGATCACCGCCCTGATTGGCCCGAACGGCGCCGGCAAGACCACCCTGTTCAACCTGCTCACCGGCTTCGACACCCCGCAGTCCGGGGAATGGAAGTTCGAAGACCGGGACCTGGCAGGCGTCTCCGCCTACAAGGTGGCCAGGCTGGGCATGGTCCGCACCTTCCAGCTGACCAAGGTCATGGGCAAGCTGACGGTGCTGGAGAACATGCGCCTGGGCGCGAGCGAACAGCCCGGCGAAGCCCTGCGGCGGGCATTGTTCCGTCCGCTGTGGAAGAAGCGGGAGAACGAAATCACGGAGCAGGCGGACGCCCTGCTGGCGAAGTTCAAGCTGGACACCAAGCGCAGCGACTATGCCGCTTCGCTTTCCGGCGGCCAGCGCAAGCTGCTCGAAATGGCACGCGCGCTCATGGTCAATCCCAAGCTGGTGATGCTGGATGAACCCATGGCAGGTGTGAACCCGGCACTGACGCAGTCGCTGCTGGACCATATCAAAAACCTGAAGGCCGAAGGCATGAGCGTTCTCTTCGTGGAACACGACATGCATATGGTCCGGCACATTGCGGACTGGGTGATCGTGATGGCCGAGGGCAAGGTAGTAGCCGAAGGGCCGCCGTCGGAGGTCATGAAGGACCAGGCTGTGATCGACGCCTACCTTGGTGCGCACCACGACGTGGACCTTGGCGACTCCGAAGGCTTCGAGAAGCTGGAAGCGGTCCTCGAGAAGGACCCCGGTTCAGACATACAGGGCGGTGAGGGACTGGCCCCCGTGACCATCCAGGAACGTAAGGACATGGCATGAGCGCTGAGAATTTCGAGGGCGACTCGGTCGTCAAGGTCACCGACCTGGTGGCCGGCTACCTTCCCGGAGTGAACATCCTCAACGGGTGCTCCATCGAAGCCCGCCGCGGCGAGCTGATCGGGATCATCGGGCCAAACGGCGCCGGCAAGTCCACTCTCCTCAAGGCCATGTTCGGCCTGGTGAAGGTCCATTCCGGCACCGTCATGGTGCGCGGCCAGGACCTGACCGGGCTGAAGGCCAACAGGCTGGTCAGCCGGGGAGTGGGGTTCGTTCCGCAGAACAACAATGTGTTCGCCTCACTCACCATCGAGGAGAACCTGCAGATGGGCCTGTACCAGCAGCCGAAGAACTTCAAGGAACGCTTCGAATTCGTGGCTGAGCTGTTCCCGGAGCTGAAGAAGCGGCGCAGCCAGCGGGCGGGTTCCCTTTCCGGCGGTGAGCGGCAGATGGTTGCCATGGGGCGGGCGCTCATGATGGAACCGGCCGTGCTGCTGCTGGATGAGCCGTCGGCAGGCCTCTCCCCCGTCAAGCAGGATGAAACCTTCCTGCGGGTTCATGAGATCAACCGTGCCGGCGTCTCCGTGATCATGGTGGAGCAGAACGCCCGTCGCTGCCTGCAGATCTGCGACCGTGCCTACGTGCTGGACCAGGGCAGGGACGCGTACACCGGTACCGGCCGTGAGCTGATGAAGGATCCCAAGGTTATCCAGCTGTACCTGGGGACCCTCGCCGATACGGCGTAGTCCCGGTCGCGAAAGGGGCCCGTCCGGAGCTTCGGCTCCGGACGGGCCCCTTCGTTTAAGCGCTCACTTCACGGGCGGTGGCGGCGGGCCAGCGTCCCGCAGGCGAACGGCAAAGGGCCCCCGCCGGAGCAGGGGCCCTTTGAGTGGTGCGGTAGTGATAGTGGTGTAACCGGCCTGTCTAGAGCTTGCCAACCTCGGAGCGGCTCGGAACCGGCTTGTTGTCGGCGTCGAACTGGTAGATGCCGATGTACGCCTCGGTCGGGTCACCGTTCTCGTCGAAGCTGATGGGTCCGGAGTAGCCGTCGTAGTCGATATCTCCGCCGCCGCGCAGGATGGTGACGCAGCCTGCGAAGTCGAAGCACTTCTCGCCTTCGGAGGAGACACCCTGCAGTTCAGCGGCGATTGCCTGTCCGTCGGTGCTGCCGGCTGCTTCTGAGGCCAGGGCCAGGAGGGTCACGGCGTCGTAGCTTTCACCGGCGTACGCCCAGTCCTTCAGGGCAGGGTCGACTTCCAGCAGGGCGTCCTTGAAGTTGTCTGACGCGAACGGTCCCGGGATGGTGCCCTGGGCGCCTTCCAGCGTTCCTGCTTCGAGGTCCGCACTGTAGTCGGAGGTGTTGCCGTCAACGAAGAAGATCTGCGACGGGTCAACGCCCTTGCCCGTGAGCAGCGGTGCAATGCTCTTGGCCTGGTCGAAGCTGATGACCACGATTGCGTCCGGGTTCGCTGCGGTGACGGTATCCACCTGGCTGCTGAACTGCGAGTCGCCTTCGTTGAACATCGACTCTGCGACCACCTGGCCGCCTGCGGCCTCGACCGAGCCCTTGATGTTGGACTGCAGGCCGGTGCCGTACGCGTCGTTCAGGACGATCATGCCCACGGTCTGGGCGCCGCACTCCATGATGTAGTTGCCCAGGGTGCGGCCCTGGAGAACGTCTGAGGGAGCGGTGCGCCAGTACAGGCCGTTGTCGTCCCAGTCAGTGAAGTCCGGGGAAGTGTTGGCCGGCGAGAACTGAATGACGCCAGCCCCGGTGATCTGGTTGATGACAGTCTTGGAAACACCGGACGAAGCGGCACCGATGATGGCGCTGACATCCTGCCCCAGCAGGTCTGTCACGGACTGGGTGGCGATGTCCGTGGTGGTGTCGCCGGAATCGCGGTGGACTACCTCAACCGGCTTGCCCAGGACGCCGCCGGCGGCATTGATTTCCTCAACGGCGAGGTCAACGCCGGCGATTTCCGGCGGGCCGAGGAAGGCGAGGGCGCCTGTCGTGGGCAGCAGGGTCCCGAGTTTGAGCGGGGTATCCGTGGTTCCTGTGGAGGCGGGGACGGCTGAGGGATCGCCCTTCTCTCCGGGATCCTCGCCGGTTCCCCCCTGGCTCTCCGGGCAGGAAAGGACCGAACTGTTTGCTGCTGACGAAGAATCCTCGGACGGTGAGGAGTCGGTTCCGGAGTCGCCGCCGCTGCCGCAGGCTGAAGCGAACAGGGCTACGCCCAAGCCCAGTGCTGCCATCTTTGCTGCGCGGCCGTACCCATCCCCGAGGCCAAGCGGCCCGGTCTTGCGAAGTGCAGTCATGTAGTTTTTCTCCCCGATCGAAAGGCGGGTGCCTTTGATGCTGTCATCAGGTGTTCCTGATAAGAGAAAAAGCTAATGGAATAATGTGACGAAGATAAGAGCTTCCGGTTACAGCCTTGTAACACTCATCACACTCGTGGCCGGCATGTTGCACGATGCTCAAACGCGTGGTTTAAGATAGTTCACTTTGTACCCCAGGTGGGACTCGAACCCACAACACAAGGATTTTAAGTCCTCTGCCTCTGCCATTGGGCTACTGGGGCGCCCGCACGCCAGGTTCCCGGCCGCGTGCCGGGCCCAGGCGCATAAACCAGCCTACTTTAGCCCCGCTGGAGCACAGAAACCGTCCCCTTCCAAGCGGTTGCACTCTGCTTAACCGCCAGCGGCGGCCGCCCGGATCGCTCCGGTCGGCCGCCGCTGTATGGCAGTTTCGCTGGTGTTACTTGGCTGCGGGCTTCTTGGCCGGCGTCGCCGCCTCCACGAATGCCTTGCGAGGGTTCTTCAGGTTCAGCAGCTGGGTGAAGTCGCGGCCCCAGACGAAGTTGGATACCCATCCGGAGACAACGCGGAACTTCCGCTCGAACATCGGCATGGCCATGCCGTGGTAGCCGCGGTGCGCCAGCCAGGCCGGGAGGCCCTTCATGCCGAAGCCCATGATGTTGGCGACGCCCTTGTACTGGCCCATGCCTGCGACTGCGCCGAGGTTCTTGTGGCGGTATTCAACAACCTGGCCCTCGCCGTAGCGGTCGGCAAGCAGGTTCTTGGCCAGGCGCTTCGCCTGGCGAACCGCATGCTGCGCGTTCGGAACGCAGAAGCCGCCTACACCGCCGCCGGTGAGGTCCGGAACAGCGGAAACGTCGCCGGCTGCCCAGGCGCCTTCCAGGGGTCCGTCGTCGCCAGTGATCCGCAGTTCGGCGTTGGCGCGGACGCGGCCGCGGTCGTCGATCGGGAAATCGGTGGCGCGGACCATCGGGTTGGCCTGTACGCCGGCCGTCCAGATGAGGGTGTCTGCTTCGAATTCACCGGCCGGGGACTTGTCCGCCATGTTGATGAGCTTCAGCAGGCCGCCTTCGGCACTGGCCAGCGAGGTGTTGAGCAGTACTTCGATGCCTCGCTCACGCATCGAGGAGACAACCCATTCGGCCTGGTCCGGCTTGACCTCGGGCATGACCCGGCCCATGGCCTCGATCATGACGAAGCGCAGGTCTTCACGCTTGAGGCGGTTGTTCTCGCGAACGGCTCCGCGTGCCATGTCTTCGATTTCGGTGATGGTCTCGATGCCTGCGAAGCCACCGCCGACGACGACGAAGGTCAGTGCGCGGGCGCGGGCCGCCTGGTCGGTCATCAGGGAAGCGGTTTCGATGCGTTCGAGCACCTTGTTCCGCATTTCGACGGCTTCTTCGATGGTCTTCATGCCGATGCCGGCCTCGGCGAGGCCCGGGATCGGGAAGGTGCGCGTCACGGAACCGGCAGCCATGACGACGTCGCGGTAGCTGAGTTCGAACGGAGCGCCGCCGTCGGCGGGCTCAACCGTTGCGGTGTGCGTGGCGTGGTTGATGGCCACGACCTTGCCGGAGATCAGCTCGGTGTCCTTGAGGTGCATGCGGTGGGAAACAACCGCGTTGCGCGCATTGATGGTGCCCGCAGCAACCTCGGGAAGGAAGGGCTGGTAGGTCATGTACGGCAGCGGATCCACTACCGTGACGATCCCGCCGTTGGCCTTGACCTTCTTTTGGAGGTTCTTGGCTACGTACAGACCGACGTAGCCACCGCCAACCACCAGAACGCGGGGACGATCAGAAAATTGTGTTTGCGATGCCATGGGCAACATCCTACCCGACTTGTGAAAGTCTTCACTAAGTCGCACGAATAGATTTCCTTACCTTTCAACGCAGCCGTTTACGGCCTTCACTGACGCGGCGCCGGGAGCGCCGCCGCCGTGCCGCTAGCGCTGCGCCGGGAGCGCCGCCGCCGTGCCGCTAGCGCTGCGAAGCAGGGGTCGCCGGGTGGTCAAGGTCATCTTCCCGGGCCTCGTTCTCCGCCGCCGGTCCAGCGTCCGGTGTCCCGGCGCGCCCGGAGCGTTTCACCCGGAGGACGGCGACCGCGCCACCGGCACCCACCAGAAGAATCAGGCCGCCGAAACCGAGGACCAGGCCTGCGGGCAGCGGGTCGTTCCCCGCCCGGGGGTCCGCTGCCTCGGGGACCTTTGGTTCCGGAATATCCGGCAGGCTCTGGCCCGGTGCCGGCGCAGGGGCTTCCGCGGCCGGTGCTTCGCCGCGTCGGTGGATGCGGATCCACTCTTCGATCGTCCCCAGCGGGTTGCCCGCCACAGCCGGTACGTCCGCGTTGAGCGCGGCGGCTGCGTCTACGATTCCGTACCCGTACAGCGTGTCCCGGCCGGGAGCCCCGCTGTCCTTGGCGGTAGTAATGATGCGGTTGATTACCTGCGCGGCGGTGAGCTCCGGGTAGGCGGAGCGGATCAGGGCGGCAACACCGGATACCAGCGGTGCAGCGGCTGAGGTGCCGGACCACTCGGCATACCGTGAAGGCCCGCCGGGCAGTCCGCCCACAAGATTCTCCGCCGGTGCGGCTACGCCAATGCTGATGCCTTCGGAGGACGAATCCCAGCTGGCCCGTCCCTGCCGGTCAAGTCCGGCAACCGTGAGGACACCCGGAATGGTTGCGGGCGCGCCGACCTGGGTCATGCCGATGCCGCGGTTTCCGGCAGCCGCCACAATGACGACGTCGTTTTGCTCGGCGTAAAGGAAGGCCTCGTCCCAGCTCTCCGGCCATGAGGTCGACGACGACCCCAGGGACATGTTGATGACCTTCGCGCCGCTGTCCACGGCCCAGCGGACGGCGTTCGGCAGCTGATCGTCAATCGGAATGCCGCCGGGGTTGGAACCGCCAATCCAGGCGGACACGGAGAGGACTTCCGCTTTGGGAGCCACTCCCATGATGCCGTCCGGCCCATTTCCGGGACCTGAATATTCCTCGGCCTCTTTGTCCTTGTCCTTTTCCTTGTCTTCTTCCTTGTCGCCGCCTTTGTCGGCCTCCGCGGTGTGCCCGCGGCCGGCCAGGAGGGTGGCAACCAGGGTGCCGTGCTCGGGATTGACTCCCAGGCCCCGCGCGCCGGCAGGATCACCGGCACCGGAGACGTCCGCTCCCCCGGTGACCGCGCCGGCGAGGTCGGGATGGCTGGTGTCGATTCCGGTGTCGATGACCGCTACCTTGACGCCTTCGCCCTGCGACGTCTTCCAGGCTTCGGTGATTCCATAGTCGGCGAGCCAATACTGCTTGTCCCGCCACTCGTCCGCATGTGCGGCCTGCGGAAGGGCGAGCTGGAAGAGGATCACCGCGGTAAGGGAGAAGGCCCCTGCACCGGCAGCACGCTTGAATGCGGCGCCCGGAGTCCGGCGCCGTCCTGTTTTCCCGCTCACCGCACCGCGCTCCGGGCTATGCCGTCAAGGATGTCGTGCTCCGAGGTGATCGCGGAGTCCACGCGGCCGTCAGTCAGTTCTTCCATCCGGTCCACGATCGTCTGCCAGATCAGCGCGCCGGCACCGATAACATCCACCCGCCCCGGGTGCATGTACGGCAGGGCTTCGCGTTCGGCACGGCTGAGGTGCAGCAGTGAGGAGGCTGCCTGTTCCACGGCCTGGCTGCTGAGCTCCGTGCCGTGGATTGCTTCCGGGGAATACTCCGGCAGCCTCAGGGCATGCGCGGTCACCGTGGTGACGGTTCCCGCTACGCCGATGAGCCGGTCTGCCGTGGCCAGGGGCACGGTTTGGAGGACCTGGGCGATCATGTCCAGGACGTCGCCGCGCGCCAGGGCGATCTCCGCTTCGGTGGGCGGGTCGGACACGAGGTGGCGTTCGGTGAACCGGACGCAGCCCATGTCCGTGCTCTTGGCGGCGAGCACCTTCCCGTTCACGCCCAGCACAAATTCGGTGGAGCCGCCGCCCAGATCGACGACGACGGTGCGGACTCCTGATTCTCCGGCCAGCACGCTTGCGGCTCCGGCGAAGGACAGGGCTGCTTCTTCGTCACCTGAGATGACTTCGGGTTCAACGCCCAGCCGGGCGCGGATGCCGTCGGTGAATTCAGTCCGGTTCTCGGCGTCGCGGGTGGCCGAAGTAGCTACGAAGCGGACTTTCTGCGCACCGTGCTCGCGGATCAGCGCGGCGTATTCGTCTGCGGCTGCGAAGGTGCGTTCAAGTGCGGCGTCGGAGAGGCGTCCGGTGGCGTCAACGCCTTCCCCGAGGCGGACAATGCGCATCAGGCGCACGACGTCGGTGAGCCGGGTAACACCGTTCTCTGTCCGTGCGTCGGCGATCAGGAGGCGGATCGAGTTGGTGCCGCAGTCCACGGCCGCTACCCGGGTGGCACCGCTTGGCGAACCTGCTTCTTCCGGGTTTTCCATGCTGTCCTCCTGTTCACCCGCGGCTTCCCGTTCAGCCTGCAGGGCGGCACGCCGGGCTGCCCGCTTCCGGTCAAGTTCCTGGGCGGAGAGGCCCTGGGTCTTGGTGTGGCGGCTCAGGTCCCGCGACGGTGCAGGGCTGCTGGTGTCCCAGGCGCCAACGCAATAGCAGCGGTCCCGGGTCCACCATTCGGAGATGGCGTCGAGCGCCTCATCACCCAGCGGGTTGACTCCCGGCCCTGCGGCCAGCGAGTGTCCCACGAGAACGTGCAGGCACTTCACGCGTGTGGGCATGCCGCCGGCGGAGACGCCGTCGATCTCCGGGACCGGCCCCGTTCCGGTCCGTTCGCCGATCTCGCTGCGGACTTCCAGGTAAGCCTCGTGTGCCTGGCGGTACCGTTCGGCAAGTTCCGGGTCCTGTTCAAGCCGCTCGGTCATTTCCGTCATGAGGCCTGCGGCCTCGAGCCGGGAAACCGCCGCGGTGATGACCGGATGGGTCAGGTAGTACGTGGTGGGGAAGGGAATTCCGTTGCTCAGGCGCGGGGCGGTGGTAGCCACCAGCGGGTTCCCGCAGACGCAGCGGGCCCCGATTTCGACGACGTCGCGGACCGGACGTCCAAGCTGACGGCTCAGGGTCTCCAGGTCTTCCCGGGTCGGTGTGAGCTGCTCTGGGGTCATGCCGGAAGGTCCTTCCTGGGGGTCCGCACCGGACCCAAAATGATGATGTTCCAATGCACCAGCCTACTGTGCCCGGCGGACGGGTCAGGGCGCGGTGGCGGAGCGGACCACCGAATCCCAGAGGGCGTCAACCCACTGAAGGTCCTGCGGAGCCTGCGCTGCCGCCTCTTCAACGTCCTCCACGCTGTGCTCGCCCTTGACGAGGTAGCGCGTCTCCCCTGGCATCACCAGGAAGATGCGTTCCCGGGCCTGTGCCTTGATGAAGGCGGGGTCTTCCCAGCGGGACAGCGCTTCCTGCAGTTCCTCTCCGGTCTCCTGCTCGCGGGCGATTTCAGCCTCCAGCGCCGCGATCTCCGAACGCTGCTGCAGGAAGGTACGGACCGACGGCGCCAGCAGCACGGTGATGACGACCATGACGATGCCCAGCGCCAGCAGCCGCCCGGAAAAGGACTTCGCGGGGACCGGCTTCAGGGTAGGTTCGTCCCGGGTCAACGCGGGTGTGGTGTCGGCGGCGGGCACGTCCCGGCGGATTTCCGCAGCCAGTTCCTGGCGTGCGGCAGCGCGGGCCTCCGATGGATTCGCGGGCTTGGTCTTTGCCGCTTTTGCCGGTTTGCCGGGCCGGGAGGGCTTGGGCTGGGAGGGCTTGGGCTGGGAAGGTTTGCGTCCGGAAGCGCCGGCGGCTTCAGCCCGGTTGCCGGCTGTGCCGGTCTTCAGCGGGCGTGCCGCGGAGGGTGCAGTCCCCTGGACCTCTTCTGTCCGGTTTTCCTTTGCCTGCGCGGGTTTCGGGGAACCGGCGGCGCGCTGGCCTCCCAAGGAACCGGAGCGCCGCGGAGCTGCGCCGGACTGGCCGGCGGGCCTGGGTACCTTCGGGCGTCGGGTGGACATGCTGCTCCTGTCGTGTGCGGGCTTTTCCGAATTCCTGCCTGCCGGCGGGGCCCTCAGTCCCGGTAAAAGTCAGTCCCGGCAAGGGCCTGTCCCGGCAAGGACCAGTGCAGCGAAGGACCATACAGGCCCGAAAACAGCACCGGTGGGCACCCCCACTATCGAGGGTACCCACCGGAGGCGGTGTTGCTAGGCCGTGAAACGCGGGAACGCGCTGCGTCCTGCGTAGCGGGCGGCGTCGTCGAGCTCTTCTTCGATGCGCAGCAGCTGGTTGTACTTCGCTACGCGCTCGGAGCGGGCCGGGGCGCCCGTCTTGATCTGGCCTGCGTTGGTGGCAACGCAGATGTCCGCAATCGTGGTGTCTTCCGTCTCGCCGGAGCGGTGCGAGGTAATGGTGGTGTAACCGGCGCGCTGGGCCATGGTGATGGCGTCCAGGGTCTCGGACAGGGTGCCGATCTGGTTGACCTTCACCAGCAGCGAGTTGGCAGCGTTTTCCTTGATGCCGGTCTCCAGGCGGGCCGGGTTGGTGACGAACAGGTCGTCGCCAACCAGCTGCACCTTGTCCCCGATGCTGGCCGTGAGGGCCTTCCAGCCGTCCCAGTCGTTCTCATCCAGCGGGTCTTCGATGGAGACGAGCGGGTAGTCCCGGACCAGTTCCTCGTAGTACGCGGACATTTCGGCGGCGGTGCGGTTCTGGCCTTCGAAGACGTAGGATCCGTCCTTGAAGAATTCGGAGGAGGCAACGTCCAGGGCCAGGGCAATGTCACGGCCGGGTTCGTAGCCGGCGCGCTTGATGGCTTCCAGGATCAGGTCCAGGGCTGCGCGGTTGGACGGCAGGTTCGGCGCAAAGCCGCCCTCGTCGCCCAGGCCGGTGGAGAGGCCCTGCTCCTTCAGCACGGACTTGAGGTTGTGGTAGACCTCTACGCCCCAGCGGAGTCCCTCGGAGTAGGTGTCGGCGCCCAGCGGAACGATCATGAATTCCTGGATGTCGACGTCGGAATCCGCGTGGGATCCGCCGTTGAGGATGTTCATCAGCGGCACGGGCAGGATGTGCGCGTTGGGGCCGCCCAGGTAGCGGTAGAGCGGCAGCGCAGCGGACTCGGCTGCTGCGCGTGCGACGGCGAGGGAGACACCAAGGATGGCGTTGGCGCCCAGGCCGGACTTGTTCTCGGTTCCGTCCAGGTCGATCATGGCCTGGTCGATGGCCCGCTGGTCTGCAGCGTCAAAGCCCAGCAGTGCCGGCTGGATCTGGTCGATCACGGCTTCGACGGCCTGGAGCACGCCCTTGCCCTGGTAGCGGTCCTTCTCCCCGTCACGGCGCTCGTTCGCTTCAAAGGCACCGGTGGAAGCACCGGAGGGCACTGCTGCGCGGCCGAAGGTGTCGTCGTCGAGCAGCACCTCGACCTCTACGGTCGGGTTTCCGCGGGAATCAAGGATCTCGCGTGCGTGAATGGCATCAATGATGGCCATGGGAATGCTCCTGTTCATTGGAACTTGGGTTGGTATTACAGCCAGGCCTATGACGGGGACCACGCTGTCTGGTCCAAGCCTAGTTGAATCCGGCTTGGGAGTAAGGGTTCGGGGGCTCAATCGGCGGTGCCGGGGCCTTGAGCCGTAAAACGGCGCACGGCCCGGCGCAGGGCGGCTTCGGGATCGAGGCCATGTTCGGCGGCGCGGCGGACGGTTTCGAACAGGATCTCACCCAGCTCTTCTTCGCCCTCGAAGTCCGGTACCCCGGAGGCTTTGTCCGGCACCCGGAGCCCCGCACGGCGTGCGCGTTCCTGGGTCTTGGCTGCCAGTGCCAGGGCAGGAAGGGCCGCAGGAATTCCTTCGAACGGGCTGCTGCGGTGCTTTTCGGTTTTCTTTACGGCGTCCCAGGCCCGCTCGATTTCCGCCGTGTCTTCCGTGGTGGAGTCCTGGAGGGATCCGTCGGCGCGGAAAACATGCGGGTTGCGGCGGATCATTTTGTCCGTGAGCCCGGTGACGACGTCGGAAATCGAGAAGCTGCCCGCCTCCTCCTGGAGGCGCGCGTGCAGCAGCACCTGGAAGAGGAGGTCCCCCAGTTCCCCGCTGAGTTCGTCCGCGTCCTCGGCCCGGGTATGCCCGGCATCCACTGCTTCGATGACCTCGTAGCTCTCTTCGAGCAGGTACTCGAGGAGGGATTCGTGGGTCAGGGCACCGGTCCAGGGACAGCGTTCGCGCAGCTGGGACACAACCTGGGCCAGGCGGGAAAACTCCCGGCCCAGGTTGTTGCCGCCGGTCGGGGAATCAGTCACGTGCGTTGCTGAAGCCTTCGGTGATGTACTCGGCCAGCACCGCGCGCTCTTCCAGCGGGAGGAACGCGGCGTTGGCTGCGTTCAGGGTCAGCTCCAGCAGATCGTCCAGGTCGTAGCCGAAGGTGGTTGCCAGCAGTTCGAACTCGTCGGTCAGGCTGACTCCGCTCATGAGCCGGTTGTCCGTGTTGACGGTGACAACGAAGCCGGTCTGGAACAGCAGGTCGATCGGGTGGGATTCGATGTCCGGTCCGAAGGACTCGACGGCGCCGGTCTGCAGGTTGGAGGACGGGCAGATCTCCAGGGGGATCCCCCGGTCACGGACCCAGGCGGCCACGTCCCCCAGGGTGACCATGCCCACCGAAGTATCCTCGCCGGCGTCGGGCGCTTCCTCGTCTTCGAAGTCCACTTCGATGTCCTCGGCGATCCGCACGCCGTGGCCCAGGCGCAGCGCGCGTCCGTGGACCAGGGCGTCGGTGATGCTTTCGACGCCGGCGGCCTCGCCTGCGTGGACAGTGACCGGGAACATCTGCTCGGACAGGTAGGTGAAGGCGTCCTTGAAACGGGAGGGCGGGAAGCCGTCTTCGGCCCCTGCAATGTCGAAGCCCACGGCTCCGCGGTCCCGGTGGCGGACGGCCAGTTCGGCGATCTCCATGCCGCGGTCGCCATGGCGCATGGCGGTGATCAGCTGGCCTACCTGGATCAGGGTGCCGGCGGCCTCCGCGGCCTCCACTCCGGCTTCGAGGCCTTCCTGCACGGCTTCAACGGCTTCATCCAGGCTCAGGCCGCCGGCAAGGTGCTGCTCCGGAGCCCAGCGGACTTCGGCGTACACCACGCCGTCTTCGACGAGGTCCTCAACGAACTCGCGGGCAACACGGGCCAGGCCGTCACGGGTCTGCATGACGGCGATGGTGTGGTCAAAGGTCTCGAGGTAGCGCACCAGCGAACCGGAGTTGGCGGATTCGCGGAACCACTCCCCCAGGGCAACGGGGTCTGTGGACGGCAGCGTGTGTCCAACGGCTTCGGCCAGCTCCACGATGGTGGCCGGGCGCAGCCCGCCGTCGAGGTGGTCGTGCAGCGAAACCTTGGGCAGGACACGGATGTCGAAGCTGGAAAGGGCAGCGGGATTCGTAATGGGCTCAGTCACATGCCAACTCTACGTGAGGGGCACCCGGAGCGCTTAAGGCTCGGAGTTGACGCCCTCTTCCAGCGGCTGGCTGGTACGGATGGGGGTTGGTCCGCGCAGCTTGGCGATGATCCGGTCAATGATGAGGCCAAGTACCAGGGCGACGGCAATGGCAACGACGACGGCGAGCAGGTGGTTTTCCTTGAACCAGGCCCCGGCGAGGGCGCCGATGGCTACGGAGTACGCAGCCCAGAGGACTGCGGACATTCCCGTCAGGGCCACGAACATGCGCCGGGGGTAGCGGGTGGCACCTGCGGTCAGGTTGACCACCACCCGGCCTACCGGAATGAACCGGGCGATCAGGATCAGGGAGACGGCACGCTTTTCCAGCTCGCGGCCGGCCCAGACGAACCCGCGCTGCATCCGTGGTCCCCGCATCCACCTGTATCTGTCAGTCCGGAGGGTCCGGCCCAGGGCGTAGGCGATGTTGTCACCGACGAAGGCACCTGCCGCGGCCGAGAGGGCGATCAGCCAGGCGTTGGGGCCGTCGGCCAGGAAAACCAGTGCGGACAGCCCAACGACGAGCGACTCACTCGGGATCGGGGGGAAGAAACCGTCCAGCAGGCAGCAGGCGAAAAGCACCAGGTATACCCAGGGGGCGCCTGAGTACGTCAGGACGAAGTCGTTGATGGTGTCCATTACGGCGTTTAGCACGTCCAATGGGCGGCACTCCTTGAGTCGGTATCAGTATCTACAACGATGCCACTTCCGAATCAGTGCCCGTCACCGGGCATGTCCCCTAAAACACCCTGAGCATCCCTGCCTCAACCCTGAGTCCGGCGCTTGCCCCGGTGGGTATTCCCTTCCCATCGAGATGACAGAAACTGCCCGTATGAACGCTCATACGGGCAGTTTCTGTCATCTCGATGGAGGCGGGGTGAGGGTGCTAGCTGATCCGATCGATGATCAGGGGCTGGACGCCGGAAGCCTGCGGAGCAATCACTGCTGCTCCCTCAAGGGCTTCCTTTGCCCGCTCGAACTTCTCCGGGGTATCCGTCAGCAGCGTCATGAGCGGCTGGCCGGCCCGGACCGTGGCTCCGGGCTTGGCGTGGAGGCGCACGCCTGCTCCGGCCTGCACAGCGTCTTCCTTCCGCGCGCGTCCGGCCCCGAGACGCCAGGCCGCAACACCCACGGAGAGGGCGTCCAGCTCGGTGAGCACACCGTCAGCTGAGGCCGTAATGGTTTCCGATTCCTTCGCGACGGGCAGTTCAGCGTCCGGATCCCCGCCCTGGGCCGAGATCATGCGGCGCCACACGTCCATGGCGCGGCCGTCCTTCAGCGCTGCTGCGGGATCGGCATCGGGCTGGCCTGCCGCTGCGAGCATCTCCTTCGCCAGTGCCACTGTCAGCTCCACGACGTCGGACGGGCCGCCGCCGGCGAGCACCTCCACGGACTCCTGGACCTCGATCGCGTTGCCCGCGGTCAGGCCGAGGGGCGTGGACATATTCGTGAGCAACGCCACAGTGTTTACTCCGGCGTCTTTACCCAGTGTGACCATGGTCTGGGCAAGCTCCCGGGCGTCGTCGGCATTCTTCATGAACGCACCCGAGCCCACCTTGACGTCCAGGACCAGCGAACCGGTTCCCTCGGCGATCTTCTTGCTCATGATCGAGGAGGCAATCAGTGGAATGGCTTCCACCGTGGCCGTGACGTCGCGCAGGGCATAGAGCTTCTTGTCTGCAGGAGCCAGTCCCGCACCGGCAGCGCAGATGACGGCCCCTACGTCGGCGAGCTGGGCCATCATCTCGTCGTTGCTGAGCGCTGCACGCCAGCCGGGAATGGCTTCAAGCTTGTCCAGCGTTCCGCCGGTGTGTCCCAGGCCCCGGCCGGAGAGCTGCGGCACGGCGACGCCGAAGACCGCCACCAGCGGGGCCAGCGGCAGGGTGATCTTGTCCCCCACGCCGCCTGTCGAGTGCTTGTCCGACGTCGGCTTTCCCAGCGAGGAGAAGTCCATCCGCTCGCCCGAGGCGATCATCGCTGCGGTCCAGCGGGAAATCTCCTCCCGGTTCATGCCGTTGAGGAGGATCGCCATGTTCAGGGCGGCCATCTGCTCGTCGGCGATCACGCCGCGGGTGTACGCGTCGATCGTCCAGTCGATCTGTTCCGGGCTCAGCGTGCCCCGGTCCCGCTTCACGCGGATGATGTCAACGGTGTCAAAACGCTCGCTCATTTGCCTGCCTGCCCTTCAAGGTGCTGCGGCCCGAAAGCATCGGGCAGCACTTCGTCCATGGTCCGGATGCCGCTGACGGTCAGCAGCTTCATGCCCGGTGCCCTGAATTCGTACAGCAGCTGGCGGCAGCGTCCGCACGGCATGAGGATTTCGCCCTCGCCGTCTACGCAGGTGAAGGCAACCAGGCGTCCGCCGCCGGTCATGTTCAGCTGGCTGATCATGGAGCATTCGGCGCACAGGGTCAGGCCGTAGCTGGCGTTTTCGATATTGCAGCCGGAAACAATCCGGCCGTCATCCGTCAGCGCCGCTGCCCCCACGGGATAGCGGGAGTAGGGAACGTAAGCGTGGGACATGGCCTGGCGGGCCGCGTCCTGCAGGACGTCCCAGTCGATTTCAGGCGCAGGGGTAACTGCGTTCATCTATGTGTCCTCTTGTCCTTGTGGGGTGGGGATCAGCTCTTGATGTAGGGAATGCCGCTGGCTGCCGGCGCCCTGGACTTACCGACCACGCCGGCGACGGCGAAGATGGTCACCACGTAGGGCAGCATGGCCAGGAACTGGTTCGGCACTGGGGTGCCGAGCAGGCTGAGCACTGACTGCAGGTTGGAGGCGAACCCGAACAGCAGCGCGGCGAACAGCGCACCAATGGGGTTCCAGCGGCCGAGGATCAGCGCAGCGAGGGCAATGTAGCCCTGGCCGGAGGTCATGTCCCGGTTGAAGGAGGATACCGATACGAGGGTGAAGAATGCACCGCCGACGCCGGCTACCGCACCTGCGAGCAGGACGTTCCAGAACCGCATGCGGTTGACGTTGATGCCCACGGTGTCCGCGGCCTTGGGGTGCTCGCCCACGGCACGGGTCCGCAGCCCCCACTTGGTGTGGAAGAGGCCGAAGTAGATTGCCGCCACGGCAATGTACATCAGGTAGCCGATGACGGACTGGTCGAACAGGATCGGGCCCAGGATCGGAATATCCGAGAGCAGCGGGATCGCGATCTTGTCCAGTCGAGGGGGTGAGTTCCACTTGGCCGAGTCCGCGCTGAGCACGGTGGAGAAGAGGAACCCGGTCAGGCCGGAAACCAGAACATTCAGCACGACGCCGACGATCACCTGGTTCACGATGTACTTGATGCTGAACACCGCGAGCACCAGGGAAACCAGGACGCCGGCGATGGCCGCCGCGAACAGGCCCACGAAGGCGTTGCCCGACAGCGAGCCCGCCACGGCAGCGGCAAAGGCGCCGAACAGCAGCTGGCCCTCGATGGCAATGTTCACCACGCCGGAACGTTCACACAGCACGCCGGAGAGCGAACCGAAAATCAGCGGGAACGCCAGGGTGAAGGAACCGGCAAGCAGTCCGTAGAGCGCCACGCTGGGGCTGCGGGCACTGCCCACGGCCCAGGTCAGGAATGCGGCAATGAAGAACACGGCGAACACCGCGATCAGCCAGCCGGGGATGTGCTGGTAGCGGCTGACCAGGACGAAGGCGTACGCGGCCGAGGCCAGAAGGACCACCGTGGCGATCCAGCCCAAGACGGGTGCTGACACGACGATGTCCGGCAGCTGGATGGCTGCGTTGGCGTCCGTCAGGCGGAACGTCACTTCGCTGGCCGGCGAGCCCAGCCCGAACATGATCAATCCGAGAATTGCCAGGACGCCCAGGATGACCGGGGTCTTCCAGCTGCGGATCGGTTTCACGTCCGCCGGCTGGCCCTTGGAGGCGAGAGTTGTTGCGGTGCTCATGCTGCTCCTTGCGCTGCATCGGCTTTTTTGGACATGCGCTTGCCGGAGGTCTTGAAGGCCCCGGGCGGCGGGATCCGGAACAGGGACCGGACCAGCGGAGGTGCTGCAATGAACAGGACAATGAGCGACTGCACCACCAGCACAATGTCGATGTTGGTTCCGGTGCTGGTCTGCATGGTGACGCCGCCTGCACGGAACGCGCCGAAGAGCAGGCCGGCTGCAAAGGTTCCCCAGGGCGAGGACCGGCCCAGCAGCGCAACGGTGATCGCGTCGAAGCCGAAGCTGGCTGCAACACCGGAGGTGAGCACCTTCTCGGTGCCCGATACCTGTGCCACACCGGCCAGGCCGGCCAGCGCACCGGCAATGAGCATCACGATGACGTAGCCCTTGGTGGTGTTGATGCCGGCGTTGCGGGCGGCTGCGGGGTTGGCGCCGACGGCGCGCAGTTCAAAGCCGACCGTCGAACGGTTCAGCAGCCACCAGATGAACACCGTGGCGGCAATCGCCATGATGAAGCCCCAGTGCAGGCGGAACCCGGAGCCGAACAGCGGCGGGAACATTGCGGTGGAGTCCAGCTGGGGGCTGATCGGGTTGGTGGAGCCGGGACGCTGGAATCCGGGAGTGGTGAGCAGGAAGAGCACCAGCTGGATCGCGATGTAGTTGAGCATGATCGTCACGATCACCTCGTGGGCTCCGGTCCGGGCCTTGAGCAGGCCGGCGATTCCGCCCCAGAGGGCGCCGCCGAGTGCACCGGCGAGGATCACGATCAGCAGGTGCAGGCCAACGGGCAGGTGCCAGCTGAAGCCGACCCACGCGGCGAGCGTGGCGCCGATCAGGATCTGCCCCTGGGCACCGATGTTGAACAGGCCGGCGCGGAAAGCAAGGGCGACGCCGAGCCCGGCACAGATCAGCGGGGTTGCCACTGTCAGTGTCTGGGTCAGCGGGTAGATCATGCGGGAGAAGGTGTCGGCCTCGAAATTGAAGACCGAGCCCTGGAAGAGCGCGATGTAGGCGCCCGAAGCCGCAGACCACGCTGCGCCCAGCATGTCGCCCGGACGGCTGAAGAAGTAGCCTGCCGATTCCGCGACCTCTTCGTCGGTGAGGGCGATGAGCAGCCCGCCGACAATCAGTGCCATTAGGACGGACAGCACTGAGACCAGCGCATTGCCGGTGACAATGCGGCGGAGAACCGATTCGCTGCCCGTTTCCGGATGGAGCTCGGTCTCGGGCACCGGTACGGCGGGCGGGGGCAGCGCCCCGCCTGCGGTTTCGGCAGCTTGCAGCAGCCGTGTTTCGTCAGCGGCAGCTTCCTCCTTGCGGGGGGCGGAATCGCCCTGCTGCCTGCTTGCTTCCTCCGGGCTCACTGCGCCCCTCCCTCGTTCTCGCTCTGGTGCGAAAGTGCGTCTTCCGCGCTCATGCCGGCCATCATCAGGCCGAGCACGTCGCGCGAGGTGTTACCCGGGACAATGCCCATCACCCTGCCGCTGTACAGCACAGCGATGCGGTCTGCCAGTTCCAGGACCTCGTCCAGTTCCGTGGACACGATCATCACCGGGGTTCCGCCGTCGCGCTCCGCGACGATCCGCTTGTGCAGGAATTCAATGGATCCGACGTCGACGCCGCGGGTGGGCTGCGAGGCAATGAACAGGGACAGGGGCCGGGACAGTTCCCGGGCCATGACCACCTTCTGCTGGTTGCCGCCGGACAGGGTGCCGGCTGCGGCCTCGGCAGACTGCGTGCGGATGTCGAACTCGTCGATCTTTTCCGCTGCGTTCTTCGCCACGGTTGCCGGACGCATGGACAGGCCCTTCGCGAACGGCGCCTTGTTGTAGCGGTTCAGGACCAGGTTCTCGGCAACCGTGAACGTTCCCACCAGGCCGTCCACGTTCCGGTCCTCGGGCACGAAGCCCACTCCGGCATCGATGATCTGGGACACGCGTTTGCCAACCAGCTCTTCGCCGTCGAGCGTGATGGAACCGGCGACGTGCTCCTGGAGGCCCATGATTGCCTCGGTCAGTTCCGTCTGGCCGTTGCCCTGGACACCGGCGACGGCGAGGATCTCGCCCTTGGCGATCTCGAAGCTGATGTGGTCGACCACGGCCTGGCCGGTGTCCGAAAGCACTACCAGGTCCCGGACCTGGAAGGTGGCGGCTCCGGGCTGGGCAGGTTCCTTCTGGAGGTTCAGGCTCACCGAACGGCCAACCATCATGGAGGCGAGCTCCGTGGTTGAAGCGCTCGGCGGGGCGTCGCCCACCACCTTGCCGCGGCGGATCACGGTGATGACGTCGGAGACGGCCTTTACCTCGCGCAGCTTGTGAGAGATGAAGACGACGGATTTGCCGTCGTCGCACAGCTGGCGCATGATCGCCAGCAGTTCGTCGGTCTCCCGCGGGGTGAGCACGGCCGTGGGTTCGTCAAGGATCAGGACTTCAGCGTCCCGGATCAGGGCCTTGATGATTTCCACGCGCTGCTGCACGCCAACCGGCAGATCCTCCACGACGGCGTCGGGATCAACGTCGAACCCGTACTGTTCGGAGATCTGGCGGATGCGTGCCCGGGTGGTTTCAAGGTTCAGCGAGCCGCCGGCGCGGGTCGTCTCGTTACCGAGTGCCACGTTCTCCGCCACGGTGAAGACGGGAACCAGCATGAAGTGCTGGTGCACCATGCCGATTCCTGCTGCCATGGCATCACCGGGACCTGAAAAGACAACGGGTTTGCCGTTGACCAGGATTTCGCCCTCTGTGGGTTCGTAGAGGCCGTAGAGGACGTTCATCAGCGTTGACTTGCCCGCCCCGTTCTCACCGAGCAGGCTGTGGACCTGCCCCGGCTCGATCACCAGGTCTATGTGGTCGTTGGCAACCAGGGTGCCGAAGCGCTTGGTGATGCCTTTGAGTTCGAGTTTCACAACCCCAACCAATCTGTTTGTGTCTGAGTGTTTGGGTACTCCCAAAGGAAGATTACCCGGAACAGAACGGACCGCTGTTCGTCCGGCTGGACGAACAGCGGTCCGTTTGGCGCGGCCTTGCCCCTACTTGGGGCTGGCTGCGGATTCTACGGTGATTTCACCGGAGATGATCTTGGCCTTGATCTCGTCCACGGCGCTCTTGACGTCTGCCGGAACAGCGTCTTCCTGGTCGTGGTACGGAGCCAGGGTGACGCCGCCGTTTTCAAGGGTGCCGATGTACGGGGAAGCGTCGAAGTTGCCCTCGACGTCCTGGGTGATGACCTCTTCAACGGCCTCGCCCATGAGCTTCATGACTGAGGTGAGGATGTATTCCTTGCCGGTGCCGGCGGTCTCGTAACCGTCGGAATCCACCCAGACCACCTTGTTGGTGGCGCCGCCTGCATTGGCTTCGACAACGGCGTCGAGCGTACCGGTGCCAACCGGGCCGGCCACCGGCATGATGATGTCCGCGCCTTCGTTGATGAAGTTCTCGGTGGTGGTCTTGCCTGCGCCGGTGTCGGTGAAGTTGCCGATGAAGGAGCCGGTCTGGTCTGCCTTGTTCCAGCCCAGGACCTCGACGTCGGTGCCGTTCTCTTCGTTGTAGTAGGCAACGCCGTCAGCGAAGCCGTCCATGAAGATGGTCACGGTGGGGATGTTGATGCCGCCGTAGGTGGCAACCTTGCCGGTCTCCGACGTGCCGGCAGCTACGTAGCCGGCCAGGAACGCTGCCTGGGCGGTGTCGTAGATGATGGGCTTGACGTTGTCCGCCTCGATGGAGTTGTCATCGATGATGGCGAAGTGGCTGTCCGGGTTTGCCTCGGCCACTTCCTTCGTTGCGTCAGCCAGGAGGAAGCCGACGGTGACGGTGATGTTGCAGCCGTTCTGGACCACCATTGAATCCAGGTTCGGGCCGAAGTCGGTCTCTGACTGCGACTCAGCAGTCTTGATCTCGATGCCCAGGTCCGTCTCGGCAGCCTTCAGGCCTTCGTAGCCGGACTGGTTGAACGAGCGGTCATCGAAACCGCCGGAGTCCGAAACCATGCAGGCCAGGAAGTCGCCGTTGGCGCTTGCCTCACCGCTGGATGCGGAGTCTTCTTCCGGGGCGGCACCGCAGCCGGCCAGCAGAAGCGCCGATGCGCCCAGCATGGCGGCGGATACACCGGCATTGCGCTTGAAGCCGCGCGGGAAATTCTTCAATGTTCCTCCAGAAAAGAAAAGTGTTCCACCGCCCTGCCTGCGGCCTGGACCAACGGACGGAAGGGCCTTCGCAGGGGGCGTGTGGTGCGCGCTCCTTCCCTCATGGAGCGCAGCAAGACCTAACCATAGTGCATGTGTTCCGCAGCACTAAGCGAAGCGGTGGTCTGGACAACATTGTTTACATGTTGTTATCAATCGAAGGCTTTGGCGGCCGAATCAGTGCCGCAGGCCGCGGGCTGCGCGGACTGCCGCGGCAGCCATGACGGAGACGCCGCAGCTGATCGCCAGTTCGTCCGGGTTGTAGTCTCCGCGGTGCAGGTCGAAGGTTTCCCCGCCCGGGGTGCGGGTGCCCAGGCGCATCATGGCTCCTGGGATCGCCTGGGTCATCCAGGCGAAGTCCTCGCCGCCCATGGACTGCGGAGTCAGGACGACTGAGTCCTCTCCGAGCTCCGCCCGGGCCGAGGCCTCGATCAGGCCCGTTTCCGCCTCAGAGTTGATGACCGGCGGAACGCCGCGGGTGTGCTCCAGCGCCACTTCGACTCCGTAGGGCGCCGCAACTTCACGCACGACGTCGTCCAGCAGCTCTCCGGCAGCGTGCCACGCCTCGGCGTCGAGGCAGCGCATAGTCCCGGCCATGAAGCCGTGGCCGGGAATCGCGTTCGGCGCCGAGCCCGCGTGGATCTGGCCCCACACCACGGAAACTCCGCTGCGGACATCGATCCGCCGTGAAAGGATGGCCGGCACGCTGACGGCTATCTGGCTCAGCGCGAAGACCAGGTCCTGGGTCAGGTGCGGCCGCGACGTGTGCCCGCCCTGTCCGGAAAGCTCGATGCGGATGGTGTCAGAGGCGGACGTGATGGCACCAATCCGCGTGCCGACCTGCCCGACGTCGACCCGGGGATCGCAGTGCAGCGCCAGGATCCGCGGCACGCCGGAAAGTACTCCCTGTTCAATGACGGACAGGGCACCACCGGGCATGACCTCCTCGGCCGGCTGGAAGATCACGCGGATCCGCCCGCCGAGTGACCCCTCGGCGTCGAGCTTGGCCAGCACCCGGACCGCGCCCATCATGACGGTGGTGTGGATGTCGTGGCCGCAGGCGTGCGCAATTCCGGTGTTCACCGAGGCATATGGCAGGGACGTCTCCTCCAGGACCGGCAGGGCGTCGATGTCCGCACGCAGCGCCAGGCCGATCGGCCCGTCGCCAATGTCCACGTAGGCTCCGGTGTTTTCAAGCCGCTTGGGCTGCAGTCCCGCCGCTTCCAGGGTCTCGACGATCCGGTCAGTGGTCCGGAACTCCTTGTGCGAGAGCTCGGGATGCGAATGCAGGTCCCGCCGGAAATCGATCAGCTCACCCAGGATCGGGGCAACACTGCCCCGGATAGACGGAACGGGTGAACTGCTAAGTGGGGTTGTCTGCACGTATTCAAGGTTAGCCAACCTGCGCTGGTCTGCGGGAACCGGATGACTTTAAGACTTCCCGCAGCGCCAGAACGTGGGAGCGCCACCCAGCCTTTCCCCGCTTCACCCTTATACAGGGATCCGCCTACAGGACGTCCGTATCTCCGCTGGCCTTGAGGTGCTCCACTGCCTTCTTGACTTCCTGCGCATGGTCCTTGGTGGTGACCAGCAGGGCATCCGGAGTGTCCACGATCACCACGTCCTCGATTCCAATCAGCGCAATAACGCGTTTGGTGTCGGACACGACAATCCCGGAGGCATCCTCCGAATAGACGCGCGCGCCGTCGCCCATCACGGTCAGTTCGCTGTTCTCTGCGGCCGGGTTCAGCCGCCCGATGGCGGCGAAATCCCCAACGTCGTCCCAGCTGAAGATTCCCGGAATCATGGCTACGTCCCCTGCCGCGGCGGCGGGCTCGGCCACGGCGTAGTCAATCGCCGTCTTGGGCAGGGTGGGCCAGACCCGCAGCACCACTTCACGGCGGTTCTCGGTGTCCCAGGCCTCGGCAATTTCCATCAGCCCGGCATGCAGCTCGGGTTCGTTTTCCAGCAGGTGCTTGAGCATCAGTGCCACCGGAGCCACGAACATTCCGGCGTTCCAGCTGTAGTTTCCGCTGCGCAGGTAGCTTCGGGCGGTGTCCTCGGAAGGCTTCTCGACGAACTCGACGACGGCGTGGGCGCTCGGTGCGCCCTCGATCTCCAGCGGTTCACCGGCCTTGATGTAGCCGAATCCCGTGGAGGGATGGGTGGGATGGATGCCAATGGTGACGATGTAACCCTGCGCGGCTGTGTGGATGGCCTCCCGGACCGTCTCCTGGAAGACCTCCACCGGAGTGATGACCTGGTCCGCAGCGAAGGATCCCATGATGATCGACGGGTCCCGCTGGTACAGGATTGCCGCGGCTAGCCCGATCGCTGCCGCTGAGTCCTTGGGCTCGTTTTCCAGCACGAAGTTCTCCTGCTGGATCTCCGGCAGCTGCGCCAGCACGGCGGAGCGGTGGAGCAGCCCGGTGACCACCATCACCCGGTCATCGCTCAGGGGTGCCAGGCGGTCATAGGTCGCCCGGATCAGGGTGGAGCCGGAGCCGGTGAGGTCATGAAGGAACTTCGGTGCGGCAGCCCGGGAGAGCGGCCACAGCCGTGTTCCTACTCCCCCGGCCGGAATCACGCCGTAGAAGCGGTCGAAGACGTCGGCGCCGGCCGATTCCGGGTTCACATTTGTCATTTCAGTACTCATCAGTGCCAAGGTTAGCTGAGAGTCCCCATGGCCAGGTCCGCAGACACGAGCAGGCACTGAAGCCGGCACAGCGCGGAGTGTAAGCCAGGTCACACGGAAGGGGAACCTAAATTGATCCCGCTCCGAGTGGGACCTAGATTATGCTTGAGCTTATAAGTGCTCTCGCACCGGCGTCATCACTGCGTGGAAGACGCGCTAGCGCCGCTGCGATGCAGGGAGGAATATTCAGTGTCGAAGTTACCAGCAGGCACGCTTTACCGCGGCCGCGAAGGCCAGTGGTCATGGGTGGCCCATCGAATTACTGGCGTGGTGATCTTCTTCTTCCTTTTGGTCCATGTTCTGGATACCTCGCTGGTGCGCGTGTCGCCCGAGGCCTACAACGTGGTCATCGGAGCGTACAAGAACCCCATCATGGGCCTCGGTGAGCTCGGCCTCGTTGCCGCCATCGTTTTCCACGCCTTCAACGGCCTTCGGGTGATTCTTATCGACTTCTGGAAGAAGGGCCCCAAGTACCAGCGCCAGATGCTGTGGGGGGTCGTCGGTCTGTGGGCCGTGACCATGATCGGCTTCTCCATCCGCCACCTTCCCATCGTTTTCGGGGGTCACTAAGCCATGAGCACTCCTTCAATTGACGCTCCCCGGGCCGGCCGCATCTCCCCGCGGTACACCCGCAACGGGTCCGGCAAGGGCAACTTCGAGATGATCGCCTGGCTGTTCATGCGCATCTCCGGCGCACTGCTCGTCATCCTGATCTTCACCCACCTCTTCATCAACCTGATGGTCGGCGACGGCATCAAGGCCATCGACTTCGGTTTCGTAGCCGGTAAGTGGGCGTCTCCGCTCTGGCAGATCTGGGACCTGGTCATGCTGTGGCTCGCCATGCTGCACGGCACCAACGGCGTGCGCACCATCATCAATGACTACGCCGAGAAGAACTCCACCCGCATGTGGCTCAAGACGGTGCTGTACTCCGCGACCGTCGTCATCATCGTCCTTGGCACCCTCGTGATCTTCACCTTCGATCCGTGCCCCGCCAACGCGACCCTGGACCAGCTGCCGTCCTTCTGCCCCGCTCCCTAGCCCGGCAGGCACCGCAGCAACTCCCTTAGAGCTACACACAGTTTCAACAGAAAGAGCATCTGGTATGCAGGTCCACAAGTACGACGTCGTCATTGTCGGCGCCGGCGGCGCCGGTATGCGTGCCGCCATCGAATCCGGACAGCGCGCTCGGACGGCGGTACTGACCAAGCTGTACCCCACGCGTTCCCACACCGGAGCGGCGCAGGGCGGCATGTGCGCAGCACTGGCAAACGTAGAAGAAGACAACTGGGAATGGCACACCTTTGACACGGTCAAGGGCGGCGACTACCTGGTAGACCAGGACGCCGCCGAGGTCATGGCCAAGGAAGCCATCGACGCCGTGCTGGACCTGGAAAAGATGGGCCTGCCGTTCAACCGCACGCCTGAAGGCCGGATCGACCAGCGCCGTTTCGGCGGCCACACCCGTGACCACGGCAAGGCTCCCGTCCGCCGCGCCTGCTACGCAGCAGACCGCACCGGACACATGATCCTGCAGACCCTGTACCAAAACTGCGTCAAGCACAACGTTGAGTTCTACAACGAGTACTACGTCCTTGACCTGCTGACCGTGGAGGACAGCTTCGGCCAGAAGCGCGTTGCCGGCGTCGTCTCCTATGACCTCGCCACCGGCGAACTGCACGTCTTCCAGGCCAAGTCCGTGGTCTTCGCCTCCGGCGGCGCGGGCAAGGTCTTCAAGACCACCTCCAACGCCCACACCCTGACCGGTGACGGCATGGGCATCGCGTTCCGCAAGGGCATCCCGCTGGAAGACATGGAGTTCATCCAGTTCCACCCGACCGGCCTGGCCGGCCTGGGCATCCTGCTCTCCGAAGCAGCCCGCGGCGAAGGCGCCATCCTGCGCAACTCCGAGGGTGAGCGCTTCATGGAGCGCTACGCCCCCACCATCAAGGACCTTGCCCCGCGTGACATCGTTGCGCGTTCAATGGCCAACGAAGTCCGTGAGGGCCGCGGCTGCGGCCCCAACAAGGACTACGTCCTCCTGGACCTGACGCACCTGGAGCCGGCGCACATCGACGCCAAGCTCCCGGACATCACCGAGTTCGCACGCACCTACCTGGGCGTGGAGCCGTACACCGAGCCGGTTCCCGTGTTCCCGACGGCGCACTACGTCATGGGCGGCATCCCCACCAACATCAAGGCCGAGGTCCTCCAGGACAACGACACCGTGATTCCGGGCCTCTACGCAGCCGGCGAGGTTGCCTGCGTATCCGTCCACGGGTCAAACCGCCTGGGCACCAACTCCCTGCTGGACATCAACGTCTTCGGTAAGCGCGCCGGCATCTACGCTGCCGAATACGCGCTGCAGGCCGACTTCGTTGACCTGCCGGAAGACCCGGAAGCAGACACGATCGCCCTGCTGGATGTTGTGCGCAACTCCGAAGGCACCGAGCGTGTTTCCGAGATCCGCCGCGACCTGCAGAACACCATGGATGCCAACATGCAGGTGTTCCGTACGGCCGAGACGATCAACAAGACGCTCTCCGACATCGCAGACCTCGAAGAGCGCTACAAGAAGATCAACGTCCAGGACAAGGGCAAGCGCTTCAACCTTGACCTGCTGGAAGCCGTGGAGCTCGGGTTCCTCCTGGAACTGGCCAAGGTCATGTCCGTGGCAGCCCTGCACCGCGAAGAATCGCGCGGCGGCCACTTCCGTGAGGACTTCCCGGACCGCGATGACGAGAAGTTCATGCTGCACTCCATGGCCTACAAGGTTGACGAAGCAGACAACGCCGAGCACACGGCCGGCATCCGGCTCGATACCAAGCCGGTTATCTTTACGCGCTACGAGCCGATGGTGAGGAAGTACTAATGACAACGGAAGTCGCTGAGCCGGCCTCGAAGATTGACCTTGCCGAATCCTCGGCCAGTGAAATCCCCTCCTTCGACATCACGCTGAAGGTGCGCCGCTACAACCCGGAAATCTCTGACGAGGCCCACTGGGACGAGTGGACCCTGACCATGTACGGCACGGACCGTGTGCTGGATGCCCTTCACAAGGTCAAGTGGGAGCACGACGGCACCGTTTCGTTCCGCCGTTCCTGCGCCCACGGCGTCTGCGGTTCCGATGCAATGCGCATCAACGGCCGCAACCGCCTGGCGTGCAAGACCCTGCTGAAGGACCTGGACACGTCCAAGCCCATCCTCGTGGAGCCCATCAAGGGCCTGCCCGTGGAGAAGGACCTGATCGTGGACATGGAACCGTTCTTCCAGTCCTACCGCGAGATCATGCCGTTCCTGGTGTCCAAGGGCCACGAGCCCACCAAGGAACGCCTGCAGTCTGCCGAAGACCGCGAGCGTTTCGACGACACCACCAAGTGCATCCTCTGCGCCGCCTGCACGTCCTCCTGCCCCGTCTTCTGGACCGACGGACAGTACTTCGGCCCGGCAGCCATCGTCAACGCACACCGTTTCATCTTCGATTCGCGTGACGACGCCGGAGACATGCGCCTGGAGATCCTGAACGACAAGGAAGGCGTGTGGCGCTGCCGCACCACCTTCAACTGCTCGGAAGCATGCCCCCGCGGCATCCAGGTCACCAAGGCCATCTCCGAGGTCAAGCAGGCCATCCTGAACCGCTCCATCTAGTTCAGGCCCGCTGCTTTCAAAGGCGGAGGAACCGGATCCCTATCCGGCTCCTCCGCCTTTTGCGTACCCGGCCGCCCCGCTGCTGCCGGATAGGGTGGGGAGTATGCCAGAGTTTGAATCTGTTTCCTTTCCCGGCGTCAACGGCACCACCCTGGCCGGGGCGCTGGATGTTCCGGACGGTGATCCGCTCGGCTGGGCGGTCTTCTGCCATGGCTTCGCCCTCGGGAAGAACAGCGCCGCCGCCTCACGCATCTCCAAGGCGCTGGCGGAGCAGGGCATCGGAGTGCTCCGCTACGACGCCGCCGGGCTGGGACGTTCGACCGGCTCCTGGGAGGATGGTTCGTTCACTACCAAGGTTTCCGACCTGCACAACGCGATTGGCTTCCTGCGCTCCTCAGGCCGTCCCCCTACCCTGCTGATTGGCCACTCGCTCGGCGGGGCAGCCGCGCTGGCCGCTGCCGCGAGCGAGGAATCCCTGGCGGCCCTGGTAACCATCGGCGCGCCGTTCCGGCCCTCCCACGTGGCCCACCTGTTCGCTGATGAGCTGGAGACCATAGCCGCGCAGGGACAGGCCGACGTCGAGCTCGGCGGACGCACGCTGACCATCCGCCAGGAATTGGTCGAGGACCTGCACAGCCACGACCTGCGGGACTGCATCGAATCGCTGGACCTGCCGCTGCTCATCATGCACTCCCCCACCGATGAGACCGTGGGGATCGAGAATGCCTCTGAAATCTTCAATGCGGCGCGGCACCCGCGCAGCTTCGTGTCCCTCGAGGGGTCCGGCCACCTGATGCCGGAGAAGGACCAGACCACGCGAGCGGCCGCCATCATTGCTGCCTGGGCAGGGATCTATCTGCAGCAGGCCCGGGCAGAGGGTTCCTAACCCCGCAGGCGCATTTCCTCGCGCAGGACCCACAGACCGTGCGGATCATGTTCGAACACGCCGATCCGGTCCACGGTGAAGCTCGCGCTGTAGTCGCTCAGCGTCTCGACGGCGTTATCCATGCTGGCCTCGGATACATCGTGCGCAACGGTGACATGCGGGTGGTACGGGTACGTGTTTTCATGGTCCAGCGGGCCCGACTGCAGCTCCTTGTGCAGCTGCGAGCATTCGGAGAAGCCGTCTTCCACCTGTACGTAGACCACCGGGGTGACCGGGCGGAAGGAGGCCGCACCGCGCAGGGTCACTGTGAAGGGCGCCTGGGCGGCTGTCACGGCACGCACATGCTCGAGGGCCGAATCCCAGTCCGGTGCCGGCGTCGTGGTCACCAGGGTGATGTGAGCCGGGATGACCGATGCCATCGGGTCCCCGAAGGAGGCCCGCGCACGCCGGAGTTCGGTGGCCATGGGCTCGGGCACGGGGATCACGATCCCCACCCAGCACGGGCTTTCGGGCATCCGGCCGCTGCCGCCGCGTGCTGCGCCGGATGAGGTCTGGACGGTGGAGTTCGTGTAGCCCATGAGCGCTTAGCGGGCGGTTGAACCCAGTGGGAGGAAACCGATCTTCTCGTACACATCGGCAAGTGTAGCCGACGCCGTTTCCCTGGCTTTCATTGCGCCCTTGGCCAGCAGCCGGTCCAGTTCGGCGGGATCGTCCAGGAGTGCCAGTGCACGCTCCCGGATCGGCCGGATGTGTTCCGTGACTGTTTCCGCCAGGTCCACTTTCAGGTGTCCGTACATCTTTCCCTCGTATTCCTTGACCAGGGTGTCGACGCTGCGGCCGGTGATCAGGGAGTAGATGGAGAGCAGGTTGGAGATGCCTGGCTTGGTTTCCCGGTCGAAGCGGATCTCCGTGCCGTCATCCGTCACGGCTGATTTGATCCGCTTGGCAATGACTTTGTCCGGGTCCAGGAGGTTGATCAGGCCGGCCGGTGATTCTGCTGACTTCGACATCTTGGCGGCCGGGTTCTGGAGGTCATAGATCTTCGCGGATTCCTTCTGGATGAAGGCTTCAGGAACCGTGAACGTCTCGCCATAGCGGCTGTTGAAGCGCTTCGCGAGGTCCCGGCTCAGTTCAACGTGCTGGCGCTGGTCCTCGCCCACGGGGACGCCGTGGGGGTGGTACAGCAGGATGTCCGCCACCTGCAGGATCGGGTAGGTGAACAGGCCGACGCTGGCGGCGTCCGCGCCGAAACGCTGCTGCTTATCCTTGAACTGGGTCATCCGGGACGCTTCGCCGAAACCGGTCAGGCAGTTCAGCACCCAGGCCAGCTGCGCGTGTTCGGGAACCTGTGACTGGACGAACAGTGTGGCGTTGTCCACGTCCACGCCGCCGGCAATGTACTGCGCGGCCGTGACGCGGGTGCGCTGCCGGAGGTCCGCGGGGTCCTGCGGGACAGTGATCGCGTGCAGGTCAGGGATGAAGAAATACGCGTCGTACTGCTCCTGCAGCCGTACCCAGTTCACCAGGGCACCCAGGTAGTTGCCCAGGTGGAGTGAATCCGCGGAGGGCTGCATTCCGGAGAGGATGCGCTGGCGGGCGGGGGTCTGCGTCATGTCTTTGCCTCAGAACTTATAGTCGACAACCACGGGCGCGTGGTCGGAGAATCGGGCGTCGTAGGTAGCTGCACGGTCGACGACGGCGCTGACGGCGCGGTCGGCGAGGGCGGGAGTGGCCATGTGGTAATCGATGCGCCAGCCGGCGTCGTTGTCGAAGGCCTGGCCGCGCCAGGACCACCAGGTGTACGGACCCGGCACGTCCCCGGCAAGCTTGCGGGCAACATCCACGTAACCGATCTCGTCGCTGAAGAAGCGGTCGAAGTAGGCGCGTTCTTCAGGCAGGAACCCTGCCCGCTTCACGTTGCCCTTCCAGTTCTTGATGTCCAGGGTGGTGTGGCCTACGTTCAGGTCACCTACGATCAGGGCGTAGTCGCTGGTGGCGGCGAGCACCGGCAGCCTGGCTGCCATGACGTCCAGGAAACGGTATTTGTCATCCTGTTTGGGGGTGCCTGCTTCACCGGAGTGCACGTAGGCGCTGACCACCGTGAGCAGCTTTTCTTCTCCATCCACCGGGACCTTGAAGTCTGCTTCGACCCAGCGGCCGGAAAGGGCGAAGTAGTCTTCGCCAATGTGTTCGCGCACGGCTACCGGCTCCATGCGGGACACGATCGCCACACCGGCACGGCCCTTGGCTTCCGCCTCGGCGTGCAGGATGTGCCAGTCGCTGCCCAGCAGGTCACGGACAATGGCGTCGGGAGCACGCACTTCCTGGAGGCACAGGATGTCGACGCCGCGCTCGGCGAGCCAGTCTGCCATGCCCCGCTTGTACGCAGCGCGGATGCCGTTCACATTGACGGTTGCGATCCTCAGTGCCGGGGATCCGTTTTCAGGGCTGGAGTCCCCAGTCGATTCCATGCTCACGCCAAATACCTTACCCCTCAGTAGCTTTCGTTTCCGGCGGTGCCGGCGGGCGCGTAACGTTGCGCCGTCTTCCCTGCTGCCTAGTCGACTACGGTGCCTTCTACCGGTCCGCCGTCGTCCTTCTTCATCATTCCGCGGGCATTGTGCGCCGTGATCTCAATCGTTTCGATGGCGCGGGCAACCTGGTCGGCGTCGGTGCCGAGGTTGTCGCGAATCACCTTTGACTGGACCTGGATGATCTTGAAGCTGTGGTCCAGCTTCTGGTCGCGGATGAGCGTTGCCTCATCCATGACTTCCACGGAAGGCGCCGCACCTGAGGCACGGTTCAGTGAATCCTGGGCCTGGGCGAGTTTTGCCCCGGCCTTCCGGGCTGCCCCGCGGATGCTGAAGACCACGAAGGCGAAGAGCAGCAGCCAGCCCAGGGAGAT
The DNA here is from genome assembly GCF_009193255.1 of Arthrobacter koreensis. GTDB lineage: Bacteria > Actinomycetota > Actinomycetes > Actinomycetales > Micrococcaceae > Arthrobacter_B > Arthrobacter_B koreensis. The sequence continues at coordinate 147,285 of NZ_WACG01000005.1, forward strand.
GATCACCACCAGCCAGCCAACGACGTCGTTCTCATTGGCGGCGAAGAGCACGGCAACGATGAACACGAAGACCATGACGGCGGTGCCGATCGTGGCCATCTGGCGGCTGATACCCCGGCCGGGATTGCTTGCGGACGGCGTCTTGCCGTTACGGATGGACTGCATATTCTTATTCTCTCAAATTTTCGGGGTGGCTCCTTCCGACTTCCCCCTCGGCGAAACGAGATGGCAGATACGGCTCTTTTGAGGCGCCAAACGAGCCTTATCTGCCATCTCGATGACGGGAGTTGGGTTAGGGACGGGGTTTGGGTTGCCGGTGTGCTGCCGCGGCTGGAAGGCTGGGCCCATGGAGATTGAGCTGGTGCAGGGAGACATCACAACGCGCGACGTCGATGCGGTGGTCAATGCCGCGAACTCGTCTTTGCTGAGCGGCGGCGGAGTGGACGGCGCCATTCACCGGGCTGCCGGCCGAGAGCTGCTGGAGGCGTGCCGGGCCCTGAGGCAGGGCGAGTACCGGGACGGGCTGCCGGTAGGCGAAGCAGTTGCGACTGGGGCGTTCAATCTTCCGGCGCAGTGGGTGATCCACACCGTGGGTCCCAACGCGGCGGCCGGGCAGACGGATCCTGAGCTGCTGCGCCGTGCTTTTGCCAACAGCCTGGCGGTGGCGGAGGAACTCGGAGCCGCGACGGTAGCATTCCCCGCGATCAGCGCCGGAGTCTATGGCTGGGACGCCGGGGACGTGGCCCGTACCGCTGTGCAGGCAGTCCGCGACCACCGGGGCACCGGAATCGAACGGGTGGAATTCGTGCTCTTCAGCGAACGGGTGCTCCAGGCTTTCCGGGCGGCGCTGGCCGAGTCCGGCGACTAAGCACCACCCCCCAAAAAAGAAGGCTCTCCGGCCGGGGGCGAGTGTCCGTCAGCCCCCAAACGGGTTCCAGGACGCGTCCGGGAACAGCCCGGCCAGTCCGGCGCGGAGCAGCAGGAACCCCACAATTCCCACGATCCACAGCACAGCCTCCCCCGAGGCCTTGGTCAGCCAGGCCCGCAGCCGTTCAAGCGGCCCGTCAAGGCGTTTGCCCAGCAGCCCGCGGGCAAGCACCAGCACCGCGGCGGGAAGCAGCATCACCAGGCAGTAAAGCACCAGCATCCCTGCCGAAGCGCTCCAGCCGATCCCTGACGAGGTGAGCAGCCCCACCGCAGCCAGGTAGGGCAGCATCGTGGGAAGCTCAAGGACCCCTGCCAGCAGTGCCAGTCCCAGCAGTCCCCCGCGTGAGTGCAGTGCCTTGCCAATACGGCGCTGCCAGCGGTGTTCGGTGGCCTGCGAGCGCTGCACCGACGCCGTTGCACCGGTGCCGGTAGCCGTCCCCGCGCCGCCAGCACCAGCGCCAGCACCGGCGCCGGTAGCCGACGCCGTTGCGCCGGCGCCGGCCGCCGCAGCACCAGCCACTCCGGCGTCCTCCCCTGCCTGTGCCGGACCGGATTGTGCCGGAACAGGCTTGCCGCCCTTAAGCGAGGTGTCCTTGAAGGACCAGATGAGCATTCCGGCTCCGGCCGCAACCATCAGCACCTGGACCGCCGGCAGCTCGAACACGGAGGCCGCTCCGCCGCCCAGGACACGGCCCAGTCCTGCGGCACCGGAGAGCAGCAGCAACCCAATTGCGAAATAAAACACACCCACCGCACCGAGGTACGTGGCGACCTTCCCCGTAGTCCGTCCCGCGTCCCGCCGCATCAGCAGCCACACGGGAATAACCAGCGTGCCGATGCTGGTGCTGTCGATCAGGGCAAGCACGCCCAGCTGCACAAAAGTCTCCGGAGTCATGTCCCCTACCTTTCCGCCGTTCCTGCCTGCCGGAATCCGGCCTAGGAAGTAGCGGGCATCATCCTTTAGTGCAATGCCGGTGGAACCTGCTTGGCGGGAAGCAACGCCCACGTCAGGATGGAACCATGAACTCCTTTGGGGACCAGGCTCCGCCGGCCCGCCGGATCCGCCGCGAAGACGCGCTGCTGGCGCTCGGGTACGCCGCCCTGGCCTGGCTGCTGCACTCCCTGGACCTCACTGCCACCGGCAGGGCCGCGTTCCCGGCGCTGGCCCCCTGGTGGCCGGTCCTCACGCTGGTAGGCTGCGTCGCCGTCGTGCTTCGCCGCCGGCACACGGCGGTGATGGTGACTGCCTGCTTCACCACTGGCGTACTCCTGGTGCTGGGAAACAGCACGGTGGGACTTTTCCTGGCGTTCGAAGCGGTGTTCTCCCTGGTGCTCTTCGGCTCTGCCCGCGCCGCCCGGGTCGCGGAGGTGAGCGTCCTGGTGCTGTGCGGCGCTTCAGGCGTGGCGGTGTGGTCCCTGACGGGAGACCTGAGCGACGGCGTCACGGTGGTCCTGCTGACCGGCATGGTGCTGCTGCTCCCGGCCGAGTGGGCATCCAACCTGCGCAAGGCCGGCCAGCTGGCGGAGAGCGAGTCCGCACGGGCAGCCGCCATCCGCGCCGCTGCCCGCGACCAGGAACGCCTGGCCGCGCGCGAACACGAACTGGCCCTGGCAGCCGAACGGCAGGACATGGCCAGGGAACTGCATGACGTGCTTTCTTCCAGGCTCTCCGCCATCGCCCTTCAGTCAGGTGCTGCCCTGCGCAGCCCGCAGGGCAGCACCCTTCCTGCCGAGGTACTGGCGCACGTGCGCCACGAGTCCGTGAAGGGACTTGAGGAACTGAACGGGATGATCCGCACCCTCAGCACTGGTGTGCCGCGTCCCCTTGCCGGCAGCATCCAGGACCTCGATGCGGTGGTAGCCGGACACCGGGCGGCCGGAATGCGCATTGACTGGACGAACCTGGCGGGCAGCGGCATCCCGTCACCGGTGCAGGCAGCCGTCTACCGGATTGCCGTGGAGGCGCTGGTGAACGCTGCCCGGCACTCAAACGGCGCGCGGGTTCGCGTGCTGCTGGACCAGACGGCTTCAGGGCTCCGGCTGCTGGTGGAGGACGACGGCGGCTTGCCGGCCGCAGCAGCCTCCCCCCAGTCGGGCACGGGCACCGGCATACCCAGCATGCTGGCACGCGCCGAGCAGCTGGGCGGCAGGGCGTGGGCCGGTCCGGACCCTGCGGGCAGCGGCTGGAAAGTCGAGGCCGAACTGCCCTTCAGCACTACACCGCGTCCGGACGCAGCAACGATCAATGCAGGAGGAACCGCAGGATGAGCACGAACATACGGGTGCTGCTGGCGGACGACCACGCAGCCATCCGCCTGGGCATGCGCATGGTTCTCGAGACCGAGCCGGGGTTCGAGGTAGTCGGCGAAGCTGCCGACGGCGCCACCGCGGTGCGCATGGCCCGTGCGCTGGGTCCGGATGTTGTGCTGATGGACCTGCGGATGCCCGTGGTGGACGGCGTTCAGGCCACGGACCAGATTGCTGCGGCCGGTCTGGCGAAGGTCGTCGCACTGACCACCTTCGACCACGACTCCTACCTTTTTGGGGTGCTCTCCGCCGGTGCGTCCGGGTTCCTGCTCAAGACGGCCGAACCCTCGGAAATTACCGCGGCGCTGCGCCGGGTTCACGACGGCGGCACCGTCATTGCGCCGGAAGTCACCGGACGCCTGGTGGACGCTTTCGTCTCCGGGCGCGCCGCCTCCAGCGCGGATACGCCGTCAGGCACGGACGGGAACCCGGCATCCGCGCAGCCGGCTCCCGAGACGGAGCTGACGGCCCGTGAGGAGGAAGTCCTTCACTGCCTGGCCGAGGGCCTGAGCAATGTCCGCATCGCGCGCAAACTGGGCATCTCCGAAACCACGGTCAAAACCCACGTTTCAAGGGTGCTGGCCAAGCTCGGCGTCGAATCCCGTCTGCAGGCAGCCCTGGCCGCCCGGGTCCGGACGCCCTAACCCAGCTGCATCCGCTGCCGAGGAGCGGGCGGCGCGGGCGGGATCCGAGGGGCGGGCGGCGCGGACGGGATCCAGGGGATTCACGCGCGGGCAGCGGGATGCACCCGCGGGTGCCCGGCCCGGTTCCGCTGCCGCTACTTCTGGAACAGTGCTTCGAGCCGGCGGGTAGTGACCATCAGGCCGATCGCGATCATCACTACGAAATAGAGCAGGTGGCCGGCCGTTGCCAGGCTGAACGCTCCGGCGCTGATCTGGCGCAGCATCTCCACGCCGTGCCACAGGGGCAGTGCCTGGATCAGCCACTGCACGGCCTGCGGGTAGACACTCAGCGGATAGAAGGTGGCTGAGAACAGGAACATCGGAAGCATCACGAAGCTCACCCAGTCCAGCTGCTGGAAGGTCTTCATGTAGCTGGTGATCGCCATCCCGAAGGACGCGAATCCAAAAGCCACGACTACCGCCGCCGGAATCATCAGCAGCGCGGTTGGTGAGGTCACCAGGCCCATCGCTGCCATGACGGCGGTGAAGCCGGTGGCATACATGGCTCCGCGGAGCAGCGCCAGCAGGATCTCCCCCAGTGCTACGTCCAGCGGACCCAGCGACGTGGCCAGCATGCCCTCATAGAGCCGGGCGTAGTTCAGCTTGAAGAAAACGTTCATGGTGGAGTCGTACACCGCGCCGTTCATGGCGGATACGGCCAGCAGCGCCGGGGCGATGTACGCCGCGTAGCTGATCTGTTCCCCGCCCGGACCCGTGACCGTGCCAATGAGCGCGCCCAGTCCGATTCCCATGGCGAGCAGATACAGCACGGGTTCGACGAAGCCGCTGATCATGATGGACCAGTTGGTTCCCCAGGTGGCCTTGAGCCCGCGGGCAAACACCGCGCGGATATTCCGGGCGTACAGGGAACCCAGGAAGCGGTTCCCTGCCACTCCCGGTGACGTGGGCGCAAGGAACTCCGCTGCGCCGGTCTGGGGTCCAGTACTCATTTGCCAAGCCTCCGGGTGAAAGTGCGCCGTGCCAGGACCCAGCCGCCTGTTGCAAGTGCCAGGAGGTAGGCAACGTGGACAACTGTCAGCAGGAGTGGCTCGGCCAGGCCGTAGCTGAACAGCCGGCCCAGTTCGGTGGCGTGCCACAGCGGGGAGATCCAGCCAATCCAGCGGATCACCAGGGGCAGGGTATCCAGCGGGAAGAAGGTGCCGGAGAACAGGAACAGCGGCATGACGATGAACCGCTGCACCATGGCGAACTGTCCGCGGTCCTCGGTGATCGACGCGCTGTACGCCATCAGCGGCAGCCCAAAGGCGAGCCCGCCCAGGATGGCCGAGAAAATCATCAGCCAGGCTGTGGCGGGCTGGCCGGCCGCGCCGAACAACAGGAGGAACCCGAAGTAGGCGCCACAGGTGATCAGCAGCCGCACACCGAGCCCCAGCACGTGCCCGTCCACCAGCTGACCGCTGGACAGCGGCGATGCGTTCGGCCCGTAGTAGGTCCGCCGCCATTTGAAGCCGGACATCACCGTGTAGGTGTTTTCCTCGCTGGAGACCATGATCGCCGCCGTCGCCAGCAGGGCCGGCGCCACGAACATCAGGTAGGAGACCGAGCTGCCGTTTCCCGCTTCGAATGCCGCGTTGGTCCCGGTGTCCACCAGCGAGGCGAGTCCGATTCCCATGCCGAAGAGGTAGACGAGCGGAGTTCCGACGGCCGTGACCAGCACGGTAATTCCGTAGCCGCGCATCCGGCGCAGCCAGTGCTCCGCATAGTAGAAGGCACCGAAGCGCCTGGCCCTGCGGGCGGTTTCCTCGGGAGTAAGCGGGGACCGGAGTCCCAGGACGGCGTGGGTGCGCTGCTCAGTCAACGAGGCTCCTGCCGGTGAGGCGGAGGAAGACGTCCTCCAGCGAGGAACGCCGGACCAGCGAGGTGATGGGCCGCAGGCCGCGGGCACTGACCGCCTCCAGCGCCGCCTCGCCGTCGTTCGCGTAAATCAGCACCCTGTCCGGCAGCGTCTCGAGCCGTTCCCCGATTCCGTCCAGTTCCGCGGCAACCGTTGTGTTGCGTTCGGATCCGAAGCGCAGCTCCACCACTTCTCGGGAGGAGTGGGTGCGGATCAGGGCTGCGGGAGATCCTTCAGCCATGATGGTGCCCTTGTCCACCACGATCAGCCGATCGCAGAGCTGCTCGGCTTCGTCCATGTAGTGGGTGGTGAGGATCAGCGTGACGCCGGCTTCCTTCAGCCGGAAGAGCCGGTCCCAGAGGATGTGGCGGGCCTGCGGATCCAGCCCGGTGGTGGGCTCGTCCAGCAGCAGGATCCTGGGATCGTTGATGAGTGAGCGCGCGATGGTCAGCCGGCGCTTCATGCCGCCGGAGAGGTCATCCACCCGCGCCTTGGCCTTGTCCGTGAGCTGGGCGAACTCCAGCAGTTCGTCCGCTTTGGGCTGCAGGTAGCTTTTGGGCAGTCCGAAGTAGCGGCCGTAGGCAAGCAGGTTGTCCCGGACGCGCAGTTCCTCATCCAGGTTGTCCTGCTGCGGAACCACGCCGAGGTGGGCCCGGACCTCCGGTCCGTTCGTGTTGGGATCAAGGCCCATGATCGCCAGCTCACCGGAGGTGCGGCGGGAGACTCCGCCAATCATCTTCATGGTGGTGGATTTGCCGGCGCCGTTCGGGCCAAGGAGCCCGAAGGCCTCCCCTGCCGGAACCGCGAAGCTGATTCCGTCTACGGCAGTGAAGTCCCCGTAGGACTTGGTGAGGTTCGACGCGGCGATAACCGGGCCCTGGAAGCCGCTGACAGCGGAAGTCTTGGAAGTTGTGATCTGCGGCACCCGGCAATCATAGTGCAGGGCGCGGGGGAAACACGCAGGCCCGCCCTCCTGCGTGGAGGACGGGCCTGTTTGTTGTACCGGTGGCCTAAGCGCCGGGGAGGATTCCCACGCTGCGCTCCGCGGCTTCAACCACGTTGGCCAGCAGCATGGCCCGGGTCATCGGGCCCACGCCGCCGGGGTTCGGCGACATCCAGGACGCGACGGACGCCGCGTCCTTATCGACGTCGCCGCTCAGGGTTGTCTTGCCGGTCTCCGGGTCGGTAACCCGGGTGACGCCCACGTCCAGGACGATGGCGCCCGGCTTGAGCTCGGCGGCCTTGATCATGCCGGGGAAGCCTGCGGCCGCAACAACGACGTCGGCCTCAGCCAGCAGTTCGGGCAGGTTGACCGTGCCGGTGTGCGCCAGGGTCACCGTGGCGTTGATCTGCCGGCGGGTCAGGAGCAGTCCCAGCGGCCGGCCCACGGTGACTCCGCGGCCGATCACCAGGACGTTCTTGCCGGTCAGGACCAGCCCGTTGCGCACCAGCAGCTGCACAATGCCGTGCGGGGTGCACGGCAGCGGCGAGGTCATCGGATCCGAGACGTTGAGCACCAGGCGGCCCAGGTTGACCGGATGCAGGCCGTCGGCGTCCTTCTCCGGGGCAATCCGCTCCAGAATCGCGTTGGTGTCCAGGTGCTTGGGCAGCGGGAGCTGGACGATGTAGCCGGTGACAGCCGGGTCCTCATTCAGCTCGTCGATGACCTTCTCCAGCTCCTCCTGGCTGATGTCGGCAGGAAGGTCGCGGCGGATGGAGTTAATGCCAACCTGGGCGCAGTCCTTGTGCTTGCCGCCCACGTAGGAGTGGCTTGCCGGGTCATCGCCTACCAGTACGGTGGCCAGGCCCGGAGTGATGCCGTGATCGTCCTTGAGGACCTGGATGCGCTCGGCGAGCTCTGCCTTGATGTCCTTGGCCGCCTGGATGCCGTCAAGCAGCTGGGCGGTGGCGGGGGCGGTTTCCTCTGCGGTTTCCACGGAGCCTTCCATGTTCGTGCCTTTTTCCACGTTTACCATTCCTCCTGGCCCGGGTAGAGCGGGAAGTCCTCGGCGAGTGCGGTGACCCGGCGGCGCAGTGCCTCCGTGTCCGGGGCGGGCTTCAGCGCGGCGGCAATGATCTCAGCCACCTCGGTGAATTCCTTCGCTCCGAAGCCGCGCGTGGCCAGGGCCGGGGTGCCGATACGCAGCCCGGAGGTGACCATCGGCGGGCGCGGATCGAACGGAATCGAATTGCGGTTCACGGTGATGCCCACCGAGTGCAGCAGGTCTTCGGCCTGCTTGCCGTCCAGTTCGGAGTTGCGCAGGTCCACCAGGATCAGGTGCACGTCCGTGCCGCCGGTCAGTACCGAAACGCCGTGTTCCGCCACGTCAGCCGCGGTTAGCCGGTCAGCGATGATGCGGGCGCCTTCCAGGACGCGTTCCTGCCGCTCGCGGAACTCTTCCGAACCGGCCACCTTGAAGGCCACGGCCTTGGCTGCGATGACGTGCATCAGCGGGCCGCCCTGCTGGCCCGGGAAAACGCTGGAGTTGATCTTCTTGCCGAACTCTTCCCTGGCCAGGATCATGCCGGAGCGGGGACCGGCGAGGGTCTTGTGCACCGTGGAGGTCACGACGTCGGAGTACGGCACCGGGCTCGGGTGCAGCCCCGCCGCCACCAGTCCCGCGAAGTGCGCCATGTCGGTCCAGAGGTAGGCACCGACTTCGTCAGCAATGGAACGGAACGCCTCGAAGTCAAGCTGGCGCGGGTAGGCGGACCAGCCGGCAATGATGACCTGCGGCTTCTCGGCGAGCGCCTGTTCCCGGACCTTGTCCATGTCCACGCGGCAGGTTTTCTCGTCCACGCCGTAGGCGGCAACTTCGTAGAGCTTGCCGGAGAAGTTCAGCTTCATGCCGTGGGTCAGGTGCCCGCCGTGGGCCAGGTTCAGGCCCATGATCTTGTCTCCGGGCTTGATCAGTGCTGCCAGGGCAGCTGCATTGGCCTGCGCGCCGGAGTGCGGCTGCACGTTGGCGAACTCGGCGCCGAAGAGGGCCTTGACCCGCTCGATGGCGAGGTTCTCGGCTACGTCCACCTGCTCGCAGCCGCCGTAGTAGCGGCGTCCGGGGTAGCCCTCGGCATATTTGTTGGTCAGGACGGAACCCTGGGCTTCCAGGACCGCACGCGGTGCGAAGTTTTCGGAAGCGATCATTTCCAGCGTGTTGCGCTGGCGGGCCAGTTCCCCGTCCAGGACTGCGGCGATCTCCGGGTCAACCTCGGAGAGAGGGGCGTTGGTGACGGGCTGGGTGGATAGTCTCACGTGGATCTCCTGGGGAAGGGTGTTCTATAGGTCAGGCTACCTGCCGGGCACCCCCGGGGTCCGGGCATGACAAACAGATGACAACTTGACCGAAGGCCCAGGCGTGCGATCCGCGGTATCTTCCTGCTGTGCCGCTTCCTGGTGGTTACCCACCCAACGCCAGTCGCGACGGTTTCATCCTACCGTGCGTCCAGATCCTCCCACTCGAAACCGGTAACGGTTCCGGCTTCCCAGTCAGACCGCAGCCGGCCGTAGGCAACTTCCGCCACCCGCTGCCCGTCCGGCAGCGGCCACTCCTGGCGCAGGTGGCCTTCCTTCACAAAACCGGAGCGCAGCAGCGTCTTGCGCATGGCAATGTTGTCTTCCCGCATCCTGCCCGCGAAACGGCGCAGGTGCGGGTGGTCCGTGAATACCTTGTCCGTCAGGGCCTTCAGCACGGGGACACCCTTGCCCCCGCCCCGGTGCTCCTCCACCAGCCGCAGATCAAAATACGCAGTGTCCTCGTTGAGGTTTTCGAGGATGACCAGGCCCATCCGGTGGTTGTCGCCGAAGACCCAGAAGGTGCACACGCCGTCGGACTCGAACCTGCCCTCCAGCAGCAGCCGGCGCACCAGTTCCTCGGAGGGCGCGGTAATGCGGTGGAACGGAAAACTGTTGGTGGTCAGGAACCTGACCAGCTCCTCTTCGTCCTTATCCATGAGCGGGGCGAAAGTAACGTCCATTCACCCAGCCTAGGCCGTGGCGCCCCGGGCGGTAACCTTGGGAAGGTGAGAGAAGATGCCACTGCCGGGCTGCCGGCTTCCCCCGTTTCCCCGTCCTTCGACGACGGCGCCGCTGCAGGCTCCGGTGCCTACACCCTGACGCTGTCCTGTGCCGACCGGCCTGGAATCGTCCACGCCGTCTCCGGCGCCCTGGCCGGGGCAGGCGGGAACATCACGGAGTCTCAGCAGTACGGCAGCCCGGACTCCGGCACGTTCTTCATGCGCGTGGACTTCACAGCTCCGGGAACCTACGACGGCGTCCGCTCCCTTCTTGCCCCGGTGGCAGGCCAGTTCGGCATGGACTGGGAACTGCACCGCGCAGGCGTACCGGTGCGCACGCTGATCATGGCGTCCAAGGACGGGCACTGCCTCAATGACCTGCTCTTCCAGCAGCGGGCCGGCAACCTGCCCATCGAGATCCCCGCAATCGTCTCCAACCACCGTGACCTCGCCGGCCTCGCCGAGTTCTACGGCATTCCCTTCCACCACATCCCGGTCACCGCGGACACCAAGCAGGAAGCGGAGGACCAGCTCCGTACACTCATGGCGGAGCTGGACATCGAGCTGGTAGTGCTGGCCCGGTACATGCAGATCCTCAGCAACGAACTCTGCCAGGAACTCTCCGGCCGGGCGATCAACATCCACCACTCCTTCCTGCCCTCCTTCAAGGGCGCCCGTCCGTATCACCAGGCGCATGCCCGCGGCGTGAAGCTGATCGGAGCCACTGCCCACTACGTCACGTCGGACCTGGACGAGGGACCGATCATCGAGCAGGAGGTCATCCGGGTGGACCATTCCCGGACCGCCCAGCGCCTCGCGGCCCTGGGCGCCGGAGTGGAGGGCCGCACCCTCTCGAAGGCCGTGCAGTGGCACGCCGAACACCGCGTTCTGCTTGACGGCCGCCGGACCATCGTCTTCAACTAGGCCCGTGCCTTCGCCGTCTGACGGCGGCAGCGGTGCCTCGATCCCCATGGCCGCCGCCCGCTAGAGTTGTCACATGGCTCACATCGTTACCCTCCGCGGCAAGACTCCCGTCATCGACCCGTCCGTTTTCCTGGCACCCACGGCGTCCGTGATCGGCGACGTCGAACTGGGTCCGGGTGCCAGCGCCTTCTACGGTGTCTGCGTGCGCGGAGACTCCAGCTCGATCCGGGTGGGCACGGGAACAAACCTGCAGGACAACGTGGTGCTGCACGCGGATCCCGGGTTTCCCACCACGGTAGGCGACCGGGTCAGCGTGGGCCACAGCGCCGTCGTCCACGGATGCACGGTTGAGGACGACTGCCTGGTGGGCATGAGCGCAACCATCATGAACGGAGCGGTGATTGGTGCCGGCTCGCTCGTCGCTGCAGGAGCCCTGGTACTCGAGGGCACCCAGGTTCCGCCGCGGTCGCTCGTTGCCGGCGTTCCGGCCAAGGTCCGGCGCACACTGAGCGATGAGGAATTCGAGGCGGTCCAGCGCAATGCGGCGCATTACCTGGAGATGGCGGCGGAGCACCGCGAGGCGCTGGCCGGAAGCTAGGCCCGCTCCGGTCCCGGCCTTCCCGCTCCCCTGCCCTCCGCCGGTTTCCCGGCTCCCGGCCGGACAAGTAACTTCCCACCGTGCAAAACACGTTGCGTTCAATTCTTGACGACAAGCCCCCTGTATAGGACGCTGAACTCTATGTCTGCCGAATCACCCTCGACGATGAGGGCACTTCCTGCCGCCGGCCGGCGAACAAAACCTGGTTCCCAGACCGCACTGCGGGCCCGAAATCAGCAGCGCATCCAGGATGCGCTGCTTGCCGCCGGGCCCCAGACCCAGGCCGAACTCTCCCGGGCCACGGGCCTTTCCAGCGCCACCGTGTCAAACATTGTGCGGCACATGTCGGAATCGGGCCTGGTCAAGACGGAGCCCACCACCAGTTCAGGCCGCCGTGCCCTGTCGGTGCGGCTGAATGACACCGGCGCGGTGGCAGCCGGCATCGACATCGGCCGGCGCCACGTCCGGGTAGTGCTGGCCACGCTTGGCTACCGGATCATCGGAGAAGACTCGATCTCCCTTCCCGCCGGCCACAGCGCCGACGAAGGCATGGACGCCGCCGCGGAACTGTTCGACTCCGTCCTTGCCGCTGCGGACGTCGGCCGGGACCGCGTGCTGGGCGCCGGCGTCGGCATCCCCGGCCCCATCGACCGGCGCAGCGGCACCGTGGTGCGCGGGGCCATCCTTCCCGAATGGGTCGGGATCAACATGCGCGAAGACCTTGCCGTTCGCCTCCGGGTCCCGGTCCACATCGACAACGATGCGAACCTGGGTGCCCTGGCCCAGGTCACCTGGGGCCCGCACGGCGGCTGCGAGAACCTCATCTTCGTCAAGGTGGCCACGGGCATCGGTGCCGGGCTGGTGATCAACGGGTCCCTGTTCTACGGGCATGTGGGAATCACCGGCGAAATAGGGCACGCCACCATTTCCGACCAGGGGCTCATCTGCCGGTGCGGCAACCGCGGCTGCCTCGAAACCGTGGCTTCAACGGCCACGATGATCGACCTGCTCAGCCGGGCAGCAGCCGAACCGGTGACCACAATGGACATCATCCGCCAGGCAGCGGCAGGGGACCCGGCAACCCTGCGGGTGGTGGACGACGCCGGTATGGCCGTGGGACGGGCCGTGGCAGGCATTGCCAACGCACTGAATCCGGAGGTGATCGTCGTCGGCGGTTCCCTGACCGAGCTGGGCGACGCATTCCTGAATCCGATCGAGCGCGGGCTGCTGCGCCACGCGGTGCCGCTGATCGGGGAAACCACCACCGTTACGATGTCATCCCTGGGCGACCGCGCCGAAGCGCTCGGCGCGGCCGCGCTGGTTCTGGCCATGGCCGACGCAGTGCTCTGACCTGAGCCGTTTCTTCGGAACATCCATTTATTTAGAATCTATGTTTTTTCATCTTGTTTCCACCTTGTGTTCAAGACTTGACGACAAGCAAGGAATAAGAGTTTACTTCTCTATCGACCCACTGTTACGGGTCAGTAGCTAGACAAAGAAGTCACAACGGGAGGCACGTATGCGAGCAGCAGTTGCAGCTCGGGCAACTGGAGCGCTCAGCGTCCAGTGCCCCTACAGCGGGGAACATGCAGATGCCGCATAACCACACCATTCTGGAAATGCGTTCCATCACCAAGGAATTTCCCGGCGTCAAGGCACTTTCTGACGTCTCCATCAGCGTAAAAGCCGGTGAGATCCACGCCATTTGCGGCGAAAACGGAGCCGGAAAGTCCACCCTCATGAAGGTTCTCTCCGGGGTTTACCCGTACGGGACCTACACGGGCGAAATCGTCTTCCAGGGAGAGGTTGTCCAGTTCAAGGACATCCGTTCCTCCGAAGCGGCCGGAATCGTCATCATCCACCAGGAACTCGCCCTGATCCCGGAACTCTCCATCGCGGAGAACATCTTCCTGGGCAACGAGCCGCGCCGCTTCGGTTTCATCGACTGGGACCGCGCGAACCTCGAAGCCTCCGAGCTGATGGCCCGGGTGGGACTCGAAGAGGATCCCACCACGCCCATCAAGGACATCGGCGTCGGCAAGCAGCAGCTGGTGGAAATCGCCAAGGCGCTGAGCAAGCGGGTGAAGCTTCTGATCCTGGACGAACCCACCGCGGCCCTGAACGAAACCGATTCCCAGCACCTGCTGGACCTGATGGCCGGACTGCGTTCCAAGGGCATCAGCTGCATCATGATCTCCCACAAGCTCAATGAGATCGAGCAGATCGCCGATTCAATCACCATCATCCGTGACGGCAAGTCCATCGAAACCATCGACGTCGCAGTCGACGGCGCGAACGAAGACCGCATCATCAAAGGCATGGTGGGCCGATCGCTCGAGTCACGCTTCCCGGACCACACCCCGAACATCGGCGAAGTGTTCTTTGAAGTCCGGGACTGGACCGTTGGCCACCCCACCGTGCCGGACCGCATGGTCTGCAAGGGATCGAACTTCCACGTCCGCCGCGGCGAGATTGTCGGCTTCGCCGGCCTGATGGGCGCCGGACGCACTGAATTGGCCCGGTCCATCTTCGGACGCTCCTACGGCAACTACATCAGCGGCACGATCATCAAGGACGGCCGGGAAGTCAGCTTCCGGAACGTTCCGCAGGCCATCAGCCATGGCCTCGCCTACGTCACCGAGGACCGTAAGACCCTCGGCCTGAACCTGCTTGATGACATCAAGGCCACCACCGTGGCCTCGAACCTGAAGAAGATCACCAAGGGCCTGGTCGTCGACAAAGACGAGGAATACCGCTACGCGGAGGACTACCGCAAAAGCCTGCGGACCAAGGCACCCACCGTGGATGAAGGTGTCTCCAAGCTGTCCGGCGGCAACCAGCAGAAGGTTGTCCTGGCCAAGTGGATGTTCACCGACCCGGACCTGCTGATCCTCGATGAGCCAACCCGCGGCATCGACGTCGGTGCCAAGTACGAGATCTACGGGATCATCCAGCAGCTGGCCAACCAGGGCAAGGGCGTGATCGTGATCTCCTCGGAGCTTCCCGAGCTCCTTGGTCTCTCCGACCGCATCTACACCATCTTCGAAGGCGCTATCACCGGTGAGGTTTCCAAGGCTGATGCCAGCCAGGAAAACCTCATGAGGCTCATGACCTCCGCCGGCAAGCACACCCCCGACCTCGCCACCCAAGGACCCCTTTCATGAAAGCCATCAAACAGCTGCTGAGCGGCAACGGCCGCCAGTTCGGCATGATCTTTGCCCTCGTCGTCCTGATCGGCCTCTTCCAGTGGCTGACCGGAGGCAAGACCCTCACGCCCACGAACATGATCAACCTGTTCAACGGCAACTCCTACATCCTGATCCTGGCCGTCGGCATGGTCTTTGTGATCATTGCCGGGCACATTGACCTCTCGGTTGGCTCCGTCGCCGCCGTCACGGGAATCATCGTGGCCATGGCCATGCGGGACTGGGGCATTCCGTGGTGGGCAGGCATCCTGCTCGGCCTGCTGATCGGTGCCGCCATCGGCGCCTGGCAGGGGCTCTGGGTGGCGTACGTCGGCATCCCGGCGTTCATTGTCACGCTCGCCGGCATGCTGATCTTCCGCGGTGCCAACCAGTACATCGGCAAGTCCAACACCGTTCCAGTACCGCAGGAATTCCAGTTCATCGGCGCAGGCTACCTGCCGGAGATCGGCCCGGACACCGGCTACAACAACCTCACCCTGCTCCTGGGCCTGGTTCTCGCCGCCGTCGTGATCATCGGTGAAATGCGCCGCCGTGCGAAGACCGTCAAGATTGGTTCCGTCAATCCCCCGGCCTGGGTTTCCGCCACGAAGACCGGCCTGCTGGTAGCTGCCATCCTGTACGCCACGTACCTCTTCTCCACGGGCCGTCCGGGCACCTCCTTCCCGGTATCCGGCATTATCCTGGCTGCCCTGGTGGTCCTGTACGTGTTCATCTCCACCAAGACCGTGGTCGGCCGCCACGTCTACGCCGTGGGCGGCAATCTCCACGCTGCCGAGCTCTCCGGCGTTCGGAGCAAGAAGGTCAACTTCCTGGTCATGATGAACATGTCCATCCTGGCGTCCCTCGCCGGCATGATCTTCGTTGCCCGCTCCACTGCCTCCGGCCCGTTCGACGGCACCGGCTGGGAGCTGGATGCCATTGCGGCAGTCTTCATTGGCGGCGCGGCCGTTTCCGGCGGTGTCGGCACCGTGGTCGGCTCGATCGTCGGCGGCCTGGTCATGGCCGTGCTGAACAACGGCCTGCAGCTGCTGGGCATCGGCGCGGACCTGACCTCCATCATCAAGGGCCTGGTCCTGCTGATCGCCGTTGCACTGGATGTCTACAACAAGACCCAGGGCAGGCCCTCCATCATCGGCCTGATGATGAAGAACTTCGGGTCCAAGGACAAGCTCACTGTCCCCGCCCCGGTGAATCCGAAGCCTGAAATGCCCACCGGCACCAAGTCCACCATCGGAACGGATGCCTAGGCCCCACCGGGCCCCTCGATCCGCACGACAAAAAACCACCGCACCACCCATCAAGAAAAGGAACACCATGCGCAAGTTCGCAAAGTCATTTGCCGTAGTCGCCACGGTTGCAGCGCTGTCGCTGTCCGCCTGCGGCCGTGCCGACGAAGCTTCCACCGGCGATGCTGCCGGCTTCGAAGAGGGATCGGCAATCGGCGTAGCCCTGCCCCAGAAGACCTCGGAAAACTGGGTCCTGGCAGAAGGCCTGTTCAACGACGGCCTGAAGGAAGCCGGCTACGAGCCGCAGGTCCAGTTCGCCAACGGCGGCGTCTCCGAGCAGCAGAACCAGATCAGCTCCATGATCACCAACGGTGTCAAGGTCCTGGTTGTCGGTGCCATCGACGGCGCCCAGCTCGGCTCGCAGCTGCAGGAAGCCAAGGATGCCGGCATCACCGTCATCGCCTACGACCGCCTCCTGACCAACACCGAGAACGTCGACTACTACGTCGCCTATGACAACTTCCAGGTCGGCCAGCTCCAGGGCCAGGCCCTGCTGGACGGAATGAAGGCCAACAAGCCCGAAGGCCCGTGGAACATCGAACTGTTCGCCGGCTCCCCCGATGATGCCAACGCACAGGTCTTCTTCGACGGCGCCATGGACGTCCTGAAGCCGGAAATCGAAGCCGGCAACCTGAACGTTGTTTCCGGCCAGACCGAGTTCAACCAGGCTGTCACCCAGGGCTGGAAGGCCGAGAACGCCCAGAAGCGCATGGATACCCTGCTCTCGGGTTCCTACGGTTCGGAGGAACTGGACGGCGTCCTGTCCCCCAACGACACCCTGGCCCGCGCCATCCTGACCTCCGTCTCCGCTGCCGGCAAGCCGGTTCCGGTCGTGACCGGCCAGGATTCCGAAGTTGAGTCCGTGAAGTCCATCATGGAAGGCGTCCAGTACTCCACCATCAACAAGGACACCCGTGCCCTGGTTAACCACACCATTGACATGGTCAAGGGCCTCGGCGCCGGCGAAGAGCTGGAAATCAACGACGACGAGTCCTACGACAACGGCGTGAAGGTTGTTCCGGCTTACCTGCTGGAACCGCAGATCGTCACCAAGGACAACGCTGCAGAGGCTTACGCCAACGATCCGACGCTGGCCGAACTGGTCAAGTAGTCCACAGCGCTGACACATGCGGCCCGGGCTGCCTTCCTCGCGGGAGGCAGCCCGGGCTTTTTCAGTACCGGTCCCGGCCTGCGGCTGCCCCGTCCCGGCGTCGGGACTGGGCAGCCGCAGGCCGAGGACCATAGGGTAGTCCTCATACCGAGACACCAGCCAGCCACGCCACAGATTGAGAGCCGAGGAATATGAACGCCCCGCAGTTTATCCGCACACCGCCGTGCGTCCTCCAGGGGGCGCCCAGCCCGGTGCAGGCCACCGGCCGCACCCTTCGATGGGGCGTAGTTGCCACCGGCAGGATCGCCGGCCGGGTCACCGAAGACATCGCCAGGCTCGAGGACGCCGTCCTGCAGGCAGTGAGTTCACGTTCCGAGGCCACCGCCGTCGACTTCGCTGACCGCTTCGGTTTTGCATCGAGCTATTACGACGACGAGGCGCGCGGCAAGGGCTACCGCCAGCTGTTCGCAGACCCGGAAGTCGACGTCGTCTATATCGCTTCCCCGCACGCCCAGCACTATGAGCTGGCCCGCGAGGCACTTGAGGCCGGCAAGCACGTACTATGCGAAAAATCGATCACCATCAACGCCGCGGAGCTGGCAGACCTGATCGAGATCGCCGGCCGCCGGGGCGTCTTCCTGATGGAAGCTGTGTGGACCCGGTTCCTTCCCTGCATCAACCGGCTGTGGGAAATCATCTCCAGCGGTGAGCTGGGTGAGATCCAGTGGGTCCAGGCGGACCTTGGCTTCCCTGCCCCGTACGACCCGGCCAGCCGGCTCTGGGATCCTGCCGCCGGCGGCGGGGCGCTGCTGGACCTCACGGTCTATCCGCTGACCCTCGCGGTAGGTGCGCTTGGCTTCCCCCAGCGGGTCCAGGCCTCCGGCACGCTGAACGCCGACGGCGTGGACACCCAGAACGCGCTGAACCTGAGCTACGACTCCGGTGCGCAGGCTCAGCTAACTTCCTCGCTGCTCGCATCCGGTCCCCGCACCGCAACGATCTGCGGCAGCGAAGGGTGGGTCCGCACCGGGGCTCCCCTGCACAACCCGGTGGAACTGCACATCCACCAGCACATGGGTCCGTCCCGCACGGAGCGTTTCCAGCAGGTTGGCAACGGCTACACCTATGAACTGCGGGAGGTCACGCGCTGCATCCAGGAAGGGCTGGCCGAGAGCCCGACCATGCCGCTGTCCGACTCGCTGCAGACAATGCAGTTCTTTGATGAGGTACGCGCACAGATCGGCGTCCGGTACCCGAACGACGAGCGGCCGGCCGCGTCTCTGCAGGGAGCCGGCAAACTGCACGACTCCGCTTAGTCCAGTCACAGGTTAGGCCTGCGCGCCGCACAGCATCACCACCGATGCTGGGAACGCGCAGGTTTAACGCTGTGACTGAACAACGGAGGAAAGATGAATATTCTGGCCCGGAGCATGGGCAACGCGTTCCGCAACAAAGTGCGGAGCGGCGCCGTCATCCTCATCCTGGCTGTGGCTATAGGCCTTGCCCTGTCAATGCTGGTGGCCCACCAGGCAGTCGGCGCCAAGGTGGCGGAGCTGAAAAGCCAGATTGGAACGCAGCTGACGGTCAACCCTGCCGGATCCCGCGGCTTCGAAGGCGGCGGCGAGCCCCTGACCAATTCGGACCTCGACACCGTCCGGTCCGTGGAGCACGTGTCCGCCGCGGAGGGAAGCCTCTCGCTGCGGCTCAGCACGTCTGACGCGGCGTCTGCTGAGGATTCGGGGTCTGACGATTCGGCGTCTGACGATTCGGCCGCGCAGGAGGGCTCCGGCGGTGGCGACTCCGGCGCTGCCCAGTCCGACACCGCCCAGTCAGACCCCGCGCAGTCCGGCACCGCCCAGTCCGAGCCCGCGCAGGCAGGCTCCCGCGGGCCCGGCAGCATGGCAACGGCCGGATCCACCAGCCTGCGGTCCGCCGTCGACGCCGGGACGCTCGGTGCCCGTAACAGCGGCACCTCGGACGGCACCTCCGGCAGCACTGCAGCCCAGGCGCCGCCGGCGATGCCCCTCACCGCGACCGGCATCAGCACGGCCGCAGCCGCTGATGGCAGCGAGCTGACGCTGACAGACGGAACGGCCATCACCGATTACTCGGCGAACTCGACCGAAGTACTTTTGGGTGCCTCTCTCGCCGAGGAAAACGGTCTGGCCGCCGGCTCAACATTCGAGGCCCTGGGCCGCACCTTCACCGTCGCCGGAGTGTTCGACGCAGGAACTGTCTTCGACAACAATGCCCTGTACCTGCCGCTCGCCGCAGCCCAGGAACTCAGCGGCCAGACCGGGGAGCTTTCCTCGATCCTGGTGACCGTTGACAGCATGGAGAACGTTGATTCAACCCAGACTGCGCTAACCGACGCTCTCGGATCCGACAGGGCTGATGTTTCTGCCGGGACGGCAGGGCTCAGTGAGGCCATCAACTCTCTGGCTGGCGTGCAGTCCATTTCCCTCGTCGGCTTCATCGCTGCGCTGGCAGCGGCGGCACTCATCGTGCTGCTGATCATGATCATGGTGGTTCGTGAGCGGCGCCGGGAGATCGGTGTTCTCAAAGCCATCGGTGCCTCGAACCGCACGATCGGCCTGCAGTTCGTGCTTGAGGCAGTGGTTCTGGTGGCGATCGGCGCTGTCTTGGGGTCTGTTATTGCTGTGGGCGCGAGTGGTCCGATAGCCAGTGCCCTGGTGGACAGCAGCACCGGAAGCAGCAGCAGCATCGAGGCTGGTTCCATGGGTCCGGGTGCCATGGGCGGCGAAGCCCTCCAGGCGCCACCGGGCACCGACGGCCAACCGTCCGACGGGCAGTCCGACGGGCCGTCCGACGGGCAGTCCACTGACGGCCAATCCACTGATGGCCAGGCTCAGGGCACGGCGCCGGACGGTGCTCCGGCCGGTGGCCCCGGCAGCGGGCCCTTTGGTTCCGGCGGACCCTTTGGTTCCTTTGACCAGACCGCGGAACTGATCGGCACGGTCACAACATCCGTGGGTCCCGGAACCATTGCCCTGGGCGCCGGCGGCGTGCTGTTCATCGCGGCCTTCGGTGCGCTGGTACCAGCCCTGATGACCGCGCGCGTCCGTCCGATCGAAGTCCTCCGAGGAGAGTAACAATGCTTGAAGTCCGCAACGTAGTGAAGGAGTTCCCGTCCGGCGACGGCGTGATCCGGCCAGTCAATGGGGTGACGTTTTCCCTGCCGCAGGGCACATTCGCAGCCATTCTGGGCCGAAGCGGCAGCGGCAAGTCCACGCTTCTCTCCATTCTGGGGGCGCTGGATACCGCCACCAGCGGGGATGTGGTCATGGATGGAACGAACATTTCCCAGCTGCCGCCGGGACGGCTCACCGAATACCGCCGCAGGGACATCGGCTTCGTCTTCCAGCAGTACAACCTGATTCCGAACCTCAGTGCGATGGAGAACGTCATGCTTCCCATGGAGTTCGCCGGCGTCGGCAAAGCAGAGCGGATGGCACGTGCCGCTGCGCTGCTCAATGAGGTGGAATTGACGGAGGAACTGCACCAACGCCCCGCCAACCGGCTCTCCGGGGGCCAGCAGCAGCGGGTCTCCATTGCCCGTGCGCTGGCCAACAGGCCAAGGCTCGTCCTCGCCGATGAGCCAACGGGCAACCTGGATGAGGAAACGGGCGAGCTCATTATTGAGCTGCTTCGGAACCTCGCGCAGCAGGAGAACACCACCATCCTCGTCGTGACCCATGACCAGGCGCTGGCGGCGAAGACAGACCGCAGGCTGCGCCTCGCCAGAGGGACGTTGACGGAAGAGTAAAGACCGCCGCATGCCGTCCTTCCGGAAACCGTAAGTTCCGAGAGGACGGCTCTTCCGCGTCCGCTGCCGGAGACGGCAAAACGAGGCCCTGTGCAACGCTATACATCGCTTCGCCGGCGTGGTTATGTTCATCCATGGGAACAGAGGTCAACGCCAGGTCTTTCAGCCGCGAAGAGCGGACCCGCTACCGACGCCGGCTGCTGGAGAACCTGGACCGGTTTGCCGGCTTCCTCGGGACAGCGCAGTTCGCGGATACCGCGAGCATCGGCGTCGAACTTGAATTGAATCTGACCAATGACGACTTCACTCCCGCGCTGCGGAACTCGTCCGTGCTGGAGGAGATCGCTGATCCGGCGTTCCAGACGGAGATGGGCGCTTTCAACATTGAGATGAACCATCCCGCGCTGTCCATCAAGGGACAGGGTCTGAAGGACCTGGAGGACAGCCTGCGCGGCCAGCTGAACCGTGCTGACGAGCTTGCGGCCAAGGCTGACGCGAACATCCTGATGGTGGGAATCCTCCCCACGCTCACCAATGACGTGCTCGACGGCGATGCCTGGATCAGTTCCGGAGCACGCTATGAAGCGCTCAACACATCAGTGCTCCAGGCGCGCGGCGAGGACGTATACCTCTCACTGACCGGTTCGGAATCCCTCACCCGGTACGCGAAGAACATTGCACCGGAGGCAGCCTGCACCTCCCTGCAGCTCCATCTCGAGGTCAGCCCCGCAGACTTCGCTCCGGCATGGAACGCGGCCCAGCTGATTGCCGGACCGCAGGTTGCCCTGGCGGCGAACTCGCCGATCTTCCTGGAACATGTGCTGTGGCAGGAAACCCGGATAGAACTCTTCAAGCAGGCGATCGACACCCGGCCGCCGGAAATGCGCAACCAGGGTGTGCGGCCCCGGGTATGGTTCGGCGAACGCTGGATCACCTCCATCTTTGACCTCTTTGAAGAAAACGTGCGGTATTTTCCCGCGCTGCTTCCCGAGCTCTCGTCCACCAGCTCCGGTTCCACGGATGCCGGCGCTCCCCTGCTGCCGGAGCTGCGGCTGCACAACGGCACCGTGTACCGGTGGAACAGGCCCATCTATGATCCGGGTACCCACACGCCCAATCTGCGGCTTGAAAACCGTGTGCTGCCTGCCGGACCCACCGTCCTGGACGTGAGCGCCAACGCGGCCTTCTTCTACGGCCTCGTCCAGACCCTGCGTACCGCGGACCGTCCCCTGTGGACCCGTACCGCGTTCAAGACGGCGGCGGATAATTTCCTGGCCTGCTCACGGCTGGGACTGGACGCCACGGTCTACTGGCCCGGCATTGGGGACATACCGGTCACCGAGCTGGTGGTCCGGCACCTGATTCCCATGGCTGCGGACGGGCTGCGCGAGCTGGGGGTAGATGACGAGCTGGTCGAACGCTACCTGACGGTGATCCGGGAACGTGCGCGGACGGAGCAGAACGGTGCGTCCTGGCAGGTTTCGGTTCTGTCGAACCTGGAGTCGGAGGGCTACGACCGGACGTCGGCTCTGGCGGAAATGACCCGCCGCTACTGGCACCACATGCACAGCAACGAACCCGTGCATCTCTGGCCGCTGAATTGACTCCTCCGGTACTGATTTCTTCACGGACCCCTAGCACTCGATATTGGTGAGTGCTAATCTAATTCCATTCTTGAGTGGACCTGACTCAACCTGATTCAGCCGCTCAAGTAGTCGACCCTTCGTTATTCCTGTCAGTGAAGAACACATCCACCCGTCTGATCGGGACGGGTGAAAGGAGTTGATGAGAATGGCCATGAAATTCGATCCTTTCCGCGAACTGGACCGCATGGCAGGTGCCCTTTTGGATCCCCGGCAGCGGCTGCGGCTGATGCCAATTGATCTGTACCGAGAGGGCGACCATTACATCTTGAACGCAGACCTGCCCGGTATAGATCCGGGATCGGTCGATGTGGATGTTGATGGCCAGCTGCTGACCATCCGGGCTGAACGAACCATCCACGTGCCTGAGGGCGCCACCTGGCTGAACCGTGAACGCGAATCCGGCACGTTCCTGCGTCAGCTGAACCTCGGCCAGGGCATCAATATCGAGGGCATCTCAGCCAAGTATGAGAACGGTGTGCTGAGCGTCTTCATTCCGGTGAGCGAACGTGCCAAGCCGCGCAAGATCGAGGTTTCCTCCTCGTACAGCGGCAGCAGCGGCGACGTGATCAGCGGTGAATCCAGTTCCGAACCACTGATCTCATCCGTCTCCGGTTCGAGCGGCTCCAGCGGCTCGTCTGGTTCCAGCTCCTCCGGTTCCTCCGGCGGCGCCTCCTCGGGCGGCATGGGCTCCGGATCCAGCGGCTCCGGGAGCGGCGGCAGCAGCTCAGGCGGATTCGGTTCCGGGTCTGGCTCGGGTTCCGCCGGCTCATAAGCCCTCAAGTTGCTCAACGGCTCTTCGGGCCACCGGGTCACCGGGCACCGGGTCACCGGGCACCGGGTCTTCGTGGCTCCGGGTCGCCGGGCACCGGGTAAACGGCTCTTCGGGGCACAAACTCTTCGTGGCACCGGGCACCGGGCCACCGGGCACCGGGCCACCGGGCCACCGGGCCACCGGGTCACCGGGTCACCGGGTCACCGGGTCGCCGGGTCACCGGGGCACCGGGTCACCGGGGCACCGAGTCTTCGTGGCACCGGGGCTCCGGGTCACCGCGCACATGCGTTCTCGCAGCGGCCCTCTCCGACGCCCGCCACGAGTCCGCAAGGTGCCAGGCCAGCCCGCCGGACGGGCCGGGTTAGGCGGCTTTAATACTCCAAAGCGAGCTCTGCGAGCGACGGAGTTTCGTTGCCGCCGTTCCGGCCCGCCCGGCGGGCGAACCGGACCACCGGGCGAACCGGTCGAACGGGCCACCGGACCCCCGGGCGAACCGGACAGCCCGAAAACAAACAGCCAGCCCCAGTCCTTCCGGACCGGGGCTGGCTGTTTTGTGCTGTGAAGCTTGGGTCTTAGCCCAGGCGCACCTTGAGGTTCTCGTCCAGTGCGGCGAGGAACTCTTCGGTGGTCAGGTACGGCTGGTCGGGTCCGACCAGCAGTGCCAGGTCCTTGGTCATCTTGCCGGATTCGACCGTCTTGACGACTACGTCTTCAAGGGTCTCGGCGAAGTTGATGACCTCCGGGGTGTTGTCCAGCTTGCCGCGGTGCATCAGGCCACGGGTCCACGCGAAGATCGAAGCGATCGGGTTGGTGGAGGTGGGCTTGCCCTGCTGGTGCTGGCGGTAGTGACGGGTCACGGTGCCGTGTGCAGCTTCAGCCTCAACGGTCTTTCCGTCCGGGGTCATGAGCACGGAGGTCATGAGGCCCAGCGAGCCGAAGCCCTGGGCAACCGTGTCCGACTGGACGTCGCCGTCGTAGTTCTTGCAGGCCCAGACGTAGCCGCCTTCCCACTTCATAGCGGAGGCAACCATGTCATCGATCAGGCGGTGCTCGTAGGTGAGGCCGGCTGCTTCGAACTGGTCCTTGAACTCGGCGTCGAAGACTTCCTGGAACAGGTCCTTGAACTGGCCGTCGTAGGCCTTCAGGATCGTGTTCTTGGTGGAGAGGTACACCGGGTAGTTGCGCTGCAGGCCGTAGGCGAAGGATGCGCGGGCGAAGTCCTTGATGGACTCGTTGAAGTTGTACATACCCATGGCCACGCCGCCCTCTTCGGGGTAGGTGACAACCTGGGTCTTGATCTCTTCGCCGCCGTCAGCCGGGGTGTAGGTCAGGGTCAGGGTGCCGGCACCCGGAACCTTGAAGTTGGTGGCCTTGTACTGGTCGCCGTGTGCGTGGCGGCCGATGATGATCGGCTTGTTCCAGCCCGGGACCAGGCGCGGGATGTTGGAGATGATGATCGGTTCGCGGAAGACGACGCCGCCAAGGATGTTACGGATGGTTCCGTTGGGGGAAACCCACATCTTCTTCAGACCGAATTCTTCAACGCGTGCCTCATCAGGGGTGATGGTTGCGCACTTGACGCCCACGCCGTGTTCCTTAATGGCGTTGGCGGCGTCGATGGTGACCTGGTCATCCGTGGCGTCACGGTTCTGGATCGAGAGGTCGTAGTACTTCAGGTCTACGTCCAGGTACGGGTTGATCAGGCGGTCCTTGATGAACTGCCAGATGATCCGCGTCATCTCGTCGCCGTCGAGCTCTACGACAGAGCCCACAACCTTGATTTTGTCAGCCACACGGTCTCCTTGTGGAATGGGGGTCCGGACATGGCTTTAGACATGCGGGGACCCGGCTTTTGGGTCTGGTTTCTGCTCCAACTATGCCACAGCGCGGATGCGCCCCCTAAACCGCGGGCCGCATGCGGACATGATCCATGCGGCCCGCGGCCTGGCGTGGCTGGAGCGTTGCTAGTGGAAGAAGTGGCGGGCGCCGGTGAAGTACATCGGCACGCCTGCTGCGTTCGCCGCAGCAATGACCTCCTCGTCGCGGACGGAGCCGCCCGGCTGCACAACGGCGCGGACGCCGGCGTTCAGCAGGATTTCGAGTCCGTCGGCGAAAGGGAAGAACGCGTCCGACGCCGCTACGGCACCGCGGGCGCGCTCGTCATCGTCGCCTGCCAGCGTGTTCGCGCGCTCGACGGCGAGCTTGCAGGAGTCAACGCGGTTCACCTGTCCCATGCCCACACCGACGGACGCGCCGTCGCGGGCGAGCAGGATCGCGTTCGACTTGGCAGCGCGGACTGCGCGCCAGGCGAAGACGAGGTCGGCGAGGGTCTTCTCGTCAGCGGGTTCGCCGGCTGCGAGCGTCCAGTTGTCGGGGTTGTCGCCTTCCGCTTCGACGGTGTCCGGCTGCTGCATCAGGACGCCGCCGGAGACCTGGCGGAACTCCAGCGGGTTGCGGCCGTAGCCGTCCGGAAGGGTGAGCAGGCGGATGTTCTTCTTGCGGGAGAGGATCTCGACTGCCTCGGGCTCAAAGTCCGGCGCGATGACAACCTCGGTGAAGATGTCCTTGACCGTCTCCGCCATGCCGGCCGTGACCGTACGGTTCGCGGCGATCACTCCGCCATAGGCTGAGACCGGATCGCAGGCGTGCGCCTTCAGGTGGGCATTGGCGATCGGGTCCGCAGCACCGGGCGAGGCAACAGCCACACCGCACGGGTTGGCGTGCTTGACGACGGCGACTGCAGGTTCCTCGAAGTCGAAGGCGGCGCGCAGGGCGGCGTCGGCGTCGACATAGTTGTTGTAGGACATCGCCTTGCCGTGCAGCTGGTCTGCCTGTGCGACCCCGGGCAGCGAATCCTGGTCCGCGTAGAGTGCCGCTGCCTGGTGCGGGTTCTCGCCGTAGCGCAGCACCTCGGAGCGCTCCAGCGCCATGCCGGTGTAGGCAGGCCAGGCCGACCCTTCCTCGGTGCCGTCGCCGAACTGCGCGGCAGTCCACTTGGCCACAGCCGTGTCATAGGCGGCGGTGTGGGCGAACGCTTCGGCGGCCAGCCGGCGTCGGGCGTTCAGGTCAAAGCCGCCTTCGGCGGCAGCTGCGGTGACAGCCGAGTACTTGGCCGGGTCCACCACGACTGCAACGGAAGGGTGGTTCTTGGCAGCGGCACGGACCATCGAGGGCCCGCCGATGTCGATCTGCTCGACGACGTCGTCCTGCGCGGCGCCGGACTTCACCGTCTCAACGAACGGGTACAGGTTCACGACCACCAGGTCGAAGGCCTCGATGCCCAGCTCCTCCAGCTGGTCCCTGTGGTCCTGGCGCCGGCGGTCGGCGAGGATGCCGGCGTGCACACGCGGGTGGAGGGTCTTGACGCGGCCATCCAGGCATTCGGAGAAACCGGTCACCTCGGCAACCTCGGTGACCTCGATGCCGGCTGCGGCGATCTGCTTGGCGGTGGATCCGGTGGAGACGATGCTGACCCCGGCTGCGGCGAGGCCCTGGGCCAGTTCCGTCAGGCCGGTCTTGTCGTAGACCGAGATGAGGGCCCGGCGGATGGGTACACGGTCAAGGGGGGTGTTGCTCACGGGGAAGTCACTCCAACTGGGTATCGGCGAACGATGCACGCGCCGCCCGCGGGCGGCCCAAGGATGAGTTTATGCCTTGGACGCTTCTGGGGCAGGCCGAAGGGGTAATAGTTCCCGGCTCGGCCGTCACCCGTTTGACGCAGGCGCATTACGGGGTCCGCGGCACACGAAGCGTGAACGTTACGGGCGTCGGCTGCCTTACGGCCTCCGGCGTTGTAGAGTTCTCCCCAGTTAGTGCATGAATGACTATAAGTGCCGGCGGAAGGCCCTCCCCCACATGACCACCACCCACGCCCTGCCTGCGGGCGACGAAGTAGTCCAGAACCTGCCCTGGCGCTGGCGCGTCCAGGGAAAGATCTTCCTGATCGGCGGGCTGGGCTTTATGTTCGATGCCTGGGATGTGACGCTCAACGGCGTCCTGATTCCGCTGCTCTCGCAGGAATGGAACCTTGTACCGGCGCAGGCCGCGTGGATCGGGACAGCGAACCTCCTGGGTATGGCCATAGGTGCGTTTCTGTGGGGTTCGATTGCAGACGCGATTGGCCGCAAGCAGGCTTTCACCGCCACTCTGCTGATCTTCTCGATCTTTACCGTGGCAGGGGCTTTCGCACCGGACATCGCCTGGTTCTGTGTGTTTAGGTTCCTCGCTGGAGTGGGGCTTGGCGGTTGCGTTCCCGTGGACTACGCCCTGGTGGGTGAGTTCACTCCGCGGAAGCAGCGTGGCCGGGTACTTACCGCCATGGACGGCTGGTGGCCGGTGGGTGCCGCGCTGTGCGGTGTCACTTCCGCCGTCATCATGGCGACCGTTGCGGACTGGCGCTGGACCATGCTGATCATGGTTATACCCGCGCTGCTGGTCTTTTGGGTCCGCCGCTCAGTGCCGGAGTCTCCGCTGTTCCTGGTCCGCAAGGGCCGCACCGAGGAAGCCAGCGCCGTCATCAATGACCTGATCAGGCGTACCGGAGGAACCCAGACCGAGTGGAGGCTTCCGGAGCCGGAGCCTGTGCAGAAGTTCTCCCTGAAGACCACCGGCGCTCAGCTAGCCGAACTTTGGAGGAGCAATCCGAAGTCCACGGTGACTGCGTGGTCCCTATTTGTGACGGTCCTGCTGGTCTACTACCTGGCGCTTCAGTGGATGCCGAAGATCCTCGTGGATGCGGGTTATGCCGAGTACAAGGCGTTCCTGACGACGTCCGGCATGGCTGCGGTGGGTCTGCTGGGTGTAGTGGCTGCCGCGCTGCTGGTGGAGCGCGTCGGCCGGAAGTGGCTGCTCGGAATCACTGGTCCGGCGGCTGCAGCTTCACTGGTTGTGGTGGCCCTGGTTGTTGATGTTCCTGCGGCTGCGACAACCTGGCTGCTCGTCTACGGCTTTGTGGTGCAGGTGGCCATTCCGGTGCTCTACACCTATGTGTCCGAGCTCTACCCCACCCGGCTGCGTGCCAGCGGGTTTGGCTGGGCGTCCACGGCCTCCCGGGTTGGTGCCGGGTTTGGCCCCCTGTTGTTCGTTTCCGTGCTGTGGCCGTACCTTGGGCTGCCGCTGTCCTTCGCCGTCGCCGGATTGCTCGTGCTGGCTGCGGTGCTGTGGATGGCCAAGTTCTCGCCCGAGACCCGGGGCGCTGCGCTGGACTAGGGTTGCCGTGACCAGGGGCGCCGGCGGGTGGCTGGGCAGCGCGCAGTGCGCCAGCCTCGCGTGCGGCTGGCTCAGAGCGCCGGGAGTCCCTCTTTGCTGATCTTCCGGAGGGTCTCGATCAGCAGCCGCCGTTCCTGCACCTTGATGCGCTCGTGCAGCGTCTCCTCGGTATCGCCGTCGAGCACCTCCACCGCTGCCTGCGCCAGGATCGGGCCCGTGTCCACACCGGCGTCGGCGATGTGGACCGTGCAGCCGGTGACCTTCACTCCGTAGGCGAGTGCATCCCGCACTCCGTGCGCACCGGGGAAAGACGGAAGCAGTGCCGGATGGGTGTTGACGTAGCGTCCCTCGAACGTGTCGATAAAGTGCTCATCCACAATGCGCATGAATCCGGAGGAAAGGACGACGTCGGGATTGTAGGATCCAACTTTCTCCGTCAGCGCACGGTTCCAGTCCGCACGGATCGGGTAATCCTTGAAGTTCACCACGAACGTTTCGTGTCCGGCGGCGGCAGCACGTTCCACGCCGTAGGTTCCGGTCCTGTCGGCACCGACGGCGGCGATTTCGACGTCGAGCTCCCCCGCGGCGACGGCGTCAAGGACCGCCTGGAGGTTGGAGCCGGTGCCGGAAACCAGAGCAACAATTCGCATGTGTCAACCTTAGGTCGAAGCGTCACCTAGGCTTAAACCATGACTAACGACGGCCCTGACGTACGCCCGCGACCGCCGTTTCCGCCGGCTACCCGCAAACCGGAGCCCACTGAGGCACAGTCGAAGGAAGCCCGTTCCTACATGTGGGTGTTCATTGCCCTGCTGTTGGGAATGCTGCTCAGCTCGGACCTGATGCTGCCCTGGAAGCTGCTTCCGCTGATGCTGGGTATTGCGTCCGTCGTGGTTGGGATCATCACCCTGGTGAAGGTCATCCGGTTCGGTCTGGGCGCGTTTATGCGGATTGTGGTCTCGATGGGCCTGGCCGCGACTGCCTTCATGACCCTCGGGCTGGCTGCCCAGGTGGCTCTCTGGCCGCTTACCGCCAAGTACGAGACCTGTATGCAGTCCGCTCTGACTGTCCAGGCCACTGAGGCCTGCACCGAGGATTACCTGACTTTCGGCGGAATGCTTCCCCAGCCGTAGCGGTCTTTCGTCGCTGAGCTGGTTTCCTGGGATTTCCGCAGCGGGCAGCTACACCTTTGAGGCCGCTTCCGGGC
The DNA here is from genome assembly GCF_009193255.1 of Arthrobacter koreensis. Taxonomy (GTDB): domain Bacteria; phylum Actinomycetota; class Actinomycetes; order Actinomycetales; family Micrococcaceae; genus Arthrobacter_B; species Arthrobacter_B koreensis. The sequence goes on from NZ_WACG01000005.1 coordinate 176,816, forward strand.
GCCGTGAGCGTTCACGTTCGAGCCATGGGCCCGCTGCGTAACCAATAACGACGCCGACGGCGACTTCCGCGGCGATCCAGATTCCGGTCCAGAGCGGGTCTGGTCCAATCTCGACGAATCTGCCGATGCCCAGTGAACCGCGTGCGATGAGTGCAGCTGCGGCTGCCAGGAGTCCTGACACCAGCCCAATGACGGCGCCAAGGCAGACTGTCGAAACGGAGGCTGTGAACCATCTGGCGTTGATCTTGATGGAGATCCACTCGTCGAAGTGGTTCTCGCCCTCGCGCAGGAACCACCATCCTGCCAGCACTCCTGCCGCGACGGGGATTAGCAGTGCTGCGTAGGCGTATTCGGACTGTCCGCTGGGCAGGGCCGCCAGTATCGGGACAGCAGGCAGTGGGCCTACTGTCGTTTCGAGTGGGCTGATGATGCTTCCCGTTCCGATGCTGAATCCTGCTCCGGATGCCCAGGCCAGGGTCCAGACCACCAGGTTGGGTAGCAGTCCCAGCTGTGCAACGGTGACAACGATGCCTCCGATGATTCCGGCGTCGAGCTTCTGGTAGACGGTTGCTATCTCTGCCCAGCTCAGCGCCAGAGCCACTACCAGCAGGACTGCTGCGAGTCCGATTGCTGCCGTGATTCCCACGACTCCGGCCCGTATTGCTGCCCACAGGTAGGAACCGGCCCAGCGTGAGTGCTGGCTGGTTCTTGCTATCCAATCTGTGAGGTCCACTCCTATGAGCCGTACCCAGGAGCCCGCTTCCATCCGCGCTCCGATGATGACTCCGAGTCCTGCGGGGATGAGGGGTATCAGGCCTCCGGCCACGAGCGAGATGCTTACGTCCTCGTTTGCGGAGAAGTATGCCGCTGCTGTTCCCAGCAGGGCGTAAGTTCCAAGTGCTCCGAGCAGTGCCTGCCAGAGCTGGTCTGTGTAGCACGCCCGTGCGAGCCTGCGTCCTGCCCTCCAGCAGAGGAAGAAGGGTATGAGTGTCAGGCCCAGTGGAATCAGGGACAGCAGTCCTCCCGATTCTTCCGGTCCCACTGTTCCTGCCGGGAAAGTCAGTGAGAGCGGCACCCCGTGCAGCAGTAGCCAGGCTTGCCCGCTTAGCCGTGCCAGTGAGGCGTAGTCCCGGTCTGAGAACCCGTTTGCTGCCCACACTCCGGTCAACGGCAGGATTACGACCAGGGCTGACAGAACGGCTGCCTGGCCGAGTTCGAACATTCCCTGCAGCCAGAGTGGCATGGGCAACACACCCGGTTTCTTCGGGCGTTTAAAGAGTTTCATCGCTCTCTATCGTGCCATTCTGACGCGTCCGAGCTGTTGAGGGTGCGGGTGTGAGTCGAGGTTTGGGTTTGTTGTGGAGGGGCGACGCATGCGGTTAGCCCACGGACAGAGGGGTGTTTGCCGGGGGGGTGTTGGAGGGGGTGTCCGTCGGAGGAACGTTGGAGGGGCCCCTCGGAGGGGTGTCCGTTGGGAGGGGTGTTTGCCGGAGGGCAGCCGACGAAGGGGGTGCCCGTCAGGGGGAGACCCGTCAGGGGGTACCCCCTGGCAGGAGCGGATCTTCGGCCGAGGGTCGTCAGTCGTGCCTCAGTTATCGCGGTGGCGCCTGATCCATCCCGGCGGCTGGGCCTCAGTTGCGCGTCTCTATGAGTGTGAGGCTCCCCCAACTGTGTGGCCCGCGAATTGGAGTGCGGGGGCGGGTGGCACCAGGTTTTCCAAAGTAGAGGACTTAAAGGTGCCGCTCTATGGTCGCGCAGAAGGGCTGGATGTACGGGGCTAGAACGGAGGGGGCTCATCGTCCGAATGCTGGGTCTGGGGCCCGGGTCGGGGAGGCAGCTCCGGAAGCGTGCGCGTTGGCGGGTTCGGCTGGTAGTCCAGTGCTGGGTCGGTTGCGTAGGTTCGTCCGGTGGGTGAGTGCCATTCGATGGTTCCGGGTTCGGGTTGGCGTGCTGTCCAGTGGCCGAGGGTTTTGAACCGGTGGTGCTTAGGGCAGAGGTGTTCCAGGTTCGCGTGATCCGTGGGCCCGCCGCGGGAGAAGGGCTTGGTGTGATCGATCTCCGCGTGCGTGACGCTCACGGAGCAGCCGGGGAACCTGCAGGTGCCGTCCCGTGCCTGGAGCCAGCGTTTGAGTCCTGACGGGATCCGCCGTGTTCGTCCGACGGTGAGGATGTGCCCGGTGGCGGGGTCCTGGATCAGGGGTGTCCAGTGCAGGGCGTCGAGAATCATGGCCCGCGCTGTTTCTGCACTGATCGGTCCGTAGCCGTTGAGCTCCGCGGGGTTCTCGTCGAGTCCGGCGAGGGTGTCGGCGTTGATGAGGACCATGACCTCGGTGCGGACCGTTGACCGGTTCCGGTTCTGGGTGCGGTGCCGCTCTGCGCGGCGGGGTCTTCTGCCCGGTTGGGTGTTGCCCGCTGGGCCGCTACTAGGGTTGCCGTCCGGGTCGCCCGCCGTGCCGTTGTCCGGGTTGCCGTTCGGGTTGCCGTTCGCACCGGGAGCCGGGGCGGCGGTAGGGGTGGGAGCCGGGACGGGATCGGGATCTGGTTCGTTCGCGGTGATATCCGACCCGGGACGGGTGCCCGGCATTGCCGGTCCGGGAACGAGTGGTGCTCCTTTCATGTCTTTGGCACCGGGTGTTCCTTGGGCAGGCGGAGCCGCGGTCCTTGAAACCTCGGTGGGTGGTGTCGCGGCCTGGGCTTCCCGCATGCCGGTTGGTGGCTGGTTTTCGAGGAGCAGTTCGGTGAGGACGTCCGCGCGGAGCTGGTCCATGGTGCGGGGGTCCCCGGCATGTTTGCCGGCTTTCGCTGCACCGGTCAGGGCGGCGAACATGGCCTGGCCTTTTTCTGCGGCGATGATCGCGCTGAGGCAGGACATGCCATCTGGCAGGGGTTGGAAGCTGACGCGTCGTTGGTTTTTGGCCTGGCGGTGCCGGACGGGGATCAGGTCCGGGAACCGTGATTCCCGCAGCCGCCGGGCACGGCGGCCGAATCCGGCAGCGGTCCTTCCCTCGGCTGCCGCGAGCAGGTCGCGTTCGAACGCACCCCGGACGGTGAGCCCGGCTCCGGGCGCGGGATCGCGGGGGCCGTCCCCGTCAGCCTGTTCGTTCGATCCGTGGTCGCTGGGAGGTCCGGGTTGCGTATCAGGGTTTTCGAGTCCGAGGTCCAGTTGGCCGGCTTCCGCATCATCCGGTGCGCCGGGGCCTGCTGCTGGTGCTGTGCGACCGGGGGCGGTGCCGGCGGCTGGTTCTTCGAGGATATCGATGGGGAGGTTGTGGGTTTCGTCCAGGATGATGCGGGCGTGCTGGAGGGCGATTTTCCCTTCGGCCAGACGGGCGAGAGTCTGGGGTACGTCGGTGCAGAGCCGGGTGGATTCGCTGATGAGCTGCATAGCGGTCATGTGGGGGATGTTCAGGGCGGTGGAGGCTTCGGCCGCTGCGAGGCTCATGGCCAGTGCTGGTTCTTCGCGTCCGGATGCCTCGGTAATGTCCCTGGCGAAGAGTACTTCCAGGCGGGCGGCTACGCGGGCCTGCTGGGCCTGGGCCCAGGAGATGAGTATGCCCAGGCGCTGCAGCGTGGACACGGTTTCGTCATAGCCGAGGGTTTCGGGTCCGCGGAGGGATAGCTGTCCGGTGAATCCCTCAGGCAGCGGATCGGGATCGGTTGTGTCTGCCTGCCCGGGCTCGGCATGGAAGACAGCCACCGTGGGGAGCACAGCGCCGCGGTGCGGCTGTGAAGAGTCCCTTCCAGCAGGGCCTCCCGAGCCACCCGGGCCTCCGGGGCTGCCGACGTCGCCCAGGCTGGTGGAGCTGCCCGGGCCTCCCGGCCCGGCCCCGCCACCCGAGCCGCCCGATCCGCACGGACCATCCGAACCAGCAGGGCCGCCCGATCCGCACGGCCCATCCGAACCGCCCGACCCAGCCGAGTCACCCTTGCCGCCGGGACCAGCCGCACGTCCGGGACAGGGAGGGGAAAAGGAACCGGCAGAATCTCGTCCTGGTTCCGCACCCGGGGCACCCTCCTGCTCCCGGTCAGCTGACCGGGAAAACGGGGTGCCCGAGGAACGGTTCATACCCCAAGGCTCTCAGCTGCCACTGACATTCCGAGGCCAAAATCGGCCCTTTGCAGACCACAGGATTACCGGTAAATTACCCGCATTTCGTCCGCACCAAGGCTAGGTCTACGGGCACCCAACGAAAATAGCAGCCGATCACTTAAGGCTAGGTTGTGCGGGTCTCGGTGAGCTGCATCGGGGGCGCATCGGCGCAGCAATCGGACGTCTCACGGGCGTTGCGGCCAGCCTTTCAACCCGCACTGCTTCAAGCAGCTCGATCAGCGCCACGGAAGCTACCCCAAGCCCCGCCGAACCGGGCCAAACCGCAGAACCGGGCTTCGCCGTCGGGCATCACGCACGCAACCGCCAACCCCGGCAACGCGCCCGTCGACGCGACCACCGGAATCGTGTCCGTCGCCGAGTACCCGGCACCATTGAGGCCAGCACCGGAAACCGCCAGTGACGTCGATCCCCACCGGCGGTTACGCCATCAGGTCGACGATGCCCTTAGCCATGGCCGTACCGGCTCCGAGGAAGGCGATCACGATGACTGCGAAGCGCACGTGGTCGTCACGGATGTGCTTCTGCAGCACCTCTCCCGCATAGATGCCGCCAATGATCATGACACCGATCAACACCCAGGCAAGGACACTGAACGGAGGCATCTGCCCTGGATCCATCGAGAGCTTTACGCTGAGCGTCACGATGGCGATGGTGACGAAAAACGGCTGAAGGGTCGCTGCAAACGGGCGTTGCGGCCACCGGGCCATCACGGCGTAGGCACTGACGGCCGGACCGCCAACACCGGCGACAGCGTTGGTCACTCCGGAGGCGAAACCGGCGACCGCCTTGGCCGGGTTCCCGGTCACGACGACTGAGTTCCGGGCCAGGATCAGGGAAGCGCCCAGGGCGACGAGAACGATCGCACCCACAATCACGGCCATCGGAGCTGCCGGCAAGTACACGGCAGCGATCGATGCGGGAATGCTTCCGATCACGGCGGGAAGTGTCAGCCACCGATACATGCTCCAGTCCACGTCCTTCCAGACGCGGAACATAATCAGGAGCGAGGAAACCAGCCCGCACACATTCACCATCAGCACTCCGGCATGGGCGCCGAGGATAATCACCAGGAACGGCGAAATCAGCAGCGCAAACCCCAGACCGGCGATCCGCTGGGCCAGCGCCCCGACAAAGATCGAAGCCAGCACAACAATCAACAGTCCCGTAGTCACCCGAACACACTACGCTGGGGATATGGTTTCTCCCGATTCGGCACTCCGGACGGCTGACTGGCGCCGTCGCATGTTCGACATATACGCCCAGGTGCGGCACGCTGCGAGCGCCGGTTCTCCGTCGTCCGCACACGACCTGTGGCGCCGCGAACGGGACGAGCTGTTCGCGTCCCACCCTGCGTCGCCCCTCAGTGAGGGGGCCAAACAGTGCTTCACGGGACTCGCCGTCGCGCCCTATAATCCCGAACTGCGCTGCGAGGCGCCAATAGACGACGACGGCGCCGGACAACAGCTCGAAGTGCCCACCGGAACAGACGGAACCGTCTACTTCGAACGGCTCGGAACCGTTACGACGCCGATTGGCAGGCTGGCACTGTGGCGTCTGGCCACGTACGGGGGCGGTTTGTTCCTCCCACTGCGGGATGGATTGGCCGGTAAGCCCAACGGAACGTACGGCGGCGGCCGCTACCTGCTGGACACGATTAAGGGTGCGCACCTCGGCGAAGGGGCAGACGATTCCCTGGTTCTGGATTTCAACTTCCTCTACAACCCGTCGTGCGCCTACGACGAGCGCTGGGCCTGCCCCCTGCCGGGGCCTGATAACCGGGTGGCGGAACCCGTGCTCGCAGGGGAACTGTATGCCGAGTACTAGGTCCTGAGACCGGCATGCAGACATTCGTTCCCTACGAGGACTTCCGGCAAAGCGCTGAGGTGCTCGACTCTCCGCGTCTGGGGAAGCAAAGGGTTGAAACCCTGCAGATCCTGCGGGCGCTGGTCCTTCCCGACTACGGCTGGCAAAATCACCCCGCCACCCGGATGTGGATGGGTTACGTGCCCGCATTGGTTTCCTACGGCCTGGCCATGACCGATGGGTGGACCGGCCGGGGATTTGCCGACACGGTGCGGGAACAGCTGGTCGAGTTCGCGCCAGAGGCCGACGGCGGGAAGGTGCGTCTGCCCCCGTGGCTCGGCGAGGCGGAGGTTCACGAGAGCCACCGGTCGAACCTGCTCGCCAAAGATCCCGTGTTCTACGCGGACCTGTTCCCCGGCACTCCCCCGGATCTGCCTTATGTGTGGCCGGAACCGGAAAAGCTGGTCCTGCCGGAGGAACCCGGACCGGACTCGCTGTGGGCTGCTCGGCCTGTTCCCGGGGGCGACAGGCCCGTGATCGAACTGCCGAAGCTGTCCGCTCGCGGTGCACCCGTGACGGGAAAGAAAGCGCGCCAGCTGGAACGCTTCCTGGAGGAAATGAACGACGGCGACGAGGTCGTCCTGCTGGGACCGGACCGAGCTGTTCTACAGCTGGCCACCGTGGGGGAAGTGACCCTGACGAATGACAGTGCCGTCCGTCCTGTCCAGGTCTCCGGCACTGTGCTCCGGTCCGAGTTTTCTTACCCAGCCCTGCTGCAAGATCCCCGGGTGCTCTTTTCAGTGCCGAAACCCGGCCGCTAGACCGGGACATTAGCCCGGCCATCCCGAAAGCACTGCTGTATCCACGTACCAGCCGTCTCCGGTGAACGTTGCCTCCAGGAGCATGTGACTGGAGTGGAGGTTACCGGCAACCACGTCGACTGACTTGCCCGAGTTGTCTCGAAAGACCATCACTTTCTGCCTCACCGACATCGTTGCCTGCCGCCGGTTTTCCGGCGTTAGGACAAAAGCCGACTCAAGCTTGTCCACCTCAACCAGTCCGCCTTCCACCCATCCCCCATTCGCATAGGTCTCCGGGATCCTCCCGTACATGCCTCCGCAGACGTCGCACTCCGGCGTTGTCACCGCTTTGAGCGGTGCGGTGTCTCCGGTTTGGTACGTGTAGTCGACAAGCTCAAACCAATGCTCGGCGAATGCCAGCAGTCCGTCCCTTGTCTCCTGGCGTGCCGCCTCGGGCAGTACCGGCAGCTCCACATTGGCAGCCGGCCCCGCGCCGGAAGCCTGGCTGTAGGAAGGGGTGGGTGCCGGCGTCGGCGGTTCCACAGATGCGGGGGCGGAGGAACCCGTCTCTGCGGGTTCCTCCCGGGATGTGTTTACCGCCGGTTTGAAGCTGACCATCGAGCAGCTACTCAACAGGAGGGTGAGCAGGGCAGCCACGAGCACTCGGAAGACGGCTCGTTCGGGTCTTCCTGGTCCCGAGGGAATCCGTTTCTTCTGCATGGCCATCTCCGTAAGTCCGCCGGACGTTGTGGATCGAGGCTATGCCTATCTCTGCGGGTGATTTGGCTTATCCACAGGGCGGATTTCGGACGATCAGCAGCCGACCCCACTGGGGTTCACCAGGCAGTTGTCCGCCACGTTGCGGGACTCCGACCGCCACACGCTCAGTATCTGGGAGGGGGAGGCGATTTCGGCGCGCCCGTCGATGGGAATCATCGGGCCGCCGTTCACAGAGTATTGACCTGAAAAGAACGTCGTGGTGCTTACCGGAACGTCACCGGTCTGCGAATACACGTGGCTGGTGGCTGTCTGCTCTCCCCAGCGTGCCTCCGGCACCGGACCTCCCGGAGTGGAAACAGGCCCATACACGGTTCCGTCGCCGTAGTTGAACGTGTACTCCGTGGGCTCCACTTCAATGCGGATCGATTGTCCAAGCAGCTCCATCTCGAAGACCTGGGGCCGCGCTTCTACATAGACGTTCGTGTGCGCGCCGATCAGTGTGTGAGGGCTGGGCTGCAGGGTTACGGAGCCCGGAGCGATCGGGGCTTCCTGGAAGGCTCTGAGGATCTCTCCGCGCAAGCGCTCCTCGAACGCAGCCGGGTCTTCTGAATAGATGCAGGTTGGGGCTTCACTCAACCTTTCCCAGACCGGATTATCATCGCCTTTCAAGGCAGACGACCACCACACAAGTCGACCGTTCGGACCCGCGTTGCATTCAAGCCCATACCGCACAAAACAATCGATATCCCCATTGTTCTCGTCGAAGCAGGCCGCTTCGTATTTGTACTGCATAGGGTCGTCGGGGAGCCCAACCTGGAATGTCGCCCATGCGCCGCTGATTGGATCCTGGTAGAAGGTTGCGTTGCCTTGCACGGTGCCTTCGGAACCAAGGTCTCCAGCCCCCTCCCCACTTCCAGCCAACATGCCGAGGATTAAGGACAAACTGATCACTTGCCCGCCTATTGGAGACAACGTCATGGCATTTGCTTCATGGTTACAACGTCCATTGCGATCCAGGACCCGTCCCGAAAACTAGCGTCTATTAGCTGGATATACGCATCTCCTTGGCCCACCGTCCGAATGAGACCCTCTGGGCCGTAGACATCGATAGGCACCTGCTTGAACATAACCAACGCCTGCCGATTTCCCGATTCGGTTAGTGCGTATTCTGAGGCGGCGGACGTCACCTCAATCTGACCGCCAACCGTCCACCCACCGTCTTCGAACCAAGTCGCGAGCGTCGAATAGGCGCCGTTGCAAGCGGTACAGTCCGGGCCGCTGATTTCTTTCAAGGGACCCACTTCTCCGGTTTCGTATCCGTAGGCAGCAGCCTCATACCAATACCGCGCAAAGGCAACGAGCCCCTCCTTCGACTCGACCTTCGCTTCCTCCGGCATCTCAGGCAGCGGAACATTCTCCGCAGGACCCTCAGCAGACGCAGGCTTGTACGTCGCAGTCGGCGTAGGAGAGGGCGTGGAAGAAGTACTGGGCGAAACAGAACTGCTCGGCGACTGGGCCGCATCAGCATCGGGATCATCAGAACCGGAACAGGCCCCAAGGACAAGAGCACCAGCCAGAGCCAGGGAAACCGCAGCAAACTGGCGTCGAACACCAAGACTGGACATTAAGACCCCCGTGATAGAGAAGGCAGCGTGCGGTAGATGCTACTGAAACTGCCGCATAGCATACGTACTTATCCACAGCACGCCACAGCAAAAGTGCAAAGAAGCCCAGAAAACTCAATCGGAATTGTGCAGGGAAACCAGCATGCGCCTCACATCGCGGTACTCATCAGAATCCACATACGCTGAGGCCTTGTCCAAGTGGGCAGCAGAGTCCATTCCCTTGTCAGGACGGACAACACCGGCAAACCGGGCCCCGCTGGACTCAGTCAGGGTGAAGAAATCGAAAAGACCGCAGGCCGCGTCTTCCTTTGACGGAGGTGGAGCACTGACCACCGCATAGGTCACCAGGGCCTCGCCGGAAGCCGGAGCTACAGAACGGTAGACAAACCGCTGCGAAGTGCCCTGCCCGGACTCAAGTTCCGGCATGGGCTGGGAATCGTATTCGGTATAGGCCACCGGCTCCTGCATACCCATGCAGACCTGGTCCGTAATAATTCCGGTGTCCAGCCAGGCAATCACCTCGCCGTCGGCGTCGTGAACCCGCAGGGAAACACCGCCGGAAGGATCATTGGCCAGCGCAGGAACCTGCTCAACCTGCCAGTCAGAACGGTATTCAAACTCCAGCGAGCTCTCCGAAACCGCATAGGAAGACCATGCCTGACCTGCCGGATCGGAAGGCTGTGGCGCAGCACACGAGGCCGCAGCAAGGCCCGCCGTCACGGCGGCACACAACAGGGTGTTACGGTATCTCACATCGGCTCCCGGAGGTTTCCGCGTGCTAAGCATCAATGCTACGCAGCCCCGCCAGCGCCGCCCATAGCATCCGCGGTTTCCACGCACCGGCACGGCACCAAAAACCGACAGGTGAGTTTCAGCGGTCCAGCTACCGTGCAGCGTCGCACGCTTCCCCACTCATGTCACATGCCCTAACCGGCCCGACCCCCTTGGAGGCTCCAATTACCGACATCACTGCAGAACACGACGTCTACTTCGGCACACCGGAAGAAGGCGCAGAGGCAGAAGACCTCCAGACGGCATCCCTGGCCGTCGTCGAACGGGTTGAACACCGCCCGAACGTCAGCAAAATCAAGGGCAGGCTGACCCTCATGGACACCGGCCTGACCCCGCACCAGGCCATGGTGGAAGACCTGCTGTTCGTCCGCCGGGTACTGGACGACGCCGGAATCGACTACCTGCTGGTCCGCGGCAACGACCAGCGCCCCGTCATCGCAATAGACCTCAAACTGCGCGAAGAGCTCCGCCGCGCCTTCGTGGAAGCCTGCAGCGACGAACCGTTCTACTCCCGCAGCGTGGACACCGAAAAGTCACGCACCCTCCTGGTGGCCGACGGCGAGCTCTCACCGCATGAGCGCACACGCATCATCCGCCTCTTCCGCCCGCGCGGAACCAGCGGAACCAACCTCGTGTTCGGCCCCTCCGCAGGCGTCCAGGTGGAGCTGTGGGAACTCGGAGAGAAGGAGATCACCCTCCCCGTCGAGAACTCCCTGACCCGCCGCACCCTGCCGGCCTCCGAAGTTGTCCGCGGCAGCGTTGACAAGCACGGCCTGACCTGGCCCACCATCGAGAACATGTTCGCAGACCACGCCACGGACATCCGGTTCGACGTGGACCTGGTCTTCTCCTGGGTGGACGGAAGCTCACCGGAATACCGCGCCCGCCGTGCCGCCCTGATGCAGGACGCCGTAGTCGGCGAAGGTGACGACCACGAAGCCCGCTACCGCCAGATCAATGAGCTGAAGTACGCCCTGCGCTCGGTATACATGTTCGCGCCCTGGATCCGCCGCATCTTCATCGCCTCCGATTCCCCTCGCCCGGACTGGCTGGCAGACCACCCGTCCGTCACGTTCGTGCCGGCAACGGAGCACTTCCGCGACCCGTCCGTGCTGCCGACGTTCAACTCGCAGGCAGTCGAATCCCAGCTGCAGCACATCCCCGGACTATCCGAGCACTTCCTCTATTCCAATGACGACATGTTCTTCGGCCGCCCCGTCGGACCGGACCTGTTCTTCTCCCCCGGCGGGATCACCAAGTTCATCGAAGCCAGCACCCGCATCGGACTCGGAGCCAATGATCCGGAACGCAGCGGATTCGAGAACGCCGCCCGCGTGAACCGCCGGCTGCTCTGGGAACGCTTCGGGCGGATCACCACGCGCCACCTTGAACACACGGCGGCACCGCTGCGCAAAAGCGTGCTGGTGGAAATGGAAGCGGTGTTCCCGGAGGAGTTCGCGGCAACGGCAGCGAGCAAGTTTCGGGCGAAGGACAACATTTCCGTCACCAACTCGCTCTACCACTACTACGCCCTGCTCACCGGCCGTGCCGTCACGCAGGAAACCGCCAAGGTGAAGTACGTGGACACCACCTCCTACCGCGGACTGAAGGACATGGACCGGCTCCTGGCGAAGCGGAACAAGGACCTCTTCTGCCTCAACGACGGGTCCTTCCCCGAAGTCTCCACGGAAGAACGCACCAACCGGGTCACGGACTTCCTGGAGAAGTACTTCCCCATCAAGGCGCCCTGGGAAAACTAGGGCACAAAGTACGACGGCGGCACCCGGGTTTTCGAGCGAACCCCCGGTGCCGCCGTCGTTTGTTTGCAGCCGCGTTTGTTTGCAGCGCCGGACCGTGGTGCCCTTGACGCGCCTTCATCTGCAACCGCAGACTTCTCCAACAGCTCGGCTTTACATGGATTGCTCATCCACCAGCCATTTGCGGTGATCGGGGAACGCGAGGGGGAAACCGGCATGGCTGAATTCCGGGATCGGCTACCCGGCATGCGGCCGCTGATCGGCATCACCACCTATTACCAGGAAGCCGCGTGGGGAGTCTGGAAAGGACCCGCAGCACTGGTCCCCGGCACCTACGTCGAGGCGATGGCCGCTGCGGGCGGCGTTCCGGTGCTCCTGCCGCCGGCAGCGACGGGCGAACACGTCCTGGATCGGTTGGACGGACTCATCACGGCCGGTGGCGCAGACGTGGATCCGGCACTGTACGGGCACGAACGGCACCAGCTCACGGTCAGCCAGCCACAGCGGGACACGCATGATCTGACGCTGACCCGCGCCGCCCTGAACCGGGGCCTGCCGCTGCTGGCCATCTGCCGGGGCGCCCAGATCCTGGACGTCGCCCTGGGCGGAACGCTGATCCAGCACCTGCCCGACGTCCGCCCGGAGGCCAGCTACCAGCCGTCCCCCGGAGTCTTCGGGGAAGTCGGCTTCACCACCACTGCGGGCTCCCTGATCGGGTCCCTGCTCGGCCCGCAGGCGAGTGCCCCGTGCTACCACCACCAGGGCATCGGCGAACTCGGCCACGGCCTGGTGGTCACGGCGGAGGCGCCGGAGGGAACCATCGAGGCCGTGGAACTGCCCGACGCCGGCAGCTGGGTCCTCGGGGTGCAGTTCCATCCCGAGCAGAACCCGGAAGACCTCCGGCTGCTCCGGGGGTTCGTTGCCGCTGCCGGATCTTCGGAACGGTGACCGCAGCCGTCCCGTCCGCCGAAGAGGAAAATGCCCTCGTGGCAGGAACTGCCCGGGACCCCGAAACGGGCTGGACGCACCAGCGGCGGCCGGTTGGACCGGCCGCCGCTGGTGGAAAACGGGTGCTGCGCAGGAACTAGCGGGATACCACCACGTGCTCGTTCGGGACACAGTGGGTCATGGTCAGGCCCTCCACGTTCCGCGGGCCGTTGCTGCCCAGGTTCTTGACCCGTTCCTGTTCCTCTTCGGTCAGGGTCTGCGTGGGAAGCGGTCCGAGGTCCTTGATCTCAGCCAGCCCGATGCCCAGGCCCTCGCCTACGCGCGAGCCCAGTTCGTCGTCGCACATGTAGAAGTGCCAGAGCATGCGCTCCTGTACCGGGCGGGCGGCCTGAGAGATGTTGTCCACGAAGTTCTTGACCAGGTCATCCTTCTCCCACTGTTCCATCAGCTGGAAGCGCTGGCCGGCCTGCAGGTAGTCGTTTGTCCGCTCGATCCGTTCCCGGGTGAGGCGCCCCTCCAGCTCCGGTCCCACGGCGGAGGGCCCCTGCTTCGGAGCCTCCTGCACGCCGCCGGTGATGCTCGGCTCATAGTTCACATGCGGGTTCTGTCCCGGCGCCAGGTCGGTGCCGTAGGACATCTGCCCGCCGCGCTGGTTCGTGGCGACCTTCGCGTTCTTCGCAGAGTTGACCGGAAGCTGCAGGTAGTTCGGACCCACGCGGTAGCGTTGGGTGTCCGAGTAGCTGAACGTGCGTCCCACCAGCATCTTGTCATCGGAGAACTCGAGGCCGTCCACCAGCACACCGGTGCCGAAGGAAATCTGCTCGTTCTCGTTGTGGTGGTCTGACACGTTGCGGTTCAGTGTCATGGTGCCCACCAGCTGCGGCACGAAGACCTCTTCAGGCCACGTCTTGGTGTCATCGAGCGGGTCGAAGTCCAGTTCCGGATGGTCGTTGTCATCCATCATCTGCACGTACAGGTCCCACTGCGGGTAGTCGCCGCGCTCAATGGCCTCGTAGAGGTCCTTCGATGCGTGGCCGAGGTCCCCCGCCTGGATGTTCGCGGCGTCTTCTTCAGTCAGGGACTTCACGCCCTGCCGCGGCTGCCAGTGGTACTTCACCAGCTTCGACTCGCCGTCGGCATTAACCCAGCGGTAGGTGTTCACGCCGAAGCCCTGCATGTGCCGGTAGTCCGCGGGGATGCCGCGCGGGCTGAACAGGTTCACCAGCATGTGCATGGACTCCGGCGTCTGGGACATGAAGTCGAAGATCCGCGCCGGTTCCTGGCGGAAGGTAACGGGGTCCGGCTTCAGGGAGTGGATGACGTCCGGGAACTTGATCGCATCACGGATGAAGAAGACGCCGAGGTTGTTGCCGACCATGTCCCAGTTGCCGTCTTCGGTGTAGAACTTCACCGCGAACCCGCGCGGGTCACGTGCGGCCTCGGACGAGTCGCGTCCGCCGATCACCGTGGAGAACCGGATAGCGACGTCGGTCTTCTTGCCCGGCTCCGAGAAAAGCTTGGCACGGGTGTATTTGGAAATGGGTTCATCGCCCCACTTGCCCGTTGCCTCGAACTCGCCGTATGCCACGAACCCGCGGGCGTGGACCACGCGCTCCGGGATCCGCTCCCGGTCAAAGTGGCTGATTTTCTCGAGGAACTGGTAGTTCTCCAGGGTCGCCGGTCCGCGCGAACCCACGGTGCGGGTGTTCTGGTTGTCCGAGACCGGATGGCCCTGCCGGGTGGTCAGGTGTTCCTGGGGCGAATACTGCTTGTCGTCCGTCATCATGCTCTCTCTCAGTCGAGGTCGTGCCGATTAGGTCAGTAAGCTTACCGTTTCCACGGTCCCGGCGCAGGTTGGGAGAGTCAAGGCGCTACGGGAACGGGTGGCTGGCGGCCCGGGGCCCGGGTTGGCAGACTGGTGCCATGACTACTGACGAACGGCCTCCGGTTGTTGAGCTGACGGAAGAAGAAGCCTGGAAGTACGTCGAGAAGACCTTCCACGGGCGACTCGCCTTCAGTGTGGGCAACCAGCCTGACATTTTCCCCATCAACTACTACGCGCACGACGGCGTCCTGCTGTTCCGCACTGCGCCCGGCACCAAGCTGGCGGGCGTGACCATCAACTCCCACGTGGCGTTCGAGACCGACGGAATTCTGAGCGACGAAGCCTGGTCCGTCATCATCAAGGGAACCTGCCGCGAACTGGACCACAGCGCGGAGATCGAAGAGGCGGAGAAACTTCCGCTGAAGCCGTGGGTCCGTACGCCCAAGTACCGGTACGTGGAACTGACTCCGACGTCGATCAGTGGACGGTTCTTCAACCTCGGCCCGGAACCGGACCCTGACGAACTCTAATCGAGATGGCAGAAACTGCTCTTTTGAAGGCTGAAACGGGCAGTTTCTGTCATCTCGATGGTGTAGCTAGGCGTTGCTGAGCGTCCGGGCATCCAGGATCCGCCGTCCCGCTGCTTCCAGCCGGCGGCGGGTCTCCGTTTCGTCCACCCGTTCTCCCACCGTGCTGCTTTCCTCCAGCGGCACCACGGAGTGGACCACCGAGTCCTCATACACGTGGATCATGTTGAAGCCCTGGCCGGCGTCTTGGCCCCGGGTTCCGGGCGTTGCCAGATCCTGCGTGTAACAGGTTGCCGACGCCACGGAGACCGGAATTCCGGCAAAGGTGGTGAAGGTTGAATAGTGCAGGTGCCCGGCGATCACCGCACGGACGTCGGACCCTTCCAGGGCAGCCGCCAGGTCACGCTGGTGGCGCAGCTCCACCAGGACCGTCAGATCCTGGACGCTGGGAACGGGCGGGTGGTGCAGGGCAAGGATCGTGCCCTCCGGCGCCGGAGTGCTCAGGACCGAGCGCAGCCAGGAAAGCTGAGCGTCGCTGAGTTCACCGTGGTGGTATCCCGGCACCGTCGAATCCAGGGTCACGATCCGCAGCCCGTTGACCTCATAGACACGGTCCATGGGTGCCATGTCCGGTGCTTCGTCCAGGAGCCGTTCCTTGAAGTGCTGGCGCTTGTCATGGTTCCCCATGACCCAGATGACCTTGGCGCCCATCTGTTCCGCAGCCGGCTCAACGATTGAGCGGAGTTCGTCGTAGGCTTCCGGCTCACCTTTGTCCGTCAGGTCGCCGGTGAATACGATGGCTTCGGGTTTGCGCTCTGCCTCTGCCAGACGTTCGAAGAGGGCTATTAGCTTGGCTCGGCTGTCCACCGCTCCATACAGCGGATCCGGTCCGGCCAGGAGGTGGGTGTCGCTCAGGTGAAGGATGAAATGTCGCGGCCGGGGGTGCTCGGCCGGGAGGTAATCCATTGGTGACCTTCTCGTGTCGATTACGGGTTTCCCAGTACCTCCTTAATAAAAGCAGAAATCGTGCCTCCCGGGGCAGTTTGCGTCGGCATGTTGATCCTCAGCGCCGAATGTACATCTTTCGGCCTTGGACCGTTAGCCCACGTCCGGGGCCGCATGGGAATTCTTCCGTCCGCATACCCCGCAGCCTCTTCCGCCCGTTCGGGTGCAGCCGTAGGCTCTTGCGTGGAAACTGCCCACTGGAGTGAGGACCCACCATGAAACTCAGCCACATCCCGCTGCGGCTCACCACCGGCGCATACATCCTGAATTCGGGCCTGAACAAGCGCAATCTGGATGACGAGTCCGCCGCCGGGCTGCAGCACCTGGCCGGCAACGCGTTCCCGCAGGTACTGGACCTTGAACCGGCACGCTTCGGCAAACTGCTCTGCGCCGCCGAGATCGGCGTCGGGCTGACGCTGCTGACTCCGTTCGTGCCCAGCCGCCTCGCCGGCCTGGTCCTCGGTGCCTTCTCCGGAGGGATGATGAGGATGTACCTCAAGACCCCGGATTTCACCGAGGACGACGGCATCCGGCCCAGCGCGGACGGCGTGCCGTTCGCCAAGGACATCTGGATGCTGGGAATTGCCGCGGCCCTGATTCTGGACACCAAGAGCAAAACGAAGACAAAGACCAAGGTCGTGAAAGTGCCGACGCCGGTAAAGGCGACTGCTGCAGCCGCTGCGGTGAAGGCCGCGAAGGACCTCAAGGAGTCCAAGGACTCCAAGTCAAAGAACAAGAAGGACTAGGAGCCAGGGGCGGCCGGCGCCAGAGACCGGCTGTCCCTCCTCAGGGCCTGTCTCTTCGGGTTTTCCCGGGCTCCTTCGGAGGCCGCCTGCGCATCCGGCATGACTAACTCACATCACGGGAGCCCTCCGGGCTGGCGGAGGGCTCCGGTGACGCCGGAGTGGCCGCTACGGGATGAGCACGATCCGGATGGGGTTGCCCTCCTTGGCATCCAGGGATTTCACCGCCCGCTCCGCTTCCGAGAGCGGCAGGCGGGCGCTGATGGACCCGGCGAAGTCCAGGCGTCCCAGCCGGGTCAGCGAAACGAGCTGCGGAACGTGGTGCGCCTCGGAACCGTAATGCCCCAGCACCTGCTGACGGGAGAAGGAGAAGCCGGTGCTGTCACCAATAGTCACCGGCTTGCCGCTCAGCCCCACCAGCACGAGCCGGCCGCGCAGGCCCAGGGAGGCCAGCGCCTGGTTCCGGACGGCGTCGACGCCGGCAAAGTCCAGGGCGGCGTCGAGCCCGCGGCCGCCGGTGGCGGCCTTCATCGCGGAAGCGAAATCCTCGGCCAGCGGATCCAGCGCTGCATCCGCGCCGAGTTCAAGAGCCCGAGCACGTGCTTCCGGGATCGGGTCGACGGCGATGATCGGCGCAGCTCCCACCATCCTCAGCAGCTGCACTCCATGGGCACCCAGGCCGCCGATCCCCCACACACCCACGGCTTCCCCGGGACGCACCTCGGCGGTCGAGGCGATGGCGGCCCAGGGCGTGGAAACAGCGTCTGGAATGATTGCTGCCTGGTCAAACGGGATATCCTCGCCCAGCGGCACGCAGACACCTGCCGGCACCACCAGGTATTCGGCCCATCCGCCGTCGTAGTCAACGCCCATGGTGAGGGTCACGCCGTTGTGCTCATACCCTGCCTGGACCACCACACGGTCCCCGGGAGCCAGGGAGGCGACGCCGGGACCGGGGAGGTCAACGGTGCCGGCAACTTCGTGCCCGAGCGTGACTTCGTTCCCCGTGAGGAACTTGGGGCGCAGCAGTCCCTGGATCAGGTGCACGTCGGAGAGGCAGACGCCGGCGGCTTCGACTTTCACGCGAACGAAACCGGGGCCGGGATCCGGAACCGGAATTTCCTTGAGCGCAAACGTGCCGGTCTCGACATTCAGACGGCCGGCGATCATGGTGCGGGACGAATCTTCGGACATTGATTACCACCTCAGCACTGAGAAAAGTGCGGTACGCAGCCGAGCACCGCACTTCCCAGTATTCTCCTCGTGCGCCAGCCGGCCAAAACCCTGCGAAGCGGGCCTAGGAGGCGCTAAGAATCACCTTCAGCGCGTTGGTCTCCGCGGCACGCGAGAAGGTGTCGTACGCCGTCATCACGTCATCGAGCGGATACCGGTGGCTGATGAATTCCTCGGCCGGGAGCTTCCCCTCAGCCATGAGCTTCAGCAGCATGGACAGGGTGTCCGTATTGACCAGGCCCATGCTGATGTCGATGTTCTCGATCCAAAGACGCTCAAGTGCCAGGCTGACCGGCTTGCCGTGGACGCCTACGTTCGCCACGTTGCCGCCGGGACGGACAATCTCCGTGCACATTTCGAAGGTCCGCGGAATGCCTACGGCTTCCACGGCGACATCCACGCCCCAGCCGTCCGTCTGGGACATGATCTGCTCTTTCCAGTCGGAGTCTCCCGAGTTGACCCCGTGGGTGGCACCGAACCGCCGGGCCTGGTCCACCCGGTTCTGGTCCAGGTCCACCGCGATGATCTTGGCCGCGCCGTACAGGCCTGCGGTGGAGATGACCGCCAGGCCAACAGGACCCGCACCGATGACCGCAACGACGTCGCCCGGCTTGGTCCGGCCGTACTGCACGCCCATCTCGAATCCGGTGGGGAAGATGTCGCTCAGCAGGACGCCGTGTTCGGCGCTAACGCCCTCCGGCAGGATGTACATGGAAGTGTCCGCATACGGGACCCGGACATATTCGGCCTGGGTGCCGTCAATGAGATGCCCGAAGATCCACCCGATCCCTGACTGCCCCTCGGAGCCGGTGCAGTGTGAGTACAGGCCCTCCTTGCAGAAGCTGCAGGAACCGTCCGCGGAAACGCAGGCGAGGATCACTTTGTCTCCCGCCTTGAAGTTCGTGACGCCGGATCCCGTCTCGGTCACGGTGCCTACCCCTTCATGGCCCAGGATGCGTCCCGGGGTCACGGCAGGAACGTCGCCCTTCAGGATGTGCAGGTCCGTGCCGCAGATGGTTGTGGTGTCGATCTTGACTATCACGTCCCGCGGGTCCTGGATTGTGGGATCCGGGACGTCCTTCCAGGCTTTCTGGCCGGGTCCTTCGTAAACGAGTGCTTTCATGGTGTCCTCGTTCTGCTGGGGTCCGACCACTGGCAGGCGCATTCGCCTGTTCGGGAGACTTCCCTGTCGAGGCCCGGAATGCCGGGCCCACCGTCGGACGCTAGTTAAGCCTAGGCTCACGCTCCGGCAGGGGGAAGGCGGCGGCTCCTACTCGCCGGCCACGTAGAGCCATCTGCCTTCTTCGCGGACAAAAGTGCTGCGTTCGCGCTGGATGCCAAGGGCTCCATCCTGGCGGTAGTGGGCCTCGAACGTGACGGTGCCGGTGGAATCGAGCGGGGATCCGGCCACACTGGACACAATGTCCAGGCGCCGCCAATTCGTCTCCGGATCCAGGTCCACGTGTGCGGGCCGGGAGCTGGGATGCCAGGTGCGGACAAGGTAGTCCGTATCCCCGGTGACGAAGGCCGTGTAGCGCGAACGCATCAGTGCCTCCGCGGTGGGTGCGGGGGACGTACCCGCGTGGAAGCGCCGGCAGCAATGCTGGTAGGTCTCACCGCTCAGGCACGGGCAGCGGTCAGTCTCGGATAACGCCGGAAAACTCATCTTTCCAGTATGCGAGAAGACAGTCGGGCAAACCTAACCCCGCTGTGCGTTGGTTTCCCGGAGCCGGGACCTACGGAGGACCGCCGGTGCTGGTTCCGCCTACCTGCCCGGGCACCGGCTGCCGGTTCACCGAGTCGTCAGCGCCAACCCTGCCTGCCGCCAGCACGACGGCGACGGTCAGGACGGTCATCGCCAGGACTGCCAGCAGGGCTCGCCCAGCGAGCACTGCCCTTCCCGGCTGCAGTGGAAGAGCGGCTGCGGGGGCGAAGGCCGCCCTGGAACCGTTCCGGTGTCCGCTGCCGGCTTCCGCCGTCCCCGCGGATCCGGCGGGGACCACCCTGCCGATCGAGGGCGGAGTGGGAGGTGCGGCAGGAGTGTGGATGTCCGGGTGGTCGGATTCGTCCCTGGCGAGGTAGGCCGCCGCGGCCCGTTCCATCGCCGGAGTGCGGGCGTCGGGCGGGTTGATCGCGGCCTCGTCCGGACCGGCTGACGGCGGAGGGACTGCTGCATCGCCGTCGGCCGTTGTGTCGCCGGTGGCGGCGGCCTCAGGGGCCGGCCGGATTCCCCGTGCGCGTTCTGAGGGAACAGCCGGAGCCGCCCAGCGGTAGTCCAGTAGGGCCGCCGAGACCTCTGCCGCAGTTGGCCGGCAGTCCGGATCCCGGTCAGTCATGCCCGTCAGCAGCGAAGACCACTCCGGGCCCAGGGACGGAGGAACCTCCGGATCCCGGCTCAATCTTGAGACCGCGGCTTCCAGCGGGGTGCCGCCAAACTCGATTCTTCCGGTCAGGCATTCAAGCAGCACCAGGCCCAGGGAGTAGACGTCAGATGCCGCGGACGCGGACTGCCCGGATGCCTGTTCCGGGCTGAGGTAGTTAGCGGTGCCCAGCGTAGCTCCGGTGGCGGTGTACCGGGCGCCGTCGATCATCCGGGCGATGCCGAAATCGGTGAGCTTCGCGCGCGGTGCCGTGCCGGCGATAGGCGGAGGCAGAAGGATGTTGGCCGGCTTCACGTCCCGGTGGATGACGCCCCGGGTATGGATGTAGGCCAGCGCGCCGGCGAGTTCCGCCCCCACGTAGGCTACGTTGGCTGCGGGTACCGGACTGTCCCGCAGGCGCTTGCGCAGGTCCGGACCATCCACCAGCTCCATGACCAGGAAAGCCCGCGGTTCGCCGTCGGGACCGTCGTCGCGGCCAGCATCGTCCTTGCCTGCGTCATACAGGGTGACCAGCCCGGGATGGGAGAGGGATGCAAGAAGCCGCATCTCAGTTTCCTGCCGCCCAACGTCGTCGGGATCAACAGCACTGGCCCGGAAGAGCTTCACGGCAATGTCGCGGCCGAGAGCTTCGTCCAGTCCTCGATAGACGGTGGCCATGCCACCGTGGCCTATTGGTTCGATGAGTCGGTATCGGCCCGCAATCAGACGATTCAGGCCACCCGCTGCGCTGATTTCCATGCTGCAACCTTCTCTCGCCATTACAGCGTAACGGAGGGTTCTCAGCGCGTACCTGGGGTCTGCCTACAAATTTTCGAACTGTGTTTTTCCCTCGAAGATGACGGCGCAATAAGCTAAACTGCCCTGCCGCGATGACGCGCGGCAGGGCAGTTCAGGGGTGCATCGATCCGGCACATCGGATCCGGCGGCGAAGCCGGCCCGCGCCTACTCCCCGCCGAAGACCGGCGCGAGGGCCTTCCAGGCCTGCTGCAGGCCAAGAATGATGAACAGCAGGGCGGTGATGCCCAGAGCGATGTTCGTGTGCAGGCGGTTGGCCCATTCCTTGGGAATCCGCTTGCCGTTGAGCAGCCCCAGGAGGGTTACAGCGAGGAACGGCATGAACAGGGAGCCAAGCACGCCGTAGGCCAGGATTAGTCCAATGGGCTGGCCCAGTGCGAACAGGATCATGGGCGGGAAGGTCAGCCACAGGACGTAGAACTTGAAGTACTTGCCGCCCACGCGGGTATCCGGATGTCCGGATTCCTTGCCGCGCATGTTGCCCCAGAAATCGGCGAACATCAGGGAGACGCCGTTCCAGACGCCGATGATGGAGGAGAAGGACGCGGCCCAGAATCCGACGAGGAAACCGGTGCCGACGAAGTCGCCGTATTCGAGCTTCAGAACGTCATAGAGGTCCAGGAGACCCTTGTCCCCGGCGCTGAGGGTGATGCCCGCGGTGCGTACAACCTCTGCACCGACAATGAGCATGGCGATGACGAAGATGCCTGTCATGACGTAGGCCATCGAGTTGTCGATGCGCATGACCTTCATCCACTTCGGCGTGTACCAGCCCTTTTCACGCAGCCAGTAGCCGTAGGCAGCCAAGGTGATGGTGCCGCCGACGCCGCCTGCCAGGGCGAGGGTGTAAACCACTCCGCCTTCCGGAATCATCGGGACCAGGCCCTTGAACATCTCCGGGATATTTGGCAGCGCAATGACGGCCAGGCCCACCACGGTAACGAACATCAGGCCAACCAGGACGGCGGTGATCTTCTCGAAGGTGGCGTACTTGCCGAACCACACCATGACGAAGCCGGCCAGGCCCATGAGGATGGCCCACGCCCAGAGCGGCAGGAACGGGAAGACTGCCGCCAGTGGAAGGGCGGCCGAGGACATGGCCGTGGCTCCGTAAACGAAACCCCAGATCATGATGTACGGACCGAAGTACCAGGTGGTCCACCGGCCCAGGGAGCGCCAGCCTTCGAAGATGGTCTTGCCGGTGGCAAGCGTAAAGCGGCCTGCGCCTTCAACCAGGATGATTTTCAGGATGACGCCGAGGATGACCGCCCACAACAGGCCGTAGCCGTAGCGGGAACCGGCCACCAGCGTGGCCACCATGTCTGCTGCGCCAACGCCCGTGGCCGCGACCACGAGTCCGGGGCCAACAATTTTCCATTTGGCAGCCTTGCCGCCGTCATCGTCAATCCGTTCCGAATGCGGAACCGCATCCGTCCGGGGAGTGTTTTCAGCCATCGGCCAGGAATTCCTTACGTGCGAGTGTCCGCGGCGCCAAGACAGCACGCGGAAGTGTGCCCGGCCTCACCCGGGACAATGAATTCTCTCACAAGGGGTTGCACTCAGCCGAATTCCGTGAAAGGGCTAACCGCATGGGCACCACAGGCCACGAAGGCCTCAGGTTCAGGACTTACTACCGTGAGATTGCGCGTCATGGCAGTTGCAGCGAGCCACGTTTTCACTCCGCCGCGGACGTCTTCCGGAGCAGGCGGCGGCAGCGTGCGCCACAGGAGGGCGACCTCATGGTCCACCGGAAGAATGTTCTCGGAGAAGCGGGAAGACAGTTCGCGCAGCCAGCCGGGCGTGGTGGCTTCAAGCTCTCCTATAGTCAGCGCAGATACGAAGACGCGCAGGTGGCTGCGCCTGCGGAGAAACTCGACGACTGCGCGGTTCGGGGATTCGCTGCGGACCTCCGCGACGACTGGGGTGTCCAGAAGCAGCCCCGAGGGACCGCTCATGCCGCGGCGGCCGGTTCGCCCAGCAGGAAGTCCACGAAGGCTTCCCGGGTACTGACCAGGGATTCATAGTCCTGGAGGCTGACGGCATTCAGGCCGCGGTCACAAGGGGATGCTGAAATGTCCATGGGTGCGGCGCCGTGCGCCGGTCCTTTCGGCGTGCTCTTGCCTGGCACCGGTTGCCCCGGAGGGCGAGTGCAGGCCGCTTCTTCATCCGAACCACCCAACGAGCGTGGGGTTGGTATGCGGCCAAGTCGGAGCTTGGCGGCCGCAGTTCTTGAAGCTGTTTAGGAGTATAGACAGAACGGCGCCGGATTTGTGTGCCGCATTACGCGCCCGGCGCTCCGATGAACCCGAATGTCCGCGGCGCCTAGCCCGAATAGGTTCCGTTGAACCGGACCGGCACCCACTCCTGGAAGATCTCCGCCGTGACCGGACCTATGCCGGGAAACTCCTCCAACCGGCGCCTAAGCTCCTGCGGCGAGTCCGCGCCGGAAACCAGTTCCTCCACTGAACCGTAGTCCTTGAGGATCCGTGCCATGACGGCGTGGAGCTCGTCGTCTTCCTTCCAGCGGTAGTGGACGTAGCCGCCCTCCGTGAGCAGCCTCATCAGCTCATCCCTGCTGGCAGCGGCAAGCTTTTCCGGGCTGGTAAGGCCGTGGTTGATCAAGACGTGCCAGGTACGGGCCGCGATCTCCTGCTGGATGCGTTTGCCGAACAGGATGCTCGCGAGGAGCCAGCGGTAGAGCTGGTCCGGCGCACCGGAACTCAGGTCGATTCCAAGGTCACCGGGAGTCATCTTCGTGCTGGCCATGGCGTTCAAACTACCCCCGCTGCCTCCGGCCACACAGCACCGGACTCCAAATCCAGGCGCAAAAGGCCCAAAACCTACAGGGCCCTTTAAACACACAGATGCAGGACGGGGACCGTCCTGCATCTGTGTCCAGCTGGCCCGTGAAAGGGCCGGAAGTCTGTGGTTAGACAGCCTGGATGTTTACCGCCTGGGGTCCCTTGGGTCCCTGTTCGGTATCGAAGCTAACCTTCTGGTTCTCTTCGAGGGAGCGGTAGCCGCTCGCGTTGATGGCGGAGTAGTGGGCGAAAACATCGGCGCTGCCGTCATCGGGCTCGATGAAGCCGAAGCCCTTTTCGGAGTTGAACCATTTCACGGTGCCTGTTGCCATTTTTAATCATCCTTCTGAGGCGAAACATCCCCGACCGTCGAGGAGTTTCCAGCTGAAGTGTCCCATGCAGCGGTGGACAAAAAAAGCGGCTGTCCCAGGATTCGGGGTTCGCCGCTTCAAGTCCCAACGCTCAACACAACAACTGCGGCCAGTATACACACAGGTAACGGTCAGGTCACGGGGTTTCCGAGGCCCCGTAGGCTGGTTGGATGGACTCCCCCATCGATCACTACCTGCAGCGAATCCACACCGAAATTGCGGACCTGAAAGACGGCAAACCGTACAGCTCGATTCCGGCGATGGCGAACGTGGACCCGGACAATTTCGGCATAGTCCTGGCTACCGCGGATGGGTATGTCTACGAGATTGGGGACACGCGCGAAGAGTTCAGTATCCAGTCGATTTCCAAGCCGTTCACCTACGGCCTGGCGCTGGCGGACCGGGGAATGGACGACGTCGACGCCAAGGTGGACGTTGAACCGTCCGGAGATTCGTTCAACGAGATTTCACTGGCCGAAGGGACCGGACGGCCGGCCAACGCAATGATCAATGCGGGTGCCCTCACCGCTACGTCGCTGGTCCGCGGGTCCGGCGGCAATTCGAGGTTCAAGCGGATCCTCAATATCTATTCGGCATTTGCGGGCCGCCAGCTTTCCGTGAGCGAACGGATCTACCAGTCCGAGCTCAAATCGGGCCACCGCAACCACGCGCTGGCCTACCTGCTGCGCAGTTTCGACATTATTGAATCGGATCCGACTCCGGTGATTGAGGACTACTTCCGGCAGTGTTCGGTAATGGTCACCACCCTGGACCTGGCAATGATGGCTGCGACACTGGCCAACAGCGGCCGGCACCCCCTGACCAACGATCAGGTGCTCGATATCGCCCCGGTGGAACGGGTGCTCTCCGTCATGGCCACCTGCGGCATGTATGACGACGCCGGAGCCTGGATGAGCAGCGTCGGCATGCCGGCGAAGTCCGGCGTGGCGGGCGGCACCATAGCCGTGCTTCCCGGCCAGATCGGCCTGGCGGTCTATTCTCCGCCGCTGGATGCGCATGGAAGCAGCGTGCGCGGAGTCGCCGTCGCACAGCGCCTTTCCAGCGACCTCGAACTGCACTTCGTCCGGGCCGGGCGTACCGGCCGTTCGGCGCTCCGCGGCTCCTACGACATTGGAACAACACCGTCCGGCATCCGCCGCAGCGAGGAAGCCGCCAACGTCCTGCGAGCGAACCTCGCCCGGGCACGGATCCTGGAGCTGAACGGCGACCTGCTGTTTGCGGGCGCTGAGGCCATGGTGCGCGAGCTCGCCTCCCTGGATGACGACGTCGAACTGGTGGTCCTGGACCTTCGCAGCGTCGACGAGGTCTCCGGAGTGGCGATGCGGATGTTCGCCGAGGCCGCCCACATGCTCACCGAGGCTGGACGGAGCCTCGCCGTGGTCGATGCGGAAGGCGCGGTGGCCGAAAGCCTGATGGAGGACGGCCACGATGTCCAGGCCTTCGCCACCCGCTCGGCTGCCGTGGAATGGTGCGAGGAAGAGCTGCTTGAACGCCATGCCGCCGGACTGGTCCAGCCCGCGCGCATCCTGCCGGACGACTCCCCCGCCCTCGCGCCCATGGGTGAGGAGCTGGCAAAGAACCTGGCTGCGCGGATGGAAAAGCTCACCTATGACGACGGCGAGGTGATCCGCCGCATCGGACAGCGGTTTAGCGGTGTGTACTTTATTGCCTCCGGGCACGTGCAGACCCTGATGCCGGGACCGGACGGGCACCGCGTGAAACTGAACCGCCTGGGTGCCGGCATGACCTTCGGCGAGATGGCCCTGGGCGAGGACAGGCGGCAGGAAACCACGGTCAAGGCCGACGGCGCGGTGGAAGTCTGGCGCCTTCCGGCAGAAGAGATTGCGGACCTGGAGGAAAACGAACCGCGCCTGGCCACGCAGTTCTGGCGTGCGCTGACTCAGGATGCCTATACCCGGGTGGAGCAGTACCTGCGGGAAACCGCTGTGCGCGTGCAGGACTAGGCTGTCCGCTCCCGGAAACCCCACCGAAAGGCCAGTTACGGCTCGTCTGAGCGCTCAGACGAGCCGTAACTGGCTTCTCGATGGTGGAGCGGTTAAAAAAGAAGAGCAGGACGGTTGCCCGTCCTGCTCTTCTTTTTAGATGCCTGCCTCAGCGGCGGCGTCTAGGCTTCTGAAATTAGAGGCCCTGAATGTTCGTAGCCTGCGGACCCTTGGGGCCCTGCTCGGTGTCGAAGGAGACCTTCTGGTTCTCTTCGAGGGACTTGTAGCCGCTGGAGTTGATAGCGGAGTAGTGAGCGAAGACGTCGGCGCTGCCGTCGTCCGGCTCAATGAAGCCGAAGCCCTTTTCGGAGTTGAACCACTTCACGGTACCTGTAGCCATTTTAATATTCCTTCTGGATTGAAACACTTCCCGACTTTCGGGAGGTTTCAGTCGCGGTGTTCCTTTACCGCTTTTACAGAAAAGCGGCTAGCCCGTTTGGGTTTCGCCGCTTGAAATACAAAATGCGCAACACAACAACTGAGAAAGACTCTACACGGGGTCGCCCCGAACTCCTAATCGCGTCCCCTTGTAGAACCGGCCACCCGGAATCCCGGGCTAGGAACCGTCCTCCGGCAGCAGCAGCTCACGGGGGATCCGGTCTTTGTCAGCCACGCGCCGCAGCAGCTCCCGTTCCACCGGCACTCCCCTGCGCAGCACGCTCACGTCCCCGGTGGGTTCAAGCAGCACTAACGAGACCTCGGAGAAGTTGTGGATCCCGGCCTGGCGCAGTTTGAAGTAGAGCTCGTCATTCTGGATGCGGGCTCTCCTGAGGTTGTCCGCCAGGATTTCGCGGCCGGCCATCAGCAGTACCGGCCTGCTGCTCAGATAGACACCCCGTTTGGTGCGGCGGAGGTACTCTTCCAGCCGCATCATGGTGAACAGGGTCAGGAGTCCGATGATCCCGGCGGCCAGGGTGGGCGTATAGCCAAGGATGACCCGGCCTACGACGCCGCCGAGAGCAATGACGATCGCCTTGTCCAGGGTGGACCAGCTGGCCAGCGATCTCTGGCCGAAACTCCTGATCAGCAGGAAGAACACGGCATAGATGCCGATGGCCGAGACCACTACCCAGAGGGCTTCGACGGGGGTTATGCCAAGGCTGTACCACGGATCGTTGGACACGGCAGGGCCTCCTCCAGCAGTGAACGGTTCCCCGGTTCCTCAGGCAGGCAGCTGTCTTTTGATGGTAGACCGCCGGGGCTGCTCCCGGGACCCGTCAGGCGAAGACGGACGGGCCCGTGTACCGTCCCAGCAGCTCCCGCTGCGCCGCAGAGACCCGCTGCAGCGCTCCCGAGGTGCCATCCACGAAGGCGAGCGTGGTTTCAGCCTTGACGCAGGGCTTGTTCGTCACCGGGTCCAATACCAGGTACGAAATTGCCAGGCTGGCTCCCTTTACGGAGCTGAACCAGATGTCGACGTCGGCCGGTACGTTCCGGTATTCAAGCGGGGCGAGGTACTTGACCCTGTGCTCTGAGACGAGGGACTGTGTGTTGGGCGGAACTGTGTTGAAAAGCGGAACCGGAGGCTCCGTCCCGGGAGCGCCGGTGCCTCCGGGCGGGCCGAAAGCCAGGATCCTGGCTTCCTCAAGCATCCGGATGACTTCAACGTTGTTGATATGGCCGTAGGCGTCCATGTCGGACCAGCGCATGGGCACTCGTACCCGGATGACGTGGGCGGATGTTTCCATGCCTCGATTCTGGCACAGCGCGCAGCCCGGCAGCCGCCGTCGTACCTTCCGTCGGGAACCGCTGCCTCCATAACGAGATGGCAGAAACTGCCCGTTTGAAGCTTCAAACGGGCAGTTTCTGCCATCTCGATGAAGGTGGGTTAGGCGGGGATGAGCTCCGCCGCTTCCGCCAGCAGGGTGAACGAACGCAGGCGCTGCTCCAGGGTCTGCGCGTGCGTGGCCACGATGAGCTCGTCAGCGGAGGCATGCTCGGCGAACCAGTCCAGGTAGGAGCGGACCTCGGACGGGGTGCCGACGCCGGAGTAGTGGCCCATCATCTTGATGTGCTGGCCGGCCGGGGATTCAAGCACCAGGTCAGCTTCCTCATCCGTGTACGTGCGGTCCTTACCGAGCAGCTGGGTGACCCGGCGCCGCTGGGACTGCTTGAAGATCTCTTCCGCTTCTTCCGTGGTGGGCGCGGCGAGGGCGTTGACGCCAGCAATCACGTACGGCTCGGCAAGCTGTTCAGAGGGCTGGAACTCCCTCCGGTACAGCGCGACGGCGTCCTGCAGTGCCTGCGGAGCGAAGTGGGAGGCGAAGGAGTACGGCAGACCCAGCGCGGCGGCGAGGCGCGCGCCGAACAACGAGGAGCCGAGGATGTACAGCGGCACGTTGGTGCCCTTGCCCGGGATGGCATCGATGCCGGGAATCAGGCTGTTTCCGGTGAGGTAGCCCTGCAGCTCCTGGACGTCACGGGGGAAACTGTCCGCGGACATGGGATCCCGGCGGAGGGCGCGCATGGTTTTTTGGTCGCTGCCCGGGGCGCGGCCGAGGCCCAGATCGATCCGTCCCGGATAGAGCGACTCGAGGGTACCAAACTGCTCTGCGATGGTCAGCGGCGCATGGTTGGGCAGCATGATGCCGCCGGCGCCGAGCCGGATGGTGGAGGTATTGGCACCAATGAAGGAGATCAGCACGCTCGTTGCCGAGGAAGCAATGGTGGGCATGTTGTGGTGCTCGGCGTACCAGACGCGGCGATAGCCAAGCTTTTCGGCATGCCGGGCCAGGGCAAGGCTGTCCTGGAAGGATTCGGCTGCAGTCCCGCCCTCTTCAATGGAGGCGAAGTCGAGGATTGAAAGCGGGTACGTCATGGGACAGCTGGCCTTTCGTTGCACTTGATGGGCTTAGCAGTACAACCGAAGGACCCCCGCGGTTATTTCAGGACCGTCGGGCCAGGAACGCGGCCAGCCGGGAAAAGGATGAATTCCAGCCGGTTTCATGGCTGTCCCTCTCCTTCGCGGAGGGGAACGGCCCCTGCGCGAAAGACATCTGCGTGCCGCCGTCGTGCGGTTCCAGGTCGACGGTCATCAGCGTGGTGCTGCTGGCCGGAGTGCCGTCCGGCTGTTCCCACCGCTGGGTCATGGACAGGTGTTCGGGCGGATCAAGCCGTTCAAAAATGCCGCCCCACCACAACTCATCCCCGGTGATGGTATTCACCATGCAGGCCCGGTAGGTCCCGCCCTCCCTGTTCTCCATGTGCACGCGGTCGGCGGGGACAATAAATCCTTCCGGTCCCCACCAGTCCGTGACGTGGGTGAGGTCTGTCCAAGCGCCGTACACGGCGTCCGGCTGTGCCCGAAGATCGCGGACCATCTGCAGGTAGACCCCCCGTCTGGCGGGTCTTTCCGGCGGTTCCGGGTACTCCGGTTGTTTCGGCGAATTCATGGCGGATCCTTTCCCGGGCAGCGCGGTCCGTCTGGGGCTCCTCTTCCAGTCTGCCGTTCAGGCACTGCCGTGGGTACGCCGCCGGGAAGTTTTGGCCGGGTGTGGGAGTACCTTGGTTGCACCGGACAGGAGGGATCACCGATGGGGCAGGTGCAGATTGGAACCTCCGGCTGGACGTACGGGGACTGGCGCGGGGTGCTGTATCCCAGGGGCGTGCCGGCCGCCAAGTGGCTGGAGTACTACGCCGGGCAGTTCAGCACCGTGGAATTCAACGGCAGTTTCTACCGGTGGCCGCGTGAGGGAGCCTTTGCTCGCTACCGGGACCGGCTGCCCGAGGGATTCGAGTTTTCAGTCAAGGCACCGCGGGGGCTGACGCGCGCCCGCAAACTGCGGGACCCGGAGGTTTGGATTGGCCGGATACACCGCTGCTGGGAGCAGCTGGGTTCCCGGGCCGGTGTGCTGCTGTTCCAGCTGCCGCCTGATTTTGAACGCGACGACACCCGGTTGGACTCGGTTCTGACCGCCCTGCCGGAATCGATCCGGGTGTCCGTCGAGTTCCGGCATCCCAGCTGGAACAGCCCCGAGGTGTATGCCCTGCTGGCCCGGCACAACGCGGCATACTGCGTGATGAGCGGCGCACAGCTGCCGTGCATCCTCGAAGCCACCGCGGATTTTGTCTACGTGCGCCTGCACGGCCCGGACCAGCACACGCTCTATGCAGGTTCCTATCCGGAGCAGGACCTCCAGTGGTGGGCGGAGCGGATCCGTGACTGGCAGGCAGGCGGCCGGGATGTCTATGCCTACTTCAATAACGACGGCGGAGGCGCCGCGGTTGATAACGCGCGGCGCCTTCGGGAGCTGCTGGCCTAAGCGGCTGCCGGCACGAACGAAAAGGCGCCGCGGTCTGTCCACGGCGCCTTTTCGATGCTCCGTACGTACCGGACGCTAGCGGGCCGCCAGCATCTTGGCCCGGCGGTGTGCCAGGACCTGTCCGCCGATCACTACGAGCAGCGAAATAATGAACATAGCCGAGCCAATCACGTTAGCCTGCGCAGGGATGCCCCTGGTCGCGGCCACGTAAATGAACTTCGGGAACGTGTCCAGGTTTCCTGAGTTGAAGTTGGTGATGATGAAGTCATCGAAGCTCATAGCGAAGGCAAGCAGCGCGGCCGCCACGATGCCCGGCAGCAGCAGCGGGAACGTAACCCGCCAGAACGCCTGGATCGGAGAGGCGTAGAGATCCCCGGCGGCTTCCTCCAGCTTCGGGTCGAGGCTCGCTACGCGGGCCTTGACTGTTACCACCACGAAGGAGATGCAGAAGATGGAGTGGGCGATGATCACGGTACCCATGCCGAGCTCAGCGCCGATGTTCAGGAACTGCGCCAGCAGCGAGGCTCCCAGCACCACCTCGGGAGTGGCCAGCGGCAGGAAGATCAGCATGTTCGCCGTCGCATTGAACTTGAAGCGGTAGCGGACAAGCCCGACGGCGATCGCCGTGCCCAGCGCCGTCGAAATCAGCGTTGCCGCCAGCCCCACCTGCAGGCTGTTGCCCAGCGCTTCGCAGACCCCGGGCGCACCGCAGGGGTTCTTCCAGTTGTCCAGCGTGAAGCCGCGCCAGGAAAGGTTGGTGCGTCCGGCGTCGTTAAAGGAGAAGGCAAAAACGTAAACGATCGGAACCAGGAGGAACAGGAAGGCCAGTCCCCCGAACACAGGCACGAGCCAGCGGCCTAGTTTTTGTTTCATGTTTGGTTCCTTACATCAGTTCTTTGGTGCCGAAGCGCCGGACGTACAGGATCACCAGGAACAGGATCGCCAGCATCAGCAGGAAGGAAAGCGCCGAAGCGCCCGGGTAGTCGACCACCCGGAAGAACCGGGAGTCGATGACCTGGCCGATCATGGTGGTGTTCTGGTTGTTGCCCAGCAGGGCCGCGTTCACGTAGTCGCCCGTGGCGGGGATGAACGTCAGCAGGGTCCCGGCCATGACGCCCGGAAGCGAAAGCGGGAACGTGATCTTGCGGAACGTGGTGAAACCGTTCGCGTACAGGTCCCCGCCGGCCTCGATCAGCCGGGTGTCAAGACGTTCAAGGTTGGCGTAAATGGGCAGTGTCATGAACGGCAGGAAGTTGTACGTCAGGCCGCAGATCACGGCGAAGGCCGTGGCAGTAAGCCGGCCGTCCTCCGGCAGCAGGGACACCGCCCGCAGCACTGAGACCACCGGGCCCTCGTCCGCCAGGATCTGCTTCCAGGCCTGGGTACGCAGGATGAAGCTGGTAAAGAACGGGGCGATGATCAGAACCAAGAGGATGCCCTTGAGCAGCTTCCGGTCCCGCAGCCGCACCGCAACCAGGTAGGCCATGGGATAACCGATGGCCAGCGCGGCAACCGTGGCGATCAGCGCGAAACCGAAGGAACGGAGCACCGCAGGCCAGTAGTTCTGCAGCACCACCACGTAGTTGTTGAACTCAAGGGCCGGAACGAACTGCCCGACGTCGGCGCCTTCAGGCTTGATGTACAGCGAGGTCGCCAGCAGCGAGAGCACCGGCATGGCAAAGAAGAGCAGCAGGAAGATGAACCCGGGCAGGATCAGCAGGTAGCCAATCCGTCCGCGGCGCTTGCTGGCTTCCTCCTCCGCAGCACTGGGCCCGGTACCGGCGGCCTTGCCTGCAGTGAGGAGCGCCATTAGAGGCCGTCCTCTCCGGCGCCGGCCTCCCGGTCCTCGCTGCCGCTGAGGCCAAAGGCGTGTTCGGGGTCCCAGGCCAGGCGCACCCGGTCCCCGTCATTGAACAGGGCCCCGCCATGGTTCTGGGCGAAGACACCGACGGTGCCGATTCCCTCGGCGTCGACAAGGTACTCGGTGCTGGCACCCGTAAAGGAGGCATCGAGCACCACTCCGCGGATCGAGCCGGGTGCGGCGGCAGCGGTGTCTGCTTCCATCCGCAGTTTCTCGGGGCGGATGCCCACCAGGATCTTCCCGGCGTGGTCCGTGGCCCGCTCCTTGAGCAGGGTCAGGGAATTACCGGCGACGTCGATCTGGAGGTACTCCCCCGTGTTCCCGGTGACCGTGGCAGGCATGAGGTTGGACTTGCCCAGGAAGTTCGCGACAAAAGCTGTTCGCGGAAGTTCGTACAGTTCCTGCGGCGGGCCCATCTGCTCAACTTGGCCGTGGTTCATCACGGCCACGGTGTCCGCCATGGTCATGGCCTCTTCCTGGTCGTGGGTGACGTGGACGAAGGTCAGGCCGACTTCGGTCTGGATCTTCTTCAACTCAACCTGCATCTGGCGGCGAAGTTTCATGTCCAGCGCGCCGAGCGGCTCGTCAAGGAGCAGCACGGCGGGCCGGTTGACGACGGCGCGGGCCAGGGCCACGCGCTGCTGCTGCCCACCGGACAGCTGCGCCGGACGGCGCGAGCCAAGATGTGCCAGTTCCACCAGTTCAAGCGCAGCCTTGGCCTGGGCTTCGGCGTCGCGGATCTTGCGGCGCTTGAGCCCGAAGGCAACGTTGTCCAGCACGCTCATGTGCGGGAACAGTGCGTAGTTCTGGAACACGGTGTTGACCGGACGCTGGTACGGGCTGGTGCCGGTGATGTCCTTGCCGCCGATGGAAATGGTTCCGGCCGTGGGCTGTTCCAGGCCGGCAATCATCCGCAGGGTGGTGGTCTTGCCGCAGCCGGAAGGTCCCAGCAGGGCGAAGAAGGAGCCGGACGGAATAACCAGGTCCAGGTTATCCACGGCGGTGAATTCGGTGAAGCGCTTGGTGATTCCGGAGAGGACCAGGTCTGCGCCCGTCCCGGTGGCTGCGCCGGGCTCCCGGGAAAGTTCGGTGGTGCTCATCTATCAGTTTCCGATCGCGGTCTGGAAGCGGTCGCTGAAGTCGGTCTCTTCGTCCGGCGTGAGGGTCCGCACCACGTGGGTGTTGGCGAGGAATTCATCGGTCGGGAAGATCAGCGGGTTCTCGACGAGTTCGGGATCGATGGCTTCCATCGCTTCCCGCGCCCCTTCAACGGGGCAGACGTAGTTCACGTAGGCGGCGACCGTGGCTGCATTCACGGGGTCGTAGTAGTAGTCCATGAGCTTCTCGGCGTTGGTCTTGTGGGTGGCGCCGATAGGTACCAGCAGGTTGTCGGACCAGAGGGTGCCGCCGGCGTCCGGGATGGCAAACTCCCACTTGTCCCCTTCCTCGAAGTTCAGCTGGGTGATGTCGCCGGACCAGCCGATGACGGCCAGGGCGTCGCCGGAGATGAGGTCCTCCTTGTAGGAGTTGCCCTTGACCTGGCGGATCTGTCCGTCGGCAATCTGCTTGGACAGGATGTCCAAGGCGTTTTCGAACTCGTCCTCGCCCCACTCGCCGGTGATGTCCACACCCTGATCCAGCATGAGCAGGCCCATGGTGTCCCGCATTTCGTCCAGCACTTCCACGCGTCCCTTGAGTTCGGGCTGCCAGAGATCGGAAACAGTCTTGAGCCCCTGCGGGAACGCTTCCTTGTTCCAGGCGATTCCGGCGAAACCGGTCTGCCAGGTGAGGGAGTGCTTGCGCCCCGGGTCGAAGTCCACATTCTGGAGGGACTGGAGCAGGTTCTTGGAATTGGGAATATTGGCCAGGTCCAGTTCCTGGGTGTAGCCCAGGCGGATCAGGCGTGCCGCCATCCAGTCGGTCAGCGTGACGATGTCCTGCCCAATGTCCTGGCCGGAGGAAAGCTGGCCCTGGACCTTGCCGAAGTACGTGTCGTTGCCGTCCACATCCTCCGAGTAATTTGCCGTGATTCCGGTGGCTTCGGAGAACGCCTCCAGTGAGGGGTAGGTGCGGGTTGAGTCGTCGTAGTCCAGGTAAAGGGTCCAGTTGGCCCAGTTGACGATCTTGTCCGTGTCCGACACGTCGGTTGCGGGGCTGGGCTTGGAGGAAGCGCTGCCGCCGGTGCCGCCGCCAGTGCCGCAGGCTGCCAGCATGCCGGCCAGGGAAAGGCCTCCGGCTCCCATGAGCAGCTTCCGCCGGGAGAGCTGGGCGTTGACGATACTCCGTAGCATCGGATCGTTCACGGGGCGCTTCGACATAGGAACTCCTTGCTGGCACTACTGCACTGCGGACGGGTGTTGATGATTGATAGTGCCAGACCGAATTCCGTCGCGACAAGGTTTTCGTTGTAAAAGTTTTGTTACACGACGGTTTCCAAATCAATATGAGCTAAGTCAGTACGCTTTCGGTTCTCAAAAGCCTTGATTTCGCATGAAATAAAAGATTCAATTGCTACCACTCACGCAGTCTCAGCAATCGAATCCGCACCTGGAGGTGGCGCTAACCATGGATTCCGCGCCCGGAAACCACTCCGTCGACGACATCTCCAAGGCGATCATCGAACAGCTGCAGGAGGACGGACGCCGCTCCTACGCTGCGATCGGAAAGGCCGTTGGCCTCTCCGAAGCGGCTGTCCGGCAGCGCGTCCAGAAACTGACAGACAGCGGAATCGTCCAAATAGTCGCCGTAACCGATCCCCTGCAGCTGGGCTTCCCCCGGCAGGCAATGCTGGGGATCCGGGTCAACGACGACGTCCTGGCCGTGGCCGACCGTATCTCGGCAATTGACCAGGTGGACTATTGCGTCGTCACGGCCGGCTCGTTCGATCTGCTGGCCGAAGTGGTGTGCGAAAACGACCAGGACCTGATGCTCCTGGTCAACCGGTTCCGCAGCATTCCCGGAGTTTCGTCCACCGAAACCTTTATGTACCTCTCCCTGCGCAAGCAGGCCTACAACTGGGGCACCAGATGACCGAAACAACTGTCCAGCCTTCCTCAACCACACCCCGCGGAACGGACCGCCAGCAGGCGGCACGCGACCACCTGTGGATGCACATGGCCCGCCACTCGGGACCGGTTGCCGGTGGAAATGTTCCGATTATTACGCGCGGCCAGGGCCACCACATCTACGACGACCGCGGCCACGAACTCATTGACGGCCTGGCCGGGCTCTTCACGGTGCAGGTTGGCCACGGCCGCGAAGAACTGGCCGAGGCCGCTGCCCGCCAGATGCGCGAACTGAGCTTCATGCCGCTGTGGTCCTACGCCCATCCGCCCGCCATCGACCTGGCCGAGCGCCTCGCCGCCGGAGCGCCGGGCGACCTGAACCGGGTGTTCTTCACTTCCGGCGGCGGTGACTCCGTCGAGTCGGCATGGAAGCTGGCGAAGCAGTACTTCAAGCTCACCGGCAGGCCCACCAAGCACAAGGTGATCTCCCGTGCCGTCGCCTACCACGGCACACCGCAGGGCGCCCTGTCCATCACCGGCATCCCGGACATGAAGTCCGCCTTCGAACCGCTCGTTCCCGGCGCCTTCCGCGTACCGAATACCAACCAGTACCGTGCGCCTGAGGGGCTGGAGGATCCGGAGGCCTTCGGCCGCTGGGCCGCAGACCGGATCGGCGAAGCGATCGAATTCGAAGGTCCGGACACGGTGGCGGCCGTATTCCTCGAACCGGTGCAGAACTCCGGCGGCTGCTTCCCGCCGCCTCCCGGCTACTTCAAGCGGGTGCGTGAAATCTGCGACCAGTACGACGTCCTGCTTGTTTCGGACGAAACCATCTGCGCCTTTGGCCGGGTCGGTTCGATGTTCGCCTCCACCGACTTCGACTACGTTCCGGACATCATCACCTGTGCCAAGGGCATCACCAGCGGCTACGCTCCCCTGGGCGCGATGATCGCCTCGGACCGCCTGTTCGAACCGTTCGCCAAGGGCGACACCACGTTCTACCACGGCTACACCTTCGGCGGGCACCCTGTCTCCGCCGCCGTCGCCATGGCCAACCTGGACATTTTCGATGCCGAGGACCTCAACAACCGGGTGAAGACCAACGCCCCGGCCTTCCGCGCCACGCTGGAGAAGCTGAAGGACCTGCCGATCGTGGGCGATGTCCGCGGCGAGGGTTACTTCTACGGAATCGAGCTGGTGAAGGACAAGGCCACCAAGGAGACCTTCTCCGCGGACGAGTCCGAACGCCTGCTGCGCGGCTACGTTTCAACCGCGCTGTACGACGCCGGCCTGTACTGCCGTGCCGACGACCGCGGCGACCCCGTCATCCAGCTCGCACCGCCGCTGACGATCGGCCAGCCCGAGTTCGACCAGATCGAGTCGATCCTCCGGTCCGTTCTCACGGAAGGACTCAACCACCTCTGATGAGCATCTCCACAGCCCCGGTAAACGGCAGCGTCTCCTTCTGGTACGCGGAATCCGGCCTTCCGGATCAGCGTCCCGGCCTGGACGGAAACCGCGAGGCGGACGTCGCCGTCGTCGGCGCCGGTTATACGGGGCTGTGGACTGCCTATTACCTGAAGAAGGCCCGCCCGGACCTGTCCGTTGTAGTGCTCGAATCCCGGTTCGCCGGGTTCGGCGCCTCCGGACGCAACGGCGGCTGGCTGACCAACTCGATCACCGGGGGCCGCAGCCAGTACGTGAAATCCCACGGCCGCGCCGTTGTGGGACGGTTCCAGGAACTGCTCAACGAAACCGTGGACGAGGTCATTGCGGTTGCCGGTGCCGAGGGCATCGACGCCGCAGTGGCCAAGGGCGGAGAACTCAACGTTGCCCGCAATGAGGCGCAGCTGGGCCGGCTGCTGGCCTGGGCCGAGGACGAAGCTGCCTGGCCTGAGGCTGGAACCCGCCTGCTCGACGCCGCTGAAACGGCCGAGCGAATCCAGGTTGCCGGTGCGCTGGGCAGCGTCCACCACCCCCACTGTGCCCGCATCCACCCGGCGCGGCTGGTGCGCGGGCTGGCCGCCGCCGTCGAGCGCCTTGGCGTTCCCATTTACGAGGGCACTACCGTCACTGACATCCGGCCCGGCCGCGCCGTAACCGACCGCGGCACCGTAAGCGCGAAGTACGTCCTGCGCGCCACCGAGGGCTTCACCGCGAACCTGCGCGGCCATTCCCGCGAATGGCTGCCCATGAACTCCTCCATGATCGCCACGGAACCGCTCCCGGAATCCGTCTGGCAGCAGATCGGCTGGCATGGCCGGGAGACGGTCGCGGACATGGCCCACGCCTATATGTATGCGCAGCGCACCGCCGACGGACGCATTGCGCTGGGCGGACGCGGAGTGCCGTACCGGTTCGGCTCCCGCACGGATACCGACGGCGCCACGCAGCCGGAGACGATCGCCAGCCTTACGGCGTTGCTGCAGGACATGTTCCCGGCGGCTGCGGAAGCGCGGATCGAGCATGCCTGGGCCGGCGTCCTGGGGGTTCCGCGGGACTGGAAGGCCACCGTTGGCCTGGATCCGAAGACCGGACTGGGCTGGGCAGGCGGCTACGTGGGAACCGGGGTAACCGCCACCAACCTTGCCGCCCGTACCCTGCGCGACCTCATTCTGGACCCCGGCAGCGAACTCACCCGGATGCCTTGGGTGAACCGGAAGGTCCGGAGGTGGGAACCAGAGCCGCTGCGCTGGATTGCCGTCAAGGCCATGTATGCGGCGTACTACGCCGCCGACCGCGCCGAACGCAACGGCCGGAGCACGACGTCGCCCATCGCCAAGGCCGCGAACCTCGTGTCCGGGCGGTAGCCGGGCGGGCGCTAGGGCTGGGCTGGCGGGCTGAGGCCGGCGGGCGGGGCTGGGCTGGCGGGGCTGAGGTCGGCTGGGTTCCCACGCGCTGTGACACCTGTGCGCTTCTGGGGTCCCAGCCGTCACAGCCGCAACGACGGCTGGGAAACCGTGCAGCCCGGGCGTCGCCCGGAGGCGTCCGCAGGCCGGATTCCCACGCGCTGTGACACCTGTGCGCTTCTGGGGTCCCAGCCGTCACAGCCGCAACGACGGCTGGGAAACCGTGCAGCCCGGGCGTCGCCGGCAGGGGGCCGCCGGGTCGGGCCGCCGGCGGGATTCCCACGCGCTGTGACACCTGTGCGCTTCTGGGGTCCCAACCGTCACAGCCGCAACGACGGCTGGGAAACCGTGCCGCCCGGACGGGGGGATGTCCTCCGGGAGGTCCGCCGCGCGGGGTCCGCCGGGGCTTGGGCCGGCAGGGGGCCGCCGGCTGGATTCCCACGCACCGTGACACCTGTGCACTCCTGGGGTCCCATCCGTCACAGCCACAACAACGGCGGGGAAACTGTGCCGCCCGGACTGGGGATGTCCGCCGAGAGGTCCGCCGCGCGGGGTCCGCCGGGGCTTGGGCCGGACGGGGCTGGCCGCCGGCGTTCCCACGCACCGTGACACCTGTGCACTCCTCGGGTCCCAGCCGTCACAGCGGCAACGACGGCTGGGAAACCGTGCCGCTCAGGCCGTCGCCAGCAGGGGCCGCCGGGCCGGGCCGTCGCCGGGAGGGGCGCCGGCGGATTCCCAAGCACCGTAACACCTGTGCACTCCTGAGGTCCCAACCGTCACAGCCGCAACAACGGCTGGGAAACCGGGCCACCCGAAACCACAGCAGGCCCGACCGGACGGCTACGAGTTCTGGGTGGTCTTGAGCTCGATCTCCACGAACGCGAACTCGGTGTCCGTCTTGTTGATGACGTTGTGCTCACTGCCGGCTTCCCGTGCGTAGGACTCCCCCACCACCAGGTCCAGGGTGGCCTGGCCGCCGTCGGCCGTCTCATAGCTCATGTGCCCGGCCGCGGTGGGAACCACCACGTAGTCCAGCTCGTGCCGGTGCCAGCCGGTCTGGGTGCCGGGAGGGAAACGCCATTCCGTGACCCGGACCCGGTCATTGTCGATCTGTACGGCTACAACGGCCTGCCCGTAGTCAAGCGATGATGAGTTCATGGGTTGAACCTACCGTGGCATGATCGGCTCCCCGGACCAGGCGGGCGTTTGTTACCGTCCGTCAGCCCGCGGGTGAAAGCGACTGCAGCTGGCGCAGCAAAACCGCCACGTGCAGCGAGGTCCGGGACTCCGGGTCGTCGAGGGATACCCCCAGCCTGGACTCGAGCTTCTGCAGCCGGGCGTATAGCGTTGGGCGGCTGAGGTAGCCGCTGCGTGCCAGCGCCGTCTTGTTGCCCCCACATTCAAGGAAGCGCTCCAGGAGCGCCAGGTCCGGGGCATCGATCCCGCGCAGCTCCGCCTCGGCGAAGGAAACAGCCCTTGGGTCTTCCCGCAGCAGTGCCAGGAGTCCGCGGAGCCGTACGTCGGTTGACCGGAAATACCGGTTGGCTCCGGCAGAGAGCGTACCTGCAGTCTGCGCCACGTGCGCTGCCTCGTCCAGGCCGGCAGCGGCGTCGGACAACCGGGACCTGGCCCTGCCCACGCCGGCGGTCCAGCGCAGTTCACCCGCGCCGGCGGAGGTTCGCGCCGCGAGGTCCCCGCAGATCCGCTCCAGCAGGCCGTCTTCCAGCATCCGGGCCGGAAGCGCCAGCAGCACCGCCACCTGACCGGTCTGCAGGGCAGCGGCGAGCGCACTGTTCCGTGTGGCCGCCAGCACGGCCTCCAGCATCTCCAGCAGTGCGCGTTCCTTGCGCTGCATCGACATGGGATCCTTGCCGGATCCGGAGTCGAGGTGCAGCACCAGCGGCA
Source organism: Arthrobacter koreensis (assembly GCF_009193255.1). Lineage (GTDB taxonomy): Bacteria > Actinomycetota > Actinomycetes > Actinomycetales > Micrococcaceae > Arthrobacter_B > Arthrobacter_B koreensis. The sequence goes on from NZ_WACG01000005.1 coordinate 216,959, forward strand.
GGTAGGCCGGTGAAGGCTTCAGCCCCAGTGCCGAAGCGCGGGTGAGGGCCTCCTCCTCGTCCTGGGTCCGGGTGCCGCGCAGTTCGTGGATGAGTCCGGCCTGCGCCTGCTGGGCCAGCCCGGCCTGGTCCCGTTCGGCGAGGCGGTTGATGGACAGCGCCTGCCCCGCACGCTCAAGGACCATGGACGCCTCGGAGGCAGCTGCCGGTCCGTCCGGGACTCCGGGAAGGACCAGCCTGCCCCACTGCGAGCCGCCCAGCCCCACGGGCGTCTGCAGCCAGTGCTCGTCACCGGCCACCTTGGTTTCCGGATAGGCATGGACCGCCCGCGAGCGCCGCTGCCAGTCCCGCAGGAGTTCCTGGGCCGGCCGCCCGGCTGCGGCGAACGCCACCACCAGGTGCGAACTGTCCTCCAGCACTACCGGCGCCCCCAGCAGCTCCGCGGTTCGGTCCACAATCTCCTGCACTCCGGCGCTTTCAAGGCTCAGCATGGTGAAGACTTCATGAACCTGCCGGGCCTTTTCAACCTGCTCAAGCTGCCCGGCAACGATCCTGCGGTGCACTACCTCGGTCACCTCCACGAACCGCACCGTCCGGCGCAGGCGGATCACCGGCAGGGCCTGCCGGCCTTCAGCCAGCACCCGCCGGGCACCGGAAGCCAGCGCCGCGGCAGCTTCCGGGCGGTCCGCGGGAATCTCGACGACGACGCCGGCAACCCCCGCGGCCTGCAACCCGGTCAGGTACTCGGCGGCCTGGTCCGCCGATTCCCCGAAGGCCAGGCCCGTGGTCAGCACCAGTTCCCCGCCCTCCAGGAGGTCCGCAAGACTCCGCAGTTCGGCAACATGCACCCAGCGGACCGGCACGTCCAGGGCGTCCTGGCCGGCGAGAACTTCCGGCTCCCCGGCCCGGACGACGTCGAAGTCCAGGACCGTACTCAGCTGCAGGCTCATGCTGGGAGTCTAGGCACGCCACCCCCCACCGTGTCCGACAAAGCGTAAAGATTTCCGATTATTTCCTGACACCTTGGCAATGTCCGTCACCGCAGAGCTCGGCTTAGATGGTGTCCAGCCCCACTTTCTACGCCTCAAGGAGCAAACGTGCAGACCACGCAGCACTGGATCAACGGCGCCTTCACGGCACCTGCAGACACCCGCCTCGCCGACGTAACCAACCCGGCCACCGGCAAGACCACTTCCCAAGTTGCCCTGGCCAGCGAGGAAACCGTCAACGAAGCCGTTGCAGCGGCTGCCGCCGCCTTCCCCGCCTGGCGCGACACCTCCCTGGCCCGCCGGGTGCAGATCCTCTTCAACTTCCGCGAGCTGCTCAACGCCCGCAAGCCTGAGCTGGCCGCCATCATCACCGCCGAACACGGCAAGGTCCTCGATGACGCGCTCGGTGAAATCAGCCGCGGCCAGGAGGTCGTCGAATTCGCCTGCGGCATCCCCCACCTGCTCAAGGGCGGCTTCACCGAGAACGCTTCCACCAAGGTTGACGTCCACTCCATCCGCCAGCCGGTTGGCCCCGCCGCCATCATCAGCCCGTTCAACTTCCCGGCCATGGTTCCCATGTGGTTCTTCCCGGTCGCCATCGCCACCGGCAACACCGTAGTGGTCAAGCCCAGCGAGAAGGACCCGACGGCGGTCAACTGGATCGCGGAACTGTGGAAGGAAGCCGGCCTGCCGGAAGGCGTCTTCAACGTGGTGCATGGCGACAAGGTTGCCGTGGATACACTCCTGCACCACCCGGACATCAAGTCCGTCTCCTTCGTGGGCTCCACCCCGATCGCCCAGTACGTCTACCGCGAGGGCACTGCCAGCGGCAAGCGCGTCCAGGCCCTCGGCGGCGCCAAGAACCACATGATCGTCCTGCCGGATGCTGACCTGGACCTGGCAGCCGACGCCGCCGTCAACGCCGGCTTCGGTTCCGCCGGCGAGCGCTGCATGGCCATCTCCGCCCTCGTCGCCGTCGGACCCGTCGGTGACGAGCTCGTTGCCAAGATCGCCGAGCGCACCCGTACCCTGCGCATCGGCGACGGCCTGCGCGGCACCGACATGGGCCCGCTGGTCACCTCCGCCCACCGGGACAAGGTTGCAGGCTACATCGACGCGGGAGAAGCCGCCGGAGCCACCGTTGTGCTGGACGGACGCAAGGTGGAAGCCGATGCCGAGGGCGAAGGCTTCTTCCTCGGCCCGACCCTGTTCGACCACGTCACCCCCGAGATGTCCATCTACACCGATGAGATCTTCGGCCCCGTGCTCTCCGTGGTCCGCGCGGAAAGCTACGACGAGGCGCTCGCCCTGATCAACGCCAACCAGTACGGCAACGGCACCGCGATCTTCACCAACGACGGCGGCGCCGCCCGCCGCTTCCAGAACGAAGTCCAGGTGGGTATGGTCGGCATCAACGTGCCGATCCCGGTTCCCATGGCCTACTACTCGTTTGGCGGCTGGAAGAACTCGCTCTTCGGTGATTCCCACGCACATGGCACCGAGGGCGTGCACTTCTTCACCCGCGGCAAGGTTGTCACCACCCGCTGGCTCGACCCGAGCCACGGCGGCCTGAACCTCGGCTTCCCCCAGAACGCCTAGGCACACGGAAGGATTCGCGAATGAGCACTACCGCCGAGACGGCAGTTACCGAAGAGGAACTGGCCGCAGGACGACGCGCCTACGAGCTGGACCGCAAACACGTGTTCCACTCCTGGTCCGCCCAGAAGCAGATCAACCCGATGACCATCACCCGGGCCGAGGGGTCCTACGTCTGGGACGGAGAAGGCCGGAAACTACTGGACTTCTCCTCCCAGCTGGTCAACACCAACATTGGCCACCAGCACCCCAAGGTGGTGGCCGCCATCCAGGAGCAGGCAGGCAAGCTCTGCACCATTGCTCCGCAGTACGTCAACGACGCACGGTCCGAAGCAGCGCGCCTGGTCTCCGAACTGACCCCGGGGAACCTGGACACGGTGTTCTTCACCAACGGCGGCGCCGACGCCATTGAGCACGCCATCCGCATGGCCCGCCTGCACACCGGACGCTACAAGGTTCTCTCCGCATACCGCTCCTACCATGGCGGTACGGCACTGGCCGTGAACGTCACGGGCGACCCGCGCCGAATCCCCAACGACTACGGCACGTCCGGAACCGTCCACTTCCACATTCCCTTCCTGTACCGCAGCCAGTTCCACGCCGCCACGCAGGAAGAGGAAGTCCAGCGGGCACTGGAGCACCTGGAGCAGCTCATTCTCCTGGAAGGTCCCGGTGCCTTCGCCGCCCTGGTCCTTGAGTCCACCCCGGGAACCGCCGGCATCATGGTTCCCCCGCCCGGCTACCTCGCCGGCGTCCGGGAACTGACCCGCAAGTACGGAATCGTGTTCATTGCCGACGAGGTCATGGCCGGCTTCGGACGGTCCGGCAAGTGGTTCGCGGTTGAACATGCCGACGGCGTGGGACCGGATCTGCTCACCTTCGCCAAGGGCGTCAACTCCGGTTACGTCCCGCTGGGCGGCGTCGCGATCTCCGACGAGATCGCCGGCACCTTCGCCAACTCGCCCTACCCCGGCGGCCTGACCTACTCCGGCCACCCGCTCGCCTGTGCAGCGGCGGTAGCCACCATCAACGCGATGCGCGACGAAGGCATGGTGGAGAATGCTGCGAACCTCGGCGAAACGGTCTTCGGGCCGGGCCTGGCGGAACTCGCCCGTAAGCACGCTTCCGTGGGCGAAGTCCGCGGAACGGGCGCGTTCTGGGCCATCGAGTTCGTAAAGAACCGCGAAACCCGTGAACCGCTGGCACCGTACGGCGGCTCCAGCCCCGCAATGAACGAACTCATTGCCGCCTGCAAGGAACGCGGGCTCCTGCCGTTCGCGAACTTCAACCGCATCCATGTGGTGCCGCCGCTGAACATCACCGAGGAGGACGCCCGCACCGGCCTGGGCATCCTCGATGAGGTCATGGCGATTGCGGACGGTTACACCGAGTAATCCAACGGTACGCGGCATTCGTCCAGCGGCGGGATCCTTCCGGGTCCCGCCGCTGGACGATCGCAGGTGCGCCCGGGACGTCCGCAGGGATGCAGAATTCACGCGCACCGGCGGACTGCGCAGGCGCGGTGTTTCACGCCCGTAAACAGTTTCGCCAACTTCATTCCCACCGTTGACAAGCCTGCAGGGCTCCCGTTTTATAAGAGCAGCCGTTCCACCTGAATGGCATTCATTTAAATGCCGGAGGCCGGAATAGTGCTGGGCTGGACCGAATAACGACTAAATGACGGCCGAAGTGAATAACGAGGTTTTTGTGCCACAGTTCGAATGGATTTTCCATTCCGGAGCGGTCTTCGACGGCCATCGCCTGGTCCCCGGGGCCAGTGCCGTGGCCGTATCCGGAGGAATCGTCTCGGCAGTCGGAACGGACGCAGAGCTCCGGGCCCTGGCCGGGCCTTCCACCCGAACGGTGGATCTGGCCGGGAGGCTGATCACCCCGGGGTTCACGGATGCCCACGTCCACGCCGCCTACGCGGGCGTGGAACGCCTGTGCTGCGACCTCGCTGAACTGAGCGGCGCACAGGCCTGCCTGGATCGCATCGCCGAGCACGCGGGACAGCCGGCCGGACCGGAGAACCCCGCGGGCTGGGTCACCGGCGGCGGCTGGTACAAAGGCGATTTCCCCGGCGGTTATCCGGACCGGCACACTCTCGACGCCGTCGCGCCCCACCGCCCGGTCTACCTGATCAACCGGGACCACCACAGCGCCTGGGTGAACACCCGTGCCCTGGAGCTGGCCGGCATTGACGCTTCCACCCCGGACCCCGCGGACGGGCGCATTGAACGGGACTCGAACGGATTCCCCTCCGGCACCCTGCACGAGGGCGCCATGGACCTGGTGGCCCGGGTGCTGCCGCCGGTGACGGACCAGGTGCTCGCGGCCGGAATCCGCCATGCCCAGGAACATCTCTTCTCGGTGGGCGTGACCGGCTGGCAGGAAGCGATCCTCGGCAGCTACGGCGGCTACCCTGATGCCTCAGCCGCGTACCGTTCCCTCGCGGCGGACGGAGCGCTGAAGGGCCGTGCCGCCGGGGCACTGTGGGTGCCGCGGGACACCACCGTGGAGTCAGTTCCGGCCCTGGTGGAGTCTTTCCTGGAACGCCGGGAGGCAAATGCCGCAGCCGGTTTCCGGACCACCAGCGCGAAAATCATGGTGGACGGAGTGCCGGAAAACTACACCGCAGCCATGCTGGACCCCTATCTGCGCCCCTGTGCCTGCGCCGGCGACGCCCCGGCGGATGAACGGGGCCTGCTTTACCTCTCCCCCGAGGTCCTCACCGCCGTGTCCATCGCCCTGGACGGTGCCGGGTTTGACCTGCATCTGCACGTGATCGGGGACCGTGCGGTCCGTACCGGGCTCGACGCCGTCGCTGCCGCCCGCGCGGCCAACCCCGGTTCGGCCGGCCGGCACCACATGGCTCACCTGCAGGTCATCCATCCCCAGGACATTGGCCGGTTCGCCGAGCTGGATGTCACCGTTAATGCCCAGGCGCTGTGGGCCTGCAACGATGACCAGATGACGGAGCTGACCGTCCCCTTGCTCGGCGGAGAGCGCTCCGGCTGGCAGTACCCGTTCGCCGGCCTCGAAGCTGCCGGTGCCAGGCTGGCCATGGGCTCCGACTGGCCCGTGTCCAGCCCCGATCCCTGGCAGGCAATCCATGTGGCCGTCAACCGTGCCCACCCGGATTATTCCGATGCACCGCCGCTGGTCCCGGACCAGGCGCTGGCCCTCACCAGTGCCCTGGCTGCCTACACGTCCGGCTCGGCCTGGCTCAACCGCGCCCCCGGCGGGACCCTGGTCCCGGGTGCACCGGCGGACCTCGCCGTGCACTCCGCCAACCCCTTCGACCTGGACCCGGCAGGCTTGTCCTCACTGCAGAGCGACATGGTCCTGGTGGGCGGCGAACCCGTCTTTATCCGTTCCACCGCCGATTCCGGCGACGCATTACTCCAAAGGACCGCACCATGATGACCGTCTACGACCTCGCCGAGAACCAGTACGGCAGGCCGCGCGCAGCTAAGGCCCTCGCCGGAGCGGCCCGCGAGCCCTACTGGCTGGATGACCCGGAACGGCCGGATGCCCTGCCCGCCCTGGACACAGACGCGGAGACGGATCTTGCCGTCGTCGGCGGCGGGTACACGGGCCTGTGGACCGCGCTGATGGCCAAGGAGCGCAATCCCGGCCGCCGCGTGATGCTGCTGGAGGCGTCCCGCATTGCCTGGGCGGCTTCGGGCCGGAACGGCGGTTTCTGTGAGGCATCGCTGACCCACGGTGAGTCCAACGGCTTGAAGCACCTCCCGGACGAAGCTGAGCAGCTGGACCGGCTGGGCCGGGAAAACCTGCGCGAAATGGCCGAAACCATTCAGCGCTACGGAATCGACTGCGGCTTTGAGCTCACCGGAAGCCTGTCCGTGGCCACCGAAGCCCATCAGGTCCAGTGGCTGGAGGAAGAAGCAGACGCGGACAACCCGGACCTGGTGTTCCTGGACCGGGACGAGGTGCGGAAGGAAGTCGATTCGCCGTTGTACCTCGCCGGGCTGTGGGACCGTACCAGCACGGCGCTGCTCAACCCGGCCCGGCTCGCCTGGGGGCTGCAGCGGGCGGCGTTGGAAGCCGGCGTCGAAATCTACGAGAACACCCCGGTGCGCAACATCCGGAACGCGGGCGCGAAGGTCCGGCTGCTGACCGACAGCGGGACCGTCACCGCAGACCGCGTTGCCCTCGCCACGAATGTGTTCCCGTCCCTGCTCAAGCGCACCCGGCTCTTCACCGTCCCCGTCTATGACTATGCGCTGATGACCGAGCCGCTCTCCGCCGACCAGCTGGCGGCCATTGGCTGGCACAACCGGCAGGGCCTGAGCGACCTCAACAACCGGTTCCACTACTACCGGCTCACCACGGACCGCGACGGCGCGGCACGCATCCTGTTCGGCGGCTACGACGCCGTGTACAACTACGGCCGGAGCATGAAGCCCGAGTACGAGCACCGGGAGGAAACCTACGAACGGCTGGCGTCCCACTTCGCTGCCACCTTCCCCCAGCTCGCCGATGTGAGCTTCAGCCATGCCTGGGGCGGGGCGATTGATACCTGCAGCCGGTTCTTCGCCTTCTTCACCACCGCCTTCGGCGGCAAAGTCGCCTTCTCCGCCGGCTACACCGGCCTCGGAGTGGGTGCGACGCGCTTCGGCGCCAACGTCATGCTGGACCTGCTCTCCGGCAAGGAAACCGAACGAACGGAGCTGCAGATGGTCAAGCGCAAACCGCTCCCCTTCCCGCCCGAACCGGTGGCCTGGCTGGGCGTGAAGATCACCACCGCGGCTATGGTCCGGGCCGACCGCCGGCAGGGCCGCCGCGGCCCGTGGCTGAAGGCCATGGACGCAGTAGGGATGGGGTTCGACTCATGAGTACCCTCACCTCTCTGCCCGCCGGCGTTCCCGTACAGCCCGAAGCCCTGGAACTTGTCCGTGAGCCGGTCCCCGCCGAGGCCATCGCATCCGGCGCCCCGGCCACCGGCGTGCACCCGCTGGGGAGCTTCGGCGGAGTTGGCCTGGGCGTCTGGGAGATGACCGAAGGCGGCATGTTCGACACCGAAGCCGACGAAATCTTCCTGGTCCTCTCCGGCGCTGCAACCGTCGATTTCCTCGCCGAAGACGGCACCGTCACCGCAACCGCCGCGCTGGGCCCGCACACCCTGATGCGCCTGGCGGCCGGCACCCGGACCAGGTGGACCGTCACCAAAACCCTTCGCAAGGTCTACCTGACCACCTAGCGTCCGGCAGGGATCTCCCGGCCGCGACCAGCACCCACACCAGATTCACGGAGTAAGACATGCACCAGTTTTCCGAGGGACACCTCTTTATTAACGGCAGCTACCGGCAGGGCCGGGGCGAGGAAGCCAAGCGGATCAATCCTGCCACCGGCAACGCAGACGAGACGGTGCGTTACGCGGACGCCGCTGACGTGGACGACGCCGTTGCTGCCGCCAAGGCGGCGTTTGCGGGCTGGTCCCGCCGCACGCCGGGCGAGCGCTCCGAGGCCATGCTGGCGCTGGCCGCGGAGCTGGACAAGCGCTCCGCCGAACTCGCGGAACTGGAGACGGCGCAGACCGGTAAGTCCATCCGCATGTCCACCGAATTCGATGTACCCGGAACCGTGGACAACGTGTCCTTCTTCGCCGGCGCTGCCCGCCAGCTGCATGGCCTCGCGGCGGGCGAGTACGGCGCCGGGGGGACGTCCATGATCCGCCGTGAACCGATCGGAGTGATCGGGTCCATCTCTCCGTGGAACTACCCGCTGCAGATGGCCGGATGGAAGATCCTGCCCGCCATCGCCGCCGGCAACACCATTGTGCTCAAGCCATCCGAGCTCACCCCCGGCACGTCCCTCATTTTCGCCGAGGCCGCTGCCGCGGCGGGAATTCCCGACGGCGTCATTAACGTCGTCACCGGTTCGGGTCCGGTGGCAGGTGAGGCCCTGGTGACCCACCCGGATGTGGTGATGACCTCCTTTACCGGTTCCACCGCCGTCGGCCGCAAAATCATGGCCATGGCGGCGCAGACCGCCAAGCGGGTGCACCTGGAGCTCGGCGGCAAGGCACCGTTCCTGGTGTTCGACGACGCCGACGTCGAGGCAGCGGCCCACGGTGCCGTGGCCGGAGCGATCATCAACGGCGGGCAGGACTGCACCGCCGCCACCCGCGCCTACGTGCAGGCCCCGCTGTTCGAAGCGTTTACGGCACGGGTCGCCGAACTGATGGACGCCGTCGTGGTGGGTGACCCCACGGATCCGGACACGGACCTGGGCTCCCTGATCAGTCACGCACACCGGGACAAGGTGGCCGGTTTCGTGGACCGTGCCCGCGAGGCAGGTGCCCGGATCCTGGCCGGCGGCGCCGCCCCCGGCGGCGACCTCGCTGCGGGGGCGTTCTACCGCCCCACGCTGGTGACCGGTGCCGCGCAGGACTCCGAAATTGTGCAGGACGAGATCTTCGGTCCGGTGCTCACCGTCCTGCCGTTCGACTCCGATGACGAGGGCATTGCCCTGGCCAATGACACCCCCTACGGGCTGGCGGCCTCCGCCTGGACCCGGGACCTGAACCGGTCCCTGCGGGCCAGCGAGGAAATCGCCGCAGGCTGCGTCTGGGTGAACGACCACATTCCGATCGTGTCCGAGATGCCGCACGGAGGCTACAAGGCGTCCGGATTCGGTAAGGACATGTCCGTGTACTCCTTCGAGGAGTACACGAACGTCAAGCACGTGATGATGAGCCGCGACGCTGCCGCCCACAAGGAATGGCAGGACACGGTCTTCAAGGAGCGCTAAACCCCAAAGCGCCGCCACCCGCACCCCATTTCCGGAGGTTTCCCATGATTGAAATCACCCGTACCGGTGCATTGCGCTCACCGGCCGCCGCCGTGCCGGACCAGCCCCGGCCCTCGCTGAGGGTGGGGGTGGTCCAGCACCGCTGGCAGCCGGACCCGGCGGCGCTGCGGGCCGAACTCAACGACGGGATTGCCCGGGCAGCGGACCAGGGGGCCGGAGCCGTGTTCCTGCCCGAGCTGACGCTGTCCCGCTACCCGGCGGACACCCACCCCGACGGGCTGCCGGGGGAACTCGCGGAGGACCTGCTCGACGGGCCAACCTTCGCCTTCGCCGCCGAGGCCGCCCGCCGGCACGATGTGTGCGTCCACGCTTCGCTCTTTGAACGCGCCGACGGCCCGGACGGACTCGGACTGAACACCGCCATCCTGGTCTCCCCCGAAGGGAAGCTGCTGGGCAGGACCAGGAAGCTGCACATCCCGTCTTCCGAGGGCTACCACGAAGACCGGTATTTTCGGCCCGGTCCGGCCACCGGGGATCCTTATCCGGTCCATGCCGTGGCTGAGCTCGACGGCGCCCGGCTGGGCCTGCCCACGTGCTGGGACCAGTGGTTTCCGGAACTCGCCCGGCTGTACTCCCTGCGCGGGACCGAGGTGCTGGTGTATCCCACCGCGATTGGATCGGAACCCGATTTCCCGGACTTCGACACCCAGCCGCTGTGGGAGAAGGTGATTGTAGGCAACGCGATCGCCAACGGCCTGTTCATGGTGGTGCCGAACCGGTGGGGCAACGAGGGAAACCTGACGTTTTACGGGTCTTCCTTCATCTGCGACCCGTACGGCCGGATCCTGGTGCAGGCCCCGCGGGACGAATCAGCCGTCCTTGTAGCGGATCTTGAACTGGAGCAGCGTTCGCATTGGCTCGGACTCTTTCCGTTCCTTGAATCCCGCCGCCCGGACACCTACGGCGCGCTGGCCGAAGTACCGACGCCGGACTCCGCTGGTGAGGACGCCCGTCCGCAGCTCCAGGCGGCCCGGGGCGGAGCGGGCTACTAGATCCCCAGCGAGGCGAGGTTCTGCTTGAGGGTCTCCGCGGAGTCCTGCAGCTGCTGCTGTTCACGCTCGTCCAGGGGCATTTCCAGCATCTTGTACACCCCGCCCGAGCCCACGATCGAGGGCAGGGACAGGGCGACGCCGGAAATTCCGTGGACGCCGCGCAGCAGCGCTGAAACTGGCAGGACGGCGTTCTCCGCCTGGAAGACCGCTTCGACGATCCGCACTCCCGCCAGGCCGATCGCGTAGTTCGTGGCACCCTTGCCTTCGATCACCTTGTAGGCCGCGTTGACGACGTCGTCCGTAATGGATGCCAGCACCTCATCAGTGAAGACCTGGCGCCCGCTGATGGTCCATTCGCGGATGGGGACGGGGCCAATGGTGGCGCTGGACCAGACCGGGAATTCGCTGTCCCCGTGCTCGCCGATGATGGTGGCATGCACGCTGGTCATCAGCACGTGCGCCTGCCGGGCCACCAGCAGACGCAGCCGCGAGGTGTCCAGCACCGTCCCGGAGGAGAAGATCCGGTTCGGCGGCAGGCCGGTGATCTTCTGGGCCGCGACGGTGAGGACGTCGCACGGATTGGTCACCAGGATGTAGACGGCCTCCGGGGCCTGCTCCATCAGGGCAGGCATCAGGGTCTCCATGATCCGGACGTTGGCGGCCGCGAGGTCCAGCCTGCTCTGCCCGGGCTTCTGCCGCGCTCCGGCGGTCACGACGATGACGTCCGAGCCGGCCAATGCTTCGATCCTGCCGCCCCCGGCTACGGTGTTTGCCCCGGTGAACTGCGTTCCGTGGGAGAGGTCCAGTGCCTCCGCCTCGGCACGGGTGGCATCGATGTCATAGATGACGATTTCCCTCGCCGCCTCACGGATCAGGGACGCGTACGCCAGCGCGGTGCCTACGCTTCCCGCCCCGACTATTCCAAGCTTGGTAACTGGTCTGGTGGTGATGTTGGCCATCGCTTTGTGCCCCGCTCACGGTAGGAGGATCCCCCTACATGGCACTATAGGTTCGCTTCTCCGGCGGCGGAACGGCTTCCGGCGCGGAGACTTCCTCAGGCCGCGAAACGGCTCAGGAAGGACTGCTTTGACCACTGGATGTGGGCACGCATTCGTGCCTCCGCTTCGACGGCACCGCCGGCGTCCACCGCCGCCAGGATGGGACGGTGTTCGGACCAGGAATCCCGCCCGCGGAACCCGACGTCGGAGGCGTAGAGCCACTCGATCTTCCCGGCCAGCTGGGCCAGCAACGCCTGCAGGGACGCGCTGCCCGCCAGTTCGGCGATGCCGCGGTGGAATCCAAGGTTCAGCTCCGGCAGCACCTCCAGCCGGCCCTCGGCTGCGGCGGCGTCCCCGGCAGCCAGGGTTTCCCCGAGCCGGCGCCGGGCTTCCCACCAGTCCGGATCCGGGATGCCCGCAGCTGCCTGCCGGGCCGCACGCTCCGCGGCCCGCCGCGCCGTCGCGCTTTCCACTGCTTCCCGGACGTCGAACAGGTCCCCGGCTTCGCCCGGGTCCAGCCGGGCGACCCGGGACCCGGCGTACGGGCGGGATTCAACGAATCCTTCGGCGGCGAGCGTCCGCAGCGCTTCGCGAACCGGAACGCGGGAGGATCCATAGCGGGCGGCCAGGGCTGCCTCGGTGATCTTGGCCCCCGGTGCCAGTTCTCCGCGGATGATGTCCTGCCGGATTCGATCCCGTATCCCCGGTTCCCCGGGGAGCTCAGCGGCCTGCGGCATAACCCTGCGCCCCGCGCGGATTAGCGGCTGCCATGAGCACGCCGGTCCGCGGATCACGAACGACGGCGGAAAGCCGTCCCAGTGCCCAGTCCCCGGCCCGGGTGATAACGTGTCCGCGCTCTGCCAGGGCCTCGATGATCCCGTCGCCCAACCGGTCTTCCACCACGGCGCCGCCCGGGGTCCAGGTCCGAGGCCAGAACGATCCGGGCAGGGACGTGGTGTGGAAGGCCGGGGCGTCGATGGCCTGCTGCGGCGTGTAGCCGCCCACAATCGTGCGCAGCAGGTACAGCAGCTGCCACTGGTCCTGCTGGTCCCCGCCGGGCGAGCCGAGGGCGGCGACCGGTTGCCCGTCCTTCAGGACAAGAGTGGGCGTCAGGGTGGTCCGCGGACGCTTTCCCGCCTGCAGGGTGGAAGGCGCTCCGTCTTCCAGCCAGGTCATCTGCAGGCGCGTGCCCAGGCAAAAACCGAGTTCCGGGATGGTGGGCGAAGACTGCAGCCACCCGCCGGACGGGGTGACCGAGACCATGTTGCCCCAGCGGTCCACAACATCCACATGGCACGTGTCGCCACGGGTTTCGCCGGTGGGCGAGACGGTTGGCTCTCCGGTTCCGTCACCGCCCGCGGAGTCCTCACCGGCCAGCGCCGGCGGCACGTACTCCGTGCGCAGCGGCGGCACGAACGGCGAGTGGCCGGGCACCTGCCCGGGCCGGAATTCATGCGAGGCCAGCGGAGTGATGGCTTCGCGGCGCCGAGCTGCGTACTCTTCGCTGAGCAGGTAATCCAGCGGAACGTGGCTGTCTCCGTAATAGGCTTCCCGGTCCGCGATGGCGAGTTTCTGCGCCTCCAGGATGGTGTGGACGCCCAGCTCGGTGGAGGGGTCAAGGTACTCGTCGGGGAACCCGTCCAGAATCGCCAGCGTCTGCAGCAGCGCCGGCCCCTGGCCCCAGGCGCCGGTCTTTGCGATGGTGTAGCCGCGGAAGTCGAACGTGACCGCCGGCTCGTAGCCGGCCTCGGAAGCAGCGAAGTCCGACTCCGCGATCACCCCGGCGTGGTCCGTTCCGGAGGAGTGCCGGTGCGGTTTGGCGGCAAAGTCTGCGGCCGCCGTCGCCACGAACCCCGTGCTCCACTCGCGGCGGGCGGCTTCGATGCGTTCCTCGCGCGTGCCTGCGCCCTCCCCGGCTTCGGCGAGCCGCCGAAGGACGTCCGCGTAGGCCGGGTTTTTAATGAGCTCACCTTCTGCCGGTGGCCGGCCCTGGGGCATCCACAGCTGGGCGGAGGTGGGCCAGTGTTCCTGGAACAGCCGGGACACCTGCCCGATGGTCCGTCCCACCTGGGCCAGCACCGGATGCCCGTCGCGGGCGTAGCCGGCAGCGTAGTCCAGCACGTCTGCCAGCTCCCAGCTTCCGTGGTCCCGCAGCAGCAGCAGCCAGGCGTCGACGGCGGCGGGAACAGCAGCAGCGAGCGCCCCGGACCCGGGAACCAGTTCAAGGCCTTCTGCCAGGAAGTGCTCACGCGTGGCTGCTGCCGGAGCCCTTCCCTGCCCCATCAGGACCACGGGCTCGGACGGGTTACCTGCGGTGGCAAAGACACCGGTGAGGTCGCCGCCGGGACCGTTCAGGTGCGGCTCCACGACGTGCAGGACGAACCCGGCTGCCACGGCGGCGTCGAACGCATTTCCGCCGCGTTCAAGGACGGACTGCGCGGCGGCGGTGGCAAGCCAGTGGGTGGATGCGCTCATGCCGAACGTTCCCTGCAGGGTGGGCCGGGTGGTGAAGGTGCCGGGTTCGGTGAAGGGCATGGTTTCGCTTTCGTAGGTTATGGCGGCGGCTGGAGTGCGGCAGATTCGCGGAGGATTGAATACAAAACCCACATTTCAGTCGGCTTCGTATACATTAGGCGGCATTACTGCCGAAAGGGAAGCCCATGGAACGCCTCAATGCCGTGCCGACCGAGCGGGTACACCTGTGGTTGATGCTGGCGCTGACATTTTCCACCGGGGTGATCGACGCCGTCGGCTATCTCGGCCTGGACAACGTCTTCACCGGGAATATGACCGGCAACGTAGTGCTCCTCGGCATGGCTTTTGCCGGCGGCGCGAACCTGCCTGTCCTCCGGCCCGCCCTGGCACTGGTGTTCTTCATGCTCGGAGCCGCGCTGGCCGGGCGGATGCTGCGGAAGGGGCCGGAAGGATGGTCCGGGCGCATCTCAGGTGCACTGGTGACCGTGGCCGCCGGAATTACTGCCCTTGCCGTCTTCACCGCGGTGGTGGACGTGCAGGCGAACGATGTTCTCGGCAGCATCACCACTTCCTCCATGGCCACGCTGATGGGGATCCAGGCAGCCACCGCCAAGCGGCTGAAGGTTGCGGAGGTGACCACCGTCGTCGTCACCTCCACGATCACCGGGCTGGCGTCGGAATCGAAGCTGGCGGGCGGGGACGGTAAGTTCTGGGCGCGCCGGGCCCTGGCGATCGCCCTGATCCTGGCCGGCGCCGTAGCCGGCGCGGCCGCCCTGAACGTGGGGCTGTGGCTGGGCCTGGCCCTTTCGGCCCTGATCTCGACGGCGGTGGCAGTCTTCGGCTACGTCCGCCACCACCGCGAGACCCGCGCCGTTCCTTCCCCGCCGAGATGACAGAAACTGCACGAAAGCGGGGGCTATCGTGCAGTTTCTGTCATCTCGAGGTGGGGATACAGCCGGCGCAGGCGGCGCAGGCGGGTTTACAGTAGTGGCCATGCTGGAGCAGAACCCCGGGGACTGGACCCCCATCCGCACACCCAGGCTGCTGCTGTGCAGGCCGGAGGCCCGGGACGAGGCAGCGGCGGTGGAACTGCACACCGATCCGCGGACCAATGTGCACCACCCGGTGCCCGCCAGTGTCACCCGCGCTTCCTCTTCCCGGACTTTCCACGAAATTCGGCAGCACTGGTACCGGCACGGTTTCGGGGTGTGGTCGGTCTTTGCCGCAGCGGAACCCGGTACGCTGATCGGCTTCACCGGAGTGTCCCACCGGATCATCCGCGGCAGGCCTGCCCTCAACCTCTACTACCGCTACTCACCCGCGGTGTGGGGCCAGGGACTGGCGACTGAGGGCGCGCTTGGAGGCGGTCCGGCTGGCGGAGGAGCTGCTGCCGGGCCTGCCCGTGGTTGCCTATACCTCCGTGGACAACATCGGCTCGCAGCGTACGGCCCTCGCGGCCGGACTCGAACGGCGCGAAGACCTGGACGAGGACCGCGGCACATATCTGGACCTCTATCTCGCCAAGGACTGGTAGCACTCCTACTCTGGAGACAGTGCTTTTTCCGCCACTCCCCACGCCAGTCTCCGGTCCCGCTGCCTGCAGCACGGACCCCAGCGGCGCCAGGCACGGAGGGTCCCATGGAGAGCATCACCCCCACTACCGATGCGGTTGGTTCAAGTGTTGCGCTCTCTGCGCTGCTAGCACTCGTGCCGCTGCTGGTTTTCTTCCTGCTGCTCGCCTTCGCCAAGACTCGGGCGTACATCGCCGGAGCGTGGGCGCTGCTCGCCGCCCTGGTCATCGCCGTCGCAGGCTTCGGCATGCCCGCAGGGCTGGCCGTGCTCTCCGCAACCCAGGGGGCGGCCTTCGGCCTCTTCCCCGTGGTGTGGATCATCGTCATGGCCGTCTGGCTCTACCACGTGACCGTGCGCAGCGGCCGGTTCGAGGACCTTCGGCGGGTCTTCGACCGTGTGGGCGGCGGAGACCTGAGGGTGCAGGCGATCCTGGTGGCCTTCTGCTTCGGCGGGCTGCTGGAAGCCCTGGCCGGGTTCGGTGCGCCCGTTGCCATCACGGTGACCATGCTGCTGGCCCTGGGAATCGCGCCGGTGCGGGCCGCGACGGCGGTGCTGGTCGCCAACACGGCACCGGTCGCCTTCGGCGCACTCGCCATCCCCATTACGACGGCGGCGAACCTCACCAGTTACACCGGGGACGAGATCGGCGCCGTCGTTGGCCGGCAGACTCCGCTCCTGGCGTTCGTGGTCCCGGTGATCCTGCTTTTTATCCTGGACGGCCGCCGCGGTGTCCGCGAGTGCTGGCCGGTGGCCCTGTTCACCGGCGTCGTGTTCTCCGTCTTCCAGTTCCTGTGCTCCAACTACTTCTCCTACGAGCTGACGGACATCGTCGCGTCACTGGTAGCCATGGCCGCCGCCGTCGGCTTCCTGCGTTATTGGCACCCCCGCGGCGGAGAGCCGGCGGCCGAACGTATGCGGGGCGAGCTGGCTGCCGCGACGGCCTCGGGCTGGACGGCGGCGGGCAGCGGAGAAGCGGAGGTTGGCAGCGCAGTGACGGACACCGCGGAGGATGAGCTGACGCCGTCGCGGGCGTGGATGGCGCTCTTCCCGTATGCGCTGGTGATTGTGGTGTTCGGAATCGTGAACCTCTGGACGCTGGGCATCAACATCCCCGAGGCCCTGGCCAAAACCACCATCGAGATCCCCTGGCCCTGGCTGCACGATGCGCTGCTGGACGCGGACGGCGAGCGCCTGTCCTCCACGGTCTACCACTTCGAGTGGCTGATCAGCCCCGGAACCCTGCTGCTGATCAGCGGCCTCATTGTTGCCGCCGTCTATTCGCGGTTCGATGACAGGGGCCGGTACCCGCTGAGCATGGGCACGGCGGTGCAGGAGATCTGGACGACGGCCCGGCGGATGACCGCCGCGGCGCTGACCATCCTGGCGGTGCTGGCCCTGGCCTACGTCATGAACAACTCCGGGCAGACCGTCTCGATCGGCACCTGGCTGGCGGGAACGGGGGCGTTCTTCGCGTTCCTCTCCCCGGTGCTGGGCTGGATTGGCACCGCGGTCACCGGATCGGACACCTCAGCCAACGCCCTGTTCGCACGGCTGCAGGAAACCGCCGGAGCTGCTGCCGGGCTGGATCCCAAGCTGCTGATCGCCGCCAACACCGGAGGCGGCGTCATGGGCAAGCTGATTTCACCGCAGAACCTGGCCATCGCCGCAGCGGCAGTGAACATGAGCGGGCAGGAGTCCGTCCTGCTGCGCAAGGTCTTCGGCTGGAGCGTGGCCCTGCTGCTGGCGCTGTGCGTGATCGTCTTCCTGCAGTCCACTCCGGTGCTGGGCTGGATGCTCCCCTAGCGTCCCTGGGCCTCCCTGCCGAGAGGCCAGTTACGGCTCCTTTGAGCGCTGAAACGAGCCGTAACGGGCCTCTCGGCGGGGGTGGGATGCGGGGCTAGTAGCTGGCGGGAGCGGAACCGGATCCGGAAGGATCCTGCGGCACATATTTTGCCGCGAGCGCTTCGGAGGCACGGGCCAGGAGAGCCACGTCCGCGCCCACGGCGATGAAGTCCGCTCCGGCCTCAAGGTAGCGGCGGGCGGTTGACTCCACGAAGGCATTCACCCCCACGGCGACGCCGAGTTCCACCGCGGTGCGGATGCACTGCTCGACGGCGGCAACGACGTCCGGATGGTCCTGCTGCCCCAGGTGTCCCATGGACGCCGCGAGGTCCGAGGGCCCGATGAAGATGCCGTCCACGCCGTCGGTCCCGGCAATCTGCGCAACATTGGCAACGGCCTCCGCAGTTTCCACCTGCACCAGCAGCGTAATGGTCTCCTCGGCCCGGTCCAGGTAGCCCTCGATCCGGTTCCAGCGCGATCCGCGGGCAAGCGCGCTTCCCACGCCGCGGACACCGCGGGGCGGGTACCGGACGGCGGCAACAGCCTGTTCGGCCTGCCCGGCGTTGTCCACCATCGGAACGATCAGGTTCTGGACACCCAGATCCAGGTACTGCTTGATGAGCACCGTGTCATTGGAGGGGACCCGCACCACGGGGAAAACCGGGTAACCGGCCATCACCTGCAGCTGGACGCTGATGGACTCCAGCGAATTGATGCTGTGCTCGCCGTCAATCAGCACCCAGTCGAAGCCTGACCCGGCACAGATTTCCGCCAGCAGCGGGTTGCCGGTGCAGGCCCACATGCCGGCGCGGGGGCGCCCGCCGTTGCCCAGGACGGACTTGAACGACGGCGCGGGCTCTACTCGAAACGGCATGTCACTGATCCCAGCTGTCCGTAGTCTGCGTGCACGGTGTCACCCTTGTGGACCCACATGGGGCGGGTAAAGGAGCCGGCCAGGATGATCTCTCCGGCGCCGAGGCTCGCTCCGTGGGCTGCGATCTTGTTCGCCAGCCAGTAGACACCGGCGGCGGGGTGGTTCAGCACACCGGCTGCCACGCCGGTTTCTTCAATGGTCTGGTTCTTGTACAGCAGGGCGGAGATCCAGCGGAGGTCGACGTCATCCACCTTCACCGGGCGTCCACCGACCACCATGGCCCCCATCGCCGCGTTATCCGCGATGGTGTCCACAATGGTGCGGCCTTCCATCTCGATCCGCGAATCAAGGATTTCCAGGGCCGGGACCACGTACTCGGTGGCATCCAGGACGTCAAAGATGGAGCAGTTCGGCCCGGAGAGCGGCTTGCCCAGCACGAAAGCCAGTTCCACTTCAATGCGCGGATGCGTGTACGCGTCCCACTGCACCGTGCAGCCGTTCTCAAGGACCATGTTGTCGAAGATGACGCCGTAGTCCGGCTCGGTGATGCCCGTGGCGTCCTGCATGGCCTTCGACGTCAGGCCGATCTTGCGGCCCGCCAGCTTCCGCCCCTGCGCCTGCATCCGGCGGCTCCAGAGTTCCTGGACGGCGTAGGAATCCTCCACCGTCATCTCCGGGTACCGCGCCGTGAGCCGGGGCACCGGCGTACGGCTGGCGCCCGCGGCTACGAGCTCATCGGCAATCTTTTCTATGGTCTGTTTCTCGAGCACGCTCACTGCACCACTTTCGAAGGAACACTGGTCCGATCCATACGGCTGAAATGGATTGTATATGATCCATGACACATTCCAGCTGAAACCAGCCCCCACCTGAGCGCTACATTACGCTGAAGGTGTGCCTGCCACCCGCTTCCCCAACCTGCTTCCCGTCACCGCGGCAGCAGCCGCCGCGGGTGCCGGAGCCGCTTTCCTCCTCACTCCGTGGCCTGCGGCACTGCTGATCCGGGCCGTGTTTGCCCGCGGGGCGCAGCAGCTGGTCCGCCAGATGCGCCCGTATGCCCCTGCCGTGAGTGAGCACCGCGGCCTGGCCTACCTGGGCGGGACCCGCCGTCTGGACCTTTTCCTCCCACCGGGACACTCGGCCCTCACCGGCGGGAAGTTGCCGGTCATTCTCTGGGTGCATGGCGGCGCGTGGATCTCCGGTTCACGGCATGATGTTGCCCCGTACCTGCGGATGCTGGCAGCCCGCGGATACGCCGCCGTCGGAGTGGACTATTCGGTGGCTCCGGGCAGCAGGTATCCCCAGGCCCTGCTGGAAGTGGATGCAGCGGCGTCCTTCCTGCAGGAGGCGGCGCCCCGCTACGGGCTGGACATGGAGCAGGTGGTCCTGGCCGGAGACTCCGCCGGCGCCCAGCTGGCCGCGCAGTTCGCCGCCGCCGTGACTTCACCCGGCTACGCCGCTGACCTGGGCCTCTCGCCGGGCCTGTCTCCGGAACAGCTGCGCGCAGCCGTCCTGCACTGCGGCGTCTACGACCTGCAGGCCATGGGGCGGCTCACCGGTGTCCTGGGCTGGGGCTTTCAGACCGCGCTGTGGGCCTACACCGGCAAACGGCGGTTCAGCGGAAGCGCGGCAGCGGAACAGATGTCCGTCCTCTCCCACGCTTCGCCGGCGTTCCCGCCTACCTACGTCAGCGGCGGCAACGGCGACGGCCTAACCCGGCAGCAGTCGATGCCCTTTGCGGACCGGCTGCAGGACCTTGGTGTGCCCGTTACCAGGCAGTTCTGGCCGGAGCTGTCTCCCGCGCTGCCGCACGAAGCCCAGTTCCAGTTTTCCCGGCCGGAGGCGCGGTCCGCGCTCGACGAGACGGATGCCTTCCTGACCGCAGTCCTTTCCGGCCCGGATGCCGCCGCCACACGGCACAGCCTGGACTCGCCGGAAGCCGTTCCCGGCAGTACCCGTCCCGTCCCACGGCCTCCGGCCTAACCGAACCGCACCGAACCGAACGAGGAAACGCCCATGCGCCGAGTTCTGCTGATCATCCTGACCGCCCTGCTGGCCGTAGCCGCACCTGCCGTGCCAGCCACCGCCGTCGAGCCCGTAGACATCATCGTGGAGGATACGGCGGGAGTTCTCGACCAAAACACGCTGCTGCCCGCACTGGAGCAGGTCCAGTTCCGCGACCCCACCACCGTGGCCGTCTACACCTACCGCGGAGACCCCGACGCCGAATACACGGACGGGGACACGGTCATGAACGAGGAAGTGCTGCGCTTCGCCCGGGAGGAGCACCCGGAGTGGATCAGCGCCGATGGGCAGAAATGGGCGGACGGACTGTTCATCTTCTCGCTGGACCCGGACGGACGCTGGATGGGCACCTACTTTGGCGAGGACCGGAAACTGGACAGCGGCCAGGCGCAGCCGATCCGGGACGCAGCGGGGGAACTGTTCGCAGAAGCGCAGTGGACGGACGGCACCATCGCCGGAGTCCAGGAAGCGGCCAAGCTGATCAACCGGCCCTGGTACCAGGACCCGTTGGCCTGGTTCCTGGGCGGCGCCGCACTGCTGCTGGCAGCCGGCACCTGGATAACGGCCATCCTGGTGCGCCGCAAACGCTTGAAGACCAACCGTGCGCTCATCGCTGCGGGTGAGAAGTCCTACGCCAGTGTGAGCATGGACCTGGAAGCCACGGAGCTGAACGCCCACACCATCCCGGACACCTCCCGTTACGGCGCCAAGGTCCTGGAAGAGCACCGGACCTTCCGCACCCGCTATAACCTGGCGACTGAACTGGGGAACAGGGTGCGGTCCTTCACCGACAAAGACCTCAAACGTGCCAGCTCACGCAAGCCGGTGGAGGAGTTTGCCGAACTTTCGGCGACGCTGGACGGCATTGACGACGTCATTGCGGACACCAACACACTGCTAAACATGGGACCTGGCTGGGAGGCGGCCTGGGACCGCCAGGCCGGGCCGCTGCTAGAGGAGCTGGACAAGCTGGAAGACCTGTTCGCGCAGGACAAGACCGCCGGTTCGGCCACGGCGGCCGCGCTGCTCGCCTTCCGCACGGAATGCCGGCGCCGCCTGCAGGGGGCTGCCGCAGCGCTGTCGGACGGCTCGATGACGCCGGAGGAAGCCCTGGATATCCTCCGGGACTCCGGCGGCGAGCTCGCCGGCCTGCTGAAGAACCATTCGGAGACCGTGATCGAGAAGGCCGCGAAGGACAGTTCGGAGAAGAAGCTGATGCGTGAGGCGCTGGAAGAAGAGCGCACCCGGACCCGCCGTTACCGGAACGGCTACCGTCCGGGGATCCTGGACACCGCTTACCCCAACTACGTCTGGTCCGTGGCGTCCTTCAACGCGGGAGTGCAGGCAGGCTCCAGCAAAATTGAGTCCGCCCGCAGCTCCGCCTCCAGCGGCTCCTCCACCGGGTACGGTGCAAGCGGCGGCAGCTTCAGCGGTGCGGGCAGCTCCTCCCGGTTCTAGGTCCGGGCCCGGCAACCGGCCCTGTCGGCAAACCGACCGTGGACACCGCACGGCGCGCTGGCTAGGGTGTTCGGCATGAACCCCGTGGACCCCGCCTCTTCGCTGCTGGATGACTTCTCGCTGGAAATGACCGGAAAGGACGTCCCCGCCCTCACCGAAGCGCAGGACGTCCTGCCCGCCGGAACGCGCATTAATGTGACGTTCCTGGGCAATGAGGACCTGCCCATGCGCCTGGCCGCCGCCTCGGCGGTCAAGGCCGGCGGGCATGTCCCGGTACCGCACATCTCCGCCCGGCGGCTGGGCTCAGCGGCAGAGCTGGAGAAATTCCTCGGCGCCCTGTCCGAGGCCGGCGTCGTGGAGAACGTCTTTGTGGTGGCCGGAGATCCCGCGGAACCGATGGGACCGTACGAGGATTCGCTGGCCGTCATCGCCTCCGGGCTGCCTGCGGCGCACGGCGCCCGGCACATCAGCATTTCCGGCTACCCGGAAGGCCACCCAGACATTGATGGCCAAACCCTGTGGTCCGCCCTGGAACAGAAGCTCGCCGCCGTCCGGGACCAGGGACTGGAGGCATCAATCATCACTCAGTTCGGCTTCGACACCACCCCCGTGCTGGCGTGGCTGGAGGAACTGCGCAGCCGGGGCATCGACGTCCCGGTG
This sequence comes from Arthrobacter koreensis, assembly GCF_009193255.1. Taxonomy (GTDB): domain Bacteria; phylum Actinomycetota; class Actinomycetes; order Actinomycetales; family Micrococcaceae; genus Arthrobacter_B; species Arthrobacter_B koreensis. The sequence goes on from NZ_WACG01000005.1 coordinate 239,276, forward strand.
CGGATCGGCGTCCCGGGACCTGCGGGCGTCAAGCGGCTGCTGGGCTACGCCCGCCGGTTCGGCGTCGGGACCTCCGCGTCCATCGCGCACAAGTACGGTTTCTCGCTGACGAACCTGCTCGGCACCGCGGGCCCGGACCGTTTCCTGAACCAGCTCGCTGCCGAGCATGATCCTGCCCGGCACGGGGTGGTGAAGCTGCACTTCTACACCTTTGGCGGCCTGCGCCCCACCGCCGAGTGGGTGCGCAGCTTCCGCGGCTACTAGGGACGCGAAAACGCTCCGCTTTGTGCTGTTCGCTCCGCCGCGCGGCGGAGCATCAGGCACAAAGCGGAGCGTTTCTGCATGAAGCCGTGCGAAACTGGCGCCGGGGCTACTCCTGAGGCAGGAGTTCGTCCATGTTGGGCAGCTCCTCCACCAGGCCGCGGTCCTGGGATATCCGGGCCACTTCCTCGACCGACGCCCGGTTCACCTCGGTGCTGTACCGGGGCAGCGTCAGCTGCTCAATGACCGCAGGCTCAAGTGAGGTGTACGTGGGCAGCACGGCCCGCACCTTGTCCGGGTTCTGCTCGGCGAACTCCTGCGAGGCATTCATCGCCCGGGCGAACTTCTCCACAATCTCCGGGTTCTCCTGGACGTACTGGTCCGAGGTGAAGTAGACGGCCACCGTCAGGTCATCCACCGGCTCGGCGTAGTTGGAGAACACCGGCACGGCGCCGTCGGCCCCGGCAATGGTGACGAAGGGTTCGACGGCGGCAATCGCGTCCACGGTACCGGCCGCCAGCTGCCCGGAAAGCTCCGGGAACGGAATCTCGACGAACTCGATGCTCTCGTAGTCTCCGCCGGCCTGCTTTACTGCTTCCGAGATGGTCGAGTCGGAGATGTTGTTCAGCGTATTCACGCCGACTTTCTTGCCGGCCAGGTCCGTGACCGTCTCGATGCCGGAATCCGGCAGCGTCATGACGGACGCGAAGTCCGCGTCGGTGTCGCCCGTGGAGCTGCCTCCGGGGGCGACCATCTTCACCGGCAGGCCCTTGGACCGGCCCACGATCATGGACGTGATGTTCGAAAAACCGAAGTCCATCTGTCCCGCTGTCACAGCCGGAACAATAGCGGCGCCGCCCTGGGCCAGGGTGAGCGTGACGTCCAGGCCTTCCTCTTCGAAGAGCCCTTCCTGTACGCCAAGGTAAATGGGAGCGACGTCCACGATGGGGATGACTCCCACCTCGATGGGAGTGAGACCCTCCGCTCCCCCGGATGACGAGGCCGATTCCTCGCCCGAGGTCAGTGACCCGGACCCGCAGGCCGTCAGGCCGAGCAGCGCCGCCGTTGCCGCTGCCGCCAGCAGTTTCCTCATGATGTGCCTCCTCGTTGGGGTACGGCCGAGCCGCACCGCAGGTGTGATGCAGCCCACACTATCTATCCGGATAGGCATTCACCAGACATTTCTTCGCGTCTCCCGCAGACCCTCGACTTACCTATGTCGATAGATATAAAGTCGGCGGCACCGGCTTGAGGCCGGCTCCCCGTCCGACAGAAACAGAGGTTCACCGTGGCACCAAAGAATCTGCAGGAAGTCCTGGATGCGTCCGGGTCAGTCGTCGATCTGCTCCGCAACTCGCAGATCGGCGCGTACATCTACCCCGTGGTCGCCCCCGAATTCACCAACTGGCGCAGCGAGCAGCGAGCCTGGCGGGAAACCGCCGTGCTCTTCGACCAGTCGCACCATATGGACAATGTGTTCATCAAGGGACCCGATGCCCTGAAACTCATTTCCGACACCGCCATCAACTCCGTGGCCAGCTTCCCGGTGAACAAGGCGAAGCAGTACGTGCCGACGACGCCGTCCGGCCACGTGATCGGCGACGGCATCCTCTTCCACCAGGACGAGGACGAATATGTCTACGTGGGCCGCGCCCCGGCCGCCAACTGGCTGCTGTTCAACGCGGAGACCGGCGGCTACAACCTGGAGATCGAGGTGGACCGCCGCTCGCCGTCGCGCCCCATGGGCAAGCCCGTGAGCCGGCGCTACTGGCGGTTCCAGGTCCAGGGACCCAGCGCCTGGGACATCATCGAGAAGGCCAACGGCGGTCCCCTGGAACAGCTGAAGTTCTTCAACATGGACACCATGAACATTGCCGGCGAGCAGGTGCGGACGCTGCGGCACGGCATGGCCGGCGCGCCCGGCCTGGAGATCTGGGGTGACTACGCCTCCTACGACAAGGTCCGCGATGCCCTGATGGAAGCCGGCGCCGAGTTCGGCATGGCCGCCGTGGGTGCCCGCGCCTATCCCTCCAACACGCTCGAATCCGGCTGGATTCCGTCGCCGCTGCCGGCTATCTACACCGATGAGCGCCTGCGCCCGTACCGTGAATGGCTGGGCGCGGACAGCTATGAAGCGACCAACGCCGTCGCCGGCAGTTTCGTCTCCGACAACATCGAGGACTACTACCTCACTCCCTGGGAGCTCGGCTACGGATCCTTCGTGAAGTTCGACCATGACTTCATTGGCCGCGAGGCGCTCGAGTCCATGGACCCGGCTGCGCAGCGGCGCAAGGTTACCCTCGCGTGGAACCCGGAGGACCTGGGCCGGATCTTCACCTCGCAGCTGGACACCGAACAGACCCCGTACAAGTACTTCGACCTGCCGCTGGCCAACTACGGCTCCTCCAACTACGACTCGGTGATCGACGCCGACGGCAACGTGGTGGGTGTGTCGATGTTTACCGGCTACTCGGCCAACGAACGCCGCGGGCTCTCGCTGGCAACGGTGAACCCGGACGTCCCCGAGGGCAGCGAGCTCCGCGTGGTGTGGGGCGAGCCCGACGGCGGCACCGCCAAGACCACCGTTGAACCGCACCGCCAGCTTCAGGTGCGCGCGGTGGTCAGCCCGGTTCCGTACTCCGAGACCGTGCGCAAGGACTACAAAGGCGGCTGGCGGACCGGCTACACGGACGCGTAGGACTTCGAAGGAGGCCGGTCCCCCAGCGGGTCCGGCCTCCTTCGGTTCTGCAGTGCAGGTTCCGCTGAACCGGTCAGCTGCGGACGATGAGAACGTCCAGCGTCCGGGGACCGTGCACGCCCTCGACGCGTTCAAGCTCGATGTCGCTCGTGGCGCTCGGGCCGCTGATCCAGGTCAGCGGCCGGGTGCCGTCCAGGCGCCGCAGCGCTTCCGGAAGGATCATGGTGATATCCGAGGCCCTGACCACGCACACGTGATGGTCAGGGATCAGGGAGATGGCTCGCCGGCCCATGCCTTCGCTGCCGTCCAGGATGATGGTTCCGGTTTCGGCCACCGAGACGGCACTGCCGGTCACCACGGCGGATGTGCTGTCCAGTTCGGTGACGGTCAGCGGTTCGGTGCGGGAGTCAGTGCGGCGCCGGCCCGGCTTGGCCGCATCAGCATCAGCCAGCCAGGCTTCCTCGATTCCTGCAGGGACCACGTAGCTGGCAGCGCCGTCGAGCAGTTCCGCAATGCGGGGTCCGACGCCGGACTCCTCCACCACGGTGACGCCCGCCTTGTAGTCTTCCAGCCGGTCCACCAGCACACGAATCCGTTCGGCTTCCGGGGCGTCGACGGCGGTGCGGTAGGTGCGGGGCACCTCGGGGACAGCCGGGGCGTCCTTCAGGGCACCGCGCAGCCGTTCCAGGATCTCTTCGCGTGCACTCATGCCGTCTTCTCCCCCCGGACCGAATCCGCGGCCGGCCTGCCGCCCTCATGTTCCTTGGCCCACCAGTCCCGGAAGGACTGGGCGGGCGGCGCCGGAATGTCCCGGCTCTGGGTCCAGCCGGCGGCGATGCCGGGCAGCTTGGTGATCTTGCGCTTCCGTCCGGCTGCCAGCCTGCCCAGCGGCAGGCCCTTTTCCAGGAGGCCGAGGTTCCGGCCGCGGGAGAACGCCCAGGAGGCGCCCTTCATCATCAGGTCCATCTGTGTGGGGACCTTCTTGGCACGCTTGCTCTCCACATCCACGGAGCGCAGGTGGACCAGGATTTCCGGGATGTTGATCTTTACCGGGCAGGCGTCATAGCAGGCCCCGCAGAGGGAGGATGCATAGGGCAGCGAGCTGTTTTCCTCGCTCTGGATGCCGGTCATCAGCGGGGACAAAATGGCGCCGATGGGGCCCGGATAGGTGGAGCCGTAGGCGTGGCCGCCGGTGCGCTCGTAGACCGGACACACGTTCATGCAGGCGCTGCAGCGGATGCAGTGCAGGGCCGAACGGCCCATTTCATCCGCCAGCGCGGCGCTGCGGCCGTTGTCCACCAGGACCAGGTGCACGTTCTGCGGACCGTCCCCTTCGGTGACACCGGTCCACAGCGAGGTGTACGGATTCATTCGTTCACCGGTGGAAGACCGCGGCAGCAGCTGCATAAAGACTTCCAGATCACTCCAGGCCGGCAGCAGCTTTTCCACGCCCATGACCGTAATGAGGGTTTCCGGCAGGGTCAGGCACATGCGCCCGTTGCCCTCGGATTCAACCACGGCGAGCGTTCCGGACTCGGCAATCGCAAAGTTGGCGCCGGAAATGGCCACCTTGGAAGACAGGAATTTGCGCCGCAGGTGGGAGCGGGCCGCCTCGGCCAGTTTCGCCGGCTCGTTGGTGAGGTCAGGGTCCACGCCCGGCATTTCGCGCAGGAAGATGTCCCGTACCTGGGTGCGGTTCTTGTGGATCGCCGGCACCAGGATGTGGCTGGGCTTGTCATGGTCCAGCTGGACGATCAGTTCCGCGAGGTCCGTTTCGAAGGCCGCGATGCCCTGCTCTTCGAGGTACTCGTTCAGCCCGATTTCCTGGGTGGCCATGGACTTAACCTTGACCACCTCGTCCACGCCCTCGGCACGGATCAGGTCGCGGACAATCGCGTTGGCTTCGTCCGCGTCGCGGGCCCAGTGGATGATGCCGCCGCGGGCGGTGAAGTTCTTCTCGAACTCCTCCAGCAGTTCGGGCAGCCGTGCCATGACGGATTCCTTCACGGCACTGCCGGCGCTGCGCAGGTCCTCCCAGTCCGGCAGTTCCCCCACTACACGAAGGCGCTTGTCGCGGATGGTGTGCGTGGCGTGTTCAAGGTTGGCGCGCAGCTGGGTATTGCCCAGTTCCCGGCGGGCCGCCGCGGGGAAGGAGTCGACGGCGTTGAGGTTGCCCTTGCCGTAGACCGGCAGGGTTGGCATGCCTAGGTAGGTGCTCATCGGACGGCCTTTCCACTGACCATGACATCCCCCGTGATGGAAACGGGGTTCTCCCGGGTGCTGGCCAGGATCTCTGCAAAGTGCAGGGTGGTGACCTCGCTGCCCTCGCGGGAGAGCCCACCGCCAATGTGCAGCAGGCAGGATGCGTCGCCGCCGGAGCAGAGCGAAGCACCGGTTGCCTTGATGTTCGCCGCCTTGTCCTCGAGCATCGCGGAGGAAACGTCCGCGTTCTTCATGGAGAAGGTACCGCCGAAGCCGCAGCACTGGTCTGCCTGGGGCAGCTCGGCAACCTCGATGCCGCCCACGCTCTGCAGGAGGTTCAGCTGCCGGTCGCCAAGGCGCAGCAGGCGCATGCCGTGGCAGCTGGGGTGATAGGTGATCTTGTGCGGGAACCAGGAGCCGAGCTGTTCAGCGGCGTTGGTAATGCCCAGGACGTCCGTCAGCAGTTCGGAGAGCTCATAGGTGCGGGCACCCACGGCTTCGGCCCGTGCTTCCAGGTCCTTGTCTCCGGCAGAGCGGGCAACCATGGGGTGCTGGTGCTTGACTGAGCCGACGCAGGAGCCCGACGGCGCAACGGCGACGTCGTAGTCAGCGGCGGTGAATGCCTCAACGTGGTTGCGGACTACGGGGACTGCCTCGGGCAGGTAGCCGGAATTGACGTGCATCTGGCCGCAGCAGGCCTGGCCGGAGGGGAACACCACTTCGTGTCCCAGCCGCTCCAGGATCTCTACGGTGGCGCGTGCCGTCCGCGGATACATCGCATCCACGATGCAGGTGGCAAATAGTGCAATTCTCATGGGTGCCTCTCAACGGGGATGCCCCGAAGCTCGTGTGGTCAGACCATAGTAGGCACGTTGCCTGCAACACACCAAAGCATCCCGAACTGGTGGCCATGATCACACGCACCGGCGGAGTGCGCTAGAGTTCCTTGGTCTGACCATTGTGGTCTGACCATCTCCCAACCAGTTCTCCACTCCCCCGGAGGTCCCCCGTGGATCACTTCACCGCCACCACTGACCCGGTGTTCGGCAGCGTCGCCGCATCCGCCATCGTGGCGCTCATCCCCCTGCTCACGTTCTTTGTCCTGCTGGCCTTCGTGAAGGTCAAAGCCCACGTGGCAGGCGGACTCTCCCTGCTGGTGGCAATCGCCGTCGCCATCTGGGCCTTTAAGATGCCCGCCGGCCTGGCACTGCTCTCAGCGTCCCAGGGCGCGGTCTTCGGCGCGTTCCCCGTGGTGTGGATCGTCATCATGGCCATCTGGCTCTACCAGGTCACCGTGGTGAGCGGCCGGTTCGAGGACCTGCGCCGCGTCTTTGACGTCATTGGCGGCGGCGATGTCCGCATCCAGGCCATCCTGGTGGCGTTCTGCTTCGGCGGCCTGCTGGAAGCACTGGCCGGATTCGGTGCCCCCGTGGCGATCACCGCCACCATGCTGGTGGCGCTGGGACTGAAGCCGATGAAGGCCGCAGCCGCCGTCCTGGTGGCCAACACGGCACCGGTCGCCTTCGGCGCCATGGCCATCCCGATCACCACTGCCGCCAACCTCACCGGCCTTGATGCGGACCACATCGGTGCCGTTGTGGGCCGCCAGGCACCGCTGCTCGCCGTCGTTGTTCCGCTGATCCTGGTCTTCATCCTGGACGGGTTCCGGGGTATCAAGGAAACCTGGCCCGCCGCCGTCGTTACCGGCGTTGCCTTCTCCGCTGCGCAGGTGCTGTGCTCCACGTTCTTCTCCTACGAACTCACGGATATCGTTGCCGCGCTGGCAGGCCTTGGTGCCGCCGTCGTGTTCCTGCGCTTCTGGCAGCCGCGGGGCGTCGAGGGCGCACGGGTACGCATGGGCCTTTCCGAAATGGCAGTTGCCGGTGCCGGCACGTCCGGATCCGCCGGCGGTTCAGTGGCCGTCCGCGACGGGAACTCCCTGACCGCCTCCCGCACCTGGCTGGCCCTGTTCCCCTACTTCCTGGTGATTATCATCTTCGGCATCGCCAAGCTCTGGAAGATCGGCGTGGACATCCCCGCGTTCCTGGCGTCCACGGACATCAAGGTTCCGTGGCCGATCCTGCACGAACGCCTGGTCGATGCTGCCGGCGAGCCCGTTTCCTCCACCATCTACACGTTCAACTGGCTCTCCACCCCCGGCACGCTGCTGCTGATCACCGGCCTGATTGTCTCCTTCGTCTACGCCAGGTTCGACGACGGCGGCCGCTACAGGATGTCCGTCGGTGCCGGTGTGGCCGAGATCGGCCGGACCGTCTGGAACATGCGCTGGGCGGGCCTGACCATCCTGTCCGTCCTGTCCCTGGCCTACGTCATGAACTTCTCCGGGCAGACCGTTGCGATTGGCACCTGGCTGGCCGGAACAGGTGCGTTCTTCGCCTTCCTCTCCCCCGTACTCGGCTGGGTTGGCACGGCCGTCACCGGTTCGGACACCTCCGCCAACGCACTGTTCGCCCGCCTGCAGCAGACCGCCGGCCTGGAAGCCGGGATCGATCCCAACCTGCTGGTCGCCGCGAACACCACCGGCGGCGTCGTAGGCAAGCTGATCAGCCCGCAGAACCTGGCCATTGCCGTGACCGCGGTGAAGCTGGACGGCCAGGAATCGGTGCTGCTGCGGAAGGTGGTGGGCTGGAGCGTTGCCCTGCTGCTGGTCCTCTGCACCGTTGTATTCCTGCAGTCCACGCCGGTCCTCGGCTGGATGCTTCCGTAACTGCGCGAACGGCGGTCCGGGCGAACCTTGCCCGGGCCGCCGTTTTTGTACCCGTGTGACCACCAGGGCCCGCCCGCGCGCCGCGACCGTGCAAGGATATTGCAGTGACCTCACCCGCTTCCCTCCCGCCCCGCCGCAGCTATGACCTGCTGCTGGAGAACATCGAAGCCGACCTGCGCTCCGGTGCCATCAAACTCGGCGACCAGCTCCCGGGCGAGCGGACGCTGGCGGAAACCTACGGCATTTCACGGGCATCCGTGCGGGAAGGCATCCGGATCCTGGATGCCATGGGGGTGCTCCGCTCCTCCGCCGGTTCCGGTCCGAAATCCGGCGCGATCATCGTTTCCGAGCCCTCCGCCGGCCTCTCCTCTGCGCTGCGGCTGCACATGGCCAGCAGCAGGCTCTCTGTGGAAGACATCGTGGAGACCCGCGTGCTGCTGGAAACCTGGGCCGCGCAGGCTGCCGCCGGTGCCCCGGACAGTCCGGAGAAGCAGGCCGCGCTGAACCGGGCGGGAGACCTGCTCGAAGCCATGGACCGCCCGGACCTTGACCGGGATACCTTCCACACCCTGGATGCCCGCTTCCATGTGGAGCTCAGCTCCCTGGCCGGGAACTCCGTCATCGAGACCATGATGGACTCCCTCAGCGGCGCGATCCGCGGGTACGTCAAGGAAGCCATGGACAACTTCGATGACTGGCCGCGCATCCTCACCTCGCTGCGGGAGCAGCACCACGGGATTTACGACGCCGTTGCTGCCCGCGACGGCGCGCTGGCAGCCGACCGCCTGCGCGAGCACATCACCTGGTTCTACGCCCGGATTCCTGCCGCGGAGCAGTAGGAGCCGCCCAGGCGCAATACGGGGGAAAACCCCATGGTGGCAGCTGCCGCCGCAGAGGAAGCTTGAGTCATGACCAACACCTACGCCCCCGAACCTGCCGCGGCACCGGGAACACGCCCGGCAACAGTGACGCATACACAGCCGCACCGCCCGGCCTTCTTCCGCAGTGCCACGTGGCGGACCTTCGGGTACCACGGCGTGAGCGTCCTCCTCGCTCCGCTGGGCTTCACATACGCCGTGACCGCGGTTTCCCTCGGCGCATCCCTGCTGGTGACCGTAGTGGGGCTGGTCATTACCGCCGCCATGATCGTGGCCGCCAGGTACTGGGGCACCATCAACCGGAATCTCACTGCCTCCCTGCTGGGCCGGAACATCCCGGCACCGGTGCCCTTCACGTCCCGACCCGGTTTCTTCGGGTTCCTGCGGTCCGGCCTGGCTGACAGTGCCGGCTGGCGGGCAGTCGCCCACATGGGCGTCAGCTTCGTAACCTCGGTGCTGTCCTTTGTGCTGAGCTTTACGTTCCTCGCCACGGGCCTGGGTTGCATGAGCCACTGGTACTGGTACCAGTGGCTTCCCGAAATGCAGGCGGCCGACGGTTCCTGGCACCGGGGCAGCATGATCGCACCGGACGTATTTGTCGAAGGGTTCTGGTGGCAGGCCGCCTATGTGGCCGTCGGTATCCTCTTCACCTTCGTCCTGTGGCCGGCCGTCAACAACGGCTTGGGCAAACTGCAGGCTCGCGTGGCTGCCGGTCTCCTCGGGCCGACGGCGGCCCAGCTGCGGGTAAGGGACCTGGAGACCAGCCGCAGCGCCTCCGTCAATACCGCCGATGCCCGGCTGTCCCAGATAGAACGAGACCTGCATGACGGCACCCAGGCCCAGCTCGTCGCGATCGCCATGAAACTCGGGGACGCCCGCGAACGCCTGTCCGCCGCCGAGTCCAGCCCGGAGCTGCAGCATCTGCTGGACAGCGCCCACGGCACCGCCAAAGATGCGCTGACGGACCTGCGCTCCATTGCCCGGGGCATCCGCCCGGCTGTGCTTAACGACGGGCTGGACGCTGCCCTTGAATCCCTGGCCGCCGGCGCGGCGCTGCCTGTGGAACTGGACTACCGGCTCCCGATCCGGCCCGCACCGGCCGTCGAGGCGATCGCGTACTACTGTGCAGCGGAGCTCGTGACGAACGCGGTGAAGCACTCCCGGGGAACGGGCATCTGGATCGCCGTCATTGAGCAGGAGAACCGGCTGTTCCTCAGCGTCACCGACAACGGCATCGGCGGCGCCAACCCGGCAGCAGGCACCGGACTGGCCGGCCTGGCCGAACGGGTCCGCACCGTGGACGGCGCCCTGCACGTTTCCTCCCCCGCCGGTGGCCCCACGGCGGCGACGGTCAGCCTTCCGCTGCCGTAATGGCGTCCGGCATTTCCGAACCGACGCTTTTCTGGGGCAGGCTTCAGCCATGAGGATTGCGATCGCCGAGGATTCAGCCCTGCTGCGCGCGGGCCTGGTGGAACTCCTGGCCGGCCGCGGCCATGACGTGGTGGCCGCGGCGGGCACCGCGGACGAACTGTTCCTGGCGCTTGAAACCGCGCAGCCCGACGTCGTCATCCTGGACAACCGGATGCCGCCCACCCACACCAGCGAAGGCATCCGGGCGGCCCTCACCCTGCGCGCAACCCGCCCGGAAATCGGTGTGCTGCTGCTGTCCCAGTACGTTGAGACCCGCTACGCCACGCAGCTCTTCGCGGGACAGCCCCGTGGAACCGGTTACCTGCTCAAGGACAGGGTGGCCGACGTGCGCAGTTTCCTGGACGCCCTGGAGCGCATCCGGGCCGGTGAAACCGTGCTGGACCCCGAGGTAGTGCGGCAGGTCATGGGCGTATCCAAGGCGGCCGGGCTGGGCTCGCTGACACCGCGCGAACATGACGTCCTGGACCTGATGGCGCAGGGACGGACAAACGCAGGTATTTGTGCTGAACTGTTCCTCTCCGCCGGCGCGGTGGAAAAACACATCACTTCCATATTCAGCAAGCTTGACCTGGCACCGGCGGCCGGGGACCATCGACGGGTCCTGGCCGTACTGCAGTACCTACAGGCCGCCTCACCCGGTGTGGCCTGACCATTTCCTGGAAACCGTCCTGGCGGAATAGATTTGATCCGGGAGATAAGTCCCCGTCTATGCCATGAATCAGGATCGTATGTCAGCCACAGCGCAGGAAACCGCCACCGCAATCTCCGAACTCGGGAGCGGGGGAATCAGCACCCGGGAGATCGACCGCCGGAAAATGGCGCACGATGCTTCGCACTATCTCCTGATCCCGGAGGCGGTTGCCACGCCTTCCACCACCGGAGAAGTGGCGGATCTGATGCGCCGCAGCCGCGAACTGGGCATCCCCGCGACATTCCGTTCCGGCGGCACCTCGCTCTCCGGCCAGGCTGTGAGCAGCAGCCTCCTGATCGACACCCGCCACCACTTCCGGGACATTGAAGTGCTCGACGGCGGCGCCCGCGTCCGTGTGGCTCCCGGCGCCACCGTGCGCTCGGTCAACTCCCGTCTGGCGGCCTTCGGCCGGAAGCTGGGCCCCGATCCTGCCAGCGAAATCGCCTGCACCATTGGCGGCGTCGTGGCCAACAACTCTTCCGGCATGGCCTGCGGCACCGAGTTCAATACCTACCGGACCCTTGAATCAATGGTCCTGGTGCTGGCCAGCGGCACGGTCCTGGATACTGGTGCGCCCGACGCCGAAGAAAAGCTGCGCGCCCTGGAACCGGAACTCTTCGAAGGGCTGCTCCGCCTGCGCGGCCGGATCGTGGCGAACCCCGATTCCGTTGCCACCATCACCCGGCTGTTCTCCATGAAGAACACCATGGGGTACGGGCTCAATTCATTCCTCGACTTCGAGAACCCGGCGGAGATCCTGGCGCACCTGATGATCGGCAGCGAGGGCACCCTGGGCTTCGTGGCGCAGGCAACCTTCCGCACCATCCCTGCGCTGCCGAAGGTGGCCACCGGCCTGATGTTCTTCGAAACGCTCGACGCCGCCGCCACCGCCCTGCCGGACCTTACCGCCACCGGCCTGGCCACCGTTGAGCTCATGGACGCCACCTCGCTGCTTGTGGCCCAGCAGGCAGCGGACGCCCCGCTGGAACTGCGGGACCTGGAGCTCAAGGCCCATGCCGCCCTCCTGGTGGAACACCAGGCGGCAACCGCCGAAGAGCTCGAAGCAAAACGGAACGCTTCCCTGCCGCTCTTCGAGTCGCTGCACCTGGCCGCGCCGTTCGCGATGACCACCAACGCTAAGGACCGTGCCGGTATGTGGCACATGCGCAAGGGCCTCTACACCACGGTGGCCGGTGCACGTCCTTCCGGCACCAACGCCCTCCTGGAGGACATCGTGGTGCCGGTGCCGTCGCTGGCACGGACCTGCGCCGAGCTGGCCACCTTGTTCACGGCGCACCACTACCGGGACTCCGTGATCTTTGGCCATGCCAAGGACGGCAACATCCACTTCATGCTCAATGAGAACTTCAGCGATCCGGCCGAACTGGCCCGCTACGAGGCCTTCACCGAGGAGATGGTGGACCTGGTCCTCGGCGAAGGCGGCTCGCTGAAGGCCGAGCACGGCACCGGCCGGATCATGGCGCCCTACGTCCGCCGCCAGTACGGCGACGAGCTGTACAGCATCATGGTTGAGGTCAAGCGGCTGATCGACCCCGCCAACCTGCTCAACCCCGGAGTGCTGATCAACGAGGACCCGCGCTCCTACGTGCAGAACCTGAAGGTAGCTCCCACGGTCGAGAAGGAAGTGGACCGCTGCGTGGAGTGCGGCTACTGCGAACCGGTGTGCCCCAGCAAGGACCTCACCACCACTCCGCGCCAGCGCATCGTGCTGCGCCGCGAAATTGCCGACGCCGAAGCCCGCGGGGACACGGTCCTCGCTGCCACCCTGCGCGCGGACTACGACTACGACGGCGTGCAGACCTGCGCCGTGGACGGGATGTGCGGCACGGCCTGCCCGGTGCTGATCAACACCGGCGACCTGGTTCGCCGCCTCCGCGCCGAGAACACCAACAAGGCGGCCGACGCCGGCTGGAAGGCCGCCGCCGGACGCTGGGGCACCATGACCTCCGTGGGCGGGAAGGCCCTGACCCTGGCCAAGGCCGTGCCTTCTCCCCTGCCCAAGCTGGCCACCGCCGTCGGGCGCGCCGTACTCGGCGCAGACAACGTGCAGTCCTATGAGACCGTGCTTCCGGCGGGCGGCACCCGCCGTACCCCGCACGAGGACGCCGATCCGGTGGCTGTGTTCTTCCCGGCCTGCATCGGCACCATGTTCGGTCCGGCCGAAGGCGGAGAAGGGTCCGCTCCCGCGTTCATGGAACTCTGCGACCGCGCCGGCGTGGGCGTGCGCATCCCCAAGGGAATCGAAAACCTGTGCTGCGGCACCCCCTGGAAGTCCAAGGGTTTCACCTCCGGGTATTCGGTCATGACGGAAAAGGTTCTGGCCAACCTGTGGGTGGCCACCGGCGGCGGAAACCTCCCGGTGGTGTGCGACGCCGCGTCCTGCACCGAAGGACTGGACACCATGAAGCGCCTGGCCGGGGAAAGCCCGGTCTACCCCGGCCTGCGCTTCGTCGATTCAGTTGACTTTGTCCGTGAGAGCATCCTTCCCCGGCTGGAAGTGACCCATAAGCTGGGCTCCCTGGCGCTGCATCCCACCTGTTCCTCCACCCAGCTGGGCGCCAACGACGCACTCAGCGAGATTGCAGCAGCAGTCAGCTCCGAGGTTTTCGTGCCGCCGAGCTGGGGCTGCTGCGCCTTCGCGGGAGACCGCGGCCTGCTCCACCCTGAACTGACGGCCTCGGCAACCCGGAAGCAGGCCGAGGAGATCAATTCCCGTGCCTTCGACGGGTACGCCTCCGTGAACCGCACGTGCGAAATCGGCATGAGCAAAGCAACCGGACACAGCTACCGGCACATCCTGGAGTACCTGGCTGAAGCCACGCGCTAGGAGCCGGGGGTACCTTCCCCGGACACGGTTCGCACTGGCCGCCGGCAAATTAGCCGGCGGCCAGTGCTGTTTTCATCCGTCCCCGCGCCGCCCAGCCGGGCGGCACCACGCGGCGTGCAGCACTTTCTCCGCACGGACGGGGCGTCCCCTCGCCGGCACAGCGGCGTTGTCACCTTTAAAAAACTGCTTGCAATCTTACTTTCTTCACCGTATAAAGTAAGAATGTCGTCCACCTCACATGCACCAACGGGCCGCCGGGAACTCCGGCGAATCCGGGTGGAAGCCGTAGTGGGAGCCCTGCTCTCGCACGGCCCCATCTCCCGCACCGACCTCGCCGCGGCCACCGGGTACAGCCCCTCCACCGTCACCGGAATCGTGCATGAGCTGCAGGAACTGGGCTACCTGCAGGAAGTGGGCCAGCGCGAATCCACCGGCGGACGCCGGCGCACCCTAATGGAAATCGACCGCTCCGCCGTCGTCCTGGTGGTGGCGGAGGTGTCCCGCGGGTCCGTCCGCGCCAGCCTGGTTGACCTCGACGCCGCAGTGCTGGAAACCCGGGAGTCAGCGTTCGACGCCGGGGATCCGGTGTCCTCTACGGCACGCGCCGTCTCCGAGTTGGCTGCCGCCGCACCCCGCAGGCCGGCCCGCCTGGTCCTCGCCCTCCCCGGCGTGGTGGGCACTGACGGCACGGTCAGCCTGGCTCCTGACTTTGCTGCGGCGAATGGCTCGGAACTTGCCGGCGAGCTGCAGCGCCGCACCGGGCTGCAGGTCACGCTGGAAAACGACGTCAACCTTGTGGCGCTCGGCGAGCGCAGCGCCGGTGCCGCCGCAGGCGTCGATGACCTGGTGCTGATCCATGTGGCCGAGGGCATCGGCGCCACCATCCTCAGCGGCGGCAAGCTCCTCCACGGAGCGACGCGTTCCGCAGGGGAGGTCGGCTTCCTGCCCGTAGCACCCCGCCCGCTCCCCCACGGCAACCGGGGACCCTTCGAGGCCGCCTGGAGTACGCCGGCCATTGCCGCCGCTGCCTCTGCTGCAGGGCTCGACGCCGACGGGCCGGTCATCGCACGGATCTGCGCCGACGAACGCACCCAGGCACTGCGTGACGATGTCCTGGATGCCTGGGCCTGGGCCGCCGTGGTCTGCGCCTGCGTCCTGAACCCGGCCCTCGTCGTCTTTTCCGGAGACGCCGTTGACCTTGACGGTCCCGCCCGAGACGCGCTCGCCGGCCGCATTCACGCTGCAGCGCCGTCGGCACCGGACGTCACCTTCGCCTCGCTGGGCGCCGCCGGCATCCTGCACGGTGCCGTAGCCCGCGTCCTGGAAGACCCCTCAGCCCTCCTCACGCCCGGCGGCTAAGCCCGCCGGCATCCACTAACCACCCGCACCACCACACCCAAGGAGAAGTACATGATCCGCACTGTCCGCAAGCCGCTCGGCGCCGTTGCCGGCGGCCTCGCGCTGATGCTCGCTCTCTCGTCCTGCGGCCTGGACGATTCGTCCTCCGGCGCCGAAGGCTCCGACGGCGGCACCCTCACCATTTACACCGCCCGGGACAAGGGCCTGGCCGAAGCAGTCGTCGCCGACTTCGAGGCGGCCAACCCGGACTACGCCGGCAAGGTGGAAATCCTGACCCTCGGAGCGCAGGAAGCACTCGAGCGCATCCGCGCCGAGAAGGCCAACCCCCAGGGTGACATCTGGTGGGGCGGCACCGGCCAGCAGATGAAGCAGGCCGCCGGGGACGATGTCCTTGCGCCCGCTCCGGAAGCAGTGATCGACGCCGTTCCCGAAGACCTGCGCGATCCCGCGGGTCTCTGGGTAGGCGAAATGCAGCTCGCCGAGGTCATCTTCTACAACCACGACATGCTCAGCGAAGCAGAAGCGCCCAAGGACTGGGATGACCTGGTCGCTCCGGAAATGGCGGACAAGCTCGCCATCCGCGACGTCGAGGCCTCCGGCACCATGCGCAGCATCTACTCCGCCATGATCGACCGCCAGTATGACGCCGCGGGCTCGCCCGAAGCGGGCTACGACTGGCTGCGCAAGCTCGATGCCAACACCAAGGTCTACGCAGCGAACCCCACGGACCTCTACCTGCGCGTGACCCGTCAGGAAGCCGCCGCCAGCGCCTGGAACCTGCAGGACGTGATGCTGCAGATCGAGAGCCAGAACGCCCCGTACACCCCGGTGATCCCCGAGTCCGGTGCGCCGATGCTGGTGGACGGTGTCGCCAAGATCAAGAACGGGCCGTCTTCCGACGCCGCTGATGCCTTCCTTGAGTTCCTCCTCAGCGAAGAAACCCAGAAGGACCTCTCCGAGACCTACTACCAGATCCCCTCGATCGAAATGACCGAGACCCCGGCCTGGCTCGCCGACCTTGACCTGGTTGAAATGGACGTCGACTGGGACCGCATCGGCCAGAACGAATCCGAATGGATCGGTTACTGGGCCGAAAACATCAAGGGCAAGGGCTAACCCAGCCCGGACAGGCAGCCGGCGCCCCGGCGCCGGCTGCCTCCCCCACCTTCCAACCCCCTACCCCTGCGGAGAGCAGCCATGACACGAGTCCTCCTCGAATCGATTGAAAAACGGTACCCGGGTGCCGCGCCTTCAGTGGCAGACCTCAACCTCACCATCGAAGACGGCGAGTTCTTCACCCTCCTGGGACCGTCCGGGTGCGGCAAGTCCACCACCCTGCGCATGGTTGCGGGCTTCATCCAGCCCTCCCGCGGGCGGATCCTCTTCAACGACCGGGATGTCACGAACACCGCACCCAACCGGCGCGACACCGGCATGGTTTTCCAGAACTACGCCTTGTTCCCGCACATGACCGTGCGCGCCAACGTCGGTTACGGCCTCAGCGTCCGCCGCACCGCCCGCGCGGAAAAGAACAAGCGCGTGGACCGCGCCCTCCAGCAGGTTGGCCTCGAAGGCTACGCAGACCGCCGCATCGACATGCTCTCCGGCGGACAGCAGCAGCGTGTGGCGCTGGCCCGGGCCCTGGTCATCCAGCCCTCGGTCCTGCTCCTGGACGAGCCGCTGTCCAACCTGGACGCCAAGCTGCGCGAAGAAACCCGCGCCGAAATCCGCGGCACCCAGAAGGCCGCCGGCATCACCAGCATCTACGTCACCCATGACCAGGCCGAAGCCATGGCCATGAGCGACCGCGTCGCCATCCTCGAATCCGGGCGGCTGCACCAGGTGGCTCCGCCGCGCGAGGTCTACCACCGCCCGGCCACCTCCTTCGTGGCACGGTTCATCGGCCGCTCCAACGTACTTGAGTGCACCGTCCTGGAAACCGGCACCGACTCCGTGCAGCTCAAGCTGGCAGACGGTTCAATCCTGCGCGCCCCGCGGGTCACCGGCACCGCCTCCGGCAACGCCGCCGCAGGCGACACCGCCGCGGTGAGCCTGCGCCCCGAATCCTTCACCATGCACACGGACGCCGGCGGCGAAAGCCGCCCGGGCACCCTCCGCGGCACGGTCAAAACGGCTGAGTTCACCGGAGCCGTGAACGTGTACGAAGTGGACTGGAACGGCCAGGACCTAGTGGTCTCCGTCCCCGATTCCGAGGACCGGGCACAGCCCGGGGACCGGGTCACCCTGTTCCCGCATCCGGACCGGGTCTGGCTGGTGGCTCCGTGACCGGGCTCGCCGCAAGACTGCGGAACCGCAGCGGAACCACGTCCTCGGACCGGTTCATCTACTGGCTGGCCATTCCGCTGGTCCTGATCCTCCTGCTGTATATCGTGATTCCGATGTTCGCCACGGCACGCACCAGCGTCGACGGCGGAATGGGCAACTACAGCGGCTTCTTCGGCGGAAACTCCGGCCGGGCGCTGGGCCTCTCCGTGGGAATCTCCGTGGTCTCAGTGATCACCACCGGCGTGATCGGCACGGCGCTGGCCGTCCTGCTGACCCGCTTCGACTTCCCGGGCCGGAATGTGCTGCGGCTGTTCGCGATGCTGCCCATGGCGCTGCCCCCGCTGATCGGCGCGGTCTCCTTCTACTTCCTGTACGCCGAAAGCGGGATCCTGCCGCGCTTCCTGGCCCAGTACTTCGGTGCCGATCCCGGAGCAGTCTCCGCCAACGGCGTCCTGGGCGTGCTCCTGGTCCACACCATGACCATGTACCCGTACTTCTATTTGGCGGTCTCCTCCGGCCTGGCCGGTTCCGACGCGTCCATGGAAGAAGCCGCCCTGAACCTTGGCGCCAGCCGCTTCACCATGTGGCGCACCGTGCTGCTGCCCATGCTGACCCCGGCCCTGGTATCCGGCGCCCTGCTGACCTTCATGGTCTCCATGGCATCCTTCACCGCACCGCAGTTCTACAACGTCCAGACCCTGACCATGCAGATTGTGGCCTCACGGACCTCCGGCGCCTACGAACTCGCCGCGGCCCAGTCCACGGTCCTGTCCGTCGTCTCCATCCTGTTCCTGCTCGCCATGCGCTGGTACCAGAACCGCCGCGTGCACCGCAGCGCTTCCAAGGGAACCCCGCAGGCCGTGAAGGTCATCCACGGAACGCTCCCCCGGCTCGGCGCCGGCCTGGGCTCCACGCTCCTGGTGCTGATCCTGATGGCACCGGCCGCAGTGATTGTGCTGCTGGCCTTCACCGTGGACGGCTCCTGGACCGTGCAGATCCTGCCCAGCCAGTACACCCTGGGGAACTTCTCCCGGATCTTCACCGATCCGTCTACCCTGCGCCCCATCCTGGTGAGCAGCCAGATGGCCTTCATCGCCATGATCGCGTGCACCGTGGTCGGTGTCATCGCCTCCTGGGTCGTCACCCGCTGGAAAGGCCCGGGCAAGGGACTGCTGGACGTGATGGTCATGATTCCCTGGGCGCTGCCCGGCACCGTTGTCGGCGTCAACCTGGTGACCGCCTTCGCCAGCCCCTCCCCGTTCAACCTGGGACAGGTCCTCATCGGCTCACTGTGGATCCTTCCGGTCGCCTACTTTGTCCGGTTCCTTCCGCTGGTCTTCCGCTCCGCCAACGCGGCGCTGGCCCAGATAGATCCCTCCGTGGAAGAAGCTGCCCGCAACCTCGGTGCCGGCCACTGGCGGGTGCTGCGCACCGTGACGGTTCCGCTGATGTACCGCGGCATTCTGGCCGGCGCCCTGATGGCGTTCATCCAGGGCTTCGGCGAGTACGTGGCTTCCGTGGTGATCTACCCGGCGCGCTTTGCACCGCTGTCCGTGGAGATCTACAACCGGATCTACTCCAACGAGTTCGGCACCGCCGCAGCGTACGGCACCCTGCAGATGGGCCTGATCCTGATTGTCCTGATCATCTCGCAGCGGCTTGAAAACCCGGGCAGCGGCGGCATCGCCAAGATGCTGAAGCGCCGCCGCCGTCCCACCGTGGAGACCCCGCTGGTTGGCCCCATGCCTCCCACGGCCACCCCGCTGCCGATTCCCTCTTCCGCCGCCCCCGACCTGAAGCCGGTGAAATAAGCATGACTACCCCCTCCCGTCCGCTCCTGACCGACCGCCCGGACCTGTCCGTCTACTGGGACAACCACCTGCGCGACGCCTTCGAGGAGGCGGCCGCCAACATCTATCCGCCCATGGTGGAAGCCTCCCTGGCGCACGTCTGGATGCTCGACGACGAAGGCATCCTCCCGCGCGAACGTTCCGCCAGGCTGGAGAAGGGCCTGCTGGAACTGTGGGAACGGATCACGGACGGCCGGCAGGAATACGCCTTCGACGGCTCCGTGGAAGACCCGTACTACTTCATGGAACAGCAGCTCGCCGCTGCCTGCGGAATCTCCACTTCGGAGCTGGACGTCCAGCTCGCCCGCAGCCGGAACGACCTCGATGCAGGCGCGTTCAGGATGGTGCTCCGGCGCCAGATCCTCGACCAGGCGGACCTGGTGCTCCAGGCCGCCGCCGATGCCGCTGAGCTGGCCCGCCGGCACTCCGACGCGCTCATCATCGGCTTCACCCACCGCCGTCCCGCCCAGCCCACAACTATCGGCCACGTTATGGGGGGCTTGGCCGAAGCCCTGCTGAGCCAGGGACGGGAACTGCTGGACATCTACGCGGAGATGAATGTGTCCCCGCTGGGTTCCGCGGCGTTCACCGGATCCGACGTGCCGATCAACCCGCAGACGGTTGCGGACCTGCTGGGCTTCGATTCAACGTTCACGTCCAGCTACGAAGCGGTGGCGGGGGCGGAGCACTTTATGCGCCTGGCCGCCGCGCAGGCACGGATTTGCGCCACCGGTGCGCGGTTCTCCCGCGTGCTGCTGGAATGGATGACGTTCGGCTGGGTGGCCACCCCGGATGCGTACACCCAGGGCTCCTCGATCATGCCGCAGAAGAAGAACCCGGTAGTGCTGGAGCACATGGTCTCCATGGCCGGTGCCGCCGCCGCGGACATGTCCGCCACCTACGCGAACATCAACTCCGGCTGGTACGAAGATTCAAACAACGCGACCACCGATGTGCAGAAGCACCTGTGGCGCGCCTCGGACCGGGTGATCCGGTTCGTGCGGATGCTGGACGGACTGCTCGGCGAATTCACCGTGCTGCGGCTTCCGGACAAGGCGGAAATTGTCCGCTCAGGCGCCACCACCACGTCAGTGGCGGAAGCGCTGGCAGTGGCCGGGGTGCCCTGGCGGGGAGCGCACGACGTCGTCGGCCGGCTGTTCAAGTCCGCTGACCCCACAGCGTGGTCACGGGAGCAGGTGACCGAGGCCCTCGCCGCCGGGAACATCAGCGCGGACCTGGCCGACCTGGTGCTAGCCGCAGGAACCGACCCGGGACGCATCCTGGACCGGCCGCAGGCCGGCAGCCCGGGTATCAAGGCCGTCACCGCCACCGCGGACCTCGCCACGGAAACCGCCCGTGCCCTCGCCGTACGTGCCGCGGAACTCCGTGCCGGCATTGATGCGGCGCGCGCCGCCCTGCTGGAACGCGCCCAGGCGCTGGCGGCCGCGGCATGAGCGGTGCGCAGGCCGGCATCGCCGTTGTAGGGAACACCAACCTGGACATCATGGTGTCCGGAGCAGCCGAACTCCCGGAGCCCGGAACCGAAGCGATCGTGCCGGGCATCGACATCCGGCTGGGCGGATCCGCGGGGAACCTCGCCGTCCGCTGCGCAGGGCTGGGACAGGAAACCGTCCTGGTCAGCAAGGTAGGAGACGACGCCTCCACCCGCCTGGTGGAACAGGAGCTGGCCCTGCCCGGACTCTCGGCAGAGCTGGTGCGTGACGCCGGGCTGCCCAGCGGCATCACCGTCGCCGTGGAGGCACCCGGGCGGGACCGGGCGTTCATTTCCTCCCTCGGAGCCATGGCGGAGCTGACCCCGCAAGACGTTCCTGCCTCCGCCCTGGGTGCTGCGACCGTGGTGCTGGCCGGCTATTTCCTGCTGCCCAAACTGCGCGGGAACGCCGCCGTAGAGCTCTTCGCCGCAGCACACGCCAACGGGGCCCTCACGGTGCTGGACACCGGCTGGCCGGCTGAAGGCTGGACCGGGGACGTCCGCACGGAGGTCCACAGCGTGCTCGGCTCCGTTGACCTGTTCCTGCCGAACAGCGACGAGCTGGCCGGCCTGACCGGAAACCCGGATCCGCAGGACGCCGCCCTGCAGCTGGCACAGCAGACGTCCACGCTGGTGGCCGCGAAACTCGGAGCCGACGGCGCCGGGCTGGCACTTCCGGACGGAACCTGGCTTCACTCCGCGGCCCGGCCGGTGACCCCGGTGGACAGCACCGGAGCCGGAGACGGATTCAACGCCGCGTTCCTGGCCTGCCTCGCCCGCCGGGACACGCCTGCCCAGGCCCTGGCCGCCGCGGTCAGCTACGCCACCGAGCTGGTGGCTACCGCTCCCGAACGCCGCAGCGCCGTCGTACTCCCCGAACCCCAGCCGCTGTCCCTGTAGGAGGAACCGTGCACGTCTCCCGGATCGGGAACCGCCCTGTGGTGCAGGGCCTGTCAATCATCGACTTCCATCTGCATTTCCGGATGCCGTTCGATCCGCTGACCCGGCAGCTGTCCGGCGGCCAGTTCGCGTGCGAGGAAACCAGCCCCGCCGCCGCGGAGCGGGCCGCCAAGGTGGCCGGCATGTCAGCGCAGTGGCGGCGCAGCTGGGACTTCGCAGACCCGGAAAGCGCCGCCCAGGACGCCGGGTGGGAAGCGGAAGCCGAGCGCTGGACCGCTGAACTGGACCAGCACCACATTGAACACGCGGCATTTGTCACCGCCGGCGGGAATCGGGAAATGGCTGCCCTGGTGGAACGTGGTGCCGGGCGTTTCCTGGGCCTGGCCGCCATGGCCGATCCTTTCGCGCCGGGTGCAGTGGAGGAATTCCGCCGGGCGGTCCGCGACGACGGACTGCGCGGCCTGAAGCTGTTCGCCCCGCTGATGTCCTCCCGGATCGACGATCCCGCTGCGGATCCGCTCTGGCGTGTTGCGGCGGAGTACCAGGTGCCCGTGCTGATCCACTTTGGGCACTGCGGCTCCGCCGGCGGGATTGCGCACAACGCGATGATTGAACCCGCGTGGCTGGAGGCTGTGGCCAAACGGCATCCGGACGTGACGTTCGTGGTGCCGCACTTCGGCATCCAGCACGTGCAGCAGGTGCTGTTCCTGATGTGGGCCTGCCCCAACGTACTGGTTGACACTTCCGGCTCAAACCAGTGGGTCCGGTTCATGGCCCAGAAGCTCACCCTCGAGAACCTTTTCCGCCGGTTCTACGAGACCCATGGGCCGGAACGGATTGTCTTCGGCACCGACTCGTCCTGGTTCCCCCGAGGCTATGCCCGGCGCTACCTGGTGGACCAGCTGCGGATCTGCTGGGAAATGGGCATGCCCGCAGCTGACGTGCAGAAGATCTTCGGGGCCAACGCCGCCGGCCTGCTCGGCCTGGCGGACTGGACGCCGGCTGACCCGGAGCTGGCACGCGCGCTTGCCCGGGAAGGAACCCGGGCATGAGCGTGCAGGTCCTGGTTGCCGCCTCCGCCCTGGACCAGGGCGTGGCCGCTGCGGATGCCGTCCTGGAACGGCTGGCTGCACGTGCCCGTCCAGTCCTCGGCATTGCCACCGGTTCCTCCCCGCTGCCGCTGTATGAGCAGCTGGCCCGGCGGGCACGGGAGCTGCCGCAGCTGCGCGGATTCGCGCTGGACGAATACCTCGGCCTGCCCGCGGGCCACCCGCAGAGCTACCGAGAGGTGGTGCGCCGGGAAGTCGTTGAGCCGCTGGGCCTGGACCCGGCCCGGATCCACGTGCCCGACGGCGGCGCCCCTGACCCGGAGCACGCAGCAGCCGCCTACGAGGAGCTCATCACGGCCGCGGGCGGCATTGACGTGCAGGTCCTGGGCATCGGCGGCAACGGGCACCTGGCCTTCAACGAACCCGGCTCGGCGCTGGATTCCCGCACGCGCGTGGTCGAGCTGACAGCCGGCACCCGGGAAGCGAACGCCCGCTTCTTCCCCTCACCCGGTGACGTTCCGACGCACGCGCTGACGCAGGGACTGGGCACCATCCGGGAAGCACGGTCCCTGGTGCTGCTGGCCTCCGGTCCGCAGAAAGCGGACGCGATTGCCGCCGCGCTGACCGGTCCGGTGACGCCGGAGATGCCGGCGTCACTCCTGCAGCTGCACCCGGATGTGACCGTGCTGCTTACCGGCGGGGCCGAGGCCGGACTGGACCCGGAGAGTTACCGCCGGGTGCGGGAAAACAGTACCGCCGGACGCTGACCGCTCCGCTTCCGGTCCTGCGCGCCTACCCTGCGGGCCGGGCCGGAAGCTCCTGCAGCGACCACTGGTTGCCGTCCGGGTCGCTGAAGTAGACAAAGGTTCCCCATTCAAGCGGCGTCACCTCGCTGACCCCTGCCACGCCGCCGTCGAGCAGGTGCCGGCGGGCTTCGACGGCACTGGGCACCACTATCTGGATCCGCTGGGTGCCGGGAAGCATGTCCGTAGTTCCCTCACCGATCACCACGGAACAGGCCGAACCCGGCGGTGTGAGCTGCACGAACCGCAGGGATTCATCCACTCGCTGGTCATGGTCGGCAGCAAAACCGACCTGGTTCACGTAGAAGTGTTTCGCGGCGTCGACGTCGGACACCGGCACGGGAACAAGCTCTATTTTCCAGTCCATGCGCAGGAACATACGCCCCGGCGCGAACCCAAAAAACACCTGCCCGGACAGCTTCGGTCCGCATTTGCCACGCAAAAAGGAATAAGCCTGCTTAGTATTGGGTTGTACCCCGACATGACTGAGCAGAGGAACAACACCTTGTCCGCAACCATCGACTTGAAGGACCTGGGCACCGTGAACCGGCTTGGCTTCGGTGCCATGCGCATCGTTGGCCCCGGCGTCTGGGGCGAGCCCGAAAGCCGCGGCACCGCCGTCGAGGTGGTGCGCCGCGCCGTCGAACTCGGCGTCGACTTCATCGACACCGCAGACTCCTACGGCCCCAACATCAGCGAAGAAATCATTGCCGAAGCGCTCTACCCCTATCCGGACGGACTGAAGATCGGCACCAAGGCCGGGTTCGTGCGCACCGGCCCGGACGAATGGATTCCGCTGGGACGCCCCGAGTACCTCCGCCAGCAGGCCGAGCTGAGCCTGCGCAAGCTGAAGGTGGATTCCCTGGACCTGCTGCAGCTGCACCGCATCGACCCGACTGTGGACGCCGAGGAGCAGTTCGGCGTCCTGGCCGACCTGCAGAAGGAAGGCAAGGTGAAGGCGCTGGGATTGTCCCAGGTCAGCGTTGAACAGCTGGAAGCAGCCGGCAGGCATTTCACCGTCTCCACCGTGCAGAACCGCTACAACCTCACGGACCGCTCTTCCGAGGACGTGCTTGAGTACGCCACTGCCAACGGAATCGGGTTCATCCCCTGGGCCCCTATTTCGGCCGGCGAACTGGCCCAGCCGGGAGGAGTGCTGGACGACGCCGCCCGGAAGCTCGGTGCCAGCACCTCCCAGGTAGCCCTGGCGTGGCTCCTGAAGCGCTCACCGGTCATGATGCCCATTCCCGGCACCGGATCGGTGGCCCACCTCGAAGAGAACCTGGACGCCCGGGACCTGGTGCTGGACGACGAGACCTTCGAAGCGATCGACGCCGCGGCCCGCTAGCTCCGCCTCCCCAGCGCTATCCCATCCCCAAAGGAAGGACCCCCATGAACAACATCCTGATGGTTGTCTCCGCCGCTGATTCCCTCACCATGAAGGACGGCTCCGAACACCCCACCGGCTTCTGGGCCGAGGAACTGGTCGAAGCCCACCGCACCCTGGCTGAAGCCGGCCACCGCATCACCTTCGCCACCCCCGGCGCCAAGGCTCCCACAGTGGATGCGATCAGCCTGCAGCCGGACCAGGCCGGTGGAGAGGAAAAGGCGGCCCGCCTGAAGTCCTATCTGGAGGAGCTGCGTCCGGAACTGGAGGCGCCCATGGCACTCGCCGACGTCGCACCCCTTGAATACGACGCCGTCGTCATCCCGGGTGGCCACGGTCCCATGGCGGACCTGGCCACCGACTGGGACATGGGACGGATCCTGATTGCAGCGAATGACGCCGGCATGCTCATCGCCCCGTTCTGCCACGGCCCGGCAGCGCTGCTCAGCGCCGAAACCCCGGAAACCGGGTTCGCGTTCTCCGGCCGCCGGCTCACCGTCTTCACCAACGAAGAGGAGCTGAACGGCGGCACCGGGGAGAACACTCCCTGGATGGTCGCTGACGCGCTGGCCGAGAAGGGCGCACTTGTGGAGTCCGGGCCTGCGTGGGAAAGCTTCGTGGTCACCGACGGCAACCTGGTCACCGGGCAGAACCCGCAGTCCAGCGTCGACGTGGCCCGCCAGGTCCTCGCCTCACTGCCCGACTAGATCTTTGGCAGACTAAAGCCATGACTGTCCTGATTACCGGCTGCGGTGACCTGGGCACGGAAGCCGGCCTGCGGTTCGCCGCGGCCGGCTTTTCCGTGTTGGGCTGGCGCCGTTCCGCCGAGAAGATTCCCGCTCCCCTGACTGGCCAGGCCGCCGACCTGACCGGCTCGCTGCCGACCATCCCGGCGGATACCGAAGTCGTCGTGATTTCAACGGCGGCCCGGGAACGCTCCGAAGCCGCGTACCGCTCCGCCTACGTGGACGGGACCGCCAATGTGCTGGACGCCCTGGACCGGGACGGCGTGCATCCGCGCCGGATCCTCTTCGTGTCCTCCACCGCGGTCTACGGCGACGCCGGCGGCGGCTGGCTGGATGAAGACTCCCCCACCGCTCCGGCGTCAGTGACCGGCGCCGTCATCCGCGAAGCCGAGGACCTGCTGCACTCGCGCCGGCCGGATGCGGTGGTGCTTCGGCTGGCTGGAATCTACGGCCCGGGGCGCACCCGGCTGATCGACCAGGTCCGGTCCGGAACGGCGGATCCCGGGCAGGGACAGCTGACCAACCGGATCCACCGCGATGACGCCGCCGCGGCGATCGTGCACCTGACCACCGCCGTTGCTGACCCCGCGCCCCTCTGTCTCGGGGTGGACAACGAACCCGTGGAGAAGCGGGAGGTACTCCGCTTCCTGGCCGCTGAACTGGGTACGGAACTGGGGCCGGAAGAGCCGTCGAACTCCTCGCGCGGCGGCAACCGGCGCCTGTCCAACACCCGGCTGCTTTCCACCGGATTCGAGTTCAGCTACCCCACCTTCCGGGAAGGCTACCGCGCGGTGCTTGCCGGGGACGGCGTGCGGCACGGCTGAACTTGTGGGGCGGGTCCGGCGCCGCGCTACAGCTCCGGGTACCGCCCCGCCCAGGGACGCAGCACCTCGATGGCAGCACCGAGGCGGAAGACGGGTTCCTCCGCAAACGGGTGGCCCACCACCTGCACACCGGTAGGGACGCCGTCGGCACCGAATCCGGACGGCACGGCCAGGACCGGACAGCGGTTGGTGATGTTGAACGGAGCCGTCAGGTGGCCTTCCCAGTAGTGCTGCAGCGTCCGCCCGGCCACCGAAATCCCGTCCAGGTAGTCCCCGTCCGCAGCCAGTGAACCGGCTCCCGAGGTGGGGCAGAGCAGCACATCGAAACCGGCCATTGCCGTTGCCAGCTCCGCCTGGATCCTGGCCTCGGCAGCGAGTCCCTCAACCAGGGTTGTTCGTTCCGCGGCGGCGCGGGCATCCGCCATGAACCGGCGCGTGTAGGAGGCCAGCTGCTCCTGGTCCCCGGCGGTGGCCTCCTCCATGGCAGGTCCCAGGATGTGGCCAAAGTGGGTGAAGATGGCCTCCCGGATACCGGCAGTGGTCCACGGCAGCTCAACTTCTTCCACCACGGCACCGGCCCCCTGCAGCGCTGCGGCAACGGCCCGGGTGTTGGCTTCGACCGCGGCATCCAGCGGATAGTCGCCCAGCCGCAGGCACAGTGCCACGCGCACCCCGGCCAGCTCGCCGGCGTCGGGATAGCGCAGCGGCAGCACGCCCGGACCGCCGAAGGAGGCGTGGTCCGCCGGGTGGCGGCCGGACATCACGTTGGCCAGCAGGGCAGTGTCCGCAACCGTGCGTGCCATGGGTCCGTCGCCCCGGTACCAATCGGCGGAGAGCGGAGCCTGTCCGGGGATCCTGCCGTAGGGCGCCTTGTATCCAACAGTTCCGGTGAACGCCGCCGGCAGGCGGGTTGATCCCGCGATGTCCGACGCCGTTGCCAGCGGCGCCAGGCCCGCGGCCAGGGCCGCTCCCGCACCGCCGGATGAGCCGCCGGGTGAGCGGTCCAGGTTCCAGGGATTGCGGGTAACGCCCCACATGGGACTGTGCGTCACGGTGGCGCAGCTGAACTCCGGAGACGTAGTGCGGGCGTGCACTATGCCGCCGGCAGCCCGGATGCGCGCCACCACGGGATGGTCCGCCGCGGCTACCGTACCGGCATGGGCGAGCAGGCCCTGCGAGAGGCTGCGCCCGGCCAGGGCGTGCTTCTCCTTGGTCGCCACGGGCAACCCCAGCAGCGGACGCTCCCCTGTGTCACCGCTGCGGTACGCCGCTTCGGCTTCCCGCGCCTGCACCATGGCGTCGTCGAACAGGGTTTCCGTCAGGGCATTCACTGCCGGATTCGCGGTCTCCGTCCGCTCCGCGACCGCCGTCAGCAGTTCAACGGGCGAGAGGGTCCCGGAACGGAACAGCTCCAGCGCGGAAACAGCGTCCAGGTAATGCAGCGGCGCGTTCCCTGCGACACGTGCAGCGAGGTCTTCGCCGGTCACCGGCGTGCTCATGCTGCCGGACCCGTGGCCTGGTCCGTCAGGGCACCGTGGATCAGCTTCCAGCCCAGTTCGGTGAGGGCGTCCAGGCCGGCAACCATGTCCTCGTCCGTGGTGAACTCCCGTTCGCAGTGGGACACCCCGTCAACGGAGGGAATGAACATCATCACCGTGGGGGCGATGCGGTTCAGCGCCACGGAGTCGTGGCCGGCCATGGTCTGGATCCGGCGGATGCCGAGGCCCAGCTCCGCTGCCACCTTCTCGGCCAGCTCCAGCCCCTCCTCCGGGTAGTACTGGATGCCGCGGATGTCGAAGTCGTTCACGTTGATGGTGATGTCGTGTTCGCGGGCAATGGCGTCGATGTCAGCGAGGAGGGACGCACGCGCTTCGGCCACGATCTCCGGTGAGGCCGAGCGCAGGTCCGCCACCAGATGGACGCGGCGGGCGACGACGATCGGTGAGTTCGGCTCCAGGGTCATCCGCCCCACCGAGGACACCAGTGCTTCATCGGCGAACTTCTTCGTCACGTCGTGGACGAGCAGCACCACCTTGGAGGCTGCCACCAGGGCATCGTGCCGGTCCGCCATGGCAGTGGCTCCGGTGTGCGACTGTTCGCCAAGCACCTCAATGTCCAGTTTCTGGGTGTACCAGGAATAGTCGACGGCACCCAGCGGCAGCTGCTCGCGTTCCAGGATGCGGCCCTGCTCAATGTGGATTTCCGCGTAGCTGGCCACCTCCGGCCGTGGATCAGTGCCGAGGTACCCGATTCCGGACAGGGCCTCCCGGACAGAAATCCCAGCGAGGTCACGGACCTCCAGCATGGCTTCTTCATCCATGAGCCCCGCGAACACGGAGCTGCCCATGATGGACGGCGCGAACCGCCCGCCTTCCTCGTTGAACCAGTTCACGACAGCCAGGTTGAAAACCGGCGTGCCGCCTGCGGCCTGCAGGCGTTCGGTGATCCGGGAGGCGGCGTGCAGGCCGGCAATCACTCCGTACGCGCCGTCGAACCGCCCGCCCAGCGGCTGGCTGTCCAGGTGCGAGCCGACCAGGACGTACGGTGCGCCGGGAACCAGCTCGATCAGCGCAAACATGTTGCCGATGCTGTCCACCCGCACCTCCCACCCGCGGGTCTCGGCATAGGTGGCAAACCAGTCCCTGGTCTGCTTGTCTTCAGCGGTGGCTGCTTGCCGGTCGACGCCGTTGGCTGCGGTGGCGCCGATGGCGGCGACGTCGTGGAAGTCCTTCAGGAAGGCCTGGGGTGAAGTCATGGTTCTTTCCTTTGAGTCAGGCGGGCTGGTCCGTGCGGCTGCACCGGACGGTGCTAGCCCATGCGGCCGCGGGTTTCCGGCACTTTGGTGAGGGTGAGGAGCAGCAGCACGATCACGGCTGCGGCACTCATGTAGAAGCCCGGTGAGTACGCCACGTCCGTCGCTGCCACCAGTGCGGTGCCCACGAACGGTGCGGTGCCGCCGAAGATGGCGTAGGCGACGTTGTAGCTGATGGCTGCGGAAGTGAAGCGGGTCTTGGTGGTGAAGATTTCCACGAAGAAGGTGTAGCAGCCGCCGCCGTAGATGCAGAGCGGAATGACGAAGAGCAGCTGGCCCAGGATGGCCAGTCCCAGCACGCCGCTGGTAACCAGCATGAAGCAGGGAACCGCGAAGACGGCCAGTGCGGCAGAGCCGGCAATCAGCATGGGCTTGCGGCCAACCTTGTCGCCGATGATTCCGCCCAGCGGCAGCAGGATTGCGTAGAACGCCATGGCCGCGGCGTTGGCCAGCAATGACTGGTCGCGGCTGAGGTTGCCGGTGGTCTGGACGTAGGAGACGAAGTAGCCGGAGAGGAAGTAGAAGCCCATGGCGGTCAGGCCCATCACGAAGATGACCTGCAGCATGCGGACCTTGTTGGTGCGGAAGGTCTCGCGGATGGGGCTGTATTCCTTGGTCTGGTTCTTGGCCAGGACTGCCTTGAAGACTTCGCTTTCCTCGGTCTTGGCGCGGATCCACAGGCCGAAGAGGGACAGCGGCAGTGCCAGCAGGAACGGGATGCGCCAGCCCCAGCTCTGGAAGTCGGCGTCGCTCATGGACTGGCTGAGGATCAGGATCAGCGTTCCGGCCACCACGGAGGGCAGCGCGGTGGCAGCGAGGGTGATGTTGAGCCAGAAGCCGCGGCGGTTCGCCGGCGCGTGTTCGAAGACGAACGACGGCGCGCCCACCGATTCGCCGCCGGCCGAGAAGCCCTGCACCAGCCGGCACAGCACCAGCAGGGCCGGTGCCAGCGCGCCGATGGTTGCATAGGTTGGCAGCAGGCCGATTGCGGCCGTTGCGGCACCAATTGAAACCAGCGTGATGTACAGGACGCGGCGCCGGCCGATCCGGTCTCCCAGCGCGCCGAAGAACAGTCCGCCCAGCGGCCGGATGAGGAAGGCGACGCCAAAGGTTGCAAAGGTGGAGAGCAGGCCAATGAAGGCGCTTTCGCTGGGGAAGAAGAGCTGGGACAGCACGACGGCGGAGAGGCCGTAAAGCGCGAAGTCGTAGAACTCGATGAACTGGCCAACGCTGCCGCCGGCCAGGACACGCTTCTGCATGCCTGTGATGCGGGGCTTGGCACCTTCCGCCGGAGCGGACTGGACACTGGTGTCGTGCGGAGTCACTTCGTTCGTAGTCATGGGAGCCACCGTACGCACACCGGGTTTTGGCCCCGTTGCCCGCCGTTTCGGGCACGTAACGTCTGCTGAGGACTTGTGTCGGCAGCGTTTCCCGCGGCCCGTCCGTGGCCCGCAGGCTGCGTAACGCCGCGGAAACGTGATTCTGAACTGTTCAACTGCACTCCTGGGGGATTCAGTACCGGCTCGGGCCGGCATCTCCGCGACGCTGCGGGGATCCACCGGCCTGCCACCGGCGGGGCAGAGATGATGATGGGTCAACTCTGGTGACCTGCGTCACAGATGTCCAGTTGATGTTTCTGAAGGCTCTCATCGATTTTGACGATGCGAAGACTAGCTGCCCGCTCCGTACAGGCGTCCGCAGACGGCTTCGAAGGCGAGGGCGCGGCGGGTTGGGCGGACTCCGGCCGGGCGGACGAGCATGACTTCGATTCCGGGCAGGTCATCGGTCAGCCGAAGGGGAACCACTCGGCCCCCGGCGTACGTCTGGTCATGGTGCAGCCGCTGGTTCAGCACCGAGTAGCCGTGTCCCCGGGCGACGAAGGAACGCACCGTCTCGTAGCCGGAAGCGCGGTGGCGGATCTTGGGGCGCACTCCGGCGGCCGCAAAGAGGCTCATGAAGTATTCGCGGGTGTGCGGCAGGTCCAGCAGGATCAGCGGTTCGTCTTCGAACTGGGCCAGGGACACTTCGCCGTCCGGACTGGCGGCCAGGGGATGGTCTTCCGCGACGATCACGTGGGCGGAGATCCGCTCCACGACCTTCGTGGTGAAGCCTTCATCCAGTCCGAGGCCGTACATCAGGGCGAGTTCGCATTCGCCTTCCAGCAGCGAACGGCGCAGGTATTCCTGGTCTCCCTCGAGGAATGAAAGCTGCACCCCGGGGTGGGCGGTTTCGAAGGCCTGCAGGATTACCGGGGCCCGGAAAGGTGCCAGCGGAGCAAAGACTCCCACGCGCAGTTCACCCGTGAGTGCATCCGAGTAGCCGCGGGCAGCTTCGTAGAGCGCGTCGGCTTCTTCGAGGAAGGGCGCCAGGTCCTTCGCGAATTGCCTGCCCGCCGCGGTCAGCTGCATTCCCCGCTGCCGTCCGCGGATAAAGAGCTGCACGTCGAGGTCCTTCTCCAGCTGTGAGACCGCGGCGGAGAGCGCCGACTGGGTGACATTGAGTTCGCGCGACGCGGCAGTCATGCTCTCCGCTGCTGCCACGGCCGAGAAGTAGCGCAGCTGCACCAGGGTAAACGGTTTGGCCATGTGCCCATCCTGCCAGTCCAGCTGCGCGCGGCGCCGTGCATGACGCCGCCAGATGGCATCTGCGCTTTGGCGCCCGCGGGCCGGGCATGGCCGGTAGCCGCAGCTGCAGGCCATGCCCCGCTAGCGGCAATTAGCCGATCGGTTCAGCCATCTGACGCACGCCGTAGCCCAGCGAAAGGGTTTCGCCGGTGACCGGGTCAGACATCTCGACCTTCCAGCTGCGGGCGAACTGATCCACTCCGTGCAGCATGGCAACGGTCCCGGAAATCAGGACGGTCCCGGGCTTGTCCAGCCCGCGCTCGGCCAGGATGTCCAGCCAGTAGTCGGGCGTCAGCAGGGCTGCGAGCGAGCTGTCCTGGATCAGCGTGTCCGGCACCTCGCCGGCACCAACCCATGCCTTCAGCGTGATGTCGTCCAGGTGGCCGCGGACGTCATCCAGCCGCCAGGCCCGGCGGCCCAGGACGTCGGGGCTGGCATTCTTGCTCCAGGCCACGCCGTGGACTTCCAGCTCACGGTCCGTGTGGTCGCACGCCACGGTCAGCAGCGTTCCAGCGTCGCTGATGACCAGCGCCCATTCCGCTTCACCGGAGGTCTTGCCGTGCTGCACGCTGACTTCGTCAACCTGCTGGGCCAGGTACGGAGAGACTGGGTAAAGGGCCGGAGTCACGGACGGGCCCGGGACACCCAGCTCCGCAAGTTCCTGAATGTGCGCCTGCACTTCGTCCTGTTCACGGCCTGCGTAACCGGCGTTGAGCAGGTGCCGTACGTCTACGGCAACTTCGGTGCCGTCCGGAAGCTCGAATGTCAGCGTTGTCATGTTTTGGCCCTTCGGAAGAGAGTTTTTACAAACCGGAAATGGAAACCCTCGCCAATCTACATCAAGTATGCGTAATGTATACATCGTTCACACAAGTGGCTTGCATCACTCCCGCCCATACCCCGGAGGTCCTACAACCGTGACAACCACCCCCACTCCCGGCGCCAGCCAGCCGCCGCAGACGTCCTCGCCGGATAGACCAGCCGGCCTCTACAAGGCCTTTGCGGCCAGCCTCACGGGCACCGCTCTCGAGTGGTACGACTTCGCGGTCTACTCGGCTGCAGCCGCCGTCGTTTTCCCCATCATCTTCTTCCCCTCATCGGATCCGCTGACGGGAACCATCCTGGCGTTCTCCACCTACGCCGTGGGCTACGTTTCCCGCCCGGTCGGCGGAATCATCTTCGGCCGGCTGGGTGACCGGATCGGTCGGAAAAAGGTCCTGGTTGCCACGCTGATGATCATTGGCGTGGCCACGGTGCTCATCGGAATCCTTCCCGGCTACGCCACCATCGGCATCGCTGCACCGCTCATCCTCGTCCTGCTGCGGTTTGCCCAGGGCGTGGGCGTGGGCGGGGAATGGGGCGGCGCCGTCCTGCTCTCGAGCGAATACGGAGACCCCAAGAAGCGCGGGTTCTGGGCTTCCGCCGCCCAGGTTGGTCCGCCGGCCGGCAACCTGATGGCAAACGGCGCCCTGGCTATCCTCACGGTTGCCATGACTGAGGACGCCTTCATCAGCTACGGCTGGCGCATTGCCTTCCTGTTCTCCGCCGTCCTGGTGGGCTTCGGACTCTGGATCCGCCTCAAGCTGGAGGACACCCCCGTCTTCAAGGCAATCGAAGCCCACGGCGACCGCCCGCAGGCCCCGGTCAAGGAAGTCCTGACCACCCAGCTGCGGCCCCTCATCGCGGCGATCCTGAGCCGTGTTGGACCCGATGTGCTCTACGCGCTCTTCACCGTCTTTACCCTGACGTACGGCATCCAGTTCCTCGGTTACGAGCGCAACCAGGTACTCACTGCCGTCCTGGTCGGTTCTGCCTTCCAGCTCATCACCATTCCGCTGGCGGGAGCCGTTTCGGACCGCATCAACCGCCGGGTGGTCTACGCGGCAGCGGCGATCCTCGGCGCTGCGTGGACCTTCATCTTCTTCGGCATCCTGGGCAGCAATAACCAGGCAATCCTGGTTATCGGCATCGTCCTAGGCCTGACCTGCCACTCATTCATGTACGGCCCGCAGGCCGCGTTCGTCGTCGAGCAGTTCTCCCCGCGGCTCCGTTCCACGGGCAGCTCGCTGGCCTACACGTTTGCCGGCGTCATCGGCGGCGCCATTGCCCCGCTGATGTTCACGCTCCTGCTCAGTGAGTTCGGCAGCTGGGTACCCGTTGCCGCCTATGTTGGCGTAGCAGGCATCCTGACCCTGATCGGCCTCGCACTCGGACGCGACCCGCACAACACCGAGGACGAGGAATACCGGACCATGCTGGAGACAGAAAAGATCTAGCCGCGGAGCAGGAGGCCCAGCGTCACGTCCAGGTGGCGGCTGATGGCCTCCTGCGCCGCGTCGGCGTTCCCTGCGGCCAGCGCGTCGAGGATCTCCTGGTGCTCGCCGCACACCTGCCGCCTGCGGCCGGAGGTCCGGAAGAGCGCTTCAACGCCAACGAGGATCTGCCGGACCTGCAGCTTGGCGTAGGTGCCGGATATCAGCTCATTGCCTACCGCATCCACGAGCAGCTGGTGGAAGGCCGCATCAAGGCGGATGAACTCGCGGGCACTGGCCGCGTCCAGCAGATCCGGGAGGCCGGCCTGCTGCTCGAGCGTAGCCCGCATCGCCTCCTCCGGAACGGTGCCCGCACCAATGGTGTGGACTGCAGCATGGCGTTCCAGCACGCCGCGCAGCTCCATCAGCTCGGAAATCTGCCTGCCGGTGACCGCGGGGACATAAGCTCCGCGCTGCGGGATCAGCTCCACCAGACCGTCCGCCACAAGCAGGAGCAGCGCTTCACGCACGGGCGTCCGTGAGACACCGATTTCAGCCGCCAGCTCCTGCTCATTGAGGAACGTACCCTGGCGTGCAGGGTCCACCAGGATGTTCTCCCGGAGGTAGGAAAAGGCTTTTTCGCGGCTGGACGCAGCGGTCCCCGTGGTTTTAGGCATACATTATGTATACAACAAGGAAAGGGGAATCCCATGCGCATCGCGCTTGCCCAAGTTATCAGCAGTTCAGATCCATCCTCCAACCTTGACCTCGTCCGCGACTACGCGGGCCGGGCGAAGGCGGCCGGTGCCGAGCTGGTTGTCTTCCCCGAAGCTGCCATGTGCGCATTCGGGAATCCCCTCGGGTCCGTCGCGGAGCCGCTGGACGGACCCTGGGCTTCCACGGTCCGGCAGATTGCCGCGGATCTCGGCATCACCATTGTGGCCGGCATGTTCACCCCCGGCAGCGGCGGCCGGGTCCGCAACACCCTGCTGGTCACGGGTCCGGGGACCGAGACTTCCTACGACAAGATCCACCTCTTCGACGCCTTCGGCTTCGCCGAGTCCGACGCCGTGGACGGCGGGGACGCGCCGGTAACCTTCAGCCTCGGCGGCATGACCTTCGGACTGGCAACCTGCTACGACGTCCGTTTCCCGGCCCTGTTTACCGCCAATGCGCGCGCCGGTGCTGACGTAAACATTGTGTGCGCCTCATGGGGCGCCGGGCCGGGAAAGACGGAGCAGTGGGACCTGCTCGTCCGGGCACGCGCCCTGGACAGCACCACTTACGTGCTTGCCTGCGGACAGGGCGACCCGGCCTCCCTCGGCCGGCCCCTGGAAGGAACCGCACCCACCGGCGTCGGGCACAGCGCCGTCGTGTCACCGCTGGGTGAGGAACTGGCCGCGCTCGGCGAGGCGCCTGGACTGGCTGTCCTCGACCTGGATCCGAAGCTTGTAGCCCAGGTCCGCGAGCGCCTTCCGGTGCTGGCCAATGCGAAGGATTTCGCCGCGGCCTAGCGTATGCAAAAAACGCACCGGTGGCTCCCCCCATGGGAGCCACCGGTGCGTTTTCTTTTACCGCTCTTAGCCCTTCGGGATGGGCGGGCCCAGGTAAAGAAGGATCGAAAAGACGACGGCGACTCCGGCGACGGCAACAAGGGCAGCTGCCGCGGGACGGCGCAGCACCAGGGCCTGGACCTTGTCCACGAAGTTCTTCGGCTCCTCGCCGCCCGGGCCCAGGCGCCAGCCGCCGTCGAGCAGTCCACGCTTGTCCAGTGACTTCTCGAACGGAATGGTGGCCCAGGGAACGACCGCGAGCGCAACACCCAGCACACCGGTGGCTGCGGACCACTTCTGGTTGACCCATACGAATACGGTCACTGCGGCGTAGGAGAGGAAGACGAAGCCGTGCAGTCCGCCGGCAACGGGAGTGAACACTTCGTTGCCGAAGGCGTACTTGGCCACCAGGGCCGCGATCAGGAGAGTCCACGTCACGGCTTCGGCGAACGCCAGGGTGGTGAACAGTTTGCGTGGAGTCATGGAACAGGGCCGCCTTCCGAAGGGGGTTTGCCAACATTATGTCAGCGTGCCCGCGGACGGCCCTAATCGGGGAAGCGGGGTTGCCTGCGGAGCCTACCGATGAGCCGACGCCGGGTAAGTCAGCGGTTCGATAATCCATTCCAGGTCCGCCCAGCGGTCCATGCGCTGCACAATTTCAAAGCTCGACTGGCACATGTCCACCACCGCCTGTTCCGGATCCGGATAGGAGAAGGCATCCTCCAGGGTGAGGATGAACTCGCTCATCTGCGGCCGGAACTCCGCGCGGTCCGGCTTCAGCATTGATGCGTAGCTTTCGATGCCGGAGAAGAACGGATATGGCATGCCGAAGAACGCAGGCTGGGACATCTTCACGTCCCCGGGCCAGAAGCCGTACTCCACGAACTTTTCATCGAAGCAGTTCACGCCCACCACATCGGTGCCGCTGTAGGGTGCGGCCTGTCCGGCGAACACCGAACCGGAGAGGTCCATGGTGCCGAACCAGAACTCCGGCATATCCACCTTGCCGCGGAACGGCGAGAGGAACCGGGACAGGCAGCGGTAGGCGAAGTGCAGGTTCTCCAAGTAGGCCTCAACCGCATGCCGGTCCCAGGAGTGGTGCTTGGTGTCCTCATCGAACGGCGTCTGGTCGTAGAACTCCTGCGGCGTGGTGTTGATCTCCGTTGGCGCCCCAATGTAGTCCAGTGCGGCCATGAGCTGCGAGTGGAACTCGGCCACGCTCAATCCGTCCCCGAGCGGGATCCGTGACTTGCCGCCGTCGGTATTCTGCACATCCACGTGGTGCCGGCGCAGGTTGAAGTAGATCTCGAAGCTGAACGCGCCGGCCGGAATGATTCCGGTGCCGATTCCGTCGATGCTCAGCGGCAGCCGGACATGGGCCCACCCCGGCCGCTTGTTGCTGCGTTCAACCTTCACCTTGCCGGCCATCTGCAGGAAGAGGTGCAGGGTGTCTGCCGTGTCCTGCCAGTCGGTGTAATCCAGGATCCGTTTTTCCATGCGTATCGCCTCAGCTCGGGTGGCAGCCAACGGGGGACTCAACAGGGCGGAATGTTCCTCCAGTGTGAAACTCCGCCCTTCCCCGGTCAACGCTTCCCGCCCCCTCCCCGCCGAAAGGGCAGTTACGGCTCCTTTGAGCGTTGAAACGAGCCGTAACTGGCCTTTCGGCGGGACTATACTGGCCGAGGCCCACCGTCTTCATAATCCTGCTTAGGAGCACTTCCCCGGTGTCCAAAACCTCCCCCGCACGCACCTCCTCCCGCTCCCGCAGCCTGAAGTACATCCTGATGCTCGGTGCCCTCGCCGCGCTGCCCGCCGTGACCACCGACATGTACCTTCCGGCGCTGCCTGAGGTCGCCTCGGACCTGGCGACGACGACGACGGCGGCACAGTTCACGCTCTCCGGCACCCTGCTGGGAACCGCCGTTGGCCAGCTGGTCATCGGCCCGCTGTCCGACCGCTTCGGCCGGCGGCTGCCGCTGCTGATCGGCATCTCGATGCACGTGGTGACCTCCCTGCTCTGTGCGATCGCGCCGAACATTGGCCTGCTGATCGGCCTGCGCATTATGCAGGGCTTCTTCAACGCTGCTGCCTCCGTGGTGGCCATCGCGGTGATCCGGGACCGGTTCACCGGATCCGATGCCGCGCGCCTGCTGTCCCGGCTGATGCTGATGATCGGCCTCGCGCCACTGCTGGCCCCCACGCTGGGCCAGGCTGTTGCCGGCATCTGGGCCTGGCGGGCTGTGTTCTACGCGCTGGCGCTGATCGGGGTGATCCTGGTGGTCATCGTCTGGCGCTGGATGCCCGAAACGCTTCCCCGCGAACGCCGCCTGGCCAAGGCGAAGAAGGGCACCCCGAAGTCCGGCAAGCCCGGCGGCTACCGGATCCTGCTGCGCGACCGCCGCTTCCTGGCGTTCGCCGTCATTCCCGGCCTGTCCATGGGCATCATCATGAGCTACGTGGTCGGTTCACCGTTCGTGATGCAGGAAGAGTACGGCCTCTCCCCCGCCACCTTCGCACTGGTCTTCGCCATCAACGGTGTCGCCATGGTGGTCTCCTCGCAGGTCAATGCGTCCCTGCTGAACCGGTTCCCGTCAGCCGGGATCCTGCGCATCGCAGCACCGGTGCTGCTCCTGCTGGCGCTGATCCTGCCGGTCATCATCGCCACCGGGTTCGGCGGTGTGGTGGGCCTGGTTGCCGGACTTTGGGTGACGCTGGGCATGCTCGGCTTCATCTTCTCCAACGCCACATCCCTGGCACTGGACGGCTACGGCCACATGGCCGGAACAGCCGCCGCCCTGCTGGGCTGTCTCCAGGTTGGACTTGCCGGCCTCATCAGCCCGCTGGTTGGAGTCTTCGGCGGATCGGCACTGTCGATGGCCGGGGTGATCATCGGCTGCGCGCTCATGATCAATCTCGTACTGGCGACGACGCCGGCCTACCGCCGCGGCGGGCGACGGCTGGGTGCCGCTCCGCAGCCAGACGGCATCGGCACGCCCGACCAGGCCTAGCCAGTCGGGCGTGCCGGCGGGGGCCGGTGGCGGGGGCGCCGTGCCTGCCGGGGCTGCACCCGACGGCGAAACGTCGTGGGCATCCTCTGATGCGATAACGCTGCTTAGCGGTAGGAGTTCGCATCCTGTGCTGCACTAACGTTCCTACGAGCCGTTGTGAACGACGGTATTGCGACACAGGACGCACGGCACCGCACCAAAGCACCAACCCTGTTCATCCTGTGCTGCAGAAACGCCCCTCTCAACCTTTCAGACCAGCGTTATTGCGACACAGGATCCACGCCCCTGGCTCAAAGCGACTGCAATGCGACTCAGGACGCGGACCCCGGACAGAGCCCCACCACGGAGCCCGGCCCCGAAGAGAGCACCGGAAAACCCCGCGCCGGAGCTACCGCCGCTCCACCTTCGCGGGGACGCAGGCCCCTCCCCCTCAGCGAGGCCCTGCCCCGTGCCAGCACCCGCGTCCGCCTGCAACACTCCTGGCCAGAGGCTAGTTGACCCCCTCCGGCGGAGCAGCAGTGCTCTGCCGGACCACCAGGGACGTGGACAGGTCCAGCCGCGTGTTCTTGGGCTGCTCCCCGTCCCGCAGCATCAGCACCATGCGGGTGGCCTCCTCGGCCATCTCGATCAGCGGCTGGTGCACTGTGGTGAGGGCGGGCGAGGACCAGCGGGCCACCTGCAGATCGTCATAGCCCACCACGGACAGCTGCTCCGGAACCGAAATTCCCAGTTGCCGGGCGGCGTCGAGCACTCCCAGGGCCTGCAGGTCGCTGCCGGCGAAGATGGCGGTGGGCCGTTCAGGTTGGGCCAGCAGGTCCAGCGCGTGGTCGCGTCCGCCGTCGACGTGGAAGTTCCCGTACCGCACCAGTCCCGGATCGAAGTCCAGTCCAGCTGTATTGAGCGCTGACCGGTAACCGTCAATCCGGGCCAGGGAACACATCAGGTCCTCCGGCCCGGTGATCGCCGCGATCCGCCGGTGCCCCAGGTCGATGAGGTGGCGGGTCGCCATCATTCCGCCGGCCCAATTCGCCGATCCCACCGAGGGAACATCCGGCGCCGGGTCCCCCGCCGGGTCAATAATCACGAACGGTATGCCGCGGGATTCGAGCAGCCGGCGGGACTCCTGCGCCAGGTCGGCAAAGACCAGCACGACGCCGGCCGGCCGCCTGGCGATCACACCCTCCACCCATTCAGGCCCGGGTGAATGCCGGGTGCCGCTCTCGGTGAGCACCACGCTCAGCCCGTGTTCCCTGGCCACGTTCTCCACGCCGCGGATAATTTCCAGTGCCCACGCACTTTCCAGCTCATGGAACACCAGTTCCAGCAGCCCGGATTTGGTGCCGCGGCTCGCTCGCCGCTGGTAGCCGTGCCCGTCCAGGAGGGCTTCAACTTTCGTCCGGGTTTTTCGCGAAACATCAGACCGCCCGTTGAGAACTTTCGAAATCGTGGACAGCGAGACCTCCGCTTCAGCGGCAAGCTCAGCCAGGGTAACGCGCCCAGCCGCAGGCGTTTCTGCCATGTGTTTCTCCTCCGTGCGAAAGTTCCCGGCGCGAAGACGCAGCCAAAAAGTGTTGCGCATCACATTCCTGCATTTTAAGCTAGCCGCATTCCAGAACTTTCGGCAAGTGTTTCGAAACTTTCGGAGCCCGCTTCCCGGAAGAACTTCCAGTGAGGAGCAGTTCAATGAGGAACAACCGCAGCTGGCTGAAACCAGCTACCGCAGCCGCGGGTGCGCTGGCACTCGGCATGTCTATGGCCGCCTGTTCGAACAGCGGGGAATCCGCTGCCAGCAACCGGCCGGAAAATGAGGTCCACGTCCTGGTCTACGGCGACGCCGCCAACGACGTCGAGCGGGCCATGGTGGACAAGTTCAACGAAACTTCGGACGTGAAGGTCGTCCTGGACACCATCCCCGGGGCCGACTACCAGCAGAAACTGCAAACCGTCATCGACACGGACTCTGCCCCGGACATCTTCTTCAACTGGGGCGGCGGATCCATCACGGACTATGTGGACGCCGGCCTGCTGATGCCGCTGGATGACTTCATCGAGGAGGACCCCCGGCTCAAGGATGCCTTCCTCCCCTCGGTCTTTGACACCGCCGTCGTGGACGGGCAGGCGTACGGCATTCCCATGCGCGGAACCCAGCCGGTCATGCTCTTCAGCAACGAAGAGGTCCTGGCCAGTGCCGGCGTCGACGGCGCTCCGGAAACGTGGGACGAGCTGCTGGACGCAGTGGAGAAGCTCAAGGCCGCCGGCGTCACCCCCATTGCGCTCGGCGGTGCCGACGAGTGGCCCACCCTCATGTGGGTGGAGTATGTGTATGACCGCGTCGCCGGACCCGAACTCTTTGAAAGCGCCCTCGCCGGGGACACCGAAGTCTGGGACTCCGAGGAAAGCCGGGAAGCCCTGGGCATGCTGCGCGAACTGGTTGACTCCGGCGCCTTCGGCACCAACTTCCAGTCCGTGAAGTTCACCGACGGCGGCTCCGCATCGCTGCTCTCCAGCGGCCAGGCAGGCTTTGAGCTGATGGGCTCCTGGGCCTACTCAACGCACCAGGACGCGGCTCCCGAATTCGTGGAGTCCGGCGCCCTGGGCTACAGCGAGTTCCCCACGATCGACGGCGGCAAGGGAGACCCTGCCAACCTGGTCGGCAACACCAACAACTTCTACTCAGTCCTGGCGAACACCCGGTATCCGGACACCGTCCGCGACTTCCTCAAGCTGATGTACTCGGATGACTTCGTCCAGGAGCAGGTGGCCATCGGCAACCTGCCCACCACCACCAACACCGAGCAGTTCCTGGACGCGTCCGCGGATCCGGACTACGCCCGCTTCCAGTACGGGCTGGTGGAACAGGCACCGGCCTTCCAGCTTTCCTGGGACCAGGCCTACCCGCCCTCGGCGACCCCTGCCATCCACGGCGCCATGTCCGATTTCTTCAGCGGACGGATCGACGAGGACGGTTTCATCGCCGCCATGCAGGGCCTCTAGGAACTCCATCTGATGACTGCACTGCTTCCTCCCAAGCCGCCGGCGCTGCCGGACGGATCCGAACGGGTCCGTCCGGCAGCCGCCGGCCGCTCGGCCCGCTCAACCCGTCCCGGGCTGGCCTGGACCCTGCCGGCCACCGTGTTCTTCCTGCTCTTCGCCGTGATCCCGCTGATCGCCGTCGTCGTCCTGTCCTTCATGAGCTGGCGCGGCATCGGCGAGCCCAAGTTCGTCGGCATGGAGAACTGGCAGGAACTCGCCGGGGACCCGGTGATGCTCAAGAGCCTCTGGCTGTCCCTGCTCTTCATCGTCCTCGGTGTTGCCACGCAGACGCCGGTGAGCATGCTGCTGGGCGTGTGGGCTGCCGGACCGCAGCGCAACCGCGCTGTCCTCAGCGCCATCTACTTCGTGCCGCTGCTGCTCTCCTCGGCCGCCATCTCGGTGCTGTGGCGGGCGCTGCTGGATCCCAACTTCGGCGTGCCCTCCCAGTTCCGCTGGCTGTTCGGGGACGGAAACCTGTTCGGGCACCAGGCAACGGCAATCGGCGTCATCATCTTTGTGAGCATGTGGCAGTTC
Organism: Arthrobacter koreensis; assembly: GCF_009193255.1. Classification (GTDB taxonomy): domain Bacteria; phylum Actinomycetota; class Actinomycetes; order Actinomycetales; family Micrococcaceae; genus Arthrobacter_B; species Arthrobacter_B koreensis. Next base: position 281,525 of record NZ_WACG01000005.1, read on the forward strand.
ACGCCGTTCCATACGCTGATCTACCAGGGCGCGGCACGGGCCATTCCGCAGGTGCTCTACCAGGCCGCGGAGATCGACGGCGCCGGACGGGCACGGACCTTCTTCAGCATCACGCTCCCCCAGCTTCGCAACTCCATCATCACGTCCGTGATCCTAATGGTGGTGGGCGGACTGACCACCTTCGAGACGGTGCTGATCCTCACCAACGGCGGGCCGGGAACGGACACCACCATCACGGCCTTCTACATGTTCGAACAGGCCTTCCGCCGCTTCGACTTCGGCATCGGAGCCGCCGTGGCCCTGGTACTCGTGATCGTAGCCACCACCATCTCGCTGATCATGGTCAAGGTCTCCGGCTACGACAAGATGCGCAGCACGCTGGAAGGGGTCTAGATGCGCACGCGCCCCAATTACATTGCCGGAGCCGCCGCCGTCGTCTGGCTCCTGATCGTTGCCCTGCCGCTGTACGTGATGATTGCGGCCAGCGTCCAGACCCGCAGCGACTTCAGCGCCGGCGGACCGCTCTCCTTTCCCACCAGCTTCACGCTGGAGAACTACGCCGGTGTGTTCCAGAGCGGGTTCGGGCTGTACTTCCTGAACACCCTGATTGTCACCGGCGGAGTGGTGGGAATCGTGCTGCTGGTGGTGCCGCCCCTGGCCTACGCCATTGTGCGCAACCAGTCCCGCACCACCACGCTCATCTTCCGGTTCTTCCTGCTGGGCCTGGCCATTCCGGTGCAGGCGGTGATCGTTCCAATGTTCTACCTGATCAACACGGTGGGACTCTATGACACCCTGCTGGGCATCATCCTGCCCACCGCGGCGTTCGCCCTGCCGATCTGCACGCTGATCCTTTCCGGAACCATGCGGGACATCACCCCGGAGCTCTACGAGGCGATGGCCGTGGACGGCGCCGGAACCTGGCGGACCTTCCTCCGGCTGGTGCTGCCGCTGTCCAAGCCGGGGATCTCCACGATCGCCGTGTTCGCCGCCCTGCAGGGGTGGAACGGTTTCCTGCTTCCGCTGATCCTGACCCAGTCGGAGTCCACCCGGGTCATCACGCTTGGCCTCTTCAACTTCCAGACCCAGTACGGCATCAACGTCCCCGGCATCCTCGCCGCGGTGATGCTTTCGATGATTCCCGTGCTGCTGGTTTACCTCTTTGCGCGCCGCGCACTAGTCCAGGGCCTCATGGGCGCTGGCGGAAAGTGACCCATGTCGAACACCACCACCAAGCGCGTCCCCTGGCGGGATGCCTCCCTTCCCCCCGCCGAACGCGCGGATGCCCTGCTCGCCCAAATGACCCTGGAGGAGAAGACCGCCCAGCTGATCGGCGTGTGGGTCGGCGCATCAGCCGACGGCGCCGAGGTGGCACCGCACCAGCATGAGATGAACCAGCCACCGGACCTTGAGTCGCTCCTGCCTGCCGGGCTGGGCCAGCTGACCCGCCCGTTCGGCACCAAACCGGTCGACGCCGGCGCCGGCGCCCTGTCCCTGATGCGCACCCAGGAGCGGATCGCCGCCTCCAACCGGTTCGGCATCCCCGCGATGGCGCACGAAGAGTGCCTGGCCGGGTTCGCGGCCTGGGGTGCGACGGCGTATCCGGTTCCGCTGGCGTGGGGTGCCACCTTCAATCCTCAGCTGGTCCGCCGCATGGCCGGAGCGATCGGGGAGGACCTGCGCCGGGTGGGCGTCCACCAGGGACTGGCACCGGTGCTGGACGTTGTCCGGGACGCCCGCTGGGGCCGGGTGGAAGAGACCATCGGTGAGGACCCGTACCTGGTGGGCAGCATTGCCACGGCTTACATCCAGGGCCTGGAGCAGGCCGGAGTGGTGGCCACGCTGAAGCACTTCGCCGGTTACGCTGCCTCCCGGGCCGGCCGGAACCTCGCGCCGGTTTCCATGGGGCCGAGGGAATTCGCCGACGTCGTCCTGCCGCCGTTCGAAATGGCGGTCCGGGAGTCCGGCGTGCGCTCGGTAATGCATGCCTACACCGATACCGACGGCGTTCCCTCCGCGGCCGACCATTCGCTGCTGACGGGGCTGCTGCGGGACACCTGGGGATTCGACGGCACCGTGGTGGCCGACTACTTCGGCATCGGGTTCCTGCAGGACCTGCACGGTGTGGCGGGAAGCCGCGGCGAGGCGGCCGGCGCAGCGCTGGCCGCCGGTGTCGACGTGGAGCTGCCAACGGTCGACGCCTACGGGGAGCACCTGCTCGAAGAACTGAAAGCCGGCCGGGTTGATCCGGCCCTGGTGGACGCAGCCGCGCGCCGCGTCCTGCTGCAGAAGATCGGCCTTGGCCTCCTGGATGAGGACTGGACCCCGGCCCCGGAGGCGCTTCCCGCCGGGGCCGCTGACCTCGAAGCCGTCCAGTCCACGGTGGACCTGGATCCGCCCGGAAACCGGGAGCTGGCCCGGGAACTGGCGGAGGAGTCGATTGTCCTGCTCAGCAACAACGGAATCCTGCCGCTGCAGGCGCCGGCGCGCATCGCCGTCGTTGGCCCCAATGCGGAGAACCCGATGGCGTTCCTGGGCTGCTATTCCTTCCCGGCACACGTCGGCTCGCAGTTCCCGGAAACCGCCGCGGGAATCGACCTGCCCACGGTGGCCACCTCGCTGCGGAACCAGTTCCCGGAGAGCAGCATCGCGTACGCTGCCGGCTGCGGAATCGATGATCTTGACGCGTCCGGAATAGCCGCCGCCGTGGCAGCGGCCCGGAACGCCGACGTCGTGATTGCGGCACTCGGTGACCGCGCCGGGCTTTTTGGCCGCGGCACCAGCGGCGAGGGATGTGACGTCGAATCGCTGGTGTTGCCCGGTGTGCAGCAGCAGCTCCTGGATGCGCTGCTGGACTCCGGAACCCCGGTGGTGGCCGTGCTGATGACCGGCCGCCCCTATGCGCTGGGAACCGCGGTGAGCCGGGCCGCCGCCGTCGTGCAGGCCTTTTTCCCGGGCGAGGAAGGCGGGCCCGCCGTCGCGCGTGTGCTCAGCGGGGCGGTCAACCCGTCCGGGAGGCTGCCGGTCAGCGTCCCGGCGACGCCGGGCAGCCAGCCCGCCACGTATCTGGCAGCGCCGCTGGCCGGACCCACGGACGTCTCCAGCATCGACCCGACGCCGGCCTTCGGGTTCGGTCACGGGCTCAGCTACACGCAGTTTGCCTGGGACTCTCTGGCGGTTGAGGTCCGAGAGATCGGCACCGCCGGTGAAGCCGTTGCCTCCCTGACCGTAACGAACACGGGACAGCGCGACGGCGTGGAGGTGGTCCAGCTGTACCTGCACGATCCGGTGGCGTCAGTGGTGCGGCCCGTGCAGCGGCTGATCGGCTATGCCCGGGTGCCGCTGCAGGCGGGCGGATCGTCCCGGATCCGGTTTACGGTTCCGGCGGACCTGGCGTCCTTCACCGGGGTGGACGGGAAGCGGCGGGTGGAGCCGGGAGAACTGGAGCTGCGGTTTGGGGCCTCCAGCACCGACATCCGCCTGAGTGCCGGAATTGTGCTCAGTGGACCGGTACGCTCGGTGGACCACAACCGGCGGCTGCACTGTGAAGTTCACATTGAGGAAGTTCACAGTGAGGCAGTCGATTCAGTGCCGGTGGACGTCACGGCCCCCTAGGAGGAATCTACGTGTATACGGATCTGCCCGCTGACCAGCTGGCCGCCTATCTGGGCAGCCAGCAGGACCCGGAGGACTTTGACGCTTTCTGGGCGCAGACCCTGGCGGAGGCACAGGCCCATCCGCTGGACGTCAGGCTGGAACGCGTTAATACGGTGCTGTCCACCGTGGATGTTTGGGACGTAACCTTCAACGGCTACGGCGGCGAACCCATCCGGGCGTGGCTCCGGGTGCCGGCGGGCGCATCCGGGCCGCTGCCCGGCGTCGTCCAGTTTGTGGGCTACGGCGGAGGGCGCGGCGACGCATCCGAAAACCTCTTCTGGGCCTCGGCTGGCTTCGCACACCTGCAGATGGATACGCGGGGCCAAGGTGCAGGCTGGAGCAAGGGAGCGACGCCGGATGCTTCCGGGAGTGCCGGCCCGCAGGTCCCGGGGGTGATGACGCGCGGCATTACGGATCCGCAGTCCTATTACTATCGGCGGCTGTTCACCGATGCCGTGCGGGCAGTCGCTGCGCTGCAGTCCCTGGACATCGTGGATCCCGCCCGCTGTGCAGCGGTAGGCGGCAGCCAGGGCGGTGCATCGGCGGTGGCCGCCGCAGCGCTGGCTCCCGGGCTGGCAGCCGTCTGCGCCTACGTTCCGTTCCTTTCGGACCTGCCGCGGGCCGTGCAGGTGACTGACGCGTATCCGTACCGGGAAGTCCGAGATTACCTTTCTGTTCACCGGACGCAGGCGGAGCGGGTTCTGGGCACACTCTCGTACTTCGACGCCGTCAACTTCGCGCGCCGCGCCACGGTGCCGGCGCTGTTTTCGGTGGCGCTGATGGACGAGGTGACTCCCCCCTCCACGGTGTACGCCGCCTATAACAACTATGCCGGGACCAAGGAGCTGCTTGTCTGGCCGTATAACGGCCATGAGGGCGGAGGCATAGAGGATGAGGTAGCCGCTGCCAGGTTCCTGCAGGGCTTGCTGGCGGTGAGTGAGCCGGCCGGTCAGCCGATGGCCGCAGAAACAGCCACCGCAGCAGCCAGCACCAGCGCGTAGCTGCCGAACGCTATTGTCCCCGGTTCCCGGGACTGCCCGCCGCGTCGACCGCGCGTGGACTCCGCCCGGGCGGCTGCCGGGTCCGCCCCGGGTGCCGCGTCTGCGACGGACGCTGTCCTTGGCAGTGAATCCCAGCGAATCACGGTTCCGGCCGTACCCGCAGCCAATGCTGCGACGGACAACACCCAAAGCCAGATGGTGACCGGCGACCATTCGACCACGAGCCGCATAAAAACAGCCACAGACGCGGTCTCCAGCAGGGCGGCCAGCAGTCGCCGCCGGCTGCGCGCTGCTGCGGGACCGCTGCTCGTCCAGGCGGAAGCCGCCACCAAGCTGCAGGAGAGCATCAGCACCAGCGGAAGGACCCAGCCGATAATCGCGGGGATCATTCGGGCCCTCCTGCCAATAGCTCGAACACTGCTCGTTCCTGTCCGGCAGAGACGTTGGAGAGCATCACCACGGCGCGTCCGGCGTCGCGGTCCAGGGCAACCATGGACCAGAATCCACCGGTCTGCCCGTTGTGCCAGGTGATTTCCCGGTCCCCGTGCTCCTCAACCACCCAGGCCAGGCCGTACCTGCCGCCGCTTCCGTCGTCCCACTGCGGTTCCAGCGCCGCAGCGCCCGGGGCCGTTCCGTCCAGCTGGGCCCGGGCGTAGAGCACCAGGTCAGCGGCGGTGGACCGGATTCCGCCCGCAGGCGCCGTGCCGTTGGCTGTCCAGGCCCGTTCCGCACGGCCGGCAGCGCTGCGGCCGGTGGGAGCGCCGTCGGGTAGGTTCTCCACGGTGACCGGGGCGAAGGTCTCATCCAGCGCCACCGGGGCCAGCACCCGCTCAGCCAGGAGTTCTTCCCAGCTGGTGCCCGCGGCTTTGGCCAGCAGCTGGCCGAGGAAGGCGTAACCCAGGTTCGAGTAGGTGGCCGTTCCGCGGCCGTCCAGGCAGGAGGCCTGCGCCTGTTCCAGAACCTGGTCCGGTGAGGCGGTATAGGGATCCCGGTTCAGCAGCTGCCCGGCCAGGAGGGAGGACAGGGTCTCGAGACCCGCCGCCAGCCGCGGCAGCCCGGAACGGTGGCTCGCCAGCTCGGCCAGGGTCACGGTGCCAATTTCAGCATCCGGATCCAGGAGGTCCTCCCCCAGAATGTCCGCAACCGTGGTCTCCAGCGTGAGCTCACCCCGGTCCACGGCATCGGCGAGCAGCGAGGCGGTGAAGGTCTTGCTGACGGAACCGATCTCGTACTGGGTATGTTCATCCGCTCCGAAGCCCGCGTACCGGATGCCCTCCCCATCGATGTACGCGACGCTGACCTGGTCCGCGGGCGCAGTCAGCAGCGGCCGGACGCGTTCGGCCAGTGCTGAATCGCCGGTGACGTTCCCGGAAAGCCTCGGCGGCCACGGCGCTGCGGCGAGGCCGCACAGCAGGACGACGGCGGCCGCGGCACCTCCGGCGATCAGGCGGGGCGTCAGTTTCCTGGCGCGGATAACGGTTTCAGGCATGTCAGTTCCCTCCAGCGGCGGCGGTCAGGATTGCCAGCAGCGGAATGACCCGGGCCCCCGGTACGCGGTAGCGGGAACGTGCGTGGGCCGCGAGCCATCCCTGGGCGCTGAGCTGGTTCACGTGGTGGTAGATCTGCCCGGCTGTCCCGGCTCCCAGCTCCTCGGCCAGGCCGGCCACGGTCTCGGTTCCGCCCAGGACTGCGCGCAGGATCGCCAGCCGCACCGGGTTGCCCAGGGCGGCGAGCGAGTCGGCGAAGGGTGCCCAGTCGGCGTCGAGCAGGTGACCTGTTTCGAGGCCGTACTGGTACTCGTACCGTTCGCCGCCCGGTGTGCTGGCGGTACCGGCGAACAGAACCGCCCCCGGCGCCGGGTAACGCTCCCGGATACCGTTCAGCGCCCAGAAGACATCATCAGTTGCCGGGTTGCCCTCCGGCGGGGAGGCTGTGAGCCGTTCTTCCAGGGCGGCAACACGTTCTTCAAGTGCCTGCAGCCGGTCGTCTTGCAAAGTCATGTCTTCAAGAGTTACGTAACTCTTGAAATAGGTCAAGGATTCTTGAATTACTCCTTGAGTTCGACGAAGAACACGTGGGTGTCCGTCTCGCCGATGTTTTCACCGACGTGTTCCTGGGCTGGCAGCCATTGGACCGTACCGGCGGGCAGCTCAACCTCCCGCTCGTGGTCGCCGGAGATTAGCCTGCGGCGGAAGGAACTCGCGGTGACCATCACGCTGTCCGGGTGCCGGTGGACAACGGTCCGGTGTCCGGGGGTATCCCGGTATTCAAGCACCCGGACGCGGTCATTCTCGAAGACCACCGAGTAGTTGCCGGGGTTGGACTGGACTGGATCCTGCGTCATACCCCGAAGGGTAGGCCTGCGGGCGCCTCCACTGAAGGGGTCCTGCCAATCAGCACCCGAACGCTGGCCGGAGGTGACGGCCCCGCAGGCTGGCACTTTCAGAGCTGGCCGGGTAGCCTCAGCTTCTGCTTCGGCGGGAAGCGGGCGTCGAACGCGTCCACGTCCTCGTCACTCGCCACATAGCCGGGCGGGTCCCGGTAAACCCAGGGGCCGCCGGCAAGGTAGCCCTCCCGCAGTTCAAGCGCCTGCAGGTAGGGAGTGGGCTCGTCACGGGGAACGCCGTCGTAAGAGATTCCCAGTGTCTTCGCCTCCGCAAACCCGAACCTGCGGTAATACTCCGGACTGCCGGTAATAACAACGGCGCCGAAGCCGGCTTCCGCGGCTTCGGTCAGGGTGTGCCCGATCAGCGCCGCGCCGTAGCCGCGCTTCTGGTATTCCGGCAGGACGGAGACTGGTCCGAAGACCAGGATGGGCAGCACAGCTCCATCCTCCCGGTGAAGTTCGGCACGGCTGTACAGAATGTGGCCGGGGATCCTGCCTTCCGCTTCCAGGACCTGGCTGAGCTCCGGAACGAAGTCCGGCAGGGAGCGGTAGCGGTGCAGCAGGAAGTGCTCCACCGCCCCCGGCCGGTACACGTTCCAGAACGCTTCGCGGGTCAGGTTCTCCACTGCGGCGTAGTCTGCGGGGGTTTCCGGCCGGATGACGTAGTTAGTGCCCATGCCGGGACACTACCCCGGAACACACGCTTCGAGATGACAGAAACTGCCCGTATGAGCGCTCATACGGGCAGTTTCTGTCATCTCGAAAGGGTCAGCTGGTGCTGACGGGGTTACTGGACTGAGTTGTTGTAGTTCTCGATTTCAGTCTTGAGCGCGTCAACGGACTTGGTCAGCTCCGTCTTGCTGTCTCCGCCGAGCAGCGCGCCTTCCAGCGCGTCCTCAGCGGCCTTGCGGGCCTGCGGCATCGAGCCGGCGGCGCAGCCCTGGGTGGCGGCTGTCAGTTCGGTCGCCTCGAGCTGTTGCACGGCGACGTCGAACTGCGGGTACTGCTCGCGCCAGGCGACGTCCTCCGGCTCATCCAGCGCGGCCTTGGAGATCGGGAAGTAGCCGGTTCCGGTGTGCCAGGTGGCCTGGGTGGCCGGCTCGGCGAGGAACTGCATGAACTGCCAGGTGGCTTCCTTCTCCGCATCGGAGTGGCCCTCGCCGGAGATCCAGAGCGAGGCACCGCCAATGATGGGACCGGAGTCGTTCTGCTCAATCTTCGGGTAGAAGCCGACTCCCAGTTCGAAGCCCTGCTCCTCGGCAGCCTTCTGCATGCCGCCCAGCGCGCCCGTTGATTCAAGGGTCATGCCAATGGTGCCGCTCTTGAAGGCGTTCTGTGCGTCTGCGGTGGCACGGCCGGTGTTGCCGGCAACCCCGTCAGCCACCAGGCCCTTCCACCAGTCCACGAACTCGACGGCGGTGTCATTGTTGAAGCTGTAGTCCGAGGCGCGTTCTCCGGAGCGGCCGTTGTCCGGGCTGCAGTAGAGGGCGCCGTTGGCGGCGATTTCCTGCTCCAGGAGCCAGCCGTAGATGGCCGCGTTGAAGCCGAACTCCGCCGGGCCGCCGTTCTTCTTGGACAGCGCGGCGGCTGCTTCACCAACCTCGTCCAGGGTTTCGGGCGCGGTTTCCGGGTCCAGCCCGGCTGCTTCGAAGAGGGTCTTGTTGTAGTACAGCACCGGCATCGAGGTGTTGAACGGCATGGACCAGAGGTCCTCGTCGATCGTGTAGTAGCCGGCGATATTGGGCTGCAGGTCCGAGACGTCGTATTCGTCCCGGTCGATGAAGGCCTGGGTGGGCAGCACTGCGCCGGAGTCGATCATGAACTGGGTGCCGATGTCATAGATCTGCACCATGCTGGGCGTGCTGTTGGACTGGACCGCGGCCTTGTACTTGGTGATGGTGGAGTCGTAGTCGCCCTGGTAAACGCCCTTGACCTCAATCTTGCCTTCATTGGCAGCATTGAATTCGTCAATGAGCTTGCCCAGGGTCTCACCGTTGGTGCCGTCCATCGAGTGCCAGAAATTGACGGTGGTGACGCCGTCAGCCGACTCAAGTGCATCCGCGGCGGGCGCTTCGCCGGCCCCGCCCGTGCTGCTGCCGCCGCCGCAGGCGGACAGTACCAGGGCAAGCCCCGCAGCACCGGCGGCCATCATTGGCAGCCGGCGTCCTCTGGTTGTAGTTCGCAATGGATATCCCTTCAGGATTGGCCGGAGCCTGAGCTCCGGATAGCCGTGGTGTTTGGCCGGGGTGCGTTTATTTGATGGAACCCGCGGTCAGGCCGCGGACGATGAAGCGCTGACCGAAGATGACCAGCAGCAGGGTGGGAATGATGGCCAGGACCGTTCCGGCCAGGACAAGCCCGGCGTTGAAGTTGTCCGCGGAACGCAGCTGGGTGATGCCAATCTGGATGGTCTGCATCTCCGGGGTCTGGGTTACCAGCAGCGGCCAGAAGTACATGTTCCAGGCCGAGAGGAAGGCCCAGATTCCCAGTGCCGCCAGGGTGGGCTTGGACAGCGGAACCAGCACCGAGATCAGGAACCGGAAGTGCCCGGCGCCGTCGATCTTGGCTGCTTCCCAGAGTTCCGTCGGGAAGGACAGGAACGCCTGCCGAAGCAGGAAGATGCCGAATCCGTGTGCCAGGAAGGGCAGGGTCAGCGCGGGAATCGTATTGATCAGTCCGGCGGAGGACATGGTCAGGTAGTTCGGGATGATGATGGCTTCGGCCGGCACCATCATGCTGCACAGGAACAGGGCGAACCAGAAGGCCCGGCCCCGCACTTTCAGGAAGACCAGCGCGTAGGCCGCCAGCAGGGAGGTCACCAGCTGGCCCAGCGTGATCAGGCCTGCCATGACAACGGAGTTCACGTACTGCCGTCCGAGCGGGATCGAGTTCAGCGCACCGGCGAAGTTCTCCACCCGGAATCCGTTGAACGGCCACAGCGACGCCGGATAGGCGTTGATGTCTGCCGGGCCCATGAAGGAGCCGACGAAACCGAAGTAGACGGGAAAGAGGACGATGACGGCGCCGACGCTCAGCGCGGCGTAGGTCAGGAGCCTGCCGGGCGTCAGGGGACGGCGCTGGCTCTTCTTCAGGTCCCGGGGACGGCCCGCTGCCGCAGGCGGCTTCGCGGGCGCGGGGGCTGCTGTGCGGCTCATCGGTAGAAGACCTTCCGTTCCAGGACACCGAATTGGATGGCGGACACCACTACCACGATGATCAGAAGCACCACGGCCTGCGCGGACGCGTAGCCGAAGTTTGAGTTGTTGTTGGCGAATGCCTGTTCGTAGATGGAGTACACGAGTGTGGTGGTGCTGTCCTGTGGTCCGCCCTTGGTGAGAATGTGGATCTGCCCGAAGCTCTGCAGGGCGTGGATGGTTCCGGTGACCAGCAGGAAGAACATCTGCGGGGTGAGCAGCGGCATGATGATTGACCGTTGCATCCGCCACCCGTGGGCACCGTCCAGCCGGGCTGCCTCCACCACGTCTTCGGAGACCGCGCCGAGTCCGGCGGAGAGCACGAGCAGGTTGTAGCCCAGCTGCATCCACACCGTGGCCAGGGAAACCGACACCAGGGCCCAGGCCGGGTCCGTGAGCCAGCCGACCCGGTCAAACCCGAAAAAGCCGAGCATGCCATTCAGCACGCCGGTGGCCTGGTTGAACATCACGCCGAAGATGACCGACGCGGTGGCCACGGAGTAGGCGAACGGAAGGGCGAAGGCCGTCCGGAAGAACCGGATGCCCTTGATCTTCTGGTGCAGCAGCAGCGCAAGCGCCAGTGCGATGCCGATGGAGGGAATCACGGTCAGCACCGTGAATCCGAGGGTTACGCCCATGACGGTCCAGAAGCCGCTGTCCGTGAACATGCGGATGTACTGGTCGAATCCGACGAATCCGGAGGGGCGGCCAAAGAGGTCGCTGCCCTGGAAGGAGAGGAAGACGGACCGGCCCAGCGGGTAGAAGAGGAACAGCGCGAAGACCACCAGCGCGGGAACGAGGTACCACAGGGCCCGGATGCTGCCGCGGTCCGTGACGCGCTCGGGCGCGGTTTTCGGTGATTCCTGCTGGGGTGCGGTGGCCGGTTTAAGGGCGCTCATGCCCGGGTGCCCGGTGCGGGCCTGCCGGGATGGGAATACGGCCAGCGGACGGTTCCATCCGGCTGCAGCGGTTCACTGCAGGTAGCTTTCATTGCTTTATTCCGTCCATAATTCTGCGGCGCTCCAGTGCGCCGGATACCGGTGTTACGCCCGTCACAGTACCCATTAGTTTTTACCCATGGCAAACAGGCTTGCCGTTGCCACAGGTATTGCTTCGCCGCAGGTCAGCTGGCGGAACCGTGCATACGCTGCGCCGCGGCCCGGTAACGTTCCAGCACCTGCGGCGCCGCGGGGGCGGATACCGTCAGCGAGTCCTGGGTTTTCCACTCCGGCCAGGCCCCCGAAAGCACCGCGGCCGCCTGGCGGGCAGCGCCGTCGGCCACGTATTCCCCGGGCTCCGGCACGTCCACCGGCATCCCCAGCACGGAGGAAAGCGTCTGCTGCATGGCAACCGAGCGCGCCCCTCCGCCCACCAGGATGACGCGCCGCGCCTCGATCCCAAGCCCGGTTACGGCACGGAAGGCGTCAGCCAGCGAGCACGCCACGCCTTCGAAGGCAGCACGGGCCAGGTTGACAGGAGTGTAGTTGGCGAGCGTCATGCCGTGCAGGCTGGCCTGCGCCTCGGGAAGGTTGGGCGTGCGCTCCCCCTCAAAGTAGGGAACCAGCGAGAGCCCTCCGGCGCCGGGTTCGGCGGCCAGGGCCAGTTCGGTGAGCGCTGGAAGATCGACGCCGAGCACACCTGCCGTCGCATCCAGGACCCGGGAGGCGTTCAGCGTCGCGGCCAGCGGAAGGAAGTTGCCGGTGGCGTCCGCGAACCCGGCCACCAGGCCCGTGACGTCCGCCGTGGGATCCTCGGTCACCGCAAAAACCGTCCCGGAGGTTCCCACGGACACTACTACGTCACCCACCGTGGCGCCGACGCCGAGCGCGGCACCGGCGTTGTCCCCCGTTCCGGGGCCGATTACGGTACCCGCCGGCGTCTGCAGCCCGGGTTCCAGCGGGCCGAGGACCACCGGGAGCGCAGGAACATGCCCGAGCGTCGCATCCAGGACTTCCGGCAGGTACTGGCCGGTTGCCGGAGACCAGTAGCCGGTCCCGGAAGCGTCGGAGCGGTCCGTGCGGAGGGCGGCCAGCCCGCCGCTTCCCGGGCCATGCCCGGCCAGCCGCCAGGACAGCCAGTCATGGGGCAGGCACACTGCGGCGGTCCGGGCGGCGTTTTCGGGTTCGTTCTCCGCCAGCCATTTGAGTTTCGCTGCCGTTATGGAGGCAACCGGCACCGTCCCGGTGGTTTCCGCCCAGTAGGCCGCGCCGTCGGGCCCGGCATCCTCAATCAGTTGCCGGGCCGCGGCGGCGGACCGTGTGTCGTTCCAGAGCAGCGCGTCCCGCACCACTGCCCCGTCTGCGTCCAGGCAGACCATGCCGTGCTGCTGTCCGGAGACTGCCACTGCGGCAACGTCGTCCAGGCCGCCGGCGGCCGCGGCGGCCTCCAGCAGTGCCCGCCACCAGGTTTCCGGATCCACCTCGGTCCCGGGCGCGTGGCGGGCTGTTCCCTGACGGTGCAGGGCCCCGGTTTCGGCGTCGCGGATAACGACCTTGCAGGACTGCGTGGAGCTGTCCACTCCTGCGACAAGCGGCATAACGGACCTTTCAACAGGTAGAGCGGGCTTCAGTGCCCGGAACCATGGATGCTAGCAAACCCCCTAGCGGGAGCCGAGCAGGTGCTCCATGGCGAGCTGGTTCAGCCGGATGAAGCCGAAGGAGCGCTGGGCGGCGGCATCGGCGTCGAACTCGTCGAACGCCGCGGTGTCCGCAAGGAGGTCAGCGGTGCTCTCCCCCGCCGCCAGCGTGGGTTCGGCCAGTTCTCCGACGCCGGACGCGGCCAGGGCTTCCTGGACCTCCGGATCGGCGCGGAAGGCCTGGGCGCGTTCCTTCAGCAGCAGGTACATGGACATGTTCGCCGCTGCCGATTCCCACACGCCGTCATACCCGTCGGTGCGGGAGGGCTTGTAGTCGAAGTGCCGCGGGCCGTCGTAGACCGGGCCGCCGTTCGGGAAGCCGTTCTCCAGCAGGTCCACGGTGAAGAACGCGCTGGTCAGGTCACCGTGGCCGAAGACGAGGTCCTGGTCATACTTGATGGACTTCTGGCCGTTGAGGTCAATGTGGAAGAGCTTGCCGGCCCAGAGCGCCTGCGCAATGCCGTGCGTGTAGTTCAGCCCGGCCATCTGCTCGTGCCCGGTTTCCGGGTTCAGGCCCACGATGTCCTGGTGTTCCAGCTGGGCGATGAATCCCAGGGCGTGGCCAACGGTGGGCAGCAGGATGTCTCCGCGCGGTTCGTTGGGCTTGGGTTCCAGGGCGATCCGCAGGTCATAGCCCTGGTCCTTGATGTATCCGGCGGCGGTGTCCACGCCTTCGCGCATGCGGTCCAGCGCCGCGGAGATGTCCTTGGAGCCGTCATACTCCGCGCCTTCGCGCCCGCCCCACATGACGAAGGTCTTGGCCCCCAGTTCGGCGGCGAGGTCCAGGTTGCGCAGGACCTTGCGGAGGGCGAAGCGCCGCACCGAACGGTCATTGGAGGAGAAGCCGCCGTCCTTGAAGACCGGGTGGCTGAACAGGTTGGTGGTGACCATGGGAACCTGCAGGCCGGTTTCCGCCAGCGCGGCGCGGAAGCGCTTGAGGATCAGGTCCCGTTCCTGGGAAGAGGAACCGAAGGGCACCAGGTCATCGTCGTGGAAGGTGACGCCGTAGGCGCCCAGGTCGGCCAGCTTGTGGAGGGCCTCCACGGGGTCCAGGTCTGCACGGGTCGCGGTGCCGAACGGGTCATTGCCCGTCCACCCCACGGTCCAGAGTCCAAAGGTAAAGCGGTCGGCAGGTGTTGGCGTCTTTGTCATGGTGCTCTGCTCCAGAATGTGGGTCCGCTGAATTAGTTGTGGTCAACAACATATGCAGGGCCCAAGCCGCTGTCAATGGGTTAACGACTGAGCTTTCCGGCCGCAACGTGGTGTTGTAAATGGTGTTCCGTGCAACAATCAAGCGTTCAGTTCTCTCCGCAAAGGACCCAGCGCATGCCGAGCAAACCGGCCACAGACAGCATCCGCGTACAGAACCTGTCCCGGGTGCTGTCCCTGCTGCACCGCCGCGGAGCGTTGTCCCGGGCCGAGCTGACCCGCCTCACCGGATTCAACCGTTCCACCGTCGGAGCACTTGCCGCCGAGCTGTCCCGCCTGGGACTCGCGTATGAGACCGAGCCCGCCGCTGCCGGCCGCGCCGGTCGGCCCAGCCCCCTGGTCCACCCCAACGAACGTGTGGCTGCGCTGGCAGTGCATCCCGACGTCGACGCCGTGACGGTGGGCCTGGTGGGCCTGGGCGGGAGGGTGCACCGCCGGGTCCGGTACGACGCCGCCGCCGTGCCGGGAGTTGCGGAAACCCTGAGCATCACCCGGGCGGTGGTGGAAGGCATGGCAGCTGAGCTGGCCACGATGGACCGGATAGTGGGAGTGGGCGCAGCGGTGCCCGGGCTGGTGGACAGCGCGGACGGATCCGTGCGTTTGGCACCGCACCTCGGCTGGACGGATGAACCATTCGCGCAGGCGCTGTCCCGGGCGCTGGGACTCCCGGCGTTCGCGGGCAACGACGCCACCCTCGGCACCCTCGCCGAGTCGGTTTTCGGGGCCGGTGTGGGGCAGACAGACGTGGTTTACCTCAACGGAAGTGCCAGCGGCATCGGCGGCGGCGCCGTCGTTGGAGGTGTGCCGCTGGGCGGGCAGGCGGGTTTCGCGGGGGAACTGGGCCACACGCTGGTCCGCTCGGACGGGCTGGCCTGTTTCTGCGGCCGGCGCGGCTGCCTTGAAACCGAGGTGAACCTGGGCGGGCTGCTGGCACCGCTGGGACTCGAGCACGCAGACCTCGAGGAACTGGAAGCCGCCATGTCCGGCCGCCGGACGCCGGAGTTCGACGCCGTGGCAGCCCGCCAGCTGGATCTGCTGGCCGAGGCACTGGTCAACTTCGTGAACATCTTCAATCCGCGCACCATCCTGCTGGGAGGCTTCCTCGGAGTCCTGTTTTCCTTCGACCCGGAACGGCTGCAGGATGCCGTAGCCCAGGGTGGAATCGGCGGCCTGGGCCGGCAGGTGGAGATTCGCCGGGCGGCGCTCGGCGCGGACCTGCTGCTGGTTGGTGCCGCCGAGCTGGCGTTCTCCGAACTGCTGGCGGCGCCGGCGGCCGCACCGGCCGCGGCTTCGGTGCCTGCGGCCCAGGCGGCTGCCCGGTCCTAGCTCCTGCGCACCGTCAGGAATCCCAGCCCAAGCGCAACCGTTCAGGGTGAAACGGCTCCATCACGGCGTTCCGCTGACTCACGGGTTTGGCACCAGGATGGCCCGGCCGGTGAGTTTGCCGGCGTCGAGGTCATGCAGCGCCTGAACCGCATCGAGGAGGTCATAGGTGGTGGTGTGCAGGGTAATCTCGCCCTGGGAGTTCAGCGTCATCAGTTCCGCCAGGTCCTGGTAGGTGCCCACCAGGTTTCCCACCACGCTGATTTCCCGGGATATCAAGTCGATGGTTGGCAGCGCCACGGTGCCGCCGTAGCCGATGGCGTAGTAGCTGCCGCGGTTGCGGAGCATCGCCGGGCCGGTGATCTCGGTGCCGTTCTCGCCCACAAAGTCGAAGACGACGTGCGCTCCCCCGCAGGTGATATCCAGGACGGCAAGCACGACGGCGTCTGCCGGAGGTTCGCCGACGGCGCGGGCCGCGGGATGCAGGTCGTTGGGGTTCACGGTCGCGTCGGCACCGAGTTCCTTGGCCAGTGCGAGGGCCGCATCGGAGGTGTCCACCACGGTAATGTGCGCCCGGGTCAGTGCCTTCAGGGACTGCACGCCAATGTGTCCCAGCCCGCCGGCGCCGATCACCACGGCCTCTGAGCCGGGCGGCAGCAGGGGAACGGCCTTGCGCACCGCGTGGTAGGCGGTGAGTCCGGCGTCGGCGAGGGCAGCGACGTCCGCTGGCGCCACGGAGGAGTCCAGCTTCACCACGGCGCGGGCGCTGGTCTTGAGCAGTTCGGCCATGCCGCCGTCGGCGTTCAGGCCGGGAAAGCTCGATGCCTCGCAGTGCGAGTCCTCCCCTGCCCGGCACGGAGGGCAGAGCCCGCAGGCGACCAGCGGGTGGAGGATCACGGTGTCCCCGGGCTGCACATTCGTTACGGCTGAGCCGGTTTC
This sequence comes from Arthrobacter koreensis, assembly GCF_009193255.1. GTDB lineage: Bacteria > Actinomycetota > Actinomycetes > Actinomycetales > Micrococcaceae > Arthrobacter_B > Arthrobacter_B koreensis. The sequence continues at coordinate 297,869 of NZ_WACG01000005.1, forward strand.
AAGCACCCAGCCGGCGTTCTCGTGGCCCAGGATGTAGGGCAGTTCCGGCCGCTGGATTGCATCCCACTGCCCCTCCAGCACGTGCAGGTCCGTCCGGCAGACTCCGGCGGCGCCCACCTTCACCAGCACATCCAGCGGTCCCGTGATTTCCGGCTCCGGCACGTCGTCAATGCGCGCGTCTTCCCCGTAGCGGTGCACTCGTACAGCTTTCATGCCTGCTCCTTTGCGATCGACTGTGGCCGGAATCGTATCCCGCGGCTCCCGGCTGCCAACAGCCCCTCTCCGCTTACGCCGGCTGCGCACCGCCGTCGTCCTCCGCCACCATGTGGGGAGCGTGCGTCACCACCAGCCAGGCGGGCAGGATCGCCAGGCACAGCATGGCGGACACCGCCACGTCTCCGGTAATGACGACGGCGATGAACAGTGCCAGCCATCCGTCGCGTGCGATGGCGAGCACCACGCCCAGCACTGCGGCTGACACCGCGGCGTCCGCGCGGATGTCCGGCAGGAGGGCACCCGCGGCCAGGCCAAACGCGACGCCCACGAACACGGCCGGGAAGATCCGGCCGCCGCGGAACCCGGCGGCGGCTGCCACCACGAGCGCCGCCAGTTTCACCGCAGCCAGAACGGCCAGCGTTGAAAAGGACTCGCCCTGGCCGTGCAGCAGTTCCTCGGATTCTTCGGCGCCCTTGAACAGCGTGAGCGGACCGCCCAGGACACCCAGCAGGCCCAGCAGCGCTCCGCCGAGTGTGGTGAACAGGACGGGGCTGCGCAGGCGGCGGAACTGCCGGTGCGCCCAGCGGAACGCGAGGACCCCGGCCAGTCCGAATGCTGCGGCGAGCGGGGCGATGGCCATGGCGGCCAGGACGTCCCAGCCGCCGGGGCTTCCCGCCTCCGGAATGCTGGCCGGCAGCATGGTCCCGCCCAGCGTGGTCATGACGGCCGCCCCCGCTCCGGCGGAGACCAGCGGCAGGAAGAGTTTGTCGAACAGGGCTCCGGGGCCCGCCATGGCGCCGGCCATCCCGGTAAAGAGCAGGGCTGCGGCCACCGGGGTGCCGAACAGCGCCCCGACCGTGCCGGCCATCGTCAGGCCCAGGACCAGCCGTGCCGGCACCCGGCGGAAGAACCTGGCCAGCAGCGCGGTCAGGACAGCCGTGTTGATGGCGATGATCGGATTCTCCGGGCCCAGGCTCACCCCGCCGGCCAGGCCCAGGACGGCGACGGCGGCCAGCGAGGGAACCACCTTCAGCGGGAGGGCTGAACCGCCCAGTTCCGCGGCGGCGGAGTCGGGTCCGGCGTGGCCCGGCAGGTAGCGCACCATGAGGCCCACTGCCAGTCCGGTGGCGGTGAGCATCCCGAAGATCCACCAGCCGCCGTCGGGGTCTATCCCCACCGCATGCGGCAGGACGTCCCAGAGCAGGTCCTGGAGCTGCCGGCTCAGCTCGTCCAGGGCGAAGAGGATCAGCGCCGAGACGACGCCGATGAGGACCGCCGGGACCGAGAGCACGGCCAGCGTCCGGATGCGGTTTTGTCCCAGGCCTGGTTCGGGTTCGGTCATTGCTCACATCCTGGGCCGGCGGGAGCTGGAACACTGCTCAGCCCAGCGTACGGCGCACCGAAGATGTTCGGACAGGGTATGCGGAACTGCCGGACGTTAAACAGAGGACGACGGCGGCACCGGAAGTGCCGCCGTCGTCCTCTGTTTAGGTGTGCTAGTGCTGCGGCTGGTGTGCCGGCAGCAGCGGCGCGAAGAACTCAGCCAGCTCGGCCGTGGCCGTCAGCGGCAGGACGTTCGCCACGTACTGGTCCGGACGGACCACCACCACGACGCCGGAGCGGTCCAGGCCGCGCGCCTCGAAGATGTCTTCCTCCGGGTTGGCGCCGTAGACCTTGTTGAGGTCGGTCAGGCGGAACGGGCCAACCTGCGGCTTGAAGACCTGCGGCACGGCATTGATGTCGATTGCGGTGTGGTCCTGCTGGTAGATCACCTTCACGTCGAACCACGCGTCGTCATCGCCGCCGGCCGGCTGCGCAGCGAGCGGGGATTCCGGCGCGTTCTGCAGCCACTCGGCCAGTTCGGTAACGCCGGACTGCGTGCCGGCGGGAGCTGCGTCAGCGAAGACGTAAATCCTCCAGCGGCCGTCCGCCTTGGCCTGGTGGCCCAGCTGCAGCGGGTTGGTGTCGCTGACCCGCAGCACCGGGGCGGACTTGAAGCGCTTGCCGATGGTGAATCCGGTGGCCAGGTCCTGGTGCTTCGCCTCGCCGATCAGCATCGACGGAGTGTATTCGGTCATGAACCCGGCCGGGAATTCGGCGGTACGGACGTAGAAGTCCTCGAGGTCCGAAGGGTTCTCGAACTCCTCCGGCTTCTTGGCCATGAGGGTGGACCATTCCTTGTCGAAGTCGATCAGGTTCTTGGCCACCACCTGGCGCTCGGCGGAGTAGGTGGAGAGCAGGGATTCCGGCGCACGGCCGTCCAGCACGTGGCCGAGCTTCCAGGCGATGTTAAAACCGTCCTGCATTGAAACGTTCATGCCCTGTCCTGCCTTGGCGCTGTGGGTGTGGCAGGCATCGCCGGTGATGAAGACGCGCGGGGTGCGGGTGCCCACTTCCTCCGGCTTCACGTCGTCGAAGCGGTCGGTAAGCCGGTGCCCCACCTCGTAGACGCTGTGCCAGGCCACGTTGCGCACGTCCAGCGTGTAGGGGTGCAGGATCGCGTTGGCCTTGGCGATGATCTCGTCGATGCTGGTTTTGCGGACGGCGCCGTTGTCGCCTTCCGGAACTTCACCGAGGTCAACGTACATGCGGAAAAGGTGTCCGCCTTCGCGCGGGATGTGCAGGATCGAGCCGCCGTTGGAGGACTGGATGGCGCACTTGGTGCGGATATCCGGGAAGTCGGTGGAGGCCAGCACGTCCATGACGCCCCAGGCGTGGTTCGCGGCGTCGCCCGCCAGAGTGGAGCCGATCGACTGGCGGACCTTGCTGCGGGCGCCGTCGCAGCCCACCACGTACTTGGCCCTGACCGTGCGCTCGGTGCCTTCGTCCTCGCCTGCAGTGCGGCGCAGGGTGACGGTGACCGGGTACTCGGCGTCGTCGTCGACCTCCAGGTCCACGAACTCGTAGCCGTAGTCCGGCTTCATGCGGGCCGGGGAGTTCGCCATGAACCGGGCAAAGTAGTCCAGGACGCGGGCCTGGTTGACGATCAGGTGCGGGAACTCGCTGATCCCGGCCGGGTCATCCAGCGCGCGGCCGGAGCGGACGATGTTCTCCGGGTTTTCCGGGTCTGGGCGCCAGAAGCACATCTCCGTGATGCGGTACGCCTCGGCGGTGATTTCCTCGGCGAAGCCGAACGCCTGGAAGGTCTCCACGCTGCGGGCCTGGATGCCGTCGGCCTGGCCGATCACCAGGCGGCCGGGGCGGCGCTCGACAATGCGGGTGGTGATGTTCGGGAACTGGGACAGCTGTGCCGCGGCGAGCATGCCTGCGGGACCGGAGCCCACGATTAGGACGTCGACTTCCTCGGGGAGCTCTTCGGGGCGGTCAAGGCCGACGCCGGCTGCCGGTTCGATGCGCGGATCGCCGGAAACGTAGCCGTGGTGGTGGAACTGCACAGTGTCCTCACTTCTCTGGTTCTTCGTGTTCGATATTTGAACAACTAGTTCAATATTCGAATCAAGCTCGGATTCACTGTACTGGAGGCATGACGCACGTCACAACAAGGTGCGGGCTTGTGACATGTTCGTTTCTGCTGCCACCTGGCACTTTTCCGGCCGGTTCCAGGCGGTCGAAAAAGTGCCAACCGGCAGCAGAAGAACCCGTCTGGTTACCCGAAGACGGGTACACCCTCCCGGACCAGCCGCCAGTTCTCTTCCGCGAAGCCGGCCGGGTTGATGCTCTGGTTCGCCACGACGTAGTCGATCAGCAGCTGCCGGATTTCGGTCTGCTGGTTCAGCAGCACCGGAGCCGTGGCGATGTGCGGGAAGTTCCCGCCGCCGGACTGGCGGTAGTTGTTGGTCGCGACGGCGAAGTGCTGCTCCGGATCCAGCGGAGCGCCGTCGTACGTCAGGTTGGCGATCCGCTCCCCCACCGGCGCACTGATGTCGATGTCGTAGCCGATGCCGGAGAACATGTCGTAGTTGTAGTCCGGCGTCCCATCGGAGTTGGTCAGGGTTTCCGGATCCACTGGGGCACCGGACGCCGTCTGGGTGAAGTACTTCGCCGAGTACTCCAGGTAGTCCTTGATCTGCGCTCCGGTCATGTCCACCGCGTAGAGCGTGTTCGGGAAGACGTAGAGCCCGGCCAAGTCGCGGATCGTCACCGGACCTTCAGGGATGGCGGCCGTGCGGCTGAAGGGGGCAGCGAGTGAGAGCACGGGGAGGTCGCCCGCGGGAGTGCCGGCGAGCGCGCGCTGGACGGCCTGGGCCTGCACCTCATTGACGAAGTCGATCACGGCGGTATCCCGGTACCGCGATTCCGCGGCGGACATGGTCTCCGTCGCCGTGCCAACCGGCGTGTTCACGTAGTCGATCACCCGCTGATGCGCATCCCGGACCAGGTCCGAGACCACGGGGTCCGCCTCGACGGTGTTGGCATTGAGCAGGGAGGCCGACGCCGATGTCACGTCCCACTTGCCGCGCACCTTGATCAGTTCAAAGTCCAGAACGGACAGCCGCATGCCCCAGTTCAGCGGTTCGGTCAGCAGCACCTGTTCCCCGGTGGCCTTGTTGGTGACGAAGTGCTCCGGGATTTCCTGGTGCGCATGGCCCACCAGGATCGCGTCGATTCCGGGGACTTCCTCTGCCACCTGCGTCGCGGCGTTCTCCAGCGGCAGGTCATCACCATAGGAAGACGTGCCGGAGGTGCCGGAGTGCGCACTGACCACAACGACGTCGGCTCCCGCTGCTTTCATCTGCGGCACATATTCAGCGGCCGTTTCCACCAGCCCCGGGAAGCGGAGCTTTCCCTCCACGTTGCCCTTGTCCCAGATGGCGATGCCGGGGTTGGTCAGGCCCAGGATGCCCACCTTGATGGGCTTGCCGCCCTTCGGCTTGACCGTCTTGATGATGTACGGGGCGAAGGCGGGCTGGCCGGTGGCTTCATCCACCGCGTTGGCAGCGAGCAGCGGGAAGTCCAGCTGCCCTTCGAAGCGGGCAAGCAGGTCGGTGCCGTAGTTGAATTCATGGTTGCCCAGGGCTGCGGCGTCGTAATCCATGGCGTTCATGGCCGCGGCCATTGGGTGGAGCTCGCCGGTCTCGGTGATGGGTTCAACGTTGGCGAAGTAGTCGGTGAGCGACGTGCCCTGGATGGTGTCGCCGGCGTCGATCAGCAGCGTATTGTCCACGCCGCGGTCGGCGCGGACCTGGTTGACCAGGCCGGAGATCTTGGCGAGGCCAACATCGTTGCCGGCGGCGTCGTCGTACTCCGTGTTCTTGAAGTAGTCCCAGTTTTCGATGTAGCCGTGCAGGTCGGACGTGCCCATGACCGTGATGCTCGCAGTGTTGCCGCCGCCGGGCTTACCGGGCTTGTCCGGCTTGCCCGGTTTGCCCGGATGTGCCGGTTTGCCTGGATGTCCCGGCTTGCTGCCGTGCCCGGGCGCGCTCCCGGATCCATGGCCAGGTCCGTGACCCTGTCCGTGGCCGGGACCCGGCGAGGCGACTGCAGCAGGCATAACAACCAGGCTAGCCGCGCACACGGCGGCGAGTACGGCGGCAACGCGCGTGGGCGGCCGGGGCGAGGGAAAGAACACGTGGAACCAGCTCCTTGGGACCTGCGGGAATGGGGATACTTAGGCAGCCTTTCCTGCTGCACCACAGGAGCGGAAGGCACCGAGCCCGTTTCGGCATCCAATCACCGCAATGTCACGTCCGGTTTGTCAGGCGTTCCCCCCATCGAGATGGCAGAAACTGCCCGAATAAAGGGCCATACGTGCAGTTTCTGCCATCTCGATGTGGGCAGCTCTGGACTTTACTAAGCGCTTAGATAATTATGGCTAAGTGCTTAGCAAAATAAACCTGCTCCTCCTGACCGCCCTTGCGCCTGCCGTCTGGGGCACCACCTATCTGGTGACCACCGAGTTGCTGCCGCCGGACCGGCCCCTGCTCGCCGCCGTCCTGCGTTCCCTGCCCGCCGGACTGGTACTGCTGCTCCTGCTCCGCCGCCTCCCTGCCGGCTCCTGGTGGTGGAAGTCCGCCGTGCTGGGGCTGCTCAACTTCGGTGCCTTCTTCGCGCTGCTGTTCATCGCCGCCTACCGCCTGCCGGGTGGCGTCGCGGCGATGGTCGGCGCCGTACAGCCGCTGCTGGTCGCAGTCCTGGCTGCGCGGGTACTCGGCGAGCGCCTGGGTCCGGTGAAACTCGGTGCCGGCATGGCGGGAATCGCCGGGGTGGGCCTGCTGGTCCTCTCCGCGGACGCCAGGCTCGACGCCGCCGGGGTGCTGGCGGCGTTGGGCGGGGCCGCTTCGATGGCAGCGGGCATCGTGCTGACCAAGCGCTGGCAGCCACCGGCCGGGCCGCTGACATCCACGGCGTGGCAGCTGGTGGCAGGAGGCGTGTTCCTAGTGCCGGTCATGCTCGCCGTCGAAGGGCCCGCCCTGCCCGCCTTCACCGGCGCAAACCTTGCCGGCTACCTCTACCTGGCGCTGGTGGGAACCGTACTGGCCTACTGGCTGTGGTTCCGCGGAATTGGCCGGCTGCCGGCGTCGGGCGTCAGTTTCCTGTCCCTGCTCAGCCCCGTAGTCGCTGCGGTGGCCGGCGCCGCCGTGCTGGGTGAAGCCTTCTCTCCCGGGCAGCTGGCCGGCCTCGCCCTCATTCTCGGAGCACTGGTGGCGTCCAATGCGTCGGCGCTTGATGTCGGTTCGCGCTGGGCGGGACGGGCACGACGCCGCGAAGTTACTCGGTCCGCCAGCTCGCCTCGGTCGGTTCGGTAAGTCCGAACGTCTCCTCGACCAGCACGCGCTGCCCGGGAAGCGCCGCGGCAGGAACGTCCATGCAGACCTCGTACTGGGCCGCGCCGCCGTTTTCGAGTGTCGGCACGGAGGTGCCGTCCAGGTCCAGGGTGGCGGTGCACGTCGACTCGTCATACTGGCGGCTGTCCGAACCCACGAACGCCGGCGTGAGGTCCAGCCAGGGGTCGCCCTCCTCGTTGCCGTTGTAGACGACGTCGAGGGTGAGCAGCACATACTGTCCCTGGGGTGCCTCGTTGAATTCATTGAAGCCCAGGATCGCGTCGGTCGCGTCAAGCTGGACGCTGGAAACCGTGACGGTGTAGTCGCCCACCTCCCCCGCTGTACCTACTGGGAGCAGTTCGGTGCTGGCCGACCCGGACGTGGAGGCGGAAGGACTGGACGTGGACGCGGAAGGACCGGACGTGGACGCGGAAGGACCGGCCGTGGACCGCGGTGCGTTTGTGGAGGAGGAGCTGTTGTTCACCTCGTCCTGCACTGCACTGAACAGCGCACCCCAGAACGCGGTGACCAGGATGGCGGCAAGCAGCGCGACGGCGGATACCACCACCGCGGCGATGGACAGCCCCTTGGCCGATGTCCGCTCGCGGACGGCGATCACCAGCGCTGCTATGCCCAGCCCCAGGCCGACAAGCGCCAGCACCAGCGCCACCCAGCTGATGATCGGAATCCAGAACAGGAAAAGCGCCACGATCCCCAGGATCAGTCCTGCCAGCGCCATGCCCCTGCCCTTGTTGGACTGCATCAGTCCCGGCGGAGGCGGATACCCCTGATACCCCTGCCCGCCATAGCCGTACATAGGATCGTTTGGCCCAGTACCCATGATCGCCTCGCTGAATTCGGACACCGCAGCTGGGGAACCCTGTTCCTGGCCCTCCCGGCAGCGGGTCGGTTTTTCGGGTCTTTCAACGGTAGGCGCGCCTGGCAGGCGCTACAAGGATGTGCGCTTTCCCCGCCACGTCCGCGCCGCATTCCCTGCATTCAGCGCGAGGCCGTCGCGCCGCTGGTGGGCGTCGCGGGAGCGAACGTCCCCGAGGTCCCGGTGGGCACAGACGACGACGCCGGTCCGCTGGGGCTGCCAGGCCCGGCGGATGACGACGGCGGGGCGGTGGCCGTACGGGTGGGCTCGGGCGAGGGAGTCACGGTGTTGCGCTCCATGGGCGTGAACAGTGACGCCCACATCACCGCGGCCAGGATGCTCAACACCAGCGCGGCGGCGGAAATGATGACTGCCGCAACGGAGAGTCCCTTCGCCGAGCTGCGGGCCCTCCCGGCGGCTACGAGTGCTCCGATCCCGAGGCCAAGCCCGATGATGGCGAGCGCCACCGCCAGAAGGTTGAGGGCGGGAAACCAGACCAGCAGCAGTGCGGCGATGCCGGCGATCAGGCCGGCGGCTGCCAGTCCCCGGCCGTCTTTCCGATTCGGCGGCGGATACCCCTGATAGCCCCGGGAGTCGTGCGGCTGGGAGCCCATAGTTGCCTCGCTGGTCCGGTCCCGGCAGGCAAGCCTGCGGGTCAGTGGTTTCGCGCTTCTCCCACGGTAGGTGCGCCAGGTGGACCCAGCAACACCGCGGACTCTTCCGTCCCGTCCCCTGCAAGCCTTTCCGCCTGTGCCCTCAGCTCGGATTCCAGCATCGACCCTGCCGCCGGTCCGGCCCGCGTCCGGAGCCTGCCCCGGAGCACCCGGGGACCGCCGTCGTCCGCCTCCGGAACCCGCTCCTCAGAAACCGGCGCGTCCGAAGCCCGCCCCTCCGGAACCCGCGGCGGGGGAAGACGAGCCTCGGGACCGGCACCCGACAGTTCTTCCCGCACCGCCGCCCCGATGAGCCGGAAGAGCTCCTGGTCCTCCCGGGTCGCCAGGGAGGAGCTCTTCAGGTCATTCAGCACGGCCAGCCCGGCCAGCGAACGGCGCGGATCGGCACTGAGTGACGCTTCGAGCGCCCACTGCGCCCGCACCCACCACTGAGCCCGGCGGTCAGCTTCAAGCTTCTGGCGGTAGGCAAAGTACGCCACCAGCGCCGTTGCCAGGATGCCCAGCGGACCCAGCACCGGTATCCACGTAATGGCCCAGTCCGTGACTGCCGGCCAGAATTCTCCCCAACCCATGCCCGGAGCCTAACCCCGGACACGGACAGTGAGGGAGGCCGGACCTCAGACCAGCACGGCCACTGCCTCGATCTCCACCAGCAGGCCGGGACCGGCCAGGGCTGCCACGCCAATGCCAGTGAACGGTGGAAGCGATTCGGTGATTCCGAGCTTTGCGATGGCGCGGTCACGGCCCTCCATGAACAGCGGGAAATCTTCGGGCTTGTAGTCCACCAGGTAGCAGGTCAGCTTTGCGACGTCGGCAAAAGTGGCACCGGCTGCTTCCAGGGCCGCGGCCAGGTTCAGGTACACCTGTTCCACCTGTGCGGCGAGGTCCCCCTCCCCCACGAGGTTGCCCGAGGAGTCCACCGCCACCTGGCCGGCGAGGAAGACCATCTTCGAGCCGGAGACAACGGCAACCTGGCGGTACAGCGGCACCTCGGGCAGGGCTTCCGGGTTCATCAGTGTCACGGGCATGGCGGGCTCCTTACGGGTTGATACCGCGGGGCAGGGCTGCCGAGCGGCGTACTGGAGTTAACATAGCATTGCTATGCCATGTAATCTTGACGGCATGGCACGCCCCACTGATCCGGCGGTTCGACGACGCCTCCTGGAACGCGCAGCACGCATGCTCCGCGACCGCGAACCCGTGACGCTCCGCTCCCTGGTCGCCGGCACGGGCGCCTCCACCATGGCCGTCTACACCCACTTCGGCAGCATGGAAGGAATGTGGCAGGCGCTGCGCCAGGAGGGGTTCACCGGGCTCGAGGACGCATTCGCGGGAATCCCCTCCACCGACGATCCGCTGCAGGATCTCACGGCCCTGGTGTGCGCCTACCTCCGGCACGGACTGGATCATCCGGACCTTTACCAGGTCATGTTCGACGCCAGCATCGAACTGGTGGACCTGCCCGCAGCCGATGCCACCCTGGATTACCTGGTCCGGGCCGCCGCGCGCGCCCGCGACGCCGGCCGCCTGCGCCCGGACACGGTAGCGCTCGACGTCGCCACCCAAAGCTGGGCTGTCGCCCACGGCCTGCTCTCCCTCGTGGCCGGCGGCCCGCTTCCCCGCGAAGACCTCCAGCACACCGTTCCAATCCTCAGCGCACTCTTCGCCGGCGCCGGGGACGATCCCGAGCGGGCGAGCCGGTCCGTCCGGGCAGGCTGGAGCCTCTAGGCCTGGAACCCCGCCGCGTTGCAACACCTGCGGCCAGCGACTCCTCCTCCACAGCCCGCCTAGCCAGCGGCGTGTTACTGACCGTTAACGGCGGTGAAACGTTCTTCGATGCCGCGGCCGCTACCCTGAGCTAAACGACCCGTAAGGACCCACCGATATGTCTTCGAGCATTACGTCCATGCCCGCCGAATGGGCACGCCACGAGCGCACCTGGATGGCGTTTCCGCCGTCGAACGAGACCTTTGGCGAGCCGGGCAGCAGCACACTGGACCGTGCGCGCGCTGCCTGGTCCGCCGTCGCGCGCACCATCGCCCGCTACGAGCCGGTCACGGTCCTGGCCGACCCGGCAGACCTGGACGCCGCCCGAGAATACCTCGGTGACGGCATCAAAGTCCTCGCCGCTGACCTGGACGATGCGTGGCTGCGGGACTCCGGGCCCACCTTCGTCCACACGGCGGAGGGTTCCGTGGCGGCCGTGGACTGGATCTTCAACGGCTGGGGTGCCCAGGACTGGGCGGCCTGGGATCAGGACCAGCACCTGGGCCGTTTTGTCGCAGCCCAGGCCGGTGCAGCGGTCCAAACCAGCGGGCTAATAAATGAAGGCGGCGGGTTCCATACCGACGGCGAGGGCACGGTGCTGCTCACCGAAACCGTGCAGCTGGATCCGGGCCGCAACCCCGGCGCCACCCGTGAATCCGTCGAAGCCGAAATCCACGCCCGGCTCGGCACTTCCAAGGCCATCTGGCTGCCGCGCGGCCTGACCCGCGACTACGACGAATTCGGCACCCGCGGCCACGTGGACATCGTTGCGTGCTTTGCCTCCCCGGGCACGGTTCTGCTGCACCGGCAGGACAACCCGGCGCACCCGGACCACGGGGTCATGCAGGAAATCCGCGCCGTCCTCGAAGCCGCAACGGACGCCCGCGGTCGGAAACTGGAGCTCATTGACGTTCCCGCCCCCACGGTTATCGATGCCGGGGACGGGTTCGTGGACTACTCCTACATCAACCACTACGTCGCCAATGGGGCGGTGATCCTCTGCGGGTTCAATGACGCGAACGACGCCGCCGCCGCGGACATCCTGTCCCGCGCCTACCCGGGCCGCGCCATCGAACTCGTGGATGCACGGGACATCTTCGAATTCGGCGGCGGCATCCACTGCATTACCCAGCAGCAGCCGGCTCCCCGGACCGCGGGCGCCTGATGTTCGACGTCGTTGAAGCCGGCATTGCCGAACTGCGGGATGCGCTGGAGTCCGGGAAAACCAACAGCGAGGAACTGGTCACTGCCTACCTGGCGCGAATCGAGGCCTATGACCGGTCCGGGCCGCGGCTGAACTCGGTCATCGTGGAGAATCCCGGGGTGTTCGAGGAGGCCCGCGCCTCCGATGCCCGGCGTGCCCGCGGAGAGACCTTGGGCCCGCTGGACGGTATTCCGTATACGGCGAAGAACAGTTTCAAGGTCCGGGGGCTGACCGTCGCCGCCGGCTCCCCCGCCTTTGCGGACCTGGTGGCGCAGCAGGATGCCTTCACCATCGGGCGGCTCCGCGATGCTGGGGCTGTGCTGATCGGCCTGACGAACATGCCGCCCATGGCCAACGGCGGCATGCAGCGCGGGGTCTACGGCCGCGCGGAAAGTCCGTACAACGCGGCGTACCTGACGTCGGCGTTCGCGTCCGGGTCCTCCAACGGGTCCGGGACGGCGACGGCGGCCAGCTTCGCCGCATTCGGGCTCGGCGAGGAGAGCTGGTCTTCCGGCCGGGCACCGGCGTCGTGCAATGCGCTCTGCGCCTACACGCCCTCCCGCGGCGTCATCTCCATCCGCGGCAACTGGCCGCTGGTACCCACCATGGACGTGGTGGTTCCGCATACCCGCACCATGGCGGACCTGCTGGAGGTCCTGGACGTCATTGTGGCGGACGACGCCGAGACGCGCGGCGATTTCTGGCGCGCCCAGCCGTGGGTGAAGGTGCCTGCAGCGTCCGACGTGCGTCCGCCGTCGTACCCGTCCCTGGCCGTGGGCACCGCCGCCGCGCGCGGAGTCCTGTCCGGAAAGCGCTTCGGCGTGCCGAAGATGTACATCAATGAGGACCCCGACGCCGGAACGGCGGACTCCCCCGGCATCGGCGGGCCGACCGGCCAGCGGATCGAAACCCGGGACACCGTGATCGAGCTGTGGCGGGCTGCCCGCCGTGATCTGGGAGCTGCCGGTGCCGAGGTGGTGGAGGTGGACTTCCCGGTGGTCTCCAACTACGAGGGTGACCGGCCCGGCACTCCGACCGTCGCCACCCGCGGGCTGGTCAGCCCGGAGTTCCTGCACCGGGAAATCGTGGACCTGTCTGCGTGGGCGTGGGGGGACTTCCTGGCGGCCAACGGGGATCCGAAGCTGATGTCACTGGCCGACGTCGACGCCGCCGCCATCTTCCCGCATCCCGAGGGTGCGCTGCCGGACCGGTACACCGGGTTCGACGACGACATCGCCATGTACCCGCAGCATGTGCGGGAACATCCGGTGGAGTCCTTCACGGACATTCCACATCTGGCGGGCGGCGTGCGCGGGCTGGAGGAAACCCGGCGGATCGACCTGGAAGTGTGGATGGATTCGCTGGGACTGGATGCCGTGGTGTTCCCTGCCGTGGCGGACATTGGCCCAGCTGACGCCGATGTGAACCCGGAGTCTGCTGATCTTGCCTGGCGCAACGGCGTCTGGGTGGCCAACGGCAACCTCGTGCCGAGGCATCTTGGCATCCCAACGGTCACCGTGCCGATGGGCACCCTGCCGGATATCGGTATGCCGGTGGGGCTGACCTTCGCCGGGCGCGGCTGGGATGACAACGCGCTGCTCCGGTTTGGTGCTGCGTTTGAGGCAACCGGTTCCCGACGCACCGAGCCTCCCCGGACGCCTCGGCTGTAGGTGGCGGGCGCGGGGCGGAAGGTCCTTTTGGTCCCGTTCGGCCCAGGACCTGGGTGGTCTCCTGAGCGGAGGTGCCCGGTCGGGTAGGCGGGGGGGGGCGGGTGCCGGGCGGGCTGGGGGTCGAGCAGGCCGGGGCCGGCCGGGCGCGACCGGGATTCCCACCCGCTGTGAAACCTGCTTCCTTCTGGGACCACACCCGACTCACCAGCAACGAAGGGTGGGAACGCCTGCACGACCGAGCGGCGGACGGCCCGTTTTGTCCCGTTCGCCCCAGGTCCCGGGTGGACTCTGAACGGAGGTGCCCGCCCGGCCTGGCAAGCCGGCTACCGAGCAGGACGGGGCCGGCCGGGCGCGACCGGGATTCCCACCCGCCGTGAAACCTGCTCCCTCCTGGGACCACACCCGACTCACCAGCAACGAAGGGTGGGAACGCCTGCACGGCCCAGCGGCGGACGGCCCGTTTTGTCCCGTTCGCCCCAGGACCCGGGTGGACTCTGAACGGAGGTGCCTGCCCGGCCGAAGCACGCACGGCCGGGGCAGCGCGGAGATTCCCACCCGCCGTGAAACCTGCCTCCTCCTGAGGTCACACCTGCCTCGCCAGTAACGAAGGACGGGCACGTCGGGACCCGCAAACCCAAACCGCCACAACCCCGGAGACAGCAAAAGCCAGCGAATCGACTTCGCTGGCTTTCACCCGCAATCTCCGCTGCACCCCCACAGGCAGCGGATGTTGCCTAACCGTCCGGGCGTAGCTTCACCGGACGCGTCCCAAGAAGGCGGACGGGGTGCGCGGCTTACGGGACTCAGCCCCAAGCCAGGGCTGCAGGCGTGATCCCCCAATCACATAATGCCTGCGGCTTCACCGTTCGGTGAGCGCATTCCCCGTCCGTCATTCTCGGTTTCACTCATGTTTCACACATGTGTGAGACATGAGTGAAACCATAGCAGCGCACCGCAGGACGGTCAAAAACGGCTCTAGTCGGTTTCGTCGAGGATCTTGGCGATGGCACGCAGCGCCTCGGGGTCCACCGGACCCAGGGCCCGGGCCGCGAAGTTGCGGACCTCGGCCCGGCGCAGGCTGCGGATCAGCTCGAGTTCGGCTTCCACCCGCTCGGGCAGCTTTCCGCCCTCCTGGAGCAGGTACTCGGGATCGACGTCGAACACTGCGGCAATGGCTCGCAGGGCCTCCTCCGGCACCACCTGTTCCTTGCCGGATTTCAGCAGCGACCACCGGGTCCGGGACAGGTAATAACCGGCTTTCTGGGCGCCATCGCGGATCGCGGGGTAATCGTAGGGTTTGCCGGATTCGGACATGATCACGTCCAGGAGCAGGTTGATCTTCCGGGCGAGCGTTTCCGCGCGCCGCAGTCCCGCCGCCCGCTCGGGGGGAAGATCCAGATTCTCCACTTAGTTCAGCTCCATGTCATAGCTATGAGGAAACAGCAGAAAGTGGCCGTTCCCAGTGCGGCGCCCGAAAAAGCCTCCGGCCACGTGTGCTCACGAAGAGAGACCCTGCTGAACATCATCAACGGCGATAATATCAACAGCCATGCCCACGCTCCCCCGAATATCGCCATAATCCACAGCGCGCCGAAGGTTACAACGGACACATGGGCGGACACGTTGAGCCAGCGGCGGAAGAACACCAGGCCGGCGTTTCCCACGAAGAGCGCCGCCACGGTCAGCGGAACCGGGAATCCCAGCGGCAGCAGGAAACAGGCGACGGCGCCGGCGAACGTGAACCCGGCCAGGAGCTGGATCCGCAGCCGGTCTGGAAATCCCCGCCGCTGGAAAGGCCGCTTCGCCAGCTTGTAGAGCAGGCCCGGCACACCGATGATCGCCGCCAGCAGCACGCCGGCGCCGAGCAGGCCCAGCCCGGCCTCGAGCCCGGCCAGGAGCACCAGGACAGCCAGCACCAGGGCCGGCGGCAGGACCCGGGAGAGGCTAGCGGCCAGCGCCAGCCGGGCGCTGGAGCGGTGAACCGTTGTGCTCAATGCGTGTGCCTATCTCGTCAATAATTGTGGTTTCCTGCGGGGAGAGCAGCGTGGGATCCAGGACCCGGACGTCGCCAATGAAGATGAACCACCGGTACAACTGGTCCTTGGACGGACGGTCTCCCAGGAAAATCTGCGCGGCTCCAATGGAGCTGCGTCCCTGCGGCGTCTGCACCAGCCGGGCAACGATGGGCCGCAGCGCCGCAATGTCCTGCGCGCGCTGGCCGCGGACCCGGAAGGTTGCCTTGATCCGTTCCGAGGAAGGAAGGATGAAGCCTACGGCGAAGCTCATAATCATCAAAGCCAGCAGCACCTGGTAGGCCACGGCCTGGGGTCCGCCGGAATCGGTGATGCCGTTCAGTTCCATGCCTATCTGGATCATTTTAAGGACTGCGGCCGCCACGCCGGTAAAGCAGCCCAGCCCCAGCACATCGAAGCCGATCCGGAACGCCCGGGATTCCCCGCGGCGGTTCCGGCGCATCATCTCAACGGCGGTGTACCCGCAGATCATGGCGAACCACGCGAAGAACATGGCCTGGTACCAGGCAATGGTGGGGATATTGCCGAAGGTATCCGTGAAACTCGCGGCGGACCCCCGGGTGTCGGACACCGCGAGCAGCACGATCTGCGCTGCCCCGAGGACAAGCCCGACGGCGAGCAGCACCTTCACCCGCCGGCCCCGCCCGGTGACCTGCAGCAGCAGGCGGCTCAGGTCCGTCATGCCGGCACCCACCAGCAGGTGGATCACCAGGTTCAGCACGTTCCGGCCACCCAGTGCCTGGTCAACAGCCAGGTACACCGGGTCGATGTTCAGGGTTCCCGCGACCGCCACAGCGCTTACGGCGGGAAGCACCCCCGCCTTCCACCCGTACCGCAGTCCGAGCAGCCGGATGGCCACCACGGCCCACAGCACGAGGACGGGCGCAACCTGCAGGTACGTCATATAAACGTCCGCTCAAAGTCGCTGGAACTGCCGCGGTCTCCCAGCAGCGAGAGGGATAGCAGGTAGGCCACGTGCTCCGCAGCGCGTTCGGTCTCGTTCCAGTCCAGGGACCGGGCCAGCATGGTCTTGATGCCCCGGCGGCTGCCGACGTGCGCGAAGACGGACGGGGTTGCGGTTTCCACTCCCCCGCAGCTCTGGTGCTGCAGCAGGATGTGGCCGAACTCGTGGCACGCTGCATGGGTGCGGTGAAGGCGGTTGTCCCCGGCGGGCAGCAGGATGATGGACTTCTTTTCCTTTTCGATCCACAGGCCGGTGACAGCGGGAATGATTCCGTGGTCTATATCGTGCAGTTCAATGGGTTTGCCGTGGGCTGTGGACACGGCGGCCAGCAGGTCCTCGAAGCTGACGTGCTCGGCCAGATTCAGCGCCTCCACTACGGCCCTGGAAGCCGCGCGTTCCCGTGCACTGCCCGCTGACTTGGTAAAACGCAGTGCCATGAATTCCCCGTCCTTGTCCCACACCTGCAGCCGTGCCCCGAATGACCGGCACGGACCCTGCGACTTTATCCCACATCAGGAGCCCGACGCCGATGCCCCGGTGTCGGCGAAGGTGTCGGAGAAGGTGTCGGGAAAGCGGCGGGGGCAAGGTCAGGGCAGCAGCAGGGCGGCGGCGAAGGCAACACAGCCGGCCAGATGACCGGCGAGCACCTGGGTGGGAGTGTGGTCGCCGAGCTTGATCCGGGACCAGCCGGTTGCCGAGGCCAGCATCAGTACCAGCGCGGGCCCGAACACCGGGACGGGTGCCAGCAGGGCCAGGCCCACGTAGGCCGCGACGGCGGAATGAACCGAGAGTTTCCACGCCAGGTTCGCTGCCATGCAGATCATCAGCCCAATGAAGACGCCGCCAATCTCACCGAAGAGGCCGGCCGGGGCCTCCAGCAGGAGCAGGACAAGCGCTCCCACGCCCAGGGACACCGCCGACGCCGCCAGGATCGGGGCACGCTGCGAGCGCACCCCCACGTGGTGGTCGGTGACGGATCCGCGGCCCTTGAGCCAGAGAACGAGGCAGAACGGCAGGCCCACGGTAAAGACAGCCGCCGTGATGACCTGCAGCCAGGTCACGTCCGGGCTGAGCAGCGGCTGCAGCAGCAGGAGGATTCCCACCAGCACGGCAGGGGCCGTGGTTTCGGTGACGATGCGCGCCAGCCGGAAGGACAGCTGCGCGGACTGGCCGGCTGAGGCCTGCTGGGTTTCTGCCATCCGTCGATTCTACGGGGGACGCGTTCCGTCCCGGCGGTGGCCGGGTTACCGTCCCGCGGGGGCGGCCACGAATCCCAGCTGCTTGTCCACGACGTTCTCCAGCGGCTCCCCCGCCAGGTACGCCCGCAGGTTCGCTTCGAACTGCGCAGCCATTGCCGGCAGGTGCGAACGGGAGTCCCCGGACAGGTGCGGAGTGATGAGCACATTCTCCAGCCCCCACAGCGGGCTGGACTGGGGCAGCGGCTCGGGGCTGGTGACGTCCAGCACAGCCCCGCGGATGCGGCCGTCCCGCAGCATCCCCTCCAGGGCGCACTGCACCACCAGCTCACCGCGGCCCATGTTCACCAGGACGGCGGAGGATTTCATGGCGGCCAGGACGTCGGCGTTGAGCATGCCGCGGGTGTCCTCGGTCAGCGGCGCGACGAGCACAACCCAGTCATAGTTCCCGGCCACAGCGGCGAAGTCCGCGCTGGCGTGCACTGCACCAAAGTCCGCATCGCCGTCGCGCACGGTGCGTCCCAGCCCGTCCGCTTCAATGCCGACGGCGCGCAGCAGGCGGGCGGTCGTCCGTCCAATGCTTCCGGTTCCGGCGACCAGCGCCCGGGTCCCGGCCAGGTTGGAGGTGCCGAAGTGCTGCCAGCGGCGCTCCGCCTGGTTCAGGCGCGCCTGCGGGAAGTTCTTGGCGAAGTACAGGATCCCGGCCAGGGCATACTCAGCCATGGCGGCGTCGAAAATGCCGCGGGCGTTCGTGACGGTGACGTTGGAGGCGGCGAGTTCGGGGAACAGGAGCCGGTCCACACCGGCGGCGGGCAGGTGCACCCAGTTCAGGGCATCGGCGCTCTCCCAGCCCTGCTGGAGCCCGTCCGCAAAGTAGTTCCACAGGTACACAATCTCCGTGCCAGGCAGTGCGGCGGCCAGCTCATCGGCGTCGGCGGCCAGCCGCACGTCGGCGAGCTCCCGCAGGGTGTCGAGTCCCGTGACTTCGCGGTTGCCGGTGAGGATGGTCAGCACTGGTTTAGCCATGCGCTCAGGCTAGGCGATTGGCGCCGTCCGTCCTGCATCCGTTACGGCAGTGCCGCTTCCCGGTGAGACCGGTTCAGGCAAGGACGTGGTGCCGGCCCAGCGGCAGGACCAGCGGCTTTCCGGAGGCCGGGTCGGTGATGACCCGGTTTTCCAGCCCGTAGACCGCGCGCACTGTGTCTTCGGTGAGCACGTCGGCGGGTGTGCCGGCGGCGAGGATTTTCCCATCCGCCATGGCCACCAGGTGGTCCGCGTAGCGGCCGGCCAGGTTGAGGTCGTGGAGCACCATGACAATCGTGGTGCCGCGGCTGCGGTTCAGGTCGGTGAGCAGGTCCAGGACTTCCACCTGGTGGCTGACGTCCAGGAATGTGGTGGGTTCATCGAGCAGCAGCAGGTCCGTCTGCTGGGCCAGGGCCATGGCGATCCAGACGCGCTGGCGCTGTCCGCCGGAGAGCTCGTCCACGGAGCGCTCGGCCAGCCCCGCCGTTTCGGTGGCGTCCAGCGCGGCGGCGACGGCGGCGTCGTCGTCCGCGTTCCACCGGGCCAGCAGCCGCTGGTGCGGGTGCCGTCCGCGGCCCACCAGGTCCGCAACCGTGATGCCTTCCGGCGCCACCGGGGACTGCGGCAGCAGGCCCAGGGTGCGGGCCAGCTGCTTGGGCGGCATCCGGTGCACCTCTTTGCCGTCCAGCAGTACGTGCCCCTTTTTCGGGGCGAGCAGCCGGGACATGGAGCGCAGCAGCGTGGACTTGCCGCAGGCGTTGGCGCCGATGACAGCGGTGACCTGCCCGGGCGGCACCAGCAGGTCCAGGGACTCGATTACCGTGCGGTCTCCGTAGCCGAGAGTGAGGCCTTCGACGGCGAGGGTGTGGGCAGCGGTCACAGTGAGGCTCCTGCGCGGTTGACGCGGACAATGAGGTAAACGAGGTAGGGGGCGCCGAGCACGCCGGTCACCACTCCCACCGGGAAGCGCGTGCCGAAGGCGTACTGGCCGCAGAAGTCGGCCACGAGCACCAGCAGTGCTCCCACCAGGGCGGCGGGGACCAGCAGCGACGGGCCGGGGCCCACCAGCCGGGCGGCGATCGGCCCGGCGAGGAAGGCGACGAACGCGATGGGTCCGGTGGCCGCCGTCGCGAAGGAGATCAGCAGCACCGCGGCAACAATGATGACCAGCCGGGTGCGGCCCACGCGCACGCCCAGGGCGGAGGCTGTGTCATCGCCCAGCCGGGTGGCGCCGAGGTTGCGGGCCTGGCTGAGCAGCACCGGACCGCAGATGAGCAGGGCTGCAAGGACGGGCAGGGCCTGGTTCCAGGAGGCGCCGTTGAGGCTGCCGGTGAGCCAGCGCATGGCTTCCTGCAGTTCCCAGTCGGGCGCCTGGTTCAGGATGTACGCGGTGACGGATTCGAGCATCGCGGCGATGCCGATGCCCACCAGGATCAGCCGGGTATCCGCCACGCCCGCTTTATAGGACAGGGCATACACCACCAGCGCGACGGCAAGCCCCGCGGTGATCGCGAACAGAGACACCGAGGCGCCGCCCAGGCCCAGCCCCACGATCGCGAAGGCCGCACCCGCCCCGGCGCCGGAGCTGATGCCAATGATGTCCGGGCTGGCCAGCGGGTTGCGCAGCATGGTCTGGAAGGCGACGCCGGCCAGGCCGAAGCTGGCCCCGGCAAGCACGGCCAGTGCTGCGCGGGGCAGGCGCAGGCGGCCGACGGCGAAGGAGGCGCCGGGCACGTCCTCACCGAAGACCACGCGCAGTACGTCTCCGAGCGGATAGAAGGTACGGCCGGCCATCACGCTGAGCGCGAAGACCGCCAGGATCAGGAGGGCCAGGACCGTGACGACGGTGCGCAGGCGGACGCCGCGGTTACGGCGTCCGCGCACGACGGCGGCGATGGTCGTACTGCTGCCTGTTTCCAGATCAGGGGCTGTGTCCGCGGCTGGAGAGGAGGGAACGTTCACAGGGCTCGGACTTTCTGCCGGCGGACAATCCAGATGAAGAAGGGGGCGCCGATGAGCGCGGTGATGATGCCGACGTCGATCTCCGCCGGGCGGGCGACGACCCGGCCCAGCACATCCGCGGCCGTGACGAGCGCCGCTCCGGCGACGGCGGAGAAGGGCAGCAGCCAGCGGTGGTCCACCCCGGTGAGCAGCCGGCAGGCGTGCGGCACCATGAGGCCAACGAAGGCAATCGGTCCGGTGACGGCGGTGGACGCGCCGCAGAGCAGCACGGCTCCCAGGGCGGCGGTGCCGCGGGCCAGCGCCACGCGTTCGCCCAGGCCGGCGGCCAGTTCGTCACCGAGGGCCAGGGAGTTCAGCGAGCGGGCCGTGACCAGGCAGACCAGGAATCCGACGGCGAGGAAGGGCAGCACCTGCCCGATTGCGTCGAAGGATCCGCCGCCCACGCCGCCAATCTGCCAGGACCGCACTCCCCCGGCGAGGTCATTCCGCGGGAGCACCACGGCGGAGATGAAGGAGGCCAGGGCCGCGGAGATCGCGGTGCCCGCCAGCGCGAGTTTCAGCGGGGTGGCGCCGCCGCGGCCCAGCGAGCCCACGGCGTAGACAAACAGCGCGGTGATGCCGGCGCCGAGGATCGCGGCCCAGACGAAGCTGTTGGCCGCGGTCAGGCCGAAGAACGCCATGCCCACCACCACGGCGAGGGAGGCGCCCATGTTCACGCCCAGGATGCCCGGGTCCGCCAGCGGGTTGCGGGTGACGCCCTGCATCACCGCTCCGGCCACGCCCAGCGCGGCACCGGCCAGCACGGCCAGCAGCGTGCGCGGAATCCGCTTGGCCACGGCGGCTTCGCTGAAGCCGTCCGCCGAGCCGCCCAGTGCGGCAAGAATGTCCGCCCACTCGACGTCGCGCGCCCCCACCGTCACGGAGGCCAGCATCAGCAGCCCCAGGATTACGACGGCGGCGGCGAGCCAGAGGGCGCGCAGCCGCCCCGGGCGCCGCGCCGCAGGCCCGGAGGTGAGGGACTCCGGGGAATCCTTTCCGGGTGCGGGTGCAGCGGCCGGGGCGGCTGAGCGGGACGGGGGTGTCACTTGGCGGCGTCTGCTGCTTCTGCGAGCACCGTCAGGTAATCGTCCAGGACCCAGCTGATGGCCAGCGGGGTGGGGTTGGCTGCGGTGCCCAGCGGGTTGTCGCCGGGCAGGGTGACAATCGCGCCGTTGGCAACGGCGGGGATCTGGGAGAGCAGCGGATCCGACTCGAGGGCGGTGATCAGTTCTTCGCCGCCGTAGGTGACGATGATGTCCACGTCGCTGAAGGCATCGGCCTGCTCGGCGCTCTGGGTAAGGGAGAACTTCTCGGTTTCGGCGGAGGCCTTGGCGATGCTGTCTGCCACGCTCATGCCCAGGTCTTCGAAGAAGAGGGTGCGCGGGTCGTGCGTGGTGTAGAAGCTGACTTCGCTGAGGTCCGTGGTGTCCACGTGGGTCATGAACATGGCGGACTTGCCGGCCAGGGACGGGAACTTGGCGGCGGCGTCGGTCATTTCCTGTTCCAGGTCAGCGACCAGCTGCTCGCCTTCCTCGGCGAGGCCCAGAGCGGTGGAGTTGTACTCGATCATTTCGCGCCAGGAGGTGCCCCAGGCGGTTTCCGGGTAGGCGACCACGGGGGCGATTTCGCTCAGGGTGTCGTAGTCCTCCTGGGTCAGGCCGGAGTAGGCGGCCAGGATGACGTCCGGCTGGGTGTCGGCGACGGCTTCGAAGTCGATGCCGTCGTTCTCGTCGAAGAGCACCGGTGTTTCGCCGCCGAGTTCCTCGAGCTTTTCCTCGACCCACGGGAGGATGCCGTCGCCGTCGTCGTCGCCGAAGTTCGCGGCGGCCATGCCCACGGGCACAATGCCCAGGGCCAGCGGTACTTCCTGGTTGGCCCAGTTGACGGTGGCGACGCGCTCGGGCTTCTCGTCAATGACGGTGGTGCCGAGGGCGTGTTCGATGGTGACGGTTTCCCAGTCGCCTTCGGGTGCGGCCTGGCTTTCCGCCGGAGTGGAGGCGCAGGCGGCGAGGGATGCGGTGAGCAGGGCGGCGGCTGAGAGCGCAGCGAGTTTGGAGGAGCGCAAGAGTCGTTTCCTTTGATGCAGGTGCGGGCCGGTCCCGGTTGGGCCGGCGGAAGCCTTCCTGCGACGCTCCGGATACGTGCTTAGGGCAGGCTAACCAAGGTAACCCTAAGCGACGTTTGCGGCTGGTGGGAAATTTGGTGACAGAAAGATGTCCTAATTAGCTGCCGGATGGATTTACCCCGCCGCTAGGACCAGTGCACCGGCACCGCGAGCCGGCGCTGTTCCGGGCCTGCCTGCGCGGACACCGGGAGGCCGCGCACTTCCAGGGCACGCAGTTCGAGCCGCCGCAGCAGCAGCTCAACCGCCTGCCGCCCCACCTGGGTCCCATCCACGTCCACCGAGGGCACACCGGAGGAACCCAGTGCACGGGCGATCCGGGCGTCCCCGCTCACCACGAGGTCCTGCGGCACCCTGATGCCGCGCAGCTGCAGGGCATACATGAGTCCCAGGGCGATCGGTGCGGCATAGACCAGGACGGCGGTGGCGCGGGCGGCCAGCACGTCCTCAGCCAGGCGGATGCCGCTCTCGGCCAGCGGAGGCAGCGGGCCAAGGAGCGTCAGCTCAGCCTTGCCTGCCAGGGCATCCTGCACCGCCTGGGCGCGCATGCTGTCCAGCCAGGAACCATCCGGTCCGCCCATGTATGCAATCCGGGTGTGTCCCCGGGCCGCGAACTCCGCGGCGAGTTCGCCGAAAGCAGCCGGGGTGTCCGCCAGCACCGAGGGGATACCGGAAAGTTCGCGCTCGATCAGTACGGTCGGCGCCAGGGACTCGGCGTGGCGGACCACCTCGGGGCAGGCCTGTGACGCGTTGAGGATCAGTCCGTCCACCTGGCTGGCCAGGCGTTCCAGGCCGGCGTTGCCCGCTGGCGAGGCCAGGTTGCTGACGGCGATGGTCAGGTGGTTGCCGGATTCCTCAGCAGCTGCCTGGGCGCCTTCGATGATCGGGGCGAAGAAGGTGTTCTGCAGGCTGGGCACCACCAGCGCCAACAGTCCGGTGCGGCCGCGGGCCAGGGCCCGGGCAATGCGGCTCGGCTGGAAGCCAAGGGAGTCTGCGGCGGCACGGACCCGCTCAATGGTGTCCCGGGCTACCAGTTCCGGCCGGGCGAGGGCACGGGAAGCGGTCGCCTTCGACACGCCGGCCAGCACGGCGACGTCGTCCAGTGTTGCCATCAGTTCCCCCCTCTTCTAGGCCGCAATCATAGCCGTGACGTGGGAACACGACAGCTTGTGAAGTCCGGTAACAATGCTGAAACACGATCCTACTAGGCTAGGGTGCAATCGGTTCCACAACCGGTTTCATCACTCCATTCGAATTCGGGGATATCGCCTTATGCTGCGCAGACCCAAGCTCCTGCTTGCACCGGGGGCCATAGTTCTGGTGCTGGGATTCGCCATCCCCGCGCTGGTAATGCTCTTCAGTCCGCCCGGCACCGGCCCGGGTGAAGTTTTCGCCCGTCTCTGGCAGATGCTTGGCGACCCCTATGACCTGGCCATCATTGGACGCACGCTGTTCTTCGGTCTCACGGTTACGGCGCTCTGCATTGTCCTTGGCTTCCCCATCGCGTTCCTGCTGGCCCGGTCCACCTCCCGCTTCGCCGGGGTCTGGCTGGCCCTGGCCATCTTCCCGCTGCTGCTGAGCAACGTGGTGCGCACGTTCGGCTGGCTGGTGATCCTGGGCAGCAACGGTGCCGTTGGCCAGCTGATCGTCTGGCTGGGCCTCAGCGAGCGCGGACCGCAGCTGCTTTACACGCCGCTGGCGGTCATCCTGGGCATGCTGCAGCTGTTCCTGCCGCTGGCGATCATCACCTGCTATTCGGCAATCGCGCAGGTGGACAAGAACCTCGACGACGCCGCCCGCGGCCTGGGCGCGTCCCGCACCCGCACGCTGTGGAGCGTGGTGGTGCCGCTGTCCCTGCCCGGCGTCGTCGTGTCCGCCACGCTGGTCTTTGCCGGCGCGGCCACCGCCTACACCACCCCGTACCTGCTCGGCGGCACCGGACAGCGGGTGCTTTCCACCCAGCTGTTCACCTATTCCTCCGTGACCGTGAACTGGGAAGCGGCCTCGGCCACGGCCCTGGTCATGACCGTGCTGGTCTTCGCGGTCTCCGGCCTGTCCTCCGCCCTCGGATCACGTAAGGGGAGGGTCGAATGAGAACCCGTCCAGTCCTGCTCAGCCTTGCGGTGGTCGGCTACCTCGTGATGATCGTGCCGATCCTGTTCGTAGTCCTGACCTCCTTTACCGCCGGACGCTCCCTGGCCTTTCCGCCGTCGGGCTTCTCCCTGCAGTGGTTCGAAAAGGCGCTCTCCTACGCCCCGTTCATGGACTCGCTTGTCTCTTCGCTGCTGCTGGCCGTGGTTGCCACCGTGCTGGCCCTGCTGCTCGGCGTGCCGGCGGCCCTGGCCATTGCGCGCAGCCGGTTCGCGGCGAAGGGCGCGGTCCAGACGTTCTTCGCCTCCCCGCTGATCGTGCCGGAGCTGGTGATCGGGCTGGCGCTGTACCAGCAGCTGGTGATCGCGCTGCGTGCGGACACCTTCTGGGTCCTGCTGCTGGGCCACGTGGTGATCCTCATGCCGTACACCGTCCGGGTCACCGGTTCCACCCTGGTGCTCAGCGACCTGAGCATCGAAGACGCGGCCCGCGGGCTGGGTGCGACGCCGCTGCACACCTTCCGCACCGTGACGCTGCCGCTGATGCGTCCGGGCCTGATCTCCGCGGCGCTGCTGAGCTTCATCACCTCGTTCAACAACGTGCCGCTGTCCCTGCTGCTGCAGAGCCGGGACTTCAGTACCTTCCCCATCACCATGCTGGATTACGTCCAGCAGTCCTACGACCCCATGATCGCGGCCATGTCCACGCTGATCATGGCCGGAACAGTCGTCATCGCCATTCTTGCCGAGCGGACCGTGGGCTTCGCCAAAATCTTCGGAGGTATCAACTCGTGAGCACGCCCGCAGCAGAATTCGTGAACGTGAGCCAGAACTACGGCTCCTCCCTGGCCGTGGACTCCATCAACCTCCAGATCGAGGAAGGCAAGCTCACCACCCTCCTGGGCCCCAGCGGCTGCGGCAAGACCACCAGCCTGCGGATGCTTGCCGGGTACCTGCAGCCCACCGCGGGGCAGATCATCATCGGCGGCTCCGATGCCACGCGGCTGCCGCCGGAGAAGCGGAACCTGGGCATGGTTTTCCAGTCCTACGCCCTCTTCCCGCACCTGAGCATCGCGGACAACGTGGGCTACGGGCTGAAGCTGCGCAAGGTCCCGGCCGCCGAGCGGAAGGCCCGCATCACCGAGTGCCTGGACATGGTGGGGCTGGGGCACCTGGCCAGCCGTAAGCCCAAGGCGCTCTCCGGCGGGCAGCAGCAGCGCGTGGCGCTGGCCCGGGCCATCGCCATCCGCCCGCGGCTGCTGCTGCTCGATGAGCCGCTCTCCAACCTCGATGCCCGGCTGCGCGTGCAGATGCGCGCCGAAATCCGCCGCATCCAGGCCGAAACCGGCCTGACCGTGGTGCTGGTGACGCATGACCAGGACGAAGCGCTGGAAATGTCCGATTCCATGGTGGTGATGCGCGCCGGCAAAATCGAACAGACGGGATCCCCGTCCGAGGTTTTCACCGCGCCGGCCAGCCGGTTCGTCGCCGACTTCCTGGGCTACGAGAACTTCCTGGAGCTGCCCGGCCGCGGCCTGGTGACCATCCGCCCGGAGCATCTGCACCTCGCCTCCGCGGACTCGGTGCACGACGCCGGCGGGCTGGATGTTCCTGCTGTGGTCACCTCGGTGGCCTACCGCGGAACGGACGAGATCCTCACGGTGGACGCTGCCGGAACGGTGCTGAAGGTTTCCGTGCACCGCAACTCGCAGACTGCGGCGCTTCCCGCGCTTCGCCCCGGAGACCCGGTGCGGGTCACCGCCTCCGGCGGGGACATCGTGGCACTGCCCGCCGACGTCGTTCCTTCCGCCGCCTAGACCGGACGGGAGCCGCCGGATTGTCCCCCCCAACCGGCGCCTTCCGTCCTCCCCCATCCCCGTATTGCCCTGAACCTACGCGGCACAGCTGTGCCGGGTACCACCGAAAGGAAATCCCCATGTCCCTCCCCCGCAACCGTGCAGCGAAATTCTCCGTTGCCGCCGTCGCCGCCGCACTGCTCCTGTCCGGCTGCGGCTCGGATTCATCCTCCGACGCCGAGTCCAAGACACTGGTGCTCAGCGCGTTCCCGTTCGGCGCGGAAGCGTTCGAGGAAGCCGTGGTGAAGCCTTTCGAGGAAAAGACCGGCATCACCGTTGAAATCGAGACGGGATCCAACGCGGACCGCCTCTCCTCGCTGGAACTGGCCGGCGGCGACTCCGGTGTGGACGTCATGCTGATGTCCGACTTCTATGCCGCCATGGGCGAAGAGAAGGACCTGTTCCAGGCCGTGAACGCGGAGAAGGTGCCCAATCTGGAGAACATCGCGGACTTTGCCGTCTCGGATGACTTCTCCGGTCCGTCCTACAGCTACCAGCTCAACGGCGTGCTGTACCGCACCGGAGACGTCTCCGCTGAGGAAGCCGCCAGCTGGGACCTCTATGGGGACGCCGACTACGCCGGCCGGGTGGCCTTCCCGGACATTTCCACCACCGGCGGCCAGCTCTCCGTGACCGGTGTGGCGGACACCTACGGGCAGGACCCGTATGACATCGACGCTGCCCTGGAAGCGATCGGCGGCTGGTCCCCGAACATCCTGAAGTTCGTCTCCTCCTCCACCGAGATCACCAACCTGCTGGTGCAGGGCGAGATTGTTGCCTCCCCCACGCTGAACGGTTTCGCCACGGACCTGATCGAAAACGGCGAGCCGGTGGCCTGGACCGCCACGGATGAAGGCCGCTACATGGCCACCAACCGGGTGCTGATCCCCTCCGGTGCCAAGAACGTGGACGCCGCTCATGAGTTCATCGACTACCTGCTCTCCGCCGAAGCGCAGACCGCTTCGGCCGAGCTGGTGGGCGATCTGCCGGTGAACCCGGAGGCCACCGTTCCGGATTCGCTGACGGCCGTGGTGGGCGACATCGCCGAGGATCCGATCGCCGCAGGTTTCTCCACCCTGGACTTCCCCACCATCGTGGCCAACTACGACACCTGGGTTGACCGCTTTGCCCGGGAAGCTTCGTCCAAGTAATTTCCGCGGGTTCCGGTCCCGGCTTTCCGCGCCGGAACCGGAACCCGTTCGTTTTTCCCGCATTGCCGCCTTTTCCTATTTCCCGCATTCTCCGCAGCACTGAAAGCCAGGACGCATGACCACCGAGACCTCTTCCGAGACAACAGCAGCCACCGAGTCCACAGCCCTGCACGAGTTCGCTGCCCGCATTCCGAAAACGGACCTGCACTGCCACCTCATCGGCACCGTGCGTGCTTCCACGTTCGCCGATCTGGCTGCCAAGGCCGGATTGGTGCTGCCGGAGGATCCGGAGATGATCTTCGCGAACATCTCCTCGGTGATGCGGGACTTCACGCCGTATGAGAATGCCCGGATTCCGATCGTGGAGGACTACTCGCTGGACCCCTCGGGGGACCGGTATTCGCTCTTCCAGGCCTCGGAGTGGGTCATGCAGGCCCTGACCGAGGCGGAAGACCTGACCCGCATCACCTACGAAGCGTTCGAAGCGGCGCACCGCACCAGCAACACCCGGCACCTGGAACTGTTCATCGATGACGTTCCCCCCGCCCTGAAGGAACTGGGATACGCCGGTTGCATCGAGGCCTACGCGGAGGGCATCCGGCAGGCCGAACGGGACTTCGGCATGAGCGGCCGGCTGATTGTCGGCATCGACCGCAGCAAGGACGGCGCCTACGCCGTGCGCCGGGTCCAGCAGATCCTGAACGCCCCGCATGAGTACGTGGTGGGCATCGGGCTCGACAACCTTGAAACGGCCGGGCCGCCGGAGCGGTTCGAAGCCGCCTACCAGCTCGCCGGCCGGGGCGGGCTGAAGCGCACCGCGCATTCCTCCGAGCACGCCCCGGTGGCTGTCAACACCATCACCTGCCTGGACGTGCTGGGCTGCGACCGGATTGATCACGGCTACTTTGTGATGGAGGACGACGCCGTCATCGCCCGGATGCGCGAGGACCAGGTCCCGTTCACGGGCATCTTCACCACCTCCCGGCGGTCCTGGCGGCCGTGGCGCCGCGCCTCGATCAAGGCCATGGTGGACGCCGGCCTGAACGTCATCCTTGCGTCCGATGATCCGGGGATGTTCCCCACCACCCTGGCCAACGAATACCGGATCGCCGTGGACGACCTGGGCCTGGACCGGGCCTGGCTGCGGAAGTCAGCGCTGGCCGGCGTGGATGCCTGCTGGCTCCCGGAGCCGGAGAAGGCCGCACTGAAGGCCTCCATGACGGCAGAGATTGATGCGCTGGAGCAGGAGCTGTTCGGCGCTTAACCAGCCCCCCGCGGTTGGTTAACTTAGGGGCACTGGTCTTGCGCCCAGTGCCCCTATTGATGGTTCCTACTGCGAGATCCAGCGCATTCGACCATCCGCTGCTGGAGCACAGATCATCGGCTTGCCTGTTTTCGTGACACCGACTCCTCCACTGCAGAAAGCACCGGGGTGGACAACATTCGGGCCTACCGGTGCAGGCACCGGTTCAGGCGCTGGCGCAGGTACGGGCGCGGGCGCTGGAGCTGGCGGAACATACTGCTGTCTCACCTGTTCTTCGGCCAGACGCTGTGCCTCGGCGGCGGCCGCCTGCTCTTGGACTAGCCGCTGAGATTCTGCCGCCGCTTTCGCCGCTTCATCTGCCAACCGCTGCTGCTCAGCCTCTTCTGCCGCAACACGTGCAGATTCCGCCTGCTCGGCAGCAGCTATGCGATCAGCTTTCAGCTTGTCCGCGACGTCTTTTTCCATCCAGACAAACTCTTGGTGTTCGTTTTCAGCGCACACGAAGGTGACAACACCGGCACCTGCCTTCGTGGACGGTGACGCTGAAGGAGAAGCCGCAGCTCTTGAACCTGATGCCGATGGCGACGCCGTACCGACGGACTCTCTTGTTTGGGTCATCCCGACTTTGGGGCATGACCCGCCCACGATGATTCGGGCAGTTGCCGACGGAGTAGGAGTGGGTGTCGGACTCAGGGACGCGGAAGGGCTGGTGCTGGAACTTGCGACAGGTTCAGCTACGGCAAGGTCTGGACCAGTCAGCCCCACTCCGACGAACCCAATCAGCAGGGCGGCGGCGCCGGATGCTAAGCCAATCTTCGCTCCCTTCGAAGAGCTGAAGGCCACCCAAGATCGGCGGCGGAAGATCAGGCTATATGCGGAAGTGATGAGTAAGAGCAGCCCGATCAGCAAGACCCATGCGCTGAAGCCTCCCATTTCGGGCAGCAGGGCAACCAGAAACAGTCCAGCCCCCCTCCAACTATCCAGGTGGACCTGAGCGGTTTCCATTTTTGGGCAGCATTGTGCGGCTTTGACGACATTGATTTCCCCCATAACACACAAGCGATCATGGATGCATAAGCATCGGGTGAGAACGTATCAGCTCGCTCATCCCATCAGGCGGAGACACGCAGAATTAATCAAGCGTTATCCAACGCGGGTTCGCCCAAGCCGGAAGCTGCTGCCCACCCGCACTCAATACCGTCGTCGCCCCGACGCAGCGCCGCGGGCGATCTGTCTCAGGTGGAACTGGCCGGCACCATTGGGGCGGCAGTGTCCGAGTCCGGAGTTGCCGGGTACGCGGCGTTCTCCGCGCAGGTGGGAGTGTCCTTCGGAGTATCTGACTGGGGTGCATGCCAGGGCCACGCCGGGGTTTGGAGAGGGGTTAGTCCGGCTGACTGGTTCGGGCAGCCAGGAGCAGCTCCCTCAGGATGTCGGCGTGACCGCAGTGCTGCGCAAGCTCTCGGAGCATGTGCTGCTGAACCCAGCGCAGGGGCAGCGGTCCTCTGCGGTTTCCGGGCAGCAGATCGTCCCCATTCAGCCCGTCGACCGCGCTCTTGGAAAGTTCCACCGCCTGCGTATATCCGGCGAGAACGGACTCAATGGTGTCTGTTTCCGCCAGCTCGAACGATTCGTCCGGAGTTTCCGGGATCCCCAGTTCTGCGCGGGACGCACCCGTCACCGCCTCGCCGAACCAGACGCGCTCCACAAAAGTGGCGTGCTTCACCAGGCCGAGGAGCGTGGTCTTGGAGGGAACCATCCGGCGGCTGGCTTCATCCTCGGTGAGGCCATCGAGGCAGTGCACGAGCATGCTGCGGTGCTGGTCGATGAACCTGCCTAGCTGCGCATCGACGGGTGCAAGGTAGGTGTCCTTGTGGTCAGGCTCGTGCAACTGGTCCCCTGCTCTGTCGACGGATCATGCAGCCTCTTCCTTGCACTGAAAACGTCACTCCAGCCCGTCCCGGACGATCGGGCAGGTCATGCAGTGCCCGCCGCCGCGGCCGCGGCCCAGCTCGGCTCCCACAATGGGAATCACCTCAACGCCGGCGTTCCGCAGCGCCGCGTTGGTCTGGGTGTTGCGGTCATAGGTGAACACCACGCCGGGCTCGAGTGCGACGGCGTTGTTTGCGCTGTCCCACTGCTGGCGTTCGGTGGCGTGGTAGTCCCCGGCGGTCTCCACGAGCCGCAGCTTCTTGTAACCCATCGCCTCCGCCACCACGTCCACGAAGCGGCGGTCCCGCTCGTCCCGAACTTCGAGGCCGGGGGCTTTGTCCGACGGGTGGATGGTGAACGGGTGGATACCGTCCACGATCGCCGGATGGATGGTAGCCAAGTCCCGGTCCGCGAAGGTGAACACGGTGTCCAGATGCATCGCGGCACGCAGCTTCGGCATCCCCGCCACCACGATCCGCTCCGCGGCCCCGTCCGCGAACAGCGCCTGCGCCAGCTGGGTGATGGCCTGCCGGGAGGTCCGCTCCCCCATGCCAAGCAGCACGGTGCCGTTGCCTACGGGCATCACGTCGCCGCCTTCCAGGGTGGCTTGGCTCCAGTCCTGTTCGGCGTCGCCCCACCAGATCTTCGATCCGGCGTAGTCCCGGTGGAACCGGTAGATGGACTGCATCAGCAGGGTTTCGTCGTGCCGGGCCGGCCAGTACAGCGGGTTCAGGGTCAGTCCCGAGCCGATCCAGCAGGTGGTGTCCCGGGTGTAGAGGGTGTTGGGTAGCGGAGGCAGCAGGTACTCGGGCCGCCCCTGGGACTCCCGGATCAGCCCGACGTAACCGCTGCGGTAATCCACCGGAAGGTCCGACGTCGTCAGGCCGCCAATGAGGTAGCGCGCGAGTTCCGCTCCGGAGAGCGAATCCAGGAAGGCGCGGACGCCGGCAACCAGCCCCAGGCCCACGCGGTTGGGGATGATCTTGCGGTCCAGCAGCCAGGCCCTCGCATCGGGCAGATCCATGGTCTGGCCCAGCAGGTCATGCAGTTCCACCACCTCGACGCCGCGGCTGGTCATCTTGACCACAAAGTCAGCGTGGTCGCGCTTCGCGTTGTCCACCCACAGCACGTCATCGAACAGCAGGTCTTCCCGGTTGGTGGGAGTCAGGCGTTCGTGCGCCAGGCCCGGCGCGCAGACCAGGACCTTGCGCAGCTTGCCCACCTCGGAGTGGACGCCGTAGGACGCGGCCGCGCCTGCGGCGGTTGCGGAGGGCATGCTGAATCTCCTTGGTGCTTAGTAAGTAGACTTACGAACATCCTCGCAGAAGGAACCGCGGTCTCCGAATCGGAGGGTGCCTACCGGGCGGCGGCACCCCGCATGGCCGCGTTGGGAACGCCGGCAAGGTTCCGCAGATGCTCCGGCCCCAGCTCGGCCACACTCGTAGCGCCGATCAGCTGCATCACCAGGGTCATCTCCGTCCGCAGGATTTCCAGCGCCCGGTCCACACCCTGCCTTCCGCCGGCCATCAGCCCGTACAGGTAGGCGCGGCCGATCAGGGTGAAGTCGGCACCGGCGGCCAGCGCCGCCACGATGTCCCCGCCGGACATGATCCCGGAGTCCAGGATCAGCTGCGCTTCGGGCCCGACGGCGGCACGGATCTCCGGCAGCACCTTCAGCGGAACCGGGGCACGGTCCAGCTGCCGGCCGCCGTGGTTGGAAACCACGAGGGCGTCCGCACCGCGGGCCAGGACGTCGACGGCGTCGGACGCGGACTGGATGCCCTTCACGATCAGTTTCCCGGACCAGTTCTCCCGCAGCCAGGCCAGGTCCTCCAGGTTCAGCGATGGATCGAACATGGTGTTGACCTGCTCAGCCACCGACGTCCGCTCCCCCTCGAAGTTCGCGAAGCCCAGCGGCTTGGTGGTCAGGAAGTTGAACCACTACTCCGGCCGGTAGGACGCATCGAGGATGGTCTTCGCGGTGAGGGTGGGCGGCAGCGTCATGCCGTTGCGGGTGTCGCGGTACCGCGCGCCGGAAACCGGGGTGTCCACGGTGACGACCAGCGCCCCGAACCCGGCAGCTTCCGCCCGGCGGATCAGTTCCAGGGACCGGGGACGGTCCTTCCAGAGGTAGAGCTGGAACCAGCGGTCGGCGTCGGGCGCTTCCGCGGCGACCTCCTCGATGGACACCGTGCCCATGGTGGAGAGGGAGAACGGAATCCCGAACGACGCCGCTGCCTGCGCTCCGGCCACCTCACCTTCGGCGTGCATCAGCCGTGTCAGGCCGGTGGGCGCGATGCCCACCGGCAGGGCGGCGTGCGCTCCGGCGATCGTGGTGCGCAGGTCCACGGCTGCGACGTCGCGCAGCACGTGCGGGTTGAATTCGACGGCGTCGAACGCGTCCCGGTTCCGGCGCAGCGAGTGCTCGGCGAAGGAACCGCCGTCCACATACTCGAACGCCGCCGTCGGGACCCGCCGCCGGGCGGTGTTCCGCAGGTCCGCGATGGTGTTGGCCTTGGCGAGGCGGGCTCGCCGCCGGTCGGGGTCGAAGGCCTTGAACTGGACGAGTTCGCGGAGTTCGGAGTACTGGGGAATTCGGCGCTTCATGGCTGCTTTCGAAAGGGTGGGATTAGTCAATGACGGTGTCGGCGGCGTCGAGCATGTCCTGCGGAAGGGTGATGCCCATGCGTGCCGCAGCGGACTTGTTGAGCACCAGCAGGGATTCGGTCTGCTTTTCCACGGGCATGCCGGCCGGGTCTTCGCCTTCAAGGATCTTGATGGCCATCAGCGCGGTCTGGTAGCCGAGCTGTTCGTAGTCCAGGCCGTAGGTGGCGACGCCGCCGGCCTCCACGGACGCGGCATCGCCGACGACGAGGGGAATCTGCTTCGTTTCCGCGGCTTCCACCACGCTGTCGATGGCGGCAACCACGTGCGAGTCGGTCGGGACGTAGAGTGCGTCCACGTCCAGGGACTGGGCGGCCTGCTGCACCTCGGAGGTCGCGGAGATGGCGGCCTCCTTCAGTTCCATGCCGAGTTCTTCGGCGGCTTCCCGGGCCAGGTCCACCTGCACGCGGGAGTTCACTTCGCCGGAGGAGTAGACGACGCCGATGGTCTTGGCGTCCGGGGCAAGTTCCTTGATCAGCGCCATCTGGTCTTCCACCGGGCCGAGGTTGCTGGTTCCGGTGATGTTGGCCCCGGGGGCGTCCCACGATTCGACGATCCCGGCTTCCACCGGCTCGGTGACGGCGGAGAAGACCACGGGGATGTTGCCGACGGCCTGCGCCACGCTCTGGGCTGCGGGGGTGGCGATGGCGAAGACCAGGTCAAGGTCCGACGACGCGAAGCCGGCGGCGATCTGGGTGGCGGTGGCCTGGTCGCCCTGGGCGTTCTGGTAGTCGTACTCCACGCCCTCGCCCTCGGGGTAGCCGTTTTCGCTCATGCCCTTGATGAAGCCTTCGCGGGTGTCGTCGAGGGCTTCGATGTCCATGAGCTGGGAGATGCCGATCTTCACCGGTCCGTCTCCCCCGCCGTCGCCGGTTCCGGCGTCCGAGCCGCAGGAGGTGAGGAAGATTCCGGTGGTGAGCAGGGTGGCGGTACCGAGGGTGCTGAGTGAACGCTTCATTGCGCTGCCTTTCGGGTGGGCGGGGTGCTGGCTGAGTTAGGGGGTTTCGGGTGGTTCAGGGCTAGAGCGGTCCGGCGTTGTAGAAGGTGCGGATCATGGCGGCATTGGCTTCAAGCAGATGGTCATGCATGAGCTGCTGCGCTGCTTCGGCGTTGCCGGTGGCGACGGCGTCGAAGATCGCTTCGTGGGCGGTGCGTTCCTCCGTGGAGGAGAAGTGGTCGTGTGCCATGGGCATCAGGTGGTAGAAGCGCATGACCTCGTCGGTGAGGCTGCGGTCCATGGCTGCGGCGCGGGTGTTGCGGGAAGCATGGGCGCAGGTGACGTGGAAGTCGCGGGCAGCGGAGAGCCGCTCTTCCAGGGTGTTTCCATCGCGGAACTGGTCCTCGATGCGGGCGCGGAGTTCGGTGACGAGTTCGGCGGTGACGTTGCGGGCCGCTGCTGCGACCAGCGGGGGTTCGAGAATGAGGCGCAGGTCCATGACTTCGCGGACGTCGTGGAAGCTGAGGCTGCGCACCATGTAGCCCTTGCGCGGCAGCACGCTGACCAGGCCTTCGACGGTGAGCATCTGCAGTGCTTCGCGGACTGGCGTCTTGGAGACGCCGTATTCGCGGGCGAGGTCCGGTTCCGTGAAGATCTGTCCCGGGCGCAGTTCGGCGCGGATGATCTGCCGGCGGATCATGCTGCGGATCCGTTCGGGCTGGGACTGGGGTGCTGCTTCTTTCGCGGCGGGCGCGCTGCCCGTACGCAGCGGGTGGACGTTGTCCGCGGACGTCATGATGTGACCTGCATAACAGAGATGCTACAGATATATCTCAGAGATACAAGAGATCCGGGGACCGTGACGTGCCCGTCACGTCCTGCCGGATGTCTTCAGAAAAGCGGATAACCTTACTCTCAAGATGAAGACCCAGACCCAGCTCCGCGCGCCGTTCGAACGTACAGTTTCCCCGGAGTCCATCCGAGTATTGGACCTCTTTTCGGGTGCCGGCGGTCTCACTCACGGGTTCTATGCCGCTTCCACTCGGTTCGTCACCGAAAGAGCAGTTGAGTTCGATCCAGCCGCGGCTGCGACATACGCTGCAACCTTCGGGCGGAAGGTCTATGCCGGACCGATCCAGGAGTGGCTCCACAAAGAAGACGTGCCGGAAGTGGACGTGGTCATAGGCGGCCCGCCTTGCCAGGGTTTTTCGCTGCTGGGCAAGAGAAACGCTCTAGATGAGCGCAACTCCTTGTGGGAGCACTATGCGTCTTCTCTGATTCGCGCAAAACCAAAATATTTTATCGTTGAGAACGTCGGCGCCTTTGGTAAGTCCCAGCAGCTTGTGGATTTCAAGGATGCAACGAAGCCCGACGGGTTCCTCCGCGACTACAGCTTTGAATGGCATGTTCTGAATGCCGCCGACTATGGCGCCCCTCAGGCACGAAAGCGAGCCAT
Source organism: Arthrobacter koreensis (assembly GCF_009193255.1). Classification (GTDB taxonomy): domain Bacteria; phylum Actinomycetota; class Actinomycetes; order Actinomycetales; family Micrococcaceae; genus Arthrobacter_B; species Arthrobacter_B koreensis. Next base: position 333,688 of record NZ_WACG01000005.1, read on the forward strand.
ACTGATCGGTCACCACCGAGACTTGCCGTTCCCCGGTTTTCCTCCGCCTACCCACGTAGGACGTCACCTTTCCGTTCGACAGGCATTATCAGGCGTGCCGATAGACGTGGACGGGACCGAGTTGCCGGACCGACGCACGGCAGTTGGCGACAAGTCCATGCCTGGGGCATTCAGGACCACGGAGTTGCATCTGGGCCGCGACTACGCGCAGCTTTCCCTGGATCGCTTCGCAGCCATCCCGCCTGGCGGCAACCGCATGGATCTGCCCGACCACCTGCTAGCTCCTTGCTGGGTCAACCATAAGAGTGGATCCGGCGACGTCATGGGCCGTCTCCGCTGGGACACCCCGGCGGTCACCATCCGGACAGAGTTCTTCAAACCCGAAAAGGGACGCTACATACATCCGAGCGCCAACCGAGCCATCACGCACCTCGAGGCTGCCCGATTGCAGGGATTTCCGGACGAGCACCTCTGGGTTGGTTCAAAGACTGCCATAGCCAAGCAGATCGGCAACGCCGTGCCGCTTCATCTGGGCAGGGCAATAGCGTCTCAGCTTCTCCTGCAGCTTTAGTTCGGAAAATGCTGGTTCCTGCGGTCCGTCGCTGAAGCTATGTCAGTGCCAGCAGGTATAACTGATGAACCAGCTATTTGAACGACCCTGACGCAAGGCGTTGGGCTTCCGGGGGGAAGTTAACAAAATATGGATGGCATCAGCACAAGCCAGTGGCAGAGCGTCGAAAGCGAACTGGCTAAGTTCGTCTTGAATGATTCCAGGAAGGCGCTGGAATCATTTCGTGTCCGCCCCGAGCTCGTTAGAGAACAAGGCAACATTGAGCAGGCGACGGTTCAGGGTGGCTATGGCCGCAAACAGCTCAACGAGCTGATCCAGAACGCCGCAGACGCTATGGACGGCTTGGAAGGCCGAATCCGTGTTGTGCTCACGGCCGATGCTCTGTACTGCGCGAATGAAGGCATGCCGTTCCAGCGTTCAGGCTACGCTGCTTTGCTGCTCTCGCACTCATCGTCGAAACGAGACGATCAAATCGGCCGATTTGGCCTCGGGTTCAAGTCCGTACTGCAGATTACGGATACCCCACACATCTTTAGCCGGACGGCTTCGGTCCGGTGGGACAAGGCACAAAGCGAATCCGTCCTCGCTGAGATTGCGCCAGGGCTCAGCGATTATCCCGTCCTACGCCTGGCAACACCCGTCGATCCCTTCGAAGCCGCTGCAAAAGACGCCCTGCTGGCAGATCTCATGACCTGGGCATCCACTGTTGTCAAACTTCCTTTGAAACCCAACATCACATGGCTGTCCGAAGAACTAAAAGACTTCCCGCCCGAATTCCTTCTGTTCTCTGACCAGATCGGAAGGCTTGAGTTCGACGACGAGCGCGAGGCCACCAGTACCCACTGGACGGCCACACGGGCAGGCTCACGCGTCACTTTGAGCGACGGCAGCGACTCCAGCGAATGGCGCGTTTTCACGGCAAAACACGTGTTTAGTGAAACAGCGAAGTCCGACGCGGGCAGCATCGTGGCCCGAGATGATGCCAAGGTTGTCTGGGCAGTGCCGATGGCCGGCAAAGCGCGTCAGAACCTGGGCAGCTTCTGGAATTATTTTCCAACAACCTCGCAGACCACTCTGCGCGGAATCGTCAACGCTCCGTTCAAGATGAACGAAGACCGGCACAACATGCTTCGGAGCGAATACAATCGCGAGATTCTGACTAGAACCCTGCCACGCATGGTCGCGGGGGCACTTCCGGAGCTCTCGCCCGCTGACGATCCAGCCAGTTTCCTGGACTTGTTCCCTGCCCGTGGGCGAGAAGCCCGTTCCTGGGCGGACGAAGTGATCAATCTGCCCGTTATGCAGGCAGTCGCCGCGGTCCCTTCGCTCCCTGACCGGATGGGGCGGCTTCAATCCGCCGCCACGCTTCATGTCCCGCCTGCCCTGGAAGAAGCAACCAGGCTGGAAGAAAAGTGGAATGCCGCCGTCGGCCGGGATCGGCCGTGGGTACATGAGTCAGCGCTGAATAGCCGGACCCGCTCTGCCCAGGTTAATCGCATCCTCGAACTCAATCGCACAAAGCGGACATCTGTCACCGTGTGGCTTGAAGAGGTAGTCGCTGACGGGAGCTTGGACAGCATCGAGAAGGCACTGGAAATCGCGGTCGAAATTGACAAGCGGCACCCAGGGCTGCAGGAAGAGATGCGCCGGAGCAGGGTTGTTCTGGCAGCAGACGGAGAAATGCGTCCGCTGATCACTCGGGATCTCTTCCTGCCCCTGTCCGCCCATGAGACAGAGCCGAAGTTCGTTGCAAATGCCCTCTACGAGCATGGTCACGTAGCTGACTATCTTCGGATTCTCGGATTCCAGGCATTGAATGCGCAGGGAAGAATTGTCCGAATCGCCCGGGAAGTATCCGAGGACTACGACTCCGCAGAAACTGCTGAGTCTCTCTGGCGGATGTCCCGATCCCTCCAAGTGCCAGAAACGCTGCAGATACTCCGTGAGAACACAGACACCGAGCGTCTCCTGGTCAAGTGTAAGAACGGCATGTGGAAGCCGCTACGCCTCGTCTGGCTCCCAGGGGCACTTATCCCGGCGGGTTCACCCGGTGACGAGCATCTGTTGGTGGATGAGCTGTTTCACCGCCCGGATCTCCGCCTTTTGCAGAATCTTGGGGCCCGCACAAACATCGGTGCACCGTCCATGCAACATGCGGGGGTACTTTATGAAACCTGGAAATCGCAGCTGAGTCGCCAGATCTCCCAGGCATCCGCGTCCGGCCCTGAACCGGTTTCTCCCGCCAGCCTAAAGTTCCCTCCGGCTCTTTGCACCGAAGGTCTGGAACTGCTTGCCGACGCTTCCTTTGCTACTCGAGCGAAGGTCACCGAGAGGCTGCTGTCGAATGAGCAGTATCCGGTTTCCGTCCAGTACGGCAGCATCGTCCGTACTTCGGAATCCGTGGATGGTCCTGATCTCTGGTGGATCCGCAACTTTGGCGTTCTCAAAACTCCGTTAGGGCTGGTGGACGTCAAATACTGTGTCGGCCAGCTCCCTGGTTTCCCAGAGATGTTCCTCCCCTATCCGGGAGACATTGCTCAAACCCTCAACCTGCCTACCGATCCCCGAGCGGCCCAGTGGACTTTCGTCCTTCCTGCGGCTGAAAGCAAACTGACCCTGTCCCAAGTCCACCAGCTGTACGGATGCATGGCACGTGCGGGGCTGAAAGCTCCCAAGGAGTTGCTGGTCCCGTTCAAAAACGGAACAACCCGCCATCTCACCTCACACGTCATCCTGGCCGCGGATGAAGCCAGTTTCACATTTCTGCGCTCCCGCCCCAACGTCGCCTGCGTCTACACAGGCAATGATGAACTTGACGCATCGCTCTCACAGATGTGGGGTCTGAATAGGGTTTCTGTATCTTCAAGGACTTCGCTTGAGCATCTTCCTGATGCTGACAAAGAGCCAATCTCGCTGGGCAAGCTCTTCCCACAGATCCACCGTGTCGTCAGTGGTGCCAGGTCCGGCATGCTAGCTGTACCGTGCTCGGAACTTCGAACCGTGGTCAGCAATGACTTCGACGAGACGCGCATAATCACGGACCACAAGTCTCGGATCGAAGACGGCGTATTTTATTACTCGTCGTCACTGCAGCCCCGCAACGTTCTCGCAGCGTTGTTGGAAAGTCTGGGATCGAGACTTTCGGCCCACGAGGTTGCCAGCCGTCTCAAGAAACTGGAAGAAGAACGCAAGCGCCTTGAACGCGAACAGAAAGTCCGTGCGAAGGACACGGAAGCAGGTCGTTTCGTAGCACTGGTGGGTCGGCAGAAGCTCATGAATTTGCTCCCCGCGGAGCTGATTCAGTTGGCGGAGAACCGAGGGCTGATTCTTACCGATGATCTGTTGTTCGCAATAATGCAGACCCTTCACGGCAGCAATCTCCTGAAGGTGACCAAGTCGCTGGTGGATGACGAAGTGGTTGACCCTGAACAGTTCCGAGGCAGCCGTGATGAAAAGGAATTCCTCGAAGATCTTCTAGGGTTTTCGTTTGATCAGTCGGATTCGGTTAAGCGCAGGAAACCCGAACGGGAAGAGGTTACCGGGCCAGTACGTCTGTCGCCTCTTCATGATTACCAGTCAAGTGTCCTCGACAAAGTTCTCCGATTGCTGGACGGCCGCTCCGGCAAAAAGAGAGGCATCCTGCAGCTTCCAACGGGTGCGGGAAAGACCCGTGTCGCCGTCGAATCCGCAATCCGCGACGTAGAGAAGTCCGACGGCAAGCGCGTGATTGTTTGGATCGCTCAGACTGAGGAACTTTGCGAGCAGGCCGTTGAAACGTGGATGTATGTATGGCAGGCCGCTGGCCCCGCCGGGAAGCGGATGGCGGTTAGCCGCCTCTGGGGCGGCAACAAGGCGGCTCCAGAGGAAACCAAGCTCCATCTGGTCGTGGCGACGATCCAAACCCTCGCCAGTATCCAGGAAAACCGACGCCTGACCTACGACTGGATGTCCCGGCCTGACCTCGTCATCATTGATGAGGCCCATGCTGCGACAACCCCGTCCTATACGCGGGTGCTCAGTTGGTTCGGGCGGTCCTACACCGACAACAGCAACCTGCTCCTCGGCTTGTCTGCGACACCCTACCGCGGCGCCAACGAGGCGGAGACGAAACGGTTGGTTAACCGGTTCGGTGGGAATCTCATCGTTCCTGAGCAGTTCGACTCGGATGACGCCCACAACTACCTTCAGCACATGGGCGTTCTCGCGAGCGTCAAACATGTCGAGCTGGAAGGTATCAAGATCCAGCTGAAAGATATGGCAAGCGTTCATAACAGCGACGAGCAGTCGTCGATGCTGGAAGCCAGGCTTGATCTCAATCAGGTCGCGCAGAGCCAGACCCGAAACAACGTGATCCTCGACCACATCAAGAGCCGAGGAAAAGACGGCACCACCTTGGTCTTTGCCGCGTCCGTAGCACACGCTGAGGCCCTGGCCGCGGTACTGTCGTTGGAGGGTCTCCCGGCGGCAGCCATCTCGTCAAAGACGGATGCAGCGCACCGCCGGCGCCTCATTGAGGACTTCCGTAAGGGCCGCATCAAGGTGCTCACGAATTTTGACGTTCTGTCGCAGGGATTTGACGCGCCGAAGGTGGATGCCGTGTACGTTTGTCGTCCGACGTTTTCCCCTAACAAGTACATTCAGATGGTCGGACGTGGACTCCGCGGACCCAAGAACGGTGGAAGCGAGAAAGTCCTGATCGTGAACGTCAGGGACAACCTCGAACAGTACGGCGAGAAACTGGCCTTCACGGAATTCGACTATCTATGGAACGCAGGAACCGTTAGTGCTCACTGATATCAGCCTCGATTCCAGCCAAGAGGCAGTCGCGTCCGCCCCGGCGGAGGAGCGGCAGTTCGTACAAGCAGCAGCGGGACAGGGAAAAACTGAAGTTCTTATTTCTCGGATTTTGTATCTCATGGAGGAAGGTCTCAACCCTGCTGACGAGATCCTTGTCCTGAGCTTCTCTCGGGCAGCCGTAGAAGCGGTCCGCAAACGCGCAAGGAACGCGGATCTGGAAAGCGTGCAGATCAGAACCTTCGACTCTTTCGCCGCGCAGATCCTCCTCGACGAGTCTGAAGCGGACGAGGCCCTCAGCGGATTCTTCGACTCGCGCATTCGCCAGGCTACGCAGCTTCTTAAAGGTGAGAATGTTCCTGACCGTGCTCTCCCCCTGAAACACATCCTTATCGATGAAGCGCAGGATCTTGTTGGCGACCGTGCAGAAATGGTCAAGGCACTTCTTGACGTCTGTGACGAAGACCTCGGATTCACCGTGTTGGGAGACCCGCTTCAGGGTATCTACGATTTCCAGCTTGACGAGTCCGAGTCTCAGCTGAGTTCGGCTGAGTTTGTAGCGGATCTTCAGGAGCGCTACGGAGCCGAATTCAGAAGCCTCGAAAAACACTATAGGGCCCGCTCTGATCAGGCGCGGGAACTCATTGAGATTGGCGACCGCATCAGGGGTATGGATCCCGCCGAGGCCGTGAGGTTGGGGCACCGCCTCCTCGACGAGTTCCGCGTCTCCGAAGGAAACAGCTCATCTCTCCTGGACGAGACCGCGTGCCTGGAACCGGTGGTGGGAACTACCGCGTTGCTGTGTTCTACCAACTACGAAGTGCTTATCAGCAGCGAGGTCCTATGGGAGGCCGGGTACCCTCACGTCGTACGCCGGCGTGCCCAGGATATGAGCGTTGCGCCCTGGGTGTATCGCGTTTTCCGAGACATCCAGGCCCGTCCACAACCACGAGCAACCGTCCTGCAGCTCCTGGAGAACGAAAGATTGGACGAGGACAAGTGGCTGGACCTGAAAACAGCTGAAGGCGACTTCCGATCCTACGATTCACTGGACATCGGTCGCCTGGCCCAGCGTTTGCGCGGACGCTCAGTACCGCTGTCTCTCACGGTTTCGGATCAGGCGCCGCTCACACTCTCGACAGTGCACAGGGCTAAAGGGCTGGAGTTCGACAATGTCTTGTACGTTCCCCCGATGCCGGATTGGCCAGGGTCCGAGAAAGACGAATCAGGACTCAAACAAAAGTACGTGGCATTATCCCGAGCGCGGGAGATGGTTATCACGACTCGGATACCCAAGAACGCTCTGGCCCCGGCGCGCACCGTTGACAGTCCCAGCCGATGGAGTGAGTTCGGTTTCGGAAAGGGAAAGCGCATCTATACCAAACGTCTGGAGTTTCTGAACGATGACGTCGAGTCGGTCTTTCCGGTCGGTGCCGTTGTGGCAGAGAAGTCAGAGGTGCTCCCAACGGAACGAATGACCGAAGACCTCCTCGGACAGCGGGTGACCGGAGAACTATATTCAGACGATTTCGATTCGGTTCCACGCTATCTGCTGCGCCTCGGCAGCGGAGAGATCATCGGCCGCACAAGTGACAGGTTTGGGTATGCACTGAAACGTGCATTCAGTATCCGCCCCGGAAGCAACTGGCCACAGGCCTTCTCAGGCTGCCGGGTAGCTTCCATCGAGTGCGCGTCCGGAAGCCCCGAAGATACTCACTACGCCGGCCTGGGTGACTCGGGCATGTGGTTGCTCCCGCGATTGACCGGTCTCATAACACTTGAATGGAAGTAGGCAAATACATGTCTAATCTCAACGCGAAGTACGCCTTCCGGGCAGAGATGGTCGACCGGCTCGTGGAAGACCTTTACGGCCCTTCTTCACCGGATGAGGTTCTGGCTGAACGTCCCCTCGAACGGTACGTGACCGGAGTTCTCTGGCCAGCCGCGGATGACACGCTCGAAGATGCCCCCGACGAACCGGAGTCAGCCGCCGTCGAGGCAGGCGATTCTGCCGACGACAGCCCAGTCGCCAATGCCAGGCTCACGTATCCGACCAGCCTTGGGCTTACGGTCTCGGTTGACCTGGGCAAGGCCACCTCCATCCGGGTGATACCGCAGGCAGCGCAGTACATACCGACGCTCGCGGCCGTCCAGGATCCCCGCCGGCGTTCAGACTCCTATGAGTGGCGACGTGCTCCAGTTGAGGACCACCACGTAACTATCGATTTGCTGAAGAGCGGCCGGCAGATCACCAATATTGAGAGTGGCGGCCTAGAGCTTTATGCTCTGGTTCGTCCCTCCGAGAATAACGTTGTGACCGTTACGCTCGCTTTGAGAAACCGGCGGCCGAAGCAGGATGGCGAGGACCGTGACCAGGCTTCCTGGTTCCAGGTCGGACTCACCGTGGAAGCGGATGCACCCGCACTCGCCGACCGGTCCAAGCTACGCACTGATGTCTCCCCCGATGAAGATCTTGCCTCATCTGAGTTGCTGTACAGGAATCAGATGGTATTTGGAGCCGGTCACGGATGCGCCGTGACCTGGGACCCAGATGACGTCCACGAAGACCGCTGCAGCAAAGTGTCGACCACCTTCATTCCTCGCCAAGAGGTCTCAAGGTCCATGGCAGGCGATACCCACGCAGACCTCCGTCTCGGTCTCCTGAGCTCCGGGAGCCGCGATGAAGTACTCGAACAGCTCGAAGCACTGGTCAGTGACTACTCAGAGTGGATTTCTGCCACCCGTTCATCGTCAGAAAACGGAGGAGGCCCTTCGGCAGTCCCAGCTCACCTGCACCCGACCGCGGAAAAGCACCTGGATTCAGCAGAGGAGTCCAGGGACCGCATTGCTGCAGGCATTGAGCTTCTCCGTACCAGTGATGAGGCCTTCAACGCCTTTCAGCTTGCCAACCGTGCGATGCACTTCCAGCGCTCCCGCCAGGACTGGGTACGGGCCGGGCGGCCGGGCGAGTTCAGCCTGGGAGACCACCAAAGCTGGCGGCCATTCCAGATTGCTTTCATCCTTCTGAATCTGTCCTCGGTCACTGATGAGGACCATCCTGAACGAGACTTCGCAGACCTCCTATGGTTTCCAACCGGTGGAGGAAAGACTGAGGCTTATCTGGGGCTCATCGCATACTGTCTCCTCCTCCGGCGCCTTCGCGACCCGATGGTCAGCGGAGTAGCAGTGATCATGCGATACACCCTGCGTCTCCTGACCATCCAGCAGTTCGAACGCGCCGCGATGCTCATCTGCTCGCTTGAGCACGTCCGCAAGACTGCTGCGGAAAACCTTGGGGACGCGTCATTTGGCATTGGTCTCTGGGTCGGTGCGGCTGCCACGCCAAACGACACTAAGGAGGCACGGAGAAATCTCGGCAAGCTGCGCAACGGCGAGGACGTAGTCGAAGGCAACCCCTGCCAGATCGAAGCGTGCCCGTGGTGCGGCAGCCGGCTCACCGTAGACAACTACGTCATCGAAAAGCAGCCGTACGAACGGATGAAAGTCAGCTGCCCGAACCGGGACTGTGACTACAGCTCCGGACTGCCGGTGCACATCGTTGACACGGACGTCTATCGGGAGCGCCCCGAGCTCGTTATCGGCACAGTGGATAAGTTCGCCCGCATGGCCTGGAAAGGCGACGTTGCCAATATCTTCGGCCGCGTCCATGCGGGTGAGCCAGGCCCTGATCTCATCATCCAGGATGAGCTGCACTTGATCTCGGGCCCGTTGGGATCCACCGTAGGTTTGTTTGAGACAGCAGTGGATCTTGCTTCCAGCAGCATTGGGCGTGCAGGGGGCGTTGAAGGCGCAGTCCGCCGCCCGAAGGTCATCGCGTCAACCGCAACCATTCGCCGCGCCGACGCGCAGATTCGAGCGGTCTTCAACCGCACCTCGCGTCTTTTCCCGCAGCCCGGGACCGATCCCAACGACTCGTTTTTCGCCGAACAGGCACCCCGTGCAGAGTACGGAACCCGCGAGTATGTAGGGGTCATGGCAGCCGGGACCAGCCATGCAACATTGATGGTGCGTACGTACGCCTCACTGCTCCATTCCGCCGCCGTTCTTGACGGTGACGATGCCACGCGGGACCCCTACTGGACTCTGATGGGCTACTTCAACAGCCTTCGCGTGTTGGGCTCGGCATACCTCCAGGTATACGACGACGTCCGTGCCCGGCTAAAGCTGTTGGCGTCGCGGGAGGGAATTTCCGAGGCTCGTGAAGTCGAACTGTCCGAGCTGACAAGCCGTGTCTCCAGCAACTTGATCCCTGGTGCTCTGAAGTCGCTGGAGACTGGACTCGGGGATGCCCGAACGCCCGACGACGTCGTCCTGGCAACAAACATGATCTCCGTGGGACTCGACGTCGACCGTCTGGGTCTGATGGCTGTCATGGGACAGCCACAGTCCAACGCTGAGTACATTCAGGCAACCAGCCGGGTGGGCCGTAAACACCCTGGGCTGGTAGTGACGATCTTCAATTCGGCGAAGTCCCGGGACCGGTCTCACTATGAGGGATTCATTCCCTACCATCAGGCGCTCTACCGTGCCGTTGAGGCCACCAGCGCCACGCCGTTTGCCGCGCGTTCCAGAGACCGTGCGCTCCATGCCGTCATGGTCTCTGCGCTCCGGATGACGGACCAGCGTCTCCGGGACGATGACCGGCCGGGCAACATCTCGAAGGCCGGCACATCGGTGCAGCAGGTCTTTGAGTTCATTCGTGCTCGAGTCACGGCAATCCAACCCGTGGACGCGGACGCGACGATCTTGGAACTTGAGAATCTTCTCGCGACATGGCGCAAGGAAGCTGCCATCAATCCGAAGCTCCGTTATTGGCTGATGCGTGATCCAGACAATTCTTTGCTTGTCGACTTTGCGAAGGCACTCGAAGACCCGAAGTACCGTCCAACCACAACCAGAACGCCCTGGCCCACACCGTCGAGCATGCGCGATGTAGACGCCGAAACGACACTGCGACCCATTGGGGCCCGGAAGGATGCGAATGCCTAGCAATACTTTCAAAGCACGACGGAGCCAGCTGGTCTCCACCTTCGGCGTCGGCAGCCTCTTCCCCGTAGAAAACAACAGCTTTATGGTCACCAGCATCGACCAGTGGGACGCCGATTACCTCACCCCAGCACCCGAACCCCGGCTGGCAAGCAGCCTCGGTGTGGGGAGGCTGCTTCTGCCTCCGACCGGAAAGCGCGCAAAGGTACCGGTCATCCGTTTTCCGTACGTGCTCACTTGTCCAAAGTGTGGTCGTTTGGGATCGATAAAAGAGCTGCATTCCGACCACCAGGATGCCCTTTGCGGCTTGTGTAAATCCAAGGTTCCGCTCACACCCTCCCGCTTTGTCGTCGCTTGCGAAAACGGGCACTTGGACGATTTTCCCTACGGGTATTGGGTCCACGGCCCAGGCTTTCGGACGGGACCGGATCACGAATTGAGCCTCACCTCCGAGGGGCGGACCTCCTCGCTCGCTGACATGGTGGTGGTCTGTTCCTGCGGCAAACGCAGGACCATGGCAGACGCATTCTCACCCGTGGCGTTGAAGGAGATGAAGTGCTCCGGACGCCGGCTCTGGCTCGGCACAAACTATACCGAGAAAGAGTGTGGGAAGCCTCCCCGCACGGTGCAGCGAGGTGCCTCAAACGTATGGTTCCCTGCTGTCCGTTCAGCGATTTCGATTCCTCCTTATTCTGAGTTCCTCGCAAAACTAGTCAGCATGCGTGCAGACACCTTCAGTCACCCAGATGCACTCACGGACAGAGGGACCCTATCTATCGAGGGGCTGGTGAAAGAGTTTAACGGCCGTTTCACCGTGGATGAGGTGCGCAGCGAAATAAGACGCCAGTTCCACAACGCTGACAGCCAGGAAGAAACCGACGACGACCGTCTGCGCGAGCAGGAATTCCAGGCTCTGATTGCTGGACGCGCTGATCAGCCTGACACGGATTTCGTGGCCGAAACCATGCCTGTTCCCTCCAGCTACCACAACTGGATCCACGCGGTTCGGAAGGTAACCAGGCTCCGGGAAGTCCGGGCACTGTACGGGTTCAGCCGTCTGATGCCGAGTAACCAGGAATCCCCGGACATCAAACTGGCAGCCCTCTTCCCGGAAGACAACAAACAGAGCTGGCTCCCAGCTGTGGAAACGCTGGGTGAAGGTATCTTCATCGCGTTGAACCGGGAGCAGCTGGACAAGTGGGCGGCCACAGACTTCGCCGCTGCCCGGAAACACCAGCTGCAGCACAACATCAACGTCGCAGCGAAACAGCGAAAACAAGACGCGCCCAAGGTCGACATTGTGCAGGTTCTGCTCCATACGCTTGCCCATGTGATGATCGACCAGCTCGCACTGGACGCTGGCTACCCGGCGTCGTCAATTCGGGAAAGGCTGTACTCCGGCGAGGGTGCGGCCGGCATTTTGCTGTACACAGCCTCATCCGACTCCGCCGGCAGCCTCGGCGGCGTAGCGGCCTTGGCACATCCTGAGAGACTCGCACAGGCGTTGGATGAGGGACTGCGCCGGCTGGAATGGTGTTCTGCAGATCCTGTCTGTATCGAATCAACCGGTGCCGGAACGGACGGACGTAACCTGGCTGCCTGCCACTGCTGCGTTTTGATTCCTGAGACCAGCTGTGAACAGTTCAACTCCTACCTTGATCGCGGGCTCCTCTACGGAACGCCGTACACCCCGAAAGGTGGATTCCTGTATTGGCAGACAACGTCCCCTATGGAACAGCCGACAACCGAAGGCACGGACCCGGTTCCGGAAGCAGTCCGTCAAAGTCTCTGGGAAAACATCTACGAAGATGCGAAGGAGCTGCGGGAGCTGATCATCGAACTCGTGGAACTCAAAGTCGCGCCGGATCAGTGGGGACCCGATGTAGGACCGGCCAACGAGTGGATGGTTGATCTTGCCTGGCCGGAACACAGAATAGCCGTAGTAACGGAGACAGACGAAGACCGCGATACCTGGCTCGCAGACCAGGGCTGGAACGTGCTGGAGTTGCCTGACTACGCTCCCGACGACCTGGCTAACGTCATAGTCGGCGAGCTGGAACTCTAGTAGTTGTGGGGCCGGGAGCCGCCCGGCCCCACAACTGTTCAATCCAGGAAATACTCGTAGCTCAGTGGCTTTAGGTTCTCCGGCGAGGGCCGCCAGTCGGGATGAACGTCCATATGGCCGTCCTGAGTAACTATGGAACCGTCCAGCAGCCGTTCCCAGGGGATCTCCGCAACCACCACCAGGTCCGTACGGCTGTATTCATTGGCGTGCGTGACTTCGTTTCGTGTCAGAAGGATCTTTTCCACATAGCCCTGCGACCCTTTGACCTCAACATGCCGGACCTCATCTCCTCGGACAGCATGCAGATCGTATGACCGGTAGGCGCCGACATCCTCCACCGTGTATCCGTTGGACTCATAATGACTGATGGCCTGGCGCACGGCCTGCATCTCGATGGCCTTCTTCAACACGGGGTCCGCGCAGAACCCTGCATATCTCTGCTGCACTCCGTTTTGACCAGGAACAGGCGGGGCAGCCAGCGGCCGGTCGAACCCACCCCAGTCACTGTCCGGCAGCAAATCCGGCATGGCCTCCACGAGCTGCGCCGGGAGCTTGAAGAGATAACCCTGATTCGGTTTCAGCCCGCTGGTCGGATGCCTCTGGAATGGAAAGTACATCGTGAAGCCACCCCGGCCGCCGAATTCTCTGTCCAGCTGCTCTTTGATGCCCAGTATCTGGTCCTCATAAGCGCTCCTCAGATCGGTCAACAGGTACGGGTCTTTCAACGCCCGGTAGCGAGTCAGCGGAATGGTATTGGCCGGCTGGCCTATCCAGTCGCCGGCGCGGTGACGTAGCTCCCCGGCAACGACCGAAGCCCCATACAAGCCCGATTTGTAGCCCTTGGGGTTGTTCTTCCCCACCCAGTGGAGGACGACATCCCCCACTCTGACGTCTTTCATCAAGTCATACCGTGGAGTGTCGGGAGCAATGAGCTCGCTTCCCCAGGACTCCACGTTGATGAGCTCCATCCAGTAACGCTGGTTCGGGTCTCCGTCCCACCAACGTGTAGGTGTGCTCCCCGCGCTTACTGACATGTTTCCCCCATTTGTTTGTAGCCAGTCTTGGTCCTAATGAGCTCCGAGCAGCTCCAGTGGCTTCCCGCTCCAGGACACAACCAGACCGTCACGAGCGCGGGTAGCGGCAACGTACAGCAACGAACGTTCCCGGAGCAGCGCGTCCTGCTGCTCAGCAGGGGCAAGCATCTTGTAGGACGCAGGCAGCGAGTCGGCGGACAGACCGTAGAGAACAACCCGAGTGAATTCCATTCCCTTGGACCGGTGCATGGTCATCACCATCGGAGCATCGGCAGGAGTGGCAGCATCAACGTCCCTCGCCGAAACGCCCCGCTCAGCCAGGCCACTGATCACCTTGGCCGCCTGGCTGTTGTAGCGGACCAAGATCCCAACGGTCCCCAGGTCGACGCCGTCGTTCTTCCAGGAGGTGAGGGTAGCGGCCAGGTTGTCCAGCTCCGCGACCGAGCTCGGTGCCGCCTGTTCCAGAGGCAGGGGGCCCACGCGCGAGGACGTATACCCGGTAACTGTTTCCTGCTCCCCTTCAATGTCCGTCACCGGCGCCCCCTTGAGAAGGCCGACGGCGTAGGCAAGGTTTTGCTGCGTCGTCCGGTAATTGAGCGTGAGGCGCCGAGACCGGCCAACAATGCCTATTCCAAAGCGGGAGAGCGGAACCTTCTGCCCGTAGATCCGCTGGTGGGAATCCTCCGCGATGAACATGTCGTCGGGCCCTTTCCGTACCAGTTCCCGCAGGAAGAGCCAGTGCCCGGCGTGGAGGTCCTGTGCCTCGTCGATCAGCACATGGTGGGCAACCCGCTGAGCGTCTCCCCGCTCGCGAAGAACCCGGGCCGCCAAATGTGCCATCTCAACATAAGTGGCGTGCATTTCGATCCGGTTGTGGTAGCGGTATTCCTCGATAAGTTTCCACACGGCCAGACGCTTGGCGCGGTTCAGTGCGGTGCCCCTGCCTGCACGGGGAACCTTCAAATAGTCGTCCTTGGCGGTGATGAAATTGGGCAGCACGACTGTCTCGTATTCCTGCTGCAGGAACGTCGAGTTCGCCAGCTCAGGCTCCAGCCCGTGATCCACCGCCGCGAGGGCATAGTCCCACTGCTTGGAACTGGCCTCGGTGCCGATCAGGTTCCCGGGTGCAGGAAGATCCAGCCCGAAAACACCCTTCATGGCTTTCCGCTTTTCGCCATCACTTGCGGCGCGGAGAACCCGGGACACCAGCGCGTCGATGCCTACCACCAGGACACCGCTGTCCCCCGGTTTTTCAGCCCGGTGAAGATCATTGTCCAGGCGCTGCAACCCGTTGTTCAGGGACTCGGCAAGAGTCGTTGTGAAGGTGGTCAGTACAACACGAGAACTGGGTTCTGCTTTCGAAAGTGTTCGGGCACGGTGCAGCAGGACAACCGTTTTTCCGGTTCCAGCTCCACCCGACAGGCGGAAAGACCCGTTGTAGTGGCGCTCCGCGTAGATTCGCTGCTCGGGGTGCAGGAACGTGCGCCAGGCGTCGAAATCGCCGCCTTCAATGACTCTCCGCAGTTCCTCGGAGTCCTCCCCAATGAAGGTGAACTGCATCTTAGTGGCGGGATGATCCAGCGCCTTTTTGATCTTTTCTTCTTCACTGGCATCAGGATCAACCGAGCCCTGGTCCAGGGCCAGCTTTTCCTCCACCTCGGAAACAGACAGGCCGGCCGCCAGCTCCAGCAAAGCGGTTGCCTGCCAATCGGGGGCCTCTCCGATGAGGTCGATCAGATGGTCCTCGGATCCGGCGCCGTAAGCTGCACGGACCAGGTCTTCATCCAGTCCAAGCCGGGATACCAGGTCCGCCGGATCCACTCCGGACTCCTGCAGAGGGTTAATCCAGTCCTGAACGGGCTGCGGCTCTTCCGGATGTGGAATCGAAGGGATCTCGTCCTTTTCGACGGGGGCTTCAGGCTCAACCGGGGCAGACTTCCGCAAGACCTCCAGAACACCATTAACGGGGTTGACGGCGAGAACGCTGGAACGGGCAATCTCGATGGCCTGATCATGGGGCCAGGAACCGTAGTAGAAGTAATGCGGCATTGACTCCAGAGAGACTTTGAACAGCACCGCCCGGTAATTGAGATCAATCCGGCCGGTACGCACCCGCGGATCCGCGGGATTATGCATGGGTTCAATGTGCAGGCCGGGAGCGGTGTCATCTTTCTGCAGCTTCTCGAAGAACGCGTAAACCTTGGCCCGCATGGACCCATCTATCTTGTCCTTCTGCCTTATCCACGTCACCAACGCCATATCAATCCCCCACTGCCTCTAGAAGTTCCTGGATTTCATCGATATCGGTAGCTGTTTTCCAGCCGGCGGAGGCGAACTTGGCCCGCGATTCGTCGTCGTAGGCCAACGCAACCTGGACCTCCGGCCAGGCAAGATCTGCCACCCAGCCGTCGAGCTCGTAGCCCAGCTCCGGCAGCCGTTGCAGACCAGCCGCTTCAAGACGAAGCAGGACAACCTTTTCCGCTTGAGTGGCATCGGCGAGCAGCTCCTGCCAGTCGCTGCCCACAGCTTGGGCGGCTTCACGCTGGGCCGCTTCAGCGTTCAGGTCGCCGGCATTCACGCTGGACAGGACAGATCCGATCGTCATCCCGAGTGGTTTGAAAGCCAAGAGATTGGATAGCTGGAGCCAACTCCGCCACGATTCTTCATGTCCCGGAGAGGACAGGGACTCATCCCGATCATCCAGGCAGAGCCCCACCGTCACAGCAGGAAGGTTCGACGGTGAGCCGGCTGCCGTGAACCCAAGACTTCCCGACTGGTAGCTCCACCCAGTGCTGTCACCAGGCGTTAGCGGCACCTGGACTCCCTGCGCCAAATCTCGTGCGTGCGCATACACGGCGTCCCGATCAGCAGGTTGCGGTTTCTGCTGCATCAGCATCAACGGCACCAGCTCGGAAAACTTTTGCCAGGCCTCGGGGTCGGGGCGGTTGACCCATTCCCACAGCATGGAGACCGCATCGCGACCGAGCTGGTTCATGATGCCGACGTCCACGGGATACTTCGTCATCAGCTGGGCGTTCAACTTCTCATTGACCCAGCCAGGCATGTTAACGGGCGCATCAGGTCCCGCTTCGAACGCCTTTACGTCGTCCCAGGTGATCGCCCAGGGAATGACGGCGGCAGAAAGCTCGGTGGTGTGCCGCAGCCGGTTCCGTTTCTCGGCGTCGTCAGCGATCCGGTTGTGTTCCTGGCTGGCGTGGAACTTGTGTCCGTCGGTGTAAACCGCCAGGACAGGGAAGTTAGGATCCGCCGGACCACGCAGGAGGAAGTCCGGACGAGTTCCCGCTACGTCTGCCTGCGGTATCAGCTGCCATTGGAAGGACTGCCCGGGGATTCGGAACGTGATGGTGTCAGCCAACGCACCCGGCGTCACCTTGATGTGCGCGCCCACATCCTTGAGCCGGTCCGTCCAAGCCTTACGGAAAAGCTTCTCCAGGAAAGACTCCGTGCTCTCGTCCAGGACCGGTACTTCCTCGGTCACTTTCCAAGCATCGAACGACGGCGCTGCATCGGTTTCGTCCTTCCCCACCAGAAGCAGCTGGCGAAGGATCCTTTCGGCCGTAGCCCGGGCAACTTTATCGACCTGCCATGGCTCCGCATGCGGCAAAAGACACTGGTGGCAGGCCAGCCGTTCCTCGTTCCGGCAAGGACAGTCCCTCACCGTTGTCCACGCCGCGTTCAGGAGCTGCCAGACCCGTTCGGGGTCCCCGAACTCGGCAAGGTACCCGGTGCCGCCGGGAACCTTGTCATGCAGCAGCAGAGCCGGCCGGTTGTCCTGGTAGACGGGGTCGCTGATGCGCAGCACACCGAGGTGATCCGGGGCGCCGCCCAGAACTTCCTGCAGGCCAAGAAGGACTGCCGCCTGGAGGCTGGGAATTGCGAAGTCATCACCGAACGTCACCTCAGGAGGAAGGTGCAGCACCACGCCCTGGGTGCTGAGCTCCCGGGCCAGAACCACATCACGGATGCTCTCCTGGTCCTGCTTCCGGTATTTGCACCAGAACCGGTGCTCGGTTGGCTTGTTTTCCTTGGCCGCCTGGTCCAGCTGGCCGCAGTAGGAACACAGCCGAAACATCGGTGCCTTGACCTCGTCGCCGGCAATCAGCCGGACGCCTCCATTGGAGGCGGTGCGTCCGGTATTGAGCCAGCGGATGTCGATGCGGTTCAGGTACTCGGCACCGAAATCCAGGCCATCAATAAACCAGCGCTTCTGCAGATGCTGTTCATCAATATCCGCTGCGGCCGCGATGGTGAAGCGCTCCCGGACGCGGTTATCCCGGCGATCATTGATCGCAGCTTCATCCCGGCGAATCTCCGCGGAGACCTTCTTCATCAGGACGACGTTAAAAACCTGACCCATGTCCGCAATGGCGCTGGTCTTGCAGCGCAGGCATGTGTCCACTGGTTTGCTGGACGCCACCTCTTTGTTGATCCACCCGCAGTTGGGGCAGACCTGCCACTGCATCACGTTGCTCTGCTGCGGACCGAGGTCAACGGCGTCGATCTGGATCTCCATGCCCTGGGCATAGAACGTGGCCCCGGGAGCAAACTCGCTCAGCGCGACGGAGGCACCCCGGTTGTAGGTGACCGTATCCGTTTCGAATTCCTGGGTGTCCGCATCTTTCCAGGAAAGACCCACGTCCAGGCTGACTGAATCGTCCAACAGCGTGTAGTTCGGGAACACCCCGTAGGCCTCGAGGACGGATATCCAGTAGTCCCCGCGCAGCTCCATGAGCTGCCCGCCGATCATCCGCAGTGTTGCCTTGGCGGTCCGAAGTGCCTGAGGAGCTTCGGATGACGAATCACCCAAACGTTCCGCATCATCAGCGGCCTTCTGCAGTTCGGGCATGACGGCGTCGATCGTCTTGCGTCGAGCCTCCAGTTCCTCGATGTCAGCCTTCCACTGCCCTGAGGCACGGACGAGGTGACGGGCCAGATCGCTCGGCTCGCCGCCGTCGTGCTCCGTAGCCCAGGCAACCAGACGACTCCGGCTGGACTCGGACAAACTATCGCCGAACTGGCCCAGGAAGTCCTGCAGATACGCATCGGCGTTGGCGGTGGCATCCTGGATCAGGTCACCCAGGTATGACCCCGGCTCAACACTGCCCAGGGCATGGATAGCCTCGCGGGGGTGGCGGCGGCCCGAGTCGCGGGCGAACCGGTCGGCAATATGAGCAACGTACTGGCGGGCCAGGATTTCCTCGGCGTCCAGATACGTGGCCGGGGGCTGAACGACGCCGTTGATGACGGAGAGTGGTTCGTTCAACTTGGGCAGATGTTCGCCGCGGCCCTGGACGAACGCCAGAACCAGGGAGTTTCCGGTCAGGCGGCCAGCGCGGCCCACCCGCTGCACGTAGGACGCCACGGAGGTGGGCAGCGAAGCGAGCATGACGCAGGAGAGATCTCCAATGTCGATGCCCATCTCCAGGGTGGGCGTCGCAACCAGGACGTTGGGTGCCTGCGGGTTTTCGGACCCGGATTTGAACTGGGTCTCGTAGGTGATGCGTGTGGCGTCATCCAGCAGGGACGTGTGTTCCTTCGCTACCACACGTTTGCTCTCCTGCGAGGAGTAGAGCTTGCGGTAGAAGTTTTCCGGATGGCCTTCGGCTCGTTCCAGCTTCCCCGGACAGCGCACCAGTGTGCAGGGGGCTCCCTCAAGCTGGTCGCAGACCGTACGGCTTCCCGGGGTTACCGCGTGGCATACGGTGCAGGCCAGGACGTGGTGTTTGTTTTTCAGGTCGTCGGAGTCGGGAGGTGTGACCAGGATCCTGTCGGCGTCCAGCCAGTAGATTTCCGCACCGGACTCTGTACGGGATGTTCCCAGCACCTCGTCCTCGGCCAACGCGAGGATGAGCGCTTTGGCCAGGTAGGCGCTGTCTGCCGTCGGGACGCCCAGGCAGCGCGAAGTCCAGCGGGCGTACCAGGACGCGGTGGACGTGACCGAGTCGAAGTTCTCCGCCGTCGCATCGGCCTTCCCAATCCGGGGGAAAGTGGGAGCGGACCGCCCGGCCGGGAACGCGGGCATGCCCTGCCCCTTGGGACGGCCGCCCCAGATCTGCCAGCGCCTGCCGTCCTTAGCGATGTAGTTTTTGAGCCAGTCATGGTAAATGCCGCCTTGCAGGCGCACGCGCTCAACGGTTCCCCGGACCCACTGCAGCAGCTGTTCGGGGGTGGGGGCAGCTTCGCC
Organism: Arthrobacter koreensis; assembly: GCF_009193255.1. Lineage (GTDB taxonomy): Bacteria > Actinomycetota > Actinomycetes > Actinomycetales > Micrococcaceae > Arthrobacter_B > Arthrobacter_B koreensis. The sequence goes on from NZ_WACG01000005.1 coordinate 353,364, forward strand.
GAGCATGGTCTGGTGCTGCGCGGTCTCCCAGGCTTTGCCCGCGACGGTGAGCATTCGCGTGGGGCTTCCGGCATCGGTTTCGACGGCGACTGCTCCGGTGAGCTCCAGGGTCCGGCCGGTGCGGGACTGGAGTCCCAGCTCAAGAATGGCATCGAACTGCAGACGGCGGCGGACATACTTGCGCGCGGTGGTGCGGGCCGACGGCGGAGAACCAGGACGCCAGAAGGGAACGAATTCCTTGCGGTCCGCGTACTCCGGAGCTATCAGCTGGTACCGGTCGGCGGGCGTTGAGGCGCCGGAGATGGCACCCTCAACAACCTCGGTCAACGTCCTGACATCATCCCCCAGCGCCCGCCGCAGGGCCGTGCGGAGGGTCATGGTGTGCGACCGGGCCTGAACATAGCCGGCCTTGTGCGCTGCGTCCTGAACACTGTCGGTGAAAACCAGGGCCTTCTTCTCCGCCTCGTGGAGACCCTGTGCGCCGAAGAGGTTGGAGATGGTCACAGACAGCAGGGTGGAGATGGCGCTGCCCATAAAGGCAATGCCTTCCTTGGCCAGGCAGGCCGGGCAGACGTCCTGTTTGGACTGGTCGTCCGCGTCCTGTCCGGCGAGCATCAGGACGGGAATGATGCGGCCCTGCAGCAGGTCGACACTGTCGTCCACGGGCGGGGTCTTGGACAGGCTCCGGTTGGCCGTGTGGAGCCAGTAGAGTCCTTGGATTCTCTCCGCACCGTCCCTGTTGAACTCGACGGCGTCGGCTTCGTCCGCGGCTGAAATGAGCGTCCGGAACCGGGGATTGTTCACCAGCCGGGATTCGCGGACCTTGGAGTCGTCCAGTTCCAGATCCATCCCGGTGGGAGCCAGGAGGGCTCCCCAGCCGTGCCGTCCGCAGTGCCGGCAGTAGAGCGCGGGAAGGAACATGGTTTCGGACTGGTCGACGCCGTCGTCGGCCCAGCGGAACTTCGGGACGGTGTCCACGGCACTGTCCACCCGGGACATTTCCCGGATCCAGAAGTGCGTCTCCACGGTCAGCGCCTTCATGCCGTACCGGGCGCGGACATGGCTCAGCAGCGCGATGACGTGGGAAAGGAACTCTTCGACTGCGCCGGTGGGCAGGGCGCGATTCGCAACCTGGGCGGGGAATATCGCCTCAGCCAGGGTGGAGAGTGCGACGGCGTCGGTGGCGTTCGCGAGGAGGGCGCCTGTCAGGGGATGAGTTCGGACGGCATCCAGCAGATCGTCGGGAGGCGTTTCGATCAGGGCAGCGAGTACCGGTTCGATGACAGCCTCGACATCCTTACCCTCCTCCCGGAGCGCGGCGACCTCAGCGTTGGTTTCGGCGATAGCCAGGCTGATGGCTTGCAGGCTTTTGTTCTGTGCCGCGCCGGAGCCATGAGCAGCCCAGCCTTCCGCGCTTAGCCGGGATTCAGTGATGACCGCTTCCGGCGGGAATGACTCGCCGAAAACTGTTTCGGCAAAGTCGAGCATTGTCTGCGGGTCACCCCCGCTGCCGAGCGTTGCGGAGGTGGCGACGGGTGTGGCGCGGCCCAGCGGGCGGGCGCGGTCCTGCTCGGTGAGACCGTGCGGCGCGTCTGTGAGGTCGTCCGGCCAGTAGCTCTTCAGCGTGAGGCCAAGCCTGCGGAGCAGCATGGCGACGTCGGTGCCCTGCGCGCCGTCGTAGGTGTGGAATTCGTCCAGGACAACGTACTGGAGGCTGAGAGCAGACTTTGCCCAGAGCGGTGCGTCGTCATGGCGCAGCAGGAGCATGTCCAGCATTTTGTAGTTCGTCAGCAGGACGTCCGGCGGGTCTTCGTGGAAGACGCCCCGGTCATTGATCAGTCCATCCGGTGAGACCTTGGTCCGCGGGGTGTCTTTCTGCCCCGTGTAGAGTCCGGCGGTGACTCCGCTCAGCTCCGGATAGGTAGTCAGCATGTCAGCGAGACGCTTCGCCTGGTCGTTGGCGAGGGCGTTCATCGGGTAAAGGATGAGCGCCTTGATGCCCATGATCCCGTCCTTCTTGGCCCGCAGGACGTGGTCGAGGATCGGGTAAAGGAACCCCTCGGTTTTGCCTGAACCGGTGCCGGTGGTGATCAGGGTCGGTTCTGGCCGGCGGTATCTGCTCCTGGCTGCAGGCGTGAGCGCTTTGCTGCTGAGCCGTTGGAAGGCCCGTGCCTGGTGGCCGTAGGGCTCGAAGCCCTGATACCAGTCGAGGCAGTCCCGCCAGCCCGGTGCTGCGCTCTCGAAGGGGAGACGAAGCCGAATATACGGGCCTTTGAACAGGCCCTTCTCGGGGTCGGAGAGGAAGTCCTGGATCGCCGACTGCGCCCCGGTATCGGTGAGCGCGAAGGTGGTCGCCAGGAAGTCGGACAGTCCCCTGCGAAGGTCCTGGCTCTGGCTTGTAGGAAGGAGTTCCGACATTTAACTCTTGTCCCCCAGCAGGTTTTCGAAGTGTGCGTAAGCCTTACGCATATCCTCTTCCCGGTCAAAACTCCGGAACGGGAAGTCGAACACGTACTCGACGCCGCTCTGCGGATGGGTCCATGTGCGCTCTTCAAGGGTCAGCTTTTCACCGACCTTCCGGTAGAGCCGGTTTATGTCTCCTGGAACCTTGCGGCCGTTGGCGTCGTAAAGATCGTTCTGCTCGTAGCCGCGGAGAACTGGGAACTGGGTGCGGTAGATGGTGCAAAGCTCGTCTGCCGAGAGGCCCGTGTCTAGTGCAACCATCGCGTCAAGCTCCACTTCCGCCTGTCGGCGTTCGGATGCTTTCCTCAGCACGAACTCAGGTTTCCACGCAGAGCCGAGTGCACTCTCCCAAGCTTCCGCATAGATGCCCGTAGTGCAAACGAGTTTTGCCGCCCGATCGACCAAATGTGGAGCCAGCGGGCTGCTTGGGTCAAACTTCGCCAGCTGCCCGACCAGCATGAATTGAATCTCGCTAGAACCGGACGACTTGATAAGGAAGTCCATTGGAAGGGACGCGAAATAAGCGAGTTGTCCCAACAACACGGTTGGAGAGTCAAACGGACCTACCGAATAAACCGGATGGACGTGCGCGGCGCCCGGCGGAATAGGTGCCGCATGGAGAGTTCGCTTCCCAGTGGTGGCAGCCATGCGACGCCATCCGAGCCGAAGCTGGTTACGCACCGAAGTTGGATTGCCGTCGGTTCCAAGCCAGGTGCCATAATCCCTCCTGTAACGATCGGGATCGCCGACAGGCTGGTAACTGGTCCTTGGAATGAAATTGTCGGGGAGGGCCTCTAGATCGATCTCGGTCCAGTCCAGGTTGTTCTTCATCGTGGGATTTGGCTGTTTGGCGAAGGGATTGGCGACGGTGAAGTGCGGTCCCTGGAGAATGACGTCATCCCATGAATGCGGAACAGCCGAGCCGACCTCAAAGTAGCCCTTCTTGCGGTCGGTAGTTTCATTCCATCCCGATGAATACTGCAGTCCCAGGTCGCGTACGCGGGGAGCTTTGCTTAGTTTCTCGAGGACACGGGAACTGGCACGGTTAACTGGATACACCATTCGTGCATGGAGGGGCGGGGTACCGGGCTCGTCCAAGATGTCTGCCCACACCCTGAGAATCTTCTCGTCCACCCGGATAATTCGTTCTGCATGTGGACGTGTGTCCCAGTTACCGTCCACATCCTTCAGCCCTGGGACTTCTCCAGATCCGTCGTGAACCTCTGAGCGCGCGACAGTGTCCGGGTGGTAAAGCGATGTAGCCATTCGGAATTCAGGGGACTCTTTTGGCGCTCCGTAAACGTGCACTCCGTAAGTGACCAGATGGTGAATCTCGAAGAGCGACAATTCGTTGATGAACTGCCAATGCCTGCGGAGACGCCGATACGTCTCAGCTCGCAGGTGGGCAGCCTTCTTTTCAGTAAAGTGCGATTCGGGGTGAAGGAGCGCGACAACTCCTTGCCGCGAACTCGACCTCCACGTCCGTTCCATGAAGGATCGATAGAGGTCGGGGCGAAGTCCTGCCACAACGGGATACGTCGCGGGTGAAGATAGGAAGGCACGCACCGCTTCAACACTGGCTGCCTGATCAGTCATGAAGTTTCGCTGGCCGTCGTCCGCCTTGGCCTGCTCTTTCTTGGATTCCTTGGTAGCCTGCGTCTGTTTGTCGTTGAGCTGCCACCACGGGTCGAACTCCGCATAGATCGCATTCTCGTCCCAGTCAGGTCGCACCCACGGTGGGTTTCCCACCTGAAGATCAAAGCCGCCACGGCCAAAGACTGCAGCGAAGTCGAGTTCCCAGTGGAAGAATCCCTGCTCCTTCGCCACGTTTTCGCAGACCCGCAGCCATGGGTGCTGTTCCAGTACTGAGTCGATTTTCCGCACCTGGGCAGTGCTGTGGTCGAATGATTCGATGCCCTCAAGCTCGCCCCACGATGCCATAGACAGGACAGAAGTCTGACCCGAAACCCTGTATTTCGACGGCAAATTCTCTTTGGACGTCTTCCCCAAGATGCCCTCCAACACCGAAATCCACTCTTCCAATGTGGGCGGTTGTGAACCCTCCGTGGCGGTCTCAGTCAACGGCCAGAACCAGAATGCGGTCCAAGCATCCATGACGCGGCGCAGCCGCTGGTACGAGCCGTCGGGGTCGTTCAGCGAGGCCTCGATCTGCTCCCGCGTCACAGCCTCACGCGGTTGCCGTGTGGCTCCGTCGACGCGGTCCGGGGTTTCAGCCTTCCCGAAGTACTCGATGTCCCGTCGGGCTTCCGTCCCGGCGACCTGGAGCCGGCGAAGGGCCAGCTTCCACAGAGACTCCACTCGTCCGCTGAGTCCCACCAGACGGTCGATCTGTGTCTTTGTCGGTTTGGCCTTGATGCGGGAACGCCAGGCCTTGAGCTCCTTCTGGGCTTCGCCCGCCAGGTCTTTCACTTCCTTGGCTTCTGCAGCTGCTCCCCATCCCTCGGCCGGCAGTAGGAAGTGATGGATGCGTGAAACCACCTGAGGGTCGTCCGAGTCGTTGGCCATCGCCTCTACGAGACCCGTGAGTGGCGCATCCGAGGGTTCTGATTTCAGCCACGACTTATCTGCAATAGAGGCACGTGAGTAGGTGGCACGCCGCGAGCCGATCAACGAGTTGCCCCGACGAAGGCGCAGCCCGAACCAAGGAGCCTGGAGGCCCTGGACCATCGTGTCCAGCCATAGGGACACTTCGGCCAGTTCCACTGCGGTCGAGTTCAGGTCCACACCGTGCACTTGGTGCAGCGCAATTTGCGCCTTCACCCGCTGCAGCTGCTGCTGGTACTCTTCGGCAGGGATCTGAACATCGAGTTCGGCCTGCTTGCGCTTGAGGTACTCGTCGGCAAGTTGTCGTACGGCCTCGATGGCGAACGCTCCGGATCCCAGGGCTGGCTCGCAGACGGTGAGGTGGAGGATGTCATCGGCCAGGGTTGTCTCGCCGTTCTGGTCCAGCAGTTCCTCCAGGGCCTGGGACACGACGAACTTGGTCAGGACCTCGGGCGTGTAGAAGGACGCCGACTGCTGGCGCTCCCGGCCAGCCAGCCGGAAAACAAACGAGCCCTTCTCATGCCGGACAGGTTTCTTCTCCCCGGTGAGCTCGTCTTCTGCTTTAACGAAGTGCTTCGGATCGATTGAGTCGGCCCGGTCCACCGGGACAACCCAGGAGCCCTTTTCAGGGTTACCGTCCTTCGCCACTTCGTACAGCGGTTCTGCGGCGATGAAGCCGGTGTAGGACATGAGCCCTTCGTACACGGCGCCGAGCTGGTTGATGCCCAGCTCCGCATAGGAAATGAAGCCACGGTCCTTGCCGCGGGATTCCTTGCTCAGCAGCAGGTTGCGCAGCACCCGCTGAAGTTCCGAATTGCTGAGCCCCACCTCGTTGATGAGCGAGGTTGCTTCGGGCTGGAACAGGTCTGCCTTCAGCGGCTGGAAGACCAGGCCTTCGTTGTCCCCGCTCGCCTGTTCCATCTCATCGGGAGACATCCCCCGAGCCGGAGCGTGGCCGCCGTCGACAAGCCGGAAGAGCAGTTCCAGCGAATCATAGATGTGGGTGCCCCGCTGGGTTTCCCGGGACTGCATGTTGACCAGTGTCAGTTCACGGAGCCGGTCCAGACCGTATCCCTCGCTGTATTCGCCGGCTCCGACGGGAAGCACTCCCATTTCCGGGGAAGCCTCCGCGTAGAGCAGGAACAGGATCCGGTAGAGGAAGCGCAGGGACTGTTTGGCCAGAACCTGGCCATCGACGTCGTCCTCGGGAAGACCGCGGGCGGCGCGCCGCTGCAGGACGTCGTTCGCGATGATTTCGATGGAGCGGCGGATTCCTTCCCGCAGGTCCTGCGAGACGCCGACGGTGTGTTTGACGGAGGACTCCAGGACGGTGTCCCACCACATGGATCCGTCCGGGGCGGGCATCAGGGAATCCCTGCCGAAGATGCTTAGGAACCGGTCGGTCTCGCCGTACTTCTTGGTGTCGTTCCGGTCCGCGACGAGCAGTGCGTCCGCGGCGAGGTAGCGGCCTTCAGCCCAGCGTTCGGGCTCGGTGAGCACCATCCAGCGCCCGGCCATGATCACTACAAAGCGTGGAGCCTGCTCAGCTAGGTAAATCTCTGACACAAGCTTCGCAGCGGTGAGGTCGGTTTCCTTGCCGTCAACAAGCACCCTGCCCAACGGCTGAACGGATGAAAGAACATCTTCAGGGGAATCAGCGGGCTTCGCTTCGAGGAACAGCACCTCGGACTGGCCTGTTGACCACACGCCGGCGACCGTAGTTTCGGTGCCGCTGCGGTTGAAGGTGGCGGCCGCCGTCGTTCCCTGGAATCCCAAAGCGCGGCGCAGCACGGAATAGGCTTCAGCGGCTCCTGACGGGTCTTCGGCCAATCCGGTCAGAAGCGCCTGCAACCGTCCGCGGACCTCGGCGAAACGGGTCAGCGTTGTCGGGTCTCCGTCTTTGGCCTGTTCGTCCCACGACTTGCGGAGTTTGATGACCTCGGCCTGGTAGGACTCCTTGGTGGAATCCGTGGTGAAGAAGTGCTCACTGATCCAGTCCTCACCGACAACAATCGAATCAAAAGACGGCATTACTGGTTAGCACCTTCCAAAGGAGCGGCAGGGGTATTGCGCGGGACAACCACAAGCAACGGGCGGACCAGCCTCTGAGCTGGGGCCAGTGACTGGGCAACACGTTGCTCCTCGGTCACGCGTTCCCGCTGCTTCCGGACTTCGCCGCGCTGAGCCAGCTCGAAGGATTCCTGCGTCCAGCCGTGCGCGCGGCTGGTCCAGGCATCGAGCCGGTCGCTGGCCTGTTTCGCAGCTTCAGCGAAGGTGAGTTCGAGGTTGTTGGCGGCTTGTTCGACGGCGTGCGGCAATAGGTCCTGCAGACCTGTGAGCTGCACCGGTCCGGGGTTGGTTGCCTTGGCATGGACACCAATCTCTGCCAGGTGCCTGCCGATATCCGGAATGGGCTCGGCGATGCAGAAGTCCGGGCTCTGCGGGTTGGGGAATTCCACACCGATGAAGGCTTTGGACACCACCTGCCCGCGCTGGTTCATCAAGGTTCCCATCAGCAGGACCTGTGGAACGTCGACGTCGCCGCGGACCGCCAGCACCTCGCTACGGGACATTGAGGCGAGGGCCCGGTCGCTGGCCCAGTCCAGGACGGGGTGCAGTGGCCCGAGGTAATGGGCTTCGGGCCAGCTCATGGTGTCCGACTCACGGGCGCGGTCCAGTTCCCGGGTGCCGGCCTGCACGTTCGTGGCAAGTTTGAGCTTTTCGGTAACTTTCCGTTCGGACAGGTAGTCCTGGGGCAGGTAGCCGAGGCGGTGCTGCAGGTCAGCGGGCGGCTCCAACTCCGCGATGCCGTGGCCGGTGTGGACGGTCCAGCCCAGTTTCTTCTGCGGGTCGCCGAAGGCTTCGTTGAGTGCTTCGTCGAGGAAATCCAGGTCCGTTGGATAGAGGCCCAGCGGCTTTTCCAACGGGACGTCCGGGATCGTTTCTGCGGCGTGGTCCTTTTGCGTCTCCGGGTTCAGGACAGCGTCGAGGAAGTCCCAGTCGTCGTCGTCCATTGCCTCAGGATCCGGGACCGTGTCCTCGAAGTCCTTTTTGCCCATCAGGACGTCGCGGATGGCGTCCTCTTCCTTCTTTTCGCTGTACTCCCCCATCAACGAGGCGACGTCGTTGAGCACGGTGTGGGCTTCGTGTTCGCGTTCCATCAACCGGGTCAGGACCTTGATGTCGCCCGAGAACCGGGTGTTCGCCGGGTTCAGCAGGAGGGTGGTGATCTGCGGTTTGTGGCGCTGGCCAAAGCGATCGATGCGCCCGTTGCGCTGTTCGATACGGATGAGGCTCCACGGGATGTCGAAATGGATCAGGTGGTGACATTCAGCGTGCAGGTTCACACCCTCGGACGCGACGTCGCCGGTCACCAGGACGCGCAGCGGGCTGTTGCCGCGCTTGAACTGGTCCACGATGCGCTGCTGTTCAATGTCGCTAAGTCCGCCGTGCAGCAGACCGATGTTCTCCGGCTTGAGCCCCAGGGCCTTGGGGAGTTTGTTCTGCAGCCATTTAAGCGTGGCGACTCGTTCGGCGAAGACGACGGCACGGGTGTTGGAGCCCTTAGCGACGCCGATGCGTTTGAGGTAGCTGACCAGTTCGTTGTATTTCGCGGATTCTCCGGTGTTGGCTGTTTTCGCCAGGTTCTGCAGGCGCGTGAGTGCTTCCGCTTCTTTGGCCTCCACCGGGGAATCGGCGTCGAGCTTTTTGAGACGTTCGGTGACGGTTTCCAGTAGCGCGGCTGGGCTGGAGAGGAAGGCTTTTGCCAGGGTCCAGGAGAACAGGGATCCGTTTTGCCCGGAGTGGGGTGCTGGCTTGCCGTCCGGGTAGAGCCAGACGTCAGAGAGTTCGTCGGCGATGGCGTTTTCAGCGGGCGATGCCGATACGAGGCGGTTGTCCGGTTCTTCGCGTTCGGCCCAATCTGCTCCAACTTCCTGGGCCACTTCCGGGCTGTGGCGGTGCCGGCGGATGATCAGGTTCTCGACCTGCTTGGCGTCGAAGCTGCCGTCGGGGCGGACGACGGTGGGGTCCAGGAGGCGGAGCAGCTCGGCGAAGGATTCGTTGCGGCCGTTGTGCGGGGTGGCGGAGGCCAGGATCAGTGCCTCGGCGTTGGGAGCCAGGATGCGGGCCAGCTCGTTGTTCAGCGTGCCGGTGTTGGTGAGGTTGTGGGACTCATCGATGACGACGGCGTCCCACTGCAGTTTGCCCAGCTGGGCGCGGTAGCGGGCGCTCTTGAGGGTATCGATGGAGATAATGGCGCGCTTGTAGTACGTGAAAGGGTTGCGGGTGGCCGGCAGTTTCTGGCGGACCTTCTGGATGCCGGCGGAGTCTAGCCGTACGAACGGCAGGGCGAACCGGCACCAGAGTTCGTGCTGCATCTGTTCCAGGACGTGGCGGGGCGTGACGATGAGGATGCGGTCTCCGCGGCCGCGCTTGACCAGTTCGCTGAGGATCATGCCGATCTCGAGCGTCTTGCCGAGGCCCACGGCGTCGGCGATCAGGATGCGGGGGCGAATGTTCTTCGTATCGAGCGCTTTTGCGACGGCGATCTGCTGGTACTTCAAGTTGCGGGAGAGCATGCGGGTGGAGACGGTGAGCTCTTTGGCGGACTGCGGCGTCGGCGTTTTCCGGAGCGTTGTTTCCAGGAAAAGGCGGGCCTTGCGGTAGTTCGGCGTGTCGTCGGCGACGATCTTGGACTTCGCAGGGTCGACGACCTCGATGTCGTCGAGGCCGGAGTAGAACGCTGCCGTGGTGTCACGGACCAGTTCTGTCAGGCCCTGGACCCTCACCAGGGTGCCGTCGATGGACGGCTCTGCCGCTGTGACCAGCCATTCCTCGTCCCGAATCCTCACCACCGAGCCCGGTGCGACGTTGAGCTGAGTTCTTAGCGGTGTAGTGGTCAAGCTGGTCTCCTGCATAAGTGTGTATCCCCCTGAGTCCATTGTCTCGTACGAGAGCGGACATGGGTTCCTAAGAGGTCAGAGCTCCCGGATGAGTCCATGCAGCGCAAATGGCCTCCGTTAGCTGGACTGAACGTGCTCGAATATCGGTTTCTGTCCACACAGCGGGATGGTCGTCAACTATGCCCTTGTTGATCGCGAGGATGCTGAAATCACTCAGCATGCTCCTTTTACCTCTGCCTGCGTCCTTTCCCGTTGGCGCCACTTCCATCGCCTCAGCATCCGTCCACGGGCGATTAGATAGGGCCGCGTTCAGACGCTGGGTGGTGAGGGTCAGATTACCCAACGTGTGAATCAACGAATCCCGCTTTTTCTCTGCATCGGGTTCCGTAGGAAGGTTGTTGAACCAGTGGGAGCGCCAGCCGCGGGGCATTACGTGTTCCACCTCCAGACCGTCTGGCAGTGTCACGTTTTCCTGTCTGGAGTGCCTCAACTGTTTCTCGACTTCTGCGAGAACAACACGCAGGCGTGATTGCCGCAAATTCCCGTATAGCCTTATGCCGGGAAGCTCCTCAATCATCTGCTCATCGCTGGGCCACTCACGGGAGTCTGCAGATTGGGCCACGAGAAACTGAACCACCGACGTCCCGCAGTTTTCCATAGGTACACCGTTCAGTTCCTTCAGCAGGCTCACCATCAGCCTACTTATGTCCTTACTGGTACGGCGAAGTAGTGTTCGGCGGACCGCCCAGCTCTCCAAAGCGCCCAGCCCCAGTTCTATCTGCTCCTGGGGCACCTGATGGTTAGGCGACAGCATCCAAAGCAACAACGGCGTCGTTGCACCGAGCTCCAGAGCTTCGATCACCCGACGGTAAAATCGGCCCTGCGGAGATTCGTCGCCAATCTCAGCGAATGATCGGAAGATATCGGCATCCCGACGGAGGGCACGAATGAATTGAGTTCCTGATTCACCGTCCTGCATGTGTGTAGTTGCGTATTCCTTGAACCGCCGGAAGACCGTATCGCTGGGAATGTCGTCCTGAATCCGCATTATGAGCCAATACTGCAGAAAGATATCAATTCGCGAACGGAGAAGCCGGCCTTGGTTTATTTCCTGCCGCCACCACTCCTCGTCAAACGGAAGCCAATACTTCTCAGCCCATGTGTCTACATCTGCTTGGGCCCTTTCACCTTGCTGAAAAACCCAGTTCTTAATAAGGTCAGCAGCTAGCAGCGGTGTTCCTCGGTCGTTCAGCGTCTCAAAAATAAGCTGGTCGTCATCAGTCACACTTAGATTGATCGCCACTAGGTGCAGTTGATCACTCAGGACTTTAGCTAGGGCGGAAAGGCGATCGTAAACCTGAAACGTTTGCTCTTCATCGACGGACAGGGCCCAATCAGAGATCGCATCCTGGAAGAAGGTATGGGCCTGAACAATTCTGTGATCCTGAAGTTGCAGGTCATCCTCAATCGTCCGGTCCATCGCCGCTTCAAACGCATCCCGGTCAGCCCTTGACGGCCACAGCTTGAAGCGGTTGCTCGTGCCTTTGAACCTGCGCGAGTCGTTTACGACCAGTTCTTGCAACGCTTCAGCATCGTCTTCGTGTCCATGGGCTTCTACGACTAGCTGAGCCGCATCTATGAGAATCTGCAGTGTGGTCATCCTTTGCTGCCCATCGATGACCTGCGACCTCGCAAGGTCACCAGCGGTGGCTGACACTTCCTTGATGACGACTGCACCCAGGAAGTGAGGGGACATGCCTCGAAGTTGACCGTCATTGGATGCTGCGTCAAGGACAGACTCGGCCACACGGCAGACGTCGTTCCACAACGGCGCCCATTGGTCCTCTTCGCTCCATACATACGGCCTCTGAAACGCCGGAATTTCATACTGAACTTTGGAATCAAAAAGGTCTCTGGGCGTTACTGCTTCGGCCTTCAACTATCTATCCTCATCTTATTGTTATTTCCGCTTGCAACCGCCCATCTTTCCCGCGCACGCACCCTACGACAAGGATGAGCGGGGGCGGGGTTCAACCGATCCGAGGTCCACCTGCCTCCGCGAGCTCGTCAAGGACACTGATGGATACATCAGTGTCGCCATCGACATTCTCAGTTAGATCGGGGAAGACCGTGGTTCCAGGCACGAGATCCGGATACTTTTCCATCAGGAAACGTCTGCGATAGGCCAGGTCAGCTGCATCAACTATTGACTCCAGAGTTGCCCAGTTTAGGCCACTGCCAATGACGATCCCTGCCGCTGGGACGATCTTTCCAAGCGACTGTTTAGTGAAACGAGTGGCGTATGCCTTGGCAAACTGCTTGGACACTTTCGTGACTATGGATTTGTCGAGAACAGTCCATGCCTTCCCACGAACAAGTGCCTGCGTTAATCGTGAAACGTCCGCCATTGCCGTATGCTTTGCAGTCGCCGACGCTGCTGTACCAGCGTTGACCACAGACATAACGAAGAGCTTTTCGCTAGGATCCTCCGGATCATAGCCATAGAGCAATGCGACGTGCCCAACGGAACGAGACGCCAGCCCCAAAACGATTGCGGCATCACCGGAAATAGCTCCAGCAACTGCCGCGGCAGAAGGGGCCGTCGCGGCACCAGCCGAAGCAACAACCACCAGCGATCCGCCTGAAACGACTAGACCCGCACCAGCCCCCGACACGGCTGCTGCGATCGGATAATAGAGATTTAGCCCCCGTCCCCGAACGGCATCAACTTCCTCCAAGTCAAGACGACGCAGGTCTGAGAGCACTGATACTTCGTGTCCACGTTTCTGGTGCCTCTCCACCACACGGCGGGGAGACAGCCCGACGCGAGAGGCTCGTGCGAGCATTCGAGTCACGGACTGAACGACTGCACCGCTCCAGTCAGTGACTCCCTCTGGTACGACTTCCTTCGCATTTCTAATACCCGTTTGAAACGCGCGAGTACCCTTATCGACCGCGTCTTGCCCTCTGTCTACCAGCGACTGTGCCCGAGGACGACTCTCAAAATACTGTGCTGCCCTCTTTCCGACGCCAGCGGAACTCTGGGCAGCCTTGAGACCTGCCCTTTTCACAGCTTTTGAAACGGGGCGAAGTTTGGGCTCCTGGAGCCGACGCCATGCGTCAACCTCGTAGGGCGAGGGATTCATCATGTCGGTAACTATATGTGGCGTGACTGGCCCCTACCCGTATGCCGTCCAGTGAGTCCGGTGTTCGGCGCTGCGTTAGTTGACATGGAGCGCAGCCGGCATTTATTACACGTCAGCGTTCGCTATCGGCGTGGCCTTAGCAAACACAAGATCTCGAACAATCTAGACTCGCGCCCATGGATATCCTTGCGACACTCCCGTCGACTTTCATCGGTGCGTTCTAAGGAACTTTTGCAGCGTTCCTTTCGGAACGCCTACTGCGGATCCGCGATGCCAAGGCCGTACAGACGGCCGCACTAAACAACCTAACTACAGATCTCCATCTGCGTAGGGCATTGACGGTTATCACTCCAAGGAGGATTCCAACCGGGCCAAGCGACGATAGGAAATTTGCGACAGACGCAATCCTGCAGATTCGGAACGGGATCCGAGAAACGAGGCTTGCTCTCCGACCTCGCTCGTCACACGAATTCAATGTGCTTGTCGGTATGTCGTCCGCGTGTAACCGATACCTGGAGAATGTTCAGTACGAACCAGAAGACTACCAATATGAACTCGAGCGCCTCCGCTCCACGTTTTCCGAGGCTATACACGATCTGGGCAAAACGAAAGGAGTTGTCATTCGAGAGCCCGGGGCAGGTGCCCTCTTGCAGCCAACCCAACATCTCGCCGACCGTAGCTAACGCAGGCGCCTCTGTCTCAAGCGCATCGAACCCAGCGTACTAACGAACTCGGCGTTTCGTATGACCGCACTCAAGGGTCGCCAGCACGAGGCTCGGATGGGCTCTTTGAGACCGTAGCCTCGCCTGAACCCTCACCCGCCGCCGCTCCTCAGCATCCACCTGGTTCTCCTCCAGATGCACCTTCTTCGGCCAGCCCACTGAATCCGGAGCACCGGGAATCACCTCGCCGCGCAGCGTCGCCTGCGCGGTCTCCCGCATACACAGAATGCTCACCAGACCGATCACACCGGCAATCGCCATGTACCAACCCGGCACCAGCTGGTTGCCGGTCGTCTCGATCAGTTGGTTCGCGATGGTGTGCGACGTACCGGCAAAGAACGCCGTAGAGAAGTTATAGGCGAGCGCAAATCTCGTATAGCGGACCGCCGTCGGGAACAGCGCCGGCAGCGTGGAGGACGCCGACGACACCAGGATCACCAGCAGGAAGCACAGCACAGCCAAGCCCAGGAACTGCAGGATCAGACTCTCCACACCCAGCAGCATGATCGCCGGAACAGACAGCACAATGTAGCCAACAGCCGCGGTCAGCAGCAGCGGCTTGCGGCCTATCCGGTGAGAGAGCGCACCGACCCGCGGAATCGCCAGCAGCATCAGCGCCATCACGGCCACCAGCATCCAGTTGCCCTGTGCCGTGCTGTGTCCCAGCTGGCCGCTCATGTGGGTGGGCATGTATCCGAGGATCAGGTAGAACGCCACGTTCAGCAGCACCACAAACCCGGCCAGGACCAGCAGCTGCCGCCAGTTCTGCGCCAGCACCTGCCGCAGCGGGGACTTCAGGGTCTCCCGGTGCGCCGAGGCCTCCGCGAACACCGGAGCCTCCACCAGCCGGGTCCGGATCCACAGCGCTGTCAGACCCAGCGGGATAGTCAGCAGGAACGGCAGCCGCCACCAGCCCTCCAGCATCCCCTCGTCGCCGACGAGTGTGATGGTGGTGGTGCAGACAATCGCTGCAAGGATAAAGCCCACCGTGGTGCCGAACTCCAAGAACGACCCGAAGAAACCACGGCGCATATCCGGAGCCGACTCCGCTATGTACACCGCAGCACAAAACCCATGCTGCACAGCGATAGGGATTGAACCGGCGCCGTCGTCGATTATTTGCACAGAGCTTATGTGCGTAGAGTTCCGGCTCTGGCCGTCCTGCAGACGTGCGTGCAGCTGGTACTCCTCGTCGGAGCCAGGCGTTGAATTCCCCATGCCGGTGAACCTACTCGACCCTGCGTTTAGCCTATCCCCAGGAGGCCCTCACACCTGGGAACGGTCGAACAGCGCGGACAGCGGAACCTCCACCACCTCGCCGTTCAGCACCCGCGCATACCGCTGGCCGGTGAGCTCCGAGAGGGTAAGCCTGATCAGGGTGCCGTGCGCCACGGCGATGATCCGTTGGCCCGGATACTGCGCGGCCAAACTGCGCAGAGCGGTGAGCCCGCGATCCGCCACTTGCTGCTCCGGTTCACCGATACCAAGTGCGGCCGTGATCTGCGGTTCGGTCAGCCCGTTCAGGTGCAGCCCTTCGGCCGGCCCGTAGTCCCGCTCCACCAGCTCCGGAACGGTACCGGCGAGCTGCAGTCCAGCCGCGTCAGCAATACGACGCGCGGTCTGCACGGCACGCAGCAGCGGCGAGGAAACCACCACATCCCACGGCTCAGCGGCCAGCAGCCGCCCGGCCTTGCGCGCCTGGGCGCGGCCCACACCGTTCAGCGGGTTGTCGGTTCGGCCCTGCAGCCGGCGCTCCTGGTTCCAGTCCGTTTCCCCGTGCCGCACCAGGACCAGCCGTGCCGGCAGCGTCTCAGCACCATTCATACGCGCATCACTCACGGCACCCCTCCCCGGAGCACTCACGCCGTCACCAGCGTCCGGCGGCCAGCGGCCGCGTCCCCCGGCGCGGCCCCCGCAGAACCCGCATCCCCCGCGGAATCCCCCGCATCCCCCGCGGCTCCCGACGCAGAACCAGCCGCCTCCCCCGCGAACACATGGGCCCGGAGCACCTCCGGCAGGACCCGGTCCCCCGGCTTGGGCACCCAACCCGTGACATGCGCCCGCAGCGTCCGGCCCTGCCAGTCCACGGAGACATCGAACCCATGCGGGCCGTAAAGCGCGGAGGTCACCACACCGGTCCGTGCCCAGCCGGTGTCGCCGGCGAGGTTCGGGTGCACCGGGTGCAGCAAGAGGTCCAGCGGAGACACCGCGGCGGTAACCGCCAGTGCCCTGTGCCCCAGACCGCCTTCACCCATGCTCGGCCCGGCTTCGAGCCGTTCGCCGGGGATGCTGATGCCCTCGGCGACCGCAAGCCGGCCCTCCGCCCAGGTCCCGTCCAGCAGCACGGCATCGTTTACGAAGGACGCCACAAACGCCGACGCCGGATTCCGCACCAGCTCCTCCGGTGTGCCGACCTGCTCAATCCGCCCGGCCCGCAGCACCGCCACCCGGTCTGCCAGGGCCAGGGCCTCCGCGCGGTCGTGCGTGACGTGCACCGATGTCAGTCCCTGCTCGCTCGTCAGCGCCTTCAGGTCCAGCCGGAGCCGAGCCCGCAGCGGTTCGTCCAGGGAGGACAACGCTTCGTCCAGGAGCAGTGCCTGCGGAGCGCCGACGATCGCCCGCGCCAGGGCCACGCGCTGGCGCTGCCCGCCGGAAAGCGCAGCCGGTGCCCGCTCCCCCAAGCCGTCCAGCCCGACCAGCCCCAGCACGCTGCGCACCCGGGCCTCCGCGGCTTTGCGGGGCACGCCCGCCAGGCGGAGCGGATACCCCACGTTCCGGGCCACGGACCAGTGCGGCCAGATCGCGTGGTCCTGGAACACCATGCCCAGGTTCCGTTTCTCCGGCGGCACCCAGGCGCCCGGCCCCGCCACCGGCTTGCCGCCGAGGCACAGGGTGCCGCCCTCCGGCTGAACAAACCCGGCGATGCTGCGCAGCAGCGTGGTCTTGCCGGAACCCGACGGACCGAGCAACGCCAGGAACTCGCCGTCGTGCACGTCCAGGTCCACGTCCGAGAGGCCAACATGGCCGTTGGCGTAGACGTGGCGCAGGCCTTGAAGGCTGATCGAAGACATTTACTTCCCCTTCCGGAAACGGGTGCGCGCCGTGCGGCGGGCGCCCAGGGCGGCGGTCGCGGAGAGCCCCGCGACGCCGACGATCGTGACCAGCAGCGCCAGGGCGGAAGCCGAGTTGTAGTCCCCGGCCTGCTGGAGATTGAAGATGACCACACCCAGCGTCTGGGAGCCGGGCGCCACCAAAAGGATGGAAATGGTCAGTTCGCGCACCGCGGTCAAGGCGACGACGACGGCGCCGCTCACCGCCGCAGGCACGCTCAGCCGCAGCGCGACGTCGCCCAGTGCCCGCAGCGGACCGGCACCGGAGATCCGTGCGGCCTCGTCCAGGGACACCGGCACGGATTCCAGCGGTGCCCTCACGGATTGGACCACCAGGGCCAGGAACGCCATCACGTAGGCGCCGAGGATCACCCACGGCGTGTTGAAGATGCCCAGCGCCGGGGCAATCAGGAGCCAGGCGACAGCCAGGACCAGGCCCGGCAGTGCCTGCGGCAGCATGGCAGTGACGTCCAGCGCGGCGTTGGAGCGGTGTTTGGTCCGGGTCAGGAGCGCACCGACACCGAGCCCCAGCACGCCGCAGGCCACCGCTGCACCGAGGGCGAGCAGCACCGAGTTGGCGATGCCGGTGAGCGCTCCGCCGCTGGTGACGGCGCGGGCGATGTTCGCCAGGGTCAGGTTCTCCCAAGTCAGCGGCACGCCCGGAGCGGGCAGCAGTGCCTGCTCGGTCAGTGCCAGCAACGGCAGCACGCAGACGACGGCGGCGGTAAGCCACAGCAGGCCCGCCACCACCCAGCGGGCGGACCCCAGCTGCAGCGGCAGCGCAGCCGCTCCGGAACCGCCCAGTTCGCTGCCCCCGGGCAGCCGGCGCTGCAGCAGCACGGCAGCCAGGCCCAGGATCAGCAGCACCACCCCGATCGCGGCCACGGCGGGCAGCGGATTGGTCACGGTGCCGGAGGCGAGGTAGCGGTACACCAGGGTGGTGAGCGTGGTGTACCGCTCGGGCAGGCCGATCAGCGCGGGAATGCCGAAGTCGGAGAGGTTGGCGACGAGCGTGAGCACAAACGCGGCCACCACGGCTGGGCGCACCAGCGGCAGCGTCACCTGGCAGAAGGTGCGCAGCCCGCCGGCACCGCTGATCCGGGCGGCTTCCTCCAGGCTGCCCGGAACCCGGCGCAGCGCAGCACTGATCACCAGGTAGGCCAGCGGATAGGAGTGCACAGCGAGCAGGAACACCACTCCGCCGCCGCCGTAGATGTCCAGCACCGGGCGCGCGGATCCGGTCAGCGCCATCAGCGCCTGGTTCACGGTGCCGGCCGGGGAGAGCAGCGCCATCCAGGACATCGCCCCAATGAACGGCGGAATGAGGAACGGCAGCAGGAAGATCCAGCGCAGCACGGTCCGGCCCGGCAGATCGGTCCGGTCCAGGACGACGGCGAGCAGCGCACCGAACGCGGTGGCCAGCGCCGCTGATCCGGCGGCGGAGGAAACGGAGTTCCACGCCGCAGCCAGGACGTCGGGGTCCGTGAGCACATCGGCGTTGGACGGCTGGGCCCCGCGGAACACAATGACGCCGAGCGGCAGGAGCACCAGCAGGGCCAGGACGGTCCAGACCGCCAGCCGGAGCCAGTGCAGTCCGTCGCCCCAAGGCCCGTTGCCCCGGACCCGGCCTGCAGCTCCCCGGGCGGCGGGGCTGAGCTGACCCGCCGCCAAGGAAACGGAATTACTTGAGGAGGTCATTGAACTTCGCGACGGCGCTTGCCTGCTTCTCGGCAATCACCGCGAGGTCCGGGTTCAGCAGCTCAAGGTCGGCGAGGGAGGGCGCGCCCTCGGGGACACCGGCGTCGTCGCGCACCGGAAGGTAGGACTGCGCCACGGCCAGTTCCTGGCCTTCCTTCGAGACCAGGAACTCCACGAACTCGTTGGCGGCGTCCGGGTTCTTCGAGTCAGTGAAGACGCCCGCCGGCTGGGAGACGTACGGAACGCCGTCGGTCGGGTAGGACAGGCTGATGGGCGAGCCCTTCGCTGCCAGTTCGCGGGCCACATAGTCCACCACGATCCCGATCCCCGAGGTACCGGCGGCCACGGCCTGGCCCACCGGGCCGTTGCTTTCCAGCACGGTCGGTTCGTTGCTGATCAGGTTCTTCAGCCAGTTCTCGCCCAGGGCCGGGGTCTCGAGCCAGACGGTGGTGTTGAAGGCGGCGGCACCGGAGACGTCCGGGTTCGGCATGGCGATCATGCCCTTGTATTCGTCCTTGGTCAGTTCGGCCCAGGACTCGGGGGCGTTGTCCACCAGCGTGGTGTTGTAGGCGATGACGGTGGGGATGATGCGGGTGCCCACGTAGTAGCCCTCGGCGTCGACAACGTCCTGATTCAGTTCACCGGCGTTGTCGATGTCCAGGACCTGCAGGTCCCCCTCGGCGGCGTATGCCTCGAACGTGGGGACGTCGGCGGCGAGGATCACGTCGGCCTGGATGCCGCCGGTTTCCTTCTCCGTGGCGATCCGGGTCTTCAGCTCACCGGTGCCGGCGCGGAAGACCTCAACGCTGACCTCCGGGTTGACCTCGCTGTAGGCGGCAATCAGTTCATCGATCTTTGCCTGCGGCTCGGAGGTGTACACCGTGAGGGTGCCGGTGGCCCCGGCCGAGGTGCTGGACGCTGAGGCTTCCGGAGAGTTTTCGGCGCCGTCGGCGCTGCCGCTGCAGGCGGTCAGGAGAGCAAGCGACGCCAGGGAAACGACGGCGAGGGCGGGGTACTTAGAGCGGTGCAGCAAGGGGTTCTCCTTGGGAAACCGGCAGCAACGGCTGCTGCCGGGAAGGGTGGCCCGGTGCCCGTGCGGGCTCCGGGAAGGGATAGGTGGAACGGGTAGTGCCGGCAGCGGGGACGGCGCCGGGTGGCGGTGTGGAATGGGGGTGCGGTGTGGAACTGGGGTGAGCTGGGGCCTTGAGGCGCACGGCGGGCTTGGTGAACACCACTGCGCCAGTCGGCTGCAGCGGGACCGGCACGGCGCTGACCCCGGTTTCGTCCAGCCGGATGACAGAGAGCCAGCTGCTGTCCAGGCCCTGCACCCTCTCCGGCGGCGCGAACAGGTCCTGGCCGTAGGACACCGCCGGGCCGGCCCAGACCGGCACAGCACCCAGCCGGCCGGACACCGCATGGTGGTAGTGCCCGCACAGGACGGCGCGCACGTCCGTGCCGGCCAGCACGCCGGCGAGTTCCGCAGGCCGGGCCAGGCCGCGGCCGGCCAGCTGCGGCAGCAGCGAATCGACGGGCGGATGGTGCAGGGCCAGCACAGTGCCGTCGGGGGCAGGCTCGGCCAGGACAGTATCCAGCCAGTGCAGCTGCTCTCCGGTGAGCCGGCCCGCGGGCTGCCCGGGGTTGTCCGAATCCAGCGTGATGAGGCGCAGTCCCCCGACGAAATGCACGTTGTCCCCGGGACCGGGGCCTGTGTCGGTGCGCGAACCCGTGAACGCTTCGGCCGTCCACGCCCGGGTGCCGGGAAGGTCATGGTTACCGGGCAGCACGATGACCGGGCAGCCCAGCTCCCGGCCGGCGCGGGCGAAAAGTTCGGCGGCGGCAGAGTAGATATCGCCGCCGGAATCGGCGATGTCACCGGTAACCACAACGGCGTCGGGCCGGTAGCGGACCGCTGCGCGCAGGGCCTCGGCGGTGCGTGCCCACGTGTCCAGGACACCGAACAACGGCTCGTCCGGCTGATGCAGATGTGTGTCCGTGAGGTGGATCAGGGTGTAACCCGGCGCGTTCATGCAGCAGGGATCCCGGTGCCGTGCAGCAGGACGCGGGCCCGGTCCAGCAGGTCCTGGCCCAAACCGTGCCGCAGCAGGTAGGCAGCGGCACCGGTCTCACCTTCGAAGGACTCCTTGGCCAGGTCCTGCAGTGCGCTGTCCAGAACCTCGGGCGGGCTGGCCAGGTGCAGGCGGACAGCGGTGGCCATCTCGGCGGGATCGCTGATCTGATCGCCGAGCCGGGCGAGCACCGCCTGGCGGAAGGAATGGGGAAGGGCTGCTTCGGTGCGGGAGTAGTCCTCCACAATGGCGCTGCGGGAGGCCCCGGCGACCTCAAGCACCAGCGCGATCACCAGCCCGGTCCGGTCTTTCCCTGCAGCACAGTGGACCAGGACACCGCCGTCGAGGTTCCGGATCACTTCGCCGACGGCGCTGGTCAGTGCCCGGGCACCGTTCTGCAGCAGATGCCGGTAGACGGCTTCGATCGGTTCGGAGACGGGGAGGCTTCCGCGGTAGAGCGGAACGTTTCGCATCTGCGTTCCCGCTGGAACATTGTCCGGAGCCGAGGCGATCTCCATCGGCTCGCGCAGGTCCACCACCGTGCCGATCCCCGCTGCAGCCAGTTCAGCGAGACCGGCAGGGTCAAGGTCGTTCAGGGCTCCGGACCGGAAGAGCATTCCCCGGCGCAGGCCCGGCGTTCCGGTTCCTGCCGCTGCGTCACGGAAATTGAACAATCCGCCGACTGCGGGCGGAATGCCTGCGAGAGCCTGCGGACTGGAGGGCAACTCGGTATTCATGGAACCTCGGGGTCGTGCTCGGTTGGGACTCTCCGAGTTCATCCAGCCAAGGTTAATCAGCAGTGAACACGCGCTGGCGCCCATGCCAACCAAGGGCGAACATTTTTGCCGTCCAGGCCGTTCCCCCCGCTGTGCAGACCCGAACGCGGCCGCCAGCGGCACCTTTACGGCCCTAATCCGGCCGCCACCAGCCTCATCACAGGCTGCAGCCATCCGGGCGGCCCCGACGCCGAGCGGAGGCAGCAAGCCAGCCCGCGATTCGCGACGCTCAGCCCCCACCCCGCAGTTTCCCGCCCACTGTTGCAGGAGTTACCACTGAGGTCACACCAGGTACCCCGTTCAACACTCACTGGGAAACCGCGTCGGCCTTGTTCCCCTCACGACCAAAGTGCTCAGGGGTCGCGGCGATAACGGGCTGCTAAACGGCAGTGAGTCGGCTAGCGTCCGTGCACCCGCCGGAAGCGATCAGCCTGCACGGTAAGGAGAGTGAAAGCACCGATCAGCCCGATCAGCAGCAGGAACGGACCCATGCTGTACAGGTTGGAAACGAGGATGCCCGGCCTGCCTGCCATCCCCCGTCCCGTTGCCGGGTCAACCGAGACGTAGCTAGGCGGATCGAAAGCTCCGGTCAGCCAAGCCGCGCCGGTAGCCAGGATCATGGCTACCAGAGCCCATGCCGCACAGAGGTACGGGTTGAACCGGCGCCAGGGTCCATCAGATGCGGACAGGCCGTGGCTGGCGGAGGACCCGCCGGGAACCGACGCCCCGTGGGCACCGTCGGCGCGGCCCGAAGTGCCCGCGTCTTCAACCCATGTGGACCCGTCAGCCCGTGCTGAACCGTTATCGCGGCCGGATGCGCGGCTCCCACCGGCGGCCCGCCCCACAGCAGACGGAACAGTTCCGCCGTCGTCAACAATCTGCACCGACTCCTGAGCCTGGTCACCTGTTGGCCGCGCATACAGCCCGTAGTCGTCCGAGTCTGTGTGATTCCCCATGGCGGCGAGCATACTCGACATCCCCTTGGGCCGGCCGATCTCCGGGCAGCCCACTCGAGGCGCCCGTTACCGCGCGCTCCTCCCCCGCCGGGCGAACCCGACCGCGACGGCCAGCAGCAGCACCAGGCCTTTGATGACCTGCTGCCAGGCGGCGTCCACCGACAGGATGGACAGGCCCTGGTTCAGCACACCCATCACCAGGCCGCCGATCACGGCACCCACCACTGTGCCCACACCGCCCTGCACCGATGCACCGCCGATGAACACGGCAGCGATCGCGTCCAGCTCGAAGCCCTGCCCCGCCGAGGCCACGGCACCGCCGGCACGCGCCGTGCTCACCACGGCGGCCAGCCCAGCCAGGAAGCCCATGTTCACGAACACCATAAAGTTCACCCAGCGGGTCTTCACCCCGGACATCATCGCCGCGTTCAGGTTCCCTCCCATGGCGTAGATGTGCCGGCCAAACACGGTCCGGTTCAGCAGGAACGAGTACGCCAGCACCAGCCCGGCAAGGATGATCAGGATGATCGGCGTTCCGCGGTTGTACGCCAGCAGGTAGCAGAGGTACATGATCGCGGCGACGGCCACTGCGTTCTTGAACACGAACGACGCCGTGCGCTCCCGCGGCAGGTCAAGCTTCCGCAGGTCATTGCGCACCTTGAGCTGCTGCACCACCAGCGCCACGGAGGCGAGCGCGCCGATGCCGAGCGTGAGCAGATCGGGCGTGCCGGTGGTCGGCAGCGTGCCGGAGCCAATCGCGTTGAACGGCCGCGGCAGGCCGCTGATGGTTCCACCGGTCAGCAGGATCAGCGCAACGCCGCGGAACACCAGCATGCCGGCCAGCGTCACGATGAACGCGGGTATCCCCACAAACGCCACCCAGAACCCCTGCCACGCCCCGATCGCGGCTCCCACCACCAGGGACAGGATTACGGCGGCCCACCAGGGCATGCCCCAGTTGTTCATAGCCAGGGCGGCGATGGCCCCCACTGTGGCGACCACCGAGCCCACGGACAGATCGATGTGCCCGGCGATAATCACCATGACCATGCCGATCGCCAGGATCAGCACGTACGCGTTCTGCTGGATGAGGTTGCTGACGTTGCCCGGATACAGCAGCCGGCCGCCGGTGAGGACCTGGAACAGCAGCACGATCACCACCAGTGCGGCGAGGATGCCGTACTGGCTCAGGTCGATCCGCATCCGTTTCCGGCCGTTGCCTCCGGCAGGCGGCGGGGCCGGTGTCTTGGCCTGTTCAGGAGTAGTTGTGGTCACTGGCCCTGTGCTCCTTCAATTCGGGCGGATTCAGTTTGGGCGGATTCAGGACGGGCAGCCGTCCCTGATCCGATCCTGGCGGCCGTCATATGCCGCATCAGTTCTTCCTGCGTTGCTTCAGCCCGCGGCACTTCGGCGGTGAGCCGGCCTTCGGCGATGGTGTAGATCCGGTCGCAAAGCCCGATCAGCTCCGGCAGCTCACTGGAAATAACGACGACGGCCTTCCCCTGCGCGGCCATCTCGTTGATGATTCCGTAGATCTCGAACTTGGCGCCGACGTCGATGCCCCGGGTGGGTTCGTCCAGGATCAGCACGTCCGGCCCGGAGTAGATCCACTTGCTCAGCACCACCTTCTGCTGGTTTCCGCCGGACAGGTTCGCCACTACGGACGCCACGGTGGGGGTGCGGATGTTCATTTTCTGCCGGTAGTCATCGGCCACCGAGTATTCGCGGT
Source organism: Arthrobacter koreensis (assembly GCF_009193255.1). Taxonomy (GTDB): domain Bacteria; phylum Actinomycetota; class Actinomycetes; order Actinomycetales; family Micrococcaceae; genus Arthrobacter_B; species Arthrobacter_B koreensis. The sequence goes on from NZ_WACG01000005.1 coordinate 377,499, forward strand.
GCTTGTCGATCACACCCAGCCGGGCGAGCTTCCCCAGAGCCGCGGCGGACACGTTGACCACCACGGAACCGATCAGGTTCAGCCCGTACCGTTTGCGGTCCTCGCTGACGTACGCGAGTCCGTGCCGGATGGCCTCCCCCACCGAGCGGGTCTGGATTTCGACGCCATCCTTGAACACCCGTCCGGATACCCCGGTTCCCCAGGACCGGCCGAAGATGCTCATCGCCAGCTCGGTGCGCCCGGCACCCATCAGCCCGGCAAACCCGACGATCTCCCCGGCGCGGACGTTGAAGGACACGTCATTGACCACCACGCGGTCCACGTCGATCGGGTGGTGGACCGTCCAGTCCTCCACCCGGAACTTCTCCTCGCCGATCTGCGGGTTCCGGTCCGGGAACTGGCTGTCCAGCGGGCGTCCGACCATGGCCCGGATGATCCGGGTTTCAATCTCCTCCGAATCCTCCACCGGGAAGGACTCGATGGTCTTCCCGTCCCGGATCACCGTGACGGTATCCGCGATGGCACGGATTTCCTTGAGTTTGTGGGAGATGACAATCGAGGTGATCCCACCCTCGCGCAGCTGGTCGATCAGCCCCAGAAGGTGCGCCGAGTCGCCGTCGTTCAGTGCCGCCGTCGGCTCGTCCAGGATCAGCAGCTTCACCTCCTTGGACAGCGCCTTGGCGATTTCCACCAGCTGCTGCTTGCCGACGCCGAGCTCGAGGATCTTCGTGGCCGGGTTCTCGTCCAGACCGACGCGTTTGAGCAGCGCCGCGGCCTGCAGGTTGGTCTGGTTCCAGTCGATCACCCCGCCGCGCTGCACCTCGTTGCCGAGGAAGATGTTCTCCGCGATGGACAGGAACGGGCTGAGCGCCAGCTCCTGGTGGATGATCACAATCCCGTCCCGCTCGCTGTCATTGATGGAGCCGTAACGCACTTCCTGCCCGTCCAGGGAGATGGTGCCCGAGTACCTGCCGTGCGGGTAGACGCCGCTGAGCACGTTCATCAGCGTGGATTTGCCGGCCCCGTTTTCGCCGCAGATCCCGTGCACTTCACCGCGCCGGACGGCGACGGACACGCCGTCGAGCGCGCGGACGCCGTTGAACTCCTTCACGATGCCGTCCATTGACAGGATGACGTCCTGATCGATCATGTCTTGCCTGTTCTTTCCGAAGGGTGCGGGGCACGACGGCGGCAGTCGCCGTCGTGCCCCGCACGGCTGGGTGCCCTAGAGTCCGACGTCGCCGGCCTCCACGAAGCCGGAGTCCACCAGCTTCTCCTGCACCTGGTCCTTGACCACGACCTGCGGTTCGAGGATGTAGGTGGGGACCACCTTCACGCCGTTGTCGTAGGTTTCGGTGTCATTGACGTCCACCTCTTCGCCGTTGACGATCTGCTCGATCATGGTGTCCACCTGGGCACCCAGTTCGCGGGTGTCCTTCCAGACGGTCATGGACTGCTGGTCCGCGAGGATCGCCTTGATGTTGGCGACGTCGCCGTCCTGCCCGGTGATCACCGGCCAGTCAGTGCCGGGCGTGTAGCCGGCGCTGGAGAGGGACTGCTCGATTCCCAGGGCCAGGCTGTCATTCGGGGACAGCACGACGTCGACCTTGTCGCCTCCGGTGTAGAAGGACTGCAGGCGGTTGTCCATTTCCGCCTGCGCGTCCGCCGATCCCCAGCCGAGGATGCCGATGGATGCCCAGTCATCATTGGAGGCCGGGGACTTGCCGGAGGGAACCACCAGCTGGCCGCTCTCCACGTAGGGAAGCAGCACGTCCCAGGCGCCGGAGAAGAAGAACTTGGCGTTGTTGTCATCCGGGCTGCCGGCGAACGGTTCGAGGTTGTACGGGCCCTCGCCGTCGGCCAGGCCCAGCTGCTCCTCGATGAACTCGCCCTGGAGCTGGCCCACCTTGTAGTTGTCGAACGTGGCGTAGTAGTCCACGGCGTCGGTCCCGTTGATCAGCCGGTCATAGGCGATCACGGTGACGTCCTGGCTCTTGGCGTCCTCCAGGACCGGGCCCAGGGTCTCGCCGTCGATCGCTGCGACCACCAGGATCTTGGCGCCGCCGGCCACCTGGTTCTGGATCTGGGAGATCTGCTGGTCTGTCTTGTCATCGGCATACTGCAGGTCAACGGTGCAGTCCCGGGCCTCGAGGTTTTCCTTCAGCCCCTCGCCGTCATTGATCCAGCGTTCCAGGCTGCGGGTGGGCATGGAGATGCCCACGTTGCATTCGACGCCGTCTCCGCCTTCACTGTCACTGTTCGTGGTGCCGGCGGGGGCGCAGGCCGCCATGCCTGCTGCCAGACCGAATGCCAGGAAGACGGCCGAAACATTCTTTCTTCTGCTCATGGTCGAACCTTTGAAAAGGATCCTGCCGCCGGCAAGGAACTGCGCGGCGAGACTGCGGGAAACATCCTTGTGACCCGGACGGCTGGATCGAGCGGATACAACGCTGTAGCGCCCTGCCGGTACCCCTACCGACAATTTGTAGGCGAGCACAACATATGCCCGTGACGTGGATCACGGCAAGGGGTTTCCGGAACGTTATGCAAACGCAATGCGGGGTGTGGAGTGGGTTTCGCGATTCGTGCGCGCGCCAGGTTCGCGGACCGGGGCCGTGGCGTTGTTGGCGCGCGCCAAGTCCCTGACCTCATCCTGTGTCGCAATGACGTTCTTTTGGTGGTCGCTGATCATCCTGTCCTGCAATAACGTCCGTATCGCGGGCGAGAGCAGCGTTATTGCGACACACGATGGGCTTGGGCATGAGCGAGGGACGCTATTGCGACACAGGATGCGTCTGGACGGGCCTTGCAAGGCGAATGCCACACGCAGGGCGGCCCAGCCCTGCCGGTATCGTTGCTGACCGACGAGACGACGGGGGTTGAGGACATGGCGCTGATGGGCGGAAGCGGTCACGGACCGCACCGTACTCCAGTCGATGACCGCAGTGAAGCCATTCGGACAGCAGAAGCAACAAGGAAGCGCCGTCGCAGAGCCGGGCGCTAGTGCCACAGGGCGTAACGTCCCCTGACTTCTCCCAGAATCGGGCCATAGGGTGGGTGCTTCACTCCGGCCACTCCAACCGAAGGATCCGAATGTCCCCCGCTGCCACCGCAGAGACCACCAAGACTGCCGCCGCCAAGACCATCGACGCGCAGACGCTGACCACACTCATCGCCGAGAACCCGAACCTCACCGTCATCGACGTCCGCAACCCCGCGGAATTCGAATCCGGACACATTGCGGGCTCCCACAACATTCCCCTGCCAATGCTCTCCGCGCACACGGTTGAGCTGGCCGCCCGGCTGGATGACGGCGTCGTGCTGATGTGCCAGTCCGGCGTGCGGGCAAAGCAGGCGCACGAGCGCCTCGCCGCGGCGGGGCTGCAGGGCGGGCGGGTGCTCACCGGCAGCGTGGACGACGTCGAGAAGGCCGGCGGTTCCGTGGTGCGGGGCAAGCAGATCTGGGACATGGAACGCCAGGTACGCTTTGCCGCGGGCAGCCTCGTCGGCCTGGGGCTTCTCGCTGGACGCATTGCGTCCCCGAAGTTCCGTGTCCTGGCCGGCGGCATCAGCGGCGGGCTGGTGTTCTCCGCACTGTCTAACACCTGCGCCATGGGCAAGGCTCTGGCCTACCTGCCCTGGAACCAGGGCGCCGCCGAGCCTTCCTGGGAAGAGATCCAGGCGAAGCTGGACCGCTAGATCCATTCCCCTTACCGTTCAGGCTTGCTGACCAACTCGCTGGACGGACAAAACAAAAAGTGGGGATGACCGCTCTCAATGAACGGCCATCCCCACGCAACGTAGCTAGAGAGGACGAATGTCAGAGAATCGAACTATGAAATTCGGATCAATGGCATAGAACACGTCCGTCAAATTGGACCGAGTCAGGCAAGATGACGGAGACGGGACTGTTTGAGCGGCGAATGTGACGAGCGTTCCCTCGCTCATCCCGGCCAGCGTGCTGAAGAACGGCGCGTTCTGCGGTATCAGAGTGTTGTCTGTGAGGTCAGAGAAAGCGTTATTCCAAGTCTGTACCTTCACGCCCTCTGACAACTCGATTTTTACGTGCGCCAGGCCGTCATTATTGGCCCCGATTTCCAGGATCTTCCCCGTCCAGTTGGTCATACTGCCTTGACCCGACACGGCACACATCTGAGCGTCTCGATCCGTCAGCGCCACCGAACGCTGCAGCTCAGTTCCCGCAGCCTCGTATGCAGCCTTCCCAGCCTCGAATGTGTCGAGGAATGCCTGCTGATCGGCGGGGCGTGGACCATAGCTTTCCGCCGGTGGCGGCGGCGGTGGTGGTGGTGCTTGCTCGGTCGCCTGCGCAACGGTGGCCATTGGAGTAGGTGTTGCAGATACTTCTGGCTCCGGTTCGGAGGTGGTGGTCTCCGTTGCTCTCGGGGAGGGGCTCTCACTAACCTGTGCGACCGGAGCCTTTTCTACGTCGTCCGTCCCGCTGAGCCCATTGACGATAAGGCTCAGCAGCACCACAACACCGATCCCCGTCAAGACTTTATGCCTAGCAAACCAGCTCTTCTTGACGACCGACGTGTCAGAGGGCGTACCAGCAGACTGATTATTTGCGGGTTCCTCGTTCACCCATAGCTGCCACCCTTCCGGTGCTGGCCCCCAGGCCGGATCAGGCTGCCAGCCGGCAGGGGGCTGCCAGCCCTCCTGCGGAGCGGGCCAATTTGGTGGCGGATTAAATCTCATAGTCAAAACAGTTCCCCAGAGTGTCGAAATGATGCTTAGTGACTAAGCCGTCGCCCACCGTACCCCTCAGTAAAATGCATACTGATTATTTGCGGCTATCTTGCCGGGATCTTGCCGGAATCTTGCGTTTGGGATATCAAGAATGATGATTTGCCCGTAGTAAGCAGACTTAGATCCATGCAGGTGCCAATCTGCTGTCTCGCACAAGTTGCGCGCCGCCACCAAGGACTAACCCATCGTCGGTGCGCTGGGCGGGACCTATCCAAACAAACGTCTCCCTCCGGATCGCCCATGAAACCCGGACTCCGACTAGCGCCCGACACGGACCAGCCCTCCCGACACAGACACCCGCCGCAACATACCGCCGCAGATTGTTGAACAATCGGGCGTGATCCCGCACACTTGGAAGACCCCGTTCCCGAGGCGCAAAAGGACCTGCCATGCCGATCATTGACCTGAACAGCGACGTCGGCGAATCGTTCGGCAACTGGGAGATGGGCGACGACGCCGCCGTCTTCGAGTCCGTTTCCTCGGCAAACGTGGCCTGCGGCTTCCACGCCGGCGATCCTTCCGTCATCGCCCAGACCTGCCGCGACGCCGTCGCTGCCGGCGTCACCATCGGCGCGCACGTGGGCTACCGGGATCTGGCCGGCTTCGGCCGGCGCTTCCTGGACTGCTCCCCCACCGAACTGGCCGACGATGTGCTCTACCAGCTCGGCGCCCTGCAGGCCCTGGCCCAGCACGCCGGTGCAGACATCCAGTACGTTAAGCCGCACGGTGCCCTCTACAACACGATCGTTCACCACGAGCACCACGCCCAGGCAGTCATCGACGCGATCCGCGCCTTCAACAAGGAACTCCCCGTCCTGCTGCTTCCCGGCGCCATCGCACTGGACAAAGCCGCCGACGCCGGAATGCGCGGAGTCTCGGAAGCCTTCGCAGACCGCAACTACAACCCGGACGGCACGCTGGTGTCCCGGCGTGAGCCCAACGCCGTCATTCACGACGCCGATCAGGTCACCGCCAACATGGTCCGCCTGGCCACCGAAGGTACCATCATCGCCATTGACGGCTCCGAAATCCCCATGAACGCCGAATCCATCTGCGTGCACGGCGACACCCCCGGCGCCGTCGCCATGGCCCGCGCCGTCCGCGCCGGCCTCGAAGAAGCCGGCGTCAGCATCCAGAGCTTCGTATGAGCCTCCCGCACGCCGCAGACGCGCCCGCCGGAACCATCATCGGCATCCGGCCCGCCGGAACCCGCGCGCTGCTGGTCGAGCTGGGTTCGCTGGCCGACGTCGTCGCCCTCCACACCCAGCTCAAGTCCCATCCGCTGCCCGGCCAGGTCGATGCCCTCGCCGCCGCGGCCACGGTGCTGGTGCGCTTTGCCAGCCGCCGCGACGCCGTGGCCGGCCTGCCGCTGCTGCGGGCCCTGGACTTCACCCACGCGGATACGGACGAACCGCGCACCGTAATCATTGAAACGGTGTACGACGGCGCCGACCTCGCCGAGGTCGCCCGACTCACCGGGCTCTCCGAAGAAGCTGTGGTCAATGCCCACACCGGTACCGCCTGGACCGCCGGATTCGGCGGCTTCGCCCCCGGTTTCACCTACCTCACCGGCGGCGATCCTGCCCTGAACGTTCCCCGCCGCTCCAGCCCCCGCACCGCGGTCCCGCCGGGCGCTGTCGCCCTTGCCGGCGATTATTCAGCCGTCTATCCCCGCGAATCCCCCGGCGGCTGGCAGCTTATCGGCCGCACCTGCGCCCCCATGTGGGACCTCTCCCGTCCCAACCCTGCTCTCATCTCTCCCGGCGACTCGGTCCAGTTCACCCCCATCCGAGAATTCCTCCCCACCACCTCCTCCCCTTCTTCTCCGGCCGAGTCCATGGATTCCGGGGCTGGTACCGGCGCTGAGGCTGACGGCTCGAAGGCGACAGGCGAAGGGATCAGGGACGTCATAAGTCCCGCATCGCCGAGCGAGGAACGAGCGGGCAGCGAAGGCTCAGGGCGCGCGCATCTCGTGAGTCCCGCATCGCCGAGCGAGGAACGAGCGAGGTGTCTAAGGGACGATGAGATGCGCGCGCCCGCCCAAGGCGACCACTGCCACCTCGAGATCGGGAATCCAGGCCTCCAGTCCCTGATCCAGGACCTCGGCCGCCCCGGCTATGCGGACCTAGGCGTCTCCACGTCCGGCGCCGCCGACCCCCGTGCTGCCCGGCAGGCCAACCGGCTGGTCGGCAACCCGGCTGATGCCGCCGTCGTCGAGAACCTCTTGGGCAGCCTGGAACTCACCGCCCACGGCGACGCCGTCCTGGCACTCACCGGAGCAGACGTCCCCGCGGACGTCGTCGATCCCGCAGGCGTTCGCAGCCGGCCCGCGCCGCACGCCGCACCGTTCGCCCTGCTGGACGGGGAAACCCTGGTCCTGGGCACTCCGGTCCGCGGGGTGCGCGCCTACCTCGCCGTCCGCGGCGGGCTGGATGTGGACCCGGTGCTCGGCAGCCGCAGCACCGACTCGATGAGCGGCATCGGCCCGGCACCGCTGGCCGCCGGCACCCGCCTGCCGGTTGCGGCGGCGGGAAGCCTGCACGTCGGGGACCCCGAGGCTCCGGTTCTGGCCGCAGCCGGCGTCCCTGGAACCCTGGGCAACGGCATCGAACCCGCCCTGCTGCGCATCACCGCCGGCCCCCGGCAGGACTGGTTCAGCAACGGCGCCGCCGCCGCGCTGGCCGGCCAGACCTGGCTCACCACCAGCGAATCCAACCGGATCGGCGTCCGGCTCGCCCTGGACCCCCAGGACACAGCAGCCAGCCCGCTCACCCGCGCCCGCGACGGTGAACTGCCCAGCGAAGGTGTGGTGGCCGGCTCGCTGCAGGTGCCGCCGTCGGGCCTGCCCGTCCTGTTCCTCGCCGACCACCCCGTCACCGGCGGCTACCCGGTAATCGCCGTTGTGATCCCGGAGGACCTGCCGGTGGCCGCCCAGCTGCCTCCCGGAGATCCGGTGCGCTTTATCTTTGTTGACCCCGACACCCTCGCACCGCTTACCGCGGAGCAGGCCGTCGGACTGTTTCCCGAAGGAACCGAATGAACACCCGTATGAAAAAGGTCCTGATCGCCAACCGCGGCGAGATCGCCGTTCGCGTGGCCCGCGCTTGCGCCGACGCCGGCATTTCCTCCGCTGCCGTGTACTCGGACCCCGACGCCGATGCGCTGCACGTGCGCCTGGCCGACGAGGCCCTCCCGCTCGGCGGCGCCTCCGGCGCGGACACCTACCTGAACATTCCCAAACTCATCGATGCTGCCCGCAGGGCCGGCGCGGACGCCGTTCACCCGGGCTACGGGTTCCTCTCCGAGAACGCTGACTTTGCGCAGGCAGTGCTCGACGCCGGACTCACCTGGATCGGCCCGTCACCGCAGGCCATCCGCGATCTGGGCAACAAGGTCACCGCCCGGGAGATCGCCGTCCGCGCCGGCGCTCCGCTGGTGCCCGGCACCGAAGGCCCGGCCGAGAGCGCCGAACAGGTCCGCGCCTTCGCCGAGGAACACGGCCTCCCGGTCGCCATCAAGGCGGCTTTCGGCGGAGGCGGCCGAGGCATGAAGATCGCCCGCCGGCTGGAGGACGTGGAGGACGCCTTTGAGTCTGCGGTCCGCGAGGCAGTGTCCGCGTTTGGCCGCGGTGAGTGCTTCGCCGAACGGTTCCTGGACAAGCCGCGGCACGTTGAAGCTCAGGTGCTGGCGGACACGCACGGCAACGTCGTCGTCGTCGGCACCCGTGACTGCTCGCTGCAGCGCCGGAACCAGAAACTCGTGGAGGAAGCCCCGGCGCCGTTCCTCACCAATGAACAGCGCACCACCATCCATGAGTCCGCCAAGGCCATCTGCCGGGAAGCCGGGTACACCGGTGCCGGAACCGTGGAATACCTGGTCTCCCCCGACGGATTGATCAGCTTCCTGGAGGTCAACACCCGGCTCCAGGTGGAGCACCCGGTCACTGAAGAGACCGCCGGCGTTGACCTTGTCCGCGAGCAGTTCCGCATTGCCGACGGCCTGCCGCTGTCCATCACCGAAGATCCGGTCCCGCACGGTCACGCCTTCGAATTCCGGCTCAACGCCGAGGATCCGGCCCGCGGGTTCCTGCCCGGCCCCGGCCCGGTGGAAGCCTTCGAGCCGCCCACTGGCCCCGGCATCCGGATGGACACCGGTGTGCGGTCCGGCTCCGTGGTTCCCAGCGAGTACGACTCCCTGATGGCAAAGCTGATCGTCTGGGGTGAGGACCGCCCGCAGGCCCTGCGCCGGGCGAAGGCCGCACTGGACGAACTGGTGATCAAGGGCGTGCCCACCGTGGTGCCGTTCCACCAGGCCGTGGTCCGCTCCGAGGCGTTCACCCGCGACGGCGAGCTGGGCGTCTACACCACCTGGATCGAATCCGAGTTCGCTGAACCGCTGGCTGCCTCGCCGCACATTGCCGCGGCGTCGGACACCGCGCGGGAAACCATCACCGTGGATATCGACGGCCGTGCCGTCGCCGTCGGACTGCCCGCTGCGCTGCTGAACGCACTGCGGTCCGGCGGCAGCGGCACCGCGCAGGCGTCCTCCAATACTCCGGACACCGCCGACGCCGCCCGGCTGGCCTCGCCAATGGCCGGGAACCTGGTCAAGTGGCTGGCGGACGACGGCGCAGAATTGGCCGAAGGCGATCCGGTGGCGGTGCTGGAAGCGATGAAAATGGAAACCACCGTCCGGGCCCACCGCCCCGGAAGCTTTGCCCGGGCTTCGCTGGAGGCCGGTGCCGCCGTCGGCCGCGGGGATTCCCTGGGCGAGATTGGCTGAGCACAGCCGTAACAGGTCCGGCGGGTACACCGCCGGACCCCTCCCAGCCGCTAGGTTGGGTGGATGGCTCTGAACCTGGACGAGTACGCCGAACAGCGTGCCTCGCATACCAACATCACGCTGTGGGCGGCGGAAGTGCTGCGGGCCCAGATTGCTGCGGGGAAACTTCTCCCCGGCACCAAGCTCTCTGAACAGCAGCTTGCCTCGTCCCTGAACATTTCCCGGAACACGCTGCGTGAGGCGTTTACAGTGCTCAGCGGCGAGGGCGTGGTGAGCCGGTATCCGAACCGCGGCGTCTTCGTTGCCTCCCCCGGCGCCGACGCGGTGCGGCGGATTTACCAGGTGCGCCGGATGCTGGAACCGTCGGCCGCGCTGTGGGGTCCGGAACTGGACCTCGAAAGGCTGGATCGGGTGATTGCCGCTGCACGGGAAGCCAAATCCCCTGGCTCCGTGGCAGAGATGGCAGCTGCGAACCAGGCCTTCCATGAGGCTGTCATCGCGATGTCCGGCAGTTCGCAGCTGCAGGACCTCATGTCCCGCGTGCTCGCCGAAATGCGGCTGGTCTTTTATGCCATGCGCAGCGAACCGGACTTCCACTCCCACTACGTGGAACAGAACGCGAGGATCGTGGAGCTGCTGCGGGCCGGCAAGCGGAAGAAAGCGGCGGAAACGCTCCGCGGCTACCTCGACGCCGCCGAGGCCGAACTGCTGGAGCACCTGGCTGCGGACGGGCACTAGCCCGCCCGCAGCAAAAAGCCTGCTAAGGCACCAGGTAGGCGCTGTCCCGGGCATCGGTGATCAGCATGTGGCCCGGCGCGTGGCCAATGGCCAGGGACGGTTTCGACTCCATGACCGCCGCCTGCGGTGTCACACCGCAGGCCCAGAACACCGGAAGGTGCCCCGCCGGAATGTCCACCGGGTCGCCGAAGTCCGGCCGGCCCAGATCAGCAATCCCAATCTCCGACGGGTTGCCCACATGCACCGGAGCCCCGTGGACCGCCGGGTAGCGGGAGGTGATCCGCACGGCGTCGGCCACCTGGGCGGCCGGCACCGGCCGCATTGACACCACCAGCGGGCCGGACATCTCGCCGGCCGGCTCACAGCGCACCGACGTGCGGTACATCGGCACGTTGGTGCCCTGGTCGATGTGTGCAATCCGGATGCCGCCCTCCTGAAGCGCTGCTTCGAAGGTAAAGCTGCAGCCCACAATGAACGTGACCAGGTCATCGCGCCAGTAGTCGGTGATATCCGTCGGGTCCGCGGTCTTTTCTCCGTTCACGTAGACCGTGTACCGCGGGACGTCGGTGCGGATGTCCCCGCCGGCCAGCAGCGGCCCGCTGGTCTCACCGGCGTCGAGAACACCCAGGATGGGACAGGACTTGGGGTTGCGCTGGGCGAAGAGCAGGACGTCGAAGGCCTGCGCTTTGGGCACGATGATCAGGTTCGCCTGCGCGTACCCGGCCGCCCAGCCCGCCGTCGGCGTCACCAGACCGTCCCGGAAGAGTTCCCGGGCCTCGGCGGGAGACAGGGCAGCCCGGTCAAGTGCGGCCAGTGTTTCAGGTTTTGTCATGCGTTCATCCTTCTGTAGGCGGCTCGGGCCGGGCCCGTGCCGCGGAATGCGGACTACTGCCAGAGGGCGGCGAGACCGGAGAGCGAATTCCAGCCCAGGAACAGGGTCAGCGCCCAGGACAGGACACCGATGATCAGCAGCCACTTCGGGTAGTCGTAGCCGTTAAGCAGGTCCCGGCGGCGCCAGGCAGCCCAGAGCAGGATGCCGAAGCCCAGTGGCAGGATCAGGCCGTTGAAGGCACCGGCGAAGACCAGCAGGGTCTGCGGAGCCTGGCCAAGCAGCAGGAAGGCAACGGTGCAGACGGCGATGAACGCCACGGTCAACAGGCTGCGGGTGCGGTCCTTGGTTGCGGGGGTGGTGATGAAGGAAACCGAAGTGTAGGCGGCACCGATGACGGAGGTCAGCGCCGCGGCCCAGAACACAATGCCGAACATGCGCAGGCCAATCTCACCTGCTGCGTGGTAGAAAGCGTCGGCCGCGAGGTTGTCGCCGGCGAGGGTGACGCCGCTGGCCACCACACCGAGGATGGCCAGGAACAGGAGCATACGCATCACGCCGGTGACGATGATGCCCAGGAGCGAGACCTTGGTGATGTCTTTGACGTGTCCGGGGCCTGTTGTGCCGGAATCGAGTAGGCGGTGGGCGCCGGCGTAGGTGATGTAGCCGCCGACGGTGCCGCCGATCAGGGTGGTGATGGTCAGGAAGTCCACCTGCTCGGGCAGCACGGTGTTCTTCAGCGCCTCGCCGACGGGCGGTGCAGCGCTGATTGCTACGTAGAGCATCAGCAGGATCATGATGGCGCCGAGCGCCACCACGATCCGGTCCAGGGCCAGGCCGGCCTTCTTGGACAGGAAGATGAAGATGGCGACGGCGGCAGAAATGGCACCGCCCACCTTGGTGTCCATGCCGAGCATGGCGTTCATGCCCAGGCCGGTGCCGGCAATGTTGCCGATGTTGAATACCAGGCCGCCGATGAAGACCAGTCCCGCGAGCAGCCAGCCCGCCCCCGGCAGCACCTTGTTGCCCAAAGCCTGGGCACGCAGCCCGGAGACGCCGATGATGCGCCAGACGTTCATCTGGACCGCGATGTCCACGAGGATCGAGACCAGGATCGCGAACGCGAACGCCGCGCCGAGCTGGACTGTGAACACGGTGGTCTGGGTGATGAAGCCAGGTCCGATGGCGCTCGTGGCCATAAGGAACATGGCTCCGAGCAGTGCCGTGCGCTTGGCGTTAGGCCGAACCTTCACCTTCGTCGGCTTGGTTTCCATGGTTTTTCCGATCACTGGAGAATGTGGGGGGCGCCACAGGGGCTTCCAGCAGTCTAAAGGTTGTTGAACAATCCGCCAGTCTTTTTGTTGAACAATCGCGGGTTCTTTACATGCTTTTTACATGGAAGGTGAGTTTGGGGCCGGCAGCTTCGGTGCGGACACTGACCCGCCCCACGTCTCTGTCACCGCGGTCTGTGGGGGTCCACTGAAACGCCAAGGGCCTGGATATTCACCGGCCGGTCCCACGCAACCCTGCCTGGCAATGCGCTGACACTTAGCCGCGGAAGAAATTCTATTGTTGATCGTCCTGACTCAACGAGTCGACGCGGGCCGGGTCCTGCAAGCACTCCGTCGTGAGATGAACGGGCTGCATGTTGGGTCAGCGCCCGCCACTATAGGTTCTGTCAGCGCAGAGGATTCCCGTTTTCATTCCTCCATTGATCTCTGAAGAGATAGGACAGTACAAACAGCCCTACACCGACAATCAGGAAGGATACGGCGACGGGTACAGGAAGCTTGCCGTCAATGAGTCGCAGTACACCCCAGCCTAAGAGCAGGGTAGCGAGGGTACCTACCCCTCCCCATAAGCCTTTTCGCAGTTTCTTGTGCATTTGGGCACATCCTTCAGATTAGTAACACCAACGGGAACCGTTCGTTGGGCTTACTTGGCATCCTTGATCGTCTGGGGGATCTATCAAGTTCACGGGCGGTTCTGGGTCCCAGTTGCACCCTACTTCGCCCGCGAGCAGGCCGAGGCTTCCGACCAATATTCCGGCGCCAAAGGTGAACGTCCCGGCCACCCCTCCTGCGAGGATCGAAACTATACCGACACTAACGCTGCAGACTCCGAGTCCAAGTGGGTCTGAATTATTGATGGGGTCATTAGCGGCATAGGCGTATCGGTTTGCGTTGGCGGGGTCCAGCGGCGCGTCGAGGGTGTCCATTTGCGTCCAGCGGCCGGTGCCTGCGTTGTACCAGCGCTGCCCGTATTTGACCCAGCCGGTAGCACGATCCTGAAGGCCGGCCTTGAACGTGTACGGGTTCTGTGGAACCCCGAGCCCGTTGGAGGTTTCCGTCAAAGTCGGTGTGCCATAAGGGTCGTAGCTGTAGGCGAAGGCAACGTACTCGGCGCTGGTGAGCAGGGCGGCTGGGTTCCCAGTGCCGTCATAGACGTAGAGGGACTGCATCCCTGAGCTGGTGCGCAGCATCAGCGGTTCGCCGGTGACCGGGTCGTGCTCAATGTAGGCGGTTCCCTCATTGCGTTTGAGCTGTTCGATGATCGGGAGCCCCTGGGCATCGGTGCGCCCGTAGGTGAGCTGGTAGGTTCCCTGCGGGGTGGTCTGGGACAGCAGCTCGTTCTGGCTGGATCCGGCGTAGGTGTAGTTGTACGTGTTGCTGCCCTTGGTGACCTTGGTCATCTGCTGGGCCGCGTTGTAGGTGTAGGCGCCGGAGGGATCGGCGGTCAGGTTCCCGGTCTTGTCGTAGGTGTACCCGGCGGTGCTGATCTGGTTCGCGGCATTCGCGGCGAGAGTCTGGGTTCCGGCCGGTCCGCCGGCGGTAAGCCGGTTCCCTCGGGCATCATAGGTATAGGTATAAGTCGCCGGGGCGGGGCCGCCGGTGACGACGGCCTTGGTCAGGCGTCCTGCACCGTCGTAGGTGTAAGCGGTGACGGCGCCGCTGAGGTTGTCCTTCACCCACTGGATTTTGGACCGGTCGGCCGCCGCGTTGGCGGTGCAATCAGGGGCGGTGGTGCCGGAGGTGTAGCAGTAGGACAGGTCCATCACCAGGGTGTTATCCGTGTTGTTCGGGCCTGTGTAGGCGGTGGAGCGGGTGACGCGGCCGGAAGTGTCGTAGTCGGTGTGGGTGCGGGCATCCCAACTGGTACGGGCCGCGTTAGCGCCCATCCAGGAGTCGGTGCGCCGGCCACGGTCATCCACTGCAAAGGCCAGAGTCTTCTGTTGCCCCTGGTAAAGGTATTTCAGGGCGGTGGGGGTTCCGGCGGCATCGAATTCGTAGGTGGTGGTGCCACGGGAATCGGTGGTCGACACCAGATTTGAGGCCTTGTCATAGCCGTAGCTGATTGTTCCACCGCCGGCAGTGTTGCCCCGGCTGGTGAGCCGGCCTAGCTGGTCGTAGCCGTAGGTGGTGGTACCGGAGGCATCGACACGCTGGGTTATCCGCCCCACAGCGTCGTAGGCGTACGTGATCGTGGGGGTGCCGTCGGAGTAGGCCTGGGATGTAAGGCGTCCGATTGTGTCGTACGCGTAGGTGGTGGTGTTCCCGCGTCCGTCGGTAGCGGTCTTTGGCCGGCCCCATTCGTCGTAGGTGAAGTCCTTCGCAGCGAGGGAGGAGCCGGTCACGGGGGTGACCTTGGTGAGCTGCTTATCGGCGTTGTAGTATTTGGTGGTGTTCGTGCCGTTCCCTGGTGCCTGCGCTGTGGCCACGGTTCCGTCGGCGTTGTAGGTCAGGGCTGCGGTTGCAGCCAGGGCATCGGCGGAGGAGAGCATGTTCCCGGAACCGTTGAACGTGTAGGTGCTCTTGTTCCCGGCATCATCGGTGCTGGTGGTGGCCAGGTATTTGGTGTTCGCGGCAGTGTTGCCGTATTCGGCTTGTCGGGTCGCTCCGGTGGAGGATTGGGATGCGGTGAGGGACTGGCCGGTGTTCGCCCCGTAGGTGTTGGTGGTGGTGCCCGCACCTGCCCCGGTGCCGGATGAGGCGGTGAGGGTATCGAAATCAGCGGTGTAGGTCTTTGACTGGGTCCGCCCGGCAGCGTCAACGACGTTGGTGACCCGGCCTGTGCCGTCCAGAGTGTAGGTGGTGCGGGGTACCGCGGTGATCGCTGCGGCCTGGTCAGTGTTGGGGCCGGCCAGCAGCGTCTGCGTCGCGGAGGGATAGGCGAGCCGGGTTGCCGACGAGTTTGATCCGTTGCTTTCGGTTTGTTCAATTTTGGTGACGCGGGATTGGTTGTCATAGCTGAACTTGATGACAGAACCGGTAGCCGAGGTGATACGGATCAGTCTTCCGTTGTCGTAAACGAAGCTGGTCGATTTGCCGTTCAGGTCCTTATATACGGCCAGGTTGTCGTTGTACTGGTCTTTCACGAACGTGGCTGCCCGGGTGGTGGTGCCAGCGGTTTGGCTGATTCGATCCAGCATTCACGCACCGGATCCGTAACTGAGAGTTGCAGTGCGGGCCGCGGTGCTGCCGCGGGTGCCGACAATCGTGGTCGGGCGGGTGCCAGTGTAGGCAAGGGTCGTTTTGTTGCCGTTGCGGTCAGCGACCGAGACAGCCTTACCATCGGCGTCGAAGGTCTGAACCTCCGCCGTGGTGCGGGAAGTCAGCGTGTAGCCGGTGCTGGTTTTCACCAGGTCAGCCTTTACCCCGGCTGGTGGCGTGAAAGCGGTGGCAGATCCCTGCACCGGTGTGAACAGGGCGGAATAGCCGTCCCCGGAGGTGAAGAGGACCCCGGTGGCTGTGGTGGACAGGGCGCCGGCTGATCCCAGGGCGAGGGTCCAGCGCGGGTGGACATTGGTGGGAGTGGTCTGGCCGGAGCGGGAGTTGTAGACGATGCCCAGGCTGGCATCCCCGTTCACTCCGGGCAGGCTGAGGGCGTTGATGGAGACGGATAGGTTGCCGGTCCCGACGTCGACGGATGCGTTGACTGTGTCGCTGACCGGCAGCGGCAGTCGGGTCGCACCGGGGCAGGCTCCGAGCTGGCCGATGGTTGCTTCGGCGGCGGGTGTGGTCACCGGGACGGCTGCCTGAGACGGCACCGCCATACCGAGCGTGAGCGCTCCGGCGGTCAGGACAATAGTTGTGAGCCGGCCAGCGGCGCGAGCAGGGCGGAGCTTGGTGGTCTGCATCAGATTTCCCCCGAATACGAGACTGTGCCGAAGCGGCACTGCTCCGGTGACCTGAACGCTAAGTCGGGGTGTTGTCGTTTGTCTGTAGTACGGAGATACCTGTCTTTTCCAACGGGGATAGGTAGTTTTACTCCCGATGCTTCCAAGCGAGAGACGCGATGCGGTTCCTGCCTTCATGCCTGAGATTGTCCCCAGCTGGATGTGAGGTACTAACTTCGCTAATTCCGGTTGAGGAAGCAGGGTTCGTGTGATGCGGATCCAGTTTCCCGCCAAGGTCTGCGTTCCGCTGTGGCACACGGCAGGATTATTTGCTTGGGTACGGCCATGACCGTCACATCAACGAATGAGTTATCGGCCAGGCGAGACACGGAACCGCAGCATTGGTCCCGCGAAGAGTGGTTCTACATGTGGACCAAGGGGCTGGATCCTTGGCGTATCGCCAGCCTGTGTCGTGTGCCGTATCGGAAGGTCTATGACCATATCCGCAGCACTGTTATTCAGAACCCCGCTCTTTTTGGTCAGCGGCTGATGGTTCATGACCGCCCGGCGGTGCCGCGAGGAGGATTGAACAAGCGTCGTTCCTGGGAGGAACGCTGTGCCGAGCTGGTCAACTTTCGTCGGCAGCATGGAAGGCTTCCCCGCGGTTACCTGGACGGCGAAAGCAGCCTCTGCAGCTTCCTTCAATACCAACGTGAGCAGTACCGTGCCGGCAAACTACCGCCCTCCAGAAAGATCCGTTTGGATGACCAGGTGCCGGGGTGGCTGACACCCCCGAAGGCGGAGCGTGAACGGGCTTTGTGGCAGCAGCGTGTAGCGGAGTTGGAGAACTTCATTCGGAAACACGGGCGCTATCCCCGGTACAAATACGCCGTAGATCAGACCGAAAAAGTTCTAGCCGTGTGGTTACAGCGTCAACGGCAATGTGCCCGCACCGGAAAACTAGAGCCAGCCAGGGAGAGTGAGTTGAACTCAGCTGCGCCGGGTTGGCAGAGCGTGCACGAAAACGATGGAATTAGAGACACCGGCAGCGGAGACGGGACACGCCAGGAGAACCTGTCTCGTTTTCCGTGTCCGATTACCAAGAGGAAGTTCAGAAGGCTTCGCGCGTCAGGGATCCTTTGACGGAGGCACGGTTCAGAGCGGGCGGTCCCAATCGGCTCGGTACGGTGAGCGGCATGATTACGTTTCGGTTTAACGCGATATCTCGTGTCTGAATACGGCTGCCGGGTCTAACGCAGGAGGACCCCCATTCCCATGGGGGTCCTCCTGATGCCTCGAGCTGCGGCTGCGAGCCCCTTGCCGTTCCAGACGAGCGACTGGTACTCCCGCAATCAAACTCAACTACCGGGGGGGGAGATTGAGCTCTCTTGGCACTACGAGCAAACTTCGGCTTTGCTGGCTTCGCTGGCTATCGGGGGTGGATAGGCCCCGACGTTCAACTTGCCCAGGCCACCCGGGACACGTGACCATACGGGGGCCGCGCACCCAGTCCCTGCTGCAAAATACCTCTGTGGAACTCGATGTCATGACACTATCAGGGTTCACTCGACGGATCACTTGCCATTATTGGACAGTGCCGTCATGAAGATCATCAGCTGGCCAGTTGCACCTACACTTGATGACTAGATGGACCGTCTTAGGTGATTATCAACCCAGTCGTAAACTGGAGAAGTATGGAGGACTCCTATGAGTACCGGGGATGCCAACAAAGGAATCGACTCCTCACCTAAGGCGCAAGATCTCCCCGAGAAGCTGTTAGAAGCCTCTAAAACCCTGGCAAAGAGGCTGGATGAGGACTCCGGACGGCGTAAAGCGATCCCAATACGTAAGAGTTTTGTTCGGGTAGAAAAAGGAGCAGATACCCCGCCTCCTCTGGCAGAGCTTGTGAAACGAGGTGGCCGCGGCGGCGGCGTCATCGTCAAGTTGTACCTGGCCCTCGTCTGGCGCTGCTCCGGCGGGGACTTTGATACTGACATCTCGGCACGAACCTGGGCGAACCTCCTCGGACTTGAAGACCCAAACATCAAAGGCGCCCGCCGCATCGCAAAAGCGATCAAAATTCTGGAGGAATGCAAACTGATCTCGGTGTCTCCGCGTCGAGGCGAACCATCCGTCATAACGCTCCTGGATGAATCCGGGGACAAGTCCCCTTACGACTTGCCCTCCACCTCCTACGCAACAAAAAAGCTGCGGAGAGACATTTATTTCAAGGTTCCAACAACTTTGTGGACTGAAGGCTTCATTCAGCGCATGTCGGCGCCCGCGATGACCATGTTGCTGATTCTCCTAGCAGAGCAGTCAGGAGACGTCAGCCCTGGGGAATCGGATGGCAAGGAAGTTTGGTGGAGCACCGAGCGGTTTCCCCAGCAATATTTTGTCAGTCCCTCCATGAGGTCCAGGGGGACCAAGGACCTGAGGGATCTGAACCTCTTATATGTTCAACGGGCCAGCGTGGCTCCTCCCGGAAACAATCGAACCTTCGCACGCGAGCGAGTTCGGAACGTATACAGGCTTCAAAACCAAGCGCTGGTATTTATGGACGAAAAATCCTCTACGGGTAAATCGGCGCCCAAGACGTCCCCTAAAAAGGGGCACACCAAGAAGAGGTCGTCACCCCTCGAACAGACCCTTAGGGCATGGAAGGAAGCGGGAGAGGGGGCCCAGTCATCGAGTTAGGTGCTTTCGGCTATTAATTCGGGGCCAGCGAGACCACGGCGGGGGATAGCGGCGGGATCCGCTGCGGCATGAGGCCGCCCTCTGCAGTCTTGAGCCGCTTCTCGAATCAAGATCTCCGAAGGCTGCAGGGCCTCGAGTCCTTGCTTTCATGCCGAACTGGGTTGCTTGTGATTAGGAGTCGATGTTGGTCCCTGTGCCCAGAGGTCGAGATTGAAGAAGGGGGCAATTCGCTGAGCTTGCGCCGCCGCGCAACTTCCCAACGGAGCCAGCCGTCACGATCAGTCTCACAACCTATGCGTTTCGATCCAGAAGCTTCGAAACACCAACTCGGATTAGAAATAGGAGTCGGCAGGACTGCAGGCTGATCCCTCACGGTACTGACGTTTCGGCAACGCGACGACCTATACCGAAAAGCCAGGTTACGTCAGTCCTGATCGCTAGAATTCGGACATGAATGGTAGGGGGATGCGATGAATACACTGGCGTTGCTCGGGGCTGGTGCAAGCGTGGATGCTGGAGTGCCAGGGTCGACGGCGATGACTCGGCAGATCGTGGCTGCCCTTGATACACCCCAAAATCAGTATTACGGGATAACGCATGCGGTGAATTACGCGATTGGCGCCATGATTGCTCACCGCACAGCCAACGGAGCGAATGCCTACGCCGGCATTGATGTGGAAGACCTATTTTCGGCAGTCCAGATGCTGGCGGAACGCGAGTCGTTGGAGATCGCGCCGTTCGTCCAATGGTCTCCCGCCCTCGCTGGCGTCAGGCAGGGTGGCGGTTCGATGCCGGCATTCTTCGATAAGGATTTTCGTGAAGGAGTCTTGGAAAATCGGGCCTTCAAAGGGCCCGGTGAGATGATCAAGAAGGCTGTCGAAGCACTAACTGGTAGTAATTCTGCTTCTACGGAGGAGCTATACACCCGTCTGCAGATGGAACTTCTGAACGCATTGACCAGGCTCGTAAGCGTCACCGATAAGGACGTCGACTACCTCCACCCACTGCTTCCGACGAGCGATACCCCCGTGGAAATCGCGACCCTCAACTACGATCGGTCCGTCGAGCTTCTCTGCGAACGACGGGGTGTTCGTTTGGATACGGGTATCGCCAGTTGGAGCGGTGGGAGTGACTGGCAATGGGATGAAGAGGCAGAAGTGCGTCTGCTCAAAATTCACGGTTCTATCGACTGGCGGATACATGAGGAAAAGGGGCTCGGCGGTCTCCACGAGACCAAAGTGGTAACTGTCGGCGCATCTGACTCTCCGCATTACGGGTCGCTGCCGGGCGTGGTCTTCGGCGCGCGCGGTAAGTTACGCGCGGATGGACCATTTCTTTCCATGCTGCGAGAGTTCGAGAACATGCTCGCGCGGGCGGACCGGCTGCTGGTAGTCGGCTATTCGTTCCGTGATGCGCATATCAATGTGGCTCTGACCCGCTGGATTAACTCCTCTCCACTCAGGAATATCACCGTCATAGATCCTGCGTTCAACAATGACCCACGGGTGTACGAGCGCAGCAGTTTCTCGGCCCAGCTACTGTCCGCTACACGTAGCCTCGAGGGGAGCCAATGGGTCCGCAAGCTAAACCTACGAGTACTAAAGAACACGGCTGCTCAAGGCCTGACTGCACCTGACCTGTGGTCACGGCCCCCAGAGGGTGCTGAATTCGCACATCTCGTCGAAAATAAGAGCGATGTCACCCAAGTCGGCGCCGACGTGTCGTAACCCACGGGATGCAAGACATCTGTGTGAGACAACGGCAAGGCCGCAGCAGCGTCCGCGTTTGAGTGTCTTGTCACTATGTGTCACAACCTCCTGCTAGGGTTTGTGACATGAACACTCGTTGCGAGACAGTTTCGAGGAATCGTCGGTGAAGCTGATCGGCTATGGCCGGGTTTCCACGAAGGCGCAGGACACAGACCGGCAGATTTTGGACCTTCTGGCGGCGGGGGTGCGGCGCGATGACCTTTATATAGACCATGGCGTCAGCGGCGCCAGGGCATCGCGCCCCGGATTCGACCAGGCCTTGGAAGCGCTCCATGAAGGCGACACCTTGGTCATAACAACCCTGGACCGCTTGGGCCGGTCGACGGTAAATATGCTTGGCCTGGCCGAGGAACTGCGTGCCAGGGGAGTGAATCTCCGAGTGCTGAACCTGGGTGGCGGGAATGTGGATACCGGCACGCCAATGGGTTCCATGGTCTTTACCGTGATGGCGGCCTTGGCTCAGATGGAGCTTGAGATCAAACGCGAACGCATCAACGATTCCGTGTCCAAACGCCGTGCGGCGGGCAAGGATCTCGGGGGTCGCCGCCAACAGTTCAGCGAAAGCCAAATCCGCAATGCCCGCCGGCTCATCGAGGCCGGGGAACCAGCTGTCCATGTGGCCAGGGATCTGGGCATGTCCAGGGCGACCCTGTACCGGAGGATAGCGGAGGCCGACGCCCGCAATTGGATCGCGGAACCCTGATGAGGAACTGGCCGGATAGTCTCACTATGGGAGCGTTTTCATTCCTCAACTAGGCTTCGGGAGAACAAATTTCGCATCCCTGACTTGACGAAAAACTCGAGCGTGGTTGAATTGAGGTGGAGCCATTGGGGGCTCCGTACAATAAAAAATGGGGGAATGCCTGATGAGGCTTAAAAAGTTTGGTCTCGCTGCGATTGCAGCAATATCGATAATTGTTCTTTCCGCTCCCGCGGCTTCGGCAGCGGATACGTCGGGTACCGCCGAGGAAGTTTTCAGCGATTCATCCTACTCTCAGATGAGCCCTGACCCTGCGACAACGGGAGTAGCAGCCAGGGTCATGATTAATGGGAATCCCTACGGTTGTGCAGGTTATACCGAACGAGTTCATCTCAGCGGTGGCATGTCGTCCGTTCACGCTGGTATCCGAGATTGCCGCAACGCTCCGTCCTACCAGATCGCGGGTGCCGAAATCATGAAGGCTGGCTGGTTCGGGTTGTGGCATCGGTCTGCGTTCAACAGTGCCGAGGCCAATAATCGTTTGGCTCGTCTCGACGTAAACGCCAAGGCGGTCTGTGGCAACACCAGCATGCAGACCTACCGGGGTAACGGTTACCACCGGGTGAATATTGGGGGCACAGACTACATCGCACGTACGTCCAGTGACATAGAGACCCGTTTCGGGTGCGACTCCTAAGAAGATTGCCCTTAGTGGTGGGGGGAATTCTTCTCCCCACCACTCTTGGGGCTTGCACTTTTTCGTCCCCGCAGACGATACCGGCTGAGTCCCAGGTATCGGAGGTCCCATTGTTGGAATATTCGGGCGGCAACGATCGCCCTCCGATTCTTACTTATGGGCAGAACGTAATCGCACCTTATGCAGTGGACTGGAAGTCTGCGAGCACCACGGAGTTCAGTGACCAAACAGGAAGCCTGCCAGATGTTCTCCCCGTTAGGGTTGATGGTCCCGGACGGTTCATCATCGAGGATTCTGGCTGGCCGCAGTATATGCAAGTATCGATATTCCGAGGTTCTGCCGCCAACGGATTGGACCCGCTGTCTACACCCGACCAATCGGTGGTTTGCAGTGATGAGGTGACTAGTTTATGCCATATAAGTCTTATCGAAGACTCGCTTCTTATGAGACTCTCACCTGATGTTCTCTCGGACGAGGAGCATCAGGTTGTCGCAATCAGTGCGGAGTATTTAGCCGAACCTGACCTACACATGGAAAGGTTCGCAAACGTCGTAAATTGGGTTCTCGAGCTGGAACCGAGGTAGGATTCTAGTGGATGAAGGTCGTGGAGAGCTGAAGTGCGATGAAGTCGTTGCCTGGTATCTCAACCAGACGATGGGAAAGAGGGCAGGATCGCTCACTTCCTTGGTGCCCGAACGCTACCCCGCGGTGGTCCGAGTCCTAAACCCGGTCACAGCTCCTGATGGCAGTCGCTTTCGATGGTCAGATATTGCCGGCCCCAAGGTAACCGTGGATGCAGAGACTGAGTGGAGCGATATCGTTGCCGCGGCAGGCGGGAAGGCCGACCAATATTATGAACCGGAGGCGGGCACCATTGACCCCGGCGTGGCTCGGCGGCTGATTACTCTCCTCAGTGAGCACACAGAGTCTTCACGGTGCGTGTACCTTGTGTGGGAGGGATACAGCGCTCTGACTGGCTGGGTTCGTCACAGCGAGACCATCACCAATAGCATGCAGCGAACGATGCATGTTCTAACGGGAGGGTTGGAAGACGCGCTGAAACCCATTGACTTCCCACCAAACCGGATCGCTATGAACTGGCTGCCACAAGACGCATCTTGGTTCGTGGGCAACGATATTTATGCTAGATCCGTATTTGTCGGTGCTTCGACAGAAGTAGCCGGTTCCCTCCTGCGCGAAGGCAGTCTTGAAGCGTACATGGTCTCAAAGACTCACGCCATAGTTCCGGAGGACTAAAGAAACGACACGCACGAACCGCATTTTGTGGTCGGCAAACCGGTATCGGTGACGGCGTCCTCTGGCACTTCGGACCAAAGCGGGAGTATCGAGATAGTTCAGCTCCCTGGCTTGTAAGAAACGGAGTGCGGCGTTTGGTGACTGCCGTGCTGTCGAGGGCTAGTTTCTTCAGTTCTTCCTGACTCCATCGAGACCGGTGAACCAGCCGTCCATGAGGCCAGGGGCTGGTCATCTCCAAGGGCAACCCTGTTCGCAGGATGGCGGAGTTCGATGCCCGCGAATGGATGGCAGAGCGTCGAAGCGTTGGGCAGCCTGCGGGCAAGAGGTGCCGGAGCGCTTCCATAGGATGGGTCCATGACATCCGACCAACTGGCACCGATTCCCGAGGACTACACGCGCCTGCTGGAGTCCCTGAAAGACCGAGTCCGGCAGACCCGGTTACAGGCGCAGCGGACCGTTAATACGGAACTGATCGGACTGTATTGGAGCATCGGCCGGGAAATCCTGTCCCGCCAGGACCATCAGGGGTGGGGTGCTGGAGTGATCCGCCGGCTGGCTGAGGACCTGCGCACTGCTTTCCCGGAGATGACCGGATTCTCCCAACGGAACCTACAGTACATGCGGTCCATGGCTGAAGCCTGGGGCGGCGGAGCAAATGTGCCACAAGCCGTGGCGCAATTGCCGTGGGGACACATCCGCACCATCCTGGACAAAGCCGAGTCTCGGCAAGCCCGTGACTGGTATGCCGCTGCAGCGCTCGAGTATGGGTGGTCCCGCAACGTCCTGCTGAACATGATGATGAACCGGTCCATGGAGCGTACCGGCACGGCGCCGTCGAACTTCAGCCGCGAACTGTCCTCTCCGGATTCGGAGCTGGCACAGCAGGTAGCCAAAGATCCCTACGCATTCGAATTCCTTGGGCTCGCCGGCGAAGTGGCCGAACGGGACCTGGAACAGGCGCTCATGGACCGAATCGTGGAGACACTGCAGGAGCTGGGGCCAGGCTTTGCCTTCGTGGGCCGGCAGGTCCACTTCGAGGTTGCCGGGGATGACTTCTACGTTGATCTGCTGTTCTTCCACGTCGAGCAGCTGCGCTACTTCGTGATTGAACTAAAAACCGGCAAGTTCCAGCCCGAGCATGCAGGCAAACTCAATTTCTATGTGGCGCTGGTTGAATGACCAGCTGCGCCGTGAGGCGCATGGTCCGACTGTAGGCATCCTGATCTGTGGAAGTAAGAACGAGCACACAGTCCGGTATGCCCTGGCTCGAACGACCTCACCAATGGCCGTGGCGGCCTACACCTATGAGCAGCTGCCTGCCGCGGACCAGGGACTGGTCCCGGCCGAGGACCGACTCACCGCTGCACTGGATTCCTTGGGGGAGACCGTAGGAGAGTAACCATCACTCCGGCGTAACGCTGGGGGTGGTCTCAGCGCCAAGAGGCCCCTTATGCCTCCCTTCATCGGGCATTTTTGCGGGCGGGGTATTCGCGAATCTGGAACCAGTGAACTTGCGGGGAGTCCTCAAGTCGCGGGCATGGGACGGAAAGTCGCGGGAGGGGACCGTCGTGTGTGTGGGAACCGTTGAGGGCAGCGGCTCGGCATCGTTTGGTTTCGTTCCCAAGTAGCTGGGCCAAACAAGGAGGCACTTGGAAGCTGTTCCCGTTTTCGGAAATGGGACAACTCTCCGATGCACCAGACTTACAAGGTGAAAAGGTTGAAAGTGAAGAAGTTTGTGCGCGCCGCGCGGGACACCATATGGGCCGAACGGACAGGTCTGGAACAGATACTGCTACTGGTATCCGCTGGTTTAGTTGGTCTCCTCGTGGCAGCGTTGGTTGCTCTGGCGCGTAAATCTGCTCCCTTGGCAACCGAGTGGGGCCCAGTCGCAGATTGGGTTGGTGTTTTTGTAACATTCTTGGGCTTTGTTGGTGCGATCGCTGCACTCAGGTTTCAAACCAAGTCAGTCGCTGTCCAGCTTGAGCAGCACAACAAGCAAAAGGAGACTGAGGAGACCGAGGAGCAGGAACGCGCCGCAGCACGGAAAGCTGAGGCCTTGGAGGCCAAGCAAAAGGACGCCCGAGCTGTTCAGATAAACGTTTCTGCCATCCGTCGCCAGGCAGACCCGGGCTCTGAATTTGTTTACGAACAGCCATTCGTCGTGACGTGTACCTTGGTCTTTCCTGGCTGGAACCTCTACACAGAAGCGAATTTCCAGGTACCGGACACGCCGGAGAACTTCAGGCAGTTGCGGGACGACAGGATAACGACAAAGTTCGGAATCATAAATCACGGTGCCCGAATCATTTGGCAGATTTCCGGGAACAAGTGGCCACATGGCGACGAGGCCGGAGCCCAAGCCTGGGTGGCCGCCCGAACGTTTGCGACGTTCACGGACCAGGCCGGCAACAAGTGGAAGCTGGACGGTGCAGGGAAACTTACGGACGTAAGCGGGTAGCCCATTCAGATCCCATATGCTGCTCGAGCTATAATCCCATTTGTGCGGCGTTTACCACACCAGAATGTCCAGAAGACGGAGGTCGGTCAGCCCGTCCAACAGGCGAACCTGCTGCTGCTTGTTTGCGTCATCGGACTCATATGAGCGCAGAAGATGCCGCAGTTCCGTCAACGCGCCGGAGGCCCTTACCTCGAGTAGGTCATTGCGCACGGCAAGCCACGTGCGACGGCGCCATCCCAATTGCGGGTAGTCCGTGTGGAGCATCTTTGCTGCGGGGGCATATGAGCGAGCTATGTGGCTGTCCAAGATAGGGAACAGGCTCGGCTGCTTCAAGTGCAGAACTTTGGAGATTTTCGCGAAGCTGACGCCTTTGGGAGAGCCTTCAGCGAAGTGCAAGTAGAGGTCCGTCATCGCTGCAAACAATGTGCTTTCCGGGCCAGCGTCAGCGAGATCCGCGGCGAAGCTGATCCACGGGGCCGCTGCGGAAACCTCTACGAAGTATGCCACTTCCTTGTTCGATATCCGGGAGCTGATTTTCCGAGTTCGGATCACTTCCTCGACAGTCAGACGGTCTAGTTCGCCCCCGCCAGGATAATCGAAAGTGGCAGGGGTCTTCCGCGGATATCGCTCCAAGACTGCCAGAGCCTCTTGGAGGGTCCTGAGGCGGCCGGCAACAGTGATGGCCGGCCCTAGTTCTTGCTTCATATGCGGTTTTTCTTTCCGTCGATGCGGTTAGCGAATGGACGATGATCCCCGTGGTTTCTCTTGAAGAGATCAATAAGTGCACTTTCCGCTTGCGCCGGGTCGTGGTCACCTGTGACCAGCCAACACACTTTAAGGTCTTGAGCGTCCTCCAGCTGCCAGATGGCTCGGCCGCCGCTATGGCCACTTTGTCTCCCGTTGCCGAAGCGACGGTACTTGTTCAACCGTTCGTAAATGCCGAGCTTGCACTCAGCCCTGCCGAAGTAGAGGATCACTGCTCCTGGTAGCCAGGCATCCTGGAGAACATCCATGGTGTAGTTGCTTCCTTTCCGCCCTGTTCCCGACGCGACAAAGCGCGGTTCCTGGGTGTTTTCGCGAACTACTGCGTAGACGCCGTGCTCCCTGGGCAGTTCTTCATCAGGTATCGCATCGAAACGAATGAACCCTTCAAAATCCTGGTCCTTTAGCCAGCGGATGCTCATGTGGTGGCTATTCAGGGGCGACGTCGGGGTCGGCGGCGGCTTGACCATCATCGGTTCTGTTACCGCTGGCGGCAGCTGCTCAGTCATGACTTCATGTAAGCAGAAAGGTTTGCGGTTGGGCGTTAAATCGGAACCCGCCGCCTTGGATACGTGTTGGATCTTAGTCCTGACCGTGTGAAGACAGCTGTGAATAACCTTGCTAGTGCCATCAGCCCCAATCATCGGTACAACCATCCATGACGGCACCAAACAGCGCATTGGCAAACGCCACGACCCAGACATCCATCCCGTCCATCCCGTGGATCCAAGCGCTGATCCGGTGGCCTGTCGCCAATGCGTCTCCAGTGATGATTGCCCGCAGTCCGGGCAGTTTGCCCTACGGTTTTACCCGGGCCAGCAGCATCCGCTCGATGCTCTCCGCGGACAGCGCGTACTGGATGGCCAGCACCCCGGCCCCACGCATCCCGGCGTCCAGCCCGGACACGGACTGCACAATCCGCAGGTGCTGGGTGGCCAGGGGCATGGTGCGGGAGTAGACAACTTCCCGCACTCCGGCGATGAAGTGCTCACCGGTCAGGGCCATTGACCCGCCGATCACGATCACCGCCGGGTTGATCATGGACAGGCAGGCGGAGAGCACCTCCCCCACATCCCGGCCGGCCTGGCGGACAGCATGCACGGCCTCGTGGTTGCCCTGATTCACCAGCTTCACCACGTCCCGGCCGTCCCGGGCGTCCAGCCCGGCGGCCTGCAGCTTTTCCGCTACGGCGTTGCCGGAAGCCAGCGCTTCCAGGCACCCGTAGTTCCCGCAACGGCAGAGTTTGTCCCCGCCCCCGCTCACCCGGATGTGGCCAATGTCCCCAGCCACGCCGTCGGCGCCGCGGAGCAGCTCGCCGTTGCAGATGATGCCCGCGCCAATGCCGGTGGCGACCTTCAGGAACACCAGGTCAGCGACGTCGGGCCACGCCGCCTCGCGTTCACCGACTGACATCACGTTCACGTCGTTGTCCACCAGCACGGGCACGCCGAAGTGTGATCCCAGATAGGCCGGAACGTCGAAGCCGTTCCAGCCGGGCATGATGGGCGGGTTGATCGGCCGCCCGGTCCGGTGCTCCACGGGTCCCGGAACGCCAATGCCGACGGCGAGCAGGTCCCGGGAGGTGCGGCCGGCCTCTTCGAGGAGCCGGTCCCCCAGCTTCGCCACGGTGTCCAGGACCGCCTCCGGACCGGCGCTGACCAGGAGCTCCTCGGTGGCCGCGGCAAGTGTGTTGCCCGCGAGGTCGCAGACTCCCAGCCGCAGATGGGAGGCCCCGATGTCCACACCGAGGACCACTTGGTTTCCGGTGTTCAGGGCGAACCGCGACGACGGGCGTCCGCCGGTGGATACGGCGTCCTCCACGGGAGCTACCAGGCCGATTTCCATGAGGGCCTCGAGCCGGAGCACGATGGTGGACCGTGCCACTCCCACAATCTCCGCCAGCTCCGACCGGGTGCGTGGCTGCCCGTTCCGGAGCAGCTGGAAGAGTTCACTCGCTCCGGAGACCACGGAGGCATTCCTTATATCGACCACCGGGCAATTCAAGCACAGGAATCGGCGTTACTCTGTCGGGCGAGGTTGCAGCGGGCACCGGGGAACCTCATATCGCTCCCTTGCGCCGGGTACCCCGCACGGCGAAGCGCTGCTGCAGCAGCACCGCCACCACGATGATGACGCCCTTGGTGACGTTCTGCACCGAGGTGTCCAGGTTGTTCTGGACGAAGACGTTGGTGAGGGTGCTGAACAGCAGGACGCCCAGGACGGTGCCCACGATCGTTCCGCGGCCGCCCACCAGCAGTGTCCCGCCCACCACGACGGCGGCAATCGCGTCCAGCTCGTACAGGGTTCCGTGGGTGGAGGTTCCGGCGGTGGTGCGGCCCATCATCATGATCGCGGCGATGCCGACCGTGACGCCGGAGAGTACGTAGAGCCAGACGATGTGCCGCTTCACTTTGATCCCGGCGAGCCGGGTGGCCTCGAGGTTGCCGCCGATCGCCACCGTGCGCCGGCCGAAGGTGGTGCGGTTGAGCAGGAACCATCCCGCCGCCGCCACGATCAGGAAGATCCAGACCAGCAGCGGCACGCCCAGGAAGTTGGAGCGCAGCACGGAGGTGAAGTCCCGGTTGGTGACAATCTGCGTGCTCCGGCCGGAGATCAGCTCCGCCAGGCCGCGCGCGGCCACCAGCATAGCCAGGGTGGCAATAAACGCCACCACGTTTCCGTACGCGATGATCACGCCGTTGATCAGCCCGGCGAGGGCACCCACGGCCAGGGCCACGGCCACCATAAGCAGCCAGCTGCTGTTGGTGGCCGCAACCTGCACCGCTGCGAGGCTCGCCACCACGCTGGCCAGGCCCATCACCGAGCCGACGGAGAGGTCGATGCCGCCGGCGGTGATGACGAAGGTGACCCCAATGCAGATCACCCCGATGATCGAGGCCAGCCGCAGGATCGTGAGCATGTTGTCCACGCTGAGGAACTGCGAGCCGCCGGTTGCCGCGCCCACGGCGATCAGCAGCCCCAGGGCAATGATCAGGCCGAGGTTGCGGACGCCGGATCCCCCCATCAGCTGCCGCACGCCCCGCTGGCCGGAGGCAGCGGTGGCTCCCCCGCCCTCGGAGGAGGGCTGGAGCGTCGTTGTGTTTTGGTCGCTCACTGGGAGTTTCCTTTCAGGACGAGGTCAAGTACGGAATGCTCATCGATGTCTTTCGCGTCGCTGACGGCCAGCATGCGGCCGGCGTCGAGCACCAGCACGCGGTCAGCGAGGCCAATGACTTCCTCGATTTCGCTGGACACCACCAGGATTGCCACTCCCCGTGCGGCGAGCTGGCGGATCAGGGCGTAGATCTCTGCTTTGGCGCCAACGTCCACACCGCGGGTGGGTTCATCCAGCAGCAGGATCCGTGTGCCGTGGATCAGCCAGCGTGCCAGCAGGACTTTTTGCTGGTTGCCGCCGGAGAGGGTGCGGGCCGGGCGTTCAGTATCTGCCGGGGTGAGCTGCAGCGCCGCGGTTTGTTCCTGCGCTGCCTTCCTTTCGCCGCGTTCGTTGAGCAGCCCGCGGCGGGCAAACCGGGCGAACGTGGACAGGGTGGCGTTCTTGTAGATCGGCTCGTCCAGGAGCAGTCCCTGGCTTTTGCGTTCCTCCGGTGAGAGCCCGATGCCGGCGCGAATGGCTGCCGAAACCGATCCCGGCTGCAGCCTGCTGCCGTCCACGCTCACGCTGCCGGCGGTGGCCTTGCGGGCACCGTAGATGGTCTCGAGGATCTCCGAGCGGCCGGACCCCACGAGCCCGGCGAGGCCGAGGATTTCCCCGGGCCGGACCGAGAAGCTGATGTCCCGGAAGGACCCCGCCAGTCCCAGCCCGTCCACCTCGAGGAGCGGTTTGCCCTCTGCGACCGGTGCCCGCAGCGGGAACACGTTGCTGGTTTCCCGGCCCGTCATCAGCTTCACCAGCTCGGACCGGGACACGGACTTGACCGGCAGCGAGGACGCAGTGCTTCGTCCGTCCTTGATGACGGACATCCGGTTGCCGATCTGGTCAATCTCTTCCAAGCGGTGCGAAATGTAGACCACCGCAATTCCATGCCCGGTGAGCTGGCGGATCACCCGGAAGAGGTTGGCCACCTCTCCGGTGTCCAGGATGGCGCTGGGCTCATCCATGATGATCAGCCGCGCGTTGCGGGACAGCGCCCGGGCCATGCTCACAATCTGTTTGCCGGCGGCGGACAGGGTGCCAACCTCGGTTCCCGGGGAAAGGTCTTCATGGCCAAGCCTCGCCAGCAGCTTGCGCGCCTTGTTCTTCGCATCCCGGACGCGCAGCACGCCGGCACGGGCGTCCTCGTGTCCCAGGAAGATGTTCTCGGCCACGTTCAGGCCGTCCACCACGTCCAGTTCCTGGTACATGGTGGCGATGCCCAGCTCCAGGGCATCGGTGGGGGACGTGAGTTGCACCGGCTCACCCAGCCAGCGGATCTCGCCGCCGTCCGGCTGGTGCACCCCGGAGAGTGCCTTGATCAGCGTGGATTTCCCGGCGCCGTTCTGCCCGAGCACGCAGTGCACCTCTCCGGGCACCACCTCGAGGTTCACCCCCTGCAGTGCCCGCACTCCGGCGAAACTCTTGCTCAGGTTGCGGACCTCAAGCAGCGGCTGGAGGCGTTCTGGGACATCGCTGGCCATCGACATGGAACGGAGCTTACACACTTATGTCGATCACTGACAGTATCTTGCAGTATTTTCGACAGACTTCTGTTAGTGTGACGGCCATCACGACGAGGTGCGGGGCATGGAAGGTGCCAACAGGCCTCTTGGAGAAGGAACACCGATCGATTAGAGGAGACAACCATGCAGGCACTACGCATGCCGGGCCGGAGGCAGCTCGTAACCACCGCGGCGTTTATCGCCGTTGGCGGGCTCGTCCTCACCGGATGTTCAAGCGGCGAAGAATCCAGCAGCGAACCCACCAACAACTCGGTGGACGGCAACCAGGCAGAGGGAGACACCGTAGTCATCGGTTTCTCCGGTCCGGCCGCAGACCACGGCTGGCTCGGGGCCATCAACTCCGCTGCACTGGCCGAAGCGGAGAAGTACCCGGACGTTGAACTCCGGGTGGCGGAAGGCACCAATGACGCCAACCTGCAGATCAGCCAGGTGGAGCAGTTCATCAACGAAGGCGTGGACGCCATCGTCCTGCTGCCCACGGACGGTGCGGCACTGACCTCGGTGGCCACGCAGGCGATGGAGGCGGGAATTCCGGTGATTAACGTTGACCGCGAATTCTCGAGCCCCTTCGCTGCCCGCACCACCATCCTGGGCGACAACTACGGCATGGGTGTCAGCGCCGGAACCTACATCTGCGAGCAGGTGGGAGACAATCCCGACGCCGTCGTTGCCGAGATTGCCGGGATTGACTCCCTGCCGCTGACGCAGGACCGCAGCGCCGGCTTCAAGGACGCGCTCGAGGGCTGCGGGCTGGAGGTCAGCAACCGGGTTGCCGCTGACTTCACGGTCCAGGGCGGCGAAGCGGCGACGTCCCAGCTGCTCTCCGCGGCTCCGGAAATCGACGCACTGTGGAACCACGACGATGACCAGGGCATCGGCGTCCTGGCCGCCATCGATGCGGCGGGCCGCGACGAGTTCATCATGGTGGGCGGCGCAGGATCCGCCAACGCGATGCGCGAGATCCAGGCCGGTGACAGCGTCCTGAAGGCCACCATCATCTACCCCTCCACCCAGGCCGCGGACGGTATCCGCCTCGCCCGCCTGCTGGTCCAGGACAAGGCGATGAGTGACCTGGTGGAGATCGAGGTGCCCAACCGTGTGGTCCTCTACGCACCGGTGGTCACCAGCGAGAACGTGGAGAAATACCTGCCCACCGCGTTCGAGTCCTAGATCTGTCCATCGGCGGGGCGTGGTGGGGCGCCCCGCAGATGGACCCAGGAACCATTCCCGCCGCGGTGTTCCGCGGCAGCTAGGAGAGAAACATGCACAAACCGCTGAGGATCGCACTGGTGGGACACGGGTTCATGGGTGCGGCGCATTCCCAGGCCTGGCGGGTTGCGCCGCGCTTCTTCGACCTTCCGCTGCAGCCCGAAATGTCCCTGCTGGTGGGCCGCGACGCCGGCCGGACGGCCGCGGCGGCCGCCAGGTGGGGCTGGGCGGAGACATCCACCGACTGGCGCGAAGCGGTGGAGCGGGAGGACATCGACGTCGTGGACATCGTGACCCCGGGCGCTTCCCACGCCGAGATTGCCATCGCCGCCTTGGAGGCAGGCAAGCACGTCCTGTGCGAAAAGCCGCTTGCCAACACCGTTGAGGAAGCAACCGCCATGGCCGACGCCGCTGCCCGCGCTGCGCGGAATGGCGTCCAGGCGATGGTTGGATTCACGTACCGGCGGCTCCCCGCGACCACCCACGCCCGTGACCTGGTGGCGGGCGGGGCGATCGGCGACATACGCCAGGTTCGCGCCGCCTACCTGCAGGACTGGTTGGTGGATCCGGAGGCACCGCTATCCTGGCGGCTGGAACAGGACAAGGCAGGTTCGGGCGTGCTGGGAGACCTGGGCGCCCACATCATCGATCTGGCCCAGTACGTCACCGGCCGCAAACTGACCGAGGTCAGCGGAACTCTGGAAACGCTGGTGGAGAGCCGTCCGCTGCCGGATTCAGCCGGGGCCGACGGCGGACTGGGCGGCCAGCGTGGCACCGGAACTGCGCGCGGGGCGGTGACGGTGGACGACGTCGCACTGTTTACCGGCCGCTTCGAGGACGGTGTCCTGGGAACGTTCGAGGCAACGCGGATGGCCACCGGGCGAAAGAACGCGCTGCGCCTGGAGGTCTCCGGCACCCGCGGAGCGGTGAGCTTCGACCTGGAGGACCTGAACTTCCTGGAGTTCTGCGACTTCACCGGCCCGGCGGACCGGCAGGGTTTCACCCGCATCATGGTCACCGAACCGGACCACCCCTATGTTGGTGCGTGGTGGCCCGCCGGACATTCGCTGGGCTATGAGCACGGTTTTGTCCATCAGGTGACCGACTTCGTTACCGCTGTGGCCGCCGGAAGCCCGCCGTCGCCGTCGTTCGCTGACGGCCTGCAGGTCCAGGAGGTCCTGGATTCCGTCACCCGCAGCGCTGCCACCTCAAGCAGCTGGACCCCGGTGGGCTAGCGCCCGCCCCCGATTCCTAGGCGAAGGAGCCGAACATGTCACGACCGATCACCCTGTTCACCGGCCAGTGGGCCGACCTGCCGTTCGAGGAGGTGGCCCGGCTCGCGTCAGAGTGGGGCTACGACGGCCTGGAGATCGCCTGCTGGGGCGACCACCTGGATCCCTGGCGGTGGGATGAAGACGGATATGTCCAGGGCAAGAAGGACATCCTGGAGAAGTACAACCTGCAGGTCTTCGCGATCTCCAACCACCTCAAGGGCCAGGCCGTCTGCGACGATCCCATCGACCAGCGGCACCGGGACATCCTGCCCGACCAGGTGTGGGGCGACGGCGATCCGGAGGGCGTGCGGCGGCGCGCCGCGGAGGAGATGAAGCATACAGCCCGGCTGGCGGCAGCACTGGACGTGAAGACGGTGGTGGGGTTCACCGGTTCATCGATCTGGAAGTATGTGGCGATGTTCCCGCCGGTTTCGGCGGACGCCGTGGAAGCCGGCTACCAGGACTTCGCGGACCGCTGGAATCCGATCCTGGACGTGTTCGACGAGGTGGGCGTCCGGTTCGCCCACGAAGTCCATCCCAGCGAAATCGCCTACGACTACTGGACCACGGTCCGCGCGCTCGAAGCGATCGGACACCGCCCCGCGTTTGGCCTGAACTGGGATCCCAGCCACTTCGTGTGGCAGGACCTCGATCCGGTCAGCTTCCTCTGGGACTTCCAGGACCGGATTTACCACGTTGACTGCAAGGACACGAAGAAGCGGATGTCCAACGGGCGGAACGGCCGGCTGGGCTCCCACCTGCCGTGGGCGGATCCGCGACGCGGCTGGGATTTCGTGTCCACCGGCCACGGTGATGTGCCGTGGGAAGACGCGTTCCGGATGCTGAACAGCATCGGTTACGACGGCCCGATTTCGGTCGAGTGGGAAGACGCCGGCATGGACCGCCTGGTCGGCGCCCCGGAGGCACTGGCCTTTGTACGTTCCCTGGCCATGGATCCGCCGGAGGCCGCGTTCGACGCCGCCTTCTCCTCGCGCTAATTCCTGTACAAACGCAAACGGTCCCGCGGCACTGTGCCGCGGGACCGTTTGGTGTGTTCGGCTTTCGTGCCGGTTACGGCAGGCGCCAGTACACCTCGTCGTTGTTCTCCTCCGCGAGGATCATGCGCATGGCCAGGCGGGAGTCCTCTCCCAGCGCGCTGTCCGGAACGTCGAAGCACCGTTCAACGGTGACGGAGTCCCCTGTGCCCAGCAGTTCCTGGTCAACGCTGAGCTCCCCGAGGTTGCTGGAGCAGCCAAGGACGCTGTAGATCCGGTTGTCGGTTCCAATCAGTTCTGCCGGCAGGTCGAGCCAGGGACGGCCGTCGCCGCTGCCGTTGTAGACCGCGGAGAAACGGGCCATCACATAGTTGTGGTCCGGCGCGCCGGCAGTGGTGTCACGTTCCTGCACCTCGGCAGCGGCGTCGCGGTCCAGCTCGGTCAGGGTGACCGTGTAATCGCCCACGGTCACCTCGTCACCGGCGGAATTGGCCGGTTCGGAGACCAGGCCGCTGATGTAGCTCTCCGAGTACTCGTAGGAGTAGTCCTGCTCCTCAGCGTCCAGGAGCTCTTCGGAATAGTCCTCGGTGGAGGACTCGGCACCGGCTTCGGTTCCGCTTTCCCAGTAGCCTGCGTCCTGGAGCGACCCGACGACGAGGGTGTTCACGACGATCCCGACGACGATCGACAGCACTGAAACGGACAGTCCGGCGATGGCCAGCGGCTTGGCGATGTTCTTCGATTTGATGCCCTTGACGAGCGCAGGAATGCCCAGGCCCACGCCAACGATTGCCAGCGGGAAGGCAACCACGTTCACGAAGGGAATCCAGCACACCAGCAGGGCCAGGATGCCCAGCACCAGGGCTGCGATTGCCAGCCCCTTGCCCGGGGTGGAGGGCGGCGGCATGTAGCTGGGATAACCGGGCTGGCCGGGATAACCGGGCTGGCCGGGATAACCGGGCTGGCCGGGGTAGCCAGTTTGGTAGCCGGGGTAACCGGGCTGGCCCTGGTTTCCGGAGGGGCCGGGCTGGCCCGGGTAGCTTGGCTGGCCAGGCTGGCCCTGGTGACCGGGCTGGGAAGGCTGACCGGGCTGGCCCGGGTAGCCCTGGCCCTGGTACTGCGGATTCGGGCCGGCATTTTCCTGGCTTCCGGCTCCCTGGCCGGCGAAGCCCGGGTAGTCGCCGGGGTTGGTGAACGGCGGCTGGCCGGGCTGGCCGGGATAACCGCCTCCGGACCCCGCGGGAGCGCCGGGAACCGAGGCGTAGGGGTTGTGCGGCGGTGCCGGCGGTGCCTGGTCCGTTCCGTAGGGAAGGGACGGGCCGCCGTCGAATCCCCCAGGAGCTGCGAAGCCTCCCTGCTGCGGGAGCGTTGGCTCGCCTTCGGGTGCCTTCCCGGCTTCCGGCGCCTGTTCACTTTCGGGCGCCGGTTCACGTGCGGTTGTCGGCTCGTCTTCGGGCACCGGCTCGCCTTCGGGTGCCTTCCCGGCTTCCGGCGGAAGCGGCGCCGTCGGCATGCCGTCCCGGGTGCCGCCGTCGTCAGCCGCGTTGTCACCGGTGCCGCTGGCAACTCCTGTGTCCTCGCTGCCGGCGTCCTGGTCCTCGGGCCGTCCCTGGTCCCTGTCCATTCTTTCCCCCATAGATTTGTTCGTCGTGCGTTCAGGCGGACCGTCCGGGAACCGCCGCAACCCATCCTAGTCAAGGCCTGCCCCGCATAAGGCCTAGTCACGGCCTCCCAAGGCCGCTATCCACCCGGCCCCAGCACTCCGGGTGCACGCCAAAGGCCCGCCCCGCAGGCGCGGAACGGGCCTTTCAGCGAACGGGAGGCTACGCCAGAGCGGCCACCGCGGCGTCGTAATCCGGTTCGGTGGTGATTTCGGGAACGAGCTGCGTGTGCAGCACGCTGCCGTCCGCGTCGATCACGACGACGGCGCGGGCCAGCAGGCCCTGCAGCGGACCTTCGGACTGGGTCAGGCCAAAGTCCTCGCCGAAGCTGCTGCGGAACGCCGACGCGGCAACAACGTTCTCGATGCCCTCTGCACCGCAGAAACGGCCAAGCGCGAACGGCAGGTCCTTCGAGACGCAGACAACTGCAGTGTTCTCGAGCCCCGCAGCAATCTCGTTGAAGCGCCGGACGCTGGCGGCGCAGACGCCGGTGTCCACGCTGGGGAAAATGTTCAGGACTACCCGGCGTCCGGCGAGCGCTTCGCTGGAGTCCTCGGACAGGTCTGTTCCCACCAGCGAGAAGGCGGGTGCGGAAGTTCCCTCAGCGGGGAGTTCACCGGAGGTGCGGACAGGATTTTCTTTGAATGCGGTAGTTGCCATGCTTTGTGTCTATCACGTTCGTCCTGCCCAGCACGGCTCGGTGACCTGCGGAAACATCGAGCACCGGAAATCCGGCCAGAAAATCGCCGCGAGGGGGTTCCTTCCGGCGCCGCCGGTGTTTTACTGAAAGAGGTTCCTTAAGGCGGGACCAGAACAGGTCCACTTGGCCGGGACCAGTAGGTTCATCGGCCGGACCTTGGAACGACTCCCTGGCCATGGCTGGGGAGCCGTTCCATGTGCGGGCCGGTTTAGGAAGAAACGGCCAGCAGCTGCTGCGAACCGCGGTGAGCGGCAAGGCCGCCGTCCACCCGAATGTCCGTGCCGTTGATCCAGCCGGCCGGCGCGGAGGCCAGAAACGTCACTACCGCGGCGATGTCCTGAACGGATCCGGCCCTGCCCAGGAGCGCCACCGCCCCTTCCACCTTGTCCACGCCGTGGTCCCTCTTGAAGTCAGCCAGGATCGGCGTCTCAACCGGCCCGGGGCTCACCGAGTTCACCCGGATACGGCCCAGGTTCCGACTCGCCTGAAGTTCGGTCAGCAGCCGGACGGCTTCCTTGGAGAAGCGGTACGAATTCTGTGTCACCTCAGGATCACCCTGGACCGCGGCGAGCGCCTCAGCCCAGTCCGCTGTGGAGACAAAGGAGGCGAGCTGCGGCTTGCGCTCTGCCCAGCCGGCAGCAACTGAGGAGGCGAGGTTGGTGATGAAACCGCCGTCGGCAATCTGGGGCAGCAGCGCCTCGGACAGATCCCGCAGCCCGAGGACGTTCACTCCGAGCACCAGCTCGAACGGGGCGGTTCCCGGTACGCCCGCAATGTTTGCCAGGCCGTGGATGGTCCCCCGGACCTGCCCCGCAGCCGCGCTAACACCCTGCGGCGACGACAGGTCAGCGCGGATGAACTCTCCGTTGAAGCTCTCCGGCTCGTTCCGGTCCACCCCGATGACCTCTGCCCCGGACGCACTGAATGCCGCCGCGGCCGCAGCGCCAATGCCTGACGCCGCTCCGGTCACTACGATCCTCTGTCCTGCAAACATGCCCCTGCCTTCCCTTGCCTGCGTGCTCCGCGGCACCAGCCGCGGCTACACCCATCTTCTCCGGCACTGCAGCGCAGGCAAGCTCTGCTTTCCACTGGGCGAACAAGTGAACTTGTCCGTTTGGGGGCTGCGGACAACGCTGGGAGCATCAGCAATATCGCGAAAAAGGACGGCCTGTGACTGTTTCCCCCTCGACGTACGAGATCCATGACCCGGCCACCCTTGAAGTGGTCGCCGCCGCTCCCCTGCATTCAGCAGCTGACGTCGAGCTGGCCGTCGCCCGGGCCGGCACCGCCGCCGCGGCCTGGGCCGCCGACCGCGAGGCCCGCCGCGACGCCCTGCGGTCCATCGCCGGGGCCATCCGCACCGAAGCTCCGCGGCTCGGCGAAATCCTCAGCCGGGAACAGGGCAAGGTCCTGCGCGAAGCCGTCATGGAGTTCACGGTGGCGGCCGGGTTGTTCGACTACTACGCAGACCTGGAGTGGGATGAGACCGAGTACCTGCCCGAGCGCGACGGACGCCGGCTCGCCGTGCAGTACCAGCCGGTGGGCCTTGTTGGCGCCATCACCCCGTGGAACTTTCCCATTTCGCTGCTCGCAGTGAAGCTGGCTCCCGCGCTCGTTGCGGGCTGCACGGTCATCGCCAAGCCGTCCCCCAGCACGCCGCTGTCCACCATTGCCATGGTGGAGCTGATGAACACCATCCTTCCGCAGCACGTTCTCGCCTGCGTCACGGGGCGAGGTGTCCTGAGCAGGGCGCTCAGCACGCTCCCGGGCGTCCGGAAGATTTCCTTCACCGGTTCCACCGAAGTGGGAACCGCCATCATGGCCCAGGCGGCACCCACAGTGAAGCGGGTAACCCTGGAGCTGGGCGGCAATGATCCCGCAATCGTCCTGCCCGACGCCGATCCGTCCTTTACGGCAGCAGGCATCATCGGTTCGGCTTTCCGCAACGCCGGGCAGGTCTGCATGGCGGTCAAGCGCGTTTTCGTGCCGCGCAGCAGGGCTGCCGAGTTCACGGAAGCACTCGCCGCCGCTGCGGCAGGGCTGGTGGTTGGCCGGGGACTCGACGCCGGCACCGGGATGGGCCCCATGCACAACGCGGCGCAGCGTGACCTGGTTGCCGGGCTGGTGAAGCAGGCAACGGCCGACGGCGGGCGGCTGGCTTTCGGCGGCGGCACCGGCACTGAACTTCCCGGGTACTTCATGCAGCCAACCATCGTTGCCGATGCCCCGTATGACACTCCGCTGGTCTGTACTGAGCAGTTCGGTTCGGCGCTGCCTGTCTCTGTCTACGACGACGTTGAACAGGTCCTGGCGCACCTCAACGGACAGGAATTCGGCCTGGGTGCATCGGTCTGGACGCCGGACCTGGAGCGCGCGGATAACCTGGCCTCGCGGATCGAGGCCGGAACCGTGTGGATCAACCAGCACACCCAGGTGGAAGTCGACGCGCCTTTTGGCGGGTGGAAAGCCTCCGGCATGGGACGTGAACGCGGTTCCTGGGGTCTCTCCGAATACCTGCAGACCCGGACCGTCAACGCCGTGGCAGGTGCCCACGGGGCAGGCGGCTCCGCGGCGTAGCCCCGTCCTGCCCGTCCTGCACACAACCGGCTTGCTGCCGGCTTATCTGAGGACAGCCAGCAGGGAACGCTAAAGGTCCCCTTCCGAATGCTGGAAGGGGACCTTTCGCGTTCGTGCTGCGGGTCGTGCGCCTCTGCCTGGACTTCTACGGGGCCGCGGCTGCGGCAGGCGTAATGCCAAGCCTGCGGGCGTCGCGCTGCTGGTTGATAAACAGCAGCGCCAGGATGCCCATCAGGAGCATCAAACCGCCTGCCAGGGCGAATGCTGCGGTGTAGCCGGCGGCGGGGGACGTGCCTCCGCCGATCAGGAAGCCGGAGACTGCCGGGGCGAAAATACCGCCGGAGGAGAGCACCGCGTTGGCGATGGTCAGGTTGGCTCCGCGCTGGGCAACAGTGGTGAGCTCGGAGACGATCAGGTAGGTGATGGCGAACAGCGCAGGTGCCGTTCCCAGGCCGATCACCAGCAGGGCCATCGACAGCGCCGGCGAAGCAACCATGGTTGCCCCGAGCAGCGCTGCTCCTGCAATGGTGGCCGCGCCGCCGAGGACGAAGGACCGTGCCTGGCGGGTTGGAAGTCCGCGAAGGTGCAGGCGCTGGGTCAGGGCGCTTAGGGAGATGGTGGCGACCGCACCCCACGCTGCGGGCAGCGCGATCATGCTTCCGGCGGACTGGCTGGAGAAGCCGAGAACCGTTTCGAAGTACGCCGGCCCCCAGGACATCGCCAGGGTGAAGGTCCAGTAGCCAATGAAGGACGTCAGCACCGCGATGATCCAGCTGGCCGTGAAGATGGTGCGCCGGTAGCTGATCTTGGTATCGGCCGAGTGCGTGTCCTCCGACGGGCTCAGCTCTGCCGGGTCCAATCCCTCGATTTCCGCTTCCACCCTGCGGCTCGTGTAGGGGCCTTCCTTGCCGGCGATCACCCAGAACACGGACCAGACAACGCCGACGACTGCCAGCACGGCGAACGCCGTCTGCCACCCGAATGATCCGACGATCCATGCCAGGACGGGTGCGAAGGCAACCACACCGAGGGTCACACCCGCCGACGCCACTGCTGCCGGGGTGGCTCCCTTCTTCTCCGGGAACCACTTATAGATGCTGTGCATCAGCACCGGGGCCAGGGGCCCTTCGCCCGCACCGAGCAGGAGCCGGGAGGCCCAGAGCGCTGGAAGCGTGGCGAAGAGCAGGATCGGCATCTGGGCCACGGACCAGGTCAGGCACAGCACCAGGAGGAACCACTTGGTGGGGATCCTGTTGGCCAGCGGTGCCGCGGCAAACTGGATCACCACGAAGGTGAGGAACATGGCGCTGCTGACCAGGCCGAACTGCTGCGGGGTAACGCCCAGGTCCCGCATGATCGGAACGGCTGCGATACCCAGTACCGCCTTGTCAGCCCAGCTGAGCATCATCAGGACCAGGAGCGAATAGGTCATGAACCAGCCGTAGCGGCTGCGCTTGGCTGCGGACCAGTTGCGTGGGGTGCCGGCATCCTGTTTCAGGGATGTGGGGGGTTCTTTGAGGGACACTTTCCTACCAGGCTTTCGTCGAGGGAATTCTGCACGGACGCGCGAAGCAATTACGGATTCGACTGTAAATTTGTGTGACCTGAGCAACAATTGAAGTTTTCCGGTGGCTGGAAACCACTTCGTTCCTTTCTCTCCGCCTGCGGGCATTCTGGAGGCATCCGACTTCCAACTCGCCCGGCAGGCGAAGAGATGCGAGCACAATCATGAAGACCCTCCGCCCGGAGCCTGCTCCCGGCATGTCCGTTCTTACCCTGGGCACCGCTGCCGGTCCGGCGATCCGCGGCCCGCATCCGGGCATGGCAACGGCCGTGGTGGTGGACGGAGGTTTCTACCTGGTGGACTTTGGCCTGGGCGTCACGCGTGCCGCCCATAGTGCCGGACTGCGCGGCGAGGACCTGCGCGCCGGCTTCATTACGCATCTGCACTCGGACCACGTCGCTGAGCTGCCCGGCTACTTCCTCTGGAACTGGGGCCGTCCGGTGAACGGAGTCTCTGCCCCGGTGCCCGTGTTCGGCCCCGGCGCGGACCCCCAGGCAGCCGGTGCTCAAGACAGCGGGACTGCCGCCATGGTTGACCATCTGCTTGAGGCGTTCTCCTACGACATACGGATCCGGGTCCATGACGAAGGCCGGCCGGACCTGCGGGGACTCATCGTCGCCGCGGACATTCCGCTCCCCGGACCGGTTGCCGCGGCCGCTTCCGGAAACTCCACTCCGGCTATGGAACCGTTCCTGGTGTTCGAGGATGATGCGGTTCGGGTCACGGCGATCCTCGTGGAGCATCCTCCAGTTTTCCCGGCCTTCGCGTTCCGGTTCGACAGCCGCTACGGCTCGGTAGTCATTTCCGGCGACACCACGGAGTGTTCCAACATGGTCACCCTGTCCACCGGAGCAGACCTCCTCATCCACGAAGCCGTCAACCTTGAGTACTTCGCCGGCCTGGACATGGCCCCTGAATTCCTGAATCACCAGCAGATTTCCCACACCACACCCCCGGGCGTGGGACGCGTTGCGGCGAAGGCCGGGGTGCCGCACGTTGTTCTCTCCCACCTTGCAGGCCTGGCTACGGATGAGGAATGGGAAGCGGGCGTCCGCACCGAGTTCGCCGGAACGGTTACGGTCGCGGCGCCCGGTGACCGCTTTGAGATTAGCCGGGTTCCGGCACTCCCGGTTCACTAGGATTCAGGGCCGGTGCCCTCCGGCTCAGCCGAGTGAACCGATTTCACGCCCGACGGCGGCCGCGGCAACCTGGAGCGCGGGGATAACCCGCTCGGGTTCACGCATGGGCCCAATGAAAACCACGCCCAGCGCTGCCAGAAGCTGGCCGCTTCCGTTCAGCACCGGGACCGCCAGTCCGGAGGTTCCCAGCGCCTGCTCCTCACGCGTGAGCGCATACCCGTTGTCCCGTGCCTCCTGTATCTGACGGTGCAGCTTTCCCGGCTCGGTCACGGTGTACGGAGTGCGGCGGATCAGGTTGGCGAAGGCTTTCGCGCGCACCTCAGCCGGCGCGTACCCCAAGAGGACCTTTCCCGCAGCGCTGACGTGCAGCGGCAGCCTGTCCCCCACCTGGGCCACGGGCTTGCCCACGGCCGTCCCCGAGAAACGTTCGATCAACAGGGCATGCTGCCCCTCAAGGACAAACAGGTTAACCACCTGCCTGGTAGCGAAGAGCACGTCCTGCATATACGGCCCGGCGATCGTTTTCAGGTCCTTCTCCACCGGAGCAAGAAGCCCCAGCGACCACAGCCTGTGGCCCACGTAGTAGTGGTTGCCCCGCTTGGCGACTGCCCCCCACTCAAGCAGTTCGCCCAGGAGCCGGTGGCACGTGGCAACCGGTGTATCCGAGCGCCGTGAAATCTCCGACAGCGTCAGCTTCACGTGCCCGGCGTCGAACGCTCCCAGAATGTTCAGCGCACGGGAGGTGACCGATTTGCCCTTGGCTGCTGCCTGTCCTGCCACTGCGCCGACCTCCGGTAAATCCGTCCATTCCATGTATGGGCTATCCCTGTTTATATAGCGAAACGCCCGATGCTCCCCCATCCGGGTGCCTCGGGCGTCTCTGCGCGTCATGGTGCGTTGGGTTCGGCGCCCTAGCTGCCCGCCGGAACCACCTTCACCGGAATCGATGAGAACGCGTGCAGCACGTTGTGGATCTGCGGCACGGGCTCCCCGGCCAGCTCAAGGCGTTCCACGCGCGCCGCCAGCGCCTGGAGCACCAGTTCAATTTCCAGGCGGGCAATGGGCTGGCCCACGCACTGGTGAAGTCCCATGCCAAAGGCGACGTGGCCGGAAGCACTGCGGTCCAGGTCGAAGGAGTCCGCGTTTTCGCCCCATTTCCGAGGATCACGGTTGGCCGCTCCCATGAACAGGAGGATCTTGGCTCCTTCGGGTATGGGCATGCCCTCGATCGTGGAGTCCACCGCAGCCGTGCGGTGGAACATCTGGAAGGGTGATTCAAGGCGAAGGGCCTCGTCGACGGCGAACTTGGCCAGGTTTGGGTTGGCGCGGAGCTTCTCCCACTGCTCGGGGTTAGCTGCGAGGCAGAGGAGGGTGTTGCCGATCCCCGTGACGGTGGTGTCGACGCCGGCGGAGAGCAGGGCGCGGACCAGCAGCACGGCTTCGTCGGGAGTGATGCCCCCTTCGTCGGCGACCTCCCAGATTCCCGCGCCGAAGCCTCCCGGGCTGAGGTTGCGGCGTTCGCAGTTCTCGATCACCCAGGCGGAGACGGCATCGGCGTCCCGGAATGCTTCCTCGTAGACCTCATTCCTGGGGCCGAAGGCATTGAAGGTCATGGACCCGTAGGGCAGCAGGTTCTCCCTGCCTTCCTGCGGTATGCCCACGGCATCCGGGAACACCTGCAGCGGATAGATTTCCGCCAGGTCGGTGACGACGTCGAAGCTTCCCTGCGCTACGAGCTTCTCTACGAGCTCGCGCGCCGGCGGTTCGAAGTCGGCCCGGAGCCGGCGCACCGATGCCGGGCTCACCACCTTTGAGAGCCCGCGCCGCATGGCGGTGTGCGTGGGTGGATCCGATTCGAGGATTCCGGCCGGGCGCCATTCAGTGGACGTCCTGCGGTCCGCCGGGCCGAGCCCTCCCCCGGAAATGTACGTCTCGAAGTCGGTCAGGATCTCGTAGACGGGGTCATAGCGGGTCACGGCGTAGGAGCCGTATTTCTCC
Source organism: Arthrobacter koreensis (assembly GCF_009193255.1). GTDB lineage: Bacteria > Actinomycetota > Actinomycetes > Actinomycetales > Micrococcaceae > Arthrobacter_B > Arthrobacter_B koreensis. Next base: position 421,865 of record NZ_WACG01000005.1, read on the forward strand.
AGCCAGACCACGGGTCCCGCTTCCCGCAGCTTTTCGTGCAGCGGGTAGGGATCAGCGAGGTTCGCCAGGGAAAAGGGATCGTCAGGAACGGAGGGTACGCCCGCGGGCGGGGCCATGCGGCTTTCGGCAGCTGTATCGGTTGTCATCTGTGGTCCTATCGTCAGCAAGTCCAGGTAGTGGGTCCGGGTCTTCCGGACATGGGTTGGATGCCTAAAGCTCCAGGGCCAGTGAGGGGCATCCGGCAGCGGCACGCGAGACGCAGACCAGCATGGTTTCACCGGAGGCCTTGTCCTCTGCGGACAGGACAGCATCCCGGTGGTCGATCTCCCCGGCCACAACCGGGACCTCGCAGGTGCCGCAGACCCCCTGCCGGCAGGAGGACAGCACCCGGACCCCGGCCTCCTCGACCGCTTCCAGCACCGTTTTACCCACTGGAACCTCCACCGTGATTCCGGAGTTGACCAGGTTCACCTCAAACGGTTCCGCTGATGCGCCGCTGCCGCCCAGCGCGGCGGCTGAGAAGAGTTCGGTGTGCAGGGCACCGGGCGGCCAGCCCATGCAGAAGTCCTCCACAATGTTGAGCAGGGGCGCAGGGCCGCAGGCGTACACCAGCATTTTGGCGCGTGGAAGGCCCAGCAGACCCTGCAGATCGATCCGTCCATGGGTGTCCTCCGGGTAGAGCAGCACCTTTTCCCTGCCGTACCGGGCTTCGAGTTCTTCGGCGTAGGCCATGGAGCTGCGGGTCCTGCCGCCGTATGCCAGACGCCATTCGCGGCCGGCTGCCTCTGCGGCAGCAATCATGGGGAGGATGGGCGTGATGCCGATTCCGCCCGCGATGAAGAGGTATTTCCGAGAATCCTGCAGCGGAAAGTTGTTCCGCGGACCGTTGATGGTGAGTTCGGCACCCTCGGCCAGTGACTCATGTATGAACCGGGAGCCGCCGCGGGAGTTCGGGGTGTGCAGGACGGAGACCTGCAGGATCGATGCGTCTTCGCAGGGCGAGCACAGTGAGTACTGGCGGATGTGGTCCGGCAGCACCAGGTCTATGTGGGATCCGGGCTCCCACTGCGGAAAGTCGGACCAGTCCGGGTTCCTCAGCGTCAGGCGCACCACGCCCTCCGCCATCGTCTCCTTCTTTTCCAGGACAACCGTCCTGGAGTCCATTCCTCGAGCCATGCCAGCAGTTCCTTTCAGCCCAGCCCCGAAAACGGCGCTGCAATTCTGTATTGCACGTTACGTTTACGGGTGACCCACGGCACTATCTGTTTTCCGTCGAGTGGAAAGACACGGGAGATGTCCACCCGGGTTGAGAACAACGGCGAGGCGGGGTCTACCATCCAAGGTGGAATCGTCCAACCAATCGAAGAGGGTCATGTGGCTGCTGGAGAAACGCCTGCGGAAACAACCGGGCGCGGGCGTTTGGCAGCGCGGATGCTCCGGGGCGGCACCGAGCCGGACCCCCGGTTCACGCTGGCCAACGAGCGAACGTTCCTGGCCTGGATCCGGACGTCCCTGGCACTGCTTGCCGGAGGAATCGCCGTCGAGGCCTTCACCGCGGACCTCTTTGTTCCGGCGGTCCGGAAAGCCGTTGCCCTGCTGCTGCTGGTTCTCGCGCTGGTTCTGGGCAGCGGGGCCTTCTTCCGGTGGCTGCGGGTTGAGCGGGCCATGCGGTCCGGGACGCCGCTGCCCCTTCCGGCCCTGGCGCCCATCCTCGCTATAGGCGGGGGGATCACGGCCGCCGTACTGCTGGTCGTCGTGGTCCTCCGGCCAGCCTGATGGCCGGGGTGCACGGGCACGGGGATCCCGGCCTTCAGCCGGAGAGGACCTCGCTCGCCTGGAGCAGGACGTCCCTGGCGCTGGTGGTGGCCTCGGCCATGTTCCTGCGCTGGCTGCCCACCCACGGCTGGTACGCCGTCAGCCTCGTCTTCTCGGCGCTGGCACTGGCAATCGTCATTAATTCCACCCAGCGCTGCCGGTACGGCCGGGGCTCGGCCACCATCCGCCAGGAGGCCGGACGCGCCAGCGTCGGCGCCGTGCTGGCGCTGGCCGTCGCCGTCGTGGCGCTCAGCGCAGTCGGAATCGTCGCCGTGCTGGTGCTGCCGGTACCGTAGCCGTCCCCCACCGGCCAGCTACTCCCCGGTGACGCCGTCGAGCAGTTCCCGGATGATGTCCAGGTGGCCACAGTGCCGCCCGGTCTCCTCGACCATGTGCACCAGCACCCAGCGCAGGTTGTGGCCCGCACTGTGCTCCGCTTTGCACCTGTCTTCCAGGCCGTACCTGGCAGCGACCTCGCGGGACTCGTCGCAGGCGGCCTGGTAGTCGGCAATGATCTCGGCCAGGCTGTCCTGTTCGCTGACGCGGAATTCGGCGTCGGGATCGTCGCTGCTCCAGCGGGTGGGAATGCCTTCCTGGCCGTCCAGCTGGGCACGGAACCACCAGCGTTCCACGTCTGCGAGGTGGCGGAGCAGCCCGGAAACCGTGAGCAGGGAGGGCAGCACGCGGCGTGCGGCGTCGGCATCGCTGAGCCCCTGCGCCTTGTAGGTAACGCTGGCACGGAGGTAGTCCAGGAAACCGTTGAGGGTTCCCCTCTCATCTGCTGCGTCCGGCGGATCGATTCGGTTGTCTGTGAGCATCCGCCCAGCGTAGCGGCGCGTTCGGCGGCGCCGGTAAAGCCCCGCCGTCATAAACCCACGGACCGGGACCATCAGCGCCCGGCAAAAAATATCCCCAACCCTCTTGCCGTCCGGAGACGCCGGGCGTACTTTCGTGGGTAATCAACTAGATGGTTGATCAACAAGCGGGTTGGATACCGGCGGGAGCGAGAACCCACCGTGTGAAAACCGCAGCTTAACGTGCGACGCGAACGTTGGCCCCTTATGACTGAAACCCCGGAGGACATCCTGCTGGACAGGGCGTTCCTGGCGCTGGCAGATCCGGCACGCCGCCGGATCATCGCCAGGCTGTCCCGGGGCCCGGCCACGGTCAACGAACTCGCCGAACCCTTCGAAATCAGCAAGCAGGCGGTTTCGAAGCACATCCAGGTCCTCGAGCAGGCACAGCTGGTCACGCGAACCCGTGATGCGCAGCGCCGGCCCGTCCACCTGAACCCCGCACGGCTGGAGGCACTCACTGCCTGGATCGACCGTTACCGGCTGGTCATGGAAGGGCAGTTCCGCGGCCTGGACGCTGTGCTCCACCAACAGGCCGCCACGCGCGGCCGGCAGTCAAAGGACCAACAATGACCAACGCACTGCAGCTCTCCGTACCCGAGGCCGTCCCCTTCATCGACTATTCGCGGGAGATCGATTTCCCCGTCGCGGATGTCTTCCGCGCCCACGCTGACCCGGACCTGGTCAGCCAGTGGCTGGGCCCGCGCGGCATGAAAATGGAAATGGACCACTACGACTTCACCACCGGCGGCACCTATAAGTACACGCATACCGGCCCCGAGGGCATCCCGTACGACTTCACCGGCATCTTCCACACCGTCCGGGAGAACGAGTTCGCCATCCAGACGTTCGAGTTCTCCGGCTATCCCGACGTGGTCAGCCTCGAATTCAACACCTTCGAGGACCTGGGTGACGGCCGCACCCGCATCACCGTGCACGCCGTATATCCCACCCAGGAAGCCCGCGATGGAATGGCCGCCTCCGGCATGGAGGACGGCATGACCGACTCTTACTCCCGGCTGGAGGAACTGCTCGCTTCCCGTGCCGAGACCAGGACTCCGCAGGAGGCGTCATGACCAACGCACTGGAAGTCACCCTTCCCGACGGCGCACCGTACATCGACTATGTCCGCGAGTTCGACTACCGGGCACTGGACGTCTTCCGCGCCCACGTCACGGCGGACTCCTACGCCCAGTGGGTGGGCCCTGACCGCCTGGAGACCCGCATCGATGCCTTCGAGGCCACCCCGGGCGGTTCCTACCGGTTTGTGCAGAGCGACGACGACGGCGAGTACGCGTTCCGCGGCGTCTTCCACAACATCCGCCCGGGCGAGTTCATCCTCCAGACCTTCGAGTACGAGGGGTATCCGGACCAGGCGAGCCTCGATTACCTGCGGTTCGAGGACCTCCCCGGAGGCCGGTCCAGACTCGTTGGCCATTCGGTCTACCCATCGGTCCAGACCCGGGATAGCTTCGTGTCCTCGGGCATGGAATCAGGCATGGCCGCCGGCTACGACAAGCTCGAGCAGCTGCTCGCCTTCGCCACCGCCTGATTCCCTACAACCACCTTGGGAGAAATCATGGATTGGACCCTGGAAGTCATCCGCGTACCGGTCAGCGACCTGGACCGCAGCATCGCGTTCTACTCCGACACGGTGGGATTCGATCTTGACCACCACACCGTCAACGAGCAGATGGCGTTCGCCCAGCTCACCCCGCCGGGTTCGGGCTGCTCGATCGTCATCGGCCATCTGCCCGGTGACGATCCCATGGAGCCCGGATCCCTGAAGGGGCTGCAGCTGGTGGTGCCGGATGCCTATGCGGCACGGGAACAGCTGGTCTCCCGCGGCGTGGCAGCCGGCGAGGTGACGGTGATGGATGAGCGCGACGGCGGCACCCTGTTCGGCTTCTCGGATCCGGACGGCAACACCTGGGTGGTGCAGCAGATCAAGGCCCGTGCGGACCACCCGCTGATCCCCTACAGCGCGCGCCCGCAGCTGGGTGAGGGAATCTAGGCGGCCGGTTGCCGAAAGCGAGCGGGGGGCATCAGTCCGCTAGGGCGGCTGCGACCCGCTCGATTCCGTACTCGAAAGCCTTGTCCAGGTCCCCGCCCAGCCGGAACGCCCCGGCAAGCTCCATGGTGATGAACCCGGTGAGCCACGCCGTCATGAACCGCGCGGCTTCCAGCGCATCGGCGTCGCCCACAGCCTTCCGGGCTGCGGCCAGGACCGGTTCGCTGGCCCTGGCCAGGTCCTCTGCGGATGCCGTTCGCGTCTGGATCAGCCGGAAGCCCTCCGGCCGTTCCCGTGCAAAAGAGCGGTAGGTACGGGCCAGGTCTTCCAGGGTTTCCAGGCCCTGCATCCGTTCCCGCAGGTCTTCGAGCGTGGCAGCAGCGATTCTTCCCAGCAGTGCTTCCCGGTCCTGGACCCGCTTGTACAGCGACGGCGCCCGGACACCCACCCGGGTGGCGACGGCATTCATGGTGACATGGTCCGGCCCACCCTCTTCCAGGGCCTCCCGGCCCGCGGCGACAATGGCTTCGAGGGAGGTTCGCTGCGGCGTTGGCATGGTTCTCCTGGCATTCGTTCGGCTATTGACATTAGCCATCATAGCTAATTAGGTTAGCCATGTAATCCGGACACACCGGACATCCCCCTAGGAGACAGCCATGAAGCTCGCACCCAACCTGCACCGGATCGGCAATGACATAGTTGCCGCCTACCTGGTGGTGGCCGACGGCGGCATCACCGTCGTGGACGCCGGACTCGCCGGGCACTGGCGGAACCTGCAGCGCGAGCTCACCGCCCTGGACGTGACCCTCGAAGACATCCGCGGCGTTGTCCTGACGCACGGCGATTCAGACCACATTGGTTTCGCGGAGCGGCTCCGCCTGCAGACCGGCGTGCCGGTGTACATCCATGCGGCAGATGCTGCGCGGGCACAGGGAACCGAGCGCTACAAGCCGGCGCCGGGCTCTGCTAGCGGCCTGCGGCCGGGCCCCGCGGCACGCTTCCTCGCGTATTCCATGGGAAAGCAGGGCTGGCGCACAAAGTACCTCACCGACGTCGTCCCGGTTGCGGACGGTGACGTGCTGGACCTTCCGGGATCGCCGCGGATCATCGGGCTTCCCGGGCACTCTCCCGGCAGCGTTGCGGTCCACGTCCCCGGGGTGAAGGCCCTGTTCGTTGGGGACGCGCTGACCACCCGGAATGTGCTCACCGGCAGGACTGGGCTGCAGCCCTCACCCTTTACGGACGATCCCGCCCAGGCATTGGAGACCCTGGACCGGCTCACCCCGCTGACGGACGTTGAATGGATCCTGCCCGGCCACGGCACGCCCTGGAACGGCCCGGTCAGCGAACTGGCCGGCGGAGTGCGCGCCGGGGCCTGAGCAGGAACCTATGGTTTGCTAGCGGCCTTTTCCGGGGCCGTGGCCGTGTCCCGGACCATGGTCATGCCCCCTCCCCGGGCCCTCTCCCTTGCCGGGACCGTGTCCGTTCCCCGGGCCCTGGTCCTGATTCCAGGTTCTGTCATTCACGAACTCGGCCGGCTGGTACTTGATGAAGTCCGCGTCTCCCAGCCCGAGCGACTCGGCACGGCGGTCCAGCTGCTTTGGTTCGGCGAGGTTCGCCCAGCGTCCGGTATCCAGCCGTTCATCCATGGCCAGCACGGCCGCCACCCGCTCGGCGTCCGTAAAGGTGCAGTGTCCCGTCCGCTCGACGAAGGACTGCCGGAGCAGCGGCGTCGCCCGTGCTTCCCGGACTGTCTCCTCATACTCCTCCATGTATTCAACCGGAGCCAGGATGTCCGCGAGGGTGTGCATGGTCAGCACCGGGATCTGCAGGTTGCCCTGGGGTGTGGAGGTACGGTCCATCCACTCCAGCGCCTCCTCGTCCGGCGTAATGTCCGCCGTCGTGGTCAGGGCGCGAATGTCCCGCTTCAGATCCAGCCCGGCGGAACGGTAGAGCGCATCCACCTGCTGCCGTTGAGCCGACTGCTGCAGCAGCGCCGCGTAGTCCACGCCCTGGTTCCAGCCGCTGTCCCCGTCCGCGGCGGTAACGATCGAGACGCGGGAGCCCACGACGAACGGAATGGTCTGCAGCAGCCAGTTGTACTGGGCCTCCTGCTGGGCAGCGAAGTCCCGGGATCCGGGAGCCGTGTTCCCGCTGAACCAGGTGGGCGTGTTCATCAATGCTGCGGCGAGCGCTATCCGGGCCCTTCCTTCCGGGGTGGCCTGTGCCTGCTGCACGGCCTGCATCAGTGCAGTGATGGTCACACCGGCTTCTGCCGCTGTACGGAACCCGGTCAGCTGGAGTTCCTGACCGGGCAGCAGCAGCTCCGCGAGCGCATGCACGCCGTCCAGCTGGTAGTTGTTCAGGTTGATGCCGCCACCCAGCAGCCCGCAGGTGCTGACCGCCCCGTCCACGCCGCTGTCCGGCGTTTCGGCGATGAGGCTGCTGACCAGCCCGCCCATGGACGTTCCGAAGGCGATGGTCCGTGCCGGTTCACCGGCCGCGGCGGAGAACGCCGCCAGGGTGTCGAGCTGGTCCTGGACTGCCGTGCCCAGTGCCCAGCCGGCGGTGGCGTACGACGACGCCGCTACCGCGAAGCCGCGGTCCGTCAGGGCCTGCGCGGTCGAGTCGAACCCGGGGTCCCAGGCCGGGTTGTCCGGGCCGGGACGGAACCCGTGACTGTAGAGCACCAGCTTCCCGTTCCAGCCGGCAGGCACCTCCGCTGCCCAGGTGGCTCCGTTGGCCAACGTTCCGCCGAGTTCGGTTACGGGTTCAGCTGTGGTCTCCGCCGCCGTGGCCGTCACCGGTGCTGTCACCAGGGCCAGGGACAGGGTGATCCCCAGGGTTGTTAGTTTTCGCATGCGTTGTTCCGATCCTTCCTGCGCCGTTGCAGTTCTTCGCCCCCGCTGCGGCCATCCTTCACGACGGCGGGAGAACAGGCAAGGAAAACGCAGGTCCGGACCGCAAATCAGCGCCGCCTAGAGCATGCCGATGTCCTCATTCCACAGGGTGGGGTAGTCCGTCATGAACTCCTCCATCAGCAGGACGCAGGCCGGATCATCCAGGACATCCACCTGGATACCGTGCTGGAGCAGCAGGTCCTCGGCTCCGCGGTAGTTGCGGTTCTCACCAATGACGACGCGCGGAATCCGGTACAGCAGGATCGCGCCCGTGCACATCTCGCACGGCGAAAGGGTGGTCACCATCGTCGCCTGCAAGTAGGAGCCGGCAGGGAGCCTGCCTGCATGTTCCAGGCAGTCCATCTCTGCGTGCCGGATGACGCTTCCGAGCTGCTGGCGGCGGTTGTGGCCGGTTGCCACGATGGTGCCGTCGATGAACAGCGCGGCACCTATGGGGATCCCTCCCTCTTCCTTGCCCTTCCGGGCGGCGTTCAGGGCGGGCAACAGCAGCTCCGATGTCATTTCCCCACAGTAGGGCGCTGGGTTCAGGTGCGGAAGGCCCCTGCCCCGGCGAGCGCGTTCGGTTTTGCTCGCCGCCGTTCCCCACGCTGTTCAGCCGCGGGACGCTGCCACCCGTTCCCGAACCGCAGGGGCCACTTCCATACCGAACCTGGCGATACTGGCGGCGTCGTCGGAGGCCAGGATGAATCCTGAGATTCCGTGCCGCAGAGCCATTCCGGTGAGTTCCTCCACCCACTGGTCCACGGGGCCCTGCAGCAGTCCCTTCCTGGTGGGCTCGAAGGAGCCGCTGATGTTCAGCAGCCGGCGCACCGCGGCGGGATCCCTCCCGGCGGAGGCAGCGGCGTCGTCAATCACCGCATTCAGCGGGTCCAGGTCAGCCGGACCGCCGTGCAGGTACCCCAGCGAGGGAAGCCAGCCGTCCGCGGCCACTCCGGTGAGGCGCAGCATGCGCGGCTTATAGGCACCGAGCCAGATGCCGACGTCGTGCGCCGGCGCAGGACCCCGCTTGGCACCGATCACCCGGTGGATCCTGCCGTCCACCCGCAGCGGGGCCGGATCATCCGGGTTCCAGACCCCGCGGATGATCCGCATCGCCTCCGTGAGGCCGGTGACGGCGTCCCCCGGGGACAGCCGCTCACCGCCCGCCGCCACGATCGCGTCCCAGAATGCCCCGGTACCCAGCCCCAGTTCGAGCCGCCCGCCGCTGAGCAGGTCCAGGCTCGCGGCGCTGCGAGCCACCACCACGGGCTGGCGCAGCGGCAGGTTCAGCACGTCCGGCACCAGCCGGATCCGGGACGTGCGTGCCGCGGCATAGGAGAGCAGCGTCCAGGTGTCCAGGAACCTCGGCTGGTACGGGTGGTCCTGGAAGGCGGCCAGGTCCAGTCCGGCCTCCTCCGCAGTAACAGCCAGGTCCACTGCCTGCTGCGCAGGCGCGGCAACGGGAGTGATGAAGGCTCCGAAGAGCAGGTCGCGGCCGTAGTCGGGCATGGTGTGGCTCCTTAGGGAGGCAGTCCGCCGTGGTGCGGTTAGTCTAGTGCCGTGCGCCGATGCGCTCCGGGGTTTGTAGGCTGGAAAGCGTGCCTCCTCTGATCCCCTCCCCGGCCGGTGCCGGCCGCTTCGCCCCGAGCCCGTCCGGCGAACTGCACGTCGGCAACCTTCGGACGGCCCTGCTCGCCTGGTTGTTCGCCCGCAGCACCGGACGCCGCTTCATCCTCCGGGTAGAGGACCTGGACCGCGCCCGGGCCGGAGCTGAGGAAATCCAGCTGCGCGACCTTGCCGCCGTCGGCCTGGACTGGGACGGCGAAGTGATCCGCCAGTCCGACCGGACACCGGTCTATCTCGAAGCCATCGCGCAGCTCCGCGCCGAGGGAAGGGTTTACGAGTGCTTCTGCACCCGCGCGGAGATTTCCGACGCTCCGCGTGCCCCGCACTCTCCGCCCGGCGCCTATCCCGGCACCTGCCGCAATCTCTCCGAAGCTGAACGCGAACGACGGCGGCGCGAACGTCCCCCGGCCCTGCGGCTGCGCGCAGATGTGCAGGAGTACAAGGTGCACGACGTGCTGCACGGGCCGTACACCGGAGTGGTGGATGACCTGGTGCTGCTGCGCAACGACGGCGTGCCGCCCTACAACCTTGCCGTCGTCGTCGACGATGCCGCCCAGGGCATAGACCAGGTGGTCCGCGGGGACGATCTCCTCTCCTCCACACCCCGGCAGGCCTACCTTGCGGCGCTGCTGGGCCTGCCTCCGGTGGAGTATGTCCATGTTCCGCTGGTCCTCTCGGAGAGCGGCAAGCGGCTGGCAAAGCGCGACGGCGCCGTCACCCTGGGCGCGCTGGCGGAACTGGGGATTTCAGCGCCGGAGACGGCGGAGTTGATCCTGACGTCGCTGGGACTGCCCGGCACCCTTCCGGAGGCCCTGAAAGCTTTCGATCCGGCCCGGCTGCCGCTGGAGCCCTGGATCTTTACCCCACCTACGGCGTCGTCCGCGTCCTAGAAGCCTCTGGTGCGCCGCACCGGATTGGGTGTTAACTGGGGCGCATGCCCCTCACCGGTGAGTACGTCCCCAGCACCTCCAAGCGCGCCCGTGACCAGGCGGAGGAAATCGAGTCCTCCGGCGGCACCCGCGGCACCACCCTCGGCGGCCGCCCGGTGGTGCTCCTGACCACCAAGGGTGCCAAGAGCGGCAAGCTGCGCAAGACGCCGCTGATGCGGGTGGAGCACGACGGCGATTACGCGGTGGTCGCATCCATGGGCGGCGCGCCGAAGCACCCCGTCTGGTACTTCAACATCAAGGCACATCCCCACGTGGAGCTGCAGGACGGGCCACAGAAGTGGGACATGACCGCCCGCGAGATTACCGGCGAGGAGAAGGCCACCTGGTGGAAGCGGGCCGTTGAGGCGTACCCGCCGTACGCCGACTACCAGACCAGGACGGACCGGGAGATTCCGGTCTTCGTGCTCGAACGGATGGACGCCGCCTAGCTGCGCGACGGGTACGCGCGAGCTGCGCTCCCGGTGCGCGCTCTTCGACCGGCTACAGCGCGACGGTCCGCGTAAACCACAGCCGGTAGCGGAAGCCACCGATCCGGACCGTAAATACGGGAGCATCAACCTTCGCGCGCCGAGTGCGTCCGACCGTTCCTGCCGTCCGGGGTTTAGGCAGTCCTGCCCGCGTGAGTCCTGCCGTCCGTGCTCCTGCCGTCCGGGGCAGCGTGTCCGCATGGCGGCGCACGTGCCTGGTACGTTCCGCGGACTGCAGCCGTTCTGCGTAGTCCAGCTTCGCCAGTTCTATCTCAAGCAAACCCATGTTCGTCATTCCTTCGCGCTCTATCCGCTGTCTCGCGGAACTGTTTTCACGCTAGGCGGGTCAGGTGAGCCGGACGACGGGCTTCAGGACAGGCTGGGTCCGCGATAAAACGCGATGCGGACACGTTCGGTCCGCATAGGACTCTTGCGGCTTCGGGTCAGGAGGTGCAGCCGACTCCGTCACCGTCGCCGTCGAACTTCGGGTCCCAGCCCGGGTCCCCGGGACGGATGGGCGCTGCCCCCGCGGCCTTGACCGCCGTGCAGTTGGCGTAGACCGGCGTCGGGCTTCCCGGACCTTCGGGCGTATCCGGTACCTCACCAGCGGGAACTGTCCTCGGTGCGGTTCCCTCGCGTGCCGGCACCGGTTCGTCCGGGCAGGTCGCCAGGACTGCGGCAATCGCGTCGTGCTCGGCCTGCGTCATCCAGAGCCGGTACTCGGCCTTCACTGCCGTCTGGCGCGCCACGTATTCACAGCGGAAGGCCTTGTTCGACGGAAGCCAGGTGGCGGCGTCGGAATCCGATTTCGCGCTGTTGGCCGGGCCGTCCGCGGCGAAGAGGTTCAGCGGATCGTTGGCGAGCTGCCGGCGCTCCTCGGCAGTGAGCTGCTGCGCCCCCTTCTGCCACGCGTCCGAGAGCGCCACCACGTGGTCGATCTGCACGGCGGTGCTGGTGGTGTTTCCCCGGACAAAACTGATGACGGTGCCGGTGTAGGGGTCCGCGAAAGTGCCCGTGGCGACCACGCAGTCCTTGGTTCCCGGCTTGAAGGTCTGGTTCGTCAGGTCCCGGGCGAGGATGTCGTTGCGGGTGTCGCAGCCGTTGCGGTCGACGTCGGCCCATGCCGGCCCGAACTCCTCCCTGCTGTAACCGGTTTTCGGCGCCCTGCCCTTGATGGGGATGCTGCCCAGCTGCTCGAGCGCGGTCCCGGCCTGGGCTGGGGTCTGGCCTTGGGCTTCCGACGGCGGTGCGGCCGAGGAGGCGGTATCCTGCGGAACGCAGGCTGTGCCGAAAAGGATCAGCGGGACGGTAACGGCGGAAAGCAGGGCGGAGCGCAGGTATTTCATCGCCGTTAATTATCCGTGCCGTCTCCGGCAATCCCGGCGAGGCTCGCGGGCTGCCCTTCCGCTGCGCCGCGTGCTCCGCGTAGATTCTCAGCAGGACACCACTCTCGCAAGGAGATTCTTATGGCCACGGGCAAGAACGGCTCCCGGTCGGACACGAAGGCTGAGAAAGAACAGGCGGAAGAACCCGCTGGGCGCAATGCCGCGTCCGACGGCGAGGGAGACAGGGTCTCGGTGGCGGAGGACTATGCCGCCGAACTTGATGAGCTCGGCGAACTGGATTCGAAGAACGGCAAAATCCGGGACAAGGCCGACGACGCCTGGCGTCACAACTACCCCTATGACAAGAAGCTCAGCCGCCGCAGCTACGAGCGGCAGAAGCGTCAGCTGCAGATCGAGCTGCTCAAGATGCAGCTGTGGGTGAAAGACACCGGCCAGAAAATGCTCATCATCTTCGAAGGCCGCGACGCCGCCGGCAAGGGCGGTGCCATCAAGCGCTTCAACGAGCACCTGAATCCCCGCGGTTCACGCGTCGTGGCGCTGGAGAAACCCACCGACCAGGAACGCACGCAGTGGTACTTCCAGCGCTACATTTCCCATCTGCCCAGCGGCGGGGAAATCGTGATGATGGACCGCTCCTGGTACAACCGTGCCGGTGTCGAACGCGTCATGAACTACTGCACGCCTGCCCAGTACCTGGAGTTCATGCGGGAGGTTCCCGAGCTGGAGCGCATGCTGGTGAACTCGGGCGTCCTGCTGCGCAAGCTCTGGTTCTCCGTGGGCCGGGCAGAGCAGCTGGCCCGGTTCGCGGCGCGGGAAACGGACCCGGTGAAGCAGTGGAAGCTCTCCCCCACCGACCTAGCCAGCCTGGATAAGTGGGACGACTACACGCAGGCAAAGGAAGCAATGTTTTTCTACACGGACACGGGCGATGCTCCCTGGACCGTGGTGAAGTCAAATGACAAGAAGCGCGCCCGGCTCGAGGCCATGCGTTATGTCCTGGCCAGCGTTGACTATCCCAACAAGGACACGAGCGTTGCCCATGCTCCGGATCCGCTGATCGTGGGGCCCGCTGCGAGCCATTATGAGGAGGGCGAAGAGCCGGATGGATTGTTTCCGGTAGTCAAACCGCAGTCCTGAGCCAGGGTTGCCTAGAATAAAAGGGTGACTGCCACCCCGGAATCCGCATGAGTTCGCGCCTGCATAGCCTCGTCATCGAATCCTTGGGACGGCGGATCGTGTCCGGCGAGCTCAAGGCCGGGGACACGATGCTCTCGGAACAGCTCGAGACAGAGCTCAATGTCTCCCGATCCGTTGCCCGGGAAGCGGTCCGCGTGCTGCAGTCCCTGGGGCTGGTGGAGACCGTCAAGCGGGTGGGCATCCGGGTTCTGCCCGAGACCTCCTGGAACGTGTTCGATCCATATCTTGTCCGCTGGCGCCTTGCAGCGAAGACCGGCAAGGGCGCCCAGCTGCGTTCACTGACCGAGCTGCGTTCCGCCGTCGAACCCGCCGCTGCCGAGCTCGCGGCACAGTACGCGCCGGAGGACATGGCCGCCGAGCTGATGGCCGTTGCTGCCAAGATGCGGGCTGTGGGCCGGGCGGGTGACCTGCAGCAGTTCCTTGAGTTGGACATTCACTACCACGCGCTGGTCCTGGCTGCTTCGGGGAACGAAATGTTTGGACAGATGCAGTCAATGATCGCCGAGGTCCTGCGCGGGCGCACGGACTACGGGCTGATGCCGTCGCGGCCGCATGAGGAAGCGCTGCAGTGGCACGTCGACGTCGCCAACGCCATCCAGGCTGGCAACGCTGATGCTGCGCGCGAGGCGATGGACCAGATCATGCGCCGGACCAAGTCCGAAGTGGAGAGTGTCTGGAGCGACGAGCCTCGTATCTTCACTCCGCCGGAACGGCCGGGGGCTGTGGAGGGGTAGAGCTTTCGAGGGGCGTGGTGCGCCGGCTGGGGCGCGGGGCGGCGCGGCTGCGGCGGCTGGGGCGCGGGGCGGCGCGGCTGCGGCGGCGGCG
>NZ_WACG01000006.1 GCF_009193255.1 Arthrobacter koreensis
GCCGCCAGCGTTCATCCTGAGCCAGGATCAAACTCTCCGTAAATGTTTTACAGACACACAACCGGAGCCAAGGAAAATTGGCTGCACAGTTCTGCACTAAATTCGAAACCAGCTAAAAAAACCATCCACACCCACGGGGTGGGCGGGACAGCCAATTCAACCAATTAAAATAATCGGTATCAATAAACTTGGCACACTATTGAGTTCTCAAACAACAGGCACATCCGGCACCGGGAGAGCTGCGATCCCTCGGGATCTTGCGCTCTCCGTCGCTCCGGAGCAACTTTTCTAGCTTAGTACCGCTTGGCAGTCCGTGTCAAACCGGCTGTTTTCGCGATATCCGCTGCGGATCTTGCGATCCCTCACGCTTCCCGGTTTCCCGTTCTGCGCGGATATAAACTCTAGCACGGTTTTGGGGAGGCGACGACCGACTCCCCAAAACCGTTCGAGCCGGGGCTACTTTCGGGGCGTGAGGTACAGCAGGCCGAGCGGCGGAAGCCGCAGCGAAGCCGAGGCCGGCTGGCCTTCGAACCCACCCTCCTGCGCATGCACTACCCCCATGTTGCCTACGCCCGATCCGCCGTATTCGACTGCGTCGGTATTCAGCCGCTCCACCCATTCCCCTGCCCAGGGCAGGCCAACCCGGATACCTTCGTGCGGGCTGCCTGAGAAGTTGGCAATACAGACCAGCGGGTTGCCCTGTCCATCCCAGCGGATAAAGGAGAGCACGTTGTGCGCGCCGTCGTTCTCATTGATCCACTGGAAACCGGAGGGTTCGTTGTCCCGGGCGTACAGCGCGGGGGTTTCCCGGTAGATGTCGTTCAGCTCGCGGACCAGCAGCTGCACGCCGCGGTGCTGCGGCGTTTCGGTGAGGTACCAGTCCAGGCCGTACTGCTCGGACCATTCTGCTTCCTGGCCGAACTCTGTACCCATAAAGATCAGCTGCTTGCCCGGGTGCGCCCATTGGAAGGCGAGGTAGGCGCGGACATTCGCCAGCTGCTGCCACCGGTCGCCCGGCATCTTGCGCAGCAGTGATCCCTTTCCATGCACCACCTCGTCATGGGAGATCGGCAGGAGGAAGTTCTCCGTGAAGGCGTAGACGAGGGAGAACGTGAGCTTCGCGTGGTGGTACATCCGGTTGATCGGGTCCTCGGACATGTACTCGAGGGTGTCGTTCATCCAGCCCATGTTCCACTTGAGCCCGAAGCCCAGGCCTCCGGTGTTCGTCGGCGCGGTAACGCCGGGGAATGCCGTCGATTCTTCGGCGATCATCACGATGCCCGGCACCCGCCGGTAAGCGGTCGCGTTGACCTCCTGCAGGAAGGAAATCGCTTCGAGGTTCTCGCGGCCGCCGAACTGGTTCGGCCGCCACTGGCCTGCCGGCCGGGAGTAGTCCAGATAGAGCATGGAGGCCACGGCGTCGACCCGGAGGCCGTCAATATGGAACTCCTCGAGCCAGTAGATCGCGTTGGCGACCAGGAAGTTCCGGACCTCGCGGCGTCCGTAGTCGAAGATCAGCGTTCCCCAGTCCGGCTGTTCCCCGCGCATCGGGTCGCCGTGTTCGTAGAGCGGCTGGCCGTCGAAGTTGGCCAGGGCCCAGGAATCCTTCGGGAAGTGGCCGGGCACCCAGTCCAGGATGACGCCGATTCCGGCCTGGTGCAGGGTATCCACCAGGTAGCGGAAATCGTCCGGGTGCCCAAAGCGGGCGGTCGGGGCGAAGTAGCTGGTGATCTGGTAGCCCCACGAACCGCCGAAGGGGTGCTCGGCAACCGGCATGAACTCCACATGGGTGAAACCCTGCCAAGTGACGTACTCCGCGAGCTGGCGTGCCAGTTCCCGGTAATCCAGCCCAAGCCGCCAGGAGCCGAGGTGGACTTCGTACACGCTCATCGGAGCGTTGTGCGGATCCCGCTCGGCGCGCGCGGCCATCCAGTCCTGGTCCTCGAACCGGTAGGTGGATTCGACAACCCTGGAACCGGTGAGTGGCGGAGCTTCGGTGCCCTTGGCCATGGGGTCCGCCTTCTCCCGCCAGACTCCGTCCTGTCCGAGGATTTCGAACTTGTAGCGGGAGCCCGGCTCTACGTCCGGGATGAAAATCTCCCAGACCCCGGAGCTTCCCAGCGAGCGCATGGCATGGACCCGGCCGTCCCAGGCGTTGAAGTCGCCCTCCACCCGCACGGCCCTGGCATTCGGCGCCCAGACCGCAAAGCTGACGCCGTCCACTTCGCCTAGGACCGAGTTGTAGTGGTGCGGGTTGGCGCCCAGTACGGTCCAGAGTTTTTCGTGCCGCCCCTCACCGATGAGGTGCAGGTCCATTTCGCCGAGGCTGGGCAGGAAGCGGTACGGATCGTCCACCAGGGCGGGCGGAACGCCGTCGTACGTCACTTCCAGCCGGTAGTCCGGCACCTGCCCCGCCACCGGCGCCGGCATGGTCCCAACCCAGATCCCGTTGTACTCGTGCTGCAGCGCCACCCGGCCCTCGGGCGTGACGGCAGTGACCCCGCTGGCCAGCGGCCGCAGCGTCCGGATCGTCACCGTTCCGTGGTCGTCCAGGTGGGCGCCCAGCACCGCATGCGGCTGGTAGTAGCTTCCGTTGGAGACGGCATCCAGGATGTCCTGCGCGACCGGCAGAGGCTCACCCGTCCCGGTTGCTTCCGCAGCGGTTGAGACGGCGGCATCCCCGGCGGCAGCGGTGCCCGACGTCGATGCCCCGGACTCGGGGGCGGTGCCCTGGGGCTGGACGGGCTCGGACTCTGGGGTTGTATTCACGTGGTTCGTTTCCTGTCCGTTCGGCGGGTTTTGCTGCAACCGGAGTTCTTCCAGCACCTGGCGGGCCGCCGTCGCCGGCACCTCGATCCAGGCCGGCCGGTTGCGGATCTCGTAGACGACCTCGTACAGGGCCTTGTCCAGCCAGAGCGCGATGTAGAGCGGGTCGGCGCGGTTGACCTGTGTTCCGGTTTCCTTTTCGTAGCCGCGCAGGAAGGCGTCGGCGGCGGCCTGGGCCCAGACGGCGGCCTGCACCCGGCGGGCGGTGTGCTCATCCAGGTCCTCCGGGCCGGTCCCGGAAGACCCAATGACCGCTACGGCTGCGGCGTAGTCGATTGAACGCAGCATTCCGACGACGTCGCGCAGGGCTACGTCCGGAAGGCTCCGTTCGGCTGCGGGGCGAAGCGGCTCACCCTCAAAATCCAGGACCGTCCAGCCACGGCCTGTCGAGTGCAGCACCTGTCCCAGATGGTAGTCCGCGTGGATGCGCTGCAGGCTGGGCAGGGACGGCAGCTGCTCAACGGTCTCGAGGAGCTTCTCGAAGGTCTCGTCATACGGACCCACGTAGCTGCGGGCTTCCTCCCACTCCCACTTCAGCCGGCGTATCAGGGAGGTGACGAACTCCTGCTGCTCGGCCGGCGTGGGCTGGTGTGCGCCGAAAGCGGCTTCGAGCTGGGAGTGGATCCGCCCCGTCACGGCGCCGAGTTCTTCGGCTTCGGCGGAGAAGTCGCGGCCGGCAACGGCGGCGGAGGACGCAGTGCGCCAGGCGTCCTCGCTGTCCGGGATGAATTCCCGGAGCACGCTCACGTCGCCGGTCACCCAGCTCCCTGCGCCGGTGTCGTCATACACGTCCTCCCAGCTGCCTGTGACCCACCCCAGGGTGGCGGGTACGTCCTGGGAACCGTGCTCCGTGAGCTTGGCGCTGACTACGACGTCGGGGCTCTCCCCCGCTGCCAGCACCCGGTAGAACTTCACGATTACCGGAGCCTTGCTGGTCGCCGCGATGACCGAGGTGTTGGATTGCTCGCCCTTCAGGACCCGGATGGCCAGGGTTTCAGTAAAGGCGTCCCAGTCGCCGAACCCGTCCAGCGCGTACCCGTGGGTGCGGCCGTCCAGCGAGCTGGCCTGCGAGCGCATGCTTTCAAGCCAGGCAGTGACGAACACGGGATCGGCAGTGGCGTCGTACAGCCACTGCCGGCCCTTGTCCGGATGTTCAACGATGCCCAGGAGCGACTCGCCGAGTTCCTCCACCGGGTCCGCCCGGGTGCTGACCGGCACGCTGATGACGTCCACCCGCCGGCCGGATTCAACCGAGACGAAGTGGACGTGCATTTCCACCGCGCCGTCGGGGTCTGCCAGTTCGATGCCGCCGACGCGGCGCAGGACCACATCCTTTCCCTTGGCCGGAAACCATCGCTGCCGGGGCAGCCAGGCAGTAAGGAGTTCGGGCAGGGTCGGGATGGTGTCTGTCATTTCGACGTGGCCTCCGGTGCAAGTATCAGCGGGATTGCTTCGGTCTGCGGTGAGCTGGTGTTCGACCGCGGCGAGCGCAGGCGGAGCCAGAAGAAGTCGTGGCTGCCCAGGGTCAGGGTCAGTGAACCGTCCTGCCCGAAGGCGGGGAACGGCGTTCCGCCAAAGGCGTCCCGCAGTCCCCGTTCGGCGAATTCGGGAAGCTTCACGGTGGCGGCTACCGGATGCTGGGAGAGGTTGAAGATGCAGAACATGGTCTCCCCCACCTCACCTTCGGGGTTATCCTCCGGCAGCTCACGCAGGAACGCCAGGACTGCCTCGCTGTCCGTGGGGACGTTGCGGTAGGAGCCCATGCCGAACGCGGGATGGGTCTTGCGGACCATGATCATCTGCCGCAGCCAGTGCAGCAGCGAACTTGAGCTGGCCAGCTGCGCCTCAACGTTGACGTGGTTGTAGTGGTAGACCAGCGACTGCACCACCGGCAGGTAGACCTTGCCCGGATCCGCAGTGGAGAAGCCCGCGTTGCGGTCCGGGTTCCACTGCATGGGGGTGCGCGAGGAGTCACGGTCTTCCAGCCAGATGTTGTCTCCCATGCCGATCTCGTCCCCGTAGTAGAGGAACGGACTGCCGGGCAGCGAGAGCAGCATCGCGTGGATCAGTTCAATCTCCGCCCGGGAGTTGTCCAGCAGCGGTGCCAGCCGGCGGCGGATACCGATGTTAGCGCGCATCCTGGAATCCGGCGCGTACCAGCCCAGCATGGCCTGGCGCTCCTCGTTGGTGACCATTTCCAGCGTCAGCTCGTCATGGTTCCGGAGGAAGGTGCCCCACTGGCTCCCCTGGGGAATGTCCGGAGTCTCCTCCATGGTCTGGACGATCGGTGCCGCCTTCTGGTCACGCAGCGCGTAGAACAGGCGCGGCATGATCGGGAAGTGGAAGCACATGTGGCATTCCGGCCCGGTCTCGTCGCCAAAGTACTCAACGACCTCGTGCGGCATCTGGTTGGCTTCCGCCACGATTACCCGGCCGGGGTAGTTTTCATCCACCATGGTCCGGAGGTCCTTCAGGAACCGGTGGGTGGCCGGCAGGTTCTCGCAGTTGGTCCCGTCCTCCTCGAACAGGTACGGAATGGCGTCTGCACGGAATCCGTCGATGCCCTGGTCCAGCCAGAAGCGCACGACGTCGAACACCGCCTCGACGACCTTCGGGTTCTCGAAGTTCAGGTCCGGCTGGTGGCTGAAGAACCGGTGCCAGTAGAACTGCCGGCGCACCGGGTCGAAGGCCCAGTTGGATTCTTCCGTGTCCACAAAGATGATGCGCGCGTCTTCGTACTTCTGGTCGGTGTCTGACCAGACGTAGAAATCGCCGTAGGGACCCTCGGGATCATTCCGGGATTCCTCGAACCAGGGGTGCTTGTCCGAGGTGTGGTTCAGCGGCAGGTCGATGATGACGCGCAGTCCGCGGGCATGGGCCTCTGCCACGAGCCGCTTGAAGTCGCTGATGGTGCCGAACTCGCTGAGCACGTCGTAGTAGTCGGAGATGTCATAGCCGCCGTCGCGCAGCGGGGACTTGAAGAACGGCGGCAGCCAGAGGCAGTCAACGCCGAGCCACTGCAGGTAGTCCAGCTGTGAGATCAGGCCGGTGAAATCGCCGTTGCCGTCTCCGTTCGAATCGCGGAAACCGCGGACCAGCACTTCGTAGAAAACTGCCTTGCGGTACCAGTTCGGATCGTTCGTCAGACCGGGCGCGTGCAGCTGGAACGGATTTACCATGCCGATCCCCTCCGCACAGCCAGGACGTGCGCCGGTTCATAGTGTGCGTCCAGGCGCACGTAGTTGTACTGCCCCCAGCGGTAGCTTGCGCCGCTGATCAGGTCGTCGACCCAGAACGTGCCGTCTTCGTTGAAGTCCTGCGGATCCAGATGCAGCGCATCAAGGTCCAGGGTTACGGTGCACTCGCGGGCACTGTGCGGGTCCGTGTTCACCACGATGATGAGCGTGTCCTTACTGCTTGGATCGGATAGATCAACGTGCTTGTGTTTGGAGTAGGCGACCGTGGCCTCATCAGTGCTCGAATGCACCGTAAGGTTCTGCAGGTCTCCGAGCGCCGGGTGGTCGCGCCGAATCTGGTTCAGCCGGGCGACGTACGGAGCCAGGCTGCGGTTCTCGGCTTCCGCGGCGGCAAAGTCCCGCTGCTTGTACTCGAACTTTTCGTTGTCGATGTACTCCTCGGCTCCCGGCCGGGCCACATGCTCGTAGAGTTCGAAACCTGCGTACATGCCCCACAGGGGGCTGGCAGTGGAGGCCAGCACGGCCCGGATCTTGAAGGCGGGCGGCCCTCCGTACTGGAGGAATTCGGTGAGGATGTCCGGCGTGTTCACGAAGAAGTTGGGCCGGAAGAACGCCGCGGTCTCATGGGAGACCTCAGTGAAGTACTCCTCGATTTCCTTCCGGGTGTTCCGCCAGGTGAAGTACGTGTAGGACTGCTGGAATCCAGCCATGCCCAGCGCGTGCATCATGGGCGGGCGGGTAAAGGCCTCCGCCAGGAACACCACGTCCGGGTGCTGCCGGTTGACGGTGCCAATGAGCCATTCCCAGAACCTCAGGGGCTTGGTGTGCGGGTTGTCCACACGGAAAATCTTCACGCCGTGGCTGATCCACATCAGCACGATCCGCAGGATCTCCCGGGAGAGCCCTTCGTAGTCGTTGTCGAAGTTGAGCGGATAGATGTCCTGGTACTTCTTGGGCGGGTTCTCCGCGTAGGCGATGCTGCCGTCTACCCGGGTGGTGAACCATTCCGGGTGTTCGCTGACCCAGGGATGGTCCGGCGAAGCCTGCAGCGCCAGGTCGATGGCGACTTCCAGTCCCAGGCCCGCTGCGGCCTCGACGAAGAAGTCGAAGTCCTCGAAGGTGCCCAGGTCCGGATGGATCGCGTCGTGTCCGCCTTCGGCGGCGCCAATCGCCCAGGGAGATCCGGGATCCTGCGGCCCGGCAACCAGGGTGTTGTTCGGACCTTTGCGGAAGTTGGTGCCAATCGGGTGGATCGGCGGGAGGTAGATGACGTCAAAGTTCATCCTGGAAACCCGGTCCAGGCTGCGGGCTGCCGTCCGGAAGGTGCCGGAGGTCCATGCAGCGGTGGCGGGATCAAAGGAGGCGCCTTCGGAGCGCGGGAAGAACTCGTACCAGGCGCCGCGTCCCGCACGGTCCCGTTCAACGTTGATGGGAAAACGCTGGGAGGCGGTCACCAGGTCCCGGATAGGCTCCCGGTCCAGCACCTGGACAAGTTCCGGACGGCTGGCCGCGGCGAGCCGCATGCCGGGATCCAGTGCCTGGTCCTCGAGTACCCGGGCAGTCTCCCGCAGCACGGCGGCGTCTTCCCCGTTCCTGCCTTCGGCGGCTGCAGTGAAGAGGACGGCACCTTCGGCAAGCATGAGCTCGACGTCGATTCCGGCACCGATTTTCACTTCGGCATTGTGGTGCCAGGTGCCAAACTGGTCAGCCCAGCCTTCCACCGTGAAGGTGTACTCCCCTGTCGTCGGAGGACGCAGGAACCCTTCCCAGCGGTCCAGGCCCTGCCCCACCGGATGCATTCTGCGGCGCTCGACTTCCTGTCCCTGCGGGTCGTAAAGCACGGCCGTGACTCCCACAAGGTCATGGCCTTCGCGGAAGACCGTGGCGCCGATAACAAGGTCTTCGCCCGGAACAGCCTTGGCGGCGAAGCGGCCGCACTGGATCACCGGGGACACGTTGAGGATCGGAATCCGGCCGAACCGGAGTTCCGCGGCGGGCTGGACATTAGATGGCAACGCGCTGGATGTGGTCACAGACTAGACGTTAGCGACAATCAGGGCAGATTGCTAAGGGCACGTACTTTTTGCCGCATCGTCACAGGTCAGGGCCTACATGCCCGGAATCCCCGCACGTCCGGGCGGGGATGGGAAAACTGGGGTTAAATCCCTGTTGCTTTTGGGTGACAGAGGACACAGCCGCGGCGTTCTGCGCTAGCCTAACGGGGGTGAAGGCAATCCGAAGGTTTACCGTCCGCACCGTCCTCCCCGACAGCATCGCGCCGCTGGCGAGACTTGCCGGCAACCTGCGCTGGAGCTGGCACCAGCCCACCCGGGAGCTGTTCAATGACCTGGATCCGCAGATCTGGGCGCAGAGCGGCCATGATCCCGTCCGCGCCCTGGGCATGGTCAGCCGCCAGACCCTTGAACGGATCTCTTCCGACCCTGACTTGGTAGGCCGCATCCGGTCCCTGGACGAAGGCCTGGAGCGCTACCTTACCGAACCCCGCTGGTACCAGTCCCTCGGTGAGGACGCTCCCCGCTCAATCGCCTATTTCTCCCCCGAATACGGCATCTCCGCCGTGCTGCCGCAGTACTCCGGCGGCCTGGGAATCCTGGCCGGAGACCATTTGAAGTCCGCCTCGGACCTTGGCGTTCCCCTGATCGGCGTCGGCCTGCTGTATCAGGCCGGCTACTTCAAGCAGTCGCTTTCCCGCGACGGCTGGCAGCAGGAGACCTACCCGGTCCTGGACCCCAACGGCCTGCCGCTGACCCTGCTGCGCGAAGAGGACGGCACCCCGGCACGGATCAGCATGCCGCTGCCCAACGGGCGGCACCTCATGGCGCAGATCTGGCGTGCCGACGTCGGGCGCGTTCCGCTGCTGCTCCTGGACGCGGACGTACGCGGGAACGACGACGCGGCGCGCGGCATCACGGACCGGCTGTACGGCGGCGGCGGAGACCACCGGCTCCAGCAGGAACTGCTGCTGGGCATGGGCGGTGTGAAGGCGCTGCGTGTCTTTGAACGCCTGACCGGAGCGCCGGCACCGGAGGTCTTCCACACCAACGAGGGCCATGCCGGGTTCCTCGGGGTGGAGCGGATCCGTGAGCTGATGGACACCGGGATGCACTGGGAGGAAGCGCTCACGGCGGCGCGGGCCTCCACCATCTTCACCACGCACACTCCGGTTCCCGCCGGGATCGACCGCTTTGACGTCGGCGAGGTGCGGCACTTCCTGAATGCGGGCCTGGCCCAGTCGGTGCCCACGAACAAGGTGCTCTCACTCGGCGCGGAGGATTATGAAGGCGGGGACCCGAATGTCTTCAATATGGCCGTGATGGGACTGCGCCTGGCGCAGCGTGCGAACGGCGTGGCCAAGCTGCACGGCCAGGTTTCCCGGGCCATGTTCTCCGGACTTTGGCCCGGGTTCGATGTCTCGGAGATCCCGATCACGTCCGTAACCAACGGCGTGCACGTGCCCACCTGGGTGGATCCGGAGCTGACCCGCCTGGCACAGGAGGAGTTCGGTGTCGGCACCGTGCATGACCGCGACTGGACCCGCGCCTACGAAGTCAGCGACGAGCGTTTGTGGGACCTGCGGCGCAGGCTGCGGAGCAACCTGATCGACGACGTCCGCCGCCGTGTCCGCGCCGCCTGGCGCAAGCGCGGCACCCCTGACGCCTCACTGGGCTGGACCGACGACGTACTGGACCCGGACATCCTGACCATCGGCTTTGCCCGGCGTGTCCCCACCTACAAGCGGCTGACCCTGATGCTGCGGGACCCCGCCCGGCTGAAGGCCCTGCTGCTGCACCCGGACCACCCGGTGCAGCTGGTGGTGGCCGGCAAATCCCATCCGGCCGATGAGCAGGGCAAGCGGATGATCCAGGACCTGGTGCAGTTCACCGATGATCCGGAGGTGCGGCACCGGATTGTCTTCCTTCCCAATTACGACATCGCCATGGCCCGCACCCTTTTCCCCGGCTGTGACGTCTGGCTGAACAACCCCATCCGGCCGCTGGAGGCCTCCGGTACCTCCGGCATGAAGTCCGCCATCAACGGTGGCCTGAACCTGTCCGTCATGGACGGCTGGTGGGATGAGATGTACGACGGCGAGAACGGCTGGGCGATCCCCTCGGCCAACCCCCGCGACGGCATCCACACCCGGGAGCTGTACACCGCGGACCAGCGGGACGACATTGAAGCCGCTGCCCTCTACGACCTGCTGGAGAATACGGTTGCTCCGCTGTTCTACGGCCAGGAGCCGTCCTCAGACGCCGGGTCTGCCGGTCCCTCGGAGGCCCCGGCGGACGCGCTGCCGCACGAGTGGCTTGAAATGGTGAAGCACACGCTCGCGGAGCTGGGACCGAAGGTCTCCGCCAACCGGATGCTGCGGGACTACGTCAACAACCTGTACCGTCCGGCCTGCCAGTCCGGCCGGGCTGCGGCGGCGGACCAGTACCGGGCGGCCAAGGACCTGGCGGCCTGGATCCTGCGGGTCCGGGATGCCTGGGGCGGGGTGGCCGTGGAGCATGTCGACTCCATCGGCATCTCCGACGCACCGCAGATCGGCGACCGGCTCACCGTCCAGGCCTACGTGAACCTTGGTTCGCTCAAGCCTTCGGACGTGGTGGTGGAAGCGGCCTACGGCAAGGTCTCCGAGGCGGATAACCTCAGCGACCACCAGCTCCTGGAGCTCAGCGTGGCGGAGGACCTCGGCTCCGGCCGGTACCTCTACTCGGGCGATATGCACATAGAACTGGCCGGGCCGTTCGGCTACACCGTCCGGGTTTTGCCGAACCACCCGGGGCTGGCGTCCAAGGCCGAACTCGGCCTGGTAGCCAACGCCTAGGCCGCTGCGGCCGGGACTTCAGATGCGGTAGACGCTGACGGAGTTCCCGGCAGCCCGGTCCTTCTCCCCGCAGGCCAGGCGGGCGCCCTTCCGGCGGCCGTCCGGGTCTGCCGTGGAAAACACCAGCTCGTAGAGGTGCCCGCCGTTCGCGGTCACGCCGGCTTCGTCCAGCGTCCGGCGGCCGGGGAGCACAATGTCTTCGGCCTCCAGGCCGCCGTTGATCACCACCAGGCCTGCGCGGTCGCCGCGTCCGGACCCGATGAGCAGCTGGAGCACCCGGCAGCCCGGGTCATGCCAGGCAGAATCGGTCATTGGCTCGCCCGCGGCGTCGAACCAGAGCAGGAAGGCATCCCGCGGATCAGCCGGGAACGCGTACGGCTGCAGGGACAGGAATTCCCGGCGCAGGCGCAGCAGCGCTGCCGTGGCGTCAAACATGCGCTGCGCGGTGTCGTCGTGGTCCCAGGACAGCCACGCGGTCTCATTGTCCTGGCAGTAGGCGTTGTTGTTTCCTTGCTGGGTGCGGCCGGTTTCGTCGCCGGCGGTGATCATGGGAATGCCGACGGAGAGCAGCAGGGTGGCCATCAGGTTGCGGGCAGTCTGTTCGCGGTGCCTGCGCACCTGCGGGTCCGGCGTCTCGCCTTCCACGCCGTGGTTCCAGCTGCGGTTGTGGCTTGAACCGTCACGGTTCTCTTCGCCGTTGGCCTCGTTGTGCTTGTGGTTGTACGCAGTGAGATCCGCGAGGGTGAACCCGTCATGAGCGGTCACCAGGTTCACGGAGGACAGCGGCGTGCGGCCGGAGCGGGCGAACAGGTCCGCCGATCCGGCAAGTGCGGTGCCCAGCCGGGCCAGTGAACCCGCCGGCGCCCCTGCCGCGAGGGTTGCCTGGTCCACCAGCCAGAAATCGCGGGCGGTGTCACGGAAGTGGTCATTCCAGTCAGCCCAGCCGGGCGGGAAGTTCCCGGTTTGCCAGCCGTCCGGACCAAGATCCCATGGCTCGGCAATCAGCTTGATCCCGTGCATCACTGGATCTGCGGCGAGGGCCACCAGCAGCGGGTGCCTGCGGTCGTAGCGGTTGTCGGCGTCCCGGGCCAAGGTGGGTGCCAGGTCGAAACGGAATCCGTCCACGTGGTACTCGCTGACCCAGTAGCGCAGCGAATCGAGAGCCATCTGGATGACGCGAGGTTCGCTGAAGTCCAGGCTGTTGCCGCAGCCGGTGGTGTCAACGTACCGGCCCTCGGCGTCATGCCGGTAGTAGGTCTGTTCGCCCAGGCCGCGCCAGCACAGGGCTGGTTCGTCCTGCGTGCCTTCGGCCGTGTGGTTGTAGACGACGTCGAGAATCACTTCGATCCCGGCAGCGTGCAGGTCCCGAACCATGGTCTTGAACTCGTCCTGCACAGCCTGGGGGCCGGCGGCCTGCGCCGTCGGGGTGGCATAGTCAAGGTGCGGGGCGAAGTAACCCAGGGTGTTGTAGCCCCAGTAGTTGCTCAGTCCCAGGTCCTGGAGGTGGCGTTCGTCAATGTGGAAATGGACCGGCAGCAGTTCCACCGCGGTGATGCCCAGTTTCTTCAGATACCTGATCGTTTCGGGATGGCCCATTCCTGCGTAGGTGCCGCGCAGGTCTTCCGGAAGCGCCGGGTTCAGCTTGGTCATGCCTCGGACGTGCGTTTCGTAAATCACAGAATCGCGCCAGCGGGTGTGCGGCAGCTCGTCGCCGTTCCAGTCGAAACGGTGTGACGTGGCGACGGAGAAGTACAGCGGTTTTCCCCCCACCCGTTCGACTGTGTCGATGCCGCGTCCGTAGGGGTCGAGCAGCAGCTGGAAAGAACCCGGCTCGGCCGGCAGGGCTGTTCCATGGCCCCAGAACCCGTAGCGGATTCCAGGGCGCAGTCCCTCCACCCGGCCGTGGTGCACCCCGGCCGAGCGCCCGTCCAGGAGGGTGGAGCTCCACTGCCCGGGCTGCTCTTCGAACCAGACGTCCACGGCCTCCAGCCCGGGGGCGTAGACGGACACGTTGACGGCGCCCGGAACCTCCGGGACGCCGGCCACGCTGTCGTGGACTCCCAGGGGAAAAGCCCGGGAGACCCGTTCAGAGGGAGTCTGCCTACCTCCGGTTACGACGTTTGCCATGCTGCCTCTTCCGGCGCCCCGCTAGGTTCAGGCGGAACGCTGACGTGAAACTTCGTACAGGGTGATCCCGACTGCCATGGAGGCGTTCAGGGATTCCATGGCCGAGTCGATCGGGATTGAAACGATCTGGTCGCAGTTTTCGCCCACAAGACGGGACAGGCCCTTGCCCTCGGAGCCCACCACGATGCAGACGGGTTCCTTGGCCAGTGCCAAGTCCGGAAGCGAAACGTCGCCGTCGCCGTCCAGTCCGAGGACAAAAATGCCCATCTTCTTGAAAGTCTTCAGCGTGTTATTCAGGTTTCCGGCGCGTGCCACGGGAACCCGGACGGCTGCACCGGCGCTGGTCTTCCAGGCCGAGGCCGTGACGCCAACGGAGCGGCGCTCGGGAACGATCACGCCGTGGGCGCTGAACGCGGACGCGGAGCGGATGATCGCGCCGAGGTTGCGGGGGTCGGTGATTCCATCCAGTGCCACGAAGAGCGGGGCATTGGCGATGTGGCCCTTCTTCCAGGCCTGGAGGGTTTCCTCGGCGAGGTCGATCGGATCAGCGTATTCATACGGCGGGATCTGCAGGACCAGGCCCTGGTGGACGGCCTCGTTGGTCATGCGGTCCAGTTCGGGCTTGTGCGTTTCCATAACGGGCAGTCCGCGTTCCGCTGCCATTTTGAGGGATTCGCGGACGCGGTCGTCCATGTCGATGCGCACGGCCACGTGCAGGGCCTTCGCCGGGATCCCGGCACGCAGGGCTTCGACTACCGAGTTGCGGCCGGTGACCACTTCTTCGGCGACCTTGCCGCGGGCAGGAGCGTTGCGGCCGCCGGAACGCTGTCCGCCGTGCTTGGCGGCTGAGCGCTCGGCCAGCTGCTTGTTCTTGTATGCCTTGTGGTAGGGCCGGTCTTCAGCCTTGGGGGTGGGTCCCTTGCCTTCGAGGGCTTTGCGCCCGAGGCCGCCGGTGCCCTGGCTGGGGCCCTTTTTGGCTTTGCGAATCGCGCCGGGTCGTCCGTGGTTGGCCATGGGTAATACACCTTAAGTAGAAGAAAGCACTACTTCTAGTCTACGCAGGCCATCCAAACCTGTGTGCGCAGCCCGTGAGGTGTCAGCCCAGGGCTGACCGCTACCGGTGTTCCAGCGACCAGACGGCGCCGTCTGCCGTGTCTTCGACGACCACGCCGGCCGCGGACAGGGCGTCGCGGATGGCGTCCGCACGGGCCCAGTCCTTGGCGGCACGGGCCTGGCTGCGTTCAAGCAGGCGGTCCTGGATCAGGCTGTCCAGCGCTGCGTGCTCCGGTCCGGCGGACGTGCCCGCGGACTGCACCGCGTCCAGCCCCAGGACGGCGGTCATGGCGCGGACCTGGAACAGTGCGGTACGGACTGCATCAAGGTCCGACGCCGCCAGCGCAGTGTTGCCGGCACGTACCGTTTCGTGCAGCACGGCAAGGGCCTGCGGCACATTGAGGTCATCGTCCATGGCAGTACCGAACGCTTCGGGAAGGTCCTGCGGACCGGCGGCCGCGCCGTCGTTCCCCGCCTTGGCCGCAGCCTTCGCGATGAACCCGTCGATGCGTTCCACCGCTGCCGCGGCTTCCTGCAGCGAGGTGGGACGGTAGTCCAGCACGGAGCGGTAGTGCGCCTGTCCCAGGTAGTAGCGCACCACGCGCGGAGACGCTTCGGCGAGCATCTGCGCCGGGCTGATGGTGTTGCCGATGGACTTGGACATCTTCTCGCCCTCGAAGGTGACCATGCCGTTGTGCATCCAGAAGTTGGCGAAGCCGTCACCGGCTGCCTGGGACTGGGCCATCTCGTTCTCATGGTGCGGGAAGCGCAGGTCAAGGCCGCCGCCGTGGATGTCAAAGCGCGGGCCGAGGTACTTGGTGACCATGGCCGAGCATTCAAGGTGCCAGCCGGGACGGCCGCGTCCCCACGGGCTGTCCCAGGCGGCGGTCTCCGGATCGGTGTCCTTGTGGCCCTTCCACAGTGCGAAGTCACGCGGATCGCGCTTGCCGCGGGGATCGGCGTCGGGCGCTGCCTGCATGTCGTCGATGTTCTGCCGGGTCAGCGAGCCGTAGGCCGGCCAGGAGCGGACATCGAAGTACACGTCACCGGAGTCGTCCAGGGCGGGGTAGGCGTGCCCGGCGTCGATCAGCCGCTGGATCAGCGCGTGCATCTCGGGAATATGGCCGGTGGCGCGCGGCTCGTAGGTGGGCCGCTGGACACCCAGCGCATCATACGCGCGAGAGAATTCCTGCTCGAAGCGGTAGGCCAGCGCCCACCACTGTTCGTCGGGGACGACGCCGTCGGCGGGCTCCGCGCCTACTGACGCTGCCGCCTTGGCCAGGATCTTGTCATCAATGTCCGTGACGTTGCGGACGGTGGTGACGCGGAAGCCGCGGGCCTGGAGCCAGCGCGTGAGCTGGTCGAACGCGATCGCGGAGCGGATATGCCCCACATGCGGCAGTCCCTGCACGGTGGCACCACAGTAGTACAGGCTGACCTGCCCCGGAACGAGGGGCTCAAAGTCCCGGACCTGCGCGCTTGCTGTGTCATAGAATCTCAGGCTCACTGCTCTAGGCTACCGTGTGCCGCCCGCCGGGCCCGCAGGCAGGTTACGGTCCCCGCCGGGCAGTCAGAGCGCTGCGACGACGGCGGTCGCCACGGCCGCGATTCCCTCGCCGCGGCCGGTGAATCCCAGTCCGTCCGTGGTGGTGGCCGAGACGTTGACGGGAGCTCCGGCGGCCTCCGTCAGGATGGCTTCCGCTTCGGCACGGCGGGGGCTGAACTTGGGCCGGTTGCCGATCAGCTGCACCGACACGTTGCCGATCCGGAAGCCTGCTTCCCGGACCAGCCGGGCGGCTTCAGCGAGCAGGACGGTTCCGGGCGCGCCGGCGTACTCCGGGCGGTCGGTGCCGAAGTGGGTGCCGAGGTCTCCGATTCCCGCTGCGGAGAACAGGGCATCGGCGGCGGCATGCGCCACCACGTCGCCGTCGGAATGCCCGGCGAGCCCTCGCTCGCCCTCCCACAGCAAACCGGCGACCCAGAGCGGCCGCGGCGCATCCAGCGGCGCGAAGGCATGGACGTCGGTACCGATGCCGGTGCGGGGCAGTGCTTCCACGGTTCTTAGTCCTCCTGCATGGCGGTGCCGCCGGAAAGGACCGCTTCGGCGAGAAGCAGGTCAAGCGGGGTGGTGATTTTCAGGGACATGTCGGATCCCTCCACAACGTGGACCGGAACGCCGAGGCTTTCCACCAGCATGGCGTCATCCGTGACGGCTGCGGCCTGCTGTTCGTCGAATTCTGCGGCGGCAGCGTGGGCGCGGCGGAGGAGGCCCGCTTCGAATCCCTGCGGTGTCTGCACCGCTCGCAGGGTTGAACGGTCCGGTGTGCCGGTGACCTGCGCCGGGGCCGGGGAGTCTGCACCTGCCAGCTGGACGGACTTTACGGTGTCCACAACCGGGACGGCCGGGATGACCGCCTGGGCTCCGGCAGCCAGGGCGGCAGTGACCCGGTGGAATACCTGGGCGGGCGCAAGCGCCCGGGCGGCGTCATGAACCAGCACCGCGTCAAGGTCCTCGGGGAGGGCGTGGAGCGCGGCGCGGACTGAGTCGGCGCGCGTGGCACCGCCGTCCACTACGTCGATGGGACAGCTGAGCGGCGTGGCGGCACACAGTGCCCGGAGCGCGGTATCCGCTGCGGGCACGGCTACGGCAATGGCGGAGGCCACCCCGCAGGCATCGACTCCGCGCAGGGCATGTGCCAGGAGCATTTCACCGGCGAGGGGAACCTGGGCCTTGGGCATGCCGTAGCCGAGGCGCTGGCCGGACCCGCCGGCCACCAGGATGACGCCCACGCGGTAGGGGCCGGGAATGGTTTCAGACACGGCTCAAGCCTAGTGCCATGGCACGTGCGGCGCTTGCCGGAAGGGACAAAAGGGGTGTTAAACCAGCGTTGCCGGCCCGCTTGGCAGCGGACCGGCAACGTGGTGCAGGAATTAGCTGGAGAGGACTTCGTCCAATACAGCGGCAGCCTGGTCCTCGTCAGTCTTTTCGGCCAGGGCAAGCTCCGAAATGAGGATCTGGCGTGCCTTCGCAAGCATGCGCTTCTCGCCCGCGGAAAGACCGCGGTCGTGGTCGCGGCGCCACAGGTCGCGGACGACCTCTGCAACCTTGACGACGTCGCCCGAAGCGAGCTTCTCCAGATTTGCCTTGTAACGGCGGGACCAGTTAGTGGGTTCTTCGGTCAGTTCAGCACGGAGGACATCGAAAACATGCTCGAGGCCTTCCTTGCCTACGACGTCACGAACCCCAACGAGGTCAACGTTCTCAGCCGGTACTTCAATGGTCAGATCACCCTGTGCCACCTTGAGCTTGAGATACATTTTCTCTTCGCCCTTGATGGTCCGCATCTTGATCTCTTCGATCTTCGCGGCACCGTGGTGAGGGTAAACAACTGTTTCGCCAACCTCAAAAACCATGTGGTCTTTCCCCTTTCCCGAACCCTAGTTTAGCATGGGGACGACACGCCGAGAAGAGTTTTCGCAGGTCAGCGGGCCGAGGCTCAAAACTGAGTATTATTCGGCCTCCAGCCGGTAGCTTGCTGAGTAGTCGGGATCAGCCCCCTGACGTCGCTAAATCCATGTTTTAGGGGGTTTGCCGATAGGCTAGGAGCAAACGTCCCCTCGGTCCTCCGACCGCCACCCTTCAGGAGTTTGTGCTGTGATTTTCACAACCAGGAACCGGACGCGGAACGCTGCCGCCGCCGGTGTTATTGCGCTGTCGCTGCTGGGCGCCACCGGCTGCAGTGCCGTGAACGATCAGGCAACCACCATGCAGTACTCCCCTTCCGACGGCATTGTCCAGGACCTGGGCGACCTGCAGCTGCGTAACATCCTGGTGGTCAGCGACGGCGACGGCGAGCCGGGACGCCTGATGGGCACCGTGGTCAACGACTCCTCCGACCCGATCAACTTCGAGCTTTCCATTGGCGGCTCCGAGCTCTCCTGGAACATCCCCGGCGGCGGCAAGGTTGTCTACGACGACGCCCCGCAGTCCGAGGTACTGGTCGAGACCGTCAGCGTAGTTCCGGGCACCGGCATCCGTGCCGAAGCCACGGACGGTTCAGAGAGCGCCGAGCTGAACGTGCCCGTCGTCGACGGCCAGGTTCCGTACTACCGCGATTACCTGCCCACCCCGGAGCCCACTCCGGCGAGCAGCGACGAAGCAACCGGTGAGGCAACCGAAACGCCTGCTCCGTAACAGCACCCAGCTACGTAAAAAGGGTCCGTCCGGTTCTCCCGGGCGGACCCTTTTTCGCTGCAGGGGTCAGGCCTCGAACTTGTAGCCCAGCCCGCGCACGGTCACCAGGTGCTGCGGGGCCGAGGGATCCGGCTCGATCTTGGCCCGGAGGCGTTTGACGTGGACATCCAGGGTTTTGGTGTCCCCTACATAGTCCGCTCCCCAGACCCGCTCGATCAGCTGGCCCCGGGTCATCACGCGCCCGGAGTTCCGCAGCAGCATTTCAAGCAGCTCGAACTCCTTCAGCGGCAGGGTCACCGGCGTCCCGTCAACGCTGACCACATGCCGGTCCACGTCCATCCGGACCGGTCCGGCCTGCACCGTCGAGCCGCTGAGGTCTCCGGAGTCGCTGCGGCGGCGCAGGACCGCACGCACCCGGGCCAGGAGCTCGCGGGATGAGTAGGGTTTGGTCACGTAGTCGTCGGCGCCAAGCTCCAGCCCCACCACCTTGTCAATCTCGGCGTCGCGGGCCGTCAGCATGATGACGGGCACATCCGACCGCTGGCGCAGCTGCCGGCATACCTCCGTTCCGGACTGGCCGGGCAGCATCAGGTCCAGGAGCACCAGGTCCGCTCCGGAACGGTCGAACTCCGCAACGGCGTCAAGGCCGTTGTCCACCACTGCGACGTCGAACCCCTCCCGTTCCAGGAGGTAGGACAAAGGGTCGCTGAAGGACTCTTCGTCCTCCACAATCAGGATCCTGCTCAACTTACTCCTTGCCGGCCGGCGCGGATGCGCCGTCTATCCGCGGCGGGCTGTCCGCCGTGTCCTCGTTATCCGCCGCTTCCATCTCCGGAAGCCGCACGGTGAAAGTCGACCCCTGTCCCGGCTGGGACCACAGGCTCACCTCGCCGCCGTGGTTCGAAACCACGTGCTTGACGATGCTCAGGCCCAGGCCGGTGCCGCCGGTGTTGCGGGAACGGGCGGCATCGATGCGGTAGAAGCGCTCGAAGACCCGCTCCTGGTCCTCGGCGGCGATGCCGGGGCCGCGGTCCGTGACCGTCACCTGGGCCAGGCCGTCACGGGACCGGATGCCCACGCCCACCTGGCTGCCCTCCGGCGAATACCGGATCGCGTTGTCGATCAGGTTCCGGAAGGCGGTGGTCAGCATGGGACCGTCGGCGTAGACGGGGTTCTCGGCGGAGCCGCCCACCACCACGGTGATGTTCCGCCGTTCCGCCGGCAGCCGGTTGGCCTCGACGGCGTCGTGCACCAGTTCCGTGATGTCCACCGGCTCGGCGTGGTCCACCATGTCGGTGCCCTGGAGCCTTGAAAGTTCAATGATGTCCTGTACCAGAGCGGAGAGCCGCACCGTTTCCTTGTGCATCCGCTTCGCAAACCGGCGCACGGCTTCCTCGTCCGCAGCGGCGTCGTCGATTGCCTCCGCCAGCAGGGAAATGGCGCCCACCGGCGTCTTGAGTTCATGGGAGACGTTGGCAACGAAGTCGTTGCGCATTTCCTCGGTGCGGGTCGCTTCCGTGCGGTCATCGGCGAGGATCAGGATGTACTCCTCGGCGATCGGGGCGATCCGCAGCTGCAGGATCAGGCTGCCCTGGCCCAGCGGGCCGCGGTTCAGTTCGACGTTGCGGTCTTCGATAACCCCGTCCCGGCGCACCCTGGCGGTAAGCTCCAGCACCTCTTCCTGCATCAGCGTGTGCCCGCGCACCAGGCCAAAGGCATAGGCGCCGGGGCTGGCCCGGACCACGCCGTCGATCCCGTCCACCACAATGTAGGCACGGCCCAGCACGCCCAGGATTTCCGCCGCGCCCTCGGACAGGGCGGGCTCGTCCACTTCGGCCAGGTCACGGCGGTGCCGCTGGCTGGAGATATAGGCAACGACGCCGAACACACCCACGGCCAGGCCGAGGATGCCTGAGAGCAGGCCCAGCAGTACAGGATTCACAGTCCTAGCTTAGGCTGACGTATTTGTGCCGGCGGGCACTCCGGTGGCATTCGGCCAACCGTTAAACTAACGTTCACTTCAAGAGGGCCGACCGTTAACCAGACGCTGGCAGCATAAATACAGCCGCAAAGCTGGTTTCGCGGCCCTGTAAGAGTTGATCGAAAGGACGCATTAAGTGCGCAAGGTTTTCCAGGCCGAGCTTCACCAGATCGGTGAGGAGCTGACCCAGATTTCACAGCTCGTCACCGAGGCGATGAAGAAGGCCACGCAGGCGTTCGAGACGGCCGACACTGAGCTGGCACAGGATGTCATCGCCGCTGATGCCCGCATTGACTTCCTCCAGAACGACCTCGACGAGCGGGCCATCGACGTTCTCGCCCTGCAGGGGCCGGTGGCGAGCGACCTGCGGATGATTGTTGGATCCCTCCGGATGAGCGCCTCCCTGGAGCGCATGGGTGACCTGGCTCGCCACATCGCGCAGTTGGCCCGCCTGCGTTACCCGGCCAACGTTGTTCCGGAGAACATGGTGGAGACGTTCAAGGAAATGGCGCGCCTGGACATCGCCATCTCCGAGCTGCTCACCGAACTGCTCGAGACCCGCAACCTCGAGCTGAGCAAGGACATTTACGCGCACAACACGCGCATCAACGAACTGCACGCCAGCGTGTTCAAGGCCGTGGCTTCCGCGGACTGGAACAACTCCCCCGTGACCACGGTGGACCTGACCCTGGCCAGCCGGTACTTCGAGCGCTTCGCGGACCACGGCGTGTCCGTGACCCGCAAGGTCAACTATCTGGTGACCGGCGAATGGCAGCCGATTTCCGAGAGTTCCCTCTAACTCTCTCCCCATCGAGATGACAGAAACTGCCCGTATGAGCGTTCATACGGGCAGTTTCTGTCATCTCGATGGGGTGCGGGCTACTGCTTCTGCTTGCCCTGGTTGGCGACGGCCTGGATGGACGCGGCTGCGGCTTCCGGATCCAGGTAGGTGCCGCCGGCCTTGACCGGCTTGAGGTCTTCGTCGAGTTCGTAGACCAGCGGGATGCCGGTGGGGATGTTCACTGCGGCGATGTCGGCGTCGGAAATCCCGTCCAGGTGCTTGACCAGTGCACGCAGCGAGTTGCCGTGGGCAGCGATCATCACGGTCTTGCCGGACTTGATGTCCTGGGAGATTTCGTTCTCCCAGTACGGCAGGAAGCGTTCCAGGACGTCCTTCAGGCACTCAGTGCGGGGCAGTTCGTCATCGCCCAGGTCCGCGTACCGGGCGTCATGCGCCTGGGAAAACTCGCTGTCGTCCGGCAGGGCCGGCGGCGGGGTGTCATATGAACGGCGCCAGAGCATGAACTGCTCTTCACCGTACTCGGCCAGGGTCTGGGCCTTGTCCTTGCCCTGCAGTGCGCCGTAGTGGCGTTCGTTCAGGCGCCAGCTGCGCTTGACGTCGATCCAGATGCGGTCGGCTTCGCCCAGGGCCAGGTTGGCCGTGTTGATGGCCCGCTGCAGCCTTGAGGTGTAGAGGATGTCGGGAAGGACTTCGTTCTCCACCAGCAGCTCTCCGGCACGCAGTGCCTCGGCCCGGCCCAGATCCGTGAGATCCACATCCACCCAGCCGGTGAAGAGGTTCTTTTCATTCCATTCACTCTGCCCGTGGCGCAGAAGGATCACTTTGTAGGTCATAAAAGCATCGTAGCCGCAGAGCGAGGGCACATGGCAGGGCGGTGCGTAACCAACGGGCGGAGAACGCTTCATTCCCTGCGGGCCGGCCGTGGTCAGGAGCACCGGGCTCCGGCCGGTAACATTGTTTGGTGAAAATCCCCCCAAAACCCGTAGGAAATGTGACCCGGGGCACCACAAACCCCAACAGGCTCCGACGGGTTGACCGATGGCTTTCCGGTCCCGAGGGGTGGCGCCTGCGCAGGGCGGAGGACCCGTTGGTGATTGACCTGGGCTACGGCGCAGCACCGGTCACCGCCGTGGAGCTGCACTCAAGGATCAGCGGGGTGCGGGCAGACGTCAGCGTGGTGGGCATCGAAATCGACCCGGAGCGGGTGCGGGCTGCCAAACCGCTGGAGCGCCAGGGGCTCAGCTTCCGGCAGGGCGGGTTCGAGCTGCCGCTGGGCGGTAGGCGTCCGGTGATGGTGCGGGCCTTCAACGTCCTGCGGCAGTACGGGGAGGACGAGTACGCCGCCCACTGGGACATGGTTTGCAGCCGGCTCGCGGACGGCGGGATCTTCATCGATGGGACGTGTGACGAAATTGGCCGCCGCTCCACGTGGGTGGTCCTGGAGCCCCACGGGCCGGTGTCCCTGAGCATCTCGCTGCGTTTCGGGGCCTTTGACCTGCCGTCCGACGTCGCGGAGCGGCTTCCCAAGGCACTGATCCACCGGAACGTTCCCGGGGAGCGCGTGCACGCGTTCCTTCAGGCGATGGACAAGGCCTGGACGGCCGCCGCGCCAATGGCCTCCTACGGCAACCGGCAGCGCTGGATCACGATGTGCCGCACGCTGCGCAGTGAAGGCTGGCCGCTGCTAACCGGGCCTGCGCGGTGGCGCCTGGGAGAAATCACCGTCGCCTGGGACGCCGTGGCACCGTCACGTGCCGGGAACTAGGAGCGCGGTGCGCTACCAGGACCCGTAGGCTCCGCCGCGTCCCTTGGACTCGTTAAGCGCCGGACGCACGTCTGCCAGGTAGACGGAGGCGGCTACGACGGCGGCCAGTTCAAAGAGGAGCAGCGCCAGCGGGCCGAAGAGCAGCAGGGACAGCAGCCCGACGGCGGCAGCACCGCCGGTCAGGCCCAGCCAGAATCCCTTGGTGCGCTTGTAGGCACGTTCGAACTCCGCAGGCTTGCGCCGGGCGCAGTCGGCAAACGCCCACAGCTCGATGCCCAGCGCCACGATACCCAGCGCCAGGTAGATAAGGTCCCGCAACAATTCAACAAGTGCCACGGGACCACCCTACCGTGGAAGCGCCTGGTCGAGGTCCTTCCAGAGGTCCTCGACGTTTTCGATTCCGACCGAGAGCCGCAGCAGGTTCTCCGGAACCGAAACCGGCTCCGAGGGCTGACGCCGGCGGCGCTCGATCAGCGATTCAACACCGCCCAGCGACGTGGCCGGCAGCCAGAGTCCGACCTTCTCCGTGACGGCGTCAGCGGCCTCGGCTCCGCCGGCCACCTCAATGCAGACAATCGAGCCGAAACCGTCCATCTGCGCAGCGGCGCGGGCATGGCCCGGGTCCTGCGGCAGTCCGGGATAGCGGACCGCTTCCACACCGGGGTGGGATGCCAGCCGGGCGGCGAGGTCCATTGCCGATTCCATCGACCGCTGCACCCGCAGGGCCAGCGTGCGCAGCCCGCGCAGGGCCAGCCACACCTCGAACGGACCGCCAACGGCTCCGTGCAGGGACCGGTAGGTGAGCAGCCGGGCACGCAGCTCCGGGTCTGAGGTCACGGTGGCCCCGAGGATGACGTCCGAGTGCCCCGAAAGGTACTTCGTCACCGAATGGACTACGACGTCGGCACCGAGCTCCAGCGGGCGCGTCACCAGGGGCGTGGAAAACGTGTTGTCCACGACCACCAGGGCCCCGGCCTGGTGCGCGGCGTCCGCCAGGACAGCGAGTTCGGCTACCTCGAGCATGGGGTTGGTGGGGCTTTCCAGCCAGAGCATGGCAGCGCCGTCGAGCGCCGCGATGACTTCCGCGGTGTCCGCAATGTCCACGGTGCGCACGTTGATACGGCCGTCGCGGGCGTCTCCGGCAGCGAGCAGGAGCGAACCCTGGTAACTGTGCCGGGGCATCACCAGCGTGCCTCCGGCCGGGATGAGGGACATGGCGGCTATGACGGCCGCGAGACCGGAGGAGAAGACCAGTGCCGGCAGCTCGGCGCTTTCGAGCGCGCCGAGGGCTTCTTCGAACGGGTCCCAGGTGGGGTTGGAGTAGCGGCCGTAAACCCGGTCCCCGGCCCTGGTCTCCCGGGTTCCCAGGAAGGTTGAGGTCAGGACGATCGGCGGGTTGACGGCGGAATCCGCGGCGCGTTCGGGCCGCCCGGCGGAGACGACGGTGGTTTCCACCGATAGCTGTCCTGCGGCGTGCCCGTGTCCGGTTGCTGTGCTCATGGGTTTCAGCCTAGACCGCGGGCCATGCCTGAGCTCTCCACGCGGGGGCACGGCTGTCATGTTCCTTCACCAATCCGTCACACCCGCAGACGGGAACCGCCCGATGCCCGCCACAGCGGGCCAGCCGAACGCCGCAGCAGTTTCCCAGCATGACTGGGTAGTCTAGGCGGGTGAGTATTTCTGAACCCCGCACCGGACTTTTCATCGCTTTCGAGGGCGGCGACGGCGCGGGCAAGTCGACCCAGGCGGCTCTGCTCACCCAAGCCCTGCAGGACGCCGGACGCACTGTTGTCCGCACCCGCGAACCGGGCGGCACACCCGTCGGTGAGAAGCTGCGCTCACTGGTCCTTGAACACGGCCACGGCCAGATCGATGCGCGCACCGAGGCCCTGATCTTCGCGGCATCCCGTGCGGCCCACGTTGAACAGGTGATCCACCCGGCCCTGGACCGCGGCGACGTCGTTGTCTGTGACCGCTACATCGATTCCTCTGTTGCCTACCAGGGAGCTGGACGGAACCTCGGCACGGATGAGGTCCGCTCCGTCAACGAGTGGGCCACCGGCGGCCTGGTACCGGACCTCACCGTCCTGCTGGACGTTGATCCGGAAGCCGGCCGCAGCCGCCGCACCGCAGCGGACGGATCCGAGGACCGGCTCGAATCTGAACCCGACAGCTTCCACGGCAGCATCCGCACCGCATTCCTTGCCCTGGCCGAGGACTCCCCCCGCCGCTATCTGGTCCTGGACGCCGCTGCACCCGTGCCGGAGCTGGCGCAGACGATCCTTGCCCGGGTGGAGGAGCTGCTCCCATGAGTGTCTGGGAAGACCTCCAGGGCCAGGCGCCGGTAGTCGAGCAGCTGCGCCGCGCCGCCGCACAGGAGCGTCCCACGCATGCCTGGCTGTTCACCGGCCCGCCCGGTTCCGGCCGGTCCAATGCTGCCCGCGCCTTCGCCGCCGCACTGCTGTGCGAAGTACCCGATCCGGACCTGCGCGGCTGCGGCGTATGCCATTCCTGCCGAACCGCAATGTCCGGTTCGCACGCCGATGTGTCCTCGGTGACCACGGAGAAGGTCACCATCAGCATTGAAGAAGCGCGCGAGCTGGTCAAGAAAGCGCAGGACAAGCCTTCCACCGGCCGCTGGCGGGTCCTGATTGTGGAAGACGCGGACCGTATGCAGGAACGCAGCACCAATGTGCTTCTCAAGGCGATTGAGGAACCGCCGCCGCGCACCATCTGGCTGCTGTGCGCCCCGAGCCCGGGCGATGTGCTGGTAACCATCCGCTCCCGGTGCCGGCCGGTGGGCCTCCGGCTGCCTCCGGTGCAGGACGTCGCCGAACTGCTGGTGCGCCGGGACGGAATCGATCCGGAGGTAGCCGCTGACGCTGCCCGCTCCGCGCAGAGCCATGTGGGAGTCGCCAAGCGGCTGGCCACCGATGAAGGAGCGCGGCAGCGGCGGGAAAAGATCGTTCGGCTGCCGTTGTCCCTGCGAAGTGTTTCCGGGGCCATGAAGGCCGCGGCTGACTTGGTGGCGCTGGCCGAGGCGGAAGCCGCCAGCTCCTTTGAGGCACGCGACGCCGAGGAGAAGGCCGCCCTGCTGGCTTCCCTGGGCGCTCCCGAATCCGGAACCCTGCCGCCGTCGATGCGCAGCCAGGTCAAACGCCTTGAAGAAGACCAGCTGCGCCGGGCCAAGCGCTCCAAGAACGACTACTTTGACCGCGCCCTGACCGATCTCCTCTCTTTCTACCGTGACGCGCTGGTGCTCGCGCTG
Source organism: Arthrobacter koreensis (assembly GCF_009193255.1). GTDB lineage: Bacteria > Actinomycetota > Actinomycetes > Actinomycetales > Micrococcaceae > Arthrobacter_B > Arthrobacter_B koreensis. The sequence goes on from NZ_WACG01000006.1 coordinate 26,064, forward strand.
GACTCCGGCACGGACCTGGTGAATGAATCCCTGCGCGCCGAGCTGGAGGCCTTTGCCGGCCGCACCACGCCGGAGGCCATCCTGTCCCGCATGGAGGAAATCAACGAGGTGCGACGGCGTCTGGTCACCACCAACGTCGCCCCGCTGCTCGCCATCGAGGCAATGGCTGTCAGCCTTCTGTGAAGCCCGCGAACCACACCCCACTCGACGCACCCGGACCAGGAGCCGCCGCAATGACCCTTGAACGACGCCGATCCCGGGCCGGGAGCCGTTCCGTGCGCCGTGCCTGTGCAGCGGCGGCCGCCGCACTGATGGTCGCCGGCCTGGTTGCGTGCACGCCCGGGAAAACCGATGCTCCATCCAAGGGGACGCAGAGCGCCGCACCGGAAGTGATCGGCGACGTACCCGGGAATTTGAGGGAGTTCTACGAGCAGGAAGTCGTCTGGGAATCCTGCGAGGGAGATTTCCTCTGCGCCACCATTGACGTTCCGCTGGATTATGACGATCCGGGAAAACGCAGCATCGAGCTGAGCGTGATCCTGTCCGAGGCCGGGGGTTCTCCGGAGGGAACTGTCCTGGTGAACCCCGGCGGCCCGGGCGGTTCGGGTTACGCCACCGTGCGGGACTCCCTGCAGGGAGTGACAACCGACCGGCTGCGCGGCGAATACAACATCCTGGGCTTCGATCCCCGCGGCGTCGGCCGCTCCACCCCGGTGGACTGCCTCAGTGATGAGGAAGTTGACCAGGCACGGACGCAGGTCCTTGACCCGTCGACCGAAGCCGGACTGGAAGAAGCCAGGGCGAGTGCCGCCGAGTATGCCAGCGCCTGTGCCGAGTCGTCCGGCGAGCTGCTTGGCTTTGTGGACACCGAAAGCGCGGCCCGGGACATGGATATCCTGCGCGCCGTTGCAGGGGACCGGAAACTGAATTACCTCGGCTTCTCCTACGGCACTTTCCTTGGAGTCACGTACGCCGAGCTGTTCCCGGAGAAGGTTGGCCGCATGGTGCTGGACGGAGGGCTCGATCCGGCTGCCAGCAACGAGGAGGTCACCCTAGGCCAGGCCCGCGCGTTCGAGAAGGCGATCCGCGCCTACGTCCAGGACTGCCAAAGCTCCTCCAACTGTCCGCTGAAGGGTTCGGTGGATGATGGTATCCAGACGATCCGTGACCTCATCGCGTCCGTTGAGAGCAGCCCCCTCACGGCCGCGGACGGCCGCCTGGTCACCGCCTCCGTGTTCATCAGCGGGTTCATCCTGCCGCTCTACAACGACGCCAACTGGCCCGCGCTCACCCAGGCGCTGAGTTCAGCGCTCCGCGGCGACCCCACGACCATGCTGATGCTCGCTGACCTGGGCGCGGAACGGAATGAGGACGGAAGCTACGAGTCCAACTCCTATGAGGTCTTCAGCGCAGTGAACTGCCTGGACTATCCCATGGAAACGGATCCCGTACAGATGGCAGCCGACGCCGCAGAGCTCGAGGAGGCCTCCCCCACCCTGGGCCGCTTCCTCGCCTACGGCGGCGTGACGTGTGAATCGTGGCCCTACGAACCGGTCAGCGAGCCCCGCCCGTTCGCCGCCGAGGGCGCAGATCCGATTGTGGTGGTGGGCACCACCGGTGACCCCGCCACTCCGTACGAATGGTCCCAGGCCCTGGCCCGCCAGCTGGATTCCGCTGTTCTGGTGACCTGGGAAGCCGAAGGCCACACCGCGTACGGCCGCGGGAACCAGTGCATCGCGGACGCCGTGGACGACTACTTTATCGACGGAACCGTGCCCGAGGACGGCCTCGTCTGCTCCTAGAGAACCGCCGGCAGTGCGGGGCGCAGGTCCGGCAACGCCGGGTACGGGCCTGCGCTTTTGACCGCGCTGCCCGCGCCGTATAAAGTAATTCCTTGTGGATTCTGGCCGTTGACCGGTTGGAGGAAGCCCGCCTCCTTAGCTCAGTTGGTAGAGCGTCTCACTCGTAATGAGAAGGTCGCCAGTTCGATTCTGGCAGGAGGCTCCACTTTCGAAGCCCCCGGAACCAGCAGCGGTTCCGGGGGCTTCTCTGCAGTTTCAGCTATTCACTTCCCGGGGGCCGTCATCACCTTCTTTCGCAAAGCGCTCCGGACGCATTCCCGCACCGCCCAGGCAGCCGGCTACTTCCTGCACATTTTCTTCGGTGTCTGCATCCTGACCTTCGTGAAGGACCCGGTAGCGGGCATCATCGCCGTCATGCCAATTGTTTTCGGCCTGATTGGCCTTATCCGCATGCTCAGGCGCGCCCTCACCGACCGCCGGAACAGCGTGCAAAGCGGCCGCTGACCGGCCTGCTGCCCCGCCCAGTCCGGGTTCGCGGTCTGGGATACTTGAGGGACTCAATATCCCGAAAGCTAGGAACGCACATGGCTTTGCTCGGCCCGTCCATCTGGACGGACAAGATTTACGTCAACGGCTGGCGCGAAGGCGGAGCGGGTTCCGCGGATGCCGTTGAACCCGCCACCGGAAAGACACTGGGCAGCTACGGGGTTGCCTCCGTCGAAGACGTCCTCGAGGCTGCACGCACCGCCGCGGCAGCACAGAAGGAATGGGCCGCCCGAAAGCCGGAGGAACGCGCTGCAGTCCTGCGCCGCGCGGGCGCCCTCTGGGAAGAGCATGCCGAAGAACTCGGCGGATGGATCACCCGCGAGGCAGGCAGCATCCCGCCCAAGGCAGGCCTGGAAACCCACAGCGCAGCAAACGAGTGCTACGACGCCTCGGCCCTGCCGTCCCACCCGGCCGGTGAAGTGCTGGCAACCAACGAACAGCGCTGGTCCTTCTCGCGCCGCCGTCCCGCCGGCGTCGTCTCGGTGATCGCACCGTTCAACTTCCCTGTCATCCTCTCCATCCGCGCCGTAGCCCCCGCGCTGGCGCTTGGAAACGCCGTCCTGCTCAAGCCGGACCCCCGCACGGCGGTGTGCGGCGGCGTCGCCCTTATGCGCGTCTTCGAAGAGGCGGGCCTGCCCGCCGGCCTGCTGTCCCTGCTGCCCGGGGGTGCGGAAATTGGTGCCGCCGTGGTTGAGGCACCGGAAGTCCGGGTTATCGCCTTCACCGGTTCCACCGGCGCAGGCCGCAAGATCGCCGAGTCCGCGGGCCGCCTGCTCAAGCGGGCACACCTTGAACTTGGCGGAAACAACGCCATGATCGTGCTCCCCGGCGCCGACTTGGCCAAGGCTGCCTCGGCTGCTGCCTTCGGTTCGTTCATGCACCAGGGCCAGATCTGCATGACGACCGGCCGTCATATTGTGCACGAGGACATTTACGAGCAGTATGTCGAGGCCCTGGCGGAGAAGGCCGCCCACCTGCCCGTTGGCGATCCGGCCGCCGGAAACGTGGCGCTGGGTCCGATCATCGACGAAAACCAGCTGAAGAAGATCGACGGCATTGTGCAGGACGCCGTGGCCGCGGGCGCCCGCCTGGCCGCCGGAGGAACCAGCGATGCCCTGTTCTACCGCCCCACCGTGCTGGCGGACGTCACGCCGGAGAATCCCGCCTGGCGGCAGGAAATATTCGGCCCCGTTGCCCCCGTGATGAAGTTCAGCACCGTTGATGAAGCAGTTGAACTGGCCAATGACAGCGAGTACGGACTTTCCCTCTCCATCCTCGGCGACGTGGGCATGGCCATGGACATTGCGGACCGGGTGGAGTCCGGCAAGGTCCACATCAACGAACAGACCGTCAATGACGAGTCCAACGCCCCGTTTGGCGGCGTGAAGGATTCCGGCAACGGCGGACGCGTTGGCGGCGCCGCGGCCAACCTGGAGTCCTTTACGGAAATCCAGTGGCTCACCATGCGCCCGGAAATCGCACCGTATCCGTTCTAGCCTCCGCGCGAAAGCGGCGGTTCCCTTGGGGAAACCGCCGCTTTTTTGCTTCCTCAAGACCGCGTCCAAGCTCAAGATTCACGCAAGGAAAATCTTGGGGAAACATTGCGGTTTCTGCGCGCCGAACTTGAGCGTTTGTTTCGGGGAGCGCCTATATCGTCTTACCCATCAGCAAACGAAGACTAATTGGGGGTTAGCACGTGAACGCATGGAACGCAGGCACCGACGTTTTGGTAAAGCGCTACACGGATGTCCAGCGCGACAGCCACGTTGCCGGTCTCTGCGCCGAATGCGGCCGCCGGCTGGTCCCAGAATGGGCCAATGATAAGCGCCCCACGGACAAGACCGGCTACTGGGTAATCCGCGGCTACCGCTACCCCGGAGTCCGCTGCTCCGCCCACGAGCGCCGCGTGCTGCAGGACTACTACGGCACCCGCACCGACAAGGGCCAGGCTGAGCGCCACGTAGCCGGTTCCCGGACCCGGATGGCAGCTCCCGCCCGCCGCACCATCCGCCTCTTCGGAACGAAGGTCCGTTCAGGCAGCTAAGTTTCCCCCCAAGAAAAACTGCAGTATGTATCCCAAGTAATTACTGCACCAAACGAGCCACACAGTTGCATGTGGTGCGCCAACCGCCCGTCCGCGGAAAGCGCTTGGCTCGCGGCCCCGGCTTCCACCCCAATGGTTGCCGGGGTTTGGCCTTTAAAGGCCTTTAGGGCTTGTGCGGGCGCGCAAAGGCACCGGGAGGGTTTTTCTGACCGGGCGGCGTAAAGCGGCTAGTCGGCCTCGGGCCGGCGCAAACCAAGCAGGTTCTTGATCCGCTCTTCGTCCTCGGGGCCTGCAGCGGCGGCAGCTACGTTCGCTTCCTCGACAGCGCGGACAACTTCGTTGCGCTGGATCTTCACGCCGCGGGGGGCATCAATTCCAATTCGGACGCCGTCCCCGCGCGAATCGAGCACGGTAATGACAATGTCATCACCTATCAGGATCTGCTCTCCTGATTTCCGCGTTAGCACGAGCATTTATTCACTCTATCGCAAGCACACCCGGCACTATTGTTGTGGCGCAGGGCCGGCAGCCGAATCGTCACAGGACCGCTGATCCGGAGGCGGCGCCGTCGAGCCAGCCCACCGGCAGCCCCAGGGCGTTGACGGTCTGCGGCGTGGCCGTTCCCTCCAGCCCTTCCACGGCGACTGCGTCAACCACTGACGCAGCGCGGATCTCTCCCACCCACGCCGCGGTGTCCTCGGCCTTCCGCCCGGCGTCGACGGCAACCCACAGCTGGTCCGGGGCGAGGGCAGAAATCAAGGTGGTGTGCCTGCCGATTTCGCTGACGCCCCGGCCAATCCCGTACGCGAGGAAGATGGGGTGTCCGGCGAGCACTCCCGCTGCCCTGGCGGTCGCGACGGCGCGGCGGTCCCCCGCGCGCCCCACACCCGAACCGTCGACCGCTCCGGCTGCCCGCAGTGCCTGGGCGCTGAACCCGGCCGCCGCCGCCATGGACTCGCACACCAGCAAGGGGTCCTGTCCCAGGCCGACGACGATCACCAGGTCTCCCGCTCCGTCAAGTGGAGCCGGAACTTCCTGGCGCGGCGCCGGGTGGCCTGCCCCAGCCCCGGAAGCGAGCTGGGGGAAGGCTGCAGGAACCGGCACGCTTTCCGGAGGACGGGTGGGGGCACCCGTGTTCTGCGACAGGTCCGCCATCAGCTCGGCGAAGGCGTTCGTTCCGGTGGAGACGTCCGGCAGGGCCGGAACGGACGGACGGTATCCGCCTTCGGCCTCCTCCGCACGGGCCAGCAGCGCGCCGATTCCGGCACGGCTGGGCAGGTCCGCATCCACCGGGGCAGCGCGGCGCCCCCGCGGTGGTAGCTCCACCGTCACCTCGTAGTGGTGGCGCGCCAGGAACCCCCCGATGCCGCCCACGGTTACCTTTTCGGCAGCGATGATCCGGGCCCGCGGCCCGTGCTCTGCAAGGACCTGCGCTTTCAGCGCATCAAGGGACGGGCCCTCAAGCTGAAATCGTCTCGGTTCCACGGAGCACTCCTACTGTTTCAATGTTCACGTTCGCGGCGGTTGCCTCCTGGTAGGAGAGCACCGGAAGTCCGTTGGCCTGTGCCGAAACGAGCCGGCGGATAGCCGGCCGCAGGGCGGGAGCGCATACCAGGACCGCGGTGTGGCCCGCGTTCTCCACTGCGGCCACAGTGGACTTAAGTGATCCTATGATGCTTTCGATCCGGGCAGGGTCCAGCAGGATCTGCGTGCCCTGGTCCGAGGGACGCAGGCTCTCCAGCATGGCCTGTTCCAGGGAAGGGTCGATCATGATCACGCGCAGGACTCCGGACTCCACGTACTGGGCTGCCAGGGCTGGGCCGAGGGCCTGCCGGGCTGCCTCAATGAGGCCTTCGGGATCCGGCGACGTCTTGGCCCTCAAGAGCAGCGACTCGTAGATGCGCGGCAGGTCATTGATGGGGATCTGCTCCGCGAGCAGGCCCTGCAGCACGCGCTGCACCTCGGCCAGGGAGAGCACGTTCGGAACCAGTTCATCCACTGCGGAGGGGCTGACCTGCTTGACGCCTTCGGTGAGCACCCGCACGTCTTCCCGGGTGAGCAGCCGGGCGGCGTTGGCGGTGATGATCGCGGAGAGGTGGGTGACCAGGACGGATACCCGGTCGATCACCGTAGCGCCGGCCATCTCCGCGGCATGGCGCATTTCGGTGGGAACCCACTTTCCGGAAAGTCCGAAGACCGGTTCCACCGTGGCGGTGCCGGGGAGCCCGTCCAGGAAATCGCCCAGCGCCAGGACCTTGCCGGCCGGTGCCTCGCCGCGGCCTGCCTCGACGCCGGCAATCCGGATCACGTAGGTGGACGCGGGCAGGTCTACGCTGTCCCGGGTCCGTACCGGCGGAACCACAATGCCGAGCTCCAGGGCGATCTTCCGCCGCAGCGCCCGGACGCGGGCCAGGAGGTCGTCCGAGCCGCCGGTGACAATGTCCACCAGGTCCGGGGAAAGCATCACTTCCAGGGCGTGGACACGCATTTGTTCGATCAGGTCCTCGGTGGTGTCCGAGGCAGGTGCCGCGGTCAGCTGCGCCACCGGGTCCGCCGCCGCGGCTTCTTCCGCGGCCTGGCGTGCCTTGACCCTCTGGCTGGCGAAGATCAGGAGTGCGCCAATGACAATGAACGGGATCTTCGGCATACCCGGGATCAGGGCCATCACGATCGCCGCGGCACCTGCGATCATCAGCGCGTTCCGTGACTGGCTGAGCTCGGCAGACGCCGTTGATGCCATGTCCGATTCGGCGTTGGAGCGGGTGACGATCATGCCGGTGGAGACGGCCATGAGCAGGGCCGGTATCTGGGTGACCAGGCCGTCGCCGATGGTGAGCAGCGTGTACGTGTCGATGGCTTCGCCGGCGGACATTCCGCGCTGCAGCATACCGATCGCGATGCCGCCCACCACGTTGATGATGATGATGATCAGGCCGGCGATCGCGTCGCCCTTCACGAACTTGGACGCACCGTCCATGGCACCGTAGAAGTCCGCCTCCGCTGAGACCTCGGCACGGCGTTCGCGCGCCTGGATGTCCGTGATCAGGCCGGCATTGAGGTCCGCGTCGATGGCCATCTGCTTGCCGGGCATGGCGTCCAGGGTGAAGCGCGCGCCGACTTCGGCCACACGCTCGGCGCCCTTGGTGACCACCACGAACTGGATCACCACCAGGATCAGGAAGATCACCGCGCCGATGATCAGGGAACCGCCCACGGCCACGTGCCCGAAAGCCTCGATGACCTGCCCGGCGTACCCGTCGCCGAGCACGAGACGGGTTGAGGCAACGTTCAGTCCCAGCCGGAAGAGGGTGGCAACCAGCAGCATGGAGGGGAACACCGAGAAGTCCAGCGGCTTCTTCACGAACATGGTGGTCAGCAGGATCACCAGTGCCAGCAGGATGTTGATGATGATCAGGAAGTCCAGGAGGCCGGCGGGCACGGGGACCACCAGCAGCAGGATAATTCCGATCACGCCCACGGGGATGGTGAGCTTCAGGAGGTTGCGGTTCACGGCGCTGCCTTACGGTGTTGTGGGGCGGAAGCGGGGACGGTAGCTGAGGGGTCGGGGGCCATCGTGTGCACCCCGGCGGCGGCGCCGCGGTTTTTCAGGGCCATGACGAACGCGAGGACGCGGGCCACGGCGTTGTAGAGCTCCACCGGGATTTCCTGCCCCAGTTCACAGGCCGAGTGGAGGGCGCGGGCCAGCGGAACGTCGCGCACCATGGGCACGCCCTTCGCTTCGGCCTCCTCGCGGATCCGCGCGGCAATGGTTCCTGAGCCCTTGGCCACCACGCGCGGCGCGGACTTGCCCGGCTCGTACTTCAGGGCGACGGCCACGTGGGTGGGGTTCAGGAGCACGACGTCGGAGTCCCCCACCGCGGCCATCATGCGGTTCCGGCTCATGGCCAGCTGCCGGGAACGCCGCTGCGACTTGATCAACGGATCGCCGTCGGTGTTCTTGTTCTCGTCCTTGACCTCTTTTTTGGTCATGCGGGTCCGTTTGCGGTTGCGGCGCATCACCATCATGATGTCCGCTGCCGCGAGGGCCAGGCCGGCCGCCACCGCGAACTGCAGCAGGGTGGCAACTCCACCGCCGGCCTCAGCCACCAGTGCCGTAATTGACATGCCGCCGGCGGTCATCAGGGCAGGCATCAGGTTCTGGATGACCGCGTAGAGCACCAGGCCCACGACGGCAGTCTTCAGCAGTGCCTTCACGCCATTCCAGATGGCCTGGCCGCCGAAAACCCGTTTGGTGCCCTTGACCAGGTCAAACTGCTCGTACTTGCCCTTGAACTTCTTGAAGTGGATGCCGCCCTGCACAGCAGCGGTGGCGAGCACGGCCACCACCACAACGGCGAGCATCGGGCCGATCACGTACGCCAGTCCGCCGGCCCCCTGCTCGAACATGCGCAGGGCTGCCTCGGGACTGGGGTTCGACGCCAGCGAGTCAACGCGGATGAGGCTTTCAGCGCCTTTGTCCGCACCGCGGCTGATGGTCGCCGGCATCATCGCCGCAGCGGCGCCGACGCCCACCCAGGCGGTGAGATCGTCAGACCGGGAAAGCTGTCCTTTTTCCCGGACTTCCTTCATCCGTTTTGGGGTGGCGGCCTCTGACCGCTCCCCGGAGTCCTGTTCCGCCATTTAGCCCATCCCCGCCAGCGTGCGCACTACCTGGTCCACCAGCACCGACACCACGCGGGGAAGCGCCACGAACACTACGGACGCGAGTGTCAGGGTCAGCAGGATCTTCAGCGGGAAGCCCAGGGCGAAGGCGTTCAGTGCCGGGGCGACGCGGGTCAGCAGGCCCAGACCGGCATCCGCGAGGAACAGCACCACCAGCAGCGGGCCGGCGATCTGCACCGCAGCGATGAACATCTGCGTCACTCCGGTGATCATGGCCTGCACAGGTTCGGCCAGGTCGATTCCGCCGGCCAGCGGCAGCGCAGTGAAACTGCGGGCAAGCCCGGAGATGATCATCTGGTAGCCGTCGGAGGCGAAGAGGAGAGCCAGGGCGGTGATCTGGAAGAGCCGGGTGAACTGGGCGCCGTTGACCATGGACTGCGGATCGAAGCCCTGGGCAAGGGAGAAACCGCCGAACAAGTCGATCAGCTGGCCCGCCGACTGCACGGCGGAGAACACCAGCAGCACCAGGAAGCCCAGCACCGCACCCACCACGAATTCAAGCACCAGGCCGGTGATGAACGCCGCTGTTCCCAGACTCGAATATCCTTCGGAGACCTGCGGGGCAACCGCCAGCGCAAGGCCGATGGCGAGCATGGCCTTTACCCGGGCCGGAAACGCGTTGTAGGAGAACGGCGGCGCGATGACCAGGAAGGCCACCATCCGCACGCCGGCCAGCATCACCGCTTCCAGCCAGGCCTGGTCGAGGGTGATGGACATGTCATCCCCCGCCGAGCAGGGACGGGATTTTCTCGAACAGCTGCTGCGTGAAGGTGATCATTTCGGTGATCATCCAATGCCCGCAGACCAGCAGCGCGATGCACACGGCAATCGCCTTCGGAACGAAGGAGAGCGTGATTTCCTGGATCTGGGTAATTGACTGCAGCAGGGAAATGGCGAACCCGACCGTCAAGGCGGTCAGCAGCACCGGGGCGGCAAGTTTCGCCGCGACCCAGAGTCCCTGGAGGCCGATGTCCAGGACAGCGCTTGTATCCATCAGCCACCGCCCTGGTAGCTGTTCACCAGCGAGGTGATGATCAGGCCCCAGCCGTCCACCAGGACGAAGAGCAGGATCTTGAACGGCAGCGAGATCATGACCGGCGGGAGCATCATCATGCCCATGGACATGAGCGCGGCGGAGACCACCAGGTCGATGACCAGGAACGGAATGAAGATCACGAACCCGATGATGAACGCCGCCCGCAGCTCCGAAATCATGAACGCCGGGATCAGTGTCAGCAGCGGGACAGTCTCGGGGCTGTCCGGGTTCGGCTGGCCTGCGGCCCGGGTCATCAGCGCAATGTCCTCTTCCCGGGTGTGCGCGAGCATGAACTGCTGGAGCGGCCCGGCTCCGGTATTCAGCGCTTCCGTGAAGGTGAATTCGCCTTCCAGATAGGGCTGGACCGCAAGGTTATTAATCTCGGTCAGCACCGGCGCCATGATGAACAGCGACAGGAAGAGGGCCAGTCCCGCCAGCACCTGGTTGGGCGGGATGGACGGAAGCGAAAGGGCGTTCCGGGTCATGGCCAGCACCACGAAGATCTTGGTGAAAGACGTCATCATCAGCAGCAGCGCCGGCGCAACGGACAGCAGGGTGATACCGATCAGCGTGACGACGGCGGTGGAGGGGGTTCCATCCACGCCGTTGATGTCCACGGAGAACCCGCCGGTCTCCTCGGGATCACCCGGCTGGGTGGGCGCCGCAGGGTCTGCCGGTGCCACCGGGTCAAAGGTGGTGGCGTGGCCTGCAGCGGTGCCGGCGAGCATCAGGGCCAGGGTGGCGGCAAGGACCAGCAGGGCGGCAAACAGGAACCTGCGAAGTCCCGGCCGCGAAGGTGCCCCGGTGGAAACGCGCTGCGGGGAAACCGGAGAGAGGATGACAGCCATCAGTCCGGCCGTCCGCGGCGGATGAACGCGGCACTCTGCCGCCAGGTGTCCGGGGACAGGATGGAGCCGTTGAGCACGGAGGTTCCACTGCCCGGCGCAGCGCGGCGGGTATCACGGCGGCGCGGCAGGCCGCCGTCGTCCGTTCCCGCCTGGCTGCCGGCAGTTGTGGCAGCGTCCTGGAGGGAAGCGGCGAAGCCGGCGTCCGGGGCGGGTTCCGCCTCTGAGGTGTGGAGCACGTTGACGTTCGCTTCGGTGACGCCCAGCAGGAAGCGCTGGCCTCCGGTTTCCAGGACGACGACGGAGGCCTTGGGGCTGATCGCCTGCCGGCTGATGACCCGGATGGGTGCTTCGGCGCCGGCGGAAACGCGTCCCCGGATCAGGCGGCGCTGGAGCCACCACAGGAGCCCCAGGACCACACCGAGCGATACCAGGACCCGCAGCGCCATGACTGCGGAATCGTCCATTTAGCCCAGGCCCTCGGCTACGTCCAGGATCTTGGTGATGCGGACTGCGTAGTCCTGGTCCACGACGACGATCTCGCCGTGGGCGATCATCCGCCCGTTGAGCAGGATGTCAGCGGGCGCGCCGGCGGAACGGTCCAGCTCCACGACGCGGCCCGGTTCCAGGTTCAGCACGTCACGCACGGCCATGCGGGTCCGTCCGATCTCCACGGTCAGCGCCATCTCAACGTTGTTGATGCGGCCCAGCTTGCCCACGACGGACTGGGCGGCGGTGCTGCCCTGGCCGCCGGAACGCATGCGGACGGCGAACCAGCCCGCGGTGCCCTCGGGGCCGCGCAGTTCGAAGACGGAGGTTTCCATGTGCCCGAAGAGCGCGGAGGCGTCTTCGGTGCGTGCATCACCGAGCACTCCGGCGCCGAGGGTGGCACTCGCGGCTTCCAGGGCCGGGCGGAGGACATCAGCGGTGGAGACAGCGGGCGAATCCGATCCGGCGGCGTCCAAGACGCTGGCGCCGGAGAGCAGGACGACGGCCAGGTCCGCGGAGACGGACCCTACGAAGGAAGCGGTGACAGCCTGGGACATCTGTTCCAGCGGCAGGCCCAGCTGGGAATGCGGGGCGGGCTGCAGCGGTGCGGGGGTGGGCAGCAGTCCTACCAGGGCTGCTGCGGCTTCGGCGTGCTGGGCCAGGGTGGTGCTCATCAGATGTTCTCCTCGGTGCTTACGATCACTCCGGCCAGACGGGAGCCGCTGGCCCCCACCGCGGCTTGGGCCAGCGTCTGGCCGTCGACTGTGACATTCAGGGGTCGGTGCTGCGGATGGTCAAGGTTCAGGACGTCTCCCACGGCGAGGTCAAGCACCAGGCCGGGTTTCACCCGGATGGGGTTCAGCTGCAGGGACACGTCCACGGGCAGGTTGGCCAGCTGCTCGGTGACCAGTTCGGCGGGGGTGGCGTCGGAAAGATTCGGCCGGACCGGGCCCAGCTGCGGCAGGATCGCTTCGGCGGGAAGGGCGACGGTGGCCGGAGCGGCGGCGTCCCCCACCACCATCTCGAAGCGGGCCACGATCATGGGCACCGTGGAGCCGGCGGCCTGCGCGAACTGCGAGTTGTACTGGATGGAAGACGGGGAGAGCGGCGCCGCCAGCAGGCTGCCCAGCGCGTAGTGGAGATCTTCGAGGGCCTCATCCATGATCCGGCTCAGCAGGGCCTGTTCAATGTGGGTGAGCTTGCGTTCCGGGGCCGGCTGGTTGCCGGTGCCGCCGAGCATGTGCCGCACCCAGGACAGGGCAGCTGCCATGGGGAACTGGATGACCGCTTTGGCGGAAATGTTCGGCATGGAGAACAGCACCATGCCGGTGTCTTCGGGGAGGGAGGCGACGTACTCGTCGTACGTCATGGTCTGGACCTGTTCGGAGGTGACCTGGGAGAGGACGCGGACCTTCGCCGTCAGCTGCGTGCCCCACTGGCGGCCGAAGGTATCAAAGGCCATTTCCAGGACTCGGGCATGCTCGCGGGCAAGCGTGGTCGGCCGCCGGAAATCATAGGCTTCAACCTGCCGCTGGGCTTTTGGGGGCATGCCAAGGGATACATCTTGCTGGACCGTCACGCAGGGAACTATCGGCCGCGGGGACTGCTTGGTTAGTGGTTCGAAGCGGGCAGAACTTCCTTCTCCGGCTCCTCTTCACCGGCGGGCGATTGCGGCTTCGCGGGGAACGTGATCTCGCCGTTGACGACGGCGGGCATCAGCTGCCGGACGGCCTCCGACTGGCCAGATAGCACCACGATGTCCACACGCCGGTTCTGCGCCAGTTCAGCCGGTGTGGTGCCGGCGTTCAGCGGCCGCGATTCGCCGTAGCCAACTGCCTTGATCCTGCTGTAGTCGATGCCGCCGGGCTCCATGAGGTAGCGCAGCACGTTCACCGACCTGGAGGAGGACAGCTCCCAGTCCAGGGCGGTATCGGTGTACTGGCGCACCTGTGCCGTGTGGCCCTCGACGGAGAGGTCGTACGCGGTGGGCTGCAGGATGGGGCCAATGACGTTCAGGACGTCGCGTGCTTCCGCAGTGAGGTCTGCGAGGTCGGGTTCGAAGAACATTTCGGAGCTGACCAAACGGATTGTCAGGCCGCGTTCGTCGATTTCGAAGCGGACATCGTCCTGCAGGCCCTTGTCTTCCAGGCCGCCCTGCAGGCGGTCCCGCAGGGCGGTGAGGTCCTGCACTTCCATGGCCGCCAGCATGGCGAGGTCCGCGTCGGGGTCCAGGACTTCTTCGCTCTCAACCATGGCAGGGGGAACCACTACGCCCTTGGCCGTGTCGACGGTATTCGTTTCAACCTGGCCGAAGCCGGTGGCCAGGGATGCCTTGAGCTGCTCGAACTTGGCCTGGTCCACGGTGGACATCGCGAAGAGCACAATGAACATGCACATCAGGACGGTGACCATGTCCATGTAGGAAGCCATCCAGCGCTCGTCCGGGTGGTTCTCTTCCTCGTCCCGGCGCTTGCGGCGGCGTGGGGCACTCATGCTGCGTCGCTGGTCTCGCGCGCCGTGGGCGTCAGTTCATGGGCCGGAACCATGGCCCGCAGCCGCTCTCCGAGCAGGCGCGGCTGGCTTCCGGCCTGGAGGGCGAGGACGCCTTCCATGAGCAGGGTCATCTGTTCCACTTCAAGGTCGCTGAGCCGCTTGAGGCGCGCACTGATGGGCAGCCAGATGAAGTTGGCCGAGAGCAGGCCCCAGAGGGTGGCAACGAAGGCGGTGGCGATCATGGGGCCCAGGGTGTCCGGAGTGGAGAGGTTCTCCAGCACGTGCGTCAGTGAAACGACGGTGCCGATGATGCCGATGGTCGGCGCGTAGCCGCCCAGGCTGTTGAAGAACTTGATGGCGACCTTGTCGCTGGAGGCCTTGGTGTTGATCTCGTCTTCGAGCAGGATCCGCAGGTCTTCGCCGTCGGTGCCGTCGGCAATGTTCTGCAGCGCCACTTTCAGGAAGGGGTCATCGACTTCAGCGGCGTTTTGTTCAAGGGACAGCAGGCCCTCGGAACGTGCCTTTTCGGCCAGCTCCACCACATTGTCGATGGTTTCCTGCGGATTGGGTTTCTTGCCCATGAACGCCCGGGGCAGTGCCTTGAAGGAGAAGATGAAGTCCTTCAGCGTGCCCCCGGCCAGGCCGACGGCGATGGTGGCTCCAAAGACCAGGATCATGGGGGCGGGCAGCAGCAGGGCGCTGAGGTGGGCACCTTCGAGGGTGATCATTGCATACAGCGACCCGAAGGCCAGCACTAGGCCGATGATTGTTGCCGGATCCATTATTTGTTCCTCGGACGAAGGGGCACGGTCTTGGTACTGCTCGCTTCCGGCGTCCCCCCGGCGCCCGCATCGGGAACCAGCCCAAGCCCTGTTCCCGGCCGCAGCGGTATCTGCGGGATGTCGCGTGCCATGGAGATCACCCTTGCCCGGAACTGGGCTATCAGGGCGATCACTTCATCCATGGACTCCGTGACGATGTACTTGGCTCCGTCCACCATCACCAAGGTGGTGTCCGGATTGGCGTGGATGCGTTCAATCAGGTCAGGGTTGATCGCAAACTGAGCGTCGTTCAGTCGCGTAAGAACAATCATGTGCCCGTCCCGGTTGCAGCGTCCGGCTTGGCTAAGCCGTCACCCTTACTTTCGGCAGACGGGCGGTATCGGTAAGGAAGCCGGGTCCGGGGCACCGGGCGGTCGCCTCCGGCGCCCCTGCGGCGCGAATGCGGCAGGCCCCCGCACCACGGTGCGGGGGCCTGCCGAAGCGTCCTGCCGGAGTGTCCAGGCGGACGGACTAGCGCTTGAGGTTCGTCAGTTCCTGGAGCACTTCGTCCGAGGTGGTGATGATGCGGGCGTTCGCCTGGAAGCCGCGCTGGGCGACGATCAGGTTGGTGAATTCCTGGGACAGGTCAACGTTGGACATTTCCAGCGAACCGGCGATGGCGTTGCCCATACCCGGATCGCCCGGGCCGCCCAGGACGGGGTTGCCGGAGTTCACGGTGGCGGTGTAACCGGAGTTGCCGGCCTTTTCCAGGCCTGCGGGGTTGGTGAAGGTGGCGACGGCGATGCGGGCCAGGGACTGCTTGGCTCCGTTGGTGAAGGAACCGATGATGGTGCCGTCCTTGGAGATGGAGAAGGATTCCAGGGTTCCGGCGGCGCGGCCGTTCTGCCCGGTCACGGACGCGGTGCTGACCCCGGCGTAGCTGGTCAGGGCGGTGAGATTCACGGCAACACCGTTAACTGTCAGCACGGGATTTGCTCCGGCGGCCTGCTTGCCATCAGTGAAAGTCAGCGGAACAGCGGTTGTGTTCGGGGCAGACACGTCCCAGCCACCAGCGGTGCGCGTGAACGTCAAGGTGACAACGGTTGCGACGCCGTTGGCGTCGTAGACGTCCATGTCCCGGACAACAGTGCCGCCGACGGCCGTCTCCGACGGCAGGTTTCCGCCCACGGTAGCCTGCGAGGTGGCGACGGCCGGTGCGATGGCGCCGTCGGGCAGCTGCACGTTGCCCACGGCGCCGCCGGTGTTGATGACACCGTTGACGCCGGTCCAGCCCTGGACAATCTTGCCGTCCGTGGTGACCAGGCGGCCCTCGGCGTCGAGGTCGAAGGCACCTGCGCGGGTGTAGGTGGTCTGGGTGCCCTGCTTCGTCACGAAGTAGCCGTCACCGGAAATCATCATGTCCGTGGCGCGGCCGGTGGACTGCGCGGAGCCCTGGGTGAAGTTGGTGGTGATACCGGAGACCAGCACACCCAGGCCAACCTGGGCCGGGTTTCCACCGCCGTTGTTTGCGCCGGGAGCGGTGGCGCCCTGGGTCAGCTGGGACAGGGTGTCCTGGAACTGTACGGCGGTCGCCTTGTAGCCGGTGGTGTTGACGTTGGCGATGTTGTTGCCGGTGACATCCAGCATGGTCTGGTGGGAACGGAGTCCGGAAATTCCGGAGTACAGGGAGCGGAGCATTGGATACGCCTTTCAGCTGATGGGTCTGGAAGTTTGTAAAACCTGATTGGCCGGGAGTGCAGGCTCGGCAGCGCCCGGGCTACGCCGTCGTACCCGGGTTGCCTGATCCGGCGCCTTCGCCCGGGGCGGGCGCCGGGATACCTGCAGCCACTACTCCGGAGATCGCGTCCAGGAGGACGTCCACACCGTCAACGCTCACTGTCGGCACCCCGTAGAGATATGAAACCGATTTGGCCGTCCCGGTTACGGTTTCTCCGGCTTCATTGGTGTAGCTGACTGTCTGGCCGATGAGGCCTGCCGCGGCCATGCGCATCTGCAGGGAGAAGTTCTCCTCGCTCATGGTGGCCATGTTGGTGAGCTGTTCCATGGTGGCCAGCTGGGTGGTCTGGCCGATCATCTCGTTGGTGTCCATGGGCGAGCTGGGGTCCTGGTTGCGCAACTGGGTGACCAGCAGGGTCAGGAACAGTTCGCTGTCCATGACCTGTTTGGGTGCGCGCACGGGCTGCGTGGCGGTGGCCCCGCTGGCTGGTGCTACTGCTTCTACCGGCATGGGTGGTTCTCCTTCTCAGGCCAGGATGTCGAGGGTTGTGTACGGGCCGTGTTCCACGGACCGGAAGATCTGCTGGACCGGCAGGGGTGACGCATCGGGTTCTGTCCCGTGGCGTCCGGTACCGGAGTCCGCAGCTTCGCCGCGCCTGCCTGTTTCCGAACCCGGCTGGTCCTGCGCCGAAAGGGACAGCGACGTGTTCATTCCCGCGCCGGAAAGGTCGCGGCGGAGGTCCGTCAGGATACTCCGGAGCGCTTCGCGTCCCGCGTCATTCGGGGCAAAGAGCTCCACCCGGATGCCGTCCGGGCTGACGTGGGCACGGACCGTGACCGGGCCGAGGTTCTCCGGCGTCACACTCAGCGTCATCACGTGCTCCCCGGTGGACGCGGTGCTGAGGCTGAACAGGGGCTGGCTGACCTGTGTGAGCAGGGGGGCCGGCTGGGCCGGGGCGGGTGCCTGGACCGGGGCCGTTGCGGACACAGCGGGAACGGCGACGGCGGGAACGGCCACCACCGGCGCGGCCAGCTGCGCAGGTGCCGGGCCTGCCTTACCCGGCTCGACGGCGGCGTTCCCATCGGTCTCCGTTGCTGCCGGTGCAGGCGGGTTCCCGGCCGCGCTTCCCGCAGCGGGGACCGCAGCCGGAGCCGACGGCGGAACCTGGTCTGTGCGTACGGCACCTGTCGCGGGGGAAGCGGGCACCGGTGCTGCCGTCGGAGCCGCGGTTGCGGGAGCGGTCGCGGGAACGGTCGCTGTGGGCTGGCCGGGAGCCGCCGGTGTGGGAGCCGAGCCTGGTCCCTCCTCCGAAGCGGCGGCCGGGACCGGGGTCTCGGCAATGCCTACGTTGGCCTGAACCGTTACTGCGGCAGCAACTGCTGCGGATGCGGATGCGGCTGCGGATGCGGCTGCGGATGCGGATGCGGCTGCGGATGCGGCTGCGGCTGCGACCGCCGGAACCGTAGCCGCTGCCGCAGCTCCCGGCGCGCCTTCGGTTGCGGTGCTAAGCGCCCCGCCAGCGCCGGGCAGGAGGGCCGGGAATGCCTCAGGCTCCGCCGGCCCCCCGGCCACGCCTTCAGCTTCCGCAGGAACGGCACCTGGCCCGGGTAGCGGCGACAAGTGCAGTTCAGGGACGGTGGGAAGGACGGACCCGTCCAGCACGGGAGCAGCCGCGTAAGGAAGACCGGCGGCAGCAGCGGCGCCGGCCGCAGTGTTACCAGCCTCATCGGAGGTACCGGAGCCGTTCCCCGTGCCTCTGTCTGCGTTGCCGGACTGGCCCTGAAGACCGGGCAGTGCTTCGGCTGCGGCCTCGAGTGCCGTGCCGAACCCGGCCCCGCCGTCAGCGCTCGCGGAGGTTACGCTGGCGGAGGAGGCCGCAGCGGGCCGTGCGGTCAGAAACGCTGCGGGTACGCTCATGCGCCCGCTCCCATCAGGGAAGCCTGCATGGCACGCGCCGAAGCAACCATGTCAGTGATGGCCGCAGCGGCGGCCGGTGAGCCGGTGCCGGAGGCGGTGCTTTCGGCCGGCAGGATCCGCCGGATCGTGGTGATGTTGGCGTCAGTTTCCCAGGCGTCGCGGATCTGGATGGTCTGGCCCGGCTGCGGGGCGTCCACCACTTTGCCGTTGCCCAGGTAAATGGAGACGTGCCCGCCGTCGTGCGTGAAGAGCAGGTCGCCCGGCTGGGCCTGCGCCATGGAGTCCACCTTGGTTCCGGCGTTCATCTGGTCCCAGGTGACCCGGGGAAGGGTGTACCCGAGGTCCTTGAACACGTTCTGCACGAAGGAGGAGCAGTCCAGTCCAACAGCCGGGTCGTTTCCGCCCCAGATGTAGGGAAGGCCCAGGTACTTTTCGACCGATCCCATCAGCGCTTCGTTCGTTGCGCCGTCGGACAGGCTGGACGTGGTGCCGGTCAGCGCGGACAGGGTCGCTGCGAAGCCGACTCCGCCGGAGTCGGCGACAGGAGTGCCGGCAGTGCTGCTGGCCGCAGTTGAAACTTTGGCGGCCGGCGTGCCGGACAGGGCGTCAATAGTGGAGCGGATTTCCTGGATGCGGCCAATCGCGTCGGTCATGCTCATGATGAGGCTTCTTTCTGCCGGCGGTGCCAGGCGGTTCCCGCCAGTTCATCCAGGACGTTCTGTTCGGTGCGCAGGTCCTCCACCGCAACGGCGTCGGAATGCTTGGCCTCGAGCTTCTCCAGCCCAACTGAACGTGCGCGGGCTGCCTGGAACTCGGCCTGGGCCGTGTTCGCTGCCGCATCCTTGAGCTGCTCCGAGGCCAGCAGGTCCGCGAGCATGCTCCGGGAGGAGGCGCGCGCTGCGGCGATGGCGTTCAGCGTCGCAGCGTCGGCTGCCTCGAGCGGCGTCGCGGCCAGGGAACCGTAGGCCTCGATCCTGGCTTCGGCCGCGCGGCGAAGGTCCGCGTTGGCGGCAGCCAGCGTACCGGCAGCGCTGTCCTGCTGCAGGCGGCGCAGCCTCAGCAGTCCCGCAAGCGGAAAATCCCGTCCCATACCTAAACCCCCAGATTCGTGGTGAGCCGCTGCAGCTGGTCCCAGGCGCTGTCTGCCGGAGTCTGCTCGTCCATGCGCTGCTGCAGGAACGCGTTGATGGTGTCCTCGTGGTCCACCGCTGCGTCGACCAGCGGGTTGGTTCCGCGCTGGTAGGCACCGACGTCGATCAGGTCCTGCGCGGAACGGCGGGCAGCCAGCACCCGGCGCAGGCCGGAGGCGGCCTGGCTGCGGTCCTTCGGGTTTACCCGGGACGCCACGCGGGAGATTGAGCCGAGGGCATCCACCGAGGGGAAGTGCCCGGACACGGCAAGCTTG
The DNA here is from genome assembly GCF_009193255.1 of Arthrobacter koreensis. Lineage (GTDB taxonomy): Bacteria > Actinomycetota > Actinomycetes > Actinomycetales > Micrococcaceae > Arthrobacter_B > Arthrobacter_B koreensis. Next base: position 45,823 of record NZ_WACG01000006.1, read on the forward strand.
CGGTCCAGCACCACGTGACCGTCCAGGATGGAGCGGGCCGAGTCCGCGATCGGCTCGTTGTGGTCATCTCCGTCCACCAGCACGGTGTACATGCCGGTGACCGAACCGCTCTTGTCCGTCCCGGCTCGTTCCAGCAGCTGGGCGAGCAGGGAGAAGGTCGACGGCGGGTAGCCGCGGGTCGCGGGCGGCTCACCGACGGACAAGCCGATTTCGCGCTGGGCCATCGCCACGCGGGTCAGCGAGTCCATCATCAGCATGACGTCCGCGCCCCGGTCGCGGAAGGACTCGGCGATGCGGGTGGCAACGAATGCTGCGCGCAGGCGCATCAGGGCGGGCTCATCGGAGGTGGAGACGACGACGATGGAGCGGGCCAGCCCCTCCTCACCGAGGTCATCCTCGAGGAACTCACGGACTTCACGGCCGCGCTCCCCCACCAGCGCAATCACGGAGACCTCGGCGTCCGTGCCGCGGGCAATCATTGAAAGCAGGGAAGACTTGCCCACGCCGGAGCCGGCGAACAAGCCCATGCGCTGGCCTTTGCCCACGGTGGTCAGGGTGTCCAGGACCCGGACGCCAAGCTGCAGCGGCTCCGTGATGCGGGACCGCTGCATCGCCGGGGGCGTGTCATGGTCCAGCGGAACGAACTGCTCAACCTGCAGCGGACCCTTTCCGTCGATCGGGCGGCCGAGGCCGTCCAGGACCCTGCCGAACAGGCCGTTTCCGGTGGGGACGCGGATCGGCATGCCCTTTGACCTCGCGGGGCTGCCGGCGGTGAGTCCGGCCAGGCGGCCGAAGGGCATGCAGCGCACGCCGTCGCGGGTCGCCGCCACCACTTCGGCGTCAACCTCTGCGCCCGGGGCGCCCAGGCTGATCAGGTCACCAACGGCACAGTCCAGCCCGGTGACCTCAACGCTGAGCCCGACGACGGTGGAAACTTTGCCGACCCGCTGCGGGCGGGCCGCGGCCAGCGCGTGTCCAAAGGCCTCGCCGCGGGGGCGCCAGAGGACCGGCTGTGATACCGGGGTGCGGCGGCGTTCCCGGCGGGACGGCTGCGGGACAGCCTCGGCTTGTTCCGCGGCCTGCGGATTGACCGTGAGCGTCATGCCGTATCTCCGAGCAGCGCCGTCCTGGCCCGGGACAGGGCCGTGGCAAGCGTTGCGTCAAGGAAACCGTCGGGGAACTCGGTGACGGCATCTCCGCGCTTCAACGCGGAATCGGCCACGAACACCACTCCGGCCTGGTTCAGTACGTCGTCGCCCAGGACAGCGAGGTCTTCAGGATGCATCCGCACCTGCTGGACCAGCCGCACGTCGACGCCGGACAGGGCACGGTCGAGCGCCGCACGGGAGGAGGTCTCGCCGTTGGCGAGCTCCCGGCCAAGCAGAGCCTCTGCAAGTTCCAGGGCAGCTGCCGCCAGCGCATCCTGCACTTCGGCGATGACCGGCACGGTCTGCTGTGCCACGCTTTGCTCCGCGGCGTTCAGCAGTGCCAGAGCGTGGTCGGCGCGGGCACGCAGGGCGGCGGTTTCGGCGTCGAACCGGGTCTTGAGTTCCTGCCGCAGGCGCGCCGTCTCGGCCGCAGCGGCATGCAGACCGGCCGCGTAGCCGGCCGCATGGCCCTGTGCCCGCCCGCGTTCCGCGGCACGCTCCGCGTCGTAGCCCCCCAGTGCGGGGTAGGCCATGCGGGAGAAGGTGCGTTCCTGGGACTCAGTAGACATACTCTTCCTCGTCCGCGTGGTGGATGGTGATCGCGCCCTGGGCTTCCAGGTCGCGGATCGCCCGCACGATCGTGGCACGGGCCTCTTCCACCTGGGACAGGCGGGCGGGACCCGATGCTGCGATCTCGTCGTCGAGGATTTCGCGGTTGCGCTCGGAGACGTTGGTCCGCACGGTTTCCAGCACGATTTCGCTGGCACCCTTCATGGCCAGGGCCAGGACAGCGACGTCAATGCCGCGCAGCACCAGCTGCACGTCCCGGCGTTCGAGCTTGGTGAGGTCGGCGAAGGTGAGCATCCGCGACCGGACTTCTTCTGCCAGGTCCGGGTCCCGGGCGTCCAGGGCCTCGAGGATGGCGCGCTCGGTGGCGGCGTCGGCACGGTTGATGATGTCCACCAGCGGCTGGATGCCGCCAATCTGGTCTGCGGCTTCACGGGCTGCGCCGACGGCAGTTGCACGGGCCTTGAGCGTCTCCGCAACAATGCGGATTGCCTCGGGAGTTGCCCGGGACATGTTGGCGATGCACTGGGCGATGTCCGTGCGCAGCTGGTCGGGGAACCCGCTGATGACGGCTGAGGCCCGCTGCGGGCGCATGTGCGCCAGGACCAGGGCGATGGTCTGCGGCAGTTCGTTCTCCAGCAGGCTCACCACCTGCGGCGGTTCGGCACGTTCCAGGAATTCGAAGGACTTGCCGGCCATCGAGGAGGCCAGGCGGTCCATCACCCCGGATGCGCGTTCAGTGCCAAACGAGGCTTCCAGCAGGCCCATGGCGACGTCGCGTCCTCCGTGGGCGCGGCGTCGTCCGTCCACCGTCATGTCGTAGAACTCGTTGATGACGGCTTCCACGACGTTGACGTCCACGCGGCGGAGGTTCACGATCTCCGCGGCCAGTTCCTGTGCCTCGGCTTCGGTGAACTGCTGCAGCACGGTTGCTGCGCGCGAGGTTTCAAGCTGCATCAGGATGACGGCGGCTTTCTGCATGCCGGTCAGTTTCGGCAGCACCGGCGCGGACACGGGCGGGCGGACCGCGGGGACTGCGGCGGTGGGTGCCTCCTGCACTTCGGTCTCGGGAGCGGTCATCGTGGCCACCGCTGTTCCGGAACTCTGTTCGCTCATACCCGCTGCCCCTCATCCATGAAGTTGCGCAGATAGTCCGCCGTGCGGACCGGATCCTGCAGGGCCAGGTGGTCCAGTTCCTCCAGCTTGCGCTCGGAACCGGCAGCGTTCGCGACGATCCGCAGGGACGCGGTGTCCACCGGTGGCTCGAGCGCGGCCCGACCCTGGTCCTGGCCGATCATCGCCAGTCCGGTGGCCGGTGCCAGAGGGTCGAGTTCCGGCAGGACGCCAATATCCACGGCTTCGCGGTTCTGGCGGCGGGACCGGATGGCGTAGGCCACCAGGGCAATGATCACGGCCAGCACGATGCCTGCGGCCAAAATCCCCATACGGACCAGTTCGGCCCGGCGTTCGGCGGCTTCGGCCGCTTCGGCGGCGGCCAGCGCTTCCTGCGCGGCCTCGGCACCGGTGGCGTTGAAGGCCACCATTTCGACCGTGAGCTGGTCCCCGCGGGCGGTGTCGATGCCGGCTGCGTTGGAGACGAGGGCACGGATGTCCGCTACGTTCATGCCTGCGGCGGTGGCGGAGTTCAGCGCAACTGAAACCGTCTGGCGGTTTAGGGCACCGGCCGGGATGTCCCGGGTTTCCGTCACCTTGTTCACCGCGTTGTTCTTGGTAGTGGATTCGGAGGTGTAAGCGCCGTCGTCGCCTCCGCCGCCGGGAACGGCGATGTTGTCAGGGCCCAGGACACCGGCTGCGGTGTTGCCGTTGGCTCCGCCGCCGGTGTATTCCTCCGTGGTGGTGGCTTCGTTCAGTGCGGGGTTTCCGGCCGGGTTGGTGAAGGTTTCCTCCACCCGGTTGGCGGATTCGTAACTCATGTCCGCGGCGACGGCAACGGTCGCGTTGCCGGGACCCACAACCTTGTCCAGCATGCTCTGGACGGAGGACGAGACGCGCTCCTCGTAGTCGGTGGCCTGTTTGTCCGCGGAACCGGTGGCACCCACGCCGACGGCGGAAAGCACGGTTCCTGCCGAGTCGATAACCGCTACGTTGGTGGCCTTCATGCCGTCGATCGCGGCGGAGGTGAGGTGCACGATTGCCTGGACCTGGTCCCCGCTCAGGGTCACTCCGCTCTCCGTGTCGATGAAGACGGAGGCCGTGGGGTCCACCTTTTCCGAAACGAAGACGGTCTGCTCCGGCAGCGCCAGCTGCACAGACGCGGTCTTGACGCCGTTCAGCGCACCGATGGTCTTGGCGAGTTCGCCTTCCAGCGCGCGCTTGTAGGTCACGGACTGCTGGAACTCGGAAGAGGTGACACCCATGTTGTCCAGCAGCGAGTAGCCGCCCGTGGAGGATGCGGGCAGCCCGGCGCCGGCGGCCTTGAGCCGCTGGTCATAGACGTTCTGCTCAGGAACCATGATGGTTCCGCCGCCGTTGGCGATCTCATAGGGAACGCCGTCGGCCTGCAGCTGCTCAACGATGGTGTTCGCGTCGGAGGGCTGGAGGCCGGAGAACAGCGGCGAATAGGAGGGCTTCGCGGCCCAGCTGGCGAGGGCGAAGATGCCCAGTGCCAGGACGGCGATGCCAATCAGCGCAAGGGTCTTCTGCGCCAGGGTGAACTGGCCAATGGTTTTCCCCAAACGGCCAAATGCCGCGTTCACCTGTGTCATTACGCCTGCATCCGCATGATCTCGTTGAAGGCGTCAACACTCTTGTTGCGCACGGCAGCCACCAGTTCCAGGGTCACGGAAGCGCGCGTAGAGGCGATGGTCGCCGCGTGGATGTCATCAAGGTCCCCGGTCACGGCCTGGACGGCCAGTTCCTTGGACGCGGAGGAGAGCTGCTGCGCGTTGTCCACGGCGCCGGCGAGCTGGGTGGCGAAACCCGAGCCGTCCGTGGCCGGGGAAACCGGAGCAGTGTTCTCCAGGTAAGCGGTAGGCAGGGTGCCGGCAACGGCGGCGATGGCAGGTACGGGCATCAGGAGCGTCCAATCTGGAGGGCGGCTTCATAAGTGGCCTTGGCGCGGTCCACGACGGCGGCATTCGCCTCGTAGCCGCGCTGCGCCATGATCAGGGCGCTCATTTGTTCGGCCATGTCGATGTCCGGGTAGCGGACGTATCCGTCTTCGTCGGCGAGGGGGTGGTTCGGTTCGTGGACCATGCGGCCCTCGGCGTCCCCGTATTCGACGCCGGAGACGTAGACGCCGGTGTTCGCGGCACCTTCCGTGGCCACGACGTACCGGGCCTGGAAGGCCGCGCCGTCGGTGGACGAGGCGTTGTTCATGTTCGCGAGGTTGTCCGAGACAGCGTCCAGCCACTTGCGGTGGACGGTCAGGGAAGTACCGGCAATGCCGATGGCGTCGAATGTCATTATTGGGTCCTCATGGCGGTGCGGAGGGAGTTCGCTTCTCCGCCCACGGCCTGGGAAGCGAACTGGAAGCGCAGGACGGTGTCGATATTGGACAGGGTTTCGGTGTCCAGGTTGACGTTGGAGCCGTCCAGGCGGGTGGGTTCAAGGGAGCGGGCGGTGCTGGAGTCGGTGAAGGCCTTGTTGCCGGCCTTCACGGACTTGGCGAGGGCGTCTTCGAAGCTGACCCGCTGCGCGTGGTAGCCGGGGGTGTTCACGTTGGCGATGTTGTTGGCAATGGTGCGCTGGCGCAGGGCCAGGCCATTGAGCGCGCTTTGCAGCGCCACCGAGGACACGGAGTCGAACACAGAAAACCCGCTTCTTATGGGGAACAGAGCGGCCGATCCGTGGCCTCTTGCGTGAGCTATCCATGCTCACTGTTGGTTATCGGCGGGTCGCCGGCGCGTGTAAGTACTTTCGCCGTTGTTATAGGTAATTCATCGCGGGCATCCAAGTAGTAATTCGATCAGGAACAAAGAAGCACAGTGTCAGTCCTCACGGGTAACGTGGCACTTCAGACCGCGGAACCCTCCAGGGAGAAATCATGAGCACGGCTACGGATCCGGCACCCCAGTCCCCCACCATCCATCCTGCGGACAGCCACGGCCTGATCCGGGTCATGGGCGCACGGGAGAACAACCTCAAAGACATCAGCGTGGAAATTCCCAAGCGCCGCCTGACGGCCTTTACCGGCGTGTCGGGGTCGGGGAAAAGCTCCCTGGTCTTTGCCACCATCGCCGCTGATTCCCAGCGCATGATCAATGAGACCTACAGCGCATTCGTCCAGGGGTTCATGCCGAGCCTCTCCCGCCCCGACGTCGACCGCCTGGAAGGGCTGACGACGGCGATCATCGTGGACCAGGAGCGGATGGGCGCCAATCCTCGGTCCACCGTGGGCACTGCCACCGACGCCAACGCCATGCTGCGCATTCTTTTCAGCCGGCTGGGCGATCCGCACATCGGCTCTCCGAACGCATACTCCTTCAACGTCCCCTCCGTGAAGGCGTCCGGCGCCATCACCGTTGAGCGGGGCGGCAAGACCAAAGCCGAGAAGGCCACCTTCAACCGACTGGGCGGGATGTGTCCGCGCTGCGAGGGCATGGGGTCCGTCAGCGACTTCGACCTGGCCGTGCTTTTCGATGATTCAAAGTCCATCCTGGAGGGCGCCCTCACCATTCCCGGCTACAGCATGGACGGCTGGTACGGACGCATCTTTGCCAACACCGGACTGTTCGATCCGAACAAGCCGATTGCGAAGTTCACGAAGAAGGAGCTCCAGGCCCTGCTGTATTCGGAGCCCACGAAACTCAAGGTGGACGGCATCAACGTCACCTTCGAAGGCCTGATACCCAAGATCCAGAAGTCAATGCTGTCCAAGGACCGCGAGGCCATGCAGCCGCACATCCGCGCCTTCGTGGACCGTGCCATCACATTCAGCACCTGCCCTGAGTGCGGCGGAACCCGGCTGGCGCAGGAGGCGCTCTCCTCGAAGATCAAGGGGAAGAACATCGCGGACCTGTGCTCCATGCAGATCAGCGACCTGGCGGAATGGGTCCGGAAGCTGGAAGAACCGTCAGTGGCGCCGCTGCTGGCCGGGCTGCAGCACCTGCTGGACTCCTTCACGGAGATCGGCCTGGGCTACCTCTCGCTCGACCGTCCGGCCGGAACCCTGTCCGGCGGGGAATCCCAGCGCACCAAGATGATCCGCCACCTCGGCTCCTCGCTGACCGACGTCACCTACGTCTTCGACGAGCCGAGTATTGGGCTCCATCCTCATGACATCGAACGGATGAACCAGCTGCTGGTAGCCCTGCGGGACAAGGGCAACACGGTGCTGGTGGTTGAACACAAACCGGAGATGATCGCCGTGGCGGACCACGTGGTGGACCTCGGTCCCGGGGCCGGAACCGGCGGCGGGGAAATCTGCTTCGAGGGCACGGTTGAAGGGCTGCGCGCGTCCGGGACCATCACCGGCCGCCATCTGGATGACCGGGCCCAGTTGAAGGAGTCCGTACGTACGGCGTCCGGCGGGCTGGAGGTGCGCGGCGCGTCCGCCAATAACCTGCAGGATGTCGACGTCGACATTCCCCTGGGGGTCTTCTGCACCCTGACCGGGGTGGCCGGTTCGGGTAAGAGTTCCCTCATCCGCGGGTCGGTGGCGAAGCGGGACGGCGTCGTCGTCATCGACCAGAGCGGGATCAAGGGGTCCCGGCGGTCCAACCCGGCCACGTACACCGGCCTGCTTGAGCCCATCCGCAAGGCGTTCGCCAAGGCGAATGGCGTGAAGCCGGCGCTGTTCAGTTCGAACTCGGAGGGCGCATGTCCGGTCTGCAACGGTGCGGGGGTCATCTACACAGACCTGGGAGTCATGGCCACCGTGGAATCCACCTGCGAGGAATGCGGCGGCAAGCGCTTCCAGGCTGCCGTGCTGGAGTACACCCTGGGCGGCCGGAACATCGCCGAAGTCCTGGCGATGCCCGCAGCGGAAGCACTCGAATTCTTTGCCGACGGGGATGCGAAGACGCCCGCGGCGCATAAGGTCCTGGAGCGGCTCTGTGACGTGGGGCTGGGCTACCTGACCCTCGGGCAGCCGCTGACCACGCTTTCCGGCGGTGAACGCCAGCGGTTGAAACTTGCGGCGCAGATGGCTGAGAAAGGCGACGTCTATGTCCTCGATGAGCCCACCATGGGGCTTCACCTGGCTGATGTGCAGCAGCTGCTGGGCCTGCTGGACCGGCTGGTGGACTCTGGGAAGTCGGTGATCGTAATTGAGCATCACCAGGCGGTGATGGCCCACTCGGACTGGATCATAGATCTGGGTCCGGGCGCAGGGCACGACGGCGGGCGGATTGTCTTTGAGGGCACGCCATCCGAGTTGGTGGCGGGGCGGTCAACCCTCACTGGGGAGCACCTCGCGGCTTACGTGGACGCGTAGGCTACGTGGCTCGCCTAGCCGGCGACGTCGAGGTACACCGCTCCGCCGGAGGATGCCGTGGGGACACTGCGGATCAGTTCCGCCTGCTGCCGGATCATCCTGGATTCGTTCCGCAGCTGGGTGTAGGCGCGCTGCTGGGCCATCGACAGCAGCCGGGCACGCGTGGCGAATTCTGCCGGCAGCGGTCCCAGTTCGTGCGGCGGATGCCAGGCGCTGGCAACGGTGCGCGCCTGGTCCAGGACCGTGGATCCGTCCATGAAGGCTTCCAGGTTGTCCTCGAGCTGGGTGAGGACTTCATCCCAGCGTTCAAGGTTCTCCTGGTGCGGTGTGAGGTACTCCCCCGCTGGTTCAGCCGACACCGAGGGTACCGCCGGTTCCGGACGTTCCTGCAGTGGGGGCCTGGGCCGGCAGCTGGGCCGCAGCTTCATGCCAGGCGTCGCGCAGCGGCTCTAACAGGTTGATGCACTCGCGGGTGATGGAGGCGCTGTGCTGCAGGTTGGCTTCCACCATCGCCTTCAGAACGTAACCGTAGATGGCCTGGAGGTTCTCGCCGCCCTCCCATTCATCGACCTTCAGCGTGCCGCTCAGCTCGGCCACAATGCTTTGGGCATGCACCAGCTGTTCGCTGGCGGCCTTCCAGTTCCCGGCCTGCTGGGCGGCTTCGGCGCGGTTGAGGTCCAGCAGCATGCGGTCATAGAGCATGGTCAGGAGACGGACCGGTGACGCAGACATCACCGCGTCACGGATGAATTCGGCGCGCTTGGCCTTCAGACCGTAGCTCACGGTCACTTCTTTCCTGAGGTGGAGGTGTTCAGCGCAGCAAGCTGGCCAGTGAGCCAGTCCTGCTGGCCCTGCAGCTGACTCAGTTTCACTTCAAGGTTGCCCCAGATTAGCTTCAGGGTTGATTCGCGGCTGGCCAGCCGGCGGTCCCAGTCTTCGATTTGGGTGTTGAGCGAACGGACCGTCGATTCCTGGCCGGTAATGCGCTGGGTGAGCAGCCCGTCATACTTGTCCGAAGCAACCTTGCCGGCAGCTTCTACACGACCGGCAATGGCCTGCAGTGTCTCCTGCGTCTTGGTCGGATCAGACTCCATGGCTGCGGCGAATTTCTCCGGGTCGAACTCCACCGTTCCACTTTTGGTGATCACCACGCCGATCTCCGATGGAGAGCGTCCGTCGACGGGTGACGTGGCGGCTTCCATGATCTGGCGCTTGATGTCGCGGATACCGGCGTCGCCGGTGAACACTCCGCCGGAGGCCTTTGTGTTGCCGGAAGAGGTGGAGACGGTCACTGCGCTGTTGCGGTTGATGTAGGCAAAGACATCGGCCAGGCCAGCCACCAGGTCCGAAGCGACCTTGGAGATCGCCTCGTCGTCGCGTGCAACGCTGATGGTCAGCGCGGTGTTCGCCGGGGTGTCCGCCGCCAGGGTGATGTCCACCCCAGGCATCAGGGCTTTGAAGGTATTGGTGGAGGAGATGATCTCCTGTGCGGCCGGAGTGCCTGCCCACAGCGTGAGCTTCGCGTCCTGCGCCGGCTTTAGGACGTCCATGTCAGTTCCGCCGAGGGTGGCCGTGAAGGCTCCTTCGGAACCTGTCTTGGCTGCCGTGAACTGAACCCGGTACTGCTGGACGCCATCCACACTCCCGGTGGCAATCTTCACGCCGGTAACGCCGAGGTTGGCCTTGTTGACTTCGCTGATGACCTCGTCCATGGACTTGTCCGTGGTATCAAAAGAGGTGACCGTGCCGTTGGCGGAGATCGCGAGGACACTGTTGGACGGCCAGGCTGTCATGGCGCCGGAGAGTGAAACCTGAGCCGTGGCCGTTTGCGAGACGGAAATGTCCAGGGAGCCGGCCGCAGCGCCCGCTGTGGTGGTGGCCGTGACTTTGTCCGTGGTGGTGCTCGCCTTGAACAAGTCCGTGCCTGCCGGCTTCGAGACTTTCGCAGCATTCTCAGCTAGCGCGGCTATCTTGGTGTTGAGGTTCTGCAGCGCGGTAATGAAGGTCTGGGTCGAGCTGACCTTATTCTTGAGCAGGACCTGTGGACGTGCCTCAATGTCCATGAGCTGCTTGATCATGGCGGAGGTTTCGATCCCGCTGATCAGTCCGTCGATGCCTAGCGCCATGCGATTGCTCCTAGTACGTTTCCCTCAAGATCTGGCCGCCGCTGCGGAGGGAAAATGCCGGTGTGGTTCTGCTGAGAATGGGCCGCTGGCCGAAGCCGGATAAAACACCGCAGGCAGGGAATGGGCTGGCGGGAAAAGTGTGAGGTCCAAGTCATTCTTTTCCCGCCAGCGGCCATTCACCTGCCAGTTCTGCGCTTACTGCAGTTGCGGTGCAGCCGGAGCATTCCCGCGGATGGATCCGTTATTACTGCAGGAGCTGCATAACGCCGGAGTTCATCTGGTTGGCCTGGGCCAGCATTGCGGTAGCAGCCTGTGACAGGATCTGGGACTTGGTGAAGTTACCCATTTCTGCTGCCATGTCGGTGTCGCGGATACGGGAGTTGGCGGCTGAGAGGTTCTCAACGGACACCGCGATGGAGCGTGCGGTGGATTCCAGGCGGTTCTGCTGGGCACCCAGGTCGGACCGGGAGCTGGAGATTGCCGTGATGGCGGTGTCCAGGGCAGTGATGGTGGTCTTCGCCGCCGCGTTGTCGGTGACGTCAAAGTCCGCCGATTCGGTATCGCCCATGAGGCCACCAAGGGCCGTGGTCATGTTGGTGAAGGTCAGAGCGATGGAATCCGAGTCTCCGTCTCCGGCGCCAACCTGGATGTTCATCGTCCCGCCGGTCATCAGCGCGATGTCGTTGAATTTCGTGCCAGTTGCAATGCGGTTGAGTTCCATGCCCAACGCGTCAGCTTCCTTCTTCAACGCGGCTGTGGAATTGGGGTTGTTCGATTCGTTACCACCCTGAACGGCAAGATCTCGCATACGGTTCAGAATGTTGTGGACCTCAGTAAGGGCGCCTTCAGCAGTCTGGATGACGCTGATGCCGTCCTGGGCGTTACGGCCGGCAACCTGCAGGCCGGAGATCTGGTTCTTCAGACCTTCGGAGATGGACAGGCCGGCAGCATCGTCAGCCGCACGGTTGATGCGCAGGCCGCTGGAGAGACGCTCCACCGACTTGGCCTGAGAAGCCTGGTTCAGGTTGAGGTTACGCATCGCGTTGAGCGACGAGGTGTTAGTTGCAATTGTGAAACCCATGATGAATTCCTCCGTGATTGGGCGATTACTACGAGGCCCGTCCGTGGGCCTGTACCCCTAGCTATCGACACCTGTGCCGGTGGTGTTAGGAATTCGGGAAAGATTTTTCAACCATGTTGAGAGCTAGGACACGGCGGCGTTCAGCCCGTGCCCCGGAACGTGGAAAGTGGGTCCGTGGTGCGGATCCTGGCGCGTCAGCCCACCCGCGGTCCACTCCCCTACCGAGGCGAGGTAGGCGTTCCGGCGGGCCGGCGAAATCCGCGACTCGATCGGCGCCGGAGTGTCAGTATCCGAGTAGTGGGTTCCCAGGCCGTCACGGAGCAGGCGAACAGCTTCAGCCCGCTGCTGCGATATAGCAGAGTGCGTAGCTCCCAGTTCAGCGGCGAGATCCTTGACTGACCGGTCATGGAAGTAGACCTGCTCCACGATGTACCGCATCTTCTCCGGCAGGGCCGCCACAGCCGCACGCAGATACTGCATGCGCTCCGCCGAAAGCGCGGAACCTTCAGGTGACGGCAGGGCACTCACCAGCGAATCCGCGGCGGCGTCGTCCAGGTGGGAGACGGTGCGCGAGGCGTCGGAAAGCGCGTCCTCGGCCGTTGCGCGGTCAACGCCCATGGCAGAAGCGATCTCGTCCACCTTCGGGCAGCGGCCCAAGGCAGCCGTCAGTGCTTCCTTGACTGCGAGGGTTTCCTTGATGCGCTTGCGGGCGGTCCGGGTGGCCCAGTCATTCGAACGCATTTCGTCAGCGAAAGCGCCGACAATCCGGCGTCGTGCATAGGCACCGAACGGCACACCCAGCTCCGCGTTAAAGGAGTCGGCGGACGTAATCAGGGCCATTGCCCCAACTGACGCAAGGTCATCCCTGGACAGATGCGTGGCCTTTGCACACACCTCTGAGACCAGGTAACCAACCAAAGGTAAGTTCTCCACAACCAAAAGGTTGCGTTCTTCGCGATTCAACTAGTGGACCCCCAAGTCCTTGTTCCCCAACAAAATACGCTGACCGCTTGGACAGGAGCTGAGTCTCCCGGTACGTCCCTTACTTTGGCGCAATAGCTGCAACATACCACTAACATTGGGAGTACAAGCGCCGATAGGTGTTTCTGACGGATTAAGTTTTCTGGGCCTGCACGCGCGGGTGTCTGTGAACCCGTTGCCGGATGTGCCAACACATCCGTCGGAGACAGAGACATTTGCGTGCGTCGCAGGAGGTGAGCAAGGCATGGGAACCCAGAAATTGTCCGCATTACTCTGGGAAGAACGGGAGCTGCTGGAGCTCTTAACCTTCAAGCTCGAAGAAGAACAACTACTCCTTACCTCCGGAAAAACCCGCTGGCTGCAGCACGCCACCCGGGAAGTCGAACAGGTTTTGGAACGCCTGCGAGCAGCGAATCTGGCCAGGACGGTGGCCGTTTCCGAGCTCGCGCAGGAGTGGGGCATAGCCGAAGATGCAACTCTTCGGCAGATCATTGCCGCCGCTCCTCCCGGACCGTGGACTGAGATCTTCACGGCCCATCTACAGGCGATGACGGAACTGACGGTAAAAATCCGCGATCTGCGCGACACGAACGAGCAGTTCCTGCGGACTGCCGCGCGCTCCGCCCAGGAAACCCTCGCGGGCCTGGGCACTGAAAGCAAGACGTACACGTCCAACGGCACTTCGACCGGCACCGGCAGCGGCGCCCGGATCGTGGACAAGCAACTCTAAAGACCGTGAACAAAGGAACCAGCACGCCATGAGCACCTTCAGCGGCCTGAACACCGCGTATACCGGTCTGAGCGCAGCCCGCAAGGGACTCGACGTCGTCGGCCAGAACATCGCCAACGTCAACACCCCCGGCTATACCCGCCAACGGGTCACCACCTCCGCCATGGGCGGGGCGGCAGTCACCGGCAAGTTCGCCACCGGTGCCCGCGTGGGCCAGGGCGTCTCCGTGGACGGCATCGCCCGCTTGGGCAGCATGCAGCTGGACACCCGGGTACGGGCCACCGCAGCGGCGTCGGGCTTCTCGGCCGTACGCGCCAACGCCCTGGCCGGACTTGAGACCAGCCTCAACGAACCGGGCAAGAACGGCATTTCTGCCTCCCTCACCGAGTTCTGGGCAGCCTGGCAAGGTGTTGCCAACAAGCCCGGCAATGAGGCGGCTGCCACTGCGCTGATCGGGCAGGCCAACATCATCGCCACTCAGCTGGCCACCGGCTATAACTCCGTGAAGGAACAGTGGGCCAGTGCGCACAAGCAGCTGACGGACATGGAAGCCGAGCTGAACGGCGCTGCCTCCCAGATCGCCTCGCTGAACGCGCAGATCCGCACCACGCTGGCCTCGGGCGGTACTGCCAACGAACTGATCGACCAGCGCAACGCCCTCACCACCACCATCGCCGCGCTGGCCGGCGGCACCGTCCGCGAATCGGACAACGGCATGGTGGACGTACTGATCGACGGCAACGCAATCGTTTCGGGGGACCTCGTCCGTCCGGTAAAGGTTGCCGGCGGCAGCGAGATGGGCGGAGAAGCTCCCCGGCTTGAATGGGCGCACCGGCCCGGCAGCAACATGGCCGCCAGCGGTGAAGTCGCCGGCGTGCTGAGTGTCCTGGCACCGGCAGCCGACGGCGGTATCCTCGCCACCGCGGCGGAGGGCTACAACAACTTCGCCAAGGATCTGGCCAGCGCCGTAAACGATGTGCACAACGGCAGCATCAACACGGCCGGGGCTGCGGTGGGCAACTTCTTCAGCCATGACACCGATCCTGCGGCGCTGTCGCTCAAAGTCGTACCGGCCAACGCTTCCGGTATCGCCACCGGAGCGGCGAACATGGGCAACCTGGACAGCTCGATAGCGGACAGGATAGCCCAGCTGGGAACCGGCCCCGATTCCCCCGACTCCGCCTGGGCAAACTTCGTCAGCGGCATCGGTGCAAGCACCCGCGTGGAGATGCAGCAGGCGGAGCTCGCCGGGGTCGCTGCTTCGGCCGCCGTCGACATGCAGCTCTCCAACTCCTCCGTGGACCTGGATGAAGAGAACCTGAATCTCCTGGCCTACCAGCACGCCTATCAGGGCGCGGCCCGGGTCATGACTGCCATTGACGAAATGCTCGACACCCTCATCAACCGCACCGGCATTGTGGGAAGGTAACCCCGTGATCACCCGCACCTCCAACCTGATGCTGACGCGCAACGCGCAGCAGAACCTCCAGGCCAACATGTCCCGGCTGGCCAAGCTGCAGGAACAGGCCCAGACCTCCGCAGCCATCACGCGGCCGTCGGACAACCCCACGGGAACCGCCGACGCCCTGAAGGTGCGCGCAGAAATGCGCGCCAACACCGCGTACAAGACCAACATCTCGGATGCGAACAGCTGGCTCGCTACGCTCGACAACGCGCTGACCCGCACGAGCGACATCCTCACCCGGATCAAGGACCTGTCGATCACCGCATCGACGGCAACCACAACGCCGGCCAGCAAGGCTGCGATTGCCACTGAGATCGAGGGCCTGAAGAAGGACCTGCTGGGCCAGGCCAACACCACCTACCTGGGCCGGAACGTCTTCGCCGGGAATTCCGACGCCGGTGCCGCCGTCGTCGAGAATCCGCCGGCCCCGCCCGCAACGGTACCGACCTACACCTTCACCGGTGACGGGCACGGCACGGTCAACCGGCGGATCGACGCCAATACCGTGGTCCGTGTCGACGCGAGTGCCGAGGAGGTCTTCGGTGACATGTTCACCAGGATTGATTCCCTGGTGGCAGACCTGCGTAACAACGGCAACATCAGTGCCCACCTGGGCGGCATCGATGAGAGCATCAACACCGTGCTGACTTCGCAGACCGATGTCGGTATCCGCCACGCCCGTGTCCTGAAAGCAGAGGAAGCCAACTTGGAGCAGTCCGTCAGCCTGGAGACCCGGCGCTCCGGCATCGAGGACCTGGACACGGCCCAGGTCATCCTGGACCTGAAGCTCCAGGAGCTCGCCTACCAGTCCTCCCTCGCTGTCACCGCTAAGGTACTGCAGCCCACCCTGATGGACTTCCTGCGATGAGCACCGTGACCCCTGTGTCCTTCCTTGCACCGCCTCCCGGCCTGGAACCGCTGACCGAGTTCGCGCTGGAAGATGTCGACGGCGCCACCGGCCTCTACTCCCTCACCGGGACGGACGTCTCCGCTGGCGTGCGGCGCTTCTACGCCATCGATGCCTCGGTCTACCTGCCGGAGTACAACCCGGAAATTTCCGATGAGCAGGCCCGCCAGCTCCAGCTGGAGGACCCGGCCGACGCCCGCGTGCTGGTGGTCGCGAACCCGTCCGACGCCGGGACCACCGTCAACCTGCTGGCCCCGGTGATCGTGAACACCCGGACCTGGCAGTGCGCCCAGGTGATCCTCGAGGGCCGGGACCTTCCGCTGCGGGCACCGCTGGAAGCCGTCGCCGCCGCGTAGGCCCCCTCCCCTTCCCGTTCACCCCCCATCGAGATAGCAGAAAGTGCACGTCCCAGAGCTGGGACGTGCACTTTCTGTTATCTCGTTTTGAGGAGGAGCTAGGCGAAGTCGGACGTTGCCGGGTCCGCACCGAAGCGGGTGCCGTTGTCCAGGGCGTTGATTGCCTGGATGTCCTCATCGGAGAGCTTGAGGTCCAGTGCTGCCCAGTTCTCGCGGATGCGGGACTCGGTGACGGACTTCGGGATCACGATGTTGCCCAGTGCCAGGTGCCAGGCGATGACCACCTGGGCGGGCGTGGCGCCGTCGTACTTGGCTGCGATGTCCTTGAGCACTGCATCGTCCAGCAGGCCCTGGCCGGAGCCCAGCGGAGAGTAGGACTCGTGCTTGATGTTGTGCTTGGCCTCGAACTCGCGCAGTTCGGTCTGGGCCAGGTACGGGTGGGTCTCCACCTGGTTCAGTACGGGGACGACGCCGGTGGCGTCGATGATCTCCTGCAGGGCCTCCACCGTGAAGTTGCAGACGCCGATCGACTTGACCCGGCCGGACTTCTGCAGCTCAACCAGTGCCTTCCAGGTATCCACGTACTTGCCCTGCTTCGGCTGCAGCCAGTGGATCAGGTACAGGTCGAGGTATTCCAGGCCGAGACGCTCCATGGAGGCGTCGAAGGCAGCCAGCGTCTCTTCGTAGCCCTGGTCTGCGTTCCAGACCTTGGTGGTGATGAACATATCTTCGCGCGGCAGGCTGGATGCGGCGATGGCGCGGCCGACGCCTGCTTCGTTGCCGTAGATCTTGGCAGTGTCGATGTGGCGGTAACCGGCTTCGAAGGCCATACCAACGGTCTTTTCTGCGAGTTCGTCCTCAACCCGCCAGACGCCGTAGCCGAGCTGGGGAATCGTGTTGCCGTCGTTAAAGGTGACGAGAGGAGATGTAGTCATGCTCCCCATCCTCCACCCGGTGCGGCGGTCCCGCTGACCAAAAGTGCCGGTGTTTGCTGGGCGCGAAATTACGGCTGCTGCTCTTGTGGAGGGAGTGCCTAGGTGCGGGAGTCCGCCAGGACGCGTTCTGCTTCTGCGACGTCGTCCTGGACCAGCGCCGCCCGGCGACGGACATTTTCAACTCCTGCGGAGGCAATGCCCCAGCGTTCGCCCTCCAGCCGGGACATGGCCGCGGCCTCCGCTGCGGCCGCCAGGGAATTACCGGAGCGGGAGAGCGCCCGGTGGACGGCGATCAATCCGCCGGGAATGTCCTGGCCGGAGCTGGGGAGCTGTTTCTGGGCTCCGGCACAAACGGCCCGGACGCGTGGGAGGAGGGCGGACAGGTCATTGGCAACCAGCGCCAGCTCGTTGTACAGGGCGTCGTCCTCAACCCCTTCCAGCATCTGGTGGTAGCGGTCCAGGCCGCGGGTGAACCGGTCGTGGGCACGGCGCCACACACCCTTGCCGAGTTCGGTGTCGTCCTTGCGCCCCTGCCGGGCTGCTGCGAAAAGTGCCATCCTGCGGGAAATTCTACAGACCCACGCTACAAATACTGCCCCGGACCGGCGTGGGGTTCCACGCGCGCACCGGCTCCGGGCTGCTGGCCGGGCTGTGCGGCCGTGCCGGTCCGCCGCGGTTCACCGTTTTCACCGATGACGACGCCGGGGGCCAGCACGGTGCCCGGTGGCAGCTGGCGCAGCTGGAGCCGGCTCTGCAGCTGCTGGTTGGCGGTTTGCTGCGCGGCGATCGCTGTCTGGATTCCGCGGAAGAGCCCCTCCAGCCAGCCGACCAGCTGGGCCTGCGCAATGCGCAGCTCCGCGTCTGTCGGTGTGGAGTCCTCAGGGAACGGCAGGTTGATCCGCTCGAGTTCGGTCACCAGTTCCGGGGCGAGTCCGTCGTACAGCTCCTTGAGCGAGCGCTCGTGGATTTCGGCAAGCCGGTTCCGGGCTGCATCGTCGAGCGGCGCGTTGCGGACTTCCTCCAGCAGCTGCTTGATCATGGTGCCTATCCGCATGACCTTGGCGGGTTCGTCCACCAGCTCATTAAGCTTTGCCGGCCCCGGCCGGCCGCCGGTGGGCGGAGCAACTCCCGCATCCTGGGACTGTCCGTCAGTGCCGGCGCTGTCCTGGCCGGAACCGTCCTGGCGCGGCCCGTCGTGTCGCGGGGCCTGGACCTGCTGATCCGTCCCGTCCCGGTCCGGGAATTCCGACGGCCTGGCTTCCGGTTCGCCGGGGTTAGCCGGTTCGGGAAATCCCGCAGATCCGTTCTGTTCAGTCATGAATTAATGCTCTCACGCCTGGTGCCGGTTGGGCCGGGAGTCAGTCGCTTTCCAGCTCTTCCTCGCGCATTTGTGCGTATCCGCCGTCGGGGCTCAGCCCGGCAGCGTACTGTCCGGCGTTGAGCTGTCCCGCCGTGTAATGGTGCCCGTCGAACTCGGGGCCAGTCCTGGTGTCCTCCGGGATCCCGGCGTCCTGGGCCAGGTGCTCGTCCTCGTTGTCCGGCTCGGACAGTGGAAGGCTGATGTCTTCGCGCAGGTGGGGATCGTCCGGGAGGTCCTTGTTCTCTGCCATTCCTCCAGCAAAGCAGTATCCGGCAACCGCCTCAACCCTCTCCCCTTACCACCGAGAGGCCAGTTGCGGCTCTTTTCAGGGCTGAAACGAGCCGCAACTGGCCTCTCGATGGGTTGTGCGGGAGGATGCAGCGTCAGCAGCAGCGCCCGCCGGGGTTGGCGTCCTGGCGGTCCATCTTGTCCCGCCAGAACTCCCGCTCGGTCAGCGGCGGAGACGAACAGCCCGACGCCGCGTGGTGCTCCTGGTATTTCCGGTACGCGTCCTCGCCCATCACGTCACGGAAGAAGCGGACAAAGCCACGCAGGTGCCCCACGACGGCGGTCATCAGTGCCCCGTCCGCGCCGGCTGCTGGTCCTCCGGCAGGGCGTCCCACTGCGCCTGGATTTCCTTTTCCTCCGGTGTGGCCAGGAAGCCGGCCGGCGCGAAGGTCCGCGACGGCACGGCCGGGTCTTCGGCACTCGGCGCCCCGCCGGAACGGTAGGAGCGGACCGACGCGATAACGGCCGTGACGATCACGATGATCGCCAGGGTCACGAACAGGATGGACAGCACACCCTGCACGAAGGTGTTCCGGACCACCGCCTCCATGGCCTCAACGGTCTTGGCCGTGCCGAAGCTGGTCTCGCCGGCCTCGAGGGCGTTCCGGAACGCGTTGTGCTGCGCCCAGTAGCCCACGGCCGGGACCGGGGAGAAAATCTTGTACATCGAGGCCGTGATGGTTACGACGGAGGCGAAGCCCAGCGGCAGCACCACCACCCAGATGTACTTGAAGACATTCTTCTTGGCCAGGATCGCCAGGCAGATGGCCAGCGCTATGGCTGCGAGCAGCTGGTTGGCGATGCCGAACAGCGGGAAGAGCGTATTGATGCCGCCCAGTGGATCGGTGACACCCATGATCAGGATCGACCCCCAGCCGGCAACCATGATCGCCGTACATATCCAGGCCCCTGTCCGCCATCCGGTGTCCCGGAACTTCGGGATGAAGTTCCCAATCGAGTCCTGCAGCATGAAGCGGGCCACGCGGGTGCCGGCGTCGACGGCGGTGAGGATGAACAGCGCCTCGAACATGATGGCGAAGTGGTACCAGAACGCCATCATTGCCGGTCCGCCGATGAAGCTCTGCATGATCATCGCCAGGCCGACGGCGAGGGTGGGCGCACCGCCGGTGCGCGAGACCACGGACTCTTCGCCGACGTCGGACGCCAGCGAGGTGAGCATGTCAGGGGTGAGGTTCACGCCCACCAGGCCCAGGGAGTTGACGAAGGCGACGGCGCCCTCCACGGTGCCGCCGGTGGCAGCAGCGGAGGAGTTCATGGCGAAGTAAATGCCGCGGTCCAGGGAGATCGCCGCGACGAGCGCCATGATCGCTACGAAGGACTCCATCAGCATGCCGCCGTAGCCGATGAACCGGGTCTGGCGCTCCTTCATGATCATCTTCGGAGTGGTACCCGAGGAGATCAGGGCGTGGAAACCGGACAGGGCGCCGCAGGCAATGGTGACGAAGAGGAACGGGAAGAGCGGGCCGGCAACTACTGGGCCGTCGTTCCGGGATGCGAACTCGCTGAACGCGGGAACGCTGATCTCCGGACGGACCACAATGATGGCGACTGCCAGCATGACGATCGTGCCGATCTTCATGAAGGTGGAGAGGTAATCGCGCGGGGCCAGGAGCAGCCAGACGGGCAGAACGGCGGCGATGAAGCCGTAGATGATAATTCCCCAGGCGATGGTGACGCGGTCCAGGGAGAAGATCGCCACGCCCCACTCGGTATCGGCGATCCAACCACCGCCAATGATCGCGAGCATCAGCAGCACGAAGCCGATGATCGAGACTTCGCTGACCTTGCCGGGACGCAGGTAGCGCAGGTATACCCCCATGAAGAGGGCGATCGGGATGGTCATGGCGACGGAGAAAACGCCCCACGGGCTTTCGCCGAGTGCGTTCACCACCACCAGGGCCAGGATCGCGACGATGATGATCATGATGGTCAGGGTGGCGATCAGGGCGGCAGTGCCGCCGATCAGCCCGAGTTCCTCGCGGGCCATCTGGCCCAGGGAACGTCCGCCGCGGCGCATGGAGAAGAACATGACCAGGTAGTCCTGGACGGCGCCGGCAAGGATGACGCCGACGATGATCCACACGGTGCCGGGCAGGTAGCCCATCTGCGCGGCCAGGACGGGGCCCACCAGCGGGCCGGCGCCGGCGATGGCGGCGAAGTGGTGGCCGTAAAGCACCCGGCGGTCGGTGGCGGCGTAGTCCTTACCGTCCGCCTTGTACTCCGCGGGTGTGGCCCGGCGGTCGTTCGGCCTGAGCAGGTGCCGCTCGATGTACTTCGAATAGAACCGGTAGCCGATCAGGTACGTACAGACCGCGGCAAAGACGAACCAGATGGCGTTCACGGTTTCGCCGCGGATGATTGCGAGCATGGTCCAGCTGATGCCGCCCAGCAGGGCGATGCCTAACCAGACCGCGATCTTCAGCGGAGTCCAGGTGCTGCGGTTGGCGTCGTCATCGTCGACGGCGACCGGCGGCAGGTCCGGATCCTGCGTGAGGATGTCTGCGCCTCCGGCTGCGGGGTCCGGACGGTCCGGGTCCCTCCGTCGCCGCTTGTCTTCACTCATGGTGCTACCCCTTGTCAGCAGTGCGGTCCCTGCGGGTGCAGGGCGTGATGTGCGCATGAGGGTAGCACCGGGGATGCGATGTGGGTCACATACACGCCGGCAGGTGGGGAAGGGCCCGCCGAGCGGTCCTGTTTCGGCGCCGAGCGGCGGGCGAACGGCGCTGGCGGGCGAGCAGCGGGCGACGGCGGGCCGGCGAACAGCGCCGGCCGGCGGGGCCGGGTGGGCCCCGCCGATCTTCGGGCTACAGCGTCAGCAGGACCTTGCCGGTGTGCTGGCCGGAGTCGAAGTACTCGTGGGCGGCTGCCGCCTCCGCCAGGGGGAACGTGCGGTCCACCAGCGGTTTGACGCTGCCGTCCTTGATCAGCGGCCAGACGTATTCGCCGACGGACGCCATGATGGCGCTCTTTTCCTCTACAGGACGTGCGCGCAGCGTGGTTCCCATAACTGCACAGCGCTTGCGCATCAGTGCATTGAGGTCCAGTTCCGCCCGGGTTCCGCCCTGCAGTCCGATGATCACCAGACTGCCCGCGACGGCGAGCGCGTCGACGTTGCGCTGCAGGTACTTGGCGCCCATCACGTCGAGGATCACGTCTGCCCCGTGCCCGTTGGTGGCGGCACGGACTTCCTCGACGAAGTCCTGCTCCTTGTAGTTGATCAGCACCTTGGCACCGAGGCTCCGTGCCAGCTCGAGCTTTGCCGGGCTTGAAGCCGTCACCATGGGTACGGCGCCGAAGGCAGCGACGAGCTGGATAGCCATGGTGCCAATGCCGCCGGCACCTCCATGGATCAGCACGTATTCGCCTTCATGGACTCCGGCCGCCATGAAGAGATTCGAGAACACGGTGGCAGCCACCTCAGGCAGTGCCGCGGCGGTCACGAGATCCATTTCCGGCGGAACCGGAAGCACCTGGCCGGCTGGAACGGCCACCTGTTCGGCGTAACCGCCGCCGGAAAGCAGTGCAACGACGTCGGCACCCACTTCCAGCCCCTCCACCCCGGTGCCTACCGCTGCCACCCGGCCGGAGACCTCCAGGCCCGGATATTCAGGAGCGCCCGGAGGCACCGGATAGTTTCCGTGACGCTGCAGCACATCGGCACGGTTGAGTCCCGCCGCTGCAACGTCGATGAGGACTTCACCGGGGCCGGGTACGGGTGCGGGCACGTCGCGGAGTGCCAGGACCTCCGGGCCGCCGGGTTCGGTGATGACTATCGCTTTCATGGAACCTCCTGCGGAAGTGGAGAAAATTTTGGTGAACTGCGCTCATCTGCCAGACTACTAAGCGGAGGAAGGTTGTCCGAGCGGCCGATGGAGCTGGTCTTGAAAACCAGTGTGCGGTAACCCCGTACCAAGGGTTCGAATCCCTTACCTTCCGCTCACAGGCACCCCGGTCATCGGCCGGGGTGCCTTTTCCTTTGCCCCCTTCGATGCCATTGCATATTGCGTGCGGATGTTACTTCGCCGATTTATAAGCATGCTTGCGCTGCACATAACCTCTTCTGGTGGTTTCCGGCCCATTGGGGGGTGGATAACCAGGACCAATTACCGCAGAAGGAGCTATTCGCATGAATTCCGCCCGCCAGCTGAACCTGGCCCGCGCCGGAAAAGCCGTCACGGCTGCCGTCTTCGCCCTCGCACTCGCAGGGTGCGGAGCAGCCGCAGACAAGGACGAACCAAAGACCAGTGAATCAGCAGCTTCGGCCTCGCCGGAAGCAGAGACCGTAGCTGACGGGACAGCTGAGGAAGAGGTGTCCGCCGAATCCGTCGACGCCGTCGACCTGAAGGTTGGCGACTGCCTGGTCGATGACCCGGATGCCGAACAGATTGAAGCTGTGGATGTGCTTCCATGCACCCAGCCGCACGATACCGAGGTCTACGCTGCCATGGACATGGACCGCGGCTCGTTCCCCGGCGAGGAAGCCATAGACGCCGCGGCACAGGAATTCTGCCTCGCTGAATTCCAGCCTTACATCGGCACGGACTATTCGGAGTCCGCCCTGGACATCGGCTACCTCACGCCGACCCCGACGTCCTGGACCCTCGGCAACGATCGGGAGATCCTCTGCACGGTCTACCGCATGGACGGCGAGAAGCTCAGCACCACGGTGAAGAACTCGAACGTCTAGTTCATTCACGCCAGAAAGGGGGCCTAACCAAAACGGTTAGGCCCCCTTTCTCGCATTGTCAATAGTTACCGGCCGTTAGGGCACCAAAGGGGTCGAATTCACATGCCTGTCACCCCGGGGTGGTATCCAGAAGGAGTTCACCGCACCCCTTGCCGATCTACCAGGGCCACTACCGCGTGCCCCCACACCGGCATCCGTTCCCCAAAGGAGCAATGAGGCATGAGATTTACCCGATGGAAGGCAGTGCTGGGCACAGCTCTGTCTGCCGGCCTGCTGGCCGGACCGCTGGCGGCGCTGCCCGCCCACGCGGAGGAATTACCTTCCGGCGTCGTTATCAACGAGGCCTATCTGAACGGCGGAAGCGCCAACGCTCCGTTCACCAACAAATTCGTGGAACTTTACAACCCGACCAGCGCCGCGGTCAGCCTGGAGGGCTGGTCCCTTCAGTACCGGGCCGCAGGCAGCACCGGTGCACCCACCGGAATCGCCCGGCTCTCCGGGAACATTCCGGCCGGCGGCCACTACCTGGTCCAGGGCGCCAGCAACGGCACCAACGGTGTTGCCCTGCCGGCACCCGACGCCACCATCGGCGCCAGCTTCTCCGGATCCGCCGGAACCATTGTCCTGGCGAACCAGCCCGGAGCCGTGAATCCGCTGCCCACCGGCTCCGTGACGGACCAGCCCGGCGTGGTGGACCTGCTTGGCTACGGCACCTCCAATACCTTCGAGACCGCTGCGGCCGCCGCCCCGGCCAGCAACTCCGATCCGAAGTCCCTGAACCGCACCGAATACGCGGACACCAACAACAACGCCTCGGACTTCACGCTCAGCGCCTCCGTCACTCCGACGAACACGTCCGGAACCGGAACCGTCCCGGATCCGGAGCCCACCGATCCCGAACCGACCGATCCGGAGCCCACTGATCCTCCGGCCGGGGTGCGTCCCATCGCGGAGATCCAGGGCACCGGCGACGCCAGCCCGCTCGTTGGCCAGACCGTCACCACCCGCGGCAAGGTCACCGCCGCCTATCCCACCGGCGGCTTCAGCGGCTACTACATCCAGACCCCCGGCACCGGCGGCGAACTGGACCCGGCAACACACACTGCTTCCGACGCGGTCTTCGTCTTCTCCTCGGCCACTGCCGGCCAGGTTGCAATCGGCGACTACGTTGAGGTCACCGGAACCGTCGGCGAGTACTTTGGCCTGACGCAGCTGACCGTTCCTGCCGGCGCCATGACCAAGCTCAGCGAACCGGCGGAAGAGGTCAAACCGGCCGCTGTTGCCTGGCCGGCCACCGACGCCGAGCGGGAAACCCTTGAAGGCATGCTGCTGGCTCCGCAGGGCGAGTTCACCGTCACGGACAACTACACCCTGAACCAGTACGCGGAAATCGGCCTGGCCGCCGGCGGTGAGACGCTCGTGCAGCCCACCGCCGTCGCGCCGGTGGGAACGCCGGAGCACGCGGCAGTTGTCGCCAACAATGCGGCGAAGGCCGTAAAACTCGACGACGGCGCTACAACGAACTTCCTCTCGGCCGCCAACCAGGCCAAGCCGCTTCCGTACCTGACGTCCACCGACCCGGTGCGCATCGGATCCTCGGCTACCTTCACCACCAACGTGATCCTGGACTACCGGAACAGTGCCTGGCGGTTCCAGCCGCTGACCGAGCTGACTCCCGCCAACGCGGAGACGGTCCAGCCGGCGTCGTTCGAGAACACCCGCACCGCTGCTCCGCAGAGCGTAGGCGGCAACCTGAAGCTCGCCGCCTTCAACGTGCTGAACTACTTCAGCACCACCGGCAGCGATCTCTCCGGCTGCACCTACTACAACGACCGCTCCGGCGCTCCAGTGACCGTCCGCGGCGGCTGCGATGCACGCGGCGCGGCCAATGATGCGAACCTTGGGCGCCAGCAGGCGAAGATCGTTGCCGCGATCAATGCCCTGGGCGCCGACGTCGTTGGCCTCATGGAAATCGAGAACTCCGCTGAACTGGGACAGGACCGGGACACCGCCCTAGCCCACCTCACGGAGGCATTGAACGCGGCCGCACCGGGCACCTGGGACTACGTCCGCTCCCCCGCAGCCCTGCCGGACGACGAAGACGTAATCCGCACTGCGTTCATCTACCGGACCGCCACCGCCGAACCCGTGGGCGATTCAGTCATCCTGAACGATGAGAGCGTGTTCTCCAACGCCCGCGAACCCCTGGCCCAGGCCTTCAAGCCGGCCGGCGGAGAAGACAGCGAGAGCTTCGTGGCAATCGCCAACCACTTCAAGTCCAAGGGCTCGGCACCGTCCAGCGGAGAGAACGCAGACAACGGACAGGGTGGCTGGAATGCCGACCGCGTCCGCCAGGCACAGGCCGTGGCCGCCTTCGCGGACACCGTGGCGCAGGACGCCGGAACCGAGCGGGTCTTCCTGCTCGGCGACTTCAACTCCTACGCCGCGGAAGACCCCATGCAGGTCTTCGCCGAAGCGGGCTACGTGAACCTGGGCAAGGCGACCGGAAAGCACTCCTACGCCTTCAGCGGTCTGGTTGGCTCCCTGGACCACGTCCTGGCCTCGCCTGCCGCGGCTGAGGATGTCACGGGAACCGATATTTGGAACATCAACTCGGTTGAGTCGATCGCTTTCGAATACAGCCGGTACAACTACAACGCCACGGATTACTACGCAGCGGATCCCTACCGCTCCTCGGACCACGATCCGATTCTCGTCGGCATGGACCTGACCCCGGCCGAAGCCGAAGTCACCGACCTGAACCTGCTCAACATCAACGACTTCCACGGCCGGATTGACGCCAACACCGTCAACTTCGCCGGAACCGTCGAGCAGCTCAAGGCCGCCGCACCTGAGGGCAGCTCACTGTTCCTCTCCGCCGGCGACAACATCGGCGCATCCCTGTTCGCCTCCTCGGTGCAACAGGACCAGCCCACCATCGACGTCCTGAATGCACTCGGCCTGCGGGCCTCCGCAGTGGGCAACCACGAGTTTGACGGCGGCTTCGCGGACCTCACCGACCGGGTGGTTCCTGCCGCGCAGTTCGATTACCTGGGCGCCAACGTGTACCTCAAGGGCACCACCACCCCGGCACTGCCGGAGTACACGATCCTGAACGTGAACGGCGTTCGGGTGGCCGTGATTGGAGCAGTGACCGAGGAGACCGGAACCCTGGTTTCCCCGGGCGGCATTGCCACCCTCGAGTTCGGGGATCCGGTGGAAGCCGTCAACCGGGTCGCCGAACGCCTGGATGCAGAAGACCTGGCAGACGTCATTATCGCCGAGTATCACGAGGGCGCCGGATCGGGAACGCCCGACGGCGCCACACTTGAGGAGGAGATCGCCGGCGGCGGTGCCTTCGCGGAGATCGCGACGGAAACCAGTGCGCTGGTCGACGCCATCTACACCGGCCACACGCACAAGCAGTATGCGTGGGATGCCCCGGTTCCGGGTGTGGACGGCAAGACCCGTCCCGTAGTCCAGACCGGTTCCTACGGCGAGTTCATCGGACAGATAGAGCTGCAGTACAACGCCGAAACGGACGAGGTCCTCTCCTACACCGCAGGCAACGTGGCGCGTACCACCACGCCGGCGGCGGATCTGGTAGCTGCCTACCCGGCAGTCGCCGAGGTTCAGCGGATTGTCGACGCCGCCCTGGCGTTCGCTGCCGAAGTGGGCAACCAGCCCATCGGCTCTGTGACTGCAGACATCACCACGGCGTTCGCCGGGACTTCCCGCGATGACCGCGGCAACGAATCTACCCTGGGCAACCTGGTGGCCGATTCGCTGCTCTCATCCCTCGGTTCTCCCGAGCGCGGCGGTGCCGAGATCGGCGTCGTCAATCCGGGCGGACTCCGCGCCGAGCTGTACTACGGTGAGGACGGCGTGATCACCTACGCCGAAGCCAACGCAGTATTGCCGTTCGTGAACAACCTGTGGACCACCACCCTCACCGGCGCGCAGCTGAAGTCGGTGCTGGAGGAACAGTGGCAGCCGGACGGAAGTTCCCGGACCTTCCTGGCACTGGGACTTTCCGACAACGTGACCTACACCTACGATCCGGACCAGCCGCGCGGCTCCCGCATCCAGTCGGTCACCGTCAACGGTGAAGCGCTCGATCCCAACCGGGCCTACCGGGTAGGTACGTTCAGCTTCCTGGCCCAGGGCGGAGATAACTTCTCCACCTTTGCGCAGGGAACGGACACCCGTGACTCCGGACTGATCGACCGCGATGCGTGGATCAGCTACCTGCAGGCGAGCAGCCCGGTCTCCCCCGATTTCGCCCGCCAAGGTGTCATCGTCAAGGGTGCTCCCGCCACCGCGCAGGCCGGTTCCAGTGTCACTCTCACGGTAGACAAGCTGGACCTGACCTCGCTGGGCAGCCCGGCTAACACCACGCTGGCCGTCAGCTGGGTCCCGGCCGGTGGAACCGCCGTCGCGCTGGGATCCGTTCCGGTAACGGCCGGTGCCGCCAGCGTCACCGCCGCCATTCCGGCGTCGGCGTCCGGCCCCGGTGCCCTGGTGCTGACCGCGGATCCCTCCGGCACCACGGTGAACATACCGGTCACCGTTGATCCCGCACCGGAACAGCCCACCTGCGTCCGTCCCGTCCCGCCGAAGAACTGGTGGGACGTCCGGGGCTGGCTGAAGTACGCGGTGGACTACGCCCGATACCTGGTCTGCACCCTCAGCCGCGGCTAGTGCACACCGGCTAGGCGATAACGGAGCGGCGCCGTCCGGACCTTCGGGTCCGGGCGGCGCCGCTTTTAGTTCGACGGTTTCGGGGGCAGGAGTCAGCTACCGGCCGACCGGCCCAGCCGACCCTTCAGCCGACGGTATCGGCGCCGCAGGAGACTGACCAAACTGGCGTCGCTGATTGAGTTCTCCAGCGCTGTCATCCGTTCCTCCGACCGGATGGCCCGTTCCCGGAGTTCATGCAGAAGTTCCTCGGAGTAGTTGAGCCGCTGGTGGAGGTGGTCGGCCTGCGCCTTGCCCTCACCTGCGAGGAACAGCACCCCTCCAAGCCCGTGCTGCTTGACGTAATCCTGCAGATAACGGTCCCGCACCAGCTTGTCGAACCGCTGATGTTCCTCCTTGCCGGTCAGGACACTGTTGCCCTCAGTACCCTGTGCTCCGTGGCGGTGGTGCCAGAACGCCAGAGGCTCACCGTCGATGAAGCCGAGGGTGTGCTGTTGGAGCAGCCTCAGCAGGAACTCCCAGTCCCCCACGGCATTGAGTGTCTCGTCGTAACCGCCTACTAGGGTGTGCACGTCCCGCCGGTATAGCAGTGAGATGGGCACACAACGGTTGTAGCGCAGCGCATCCCCCAGAACCAGTGACGAAACATCCTCGGCGAAGGGAACCCGGCCTGTCTCCTCGATCCGGCTGCCGTCGATTTCTTCGAGGACGATTTCCGTCCGGACGCCCACGCCGGCGTCGTCGTGGGTACGGAGGTACTCGACGGTCTGCGCCAGGAACTCCGGATGCCAGGTGTCATCGTCGTCGTGGATGCTCAGGAACTCCGACTCGCTGGACTCGATACCGGCGTTGGAGGCGGCTTCCATGCCCAAACTCCTGGCATGGTGGAGGACCGTCACCCGGTTGTTCAGTCCGGTGGCAGCGGCAACGATCGCGTCCACCTCTGCAACTTCGCCGCCGTCATTCACGATAATTAGGTGCCAGTTCGAGAATTTTTGGGCCAGGACATCCTGAACCGCCCGCCGGAGCAGTACCGGCCGGTTCTTGGTGCGGGTGATGATGGCGACTTCAGCAGGGCCGACCGTATGTTCTTTCATTTCTTACCTCTTAGTATCCGCCGTGCCGGGGCCAGTTTCCGCAGCAGAGCAAAGGAACGCGAATTCTTCCAGGCCTGCAGTTCTCCCCGGGCATCATCCCGTTCGCTGGAGGCCTGGACGTAGTTTCCACATAGGTGTTCGTGTTCGATCCGCAGCCGGGCTAGGGCCGAGGCCAGGGGCAGGAACGTGAGGCGGTGGGCAGCGTCCCGGCGCTGCCAGCCGCTGTCCAGCCCCTCCGGGAAGCCTTCCGGGAGTGTCCCTAGGCCCGCCTGCTTGTCTGGTTCGTGTCCGGTCAGTGCCGCGGCAAGAGTGTCCCACCAGGAGTCGAAAACAGCTTTGCGCCCCTGCCTGGTGCGGCCCAGAAAGCTGCTTACGGCGTCGCGGTTTTTCCACACATCCACCGCTGCCTCGGCGAAGGACTCATCGAACAGGGCGGGCAGAGTCAGCGCGAGCCTCCCAGCTCCCCAGTTCTCAAGCGCTCCGCGGATACGCACGTCGCTGTAACCTTCCGGAGCGAGCGCGACCACCGGCACCGCGGTGTCCAGCGCAAAGACCACTGGGTGGTACCGGGAGGTTAGCACCATGGCAGCACGGCCGGTCAGGGCTGCCGTGCGGGCGGCATTTTGGATGGGCAGTATGCGGCTGGGCATTTTCATGCGGGCCGCGATGTCTTGATGCATCTGCTCGTCCACGTCAGAGTTTGTGGCTCCGGGGGCTTTCTCTTCCCCGAAGAGCGCGGTGCGCGGCGTTGCCATATGCGGCAGGAACACCACGCTGCAACCGGTGGTCTCCGCTACCCGGTCGAGGGCACCGGCTAGAGCATCCAGGTAGGCATCCCGGTCCGCTTCACCATGGGCGGGGCCGAACGTTGCAGCGATGAAGGAGCCGTCCGGAACCGCAGGATCCTCACGCTCACCAGCTTCCACTGAGGCCGATGCGAAGAAGGACGCATCATCGAGGCAGTGGACAATGCCGGCTTCATTACCGGCAACATCCTGCATCAGGTGCAGCGAGGGTTCTTCGCGCGCCCCGGTGAGGCCGGCCTGCTGCATCAGGTCCCGGGCAACGTCCCGATCCGGACCGTGAAGGTCAGGCCCCAAGGTCTGCCCGGACACAACCACGTTGAGGCCCAGTTTACGGGCCACGGCGACGGCTGCCGCACGTTCGTAGAGGAGCCAGCCATAGAGGGAGTTCATGTTGCCGCCGCCAGCCACCAGCAGCGCTCCGCAGCCGCGCAGGGTTTCAACGAAGTTCCAAGCCTGGTCCGATTCCGGGAGCGCGGACCTGTCGCCGTCTGCCGCCCGGAGAACCCGGTCCAGGTAATCGGAACGGTCCGCAGGAGGCCAAGGGAAGGGCAGCGTGGGCGCCGAATCAGTTCCGAAGGCGCGGCGGGACTCAGCTGGGTTCCGGCTCAGCACCAACAGGTCCTCGAAACCGCGGCGGCGCAGTTCCGCGACCGCCGCATGGGTCATCGCCTCGTCGCCAACGTGGTAAATCGGCTGTCCAACATCGCCCAGTATGGCTATCTTCATGCCCCCCATTGTTCCCCACTCGCGCGGGGCGGCCCTAACACGGACTCCGGGCACTCCAGAAACTTATGGACAGAAAACCCTCCAAACCCCATAATTGCCGAGGATTACTAAAATGGGGGAAAATTGATTACACCGTCGTGGAAGCCACTCCGCCTTGTTTCGGCCATGGCTATAGTTCTCGCCGGATCCTTGGGGCTGCAAACAGCGGCACAGGCTTTTGCGGGTGATGCCAGCGGCCACGCTTCGACTGAGGTCGTTGTTAACAATGGAACGGCTTTCCGGGACGTAGGCCCCGGAACGCAGTTCTACTCGGAGATCCACTGGCTCGCTGCTGAAGGCATCTCCACGGGTTATCCGGACGGCACGTTCCGCCCGGTGGCACCAGTAAACCGGGATGCCATGGCGGCCTTCCTGTACCGGCTCGCCGGATCACCCGAATTCACGCCTCCTGCGCAGTCGCCCTTCAGGGACGTTGGAATTCATACCCAGTTCTATAAAGAAATTACCTGGATAGCCAGTGAAGGAATTACTACCGGCTACAGCGACTACACATTCAGGCCTCTGGAAAAGGTCAACCGCGATGCGATGGCGGCTTTCTTGTACAGGTTCGCGCACAAACCCGCATATGCGGCCCCGGCCCGGTCGCCCTTCAGGGACATCTCCTCGAACACGCAGTTTTATGCAGAAATGAGCTGGCTCTCGAATGTGGGGGTATCTACAGGCTGGGCGGAGGACAAGAGTTACCGACCGCTCCAGCCGGTCAATCGCGATGCCATGGCCGCCTTCATGTTCCGTTTCAGCACCAATCTCCCACCCAACCGGCAACCGGTACCGGGCGTGAGTGCCGCCCACGTTCTCTCGCAGATCCCCATTAAAGGCAGGGCACCAAAAACCGGTTACTCACGCGACCAGTTCGGGCCCGCGTGGTACGACGTGGACGCCAATGGCTGCGACACCCGTAACGATGTGCTGAGGCTGCAGCTCCAGTGGGTGTCAGGCAACGGCTGTGCTGTTGAAACCGGGGTGCTAGATGATCCGTACACAGGCACACAGATCGACTTTGTCCGTGGCACAACGACTAGTTCCCAGGTTCAGATTGACCATGTCGTAGCTCTCTCAGACGCCTGGCAGAAGGGTGCGCAGCAGCTTAGCTTTGAACAGCGCCGGCGGCTGGCCAATGATCTGCTGAACCTGCAGGCAACTGACGGCCCTACGAACCAGCAAAAGGGCGACGGCGATGCCGCCACCTGGCTGCCGCCGAACCGTTCCTACCGCTGCGAATACGTAGCCCGTCAGATTTCCATCAAATGGGTCTACGATCTTTGGGTGACACAGGCGGAGCACGATTCAATGGCGAATCTGCTCGCCGATTGCCCCGGTCAGCAGGCGCCGAGCAACCGTGAGGCTCCTGTGGTTCTGGTCCCGCCGCCGGCGCCCGCTCCGCCGCCCGCACCGGCACCCGTTCCGGTGCCCGCACCGGCACCTGCCCCGCCGGGACCGAAGATCCCGCCGAATCCCGGGGACTCGAAAAACTGTTCCGATTTCAGGACCTGGCGGGAAGCACAGGACTGGTTCGAGTACTACTACCCCTATTACGGTGACGTTGCACGTTTGGACGGCAACAAGGATGGCATCGCCTGCGAGTCCCTTCCTGGTGCTCCCTGACCTCCCGTTCCAAGTTTTCGCAACGGACCCAGGTCGCGCCTACTGCCGGGGATCCGGGTTCTTTGGATCCTCCGAACCCATGTCCGCGGCGCCGAGCACACTGGCCACCGGGTTGTCCGTCTTCTCATTGGCCCGCGGTTTGAGCTCCGGGTGGTGCAGGTCCAGGGCCGGCCGCTCGGAACGGATGCGGGGCAGGGAGGTGAAGTTGTGGCGCGGCGGCGGGCAGGAGGTTGCCCACTCGAGGGAGCAGCCGAAGCCCCATGGATCGTCCACTTCCACTTTCTTCCCGCGCCGCCAGGTGACGTAGACGTTCCAGAAGAACGGGATCAGGGAGAACCCGAGGATCAGGGAACCGATGGTGGAAAGCTGGTTCATTGCCGTGAAGTTGTCCTCCACCAGGTAATCCGCGTAGCGCCGCGGCATGCCCAGCACGCCGAGCCAGTGCTGGATCATAAAGGTCAGGTGGAAGCCGAGGAACAGGAGCCAGAAGTGGATCTTGCCCAGGCGTTCGTTGAGCATCTTGCCGGTCCACTTGGGCCACCAGAAGTAGAACCCGCCGAACATCGCGAACACCACGGTGCCGAAGACCACGTAGTGGAAGTGTGCAACCACGAAGTAGGTGTCCGAAACGTGGAAGTCCAGCGGCGGCGAGGACAGGATGATCCCGGTCAGCCCGCCGAACAGGAACGTGATGAGGAATCCGAGGGCCCACATCATGGGCGTCTCGAAGGTAATCGAACCGCGCCACATGGTGCCGATCCAGTTGAAGAATTTCACGCCGGTAGGCACGGCAATGAGCATGGTCATGATCGCGAAGAACGGCAGGAACACCTGCCCGGTGACGTACATGTGGTGCGCCCACACAGTCATGGACAGCCCGGCGATCGCGATTGTTGCGAAGATCAGGCCCTTGTAGCCGAAGATCGGTTTGCGGCTGAACACCGGCAGGATTTCCGAGATGATGCCGAAGAACGGCAGCGCGATGATGTAGACCTCAGGATGCCCGAAGAACCAGAAGAGGTGCTGCCACAGGATGGCACCGCCGTTTTGCGGGTCGAAGATGTGCGCGTCGAACCGGCGGTCTGCTCCGAGGGCAAAGAGCGCCGCTGCCAGCGGCGGGAACGCCATCAGCACCAGGATGGCGGTGACCAGCGTGTTCCACGTGAAGATCGGCATGCGCCACATGGTCATGCCCGGGGCGCGCATGCAGATGATGGTGGTGACGAAGTTGACCGAACCGAGGATGGTGCCGAATCCGGACAGCGCCAGGCCAAAGACCCACAGGTCTCCGCCTATGCCGGGGGAAAACGTGGTGTTGGACAGCGGAGCGTACGCCGTCCAGCCGAAGGACGCCGCTCCCTGCGGGGTAAGGAAGCCAGAGATCGCGATGAGGGAGCCGAAGAGGAAGAACCAGTAGGCCAGGGCGTTCAGGCGCGGGAACGCCACGTCCGGAGCGCCAATCTGCAGCGGCATCATGACGTTCGCAAAACCGGCGAAGAGCGGGGTTGCGAACATCAGCAGCATCAGCGTTCCGTGCATGGTGAAGAGCTGGTTGTACTGCTCGCGCGAGGAGACAATCTCGAGTCCGGGCTGGAAGAGCTCGGCCCGGATGATGAGGGCCATGACCCCGGCCAGGCAGAAGAAGACGAAGGACGTGATCAGGTACAGGTAGCCGATCTTCTTGTGGTCGGTGGTGGTCAGCCAGTCGACGACGATGCGGCCGCGCGAAACGGGCACCACGCGCGGCGGTACGGTTGTTCCTTCGTCTGCCGAATACTTCAACGTAGACATTCGCGCCGCCTAGGGGTCCGCAGGAGGTTCAGTCCGTACACGGGCTCCGCCGTCGCAGGCCAGTGTGCCTTGTATCGTAGGACCCGCTCCGGAGCAGGTCCATAGGCTGCAGGGGTTTTCCTGCGTCCGCCCGAGGTTAGCCGCCCGCCTATATTCCCGGAACCCGCTCCCCCGCCCGCCAAACGGCACTGGTCAGCGGCATGCCGGGCCGGTACGCGAGGTAGGCGGCGGACGGCGCGTTGAGCAGGTGGAGATCCGCCCGGTGCCCGACGGCGAGCGAGCCCACCGCCCGCTGCCCGTCGGCGTCGTTCCCTGTGTGCCTGCGCAGCGCCAGGGCACCGCCGTAGGTGGCCGCGCGGATGGCCTCGGCAACGCTGAGTCCCATCTGCAGCACGGCTGTTGTCACGCAGAAGGCCATGGACGTGGTGTAGGAGGTGCCCGGGTTGCAGTTCGAGGCAAGCGCAATTTCGACGCCGGCATCCAGCAGTTCCCGCGCCGGCGCCAGGGGCTGCCGGGTGGAGAGATCGCAGGCCGGCAGGCACGTGGCCACCGTTCCCGGCGTTCCGGTCCCGGTGCCGGCGTTCCAGTTTCCCCAGCTGGCCGCGAGGGACTGGACATCGGCCGCCGAAAGATAATTTACGTGGTCCACGCTCGCTGCACCGAATTCAACGGCCAGCTGCACACCGGCTCCCGGGCCGAGCTGGTTCCCGTGCACGCGCAGCCCCAGTCCGGCGTCCCGGCACGCAGCCAGGACCCGGCGGGACTGGTCTTCGGTGAAGGCTCCGCGCTCACAGAATACGTCCGCCCACCGGACGTAAGGCAGCACGGCCGCGAGCATCGGGCCGCAGACCAGGTCCGTGTAGTCCTCGGCGTCGATGCCGTCCGGCACCAGGTGTGCGCCCAGGAAGGTCACGTCGTCCACCACGCTGGAAGCGATCCGGGCACTGCGGGTCTCCTGCTCAACGTCCAGCCCGTACCCGGTCTTGGTTTCGAGCCAGGTGGTTCCGCCCGCAGCAGCCTCGGCCCGGCGGCCCAGCAGCAGCCGGGTGAGGTCGTAGTCCCCGGCAGCCCGGGTGGCCTCCATGGTCACGGCAATGCCGCCTGCACTGTATTCCTCGCCGGCCAGGCGGGCGGCGAACTCGGCACTGCGGTCGCCGGCAAACACCAGGTGGGTGTGTGAGTCCACCCAGCCGGGCAGCGCCGCCCGCCCGCCGGCGTCGTGCGCTTCATCTGCTGCGGGAGCCTGGGCGGCCGGCCCCAGCCAGGCGATCCGCTCGCCTTCGAATAGGACGGCGGCCTGCGTCAGCACGGATTCCGTTCCGCGGGCGGGGTCCATGGTTGAAAGTTCGCCGATGTTGGTGATCAGCACGGAACCCGTCACAGCCGCCCCTCCCGTCCCGGCGCCGGGACTGCTGCGGCGGCGTCGAGGTTCGCGGCAGCGGCGGCCAGCAGCGGCCCGGGGTCACCGAGGTGCAGGTGCCTGCCGCGTTCGGCGGCCAGGACACCCCCGACGACGACGGCGGTAACGTCCTGGGCGGTCGCTGCCAGTGCCAGCTGGACCGGGTCGGCTCCCGCAGTCCGGGCCGTCGCGGGGTCCATGGCCATCAGGTCGCAGGACCGTCCGGGAGCGAAGCCCGGTGCCCGGCGTCCCTGGGCGGCAGCACCGGCGTCGGACGCCGCACGGTGCAGGGCAGCCGGGGTGAACCGTCCGCGGACACCGGAGGCCAGGCGTTCGCCGTGTTCCAGTGCGCGCATCTCCAGCCACGGGTCCACCACGGCGTGCTGGTCCGAGCCGAGCGCAATGCGCGCTCCAGCGTCCGCGAGCGCCGCCGCCGGGCCGATTCCGTCGGCGAGGTCCGCTTCGGTGCTGGGACACATGGCCACGGTGGCACCGGCAGTCCCGAGCAGCGCGACGTCCTCCGGGGTCAGGTGCGTGGCGTGCACAGCGGTCAGGCGTGGGCCCAGCAGCCCGTAACGGTGAAGCAGCTGCGCGGGAGTCAGCCCGGTGGCAGCCAGGCAGTCCTGGTTTTCGGCCGGCTGCTCGGAGAGGTGAACGTGCAGGGGCAGGTCAGGATCCAGCCCGGAGGCGATGGCCTGCAGTGCGTCGTCGGGGACTGCCCGGACCGAGTGCAGCGCTGCACCGACTGTCACGTACGCCGGATCGAACTCGGACTCCACGGTGTGCCGCAGGTCCTTGAGACGGTCCAGCCACGCACCGGCGGAACCGTCACTGAAGCGGAGCTGGTTCTCCGCCAGCGGCTTCCCGAACCCGCCGGCGAGGTAGCACGTATCCAGCAGGGTGAGCCGGATTCCCGCAGCCTGGGCAGCGCGGCCCAGGGCCAGTTCCATGGCGTGCCCGGGATACGGCGAACCGTCCGGACGGTGGTGCACGTAGTGGAACTCGGCGACAGAGGTGTAGCCGGCCGTGACCATTTCGGCGTAGGCCGCCGTGGCCAGCTCCTCGTACAGCTCGGGTGTCAGGGCAGCCGCGGCCCGGTACATGCCCTGCCGCCAGGACCAGAAGCTGTCCGCCCCTCCGGTGTGGGTGCGGCCGCGCAGCACCCGGTGGAAGGCATGGGAGTGGGCGTTGGACGCAGCGGGGAAGACGACGCCGTTGAGCACCAGGTCCCCCGGCCGCGGCCGGGTGCCGGATTCCACGGCGGCGACGATGCCCGCGGAGTCGACGCTCAGCCGGACGCCGGTCTCAACCCGCCCGTCCTGGACGGCGTGTTCGCACCACACTCCCGTCCTCACAGCAGGCCCTCCAGGACGTCGGCAAGGGCTGTGGCGGAGTAGTCCGCGTCGGCGTCTTCCACGTATTCCTCCGGGGAATGCGAGACGCCGCTGGGATTGCGGATGAACACCATGCCGGCGGGCACGTGTGCGGCCAGGATTCCGGCGTCGTGGCCGGCACCGGTGGTCAGAACCGGCGCCTGCGGCAGGGCGAGCTGGAGCTGGCGCTGCAGTCCCGGGTCAAAGGTGGTGGTGGGGCTGAAGGATTCTTGGGCCAGCGTCACGGAGCAGCCTTCGAAGGCGGCGATTTTCTGCGCCTTGCCGTGGATGGTTTCCACCAGCTGGGCGGTGACGGCGTCCTCCTCATGCCGGGCGTCGAGCCACAGCTCCACCCGCGATGCAATGACATTGGTGCCGCCCGGAACAGCGTGGATCCGGCCGACGGTGGCACGCGCCCCGGGCTGGGCTGACGTAGCCTGCTGCACGGCCGTGATGATTTGCGCGGCGGCCACCATCGGATCTTCGCGGTCTTCCATCAGCGTGGTGCCGGCATGGTTGCCCTGGCCGTGCACGGTCAGTTTCCAGCGGCCGTGCCCCAGGATTGAACTGCCGACGGCGACGGATGGGCCGTCCTCGCCGAGCCCGCGGCCCTGTTCCACGTGCAGTTCCACGAAGTCACCGATCCGGGCGAGTGCGTCCTCGTCCCTGCCAAAGTGTTCGGGGTCCAGTCCGGCTGCACGGGCCGCATCCGCGAAGGTGGTGCCGCCGTCGTCCCGCAGGTTCCGGGCCTTGTCCGCGTCGATGGCGCCGGTCAGCAGCCGTGAGCCCAGGCAGGCCACGCCGAAGCGGGAGCCTTCTTCCTCGGGGAAGACAGTGATGGCCAGGGACCGGTTGCGCTGTACGCCGCGTTCCTTGAGGACGTCGACGGCGGCCAATGCCGCAGCAATCCCGAGCGGTCCGTCGAAGGCACCGCCGCCCGGCACGGAATCCAGATGGCTGCCGGTGACCAGCGCGCCTTTCTGCGGCTCGCCCCACCAAGCCCAGAGGATGCCGTTGCGGTCAGTCTCGACGTTGAGACCGCGGGCCTGCGCCTCCGCTATAAACCAGGCGCGCAGGTCAGTCTCGGCAGTTGAGAACACGGGGCGGCTGTAGCCGCCGCGGACCGGATCGCGGCCGATTCCGGAGATCGCGTCGAGAAGGGAGGTGACTGTGCTCATTGCGGGATGTTCCTCGGGGTGGTGCTTAATCGGCCATGGGGATGCGGACGCCGCGTTCTTTGGCGACCTGCTCGGCCTCGCCGTAGCCGGCGTCAACGTGGCGCATGACGCCCGTCCCTGGATCATTGGTGAGCAGGCGTTCAAGCTTTCGGGCAGCCAGGTCGGTCCCGTCCGCCACTGAAACCTGGCCGGCGTGCAGGGAGCGGCCAATTCCCACGCCGCCTCCGTGGTGGATGGATACCCAGGTGGCGCCGGAGGACGTGTTGAGCAGGGCGTTGAGCAGCGGCCAGTCAGCTATCGCGTCGGATCCGTCCCGCATGCCCTCGGTTTCACGGTACGGAGAGGCCACAGACCCGGAGTCCAGGTGGTCACGTCCGATGACGATCGGAGCGGACACCTTCCCCTCGGCGACGAGGCGGTTGAACAGCAGTCCGGCCTCCGCTCGTTCTCCGTAGCCGAGCCAGCAGATCCGGGCGGGAAGGCCCTCGAACTCCACGTGTTCGGCGGCGGCGTCCAGCCAGCGGTGCAGGTGCTCCTTTTCCGGGAAGAGTTCCTTCAGCGCAGCGTCGGTGACGGCGATGTCCGCGGGGTCCCCGGAGAGCGCCACCCAGCGGAACGGGCCCATTCCCTCGCAGAACAACGGCCGGATGTAGGCCGGAACGAACCCGGGGAAGTCGAAGGCGCGGCCGTATCCGCCGGAGCGTGCCTCGTCACGGATCGAGTTGCCGTAGTCGAAGACCTCGGCGCCGGTGTCCTGGAAGCCGACCATCGCCTCCACCTGCCGGGCCATGGAAGCCTGCGCCTTCTTGGTGAACCCTTGCGGATCGGCGTCCGCTTCGCAATGCCAGTCCTCGACCGCAATTCCTTCCGGCAGGTAGCTGAGCGGGTCATGGGCCGAGGTCTGGTCGGTGACGATGTCAAAGTCCGCGTCCTGTCCGGCTTTTTGGCGGCGGAGCAGTTCAGGGAAGACCTCTGCGGCGTTGCCCACCAGGCCCACGGAGAGTGCCCGTCCCTCGGCCTTGGCCGCCATCACCTTGGCGAGGGCGGCCTCGAGGTCCGTTTCGACGTCGTCCAGGTAGCGTTTGCCGGCGCGGCGCCGCAGCCGGGACTCGTCGACGTCGACAATCAGTACCGCACCCCCGTTGAGCGTGACCGCGAGCGGCTGGGCACCGCCCATGCCTCCGCAGCCGCCCGTCAGGGTGGCGGTGCCGGCCAGGGTGCCGCCAAACCGCTTGTTGGCGATGGCCGCGAAGGTCTCATACGTGCCCTGCAGGATGCCCTGCGTGCCGATGTAGATCCAGGAGCCGGCGGTCATTTGCCCGTACATGGTCAGGCCTTCGGCTTCCAGGCGGCGGAACTCGGGCCACGTGGACCAGTCCCCCACCAGGTTCGAGTTGGCGAGCAGCACCCGCGGCGCCCATTCGTTGGTGCGGAAGACCCCCACGGGCTTGCCGGACTGGACGAGCAGCGTCTCGTCGTCGTCCAGCGTTTTCAGGGTGCGGACAATCGCGTCGAAGGACTCCCAGTTCCGAGCAGCCTTTCCGGTGCCGCCGTAGACCACCAGGTCCTCGGGGCGCTCGGCGACCTCCGGGTCCAGGTTGTTCATCAGCATCCGCAGGGGCGCTTCGGTCTGCCAGCTCCTGGCATTCAGTTCGCTGCCGCGCGGGGCGCGGATGGTGCGCGGGGTTGGTGTTTGGCTCATGGGGTTCTCCGTCATCGTTGTCGGTTAGCCGTGTGTTTGGACTGCATTGGTTTCTGCGGTGAGGACCCGGCAGATCCCCTCCAGCCGGTCGGGAGTGATCCGGTAGCTGGGCACCACTACGCTCATCGCTGCCACGGGTTTCCCGCCGGCCCTCAGCGGGACGGCGACGGCGGTGATGTCCGGTTCGACGCCGTCGCTCACCACGGCGCACCCGGTCCCGTTCACTTCGCCGCGCATCGCCCTGCCGGCGGCGCTGGTTTCGAGGTCGAACCGCCGTCCCACCCAGTTGGCGTGCCGAACGGACTGAGTGCCTTCTGCGATGGCAATGTACAGGCCGTGCCCGCCGGCCGCGGGAATGCTGAGGTAAGTGGATTCACCGGTTTGCTCCACGATGCGGTCCATGGTGTCCCGGTAAGTGGAGATCAGGGATTCCGAGCTGAGGGCGAGGACGCCTAGCTGCACGACCGCCGGGCCGGGACGGTAGGTCCCGTTCTCCTCCCGCCGCAGGAAGTCGGTTCCTTCCAGGGTGCGGAGGAGCCGCAGCGCCGTGCTGGTGGACAGCCCGGCTGCCTTGGCCGCTTCGGACTGCGTGACAGCGCCCTGGCGGCACACGACGCTGAGCAGGGACAGGGCTCGTTCAACTGTCCGGGTGGTGCTGTCCGCCTTGGCTGCCATCCTGCTGCTTTCCTCACGGGTTACGTCACATGGGTTCTTTGCCACCTAGTAAAACAGCAATTTCACTAGGTGGCTAGGCTGCACTGTTGATTGAAGCTTCAATAAAGATGTGTCATAGTAGTTGAAGCTTCAACCTTCCGGTGGCCTTGTTCCCCGGATTACCCACCCTCCAACATGAGAAGAACCCAGTGACTTTCCGTTTCCCCCTCTTTCGAAAGAAGAAGAAAATGACTGATCTCACCATCATCGGTACCGGCAACATGGCCCGCGGACTGGCTGCCCGCGCAGTGGCAGCGGGACGTTCAGTCCAGCTCCTGGCCCACGAGGACAGGGCCAAGGCCGAAGCCCTTGCCACGGAACTGGGCGGCACCATCACCCCCGGCGTCCTGGGCGATCAGCTCACCGGCGCCATGGTCATCCCGGCGGTCTACTTCGATGCCTCCCGGGCCATCGCGGAACAGTACGTGGACGCACTGAACGGCAAGGTGTACGTGGACATCACCAACCCCGTGGACTTCGCGACGTTCGATTCGCTGTCGGTTCCCGCGGACAGCTCCGCAGCGGAGGAACTGCAGAAGGTGACCGGCGCAAAGGTGGTCAAGGCCTTCAACACGACCTTCGCCGCGACCCTGGCCAACGGGACCGTTGCCGGACATCCGCTTGACGTCCTCATCGCCGGGGACGACGCCGATGCGATCCAGGCCGTGGCCGGGTTCGCCTCCGCTGCCGGGCTGAACCCCGTCATCGTCGGCCCGCAGCGCCGTGCCCGCCAGCTCGAGCACATGGGCTTCCTGCACATCCTGCTCTCCGCTAGCGACGAACTTCCCGCGTACCAGTGGAACTCGGCGCTGAAGGTCATCCCGGCCGCGTAGCTTTGAGGTTCGCCAGGTTCTCGTGCAGCCGGCCCGTGCTCCGACCCGGAGTGCGGGCCGGCTGCCGTTTCGTCCGGGTTCCGCTTCATCGGGGATCTGCCGAGCCCCTAGCTCTTGGTGATGAAATAGAACACGACTCCGGCCGCGACCATAAAACCGAATCCTGCCGCCCCGATACGCCTCTGCTGCGCGCGGGTGGGCGGGTTGTTCCTGCGTACGAAAGTCTGGATGAGCCCGAGTGCGCCGAAGCCCAGCCCAATCAGCACCAGCACCACGAAAACGGGCACAAGCGGATCGGATCCCTGAGTCAGGGGGTTGGGGCCGCCGGGAACAGAATGTTGCAGCGCCCCCGTCAGGGACAGAATGACCAGTACCACTCCCATCACCATCCCGCCCAGGATCGGCAGCAGGAGGGCTGCCTTCATCCGCTCCGGGCCGGTGTCAGCCCTCTTCGCCATCTTGTCCCCCAAAAAGAATTCGGGCTGGGAGCTGGCAAAGCCACTGATGGCATCACGCTTCCGAAAAGCGAAGATGCAGGCGGCTGTCATCAGCGTTCCGACTATGAGCCCAGGCCAGAAAATGTCCACGAATCGCTCCTTATTGGTGATTGCCTGCCGGATGGGCGTGCTGGTCACAGCTGGTCACAGACCGACGAACGCCTGCCCATTCCAAACCTGCACATGAATTCCGGGTCGTTGATGTCGCCGCCGTCGAGCAGAAGAATGACCCCCAGCACCATCAAGGCCACGCAGACGGCTGTGATCATCCAGAACCGCCGCCAGTTCACTGCCCGGCCGCCAGCACGGACGCCGCGTTTGCCAAACGGGCTCACTCACCCCTCGTTTCCGCGTTTCTGCGATAAACGAGCCTGACCACATAGATGAGGAACAAGGTGCCGGGGACGCCGAGCAGCGGCGATCCGTCCGGCACGAGGAATGCGAGCAGCACGGTGGCGGCGGCACAGCACAAAAACGCAAGACCGATTGTCTTTGCGAGTCTCATTGCCGCTCCGTTCCGGCGAGACCAGCGCTGGCATAGCGGCTTGGAGCCGTTGCTTCCATCATCGATTCCCCCGGATACGAGACTGTGCCGGAACGGGCGTTCCGGTGGGCAGAATCTAACCCACATCCGACCGGCAGTCTGCGGTTGCAAGTACCTGCTTCCAGCCGTTGCCTACTTGAAACCCAGCTGTTTTTGCTGCTTATCACCGGCCCTGCTCTTCAGAAGCGCACGGATTCCCGACCGCCGTTTCCTCTGGTGCACGTGGGGTCACGATAGGACCCGGCAGCAACAACGGCTGGGAAACCGCGCGGACTTTCGGAGGTTGTTGGAACGCAGAAAGCTCTGGGATCCAGTTCGCCTCGCCTGAACCGGAACCCTCGGTGGTTTAACGTCGTTTAGGCGTCAGGTGCTCGAACCTTCGGTGACTTACGGTCGCTTAGCCGCACCCAAAGCGACGTTTACTCCCCGAAGGTTTCGCCAAGCACCCCCAAAACAGCCGCATCTCCCCGAAGGTTTCGTCCGGGCAGACCCCCGGCAGTCCGCTGCTCTCCACCGCGGCCACGGTGACCCAGCAGCCCGGACCTCCAGCGAAACCGCTTCCCACCCAAAACCCCAGAACCGGGAACAAGAAGTAAGCATGCTTGGTTATACCCGGCATCGTCAGAAACGTACCCTTACAAAGGAGAGCGCCCATGACCGCCGCTAACCCCGCAGCATCCGGCTGGATCCCGGCCAAGCAGTTCATCGCCGGAGAATGGCGCCAGGGCCGCTCCGAGAAGACCCTGCCGGACACCAACCCGTTCACCGGCGAGGATCTCCTCGGCCTGCAGCTGGCCTCCATCGAAGACCTTAACGACGCCTATGACAGCGCACGGGATGCCCAAACCGAGTGGGCCGCCGCTCCCCCGGCCGAACGCCGCCGCGTCCTGGAACGCGCTGCCGAGATCCTGGATGAACGGCGGGACGAAATCGCCGCGTGGCTCGCAGCCGAATCCGGCAGCACCGTGGTGAAGGCCAACATCGAGATCGATTCCGCGATCGGCATTACCCGCGAAGCAGCGTCCTACCCGCACCGGGTCCACGGGCAGATCCTCGACTCGGACATTCCAGGCAAAGAGGACCGCGTCTACCGGGACCCGCTCGGCGTCGTCGGTGTCATTAGCCCGTGGAACTTCCCGCTGCATCTCTCCCAGCGCTCAGTGGCACCTGCCCTGGCACTGGGCAACGCCGTCGTGCTGAAGCCGGCCAGCGATACCCCGGTGACCGGAGGCCTGCTTATCGGCAAGGTCTTCGAGGACGCCGGGCTGCCGGCCGGCCTGCTGAGCGTCGTGGCCGGCGCCGGGTCGGAAATCGGTGACGCGTTCGTGGAGCACCCCGTCCCGTCCCTCATTTCCTTCACGGGCTCGACGGCGGTGGGCAAGAACGTTGGTGCCCTTGCCGCCAGCGGCGAGCACCTGAAACACACGGCCCTGGAACTCGGCGGCAACGGTCCGTTTGTGGTCCTGGCGGATGCGGACGTGGACCAGGCCGTCCGGGCCGCGGTGATGGGCAAGTTCCTGCACCAGGGCCAGATCTGCATGGCCATCAACCGGATCATCGTCGAGGACGCCGTCCATGACGAGTTCGTGCAGAAGTTCACCCAGCACGTCCGGTCCCTGCCTGCCGGTGACCCTACCGATCCGAAGACCGTGATTGGCCCGATCATCAACGCCAAGCAGCTCGAAGGCCTGGAAGGGAAAATCAGCACCGCCAAGGACGAGGGCGCGAAAGCAGTTCTGGAGGGCAGCACCGACGGACAGGTGCTCAGCCCGTGGGTCTTCACCGGCGTCACCCCGGAGATGGAGCTGGCCCGCGAGGAGATCTTCGGCCCGCTTGCCGGCATCCAGCGCGCCCGCGACGCAGAGCATGCCCTGGAACTGGCCAACGCCACTCCCCAGGGACTCTCCGGAGCGGTCTTCACCGAATCAGCCGAGGCCGGCCTGAAGTTCGCCCGGCGGCTGCAGGTGGGCATGGCCCACGTGAATGACATGCCGGTTCAC
Source organism: Arthrobacter koreensis (assembly GCF_009193255.1). Lineage (GTDB taxonomy): Bacteria > Actinomycetota > Actinomycetes > Actinomycetales > Micrococcaceae > Arthrobacter_B > Arthrobacter_B koreensis. Next base: position 89,895 of record NZ_WACG01000006.1, read on the forward strand.
GACGAGCCGCACGTGGCGTTCGGCGGGGTGAAGAACTCCGGCCTGGGCCGGTTCAACGGCAGCTGGGCCATTGATGAGTTCACCAAGGACCAGACGCTTACGCTCCAGCACGAACCGCGGCAATACCCGTTCTAGCCCTTTCCCCGCTGTCCTGCTCCCGGGGGACGCTGTTTCCCCGGGAGAGGATGGCGGCGGCTATGTCGTCGGCGTCGCGCAGGGTCCGGGACCCGGCCGACGCTGGCGCACCGGCTTCGGCGGCGATGGCAGTTCCCCACTGAACCGAGGACAGCTGCAGGCCAAGAATGTAGAGGTTCTCCTGAGGCTGGCCCTTCACATCCAGCGGGCGGTACGGCGGCAGGGAAACGTCCAGCCCGGGAGTCAGCACCGGGGTGCCGTTGGGGGCCATCATGACCTTGGGCCGTGCTTCACCGCGGTGCAGCAGGTCTCCAAGCAGCGGCGAGAGCGTGGCATTAACGCGGTTCGGCGGCATCATTGCTTCCACCAGCGTGGACGCCGCGTATTCCCCTGTCACCCAGGGTGAGGACGCGGTGAAGACGGCACGTGCCTCATCGACGTCGAAACGCGGATCAGGCCCCACGAAATGGACCAGCCCGGCACGGACCAGGGCGGCGAGCTGTTCGATCCGCTCCGGCGGCGGCCCGGAGGCCAGGCCTTCCACCAGGGGTTCAAACCAGCCCCGCAGCTCCGTGAGCCAGGACTCTTCCGCCAGCCCGCCGTCGGCCACTACTGCCTTCAGGACGGAACGGCCCGCGTTCAGCGCACCGATCGCCATCTTCAGCGGATCGTCCTCGCCCTTCGCCGAGCCGGCGGCGTCGTCCTCCAGGTACCGCAGGATTTCGGCATCCAGGTCCTCGGGACCGGCGAACGGCCGGCGCCCCAGCGGTTGTGCCAGCGCTTCCATGCTGGTCCGCCGGGCCGGCGGGACACAGCGCGCCAGCACGTCTTCCTTGGCCGCGTCCCACTCCGGGCCGGGAAGGCTGAGCGCGGTTTCCAGCTCCGCCAGGAAGTCACCGGCCGGGACATTCAGGCACTGTGGGTTGGTGCGGGCCAGGGTTGAGTAATACGCCCACACCGAATCGCGGTGGAGCAGCGGCCAGAGGTCGTGGTCGAAACCGGGCTGGATGCCTTCCGCGGCGAACCTACCGGCAGTTTCCTCGGTAAACCAGCGAAGCGTCACGCTGCGCGGCACATAGCTCTCAAGCTTTGCCTTGGCACGGTACGGGGTTCCCCGGCGCGAGGCAGCAACCAGCACCGGTTCACGCCCGGAGGGTTCGTAGCGCAGGGCATGCCCGGCCGGTTCCCCGGTCGGCACGAAGACGCCGCCGCGGCCCAGGGTCACGTGCGCCATGATGTCGAAAAAGTTCAGGCCCAGCCCGCGCACCAGCACCGGTTCCCCGGAGGGAAGCACTGAAAAGTCCGCGTCGGACGGCACGGCAGGCGGCAGGTACTGCAGCCCCAGCCGGGACGCGGCGTCGCTCAGCCGGTTCTGTTCCGGTGTGAGCGCGGCCGGCAGGTGGCCCACGGCCAGCACGACGGCGTCCGCGGCCAGCGGGTCCTCGCCCGCCAGTTCAACGGTGAATCCTGTGCCTTGGCGGTGCAGTGCCAGCGCTTCGGCACGGTAATGCACGACGGCGGCGCCGGCCTGGGCTGCGGCGTCCACCAGGTGCGCGTAGGTCCACTCCAGATACCGGCCGTACAGGGCGCGGCTGGGGAACTCGGCAGGACCGAGCCGTGCGATTTCTTCCCGGTCTCCGGCACTTAGCGACGGTGCCGGCTCCCGGGCCATGCGGCGCACCCAATCGCCCAGCGAAAGACCCGTGGCCGAGGGAGCGAACTCCGTGGCCGTCCTGCCGGCCGGTACCACGGTGGGAAAAAGGCAGGGGGTGTTCATCAGGAACTGGCGGGACTGGCTGGTGCGCCAAACGTGCCCGGGGCCCGGATTGAACGGATCAACCATGCAGACCTGCAGCGCAGGCCGGTCTTCAGCGGGCATTTTCAGGTAGCGGGCAAGCAGCCGGTCAAGGACCGAGACGCCGCGGGGGCCGGCACCGATGACGGCAACGCGGAGATTTTGGCCTTTGTCCATTCTTCTAGGGTATCCGCCGCTCCTGCCCCGGTTGATCCCCCCATGCAGAGGGCGGATGTCAGGTGAAGGACAGATAAAAGAAGATGGCGGCTACGAAGACTCCCAGGATCCAGAACCAGCGGTTCACCCGCTTGCGCCGCGCCACATCCTCCACCGGAATGCGGGACCCGCGGAATATCAGCACAATCAGGATGACTGACGCGATGATGCCGGCCAGCGACAGCACCGGAGCGAGGATCGACACGGGCAGGGTTCCTCTCACAGGGGTCTGCGTTCCCAGCACCCTACGCGCAGGGCCGCCGCGGCGGAACGGCCCGGCCCCGGATCCAAGCCGCGAAGGGCAAACCGCAGGGATTTTGTTATGGTCCGCCCGCCCTGCGTTAGGAATGCGTGAGGATTCGCCCAGGGGTCCGGATAGGGGGTTCTACTGAGTTCGGCGCTCCACAGCGCCCTCCTGCCGAAGCGGTGGGAGCAGAACGATTTTGTGGGGGCACCCCTTGCTGGATGTACTGATAACCGCAGGAACGGCGGCGTTCTTCGCCGGACTCACCCTGCTGGCCCGGGCGGTGGAGAAGCTGTGACCTTCTTCGACTACGCCGCGCTGATCCTGGCCGCCGGCTCGGCGGTCTACGTACTGGCTGCGCTTCTGCGGCCGGAGAAATTCTAATGGCGGGCTGGCTGGCGCTCGGCCAGTTCCTCGCCGTCGCGCTGGTTCTAGCCCTGGTCCACCGGCCGCTGGGCGACTATCTGGCACACACCTACACCTCGGGCAAGGACCTCGCGCCCGAGCGGGGCGTGTACCGGATGCTGGGTGTGGCGCCGCGCTCGGGACAGACCTGGCAGTCCTACCTGCGGTCTGTCCTGGTGTTCTCCGCACTCGGAGTCCTGGCGCTCTATCTGCTGCAGCGTATGCAGCCGCTGCTGCCGGCGTCGCTGGGACTGCCCGCCGTTCCCGAAGGCCTAGCCTTCAACACGGCGGTGTCCTTCGTGACCAACACGAATTGGCAGTCCTACTCTCCGGAAGCAACCATGGGCTACGCCGTCCAAGCCGCGGGGCTGGCGGTACAGAACTTCCTTTCCGCCGCCGTCGGGCTCTGTGTGGCCCTTGCCCTGGTGCGCGGATTCGCGGGCCGCGGGGCACAGACCATCGGCAATTTCTGGGTGGACCTCACCCGCTCCGTGACCCGTGTCCTGCTGCCCGGAGCCGCGCTGGGAGCACTGGTCCTGCTGCTGGGCGGGGTCATCCAGAACCTCAACGGTTTTACGGAGGTTGCCACCCTGGCCGGCGGCACCCAGTCCATACCGGGCGGTCCGGTAGCCACACAGGAAGCCATCAAGCTGCTGGGCACCAACGGCGGCGGTTTCTTCAACGCGAACTCTGCCCACCCCTTCGAGAATCCGAACGCGTTCACCAGCCTGGTCTCCGTGCTGCTGATGCTCATCATTCCGTTCTCACTGCCCCGCACGTTCGGCACCATGATTGGGGACCGGCGCCAGGGGTACGCCATCCTCGCTGCCATGGCAGGCATCTTCGTCCTGTCCCTGGCCACGATGACGGCGTTTGAATTCGCCGCCGCGGATGGTCCCGCCGGTTCCATGGAAGGCAAGGAAACCCGTTTCGGGATTGCCGGCTCCACGCTGTTCGGCAGCACCAGCACCCTGACTTCCACGGGTGCCGTGAACTCCATGCATGACAGTTTTGGGGCGCTGGGCGGCATGATGGCCATGCTGAACATGATGCTGGGCGAGATCGCCCCCGGCGGTGTGGGTTCCGGGCTATACGGCATGCTCGTCCTGGCCGTGGTGGCGGCCTTCGTGTCCGGGCTGCTGGTGGGACGCACCCCCGAATACGTAGGCAAGAAGATCGGCCCGCGGGAGATCAAACTGGCCTGCCTCTATGTGCTGACCATGCCCGCCCTGGTCCTTGCGGGCACCTCGCTCAGCTTCGCCCTGCCGGGTATCCGCACGGAAATCGAAGAGACCTCCATGCTCAACGACGGCCAGCACGGCTTCAGCGAGGTTCTCTACGCGTTTACGTCCGCCGCCAACAACAACGGTTCGGCCTTCGCCGGCCTGACCGCCAACACTCCGTGGCTGAACACGGCCCTCGGCCTGGCCATGCTGCTGGGCCGCTTCCTCCCCATCATCTTCGTCCTCGCGCTCGCCGGAACCCTGGCGGCCCAGGACAAGGTGCCGGTAACCGCCGGGACCCTGCCTACCCACCGGCCGCAGTCGGTGCTGGTGCTCAGCGGTGTCACCGTCCTCGTCACCGCCCTCACGTTCTTTCCCGTACTCGCGCTGGGTCCCCTGGCAGAAGGACTGATCTGACATGTCCACCCTTACCAAGCAGCAATCTCCGCGGCCCGGCAACGCCCAGGCACCCGTGCCCGCTCCGCCGTCGTCGTTGGGCCTGAAACAGGCAGCCGCCGCCTTCCCGGTGGCCGTGCGCAAACTGGATCCCCGCAGGATGTGGCGCACGCCGGTCATGTTCGTCGTGGAAGCCGGAGCCGTCCTGATCACCGCAATCGCCGTGGCGGAATCCTTCTCCGGCTCCTCTCCTTCGTCCGGCGGCTCGCCCGTGCCAGCCGGATTCACCTGGCTCATAGCCCTCTGGCTCTGGCTCACGGTGCTCTTCGCGAACCTGGCCGAAGCCGTGGCCGAGGGACGCGGCAAGGCGCAGGCCGCTTCGCTGCGCGCCACCCGCACCACCACGGCCGCCCGCCGCGTCCGCGGCTATGATCCGGATTCCGATCCCGGCGCGTTGCAGGCCGCGGTGGAAGACGTGGCGTCGGCAGACTTGCTGCTGGGCGACGTAGTAGTCGTGAGAGCAGGGGAGGTGATTCCCGGCGACGGCGACATCGTGGAAGGTATCGCTTCCGTGGACGAGTCGGCCATTACCGGCGAATCCGCCCCCGTGGTGCGAGAATCCGGCGGCGACCGGTCCGCGGTCACCGGCGGAACCCGCGTCCTGTCGGACCGGATCGTCGTCCGGATCACCAGCCGCCCGGGCGAAACGTTCGTGGACCGGATGATCTCGCTGGTGGAAGGAGCAGCGCGCCGCAAGACCCCCAACGAGGTGGCACTGGACATCCTGCTCTCCACCCTCACCCTCGTGTTCCTGCTGGTGGTGCTGACCCTGAACCCGATGGCCGAGTATGCCGGTGCCGCCATCAGCGTCCCCGTGCTCACGGCCCTGCTGGTCTGCCTGATCCCCACCACCATCGGCGCCCTGCTCTCAGCCATCGGCATCGCGGGAATGGACCGGCTGGTGCAGCACAACGTGCTGGCGATGTCCGGCCGGGCCGTGGAAGCGGCCGGGGACGTGACCACCCTGCTGCTGGATAAGACCGGCACCATCACCTATGGCAACCGGCAGGCCGCGGAGTTCTATCCGGTGGCCGGTGCTCCGCTGGAGGAACTCATCCGCGCCGCTGCGCTGTCCTCGGCGCTGGACCCCACTCCGGAGGGCAGGTCCATCGTTGAACTGGCAGCATCCCGGGGCGTGGCCGCTGTTCCTGCTTCGGGCGCGGCCGGGATTCCGTTTACGGCCCAGACCCGGATGAGCGGACTGGATTTCCAGGATGGTTCCAGCGTGCGCAAGGGCGCGGGTTCCGCGGTGATGGACTGGGCGGCAGAAGGCGAGGGAATCGCCGTCGACGTCCTCTCCGACCTCACCTACCGGGTGGACACTGTCTCCGCTGCCGGCGGTACCCCGCTGGTGGTTGCCGAACGGGACGCGACAGGCACTTCCCGCATCCTCGGCGTCGTCTACTTGAAGGATGTGGTGAAACAGGGCCTGAAGGAGCGCTTCGCCGAACTGCGCCGGATGGGCATCCGGACGGTGATGGTTACCGGTGACAACCCCCGCACCGCCAAGGCCATTGCCGCCGAAGCCGGGGTGGACGACTACCTGGCCGAAGCGACTCCGGAGGACAAGATCGCCCTGATCCGCCGGGAGCAGGAAGGCGGGCGGCTCGTCGCGATGACCGGCGACGGCACGAACGATGCGCCTGCCCTCGCCCAGGCGGACGTGGGGGTCGCCATGAACACGGGAACCTCCGCTGCCAAGGAAGCCGGCAACATGGTGGACCTGGATTCGGACCCCACGAAGCTGATCGACATTGTCCGGATCGGCAAACAGCTGCTCATCACCCGCGGTGCGCTGACCACGTTCTCCATCGCCAACGACGTCGCCAAGTACTTTGCGATCATCCCGGCCATGTTCATGGGGCTTTTCCCCGGGCTGGCGGTCCTGAACATCATGGGGCTGCACTCGCCCGCCTCGGCGATCCTCTCCGCAGTGATCTTCAACGCCGTCGTCATCCTGGCCCTGATTCCGCTGGCGCTGCGCGGCGTGAAGTACCGCGCGGCGGGCGCCGCCGGTGTCCTCAGCCGGAACCTGCTTGTTTTTGGTGTTGGCGGAGTGGTGGCCCCGTTCCTCGGCATCAAACTGATTGACCTTGCCGTTTCCCTGCTTCCCGGTTTCTAGCACCCAAGGATTTCCCATGACCACGTTCCGTTCCACCGCCCGGCAGATCGCCGTCGCCGCCAAGGCCCTGGCGCTGTTCACCCTGCTGCTGGGCATCGCCTATCCGCTGCTTGCCACCGCCGCTGCCCAGACGGCCGCCGGCCACCTGGCCAACGGCTCACCCGTCTCCGCAGCGGGGAGCGCCGGCGGGAATGCCGCCGGCTCAGTCCTGCTCGGCCAGTCCTTCACGGACAGTTCCGGTGCTGCCCTGCCGCAGTGGTTCCAGTCCCGCCCCGGAACGTACGACGGCGCTGCCTCCGGCGGCAGCAACCTTGGCCCGTCCAGCACCGAACTGGCGGCGGCTCTCGAGGACCGCCGGCAGGCTGTGGCCGCGCTCGAATCGGTCCCGCCTGAAGACGTCCCGGCCGACGCGCTCACCGCCTCGGCATCCGGACTGGATCCGCACATCAGCCCGGAATACGCGTACCTCCAGGCGGCGCGGGTGGCACGGGTCCGGGAGCTGCCCGAACCCGCCGTCCGGGCCCTCGTGGATGCGGCGGTGCAGGGCCGGATTGCAGGCTTCCTCGGCGAACCGACCGTAAACGTGTTGGAACTGAACATGGCCCTTCAGGAGCTGGACACTTAAGGAATGACACGAGGAGAACTCCGGGTGTTCCTGGGCGCTGCCCCGGGCGTCGGGAAAACCTACACCATGGCCGAGGAAGGCCACCGCCTGCGCAGCGAGGGCCGGGACGTGGTGGTGGCCGTGGTGGAAACCCACGGCCGGGCCGCGACGGCCGCGGCAGTGCAGGGCCTGGAACACGTGCCCCGGCGCCGGCTGGATCACCGCGGCCTGGTCCTGGAGGAACTGGACCTCCCCGCGGTCCTCGCCCGGCACCCGGAGTATGCGCTGGTGGACGAACTGGCGCACACCAACGCCCCGGGCCTGGAGCACGCCAAACGGTGGCAGGACGTCCAGGCACTGCTCGACGCCGGAATCAATGTGCTCTCCACCGTGAACATCCAGCACATCGAGTCCCTCAACGACGTGGTGGAAGGCATCACCGGCACCATCCAGCGCGAAACCGTACCGGACGGCGTGCTCCGTTCAGCGGACCAGATTGAACTGGTGGACATCGCCCCGGAACTGCTGCGCGGCCGTCTGGCCGAGGGGATCATTTACCCGGCCGCCCGGGTGGATGCGGCGCTGTCCAACTACTTCCGCGTCGGCAACCTGACCGCCCTGCGCGAGCTGGCACTGCTCTGGCTCGCGGATGAGGTGGACAGCGCCCTGAACCGGTACCGGACGCAGAAGGGAATCCGCAGCAAGTGGGAGGCCCGCGAGCGCGTAGTGGTGGCGCTCACCGGAGGCCCTGAGGGGCAGACCCTGCTGCGCCGCGGCGCCCGCATCGCTGCACGTTCAGCGGGCGGCGAACTGCTGGCCGTGCACGTCACCAACCCGGACGGGCTGCGTGGAAGCCATCCTGGCGAGCTGGCCGTACAACGGGCCCTGGTGGAGAAACTCGGCGGTACCTTCCACCAGGTGGTGGGAGCGGATGTTCCCGGTTCCCTGGTGGATTTTGCCCGCTCCGCGAACGCCACTCAGCTGGTTATTGGAGTCAGCCGCCGGGCCAGGCTGAAGGCCCTGTTCGGCGGACCCGGCATTGGCGCCACCGTGATTCGGCTGTCCGGGGACATCGACGTGCACATCGTGAACCACGGCGCCGCCGGAGGCAACCGCGGGCTGCCCCGGCTGGGCGGGGCGCTGAGTGCCCGACGGCGGCTGGCCGGGTTCGCCCTCGCCCTCGCCGGGGGCCCGCTGCTCACCTGGCTCCTGGTGGGGGTGAGCACTCCTGAATCCGTCACCAGCGATGTACTTTCCTACCAGCTGCTGGTGATCCTGGTGGCGCTGGCCGGCGGGATCTGGCCTGCGCTCTTCGCGGCCCTGCTCTCCGGAGTGACGCTGGACTACTTCTTCATCCAGCCGCTGCACACCGTGACGGTCTCCGAACCGCTGCACCTGTTCGCCCTGGTGCTCTACTCCGCCAACGCCATGCTGGTCAGTTTTGTGGTGGACCGCGCGGCCCGGCGCTCGCGTGCCGCCCGCCGGGCCGCGTCGGAATCGGACCTGCTTGCCTCCGTGGCCGGCAACGTGCTGCGCGGCGAAGATGCGGTGGAAGCCCTGGTGGGCCGGGTCCGCGAAGCATTCAACCTGGACGCTGCCCGGCTGCGGACCGGGGACACGGACCTGGCTGTCTCCGGGACTCCGCGCGGCAGCGCCGCGCACCGGGTTGAGGTGGACGAAGCGGTCCTCGAGCTCTTCGGCAGCGTTCCCGGGCCGGCGGATCTGCGTCTGCTGGAAGTGATCACCGCACAGCTGGGTGCGGCGCTGGATTACCGGGAACTGTCAGAGCGGGCCGAGGGCATGGGACCGCTCGCCGCCGCGGACCGGGTCCGAACCGCCCTCCTCGCCGCCGTCGGGCATGACTTGCGCCGTCCGCTGACTGCGGCAACCGCAGCCGTGACCAGCCTGCGGGCCGAGGACGTGAACTGGAGCGAGGCGGACCGCCAGGAGCTCCTCGCCACCGCGGAGGAATCCCTGGCCACCCTCTCCGAACTGGTGACCAGCCTCCTGGACGTGAGCAGGCTCCAGGCCGGGGTCCTGGCCGTCTCCCTGGCCCCGCTGGAGACTGCCGACGCGGTTCTTCCCGCACTGGAGGAACTGCGGCTGGGCCCGGGACAGGTGCAGCTGGACCTGCCGCCCGGGCTCCCCCCGGTGCTGGGCGATGCGGTGCTGCTGCAGCGGGTGCTGGTGAACGTGCTGGCGAACGCCGTGCGGTTCTCCCCTCCGCAGGAAAAGGTGCTGCTGGCGGCGAGCGAGTTCGGCGGCAAAGTGGAAGTGCGCGTCATAGACTGCGGGCCAGGGATTTCCCCGGAGCGGGGGGATGAAATGTTCGTTCCCTTCCAGCGGCTTGGGGACACCGATAACCAGACCGGGCTGGGCCTGGGGCTGGCAGTGGCAAAAGGATTCATGGAAGGCATGGGCGGGACCCTGGAAATGGAAACGACCCCCGGCGGCGGACTCACCATGGTGCTGGGCCTGCCCGCGGTCCCCGCGGCCGCGCCGGCAGAAAGCGCGGAGCTGCGGTGAGGATCCTGCTGGCGGACGACGACGTCCAGATCCTCCGTGCCCTCAAGATCACCCTGTCCGCGTACGGATACGAGGTGGTCTCGGCGTCCGACGGCGCAGCGGCGGTGCGCCGGGCGGTGGACTGCCATCCGGACCTGATGGTCCTGGACCTCGGGATGCCCGGGCTCAGCGGCATGGAAGTCATTGAAGCCGTGCGCGGCTGGAGCACCATGCCCATCCTGGTGATCTCCGGCCGGTCCGACTCCGCGGAGAAGGTGCGGGCACTGGATCTGGGGGCGGACGACTACGTCACCAAACCCTTCTCTGCCGAGGAACTCCTGGCCCGGATCCGTGCCCTGAAGCGCCGCACCGGCGCTGCCCAGGACAGCCCTGCGGTGACGTTCGGCGACGTCACCGTGGACCTCGCTGCGCGCCGGGTGTCCCGGCTCAGCGACGGCACCGCCATCCGACTCACCCCCACTGAATGGCATCTGCTGGCGGCATTGCTGCGCAGTCCCGGCCATCTGCTCACCCAGGCCCAGCTCCTCAACGATGTTTGGGGACCGGGCACCAGCGATTCGGGCTACCTGCGCCTGTACATGGCCCAGCTGAGGCGGAAGCTTGAACCGGATCCCTCGCATCCGGTCCACTTCCTGACCGAGCACGGCATGGGGTACCGGTTCCAGCCCTAGATGCCGAGGACTCTCCGGCGCGGGGACAAACGGCACCGTGCCGCCTGCGCCCGCCCAAACACGGGTAAGCCGACACACAGATCATTTGTCCCGTAGAACATCTACTCCTCCGCATTGCAGGGCTAGGATGTTCTGCATGACAATCGGCGGCACCTCCAGCCCGGACGTCCGGCCAGGAAGCCTGGGCTGGGACCTCGGCATGGTCGCGGGCGGCTATCAGTCCAGAATGGAAGCTGCCCTGGGCGGTTTCGCCGGCGGGCTGCGCGGCTTCCTGGTCCTGTCCACGGTCGCCTACTGTGATCCGCCCAATCAACAGGCACTCGGCGCCCACCTGGGCATCGACAGGACGGTCCTGACCTACCTGATCGATGCGCTGGCAGAGGCTGGAGAAGTTGAACGGATTCCGGATCCGGCTGACCGGCGGGCCCGCAAAGTGGTGGCCACCCCGGCAGGGCTCGCCAGACTGGCAGCCTGTGAAGAACGCATTGCTGCAGAGGAAGCGGCGCTGCTCTCCGGGCTCGAAGCCGAAGACGCAGACCTGTTCCGCGCCCTGCTCCACCGTCTCGCGGGGCAGGCCCACCAACCGGCGTCGGGCCTGAATCCCTGCGCGGCCATGGACCACGCCTAACCAGTCCCAACTGGCCATTTGGCCGCAGACTTCGTAGAGTCGGCTGCAGTGACACGGGGTGCCGCAAGGCTGAGATGAGACCCGTCGAACCTGATCTAGTTAGAACTAGCGAAGGGATGTCGCCGATGACTATTGGCCTGACACCATTTTCTGTATCCACCCTCCTTTCCCGCGTGCGCAGCGAACCGCCGCTGGTGCAGTGCCTGACCAACGCTGTGGTCACCAACTTCACCGCCAACGTGCTGCTCGCCCTTGGCGCGGCACCGGCCATGACGGACATTCCAGGTGAAGCGGGGCCGTTCGCGCGGATCGCTTCAGGAGTGCTGGTCAATCTGGGTACCCCGCACGCCGAGCAGCGCACGGCCATGCTGGAGGCCGCCTTGGCAGCGAACGACGCCGGCACTCCCTGGGTCCTGGACCCGGTGGCAGTGGGCAGCCTCCCGGTCCGCACCGCCCTGGCCGCCGAACTGCTGGCGCTGCGGCCCACCGCCGTGCGTGCCAACGCGTCCGAGATCATGGCCCTGGCCGGTCTGGGTGCCGGCGGGCGCGGGGTGGACGCCACGGACAACCCCGAAGATGCCCTCCCCGCCGCCGACCTACTGGCCGCCAAGTACGGCTGCGTGGTGGCGGTCTCCGGTCCCACGGACGTGATTACCGACGGCGAATCCACCCTGCGGATCAGCAACGGAGATGTACTGCTGACCAAGGTGACCGGAGGGGGCTGCGCCCTGGGCGCGGTGACGGCCGCGTTCCTGTCCGCGGCGGAGGACGGCGAAGGACTCACCGCCGCCGCGGCGGCTACGGCCGTGTACACCATTGCCGCCCAGCAGGCCGCGGCGGGCGCGGCCGGGCCCGGTTCCTTTGCGCCGGCCTTCTTGGACGCCCTGGCCGGTCTTTCGGACGAACAGATCACCACGATGCTGGTGAGCGCATGAGCGCCGAGGCGCAGTCCGGGCTGACCCGCCGGCCCCGCGCCCTGGCACGGAACACCGGCATTTACCTGGTCACGGACACCACGCAGTGCGGGGACCGGGGCGTTGCCGCGGTAGCGGCCGCTGCCGTGGCCGGCGGTGTGCGGACGGTCCAGGTGCGGGAGAAACATGCCTCGGCGGCAGACTTCTACGCGCTGGTCCTGGCCGTGGCGGACGCCGTCGGGAACCGCGCCCTGGTGCTGGTGGATGACCGGGTGGATCTATACCTCGCGGCCCGGGCCGCCGGTGCCCGGGTGCACGGCGTCCACGTGGGCCAAAGCGACCTTCCCGTCTCATCCGTTCGCTCCCTGGTGGGCCCGGACGCCGTCGTGGGCCTGACCGCCAATACGCCCGCCCACCTGGATGCCGTGCGTGCACTGGCTCCGGGAACCGTGGACTACCTTGGCGCCGGGGTCATCCATCCCACCAGCACTAAACCGGACCATCCCGCACCGCTCGGCGTGGACGGGTTCCGCGCCTTCGCTTCCGCCGCTCCCGTGCCCACCGTGGCGATCGGTGGGATCGGGCTGTCCGACCTCCGTGGCCTGCGCGCCGCCGGCGCCTCCGGTGCCGCCGTCGTATCCGCCATCTGCACCGCCGCCGATCCGCGGCGCAGCGCCGAAGAACTGGTGGCAGCATGGGAGGGGTAAGCGTCCGGGACGTTCCGCGGATCCTGAGCATCGCCGGAACCGATCCAACCGGCGGAGCCGGAATCCAGGCCGACCTGAAGTCCATCGCTGCCAACGGCGGGTACGGGATGGCAGTCGTCACCGCTCTCGTTGCGCAGAACACCCACGGCGTCCGTTCAGTGCACACCCCTCCTGCGGCGTTCCTGCGTGAAGAGCTGGACGCGGTGAGCGACGACGTCGTTCTTGACGCCGTGAAAATCGGCATGCTGGGCAGCGCCGGGGTCGCCCAAACGGTGGGCGCCTGGCTGGCCGACGTCCGGCCCCCTGCCGTGGTGCTGGATCCGGTGATGGTGGCCAGCAGCGGTGACCGGCTGCTCAGCCGCGACGCCGAAGACGCTTTGCGCGGGCTGCTGCACGGTGTTGACCTGGTAACCCCGAACCTTCCAGAACTGGCTGCGCTGCTCGGGGAAGAACCCGCGCGGGGGTGGGAACAGGCGCTGGACCAGGGACGCCGCCTCGCCGGTGCGTATGACACGGCCGTGCTGGTCAAGGGCGGGCACCTCGCCGGAGCCGCGGCACCGGATGCGCTGGTGATGCCCGACGGCGGCGGCTTCACTGTCTGTGAGTTCAGTTCAGTGCGGGTGGAGACCAAGAACACCCACGGCACCGGCTGTTCGCTTTCCTCCGCAGTAGCCACGCTGTTTGCGCGGACCGGCAGCTGGGTGGCGGCGCTGGGGGCCGCCAAGGCCTGGCTCCAGGAAGCCCTGGAAACCGCGGACCTGCTGGAGGTGGGGACCGGGCACGGACCGGTGAACCACTTCGCCGGGCTCTGGCGGCGCGGCCTTGCCCCGCTGCCCATCCCCTCCGGCACCGGTGTTCCTCCCGCCGGGGACCGTACTGCGGAGCTTTGGTCCCGGACCGCGGGCGTCCGGAAGGAAATCGCCGCCCTGGACTTCGTCCGCGGCCTCGGCGACGGGACCCTGGATTCGGCAGTTTTTGGAAGATATCTCGCCCAGGACGCGATATATCTGCGCGGATATGCCCGTGCCCTGGCACGGGCCAGCGAACTCGCACCGACGCTCCAGGAACAGCTGTTCTGGGCCGAAAGCGCCCGCGGGGCACTGGAAGCTGAACTTGAACTGCACCGGAACTGGCTGCATGCCATCGCCGGACACGGCGGTGTCCCCGGTACCCGGGACGTGCCGGCGGATCCCGCCGAGGGGCTTGCCCCCGGACCGGTGACCCGCGGCTACCTGGACCACCTGCTGGGAACCGACCGGCACCGGGATGACCGGCTGGAGTACGCGCGGCTGGTGGGCGCGGTGCTCCCCTGTTTTTGGGTTTATGCCGACGCCGGTGCGGAACTCGCCGCCGGGAACCACGCCTCGCATCCGTACCGCGAGTGGCTGGACACCTATGCCGATCCGGCCTTTGCCGCGGCCACTGTCCGGGCTGTCGGCATCCTGGAGGGTGTGCTCGCCGGGAATGAGAACCAGCGGCGGGCGGCCGAGGAAGCGTTCGCCCAGTCAGTGCAGTGGGAGCACGACTTCTTCGCGGCCGGCTAGGATTCCTGCCGCTTGGTGCCTTCGTCAGCCCTCGACGTCGGTTTCAGTATGCGCGGCACCCACCGGCTTCGATTCCGGAGAACCACGCTGCCGCAGATACACCGCGAGGATGACCATCGAGGCCACAGCGAGGAACTCGGACTGCCAATTCTGCAGGGTCCGGGCCCAGAACTCCGGCGACAGGACGTATTCGCCCCATGTTCCCGGATCCTGCAGGTTGGCAAGCTGCTGCTCCGCAAAGGCGCTGAACCCGGCAATTGATTGGGCCAACCAGGACAGCAGGAAAATCGTGCCCATGACGAGGGCCAGGGAGTTTGAGTACACCAGCGTCCGCCAGCCTCCTGCGCGGGCCCAGGAGGGCGAAGCAGCGGTGGCATGCTGTCCGAGCAGCTGGTCCTTATCAGTTTCCAGTCCTCGCCTCCCGACCTTCTTGGACTCAGGCGAGCCCTTCTGCACGAACCAGACCGATGCGACGATGAGCAGGAGGAACTGGAGGAACTCGGACTGCCAGTTCTCGGCGACGTCCACGGCGAAGCTGGACGTCGCCAGGTACTGCCAGATGCTGACCTTCTCCAGCCCGGCAGCAGTCTGCTGCTCGTTGAAAAGGGCTACGCCTGCGGCTGCCTGTCCTGCCAGGGAAAGCAGGAACAGGGCGAAGAAGACGAGGAAGAGGCCATTGTCCCGGAGCGTCTTCATCGAGCAAGCACCCCCAGCGTGATCATGTAGGCAAGTCCAACACTGATGAAGGACAGGCACAGAACGAATGCCCAGCGTGCGCGCAAGTCAATCTCCTTCCACCCTGCAGCTGTACGGGCGGTCTCCCCGGGCCGTGCATCCAGCGGCCATCACTTTCCAGTTGGAGCTGGACAGCGTGAGGAACACCGTCTCCGAGCCGAACTCCACCTGTGCGTTCCGGCCGAAAGCCTGCGCGGAAAGAGGCTCGCCGGGGTCCTGCAGCGAGACCTCCCGGAGCCCGTCGGCACAATCTTGGTCTCCCCCGTTTTCAGACTGCTGGACACCCTCGAGTGTCGCCGGGGCCAGCATTGCGCATGCACGGGCGTAGTCGCCGTTTTCCAGGGCGGCGTAGAAGGACTCTGCTGTCTCCTCCGCACCGTCCCGCGCCGGACCACTGCCGCCGCAGGCTGTAACCGCCAACAGCAAACCCGCCGTACACAGCGCCAGCCCCAGGGAACGCAACACGACTCCTCCCGTCTTAGGACACCTGCAGGTCTCCTAAGTTAGTCCAAGTCCCCCAGCAATATCACGGCTGCGCGTTTCGGCCGGCTTCCGTCCGGCCGGCCAGCGGAATCCGCCACCCGTAGCGCAGGGAGAGGATGCGCAGCGTGAACACCAGCGCCGCGACGGCAATGCCCAGGACAGGGCCGAACACGCCGAGGGCCGTGAACAGCGATACCAGCCCGGCGCCCAGCAGGGCCGGAATGGCGTAGACGCCGCGCGGGTTGAAGACCTGCGGCACTTCATTCGCCACCACGTCACGCAGCAGCCCGCCGCCCACCGCAGTGGTGACCCCCAGCAGCGCGGCAGACACCGGGTTCAGCCCGGCCTGGTGCGCGGTCAGCGTACCGGTGACGCAGAACAGGGCCAGCCCCGCGGCGTCGAACACCAGGAGGGTACGCCGGTACCTCTGCACCCCCAGGGCGTGGGTGAACACCAGGATGGCAGCAAGGAGCGGAGGCAGCAGGTAGACCGGTTTCGAGAATGCCAGCGGCACGCCCTGGTTGATGATCAGGTCCCGTATCACCCCGCCTCCCAGCCCCACGAAGGAACCGAGCATCAGGGAGCCCACAATGTCGAAGTTCCGCCTCGCCGCGAGGAGGGAACCGGAGACGGCGAAGAAGAAGATTCCTGCCAGGTCAAGGATCAGGAGTGTCACGGCTGCCCTCCCCGATAAGCGGCTAGCGCCGTTCCAGCCGGGACAGGATGGCCGCCACCGCGGCTTCTACGGCCGTGGAAAGGGTCGGTTCCAGGACGGGGGCGAAGTAGGGCGAGTGGTTCATGGGAACCTTTTCCCTTTCCAGCGTTTCGGCGCTGTGTCCGCCGAAGAACCAGTAGACCGAGGGAACACCAATTGCTTGGGCGAGGTGGCCAAAGTCCTCCGATCCCATCAGCGGGGCCACCTCGGTCACGCGTTCATCTCCCAGTGCTTCCCGCATGGCCTCCATGACCCCGGCTGTTTCCTGCGGGTCGTTGTAGTTCAGGGGAAAGGTGTAGAGCTCTTCGATCTCCGGTTCCGGTGCCGCGGACGCCGCGGCCTCGGCGGAAATGATGCGGCGCAGGGCATCCAGGACGTGGGTGCGGACGCCGTCGTCGAACGTGCGGATGTTGAGGGTGAACTCCGCTCGGTCCGGAATGATGTTCTCTTTCAAGCCGGCATGGAAGGTCCCCACGGTGACGACGGCGGCACGCCGGGGGTCCAGCTCCCGCGAGACGATCGTCTGGATGCGGGTGATGAGGTGCGCCCCCAGCACAATCGGGTCTACCGAGTCTTGGGGCTGTGAGCCGTGGGACTGGCGTCCGTGGAGCGTGACCTTCCAGGAGTCTGCCTGGGTCATGGCGTTCCCCGAGGCGTACTGGATGGTTCCGGCGAGACCGGGCATCACGTGCTGTCCAAGCACGACCCCCGGCCGAGGGGCTTTGTCCCACAGCCCGTCCTGCACCATGGCTGCCGCGCCGGCTGCGGTTTCCTCCCCGGGCTGGAACAGGAGCACCACGGTGCCTGCCCAGGCATCCCGGCTCCGTGCCAGCAGCTTTGCGGTGGTGAGCAGCGCAGTGACATGGGTGTCGTGGCCGCAGCCGTGCATCACGGGAACCTCGGTTCCGTCCTCCAGCCTCCCCGTAGCAGTGCTGGCATACGGCAGGCCGGTGTCCTCCCGGATGGGCAGGGCATCGGTGTCGGCCCGGAACGCGACCACCGGGCCTTCCCCGTTGGCCAGCACACCGACCACCCCGGTGCCGCCGCAGCGGAAGCTGCGAATGTCCAGGGCTGCGAGGCGCTCTTCGATGAAGGCTGCCGTGCCGTGCTCCTGCATGGACAGCTCCGGAGCGGCATGCAGGGTCCGGTAAAGCTCGTGCATCTCCGAGGAGTCCTCTGGCGTGAGGGCGGGGTGCGTGGGGTTCGGCATGGGTTCCTCTCGTTCAGCTCCGCCCGGGGGCGGCAGGTGCACTGCGGGGTGCGCGTTTGCGGGTAAACCAGGCGATCAGGATAGTCCCGATTACCGAGATGGCGGTGGAGATCATGGCAAGACCGGGGACGAGGGGCAGAAGTATGTACTGCACGGCAAGGACCACGCCCAGCGCCGCAAGGGTGGGACGGAGTGCCTTCATGGACACGATGGCCTGGACAATGACGGCCCCCATCACCGCGGGCAGGACGTAGACCCGGGCCAGGGCGGTGAGTTCCGCGGGAATGACGCTGACCAGCCAGGTGCCGAGCAGGCCCACAAAAACCAGCAGGGACAACAGGTGCACTGCGGCCGCTCCGCAGATCGCCATCACGGCGGCGAGGTCTCCGCGCTTTGAGCCGGGGAGGGCGCCGACGCTGGTCTGGGCGACCAGGGCCGAGGGCAGCAGCTTGTTGGAGATGTTGCCGATCATAAAGGCCTGGTACATCGCCGCAGGTCCCAGGATGGGGTAGTAGGTCAGCGGCTCCACAAGCCAGATGACGAAGAACGTTGCGGCAACGGCGCCGAACGCTGTCCAGAGCTGGGCGGAAGTTACCCCGAGATTGCCGAAGAGGACCAGGTACACCGGCCCACCCACCGAGATGAGCAGGCCGGCGATCATGGTGAGCCGGCCCCACCGTGACGTTGTTCGGTCAAACCTGTCCAGTTCGGCTGCGGCAGAGCGCCCGGTTTGGGCGGTTCCTGTTTCCAGCATGATGGTTCTCCTTAGGTCCGGGGAGCTCATTTAGGCGGGTCCGAGGCCGGCTGTGTGGGCGGTGTAGGCCGCCAGCAGTCCGGCAACGATGGCAATGCCCAGGCCCCACTCGCGCAGCCATGGCCGGTG
This sequence comes from Arthrobacter koreensis, assembly GCF_009193255.1. Classification (GTDB taxonomy): domain Bacteria; phylum Actinomycetota; class Actinomycetes; order Actinomycetales; family Micrococcaceae; genus Arthrobacter_B; species Arthrobacter_B koreensis. The sequence continues at coordinate 108,111 of NZ_WACG01000006.1, forward strand.
CAGGATCCGTGCCAGCAGCAGGCAGGCACCCATGGCGGCGGCTGCCGCCAGCAGGGTCAGGGCGTGCGCGGTGCTCTTGGGCGCTTCGGCCAGCCCCAGGGAGATAAACGCGGCAAGCAGGGCCGACGCCGGCACAATGGTCATGACCAGCGGGTTCACCGTGGCAAGGCGGTGTCCGCCGCGCTTAAGCAGCGGGGTAAAGACCAGCGTGGCGAGCATCCACATTGCCCCGCCCAGGCTCATGGCAAAGAACGCGATGGCGAAGACCTGCTGGGTGTAGGTATCCCCGCCCAGTTCGGCCCCGACAGTGGCTGCGGCGACATTCGCGGCTCCGGTTTCATACGCTGCTGAACCGATCAGGCCAATCCGCACCAGGACTGCCGGCGTTCCGAACAGTGCCAGCAGGGCGATGGCCACCAGGACGACTGCCAACGAGGGCCCGATCGCTGCCACGGCTCCGGAGCGGAAGGAGATCCGCAGCTCGTCCGGCGTCATTCCCACCGCAGGCGCCACCCGCCGCGCCGCACGCATGTAGATGAGTGACTGGACCACGACGACGCCGAAGACACCCAGCGCGCAGATCCACAGGACAGGCGTGTTGGCTATGGCCAGGACATCGGTGGAACTTCCGTTCAGGGGAAGAACGCTGTGCATCGGAATTCCTTTCGCTCGGCCCGGCGGGAAACCGCCGGTGCCCGGTACTGCGATAGGAGCAATTGTTGGGTTTACTTCGCCGTATCGATGAAAACTTCTGAAATATTGCACAAAGATCCGATAATCATGAGAAAACAGACACATGAACCGCCAACTGGACGAGGATGACCTGCTGCTCATCAATGCCCTGCAAATCGGTCCGCGCCTGCCGTGGACGGCCATTGGTGCAGTCCTCGACCGGCACCCGACGTCCCTGGCCCTGCGGTGGGAAAAACTGGTGGCCGCCGGTGCCGCCTGGATCACCTCCCACCCCGTGGGCGACCCGGAACAGATGTCCCTCTCATTCCACGACGTGCAGTGCGATCCGGCCCAAAGACGCTCCGTGGTACAGGCGCTGGCGGCCCTGCCGGACGTGTTCAGCATTGACGAATGCCACCGGAACCGGGACATGATGCTCACAGTCATCACTCCCACCCCTGCGTGGCTGGCGGAGTCGGTGTATCCGCTCTTCGACCGGATCCCCGGGCTGACCCGCTATGAAACGTCCTTCTGCACCCAGCTGCACCACGGTGCCGACTCGTGGCAGCTCGGTGCGCTGAATGCCGCTCAGCGAAAGAAGCTCAGCCAGCTGGCCGGGAACCAGACCGCCTACCGGGGCCCGCTGCCACCCGCATACGGGGAAATCCTTCAGGTCCTGTCCCGGAACGGACGCGCCTCGGCCGCAGACATCGCAGCCGAAACCGGACTGCATCCCGCCACCGCCAGGCGGCAGCTGCAGAAAGTACTCGGCAGCGGATCGCTCGCCCTGCGCTGCGAAGTTGCCCACGGGCTGGCGGGGTTCCCCATCATTTGCCAGTGGTTCGCCCGTCTTCCTGCGGCAGAACACTCCCGGACGGCGTCCGCACTCGCAGACTCCGGGACGCTGAGGCTGTGCGCCTCAACTACCGGACCCACGAACTTCACCTTCATGATGTGGCTGCGCAGCGCGGCGGACATCATGAACACCGAGCGATCCCTCGGGGAACGGTTCCCGGCCCTTGAGATCACCGAAAGCGTGGTCGTGGCAACCGTGGCCAAACGGGTGGGGTGGATCCTGAACCGGAACGGGACGGCCGCCGGGAACCTCACTGTTCCCGGAGAAGCCTGGAAACACGGAGTCTCCTGAGCGGTGTGGTGCAGCGCACAGGCCAATGTCTCCGGGCACCCTAGGATTGGCTCATGACTTCAGCGAGCGCAGAAATTCCGCAGGACACCGAGGACGAATTCCTATGGCTTGAAGACATCTACGGGGACAGGCAGCTGGACTGGGTCCGGGCGCAGAACGCCGAAACCGAAGCACTGCTCTCCGACTCCGGCTTTGAACAGACCGAAGAGCGGCTGCTTGAAGTCCTGGATTCAACGGACAGGATCCCCATGGTGGTCAAGCGCGGGGACTGGTACTACAACTTCTGGCGGGATGCGGAGCACCCCAAGGGCCTCTGGCGCCGCACCACGTGGCAGGGATACACGGACTCCGCCACCGAGTGGGAAGTCCTGCTGGATGTTGACGCCCTGGCTGCTGCCGAAGGCACCGAGTGGGTCTGGGGCGGCGCCCGGTTCCTCCGGCCGGCGGACGGCACCTCCTACCGGCGCGCCCTGGTAATCCTCTCCCCCGACGGCGGGGATGCTGCCCGCTACCGGGAGTACGACGTCGAGGACCGCGCCTTTGTGCCCGGAGGTTTCGACCTGCCCGTCGCCAAGACCCAGGTCTCCTGGGCCGGGCCGGACACCCTGTACGTGGCCACGGACTTCGGGCCGGGGAGCATGACTACGTCTTCCTATCCCCGGACCGTCCGGACGCTGCACCGGGGGGAGGATCCGGACTCCGCCGAACTCTACTTCGAAGTCCCCGAGGACCACATGATGGGCTACGTCCACCATGACCAGACTCCGGGCTTCGAACGGGACGTTGCCGTGGACATCATCGACTTCTACGACAGCGTCACCCATCTGCGGCAGGACGCGGGATGGACGCGGATCGAGGTGCCGCTGGACGTGAACGTGGATTTGCACCGGCAGTGGCTGGTGCTGCGCCCGCGCACCGACTGGCTGGTGGGCGGCACCCTGCACAAAGCCGGTTCGCTGCTGGCCGCAGAGCTGACCGCTTTCCTGGCCGGAGACCGGAACCTGCGCACCCTGTTCACCCCGGAACCGGCTGTTTCCCTGCAGTCCTGGAGCTGGACCCGGGACTATCTGCTGCTGAACCTGCTCCGTGACGTCTCCTCCGAGATACAGGTGCTGGACCCTGCCGCGGACTGGCGTGCCACGGAGCTTGATGCCTGCCCGCCGCTGCACACCGTGGACGCGTACGCCGTGGACGATGAGGATGAAGCAGCCGGAAACGACTACTGGCTGGTGAGCACCGGTTTCACCACGCCGTCTACGCTTTCGCGCGGAAGCCTGGGCGAGCAGGGAGAACCGGCAGTACCGGTCAAGACCTCCCCTGCGTTCTTCGATGCCTCGAGCTGCACCGTGGAGCAGCACTTTGCAGTATCCGAGGACGGCACCCGCGTGCCGTATTTCCAGGTGGGGCACAAGGACATGGTGCTCGACGGCGGCAACCCCACGGTCCTGTCCGGTTACGGCGGGTTCGAGCAGGCCCTGACACCTGCGTACTCCGGCGTGGTGGGGCGCGGCTGGCTGGAACGCAGCTTTACCGACGGCTCAGGGATTCTGCGGCGCGGAGTCTATGTACTGGCCAACATCCGCGGCGGCGGCGAGTATGGCCCGGACTGGCACCGCGCCGCACTGCAGCAGAACCGGCACCGGGCGTACGAGGATTTCGCCGCCGTTGCCCGCGACCTCACCGCTCGGGGTGTTACCTCCCGGGAGCATCTGGGCTGCACCGGCCGCAGTAACGGCGGCCTGCTGGTCGGCAATATGCTCACCCTGTACCCGGAGCTCTTCGGCGCCGTGTCCTGCGGTGTCCCCCTGCTGGACATGCGCCGGTACACCAAGCTGTCCGCGGGCGCGTCCTGGATTGCCGAATACGGCGACCCGGATGATCCCAAACAGTGGGAGTTCATCAAGACCTTCTCCCCTTACCACCTGCTGCGCGAAGGCGTCCAGTACCCGCCGGCGCTGATCTGGACGGCCACGAGCGATGACCGCGTGGGGCCGGTGCAGGCACGGAAAATGGCAGCCCGGATGAAGGCGCTGGGAGTGGACCGGGTGTGGTTCCACGAGGCCCTGGAGGGCGGCCATGCCGGTGCCGCCGACAACCGCCAGTCAGCTCGCATGCACGCGATGTCCTATGAGTTCCTGTGGGAGGCGCTGACCGGCCGGTTGTCCTGAACCTGTTTTGCTGAAAGCGCCCCGTTGTGGGTAGTCTTGACAGGCTGGCAGCGTGAGTTTGCCAGGGCAATTGGAGACGTGCCAGAGCGGCCGAATGGGCTTCACTGCTAATGAAGTGTGGGCCTAAAGCCCACCGGGGGTTCAAATCCCCCCGTCTCCGCCAGTGGAACACCCCGGTCTTCGGACCGGGGTGTTTTCTGTATCGGACCGCTCCCCCACGAGCTGCAGGAGGTGAACCGCACGCATGGATGACGGAAACAGTCGATCTACCGCGCCGCGCGGGCCTCGCCAGCGCATGAGGGAAGCCCTTCTCCCCAGCCTCTCCTAAGGCTGATTCCGGTCTGCGTCATCACGCAGCACCTGCTTTCCTGTGCCGGCCGCCCGTACGGCTGCGGTCTTCAACCGGCACCACCTCACCACTGATGCACACCCGCGGTTCTCCGCGGCCTTGCCTGTGTGCGCCCCGTAGGAAAGCGGATCATGATCAAGTCACCGAGCCTCTCCTTCGACACCACCGCTGCGTTACTGGCCCAGGCCCTCAGCAGCGGCAATCTGTCCCGCGTAGCCCGCGCCCTCCAGCCGCTGGACGTAGCGGAAACCCTGGAACAGCTTGAACGCCTGAGCACCATCGACCGGGCGGTGGCCTACCGCACCCTGCCCAAGGACCGGGCGCTGGACGTGTTCGAGCGTTTTGACGCACCGGTGCAGGCAGACCTCCTGACTGGACTGCAGGATGCCCAGGTGGCAGAAGTCTTCTCGGCGTTAAGTCCCGAAGACCGGGTGCCGCTGCTGGATGAACTGCCGGCGACCGTGGCCAGCCGCCTGGTCCAGGGACTGGGTGAAGAAGACCGGGCGCTCACCACCGCTGTGCTGGGCTATCCGCGCCGCGCGGTGGGCCGTTACATGAGCCCGCGGGTTGTTACCGCCCGTCCCGAAATGACGGCCTCCGAGGCGCTGGACCGGGTACGGCAGCAACTGGACGAGGCGGAGAGCGTCTACGTTCTTGCCGTGACCGATTCCAGCCGCCACCTGCTCGGCGTCGTGCCGCTCCGGGATCTGCTCCGTGCCGGCGGCACGGAGCAGGTCGCGGACCTCATGAAGCCGCCGTCCTTCGTTCCTGCCACACTGAACGCGGAGGAAGCAGCCCGCTACTGCGCCGACGCCAAGGTCCTGGTGCTTCCCGTCGTCGACGCCGAAGGCCGGCTGGTGGGTGTGCTGACCGTGGACGATGCGCTGCGGATCCTCGAAAGCGCGGAAAACGAGGACTCGGCGCGCTCCGGCGGCTCCGAGCCCCTGCGCCGGCCGTACCTCGCCACGCCGATACGGTCGATCGTCCGCGCCCGGGTCGTCTGGCTGCTGGTCCTGGCCCTCGGGGCCACCCTCACGGTCCAGGTCATGGATATCTTCGAGACGACCCTGGCCGAGCAGGTAGTGCTGTCACTGTTCATCCCGCTGCTGATCGGCACGGGCGGGAACACCGGCAACCAGGCTGCGACCACCATCACCCGGGCGCTGGCGCTGGGCGACGTGCGCCCCCGCGACGTCGTCAAGGTGGTTGCCCGCGAGGTGAGGGTGGGCGCCCTGCTGGGCCTGCTGCTCGGCGGCTCGGGATTCGTCATCACGTCCGTGATCTTCACCGTGCCGCTCGGGACGGTGATCGGTTTGACGCTGCTGGGCGTGTGCACCATGGCTGCCGCTGCGGGCGGGCTCATGCCGATTCTCGGGAAGACCCTGAAGGTTGATCCGGCGGTGTTCTCCAACCCGTTTATTTCAACTTTCGTGGACGCTGCCGGCCTGATCATCTATTTCCTGATCGCGTCTGCCGTACTGGGGATCTAGCTCCTGCCATCGCTGACTGTTCCCGGCGCGCCCCGGCCCGGCCTGTTCCGCGCCGCCGAAAGCGGCATAGGCTGGAGCGCACCACCACGAACCGGCCGGAAGGAAATACCCATGGAGATGCGCCTGCTGGGCAACAGCGGAACAGCTGTCAGCAACTACGCCCTAGGCACCATGACATTCGGCAACGAGACCGATGAGAAGACCTCGCACCGGATGCTGGAGGATTACCTGGCAGGGGGCGGCAACTTCATCGACACCGCGGACATTTACAACGAGGGCGCCTCGGAGGAAATTGTCGGCAAATGGCTGCATTCGAACCAGGCTGCGCGCAACACCGTGGTCCTGGCCACCAAGGCCCGCTTCCCTACCGGTGGCAACGTGAACGACGCCGGCAACTCCCGCCGCCATCTGCGCCGCGCCCTCGAGGCATCGCTGCGGCGGCTCGGAGTTGACCACATTGATCTGTACCAGCTGCACTCCTGGGACCCGCTGACGCCGCTGGAGGAGAGCCTGGGCTTCCTCCAGGACGCCGTGGCCTCCGGGCTGATCAGCTACTACGGTTTTTCCAACTTCACCGGATGGCAGCTCACCAAGGCAGTCTGGACGGCGAAGCTGCACAACTGGCAGCTTCCGGTCACCCTGCAGCCGCAGTACAACCTGCTGGAACGGGAAATCGAATCCGAGATTGTGCCGGCAGCGCTCGACGCCGGACTGGGCCTGCTCCCCTGGTCACCGCTGGCAGGCGGCTGGCTGACCGGCAAGTACCACCGCGAGACCGTGCCGTCAGGAAACACCCGGGTGGGAGAAAACCCCACGCGGCAATTCCAGGGCTGGGAACTGCGCAGCTCCAACCCGCAAACCTGGGACGTGCTGGATGCCGTGCACCAGATCGCGTCGGCCCACGGCTCGGCGCCTGCCCAGGTGTCCCTCGCCTGGCTGGCTGCGCGGCCGGGCGTCACGTCCGTGATCCTGGGTGCCCGGACGCCGGAGCAGCTGGAATGGAACCTGCAGGCAGCACAGCTGGAACTTACCCCGGAGGAGATCCGGCGGCTGGATGATGCAAGCGCCCCGGCCGTGGGCAACTATCCGTACGGCCATGACGGACAGATCCAGCGCTCCCGGAAGCTCTAGAAGTCTTCCGGGCGCAGGTTCTGCGCCCAGCGGCTGATCTCGGCATCGTCGGGAGCCGCGGCTTCCTTGTCCTTCGCCTTTTCTGCCGGCTTGTCTTTCCCGGCCGTTCCGTTTCCGGAAGCGGCTGCGCCGCGGGCAGCGGCGTCGCGGGCAGCAATGTCGCGGGCAGCGGCGTCGCGCGCACCGGCGTCGCGCGCACCGGCGTCGCGCGCACCGGCGTCGGGGGCCGCGGCGTCGGGGGCTGCAGCTTCACGCCCTTCTTTAGCCTGGGCCTCCGCCGCTTCAGGCGCGGCCGGTTCCATCGGGTCGGAAGACGCAGAGGCGGCGGCGTCCGGGGCCGGGGGCTGCTCCGGCCGGGGCCGGGAGTAGGGAACCGGGTGGGAGGCCAGGGAGGCTACTGCTGCGCTGGCTGCGCGGAGGCCGCAGCCGGTGTTCTGGGCATAGATCTGGATGGCTCGGATCGGCTGGCCCTGGGCGATCGCAGCGTAGACCTGCTGGTGGCCCTTCTCATCCAGCTGTGCTGCGGCTTCACGCGCTGCCTCGAGCGACGTTCCGGCCGGGGTCCGGAGGGGCTTGGCCGAACTGCCTGCCGGTTTTTCGGCTGCCGGACGGCCCGCGCGGTTGCGCTGCGCGCGTCCGACGAGAAAGTTCACGAGCACGATCGCAGCGATGAACAGGACAATGACCACAAACTCCATACCTCGATCCTAGCTTTTTCCCCGCCGGGCTTCCTGTGCCGCCGGTATATTGGCGCGCAGCACACATCCGCTGCGTTATCCCTGCCCGTTAGGACGCCATGAATTTCGAATCCAACTTGAGGTCCCTGCACGTGACACTGGATCGAGGGGTTGCGGAGGTGCGGCTGCTCGGTCCCTCCAAGGGCAACGCCATGGGCCCGGACTTCTGGACTGAGTTGCCCCGGGTCTTCGCGGAACTGGACGCGGACGACGACGTCCGTGCCGTCCTCCTCTACGGCTCCGGGGAAAACTTCAGCTACGGCCTGGACCTTCCCGGCATGGGACCGGTGTTTCGTCCCCTGCTGCAGTCCCGCGGAACGGATGCGCGCCTGCGCTCGGAGTTCCGGCTGCGGATCAAGGCGCTGCAGGACGCCGTGAGTTCCGTGGCACGATGCAGCAAGCCCGTTGTGGCGGCAGTGCGGGGGTGGTGCATCGGCGGTGGAGTCGACGTGATCACAGCGGCAGACGTGCGGATCGCAGCGCCGGGAGCCAGGTTCAGCATCCGGGAGGTCCGCGTCGGCATTGTCGCGGACCTTGGCTCCCTGCAGCGGCTTCCGGGGATTATCGGTGCCGGCGCCACTCGGCAGCTGGCCCTCACCGGGGAGGACTTCGACGCCGCCCGTGCCCGCGAACTGGGGCTGGTCACGGAACTGGCTGACGACGTCGTCGGGCGCGGCCGTGAGCTGTGCGCCCAGATCGCTGCGAACCCGCCGCTGGTGGTCCAGGGCGTGAAGCAAGTGCTGAACCAGGGCAGCGAACCGGCGGCGCAGGCCGGGCTGGACTACGTGCAGGTGTGGAACACGGCGTTCCTTCCCAGCCGGGACTTCGCCGAGGCCAGTACGGCGTTCGCCGAGCGCCGCCCCGCGGTCTTCACCGGGGACTAGTTCCCCCACGACCCCCAGCCCGCCCAGTAACAAACCCATCGAGATGACAGAAACTGCCCGTATCAGGCCTGTAACGAGCAGTTTCTGCTATCTCGGCGGTGGGGAGGGCGGGAAAGGCGGTGAGCTGCCAGAACTAGACTTGGGGCATGGCAGTAACGGACGAGGCGATCACCAAAATCAAGGCAATGCTCATCAGCGGTGAGCTGAAGGCCGGTGACCGGGTTCCGCCTGAAAAGGAACTCAGCGAACGCCTCGGACTTTCCCGCAGTTCGCTGCGTGAAGCGGTCAAGGCGCTGGAACTGGCCCGGGTGCTGGACGTGCGCCGCGGCGACGGAACCTACGTCACCAGCCTCGAACCGGCCATCCTGATGGAAACCATGTCCTTTGTGGTGGACCTGCACCAGGAAAGGGCCGCCGCTGAACTTCTGGAAGTCCGGCGCATTCTGGAACCGGGATCAGCCTCCCTGGCGGCGCGGCGCATCACGCCGGACGCTGCTGCGGAGCTCCGGGCGTGCGTAGCGGCGGTGGAGGAGGACTCCAGCGTTGAGGACCTGATTTCCCACGATCTTGCGTTCCACGCCCTCGTAGCCAGAGCCTCCGGCAACGCCTACCTGCACGGCCTGCTCGAAGGACTGGCGGCGGGCACGCTGCGCGGACACATCTGGAGCGGCCTGATGCAGGACAAAGCAGTGTCCGCCACCCTCGCCGAGCACGCCGCTATTGCCGCCGCTATCACTGCCGGGGATCCGGACTTGGCCCGCGCGCTGATGACAGTGCACGTCAGCGGTGCTGAGTCCCGCATCCGCGCTGCTGCCTAGAGACACTGCTTCCCACTCACCTTGCCAGGTCTGCCCCGCTCAGGCCTTCAGCGCCAGCACGAACGGCAGGACGGATTCAACGCCGGCCAGGCGCAGGGTGCGGCCGGCTTCGGTGAGCGTCCAGCGGCTGTCCGCGAAGTCATCCACCAGCAGCACCGGCCCGGGATTCTCCGCGAACCAGGCCGCTCCCTCCGGTGGAACCGCGAACTGTTCCCAGACCGATGCCAGACGGAAGGCACTGTTGCCGCCGGAGCCGCCGGTCGGTCCGCCGTGCGGCAGCTGCAGGGCCCCCAGATACGGAATCCGGCCCAGTTCGGAAAGCCCCTGCGCCAGCGACGCTACCAGCTGCGGCCGGGTCCGGCTCGGGACAGACACGATCGCCACCGGACGCTGGTCCCAGCCCCACTGTGCCAGCACCTGAACACAGCCGTTGAGCAGCGCCTGGTCCACCGGGGCGTCTTCGGCCCCGGGACCGAAGATTTCCCGCAGCCGTCCGCCCCAGCCCAGATCGGTCAGGCGGGCGAGAGCACGTCCGGTGGAGACAGCGGCGTCGGGCTTGATCTTTCCCTTGACCGGCACCCCCAGCCGGTCCATTCCGCTGGGGTACATGCCGCGCGGATCGATGTCCACGCCCACCCGTGACAGTGCCTGCCCGGCGCTGTCTGCGGCTTCGCTGGCTACCTCGTCCGAGTACCAGCGCCCGGCACAGTTGTCGCAGCGCCCGCACGGCGCCGCGGCCGGATCATCAAGCTGCCGGGACAGGAACTCCATCCGGCAGCCGCTGGTGTTCTCGTAATCCAGCATTGCCTGCTGTTCCCGCACCCGGGCGGCAGCGATCCGCTCGTAGCGTTCCCGGTCATAGCTCCACGGCTGCCCGGTCCCCCGCCAGCCTCCGGTGACGCGTTCGACGGCGCCGTCCACGGCGAGCACCTTCAGCAGCAGTTCCAGCGGGGAACGCTTTAGGTTCACCAGGGTTTCGAGCGCACCCGTGGAGAGCACCGATCCATCCGCAAGCTCGCGGAGCACCGCATTAGCGGGACCCTCAGACGGCATGGAGGACGTGGCGAAGTACTCCCAGATGTCCCTGTCCTCGGCACCGGGCAGCAGCAGCACGTCCGCGTTGGGAGTGCCGCGGCCGGCTCGGCCAACCTGCTGGTAGTAGGCCACGGGGGACGAAGGAGCACCCAGGTGGACCACAAAGCCCAGGTCCGGCTTGTCGAAGCCCATGCCCAGCGCGCTGGTGGCCACCAGCGCCTTGACCTCGTTGTTCTTCAGGGCCGCCTCTGCCGCTTCCCGGTCTGCCGGATCCGTGCGGCCGGTGTAGGCGAGGACGGGGTGTCCCGCTTTCTGCAGAAGGCGCGCAGTGTCCTCCGCAGCTGAGACGGTGAGCGCGTAGATGATGCCGCTTCCGGGGAGCTCCTCGATGTGTGTCAGCAGCCAGGCGAGCCTGCTGCGCGGGCTGGGCAGCCGCAGCACACCGAGCCGCAGTGAGTCCCGGGCCAGCGCACCGCGGATGGTGAAGACCTCTTCCCCGCCGGCAGCGAGCTGCTCTTCCACATCCTTCACCACCCGGGTATTCGCGGTGGCAGTGGTGGCGAGGACCGGCACGGATTGCGGAAGCTGTTCAATCAGGTGCCGGATGCGGCGGTAGTCCGGCCGAAAGTCGTGCCCCCAGTCGGAGATGCAGTGGGCCTCATCGATCACCAGCAGGCCGGAGCGCCGGACCAGTTCGGGCAGGTGGTTCTCCCGGAAACCCGGGTTGTTCAGCCGTTCCGGGGAGACAAGGAGCACATCCACCGTGTCCGCTTCCAGGCGGGCGGAGATGTCCTGCCATTCAAGCTGGTTGGCCGAGTTGATCGCGGCGGCGCGGACCCCTGCCCGGGCGGCAGCGGCAACCTGGTCCCGCATCAGGGCAAGCAGCGGTGAGACGATCAGCGTGGGCCCGGCACCCCGGGCACGCAGCAGCAGGCTGGCCACGAAGTAGACCGCGGACTTGCCCCAGCCGGTGCGCTGGACCACCAGTGCACGCCTTCCTCCCCTGACCAGGGCCTCAATCGCCTCGTACTGGCCTTCGTGGAACTCGGCGTCGTCCCTGCCAACGAGTGCGCGCAGCAGGGCTGTTGCTTCCGTGCGCAGGGCAGCGGCGTCGTCGGGTTCGGATGAAGCGGGGAGGGCTGTGGCGTGCTGGGCGGATACCGGTTCCATACCTTCCACTATTCCAGCCGCCACGGACAGGATCCGACGCCGCGGGAAGAGATTGTGGAAAACACCTCCCGGCGGCGGGCATGCTCCGGCCCGCAGCGTGCCCCCTATAGACTGCAAGGCGTGACTACTGCATTCGATCTTTCTGCGTCCTTCAAGGCCTATGACGTCCGTGGTGTTGTTGGCGAGACCATCACCCCGGAAATCGTGAAGGCCGTCGGCGCCGCCTTCGTCGACGTCCTCGGCCTGGCCGGGGAGACCGTCTTGGTGGGAGGGGACATGCGCCAGTCCTCCCCCGAGTTCATCAAGGACTTCGCCTCCGGCGCCACCGCCCGCGGAGCCTACGTCCTGCTGCTGGACCTCATCTCCACCGATGAGCTGTACTACGCGTGCGGTTCGCTGAACGCGGCGGGCGTGACCTTCACGGCCAGCCATAACCCGGCCCAGTACAACGGCATCAAGATGGCCAAGGCCGGAGCCATTCCGATCTCCTCGGAAACCGGACTGAAGGAAATCCAGGAAGCCGCCGAGCGCTACCTCAACGACGGCGTCATCAACTCGGTGGAGACACCGGGCCAGATCAGCGTGCGGGACGTCCTCGGCGACTACTCCGCCTACCTGCGCGGCCTGGTGGACCTGCGCGGCATCCGCCCGCTGAAGGTGGTGGTGGACGCGGGCAACGGCATGGCCGGCCTCACTACGCCCGCGGTCCTGGGGAACTCCATCCTCCCCGGACTGCCGCTGGACATCATTCCGCTGTACTTCGAGCTGGACGGCTCCTTCCCCAACCACCCGGCAAACCCGCTGGAACCGGAGAACCTCCGGGACCTGCAGGCCGCCGTCGTCGAACACGGCGCTGACCTGGGCCTGGCGTTCGACGGCGATGCTGACCGCTGCTTTGTCATCGACGAACTCGGTGCCCCGGTGAGCCCCTCGGCCATCACCGCCCTGGTGGCGCGCCGCGAAATCGCCCGTGCCAAGGCAGCCGGTGAAGAAGTCCCGGTGATTATCCACAACCTGATTACCTCCCGCGCCGTTCCCGAACTGGTACAGGCCTCCGGCGGGCGTGCAGTCCGCACCCGTGTAGGCCACTCCTTCATCAAGGCGCTGATGGCCTCGGAAGGTGCCGTGTTCGGCGGCGAGCACTCCGCTCATTACTACTTCCGCGACTTCTACAACGCTGATACCGGCATGCTGGCCGCCATGCACGTGCTGGCTGCCCTGGGCGAACAGGAGCTGCCGCTGTCTGACCTGGCCCGCGAGTACGAGCCGTACTTCTCCTCCGGAGAGATCAATTCAAAGCTCGACGACGTCCAGGCCGCCGTGGACCGGGTGCGCAACGAGTACGACCGTCCCGGCGTCACCGTCGACGAGATGGACGGCCTGACCTTCACCTCAGATGACGGACAGTGGTGGTTCAACCTCCGCGCGTCCAACACCGAACCCTTCCTCCGGCTTAACGCCGAGGCAGAGGACCTTTCCACGATGGAAATGGTCCGCGACCGTGTCCTTGAACTAGTTAGGAAATGAGCTCATGGCTGATGTTGAACTGACCGGCGGGGAACCTTCCGCCCAGGTACAGGATGACCTGAACTCGCTGCTGGGCACCGCCCTCGGTGTCACGCAGGAACAGCTCGAAGCGCAGGGTGCCTTCCTGCCCGCCGCCCTGGTGGTGCAGGCCGACGGTGAGCTGCGCATGGTCGCTGTCTCCCCCGAGGAGAGCGACGAGGACCTGGATGCCGAGGCCATGATCGATGACCTCTACACCGTCCTGCGCGACCAGAAGGACCAGAACCGCGCAGTAGCCGTGTTCTCGGACATCACCCTCCCGGACGAGGGCACCGACGCCATCCACGTTGTGGCGGAACACTCCGAAGGCGTGTGCATCTCGGCCATCCAGACCTACTCGCAGGAGGACGGGGCCTGGACTTTCAACGACCCCATCTGGGAATCCGGCGAGCCGATCGTCTGGGCGGCAGACACCGAAGAGCCTTCCGAGTCCTAATCCCGGCTCAAACCAAAGAACAGGCCCCGCACTCCACGTGCGGGGCCTGTTTTTGGCTGAGCCTACTTTGCGGCCGCGAAGCGTTCCTTGAGTTCAGCCAGCTTGGCCGAGAGCTCCTCCGGCAGTGACGCACCGAAGCGGGCGTACCACTCGTCGATGCCGGCCAGTTCGGTCTCCCATTCCGCCGGATCCACGCGCACGGCTGCTTCGACGTCGGCCGGGGTCATGTCCAGGCCCTGGAGGTCGATCGAATCGCCGGTGGGCACAAAGCCAATCGGGGTTTCGACGGCGTCTGCCTTGCCTTCGAGGCGCTCGATGACCCACTTCAGCACACGGGAGTTCTCGCCGAAACCGGGCCACGCGAAACCGCCGTCGGCAGTGCGGCGGAACCAGTTGACCAGGAAGATGGCCGGGAGCTTCTCCTGGTTGGCCTTGGCGCTGAGGGTGATCCAGTGCTTGAGGTAGTCACCGGCGTCGTAGCCGATGAAGGGCAGCATGGCCATCGGGTCACGGCGGACCACACCCACGGCGCCGGCGGCAGCGGCCGTGGTTTCCGAAGAAAGTGTTGAACCCATGAAGATGCCGCTGGCCCAGTCCCGCGCCTGGGTCACCAGGGGAACGGTGGTCTTGCGGCGTCCGCCGAAGAGGATCGCGGAAACGGGCACGCCGTTCGGGGAATGGTATTCCTCGGCCAGCATGTCGATCTGGTCGATCGGGGTGCAGAAGCGGGAGTTCGGGTGCGCTGCCGGGGTGCCCGCTTCCGGAGTCCAGTCGTTTCCGCGCCAGTCCGTCAGGTGTGCCGGCGTCTCGTCCGTCATGCCTTCCCACCAGACTCCGCCGTCGTCGGTCAGGGCCACGTTGGTGAAGATGGAGTTGCCCTTGGCAATGGCGCGCATCGCGTTCGGGTTGGTGCTCCAGCCGGTGCCTGGGGCGACGCCGAAGAGGCCTGCCTCAGGGTTGGTGGCACGGAGTTCACCGTCGTGGCCGAAGCGCAGCCAGGTGATGTCATCGCCGAGGGTCTCAACCTTCCAGCCTTCGACCGTGGGGTCCAGAAGTGCCAGGTTGGTCTTGCCGCAGGCCGAGGGGAACGCAGCCGAAACGTAGTAGTCCTTCTTTTCCGGGCTGGTGAGCTTCAGGATGAGCATGTGCTCGGCGAGCCAGCCCTCGTCCCGCGCCATGACCGACGCGATGCGCAGGGCATAGCACTTCTTGCCCAGCAGGGCGTTGCCGCCGTAGCCGGAGCCGTAGGAGTAGATGGATCGGTCTTCGGGGAAGTGCACAATCCACTTCTCCTCGTTGCACGGCCAGGAAACGTCTTCCTGTCCCTCTGCCAGAGGCGCACCCACGGAGTGCAGGGCGGGGACGAAGAAGGCATCCAGCTCTTCCATCTTCCGCAGCACGTCGGTGCCGATGCGCGCCATGATCCGCATGGACGCCACAACGTAGGCACTGTCGGTGATTTCGACGCCGAACTTGGGGTCCTCGGCGTCGAGGTGGCCCATCACGAACGGGATCACGTACATGGTGCGTCCGCGCATTGAACCGGCGAAGAGCCCGTTCAGCTTGGTGCGCATTTCCGCCGGGTCCATCCAGTTGTTGGTGAAGCCGGCGTCTTCGCGCTTCTCGGAGCAGATGAACGTCTGCTCCTCCACACGGGCAACATCCTTGGGATCAGAGAAGGCCGCGAAGGAGTTGGGGAAGGTTTCAGGGTTCAGGCGAACCAAAGTGCCTGCCTCGACCAGCTCATCGGTGAGCGCCTTGTTCTCCGCCTCGGAACCGTCGACCCAATAGACATCGGCGGGCTGCGTCAGCTCGGCCACTTCCTTGACCCATGCGAGCAGGGCACTGTGGGTGGTGGGCGCCTCGCTGGAGGCCCCCCTGATCTTGCTGTCCTGCAACTGGCTAGGAGCAGCGTTGCCGCTCTCATCGAGAACTAGCTGACGCGCGTCATCGCCCATGACTCTTCCCTTCGTTGGGTCACTGGTGTTTTTTGATGCTATTTCCAACCTCCGGGGGTCCAACGGCGAAAAGATGTTACCAATGTGGCGTGCGACTCCAAGTTTGCCTAGATTTCAGGGGCAGTTCAGCCTGCGGAACCCTTTTGTGTGACGAAGGTCATATAGACCGGTCTAGTTTTTCATCGTAACGGAACTCGATTTGGCGTTCTCCGCAGAACCCCGCTATAGTTATCTACGGCCAAACAGCCACGGAAGAACTTGAAAGAAGCAGGGGAAACCCGGCAACTTCGAGAATATTCCAAAATGCGTGCGTAGCTCAACGGATAGAGCATCTGACTACGGATCAGAAGGTTGGGGGTTCGAATCCCTTCGCGCGCACCACTGAAAAACCCCGTCGAACCTGGATCAATCCCGGTTCGGCGGGGTTTTTTGCCGTCCGGGCACCGGCATTGCGGCCGGGGCCCACTTGCCCGCCGTCCCTGAGGCTGAAAAGCTCGGCGTCATGACTGAATCGCTGGAAACAGATGTAATTGTCCTTGGTGCAGGTGCTGCGGGTGAAAACGCCGCGGGCCGCGTAGTTGGCGCTGGGCTCGAGTCGATCATCGTTGAATCGGCCCTGGTAGGCGGGGAATGCTCCTACTGGGCCTGCATGCCCTCCAAAGCGCTGCTGCGCCCGGGCACTGCCCTGGCGGAAGCCAGCGCGGTGGATGGCTCGCGGGAAGCGGTTTCCGGCAGCCTGGACGTCCCGGCCGTGCTGCGGCGCCGCGATTCGTTTACCTCCAACTGGGACGACGCTTCCCAGGTTCAGTGGGTCAAGGACACGGGCATCGGACTGGTTCGCGGACGGGCCCGCCTCACCGGAGAGCGCACGGTCGAGGTAACGGACGACGCCGGCACTCGGGTGACCATCACCGCGCGGCACGCCGTGGTGCTCGCCACGGGATCTGTTCCTGTTGAGCCCCCGGTGGACGGCCTGGCGGACGTGGAGTACTGGGGCACCCGGGAGGCAACCTCCTCCAGCGAGGTACCGGGGAGCCTCCTGGTCCTGGGAGGCGGGGTGGCCGGCACGGAGCTGGCCCAGGCGTACGCGCGGCTCGGTTCGAAAGTTTTCCTCGTGGCCCGGCACGGGGTCCTGGATTCGCTGCCTGCACCCGCCGCGAAACTGGTCATCGACGCGTTGGAGGCTGACGGCGTCGAAATCCACGGCAATACGTCTCCGGAGCGGATTTCCAAGGACGAGTCCGGCGCGATTGTCATGGATCTGCCGGGCGGACAGCGCCTGGCCGGGGACCGGCTGCTCGTGTCCACCGGTCGCCGACCCGCGCTGGACGGACTGGGACTCGAGGAGCTGGGCCTGGACCCGAACTCGCTGCGGACGGACGACTCCGGGCTGGTGGCAGGCGCCGCAAACTGGCTCTACGCCGTCGGCGACGCCGCAGGCAAGGTACTCCTGACCCATCAGGGCAAGTATGAGGCGCGCGCTACCGGCTCCGCCATCGCAGCGCGGGCGCACGGCGAGATTGGCTTTGGCGAACCTCCGGCCTACAGCCGGTTCGCCTCGACCGCGGACCATACGGCGGTCCCTCAGGTGGTCTTCACGGACCCGGAGATCGCCATGGTGGGACTGAGCCCGAAGGATGCGTCCGCCCGGGGCATCCGGGTGAGCGAAACGTCCCTGCCGCTGAGCGTGGCAGGATCCTCCCTGTTCGCTGACGGTTACACCGGATGGGCCCAGATGGTGGTGGACGAGGACCGCGGCATTCCCGTTGGATTCACGTTCGCGGGACCCGGGGTGGCGGAGCTGCTGCACGCTGCCACGATCGCGGTTACCGGGCAGGTGCCGCTGGACCGTCTCTGGCATGCTGTTCCGGCCTACCCCACGATCAGCGAGGTGTGGCTGCGCCTGCTGGAAAAATACGGGCTGTAGCTAGCCCCGGGGAACCACGAAATCAGTAACGCGGGCGTCTCGCCCGTCCAGCTCCGCCCACGGCACCTCCAGCTGCAGGACGGTCAGTCCGGAGGTCGGATAGTGCGTGGCCATCTCCATGACGGCATCCTCATCCGATGCCACGGAGGCCAGCCGCATGGCAACCTCCTGCACGCCCGGCATGTGCGCAATGACCAGCAGGCTCGAGACAGTCTCCGGCACGTGGTTGATAACGCTCAGAATGCGGGAAGCGGGGGCGTCGTACAGCCGGTCTTCGAGTTTGGCCGTGGGCGCCTTCTCCCCCAACTCGTCACAGACCCAGGTGCACGTCTGCCTGGTGCGCAGCGCGGAGGAGCAGAGGATAAAGTCCGGAACGGCGTCGTTCTCCCGCATCCAGATGCCTGCCTGCGGTGCGTCCCGGTGGCCGCGCCCCGAGAGCGGCCTTTCATGGTCCGAGGTGACCTCTCGCGGCCAGTCTGCCTTGGCATGCCGCAGCAGCATCAGTTTTTTCAGGTGGTGGCCGCTCATGGGCCCAGTCTATCGGCGTCCGGGTTCCCGCCCGGCGGCCCCCACTCAAACGAAATGACAGAAAGTGCTGGTTTGAGGGCTCAAACCAGCACTTTCTGTCATCTCGATAGGGCCGCAGGGACAGCTAGATGCTGTACTCCGGGGCAGCCCAGACAACAACTTCGGGGTGTTCGTAGAAGCGGTAGCCCTGGCCGCGGACAGTGCGAACGGTGTTGGCGAGGCGGCCTAGCTTTGAGCGCAGGCGGCGGATGTGGACGTCGATAGTCCGCTCGTTGGGCACTTCCTCGGCATTGCGCCACAGTCCAGAGAGCAGCTCTTCGCGCCCCACGGTCCGGGAGGCGTTCTCAACGAGGTAGTTCAGCAGTTCGAATTCCTTGAACGTCAGGTTCAGCGTCTCGCCGTCCAGGTGGACCTCGCGGCGGGAGAGATCAATCAGCACGCCGGAGGGCCGCGGTGCACTCTGCTGGACGGGCGACGGCGAGGAGACCTCCTGCCGCGGAGCACGGTTGACCGTGGGGTCGCCCAGGGCCTGGCGGACAACGTCAATGTCCGATCCGGATGCGCCCGACGGCGCCAGCGCAACGGCAGCATGGCTCTGCGCACCCGGGACCAGCGCCTGGACGTGCGCCCGGATTTCCTGTGCGAGTTTGGTCAGCGTGGTCCCGTTGGCGGCAGCAGTGTCCTCATCGAGGCCAACGTAGATCACGAAGCCGCGGGCAACGGTATCGCTGCCGACCGGCTGGGGGCCGGGGGTTCCGGACGGGGCCACGACCGGAGTCGGAGCGGTAATCGGCGTTCCCTCGCTGAGCGGGGAACGCGGGGGGCGGATCCCGGTGGGAACAACCTGGCCGGGGAACTGCTGTCCCGTAACGGGCGCACCGAACGGGCGGGAAAACCCCGTGGGCCGTGCAGGCATTCCTGCGGCCCGGCTCTGGGCATTGCGGAGGGAGATGTGGACGTACCCGGATGCTACTGACATTTTGGGACCTCAGTGGTGAATTGCCGTCTGCACGGCACTATGCAGGGAGTGTGCCCAAGAGAGTGGCGCGGGGTTGCGCCCATCAGATGGACGGGTGTGTTGCCTGGGATGGGGGGTGTTTTTCCTAGGCCTGCATTCGACGACAGCAGCTCTTCCCGCCGGCATTGCTGCCAAAAAGAAGATCTGCGACACATGCTGTCGTGTGGATGTTCACGTTACGGATTATTGCATGTAACAAAGGCATACGCACAAGTAACAATGGTGCGGTTGTCTCACATGGTGGACTTAAACCGCCTAGTTGTGATCGATCTCACCCTTTACGGAAGTCGCGGCAGCAAACGCTTGGTATTACCCAACCGGAATAAATCCCGGATTTATCAGGGAATTTGCACACTCAGCCCGTTAAAGTCACAGGCGGCTCATAAGCACACTTATGAACCGCCTGAAGTCAAGCGTCACCCGAATTGCCCACATAGTGAGACCAATACGGTGGTTTTCCGCGTTGTGGTGGCTAGTGGACGACGCCGTAGAGGCGGTCTCCAGCATCTCCCAAGCCGGGCACGATATAGGCCTTTTCGTCGAGCCGCTCGTCGATGGAGGCCAGGACGATGGTGACGTTTGCGTCGGCCAGTTCCTCTTCCAGCACACTGAGGCCTTCCGGGGCTCCCAGCAGACAGATGCAGACGATTTCCGCGGCGCCCCGGTTGAACAGGAACTTGATGGCTTCGCGCAGCGTGCCGCCGGTGGCGAGCATTGGATCAAGGACGAAGACCTGGCGTCCGGTCAGGTCATCCGGCAGGCGCTCAGCGTAGGTGATGGCCTCGAGGGTCTCCTCATTTCGGGCCATGCCCAGGAAACCAACTTCTGCGGTGGGGACCAGCCGCGTCATGCCTTCGAGCATGCCCAGTCCGGCACGCAGGATGGGAACCACCAGCGGGGTGGGCTTCACGAGCCCGGTGCCGATGGTCGAGGTGACCGGGGTTTCGATATTGACGGGCTCAACCCGGACATTGCGGGTGGCTTCATACGCCAGCAGGGTCACGAGTTCTTCAGTCAGGAGCCGGAAGACGGGGGATGGGGTGTCCTTATCCCGGAGTACCGTCAATTTGTGGGCTACGAGGGGATGATCCACTACTAGTACGCGCATGCTTCCAAACTACCATCGTGGCTTCTCCGCACCCCTGCGGATTTGGGGGCCCCACACGGAAATAGGGGACCATAGCCATATGGAATCGCCCACAGCTGCCCAGCAGGCCTGGATGGAGCTTGCCCTGGAGCAGGCGCGCGCCGCCCTGGACACCGGCGACGTGCCGATTGGCGCCGTCGTCGTAGGCCCGGACGGAAGCATCCTCGGCACTGGACGCAATGAACGGGAGGCGACGGGAGATCCCACAGCCCATGCCGAGGTGGTAGCGATCCGGGAGGCAGCGGCTGCGCTGGGTGAATGGCGGCTGGAGGGGTGCACCTTGGTGGTGACCCTCGAGCCGTGTGCCATGTGTGCCGGGGCGATTGTGCTCGCCAGGATTCCGCGGGTGGTGTTCGGAGCCTGGGACGAGAAGGCCGGCGCATCCGGCTCGGTGTTCGAGATCCTCCGGGAGCCCCGGCTCAACCACTGGGTTGAGGTATTCCCCGGCGTCCGCGAGGACGAGTGCGCCCATCTGCTGCGGGAGTTTTTCGGCTCACGGCGTACGCTGCGCGGTTCCCAGGGCACACAACCCTAAGTATGCTTGCTTTTATTCGTGGACCCGACAACCGACCCCAAGAGCTAGGAGCAGGCATGACCTCGGAGCATCAAGAAGGCGTAGACCGCGTCGTCAAGATTCTTGAACACGCCAAGATCGGCAACCTGACAACCGTTGACCTCCAGGGCAACCTGGTGAGCCGTCCGCTGGCGCTGCAGGAGACCGATTCTGAGGGCAATCTTTGGTTCTTCACCCAGGACCCCTCCCCCAAGGCCGACGAGATCCGCGCCAACCCGCACGTCAATGTGGCTGTGGAGGACAAGAAGGGCTATCTCTCCGTCAGTGGACGTGCCGAAATCAGCCACGACCAGGAGAAGATCGAGCAGCTCTGGAATAGCTCTGCGTCTGCATGGTTCGAGCAGGGCCGGGAAGACCCGTCGATTGCCCTGATCAAGGTCAACAGCGACACGGCTGAGTACTGGGTGTCGGATGAACCCAAGATCGCCACCCTGTTCAAGATCGGCAAGAGCGCCGTAACGGGAGACACCCCGAACGTCGGCAAGAACGACGTCGTCGATCTCTAGTCCGCGCGTGTGCCCCGGCCCCGGAAAGCTGCGGGTCCGGGGCGTTTTGGGGCTGGAGCCAAACACCCGGTAAGGTTGTTCCGTTGGTGACGTGTCCGAGCGGCCGAAGGTGCAACACTCGAAATGTTGTTTGGTGTAAAAGCCAACGTGGGTTCAAATCCCACCGTCACCGCCAGCGAAAAAGGTCCGGATTCCCGCATGGGAAGCCGGACCTTTTTGGTTCCCTCCGCAGCCTAGGCGAGGCTATCCCGAAGCGCCTCGCCGATAATCTGTGCAGCATCGGGAAAGCGTCCGGGCGCAGGCCCCGAATAGTTGAGCCGGATGTAGCGGCCTGCCGGCTCCGCGGGGAACCAGTCATCTCCGGCGGCAATCATCACTCCCCGGGATTCGCATTCCCGCGCCAGAATGTCCAGGTTCGTCTCCTGCGGCAACTGCACCCACAGATTCAGTCCGCCGCGGGGAAGTACTTCGAGGTGCGCTTCCGGAACGTGTTCCCGGATGGCTCCGGCGAGAAGGTCCCGCCGCGCCGTCAGCTGCTGCCGCAGGTTCCTCAGGTGGGTCTTCCAGCCGGGATCCGTGACAACATCAAGCGCGGCTGACTGGAGGACGCCGCTGACGTACATCGCCTGGGCCTGGCTGTCCGTGCGGATGCGGTCCAGCGCCGGGCCCCGCGCAATGAGCCCGGCGACACGCACCGCGGGGGAAACACTCTTGGTCAGGGACCGGATGTAGACAACATGCCCGCTGTCCTCCCGGGCTGCCAGCGGCTGCGACTGCGCGGTGATGCCGAAGTCATGCGCCCAGTCGTCCTCAATAAGGAAGGCGCCGCGGTCCCTGACGATCCCGAGGACAGCCTCCCCGAGCTCCCGTGACCACTGCGCGCCGGTCGGGTTGGCGAAGTTCGGCTGGGCGTAGAACGCACGGGCTCCTGTTTGCTCGAAGGCACGGTCAAGGTCCGCGGGGTCCGGACCGGCTGGCCCGCTGGGAACCGGGACGAGCTGGACCCCGACCTGCGCCGCAGCGAGCAGGGCACCCCAGTACGTGGGCGACTCGATGAGCAGCGGATTTCCGGCTCCCACCAGTGCACGGAAAAGGGTGCTCAGGCCGTTTTGGCTGCCGGGGAGGATCACGGTGTCACTGGCATTCGGTGCGCTGAGGCCCGGCGGGGTCACTGAACCCAGTTCTGAGGCAAACCACGACTGCAGGGCCGGCAGGCCCGCTGACGGAGGGCGGCCGAGAGCGGCCTCACTCCGGCCGGCCCGGCCGAACGCGGCCCGGACAAGCCGCTCCGGCAGTAGGTCCCTGTCCGGATACCCCGAGTGGAGCGCAATTACATCATTCGAGGCAGTGCGCAGGGCAGCTGACGGCAGCGCTGCCAGCTGCCGGGGTGAACCAAGTGCGGCAGTCTGCCAGCCGTAGTCGCTGGGACGCGGAGTACGGACCGTGCGGACGAAAGTACCGACGCCGGGCCTGGACTCGATCAGCCCTTCGCCAATAAGGGTCCGCAGTGCTTTCTGCACTGTGACCGGACTCGCCTCGAACTGTTCCACGAGCCGGCGCGTAGACGGCAGCTGGGCCCCGGCCGGGGCGGCCGCTATCCAGTTCCGCACTGCCGTGACGATCCGCTCACTGCTACTGTTGGACATGAAGCTAAACGATACCGCTACTCTCATTTCTGCGAAACCGATACCGCCAGGCTCCTTCGGACTGTGGTGGGCGCTGCTGGGCGTCACCGTTTTTTCCTTCACGGTCCCCTTTACCCGCATAGCGGTCGAGGACGGGAGCATGTCCCCGCTGTTTGTGGGCGCTGGCCGTGCGGTGGCCGCGGCCCTGCTGGCAGGCGGAGCACTGTTCATCACGCGGCAGAAAGCTCCCCGCGGCCGGCAGTGGATCCAGGTTGGCGTGGTGGCCGGCGGGGCGGTTGCCGGTTTCCCGCTGCTGACGTCTTTTGCCCTGACAGCAGTCCCTGCGAGCCACGGGGCCGTAGTCATCGCGGCGCTGCCTGCTGCCACCGCTGTGGCCGCAGTCCTCCGGACAGGAGAACGACCCGTCCGTTCATTCTGGTTGGCTGCGGGCGCCGGGACTCTTGCTGCCCTGTGCTTCGCCCTGTTTCAGGGCGGCGGGTTCGGCACCCTCCACGGCTCCGATCTGCTGCTGTTCGCCGCGGTGATCGTCTGCGCAGTTGGCTATGCGGAGGGCGGCATCCTGTCCCGGAGCCTGGGCTCATGGCAGACCATTTCCTGGGCCCTGGTGCTGGCCTCGCCCCTGATGGCTGTGCTGACCGGACTCGCGGTGGCCCAACAGCCTCCGGCAGGGACCGCTGCCCAGTGGGGAGCCTTCGCCTATCTGTCCGCAGCCAGCATGTTCCTTGGATTCATCGCCTGGTACCGAGGCCTGTCGATCGGGCCCATGGCACAGGTCAGCCAGGTCCAGCTGGCGCAGCCGGTCATGACTATCTGCTGGGCCGCGGTCATCCTCCAGGAGTCCATTGGCTGGCAGACCGTCCTCGGCGGAGTCACTGTGGTGGGGTGCGCGCTCCTGGCTGTCCGTGCCCGGAACACAAGCGTGCCCCTCCCGGCGCGAGTCGGGGCGGGAAGCGCTCCGCCCGCGGCGGATCGCACACCTTCTCCCGGCTAGCCTGCGTCGGGATTCGCCTTCTTCGGCCGGTGCCCGGCGAGCGCGGCCCGGGTGTCGCCGGGCTCGTGCCCGTCCTTCTTCTTGCCGAACGGCAGGATTTTCTTCAACGGCACCAGGACGGCCATGACTACCAGGCCCCAGGCCAGGCCGGCGACGGCCGAGCACAGGGTGTTGACGAGCCAGCCGAGGAATCCGCCCACAACCGCTATCCCGGTGAAGGGATGCTCCAGCACATGCACAAGGTCATAGGGCGCGTGCCAGCCCAGATCCGAGGCACCCACCAGCATGATGTGGCCGCCTACCCAGAGCATGGCGATGGTTCCCACGAAGGTAATGGCAGCCAGCACGGACGGCATGCCCTTGACCAGCAGTCCGCCCACGCGCTTGGAGGCCTGGGAGTCCTTGGTTGCCAGGTGCAGGCCAATGTCATCCATCTTCACGATCAGCCCAACGGCGCCGTAGACGAGCACCGTGATCGCGATTGCCACAACTACGAGGATGACGGCACGGATCCAGATGGAAGCGTCCCCCACCTCGTTCATGGCGATGACCATGATTTCGCAGGAGAGGATGAAGTCGGTGGTGATGGCGCCCTTGATGACCTTGGACTCGGCGTCGGGCCCCCGTTCGACTGCGGGCTCCTTCTTCGCCTCATGGTGTCCAAAGAACTTGTGCCAGACCTTCTCCGCGCCCTCATAGCAGAGGTAAGTGCCGCCGAGCATGAGAATGAACGGGATGATTCCCGGGATGAATGCGCTGATCAGCAGCAGCGCCGGCAGGATGATGAGCAGCTTGTTGCGCAGCGACCCCCAGAAGATCTTCTTGATCATGGGCAGTTCACGGGACGGATCCGCCCCGGACACGTACTGCGGTGTCACTGCGGCGTCATCAATAACGACGCCGGCGGCCTTGGCTCCCGCTTTCGCGGCGCCTGCCGCGATGTCATCCACCGAGGCTGCCGCGATGCGGGCCAGGGCAGCGACGTCGTCCAGCAGCGCTACGAGTCCGCCGCTCACAGCCTGCCTCCGGCGGTGGGAACTGCGAGGTCTCTCAAGGAAGCGCCCTTCAGGCGCGGATATGCCATACCGGGATTATAGGTCTGAGCCGTTCGCATCGCCGTGGTTTTCCCCTTGGCGCCGCGGGGCGGCCGCTGCCCTCTCCTCAGCCTGCCGGCCCTCAGGCCCAGAAGTCCCGCAGCGCCGCCGCGGCCTCAGCGCCCTGCCGCCGTCCGGCCGCCGACGCCGGGATCCGGGTGGAGCGCAGCAGTGGATTCGCCCCAAACTCACGCAGGGCGGCTTCATCAGCCTCCACGACGAACGTGGAGCTGTGCTGCTGCAGCTTGGCCAGTGCCTGCGGAAGGCTGGGACCAAACGGACTCACCGGTGCCTCCGGACCGCAGGCCAGCACCAGCACCTTTCCGTATCCCTCGGCGACGTCGGCATTGGTGGCTGAGCGCATGCCGCCGTCCATGTAGGGCCGGCCAAGGATAGTCACCGGAGGCCACACCGTGGGCACCGCACAGCTGGCCGCGACCGCCCGGGCCAGTTCGACGTCGGACGTTGCATCCAGGACCGTGAAGGAACCGTCCTCCGCATCCACCACCGCAATCCCAAAGGGTTTGTCCGGCCATTCAGCCCGGGGAAGCAGCGAGCGGATGCTTGAGACCCATTCCCCTTCGGTCATTACGGCGGGAGTGGTGCGCGCAAGCTGGCCTACCCGCGCCCGGGCCGCCTTCTCGTCGCCGTCGCTGCGTCCCGCCGTCGCCGTGAGTTCGATGAACGCCTCACTGCTGAAACCGCTGGGGTCCTGGTACGGCACATCGGTTCCCTGCGCGGCGAGGGCCTGCTCCGCGTCGTCGAGCTGTGCCGCCAGGACCTGGGGCAGCAGGCCGGAGCGAAGCGCGGCGCCCACCATCGAACCGGCGGAGGTGCCCACCACGAGGTCCGCCGCGTTGAGGTCGATACCGTCCTCCAGCAGCGCGGCTAGCACGCCCATTTCCCATGCGATCCCCGCTACTCCCCCGCCACCGAGGACAACCGCCCGTGTCTGGCTCATGCTGCGCTCCATTCTCTGTGCGGGACCACTGCCCGGGAGTCTAGACCCGCAGCCTGTCCAAGGCAGCCGGGCAGCGGGTTTCTGCCCTGTTCGCTGCCGGTATTCAATAGAGCCATGGCATTACGTGTTCTGATGGTCGGCCGCAAGCACGAGGACTGGGTGGTTGACGGGATCCGCCGCTACGAAAAGCGGCTGAAGAAGCCCTTCGACCTGTCCTGGGTGTCGATTCCGCATTCCGCGAGGGAAAACGACGCCGCCCGCAAGGAAGAATCGGAGCGGCTGCTGGGGAAGCTGGGCAGCGACTACGTGATCCTCCTCGATGAGCGCGGCAAGGCTATTACCTCCCCGCAGCTGTCGAAGACTCTGCAGAAACCGCTGGATAATTCGCGCAATGTCACGCTGATTATCGGCGGTGCCTACGGCGTGGACCAGAGCGTGCATGACCGCGCGGACTTCGTCTGGTCCCTCTCTCCCCTCGTCTTCCCGCACCAGCTGGTCCGCCTCATCCTCGCGGAGCAGGTCTACCGTGCCCAGGAGATCGCCGCGGGCCGGCCGTACCACCACGAATAGACTCCGGCGTCCGTAACAATTCGGTGTGCTTCGGGAAGGCACCGCGGTGCGGTTTGACCACGTCAGGCCACAGGTTCAGGGTGAACCCATGAGAACCAAGGTTTCAGTTTCCCCCTCCCTCGTTTTTGCCGGGCTGCTCACCGCCGGCCTGGTCCTGACCGGCTGCTCCGGCGGCAACGACGCGAAGGAGACACCCTCGCCGACGCCTTCCGCGAGCAGCTCGGCGAGTACGACGGCGAGCGCGCCGGCAAGCGGCTCGGCAAGCGGCTCAGCGAGCGCAAGTGCCGCGCCGCAGACTCCGGCTCCCGGCCCCGCAGACGGGGCGCCGCTGTGCACGGCGGACAAACTATCCGCCGATATCGAAGACACCCCCGGCGGCGGTGCTGCCGGCAGCGTCTACCGGGACCTGGTCCTGACGAACACCTCCTCCGAAGCGTGCTCCACTTTCGGCTATCCCGGCGTCTCCTACCTTGGGCAGTCTGGGACCCAGGTAGGCGCTCCGGCTATCCGGTCCGAGGGAACCGAAGCAGTCACGGTCACGCTGGAACCCGGGCAGTCCGCGGTTGCATCGCTGCAGGAAACCCGCCCGGAGAACTACGGAGACGAATGCTCCCGGGTGCCGGTGTCCGGGCTTCGGATTTTTCCGCCGGATGACACGGCCTACCTCAATATCTCGCGGGCCGGGTACGGCTGCAGCAGCGAAAATGCACAGCTCCTCCAGGTCGGGCCGCTGGCCGGGCCGCGCTAGCACAGCGTTCTTCAGGCAGCCAAAACCGGCCGCTGGCAAATTGGCCGTCCCCTTCGGCACTTGGCATACTGTTGGGCACTTGTGGCCCGCGCCACCGATTTTGTGTGCGCGCAGGCCGTCTTGACCCGACGCAAAAGTGATACGGAACCGACCGGAACGGCTACATGACAGACGAAACGTACAAGCTGATTGCCCTGATCATTTACATGGCAGCCATGCTGGGAATCGGATGGTGGGCGTACCGCCGTACCTCGGACCTGGATGACTACATGCTGGCCGGGCGGGGCCTGAAGCCGGGCGTTGCGGCGCTGAGCGCGGGCGCCTCGGACATGTCCGGCTGGCTCCTGATGGGATTGCCCGGCGCCATCTACCTGGCCGGCCTCGCAGAAGCCTGGATCGCCGTCGGACTCACCATTGGTGCGTGGCTGAACTGGAAGTTCGTCGCGCCCAGGCTGCGTTCCTACACGCTGGTTGCCAACAACTCGATTACCGTTCCGAGCTTCCTGGAGAACCGCCTCAAGGACCGCAGCCGGATGCTCCGTGTGGTGTCCGGCATCATCATCCTGGTCTTCTTCACCTTCTACGTTTCCTCCGGCATGGTGGCCGGCGGTGTGTTCTTCGAGAGCTCGTTCGGTTCCAGCTACACCACCGGCATGCTGATCGTGGGCGGCGTGACCATCGCCTACACCCTCTTCGGCGGATTCCTGGGCGCCAGCTACACCGACGTTGTGCAGGGCATGATGATGCTCCTCGCCCTCATCGCCGTACCGCTGGTGGGCATCTTCCTCGTCGGGGGCCCGTCCGGCATGGCTGAGTCCCTGCGCGAAATCGACCCAACCATGCTCAACCCGGTAGCCGGCACGACGGCGCTGGCCGTGATCTCAGCGCTCGCCTGGGGCCTGGGCTACTTTGGGCAGCCGCACATCATCGTCCGGTTCATGGCCCTGCGCTCCCCTGCGGACGCCGTAGCGGGCCGCCGGATTGGGGTTGGCTGGATGCTGCTCAGCGTTCTTGGTGCCGTGCTCACAGCGCTGGTCGGTGCTGCCTACTTCCAGCAGAATGACCTCACGCTCAGCGATCCCGAGGCCGTCTTCCTGAGCATGGCGGAAGTCCTGTTCCATCCGCTGGTTGCCGGCTTTGTGCTGGCCGCCGTACTCGCCGCCATCATGAGCACCATTTCCTCCCAGCTGATCGTCACGTCCTCCGCACTGGTGGAGGACCTCTACAAGATCGTGGTCAAGAAGGACGCATCCCAGCGGATGCTGGTCACCCTGGGCCGCGCTGCCGTGCTGGTGGTCTCCGTGGTGTCCATCCTCCTGGCACTGGACCGCAGCAACTCGATCCTCGACCTGGTCGGTTTCGCCTGGGCAGGTTTCGGTGCTGCCTTCGGGCCGACCATCCTGCTCTGCCTGTTCTGGCGCCGGCTCACGACCGCGGGTGCGCTGACCGGCATGGCTGCCGGCGCCGTCACAGCCTTCGCATGGGGCAGCTCCGAGCTCACCTCCACGCTGTACGAGATCATCCCCGGCTTCGCCGTGAACCTGCTGCTCGCCGTCGTTGTCAGCCTGCTCACCCGGGCTCCGGAGGGGCTGGACAGCGACTTCGATGAGGCGAGGGACCTTGCCCGGCGCGGCGCGGAGGAACCGGACGCTGTTCCAGCCCATTAGCTGACCCGCGCGCTGCGCGGGTTGGAAGCGGACGGCGGCGGCTGCGCGGGTTGGCTGGACCGGGACGGCTGGGGCGGACCGGTCCAGCCAAAGGCAGCCGGCGCTTCAGCCGTCCTGATCCCCGTCGTCGTCCTCCTCATGCTCAGCGGCCGGAATTTCGGTGAGGAGCATGGTTCCGCCCCGGTACTCCACCCGCCATTCGAAACGCTGCTTCCAGCTCCCGCGGGAGACGATCCGCTCCCGTCCGATGCCTCCGTACGGTGCGTACCACTCCACCTGCCATCCGGCGCGGAGACGGGCCAGCGCGGCCTCGACGTCGCTGAACGCCGCATGCTGCGCTGCCTCCTTGCGCCGGCGGAAGTACGCCTCGGGAATCCAGAGGAGGAACCCGAGCAGGAAGCTGCCCACCAGAAGGTATGCCACGGCGTCGCCGGCCCGGGGCGGAAGCCAGGTACCGAACGGCAGCACGAGCAGCAGCGGAAGGAGCAGGCCCCAGCTGCCCAGCATCATCGCCTGAACAACCGCGGTCCTGCGCCGTGCCCGGGCCAGCCGGGCTGCCGCGGGGCCAGTCACCTCGACCGCGCGCAGCACTGGCTCAGCCATGGTCCGGACCGGCCGTAGTTGAACGCAGGATCAGGCGGGTGGACAGCGCCACCGGCTCAGCCGGTTTCCCGATCATCACGCGTGAGGTCAGCTGCTCCACGGCGTGCGCTGCGACGAGTTCCGGGTCCAGGTCAATGGCGCTGATAGCCGGCGAGGAGGAACGGGTCTGTTCCGAGTCGGCGCCTGCCACCAGCTGGACCTGACCCGGCAGACTGATCCCGTGTTCCGTGAATTCGTCCAGGATGCCGCGGGCATGCCGGCCGGTCAGGCAGTAGACCGCGTCCGGCAGGTCACCGTCGCGGAGCAGCTCCCGTGCTGCGGAGCGCCCTCCGTCCATTCCGTCCGCTTCGGGCCGAGCAACCACCCGCGCCTGCAGGCCGCGCTCCCCGGCCCATTGGTGGTAGGCGGCGGTGGACTCCAGGTTCCAGGAGTTCCGGTCGCACCCGGTCACCAGCGCGATCCGTTCCGCGCCGCGCTCCCGGAGCAGGTCAAGGATCCGGACGGTGTCCTCACCGTCCCCTGAGCCCACCCAGTTCGTAAAGGCGGGCCGGTCCGGAACACGGCCAATCGTGATGAAGGGCAGGGAGGCATCCTGCAGCAGGTCCAGGACCGGGTCCGCTTCGAGCGGATCGGCAATGATGTAGCCGTCCAGCGCCAGGGCCAGCGGCGGGCGCGGAAGTTTGGAGAGATCCCGCACCAGCATCACGCTCAGGTTCCGTTCCAGGCATTCAACTGCCACGGCGCCGGTCAGCCGGGTGAAATAGTCGACGCCGGAGGGCCGGTAGGTGCCCAGGGTATCCAGCGGGCGAAGCATCAGTCCGATGACGCCCAGCGGACCGCTGCGCATGCCGCGGGCCAACGGATCAGGCTGATACCCGAGCCGGTCCGCTGCTTCGATGATCCGCTGCCGGGTCGCTGCAGCCAGCGTTCCTTTTCCATTCAGGGCATGGGACACCGCGGTGATGGATACATCCGCGGCACGGGCGACGTCGCGGATAGTGGTTTTTGACTGCAATATTTCTCCGTTCGTTCAGCTCCCGGTAACGGTTACGTAACGGTAGGGGAAGATCGACATATAAAACGTTTTATACACCTATATCTGGAAAGGAGCGGGCAGGAATCGCCCGGCTAGGTCCTCTTTTTGGAAGGGTGCATATGAAAAAGGCTGTACTTCCCACAGCGCTGGCACTGTCAGCCCTGCTGGCCATCACATCCTGCAGCAGCGGCTCCGGCAGCGGCGGGGCAGCAGCGGACGGCGGGGACCGTCTGGCGGAACTCGCCGTGACAACCGACGCGGCAACCGGCGACCTTGACTCGGCGAGCTGGAACCTGCCGTTTGGCGAACCGGCATCCCTGGATCCCATCCTGGCGTTCAACTACCCGGAAAACACGGTCGTCGCGAACATCTGCGAAGGCCTCATGATGATCCAGCCGGACTTCACCGTGACGCCCAACCTGGCCGAGTCCTTCGAGACCGACGACGGCCAGACCTACGTCTACCAGCTGCGCGAGGGCGTCACCTTCTGGGACGGCAGCCCCATGACCGCGCAGGACGTGGCGTACAGCCTCAACCGGCACCTTGATCCGGCCGAGGGCAGCTACTGGGCGTCCGACGCCGTCAGCGGCAACGTGGCTTCCATTGAAGCGACCTCTGAATCCGAGGTCACCATCACCCTG
Source organism: Arthrobacter koreensis (assembly GCF_009193255.1). GTDB lineage: Bacteria > Actinomycetota > Actinomycetes > Actinomycetales > Micrococcaceae > Arthrobacter_B > Arthrobacter_B koreensis. Next base: position 139,329 of record NZ_WACG01000006.1, read on the forward strand.
AAGAACCCGGACTGGACCTACAACTCCTACATGGCCACCCCCATGGGCGTGGTGGTCTCCGAAGAGCACCGCAAGGCCGCCGGGGAGTCCTACGGAACCCCGCAGGGCGGAGTCATGTGCACCGGTCCGTTCTCCGTCGAGGAATGGCAGAGCGGCCAGAGCATCACCCTGGCCAAGAACGAGAACTACTGGAACACCGAGCGCACCCCCAAGGTGGACAGCCTGGAAATCCAGTTCATCGTTGATCCAGCCGCCATTACCAACGCCCTGGTTTCCGGCGCCATCGACGGCTCCTACGACGTTCCGCTGAGCGCCGTGTCCCAGCTTGAAGCAGCCGGCAACGGTGAACTGATCCTGGGCAAGTCCCTGCAGATGCTCGCCATCATCGCTACCGGCGACGGCCCGCTGGCGGACCCTGCCGTGCGCAAGGCGCTCTGGACCGCCACGGACCAGGATGCTCTGGCCGCCACCGTGTACGAGGGCACCGCACGCCCGTCCGTCTCCCTGATTCCCGACGGCGGCTGGTCCTTCGCGGACGACGTCTTCTCCTCCGCGCGCGCCGAACTTCCCGGTGCCGGTGCCGACGTCGAGAAAGCCAAGGAAATCCTGGCAGACGCCACGGCAGACCTGTCCGAGCCGATCACCATCGTCTACCCGACGGAACGGTCCTTCTACGCGGACATGATCTCCGAGCTCAGCCGCGCCGGCAAGGAGATCGGCCTGGACGTCCAGCCCGAGGGGGTTCCTAGCGCCCAGTTCGGGGCCTTCTTCTCCGACCCGGAGGCCCGTGCCGGCCACGGAGCCTTCGTGACTACCAACTACATGGACGTTCCGGACCCGCTGGTCTTTCTGCGCACCATCGTGCAGGACGGCGGTTCGCAGAACTTCTCCGGCTACTCCAACCCGGAAATCGAAGAGCTGATCACCAAGGCAGAGGCCACCGCTTCGGAGACCGAGCGCGCCGAACTGACTGCCGAGATCGAGGCCCTGGCCATGGAGGACATGCCGTGGCTGCCGATCCTGGACCCCTCCGTACGGCTGTTCATGAGCGACCGCGTCACCGGGGTTCCGGCGTCCTTCGCCTACCTGTACTACCCCTGGGCCGCCGACCTCGGCGCAGCAGGGTAAGCAGGCACCATGAAATACATCGCCAAACGGCTTCTTGCCTTGGCTGGCATCCTGCTGGCTTCGAGCTTCGCAGTCTTTGGCGGCCTGTACCTGGCACCAGGAAGCCCCGAACAGTTCCTGGTGCAGGGACGGACCGTCAGCGCCGAAGTGCTCGCGTCCATCCGTGAGCAGTACAACCTCGACGATCCGTTCCTCACACGGTACGTATCCTGGGTGGGCAATGCCCTCCAGGGGAACTTTGGGCAGTCGCTGGCCAACCGGCAGGAAGTTGCCGACCTGCTGGCCAACCGCCTCCCCACCACCCTGTGGCTCACCGGCCTGGCCGCAGTCCTGATCATCGTCCTGGGCGTAGGCCTGGGCACGGTGGCCGGGCTGCGGCCGGGCGCCCTGGACAACATCATCCTGTTCGCCTCCAACCTCGGCTTCGCGGTTCCCACCTTCTTCGCCGGCCTGCTCCTGATGAGCCTGTTCAGCGTGCAGCTGGGCTGGTTTCCGGTCTTCGGGTCCGGCAGCGGAGAAGGCATCGCGTCCCGGCTGACGCACCTCACGCTTCCCGCGCTGGCGCTGGCACTGCCGTCCATCGCCGTCGTCGCCCGGATCACCCGCACCGCGGTGCGCGAGGAACGCCAGTCCGAGCATGCCCAGACTGCTCGCTCCCGCGGCGTGCCCGAACGTGTGCTCATTCCCCGCCACGTCATCCGCAATGCCCTGCTGCCGGTCACCACCGTGTCCGGCGTGCACATCGCGGGCCTGCTGGCGGGCGCATTCGTTGTCGAGTCAGTGTTCACGCTGGACGGCATCGGGGCACTGCTGGTGACCTCCATCCAGCAGAAGGACTTCGCGGTGGTGCAGGCCGTGGCCCTGATCATGGTGGTGGCGTTCGGCGTCATCAACCTCCTGGTGGATCTGCTGTACGCCGTCATTGATCCCCGCGTCCGGGTGGGAGGAGCATCATGAGCGCCCCGGCACTGAACCTCCGCAAGGAACGGCGGCGGCACTCCGGCGGCGTCTTCAGCGGTCCGCTGGCAAGGATTTGCCTGGGCTGGCTGGCATTCGTGCTGCTGCTCGCCGTCCTCGGCCCGCTCATCAGCCCGTTTGATGCCACCGAGGGAAATATCGTTGACCGATACCTCTCCCCCGGCGCAGAACATTGGCTCGGCACCGACCAGGCCGGACGGGACCTTTTCACCCGCCTCGCGGTGGGCGCCCGGTCCACCATCCTGGCGGCGCTGGCCGTGGCCGCATTGACCGTCCTCATCGGCGGCACGCTGGCCCTGGTGGCCGTCTGGTTCGGCGGCCGCGTGGACGGTGCCATCACCCGGTTCCTGGACTTCCTCTTCGCCTTCCCCAACCTGCTGCTCGCTGTGCTGGCCGTGGCCGTCTTCGGGGCGGGGGTTGAAACCGCCGTCGTTGCCCTGGCCATCGGTTTCTCCCCCTATACCGCCCGCGTGATCCGCTCCGTTGCGCTGCGCGAGCGAAACCTGCCCTACGTGAAGTCCGCCGAGCTGCAGGGTATTTCCGGGCTGGTCATCACTTTCCGGCACCTGCTGCCAAACGTGAAGCAGCAGATCCTCACCGGTGCCAGCATCAACTTCGGCTACGCCATGATCGACCTCGCGGCCCTGTCCTACCTGGGTTTCGGCGTCCAGCCGCCGGATGCCGACTGGGGCCTGATGATCTCCTCCGGCCAGGCTTCGCTGCTGGCCGGTTATCCGCAGGAAAGCATCTATGCCGGCGCCTGCATTGTCCTGACCGTCGCCGCCCTGGGCTACCTGGGCGAGCAGCTCGGCGGCCGCCGCGCCGCAGGGAGGGCATGATGCTCACACTCGAAAAAGTTGGCCTCGCCATCGGATCCGGCCCGGACACCAGGACCCTGCTGGAGGACATCAGCCTGCAGGTCGGTCCCGGGGAATCCCTGGGGCTGGTGGGCGAATCCGGGTCCGGCAAGTCCATGACCCTGCGCAGCATCCTGCGCACACTCCCCGACGGCAGCGCCTCCAGCGGCACCGTCCGCTACCGGGACAAGGACATCACCACGCTTTCCCGCGAGGAACTGCGCCGCTTCCGGGCGGCCGAAGTATCGATGATTTCGCAGAACCCCCTGGCCGCATTGAACCCGGTGCTGCGGGTGGAGCGTTTCCTGATCGAAGGAATCCAGGCCGCGAAACCGCGGACTTCCGCTGCCGAAGCGCGGAAAACCGCGCTCGCGCTGCTCGCCGACGTCGGCATCCATGACCCCGAGCGCTGCCTGCGTTCCTATCCGCACCAGCTCTCCGGCGGCATGCTCCAGCGTGTGGTCATTGCCGGATCCGTGGCGCGGGGCAGCTCGCTGCTGCTCGCGGATGAACCGACGACGGCGCTGGATGTCACCACCCAGTCCGACGTCGTCGCAATCCTCAACGAGGCGCGGACCGACGCCGGAATGGCGATGATCTTCGTGACCCATGACCTCGACCTCGCTGCAGCCGCCTGCCAGCGGATCGCTGTGATGCAGAAAGGACGCATCGTGGAAGCCGGCCCGGCCCAGTCCGTGCTGGGATCCCCGCAGCATGAGTACACACAGATGCTGGTCGCTTCCAAGCCCAGCCTCACCCGGCGCGCCTCCGCGCCCGTTCCTTCGGAGGACGGCAAATGAGCACCATGGTTTTGGCAGACAACCTAAACCGGACTTTCACCTCGGGTTCCGGACGCTCGAAGCGTTCCGTCCACGCCGTGAAGGACGTCAGTTTCCGGATTGAGCGGGGCACCTGCCTGGCCGTGGTGGGAGAATCCGGGTCCGGAAAGACCACCGTGGCCCGCATGCTCGTGGGCCTGGAGTCCGCAGACTCAGGCACCATCACGGTGGACGGCCGGCAGGTCACCGCAGGCTCGTCCCGGCGGATCCGGCGGCAGCGGTCCAAGGACATCCAGATGGTATTCCAGGACCCGCAGGGCAGCCTCAACCGGCGGCTGCCCGTCTCCACGGCCGTCACCGAAATCCTGCAGGCGCACGGCACACTCGACGCCGCGGCCCGCCGGGAGCGCTGCCTGGCGCTGTTCGCCGAAGTGGGGCTGGAAGCCGGGCACGCGTCGTCGTACCCTGACCAGCTCTCCGGCGGGCAGAAGCAGCGTGTCGCAATTGCGCGCGCACTGGCAGCAGAACCGTCCGTCATCGTCCTGGACGAGGCAGTCTCCGCCCTGGACGTCACCGTCCAGGCGCAGATCCTCGCCCTGCTGGAACGGCTGCGCCTTGAGAGGCAACTGACCTACCTCTTTATTACCCATGACCTGGCCGTGGCCCGGCAGGTGGCAGACACGGTGATGGTGATGCAGCTGGGTTCCGTCGTTGAATACGGAACCGCAGGCGAGGTGCTCGACGCGCCGAAGCACCCCTATACCCGCCAGCTGATGGAGAGCGCGCCCCGTCCCGGGTGGGTGCCGCGCCGCCGCGACACAACCGGAGCTGTCTCATGAGCGGATTTCCGCACCCGTCCCCTGCCGTCATCACCATTGCCGCAGACAGCGCCCGTGAACGCGGCGTCCAGCGGGGGCAGGCCGCGCGGGACGCGCTGTCCTCCGCATGGCAGGTGTATGCGGATCTCTTTGCTGCCGGCGGCATCGGTGCCGAGCGCGTTGAGCACGAAGCTCTCGCGTCACTGGCTGCGGTCCGACAGTGGATTCCTGACCTGGCCGCCGAGATTGACGGGACCGCCGCCGGTGCCGGGCTTCCGGTCTGGCAGACGGCGGCCCTGAACGCCCGCACCGAAATCCTCTCGCTCGCCAAGGGGCGCCTGCCCGGGGAATGCTCTACCGTCATCAGCACCATCCCCGGGCGTGTCTTCTCCGCCCAGACCTGGGACTGGCATGAGGAACTTGCAGCAGCCTGGCACCTGCAGTCGGTGGCCCATCCGGGCGGCCGGTTCGTCGGGATGACCGAATACGGGATCCTGGGAAAGATCGGCGTCAACAGTTTCGGGGTGGGAGTTCACCTCAACGTCCTGGGACACCGCGAGGACACTCCGGGAGCGGTTCCCGTCCACGTCGCCGCAGCCGCCGTGCTGTATTCCGCCCGGACCCTGGACGAAGCCGTTGATCTGCTCACCTCGGCTCCGGTTACAACTTCCAGCTGCATTTCGGTGGTGACGCAGCAGGGGGCGCGGATGGTGGAACTCAGCCCTGCCGGCGCGCAGGTGGTCGGCGGTTCCGGGAACTACCTGCTGCACACCAACCACTTCCTGTCCTCGGTGCCAGCTGCCGGTGAGAGGACAGAGCTTTACCAGCCGGACTCGGACCAGCGGATGGACCTGCTCCGGCGGCGGAGCGGCGGGCATTTCGATCCTGTGACCACGGCCGATCTGGTGCCGTATCTCTGCTCGAACCCGGGAGACGGCGCGGACCTGTGCTGTGTTCCGGCAGCCGGTGCCCGGTTCGGGGATCGCTGGCGCACGCTGGCCACAGCACTGATTGAGCCTGAAGCGGCGCAGCTGCGGGTTTCTCCGGGGGCACCCACGGAGGCGGGGCCGGGCACCTGGCGGGTCCTTTCGGCGTTTGCCTGACCCTGCCGCCGCGCCGCGGATTTAGCCGGGAGCCGAACGCTGCGGCGGGGACCACGGAATGTCAGTGGGGTGGTGAACAATGGGTGCATGACGTCGGCAGGCACGGTGCTCCAGAAGTTCACCCCCGCCACCCGGGACTGGTTCACGGGTGCCTTCACCGAGCCGACTGCCGCGCAGACCGGCGCCTGGGACGCCATCTCGGAGGGATCGAATGCGCTGGTCATCGCGCCCACCGGATCCGGCAAGACGCTGGCGGCGTTCCTGTGGTCCCTGGACAGGTTTATCGCCGACGCCGCTGCGCCGGGTTCAGCGGGCGGCTCGTCCCAGGCTGCGCTCTCTGTATCTGGCGGCGCTGCTGCCAGCGAGGCCGGGGCCGGTTCCGGTGCGGTGGCCGGCGGCGCGGTGGCCGGTTCCGGTGCGGTGGCCGGTTCCGGAGCGGCAGCCAAGCGCGGGCGGGCGTCCGCATCGTCGTCCGCTAAGGTACCCAAGCGGAAGACCAAGGTCCTCTACATTTCCCCGCTGAAGGCACTGGGCGTGGATGTCGAGCGGAACCTCCGGGCTCCTCTGATCGGCATTACGCAAACGGCGAAGCGGCTTGGCCTTCCGGCACCGGCCATCACCGTGGGCGTCCGCTCGGGAGACACACCGCAGAACGAACGCCGCGCCCTCCTGACCCGGCCGCCGGACATCCTGATCACCACGCCGGAGTCCCTGTTCCTGATGCTCACCTCCCAGGCGCGGGAGACGCTGTCAGAAGTGGACACCGTCATTGTGGACGAGGTCCACGCCGTGGCCGGCACCAAGCGCGGCGCCCACCTGGCCGTTTCACTCGCCCGGCTGGATGCCATGCTGGACAAGCCGGTGCAGCGCATCGGACTCTCCGCCACCGTTGAGCCGCAGGAAACCGTAGCCCGGTTCCTGGGTGGCAACGCTCCGGTGCGGATTGTCTCGCCCAAGTCCCGGAAGAACTGGAACCTGACCGTCACCGTTCCGGTGGAGGACATGACGGACCTCGGCCAGGCACCCGCCGAGGACACTGTGGAGGGCGGGTTCGCTCCGCAGGCCAGTATCTGGCCCCATGTGGAGGAGAAGATTGCGGACCTCATCGAGTCCAACCGTTCTACCATCGTCTTCGCCAACTCCCGCCGTCTGGCCGAACGGCTCACCGCTCGCCTGAACGAAATCCATGCCTACCGGCTCGAAGCGGCGCAGGCAGCCGAGACCGCCACCGGCACCGACGGTCTGCCCGCAGTTCCCCCGACGGTGCCCGCGGGCCGTGCCCCGGCGCAGCTGATGGCCCAGGCCGGGGTCTCCATCCGCGCCCGCCAGGAGGACACCGCCGTCGACGACGACGCGCCCGTTCTGGCCCGCGCCCACCACGGTTCAGTGTCCAAGGACCAGCGGGCCATGATCGAGGATGACCTGAAGTCCGGCCGGCTGCGCTGCGTGGTGGCCACGAGCTCGCTGGAACTGGGCATTGACATGGGTGCCGTGGACCTCGTGGTCCAGGTTGAGTCGCCCCCGTCGGTGGCCAGCGGCCTGCAGCGCGTGGGCCGTGCGGGCCATCAGGTCGGGGAAATCTCCCAGGGGGTTATGTTCCCCAAGCACCGCGGGGACCTGCTGAACTCCGCGGTCACGGTGGAACGGATGCTTGCCGGTCAAATCGAACCGCTGTTCATTCCCGCGAACCCGCTGGACATCCTGGCCCAGCAGACCGTCGCTGCCTGCGCTTTGGGAAGCATCGATGTGGAGGAATGGTTCGACGTCGTGCGCAGTTCCGCGCCCTTCGCCGGGCTGCCGCGTTCAGCTTTCGATGCCACCCTGGACCTGCTTTCCGGCCGCTACCCGTCCGACGAGTTTGCGGAACTGCGGCCGCGCATCATCTGGGACCGCAACGAGAACACGATCACCGGACGCCCGGGGGCCCAGCGTCTGGCGGTGACGTCCGGCGGCACCATCCCGGACCGCGGGCTGTTCGGGGTGTATCTCGTCGGCGATTCTGAGGGCAAGAACAGCCGCCGCGTCGGCGAGCTCGACGAAGAAATGGTCTACGAATCCCGGGTTGGGGACATCTTCGCCCTGGGTGCCACCAGCTGGCGGATCGAGGACATCACCCACGACCGAGTGCTGGTCTCCCCCGCGTTCGGGCAACCGGGCAAGCTGCCGTTTTGGCGCGGCGATTCCCAGGGTCGGCCGGTTGAACTGGGCCGCGCACTGGGCAAGTTCGTCCGGGAGATGGCCGGCACGGGAGACGCGGAAGCGCGGGAGCGGCTCGACGCCGTAGGGCTGGATGAGTGGGCGTCCGGAAACCTGATGGCGTACCTGCGCGAGCAGCAGCAGGCCACCGAGGTAGTGCCGAGCGACAAGACCCTGGTGATCGAGCGTTTCCATGACGAGCTGGGCGACTGGCGTGTAGTCCTCCACAGCCCGTTCGGCATGCCGGTCCACGCTCCCTGGGCCTTGGCGGTCGGCGCCCGGCTGCAGCAGCGGTACGGTTTGGACGGTTCCGCGATGGCCTCCGACGACGGCATAGTGCTGCGGGTGCCGCTGATGGAGGATGAGCCGCCGGGAGCCGAGCTGTTCCTGTTCGAACCTGATGAGCTGGAAGCGATCGTCACCGGCGAGGTGGGCGGTTCGGCGCTGTTCGCGTCGCGTTTCCGTGAGTGTGCCGCCCGGGCGCTGCTGCTGCCGCGGCAGAATCCGGCCAAGCGGACTCCATTGTGGCAGCAGCGGCAGCGCTCTGCCCAGCTCCTGGACGTGGCCCGTAAGTTCCCCACGTTCCCTATCGTGCTGGAAACCGTGCGCGAGTGCCTGCAGGATGTCTATGACCTTCCGGCGTTGAAGGACATCGCCGGCGCCGTCGAACGCCGTGAAATCCGGTTGGTGGAAACTACTACCCAGCAGCCGTCGCCGTTCGCCCGGTCCCTGCTTTTCGGCTACGTCGGTGCGTTCCTGTACGAGGGCGATTCCCCGCTGGCCGAACGCCGTGCGGCCGCACTGTCCCTGGATCCCACGCTCCTGAACGAGCTGCTGGGCCGGGCCGAGCTGCGCGAACTCCTGGACGCGCGGATTATCGCGCAGACCGAGGCTGAGCTGCAGCGCCTCGCGCCGGACCGGCGTGCCCGCGGACTGGAGGGCGTCGCTGACCTGCTGCGCCTGCTCGGACCGCTGACGGCAGCGGAGGTTGCCGCCCGGCTGGAGCCGGCCGCGCCCGGTTCTTCGGATTCCCCTGTTCCGGAAAACGCTCCAGACGCCCATGCCACCGAAGCGGAGGCGGAGCAGTTGCTGCGCGAACTGGTCCGCTCCAACCGTGCCCTTCAAGCAGGAATCGCCGGCGCTCAGCGCTATGCCGCGATCGAGGACGCTGCCCGGCTGCGGGATGCCTTGGGCGTTCCGCTGCCAATGGGTGTTCCGCTGGCCTTTATTGAACCGGTTCCGGATCCGCTGGGTGACCTGGTGGGGCGGTATGCCCGCACCCACGGTCCGTTCACGGCAGCTGAGGCTGCCGCCAGGCTGGGACTCGGCGTCGCCGTCGTCACCACTACGCTGCAGCGTCTGGCAGGCGAGGGCCGGGTTGCCGAAGGCGAGTTCCGGCCCACGGAGGCGCAGGTACTGGACGCGGTCTCGGGCGTGGACCAGACCCCGCCGGCCGTCATCACGATGCCCGGCGTTCCGGCCGGTTCGGAGTGGTGTGACGCTGAGGTGCTGCGCCGCCTGCGGCGCCGGTCCCTGGCGGCGCTGCGCTCCGACGTCGAGCCCGTGGACCCGCCCACCTACGGCCGGTTCCTGCCTGCGTGGCAGAACGTGGGGTCCTCGCTGCGGGGGCTCGACGGCGTCGCAACCGTGATCGACCAGCTCTCCGGAGTGCCAATTCCGGCGTCTGCGTGGGAGCCCCTCATCCTCGGATCCCGGGTGCGCGATTATGCTCCGGCGATGCTCGATGAGCTGACCGCCACCGGCGAGGTGATCTGGTCCGGCACAGGATCGCTGCCCGGCAATGACGGCTGGATCTCACTGCATCTCGCGGAGAACGCCGCGCTGACCCTGAATCCTGACCCCGACTTTGCGCCCTCCGAGCTGCAGTCCCGGCTGCTGGACCTGCTCTCCGGTTCCGGAGCGTACTTCTTCCGGCAGCTTTCCGAGGCGGTGAACAGTGCACCGCTGCAGGACGGCGGCTCGCTGCTGCCGGATTCGGAGATCGTCACTGCCCTGTGGGAGCTGGTCTGGGCCGGGAGGATCTCCAACGACACGTTCACGCCCGTCCGGTCCCTGCTCTCCGGCGGGAAGACCGCGCACAAACAGCGCGCTTCGACTCCGCGGGCGCGCACGGCACGGCTTGGACGGATGGGCCGGGGTTCTCTGAGCAGTTCCTCGCTGCGGCTGGCCGGTGCTGCCGGGGATGCTCCGGCGCGTGGTCCGCAGCCGCTGGTTGCCGGCCGCTGGAGCCTGCTGCCGGCGGTGGAAACGGATACCACCGTCCATGCCCATGCAACGGCCGAGCTGCTGATGGACCGGTACGGAGTCGTGACCCGCGGCTCGGTGGCCAGCGAGGGTGTTCCCGGCGGGTTCGGGCTGCTGTACAAGGTGCTGGCCCGGCTCGAGGAAATGGGACGCTGCCGGCGCGGCTACTTCATCGAGCAGCTCGGTGCGGCCCAGTTTGCTGTCCCTGCGACTGTTGACCGGCTGCGGTCCTTCTCCCGGGAGAACCAGCTGGCGGTTCCCGCTCCCGAGGCCGTGGCGCTGGCCGCCACGGATCCCGCGAATCCGTACGGTGCGGCCTTGCCCTGGCCGGCCTCCGACGGCGGCCACCGCCCGGGACGGAAGGCGGGGGCTCTGGTGGTGATGGTCGACGGCGAGCTGACGCTGTACGTCGAGCGCGGCGGCAAGACCCTGCTGACCTACACCGACGATCCGGAGATTCTGCTGCTTGCCGGTGCGGCCCTGGTGGGGATTATCCGCCGCGGTGCGGCCGAGAAGATGGCGGTGGAGAAGGCCAACGGTGTGGATGTACTGGACACTCCGGTGGCCACGGCCCTGCTGGCTGCTGGGTTCTATTCGACACCGAAGGGACTTCGCTACCGTGTCTGAGTCTGTTGTGAGGGCGGAGCTTGGGGCGTGCGTCTGCGCGCCAGGTCTTGGGCGGGTGGCGGGCCGGAGTCTGGCGGGCCGTGGGCGTGAGGCGGGTCGCCAGAGCCCGGCGTCGATCTCTCATCCCGCTCACGCCCTCCCCACCGTACACCAGCCTGCGGCGTCGATCTCTCTTCCCGCTCACGCCCTGCCCACCGTGCGCCAGCCCTCGGCGTCGATCTCTCATCCCGCTCGCGCCCTCCCCACCGCACACCAGCCCTCGGCGTCGAGCTCTCATCCCGCTCGCGCCCTGCCCACCGTGCGCCAGCCCTCGGCGTCGATCTCTCATCCCGCTCGCGCCCTCCCCACCGCACACCAGCCTGCGGCGTCGATCTCTCATCCCGCTCACGCCCTCCCCACCGCACACCAGCCCTCGGCGTCGAGCTCTCTTCCCGCTCACGCCCTGGTGGTCCGGCCGAACCTGGAGGTATGCAGTGCCTGAGGGCGATACCGTCTGGCGTGCTGCCCGCGGACTCCATACCGCGCTGGCCGGCGCCGAGCTGACCCGGACTGATTTCCGGGTTCCACGCTTTGCCACAACAGATCTCAGCGGACGCGCGGTTGAAGAGGTGGTCTCCCGCGGGAAGCACCTCCTCATCCGGATTGCTCCGGGCCCGGGGGAGGCTGAGGGCTGGAGCATCCACTCGCATCTAAAAATGGAGGGACTGTGGCACGTCTATGGCCGCGGCGAGCGTTGGCGCCGTCCGGCTTTCAAGGCGCGGGCTGTCCTGGAGACGGCGGACAAACAGGCCGTGGGGTTCGAGCTCGGAATCCTGCGAGTATTTCCTCGCAGCGGCGAAGAGGAAGCCGTCGGCTACCTCGGTCCGGACTTGCTGGGCCCGGACTGGGATGCTGCGGAGGCGCTGCGACGACTGGCGTCGGTACCTGAACGTCCGCTGGGGCTGGCACTGCTGGACCAGCGGAATCTGGCCGGGATCGGTAACGTCTACCGGTGTGAGCTGTGCTTCCTGGCTGGCGTCCATCCACTCACTCCCATCCAGGACGTTCCCGATCTGGAACGGATCGTAGACCTGTCAAAGCGGCTTCTGGAAGCGAACAAAGCCCGGTCCCGGCGCATCACGACGGGCCTCGCCGGGCGTGATCCGCTCTGGGTCTACAACCGGGAGAAGCGGGGCTGCCTGCGATGTGGGACGAAGGTCGTTCATGAGCTGGTCGGCGATACCGAACTGGAGCTGCGGGACCTGTACTACTGCCCGCATTGCCAGCCTGCCGTGGGCTGATCAAGCCCCTACGCCACGGGTTCGAGCCAGCTGCGTGCCGTCTGGGGCTGAGCCGGGAGCAGTCCCGCCGTCGCTTCCGGTCTTCCCCTACGTAGGACGGGCCGGCGGCGAGCCTTGACCGCTGGTCCTCTCGACGTCAGTCGCGTCCCCCGATAGCTGTGGCTGCTCCCTTTTCTCCGCCCCCTGACTGCCCCTCCGCCTCTCTCCTTCACTGCCCCACCGCCACTCTCCTTCACTGCCCCACCGCCCCTCCCGCCGACTGCCCCTCCGCCTCTCCCCCTCACTGCCCCACCGCCTCTCTCCCCCCCCTGAGTGCCCCTCCCCAAGACTCGATAGGTCCATCCCGCAGGAACGTTTCTCCACAATGTGCGGGCCTACGCTTAGAGTCCCTCGTGCGGGCCGCAATGCTAAACCAATGAGACCGGATAGCAGCACCGAAAGCGACAGTGGACCCGACTGCCCGCTTGTCTCTGGCTTTGCGACTTTTCTGGACACCTTCACCGTTACCGATACAACCAACACTGCACCAGATCCGGCCGAGGAGACGCCACCCGCGCAGGCCCCCACAGACACGACGCCAGGGCCTGGCTTGCGGGGAAGTCTGGAGTTCGTCCAGGCAGATTCAGTCTCCGCAGCAGATGCAGTACCCATCTTGAGGCAACTGGCTGCCCTTGTGTCCTGGGCACAGGCACAGCAGGCCCTGGTCATCCATCGGATGGAAACAGATCTGCGGCGCGAGATTGAGGAGAACCTCGGCACCGTCGACGGCTCGGTGGCACTTTCCGCCGCTGCCGCCGAAGTCGGTTCGGCCCTGAACTTGCCGCATATGAGCGCCATGGCACTCGTCAGCGAGTCGGACACGCTCTGTACTGTGAACCGTTCCACCCACGCCCAGCTATCCCGTGGGGCCATCAGTTACCGTCATGCGCAACGCATCATGGATGAAGTTCGCGCGGTGCCATCACCTGAAGCGCCCATATTCGAGGACGAACTCCTCCAGCTGGCCGAAGGCCGGACCTGCGCGCAGTTCACAGCGAAAGCACGACGGCTTCGTGAATCCCGCTGGCCTGAAACCATAAACATCCGGCACCGCCAGGCACTCGAACTAAGACGTGTGAGTCTCGACCCCAAACCTGACGGCATGGTGGAACTCTGCGCTCTGGTCACAGCCGAAAAGGGTCAGGCGATCTTCAATTCGCTGACTGCCTCCGCACGGACTGCCCGTTCTGCCGGAGACCAGCGGACACTCGACCAGCTTCGAACCGATACGCTCACGGCCCTGCTCCTGGAGGTTCCTCCGTTTGCGGGCTCATCTCACGCAAGCAGTTTCATTTCGTGTTCCAGTGAAACGGCTGCTGCAGCGGTTCCCTCTCCGCCACAGACTGAAGACCCCCGCGGAATCCGTACAGAGGTCATGGTTCTCATCGATGCAGAGACCCTGCTAGGTGCGGAGGACAAACCAGCAGAACTCAATGGTTACGGACCTATTGCCGCAGACGCTGGCCGCAGGCTGGCACGCCAGGCGCTGCATTGGACTGGGATCCTGCGGGACAACTCATCCGGTGAGGTCCTCGCCGTCGGCCGCCGAAGAAAGGTCCCGGCAGGTTTGAAACGGTGGTTGCAGGCCCGGGACGGAACATGCAGATTCCCAGGGTGCCGCGTCAGCACATTCCGAACCGAAATCGATCACACAGTCCCCTGGGGGCTGGGCGGAGAAACGGAACATGGCAACCTCAGCAACCTCTGTCCCAAACACCACCGGCTCAAGACTCTCGGCCTGTGGGAAGCCCGCCAACGCCAACCCGGGAAACTCGAGTGGGTCTCACCCCTGGGACAGACGTACAGTTCCGCCGCCCAGCTGGACTTCAGACAGGCACGGGAGACTGCGGCCCCCGCGTCGGAATCCGCCTTCCCCGGGCATCGGGAGAGGTTTTCTGGGCCTCCTTCTCCGGACGAGGGCGACGGTGAGGACATGAGCGACGGTGAGGACAAGGGCGACAGCGAGGACAAGGGCGACAGCGAGGACAATGGCGCGGATCCGCCGCCCTTCTAAAAGACAATCCATAGCAGCGGCCGCCCTTCTGAACCGTGACGGGCTAGTGCGCCAACCGCTACGAGCCCACGGAGATGCTCGTATTGGCCTCGTGCGGTCCCCCGCAACGTACCGAACCGCCAACACGCTTCCAGCGAAGGTCAACTTCATGCTCTGCGAGAAGATGACCACTCACCGAAAATGCCCTGAGCCGGATGGTGTCGGGCGTCTGCATCGGGGTCGTAAGCGTCCAGCCGGTCCCGGTTTTGGTAACCGCGACGGTTTCCAGCGTTGAGCCGGATTCCCCCGGCTCAACGGACCCACCGGAATAACATGAACCGGCAAAGCAGACTTCCAGACGGTCCACTGCCCCGGCGCTGCTGCCGGTGATTTCAATCTTCAGCTCATCAAACCAACCGACCGCAGGGCAAGCGCTGGTGCACCCTACGGTCAGTAACAGCATCTGGATCAACGCAACAGCCAAGAGCCACCTGGTCACCACACGACAGCCCACCCCTTGGCGCGCCGCGCGGTTATGCCTCGTCCGCACCCGACCCGTTCGCACCCATAAACCCGTCCTGCCACGAGTCTTGTCCCCGTCATGCATGGACCCAAGGTAACCCACCGCGCCAGGCTCCCCGCGAAAAACTGTCATCCTGACCGCCGCTACCCTTGAAGGGTGATGCAATCCCCCCTGCCGGTCCGCAACGGCGTGAACGCTACCCGGCTGCGGCTGCCCGCCGAGGGCCCCTGGACCACTGCCTTCGACTACGTCCTCGAACGATTCGGACACGTGAACCCGCAAGGCATCACCGACCGGTTCGACCGCGGTGAAGTGGTCGGCATCGGAGGCGTCCCGCTGGACCGGACCACTCCGCTCACTGAACACACATTCATTTGGTACTACCGGGAACTTCCCCCGGAAGAGCGGCTGCCAGTGGAGATCAATATTCTCCACCAGGACGAAAACCTGCTCGTCGTCGACAAGCCGCACTTCCTGCCCACGACGCCGGGCGGGATGTATGTTGCCGAATCAGCCCTGGTGCGGCTTCGGGTCGCCCTCGGCATCCCGGATCTCATTCCCATGCACCGGCTGGACCGCATGACAGCCGGCGTGCTCCTCTTCTCCACCAATCCGGACACCCGCGGCAAGTACCAGGTCCTCTTCGAGAAACGCCGTATAGAGAAAGAGTATGAGGCCGTGGCTCCGGTCCGTTCAGACCTCGAGCTCCCGGCCATCGTGCGCAGCCGGATGATAAAGTCCCGGACCTATCTGCTTGCACAGGAGGTCCCGGGCGAGCCCAACGCGGAAACGCGGGTGGAGCTCATGGAACAGTCCGGCGGCTTTGGCCGCTACCGGCTGCTGCCCCATACCGGCAAGACGCACCAGCTTCGCGTCCATATGGCGTCGCTGGGAATCGGCATCCTGAACGACCCCTTCTATCCAGTGCTGCTGGAGCAGGCCCCGGATGACTTCAGCAAACCGCTGCAGCTGCTGGCACGATCAATCCGGTTCACCGATCCGCTGACTCGGCAGCCCGTCCAGTACCGCAGCGAACTGACCCTTGATGGATTTCCGGCCCCGGCCACAGCCAGCTGACCTGCAAAATTCGCTCTTCCACAGCCGCAATCCTGCCGTTACGCTTTGGTGGATCCACACCCGGGTTAGGTACACGAAGGATCACTGAGGCAAAGGAACAGGCATGCTCCCCCACTCCGCACGCCCTGCTGAATCGGAAGAAGGCGTGCACACGGCTGGAGCCAACGACGGCGCCGGCAGCGGTCAGGCTAACTCCAACCGTATGCCGGACAGGGACGGCCTCAGCCCGGCCGGAACCACCTCGTCGGCTGCCTTCGTTCCTCCGCTGGCCCCGTCTCCACCGCCTGGAACCCCTCCCACCGTGCACACCCGGATGGACGAAAACCGAAGCAGCCGATGGCAGAACGATCCCGAGCCCGTAAGCATGATTGGCGCCGATGTTCAGGAGGATTCCTTCAACCGGGTCCTTCGCGGCGAAACCACGAGCAATCCTTCGGGTCGGGCTTACCATCTCCGGGGTTCCTTCAATCCGCTGCAAGCCATCCAACGACTGGTCACCGGGCGGCCAATGTTGGAGGGTGCCCGAAACGAGGCGTTGGAGGGTGCCCGGAACGAAGCGGGGCAATTTGAAGCGGCGCGCCAGCAGTATGAAGCGGAGCAGGTCATACCGGCGCGGGAGCAGCACGAGCTCCACCAGGGCGAAGCTCAGCATGAGCCCGACCACGGCAAAGCTGCCGGGGGCGACGCTCAGCACGAGCCCGACCACGGCAAAGCTCCCGGGGGCGACGCTGCGCAGCACGATCCCGACCGGGGCGAAGCTCAGCATGAGCCCGACTACGGCAAAGCTGCCGGGGGCGAAGCTGCTCAGCACGAGCCCGACCACGGCAAAGCTGCCGGGGGCGACGCTCAGCAGCACGAGCCCGGCCAGGGCGAAGCGGCGGGGCAGATCGCCGTCCAGGGTGAACCGGAGTACCACCAGCCCCTGCCAGTCACAGAAGAACCGCCGCAGGTCCGAAACACCAACGCCGCGAACCACCCCTCCCCCGATCACGACTCCCAGCAGGCAGACACAATCCGCCGGATCGCAGTCACCATGAGCACAGCCGCCGCCCTGGGATTTTCCTATGCCCTGACGCGCACCGCCACGGGCTGGCCGGGAATCAACCACGGGCCCGGAAGTGTCCTGGATCCTGCGGCATCGCTGCTCGGGGTTTACCCCTGGATCTGGCTGGCGTGGATTCCGGTACTTACTGGCGCCGCAGCGTACGCCGCGCTGCAATGGATTCCGAGCCAGCGGTCCAATCCGCGGCGGGTGTGGAACGGTCCGATCAGTGCCGGTTCTGCGGTTGTAGCGGCAATCTGGCTTTGGGCTGTCCAGTCCGGCAATCCGGCAGGAGCCTTCTGGTCCGCGGCGCTCGGAACGGGAATCGGCCTGGCCGCCATCCACATCTCCAATACCTGGCCCGTCGAATCCCGAACGGAGAAGGCCACGGTGGACCTGCCTGCAAAAGTCCTGCTGGGAGCTTCCACCATTGCATTGCTCACCGGCTTGGGAAGCTGGCTGACCGCGCTGGAGACGGACATCGCCAGCTGGGGTCCTGTGGCCTGGGCACTGATCGCGCTCGTGGCAACCGTCATCGGAATCACCACCGTATCCATGACGGACCGGGGGCACCTCGCCGCGGCGCTGACCGCCGTCGTCGGGCTTTCCGGGATTGGCTTCACCCGGCTGCTCTCAGAACAGAACTCCATACCGGTCGCGGCAGGGGCCTTCGTCGGAGCCTTCCTCATCCTGGTGTCGGCAGGGTCCCGGCGCCACCAGGTGGATCACGCCCAGCGCAGGAGGCAGCGGGAATGGCTCAGAGCGGAAGCCAGCGTCCGCGCTGGCGGCGAAGCACCCGAAGCTGTTCACACCTAGCAACCTGCTCCACCGCATGCCGCATGTTCATCGCTGCGCGCCTCGCCTGTGAATTCTCGACCCCGTACTCATTGGCCGGAACCATGAAACGCAGGGTGATGCGGGGAACGCCGGACACGATGTCCAGCTGGTTCGCCTCGACGTGGTGGCTGGCCTCCAGCGCTTTGACGGCTGCATCCATCACCGCTTCGGGCGGGTTCCCGGGACGCAGGCCAAGAATGCTGAGCTGGACGCGAAAGGAAGGCATCCTTCCACCGTAGTGCCAGCGGAAGGATGCCTTCTCTCGATCGAGTGCCCGAGTCGAAAAGATGCCCGGTCGAGCAGGTGCCTGAGTCGAACAGGTGCCTGGTCGAGCAGGTGCCCGAGTCGAAAAGGTGCCTGGTTCGATCGGGCGCCCGAGTTGAACAAGTGCCTGGTTCGAGCAGGTGCCTGAGTCGAACAGGTGCCTAGAGCGACTCGTCGTCCGGGTTGAACGCTGAGAGCGGGTCGCCCCCTGCGTGGGCAGGGTCGTCGCTTCCGTCCTCGAGGGGGTCCACTGACGAGTCACCGAAGTCGACGTCGCGGGCGGCTTCGCCAATGGTCGGTTCTTCGGGCGGAATCTGCGAGTCGCCCTCTTCGTAGCGCTCTTCTGCCGTTTCGTCGCGAAGCGTCTGGTCAGACTCGGCACCAGGCTCACCGGCAAGTGGTTCTTCGTTGATTAGCGGATCGTCCTGCCAATTCTCCGGGTTGTCCTCTGCGGCTCCCGGGTAGGACAGGTCCTCCGCGTCCGTGAGCTCATCCTCATCCAGGAGCTCGTCGCCGGAGACGACGCTGAGCTCATCGGGAGTAACTACCTCGGACAGGTCATCGGCCAATGCAGGGTTGTCGCTGTGGTCCGGGTTCTGTTCAGTCATCTGCAGCTCACTTTCCGATCTCAACGGTCCTTTCCATCGATACTAAGCCTACTGATAGCCGATTGCACAAGCGGACACCGGTCCTGCGTGCGCGCTCGTCGCGCGCCATTTTGCACCTCCGGAGAAACTTTACCCCGATCAGGGCGAATTAAGACATAAAAGTTTGACGTAATGACCAAGTAAGGACAGGCTTACCTCCGTTACCGTCTTGAGACCTTCCAGGAGAACGCAGTGAGCACTTTGCAGAAGCCGGAGCATGACTCGGCAGACCACCGGCAGGCAGGCGAACATCCGGCTGACGCACTGCTGACCGGCACATCCACCGGACAGTACCTGTCAGAGAACCTGCTGGGCATGTCGGCCGTAAGCCGTTCCATCGCCTCAGCCAACCGGCCGTTCACGGGCATGCACCCCCGCAACCTGGCCCCCGCCATCGACGCCGTAGACCTGGACCAGCCGCTCGGCACTACCGGGGCAGCCCTGGAGGAACTCCAGCCGCTCTACCTGCGGGACGCCGTCTACTTCCACCATCCCGCCTATGCCGCGCACCTGAACTGCCCGGTGGCGATTCCCGCACTGGTAGGCGAAACCATCCTCAGCGCCGTGAACTCCTCCATGGACACCTGGGACCAGAGTGCCGGGGCCACGCTCATCGAGCGGCGCCTGCTGCGCTGGACAGCAGACCGCCTGGGACTGGGTTCCGCAGCAAGCGGCGTCTTCACCAGCGGGGGCACCACCTCAAACCTTCAGGCGCTGCTCATTGCCCGCAACCGCGCAGTGGCTGCGCTCCGGCGGGATGCGCTCCGGCGGGATGCGCTCCTGCGGGACAGTGCCGGACAGGACAGTGCCGGGGCCAGCACCGCCCAAGGCCGCAGCGAACGGCTTCCGGAACTGCTGGGCCGGCTGCGCATTTTCGCCTCCGAAGTCAGCCACTTCAGCATCCGGAAATCCGCGGCACTTCTGGGCCTGGGAGAGGACGCCGTCCATCTGGTTGAGTGCGACGCCGACCGCCGGCTCAAGCCCGACGCGCTGCGGAACGCCCTGGCAGAATCCCGCAGCCGCGGCGAGGTCCCCATGGCAATCGTGGCCACCGCGGGCACCACGGATTTCGGCAGCATTGACCCGCTGCTCGAATGCGCGACGCTGAGCTCGGAGTTCGGCTCCTGGCTCCACGTCGACGCAGCATACGGCGGCGGACTGCTGACGTCCCTGAAGTACCGCAGCCGCCTGTCCGGCATCGGTGCCGCGGATTCCGTCACAGTGGATTACCACAAGACGTTCTTCCAGCCGGTGTCCTCGAGCGCCGTCCTGGTCCGCGACGCCGCCGAGCTGCGCCACATCCTGCACTACTCGGACTACCTCAACCCAGAGGACGCTGCGGACCCGCAGATCCCAAACCAGGTGGACCACAGCATCCAGACCACCCGCCGCTTTGACGCACTGAAGCTCTGGCTCACCCTGCGCGTCACTGGCGCCGACGGCATTGGCGCGATGCTCGATTCAGCGATTGACCTGGCCCGGGACACCGGACGCCTGCTCGAGGCAGATCCGGACTTCGAGGTGGCCGCCCGCGTCCAGCTAAGCACCGTGGTGTTCCGCTTCCGTCCGCGGCACCTGGACGAGGACACCAGCGACACGCTGAACCGGTGGATCCGCTCAGCACTCGCCGCCTCCGGGAATGCCGTCATTGCCGCCACCACTGTGGACGGGAGGGCCTACCTGAAGTTCACCCTCCTCAACCCCACGGCAACCTTGGCGGACATTGAACGGATCCTCGAATTGATCCGCTCCTACGCCGCCCAATGGCTATCCGGTCATGCAGGACCGAATGCAGCCGGAGCGAGAACCGAGACCCCGGCAGGAGCAGCAGCATGAACCGCCGTCCCGAGCACCGGCCCACGCCCGGAACCGGCGCAGAGCCCGGCACAGAGCCCCGCGCAGTCCCCGGCCAGCCAGAGACCGGCCTAACCGTCCACGACGTCATCGGCATCGGCGTCGGGCCCTTCAACCTTGGTCTGGCGGCACTCACGGAACCCATTGCAGAACTGGACGCTGTGTTCTTCGACTCGCGCCCCGGGTTCGACTGGCACCCCGGAATGATGCTGGACACCGCACACCTGCAGGTCCCGTTCATGGCGGACCTGGTATCGCTGGCGGACCCCACCTCCCGTTACTCGTTTCTGAATTTCCTCAAGGCCACGGGCAGGCTCTACCGCTTTTACATCCGTGAGGACTTCTATCCGCTGCGGGCGGAATTCAACGCCTACTGCCAGTGGGTGGCGGAGCAGCTGCCCAGCGTCCGGTTCGGTCACGAGGTCACGGACATCCGCCATGAACAGACCACGCACGACGGCGGCAGGTACCTGGTACGCACAAGGCACGACGGCGGCACGCAGGTTCATGCGGCCCGCCGGCTGGTCCTGGGCACCGGCACCCGGCCCGAGATTCCGCCGTCGTGCGCCGGAATCCTCTCCGGCGGAGGGACCGCCGTCCACAACAGCGACTATCTGCAGTCCAAGGCCGCAATTCAGGAGCACCGAAGCATCACCGTGGTCGGAAGCGGGCAGAGCGCCGCGGAAGTCTTCCTGGACCTGCTCCAGGACTGCGGACCGGACAGCTACGAGCTGAACTGGGTAACACGTTCGGGCCGGTTCTTCCCGCTCGAATACACGAAGCTCACCCTTGAAATGACGTCCCCTGACTACGTGGATTATTTCCATGCGCTGCCCGGCGCTACCCGGGACAGGCTCATCGGGTCGCAGAAGAACCTGTACAAGGGCATCGACGCCGCGCTGATTAATGAGATTTACGACGCCCTCTACGCCCGCAGCCTGTCAGGGCCACTGCCGGTCCGGCTGCTCACGGGCGTCGAAGTCACCGGCAGCAGCTACGACCACGCCGCCGGAGAGCACCGCCTGGAACTGGCCCACCCGGAACAGGGAACCAGCGGTGAGCTGAAGACCGGCGCCGTAGTGCTGGCCACCGGGTACTCCTACCACGAACCCGCATTCCTGCAGGGAATCGGCAGCCGCATCCGCCGCGACAACCGGGGACGGTTCGATGTGGACCGGAACTACGGGATCGGCGTGGAACCCGGGGAAATCTTTGTGCAGAACGCCGAGCTGCACACCCACGGATTCACTTCCCCGGACCTGGGCATGGCCGCCTACCGGAACTCGACAATCCTGCGCGAAATCCTCGGCTGGGAGTACTACCCGGTGGAAACCAGCATCACGTTCCAGGAGTTCGGGCTCACCGGCCTGGACACGCCCGCGGGCGGAACGGTGCACGGGCCGGCGCGCGCTGGAGCGGGAGCCACCGGAGCGGGGGCCACCGGAGCCGGAATTGCCGGGAGCAGGACCGCCGGGAGCACGGTGCCGGCGCGCGCCGGAACGGGATCGGCCCTTGGCGCGCCGGCAACCGCGGAAGGAGCGGTGGCATGAAATTCGAGTTCCGTCCGGTTGACCCGGCAGCCGACGCACCCCTCCTGCACAGCTGGATGAGCCGGGATTATGCACGCTTCTGGGGCATGGGCACCGCAACGGTGGATGAAGTCCGCAGCGAGTACTCAGGAATCGATGCGAACCCGCACCACGAGGCGTGGCTGGGCCTGCTGGGCCCCACCCCGGCGTTCCTCATGGAAAGTTACGCTCCGGATCACTCCCCGCTGGCCGGCCTGTACCCGGTCCAACCCGGCGACCGCGGCATGCACTTGCTGATGGGCCCGCCGGACATCCCCCAGCACGGCTCCACCGCGGCCGCTTTCCGGGCGGTGATGCTGTTCCTCTTCGCCAGCCCGCAGACGCAGCGGGTAGTGGTGGAACCGGACGTCCGCAATACCAAGATCCACGTCCTCAACGGACGCATGGGGTTCCAGCCCCACGGCCGCATAGAGCTGCCGGACAAAACCGCCCTGCTTTCTTTCTGCACCCGGCAGCAGTTCAAGGCCGCAGCCGCGAGCGCCCCCACGACTTTCCAAGGAGCAACCCCATGAGCACCGCCGTCGAACCCGGAACGTCGAACCGGGACCTGACCCCGAACCGGAACACCGGCCCTCACCGGAGCACCGGGCACCTCACGCCCGAACGCTGGGCGGCGGCCAACCGGCACGTCGTCTGCAAGGCACTCGCCGAGTTCTCACACGAACAGATTCTCCAGCCCCAGGCCGCGGGTCCGGACAGTTTCCGCCTCGTATCCGACGACGGCGCAGCGACCTACACCTTCGAGGCGCAACTCCTGGAGCTGGACCATTGGAGCATTCGACCGGCGAGCATCCTCCGTTCCGTTGACGGGAGCGGCACACCCCTGGATGCGCTCGTTTTCATCACCGAGTTCGCGGGCACGCTGGGGATTAGCGAAGCAATGCTGCCGGTCTACCTGGAGGAAATCTCCAGCACCTTGGCATCCCACGCCTACAAGCACAGCGGCTCCTTCCACAGCTCGGAAATCCTGGCGGCGGGCGTAACCGGCGGCGCGGATCCGGCCGCGGACTTCCAGGCCATCGAAGCGTCCATGACCGAAGGACACCCGTGTTTCGTGGCGAACAACGGGCGGCTGGGATTCGGGCTCCAGGACTACCTGTCCTACGCACCCGAAACCGGTTCGGGTGTCCGGCTGCACTGGATTGCCGTTCGAAAGGACCGGGCCCGGTTCACCGCGGTTTCCGGCCTGGATTACTCAGCGTTCCTGGCGACTGAGCTCGATCCGGGCGTGCTGTCGGGATTCAATGCCGCACTCCAGGTCCGGGACCTGGACCCCGGCGACTACCTGCTCATGCCGGTCCACCCCTGGCAATGGGAGAACAAGCTGAGCGTCACCTTCGCCGCGGAGGTTGCCCAGCAGCACATTGTGCATCTGGGCCCCTCGGAGGATGTGTACCAGGCGCAGCAGTCCATCCGGACGTTCTTCAACCGCAGCACGCCTGGGCGCTGCTACGTCAAGACGGCGTTGTCAGTGGTGAACATGGGCTTTATGCGCGGCCTTTCTGCCGACTACATGGTGGCCACACCGGCCATCAACGAGTGGCTGGACGGGCTGGTCCGGGCAGACCCGGAACTGGCCGGCACCGGTTTCGAAATCCTGCGGGAAACGGCCGCCATGGGTTATACCAACCGGTATTACGACGCCGCTGCCCCCAAGGGTTCCCCGTACCGGAAAATGCTGGCAGCGCTGTGGCGGGAAAGCCCGATGGACCGGCTGGGGTCAGGTGAGCAGCTGGCCACCATGGCGTCCCTGCTGCACAGAGACCCGGCCGGCAGTCCGTTCGTTTCGGCGCTCATCCAGCGCTCCGGGCTGCCGGCGCGGGCCTGGCTCCAGCAGTACCTGCGGGCCTACCTGGTTCCGGTGCTGCACTGCTTCTATGCCTACCGGCTGGCTTTTATGCCGCACGGCGAGAACCTCATCCTCGTCCTGAAGGACGGCGTGCCGGTCCGGGCCCTGATGAAGGACATTGGTGAGGAGATCATTGTGATGGCGGACAAGGTGGACCTGCCGGAGGAGGTTTCACGCGTCCGAGTGGATGTCCCGGTCGAGGAACAGGTGCTGTCGATCTTCACCGACGTCGTCGACTGCTTCTTCCGGTTCCTGGCCGCCGTTCTCCACGAGGACGGGCAGCTGCCGCAGGAGGAGTTCTGGGACTCCGTGGCCGGCGTGATCCGCGACTACCAGGCGGAGCATCCCGAATTCGCCGAAGATTTCGCCAAACACGACCTCTTCGCCGCGGATTTTGCGCGTTCCTGCCTGAACCGCCTTCAGCTGCGCAACAACCAGCAGATGCTGGACATCTCCGATCCGTCCGGCGGTCTGCAGTTCTCCGGCAGGCTGGTCAATCCGCTGGCCAGCGGGCGGTAGAACAGCCCTACGTTGAATAGAAACCCGTAGGAAACCTGCCCTGCAAAAGGCGGTCTGCGCGGCGGGAAGGAGGACCCCCGCGCAGACCGTCAGGTCCTATCCCTATCGATGGCACTGACCTCTCCCCTGACCAATGGGCTGAAACGAGCACGGTCATCTCCCGAATTGCTACTACTGAAAACCGGATCCCCGGGTTGGAACACCGAAAAGTAACTTAAGTCCAAAGTTGAACTGAATCCAATTTTGGGTGCTAGCGTGCCTGTGTGAATGCAGATCGCCGCGGCAGCTGGGGCCGCATCTTCCGGACATTCCTGAGCCTCAACCTGCTTCTGGCGGCAGCGTGGTTTGGAGCCGCTCCGGCATCGGCCGACCGGGTCGGACTCGACACCCCTGAAGCCCTCTACGCCCCCGTGGGCGCCGTACAGTTGTGGGTTGATGTGGAGTCCCAAGCTGCACGTAGCGGCGTCGTCTCCATTTCCTGGCGTGCCGACAGCAGCTGGGTGCCCCTGGCGCTCTCCTCCACAGTCTTCGGCGTCACGGGATCCACTGCGGTGTCCCCCGGCGGGCTTGAGCTGCGGTTTTCTCCAGCTGGGCGATTCTCGGCCGACGTCGCAATTACATTTGCCGATGCCAACGGCATCATTGTCGAAGAACACCGGCTCCGTAATGTGCCCTTCGATCCGGCCCGGACGTTCGACGGATGGATCACCTGGAACGACATGGCCGCCGGAAACATCCCGCCGGGCCCCTCCCCATCTCCGATGCCGTCACCCGGCGGTGGTCCTGACAGGCAACCCAACAATCTTCCCGGCGCACATACCAACATCCAGGAAAACCACTCTTCGACGAGCGTGACCTCTCCAAAATCGCTGGGAACAACCGGCGCGGCAGGACCGCTGCTGGTCGGGATCCTCGCCGGGGGCGTCCTGTCCGCCGTCGCGGGCACCGTACTGGTTCTCAGGCAGCGGTGGCTGCGGGCGGCTCAGGCACCCCGCGACCTTGCCGCAGGCAGGGCTGAACAGCAGGGGGAAACCCGATGAACAGCCGCCCCTTCGCAGCGGCAGTACGGGGTCTTTTCGGGGGGCGCTTCGCCGGCGCGGTCCGGATGAGCGTCGCCTCAGTGCTCGCCGTCACCCTGGCCATGGCCGCGGTTCCGCCGCCCGCCGCAGCGGTGTCCGGTGACGCGGTCGAGAACCTTAGCGCTGTCCGGGCTGCTCGGGAACCGGGTTTCACCCCTGTTCCCGCCAGCCTGCCTGCGGTGGACAGCGGCGTCGGGATCGGTTCCCGTCTGTCCGCTGATGCCTCCGGGGAGGTCTTCCTCGGGTCCGCCGCTGAAGGGGAGGGCGCTGCCCTGATCCGCCTGACAGTGTTCGAGCCCGGCACCAGCCAAACGGTTTACACCACAGCCGATACGGCTGTACTCCACGCGCAGCAGGGAATCACCACGTCCACTACCGTTCTCCTGCCGATGGCGGCCGGTTCAGTGGAGCTGTGGACCGACGCCGAATCAGACATCCGCGTCGAGCCGCTCGCCTACTTCCACGGTGACCAGGTCTCCGGCGGTGCCACCATTGCCCTGCCGGAACCGGTGGTCCAGGCTGACACCGCAACCGGACTTGCCGGCAGCGCCCTGACGTCCGTACCCCTGTGGATCGGCCTCACCGGAGAGGGCGGGGTCTCCGCAACCCTGGCGCGGAGCG
Organism: Arthrobacter koreensis; assembly: GCF_009193255.1. GTDB lineage: Bacteria > Actinomycetota > Actinomycetes > Actinomycetales > Micrococcaceae > Arthrobacter_B > Arthrobacter_B koreensis. The sequence goes on from NZ_WACG01000006.1 coordinate 165,293, forward strand.
TCCATGTCGTGCTGGACGTGACGCTCGCGGAAGCGGACGACGTCGTCCTCGGAGACGGCCAACGGATGGCCCTTCCGACAGGGAGATCCATTGTCGCCACCATCGTGGACGCCGAGGATCAGGGAGGAGTGACCGTCGGCCTGGGTCGGAGCGGAAACACCGGAACACTGCGGGCTACCGTAACCGGCTGGGTCGCCGAAGCTGCGGAAGACACGTCGGGGGCGAACCACCGCGGCAGCTACGTAGTCAACACGGAGCACCGGCCTGCAACCAGACTGGACGTTTCCGCCGGGACCGCCCCACAGGAGGTCCGGCTGTCGGATGACCATGACAGTGCCTATGCGCTGGCACTCGTCCAGGCATCAAACGTGTCCGGAGGGGATACCACCACGCTCGCCTGGGGTCCGGAAGTCCGCGGCCGGTCTACCGGCGTCGCCGTAGACCAGGCCGCAGGAGCACAGCCGCAGCTGGCCCTGGTGCCGGTGGACACGGGTGGGACGCAGCTTTCAATCCGGCGCGGCAGCGCCACTGTATCCCTCCAGCCGCTGGGCAGCTTCCTCGGCGATCCGGTCCCCCACCATGCATCTGACCCAGCCGCCATCACCATTACCTCGCCCGCGGACCGGCAGAGCCTGGACCTCACCGAAACGGGATACTTCACGCTTGAAGGCACGGTATCCACCGGCGGCAACTCCGTGGACCGGATAGCCATCAGTTCCCCGGACGTGGGTTTCATCGGCCTGGCAGAGCTCAATCCCGCCGGAGATGAACTCACCTGGAGCTTCCGGGCCCTGGCCCCCGAAGACGGCGATTTCGACTACGTGGCGACTGTATTTGACCGTTCCGATCCCGGAACCGCCCGCGCCTCTGACCGCGTCCGGCTGACCCTCGATGTCGCCGAAGAGGGGGACACCGTGGTTTCTCCCGAAGCGCAGGTGTTCCATCTGGAGACAACCGAGCTCGAATTCGAAGTGCTGGACGAGTTCAGCCTGCGGTTCACGGAACGCCCGGAGCTTGAGCCGGGAGACATCATTGTCAGCGCCCCGTTGCCCTCGGCTCCATCCGGCTTCCTGGGCCGGATGTCCTCCATGGACCTCGTGAGCGGGTCCTGGGAGGTCTCCACCATAGAGGTTCCCCTTGAGGAGCTTTTCCTCCAGGTAGACATCGATGAGACGGAAGACTATGGCGAAGGGGATGACGTTGCGGTCCAGGACCTGATCGCCCAGACGACGGATCCTTTGGAGGTAATCAGCGGCAGTTACACCCCCGTGGGCGAGGATGGAACGCCCGGCCCGGAGATGCCGGTGTCCGATGTGCAGGTGCTGGACGAGAACGGCAACACCCATTCGCCGTTACCGGGGACGTACGCTCAAATCGCGGCCGGCGAGGATGTTGACCTTGAACTGAGCAGCGATGAATTCAATGTGCCGGATCCCGCAGACTTCAAGACCGCGTGCCGGTTGCCGGGGACCGATGGCCAGGAGCCACTGGGTGAGGACATTGGCGACGACGGCGAATGGCGGGCTCCCGTCGCCCACGCGCCGGGGGACGGCAGCTGCGGAGGGCAGCTAAAAGGACCGGGTGCCTCGCTCTCCGCCGATTGGACGACGAAGGTAGACGCCAGTGTGGCCGCCGTCGTTGAAAACGGTGTCCCAAAGATCAGGACTGCGGGCAAAAAACTTGAACCCTGGGAGTTCGAGGCCTGGTCCGAGAAGCAGCGCGGCGATGAGGGCGGCGTAGCTGTACGCGGCGGCGGAGAACTGAACCTTGGTTTTGCTTTTGTGCTGAAGACGAAGCTGAGTTTCAAATGGAAAGTCATTCCACGGGGGGTGAGCATCGAGGAGTTCCGCATCGAGTTCAACTCGAAGCTGAAAGCCTCTGCCTCCGTCCAAGCCTGGTTGCAGGTCGAAAGCCGCTGGAACGTTAATCTCAAAGTCGCCGAGGTTGCCCTCCCCACCACCACGTTTATGGCCGGACCAATTCCAGTTGCGATCACCAACCGGCTGAACTTCGCCATGGTCATTAACGGCACGCTCAGGGCGGAGGCAGATATACCGGCGATCGGGATCGAACGGGCAGACACTTTCGGTTTCGTTTACAGCAGTGCGAAGGGCATGAAGCGCATCAAGGAGGACACGCCCACAACCTATGTCCTGCCCAAACCCCGTCAGGTGGCCGGCGCCACTGCCTTCTCCTTCGAGGGGGAGGTGGCGGCCGGGCCCCAGGTTTCCTACCAGAGCCGTATCTACAGCTTCGCCGGGCCGGACATCACTCTCTCGGCCAGATCGGGGTACGCAGCCAAACTCGGTGTGACAGGCATTCCGCCAACAGAGGCCGAAATCGAAGCCAGCATCTTCCTGGCACTCGGGCTCACCGGCTCAGCCAAACTCACGCTCCTGCGCTGGGATCTGCTGAACCTGACAATCTTCCAGGTGGGCGTTCGGCTGAACCTGCTTGAGTACAGGGACAAGTGGAGGCTCTAGCCGCTCAGCGCAGCGCCGAAACCCCGGTGATCTCCCGCCCGGCAATGAGCGAATTGATTTCATACGTTCCCTCGTACGTGTAGATCGCTTCGGCATCGGCGAAGATCTTCGCCATCCGGTAGTCGGTGACAATGCCGTTGCCGCCCAGCAAGCTCCGCCCCAGGGAAACGGTTTCCCTCATCAGCGCACTGGCGTAGGACTTCGCCAGCGCGGCGCGGGCCATGTCTCCGCGGGCAGCGCCGTCGTCCGCCACAGCCCCGTATCCGCCCTGTTCCAGATCACTGACGCGCGCAAGCATCCCCGTGGATGCCACAACGTTGCCCTGCATCCGGACCAGCTGCTGCTGCACCAGCTGGAAGGAAGCCAGCGGCCGCCCAAATTGCATGCGTTCGACGGCGTAGGCGCGGGCGACGTCGAACGCGGCCAGCTGCTGGCCCACGGCCTGCCAGCCGACCATGATCCGGGAACCGCGCAGCAGGTGCTTGGTATCGTCGAAGCTTTCGATCCCGGCGAGCCGGTCCGCTTCCGGAACGCGAACATCCGTCAGTTCAATGTCCGCGTTCTGCACGGTCCGCAGCGCAGTCTTGTTCTCGATCCGGGTGCGTTTGATCCCGGGCAGCGAGGCATCCAGCAGGAAACCCCTGACCTTGCCCGTTTCCGGTTCGCGGGCCCAGAACAGCATCCAGTCGCAGAAGGTGCCGTTGCCGATCCAGCGCTTGGTTCCGTTCAGGACCCACGTGTCGCCGTCGCGCACGGCCGTAGTGGCCATTCCGCCCGCGACGTCGGATCCGTGGTCTGGCTCGGTGAGGGCGAACGCGCCGGTGATCTTCAACGACTGCGCATCAGCCAGGAGCCTTTCTTTCTGCTCTTCGGATCCGAAGGCATGCAGTCCCTCCACGAACAGGTCATGGTGCACCATGAAGAACGTGGCAATGGACGTATCCGCCCGGGTCATCTCGGCAATGACCAAGCCGGCGAACAGCGGGCTGTAGCCGCGCTGCACCGGCGTGGACAGGCCGAGCGACGCCAGTCCGGGGAGCAGTTCCACCGGGAACCGCGCGTCGTCCCACCAGCCGCCGGCGTACGGAAGCACCTCGGCAGCCAGGAAGGATCGCAGTTCAGCGAGTTTGGCTTGTTCCTCGGGATTGAGCAGTTGTTCGAAGTTGAAAAAGTCGGCGTCGGGGAGCATCGGCACGCCTTATTTCGGTCCCATCCGAATCGCTCCGTCAAGCCGGATGGTTTCCCCGTTCAGCATCGGATTTCCAATAATGTGACCCACCAGCGAGGCGTACTCGTCCGGCCGGCCGAGCCGGGAAGGGTGTGGGATCTGCGCGGCGAGCGAGTCCTGGGCGTCCTGCGGCAGTCCGGCCACCATCGGCGTCTCGAAGATTCCGGGAGCGATCGTCACCACGCGGATCAGGTGGCGGGCCAGTTCCCGCGCCAGTGGAAGGGTCATGGCAGCCACTCCGCCCTTCGAAGCAGAGTAGGCAGGCTGCCCGATCTGCCCGTCGAAAGCCGCTACCGAGGCCGTGTTGACGATGACACCGCGCTCGGAAGTTCCGCCGTCGTCAATCACCGGCTCGGTTTCCGCCATCGCCGCCGCGGCGAGCCTGGTCACGTTGAAGGTGCCCACCAGGTTGACCTGGATGACCCGGTTGAAGTCCTCCAGTGGCAGGACTCCGCTGCGACCCAGGACCTTGCCCGGGGTGCCGATCCCGGCGCAGTTCACGGCTACCCGCAGCGGGGCCGCGGCCATGGCCGCTTCCACCGCGCCCTGCGTCTGCTCCGGATCGGTCACGTCTCCCGGCACGAAATGGGCGTTGTCCCCGAGTTCACCGGCGTAGGCGAGGCCGCCGGAGGACGGCAGGTCAACCAGGACCACTTCCGCTCCGGCGTCGATGAGCCGGCGGGCCGTGGCCCGCCCGAGCCCGGAAGCTGCTCCCGTGACAATGGCCGAAGCACCGGATAGCTGCATGTGGTTCCTCCTGGGTCAGGACTGTTTGGGGTGCGCCGGGGCGCGTGCGGTCCCACGAGCCTACTGTGACTGAGGGCACACCGCATCCCTTCGGAGCGCGGTTCCGCCACCCGGGAACGGTGACGCTGCGGTCGCCCCGGACTATGGTGGGTCGCATGCCCGAAGCACAGACAGTCCGCCATGCCGAACTGCGTTCGGACACCGCAGCCCATTCGGTAACGGCCGCTTTCGGCGGCACGTTCCTCGGTTTGCCGGGCACTCACCTGGGCGCTGTCCGCGCACCCCAGCCGCTGCCCCGCGGCATTGGGCCGTGGCACTACTGGTGGCAGGCACACTACGTGGACGTACTCGTGGACACGGGCCTGCGTAGCCGGGCACCGGTAGCCGGGCAGGATCCGATCGTGCTGGCCGAACAGGTGATCCGAACCATCCGGATCCGCAACGGCGGAAAGTTCACGAATTCGTACTTCGACGACATGGCATGGCTCGCCCTGGCCGCCCTGCGCCTGGACACCCTGCCCGGCCCGCCGCGCGGCAACAAGGCCCGGCACCAGGGCCTGCGTGACTCACTGGGACGGGCCCTGCGTGCGGGCCATACCGCGGACCTCGGCGGCGGACTCTGGTGGAACCGGGCACGGAACTTCAAGAACACCCCCGCTACAGCCCCCGCAGCCCTGTACTTCGCGCGCACCGGGGAACGGGACCGGGCGCAGGACCTCGTGGACTGGCTCAATGCTGAGATGCTGGACCCCGAAACCGGGCTCTACTTCGACGGCGTGCGCAGGAAAGGCGACGGCACGGTGCTCGAGCGGGCGCACTTCACGTACAACCAGGGGCCGGTGCTGGGAGCACTGCTCGAACTGGGCGGCGAACCGAACCTGCGGCGGGCCGCAGAACTAATCCGCGCAACTTCCCTGCACCTGGTGAACGACGGCGGCACCGGGCCGCTGCTGCGCACGCACGGCAGCGGCGACGGCGGGCTGTTCACCGGGATCCTGTGCCGCTACCTGGCCGAGGCAGCTGCGGCCCCCACCCTGGACTCCGGGTCCCGCCGGACGGCGGGAGCACTGGTCACCGAACTGGCGGACCGGCTATGGAAAGGCCGTGCGGTCCGGAACAACCTGGCGGTGTTCCCGTCCGACCCCCGCAGCACCGCAGATGAGGGGTATCCCCCGGGCAGCGGCGTCGAGCTTTCAACCCAGCTCCAGGCGTGGATGGTGCTGGAGGCGGCCCTGCGCGTAGTGCGGCTGGAGGCCGGTCCGCAGGAAGGCTGAGCCGCGCGTCCTAGGTACCAGCGGCCTTGAGCGGATGCTGCGACGCCGCTGTATGCGGATCCAGGTCCGCGAGGGTGAGCAGGTGCTGGGGATGCTGTGGAAGCGGAAAGGACCGTTCCGTGTTCAGGTTCCGGTCCACCCGGAGGATCTCGCCCGAGTCCATCATGCGCCAGTTCGGATTCTCGTCCATCCGCTCGGTCGCGACGAGCACCGCGGGGATCTTGTTCTGCTCCATCTCGTCACTCTTCACACTGATCCGGGCCGAGTTCTTGCCGCGGTGCGGATCCTCCGAGCCTTCCTGCAGGACGTACAGCGGGTGCGTGTCCGGGTACCGCACCGCCCACAGCTCGGATTCAGTAGTGATGACAAGGTTCACGGCGTAGAGCCTCAGGTTCTCGGCGATCCAGGTGACAGCCTGGGTGAGGGCATCGCCCAGGTCCCCGCCGTTTTCCCGGGCAATGCCCGTGATGAGGGCAAAGACCCGCTCACTGTCCGTCTCGCCCCGGACCAGGTCCAGGACTTCCAGGGAACGCAGCCGGTCATCGAGCACGTCCAGGTCCTCCACCACTCCGTTGTGGGCCAGCATCCGGTCATCCTGCAGGAACGGATGGGTGTTCACCAGGGTGTTCCAGCCGGTACTGGCGTACCGCACGTGCGCCACGAACGTGGTGCCCTCCAAGGTCCGTGCCGCAGAGGCGTAGGCGCGGTCCTCGTAGGCCGCCACGGGCGCCTTGTCCATCACGGGTTTGCCGCCGGGATCGAACACGCCGATCCCGAAACCGTCCGCCATCCGGCGGCTTTGCTCGGCGAGGCTGTCAGGAGCGGTGAGCAGCCAGAACGTGGCATGGACTGGCCCGGGACCTGCGTGCATTCCGAAAAGCCGGCACATGGTGGACTCCTACTCTGGGAACCGCTTCTGCGGGTAGAAGGTCTCACGGCGGCTGAGCATGTCCACGAAGCGGGCGATGTTCCGCTCCCGGGCTGCCGCCGTCTTGAGCTGCCCCAGCCGGTAGGCCAGGGCGAAGCGGTTCTGCGAACTGAGCACATTGAACATCGCCTGGGCACTCCCGTTGGCGGCAATCGCGTCCAGCAGATCCTGCGGCACCTCAGCCGTCGCCGGGCCGGCGTATGCCGCATCCCAGCGGCCGTCGGCCTTGGCTGACTCCACGGCGTCCCGCCCGGAGGGGTGCAGCCGCCCGGCGGCTTCGAGCCGGGCGATGTGCCCCACGTTGCGCAGCGACCAGGCACTCCGCGGGCCCCGCCGGGTGTAGCGCTGCAGGTAGGTTTCCTCATCCCGCCGTGCCGCCTGGCCGTCAATCCAGCCGAAGCAGAGGGCCTCGTCCAGGGCAGACTGCCGGGTCAGCGCCGTCGTGCTTCCGCCCTGCTTTCCGATCACCAGCCAGACCCCGGCGGAGCGCAGATGGTGCTCGTCCAGCCAGGCCCGCCAGGCGTCCGCGTCCGGGAGCAGCAGCTCCGAAAGCTCGGTCTCCATGCGCCCAATCGTAGGCTTCCGCCGGGCGCCCTGATAGAGCCGGATGCAGTTCAGCCCTTGGCCGAAGCGGAGCGCGCCGTATGACTAGGCGTCCGGCTTTGGGGTAGAACACTGCTATGAACGTTCGCACTCCTGACCCGTATCCCGGCTGGCTTTCGGAAGAGGACCTGCATGAAGCACGGCAGCGTCTTCCCATGGTCTACGTTGAAGCCGTTCCGGTGCGGTGTGACCCGCTGGGGTACGTCACCGAGGTGGGCCTGCTGCTGCAGGCAACTCCCGAGGGCAAGATGGTGCGGACCTTCGTTTCCGGCAGGGTGATGTACCGAGAGACCATCCGTGCCGCCCTGCTGCGCCACCTCGAGAAGGACCTCGGGCCCATGGCGCTGCCGCAGCTGCCGCCCAGCCTCGCGCCGTTCGCCGTCGCGGAGTACTTCCCGTCGCCGTCGCAGACCGGCCTCACTGACGAGCGCCAGCACGCCGTCGCGCTGGCCTACCTGATTCCGGTGACGGGCGAGTGTGATCCGCGGCAGGACGCACTGGAACTCTCCTGGCTCACGCCCGAAGAAGCCCTCAGCCCTGCCATCTATTCCGAATTCTCCGGCGGCCGCGGCGATCTGCTCCGCCAGGCGCTGGCATCAGCAGGCTGGGGCCGGTAGGCGCTAACCTACGTTTGTAAACTGGGGCCGAGGTTCGAGCGCTAAGGAAAAGCCATGTCTATGAGTGTGCCGGATAAGTATGCCTTCCGGGTCAATGCCGAGCTGCTTGTGCCGGGCCAGAAAGTCGTCCTGGACGAGAAGACCCTGGCACCCCTGGCTGCCGTGCACATCGAGGAGGACGACCTGGGGAACCCAGCCCTGGTCATCGCCGACCTGGAGGACGGCCAAACCCTGCGGATTGCCTACGGTGCCGCCGTGCGGGTGGCCGCTCCGGCACCGGAGACAAACGCTGCCGAGGCAGTGCGCAGCATCCCCACAGAGGAAGAGACGTACGCTGCCGTCCTGGCTGCGGCCGAAGCCGCCCACCCGGAGGACCGCGCGGTCAAGGAACTCGTGACCCGGCTCAGCCGGGGCCTGAATGTCAAGGCAGGAAGCAACCTCCAGGATGTTCGCGACCTCGCCCACACGCTCTACGTGGACCTGGGGGACTCGGAGAACGCCCTGGCTGTCTGTTCCCTGATCACCGGGTTGGGCTTCGACGGCAATTACGGCCGCTGGAACTGGATCCAGGGAGCGCTGGCACTGGCCGCGCAGATCACCCATGAGTCCGGAGACATCGAGGCTTCGGCGGCGTTTGCCCAGGCAGTCCGGGCGGGCGACGACGCCGAGTCGGATCCGCTCAAGGCCAAGCTTTCCGCCGAGCTGCTGCAGCGCCAGCTGAACGAACCGAACCTGTATGACCGTGAGGTCCAGCGCGCCGCCGAGGCGGGAGACGAGCTCAGCGAACGGGACTGGCGGATCCTGCGCCTGAACACGCTGCTGTACCTGCGCGCCCACGGCGGGTCCCTCACCTATTCCGACGCCGAACTCCAGCGCCGCATCCGCACCGAACTCAGCGCCGTCCGCGGGCTGAACATGGACCTCTAGGCCGCGTTCCGGCCCTTCCTGTCCGTGGCCCGGTTGGCCCGGACCTGCAGGAGCAGCACGAGTGCCATGCCCACCACGGCTCCGATGACCGTCTCGACTGCCCGGTCCTGGATCAGTGTGGCGGGGTTGCTCGCGTGGGCGAGCTCCGTGCTGAGCAGGGCCAGAGGCGTGATGACAACCTGGGCCAGCGCATAGTTCCGGGCAATGAAGAGTTCAGCACCGCACTGCAGCAGCGCGATGACCAGGACAAGCTGCCAGGCCTGCAGGCCCGCAAAGAGGATCACCGCTGTGACTGCGAGTCCGCCGAACGTTCCCAGGATCCGGTAAACGCCGCGCTGGATGCGGTGGCGGAAAGTTGCTCCCACCAGCGGAACGGTGGCGGCAACCATGGCCCAGTAGTTGTGCCCGATTCCGAGCGTGGTGGCCACGGTTCCGGCAGCGGCAGCCGCAACGGCGTACAGGCCTCCGTCAGCCCAGATCGCTTTCTGCTTGTCCACGCTGAAGCGCGGCCGCAGGGTCTTGTCCCAAGGTGTCCGGTACCTGGCGGTCAGCATTCCGGAAAGCCCGAGGAGGATGGCGAACACAATGGTGGTTCCCGCTGCCAGCATGCCCTGCCACAGGGGAGGATGAGCAGGAACGGAGGCGATGGCCGCGTAGGCGAAGATGTGGAACAGGGACCCGGCTGGACGAAGCCGCCAGTATCCGGTGGCCACGGTTCCCAGCCCGGCTACTAGCGTGGTTCCGAGGACGATTCCCCAGGCATCCAGTCCAAGGCGTGATGAGAATGCACCGGCCAGGATCACCATGAACATCAGGGCTCCCGCACGCGCCTGGTGCCCAAGCCGCTGGCGGTGCGGTTCGTTGCGTCCGTAGATGCTGGTGAAGGCACCGAAGGCCACGAAGATCGCCAGGTCGATCCTGCCGATAGCCAGCAGTACGGCGAGCGGAACACCGATGCCGACGCCGCAGCGGATCGCCACGCGGTGGTCATTTTGGGCAGGAGCAAGGGCGAGCATTTCGCGCAGGTGGTTCAAGGGGAGCTCAGTGGCCTTTCATGCGTTCACGGTCGGCGGGAGCGCTTCACGTGCCGGAGAGTCCGCCTTTCTCACCATACGCCCGGCGCCTCCGGCTGCCGGAGTTATGTGTGCCGGCTCTCTCGGTTCCCTCCCGCGGGGCGCCGGGACGGGGCACTGCTGCCGGCGCCGGAAGGAGCCCGCTGGATGTAGGGCAAAATGGAGGGGTGTCCAGCTCCGGTTTTTCCTTTGCCCTTGGTAAGCGCCTGCGCGAAACCACTCCCGACTCTGCTTCCCGCGTCAAGGAGAACGGCGGTGAGTTCCAAGGCCGTACCGGTGTCATCAGCACCCCGCACGGCGAGATCCAGACTCCCGCGTTCATCGCCGTCGGTACCAAGGCCACGGTCAAGGCCGTGCTGCCTGAGTCGGTAGCCCAGCTCGGGGCCCAGGCCGTACTGGCCAACGCGTACCACCTGTACCTGCAGCCCGGAGCGGACATCCTTGACGAGGCCGGCGGGTTGGGCAAATTCATGAACTGGCCCGGCCCCACTTTCACCGATTCTGGCGGATTCCAGGTCATGAGCCTGGGCGCGGGGTTCAAGAAGGTCATCAACATGAACGCGGACGGCACCACGCACGCCACCGGGGCGGACGACGACGTCGCACCCGGCAAGGAGCGCCTGGCCCACATTGACGACGACGGCGTCTGGTTCAAGTCGCACCTCAACGGGGACAAGCACCGCTTCACCCCGGAAATCTCCATGCAGGTGCAGCACCAGCTGGGAGCGGACATCATGTTCGCCTTCGATGAGCTCACCACCCTGCTGAACTCCCGTGCCTACCAGGAGCGTTCGCTAGAACGGACCCGGCTCTGGGCGGAGCGGTGCCTCGTGGAGCACCGCAGGCTCACCGAGGAACGTTCGCACCGGCCCTACCAGGCGCTCTTCGGAGTGCTGCAGGGCGCGCAGTATGAAGACCTGCGCCGCAAGGCATCCCGCGACCTGGGAGCCATGGGCTTCGACGGGTTTGGCATCGGCGGCGCCCTGGAGAAGGAAAACCTGGGCACGATCGTCCGCTGGTGCACCGAGGAACTCCCCGAGGACAGGCCGCGGCACCTGCTGGGCATCTCCGAACCGGACGACATTTTCACCGCCATCGAGAACGGCGCGGACACCTTCGACTGCGTCTCCCCCACCCGTGTGGCCCGCAACTCCGCGTTCTACACCCCGTACGGGCGCAAGAACCTCTCCAACGCCAAGTTCAAGCGGGACTTCGGCCCGCTGGTGGACGGCTGCGACTGCTATGCCTGCGCCAACTACTCTCGTGCCTACATCCAGCACCTGTTCAAGGCCAATGAGATGGTCAGCCACACGCTGATCTCAATCCACAATGAGCGCTTCACGGTGAAACTGGTCGACGACGCCCGCCTGGCGCTTGAAGACGGCACCTTCTTCGACTTCAAGGACGAGGTCCTGGGCAAGTACTACAGCTAAGTGCCCGCAGGCCGGAGGGTGCCGGCCCGCGGGAGGGTGCCGGGCCGCCGGAGGGTGCCGGGCCGCCGGAGATACCGCCGGCACGGAGGGTGCCGGCCCGCCGGAGATACCGCCGGCACGGAGAGTGCCGGCGTGCCGGAGAAGCGGCCCGGCGCCTTATGCCGCTTCGGTTTCCCGCGGCCCGTAGGAAGGCTCGCGCTTCTTGATCGCCTTGATCACCGCTGAGGTGACCGGGACGAACAGGAACTCGACGGCCGTCTTGTAGAGGAATCCGAAGATCACGTAGTTCACGAACTGCCCGCCATCGGTAATGCCGATTACCGGCGCGGCGATGGCACAGAAGATTAGGGTGTCCGCGAATTCGCCCACGCCGGTTGAGGCCATCAGCCGGCCCACCAGCGCGCGCTCCTTGAACCGCGCCTTCATCCGGGTGAGCACCATGGCGTTGAGCAGCTGCCCGGCCAGGAAACCCAGCAGCGATGCCGCGACGATCTGCCATACCGGCCCCAGCGCCGCTTCCAGTGCGGCCTGCTTCTCCACCCCGTACGCGTCGTCGAAGCCGGGCAGCGCGATGATCACGGCGAAGGACAGCACCGCGAAGGCTGCCATGGAAAAGCCCATGTAGATGGCACGGCGGGCGGCCTTGAAACCGTAGACCTCACTGATGACATCTCCCAGGATGTACGCCAGCGGGAAGAGGAAGAATCCGCCGTCGGTAATGATGCTGAAGTCTCCGAAGACCGGGCCCAGCACCACGCCCTTGGATGCCCCGATGTTGGAAATGATGATCACCACGCACATGAGGGTGAGGATCAGGTCGAAATGCGAGCTGCCCCGGGAGGCGTAGCTGGGGGCCTGGCGTGCCTGGGTGGCAGCGGCCGGGGTTGGTGAAGACATGGCTTTCCCGTTTCGGTGTAGTGGTTCGCCTGGGCTCCCGCCCGGCTGTATTAGCACTTGCCCGCTGTCCCGGGCGGCCCGTGGAGGACCAGCGTCAATTCTGCCACGTTTTCCGCGGCGTCACATTTTTGAACGCGTTCAAAAATGTGCTCTAATAGCGCGGTAGACAACTTGGAACAGGGGACCAATGGCCGCGGGGTCGAAGAGTGAAGCCACCCGGCGGAGGCTGGTTGAAGCCGCCACGAGCCAGTTCCGCACCCTCGGCTTTGAACGGACCACCATGCGCGGCATTGCGGCGGAGGCCGGTGTCTCCGTGGGCAATGCGTACTACTACTTCTCCTCCAAGGACGCGATCGTTGCTGAGCTGTACCGGTCGCTGCAGAACGAGCACCGCTCGGCTGCCCTGCCGCAGCTGCGCGAGGGCCACAACCTCGGCGAGCACCTCCGGGTCATCCTGCAGGCGAACCTTGATGTCTTGGCTCCGTACCACTCCCTGGGCCACCAGTTCCTGAAGACGGCTGCCCTGCCCGTGCCCCCGGGCACACGGACGTCCTCCCTCCCGGCGGATGCGGAGCAGGTAGGCCGCGGCAAATCGATCGCGGTCTACCGCCAGGCGGTGCAGGCCGCCAGGCCGCAGCCGCCGCTGGCGGTTCGCGATGACCTGCCTGAACTGCTGTGGCTGGTCCAGATGGGCGTGACCCTGTTCTGGGTCTACGACTCCTCGCCGGGCCAGGCCCGCTCCCGCCGCCTCGTCACGAATACGGCTCCGCTCGTGGCCAAGCTGGTCATCCTCTCGCGCCTACCCGTGGTGCGCAATATCGTGGAAGATGTGGTGAAGCTGCTGCGAGGAGCGCGATCACATGACTGAAAAAGCGGATGACGACGCCGTCTTCCCGGCCGGTGCCGCCACCTCGCCTTCGGGCGCGGGCGCCCCGCCAATGCTCGCCCCGCGCGTAACGTTCGGCCCCACCGCCTTCGTGACCGGTTACGCGATCGCCTGCCTGCTGGTTGCCGCCATCGCCACCGTCGCCATCGGCTGGGGAACCTCGCGGGATTTCTGGGGCTACCTCTGGATCATCGTCATCGCCGCCTTCTACGCCGCCGGCATCGGCCTGGTGACGGCTGCCCCGGTGGGCCTGGCCCTGGGCCTGCTGCTGCGCGGCGTACCCAACCAGTGGCTGCACGTACTCGCCTTCTTCCTGGTCCCCACGGTGCTGGCCTGGGTGGTCATCGGATTTCTTGCCGGTTCGGTTGGCGTCCCCCTGCTGATGGCCCTGGCAATCGGTGTCTCCTCCGCCGTCGGGCGGCTTGCCGTGTGGCGCCTGATGGACGTGCGCTACTAGCCCGGCAGCCGGCAGCGAAACCGGGTGGCGGGCCACGCCGAATTGGGTGGAAGATGGAGCCATGTCTTCAACAACACATCCTCCCGTCACGCTCACGATCGCCGGCTCCGAAGCCACCGGCGGCGCGGGCGCCCAGGCCGACCTCAAGACCTTCCAGGAACTGGGAACCTACGGCATCACGGCCCTGACCTGCATCGTTTCCTTCGATCCGAAGGACAACTGGAACCACCGCTTTGTTCCGGTTGACCCGCAGGTCATTGCGGACCAGCTGGAAGCCATCCAGACGGCCTATGACCTGGGCACCGTGAAGATCGGCATGCTGGGCACCCCGGCCACCATCGACACCGTGGCCAAGGCACTGCAGAGCCAGGACTGGACGAACATCGTGCTGGACCCGGTGCTGATCTGCAAGGGCCAGGAACCCGGGGCCGCCCTGGACACCGACCAGGCGCTGAAGGCACAGATCCTTCCGCTGGCCACCTTTGTCACCCCGAACCACTTCGAATCCATGTCCCTTGCCGGCATGGATGCGATCGAGTCCGTGGAAGACCTGAAGGAAGCAGCCAGGCGCATCCACGAAGCCTCCGGGGCGGTAGTGCTCGCCAAGGGCGGCGTGCGGCTGGAAGGCGAGGACGCCGTCGACGTTTTCTACGACGGCGAAACCATGGAAGTCCTCCGCGCCCCGAAGGTGGGCGACGTAGCCGTCAGCGGTGCCGGCTGCACCCTGGCCGCTGCCATCACCGCCGAACTGGCCAAGGGCGCGAGCCCGCTCGAGGCTGCCCGCACGGCCAAGGCCTTCGTCACCGAAGGCATCCGTAACCGGGTTTCCTCCAACACCCCGTTCGACGCCCTGTGGCAGGGCGGCGCGGCCAGCGGCCCGGCCCTCTAGGGCGCAGTTCGATCCTCAGCAGCGGGCGGCAGCATCAATTTGGTGCTGCCGCCCGCTTTTGCTGCTCCGGCAACGATTTTCGGCCCTGATAACAATTAGGTCACCAAAAATGGGAAAATTCTGTTTTCCCCATACAATGCTGGATCGCGTTCAGGACAGAAATCGGATCTCTACCGCCTGCCCAAATCTGTTTACACACGATCGCACTGAGGCCTTTAGATTCCCTGCCATGTGCTGAGAAACCGGCGGACTCCTCCCCCACATTGTGGCCGCGAGTCGGAGCGGCTGTGGTCATGCCGCAGCAAGTCCCCGGACATCCCCAGAAATCACCGGATTGGACCCGCAGAATGTGGCCTATTACCAGAATAATCGTGGGCGTAAAGGGCACGGCGCAAACACCAAAAGAATTAGTCTGCACTGTTGACACGAGCAACTCCAGCAACGAGGGTACAGGAAGCACCGCGGTGGATTCTGACCGAAATCGCGGAACCCGCCAAGCTTCGTCTTGGCCGATACTCCATGCCAGGTCTAGGTCGGGGGGACGCAAACCACAAGTTTGCAGTTTCGGACTGCGGCAGCTCTTTCACTAAGGAGAACAATGAACAGTCCAAACCACCGGAGATCGACGAGGGCGGTGCTGGCCTCCATTGCAGGCGTCGCTCTGGTCTCCAGCATGTGGACCCCGGCTTCGGCCGTCGAGGGGAACACCCAGGATAATCCGAGCGCCCAGGGACTGACCCAGGTGACGCCGGATCTCAAAGTCTCATCCGACCTAAAGGACAAGCAGGGACCGGTCTCGGTCTTCGTTCAGTTCACCGGCAAGGGAGCCTTCGAACAGACGCAGCCACGCGAGGTACGTGAAGGCCTGGCCGCTCCGCTAAATAAGGCACCGCAGGTACAACAGATTCGTTCGACTATTGAGGCCCAGGCAGAAGAAGTTGCCGCCGAGGCTTCGTCGAACATTATTTATACGACCACCAACACTGTCCCTGGTGTCGCCATCAACGGGGACGCAGAGGCTATCCGGGCACTCGCTGCACGCGGGGACGTAGCCAAGATTACTGGCATCGTTCCCAAGACTTACGACAATAAGGGTGGGGACATCGACGTCCGCGCCCTAGACTCATGGGTTCAGCGGGACCAGACCGGTGAGGGCGTAACTATCGCCGTCCTCGACACGGGCCTTGGCTACACCCACTCCAACTTTGGCGGCCCCGGCACCCTAGAGGCCTTCGCCGAAGCTCAGGCAATGGACGAGATGCCTGCGCCTGATTCGGGCCTATGGGATCCCGAGAAGTTTGCCGGCGGCTGGGACCTTGTGGGCGACGATTACAACGCCGATCCCTCGGTTCCGGAGCTGTACAGCCCCATCCCCAAGCCTGACGCCAACCCGCTGGACTGCCAGAGCCACGGCTCGCACGTCGCCGGCACGGCTGCCGGCTACGGAACTAACGCAGACGGCACTACCTTCAACGGGGAGTATGGCTCCTTGACAGCGGAAGATGTCAACAGGATGGGCATCGGCCCGGGCACCGCCCCAGAAGCCAAGATCGTGGCCCTGCGAGTCTTCGGCTGCGGAGGTTCCTCCGAGGTTGTTGGCCAGGCCCTCGACTACGTCCTGGACCCCAATGGCGACGGCGATTTCTCCGACCGCGCGCAGGTAGTGAACATGTCTCTGGGCTCGGACTTCCCCGCCTATGACGATCCGGAAAACGACATCGTCAACGCGCTCACGGCGCAGGGCATCCTCTCAGTTGTGTCCTCGGGTAACGACGGCGACATCTACGACATTGGCGGCTCACCCGGCAGTGCCGAGACGGCACTGACTGTCGCCAACAGCGTCGGTTCGCAGACCACCCTCGATGCCGGTGAAATCCTGGCGCCGGAGCCCGGTGTTGCGGCCGGCCAGTACACCGCCAGCTTCAACTACGCTGCAGCCGCGCCTGAAGCACTCACCGGAACCGTCGTGATGGGGCCGGAAGGCGACAACGCTGACGGATGCGCTGCCATGGAGCCCGCCGGAGACGACGCGGGCAAATGGGTCTGGCTCTCCTGGGATGAGAACGCAGCCACCCGCGAGTGTGGTTCCGGCGCCCGCTGGAACAACGCTGCAGCTGCGGGCTACAGCGGTGTGGTCATCGACTCGACCCTGAATGCTTTCGAGGCTGGCATTGCCGGCAACGCCGCAATCCCCGGTATGCAGTTCACCGCGGACACATCCGAGGACCTGCGGGCGGCCGCCGAGGCCGGAACCCTGCAGATCCGCCTGGCACCTGAACTGGTGGGTAGCGTCACCGGCCCGTCCGAGGCACTGGACACCCTGAACGCCAGCTCCTCGCGCGGAGTTCACGGTTCCAACGGCGTCATCAAGCCCGACGTCGCGGCTCCAGGCACACAGATCAAGTCCGCACAGGTAGGCACAGGCACCGGCGCATCGATCAAGAGCGGAACCTCTATGGCTGCCCCGAACGTTGCCGGCATCGCAGCCCTCGTGGTCGCGCAGACCGACTACAACCCGTATGAGGTCAAGTCGATCATCATGAACACTGCCACGCATGATCTGCTGACCGGTGACGGGGTGGCCTACGCTCCCAACCGTGTCGGTTCCGGCCGTGTTGATGCACTGGATGCGCTGAACACCAAGGTCTTTGCCTACGCAACTGATCAGCCGGGCCTAACCTCGGTCAACTTCGGTGTCCTGGAAATCAGCGGGACAACCGAACTTACCCGCTCGGTAACAATCGAGAACAAGGGTGATTCTCCGAAGACCTACACGGCCGAATACCTCGAAGCCACCAGGGTCCCCGGAGTTTCAATCACCGTTGATGGAGGCCCAATAACGGTTCCCGCCAACGGCAAGGCAACGGTTAACGTGACCCTTCGCGTTGAGGACCCCGCTGCCCTGGCCAAGACCATCGATCCGGCTGCTGAGAAGCTGCAGCTGGATGTTGCCCGTCAGTACATTGCAGAGGCCTCCGGCCGCCTGCAGCTGACGAGCGATGACTCCGTGCTTCGAGTACCGGTCTACTCCGCGCCAAAGCCGGTCTCCGATATTAAGGCAGATCCGAAGACCACCTTCACCAACGCCTCCGAGCTGGGCGCCGTAACAACGCTCCGTGGACGCGCACTAAACCAGGGAGAGGGAAGCGAAGCCTACGTTTCGCTGACCACCCCGCTGGTTTTGGGCGCAGAAAGCCCGCGCCGCGAAGGCCTGGCATTGGACTCCCTGTACTCCTTGGACCTGCGTACGGTTGGCGCATCCTCAAGTGCACCGGCCCTGGCAGCAGCTGGAGAGAACCCGGAAGACGGCTACCTGACCATCGGTCTCAGCACCTGGCAGAACTGGGCAACGCTGAACAGCAACAGTCAGGTCCGGGTTGATCTGGACCTCAACGGAGACGGCGAGCCCGAGATGGCCGCCCTCACCACCCGGGCGGACGGCCTGGATCAGACAGTTTTCCAGCTGGTCGTGATCGAGAACGGTGAGATCGTTGGCGCCCTCGAAGGGCTGGGCCTGGCCAACGGCACATTCGGTGACGTGGATACCAACGCCTTCGACACCAACGTCGTAACGCTGCCGATCCCGCTCGCAGCTCTGGGACTGGACCTGAACGCCCCGGCGCCCATCCAGTACCGGGTCTCCACCCGTAACCTCCTGAACGTTGACGAGTCAGGCACCATGGTTCCCGTGGACGCCACTGACTGGATCGGCTTCGACGCCGCCCAGCCGGCCATGTGGTTCGCCGGCGCACCGGGCACCGAAGGTGCTGGCACTTTCGTGGCCGCTGACCAGGCAACTCTGGGCGTGAACCGCCAGGAAGGCGTCAACGGCGGCAAGGCACTGTTCCTGCACCACCACAACGCCGACGGCGTCAAGGACCAGGTGACTACGGTTGAGGTGGGCTCACTGCGCTTCCCCGATGCCACAGGAACCAAGTTCGAGACCGAAATCAACTGGATGGCTGACCGCGGCCTGACCACGGGCTACCCGGACGGCACCTACCGCCCGTACGGCTCGATCAACCGTGATGCCATGGCGGCGTTCCTCTACCGCCTGGCCGGATCGCCGTCGTACAACGCGCCGGTGACCAGCCCGTTCTCGGACGTCGCTACGGACAACCAGTTCTACAAGGAAATCTCTTGGCTGGCGGAGACCGGTATTTCCACTGGTTACCCTGACGGCACCTTCCGGCCGGTGACACCGGTCAAGCGTGACGCCATGGCTGCGTTCATGCATCGGTTCGCCGGCGAACAGTGCTCTGTTGACGGTGCCAGCGGATACGTTTCACCGGAAGCCGCTTCCTTCAACGATGTGGCCATCACCAACGAGTTCCACAAGGAAATCTCGTGGATGAAGGAATCAGGCGTTTCCACCGGCTGGCCCGACAGCACGTTCCGGCCGCTGGAGAACGTCTCCCGTGAGGCCATGGCGGCCTTCATCAACCGCCTGGACACCTACACCACGGACAACGGCGGAAACTGCAAGTAACACCTGCAGGCAGTAAGCAGCCAAAACAGCGGGCCCGGGAGATTCTCCCGGGCCCGCTCCTGTTACATGGCCAGTGCGCTAGACCCAGGCAACGGCGCGTACCGGCGCTCCGTCCGCTGCGGCGAGATGTAGGGGAAAGAACCCCACCCGGCAGCGGGAAGGCAGCGCAGCCGCACCACGGACGTTCTCGACGATCAGCCCGTCGGAGCCAAGGACAAGCTCATGGACCGGCAGGCTGAACTCCTGCCCGGGCTGAAGTGTCCGGTCCGGGTTCAGGGTGTCAACCGCCAGCACCCGCATGCCCCGGCTCCACAGCTCTTCCGCCGCAGCCGGGGATAGAACGGGGTGCGACAGGTACTCCCCCGTGCCAAAGAGGCGGTCCCATCCGGTGGCCAGCAGGACTATCCGCGGCACTGTTCCAGTAACCTGGCCGGCCAGGTGGTGCCAGGCGATCTCCGCATCCGTTTCCAGGTGCGGAAGGTGCAGCACCAGGGCTTCGCCCGTCAGTTCCTCCAGCCCAACCTCGGAGGTGGTGCGGCCGCCTTCAATGCTGTGGCAGGGCGCATCGACATGGGTTCCGGTGTGGCTGCCAAGATGCAGGCGCGCCACCTGTGCTCCGTCCGCGCTGATGCTCAATGCACCGGTGATCTCCACCTCCGGGTCACCGGGGAAGACCTGCATTCCGGAGGAAACCATGTGGGTCAGGTCGACGATGGCCAATTCGGGCCTATTCCGCGGCTGCCGGGGCACGGTACGGCAGTCCGTCCCCCTCGGCGGGCTGCAGCCCCGGACCGGCTGCGGTGCGCGCACGTTTCCTGGCTGACACAGCGAAGTAGAGCACAAAAGTCAGCACGAAGGCCGGGATGGTGGCACCCACCGGGCTGGGCCAGATGTAGGTCAGCACGTAGGAAGCGCCGGCCCCCACCACCCACACCGCGATAGCCGCCCAGTTCACGCCGGCGGTGTACCAGTACGCGCCACCGCTGGGACGAAGAATGTCCCTGCTGTAGCTGCCGCGCCTGATGATGTAGTAGTCCACGATCATGATCGCGAAGACAGGAACAAAGAACGCCCCGATCATGACCAGGAATCCGGTGAACTGGTCCAGGAGCGCCATCCAGGTTGATCCGGCAATGGCGATGGCTCCGACGGCAAGCGAAGTTGGCAGGAAACGGGCCTTCCACCGTACCTGTGCATTCACCACGGAGGTGACCATGCCGTAGACCACCATGGTGTTGGTGGCCATGACGGACATGAAGATCACGATCGCCAGCGGAGTGCCGAAAGCGCTCACAATCACGGTGGGGTCGAAGGACGCAGCCGCATCCCCGGAGAGAATCACGTAGCCGATCGCCGTCGCGCCCAGGACCATGGCCAGCGTCGTCGAGATGGTGTAGCCAACGCCGGATCCAATGATTCCGGCACGGCTGGACCTGGCGAGCCGGTTGAAGTCCGCCGAGAGCACTGTCCAGGAAATGGCCGTGGCAATGACGATGTCCAGCACCATGAAGTTCGTGTACCCCAGCGACTCATCCACCTCGATCCCGCCGAACTCGGCGGGGCTGAAGGTGGTAAAGGCGCTGACGAAGACGTAAACCATGATGGCCAGAATGACTACGGCCAGCCACGGCTCCACTTTGGCAATACCGCCGTGGCCCAGAATGGCAAGGAAAACAACCAGGGTTTGGCAGAGCACTGCGAAGAGCACCGGGCTGGAGAAGCCGGTGAACTGCTCCACTACATAGTTGACCGTCACGCCGGCCAGCATTGCCTGGACCCAGCTCCAGCCCATCAGGATCACTACGTTCGCTGCCACCGGCACCAGGCTTCCCCTGGCACCGAATGCTCCGCGGGTGATGGCCATGGTTGGAAGCCCGGTGCGCGTCCCAATGTTGCCGATCAAGGTCAGGACGACGGCGCCCAGGAGAGTGCCGAGGATAATCATCCACACCGCGGAACCAAAGCTGACACCGGGAACAATCAGGGTGCCCGTGAGCAGGGTCGTCACCACGAAGTTGGCTGCCAGCCAGATCATGCCAATGCGCGGCGCGGACAGGGTGCCGCGCACGGGGCCGGAGCCTTCGTTGCTCTGCTGCAGGTGCCGGTCAAGGCGGCGGTAGAGGTTCATGGGTGTCCTAGGGGTGCGGGGCCGGGCGGGATTCCACCAACAAGGTTCTTGGTTTCTTATGAGCAACATGTGTTGTCTATAAGTTACATGAGCCCCTGGTGGTGGCCGTCACAATTCCGCCACACTTCCGCGCCTGGTCCTGCAGACCCGCACGGCAGACTATTTGAGCAGCCGGGACATCCTGCGGTCAGCGAGCAGCTTTCCCCCGGTCTGGCAGGTGGGACAGTACTGCAGGGACGAATCGGCGAAGGATACTTCCCGTACGGTGTCGCCACAGACGGGGCACGGTTCCCCGGTGCGGGCGTGGACCCGCAGAGCCCGGCGCTTTGAGTCCTTCAGCTCCGCTGCCGGACGCCCCGCGGCGTTGTCGATGGCGGACTCCAGCACCGCGCGCATCGCCTCGTACAGCCGTTTGGTTTCCTCCGGCTTGAGTTTTGACGCGTTCGCGAACGGGGACAGATGCGCCGCGTGAAGGATTTCATCGCTGTAGGCGTTGCCGATCCCCGCTATGACTGACTGGTCCCGCAGCAGGCCCTTGATCTGGCCCCGGTGGCCGGCGACCAGCTCCGCGAACGTGGGCTCATCGACGTCGAACGCTTCCGGACCCAGCCGGGCAATGCCCGGCACCTCGGCCGGATCCCGGACCAGGTAGACAGCCAGGGACTTTTTGGTTCCAGCCTCAGTGAGGTCAAAACCGGGTTCGTCCCCACCGGGTTCCGCTGCTGCGAAGCGGACGCGCAGCGCCATGCGCCCCTTGCCCGGACGCAGTTTGCCGGGCTTCAGCGCATCGGACCAGCGCAGCCAGCCGGCCTTGGCCAGATCCATCACCAGGTGCACTCCCCCGGCCGTAATGATCAGGTATTTTCCGCGGCGCTGCACTGCCGTCACGGGGCCTTCCTGCAACGCCTCCAGCGGCACCCCAGCCGTTTTCAGCACAGCGAAGGAAAGCACTTCGACGTCGGCTACCTGCGCGGGCGAGCCGCCGTCCGGCAGCAGTTTGGTCCGCAGGAAATCGGCGAGTCCCTGCACTTCAGGCATCTCGGGCATGCCTACACCCTAGACGGTCTGCCAGAATGCAGAACAGACGCCAATTCTCCTGCCCCATGAAAGGCACCACATGATCGAGATCCTGAACGCAGCTGAAGTGGCGAAGGCCCGGGTTACCGGCCGGCTCGTCGCAGACATTCTCCAGGCCATGAACTCGCGCGCAACCGTCGGCACCAACCTGCTGGAAATAGACCAGTGGACGGGGCAGATGATCAAGGACGCCGGTGCCGAATCCTGCTACATCGACTACGCGCCCTCATTTGGCCGCGGCCCCTTTGGACACTACATCTGCACAGGTGTGAACGACGCAGTGCTGCACGGCCTTCCGCATGACTACAAGCTGCAGGACGGAGATCTGCTGACCCTTGACCTCGCGGTCTCCAAGGACGGGATTGCCGCTGACTCGGCTATCAGCTTCATCGTCGGGAACAGCCGGCCGGCTGAAAGCGTAAAGCTGATCGGTGCCACCGAACGGGCGCTGGCCGCCGGCATCGCCGCGGCACGTCCGGGGGCGAAGATCGGTGACCTTTCCTACGCGATCGGCACGGTGCTGTCCGGCGCCGGGTACCCGGTGAACACTGAATTCGGCGGACACGGAATCGGCTCCACCATGCACCAGGACCCGCACGTTCCCAACACGGGGCGTCCGGGCCGCGGCTACGTGCTGCAACCGGGGCTAATGCTCGCGCTCGAGCCGTGGGTCATGGAGGACACGGACCAGCTCACGTTCGACGCCGACGGCTGGACACTGCGCAGCGCGACGGGGGCGCTCACCGCGCACAGCGAACACACCATCATCATCACGGACGACGGCGCCGAGATCCTCACCCTGCCCTCGGCTGGATAGCCCGGCGCCCGCCGGGTTCCCGTCTCCCGCTTCCCGTCTCCCGCTTCCCGTCTCCCGCATCGAGATGACAGAAACTGCCCGAATCCGGGCTCTAACGGGCAGTTTCTGTCATCTCGATTCAGGGGCGGGGAACTGATCAGGGAATGATCCGGTCCGCGCGGTACTGGTCGAACAGCTGCAGGAAGCTGTCTTCCGTGCGGCGGTAGCCGGTGAAGCCGGCGAGGCGGCTCTTGCTCATATCCGCGAGGACCTCCATGGTGCGCCCCAGGTCTGCATCCGTGTGCCACCAGGACGCGATTCGGGCAAGGTTTGCCTCGCTGAGCCCCTCCTCGGCAGCGATGTCCGACCACACCTGTTCCATGCCCAGCATCTGCTGTTCGAGGGGACGTGGGGAATCCTTGAACCCTTCGGCTTCCACACCGAAATAGGCAGCCAGTTTTGGCCACATCCAGCGCCAGCGAAAAACATCACCGTTGACCACGTTGTAGGCCTGGTTGCCGGATTCTTCGGTGGTCGCTGCCCACATCATGTGCTCGGCAAGAAGGTTTCCGTCAGTGACATCCGTGAGACCATTCCACTGGGTTTCCGAGCCCGGGAAGATGAAGGGCCTGCCCAGTTTCCTGCAGATGGTGGCCTGCGCGGCCAGGGTCAGCCCCATGTTCATGGCATTGCCGACGGCGTGGCCAACCACGGTGTGCGACCGGTGTACCGACCAGCGGAAGCCCTGCTTTTCAGCGGCCGCCCAGAGTTCGTCTTCCTGCGCGTAGTAGAAGTTGTCGACGGGCAGCCGGGGCTCTTCTTCCCGGAATGGAGTGTCCGGAACCGGCCCCGCTCCGTACGCTTCGAACGGGCCCAGATAGTGCTTGAGGCCGGTCATGAGTGCCACGTGTTCAACCGGGGCGTGTTCGAGGGCCCGGAGCACATTCCTCAGCATCGCTCGGTTGACGCGGATGTTTTCTTCCTCGGTGTCCTGCCGTGCCCAGGCCGTGAAAAACACGTGCGTAGGCGTTTCCCCGCGGAGGGCATCCGCGAGACTGTCTGCTGCCAGCAGGTCGGCAGGGATATGCCGGGAATCCGAGCCGCTCACGGGGTTCCGGGACAGTGAAAGTACCGTCCAGCCGCCCTCCTGGTTCAGCCGTCGAATGATGGACGATCCGGCGATGCCGCTTCCGCCGATGACCAGCGCTGTCTTGTTGGATTCGGTGACCATCAATTCACCCTATCCCCCGGGGCTCCTCCCGGTGATGCGGGGACCGCCGGCCGGTGTCAGTCCCCGCGCCTCGCGATCCGGGGACTGAGCGTCCTTTCGAAGGGCACTCAGTCCCCGGAGTGTGCCTGCAGGAAGCTGTACACCTCGGTCTCGTCCACGCCGGGAAATGCACCGGGAGGCAGCGCGGCGAGCAAATGCGAATGCGCCCGGGCGCTGGGCCAGGCCATGCCGGACCATTCAGTGGCCAGCTCCGCAGGCGGCGTGCGGCAGCAGTCAGGATCCGGGCAGCGGGACTTGGAGCGCTCGGTGGTGTCCCGGCCGCGGAACCACTTCACGTGCGCGTACGGCACGCCGATGCTGAGGGAGAACAGTCCCCCGGAGCTGCGCTCGGTACGTGCAGTACACCAAAACGTTCCGGCCGGTGTATCCGTGTACTGGTTGTACGCACTGAACTTGTCGGGCACTGAAAACACCTCGCGGCTGGTCCAGTACCTGCAGATTGGCTGGCCCTCGATGGCGCCGGTGTGGTCGGAAGGGAACGTCACGCCGTCGTTCTCATAGGCCTTGTAGACAATGCCGCTCTCATGCACTTTCTGGAAGTGCGTGCGGATACCCAGGTGCTCCGTGGCCAGGTTGGTGAAGCGGTGCGCCGCGGTTTCGTAGGAGACGGCAAAAGCGTCACGAATGTCCTCGACGGCGATTTCCTTGGCGGTCTTGGCCCGCTGCAGGAACTCGACCGTGGCTTTCTCCGGCAGCAGCAGTGCGGCGGCGAAATAGTTGGTCGCCACGCGCTGGCTGAGGAACTCGCCGTAGCTGCGCGGCGTCTGGTGATCCAGCACGTAGTGGCCCAGCGCCTGCAGCAGCACCGAGCGCGGATCATGTTCGGAACGCTGGGACTGCGTCAGGTAGATGCGCTTGTTCTTCAGGTCCGTCACGGAGCGCGTGGAATGCGGCAGGTCAGAGACGTGGTGCAGGCTGAATCCAAGGTGGGCGGCGATATCCGCAATGACGTGCTGGGACAGCGGACCGTTGGTATGGCCCACTGAATCCAGCACTCTCTGGGCGGCCTGTTCGTACTCGGGGAAGTAGTTGTTGCGCTCCCGCATCATCGCCCGCAGCTCCCCGTTGGCTCGTCGCGCTTCCTCCGGAGTGGCCACCTGTTCGTTCAGCCGGCGTTCCAGTTCGGCCTGCAGGCCGACGAGGGATTCCAGCACATCAAGGGGCAGACGCGAAGAAATGCGAACCTTCGGCAGGCCCAGGGACTGGTACAGCGGGCCGCGCTGCGCGCGCTCAAGCTCGATTTCGAGTGCGGCCCGGCGGCTGGGCGGCTCCGAGCCGAGCAGCTGGTCGATGCTCACGTCCAGCGCCTTGGCCAGGGCCTGCAGCAGCCCCAGTTTCGGCTCACGCTTGCCGTTTTCGATCAATGAGAGCTGGGAGGCCACGGTCCCGACGGCGGCGCCAAGGTCATCGAGTGTCATGCCCTTGGCCTTGCGCAGGTGCCGCACCCGGCGGCCCAGGGAGATGACGTCCAGCGAGGAGTCGGCCGCGCCGGCGTCGTTCGATGTACCGGTTGAAATGGGCCGGTTCCATGTTGCGCTCGTCACAAATTCACAATAAGCGAAAAAGTGCATTTCTTTCCATAGAAAACCCCTAGAAAGGGGCTTGTTATTGCCCGAGTGTTGATTGCACAGCAAGGAAATGCCGGCTTCACAGCCGGTTCGCACCGCAACCAAGGAGACGTTAGGCATGACGCAGGAAGCCAGCACCGCACGCACCGCAGAGCAGCTCGCCCAGGAATGGGCCAGCGATCCCCGCTGGGACGGCATTGAGCGCGACTACACTGCCGAGGACGTCGTCAAGCTCCGTGGCCGCGTCCAGGAAGAGCACACGCTGGCCCGCCGCGGCGCCGAGAAGCTGTGGGACCAGCTCCGCAATGCCGGGGACGAGGGCTACACCAACGCCCTCGGCGCCCTGACCGGCAACCAGGCCGTGCAGCAGGTCAAGGCCGGCTTGAAGGCCATTTACCTCTCCGGCTGGCAGGTGGCGGCCGACGCCAACAACTCCGGCCACACCTACCCGGACCAGTCGCTCTACCCGGCCAACTCGGTCCCCACCGTTGTCCGCCGCATCAACAACGCCCTGCTCCGCGCAGACCAGATCGAGTTCGCCGAAGGCATCCAGTCCGTGGATGACTACCTGGTGCCGATCGTGGCCGACGCCGAAGCCGGCTTTGGCGGCCCGCTGAACGCCTACGAGCTGATGAAGTCCATGATCCAGGCCGGCGCCTCGGGCGTTCACTGGGAGGACCAGCTCGCCTCGGAGAAGAAGTGCGGCCACCTCGGCGGCAAGGTCCTCATCCCCACCAGCCAGCACATCCGCACCCTGAACGCTGCCCGCCTGGCAGCCGACGTCGCCGGCACGCCCACCGTGGTGATCGCCCGGACCGACGCCGAGGCCGCCACCCTGATCACCTCCGACGTCGACGAGCGGGACCAGGAGTTCATCACCGGCGAGCGCACGGCGGAAGGCTTCTACAAGGTCCGCAACGGCATTGAACCCTGCATCGCCCGGGCCAAGGCCTACGCCCCGTACTCCGACCTCATCTGGATGGAGACCGGCACCCCGGACCTGGAAATGGCCCGCAAGTTCTCCGAAGCTGTCCGCTCCGAGTTCCCGGACCAGATGCTGGCCTACAACTGCTCGCCGTCCTTCAACTGGAAGAAGCACCTGGATGACGACACCATCGCCAAGTTCCAGCGCGA
This sequence comes from Arthrobacter koreensis, assembly GCF_009193255.1. GTDB lineage: Bacteria > Actinomycetota > Actinomycetes > Actinomycetales > Micrococcaceae > Arthrobacter_B > Arthrobacter_B koreensis. The sequence continues at coordinate 192,218 of NZ_WACG01000006.1, forward strand.
GCTCGGCGCCATGGGCTTCAAGTTCCAGTTCATCACCCTCGCTGGCTTCCACGCCCTGAACTACTCCATGTTCGACCTCGCCCACGGCTACGCCCGTTCCGGCATGAGCGCCTACGTGGAACTGCAGGAGCGCGAGTTCGGCGCCGAAGACCGCGGCTACACCGCCACCCGTCACCAGCGCGAAGTCGGCACCGGCTACTTCGACGCTATTGCCACCGCCCTGAACCCCGAGGGCAGCACCCTGGCACTGGCCGGCTCCACCGAAACCGCCCAGTTCCACTAACCAGCAGCACCCCCGTCCCCCCCCCCCCTCGAGATAGCAGAAACTGCACGTTAGAGCCTCGAAAAGAGCACTTTCTGTCATCTCGATGGAAGGGGGGCGGGGACCCAAACTTTTAGAAACACGCGAAGGAGCACGCCATGAACGATCCCATCACCCTGAACGGCATTTCCCTCACCGCGTCGCCGGTCCGCCGGCAGGAGGAAATCCTCACCCCGCAGGCCCTGGACTTCGTCAAGGCGCTGCACCAGGCGACCCACACCCGCCGGCAGGAACTGCTGCAGCAGCGCCAGGCCCGCCGGCAGAAGATCTCCAACGGCGCAGACCCGTCCTTCCTGGCCGAGACCCGCCACATCCGCGAGGACGACAACTGGCGCGTGGCTCCCACCGCTCCCGGCCTGGAAGACCGCCGCGTGGAGATCACCGGCCCGGTGGACCGCAAGATGACCATCAACGCCCTGAACTCCGGAGCCAAGGTGTGGCTGGCGGACATGGAGGACTCCTCCACGCCGTCGTGGGCCAACGTGATCAACGGCCAGCTGAACCTGCGCGACGCCCTGGACAACCGGCTGGGGTTCACCTCCCCCGAGGGCAAGGAATACAAGGTCAGCGGATCCCGGCTGACCGAGCTGCCCACCATTGTGGTGCGCCCGCGCGGCTGGCACCTGCCGGAAAAGCACATGCTGGTGAACAACACGCCGATCGCCGGCGGAATCGTGGACTTTGGCCTCTACTTCTTCCACAACGCACACCGGCTGATCGCTGAAGGCCGCGGCCCGTACTTCTACCTGCCGAAGATCGAGAACCACCTCGAAGCCCGCCTGTGGAATGACATCTTCATCCTGGCCCAGGACCTGCTCGGCATCCCGCAGGGCACCATCCGCGCCACCGTGCTGATCGAAACCATCACCGCAGCCTTCGAGATGGAAGAGATCCTCTACGAGCTGCGGGACCACGCTGCGGGACTGAACGCCGGCCGCTGGGACTACATCTTCTCCGTGATCAAGAACTTCCGCACCCGCGGCCCCCGGTTCATCCTGCCGGACCGCAACATGGTCACCATGACCGCTCCGTTCATGCGCTCCTACACCGAGCAGCTGGTGCGGGCCTGCCACCGCCGCGGCGCCCATGCAATCGGCGGCATGGCGGCCTTCATTCCCAACCGCCGGGACAAGGCAGCGAACGACGTCGCCATGGAGCGGGTGCGCGCGGACAAGACCCGTGAAGCGAACGACGGCTTCGACGGCTCCTGGGTGGCCCATCCGGACCTGGTGCCTGTGGCCATGGAGGTGTTCGACGGCGTCCTGGGCGAGCGCCCGAACCAGCTGGACCGCTCCCGCGAGGACGTCATCCCCAATGACAAGGAACTGCTGAACATCGCGGCGACTCCGGGCGTCATCACCGAGACCGGCATCCGCAGCAACATCGAGGTGGGCATCCGCTACATCGAGTCCTGGCTGCGGGGCAACGGTGCCGCTGCCATCAACAACCTGATGGAAGACGCCGCCACCGCCGAAATCTCCCGGTCCCAGGTGTGGCAGTGGATCCACTCCTCCGCCGTCACGGACGAGGGCGACGTGGTGACCCCGCACTGGGTCCAGGAACTGATGGAAGAGGAGTTCTCCAAGCTGGAACGCTTCGACGGAGACCGTTTTGACGACGCCCTGGAGCTGTTCGAGGAAGTGGCCTGCGGCGAGCAGTTCCCCACCTTCCTGACCGTCCCGGCCTACGCCCGGTTCCTTCACGAGTCCCGCGAACCGGCGGCAGCTGCCTAGGCTTGGCTATACAGCGGGGCCGGATGCGAAAGCGTCCGGCCCCGCTTCCATGTGCCCGGGGCCGCGCATCTGTGGGGAGCACCACGTATCGACGCCGGTCCCGGCCGGGAGGCGTACCATTGATTGGCCGCTGTTGCGGCTCATCCCCCAGCTCAAGGTGTTTTTCCATGTCTTCCTTCGGCCACGCCCTGGCCCGCGGACTGAACGTCCGGCACATCCGTTTCATGGCCCTCGGCTCCGCAATTGGCACCGGACTCTTCTACGGCTCCGCGGCAGCCATCCAGGCGGCCGGACCGGCCGTGCTCCTCGCCTACATCATTGGCGGCGCGGCAGTCTTCCTGGTGATGCGGGCACTGGGCGAGATGGCCGTCCGGCATCCGGTCTCCGGTTCCTTTGGGCAGTACGCCAGCCGCTACCTCGGCCCCTTCGCCGGGTTCATCACCGGCTGGACGTTCGCCTTCGAAATGGCGATCGTGGCGATCGCGGATGTGACGGCCTTTGGCATCTACATGGGCTTCTGGTTCCCGGACGTGCCGCGCTGGATCTGGATCCTCGCCGTCGTGCTCTTTATTGCCGCGCTGAACCTGATGCGGGTGAAGGTGTTTGGGGAAACCGAGTTCTGGCTCTCCATCATCAAGGTCAGCGCCATCATTGCCATGATTACCGGCGGCGCTGCCATCATCGTCTTCGGCTTCGGCCTGGAGGACGCAGCCAATCCCGGCCTGGAAACCCTGCTGGGCTCCGGCGGCTTCTTCGCCAACGGCTTCTGGGGCCTGCTGGCCTCCTTCGCCGTGGTGATGTTCGCCTTTGGCGGTATTGAAACCATCGGCATCACCGCCGGTGAAGCGGAGAACCCCAAAAAGGCCATCCCCGCGGCGGTGAACACCGTGCCGGTGCGCATCCTGCTCTTCTACGTGGGTGCGCTGTCCGTGCTCATGATGATCTTCCCGTGGGAGCAGATCGACGGCGAAACCAGCCCGTTCGTGCAGATCTTCGACTCGCTGGGCATTCCCGCCGCAGCGCACATCCTCAACGCCGTGGTGATCACGGCGGCCCTCTCAGCGATCAACTCGGACACCTTCGGCGCCGGCCGCATGATGTTCTCCCTCGCCCAGCAGGGCCAGGCACCTGCAGCCTTCGCCAGGATTTCCCGCCGGGGCGTGCCGTGGATGACGGTAGCCGTCATGGCCGCCGTCCTGCTCGTCGGCGTCGTACTGAACGCAGTGCTGCCCGAGTCCCTGTTCCTGCTTATCGCCTCCATCGCCACGTTCGCCACTGTGTGGGTATGGCTGATGATCCTGCTCTCCCACATCGCGATGAAGCGGGAGATTTCGCGCAAGGGCATGCCGGCGTCGGAATTCGGTGTGCCGTTCTGGCCTGTTGCCTCCTACGCGGCGCTGGCCTTCATGATCTTCATTGTGGTGCTGCTGGGCGTCATGCCGGACACCCGCGTGGCGCTGGTGGTGGGCGTCGTCTGGATCGGCTTCCTCTTCGCCGCCTACCGCATCTGGGTCCGCGGCAACGGCAGGGAGCGCGCGGTGCTCGCGGATGAAACCGGAACACCGGAAAGCACGACGGCGGAGGCCGGCGGGCGCAGCTAGCCCTCGCCCCAGCACAGGCAGAACGGGTGTCCTGCCGGATCCGCGTAGACCTGGAAGCCGGTGGGCGCCGTGGTGTCCTCGGAAGCCTGCAGCAGCTCCGCCCCCAGGGACAGCGCTTCGGCATGCGCCGAGGCCAGGTCTTCCACGTGGAGGTCCAGGTGCATCTGCTGCGGCTGGCCGTCCGGCCATTGCGGCCGGACGTGGTCCGGTGCCAGCTGGATGGCGAGGACCTTTTGCCCATCTACCTGAACGCTGTGCCAGTCATCGTCCTGCTCGATGGCCGTTCCACCGAGCAGCGACGCCCAGAACGTGCTTTCAACACTGAGGTCCGGAGCATCGATGACGAGTGTCTGCCTGGTGAGTTTCATGTCCGGGATCATTCCACACGAACCGGCCGCACGGAACGGTGCGTCCGGCCCCCGGGGAATAGAAATCCCCGGGGCAGTTGTTGCCGACGGATGTGTTGGTAGAAATCTGGTCCGATATCGGATGCCCCTGGTGTTTCATTGGCAAGCGGCGGTTTGAGGCTGCCCTGTCCCGCTTCGAGCACGCTCCGGAGGTGGAAGTCCGCTGGCGCAGCTACCAGCTGGACCCCACGCTGCCCGAGCGTTTCGAGGGCACGGAAGTCGAGTACCTCAGCAAGGTCAAGGGCATGGACCCGGCCCAGGTTTCCGGGATGCTGGACCACGTCACCGCCCAGGCTGCCGGTGTTGGCCTGAGCTACCGGTTCGATGAGCTCAAGGTCGCAAACACTTTCACCGCGCACCGCCTCATTCACCTTGCCCATGACCGGCGCGGCGCCGAAGCTGCTGCCGGGGTGAAGGAAGCGCTCCTCGCCGCCCACTTCGAGCAGGGCCGGGACATTTCCAGCCACGATGTGCTGGCCGGGATTGGTGCAGAGGCCGGGCTGGATCCCGAAGCAGTGCGCAGCGTCCTGGCAGGGAGCGAGTACACCGATTCAGTGAACGCGGACATCGCCGAGGCCCGGGCCCTGGGCGTCAGCGGCGTCCCGTTCTTCGTGCTGGACCGAAAGTACGGCATTTCCGGAGCGCAGCCCGAAGAGGTATTCACCCAGGCGCTCTCCCAGGCCTGGGCAGAAAGCAGGCAGCCGCTGCAGCCCATCGCCGCCGAAAGCGGAGCCTGCGCCGTCGACGGCAGCGGCTGCTAGCCAGCTCCCGGCTTCCTCACTTACCCGGTTGGAAGCCGAACTCCAGGGAACCTCCCCAGGTTCCAGGGAGTTCGGCTGCCCGCTGCAGGATAGTCACCGTTCCGGAGTAGGCGTCCACCTCAACGAGGTCACCTGTCCGAATGACCTGTACGGGATCCTCGTCCAGCTCACTGACCGTTGGAACCCTGGTGACGACGGCGCCAAGCACGGCCTTCGTGCTCATCTTGCTGAAAACCATGGCCGCCGGGGCCGCACCAAGAAGCCGGGTGCTTTGAAAGAATCCGGACCATCCGGATGAGCCCTTGGCGCCTGGGAAGACCAGGACCCTGCCCGCGAATGACACCCCGCAGAGGGGATGGCGCCGCTCGATGATGGTGCCTGTAGCCGGGTCGATCCCGCCCCAACCGGAAATAGTGGCAGGCGAAACAAGAGCCAAGCCCCGCGTCTTCCCGGGGACGATTCCACGTCCCCGCAGTACAACGTGGTTTCCGCTTTCCGTCGCCCCGCCGGGTGCTGCCGCAGCCGCCTGCGGTGCCGTGTCCTGATCCGGGATGCTCACTGCAGGACCCCGTTCCACTTGCCTGTCAGGGCCGCCCGGACACAGTCCTCCGTAGTTCCAAACCACGCTTCGATGCCCAGGATTGCCGGCAGGTAGTGCGCCTGTTTTGCGCTGTCCGTAGCGAAGACCCTGGTTCCTTCCGGCGCAACCCGTGACATGGCAGGACACGAATCCGTGAGCAGCCGTCCCCCGGCACGTTCAATCACCGCGGAGTATCCATTCCGGTCGGCCACGGCGCGCAGGGCGCGCGGCGTCATCACCCACAGCTCGGTGTTCGGGTTCAGTTTCCTGCCCTCAAGCAGCGAGGCAATCTGGGCTATCTGCTCAAGGGAGGCATGGGGGCAGCCGAGCAGGATGAAGTCCACGTCTTCGGAGTCGCCCTGGCTGTTCAGCGAAGCGTAGGCGGCCTGCCGGTCGGCCTCCGTATAGGCAACGGCTTCCGGGACAGTGGCATGTCCGAAGGCATCATTGACGGTGGGCGCCTCCGGTGTGACGCCGGGCAGGTGGAAGATCTCCACGCCTCCGCTGGTGGCCAGTGCCGCGCCCAGATGCTTCAAATCGTTCAACGACGGTAATCCCAGGTTCCCGGTCAGGACCGGACGCTCTTCCTGCACCACGTCCCCGGTGAAGTATCCGAACAGGCCCCAGTCCAGGAAGGAATCGATCCTCACATCGGACCTGATGAGGTGAGTGCCCTTCCGGTTCGCGTCGAGGTGGTTTCCCCAGTACGGGATCCGCCCTGTGAGACCGGCTGCGCCGGTGGAGGTCGTCCCTTCGCAGTTGGACTTCGCGCCGATCACCGAGTTGGCGTAGACAACCGCTGAGGACTCCATCCAGGCAATGTGTTCGCCGCGGACCGGCAGGTTGCCCACCTGGTAGGGGGTACAGGTCGCCAGGATGTTGATGCCCCGGTCACTCGCGAAGGATTCCGCGTCTGCCTGCAGTTCCACCAAATGCGGGCTGTAGGGCGTGATGTTGAGTGCGTCGGCGCTGAAGCCGTGCTGTAACTGGCAGGTGGGAACACGCATCTTCGGAATCTCGATGTCCTCATCGCAGTCCAGGTTGATGACGGCATAGGCCTTGTTCCAACCGCCCTCGGCGGCGATTTTGTTCTTGGCCGGAGTGGGCTGGGTGGATGTCCCGGCCACGTTGCGCACGCTGCACAGGCGCTCAGCACCGAGTCCTTCCCCGTAGCGGATCAGCAGGTCCATGGCGGCTGCGACGGCGGAACCGTCCCGGCCGTCACGCATCGCCTTGTCATCATCGGTCAGTTGCAAGAACCTGCTCCCTTCCGGGTTGTCCGCCTGCTGTTTCGTCCTCGCCGATGTTGACCCGAATGCGTTCACGCAGGTCGGCCAGGTTGATCTCGGAAACCGGTCCGCCGTCGGCAAGGTCGAGGGCATGGGCAGCCGCCTCACCCATTGCCGCGCAGGGGCCCATCACCCGCACACTGGACAGGGCCGCAGCATCGCCGTCAACGCAGCGTCCTGCGGCGAGCAGGTTCACCGCACCGCGCGGAGTGATACTGCCCAAGGGCACATAGTGGACGTGCTCGGAATCAAAGACGTCCCACACGTATCCCTCCGGCCGGTCATGCAGCTCGATCGGCCAGGCGGTACGCGCCACCGCATCCTCGAAACGGAAGCCGGTCTTCACCTCATCAGTGGTGAGCTGGTGCTCTCCTGCAATCCACCTGGTCTGCCGGCGCCCCGGGAAGCCATAAAGGCGGACTGTGGCCCGTCCGAACGCGTCGGGGAACTCGGCCCGCAGGAAGTCGACCACCCTGTCCGCCTGTTCCTTGCCGCGCAGCTGGGCAGCGGAAGCTTCGATCACCTGCAGCGGAGCTTCCACGTGGGTCATGTTCATGACGGCGGTATCCCGCCCCGGGAAGAAGAAGGCAAGTCCGTCGCGCCGGAGCAATCCGTACTCGTCTGCCTTCTCGGCTACCCGGTTGGTCAGTTCGTCAGCCGGAGGAGCGTGCACAGGATCCAGGTTTTCCAGCCGGACCTGCTGGGACCCCCAGATGGTCCGTTCAGGTACCCGGCATTCCAAACCTGCTTCCCAGGTCAGCGCCGCGTCACCGCTCGCATCTATGAAAGAGTCCGCACTGACCCGGATCAGCCCGTATCTGGTGGCGAAAACGACGGCGCGCAGGTGACCGCCGTCGTTCTCCACGTCCAGGATGGATGCCCCGGTCACCGGAATGACCCCGGCCCGGTCGATCTGGGTTTCCATCCAGCGTCCGACGGCGTTCTCGTCATAGTTCACGGTGATGGTGTGCCGGTAGTTGTAGGAAATGTCGCCGGTCCGTGCCAGGTCTTCGAACATTGGATCGAAGATGCCGTGGGTGAGCTGCCGGTATTCGGGTCCGTTGCCGAAAACCCCGCAAAACAGCCCGATCAGCGAATTGGCGCACTGGCCGCCGAGAACGGGCAGGGCGTCAACGATCACTACCCTTCGTCCCAGCCTGGCCGCCGTCAGCGCGGCGGAGATGCCGGCAATACCGGCACCGACGACGCACAGGTCCGCGGACAGTTCTTCGGCCGGCGCGTGCGGCGGTTTTGTGAGAGTGCGAATCTTTACTTCAGTCAGTGGGTGAGGCATGAAAATCCTTATCATCTGTGGAAGCCGCACTAGCGGCTTAGGGTGGCCCCGTGTTCCAGCGGCGAGACGTTGCGGGCATAGAGCCCGAGCCAACCCCTCGTCTGCCCGCCGGAGCGGGGAGCCGCGGATTCCGTCCGGCGATGGTCGAGTTCGCCGGCGGGAACGTCGAGGTCCACTGTCCTGGCCGGGATATCGATGGCGACCCGGTCGCCGTCGCGCACAAGCCGCAGCGGGCCGTCCACCCCGCCTTCAGGTTTGACCTCCCCGACGACGATTCCCTGGTTCACGAGGCCGGACAGCTGGCCGTCAGTGAGCACGGCGACCTTGCCGGTCAGTCCCGCGCCATTGAGCGCGAAGACCACGTTGGAGGCCATGCCCATCCCCGGGGTGCCCACCGGACCGACCCCGCGCAGCACCAGGACCTCCCCGGGCAGGACTGCGCCCGTCTCGATCGCGGAGATGGCTGCTGCGGCTTCTTCGAAGACCCGCGCCGGTCCGGCGAACCGGTCATCGCGTTTTTCGGTAGCCGAGAGCTTGACGATTGACCCTTCGGGTGCCAGGGATCCGCGCAGGATCTGAATAGTCGCCTGCACTCCGCGCGGGTTGTCCAGCGGCCTGATCAGCTCCGGGTCGGGGACCTCGAAGCCCTCCAGGGCCTGGTTCAGCGATTCACCGGTGATGGTGGTGGCATGCAGGTCCAGCACTGGCTTCAGCTGCGTGAGCACGGCACGGGCACCGCCGGCACCTTCAAAGTCCTCGATGCTGTCCGGCCCGCTCGGACGGACCGCTGCCAGCGGCCGGACGTGTTCGGCCAGTTCGGTGAAGAGACCATTGATGTCCACGTCCACCCCGGTTTCAACCGCGATCGCCTGGAGGTGCTTGACGCTGTTGATGGAACCGCTGACGGCGAGTACGGCGGCGGCCGCGTTGCGGAAAGCACCCGCCGTCATGATCGAGCGGGGCGTGCGCCCATGCCGGACAGCGTCCAGGATCGCTGTGGCAGAGCGTGCCGCGTTGTCCCACATCTTGGGGCTGTTGGCCGCAACCGGCGCAGCACCGGGCAGGGTCATGCCCAGGGCCTCCGCGACGATGTGCATGGTGTTGGCGGTACCCATGCCCGTGCACACGCCCGGTCCCTTGATCGCGCGGTCGCTGATCGAGCACAGATCCTCGACGGTGATCCCGCCGGTGGCCACGTGCCCGGCTTGAATAAAGACTTCCTCGATGTCTGCCGGCTCGCCGCTGTCGAGTACGCCGCAGGGCTGGTAACCGCAGGGGATAACGATGGTGGGCACATTGATCCGGCCTGCTGCCATGAGCTGCCCCGGCGTGGTCTTGTCGCACGAGGCCAGGCAGATCATGCCGTCCAGCATGGCGCCCTCAACGGCCGCTTCGACGTCGTTGGCCAGCAGGTCCCGGCTGGAGAGCACGTAACCGCCTTTACCCCCGGCCGCCATGATGAAGTCGGTGGGCGCGACCGTCCGGATCTCGAACGCCACGCCGCCTGCTTCTCGAACCGCCTCGCAGACCCGGTCCGCAATGTCATCCAGGTGGCTGAAGCAGGGGGCTAGTTTCGACGACGAGTTGACGACGGCGATCTTGGGTTTGGTCAGGTCCTCATCGGTGAGGCCAAGCACCTTCCACTGGGTGCGCCGGGTGGCCCACCGTGGACTTCCGACCGGAAAGTTGCTGCGCAGTTCCATTTAGCCCTCCGCCTTCCGCCCGTAAACCGACTCGTGCCAGGGGATCGCCAGGCGTTTGAAGGATGTGACGATGAAGTACATGGCCAGGCCGACGGAAGCAAGCATCAGGATGACGGCGAAGAGTGCAGGTGCGTTGAGTTCGTTCAAAGTCCTGACAACCATGTAGCCCAGGCCTTCGTTGCCGCCGAGATATTCGCCAACAATTGTTCCGATCACTGCCAGGACAATCGCCGTTTCCATTCCCGCGAACACGTGGGGCATCATGCTTTTGATTTCCAGGTGGGTGAAGGTCTGCCAGCGGTTGGCGTTGATGGACTGCATGACGTCACGGTGGCCGCGGTCTACGGAGCGGACGCCGAGCAGGACGTTCAGCATCACGGGGAAGAAGGCCAGGAGCGCGGCAATGATGACCTTGGTGGTCATGCCGAATCCGAACCAGATGACGAAGAGCGGAATCAGCGCAACCTTGGGAATGACCTCCAGTGCAATGATCAGGGGACGCACGCTGGCTTCCAGCAGTGGAAGCTTGCCGAGCAGGACGCCGACGATAATGCCGGCGGCAACGCCGACCGAGAACCCGATCACAATCTCGATGACGGTGATCCGGACGTGCTGCCAGGTACTGGCCTGCACCAGGAGGTCGCCGAGGTTTTCGAAGACCTGGCTGGGCGGCGGGAGCACGAGCGGCGAGACGTCCAAGGCCTTGACTGACAGCTCCCAGACCACGAAGAGGACCACCAGCAGCCCGGGTGTCGTGATCCAGGGCAGTACCTTGATGAGTTTGCGGCGGTTCACTGTTCGTCCTCCTGGTTCAGGGAAGCGCGAAGCTCCGCCACTACGGTGTTGAACTCCTTGCCGGTCTGGACTTCCACTGCGCGCGGCCGGGCCAGCGGCACGTCTGCGATGTCCTTGATCCGGCCTGGCCGAGGGGTGAGGTGGACGACGCGGTCGCCGAGGAACACGGCCTCCTCGATGTCATGCGTTACGAAGACCACCGTTGCCTGGGTGGCCAGGGCGATCCGCTGGATCTCGAGGTTCATCTTTTCCCGGGTCAGCGCATCGAGGGCACCGAATGGCTCGTCCATGAGCAGCAGCTCGGGGTTGTCGCTGAGGGCGCGGGCGATCGCGGCACGCTGCCGCATACCGCCGGACAGCTCACGCGGATAACTGCGCAGGAATTTGTCCAGCCCCACCAGTTCAGCCAGTTCCCCGGCCCTTTCCAGCCGTTCCCGCTTCTTGACCCCCCGCAGTTTCAGCGGAAGGGCAATGTTTTCCTCGATGCTGTACCAGGGAAACAGGTTGGCATCCTGGAAAACGACGCCGAGGCGCTTGATCACGCTGGAATCGACCGTTCCGTTGTGCCAGAGGCTCTTGTCCCCTATCTCAACCTGTCCTGCCGTCGGCGCCACCAGTCCCGCCATGATCCGCAGCAGGGTGGTCTTGCCGCAGCCTGAGCGTCCGATCAGTGACACGAACTCCCTGCGGCGGATTTCAAGGTTGATATTGGACAGGGCTTCCACTGAGCCGCGTTCGGTCTTGTATGTCTTATGGAGACCTTCAATGCGGATCTCCACCGGCCGGCCGTCGCCCTCCGCTGCGGGGAGCGAGGCCAGGGTGCTGTCAACGTGCATGGTCATTCCTCAATCCCGGCGTTACTTGCTGGCCGGGAGGTAGCTGTTGTCCATCCACTGCTTCGGGTCGCTGCCGGCTGGGATCATCCCCGCGTCGACAAGCTCTTCATAGCCCTCGACCCAGTACTCCTCCACCGTTTGCAGGAGCGGCTGGGTACCCTTGGCTGTCCAGAGGCTGCGGCTCTGGCGGAGCGATTCCTTGGCAACCGTGTCGTCGTCGAGCGAGGCGAAGGAGTACTTGGATCGCATCGTTTCCAGCACGCCGTCGAGCTCTTCGTCGTCCACGATCGCCTGCGTGGCGTCGTGTATGGCTGCCAGGTACTTCCGGATATCGTCCCCGTGCTCTTCGAGGCCTTCCTTGGTGGCCGTATAGACCTGGGCATCTGCACGGACGGAGTCCCCGGCGTCGAACACCGCGGCCTCACCCTCAAACTGCTGGCTGGCCACAATCGACTGGTCAATGCTGACCATGTAGCCGACGATGTCTCCGCGCTTGACCAGTTCGAATGTTCCCGGACCGAGGCCAACCACCTGCCTCTTGACCTCACTGGGATCGAAGCCGGCCTTATGCAGCATCAGTGACAGTGACTTGTCACTGGTGCCGCCTTCCGAGGGGACACCCATGGTGGTGCCGAGAAAATCCTCCGGCTTCTCCAACGGGTGGTCTTTGCTGTACAGGGTTCGGATGGAGGAACCGCGAACGATGCTGCCCACGTTGACCAGCGGCTGTCCGTCAGCAGCTGCGGTCATGAGGTCGATTGCTCCGACGCGCGTCAGGGGAGCAACTCCGGAGATCAACGTCTGAAGGGCCTGGGGAGACCCTTTGGTCGTTTGGAATGTCACTTTGAGACCCTGCTCAGCGAAATACCCTCCCGCATCCGCAAGCAGTTCGGGCGCTACGGAAAGCGTCTCCATGGGGAGGTAGCTCAGGTATGTGAAGTCCTTTAGTCCGCCGGTGGCGGCGGGTGCCGTTGAGCTGCCGCAGCTGACGATCGTGCTGCTGAAGGCCCCGAGCGTGGCCACGCCCAGCGCGCCTGTCAGGAAGCCCCGGCGGTTGATGGGCGGACGTTGGGTCTGTGCATTCGTGGGGAACATCGTTGTCTCCTCTTTCGGTGGAAAACCGTTGGAGACACTCTCTCAACCCCTGGCAGACGCCCCTAGTCACTTCCCGCTGAATGAGATCTGCGTCACTATTCGTTCGTTCATGACGAACTGACGGACTGCTGCCAGGACCGGGTGATGCCGAGCGCCGCTGTCTGGACCGCGTGCGCCGCGGACTGCTCATGCAGCCGCCCCAGCGGGGTGTTCACGGAGATGGCGGCCACAACGGTACCGGTCCAGTCACGGATGGGCGCCGCGACTGAGATGGCATCCAGGACGACCTGCCGGTCACTGACCGCAAATCCCTGGGTGCGGATCCCGGCGAGTCTTTTCCTGAGCCTGACCGGGTCCGTCTCAGTCAACGGCGTATACGTCCGCAGCGAGCCGCTGAGGAAACCGTCCTGGACGGCAGCCGGCGCGTTGGCAAGCAGAACAAGCCCAACGGACGTGACGTGGAGCGGGTACCGGCTTCCTACCCGAGGCCGGTCAAACGGAGAATCTGCCGGCGCGAGCCTTTCGATGAATACACTCTCCGACCCTTCCCGGACTGCAAGATGGACGGGGTATTGGGTGATCGTTGACAGGTCACGCATGAAGGGCAGGGCCAAACGCTGCACGCCGACTGACCGCGGCGCGTACGACGCCATTTCCCACAGGACGAGCCCAACGTGGTAGCGCCCCTCCGGGCTCTTTTCCAGCAAACGCTGCTCCACCAGTGCAGAGAGTATTCGATGGCACGTCGACATGGGGAGCCCTGCCAGGCGGCTGATTTCACTCGCACTGAGGGCTTCGTTTCCTTCTCCAAAAGATCGCAGAATCCCCACCACACGGGAAAGGACGCTGCGTCCGTCGTCGCTTCGCAACAGACCTCCCGGGCTCGGCAGGACACTCAACCCCCACTCTAGACGCGGGTCATGCAGAGCCACCGGTTTTTGACACGCAGGCAGTCACATAGATTCGGGCTCAGCCACGAACCGATTACCTCAGCCGGCTAGCTCCCGGCTTCCGCGCCTTCGGACGGCTGGCCGCTCTTCCACGGGCAGCTGATCGGCCCGGGTGCGGCGGCCTCGGCTTTCTCCACCGGAACCAGGTTGTTGTAGCCCGAGCCGATGACAACGTCCACGGACGCATCGTCCCGGTCGTCCTGGATGTACTGGGTATCCGGGATCTGCTGCTGCAGCGTGAATGCACCCGGCTCGCCGTCGGGCCCGGACAGGATGATGGCCGTCATTCCTTCACGGTTCACCGTACTGTTGCCCACCACTCCGATGGAGAATCCGCGGTTCTTGAGGGCCTCCGCCACTTCGCCTGCCAGGCCGGGGGTGGCGGTTGTGTTGTAGACGTTTACCGTCACCGTCTCCGGCGACTGGTACAGGTACGGTCCCGCCGGGCACCCGGTTTCCACTGCCGGACGGGCATCCGACCGGGGAAGGTTGATCCACCCGGCGCTGATGCCCTGGGCAACCACAGCCGCAAGGACCAGCAGCCCAATCAGCGCGCCCAGCACCACGCCATGGAATTTGCGCTTGCGCCTGGCCCGGAGTTCGGCCGCCGGATCGCCGTCTTCATCGAAGACGGCTCCCAGGTCCTGCTCCGTCACAATCCGGTGGCCGTGCCACTCGGTGGGGTCGCTCCCGGCGTCCCTGCGCTGCCCTCGAGGGGGCTCGTTAGTCATCGATGACCAGCACGCGGGCGTGCAGTATGGTCCGCTGGTGCAAAGCTGTCCTGACCGCTCGGTGCAGTCCGTCTTCCAGGTACATGGTGCCCCTCCATTGCACTACGTGCGGGAAAAGGTCTCCAAAGAAGGTCGAGTCCTCGGCCAGCAGAGCGCCGAGGTCCAGGGTGGCCTTTGTGGTCACCAGTTCGTCCAGCCGGACCTGCCGGGGAGGTACCGCTGCCCAGTCCTTGGGTGTTACGTATCCGTGGTCGGGGTAGGGGCGCACATCGCCAACAGCTTTGAAGATCACTCAACCAGACTAGAGAAGTTCCGCATCCAAGGAAACAGGACTCCCCGGCAGCAGCCGCATAGTTACGCCGATCGGGGCCGGATATGGTCTCCGCGCTGGTCCGGGGATACTTAAGCATGACTTCTGCGCGTTTTGGCCTGCTGCTCGACGTCGACGGACCGGTGGCGTCCCCGCTGACCCGGACCGTCTCTCCCGCGGTGATCGGCCACCTGGTTGCCCTTGCCGCGGCGGGCTGGCCGGTGGTGTTCAACACCGGCCGTTCGGACGAATTCATCCGCACCCAGGTCATGGAACCCATGATTGCCGCCGGGCTGCCTGCGGACGTGACCCTGCATGCGGTCTGCGAGAAGGGCGGCGTCTGGTTTTCCTTTTCCGGGTCCGGTGCCGGCGAGGTGAGCGTGGACGGGGAACTGGCCCTGCCGGCGTCGTACGCCTCCGCGATCCGGGACCTGGTGGCGGAGAAGTACACCGGGCACATGTTCTTCGATGAGACCAAGCGCTCCATGGTCTCCGTGGAGCAGAACGTGGACGTGGCCAATGCGGACTACCTGGCCGAGCAGAAGGAGTTCGACGCCGATGCGCTGGAGCTGATGTCCCGGTTCGACATGGGCGTGTGCCGCCTTGACCACCACGCACCCGGCTCCGACGATTCGGTCGACTACCGGATCGACCCCACCATCATCTCCACTGATATCGAAGCCCTCGGCGCCGGCAAGGACCTCGGCGCCCGGCGCGCACTGACACTTCTCCAGGACGCCGGGACTCCCGTCCCGCGGACCTGGCGGACGGTGGGTGATTCCCGGACCGACTACGCGATGGCCGATGAGCTCCATGCCCTGGGCTACGACGTCGCGCATGTGGATGTCCGCCCGGCCGACGGCGTGCCGGCCAAGCCGTATCCGGTGCTCACCGCCGGAGAACTCATCCACGACGACGCCGGAGAGGCGTTCCTGTGCCGGTGGACGCAGATGGCCGCCGGGGAGGCCGTGGACGACTCGGCCGTGGTGTAGGACCCGCAGGCAACGGGAAACCGCGTTTATTACGCTCTGCCCCACCAGCAACACGGCAAAACACCTAGTCAGAGACGAATGACGCTATGTTGCGTAACATTTGGTTCCCGGTTGACAGGCCCCGGTGCTACGTTTCCGGAATGAGCGATAACCCCACATCGATCCCTGTCCTGGACCTCAGCACGGCCCGCAACGCGGACGGCACCTTCAACACCGAATTCATCGACAAACTGCGGAAAGCCACCCACAAGATCGGGTTCTTCCAGCTGGTCGGCTACGGTGCAGGCGAGGAACGCGTCAAGGACCTCTTCGATGTCACCAAGCGCTTCTTCGACCTCCCGCTCGAAGACCGCCTGGAGCTGGACAACCGCAAGTCACCGCACTTCCGCGGCTACACCCGCCTGGGAACCGAGCTGACCCAGGGCCGTCCCGACGCCCGCGAGCAGGTCGACTTCGGCCCCGAGCGTGAACCCGTGACGGATTACCCCGCAGACCAGCCGTACTGGCTGGTGCAGGGACCCAACCTCTTCCCGGACACCGTGCTGCCGGAACTGCGTGAGACGTCCATGGAGTGGGCCGCACTCATGAGCGAGGTAGGCGCCGAACTCCTCGCCGCGATCTCCGTGTCCCTGGAGCTGCCGGAGGACCACTTCGCCGAGCCGTTCGAAGGCACCCCCGCCTGGATGGCCAAGCTCATCCACTACGTGGGCGGCGTCGTGAAGGAAGCCGGCACCCAGGGTGTTGGCTCCCACGCCGACTACGGTTTTGTCACCCTGCTGCTGCAGGACGAGGTGGGCGGCCTGGAGGTCAAGCCGCACGAGTCCGACGAATGGCTCCCGGTTGAGCCGATCCCCGGCGCACTGGTGGTCAACCTGGGCGAGATGCTCGAAGTTGCCACCCAGGGCTACCTCTCCGCAACCATCCACCGGGTGCAGGCTCCGCCGCCCGGCGTGGACCGCTACGCCATCCCGTTCTTCTGGTCCCCGCGCCTGGATTCGGTCATCGATCCGGTGCAGCTTCCTCCGGCCCTGGCCGCTGAGTCCCGCGGCATCTCCGATGATCCGCAGAACCCGATGCTGGCCTCCTACGGCGCCAACGTCCTGAAGGGCTGGCTCCGCGCCCACCCGCAGGTCGCAGCCATCCACCACCCGGAACTGGTTCCGGCGAAGAAGTAGCAAAACGTACGACGGCGGCCCGGCAGGCTGGTGCTTTAGGCACCCCTCCGGGCCGCCGGCGTTAACCCGGCACACCGTTCCTCTCCATCCCCGAAACGGATAGGGTGAACGGACCGGCAGCGACGCCGGCCCTGAACAGGAGATCACGCATGGCGACAGTCCCGGGCCCGCTAGACCACACCTTCACCGCCCCGATTGGGGTGAAGGTCAAAGGTGATGTCTGGTCCTGTGTTGAAATGCCGGGATCCGCGGAGTTCTTCGGGACCGGAAAGACCGTGAAGGTGGCAGCGACCGTGGATGAGGAACCGATCCGCGGCGGGCTGATGCCCACCGGCCAGGGCGGTCACATGCTTTCCATCAGCGCCAAGCTGCGCAAGAAGCTGGGCAAGGACATCGGAGACACGGTCACCGTCCGCCTCACCGAACGGCTGAGCTAGCCGCCCGGGAAGGCACGGCAGCTAAAGCCAGCTGCCCCGGCGCATCACCCGGACAGGCACCAGGGCCTCGTCCAGCACCAGGAGATCAGCGAAGGCTCCGGGAAGCAGTGAGCCCAGCTCCTGCCCGCGGCCCAGCACTCCGGCCGGCACGGCCGATGCGGAGGTCACGGCATCAGCCAGGGAAACCCCGGCCCCCACGGCATTCCGGACAAGGTCCGCCATGGCCGCGGTGCCGCCGGCAATCGATCCGGTGGTCATCAGGCGGGCGATCCCGCCCTGGACGAGGACTTCGGCAGGCCCCAGCCGGTACTGGCCGTCAGCCAGACCCGCCGCAGCCATCGAATCGGTGACTAGGGCAATGTTTCCGGCTCCGAGCAGATCGAACATGGTTGCCACCATGTAGGCGTCCAGGTGCGCGTTATCGGCAATGAGCTCGACGGCGGCATGGCCCGCCTCCGCGGCGCGCAGGCAGGCCGAAGCAGCTCCCGGCGCACGGTGGTGGATCGGATCCATGCCGTTGAACAGATGGGTGACGGTGGGCCGGCCACCGGATGGCCCGGCTGCCGCCATCAGTTGCCTCGCCCTGCCCAAAGATTCGTGCGCCTGTTCCGCTGTGCACGCGGTATGCCCCAGGGAGGGGGTCACCCCGTTCCCGGCCAGCAGCTCCACCAGCGCGGCAGCTCCCGGAAGCTCCGGTGCATAGGTCATGGTGCGCAGCCAGCCGCGTCCGGCGTCGATGAGCTCCTGCGCGAGTTCCAGGTCCGGCGCCAGCAGCCAGCGCGGGTCCTGGGCCCCGCAGCGGACTTCGGAGAGGAACGGACCTTCCAGGTGGATGCCCGCTATGTGGCCGTCCTCGGCCAGCCCGGCCAGCACCGACATCTGCCGCAGCAGGACTTCCGGTTCGTCGGTGACCAGGCTCGCCATGACGGTGGTGCTCCCGGCACGATGCAGTCCGGCTACAGCCTCGCGGATCGAGGAGGCATCAGCACGGGAAAAGTCGACGCCGTAGGCTCCGTGGCAGTGCAGGTCCACCAGTCCCGGAACCATCACCTCTCCGGCGGCGAGGTCAACGACGCCGTCATCAGGTGTGGGTGTCAGGCCGCTGAACGGACCGGCGTATGTGACCACGCCGCCGTCGACCACCACTGCCGCGTCAGGCAGCAGCGTCTCGAGGACGGCGGCACCGCGCAGGACGAGGCGCGGACGTCCGGTGGAGGACGGGGCAGGACTCGTGTCCGTCATGGGGATGGCCTTTTGCTAGAGGAGGGACGCGGCTGCGGGGTCGGCCAGGACAGTGACCCGGCCATGCAGCTGCAGGACGGACGCGGGGCACTCCGGGCTCACGGGTCCCCGCAGTGCTGCGCGCAGGGCCTCGGCCTTGTCTTGGCCCCGGGCGATAAGCAGCAGCTGCCCCGCGTCAAGGATGGTGCCCAGTCCCTGCGTCAGGCAGCGGGTCGGCACGCTGTCCAGGGAGTCGAAGAACCGCTGGTTGGCACGGCGGGTGTCCTCGGTAAGAATCTCGACCCGGGTGCGCGAGTCCAGTGCCCCGCCGGGTTCATTGAACGCGAGGTGTCCGTTGCGGCCAATGCCCAGGATCTGCAGGTCGATTCCCCCGGCTGCCGCAATGCTGCGCTCGTACTCGTCACAGGCCTTCTGGAGGTCCTTCCGGTGCGGATCCGGAAGATGCACGGCCTGCGGGTCCAGCCTGAGCGGTTCGATGATCTCGCGGCGCAGTACCTCGGCATAGCTCTGCGGATGGCCGACGGGCAGGCCCACGTACTCATCCAGGGCAAACCAGGCGGCACGGCTAAAGTCTGCGCCGCTGGCGGACAGCGCGGCGTAGAGCGGAGAGGGCGATGAGCCGGTGGCTACGCCAATGACCGGATCCCGGCGCGCGGCCAGCGCATCCAGCACCAGTCCTGCGGCGGCCGGGCCGATTTCCCCGGGCTGCAGTTCCCGTACCAGCGGAGCGGCGGAACGGTTCATGGTGCCGGCCCTCATGCCTCACGCAGCTTTGCCAGCTGTGCCCGGATGCCGTCAAAGTGCCGGCGGAGACGCTCGGAAGCCAGTTCCTTGTCCCCCGACTTGACCGCTTCCAGGATGCCGCGGTGCACTGCGGCATTCTCCTCCAGGTTGACCAGCGGATCTCCGCCCAGCTCCAGGTGGATCTTGCGGTAGACCTGCCAGAAGACAGACATCAGGTTGGAGAGCAGTTCGTTGCCCAGGGGTTCGAAGAGCTGGTAGTGGAAACGCTCATCCACCTCGGTGAACGTGTTTCCGCCGGCTGCCGCGGTTTCCATTTCCCGGACGGTGGCTTCGATTTCCGCCAGGTGCTCAGGGGTCCAGAGATCCATGGCTTCGCCGATGAGGCCCGCTTCCAGGGCCTGCCGCACGTCCACGAGCTGGAGTGCTTCCTTGCCCTCATGCCGCAGGGACAGCCGCCCCCGGAAGGTCAGGCCGTCCGCCAGTGCGTCAAAGTTGGCCGGTGCAACGAACATTCCAAATCCGTGCCGGATCTCCACAACACCCAGTGCCTGCAGCACCTTGAGTGCTTCGCGGAGGGTGTTGCGTCCGATCCCCAGGGCTGCGGCCAGCTCGGCCTCCGTGGGGAGCGCGTCTCCGGCCTTCAGGTCACGCTCGAGGATGAGCTCCATGATTTCAGCCTGCAGGGCCCGGGATCGGTTCTGGGCACTGAACCGCGCCGGCGGCAGTGAAGCATGGGGCAGGCTCATTAGTCCTCCTCGGACGGCGAATGGACGGGCTATGGGATACAACTTAGCCGATAGCACCACAGGTTATAGGATGTCCTATCTTTAGGACATCCCTTCGGAATGAGTGTCAGGTATTCGCTTGACGTTCCCATGTGAGGAACCTTACAGTTCTCGCAACAAGCATCGGACATCCTACGTCCGATAAGTGACATGGATGGCGAGGCAACAGATGAACAATTCTCTTGAAACCAGCGGCCTGCTGAACGATTCAAGCCGCCGCAATTTCCTCAAGCTGGCTGGCGTCATGGGTGCCGCTGCCGCTTTCGCAGGCTCGATTTCCGCCTGCAGTCCCGGCGGCAGCCCCGCCCCGGCCGGCAGCGCTGCCGCAGCCGAGGGCACAGGCTCCATCGAGGCAGGTATCTCCTACCAGCTCTCCACCGGCTTCGACCCGATGATTTCAACGGGCGCAACGCCGCAGGCGGCAAACCTGCACATCTTCGAGGGCCTGACCGAGCTCCACCCCGCTACCCGCGAACCGTACCTCGCGCTGGCCGCGGCGGAGCCCTCGAAGATCGATGACACCACCTGGGAAGTGAAGCTCCGCGACGGCGCGAAGTTCCACAACGGGAATCCGGTCACGACCGAAGACGTGGTGTTCTCCTTCGAGCGTGTGCTGGATCCGGCGAACAAGTCCCTGTTCGCCGGCTTCATCCCCTTCATCGACTCCGTCACCGCCAAGGACGAGTCAACCGTGGAGTTCAAGCTCAAGTACCCCTTCCCCGGCTTCAGTCCGCGCATCTCCGTCATCAAGATTGTGCCGAAGTCCGTGGTCACGGCAGATCCCGCCGGCTTCGACCTGAAGCCCGTCGGTTCCGGCCCCTACAGCCTGGTCTCTGCCGTGAAGGAAGACCGCATCGTCTTCAAGAAGTTCGATGACTACAACGGCAAGTACCCGGCACGGGTCGCGGACATGACCTGGCTGCTGCTGGCCGACCCGGCCGCCCGCGTTGCCGCGGTTCCGTCCCGCGCCCAGGCCATCGAGGACGTGCCCTACCTGGACGTGGACCAGCTGGCCACCAAGGTTGAGGTTGAATCCGTCCAGTCCTTCGGCCTGCTGTTCCTGATGTTCAACTGCGCCAAGTTCACGGACAAGCGCGTCCGCCAGGCCCTGCACTACGCAATCGACACCGATGCCGTAATCACCAAGGCGCTGCTGGGCAACGCCACCGCGGCCACCTCCTACTTCCAGAAGGGCCACCCGTCCTACAGCGAAGCCGCCGCCGTTTACGGCTACGACGCCGAGAAGGCCAAGTCGCTGCTGAAGGAAGCCGGGATGGCGAACATCACCGTCACCCTCACCTCTACCGACACCGGCTGGGTGACCCGCGTGGTCCCGCTGATCAAGGAGTACTGGGACGCAATCGGCGTCACCACCACGCTGGAGATCCTGCAGTCCGCAGCCGTCTATGCTCCGGAAAAGGTGGGCGGCAAGAACTTCGACGTCCTCTGCGCCCCGGGCGATCCCTCGGTCTTCGGCAATGACGGTGACATCCTGCTCAGCTGGTTCTACCGCGGAGCCACCTGGATGGAAAACCGCGCCGGCTGGAACACCACATCGGAGTACGCAGACGTGCAGGCCAAGCTGGACGAGGCCGTAAAGCTGGACGAGGACAAGGCCAAGGCCATCCACGCCGACGTGGTGGACATCGTCTCCGAAGAAGTCCCGCTCTACCCGCTGTTCCACCGCAAGCTGCCCACCGCATGGGATGCCAATACACTGGACGGCTTCGCGCCGCTGCCCACCACCGGCGTCTCCTTCGTCGGCGTCGGCCGCAAGTAACTGCTGGAAACAGCTCGCACTCGGCGGGGCGCTCCCGGGCGCCCCGCCTGCTTTATTCCCCCGCATTGGAGTACTTGAGTGACAATGTTTATCCGCCTGCTAGGGCGCCGGCTTGCTGTCCTGCCGATCATGCTCCTGGGCGTCACCGTCATGGTCTTCCTGGTGCTGTCCGTGATTCCCGCAGACCGCGCCACCGCCGTCCTGGGCGAGAACGCCAGCGAAGATGCCAAGGAGGCCTGGCGTGAGGAACGCGGCCTGAATGACTCCCTGCTGGTCCAGTTCTTCCGCTATCTCAGCGGTGTTCTCCGGCTGGACTTCGGCGTGACCAACCCGCCTGAGGAATCCGTGGCCACCAAGATTGCCACCGCGTTCCCGGTCACCCTGCAGCTGACCTTCCTGGGCATCCTGCTCGCCGTGGTGCTGGCCCTGACGCTCGGCATCACCGCGGCCCTGTACCGCGACCGCTGGCCGGACCAGGTTATCCGCATCTTCTCCATCGCCGCGATCGCCACCCCCTCCTTCTGGCTGGCCATCCTGCTGATCCAGTGGTTTGCCCTTCCCGAAGGCTCGATCTTCCCCACCGGCGGCCTCGCCTGGGCAGACCAGTACGGCTTCGTCGGCTGGCTCTATTCAATGGCCCTGCCGGCCCTGGCCCTGGGCATCCCGGTCTCCGCGTCCCTGATCCGCGTGGTGCGCACCTCCATGGTGGAGGAACTGGACCGTGACTACGTCCGTACCGCCATCGGCAACGGCGTCCCCTACCGCACCGTGGTAGCCCGAAACGTGCTGCGCAACGCGCTCGTCACCCCCGTCACCGTGCTGGGGCTCCGCGTGGGCTACCTGCTCGGCGGCGCCGTCGTCATCGAAAAAATCTTCAGCCTCAACGGCATGGGAGACCTCATTGTGGTGGGCCTGACGACGTCGGACACCAACCTCGTGCAGGGCGCGGTGCTCACCATCGCCGTCGCCTTTGTCCTCGTCAACATCGTTGTTGACCTGCTCTACCTGGCCATCAACCCCCGAATCCGGACGGTGTAACCATGCGCAACTCCCTGGCCGAACGGCTCAGCAATACCGGAGCCCGCTTCACTGCGCTGAACCTCAGCTCCAAACTCGCGCTGGGCTTCCTGGCGTTCATTGTCCTGGTGGCCGTTTTCGGCCCCTTCTTCGCCCCGTTCGGAGAGAACGAATCCAGCGCCCCGGTGCTCCCGCCCGGCGGCGAACACCTCTTCGGCACGGACGGGTCCAGCTATGACGTGTTCTCCCGCATGCTTTACGGCGCCCGCGTCTCCATCTCGATCGGCCTCGGCGCCGTCGCCCTGGCCCTGATCCTCGGTTCCATCCTGGGCGCCATCGCCGCCACCTCCCGCAAGGCCGTCAGTGAGACGGTCATGCGCATCCTGGACATCCTGATGGCCTTCCCGGGCATCGCCCTGGCCGCTGCGCTGCTGTTCGCGCTGCGGGACCACTCGCTGAACCTGTTCGGTTCCACCGTCCCGGTGCTCATCCTCGCGATCGCCATTGTCTACACCCCGCAGCTGGCCCGCGTGGTCCGCGCGAACGTGCTGGCCCAGTACGGCGAAGACTACGTCCGCGCCGAACGTGTGATCGGCGCCGGCCGCACCTACATCCTGCTCAAGCACATTGCCCGGAACTGCGCCGCCCCGGTGCTGGTCTTCGCTACCGTCATGGTTGCCGACGCGATCATCCTTGAGGCATCGCTCTCCTTCCTGGGAGCCGGCGTGCAGCAGCCCGCGGCCTCCTGGGGCAACGTCATGGCGGACGGGCGCAACGTGGTCTTCAGCGGCGCCTGGTGGCCCACCACGTTCGGCGGCATCACCATCCTGCTGACCGTGCTGGCCCTGAACATCCTGGCCGAAGGGCTCACGGATGCCATGGTCAACCCGCGCAGCCGCAAGCCGCGCCGGCAGGCCCCCGCCGCCGTCGGTGCCGTGGCCACCGCCGCGCAGCCGTCCGCCCTGGACGCTGCAGGCACGTCTCTGACCGAGCACGACGGCGGTGCACCGGAGACCGCCGAGGCCCCCTCCGTGGGCGCGAACGTCCACAAACCCGGCTCGCTCGAGGCCCTGGCAATGGAGCTGGACCGGCTTGCCGCCGTCGAGGCTACCCGCACCGACCGCCTGCCGGCCGTCGCTGCCGATGCCCCGGTGATCCTGGAAGTGAAGGATCTGTCCATCCGCTTCCCGGAACGCTACGGGGACACGGCCATCGTGGACCGGGTGAGCTTCACCGTCCGTGAGGGCGAAACCATGGGCCTGGTCGGTGAATCCGGCTGCGGCAAATCCATCACCTCCCTGGCCATCATGGGACTGCTCCCGCGTACCGCGCAGCTGACCGGGTCCATCCGGTTCAACGGCAAGGAACTGCTCACCAATGATCCGAAGGAACGCGACCGGCTCTACAAGGGGCTGCGCGGCGAGCAGATCGCCATGGTCTACCAGGACGCGCTCAGCTCGCTGAACCCGTCCATGCTGATCAAGGACCAGATGGCCCAGCTGACCCGGCGCGGCGGCCGCAAGAGCCCGCGCGAGTTGCTGGAACTGGTGAAGCTGGATCCGGACCGCACGCTCAAGAGCTACCCCCACGAGCTCTCCGGCGGCCAGCGCCAGCGGGTGCTGATCGCCATGGCGCTCTCCCGCTCACCGAAGATCGTGGTGGCGGACGAACCGACGACGGCGCTGGACGTGACCGTGCAGAAACAGGTGGTGGACCTGCTGAACGAGCTGCGCGAACAGCTCGGCTTCGCCATGGTGTTCGTCAGCCACGACCTGGCCCTGGTGGCGTCGCTGGCGCACCGCGTCACGGTGATGTACGCCGGGCAGGTGGTTGAATCCGGCGACGTTCCGGACCTGCTGCAGGATCCCCGGCACGAATACACCCGCGGCCTCCTCGGCGCGGTGCTCTCCATCGAGGCCGGCGCGGACCGCCTGCACCAGATCCAGGGCACCGTCCCCTCTCCCCGGGACTTCGCGCCCGGAGACCGGTTCGCCGAGCGGTCCCTGCGGCCCGACGCCGATCCCAACCAGGTCCTCAAGTTCGTCCAGGTTGGGGACAGCACGCACTACTGGGCCAGCCACGAGACGGGCGCAGACCTCGTTGAAACCGGCGCAAGCACAAGGCAGGAAGCATGAGCACGGAAACCAGCACCACCCCCGTCCTGGAACTGAGGGGCATCAAGGTCCACCACCGGGCCCGCACCGGCTCCCTGTTCCGGCCCAATATCGTCAAGGCCGTGGACGGCGTGGACTTCACCGTCCGCCGCGGCGAAACCGTGGGAATCGTCGGCGAATCCGGCTGCGGCAAGTCCACGCTGGCCTCCGTGCTGGTGGGACTGCAGGAACCCACCGCCGGTGAGGTGCTCTTCCACGGGAAGAAGGTCAGCACACGGGCCTCCTCCTCGAAGAAAACCTTCGGCCGCGCCGTCGGCGTCGTCTTCCAGGACCCGGCCACCGCACTGAACCCGCGCATGACCATCCAGGACATCCTCACCGATCCGCTGCAGGTCCACGGCATCGGCACCCAGGCCTCCCGCGCGGCCCGGGTAAAGGAGCTGCTCAGCCTGGTCGGGCTGCCGCAGTCCGCCGCGGAGGTTACCCCGCACCAGGTGTCCGGCGGGCAGCGGCAGCGCGTCGCGATCGCCCGGGCCCTGGCCCTGGATCCGTCCGTGATCGTGGCCGATGAACCGACGTCGGCGCTGGACGTTTCAGTCCGCGCGCAGGTCCTGAACCTGCTCTCGGACCTCAAGCGGGAACTGAACCTGGGCATGGTTTTCATCTCCCATGACATCCAGACCGTCCGCTACGTCTCCGACCGCATCTGCGTCATGTACTACGGACGGATCGTCGAAGAGGGCCCGGCCGCCGAGGTCTTCGACCGGCCCACCAATGACTACACCAAGAGCCTGCTCGGCGCGGCTCCCAGCCTATTGCACGTCTAGAACCAAGCACTGGAGAACCACTTGTCACACGCATCAAAGCCCAGCTTCCACGGCGTCATCCCGCCCGTCGTCACGCCCCGCACGGCGGACGGTGCCGTTGACACGGCGTCGCTGGAGAAGCTCACCAAATACCTGCTCGACGGCGGTGTCACCGGGCTTTTCATCCTCGGGTCCTCCGGTGAGGTCCCCTACCTGACCAACGCCGAGCGGGACACGGTGATCCGCACGGTCGCCGGCGTCAACGCCGGCGAGGTGCCCATCATCGCCGGCGCCTGCGAACAGACCACTGCACGCACCGTCGAGGAGGCCCGCCGCCTGGTGGGCCTCGGCGCGGATGCCATCGTGGCGACGTCGCAGTTCTACGCCATCTCGGACATCGCCGAGACGGACACCCACTTCCGGTCCCTGCACGCCGCGCTGGACGTTCCGCTGTTCGCGTACGACGTGCCCGTCCGCACCCACTTCAAGCTTCCGCTGCCGCTGCTGGTCCAGCTGGCCCAGGACGGCGTGCTGGCCGGCGTGAAGGACTCCTCCGGCGACGACGTGTCCTTCCGCCAGCTGCTGCTGGCCACCCGCGGCCTGCCGGACTTCGCCGTGTTTACCGGGCATGAGGTTGTGGTGGACGGCGCGCTGCTGGGCGGCGCCGCCGGTGTGGTGCCGGGCCTGGGCAACGTGGATCCGGCCGGCTACGCCGCACTGTACTCCGCGGCAAAGGCCGGCGACTTCGCCGAAGCCGCCCGCGTCCAGGACCGGCTCGCCGGCCTCTTCGACATCGTCTACACACCCACCCCCGGCCGGGTCTCCCCCGGCGCGGCCGGCCTGGGCGCGTTCAAGACCGCGCTGATGCTGCTCGGCGTCATCGACACCAACGTGATGTCCGCACCGATGACCGCCCTGAACGAGGCCGAGACCGCCGCCATCCGCGGCATCCTCGAACGCAGCGGACTGCTCTGATTCCCATGCGGCATGTTCTCGGCATCGATCTGGGCGGCACCAAGACGGCGGGCGGGATTGTCGACGCCGGCGGGAACGTGGTGTTCTCCGCCGCGGTCCCGACTCCGGCGCAGGCCGGTGCGGACAGCGTCCTGCGGGCCGCCGCCACGCTGGCCGCATCACTGCTGGCCGAGGCCGAAAGCCGGGGCCTGCAGGTGGACGCCCTGGGCATCGGCTCGGCCGGCGTGATCGACTCCGCCCGCGGCGTCGTACTGTCAGCCACGGACTCGATCCGCGGCTGGGCCGGAACCGCGCTGACCGCAGAACTCTCGGCCCGCACCGGGCTGCGCTGCACGGCACTGAACGACGTCCACGCGCATGCCCTGGGCGAAAGCTGGCTCGGCGCCGGTGCCGGTGTTCCGAGTGTCCTCTTCCTGGGCATGGGCACCGGCGTTGGCGGCAGCTACGTGCTGAACGGACAGCCGCTGGAAGGCGCATCCTTCGCCGCCGGACACACCGGGCACCTCGCCTCGCCGTTCGCCGTCGAGTCCGGGCAGCCGGTGCCCTGCAGCTGCGGCGGCGCAGGGCATGTGGAGGCCGTCGCTTCCGGGCCGGGCATCTTCGCGCTCTACACCCGGTTGGGCGGCAGCACGGCGGCGGATACCCGCGGCGTCTATGCGCTGGCAGCCGACGGCGACCCCGTAGCCGCGAAGGCACTGCACCGCGGTGCCGCAGCGGCCGGCTCGGCGATCGGCGGACTGGCCAACGTCCTTGATCCGCACATTGTGGTGGTGGGCGGCGGCCTGGCCTTCGCCGGTCCGCTCTGGTGGAACACGATGGAAGCCCAGGCCCGCGCCGAGCTGCTGCCTCCACTCGCGGACCTGCTGATAGTGCCCGCCCAGCTGGGCGAGACGGCGGCCATCCGCGGCGCCGCCCGCCGGGCCCTGACGCTCATTCCCGCTACCGAAGGCTCCCATGCTTAATCTCCAAACCCTCCGTTCCTCCCTGATCGTTTCCTGCCAGGCCTACCCCGGCGAGCCGATGCGGGATCCGCAGACCACCGCACAGGTGGCCCAGTCCGCCGTGATTGGCGGTGCCGCTGCCGTCCGGGTGCAGGGACTCAGCGACATCGCCCGGGTGCGTTCCGCCGTCGAGGTTCCCGTCATTGGCCTCTGGAAGGACGGGCACGACGGCGTCTTCATCACCCCTACGCTGCACCACGCCCTTGCCTGCGCCGGAGCCGGGGCCCACATCGTGGCTCTGGACGGTACCCGCCGTGAACGTCCGGACGGACTGTCCCTGGCCCAGACCATCGCCGGCGTCCACGAAGGCTCCAACGCGCTGGTCATGGCGGACTGCGGATCAGCCGCCGACGCCGTTGCTGCCGCCACGGCGGGTGCGGACATTATCGGCACCACACTCGCCGGCTACACGGGCGAGCGGCCGAAGACCGACGGTCCGGATCTTGAACTCCTGGCGGAGATTGCTGCCCTTGACCTCGGCCTGCCGCTGATCGCCGAGGGCCGCATCCACACCCCCGCACAAGGCCGGGCCGCGCTGGACGCCGGAGCGTTCGCCGTCGTGGTGGGCACGGCCATTACGCATCCGGCGACCATCACCGGCTGGTTCGCGGACGCGCTGGCACCGTGACGTCCTTCCGGGCCGTAGGGTCCTTCCGGGAGCGGGTGGATCCGGAGCTGCTGGCCGGGCTCGCGTTTTCCGAGGAACATCCACCCCCGGTGTCCCTGGCCGAACTGGCAGGCTTCCGGGAGCAGGCAGAGGCGCCGGCCGCCGCCGTCGTTGATCCGGGAGTGCGGATCCGGGACTATGCAGCCAACGGCGTGCCGCTCCGCGTCTTTACGCCCTCCGGTCCCGGCCCGCACCCTGCCGTTTACTGGATCCACGGCGGCGGGATGATCGCCGGCAGCGCCGAGCTGGATACGGCCTACTGCGCGGAGCTGAGCGTGCGCGTCGGGGCTGTGGTCGTGGCGGCGGATTACCGGCTTGCCCCGGAGCATCCGTATCCGGCGCCGCTGCAGGACGTGCTCGCCGGACTGCGCTGGCTGTTCACCGCCGCCGGGGAGCTGAACGTTGACCCCGGGCGCATCGCCGTCGGCGGTTCCAGCGCGGGCGGCGGACTGGCCGCCGGTCTGGCGCTGCTCAACCGGGACCAGGACCGGCTGCCCCTGGCGTTCCTCTACCTGATGTACCCCATGCTGGATCCCACGCACAGCTCCGCGTCCGCCCGGGAATTTCGCAGCATTCCCACCTGGAACCGCGCCCACAGTGAGTTCGCGTGGAGCTGCTACCTGGCCGGTGCTGCTCCGGTGCCGCCTCACGCGGCGCCCGCGCTGGCCGAAGATGTTGGGGGGCTGCCCCCGGTGCTGCTCCAGACCGCGGAGCTGGATCTGTTCCGTGACGAGGACATCGCGTTCGCGGCGAAGCTGATGCAGGCCGGCGTTCCCACGGAACTGCATGTCTATCCCGGGGCCTATCACGGCTTCGAACTGAACTGCCCGGAATCTTTTGTGGGCGCCCGGTGCCTGCTGGACCGGAACCGCGCCCTGGCCCGGGCGCTGCACGGCACAACCACCGATACTCCGCTGACCACCGCTACGAAAGGCACCTGCTCATGAGGCTTGAAGGCTGGCACATTGTCATCATCATCGTCATTGCGATTCTTCTCTTCGGCGCTCCCAAGCTCCCCGGCCTGGCGCGCAGCGTCGGCCAGTCCCTGCGGATCTTCAAGTCCGAGGTCCGGCAGCTGAAGGAGGACGACGTTCCTTCCGCGAAGACGGATCCCGGAACCGGCGCCGTCGTGCCCCCGGCCGCTCCGGCTCCCGCTCCCGCCTCCCGTCGAGAGGCCAGTTACGGCTCGTATGAGGCGCCAAAGGAGCCCTAATTGACCTCTCGATGAGGGGGATTCCGTTCGGCAAGGGGGCCGGGACGTGCTCTTCGGAAGGCCATGGGCCGCCGGTTCCGCAGCTGCGGAACCGGCGGCCCGTGGTTTTTCCGTGCCTTACTTCAGGCGCACGGCTTCGCCCAGCACCCGGCCCGCGGCGCTGGACGCACCGGAGACGTTCCAGGCTGTGTCCGGGACGAAGTATCCCCTGGCGACGTCGACGGCAGTGACCGTGTAACGCGGCGTGGTGCAGTTGTAACCGGCCCCTGCCGGGAGCGCCGAGTAGCGGCAGTTACCCGTTCCCGGAGGAACAAACGGACTGAAGTTGCCGGAAGTGGGGACCACCGCTGCGGTGGCCGGCCCGGTGTTACTGACGTCGAACCGGTACGAGACCGTCTCGCCCGCGGAGTAGGGGTCCGAAACGACGTTGCGCGCGGCGTCGTCCCGGCTGCCGGTGATGCTGACTCCGGCGAGGGAGCCCGCAGGAGCCTGGATGCCGCTCTTCAGGGCTACCGGATAGCCGAAGACCTTATCGGTGCCCGAAGCCGCTCCGGAGATCGCCCACGTGGTGTCCGGAACGAAGTACCCCTGCGCCGCTTCCTCGGCGGTAACCGTGTGCGCCGGAGTAGTGCACACGTAGGAAGCGCCCGGGGCCAGGGAGAGGTAACGGCAGTTGCCCGTTCCCGGGGCGGTAAGCGGTGCGAAGTTACCCGCCGTCGGCGTCACGGTAACCGTCCCTGCATTGTTGTTCCTGACAGTGAAGCTGTAGCTGACGCTCTGGCCCGCGGTGTAGGGATTGGCGGCAAGGTCGCGCGAGGTGTCCGTGCGGGT
This sequence comes from Arthrobacter koreensis, assembly GCF_009193255.1. GTDB lineage: Bacteria > Actinomycetota > Actinomycetes > Actinomycetales > Micrococcaceae > Arthrobacter_B > Arthrobacter_B koreensis. Next base: position 222,404 of record NZ_WACG01000006.1, read on the forward strand.
ACCGGAAATGCTCACACCGGCAATGGTGGTGGTGCTGGGCGCCGGGGGCGGCGTGCAGCTGTTCAGCCAGCTGTCGCTGAACTTCGCGAACATGATGCCGTTGCTGTAGCTGGATTCGTACAGCACGCCGATCTGCCCGCTTTCCAGCCGGGTGACTGTCGAATATGCGGAGAAACCGGATCGGATGGTCCGCGGCACTCCCCAGGTGGCGCCGTCGTCACAGGAAACCCGGGCGGAAACGTTTTGCCTGCTGTCCGGATTGTTGGCGTTGGTGAAGATCAGCTTCTTCGCGTCGGCGCTGCCGGCAGGAGCATCCGGGAAGAGCCGGGCGATCGCCGCGTTGTTGGCAGGATCAGTCAGCGCCGTGTCCAGGGTGACGGGCCCGTACGAGGCGCCGCCGTCGGTGGATATCGCCACCTTGCGGGCGTTGTCCGCGGCGTTGTTGGAGCGGGAGTTGAGCATCACCCGGCCGTCGGAGAGTTCCACTGTCTTGTTCTCGTCCATCCGGGTGCCCCCGTTGGCGCCCTTGACCCAGGTGGCTCCGTGATCATCGGAGTACACGCTGTAGGCCTGGATGGCGTTGGTTCCGTCCGCCTGCCGCACGTCGCCGGCGAATTGCTGGATGAGCCGTCCGGCGTAGGGCCCGTAGCGCAGCTGGATGCCCTCTCCCGAACTGGCGAACATGCTGCGAACGTCTCCGGGCTGCGGGTTCGTGGTGCTGCTTCCGGGTTTGACGATGCTGGTGATCAGCCGTGGAGCACCCCAGGAGAGTCCGCCGTCGCTGGATTCGGAGACTTGCGCGCTGATGATGTTCCGGTTCGCGTCATCGTTGCCGAAGGTGCTGCTGGCATACCCCGCGTTCTTGGAATAGACGGAGAACAGGAACAGCTTTCCGGTCTCGGCGTCGTACACGAAGCTGGGATCGCTGTAGCCGAACTTGCCTGCTCCGTTGTTGGCCGTGTCCAGGTTCCCGGCCAGGATGGTGCGCTGTGCGCCCCAGGTGGCTCCGCCGTCGGTGCTGCGGCGCATGACGATCGAGTTTGGGTTGGGCGAATCAGCGGCGTTGTTGGGCCGGCCGTCCCAGGCGGCAACAACGACGCCGTTGCCGAGGTAGCTCAGGGCCGGAATGCGGTAGGCGGCGAACGGGCTCACCACTGTGGCACCGAGGTTCTGCTCGCTAAAGGTTCCGGGTGGATCGGTAGGCGCGGCGGCTGCCGGACCGGCAACCAGAAGGCTGGACAGCGCGACGCCGGCGGCGAGCGCAGCAGCGGCTAGGCGGCCGGGCCTTCGAAGCAGGGGTGATCGGGACATCTCGGTCCTTTCAAGAGCCGGCAGTGGACCCGCCGGCGGCCGGCCCGCTGCCGGGCGGCGGCGGGACCAGTCCGCCACCGGATCCGCCCCGGGTCACTCCATGGCATGAAATCCAACGTTGGACATCCTATGACTGTAGAGAGGAGCGTGGCTGTGGACAATGGTTCGCGTTCAAACGCGTGTGACCGGTGGGGACATTGGGTCGAGTGGGGCGCGGGGGCGTTGGGGTTGGGCGTCGCGGGGGCGTCGCAGGCGCGGCGGGGCGGAGCAGGCTCGGCAGACGCGGGGGCCTCGCAGGCGCGGCAGGCGGAGACGCCGGGGCTGGGCAGGCACGGCGGGCACTGCACCCCGTGCGGCGCATGCATCGGTGAGTTCGGGTCGCTGAGAGATACCCTGCCGCATCTCTCGGGGACTTCGGGTCGCTTAGAGACACCCTCCTGAATCCTTCGGGGAGATAACCCCCTTCGACGCGCCCAAAGCAGCGCCATCCGAACGAAGGATGTGGCAGCGGGCCCCAAAAGAGCGTTATCTCCCCGAAGGATGCGCCGCCCGCGTGACTTCCACCCCACATCGAACTTCGGGGCCGGCGGACGCCGAGGCTAGCGGCAGGCTACGACGCCGAGGCTAGCGGCGGCCCAGAACGGCAACCAGGAAGTCCGACTCGACGTCAAACGGGCGCAGGTCCCAGGTGGAGAACTTCTGCTCGACAGTCAGCCCCACGGAGGAGGCATCCTCAAAGAAGGTCCCGAAATCGTAACCGCGGCCTGCGCCGAAGCCGACGACGATTCGCCCGCCCGGCGCCAGATGCTGCTTCATCCTTTCCAGGGCATCCGGCGCGGTTCCGGGAGCCAGGAACGCCATCACGTTGCCGGCGCTGACAATCAGGTCGAACGGCTCGGCAATACCCTCGGCGGGCAGGTCCAGTTCGGTCAGGTCCATAGTGAACCAGGGAAGGTCCGGGAAGTCCTTCTGCGCGGCCGCAATCAGTTCCGGGTCAACATCAACGCCGACGACGCTGTGCCCGCGGCGGGCAAGCTCGCCACCCACACGTCCCGGACCGCAGCCTGCATCGAGGATCCGTGAGCCACGAGGAAGCATTGCGTCCACCAGCCGCGCTTCGCCGGCCAGGTCGGCTCCGTCTTCCCGCATCTGCTCGAAGCGCTGGATGTACCAGGCTGAGTGGTCGGGGTTCTGCCGCTTCTTTGCTTCCCACAGGGTTTCTTTACGCACCCCTCCAGCCTACGCGGGGCGGGGCGCTCGGCCGCCGCACGGGTTCCCACTACCCGTAACGCCAGTTACCTCAATGAACCCCATCAGCACCATGGGCACCCAGGAGTGGGAGCACAGGCGCCGAGCTGCCGGGCGACTAAGACAACCGGGCACCAAAACCCCGGGCTGCCCACCCCACGCCACAGGACTGCAGGAGCGCCGAGTCACTGAGACGTCGGGCCGGCGCGGCGCCAGAGACCGACAGGTCCGCGCGGCGCCAGGTCCCAGGGCCGGGCCGAGCGCCCCCGGCCCCCGAGCCCTACGGCCTCGGAGCCCCCATCACCACGCCCTAGAACCTCCACACCACCCCTTGACGCCCCGCGTCCGTCAACTTAGATTGACACTCATGGAAGAAAGTTCCCGGCTGGCCGCCGCAGCCGCCAGCCCTGACCCGGCAACCGGCCTGGCCGCCGTCGTGGCACTGGGCAAACTGCGTGACCAGCTCGAAGCCGTCCAGGTGGCCAACGCCCGGGCGCAGGGCTGGTCCTGGCAGGCCATTGCGGACCAGCTCGGCGTCAGCAAGCAGGCAGTCCACCAGAAGTACAACCGGAAACCGAGGTAACACCATGTTTGAGCGCTTCACCCAACAAGCCCGATCCAGCGTTGTCGCAGCTCAGGAAGGAGCGCACACCCTCCAAGCGACACAAATCCTCCCGGCACACGTGCTGCTGGGCGCCGTTGCTTCAGCCGAGGCGTCGAACTCTCCGCTGGCCGGGATCCTGGCGGAAGCAGGAATCACCTCCGCCGCCCTGCAGCCGGAGTTGCTGGCCCTCGGTTCGGCCACCGTTCTCAACGAACAGGATGCCGAAGCGCTTCAGTCCATCGGCATCGACCTGCAGGCGGTGCGGCGGGCGGTCGAGGAGCAGTTTGGCCCCGGTGCGCTCGACGCCGACGCGTTGGCGCCGGCGTCGGTCGAGGCGTCAGCGTCGGCCTCCGCACCGCGAAACCGGTTCGGCCGCCTCAAGGGCGGCGGCACCAAGCGCGGCGGCACCAAGGGCAGCGGAGTCAGAGGCAGGGGGATACCGTTCAGCAGGGGCGCAAAGTCGGTGTTGGAAAACAGCCTCCGCGAAGCTGCCGCCCACAGGGACGGCTACATCGGAGCCGAACACATTGTGCTGGGGGTGATCCGCACAGCAGACCCCACGGCAACGGCGCTGATCAGCAGCCATACGAACCCTGCCGAACTGGCTACCCGGATCCGCAACACCCTGAACCGCGCCGCCTAAACCGCGTGTCCAAGCACGGCTCAGAGAGCGGATGACGGCGAACCCGGCCGGGACGGGCCTGCGGCATGTGGTCCGGGCGGGGAAGACACAGCACGCTGCGACTCCCCGGCGGCTGGGAGGTGGGCCGATGCCAGCAGCGCCAGCTTCCCGGCGTCGTCCGTCCCCTGTTCCGGGTGGAAGACCACCAGCGTGATTCCGTCCGCCCCGCCCACCTCCAGCCGTTCCCGGTTCAGAGTCAGCTCTCCAACCTGCGGGTGGTTCAAGCGGAGGGAACCGCCCGTCCTGCCCTTTACGTCGTGTTTGGCCCAGAGCTTCACGAACCTCGGGCTTGCCAGCGAAAGCTCGCCGGTCAACTCGATGAACCGCGGATCGTCAATGTCCTTGCCCACGGCCTGCCGCAGGCTTGCCACCAGGCATTCAGCGACCTCCTCCCAGTCCGGGTACAGGTCCTGTTCCGTCGGATCCAGGAACAGGTCCCGGAGGTGGTTACGGCCGGCGGACAGCCTCGGTGACAGCGCGCTGGCCAGCGGATTCGCAGCCAGGACGTCGAAGTAGCGCCCCTCGAGGAACGCCGGCTGCGTCATGGAATTCAACAGGTTCAGCGCGCCGGGCGGAGGGACCTCGGCACGGGCCTTCCGTCTGCGGGGACTGGGGGCCTCACAGACCAGGGCCACCAGATGGGCCAGGTGGTCCTGGTCCAGGCGCAGCACCCGGGCGAGTGACTCGACCACCTGCAGGGACGGATTCCGGTCCCGTCCGCGCTCAAGCCTCAGGTAGTAGTCGGCGCTGATTCCAGCCAGCATCGCCACCTCCTCCCGCCGCAGTCCGGGCACGCGCCGCACTCCGCCGTCGGGAATTCCCGCCTGCTCGGGAGTCACAAGGGCACGCCGGGCCCGGAGATAGGCTCCGAGTGCGTTGGTCGTCTCAGTCATGGGATTACAGTACGACGCCGCGGACCGGCGGAAGAGGGCCCTGTCACACCCCTGGATAAAGGGGACACTGGTTGCCGCCAAGTGCCGCTCCTAGCTTGGTAGCAGGCCCGGACCGGGCCGGCAGCTTTCAACCCAAGGAGTCCCATGACCGTCACATTGATCACCGGCGCCAACCGCGGCATCGGCTACGAAACCGCCCGGCAGCTCATCAGGCTTGGCCACACCGTCTGGATCGGCGCCCGGGATGCCGAACGCGGGGGAAAAGCCGCGGCAGAGCTCGGTGCCCGGTTTGTGCCGCTTGATGTCACCGACGATGCTTCCGTAAGCGAAGCACTGGACACCATCGGCCGGGCCGAGGGAGCCCTGGACGTGCTGGTGAACAACGCCGGAGTGATGGCCACCGGTGTCCCGGACGGACCCTCGGCGCTGCGCTCCTTCGATACCAACGCCGTCGCTATTGTCCGCGTCACTGAGGCTGCGCTCCCCTGGCTGCGCCGGTCCCCGAACCCAGTGGTCGTGAACGTCACTTCCAGCATGGGGTCCTTCTGGGCGGTGACCAACCCGGAACGTCCGGAGTCCACCATCAGCGCCGCACCGCTGTACGCAGCCTCCAAGGCAGCCGCAACCATGCTCACGGTCCAGTACGCCAAGGCGCACCCGGACGTGAAGTTCAACGCGGTGGAGCCCGGCTTTACCGCCACGGACATGACTGCGGACATGGAGGGCGGGCGTCCGGTGGAGGACAGCGCGGCCGTGGTGGCGCGGCTGGCAGCGCTTGGCCCGGAGGGACCCACCGGAACCTTCACCGACGAGACCGGCGTGCTGCCCTGGTAGCTACACGCCGTTGATGCGGATCTGGTTGCCGGCCGGGTCGCGGAAAGCGCAGTCGCGGATGCCGTAGGGCTGGTCGGTCGGCTCCTGGATGACTTCCGCGCCGGCCGACTGGACGGCGTCGAACGCCGCATCCACATCTGTGGAGGAGAGCACCAGGGTGGCGAACGTCCCCTTGGCCATCATCTCGGCAATCATCCGCGTCTCTTCCTCGGTGATGGAGGGATCAGCGGACGGCGGATACAGCACCACGGAGACCTCCGGCTGGCCCGCCGGGCCCACGGTGATCCACCGCATTCCCTCGTAGCCGACGTCGTTCCGCACCTCGAAGCCCAGGGCGTCACGATAGAACGCGAGGGACTCGTCGGGGTCGGTCTGGGGCAGGAAACTGTTGGATATGTTCAGGTTCATGCCGGCAACGATAGTTAGCGGCCGGCGGGCTGCGCTTCTTGATTCCTGACCGGTTTGGAAACGTTCTTCGCGACACAGGACGGCATGCCTTTGGTCGCATCCGCGTGCTCGCGCCGGTAGGTGCTCGGCGGGATGCCCACCAGTTCCGTAAAGCGGGTGCTGAAAGTGCCCAGTGAGGAACAGCCGACGGCGAAGCACACCTCGGTCACGGACAGGTCGCCGCGGCGGAGCAGGGCCATGGCCCGTTCGATGCGCCGGGTCATGAGATACGAATACGGCGCCTCGCCGAAGGCCCGTTTGAACTCCCTGCTCAGGTGCCCGGAAGACATGTGCGCGTCGCGGGCGAGCGCATCAACGTTGAGGGGCTGGGCGTACTCCCGATCGATCCGGTCCCGGACGCGGCGGAGCACCACCAGATCCCGCAGCCGCTGGTTCTGGGCTGTACTGCTGGACATGGGGATACGGTAACCCCTGTGTGCGGGGCAGGCTAGGGAGCTGCGCTTCGTGCGCGCATTTCGCGGTGCCGGTTCACGAATCGCAGCACCCACACCAGGAGGGCATTCCCGGCGAGGGTTCCGCCAGCCACCAGGATGGCGCCCACGGCCCACAGTCCGGAGTCATCGCCGAGGGCAGCGGTCAGCATCCAGGCAGCTGTGAACCCAACGGGGAGCGCAGGAATCAGCAGCAGCGGACGGAGAACCTTCACGCCCATCCAGGCCAGCACCATCCAGGTCACTGCGCAGCCGGCAACCTGCCACGACTCGTACGGGCCGGAGCTCTCACTTCCGGAACCGTCCCGGACGGTATCCCAGGCAAACCATCCCCACCACAGGCCTGCGCCCAGCACGGTGAAGGCGATGGCCGCACCGGGCTGCAGCGTCCGGGCTATGCCAGGAGCCAGGACAGGGCGGGTTTCAGCGGAACCGGGTGCGGTGGAGGTCATGCCTCAACCCTGCCACCCGGACGGCGCACGGCAAAGGAACCGCCCGGGGGCTGTTTAACCAGCGTGGTTCCTTCGGGCAGCCTCTTCACGGCGTACCCGGATCCACTGATACAGGCCGAAGGCGCACAGGCAACGGTCCCAGCACCCGCCACCACCTCCCCACACCCCCCCGCTGTGCGCACAGCGGTCCAGAGGCCTACGGTGGGAAGTGAGGAGCGCAGTGCACTGTGCTTTTCCCAGAAGTCCAGAAGAATGTCCGGAAGAATGGAGTAGTCATGAAAGCCGCCCGCTACTACGACCGCGGTGATATCCGCGTGGACGAGCTGCCGGAGCCGGAGGTTCTGCCGGGAACCGTGGGGATCGACGTCGCCTGGTGCGGCATCTGCGGTACCGACCTCCACGAGTATCTCGAGGGGCCCATCTTCGCGCCGGGCCACGGACATACCCACCCCATCTCCGGCGAGGGACTGCCGGTCACGCTGGGCCATGAGTTCTCCGGCGTGGTGTACGCCGTAGGCGAGGGTGTTGAGGACCTCGAAGTCGGCCAGCACGTGGTCGTTGAGCCCTACATCATCCGGGACGACGTCGACACCGGTCCGGATAGCCGGGACTACCACCTCTCCCCAGACATGAACTTCATCGGCCTCGCCGGCCGCGGGGGTGGGCTGGGTGAGAAGGTGGTGGTGCAGCGGCGCTGGGTGCATCCCATCGACAACTCGGTTCCCCTGGACCAGGCTGCCCTGATCGAACCCCTGTCAGTTGGGTATCACGCCGTGGAGCGGTCCGGTGCGAAAGCAGGAGACGTGGCACTGGTCGGCGGCGCGGGGCCTATTGGCCTGCTGACCGCTGCTGTCCTCAAAGCCCAGGGCGTCACCGTTGCCATCTCCGAGCTCAGCCCGCTGCGCCGCGAGAAGGCCCTGGAAGCCGGCGTCGCCGACTACGCCCTGGACCCGTCCCAGGTGGACGTGGCGGAAGAGGTACGGAAGATAACGGATGGCAAGGGCGCGGACGTCGCATTTGAATGCAGCAGTGTCCAGGCGGTGCTGGACACGCTGATGGATGCCCTGCGACCCACCGGAGTGCTGGTGGTCGTATCCATCTGGGGCAAACGCTCGGATTTCGACATCCACAAACTGGTGATGAAGGAAATCGACATGCGCGGCACCATCGCCTATGTGAATTCCCACCCCGCCACCATCGAACTGGTGGAGTCCGGCAAGATCGACCTCTCACCGTTCATCACCGGGAAGATCGGCCTGGAGGGGCTGGTGGACGAGGGTTTCGACACCCTCATCAACCGCAATGAAACAGCGGTGAAGATCCTGGTCTCCCCCTCCGGCGAAGGTCTCTGAGTCCTCTGACTAAAGACTGAGGTGCCGGTGCGCGGGACGGATCCCACGCACCGGCACCGCCTTTTTTAACCGGCTCTAGGAGTCGCCGGATACGCGGATCAGGACCTTGCCCGTCACACCTCTTTCGACGGCGTCGTGCGCGGCAGCGGTCTCCTCCAGCGGGAACCAGGTCAGCGGCAGGCCTGCTTCTTCGCCAACCGGGAGGACGCCGTCGCGCAGTGCTTCCGTAATGTCCTTCACGGCGGCCTGGTGCGCGGCTTCGCCCTCGGTATAGACAAGGACACCCTGCCAGCGGACGTTCTTGGCGAAGCTCGCAACAATCGGCGCGGTGAACTCTTCACCGTTGTTGTTCGCGTAATAGGCGATGCTGCCGTGGTTGGCGATGACCTCGACGTCCAGCGCCGCGTTCTGCGCCGGGGACACCTCGACAATGTGGTCCACGCCCTCCGGAGCGATCTCGCGGATCCGGCGGGCTTCGGCGAGATCGGGGTAACGCACAATGTGATGCGCGCCGGCCGCGCGGGCGAGCTGTGCCTTGGCGTCGCTGCTCACCGTGGCGATCACGGTGGCTCCCGCCCAGGCAGCCAGCTGGATCGCTGCGTGGCCCACTGCTCCGGCTCCGCCCTGCACCAGCACGGTGCGGCCGTCCAGGGATCCGGGGGCAAGGCGGCCGGGACCGAATTCGTGGACCGTCAGGGCGCGGTGCGCGGTCATCGCCGGGACGCCGAGGCTGGCTGCGACGTCGAATCCGATGCCTTCGGGGAGCACGACGGCGCGGTCCGCGGGCAGCACGGTGTATTCCTGTGCGGTGCCGGTCGGCCGCCCGTGCGCCGCGAGGTAGATCCACACCCGGTCCCCCACGGCCAGGCCGGAGACACCTTCACCGACTGCATCCACCACGCCGGCCCCGTCCTGGTTGGGCACCACCTCATCGAACGGGACGCCGCCCATCCGGGCCTTCCAGTCCGTGGGGTTCACGCCGGACACGGTGACGCGGACCCGCACTTCGCCGGGACCGGGATCGGCAACCTCACGCTCGGCGAGGGAGAGGACAGAGGACGCTCCGGACTCGGAGTAGACGATTGCTTTCATAGAGGATTCCAAGGAGTAAAGGCATTCATCTATTCCCCGCCGGGCACCGCTTTTCCGGCCGAATGCGGACCTTCCGCACGGCCCGGCACGGCAAACAACGGGTGAACACGGCATGAGCACTGGTTGAACGAGAAGCGAAACCGCACTAAAATGCCATGGACCCGAGAACGGGTAATTGTCAAGAGGTTTGTACAAAACCCAAATCCTGGATTGTGAGGTGCTTCCGTGGCCGGACGGTTTTCTTCCGCTGCCCGCCGCGGCGGCGCCATCGCGGGGCAGGTTCTGATCTATCTCCTGCTCTGGGCCGGGCTGGTGATGCTCGGCGCTGCCGGCGTCATCCACTTCAACTGGGGCCGCATTTCCGTGGGCCAGATGCTCCTGAACCTGATGTCCGTGGAGCCCGACGGCGGCGGCGGCTCAATTGTCTGGACCGCCATCCTGTGGATCGGCGTCGTACCCGTGCTCCTCACCGTTGCCGCAGTGCTCTGGCACCAGCACCGGCGGCGCCGCCGCCGCGTTTCCGGCGGGCATCTGCGCACCCCGCGCCCGCACTGGGTGATGCGCGTCCTCGCCACGTTCGTGGTCTCGGCCGTCGTCGTGGGCGGCACCACCGCGTTCGCCACCACCGTCAGCCTTCCGCAGTACATCAAGGCTGCGATGTCCCAGTACGACATCGGCGATTACTACTCCGCGCCGTCCGTCAGCGCCGGTGCTGAAAAGCGCAACCTGGTGATGATCTACCTGGAATCCGGCGAACAGACCCTCGCGGACGACGAACTGTTCGAAAAGGACGCGTTTGTCCCCCTGAAGGACGCCACCAGCGCGGACAAGGGCTGGCAAAGCATTGAAGACTTCCAGCAGTACAAGGGCGGCGGCTGGACCATGGCCGGCCTGGTTTCCACGCAGTGCGGCATTCCGCTCAAGGGCAGCGGCCTGGGCGGAGGCGGCAGCAGCAGCTCCGGCAAGGACGCCCGCAACGTGGCCGACGGCGATGTGGACACCTATCTGAGCGGCACCACCTGCCTGGGCGACGTGCTGCAGGACAACGGCTACACCAGCGTGTTCATGGGCGGGGCCAGCTCCACGTTCGCGGCCAAGAAGACATTCCTCACCGGCCACGGCTATGACCAGGTGCTGGGCCTGGCCGACTGGCGGGAAGCCGGGGAAGCCGAGGAGGACTTCCGTCCCGACTGGGGCCTCAGCGACGAGCGACTGATGGCCAACGCCAAGGACAAGGTGGATGAGCTGCACGCCGGCGCGGAGCAGACCGGCAAGCCGTTCAACCTCTCCGTCCTCACCCTGGACACGCACGAACCCGTGCACATTTATGACTACTGCACCGTGGACACCGAAAACGTGGTCACCTCCGCGTTCCACTGCTCCATGGTCCAGGTGGCGGATTTCGTGAACCATCTGGAAGCCCAGGGCTACCTCGAAGACACCGCTGTGGTCATCATGGGCGACCACCTCAAGCACATGAGTGCCGGCGATGCCTTCCATGAACAGCTGGACTACCACCCGAACCGCACCATCTTCAACCGAATCTGGGTTCCCGGCGGCGCCGGCGCAGAGCTGCGGCCCGGGGTGGACCAGCTGAGCATGTTCCCCACCATTCTCGAAGCAGCGGGCCTCACCGTGAAGGACCATGAAGCCGGCCTCGGCGTCTCGGCCTTCACCCGGCAGATCCCCCCGGGTTCGGCGCAGTTCCTGGCCCCGGAAATGTATGCCGAGCTGCTGGATTCAAACTCCAGCCGGTTCTACGCCGGTGCCTGGGCCGGCGAAGCGCTGGCCCGCTAACCGACGCGCGCACCTATCCGCGCCCGGACCTCCTGCGCGTTCGACCCTCCCCGCCGGTGCCATTTAAAGGAATCTCCGGCACACTGGGTCCCGTGAGCTCAATCCCCTGGGTGCTGCACGTGGATCTCGACCAGTTCATCGCAGCGGTCGAGGTGCTTCGCCGCCCTGAACTGGCGGGAAAACCGGTGATCGTGGGCGGACGCGGGGACCCGACCGAGCGTGCCGTTGTGTCCACGGCGTCCTACGAAGCCCGCGCCTTCGGTGTCGGGTCCGGGATGCCGCTGCGGGTCGCCGCGCGGAAAGTGCCCGACGCCGTGTTCCTCCCCGTGGATGCGGAGGCCTACCTCGCCGCCTCGGAATCCGTGATGTCCACACTGCGGGCCCAGCCAGGCGCCGTCGTGCAGGTCCTTGGCTGGGACGAAGCGTTCGTGGGGATCGACGCCGGGGATCCGGAAGCCTACGCGCGGACCCTGCAGGCCGCCGTCCTGGCCGAGACCCGGCTGCACTGCAGCGTCGGCATCGGAGATACCCTGATCCGGGCCAAGAACGCCACCGATTTTGGCAAGCCTGCCGGAACGTTCCGGCTGACGGAGGAGAACTGGCTGGACGTCATGGGCGCCAAGCCCACCAAGGACCTCTGGGGCGTGGGCAACAAGATCTCTGCGCGGCTGGCGAAGCTGGACATCCATACCGTGGCCGAGCTTGCCGCAGCCGATCCGCAGGACCTGGTTCCGGAGTTCGGACCCAAGATGGGTCCCTGGTACGCCACGCTCGGACGCGGCGACGGAAGCCGGGAAGTGGATGACACTCCGTGGGTGGCGCGCGGGCACAGCCGGGAGACCACCTTCCAGACCAACCTCACCGATCCGGAGCAGGTGCGGGGCGCCGTCGAACAGCTGACCGCGGAGGTTCTTCGGGATGTGGCGGCGGAGGGACGGCCGGTTATCGGGCTGACGCTGAAAGTCCGGTACGCCCCGTTCACCACCAAGACCCACGCCCGGAAAATTCCGGAGACCTTCGACCGGGATGAGGTCCTGGCCAGGGCGCTGGACCTTGCGGGGGCGATCGAAGACGGCCGTCCCATCCGGCTGCTCGGGCTGCGGGCGGAAATGACCATGCCCAACGACGCGCGGAAGGGACACACGCCCACGCGCGGCGGCTGGTAAATCCGTGACCGCAAAGGGGTGGTACGGTCTGCCCCGGCGGGTGCACGATGGGTCTTACCGGCCGGGCGGACGGATCCCGGGTCCTCGAAGGAAGGTGCAGTCCCATGGCAGATCTCGGAGGAATGGCGGACAAGGCCAAAGAAGCAGCCCAGGACAACCCGGAGAAGGTTGACCAGGCCAAGGACAAGATCAAGGACGCCGTCGACGGAAACAAGGACGACGAACAGAACTGACCCCGCAAACATCAACGGCCGGGCCGCCCGTCACCGGGCGGCCCGGCCGTTTCGGTGTGTCAGGAAGCGGCTGTTCGCCGGGCTCCCGGGCTGGCGTTACGCGGCCCGGACCTGTGGAAGTTCCTCGAACGCAGGCTTGGCGAACCAGTAGCCCTGGAAGAGCCGGATACCGGATTCCTTCAGAACCTCGAACTCCTGCTCGGTCTCGATCCCTTCGGCCAGCACGGTGATGTCCAGGTCCCCTGCGATCGCGAGGATTCCGTCCACGACTGCCCTGCGGGCCGGACTGGTGTCGATTCCGCGGATCAGCTTCATGTCGATCTTGATCAGGTCCGGCTGGAAATCAGCCAGCAGCCCCAGCCCCGCGTAGCCGGCACCGAAGTCATCCAGGGCAGTGGTGAACCCGTGCCTGCGGTATTCAGTGATGATGTTCGTGAGGTGGCCGGTGTCCCGGACTTCTTCGTTTTCGGTGAACTCGAACATGATCGAGGACATCGGAAAGCTGAACCGGCGGGCAGCATTCAGCGTGGCGCGCAGGCAGGCCGCCGGTTCGTAGACCGCTTTCGGCAGGAAGTTGATGGACAACTTCAACTCTTCCTCCGCGGGAAACAACCGGGCTGCCAGTTCGATCGCCTTGGTCCGGCAGTCCTGGTCGAACCGGTACATCTGGTCCGGGGACACCTTGGACAGGACCTCGAAAGCGCCCTCGCCGCCCATTCCGCGGACCAGTGCCTCATAGCCCCACACACGCTGTTCGACGGCGTCGTAAATCGGCTGGAAAGCCATGCTGAAATCGAAATCGAGCTTTGAAGCCGTACTGCAGCCGTCACATGGCATGGAAGTCCCCCGGAGATTGATGTACCTGAAGATTACAGCGGGCTGTCCCTCTCCCGGAGCGCCCGGTAACGGCACGACTTCGTTGCCTAGGTGAGTGCCGTTTCGCCCGTCGCCCGCTAGGGTGGGACGACTGTCCGCTCTGTCCGGGGGAACCATGAAGAAAGCCATCTCGATCCCTGCCCTTTCGCTGCTGCTCCTGACCGGGTGCGCGGCAGCTGACGCAGCGCCGGAAGCCGTGGTTCCGCCGCCGTCCGCGACGCCGTCTGCACCGGTATCCCCCGCGGCGCAGGACACGGAGGAACAGGCCTGCACAAAGCTCATGGGCACCGACGGCAGCGGCCCGCTCTACGAAAGCATTCGCCTGGTGCGGATCAGTGACGGAACGTTCGGCTTCCAGCCTTCGACGCCGGAAAAGACGGAAAGACTGCACCAGACGGTCCTCGCCGCTGCCGATGCAGCTCCTGAGGATCTGGGCGCGCTGCTGACTGACCTGTCCTCTGGCACGGCGGGCGCCCTGCAGGTGGCGGAGAGCAGCGAGGGGTGGTCGGTTTACTTCAGTCCCGAAGGCTGGAGCGCCGCCGCCGGTCAGCTGCTGAGCCGCTGCGCACCATACGAGCCTGCTGCTGCCAGTGTCCCGGCCGGGGCGGATCTCGGATCCCCGGACGCTGTGGGCGCCCGGTTCCCGGGCTACCCGCTGGTGGTGGATGCTTCGTCCATCGATTACCGTGCGGGTGCCTGGCTCGCCGGCAAGCTGGCGGACGGACGGGTAGTGGCGCTCGCCCCCAGTCTCTATGCCCCGTATGACCCGGCTGTCCCAGACCTGGGCTCCTACTATGCCGGATCCGGGGAAGTCTCCGGGGACAGCGCCGTCAAGCAGACGGTCTTTCCAGGCTCCAGCGCGGCCGGGGCATTCACCGGGGTAACGGCCGGAACCCAGGAGCCCTGACCACTTCCATATTGTCCTGCCTCTGCACCAGTGCAATATTGGGACGCATGCGGTGGACACGGCGTCTGACAGGTCTGGCGGCGGCCGCCGCGTGTGCTGCCGCCGCGGTACTGGCGCTGCGCCGCACATCCCTTCGGTGGGGCGCCACCGAGGCAGAGCGTGCCATGGACCTGCCGGGGGACGAACTGCTTCCCGTGCCTGATCTCACGGCGACCCGCGCCATCTCCATCGTCGCGCCGGCGTCGGCGGTGTGGCCCTGGCTGACGCAGCTCGGGCAAAACCGCGGCGGCTTTTACAGCCATGACTGGCTGGAGAACCTGATTGGCCTGGGTATTCACAGCGCGGAAACCATTCGGCCGGAGCTGCAGGTTCAGGAACTCGGAGAGACTGTTGATCTTGCGCCGGGTGCCGGGCTCGCGGTGGTCAGGCTCGACGGCGAACGAGCCCTCGTGCTGGGCGGCGGAGTCGGGCCGGGTGTTTCCCCAAGCCCCCAGAGCGGCGGCGTTCCCTACGATTTCACCTGGGCCTTCGTTCTCCTGCCCCGGCCCGGCGGATCTACCCGGCTCGTGGTCCGTGAACGCTACGCCTACCGGACCGGATGGGCCGCAGCACTGGTAGAACCCGTGGAAATGCTCAGCTTCCTCATGTCCGAACGGATGCTGCGCGGCATCCGGGACCGCGCAGAGCGGACTTAGAGCGCCGTCGTCAGCACGCCGCGGAGAAACCCTGGAACTTCTGAGTTACCAATGGTAAGTTACGGATAGTAACTTACTTGCAACGGGAGTCCAATGACCACCACTAATCCATCGACCCGAGCACCCCGGCGCCGCCTGTCCAAACCGGAGCGCCGGGTCCAGCTGCTGGAAATGGCCCGGGAGCTCATCCGGGACGCGGGGACTGACGGGTTCACGCTCGGACGGCTCGCAGACCGGGCCGGGGTGACCAAACCGCTGGTGTATGACCATTTCGGCGACCGCGCGGGGGTCTTCGCGGAGCTGTACCGCGAGTTCGAGGCACGGCAGCGGAGCACCCTTTCCGCCGCCCTCGCAGAGGCCGAACCCCGGCTGCCCGTCATAGCGGAACTGGTCTCCGGCGCCTATATCGACTGCTGCCTCGCCGAAGGACGGGAACTGGCCGACGTCGTTGCCGCCCTCTCCGGTTTCGCAGCGCTGGAGGGAGTCCGGCAGGAGGCTGAGGACGCCTACCTCGCCATGTGCCGGACTGCCCTGGAGCCGTTCGCCGGCTCCCTCGGACTTGCCCAGCTGCAGGCGATCGTCGGCGCCGGGGATGCTCTGGCCCGCTCGGCGCTCTCCTCCCGCATCTCTGCCGACCAAGCCCGCAGCACCCTGACTTCCGTGGTGCTTGCCGTCGCCGGCACCACCGGCTCCACCCAGGAGGACTGAATGCCCATCTCCCATCCCCCCACCGCGGGACGCGCCCTGTGGGTGACCGCCCACCCCCGCGCAGAGTCCCTGAACGGACGCCTTTTCCGCGAAGGCGTCGAGGCCTTGTCCACCCGCTTCGAGGTAGCCACCTCGGACCTGTACGCGCAGGGCTTCGACCCCGTGCTGGGCGATGGCGACCTCGGTGATCTGGCAGGCGTGCCAGGCAACCTGGCCGCACAGGCCGGGGAATCCTATGCGGCCGGCCAGCTGCCGCCCGAGGTGCAGGCAGAGCAGGCCAAACTCGCCGCAGCCGAGCTGCTGATCCTGCAGTTCCCGCTCTGGTGGTACGGCCCGCCCGCCATCCTCAAGGGCTGGTTCGACCGCGTTCTCACCGACCGGTTTGCCTACGGTGACCTGGATCCTGAGCTCGGCGTCCCCCGGCGATACGGCGACGGCGGGCTGACGGGGCGCCGGGCGCTCGTCGTCGTCACGGCCGGAGAAGACGAACGTTCAATCGGGCCCCGCGGCATCAGCGGCGACCTGGAGTCACTGCTTTTCCCGCTGACCCACGGCGTGCTCTGGTACACCGGCATTGAAACCCTGGACCTCCACGTGGTGTACGACGCCGATGACATGGACCCTGCCCGCGCGGAGCTGGAGGTCAAACGGCTCCGGGAGCGGCTGCTGCTCCTGGAGGACGAGAAGCCCAGGCGCTTCCGGGCCCTGCGCGACGGCGACTACCGCGGCACGCGCGCCCTCCGCGCGGACATTGCACCCGGCAGGATGGATTTGGGCATCCATTTCGCGGACAGCCCGTAGCCGCCCCCGCCCCGTCCTCACGCAACGGGCCGCCAAGCGATCCCGAGCCTGCTCAGCCTGCAGAGGGCGCTTCGACGTCGAGCACCCAGGTGACACCGAAGCGGTCCGTGAGCATGCCGAAGCCGGGGCTCCAGGCGGAGGCGGCCAGCGGTTCAATGATCTCGCCGCCGTCGGCCAGGCCGTCCCAGAGCGTGCGCACTTCCTCCAGGTTCTGCCCGCGCAGGGACTGGAAGAACGTGCGGTCCGTGATGGTGGTGCCGTTTTCGCGCCGGGTGGTCCCTGCGGTCCGGGTAACGTCGGAGTCGTCCTGCCCCGGAATGTCATACGCCATGAGGCGGAAGCCGTCAGCCGTCTCGAGCTGGCCGAACACAATCTTGCCGGCACCGGGAGCCTCCTGGGGCATGCCGAAGTCGCCGTACGTCGCTGCCGTCACGGCGCCGCCGAAGACCGACCGGTAAAACTCCAGGGCCTTGCCGGCGGTGCCACGGAAATTCAGGTGGGTTGTAGTGGAAATACTCATGGGATTTGTTCCTCTCAGTCGGCACCCTTTGTGCCGTAAATCCACACTGGACCTGGTAGCGGACAGGATGTGTCCTCTTCTTCCGGGATACTCAATTCATGCCCGGAACGTCCGCACGAATGCTAGCCCTGCTCTCGCTGCTGCAGTCCCGGCGGGATTGGCCGGGGCAGGTCCTGGCCGAACGGCTGGACGTCACGGTCCGAACCGTCCGGCGGGACGTGGACCGGCTCCGCGAACTCGGCTACACCATCGCGGCAGTCAAAGGCCCCGACGGCGGTTACCGCCTGGCAGCGGGAACTGACCTTCCGCCGCTGCTGTTCGACGACGAGCAGGCGGTGGCCATCGCCGTCGCACTCCAGAGCGCGCCCTCCAGCGGCGTGGCTCTGGATGAGGCCGCTGCCCGGGCACTGACAACGGTGAAACAGGTCATGCCCTCACGTCTGCGGCACCGGGTGGAGGGGATCCAGTTCACGGATGCCGGGACCTCCGCCCGCGTGGATCCGGTAGTCCTCGAAGCGGTCAGCACGGCGGCCAGGGACCAGAGAATCCTTCGGTTCAGCTACGGCGAGGACTGGGCGCTGCCGCCCAAAAGGGTTGAACCGCATGCCGTAATTGCCCGCCGCAGCCGTTGGTACCTGGTGGCCTGGGACCTGGATAAGGCGGACTGGCGCATTTACCGGCTGGACCGGATGGGGCCCAAGTCCCCCGCGGGAGCGCGTTTTGTGCCGCGGCCAATCCCCGGCGGCAGCGCGGGTTCTTTTCTCTCGGCGCGGCTGAAGGGATCGGAGGACGGCGATGCGTGGCCGTGCCGGGGTGAACTGCTCATCGAACTGCCTGCGTCCGCCGTAGCGCCGTGGATCGGCGACGGCGACCTGGAGGAAGTCTCCGCGACATCCTGCCGGGTGCGGGTGGGGTCATGGTCCTGGGCGGGGTTGCTGTCCTGGGCGGTGCGCTTCGACGCGCCGTTTACCGTTCTTGGCCCGGAGGCGTTCACCGCTTCGCTGCCAGGGTTTGCGGACAGGATTTCCGCGGCATACCGGGGGCCGGGTGGCTGAGCCCTGCTCGGAACCGGCTGCCCCCGGGCCGGAGAACGACGCCGGGCGCGCCGGGAATGCCGTCCGTCCCGCCTATGTTGCCCCGGGTATGACCAGCCTGCATCCAGTCCGTCAGTTCACCGCCCCAACGGGCGTCCCGGATACCGGGGCCAGGTCCGGGTCCGGGGGCTCGTGATGCGCGTTTCACTGCTCGACCGGTCCCGCAGCCGCGCGGGTGCGTCAGATGCCGAGACCATCGCCGGCACCGTGGAGCGGGCCGTGCGGGCTGAGGCGCTGGGATTCCGGCGGTTCTGGACCGCAGAGCACCATGGAGTACCGGGCATCGCCTCCTCTGCTCCAGCAGTGCTGCTGGCTGCGATCGGTGCGCGCACCCGGCACATTCGGCTCGGCAGCGGCGGGATCATGCTGCCTAATCACCGCCCGCTCGTCGTAGCGGAGCAGGCACTGCTGCTCGAATCCCTGTATCCGGGCCGGATCGATCTGGGGCTGGGCGGGTCCCTGGGTTTCACCCCCGCGGTGCGCGCGGCGCTGGGGCGCCCTCTCCTGCGGGACGGCGAATACGCTGCCGAACTCAGCGAGGTGCGGAACTATTTGACGGGCCGGGCAGCGATCACCGCCCGGCCGCAGACCGCTCCCCCGCCAATGTTCCTGCTGGCCATCAAGGACGGCCTGTCCCTGGCGGCCCGGCTGGGCCTGCCGGCCGTCGTGGGCGGTCCGCTGCTCCGCGACGCCGCAGCCATTGAGGGCTACTTCCGCGACTATCAGCCAACACCCGAGACGCCGGAACCGTATCTGATCGCCTCGGCGGAGGTTCTGGTGGCGGAAAGCGCCGAACGGGCCCGGGAACTGCTGCTCCCTGAAGCATGGGCGCACGCCGACTCGCGGGAGGTGGGCGAGTTCCGGCCGCTGCGCCCTGTGCAGGACGTGCAGCGCCTGCTGGAGACTGCCAGCCCGCGCAAGGCCGCCTCTGTGCGGAACTGGGCGGAATCCGCCGTCGTTGGCACTCCCGCACAGGCAGCCGAACGGCTGGCAGTGCTGCTGGAACGGACCGGCGCTTCGGAGCTAATGGCCAGCGTGAGCGCCTTCGACCCCGCTGACGTCGCCGCGACGGATACCTTCCTGGCTTCCCTGCAGGACTGACGCCTGCGGCGGCCACACCACGGTGAACCGTTCAAAGACGATGTCTTCGGCTTCAGACCACTGCCGCCCCTGGGCCGCCGATACGCGTGTCCAGTAGCGGCGGTGCTCACGCTGCCAGCTCTCCAGGCTGAGATCGTCTTCGCCCTCGTCCCGGGCAAACGCTGCATCGGCGCTGGTGAAGGGGCCAAGCCGCAGTTCGGTGGTACGCAGGACGATCCGGGGCGCTCCGGTTCCGTCACACGCGATCCAGTGCGACCCGATCCTGGGCAGCGAATCTCCCCGGCCCAGGAAATCGGCCGCGAGTTCCGACGTCGCGCGTTTCCGTCCGCTGAGCACGTGCCCAAGGAGCTCGTCCGCCAGCCTGCGAGTATCCCCAAAATGCTCCACGGTGTACTCGGGGCACGCGGCCACCGCTTCCGGGTGGGCGGCGGTGTATTCGTGCCACATTCGGACGGCGGCGGGATGGTCGGGCTGGCTTACCGGCTGGGATTCCACCTGCCCATGATGTCAGGTGCGGCGGTGTGCCGACGTGCCGGCAGGTAGGGTGTGCCGATGGATACCGGAGCGGAAGTGCTGCTGGAGGGACCGTGCGGCCGGCGGCTGTGCCTGGAACTGGCAATGATGCTGGACCCCACGGTCGCCTCTGCGGTGTTTTACCTCGGCTACGAACTGGATCCGGGCCGCGGAACGTCCGTCAAGCTGTTGAGCGTCTCCGGCGACGACGGCGGTGCGCCGCCGGTCCCGTCGCTGGAGGACATCACCGATGCACTTGAAGCCCTTGATCCCGGTTCCGCTGGGGCTGACCAGATTGACGGCGCCCTGGTCCGGGCGGTGGACAGCTCACGTCCATGGCAGGAACCGGACGGAGAGGACGCCCTCGCCGCGCTGCCGGAGGTGCAGGCCGCACTCGTCCCGCTGGCCTCGCGCGTGCTGGATACACCGTCGGCGCAGTGGTGGAACCAATTCCGGCCGGCCGAACAATCGGCCCTCGACTGGAGTCCGATCGGGAACCCGGCTCCTCCGCGGCACACCGCCGCCGAAACACTGTCCGCATGGGCGGCCGGGGCCCGCAGGGAAGAAGCCAGTGCGGCCCGGGACAGGCCCGCCGATCCGCACGCCAACTGGACCGGCACATGGTGGTCCTTCCCCGAAGGGGCGCTCCGCACCGTGGCACAACTGCCCCTGGGCCTGGACCTCATCGAAGACTCCTTCGGGGAGACATCCGTCTCGGTGACCGGTGTTCGCGGGGCCGGACGTACGTACGAGGTGCGCTCCGGGTCCGATTGGGCGGCGCTGTGCCGCGAGTATCCATTTCCGGTCACGGCGTCCCGGCGCCATGACTGGTTCCGCTGCACCGGGCGTCACGGCGAATGGGTCATCCCGGACTGGGAGAAGGCCGCGGAAAAGTGGGATGCAGTCCATGTGACGGCGCTGGCATACCTCAGCTGCGCCAACCGGGCGCTGGACGTTGATGCCGGCCGGTCAACGGTCATGGCCGGATGGAATCCGGACACGACCATCTGGCTGACGGACGCCGCCGGCGAAGACGGCCCTCCGGAACGCTGGTACCGCACGGCAACCGGTGAACCGTGGGTCAGGGAAGCGTAATCCGCGCTCTATGGGCAGCCGACGGCGCCACAGTCCGGAATCGGGTGCTGTTCACACCGCGGGATGCCGTCTAGTCTCAGACCAGAAAATCAATGGGGGGGATACCGACACATGGGGAAGCAATTCGCGGGCGCCGCCGCGGCACTGATGGCCGGCGTGCTGCTGGCAGGCTGCGGGCCAACCGACGCCGAAGTCAACGAAGCCCAGGCTGTTGCGGCGGCCAAGGCCAGCCCGGAGCCGACGCCGTGGGAGCCGAGGCCCTGCCACAGCGGCGAGGTCCAGCAGACGGATGCAGTGAGCGGCATGCAGAGTCTTCGGCCGGACTGCCTCGACCAAGCCCTGGTGGAAGCCATCGAGGAGTTCCCGGAACCACTGCCTCCCGGTATTGACTGGTATTTCCGCACCATCGATTACTTTGATCCGAAGGAAAATCCGTCGCGTGAAGTACCCGTGATGATGGACGGCGGCCAGGACATGATGGTGGCCAGCTTCTGGCTTTGTGCGTGGATGGACACTTACCTGCAGGCGGTGGACGGCGATGACGCACCGGGGCAGGAAAACAGCATGGCTTATCTGTCCAGGTACACCGGCCTGCCGGCGATCCAGACGTTTTTCGTCGACCGGGAGGTCTTTGATTCACGCGTCATCGCGACGGCCCAGGCCAGCGATCCCACAAACCTTCGCAAGGAATTCCAGAGCTGCGGCGCCTACCGCGGCTAAGCCCGGGGGCCGTAGGCAACCAGAGTTTCTCGGCAAGCGAGCTCCGCTTCCGGCTGGAACCACTCCCGCGGCGAAAGCACCTGACTTACCGTTGCAGGAGGGTGTGGGGCCGGGTTGAGGAAGGACGAGGCGATGGACGACGCCGCGAAGACCGGGAGCCGGGCAGGAGGGGTGCTTGCAGCTACCTGCATTTCCACCCTGGTAGTGAACGCGAATACGTCGGCCGTGAGCATCCTGTTACCGGCCATCTCTGCGGATACCGGCACGTCAGTGGACATCCTGCAGTGGGCAGTGACCGGCTATTCGCTGGTCGGCGCGGCGGTGATCGTCACGTCCGGTTCGCTCGGCGACGTCTTCGGACGCCGCCGGGTCTTCCAGATGGGACTGCTGCTGTTCGTCCTCTCCTGCGTCATCATCGCGCTGGCTGGTACGGGCGGAATGGTCATTGCCGGCCGACTCATTCAGGGTGCGGCTGGAGCGACAATCCTGGCCTGCGGAATGAGCCTGCTTTCAGTGGCCAACTCCGGCGACGCGCAGCTGAAGGCAGTGTCCCTTTGGGGTGCCGCAGCAGCCGTCGGGGCCGCTGCGGGACCGCTGGCGGGCGGGTTGCTGGTTGATGCCACGGGCTGGCAGGGACTGTTTTGGATCGACGCCGGAATCGCCGTCGTGTGCATTGTGCTCACTGCGGCCACCGTTGGTGAATCCCGGGATCCGAACCGGGCGCAGACCATCGACTACGCGGGCACTGTGCTGATCGCGCTGACGCTGACACCCCTCATTCTCGGCGTCTCCATGAGCGGTGCATGGGGCTGGTTCTCGGTCGCCACGCTCGGCTGCTTCGCGGTCATGATTGTTGCCGGCTACGCTTTCATCGCCGTCGAACGCCGGGTGGCGGTTCCGCTGCTGGACCTTTCACTGCTCCGAAACCGTGTCCTCGTTGGTTCGACAGTCGCCATCCTGATTGGCGCAGGAACCATCAACGCACTCATGTACCTGCTGAGCCTTTACTTCCAGGACCCGGCCACCCTGGGATTCAGTCCGCTGCAGGCAGGCCTCGCAACCCTTCCCGCCACCGCGGGGCTGGTGATCGTGGCTCCGCTGGTGCCCCGGCTGGCAGCGCAAGTGGGTGGCAGGCAAACGGTTGGCATCGGCTTCGCGCTGACCACGGCCGGCTTCGTCATTGTCGGTTTCGCTGAGTCGACGTGGGCCTATCCCCTGTTCCTGCTGCCGCTCGTTGCCATCGCCGTGGGAATGGGCCTCTCGAACGGCCCGGCGTCGTCGGCGGCCACCGCGGCAGTGCCGGGAAACCAGGTGGGCGGCGCGTCGGGGATCTCCAACATGGCCCGCTACGTCGGGGCGGCAGTTGCCACGGCACTGGCCGCCACCATCTACGGCAACGTCATCAGTGCCCAGACCGCGAACGGCGCTTCGAGCGGTGATGCCCTGGCCTCCGGCCTGACAGCAGCCGCGTGGGTGATGGCGGTATTCAGCTTCCTCGGCGTGCTGATGGCCTTCGTGATGGGGCGGCACCGGCGGGTCAAGGGCACCCTGCAGGATGCAGCCGCGTCAGCCGCAGCCACCACTTTCACTTTGCCAACAACTGCTACCGCCCGACCCAGCAGTATCACGTAACCATCTCTTTCCATCTCTGCCGGTCTCTTTCGGTTGACAAGGCTGGCCGCCCTCCGAGGCCGGTTTCATACTGAACTCATCATTAGGCTGGCCTACCTGATTCGGAGGCATTCTCATGACTGCGCACGCGATACCAAGTGAGTCACCATGAGCACCGCCGACATTCCGATAGACGGCTCAGGGTCGACGGCGGCGGCCCGGACCCGCCCCACCAGCACCCAGTGGATTTCCTGGATTGCACTGGCAATGATGACCACCAGTTCGGTGGCCAGCCTGCGGGCAGCACCCACAATGGCCGTCTACGGCCTGGCCTGCGTTTTCCTGTACCTGCTGCCTGCCCTGGTATTCCTGCTGCCCACCTCGCTTGTCTCCGCGGAGCTCGCTTCGGGCTGGACGGGCGGCGTCTACAAATGGGTTTCGGAGGGAATCTCAAAGCCCATGGGCTTCCTGGCCGTGTGGTGCCAGTTCGCCATGACCATCTTCTACTACCCCAGCCTGCTGGGGTTCGTCGCGAGTACGCTCGCCTATGTCATTAATCCCCAGCTCGCGAGCAGCGGGGTGTGGACGGCC
This sequence comes from Arthrobacter koreensis, assembly GCF_009193255.1. Lineage (GTDB taxonomy): Bacteria > Actinomycetota > Actinomycetes > Actinomycetales > Micrococcaceae > Arthrobacter_B > Arthrobacter_B koreensis. The sequence continues at coordinate 246,199 of NZ_WACG01000006.1, forward strand.
TGCGTAATCATCGTCGTCTACTGGTCCGGTGTGTGGGTGTCCTCGCGCGGCACCAAAGGCGTGGCGGGGCTGGCCAGCGGCGGGCTGATCATCGGGACACTGGTTCCGGGCGTTGTCCTGGTGACCCTCGGCGTCGTCTTCCTGGGACAGGGCAATGAATCTGCGGCGCCAATGACCGCCGAAAATCTGTTCCCGGTCTGGGCCGGGCTCTCCAGTCTGGTGCTGATCGTCAATAATTTCCTCTCCTACTCCGGGATGGAAATGAACGCCGTGCATGTATCCTCGCTGAAGAATCCGGCGAAGGAATATCCCAAGGCGATGTTCCTGGCCATGGGACTGGTGCTCGCGATCTTTATCCTGCCCGCCCTGGCTATCGCTTGGATCGTTCCGGCAGAGGAGCTCTCCCTCACCGCCGGTGTCATGCAGGCGTTCGACGCCGTCTTCGCGAATTTTGGCTGGCAGTGGCTGACGCCGATCGTCGGGATCATGCTGGTGACGGCGTCCCTGGGCGGCATGCTCACCTGGCTGGCCGGGCCATCCAAGGGGCTGCTGCTGATATCGAGGCAGGAAGGTTACCTTCCGCCGTTCCTGCAGAAGCTCAACAAGAACGGTGTCCAGCAGAACATCCTGGTGGTCCAGGGAATCGTCACCACGGTGATCGGCCTGGCCTACGCGCTGCTGCCAAACGTTTCGAGTGCGTACTGGATTTTCTCCGTCATCACCACCCAGGTGTACCTGATCATGTACCTGCTGATGTTCGTGGCTGCGGTCCGTCTGCGGCAGAAGCACCCGGACCATCCGCGCGGGTTCCGCGCCCCCATGCTCCTGGGGCTGTGCGGTGTGGGCTTCGCGGCCTCCCTGGCGGCGCTGCTGGTCGGGTTCGTGCCGCCGTCGCAGTTCGCGTCCGGCAATCCGGGGATCTACGTCCTGATTGTTGGCGGCGGCGCCCTGGGCCTGGGCCTTCTGGTGCCGTTCCTGTTCTACCGGTTCCGTAAGCCTTCCTGGAAACAGGACGCACTGCCGGAGGTGGAGTCATGAGCACGCCGGTGGAGCAGCAGCCAAAGCGCGAGCGCACCTGGATCTACATCGTTGCGGTGGTACTGCTCATCGGCCTGGGGCTGTGGGCCGTGCTCGCTTTCGGGGCCGCCCGGCAATCTCGTGAAGCGGAGGAGAAGGCGGACAGATTCATCACGCTGGTCGAGGCCGCCGGCGTCCGCACCCCGGACAAGGACCAGGTGATCCGCATCCTGGGCGATGACGGAGGTGCGGCCTGCGCCAACCCGAATGCGGCACTCAGCCGGGCGACCCTGAACTCAATGCTGGCCAACGGCGCCACGGGCCCCGGCGCCAGGCCCGTGATTTCGGACCGCCGGGCGGTCCTGGGACAGCTGCTGATCATCGAGGTCTACTGCCCCGCCGAACTGGATGAATTCAAGGCGTCAATCGATGACCTGAAGACCGACGACGTGACGGGAACCTGACCATGGATCCACGGGAACGCGTGGCACAGCTGATGCCGCAGGCACATTCGGAACTGGCTGAACTCGTTGCGATCAAATCCGTAGCCGACCCCCGGCAGTTTCCGCCGGAAGAGTGCCAGCGGGCTGCTCAGTGGGTCAGGGACAGGTTCGCGCAGACCGGGTTCACCGATGCGCGGTTGGAAGAGACGCCGGACGGCAGCATGGTGGTTCTCGGGACCCGACCCTGTGCCGATCCGCAGGCACCCACTGTGCTGCTGTATGCCCACTACGACGTCCAGCCTCCGCTGGATGACAAGGCCTGGCGGACTCCCCCGTTCGAGCTGACGGAGGTGGACGGCCGCTGGTACGGCCGGGGCGCGGCGGACTGCAAGGGCAATATCGTGATGCACCTGGCCGCCCTGCGCGCGCTGGGCGAGAACATTCCGGTTAACCTCAAACTCGTCGTCGAGGGTTCCGAGGAGCAGGGCACCGGCGGGTTGGAGGCGTTCGTCGCATCCCATCCGGACCTGTTCCGTGCTGACGCGATCCTGGTCTGCGATACGGGCAACGCGGCAGTGGGTTCCCCGGCGGCCACGGTGAGCCTGCGCGGGATGGTCAATGTTGTGGTGACGGTTGAGGCGCTCACCTCGGAGATACATTCCGGGATGTTCGGCGGACCGGCACCGGATGCCCTCGCTGCGCTGGTCACGATCCTCGGCAGCCTCCGCGATGCGCACGGCAACACGACGGTGACCGGGCTGGAGAACAGCCGCCGCTGGGCCGGCGCCGCCTATGATCCGGAGCAGTTCCGCCGGGATGCGGGGGTGCTCGACGGCGTTTCGCTGCTTGGGGACGGCAGCGTCTCGGACATGCTGTGGTCACGGCCGGCCCTCACGATTCTCGGCATCGACTGTCCGCCCGTGGTCGGGTCCGCGGCGGCGATCGTCCCCCGGGCGGCGGCGCGGCTGAACCTGCGGATCCCGCCGGGCACGACGCCCGCTGCTGCGCAGGAAGCCCTTACCGCGCACGTGCAAAAGGCGGCACCGTGGGGCGTGCACGTCGCCGTGGATGTTGAGGCAACCGGGTCGCCCTTCGAGGCTTCGACGAACGGGCCGGCGTTCCAGGCCCTGGCTGCGTCCGCCCAGGAGGCCTACGGCCGCCCGATGACGAGCCTCGGCCAGGGCGGTTCGATCCCGCTGTGCAACGTATTCCAGGAGACCTATCCCAATGCGGAAATCATCCTGATGGGCGTGGAGGAGCCACAGGCCCTGATCCACGCTCCCAATGAAAGCGTGGCACCCAGCGAAATCGAGAACATGGCGCTCACCGAGGCGTTGTTCCTGGCACGCTACGGCGCTTCCACGGTTTGATCAGACCGCAGCGACGGCCGGAGCGGCGGGCTCAAACGGGTACTGTTCCTGCTCGCCGCCCCGGACGACGACGCACGTTGCCTCGGGCACTTCCTGCCACGCACCATAGAGGTCGCCCAGCGGCTCGCTGACCACCAGGCGGGAATCGTCCGAAAGCTTGCCGAGCAGTTCATGCTCCGGGTACTGCGCCTGCAGCGCGGCGACGTCGCTGCTGACGAAGAGTGAACGCGAGTTCCGCTCACTGGAGTACCGGAACGCCCAGGTCGTCTCTCCGTCGGTGGCCGCTACGGTCATTTGGACCGGATGCTCCACGCCGCGGCGCTGCCCGGCATCCTCAATGAAGCCCACGGCCTCGGCGACGGCCGCGCGCGGATCCTGCTCCAAGCCAAAGGTCAGGGCGAGGTAGAAGAACATTTCCGAGTCGGTGGATCCTTCTATCTCCGGATAGAGGCCAGGATCCACCGCCATGGCCAGGTCACGCTTGACCTGGGGAAAACCGCCGAGCACGCCGTTGTGCATCCAGAGCCACTTGCCGTGCCGGAAGGGATGGCAGTTCGTTTGCTGGATTGCGGTTCCGGTGGTGGCCCGGATGTGCGCGAAGACGCGGCGGGACGAGGCCTGCGCTGCCAGCTCCCGCAGGTTGCGGTCATGCCACGCGGGTTCGGTGCTGTGGAAGACGCCGGGAGTCGGTTCGGTGCCGTACCAGCCGACACCGAACCCGTCTCCGTTGGTGGTTTCAACGCCCAGGCGGGAGTGCTTGCTCTGCATCACCAAAGAGTTGACTGGTTTATACAGAAGGTCATCCAGCCGTACGGGTGAACCTGAATACGCTAACCAACGACACATGACGACTCCTTTGGATCGGGCCGTGACGGCGAGTCTGTGGTCCGAATGGCGGGCTTCACTCCGTCGCCGTGCTCGGGCCGCAGGGTTAGTGGACCACAGATGGTTCATCGGGTCCATACGCCCCCGAAACTTCCCGCCGGTTATGTCACCGCATCGATGCTCATCCGCCTTCCTGCCGCCTAGGGTCGGAGTAGCGAACCACCGAGGAGAACAATGAGACTTCTGCTGACCTCTGGAGGAGTGACGAATCCCAGCATCCGCTCGGCGCTGGAGGACCTGCTCGGAAAGCCGATCGCCGAGTCACGCGCACTCCTGATTCCGACGGCGCAGTGGGGGCATCCGCTGTGCGGTCCGGAGTCAGTCTCACGCTCAGTAGCAGCCGGTCCCGGATCCCAGAGCTTTGCCGGACTCGGCTGGGGTTCCCTCGGCGTCCTCGAGCTAACGGCACTGCCATCGGTCGGTGCGGACCGCTGGGTGCCGTGGGTCCGGGAAGCCGATGTCCTCCTGGTAGACGGCGGCGATGCAGCGTACTTGTGCCACTGGATGCGAGAGTCCGGACTGGCCGGAGTGCTGCCGTCCCTGGAGGATACTGTCTGGGTCGGGGTCAGTGCCGGGAGCATGGTACTGACCCCGCGGGTTGGGGATTCTTTTGTTGAGTGGCCGTCCGCAACGGATGACCGAACCTTGGGCGTGGTGGGGTTTTCGGTCTTTCCGCATCTGAACGCTTTTCCGGAAAACACCATGGCCCAGGCGGAGCGGTGGGCCGAGGGCCTCGGAGTCCCCTCCTATGCCATTGATGAGCAGACGGCCATCCGGGTGGTCGGAGGCGCCGTCGAGGTGGTTTCCGAAGGCGAGTGGCGGAGGTTCGGGGTGTAGCCGGACCATCTCGGCTTAGGCTGTCTGGATGACCGCTCGGGTGCACAAGGCCAACGCCGTCGCTTCGGCTCTCGCCGGGCTGGATGACTCCGGTGTACGGACGCTCGTTGAGAGGGCCAACCCGGTAGGCATAGGCATTGGCGGCACCACGAAGACGGCGCGCTTGGGCGGCACCACCGTCTTTATCAAGCTGCTGCCGCTGACCGGCGCCGAAGAAGCCGATCCCTGCTCTACCGAAAGCCGGCTCCGGCTTCCCTTCGTTTCGCACTACGGCATCGGAAGCCCTGCCAACGCCGCGGGCCGGGAGCTCGCAGCCCATCAGGCCACCACCGGGTGGGTTCAGGCCGGCCTGGTGGATTTCTTTCCGCTCCTGCTCGGCTGGCGGGTCCTGGATGCGCCGTGCGAGGCGGATCTCAGCGAGTTCGACGGCGATGCTCCACGCCGCCAGTGGGGACCGCACTGGCCGGAGGTCCAGCGCAAGATCTCCGCCATGAAAGCCGCGTCCAAAAGCATGGTGCTCTTCCTGGAGTACGTGCCCGGCACGCTCGGCGATCTGATCCGCCGAAGCGTAACGGAAGGCTTTGGGGCCGAGGTCTTTCCGGGGATTGTGGACCAGCTCCTGGAAGCCACTGCCTGGATGAACGCCCAGGGGTTTCAGCATTTTGACGTTCATCCCGGGAACATCCTTGTGCAGGACGGCAGGCTGCTCTACACCGACTTCGGCCTGGCACTTCACCGGGACTTCGAGCTCACCCCGGAGGAAGACTTCGGCATGCGGACCCACGACGGATTCGACCGCGACTCGGCCCTCATGCACCTGTTCCACTGGGTGTTGTTCGAACTTGGCTACATCTCCGGGGAAGCGCGGCTCGGACTGCTGCAGGCCGCTTCCACCGGCCCGAACTCCCCCGCGCTGGCCCCGGTCCGGGACGCCCTCGGGAGCGGGGCGGACCTGATTGCGCAGCATGCGGACACCGCCATCTACATCACCGAGATGTTCGCAGCCCTCGCGCAGGACGTGCAGGCGGGACGATACCGGCACTTGGCCTAAAGCGTGGCCGGAATTTCGCGGCCGGGAAAGAGCGTCGAATACTGCCGCCGGTACATCCGCCGTCCAACCACACGGTAGGCAAGCCGGACGGGCGCGGGAATCTCCTTGAACAGTTCCCTGCGGTCCTGGGGAGGATTCGTGGCCAGCACCATGCCGAGATAGCTCACGAGGAACCGCTCATCGAACTGGTCGATCCCGTGCTGGCCCACAGCGTTCATTTCCTTTTCGCTCAGCACCCGGTCCACCACGGGCATCACTTCGGTGACCTCACGGCGCAGGTGTACTTTCAGCAGCGTGGACAGCTCCTCATAACGTTCAGCGAGTTCTTCCCGGGTCGCGGCGTCTGCCGTCTCCATCCACCGCCGCCGAACCGGCTCGATCAGGTTGATGCGCTCAGTCACCTGCCGGTGGTGCTCCAGCATCTGGGCGATGTGCAGGGCACACCCCGGCGCCCGGCCGGCGAGCTGGGGATACATCAGCAGATCCTCGCCCTCGTGGTGAATGTGGAGGGTCCGGTCAAAGTTGCCCAGCACGTCCCCCACGTAGGCGGCGCGGGTGGCATCTCCGGAGGCGGTGGACCGCACCAGGCCGGGTGCTTCGTCGTAGGCCCACAGGAAAAACCGGTGAATGCGGCGCATGCCCGCCGTTCCGGTACACAGGACGGGCCCCGGAGGCAGCGGCGCCGCGGTTTCGCCGGGTTCAGCCGTGAAGAAGTCGGTCATGTGGATCATCCCCTAGAAAGTTCAGGCATGACCGGGCCGCCCCGGAAAATTTTAGATGTCCTGCGTTACTCCGCTCAACGGTTCTCAAAAACGAACTGCGCGAATTCCCCTGCGTTAGCCAAGGTCGCTGTCCTGAATGCGCCGGGAATCTTCGTTGTCGGGGGAAAGGAGTGCTGCCATGCGCCTACCCTAGCCAGCCGGCAGGGGCGGAGCCAGAGGCCGCGCAGCCGCGCCGCCTACCGGGACAACCCGTCTACCCGTTGCACCCGAACAGGAGCTGATTGGCCGGTGAAGACGAAATTCATTCCGGAAAGGCGCAAACCCCTCTTGTGCGGGGGCGGCAAAAGATCTCCAATAGCCCAATGACAAAGGACGCGGATAAAGCCACGGCAGAACCGCAAACCGGGTTGAAGCGGGCGGTTGGCACGCCGCTGCTGTTCGCGTTTATCGTCGGGGACACCCTCGGCGCCGGCATCTACACCCTGGTGGGGACCATGGCCGCGGACGTTGGCGGCGCAATCTGGCTGCCGCTGCTGATCGCCCTCGTGGTCGCGATGCTCACTGCGGCCACCTACGCGGAACTGATCACCAAGTATCCGCACGCCGGCGGCGCCGCGCGCTACGTTGACCGGGCCTTCGGGATCCCCTATCTATCCTTCATTGTCGGCTTCCTCATGATGGCGTCCGGAATCACCACGGCCGCCGCCCTCGCGAACGCCTTCGCGGGTGACTACCTGACGGCGCTCATCGATGTGCCTGCGGCTCCCGCAGCGGTCGCCTTCATCATCGTGCTCACCCTGATCAACCTGCGTGGCGTGCGGGAGTCGCTCACCGCCAACCTCATTGCGTCGATCATCGAAGTCAGCGGCCTGATCATCGTCATTTTCGTCGCCGGCGTCGTCTTCACCTCCGGCAACGGGGAGCCCTCCCGGCTCCTGGAGTTCGCGCCGGACATATCGCCCCTTGAAGGAGCGTTCGCCGCCTCCATCGTGGCGTTCTTCTCGTTCCTGGGCTTTGAGGCGGCGGCGAACATGGCCGAGGAAGTGCGCAAACCGTCCAAGTCATACCCCCGCGCACTGTTCGGCGCCATCGGCACGGCAGGCCTGGTGTACCTCCTCATCGCCATCGGCGCCGTGATCGTGGTGCCTCCGGCTGATCTGGCCGAGTCCACCGGCCCGCTGCTCGACGTCGTTGCCGCCAGCGGCGTCGGAATTCCGCCCTGGCTGTTCAGCCTGATCGCCCTGATTGCCATCGCCAACGGGGCACTGCTGTTCATGGTCATGGCCAGCCGCGTGGGCTACGGACTGGCTGAAGCTGAACTGCTCCCCCGCGCCTTTAGCCGCGTGCTGCCGGGCCGCCTCACCCCGTGGGTTTCGATTGTGGTCATAGCCGGCCTGACGATCATCCTCACCCTGACCGGGAACGTCGCCTCGCTGGCGGAAACCACCGTGCTGCTCCTGCTGCTGGTGTTCCTGTCCGCCAATGTCAGCGTGCTCGTCCTGAAGAAGGACAAGGTGGACCACGATCATTTCTCGGCACCGAGGTTCGTGCCGGTGCTGGCGATCATCGCGAGCATCGTGCTGCTCACCCAGCAGACCGGACCTATCTGGCTTGGCTCGGCAGCCTACGTGGTGGTCGGTTCGCTGCTCTTCGTCGCGGCACGGGCCCGGCGCAGGCGCGAGGAACGGGTGAGCACGGGCTGAGGTACGACGCCGGAACCCGGGTCAGAGCAGCTGGCGTGCGTTCGCCTTGGCGAGGTCGATGAGCTCGCGCCCGTTTCCGGCGATCACGGTCCGCAGCGCGTAGAGCGCAAAGCCCGTGGCCTGCTTCGCGTCGATCTTCGGCGGCATGGACAGCTCCTGCCGGTCTACCGCAACCGAAACGAGCGCAGGCCCGTCGTGCGCGAAGGCGCGGCGCAGTGCTCCCTCCAGGTCCTCCGGGCGGCTCACGCTTTCCCCGTGCATCCCCACGGCCTGCGCCACTGCACCAAAGTCCGGGTTCTCGAGTCCGGTGCCGAAGTTGACGATGCCCGCCGCTTTCATCTCCACCTCCACAAAACTGAGCGCAGCGTTGTTGAACACCACGATCTTGAGAGGCAGCTTGTGCTGGACTGCCGTCAGGAGCTCACCGAGCATCATCGCGAGGCCGCCGTCGCCGGCGAGGACCACCACCTGCCGCTTCCGGTCCACCGCCTGCGCGCCAAGGCCCAGCGGGGTGGCCGCGGCCATGGTGCCGTGCCAGAAGGAGCCGATCAGCCGCCGTCGGGGTCCAATGTGCAGGTGGCGGCTGGCCCAGATAACCGGAGTGCCGACGTCGGGCAGGAAGACCGCGTCCTCATCCGCCAGCTCGTCGATCAGGTGCGTGAGGTGCTGCGGGTGGATGGGGCCCGGCCCCTGCTTCTCCAGGTCATCGAGCTGGGCGCGGGTGCGCCGGTAGTGGTCCAGCGACTTCTCCAGGTGGGTGCGGTCCTGCTTCCGTTCGAGCAGCGGAAGCAGCGCCGCCGCCGTCTCCCGCACTCCGCCCACCATGCCCTGGGTCAGCGGTGCCCGGCGGCCAAGCTGCTCGCCGCGGATGTCGATCTGCAGGATCTTCGCTTTCTCCGGATAGAACTGCTGGTACGGGAAATCCGTGCCGAGCATGAGCAACGCGTCGCAGCTTTCCATCGCCCGGTATCCGGAGGCGAACCCGAGCAGGCCGGTCATGCCGACGTCGAACGGGTTGTCCCATTCGATGAATTCCTTGCCCCGCAGGGCGTGCACGATCGGCGCCCCGAGTGCGTCCGCGAGCGCGAGGACTTCCTCCCGGGCGCCCTCCACTCCGCCGCCGGCAAGGATCGTCACGTTTCCACAGGAGTTGAGCGTGTCCGCTGCTTCCTGGAGCTCGGCCGGCGAGGGAACGGTCACCGGGGTGGAGCGCCGGACCTCGGGCACCCGGTCGCTGACGGCGTCCTGCGACGCCGTGTCCCCGGTGAGCACGAGGACGGCGACGCCCTGTTTTTCGATGGCGGTGCGCATGGCGATCTCCAGCAGCCGCGGCATCTGCTCCGGGCTCAGCACCATTTCGCAGAAGACGGCACAGTCGCGGAAGAGTTCCGTGGGCCGGGTCTCCTGGAAGTACTGGCTGCCAATCTCCTCGGTGGGAATGTGCGCAGCGATCGCGAGGACGGGGACGCGGCTCCGGTGCGCGTCGTAAAGGCCGTTGATCAGGTGCATGTTGCCGGGCCCGCAGCTGCCGGCGCACACCGCAAGTTCCCCGGTCAGCGCGGCCTCCCCGGCGGCGGCGAACGCGGCTTCCTCCTCGTGCCGGGTGAGCATCCATTCGATGTCCTTCTGCCGGCGGACGGCATCGGTCACCGCGTTCAGGGAGTCCCCCGGGACACCCCAGATCCGCTGGATCCCGTTAGCTGCGAGGGTCTGGACGATGTTCTCGGCGATGGTGGCCATGGTGCTCCTCCGGTCGGCTCGGTTCACGCGTGGCCAGTCTAGGACCCCGCGCTCCGGCAGGGCCATCGTGGTGCGGCCGGCAGTCGGCGTTCCCGGTATGGCACCCGGTGAGACGTGCCCGTGGGACCGTTTGGCCAGCGCTTGCCACTGTGGCTAATGTTGAAATCTAAGTCTACTTATAGTCGAACCAGAGGATGCATTGTGACCGACAGGAATTCGAAGGGCTCCGAAGCCGAACCCAGGAATGCACTCGAGGACGCCGCCGCGAATCTCATGGAGAACCTCGGCGAGGACGTTCCGGACGGCAGCAGCAGCCAGGACCATTCCGATCCGCGCACCATGGGCTATTCGAACTTCGCGGAGGGCCTGAATGGGAGCAACGAGGGGTTCAAGGCCCAGCACTAGGGGGCGTAGCCGCCGAACAGGGCAACTAGGCTGGGGGGCATGGCGACAGTAATCCTCGTGCGGCACGGCCGCACCACAGCGAATGCCTCCGGTTTGCTGGCCGGCCGCACCCCCGGTGTCAGCCTCGACGAGACCGGCCGGGCGCAGGCGGCAGCGGCGGGCGAGCGGCTCGCCGTCGTTCCCCTGGTGGGCGTGGTCTCCAGTCCGCTGGAGCGCTGCCGGGAAACCGCCCAGTTCATCCTGGACCGCCAAAAGGGCACTCCGCACGCGCCGGTCGACGCCGGCCTCACCGAATGCGACTACGGCCAGTGGCAGGGCCAAACCCTCGCCGACCTCGCCAAGGAAGACCTGTGGAAGGTGGTGCAGTCGCAGCCGTCAGCGGTCACATTTCCGGGCGGTGAGTCCATGGCCGCAATGCAGGCCCGCTCGGTTGCTGCCATCCGGCGCCACGACGCCGCCTTCGAAGCCGAGCACGGTCCGGGAGCAGTGTGGGCGGCGGTGAGCCACGGGGACATCATCAAGTCTGTCCTCGCGGACGCGCTTGGGATGCACCTGGACATGTTCCAGCGCATCGACGTCGGGCCGGCGTCCATTTCGATCGTGCGCTACGGCACCGGACGTCCCACCGTGCATGCGTCCAACACCGACGCAGGGGACCTTTCCTGGCTCGCCGCCGTCCAGGCCCACGGCGATGCTCCGGTGGGTGGTGGCGCGGGACACGCGGCACCACCGGCGCAAGAAGCCTAGAGTAGACCTATGCCTACTACCGTTCACGATTTCGACTGGCCTGACCGCGTAGTCGTCGGCACCGTCGGCGTCCCGGGGCAGCGCACGTTCTACCTCCAGGTGCGGACTGGAAAACAGATCCTCAGCATCGCCATGGAAAAACTGCAGGCGGCCCAGCTGGCGGAGAAGATCGACGAGATCCTCGACCAGCTCATGACCGTTGACGGCAACCCCTTCCACGTTCCCGCGAACACTCCGCTCGAACTGGTGGACAATGACGATCTCGACGCCGTGGAGGAACAGTTCCGCGCCGGCGTCATGAGCTTGGGCTGGGACCCGACCACCTCACAGGTGGTCATCGAGGCGTACCCGATCGAGGAAGTTGATGAGGACGAGGACGGGCTGCTCGAAGACCCGGACGACGCCGATGCTTCCGAGGTGCTGCGCGTGCGGATGCCGGTGGGCACCGCCCGCGCCTTCGCCAAGCGCACCCGGGAAGTGGTGGGTGCCGGACGCCCCATCTGCGTGATCTGCGGCGAGCCGATCGACGCAGACGGACACACCTGCGCCCTGCCCGAAAACTAATGCCGGAGCCGGACCTGCTCACTGATGAGCTGACGCTCACCGGGCGGATTACGACGGCGTCCAACGCCACGTTCCTGGGCAGCATCGGCGACGCGGCCGTTGTGTATAAACCCATTGGGGGCGAGAAACCGCTGTGGGACTTCCCCGACGGGTGCCTGGCGTACCGCGAAGCCGCGGCCTACCTGGTCTCCGAAGCGCTGGGCTGGAACATCGTCCCGCGCACCTGGCTGCGGAACGGCCCCCTCGGCGAAGGCATGGTCCAGCTCTGGCAGGAAACCGACCCGGAGCAGGACGCGGTGGACCTGGTGCCCCTGGATGCCGTCCCGGCGTCCGGGTTCAAGCTCGTGCTGGAGGGCGAGGACCAGGCCGGGCAGATCGTCGCCCTCGTTCATGAAGACACCGCTGCGCTGCGTCGGATGGCGGTGTTCGACGTCGTCGTCAACAATGCCGACCGCAAAGGCAACCACGTCCTGGCCATGCACGGCGGGCACCGGTACGGCGTGGACCACGGAGTCACCCTCCATACCGAGCACAAGCTGCGGACCGTGCTTTGGGGCTGGACCGGCGAGAAGCTGACCGAGGAAGAACTCGCCGGCATCGACCGGGTTCTCACCGCCCTCGATGGTGAGCTCGGCGGGAAGCTGGCGGAACTGCTGACTCCTGAGGAGATTGAGGCGCTTTCCGCGCGCTGCTCCCGGCTGCGAACGACGGCGGTGTTCCCCGGCCCGAGCGGCGGGATGCCTGCGGTTCCCTGGCCGCTGTTCTAAGCCCCGTCTCTCTGTTCCATCGCCGCATATTCGGGTTTAATCCACCCGCATGGATCCTAAAAATCATCCCACGGTGCGGCGAGGAACCAGCTGGTGGCGGCGCCAGTCCTGGACACTGGCGATTCTCCTCACTGGCTTTGGGATGCTGCTGTTGCGGGACCCCACCGGGTGGCACATCGCCGGCGCCGTCGCATGCACGGCCGGGGCCGGTCTCTCCATCTACCTTGGAGAGATCTTCGTGAAAAAGCTCCGGCATGAGTACCGGTACAAGGTTGAGGAGCCGCTCCCCTGAATGATGACGCGTGAAGACCGAAGAGGGGCCGAATCAATCGACCGGCCAGCAGATCTGGGTCCGGGCGTGGTCGGGGCTTTGCTCGGTTCGACGCCAGGACCGCCATGATGTCCACGCTAGCCACACGTTCCTCGGTGGGATACGCCCGGCGCTGCCGATCGGCGTCGGGCGTTCCCATCTGCTGAGTGGCCCTAGCTAGTGTTCCGGCACCGGGTGAGCGGCCAGGAACCTGTTCCGGGTTTCGATAAGGTTCCGGAGGTAGCGGGCCAGCACCAGTTTCTCAGCCAGCCGGCCGAGCGGGCCGAACGGTGCCTCGAATTCGATGCGGTCCACCATGACGGTTCCCACCGCATCCTCGGTGAACTCGTGACGGTGCCGGAAGCGCCGGAACGGTCCTCTAACCTGCTCGTCGACGAAGAAGTCAGGGACTTCCATTGCGGTGATGCGGCTCGTCATCCTGAGCGGGACGCCAAAGTGCCAGGCCCGCCAGGTGACGTCCTCGCCCAGGGATATGAGACCCGTCCTCACACCTGCAACCGCCTGTTCGCGGGAGCGCGCCATCGAGTCTTTGTGGGCGTCGATGCTCCGCGCACGGTCGAACAACTCACCCTTGGGCAGAGTGGTCCGGGTGATGCACTCGAAGGAAACGGTCATTTCCCGGAGTCCGGGTTAGCCCAGGCTCTCGAAGATCATGGTCGCCTGGATCCGGTCCCCGCCACCGAATCCCTTGCTGCCGCTGCTTGCTGTGGTCACGGTGTGCAGCCGGTACCCCTTCGCGGCCTGGTCGTTAATGGCCTGCTCCAGGGACGTCAGGTTCCCGGACCCGGTTCCCATGAACTTTTCCTTCAGAATGACCTGCAGAACTACGTAGTGCGGCATGACAGAGGTCCCCTTTATTCGTCTCTTAGAGCGCAATGGTACGGGACGGACATTTACCTGCACGCTGTTCCATTGACGCGTCCCGGCATCTCATGCTGCTCAGCCACGCCAGGCGCTGACTTCAGCGGATTCACGGCGTCGCTGCCTGATTCCGCGGATCAATCCCAAGCTTTGCGAGACGCCGGTAGATGGTGGCACGGCTGATGCCCAGCTCTGAGGCGGCATCGGCAACAGAGGTGCCCGGCCGTGCCAGGACCCTGCAGATCTCGTCACGTTCGAACGTTTCCATCCTGCTCAGTTTCCTGCCGGACCCTCCCAGCAGTTCCGGCGGCAGATGCCGGATGTCGATGGTTTCCGTCACCAGAGCGGCAGCGTGGACTACCTGGATCAGTTCATCCACGTTGCCCGGCCAGTCATGGCCGGTGAGCGCGCGTTCAGCTGCCGGGGTGAAGTCCAGCTCCCGCAGCCTCGTCTGGCGGGCCGCGAACCGCGCCAGCGGCATCACGTCCACGCTCCGGTCCCGGAGTGCCGGAACGGGCACAACGTGGGCGGCAAGGTGCGTAAGGTCCGGCGGGATGTTCCCCAGGTCCACGGCGGTGAATGCCCAAAGCAGTGAAGGCGCTGCGCCTGAGGCAGACTGATGGTCCGGCTTCCGGGACCGCAGGATGTTGCGCACCTGTCCGGCGAGCTCACCCGCCGCCCACTCAGGGAGGAAGTCCGCGTTCTCCAGAATGATGGCGGTGTCCGGTTTCGAAAGCTCCGGTGTCCAAAGCGCCAGCCAGTCCTCGACCAGGTCAGGTGCAGGCACGGAAGCGCACAGGATACGGCTGGTCGGCCGGGCTTGGCGGAGCGCTTGTCCAAGCAGTGTGGCCCGGCCGCTTCCCGGCTCGCCCACGGCGGAGACAACGTTCCCTGCTGCGAGGGCGGACGTGGCCTCCTCGAGTGCGCTGAGCCAGGCGACGGACATCGCGCGCATTGTCCCTGAGGCGGGTTCCAGCCGGGGACGCTGCACACGGAACACCCCGCCCTGCTGCCGTAGCGGTTGCCCACCGTGGTGAGACCTGCTGGACATCAGATTGGAAGTGTTCGCTGCGGCTGACTGGGCCAAGGCCACCAGCAATCCGGGTGAGGCCTTAGACCACGTGGTGATGTTGACGCTGCCTTCGAGAGCGCCGGTGACAGGGTCCAGTACCGGCGCCGCCGCGCAGGTGTAGGTCCGCAGGCTGGCGCTGTAGTGCTCGTCGGCACGGACCAAGGTGGGAACGCGGTCGGCCAGGGCCAGTCCCAGACCGTTTGTTCCGGCCTCCCGTTCGGAGAACGCAAAGCCGGGAGCCAGGTACACGCGGTCTAGGGCCCTCAGGAGGGAAGGATCGCCGCTGAACCGGTTGAGGACGAGTCCGTCCGCGTCCGTCAGCATGAGGCTTAGGGGCTCATCTGCCAGGGACTGGTGGAGCCCGGCCAGTACTTCCTGTCCGCACTGGTAGAACAGGGAGTCGTCCGGTATGTCACCGGCCCAGGCCGGATCCACGCTCTCGGCCGAGACACCGTATTCCTGGCTTCGTTTCCAAGACGCCAGCAACCGCCGCGCGCCGGAGGAGTCCTGCCTGCCCCCGCCTCCACCCGGGGGTGGAACAAGAGTGTTGCTGTGGTCCGGCCTCATTGCCGCCCTCCTTGAACATCGTCTCTCGAGACTAACCCGTAGGACTGACCCGTGGGAGGCAGCGCCGTCTCAAATTGAGACTCCCGTCACATCCCGGCGGGGCAAAAAGCCCGTACGGTCATCCGCATCGCGACTATGGCAGACGCGAGGAGACGGAGATCTGACATGTATTCAAAAGACGGCGAAAACTATTTCATCGTTGACGCTCATATCGCCCTCTGGGACGCGCGGCCGGAGAACCAGCTGAATATCCACGGAAAGCAGTTCATTGACTGCTTCTACGACTATCACCGCAACCTCTCCCCCGCCGAAGAACTGTGGCCGTATGAGGATTACCTGTACCAGGGCAGCGAGCGCCTGATGAAGGACCTCTTCCAGGACGGCTACGTAGACCACGCCATTTTCCAGCCGGCCTATCTGGGCGAGTTCTACCGGAACGGGTTCGGGCAAACCCAGGAGGCTTACAGCCTCGCTGCCGCCAATCCCGAACGCCTCACCTACAACCACTGCTTTGATCCGCGCAACGGCGAGGCCGGGCTGGACCAGCTGCGGGCGGACCATGAGCGCATGGGCTTTAAAGGCGTAAAGCTCTACACGGCCGAGTGGCACGGGGATTCCCGCGGCTACAAGCTGAACGATCCGTGGACCTACAGGTACTTCGAGGAGTGCCGGAAACTGGGCATCAAGAACGTCCATGTCCACAAGGGGCCAACCATCCGCCCGCTGGACCGGGACGCATTCGACGTCTCCGACGTGGACCACGCCGCTACGGACTTCACGGACCTGAACTTCGTCGTGGAGCACGTGGGACTGCCCCGGTTGGAAGACTTCTGCTGGATCGCCACACAGGAACCGAACGTCCACGGCGGACTCGCCGTTGCCATGCCGTTTATGCACACCCGCCCGAGGTACTTCGCGCAGATCATCGGCGAACTCATTTACTGGATTGGCGAGGACCGGATCCAGTTCTCCAGCGATTACGCGCTCTGGACACCGCGCTGGCTGATCGAGGCGTTCGTCGACTTCCAGATTCCAGAGGACATGACCGAATATGCGCCGCTGACCATCGAGCAGAAAAAGAAAATCCTGGGCCTTAATGCGGCGAAGATGTATGACATTCCGGTTCCCGAAGAGCTTCGGATTCCGGACGCACCGGAGACCGCAACCGGGCCCCGGCAGCCGGAGCGCGCAGATCTGGGGGCCGCGTGATGACGCAGGTGCAAACCAGGCCCGCGCCGCAGGCCGGTCTCCCGGGGAGGGACGACATCCGCCGGGCACTCGGTGCCGTTCAGGACCCGGAGCTGGACGAACCCATCACGGACCTGGGCTTCGTCCGGTCCATTGATGTGGCCCCCGCGGCCCGCGGCGCGGCGGTCAGCGTGCACCTGCGCCTGCCGACGTCGTTCTGCTCTCCCAATTTCGCCTACCTGATGGCGTCTGACAGCAAGGACGCCATAGCCGTCCTGCCCGGGGTGGACACGGTGACCGTGGAACTCGATGACCACCACGATTCGGACCTCATCAACGCCGGCCTGGCCGCCGACGCCGGCTACCGGGGCACCTTCGGTCATGAAGCGGAGGAGAGCCTGGAGGAGCTGCGCTGGACCTTCCGCCGCAAAGCCCACACAGCCGCGATGGAACGCTGCCTCACCGAACTGCTCCGGGCGGACCGCGGCCTGGCGGAGTCCGACGTCGGGCAGGTCCGGCTCGCGGACCTGCCGGCCGGGCGCACCAAGGATGCATTCCTGCGGCGGCGCGAAGCCCTTGGACTGCCACTGGATTCCGCGGCTGCGGTGCTGGTTGACCATCTGGGGAACTCCTACCCGGCGGATGCCGTCCCCATGGCGCTGCGCCGCGCTCGGTCCACCCGCATCTCCATTGACGGCAATGCCCATTTCTGCCGCGGCCTGCTGCGCACGCGCTACGAAGGGTCCGGCGCGGACCAGACCGCCCGCCCCGAAGGCGCCGAACCGGGCGAGAGCCACACCCTGCTTCCCATCACTGTTAAGGAGAACGCGTGAACACCATGCGAGCTGTCCAGGTTGTCGGCTACGGCCAGGGCCTGAAAATGGCCGAAGTCCCCCGGCCGGAAGTCACCGGCCCGTTCGACGTCCTCGTCCGGATTGGCGGAGCAGGCGTGTGCCGCACCGATTTGCACATACTCGAGGGCCAATGGGCAGAGAAATCCCAGGTTCAGCTGCCGTACACGATCGGCCATGAGAACGCCGGCTGGGTGGAGGCCGTCGGCAGCGCCGTGACCAATGTGGGCGAAGGGGACAAGGTGATCCTTCATCCACTCGTGACCTGCGGCCTCTGCCGCGCCTGCCGGTCCGGGGATGACGTGCACTGCGAGAACAACAAGTTCCCGGGAATCGACACCAACGGCGGCTATGCCGACTATCTGCTGACCACCGCCCGTTCGGTGGTGAAGATCGACGATTCGCTGGAACCGGCCGACGTCGCTGCCCTCGCCGACGCCGGCCTCACCGCCTACCACGCGGCGGCGAAGGCAGCCCGGCTGCTCACCCCTCGGGACACCTGCGTGGCCATCGGCGCCGGTGGTCTCGGGCACATCGGCATCCAGGTGCTGAAGGCCCTGACGCCCGCACGGATCGTCGTCGTCGACCGCAACCCGGCCGCCCTGGACCTGGCCACTAACATCGGCGCGGATGAAACCGTCACCGCGGACGGCACCCAGGTTCAGCAGGTCCTTGACCTCACCGGAGGCAACGGCGCCGAAGTGGTGATCGATTTCGTCGGCGAGGGCGGGGCGACGTCGGAGGGCATCGCGATGACCCGGCAGGGCGGGGACTATCTGGTGGTGGGCTACGGCGAGAACGTCAACGTCCCCACCATTGACCTCGTGTCTGCGGAGATCAACATCATCGGCAACCTGGTGGGCAGCTATAACGACCTGCAGGATCTCATGGCGCTCACCGCCCGCGGCGCCGTCACGCTGCACACCCAGAAGTACCCGCTGGATGACTTCCAGCAGGCCATCAGCGACCTCGAAGCCGGAAAAGTCCGCGGCCGCGCCATCCTCATCCCCTGACCAGTTCCGTGAATCGCACGCCACCAAAGGAGAACCACATGTCAGAAAATGAAACCCGCGTTGCCCTGATCACCGGAGCCGGCCGCGGAATCGGCCGGGCAATCGCTGAACGGCTCGCAGACGACGGCCTGGACATCATTGTCGCGGATATACCGGAGGCGCAGGCGAACATCGACGACGTCGTTGGTGCCGTCGAGTCCCGCGGACGCCGGGCCGTAGGGGTCACCGGAGACGTGTCCAATCCTGAAGACGTGACCCGGATGGTCGCGGAGGGCACCAACGCCCTGGGGAACCTCAGCGTCCTGATAGCCAATGCGGGGATCGCGCAGGTGGACGAGATCCTGGACGTGAAGCCTGAAGCCCTGGACCGCATGCTGGACGTGAACATCAAGGGTGTTTACTACTCCTACCAGGCAGCTGCCCGGCAGTTCATCTCTCAGGGCACGGGCGGGAAGATCATTGGAGCGGCGTCGATCGTGGCCTTCCGCCCCTTCCCGGTGCTTGCGTCCTACTCGGCTACCAAGTGGGCGGTGCGCGGCCTGACCCAAGCCGCGGCCATGGAGTTCGCCAAGTACAACATCACGGTCAATGCCTACGCCCCCGGTGTGGTGGGAACTGCCATGTGGGACCTCATCGATGAGCGGCTCACGGAGCGGGACGGCACCCCTCGCGGCAGCGCCCTCCAGGCACAGGTGGACAGCATACTCGCCGGCCGGGTCTCGGAGCCGGAGGACGTAGCCAAGCTGGTGTCCTTCCTCTCCGGACCCGATTCTGACCACATGACCGGACAGACGGTGCTGATCGACGGCGGAATCAACTTCTCCTAACGGTTCCCTCTGCTGACGGACGGCGGCGGTGCGCTTCCCAAAGGGCGTGCCGCCGCCGTCCGTTGTTCTGCCGGCACCAAGCACATTTCTAATCCGCTGCCCCACCTGGCAAAACCGCGGAAACTCGGAGGCCGCCGTCGGGCCGTGCCGTGACAGTCAGGGTTCCGCTGTGGGCCTGCACGATGCTCTTGACGATCGCCAGTCCCAGGCCGGCGCCTGCGTGGTCCGAGCGCACGCGGTCCGTGCCGCGCTGGAACGGCTCGGTGAGCGTGGAGACCAGTTCCGGAGCCAGTTTCTCGCCGGTGTTCTCCACGATGAATTCAACATTCCCCGGGGTAGATTCGGTCCTCGCCCAGACCAAACCGTTCTCGGGCAGGTTATGGATAACCGCGTTGTGCAGCAGGTTGGTGGTCAACTGCAGCAGCAGGGCACGGGAACCGACGGCGCCGGCCACCCTGCCGTAGGTGCGGACAGTAACGCCCCGCTTTTCCGCAAGCGGCAGCAGGGTTTCGGCGGCTTCATCCAGGAGCAGGGACAGGTCAACCGGCTCGCTGGTGAAGGACTTCTGCTCGGCACGGCTGAGCATCAGCAGGGCTTCGGTGAGGTCGATGGCGCGGACGTTGACGGTGTGGAGCCGGTCAAGGAGATCATCCACGTTCCGGTCCGGATCATTCCGGCCCACTTCCAGGAGGGTCTGCGAAATCGCCAGCGGGGTGCGCAGCTCGTGGGAGGCATTCGCGGCGAAGCGCCGCTGTTCGGCCACGTGGGCTTCCAGCCGTTCGAGCATCTCGTCGAAGCTGTCGGCCAGGTCGCGGAACTCGTCCCGCCGGCCCTTCAGCGAAACGCGGTGTGACAGGGTGCCGTCCATGGCTGTGTGGGTGGCGGCCTGGATCTGCCGGAGCGGGGTCAGCATCCGGCCGGCAAGCAGCCAGCCGCCCGCCAGGCCAAGGATCAGCAGGAAAACCAGGGCCCCGCCCGCCCGGGGCGCGAATGCATCCCAGAGATCGTCCCGGCCGGGAATGAAGAGGTTGTTCACGGAAGGATCCCCGCTCGGGATGATCGCCGCTCGCATCGGCACGTAACGCAGCAGGAAGTACCAGACGACCGCGAGGAGCAGCGCCCCGGACACCAGGACCAGACCGGCATAGCTGAGCGCGAGCTTCATCCGGACGCTCAGCCCCCACTTCCTACGCATGCCCGGCCGCCTCCGCGGCGTCCTGCGGTACGGCAATCCGGTAGCCGACGCCGGGAACGGTCTCGATGAGTCCCGGCTCGCCGAGGCGTTTGCGCAGCGCGGAAATCGTGATGCGCACGGCGTTGGTGAAGGGGTCGGCGTTCTCGTCCCACGCCTTGGCGAGCAGTTCCTCGGCGCTGACCACTCCCCCGTTCGCCGCCACCAGGATTTCCAGCACGGCGAACTGCTTCCGGGTCAGCGCCACGTAGTGGCCGTCGCGGAAGACTTCCCGGCGGAACGGGTCCAGCCGGAGTCCGGCGATCTCACTGACCGGAGGGCGGACCTGGGCCCGGCGGCGGTACAGGGCCCGGATCCGGAGCACCAGTTCGCGGAATTCGAAGGGTTTGGTGAGGTAGTCGTCGGCACCGAGTTCGAAGCCGGCGGCTTTGTCATCTATCCGGTCCGCAGCGGTGAGCATTAGGATCGGCAGGCCGCTGCCGGAGCGGACAATCCGGTGCGCGATCTCGTCCCCGTTGGGACCGGGAATATCCCGGTCCAGGATCGCCAGGTCATACGCGTTGATGCTGAGCAGCTCCAGGGCGGTGTTCCCGTCACCGGCAATGTCCGCGGCGATGGCCTCCAGGCGCAGCCCGTTCCGGACCGCTTCCGCCAGCAGGGGTTCGTCCTCGACAATCAGCACACGCATAGGCCCGATCCTACGAGACGCCATATATCGTCCGCGTATCAAAAACCTCATACGCCCCGGCAACATCCGCTCATCTTGAGTGGACACCATGGCTCTCACACTCGAACTCGCCACCCGGAAACGCCGCAGCCAGCGCATTCGGAATGCTGCTGTCCTCGCGCTGTTCGCGGCGCTCATCAGCGCGTACCTGCTCACCTTCGGCGCTCCCCAGGGGCTTACGGCACGCCTGGGTGCGCTGCCGCCCGGGCAGCACGTCACCCTCGGCCCGCCGGGCGCCCCGGCGGACGACGGCGACGTGGGAGACGGCGTCTCGGCGTTCGATGATGGGCACGCAGCAGTCACCAACCTGGACCCCGCACTTCTCGGTGCGCTCCGCACGGCAGCTGCGGACGCCTCGGCTGCCGGCGTCGGCATCATGGTGACCAGCGGATGGCGGTCGCCGGAGTACCAGCAGCGGCTGCTGCAGGACGCCGTCACCCAGTACGGCTCGGAGGCGGAGGCGGCACGGTGGGTCGCCACCGCCGAAACGTCCGCCCATGTGCGGGGGGACGCCGTCGACGTCGGGCCCTATGCCGCCATTGACTGGCTGACCATCAACGGTGCCGGGTACGGGCTCTGCCAGGTGTACGCCAACGAACCCTGGCATTTTGAATACCTGCCCGACGCCGCGGCCTCCGGCTGTCCCGCGATGTACCCGGATCCCACCTGGGACCCGCGGCTGAACCCGGCCTGACGGCCCGTGGCCTCTGGGCCGTGGGGCTGATGGGCTGGTGGCTTGCCGTGATGCGGGCAGGAACCAGGGGCAACCTCCCGCCGGTGCCGCCGTCACGGAACAAATTACTTCGTGATTAATATCAAGCAGCATGATATTCTCCTCGAAAGTTTGATCCGTGATGCAGCTCACACTCAGGAGATCGCCATGAAGCTCAACCGTTTCAGCACCGTCGCCGTTGCCGGCGCTGTCCTCCTCGCACTGACGTCATGTTCGGCGTCGGACAGCGAGGCGGAACCCGCGGGCGGCCAGGGAAGCCAGGCCGCGTCCGGCGGGGTCAACACCGAAGCGCCGGTGTATGACCAGCTGCCGGAGGCCATCAAGTCCGCCGGGGTCATCAACATTGCCGGTGACACCCATCCGCCGTACCGCACGCTTGAGCAGAATGGGGACATCACCGGCATTGACCCGGACATCCAGGCAGCTCTGTCCGAACAGCTGGGCGTCCCGTTCGCCATCCAGACGGCCTCCGGCCTGGACGCCATGCTCACCGGAATGCTCTCCGGCCGCTACGACGCGTTCAACGGTCCGGTCCGCACCACGGCTGAACGGGAAGCCGACTTCGACGCCGTCGTCTGGATGACCACCCGCACCTCCTACCTTTACCTCGCGGAGCGGAAGGATGATCTCGGTGCCCCCGAGGATCTCTGCGGCGCCCGCGTGGCCGGCGTCACCGGATCAGTCACCGAGTCCCAGCTGGAGCGCTACACCGAATGGTGCGCTGAAAAGGGCCTTGAGGCGCCGGAGTTCGTCGGCCTCAAGGACACCAACTCCACCATCCTCGCCGTGCAGTCGGACCGCGCGGACTATGCCGGCACCACGCAGACCGCGGCACTCGACATCCAGGCGCAGGACGAGGGCACCTTCGAGTTCCTGGTGCAGAGCGACGAGCAGGGCGCCGGCGTGGACCAGCTGGCCATGTTCCTGCCGAAGAGCAACGAACTCGCTCCCGCCATGCTCGCCGCCTTCGAGGGCATCTTCGAGAACGGCGAATATGACCGGATCATGTCCGAGTGGAAGCTGGATGACGTCACGGTGGAGAGCCCCACACTGAACCCCATGACAGCTGGTGAATCAGGCAAATGAGCATAACGGACACCCCCATGTCCTCCGGACCCGCAGTACGCGCCAACGCCGTGGACGTGGCCCAGGCCCGTCCACGGATCAGGCCGCTGCGGATTCTGGGCACCGCATTGCTGCTGCTGATAGCCGGCAGCATCCTCTACTTCCTCATCTCCAACAAGCGCTTCGAATGGCCCGTCGTCGCCGAGTACCTCTTCGCACCCAGCGTGCTCCTCGGCCTGATGACCAGCGTCCTGCTCATGGTGGTCACCATGGTGCTCGGCACCATCCTGGGAACCGTGCTCGCCGCCGGCCAGCTCAGCGACTACTGGCCCGTGCGCGTGGCATGCATGGCCTTTGTGGGCTTATTCCGGGGCGTCCCGCCGCTGGTCCAGCTGATCTTCTGGTTCAACCTGGCCTACCTGGTCCCCCGCATCGCCGTCGGCGTGCCGTTCGGCCCGGAGTTCTTCAGCTGGTCCACCAATGACCTCATCACCCCGCTGACCGCCGCCATCATCGGCCTCTCACTGCATGAGGCCGCCTACATGGCGGAGATCATCCGCGCGGGCATCCTCTCCGTGGACCAGGGACAGCACGACGCCGCGTCCGCCATGGGATTCAGCCGCTGGCACTCCTTCACCCGGATTGTGATGCCGCAGGCCATGCGCGTGATCATTCCGCCCACCGGCTCCCAGATCATCGCCACCCTGAAGGGCACATCGCTGGTGAGCGTGATCGCCATGGGAGACCTGCTGCACGCCGTCCAGGTCATCTACAACCGCACCTATGACGTGGTGCCCATGCTGATCGTGGCGGTGATCTGGTACCTCGTGGCCGTCACCATCCTGACCTTCTTCCAGCGCCGCGTCGAGGAATACTACGGGCGTGGTGCCACCCGCTCCGCGCCCAAGGCAACCACCAGTTCCAAGCCCGACGCCGGTACCACCGCCGCGGCCCGGACCCAGGAGAACCAATAATGAACACCGCACAGATCCCGGCCGGGGCCGCGGGCACCGCCACGGCAACCCGCCCCGTCCTGGAGGTAGTGGGCCTCCGCAAGCGCTTCGGGGACCACACCGCCCTGGACGGCATTGACCTGACCGTTAACGAGGGCGAGGTCGTCGCCATCCTCGGCCCCTCGGGCTCCGGCAAGTCGACCCTGGTCCGGTGCCTGGACCAGCTTGAAACCATCGACGGCGGCGCCATGTACCTGGACGGGGAACTACTCGGGTTCGAACAGGGAAAGGTCCTTCGCCCGCTGACCGACGCCGGCGTCCGGGCCCAGCGCCGACGGATGAGCATGGTGTTCCAGCAGTTCAACCTGTTCCCGCACTGGACCGTACTGCGCAACGTCACCGAGGCGCCCGTCGCCGTCCACGGCGTCGCCCCGGCCGAGGCCAAGGCGAAAGCCCTGGACCTGCTGGAGAAGGTCGGTCTCTCGGACAAGGCGTTCGCCTACCCGCGGCAGCTTTCCGGCGGCCAGCAGCAGCGCGTCGCCATCGCCCGTGCGGTCGCCGTCGAACCCCGTGTGCTGCTCTTCGACGAACCCACCAGCGCCCTGGACCCCGAACTGATCGACGAAGTACTGCAGACCATGCAGGCCCTCGCCGCCTCGGGACGCACCATGGTGGTGGTCACGCATGAAATGGAGTTCGCCCGCGAAGTCGCGGACCGCTGCGTGTTCATGGCGGACGGCAAGGTGGTCGAAGACCAGCCGGCCGAGGCGTTCTTCCGCAACCCGCAGACGAACCGGCTGCGCTCCTTCCTCGCCCGCTCGATGCGCCGGAACGACGAGCAGCAGTGACAGCTACCACCCTGATGGCCACCGGGGACCTGGTCCTGGAGCGCGACGACGCCACGTCCCTCTTCAGCGCCGCCGCCCCCGTGCTGGCCGAAGCGGACCTCGTCATCGGCCACCTCGAAGTCCCGCACACCACGTCCACCGCCACGGCCTCCTCGGACGTTCCCGCGCTGCCGGCTCCTCCGTCGGCCCTCGACGCCGTAGCGGCAGCCGGATTCGACGTCCTCACCCTGGCCGGAAACCACGTGTACGACTTCGGCGCGGAAGGAATCGAGGACACCCGGCGTCATTGCCGCGAGCGCGGCCTGGCCACCACCGGCGCGGGACGCAACCTCGAAGAGGCGTGGGAACCGGCGGTTGTTGAACACGGCGGCCGGCAGATCATCGTGCTCAGCGTCAACTGCGTGGGGCCCAAGGAGTCCTGGGCCGGCAGCTCGAAGGCGGGCTGCGCCTGGGTGGAGGTCGTCACGCACTACGAGCCGCGGGGCGCCAATCCCGGCGGCCCGCCGCGCATCTACACATTCGCCGAACCGCGGTCCCTGGCCGCTTTCACCGAACAGGTGGCGGGCCATGCCCGCCGGGGTGCCGCCGTCGTCGTCGCCCTGCATCAGGGGCTGGTGCACCAGCCGGTGGAGATCGCGCAGTACCAGTACCAGATTGCCCATGCGGCCATCGACGCCGGAGCTGTGGCGGTGCTCGCCCACCACGCCCACATCCTCAAGGGTGTGGAGGCCTACCGCGGCCGCCCGATCTTCCACGGACTCGGCAACTTCGCCACCGTGACGCGGGCACTGGGCGGCGCACCGGATGATTCGCCCGAGCGCCGGGCCTGGGCCCGCGCAAGGACCCGGCTGTTCGGCTTCCAGCCGGATCCGGCCATGCCCGAGTACCCGTTCCATCCGGAGAGCCGGAACACCCTCATCGCCGTTCTCACCCTCGGCCCGGACGGCAGCGTTGCGGCGGAGGTTCTTCCCTGCTGGATCGACGACGACGCCCGGCCGGTCCCGCTGACCCGCGCCAACGGCGGGGAACAGGTGGGCGACTACTTACAGCGCATTACCCGGGAAGCCGGCCTGGACACTGTCCTGGACTGGGCAGGAGACCGGCTGACCGTTCACTTGAAGGAGACACCTCATGAGCATTGAGACCAAGCCCCTGGCGGGCAAGACAGTCATCGACCTGACGACGGCGCTGGCAGGCCCTTATGCGACCCTGCTGCTGGCGGGGCTCGGTGCCCGGGTCATCAAGGTGGAGAACCCCACCCGCGGCGGGGACTCCTCGCGCAACAA
Source organism: Arthrobacter koreensis (assembly GCF_009193255.1). Taxonomy (GTDB): domain Bacteria; phylum Actinomycetota; class Actinomycetes; order Actinomycetales; family Micrococcaceae; genus Arthrobacter_B; species Arthrobacter_B koreensis. The sequence continues at coordinate 271,964 of NZ_WACG01000006.1, forward strand.
CTCCCCCTATGTCACGTCCCAGGGACTCAACGTCCGGCGCACGTCGGAGGATGACATGTCCGTCTCCATGATGCTCCGCGGCCGCGGCAAGGAATCCGTGACGTTGAACCTGAAGCACCCGGAGAGCAAGCAGGTGCTGTTCGACCTCATTGCCGAAGCGGACATCGTCGTGGAGAACTACAGCGCCGGCGTCACCAAACGCCTCGGCATCGACTACGCGAGTGTGAAATACCTCAACGACAAACTCGTCTACACCTCCATCAGCGGTTTCGGCGCCGGCACGGAGAACGGGGACCGGAAGGCCATGGACACCATCGTCCAGGCGCTCAGCGGCGTCATGATGACGGCCGGTGAGCCCGGCCAGCCGCCGGTCCGCTTCGGCCTGCCGATTGGCGACCTGTCGGCTCCGCTCTTCGCAGTCATCGGCACGCTCAGTGCCCTGCTCCAGGCCGAACACACCGGCCAGGGACAGCACGTGGACGTGTCCATGCTCGGGGCACTGACCTCCATGGTGGCCTGCGAACCCTTTGACGCCCTTGAATCCGTGGGCTTCCCGCTGCGCACCGGCGCCTACGTTCCCCGCCTCGCCCCGTTCGGCACGTTCCGCGCGGCCGACGGGTATTTTGCCATCTGCGCCCCCACGGACCAGTTCGCGGCGGGCGTCCTTCGCGCCATCGAGCGTCCCGACCTGCTGGACTCCGAGGACTTCGGTACCCGTGACGCCCGCGTCTTCAACGCCGACCGCCTGCACGGGCTGATCGCCGGGTGGGCCGCCGAGAAGCCCTTGGATGAGGTGCTGGAAGCCCTCACTTCCCACGGTGCCCCCGCGGCACCGGTCCGGACCACGGCCGAAGCAGTGCGGGATCCGCTGGTGCTGTCCCGCGGCGAAGTGGTGCCGCTGTCCCACCCCAAGTTCGGGCACTTTGACGGTCTCTTCGGATCGGGGCTGCCCATGGTCCTCTCCGGCAGCCGCACCACGCTGGACGCGCCGGCCCCGTACCTGGGCGAGCACACGGACGTGGTCCTGAAGGCCCTGGGCTATGACTCCGACCGGATCGAGAACCTGCGCACCGCGGGTGTGTTGTGACTGATCCCGCACCTCAGATCGGGATCATCGGAGCCGATGCGCCCCGGCAGATTCTCCTGGCCGCGGGCGCGACGCCGGTACGGCTGTTCGGTGCCTGGACCGGGGTGGTCTCGCAGGAAGCGGCTGAGCTCCTGGGAGCGGCCGACGCCGTTGCCGCCCGGGTGCTCGACGGCGTTCTGTCCGGCATGCATAACGATCTGGCCGGGCTGGTGGTCTGCAATGACTCCGCTGCGAATCTGCGGGTGTACTACGTGCTGCGGCTGTTGGCCGAACGCGGGTGCATCCCGTACCCGGTCCAGTTGCTGGATACGCCCCGCGGCGGCGGCCCGCACCGGAACCTCTTCGTCGCGCGGCAGTATGAGCGGCTGGCTGGATTCGCTTCAGCGTGCACAGGGCAGGCGCTCGATGCTGAGACCTTGGCTGCCGCTGCCGCCCGGGAGAACTCGCTGGGTAAGGCCCTCGGGTGCGTGCGGGAGCGGCGGGTCTCGGGTTCTCTTTCCGGAAGCTCCGCCCTGCGGTGTTACGCGGCCGCGGCGAAGCTGGCGCCTGAGGAGGCGCTGGCCGCCATCGACGTGATCCAGCAGGATGACGTCCCGGGAACTCTCCTGCCGGTGTTTATGACCGGCAGCTCGCACCCGGACACCACTGTCTATGAGGCGCTCGAGCAGTCCGGCATCGGGATCGTGGGAGAAGACCACGACGCCGGGGACGCCGCCTGGATTGGGCAGACCGTGGACGCCGCTTCGTCCGGCGAAGCTTTCCGCGCCCTGGCCGAGCTGCACGCCCAGCGTCCGCCGTCGGCGTCGCGGTCCCTGACCTCCGAACGCACCGAACATCTGCTCACCGAAGTCCGCCGGACCGGCGCCGCCGGGGTGGTGGCCCTGGTCCGGGACCTCGACGACGGCCCGGTCTGGGACCTGCCCGCCCAGCGCGAGGCGCTGGCTGCCCGCGGAACCTGGCTCGCCGGCGTCGTCCGCGTTCCCGCCGACGGCGCCGCAGCTGCCGCCGCCGAATTGATTGCCAGCGTCCAGTTGTCCGGGGAGATTGCCTCATGACCGACCATCGACTCCGTTCAGCCGTCGCGGCTACCCGCTACCAGAAGGAATGGTTCCAGTCGGTGCGCGAGCGGGCCGCGGCGGGCGAACCCATTGCGCTGTTGAACGCCGATGCCCCGCACGAGGTCTTCCGTGCCCTGGACATCCCGTACGTGGTGACGCAGTGGTGGTCTTCCATCATTGCGGCCAAGCGCGCCGGACCTGCTTCGATGGAGCGGCTGGCGGCCCGCGGGCTGCCGGACTTCAGCCAGCAGTACGACGCGATGCCGCTGGGCGAGCAGCTGCTCGACGCCGAGGACCGCCCGTGGGGCGGTTTGCCGGCTCCGCGGTTCGCTGTCGCCGAGCGCAGCGGTGACGTCACTGCCAAGATTTTCGAGCAGTGGGGCAGGCTTCCGGGCACGGAAACGTTCCTCCTCTCCCGCACGGGCGCGGACCCGCTGCCGGACCGCTGGTGGGAGCTGGTGCCGCACGACTGGGAGACGGCTTTCGGCTCGGACCGGCTGGACCTGCTGCAGGGTGAAATCGAGGACCTGATTGGCTGGCTGGAGGAGCGAACCGGACGGACGCTGGACCGGGGCCGGCTGGCGGAGATCATGGATCTGGGCAACCAGCAGGCCGAATGGAACCGGAAGACACGGGACCTCATCGCTTCGGCGCCGTTCGCCCCCGTCCTGGTGAATGACACGATGCCCGCCGTTATGGCACCGCAGTGGCAGCGCGGCACACCGTGGGCGGTGGACGCCGCCCGGTCCCTGTATGAGGAGACCGCCGAGCGGGTGGCCGACGGCGTTGCGGTGTGCCCGGGCGAGAAGCGGCGGCTGATGTGGGTGGGCCGCGGGCTGTGGTCCGACCTGGGCCTGTACACCCGGTTCCAGGAGGAGTTCGGCGCCGTGTTCGTCTGGTCGATGTACCTGGCGATCGCCGCCGACGGGTACCTGCGCTACGGCGATGACCCGGTCCGGGCGCTGGCCGCGCGCTTCGTCGGGATCACGGACCAGCTCTATGTGCCGCCGTGGTCCGCCCAGTGGTACGTGAAGGAGGCGCTGAGCCATCGGGTGGACGGAGTGGTGCATCTAGTGGCGGACGATACCCCTGGCTGTGGCTTCATTACCGAGGCCCTGGAAGCTGAGGGGATTCCGGTGCTGGAAATCCGGGCCAACAACGCCGACCAGCGGTCCAGCGACGCCGCCCGCATCCCTGAGCGGATGGCCGAGTTTATCCGCGACCGTGTCTGATTCCGTCTGCCGGTTCCGCGGCCTCTGCTGCTCGCGCCGGGCCCGCCGTGGGTAGGGCCGCGGGGCCGGCAGGCCCGTTCCGGACTCCGAACTTCTCCTGGTACTTCACCGGGCAGGTTCTCTCCAATACGGGTGTCTGGTTCCAGAACCTCGCCCTGCAGCTGGTGGTCCTGGGGGCAACCGGCAGTGCCCAGGCCCTGAGCGGCATCACTATCGCCCAGTTCCTGCCGATCTTCCTGCTGGGAATACCCGCGGGGCGGCTGCTGGACCGGGTGGCACCGCGCACTGTTCTGCTGGTGACGTCGCTGGCGTCCGCGGTGGTCACCGCCAGCCTGGTCTTTGTGGTGACCCGGGATCCGGATCTATGGCTGCTCTATGCCATGGTGGGGGTGCTGGGTTCGGTCCAGGCCTTTGAGCGGGTGGCGGCGCAGACCATCATCTTCGAGCTTGTGGGTCCGGACGGTCTGTCCCGGGCTGCGTCCATCAGCACGATTTCGCTGGCCGCTGCCCGGTCTGTGGGTCCGGCACTGGCCGGGCTCGCTTTCCAGGGGCTCGGACCGAGCGCGTGCATCCTGATCAATGCTGCCGCCTACCTGCTGGTGTTTGCGTCGCGGCTGCGGATCCGTCCGGCGGAGCTGCACCGGCGGTCGTCCCAGGTCCGGAAGCGGGAGGGGGATGGCATCAAGGCCCCGGGCGGGCCCGGAGCTAAGGCCCTGGACGGCTCGGCGTCGGGCGCCTTCCGGCGAAGCCGGGACGTGAACACCCTGCTGATCGTGAACGTGGTGATTGCCCTTCTGGCCATGAACTTCGGGCTGGTTCTCACCTCTACCGTGAATCTCTCCTACGGCGGTGATGCCGGCGCGGTGGGAGCTGTCCACACCCTTAACGCCGTGGGCGCGATCCTCGGAGGCATCCTGGCTGCCCGGAGGCCTCGAGTGTCGGTGCGGTCCATGATTGCGGCAACAAGTGTTTTCGGTGCTGCGCTGGCGCTGAATGCTGCGGCTCCCACGCTCCTGCTGTTTCTGACGGCTGCTCCGGTGCTGGGCATTGCGGTGGGCTATTACCAGGGGATCGTGAACGCTGCTGCCCAAGAATCGGTGCGGCCGCAGTTCATTGGGCGCATGATGTCGCTGATGACTATGGGGAGTTACGGCATGGTGCCGTTTGGGGCGCTGCTGATGGGCTGGGTGATCGATGCCAGCTCCGGCCGGGTGGCCCTGGCCGTTTCCGCGGCAAGCGCGTTCGTCTGTCTGCTGGTGGTGCTGGTCCGGACTCGGCCCGCGTCGAGATAGGACTGCTCAGCTGTCCGGGTTGCCGCCGTCGGCTTCGCGGTTGAGGCCCTTTAGGCGGCTGGCCGCCAGCCGGGACGGCACGTGCCGCGGGCGGCTGGTGATCTGGCGGCGGGAGACTGCTTCTGCCTCGGCTTCGTCATCGCCGAAGTATCCGCCGGCAAGGACCTGGGCCGCATGGTCCAGGACGCCGACGATTGAGTTGCCGAGGTCTTCTCCGATATGGCTGGTTAGGCGTTGTTCGTGGTCGCGCAGTTCCTGTGTGCAGGCCTGCACTACATCCCAGCCGGCTTCGGTCAGCTGGACGAGCCGGACCCGCCGGTTGGTCGGGTGGCTTCCGCGTTCCACGAGTCCGAGTTCGAGGAGTTCGTTCGCCACGAGGTGGGCGGCCTGGGCGCTGACGAAGGTCCTGCGTCCCAGCTGGGCGTTGGAGAGGGGCAGTCCCTCCCCCAGAACCTGGAGCACGAGGAACTGGGACAGCGTCACGCCGTGGGCCAAAGCCAGGTTCTCGGTGAACCGGTCGAGTGCCCTGCCGAGACGATAGGCCGTGTAGTTCAGGCGTTTGGTTGCGGGCTCGCCGCGCTCGTCTCGTTCAAGCTCCATCCGCTGAGAATATCAAGTTATTTGCGATGTTCTGGCCTGTCGGGCGTGCAGCAGACATGAGCTCGGCCGGATGTGGGGTTGCAGGAAGGCACAGCCCGTTCCCCACTATCAGTGGGCGCTCTAGCTGCTGCGGGGTGACGGTTCCGGCCGTAACGGACTGGGAGCCGACGGCGCACCTAGTGGCGGACTCTCTGGGTGAAACTACGCACCGCGCAACGATTGGAAGGAAGACCTGCTGGACCGGGAGAAACGGGCAACGGCCGCGCTCAATGACCAGGACTCCGTGGCGCTGCACCGGAATGGCATTGTTCGCCGGTCGCCAGCAACGCCGACCGCTCCCTTCCCCTGACCGACGAGCTTCGGTACGGCATGAACCACAGGCTCACCTCCTGTCGAGCACAGGCTATGTACCCCACCCACCCCCGGCCGAACGGAGGGTGCCGACGGTGTCCTGGCCACCATTTTTGGATGTCGGCCAGCACCGCCCACCTGTTGGGAACTTATTCCCAACCACTGTCACTCGAATGCTACCTATAGGTTGACTTGGATTGAGATGATGCGGACCGGGCTCAATCCTGCATTGACGATCTTCAGCTACGGCCAGACAGGCAGCGGTTGTCTTAGCTTGCCGCCAACTCCAGTGATTGTGGGAAGCGGCCGAAGACAGCGCCCGTTTCCAGCAGCGACTCACCACCGCAGGCTCGAACCATCATGTCAAAGTGCGCACCGTGTCCCTGCTGGTCAAAAAAGAGGTGAAGCAGCTGTAAGAAATCTTTGGCATCCCCGATGTAGTGGGACTGAGCAAAATCATCGATGATCGTGTGTGATCCCGAGTTCGCCCAGGTGATGAACATCGACATCAATCGCTCGTCTGCCACAGAGAGTGGTTGCTGGCGCTCATGACTTAGCGTCGAACCCACCGTCTTGAAATAACCTTCGATGATTCGCCTAACGATGTTGAACACACCGACCTGCGCGATAGGAGATTCCTCATCGCCGTCCGCGATATCTACGACCGACTGCCATAACAGCTCATAGCTGCCTCGGATCTTGCTGCGCTGACCGTCGTCCTTCAATGTTGTGAGCTTGTCGAGGCCCTTTCGCAGGCGATAGTGACGGCGGTCGCCGGTCTTTCCAATGTCCGTCGCGTACGCCGCTTCGTGGTGGAACTGGGTGTTGTGCGTTAGTACGATGAGTTGCTCGATGTTCGTCTCACCAGCGATGACCTGCTTTGCAATATCACGAATGTAAGCTGCGACGATGAACAGAGTGTCGCTGTCGAGGCTAGAGATTGGATCATCGATGACCGCAATAACGGGCTCGACAATGCCGCCCGGGACGGCACTTCCGGTCAAAGACTCCACGAAGTATGCGAAGCAGAGGAAGGATTTCTCACCTTCGGATAGTGAATCAAATGCCGGCGAACCGTCGTCTCGAATGATCCGGTAACCGCCCGCCACCGCATCCGTGATTTCCAAATGGAACCGATGGAACCCCAGCGCCTCAAGAAGCTTGTTGATGCGCTCAGCGACAGCAGCGGTATTTGAGATCGAGTCGCGGAGCGTCTCGATCTCATCCTCACTGTCTTCATCGGCTTGCAGGCTTGAAGCAATGTTGGTACGGAGTTCTTCGATCTTCGCCCGTTTTCTGGCACTGATTCCAGTGTATCGCTTCAACTGATTCAATATTTCTGGACGTGTGAGAAACAGCGCCCAGCCGTCGTCGACCAGCTTCTGCAACTCCAGGCTAGAATCATCGATCAGTTTATTGTGTCGAATGATGTCCTTGTTTGCATCCTCGATCAATTCACGAAGATGCCTAGTCAGTGAGTCAATGTCGTTAACATCGATTCGATTTGTGGGGTGGCGGCGCTTGTCACTCACTTTGGACAAGACGAGTTCAGTCGCGGTTTGAATAGCGTCGATCGCATCAATGAAGCGCCGTGCACCGATGGCAGTGTCAGCCTCGATAGCGGCCTTTAGCCTGACGAGCTCCGCGCGGAGGGTCACTGATCGCGATTCCACCTGAGTTGTTATGCTCTCTGCGAGCGAGAGCGCCTCGTCGTAGCCGGCCGCGAAGTAGGCAGTAAGTCTAGACCCAAACCCTTCTGGCAGGTCTTCCTGACAAAACGGGCACTTGTTATTGGCGTTCTCAAGATGCTGGCGGCCTTGACTAACCCAGTCCCCATTCGCGAGGTGTTGGATTAGAGCGGCGAGGTCCCCGCTTCCCGTCGTGACATCATCAACACGGAGTTGCTTGATTTGCTCCTCAGAGAGGAGGGAATTCACAGAAAGACCGGGTAGCTGGGAGCGCCGATGAAGGTCGCCTGTCAGCGATGCGTTTCGCGCCTCGAGTGTGTCCCAAGTAAGGGAATCCTCGACGACCAAGTCGGGCTCATATCGAGATTCAGCCTCCTTGAAGAACTTCTCCCTGCTTGCCCTGAAGCCCCGAAAAACGGTTTCGCGGACCGCCTCGGGTACATCCTTGTGCCCCTCGAAGAGGGTTTGACTGGCGGCAAGGCGCTCATCCTCAATCTCGCCGAGCAATCCACTCATTGCGTGACGATCGCGGTCAGAGCCTACGGCCTTTGTCCACCCCTCTCGATCGATGCGGCGAGCGGCACGCTCCTGATCTAAGAGGGCGATTCTGGAATTCACATCATCCGACTCGGAACCAATTGTAAAAATACCATCGACGTGTTCATTGAGCACCGTCGAGCGGTATGACTCATTGAATACACGAATTGACGACGCAGTTTCCGCGACCTGCCATGTCGAACGTGAGTCTGGTTCGAGCGGCTGTCGGGACAGTGCGTTCGAAATGGTCGTCTTACCAGAGCCGTTGGGCGCGTGGACGAAGTTAACCTTTGCCAGGTTGGCGAGCACCATCGGGCTGCCCCCAAAGCAGTACTCCGCAGTAACCCTAATTTCAGACAAGCTCATTTTTCCCCCGTATATTCCAGCCAAGTGGTCGTCGCCATGCACTCTCGCGGCTTCCCAGCGGCAGCCGGCACCTATCAAGCCCCAGCGCTGGTGCGGCGCATGTTCCGGACCTGTTTTTCAATAAACCGGCTGCTGACTAAGTCCCTTCATCATTGTAGGTGCCGAAGGTGAACGTTTATCGGCAATTACTGCCGCGTCTCGCAAAACGGTTAGTTCTGGGATGCACCGACGTAGAGACCGCGTGATCACTGGGCGAAGGTCAACCGTTCCACTACCACTCCTATCGAGCATGTGATGGAGGAGCTCACGGCACGGAGTCCGCGTCGAATCTTGTCACCAACGAACGCTGGATATCTGGCCTACCCACGCGCATAGCTCAGTTAACGAGGAATTGTCTTTTAGGTCTACCATTCGAAGGGTGCGAAAAGACATGGGGAAAAAGTTACGTGCCGGGGTCACCGCCCGACTGGAATTCGATTTTGCGTGCGAGCGCGGACACTCTTTTGGCGAGTATCACCTGCATGGAGTGATCAACGAGATCATCTCAGCGATTATTGACCCTGGCCTCTTCAAGCTCCATGGAGGTCACGCCCATCCAGCACTAAACCCATCGGGCACCCCTACACGAGGGCGGCCCCGCGAAATCGACTTTTTCATTGATCACCGCGACACTTTGGCCCCAAGAACATGCGTAGAAGCAAAATGGGCGGGATCAAGCCATTGCACATGGAACAGAGTTCTCCTCGACCTCTGCCGGCTAACACTGGTAAAGCAGCATTCGCCTGGCGCTGAATGTTTGTTCGTTCTAGCCGGTACGACACATCAGGTCAACGCTCTGGTGCAGAGCATGCCCCTTGTACGGCAGACCGGGTCAGGCCGGATGAGGCATGCCCTCCAGATACCCGAAGACAATACGGTCTCACGACAGCGGGTCTTCGAGCCCATGAAGTGGACCGTCCCCAAGCTCATCCAGGATGGGTTGCCGACCGTCCCTCGAAAAATTCGCAGCACCCTGATCCAAGACTCTGACATAAATACATCTAAGTGGAAGACTATTGTTTGGCGAATAGACGGACCTTAGGGCACGAATTCACAGCGATAAATTCTATAACATACCAACCTCCGTGATGTCCACGATGGAGGCTGCTGTTGTCTCGGTACTACTAGAACTGACCTGCAGCACCTTTTAGGATGGCCGGGATCCCGAAGAAGCGCCGGTATGTTCATGAGAATCCGTGTCGGCTGAAGAGGGTTCCACAGAGCCATAACTGCAGAGGCGCTCGCAGTCAGCTTCAGGACACTGGCAACTTATAGTGCGAAGATTATGCTCATGGCATTCACTCCTCTGCACCGCGCCCTAGGTCTGCATCCTTCCCCCTTGGAATATTCGATGTTGGTCCAAGCCATTCGTGACGGGGTCCAAGAGCGTGATGATTTGGACTGGAAGAAGGAGCTCCCCAACCCTCAGAACCCGAACGCTAGGGTGGAGTTTGCCAAGGATGTAGCCGCCTTCGTGAACAACGGAGGGGGGCTGATCGTCTACGGTGTTGCGGAGTCTAATTCCGTTGCTGCAAGTATCGAAACTGTAAATAACTGGAGCGATTCGGTCGAACAACGCCTTCGCAGCTGGGCTTACTCCTTAATTCAACCCCCCGTACACGGGCTGGAATTCGTACAACTCACCGGGAGTAGCAGTGAGCAGGCAATCGTGCTGTCCGTGCCCGCCAGCCCTGACACCCCTCATTTCGTCTTTCAAAACGGAACAATCCGCGCCCCGCGCCGGTACGGTTCCCACACCGTTGATATGGGCGAGCGTGATATCGAGCAAGCCTACCGCCGCCGATTTGAAGATCGCCGCAACAATGATCGGTTGCTAGAAGACTTGCTGGAGCAGGCGACGCTTGGCATCAACACCGGCGCTGGCCTCTGGATGGCTGCAGCGGCCCGCCCCACACGGCCACGTCCCAGTCACACAGGCAGGGTCGATCGGGCAGATGCTCAGGCCATTCTAGGTGCCTTCATCAGCCAAAACCCCTTCCTGACGCCCGGTTCCGGCTCGATAGAAGCAGACGTAAACCCACGGCCTGGCTACCGCAAATGGCGTTCTGAGGAAATCAGATTCTCGAACAAGACAGTCGTGGACATCTATGACGACGGCAGCGTAGCTCTGGCAGTAAAGGCCAAAGATGCGGCGTTGGAAGGCTTCGACCCAACCAGAGACATCCACGTGATGGATGCCCAGTCTCTGCCCGCACACATATGCCACCTGGCCCGCACCACAGCCGAGCAACTATCAGTATTAGGGGAGTTCGAAATCAGCATCACCATGTCTTCTCCCCCGGGCAACCCAATCTTCATTCGCACCTTCGAGCCAGTCATTAATTTTATGCGTAACAGGGAAGAACTAGCTCCGATACATAGATTCGTTCCGGTTACGGGCATCCTCGAGTCCACAGGTCCTGAGCAAGAGGCTCTCGAAACTGTCCGTGGACTTGCATTAGACATCATGAACCAGGGCGGAGCGATGGCGCTCGGCAACGTATATCTCAAGGACTCCGTCTAGCGGCTCGTACTGGCAGCAGTTAGGTCTATAGGCGTTGTTCTCCTAGGCCAGCGTCCATCAGTGAGGCCCTTGGACCGGCAACAGCGTATATGACATACAGTCGGGCATCCTCGTCTCCCGTAAGCGATTGCCTCGCGTCGCCTCCGCCTCCGTGACCGCTAAGCAGGTTACTCTCCCCCGCTCAGCTAAAATCAGACAGGCCCGTTTTACCCCTTCGTTCCGGGCGGAAAGCGCAGCATGTCCTTCATAGAAAACGCCGTAGCCCGCTGGGCGGAGCTGCAGCGGCTACAGGCCTCGCCCGGATGGAAACTCACCAACGCGAACCCCTGGGTCCTTGCCCTGTTCCGCGAGGCCTTCACCCGTACCCGCCCGCGCATCCCCCTGGACGAATTCCACTCCCTCACCGACTCCTTCCTGCACCAGCTCAGGCTCAACGGGCAGAGCCTGCGCGAAGACTGGACCGGGAAGAACTACGCCGATGACTGGGTGGCCCGCCGGTTCCTGGCCCGCCCCCGCGCCGACGGACGCTTCGTCTACGAACTCACCGAACCCGCCGTCCGGTTCCTCTCCTACCTGGACGGCTTCACCGGCGACACCACCAGCCTGAACTCCTCCCGCTTGAACACCCTGCTCTCCAGCGTGGAAACCCTGGCGCACGAATCCAACCCGGACCCCGAAGCACGCATCGCCGTCCTCGAAGAAGAGATCGCCCGCCGCGAAGACCTCATCCGGTCCCTCCGCGCCGGAGACGCACCCCCGCCCCTGGACGACGACACCGCCGTCGAAGCCGCCCGCGACATCCTTGACCTCGCCGCCGCCCTGCCCGCCGACTTCAAGCGCATGCGCGACGGCCTCGAGAAGATGCTGCACACCCTGCGCCAGGAAATGGTCGAATCGCAGGCATCCAAGGGCCTGACCATGGGCGAAATCCTGGAAGCGGACAAGCGCCTGCGCAGCACCAGCGAAGGCCGCACCTATGAAGGCTTCACCGCCTTCCTGAACGACGCCGACCAGCAGGGACGCTTCCGGCACGCCATCGCCCAGGTCCTGGAACGCGACTTCGCCGACGCCATGACCCCCGGCGACCGGCAGGCCCTGTACCGGATGATCAGCGACATGCGCGAGCAGGCCGCCGAAATCCAGCGCATCTACGGCCGGCTCTCCGAATCCCTGCACACCTACGTCCAAAGCGACGAGTACCGGGAATCGGTCCAGCTGCGCAAACTCATCCGCGCCGCCGAAACCGCCATCCACAAGGCACCCCGCGGACGCCGCCGCGCCGCCGTCGTCCCCGCACCGAAGCTCTACGCGTCCGCGTTCGAATCGCTCAGCATGGTCCGCACGTACGACCCGGCCGAGCACGCCGCACCGCGGAAGCTGCCCGCACCGCCGTCGTTCACCGAAGCGGACATCCACCGCGCCGCCCGCACACCCAAGGCCGACCGCCGCGTCCTGCGCGACGCAATCACCCGGGCCGGCAGCCGCCGCGGCCGCGCCACCGTCGCGGAGATCTTCGCCGAACTGCCCGCCGAACACCGCCACCTCAACAGCATCCGCGCGCTCCTCGCCTCCGCCGCCCCCTCCGGGGACAGCAACGGAACAACGACGATGCCGGCCAGCGAAACTATCCCCTTCCTCCAGATCGACGGCAGTTCCCGCACCGCAGTGCTGCCCGTCCTCACCGTCGCCGAAAGCCCCCAGCCATGATCGAAAACCCCACCACCGAAACCGCAGAGTACGACGAGCTGGACGAGGACTACCCGTTCGACCAAGACACCCAGCCCGCCCGCGACGTCCTGATCGACGGCCCGGAGCTGTTCCCCGGCGACACCGGCACCCTGCCGCTGAAACTGCGCCAGGCCCTGATCCGACTGCTGCGCGGCCCCTACCTGGACGCCAGCTCCTCGGACAACGTCTACAACACCGTGGTGGATAACCAGGAGCAGCTGCGCGTCCGGCTGAGCGAACTGTTCCTGGAACTGGTGGTGGACGAGCACCACAAGGTCGCCCTGCTGCGCCCGGTAGAAATGGCCGAACCCCACACCACCGCCCTTCAGCGCCAGCGCGAAATGACCCGCGAGGAAACCCTGCTGCTGCTGCGCATGCGCCTGGTCCTGGACCGCCACTCGGGCACCGGCAACGAAGCCACGATTGCCCGGCAGGACATTCTCGACGTCCTGGAGCAGTACGTGGACCCGCAGGCGCACGACGCCAAGGGCGTGGAAGACCTAGCCGACGCCGCCATCCGCAAGCTCGTCACCGAACGCCGCCTGCTGCTGCCCACCGAACTGGACGACGTCTGGGTCATCTCCAATGCGCTGCCGCTGGCCCTGCCGTACGAGCACATCGGGGACATCATCACCTTCATGAATTCGCTGACCGAGGCCCCGGCGGAACCGGACACGGCCCATGAAGCGCCCGCCGCAGACGCGGTTCCTGAAACAGAGCACGACGGCGAGGAGCCGGCATGAGCATCGAAACCACCCTTCCCATGGGGGACCTGATCAACCCCGGCCAGAACCGGCTTTCCCGCATTCAGATCGTGAACTGGGGAACGTTCGACGGCGCGCACACCATCCACGTGGACCGCGCCGGCACGCTGCTCACCGGTGACTCCGGCGTCGGCAAGTCCACCATTTTCGACGCGATCCTGCAGGTCATGGACGCCCGGCCCAAGATGAACGAGGCCGCGCAGAACAACGGTGGCACCGCAGCCGAGGAAAAGCGCACCGCGTTCTCCTACATGCGCGGACGGCTCGGCACCCAGGGTATGGAAGCCGGCGACGGCACCGCCTACCAGCGCCCCGGCGCCACCTGGTCCGCCGTCTGCCTCACCTTCGACAACGGCCTGGGCCAGATCACCAGCCTCTCCGTACTCATGGACCTCCCCGCCACCGGCACCGAACACCACGTGGGCCGGTTCTACGCCGTACACAACCGTCCGCTGGACATTCCCTCCCTCGAAACCGGCATGCGCGGCCGGTTCACCAAGGGTGCCCTCGAATCCCTGCTCCCGGGCGCGCAGATCTTCGATTCGCACAAACTCTTCGCCGAGCGGTACCGCACCGCCCTGGGTGTGGAGGACGAGAAGGCGTTCGGGCTGCTGCGCATCCTGCAGACCGGCAAGGGCCTGGGCGGAACGGTCAACGACTTCTTCCGCAACCACGTCCTGGACACCCCCAAGACCCTCACCGCCGCCGACGAGGCCGTGGAGGACTTCAGCCACCTGCGCAGCATCCGCCGCCAGCTCGAACGCGCCCGCCAGCAGCGCGACCACCTGGCCAACGTTCCGGACCAGCACCGCCTGTTCCTCACCACGAAGGCCGAACTGGACCGGGTCCGCGCCCTGAGCACCGACGGGCTGCCTGCCTACCGCCGCCGTCTGGCGCTGGCCAGCCACGAACGCGACGTCGAGCGCCTCACCTCCGCCGCATCCACCGGACGCGAAGCGCTGAAGGCCGCCGAGAAGCAGCGCACCAAGCTGAAGAAGCAGGTCGCCGAACTGACCGCCCGCTACACGCAGGAGGGCGGCGGCGCGATCGCCACTCTGGAACGCGAGGTCGCGGCCGCACAGGCACAGCTGGTTTCCCGTGAAACCGTGGAGAACGCGTTCCGCGCGGACCTGCGCGCCGCCGGCATCGATACGGACCTTTCTCCCGCCGGGCTGGTCACCGCCCGCAGCCGCGCCAATGAGCTGATCAAGACCCTGAACGCCGACGTCGACGCCGCCCGGGAGCGCAGCTCCGACGCGCACGGCGAGGCCTGGGCCCTCAAGGGTTCCATCTCCAAGCTGGAAACCGAGATCGTGTCCTTCCGCCGCCGGCGCAGCAACATCCGCCCGGAAAGCCTGGAACAGCGCGCCCGGATCTGCGAAGCCACCGGCATCGACGAAACCGAGATGCCGTTCGCCGGGGAGCTGATCGATGTTCCGGCCGAACACGCGCAGTGGCGTGCCGCCGCCGAACGGGTGCTCCGCCCGCTCTCGACGGCCCTGCTGGTTCCCGGTGAGCACATGCCCGCCGTTACCCGCTACCTCAGCGAAACCAACCTGCGCGGCTTCCTGCGCTGCATCGACGTCAGCATCCCTGTGGACGGCCCTTCCCAGCCGGGACCGCGGGACCTGATCACCAAGCTCAGCACCTACGACTCCGCCATGGGCGACTGGGTGGCCCGGAAGATCACCGCGCACTACGACTTCGAGTGCGTGGAGAACCCGGACGACCTCGCCAATGCGTCCCGCGGCGTCAGCCTCGGCGGCGCCGTAAAGCGCAACTCCTCCACCACGGAGAAGGACGACCGGCACACCAAGGCCTCGGACAACGTGCTGGGCTTTGACAATAAGGACAAGATTGCCGCCCTCGCCGCGGAACTGCTCGCCCTGCGCGCCAGCTTTGAAGAGGCGGACGTCGTCTCCCGCAAGCACGCCTCGGAGCAGGACGACCTGATCCGCCGGCTCGCCGCCGTCCGTAAGGTCGCTGCGGATACCCGCGAGTTCGAGGAGATCAGCGCCGAGGAGCAGCGCGCCGCGGTGACTGCCGCCGTCGAGCGTCTTGAATCAGCCCGCGACGCCAACACTGACCTGGAGCAGGTCCGCTTCGAGCTGGACACCGCGGAGCTGGACCTGACCGCCGCGACCGAGAAGATCGGCGTGCTCAAGGGCGACCTGGCCCGGCTCGAGGCCGAGCTCACCGTCGCCACCGAACGCCGGGACACGCTGGCCGGCCGCGGCCCGGATGCCCTGGCGGAGGACCTGCGCGCGCAGCTCGATGAGCTGTTCGCCCCCTTCGGCGAGATCACCGACGTCGTGCACCTGAACGACGCCGCCGGGCAGGTGGAGCGGAACCTGCTCACCGACGCCGCGCGGCTGGACAAGACGCTGCTGGAAACCCGCACCCGCCTCGAGCGCACGTTCGAAACATACAGCGAGAAGTGGGGGTCGGACTTCGGCACGGGCGTGGACTCGGCCGAGGAGTACGTGGGCCGTTACGAGGACATTGTCACCGAGGGCCTGCCGCAGCACGAGTCGGAGTTCCGCGAGTACTTCAACAACCGCACCTACGAGCGGTTCAGCGACCTGCTGCAGCTGCTCGACGAGGAACGCCGCAGCATCTCCGCGCGCCTGCTGCCGCTGAACTCCGTGCTGCGCCGCGTGCCGTACCACGTGGACAGCCACCTGGAGATCGAGGTCAAGACCACCGTCCCGGACGACGCGCACAAGTTCCGCATGGAGCTGAAGAACGCGCTGCCGATGATGGGCGTGCGGCAGGACAAGGCGGACATGGATGCCCGGTACGCCGCGCTCGAGGGCCTGGTGGAGAAGCTGAAGGATCCGCAGGAGCGCCGCTGGCGGGCCGAGGTCCTGGACGTCCGCGCGCACGTGACCATCACCTGCACCAACAAGCTCGCGAACGGGCAGTCGTTCACCAACCTGCAGGCGTCGCTGATGTCCGGCGGCGAGGGGCAGCGGTTCACGGCGTTCATTCTGGCCTCGGCGCTGGCGTACCAGCTGGGCATCGTGTCCCAGGGCTTCAGCACCTACGGCACCGTGATGATGGATGAGGCGTTCGTGAAGTCCTCCCTGTCCTTCGCCGAGGCGTCCATCAACGCGCTGCACGAGTTCGGCTTCCAGCTGCTGCTCGCCGCTCCGGAGGACAAGGTGGACCTGTCCCGGTTCCTCGGGTCGGTCACGGAAATCCTGCGCGACGACGCCGCCAACCGGTCCGGCACCCTGGAGCGGGTTCCGGTGGGGTCTTCTGGGGGTTCGCGGGCTGTGGATATTCTCCTGCGGTAGCTGGTTCTTCGGTTACGGTCAGAGCGCTTCGCAGCTCTGACCGTGTGGGCCGGTGAACGCCTGGGGAACGCCGTCCAGGGACAGGACCAGCCGTCCTTCCGCGCTCCGGGTCAGCTGGTCCTTGATCTCGGGGAGGGCGGCTTCGCCCTCGTTGCTGATCCAGGTGACGTCCAGTCCCTTCACCAGATCAACGAACCGCCGACGGTGGTCCGGATCGAGGTACGGAAGAACCGCGCTGTGGAAGACGACGACGGTCGCGTCCTTCGGTGCCTCGTTCACCAGCTGCGGCAGTGCCTCCACAATGTCGCCCCGGACCAGGAGCGGCGGGTCTTCGGCAGCAACCTTTGCGACGGCGCTCAGACGGTCGCGGCGTTCGCTGTGTTCCGGCCAGACCAAGGCTTCCAGCCAGGCCATGTCCTCGAAGTCCTGGACATCCAAAGGGTTCAGGTCGATACCGGCCCGCCATACGACGTCGGGCCGGCGGGTGGGAGGCTCCATGCCGGCAAGCGCGCAAGCGGCAGCAGGACTGCGCACCGGCCCGCCTCGTTGGTCTGCGTCATCCGCGCCTGGATGACAGGTTCGACTACGGGCCAGTTCTCCAGCAGCCAGTCCCGGAATCCTGGATACCGGGCCAGGGGAGCACCGGCCAGGCGTGCTGCGGCGAACACCAGGTTGGGCTGGCGCTTGGGCCGCGGAAGTGAATCGATCAGTGCCAGCACCTCTGGGTCCTCCGCGATGCCGTCCGCCCACTCTTCGTAGAGCGGCGAAACGCCCCGCGCTTCGACCGCCGCGAACCGTTCGTAGCCTGCTGCTGTCGTCATGGGCCCACCCTAGGCGTCGCCAGCGAGCCCGCCCTCAGACCCGTCCACGGTTACGCTCCGTTTTGTGCAGATCGCTCCGGTCCGGAACGGTCGAAATCTCCCATAGCGGAGCGAATTGCCGCGCCGGTGTGTCCCCGGCTTCTAGGCCCCCGGCTGCGCCGAGCGGCCGTGGGCCAGTCCGGTGGGAATGCCCAGGAACTTCGGTTCGGGTGCACCGCAGCACGACGCCGCCGCTAGCTCCGGATCAGGCTCAGCCGCACAGCACGAATCCACAGGACCGCCATCAGCGGGAGCGTCGCAGCTGCTGCCCAGGTCCGTGGAGCATACGCCGGTCTCTGGCAGTACCAGCTGCACGTCGTCGGCGGCCCGCTGGTCCCCTGCCAGGGCAGCGGCGATGGAGCGGACCTGCTCGTACCCGGTGGCCATCAGGAAGGTGGGTGCCCGGCCGTAGGACTTCATGCCGACGATGTAGAAGTCCTTCTCCGGGTGCGAGAGCAGCTTGGCGCCATGCGGTTCCACGGTGCCGCAGCTGTGAAACGCCGGGTCGATCAGCGGACCGAGTTCCCGCGGCGCCTCAACAGCCGGATCGAGATCCAGCCGGATTTCCCGCAGAATACCCAGATCCGGGCGGAAGCCGGTCGCCGGAACCAGCAGGTCAACATCCAGCTGCTTCTCACCGGACGGGGTAGTGCCAAGAACAGCCAGAGTGTCGGAGACCTTGAACCCGGTGATGGTGAACGAGGTGTGCAGCTGAATCTGCCCTCCCTCGACCAGCGCACGGAGCCTGCTGCCCAGGGCGCCTCGGGCAGGCAGCCCGTCCAAGTCCCCGCCACCGTAAACTCCGGCAGCGGAGGTACTTCGGATAGCCCAGCTGATCCGGGTCCCGGGCTCCTGCTCGGCCAGCGTGCCGAGTTCCAGCAGGGTGTTCGCGGCGGAGTGCCCGGCGCCCACCACCAGGACGTGCTTGCCAGCGAACCGTGCACGGTCCCGGCCGGCGACGTCGGGCAGCGAGCCGGTGATGAGCCCCGCGGAGATGGCCTCCGCTTCCCCGATGGAGGGCAGGCCGGCTTGGCCGAGGGGATTCGGGGTGTGCCAGGTTCCTGAGGCGTCGATGACGGCGCGCGCCCGGTAGTCAGTGACCGTTCCGTCCCCGTCGCGGGTCCGGATCAGGAAGGGCGTGCCTTCCCGTCCGGCACTGCAGGTCTTATCCAGGCCCTCGCGGCTGACCGCGAGGACGCGGGTCGAGGTATGCAGAGCGGCCGCAATCGCAGGAACCGCGGCCAGCGGCTGCAGGTACTGTTCCCGGAGTT
Organism: Arthrobacter koreensis; assembly: GCF_009193255.1. Taxonomy (GTDB): domain Bacteria; phylum Actinomycetota; class Actinomycetes; order Actinomycetales; family Micrococcaceae; genus Arthrobacter_B; species Arthrobacter_B koreensis. The sequence continues at coordinate 290,660 of NZ_WACG01000006.1, forward strand.
CGGCTCCGGTCGGCAGGGTCTCGGCGTCCGGTTCCTGCCACCCGGTACCGGCGAGCAGGCGGCGGGCGGCGGTGTCGACGTCGTACTGCCAGGGCGAGAAGAGCCGGATGTGGCCCCACGACGCGACGGCGGCGGCAGCCGTTTCGCCGGTTTCGAAGATGATCGGGGTCAGGCCGCGTTCCAGCAGTTCCGCCGCGGCAGCCAGGCCCACAGGTCCGGCGCCGATTACGGCGACGGGCAGTGCCTTCTCAGTCATGGTGTTGTCCTCTGGTAAACGACGTCAGTGTGCGGGGAGCAGGTCCGCGATCAGGTCCTGAATCCGGGCCTTGATTTCGTCCCGGATGGGCCGGACGGCTGCCACGCCCTGCCCTGCGGGATCATCCAGCTTCCAGTCCTCGTACCGTTTGCCCGGGAAGATTGGGCAGGCGTCGCCGCAGCCCATGGTGATCACGACGTCGGATTCCCGCACGGCCGCCGTGGTGAGGACCTTGGGCAGCTCCGCGGACATATCGATGCCGTCTTCCTCCATCGCTTCCACGGCAGCCGGGTTGACGGCATCCGCCGGTGCGGACCCGGCAGAACGGACCTCGATCCGGCCCTGCCCGAGGGCTCGCAGGTAGGCGGCGGCCATCTGGGACCGGCCGGCGTTGTGCACGCAGACGAACAGGACGGAGGGCTTGGAACTCATCAGGATGTCTTTTCTGTGGGAAGGGTTTCGGCTGCGGGCCAGTACTTCTTCTGCGCCCAGAGCGCGGCGTAGACCAGGGCGACTAGAACGGGAACCTCGATCAGGGGACCGACGACGCCGGCCAGCGCCTGTCCGGAGGTCACGCCGTAGGTGCCAATCGCTACCGCGATGGCCAGCTCGAAGTTGTTGCCGGCGGCAGTGAAGGCGAGGGTGGTGGTGCGGGGGTAGCCCAGGCCCAGCAGCTTGCCCAGCACCATGCCGGCTCCGAATACCACCACGAAGTAGATCAGCAGCGGAACGGCGATGCGGGCGACGTCGAGCGGGTTGGACGTGATTTCATCTCCCTGCAGGGCGAACAGCAGCACGATGGTGAACAGCAGGCCGTAGAGTGCCCAGGGACCCAGCTTGGGGAGAAAGGTCCCCTCGTACCAGTCCCTGCCCCGGGCCCTCTCGCCGAACGTTCGGGTGAGGAAACCGGCCAGCAGCGGGATGCCCAGGAAGATGAGCACGCTGAGGGTGATGGCCCAGAACGAGAACTCCACGCTCGTCGTCGCCAGGCCGAGCCAGCCGGGCAGGACCTGCAGGTAGAACCATCCCAGCGCCCCGAACGCCAGAACCTGGAAAACGGAGTTGATGGCCACCAGCACGGCGGCGGCCTCGCGGTCTCCGCAGGCGAGGTCATTCCAGACCATGACCATGGCGATGCAGCGGGCCAGTCCCACGATGATCAGCCCGGTGCGGTATTCGGGCAGGTCAGGCAGGAAGATCCAGGCAAGCGCGAACATGAACGCCGGGGCAGCCACCCAGTTGAGGATCAGGGAGGTGACCATCAGCTTCCGGTCGCCCACCACGGTGCGGGTTTCGTTGTAGCGGACCTTGGCCAGCACCGGATACATCATGACCAGCAGGCCGACGGCGATGGGCAGGGAAACGTTGGCGACCTTCAGGGAGTCCAGGACCAGGCCAATGCCGGGAACCAGCCGGCCCAGCAGAAGTCCAGCCGCCATGGCAGCGACGATCCAAACGGGCAGGAAACGGTCCAGCGTCGACAGCCGGGCGGTGACCTGGCCTGTGTCCACGGATGGGGCGGTAGTGCTCACTGGACTCCTGTATTGGAAGGGCGGGATGGCATCGAAAGATATCGATATTCTTCGATAATGAGTATTCTCCGAGACATCGACGACTGTCAATCTCAGTGCATAATGGGTGAGTGACTACCGCTCCGACCGCCCCCGATGCCGTGCCCGAAGCCTGCTGCACATCACTGACGTCCAAAGCGCTCAGCGTCGAAGACGCCCAGCGGTTTGCGCAACTCCTCAAGGCCGTGGCGGAACCAACCCGGCTCCGCCTGGTCTCCCTGATCGCGGCACAGGACAACAAGGAAGCCTGCGTCTGCGACCTCACGGAGCCGGTTGGTCTGGGCCAGCCCACCGTGTCCCACCACCTGAAAATCCTGGTGGACGCCGGAATCCTGCACCGAGAAAAGCGCGGCGTGTGGGCGTACTACTCGATCGTGCCCGGTGCTTTGGAACGCGCCGCGGCTGTTCTGTCCCCGGGCAGGTAGGCGGCCCGCCCTGACACTTCACAGCCTGCAGGACCATACTGGGACGATGGGCAAGCTCCTCGAATCCTGGCGTCGGCAGCTGGTCGGCACGTTCAGCAACAACGCAGAGACCATTCCGGAATGGGAGCTCGAGCTCGCCAACGGCACAGACCGCGGCTACTACGGACCGGGCTCGGCAGTCTGGGCGGTCCACGGGTCCATGACCACGATCATCGCCGGCATCCGCGCCCTGCTGCTCCAGGCGCTGCACCCCGGCGCGATGGCCGGCGTGCGCGACTATTCCAACTACAAGGAAGATCCGCTCGGCCGCCTCGCGGGAACCATCCGCTGGATCTTCACGGTCACCTACGGGGATACGACGGCGGCACGCAGCGCGTCGAACTGGGTGCTGCGGCTTCATGAACGGGTGAAAGGCACCTACGAGGACGCTGCCGGCGTCGAACGTCCCTACTCGGCGAACGATCCCGAGCTGGCCCGCTGGGTCCACCTCGCTTTCACCGACGCGTTCCTGACCTCTCACATTGAGTTCGGCGAACCTATCCCGGGCGGACCGGACCAGTACGTCGCCGAGTGGGCGGCCGCAGGTGAACTGATGCGAATCGACAACCCACCGCGGGACCTCGCCGGACTGCGGAAACAGATGGCCGCCTTCGACCCGGAACTGCGCTCCAGCCCGACCGTCGAAGAAGTGGTCCGCTTCCTGCGCCGCCCTCCCCTGCCCCGCAACCAGATGATCGGCTACCGCGTCCTGTTCGCCGGCGCCGTCGCTTCCCTGGAACCGCGGCACCGCGAACTGCTCGGCCTCCGCGAACCGCATCTTGGCCCGTTCAAGCTGCCGGTTCACGGCCCAGTGAAACTCGTACTGCGGGTGATCCGGTTCGGGCTCGGGGACATGGGCCCGTCCGAACGCTCCGCCCGCGAGCGCATCGCCCGCCTGGACGCGGAAGCCGCCGAGAAACGCCGTCCGGCCTAACCCCGCCCACTCCCGCGCCCTTGCATCCACCCGGACCAGTAACCCCGCCCACACCCCCGGTCGACCAACATCACCCCTCCTCCCCCTTCAGCCACGCCGCACCGGGTGGAAACATTAAAAGTGCAGTGAAATCCCAACCCGTATGTGCGCGCACCGGCGCGTGCTGATTTCATACCGGAAAGGAATCATGCGTAAGGCCGTACCTTCAGTACTCATCGCCGGCGTGCTGGTAAGCGGCGGCGTAGTGTCCTGCGAGACCTCAAGCGAACCCGCGGCACCGGAGACCAGCGCCGCCGTCGAAGCCGCCGTCCCGGCAGACCAGCAGGACACACTCGTCCCCGCCGACGCCCGGACCATCACCAACCCGGCAGATCCGCAGGCCACCCTGGTGCTTTTCACCGACTACCAGTGCCCGTACTGCGCCATGATGGACACCCTGATCGAGCAGGCCAAGGCCGACTACGGCAGCCAGGTGAAAATCGTGGTGCGGAACTACCCGCTGCCCAAGCACCAAAATGCCGAGCCGTCCGCCCGCGCCGTGGAAGCCGCGGCGGAACAGGGTGCCCTGGAGCAGATGGCCGCCAAGGTCTTCGAGCACCAGCAGGACTGGAAGAACGCCGACGACGCAGCCGGCATCTTCGCAGGCTACGCGGAAGAGCTCGGCCTGGACATGGACCAGTTCACGGCCGACTATAACTCGGACGCCGTCAAGGACCGCGTGGCCCGGGACCTGCAGGATGCACAGGATCTCCAGGTCAAGGGCACCCCCACGCTCTACCTGAACGGTGAGGCACTGCAGCTCGAATCCGGTGACTACAGCGAGATCCAGGACCCCCTCGACGCCGCCCTGGGCAACTAACCAGAGCAACCCTTCCCCCTCCCAGCCCAGGGCGGCACGCCCGCCACGCACGCACGACGACGCCTGGTACAGTCCGCGGCCAGCCGCGGGGTCTAGAATCCGCTCATGCGTCTGGCCGTGATCGGAGTTCTCCTGCTGGTGGCTGGTGGTATCGCAGCCGCCACCGGTGCGCTCCCGGAAGCGGAGCTGTTCGCCCTTGCGGACCGGGTGGTGCCGATCCTGGTGTTCGTCGCGGCTATCACCGTGGTGACGGAACTTGCCAGTGAAGCCGGGGTTTTCCTGTGGGCCGGGCGACGGCTGCGCCGCTGGGGCCTGGGGACCGGATTAGTTCTCTGGCTGCTCCTGGCACTGCTGGCCGCGCTGAGCACCATCTTCCTGTCCCTGGACACGACGGCCGTGCTCCTCACCCCGGTCGTGGTGACCGTAGTGCGGCAGGCCGGCCTGCCTCCGCTTCCCTTTGTGCTGACAACAATCTGGCTGGCCAACACCGCCAGCCTGCTCCTGCCGGTCTCCAACCTGACTAACCTGCTGGCCCAGCACAGCCTCGGCGGCCTAAGCCCGGCAGGGTTTGCGGCCCTGATGTGGGCCCCCGCCGTCGCCGGCATCATTGTGCCGATGGCCCTGATCGGACTCCTCTTCCGGCGTGACCTGCGGCTGCGCTACGAACGCACCCCGCCGTCCGAAACAGCATCTCCGGCCCCGGAACGTTTCCTGCTGGCCGCGTCCGGCGTCGTGCTGGTGCTCCTGCTCCCGCTGCTGGTCTCCGGCATTCCGGTCTGGATTCCCTCCACCGCCGCCGCCGCGGTCCTGGGCCTGCTGTTCGCACTCCGGCGGCCCGGCGTCCTGACGGTCAAGCTGGTCCCCTGGCCCCTGCTGCTGTTCGCCTCCGGACTATTCCTGGCCATGGAAGCCTTCCTGGCCCTCGGCGGCTCGGCCCTGCTGGGCACACTCGCCGGGCAGGGCGAAAACTTCGCGGAGCTGCTTCGGCTCGCGGCCACCGGGGCGGCCGGAGCCAACGCGGTGAACAACCTCCCGGCCTACCTGCTGGCCGAACCCCTGGCGGAAACCCCGACACGGATGGCCGCCCTGCTGATCGGCGTCAATGCCGGCCCGCTCATCACGCCCTGGGCCTCGCTGGCCACCCTGCTCTGGCACGACCGGTTGATGCGCATGCAGGTAGTCATCAGCTGGAAAGGCTACGCACTCGCCGGCCTGATCGCGGCGCCGCTCACCGTGACGGTCGCCGTCGCCGCCCTCGCCGCGGCCTCCTAGCTACACCCGCCCGAACGCCACCACGCAGTTCTGCCCGCCGAACCCAAACGCATTCGTCACCGCATACTGCACGTCCCGCTCCCGCGCCACGTTCGGCACATAGTCCAGGTCGCACTCCGGATCCGGCGTCGAATAGTTGATCGTCGGCGGAATAACGCCTTCAACGATCGACATGGCGCACAGCAGCGATGCCAGCGTTCCGGCCGCGCCAATCAGGTGCCCGGTCATCGACTTCGGTGCCGTCACGGCCAGGGACCGGGCATGCTCACCAAACACCGTATGCAGCGCCAGCGTCTCCGTCCGGTCATTGGCCTTGGTGGACGTCCCGTGCGCGCAGACCAGATCCACGTCCGCCGGGTCCAGCCGGGCCTGCGCCAGCGTCCGCGAAATCGCCTCCGCCGCAAACTTCCCACTCGGTTCCGGCGCCACAATATGAAAAGCATCCGAGGTCATCGCCCCGCCGAGGACATCGGCATACACCCGGGCGCCGCGGGCGCGGGCGTGCTCCAGCGTCTCCATCACGCACACCACCGCACCCTCGCCGAACACAAACCCATCCCGGTCCGCATCGAAGGGGCGGGACGCCTCCTGCGGCACGTCATTGCTGCGCGAGAGTCCGCGCATAGTGGTCAGCCCGGCGAACATCACCGCAGTGATCGCGGCATCCGTCCCGCCGGCCAGTACGACGTCGGCGTCCCCCGCCAGCAGCGTGCGGCGCGCCTCCAGCAGGGCGTGCGTTCCGCTGGCGCAGGCGAGCGCACTGGCGTTCACCGGCCCGTGCACGGCGAGGTCTATCGCCACCTCGCAGGCCGGCATGTTGGTCAGCGAGGACGCCACGAAGCTCGGGCTGACCGGCCGGATCCCCTCGGCGTCGAAGAGCCGGGTGGCGTCCTGCACCTCCGGATAGCCGGACACCGCACTGTTGATGAGAACCGCCGCGTCGGTTCCCTCCAGCGTGGGGCCCAGTCCGGCGTCGGCCGCTGCTTCCCGAGCCGCGGCGACGGCGAGCTGCGAGGCGCGGGAGGACCGGTTGATCCGTTTCACGGGGAGCCAGGCCGCGGGGTCAAAACCCTTAACTTCGGCCGCGATCCGGGTGGGGAACTCGGAAGCATCAAACGCCGTAATGCGGTCCACGCCGGATTTCCCCTCCTTGAGCGCCTCCCAGGTCAGTGGCCAGGAACCGCCGAGCGGGGTCTGCGCCCCCATCCCGGTGATGACCACCCTCCGCTCGGCGCCCATGCCGTTCCTCATTCCGTCGCCACCGAGGATCCGGGAGCAATGAGCCGCCCGGCGCTGTGGTCCTCCACAGCTGTTTCGGCCAGTTTGAAGTGCATCTTCTTGCCGGTGGCGGTCAGCGGCACCGAGTCAACGAACCGGTAGGCGCGGGGGCGTTTATAGTCGGCCAGGCCGGGATGGGCCAGGCAGAATTCCTCCAGGGCGTCCGCCGTCGCGGCCCCGCTGCGCGGCACCACATAGGCCACCACGCGCTGGCCCCACTGCGGATCCGGGACGCCCACCACCACCGAATCCAGCACCTCGGGATGCTCCGCCAGCACTCCCTCGACCTGCACGGGGTGGATGTTCTCGCCGCCGGAAATAATCATGTCGTCCTTGCGGCCGAGGATGGTCACGAACCCGTCCTCGTCCCAGGTGGCCATGTCCCCGGGATAGAGCCAGCCCTCGAAGAACTTCTCCTCCTCCACACCGGGCAGGTTCACGTAGCTGTACCCGGCCTTCGGCGAGCGCATGATCACTTCTCCGGCCTCGGTGCCGTCCTGCGCCGCGAGTTCATCCGGCCGTCCGCGCCGGTCCGGAAAGACCCGAACGACGGCGACGTCGTCATCCGTGCAGGACCGCCCCGCGGTGCCGGCCCGGGCGGGCAGGTCCTCCGGGCGCAGGAACGTGTTCCAGAACGCCTCGGTGGTGCCGTAGCCGTTGAAGATCCGCGGCGTGAGCAGCTCCTGGTACCGCAGGGCAGCGGCCCGGTCCAGCGGCGCCCCCATGGTCACAATGCCCTTGAGCGTGGAAATGTCCCTCGGCTGCTTCTCCTGTTCCGCGGCGATCATTTCCAGCGTGGTGGGCGCGCCGATGAGGAACGTCAGCCCGTATTTCCCTACCCAGTCCAGCACGGTGGCAGGGTGAAAGCTGCGCAGCGGCACTACTCCGGCCCCGATGTAGAAGGACGGATTCGGCCCGCCGGAGTGCAGGCCGCCGCGGTGGAACCACGGGGTCATGTTCAGCGTCCTGTCCTGCGGGGTGAGCGGGAAGTGCATGATCACGTCATGCGCGCTCATCAGTTCCGCCAGCGACGGCAGGGACACCCCCTTGGGCATCCCGGTGGTCCCCGAGGTGTAGAGCCGGGTGGACTCGTCGTAGGCGGAGTAGTCTGCCGGCAGGTCCGGAACCGGCCCGGACGCGCCCTGCAGCGCGGCGTCGAAATCCTCCCAGCCCGGCGGCAGGTTGGCCTCCCCCACCACCAGGACCTGCGGGGAGATCCCCGCCAGCTCCAGTGCCTGTGCCGCGGAGGCCGCGCACTCGGCGTCGACAATCAACACCGACGGTTCACTGTCCCGCAGGATGTGCGCGGTCTCCCCCGGGGCGAGGCGGTAGTTGACCGGCACGCTGATTGCCCCCAGCCGGTGCGCGGCCAGGTACAGCAGCGCGAACTCGACGCCGTTGAAGAGCTGGTACATCACCCGGTCCCCGGCACGCACGCCGCGTTCGGCGAGCATCGCGGCGCAGCGTTCGACGTCGGCGCCCAGCTGCGCGTAGGTCCACTCGCGTCCGGTGGGCGGATCGATCAGGGCGACGGCGCTGCCGTAGCGGGAGACGTTCCGCCCGAACCCGGCACCGTAGGTCATCTGGGATTCGAAGTAGTCCTTGAACCGGCCTGCGTCGTACGGCATGGGTTCCTGTCCTTTCCTCAGTTCTCCGCCTGCGGCCGCCGCGGGCGCTCGGGAAGTGCAACGGGTTCGGTGGTGTCGCCGAAGAACGGCGGGGCGATCACGGACAGGCCGCCGTCCACGGCCAGGGACTGCCCGGTGATGTACTCCGCGCCCGGAGAGAGCAGGAAGTCCACGGTGGCGGCCATTTCATCCACGGTTCCGGGCCTGCCCTTGGGGATCCGGGAGACCACGCTGTCCATGGGTGCCATGCCGTCCATGGTGTAGAAGTACTCGAGCGAATCGGAGTCGATCAGCCCGCCGTTCACCGCGTTCACGTTGATCCCGTAGCCGGCGAACTCCACCGCCATGAACCGCACGAAGGACTCGACGGCGGCCTTGTAGGATCCCAGCGCCGCGTAGGTGGGGAAGGCCCGCACGCTGCCGTAGCTGGTCAGCGCAACGATCCTGCCGCCGTCGTCCATCAGTTTCACCGCCTCCTGCGCGCCGAGCACGAAGGGCCGCACGTTCACGGCGTAGGCACGGTCCAGGTGGTGGGTCTTGAGGTCAACCACCTTCTTGAAGGCGGCCGCGGCGGCGTTGTTCACGAAGAAGTCCAGGCGCCCGTACCCGGCCGCGGCGGCGTCGAACAACCGGACAATGTCCTCGGGGTTCTCGATGTCCGCCTGCACCGCCAGCCCGCCGCCGCCCAGCCGCTGCAGTTCGGCAACCGTTTCCTTGGCCAGGTCAGCGTTCTTCCGGTAGCCGACCACCACCTGCGCGCCCTGCGCCGCGAGGCGCTCGGCGACCCGCCGGCCTATGCCGCGGGACGCGCCGGTGACCAGGGCGACCTTGCCTTCGTAGACGGGCTGGCTGGCTTCCACGGGCAACCTTCCGCACCGTGAACCCGGCGCCGGCGTCTCGATTTCGGGCTGGGCTCCCGGACGGGTGTTCGGGAACCGGGTGGGAACGCGCGACGCCGGTGCTCCCGGCAGGCTGGCAGGTCCCCTTGGTCCGTAAATCGTTATCCCGTGCCCGTGCTGCGTCAAGGGTGGGCAGTGCGTAATGAAGTTGGCGGCGGTGCAACGGATCAGTACCTTGAGAAAACCAATATCGAAATATTGGTTTTAGCAGACTACTCAAGGAGCCCGCATGGCAATCGTCCGCACTATCGCGCAGGTTGAAGAGTCCGAGAAGGACGTGGAACCGCTCGCGCTGCCACTGGCCGATCCGCTGGGCGCGGACATCGAAACCAAGACCTACAACCTGTTCTCCACGGATGAGGAGAACATCCATGCAGGGACCTGGGAAACCGCAACGGGCCTGTCCCGCTGGGACTTTGCCGACGGCGGCGAGGTCATCTACGTGCTCGGCGGCCGCATGACCGTCCAGCGCGACGGCGAAGAGCCGCAGGAAGTTGGCCCGGGAGACCTGGCGGTCTTCCCCCAGGGCTGGACCGGCACCTGGAACGTGACCGAGGCGCTGTCCAAGGTCTACGTCATGTACAGCTAGGCCGCTTGCGGGCCGGAGCGGGCGCGGGTCCGTAAAGTTGGGGAGGGCGGCTGCACCCGAGCCGCCCGGGATGGAGACGGAATGGCCCGCGGCAAAGAGCTGAAGAAGCGCGCGATCCTCACGGCTGCCCTCGAATGCATCTCGAAGAGCGGTTATGAGGCAACCCGGCTGCGGGACGTCAGTGACGCTGCGGGGGTGTCCATCGGCATCATCCAGCACTACTTTGGGACCCGCGAACAGCTTCTGGGTGAAGCCCTCGGGCACGCCAGCGGCGAGCTGCTAGAGCACTTCGCCGCCCTCGATGACGCACTGGGCCCGTGGGACCGGCTGCGCGCGATGATCGGCGTCGTCTGCGGGATGCCCAGCCTGCACGGGCGCGGGCTGCTGTGGCTGGAAATGTCCAGCCTGGCCCGCCGCCATCCCGAACTGCGCGAACGCCTGGACAGCGTCTACGAACTGTGGGACGGGCACATCCGCGCCGCCGTGCAGCGCGGCGCGGACGACGGCTCGCTCGGCGTTCGCCCCGGTTCGGTGGACGACCTCACCGCCATCTTCCTGGCTTTCTTCGACGGTTACGAATACGAAATCGCGTCCGCACTGGTTCCCGATGATCCGGCCGTGCTGGAACGCCGCGCCCTGCTGCTGGCCGAGCGGCTGTTCCGGCCAGTCAGCTGAGGCGCCGGGTCAGCTGAGGCGGCTCGGCTAGCTGAGCCGGCTCGGTTAGCTGAGCCGGCCCGGTTAGCTGAGCCGGCCCGGTTAGCTGAGCCGTCCCGGTTAGCTGAGCCGTCCGTGTGCTGCCAGCAGCAGCCTCAGGAGGCCGGCGTCGTCGGGCAGCGTGGGGTTGAGCCCCGTCAGGGCGGTGAACCTGCGCAGCCGGTTGAGGATCGTATTGCGGTGGCAAAACAGCGCCGACGCCGTCCGGGAGATGCTGCCGCTGGACACGAGGTGGAAAGCGGTCTGCAGCAGATACTCGACGTCCTGCTCCGGCTGGCTGAAGAGTCCCTCGAGCTGCGAGCCGGCCACGATGCGGAGCTCCTCCGCGAACTGGCCGTCGGGAAGGGCGGGCCACTGGCCTGCGAAGGTGGCTGCGGTGCCGTCATCCGGAACCAGCTTGGCCAGTCGCGTCGCCAGTTTCCACATCACCGAGAGCTGCTCCATCCCCACCGCAAAGGGCGCGACGCCAACCGGTGCTGCCGCGAGGAGGTTCCGGTGGGCGGTGGTCAGGGCCGCGTCGTCGAGCAGGGCAAACTCTCCGCCGTCGAGGCTGTGCAGCCGGGTCCGGGGATCGATGGCACGGACCGCGTTCCGAAACTCGTGCCCGTACCCGGGATGCGCCGCGACCACCAGGTACTTGCCGGTGAGCCGGAGCCCCAGCTGTGCGGCGGCGTGGCTGTGCAGCCCGGGGTCATCCACTGCCGCAACGAGCAGGCGGCGCAGCACATACGTTTGCTCAATTTCGAGCTCCCGGTTCATGTCCGCCAGTTCGGCAATGTACCCGGCCTGGACGTTGCTGACATGGGTCTCGATGGTGTCCCAGACCGAGACGACTTCCTCGGCAAAGGCCGCCTGCGCGGCGGCGGGCACCTGGACGCGCATGGCCCGCCACAGGAACGGAAAGTCAAGCCGGACCGCCCGGAGCAGCGAATCTAGGGGAACGCCCTGGCGGGCCCGGCGCCGGCCGATGTTCTCGCTCACCGCCTGCAGTCCGCCGGTGTCCGCGGACCCGGCAAGCACTCCCAGCATGTTCTTCAGGGCCGTGGCGGCTGTCCGGTGCAGGTCCTCACGCGGGATGTTGGACTCGGAGTACCCGGTGAGTGAACTGAGTTCCTCCACATAGGAATCCGCCAGACCCGGCAGGCCGGCCAGGCACCCTTCGGCTGCCCGGCGGATGACAAGACTCGGTTCGGCACTGCCCTCAGTATGCATGAGCACAGTCTAGGCCCCATTTTGGGGCACAATTTCCCGTGGTCGGCTGGGCAGTTGACGACATGATGGCTTACAGTTGCCTAACACCCGGCACACCGCATGAACCGATTCGGAGCAACACAATATGGACTCATCCGCGAACGGAACCCCGGCCGGCACAGCACTGCCCCAGGATGCCCGGGACAGGATTCTCGCGGCGGTGGACGCCGCCTTCGACAGCCAGCTGCGCTTCACGCAGGAACTGGTCCGTCACCCCTCGCTGCGCACACAGGAGAGCGGCGCCCAGCAACTGCTCTTTGACGCCATGCAGCAGCGGGGCCTGGAGATGGACCGCTGGGAACTGGATACCGAAGAGCTCTCCGCGCACCCCGGCGCCGGTGCCGTTACCGTTTCCTACGACGGCGTGGCCAACGTGGTGGGCACGTGGCAGCCGGGCGTTGAGAAGGGACGGTCCCTGATCCTCAACGGGCATGTGGACGTGGTTCCGGAAGGGCCGAAGTCCCAGTGGACAGCGGATCCGTGGGACTCCTACGTGAAGGACGGCTGGCTTTACGGGCGTGGAAGCGGCGATATGAAAGCCGGACTCGCGGCGAACCTTTTCGCTTTCGACGCCGTCCGGGCGGCCGGCTATGAACCCGCCGGACGGATCCATTTCCAGTCCGTGGTGGAAGAGGAATGCACCGGCAACGGTTCCCTCGCGGCCCTGCTGCGCGGCTACACGGCCGACGCCGTCATCATCCCGGAACCGGAAGAGGACATGCTCGTCCGCGCCAACGTCGGCGTCATCTGGTTCCGGCTGGAGGTGGCCGGTGAACCCACGCACCCCCGCGAGATGCAGACCGGTTTCAACGCCATCGACGCCGCCTATCACGTGGTGGAGCGCGTCCGTTCCCTGGAAGCCGAGTGGAACACCCAGCGCGGATCGCACCGCTACTTCGAGGACCTCCCCCACCCGATCAACCTCAACATGGGCGGAATCCGCGGCGGGGACTGGCCCTCCAGCGTTCCGGCCTGGTGCCACGTAGACCTTCGGGTTGCCCTGTACCCCGGCACGTCCGCGGAGAGCGTCTGGCAGCAGATCACCGGCCTCCTCGACGGCATCGAGACAGACGGGCAGGGCAACCGCATCCGCGCCACGGCGGTGCGGACGGGATTCTTCTCCGAGGGGTACGTCCTGGAGGAAGGCAGCGACGCCGAGAACGTCCTCGCGGATGCGCACCGGAACGTGTTCGGCAGCGACCTGCAGTCCTTCACCACCCCGGGCTACCTGGACGGCCGGGTCTTCACGCTCTACGGCAACACGCCAACGCTGGTCTACGGGCCGGTCTCCGAGGCCATCCACGGTTACGACGAGAGGGTGGACATCGAATCCGTCCGCCGCATCACCAAGTCGATTGCGCTGTTCATCGCCGAATGGTGCGGCCTCGAGGACGCCGCGCACTAACCCCCCTCCCGTTTCCCCAGCCCGGCCCCACCCCCATCCCCGATCGCTCCATCCGCCGAGAGGGCAGTTACGGCTCTTTTGCGGGCCGAAACGAGCCGTAACTGGCCTCTCGATGGTGGGATGGATGGGGATCGGGGTTGGCTGGAATCAGGAGCGCAGGTACGCCAGCGTGGCCAGGACCCGGCGGTGCCCGGTGTCCGACGGCGCCAGGCCCAGTTTCGCGAAAATGTTGCCAATGTGCTTGCTCACCGCGGTCTCCGAGACCGAGATAGCCTGCGCAATCGCGGTGTTGCCCAGACCTTCCGCGACCAGTCCCAGCACCTCGAACTCCCGGGGTGTCAGGGAGCGGATGGGGTCCTGGTTCGAACGCCGGCTGAACAGCTGGGCAATAACTTCCGGGTCCATCACCGTGCCGCCGCCGGCAACCCGGCGCAGCGCGTCGACAAAATCCCCCACCTTCCCCACCCGCTCCTTGAGCAGGTACCCCACACCCTGGGCGCCGGAACCAAGCAGCCTGGAGGCATACCTGTCCTCCACATAGGCGGAGAGGACCAGCACGGGGAAATCCGGCACCCTGGACCTCAGCTCCAGCGCAGCTTTCAGCCCCTCGTTGGTAAAAGTGGGAGGCATCCGGACATCCAGCACCGCGGCGTCGGCGGTGCCTGGCTCGAACACTGCCAGCAGTTCATCCGCGTTGTCCCAGGACCCTGCAACCTCGAATCCTTCCCCCTTCAGCAGCAGCTCCAGACCGGCGCGCAACAGGGCATCATCTTCGGCAATCAGAACGCGCACGGCAGTTCCACTCTCACTTTCGTTGGTCCTCCCTCAGGGCTGCTGAGCACCAGCCTGCCCCCGAACGCGGCTGCTCGCCGCGCGATTCCGGCCAGTCCGGTGCCCGACCCGCCGTCAACAGTACCGACGTCGACGGCGACCGGGCCTGAGGCGGTCCCGGCCGCGGTCGCGGTCGCGGTCGCGGTCGCGACGGCTGGCTCGACTCCGGCCTCAGCGTCCGCGGACCCGGCACCAGGAGCGGCCACCGTCCCGGCGGCAGGCCCGGCGGCGGTCCCGGCACCAGGAGTGGCCATCGTCCCGGCCTCAGCGCCCGCGGGCCGGGCACCAGCGGCTGAACCCGTTCCGGCTCCGGCGCCCGCCGGGGACACGGCAGCCCCGCCGCGCCCGTCGTCGGTCACTTCAACCACCAGCACATCTTCCCGGGGCGTTGAATCGGTGCGCAGCACCACCTGGATCCGGGAGGCACCGGAATGCTTGGCAGCGTTGGTCAGCGCTTCGGCCAGGACAAAATACGCCGCGGATTCAACCGCTGTCGGCGCCCGCAGCAGGCCGTCCACGTCCAGGCTGCAGGGAATGGGAGACCTGCTGGTCAGTGCCGAAGCCGCTCCGCCAAGTCCTAGCTCGTCCAGCACGGGCGGATAAATGTCATGCACGGCCGCACGGAGTCCGGCCAGGGCCTCCGACGCAGCATCCTGCGCCCGCTCAAGAAACGGCACAGCCGCAGCTGGATCCGTCTCGGCGGCACGCTGTGCCAGCCCCAGCATCATGACCACTCCCACCAGCCGGTTCTGTGCGCCGTCGTGCAGTTCCCGTTCGATCCTCCGCAGCTCGGCGGCATGGGCGGCGAGGGCACTCGCGCGGGCTGTGGAGAGGTCCTGGATCCGGCGGGAAAGTTCGTCGTAGCGCCGCGGGGAGAGGATCGCGAGTGTTCCCTCGCTGAGCCGGCGGGCCATCCACGGCAGCAGCAGCCAGGCTAGGACGGCGTAGGCGACGCCAAGCAGCATGCCCAGGAACGCATTCGGCCAGCTGGTAATGGTGATCGTCATTTCCAGCGGAGCATCCGCCGGAAACAGCACCCACAACGGAGACAGCAGCAGGTACAGCAACGCTCCGACGGGCAGTGCAATGGCCAGCGCACCCGCCAACAGGGCAAACGCAGCATGGAATAGCAGCCAGGACAGATCCCGCTTGGTTTCCGGCGCCGTCACGAGCGATGCAAGCTCCCCAAAGGAATACCGCCCGCGCAGGCGCCGGCGGTCAAAGGGAATCAATGCCCCCGCAAATCCGGCAGCCCTCCCCTGCGCACGAGCCGCCAGCAGGTCCAGCGTCCCCAGCACGGCGGGAAGCGCGTACAGGCCAATACCCAGGGACAGGAAGGGCAGCAGCACGATTCCGGCCACCAGAATTCCCAGGGAAGCCAGCCAGTACACGCCCTCGCGCAGCAGGAAGACCGCATCCGCGGCGCGGGCCCGCAGGCCGGCTTGGGTTGGCCATCTCATTTGCTCGATTATGCCGGAGCATCCGGTGCCTGTCGGTATAGCCAGCTACACCATGAACTGGGCTGCTGGCTGTATCGGAACCGAATCCTCCGCTGCGTAGCGTCGAAACCAGTTATCCAGCCACCGTTCAAAGGACACCGCCCATGTACTCCGACTCGACCCAATTCAACGGTCCGGCAGCCCTTGAGCTGACCGGCGTCTCCAAAAGCTACCGCTCAGGCAGCACCGCCGTCGCGGCCCTCCGCGGCGTATCGCTGGCGGTGCCGGCCGGTACCTTCACCGCAGTAATGGGCCCGTCCGGGTCCGGCAAGAGCACGCTGCTGCAGGCCGCGGCAGGCCTGGATGTGCCCGACGCCGGTCAGGTGCGGTTGGGCGGCACGGAGATATCCCGGCTGCGGGGCAAGACGCTCACGCGGTTCCGGCGGGACCATGTGGGCTTCGTTTTCCAGTCCTACAACCTGCTGCCGCAGCTCTCGGTGACGGCCAACGTGACGCTGCCGCTGCTGTTGGCCGGACGCGGAACGGACAGTGCCTGGCTGGCGTACGTGCTCGACGCCGTCGGGCTGGACGGCCTGGACGAGCGTAAACCGCAGGAGCTCTCCGGCGGACAGCAGCAGCGGGCCGCGATAGCCCGGGCCCTGATCACCCGCCCGGACGTGGTCTTCGCCGATGAACCGACCGGTGCCCTGGATTCAGGCACAGCCCGGCAGGTCCTGGAGCTGCTGCGGCACACCGTCACCGCCCTCAACCAGACCGTGGTGATGGTGACCCATGACCCGGTGGCAGCCAGCTACGCGGACACCGTGGTGTTCCTCGCCGACGGACGCATTGACGGCAGCATGGACGGCGCCTCCGCCCGGGACGTCAGCGACCGCCTCGCCTATCTCGGAAGGAACTGACATGTTCGCCCTTGCCAAAGCATCCATCCGTCACCACCGAGGCGGGTTCGCCGGTGTGTTCGTTGCCGTCTTCCTCGCTGCTGCGCTCATCACGGCCATGGGCGTGCTCATCGAATCCGGGCTGCGCGGCGGTACCGCAGTGCAGCGCCTGCAGGCGGCCGACGTCGTGGTGGGAGCGCCGCAGTCGATTCCGGTTCCCGAAGACCTTCCGGCAGTCTTTCCCGAACGCGTCCTGCTGGCCGGTGAAACGGTCCAGGACATCGAGGCCGTGCCCGGCGTTCGGAGCGCCGTCGGGACCGTGGAGATTCCTCTGGCAACAGCAGACGGCCAGCCTGTCCTTGCCGCTGCCTGGGACTCCGCTGCCCTCGCACCGTACACCCTGACCGCTGGAGAGGCTCCGCAGGCTTCCCGTGAGGTGGCGGTTGACCCGTCCTTCGGCGCGGAACCGGGAAGCCGCATAACCCTCAGCCACGGAGGCGTCCGCACCGAGTACACCGTTACCGGCATCGTGGCCCCGCCGGCAGGACATACTGCTCCGGCAGCCTTCCTCAGCACGGCCGGTGCGGCGGCACTGTGGCCGCACGGGGACGCGGTTGCGGCCGTGGGGGTCTTCACCGAGCCCGCAGCCAACCCGAAGCAGGTGGCCGCGGACATCGAGGCGGCAGTTTCCGGCGTCGTCACCTACACGGGGAACGCGCGCGGAGACGTAGAGAACCTGGGCGGAGCCGGCGCCCGGTCCATGCTGCTGCTGCTCAGCAGTTCACTGGCCGGTGTGGCGGTCATGACGGCGGTGTTCGTGACTGCCGGAACGCTGTCCCTTTCCATCTTTTCCCGGCGGCGCGAGTTCGCCATGCTGCGGGCCATCGGCGCCGGGACGGACCAGACCCTGGGCCTGGTGGTGCGCGAAGTCCTCCTGGTCTCCACGGCCGCGGCTGTGATGGGAGCGGTTCCCGGATTCTGGCTGGCGGGGTTCCTCGGCCGGCAGTTCACGGGTGCGGGAGTGATTCCGGAAGGCTTCGAGCTCTCCTACAGCCCGCTTCCCGTAGTGGGTGCCGTCCTGGTCAGCGTTGCGGCCGCTGTCGGCGCGTCCCTGGTCTCCGCCCGCGGCACGGTCCGGGCAGCACCGGTCACCGCGCTGCGTGAAGCGGTCACCGAGTCCGGCCGGCTGAGCCGCGGACGCGTTCTCACCGGGCTTTCCCTGCTCGGTTTCGGTCTGCTGGCAGCCCTGCTGCCCGCCGCCGTCCCCGGAAGCGCGGGCCTGACCGCAGCGGCGTCGAGCATTCTGCTGCTGGTGATCGGTGCGGGCATGCTGGGACCCTGGATTGTGGCCGGGGCCCTGAGGCTGGCGTCCCCGCTGCTGCGGCACAGCAGGTCAGCTCCGCTGGTCCTGGCCGGAGCAGGAGCGGAGGCGTTTCCGCGCCGGCTCGCGGCCGGAATCGTGCCGCTTGCCCTGGCCCTGGCCCTTGGGTCCGTGCAGTTCTTCCTGCCGGAGACAGTTGAATCCGAAGCACAGCGCCAGGCCCGCGACGGCGTCGTGGCCGGATACGCGGTCAGCGCGCCCGCGGGCATCTCCCCCGAGCTGGCGGACGCGGTCGCCGAACTGCCCGGTGTGGAAAGCGCGACGCCGATGGCTCAGTCTGCGCTCCTGCTCCAGACGCGTTTCCTGGGCCTGGACGACGGCGTGCAGCCCGTCGGCGTGCAGGGTATCGCGCCCGAGAACCTGGACAACGTGCTGGACCTGGGCGTTCGCGAGGGATCACTGGACCGGCTCTCGGAACCCGGAACGGTGGCGGTCAGCATCGATCTGGCGCGGGAAAACGGTCTGGCCCCCGGGGACTCGTTCGGGTTCCACTTCGGCGACGGAGCTGCGGCGGACGCCGTCGTCGTCGCGACGTACGAACGCGGGCTCGGCTTCGGCGACGTGATCATGGACAACGCCGCACTGCTCCCGCACACCACCACCGGGCTCAACACGCAGTTGCTGCTGGCAGCTCCGGAAGCCGACGCCGGCAGCCTGCAAACTGCGGTCGAAACCCTGGGCCTGTCCCTCCTGGACCGTGCTGAACTCGGAGCGGCGGGAGCTGCGGAACGCGGTGCGGAATCGTGGGCGAACGTGCTGGCGATGCTGATCCTGCTGGGCTATCTGGCCGTGTCCGTGGGCAACTCGCTAATCATGTCCACGGCGCGGCGTCGCCCGGAGCTGATGCTGCTGCGCAGGCTCGGCGCGACCGACGCGCAGCTGCGGCGTATGACCGGCGCCGAATCCGCGCTGATGGTGGCTGCCGCCGTCGTCGTTGGGACTGTCCTGGCCCTGCCGCCGCTGATGGGAATCGCCCTGAACGTTTCCGGAGAGCCGCTGCCCACGATCCAGCCGCTGGTGTACCTGGCGTTGGCGGGCGGGGCGGCGCTGCTCGGCATGGGCGCGGTGTCCGTGGCGACCCGCTTCGCCCTGCGGCCGTAGCAGCGGATCTACCCGGACAAACAGAAACGCCCCGGTCTTGGACCGGGGCGTTTCTGGTGATGATTTCTCATCTGGCGGAGGATGGGGGATTTGAACCCCCGAGGGCGTTAACCCAACACGCGTTCCAGGCGTGCGCCATAGGCCGCTAGGCGAATCCTCCAGGCTTTGCTCGTCAAGAGCAGATATAAGACTACCGGACATTGAAGCAATTACCGAATCGGCGGTGTCATGCCCCGCCGGCCGCATTGCGCCGTCGGCTCCCAACCAGCCGGAGGCCCAGGTTGATCACCAGGATGGACAACCAGGAGTACTCCGCTGCAGAGGGACTCACGAAGGCGATGGGAATCGAGAGGATGAAGACGGCGGGGGTGATCGGTGCACGGACGCGGGCGTATTGGAGCAGGCCCGGGTTCACATCGTCCCGGAACAGCCCGTGCCGGCGGCAGTAGGACCACATCAGCGTGTTGACCGAGCCGGTCAGCCCAAGCGCCGCCGCATAAATAACGACGCCGAGGCTCGTGTCATCGTGCAGCGCCAGCATGTCCGTGGCATAGGCCAGCAGCGCCACAAAGAACAGGAGGAGCAGGTTCAGCCGCTGCAGACCGCCGGTGAAGCCTTTGAGGAGGCGGAACAACCGGTGGTGGCTCAACCAGTAGGCGCCGGCAACCGCGAAAGAGAGGGCGTAGGCGAAGAATTCCGGGCGCTGCTCCAGGATGGCCTGGCCCAGCTGGTCCGGTGGAACGTCCGGCGCCTTGATGTCCACGGCCAGGAGCGTCATGGCAATGGCGAATACGGCGTCGCTGAAGAACATCGTGCGTTCGGTGTCCGGCCCGGAGTCGAGCCCGCGCTTGAAGGAGCTGCTGTTCTCCGTCATTTACCCAGTCTGTTCCCCTTGTCCGGGGCGGGGTAGGCCTGGTCCTGCGTACAGGCAGGGGAGAAACAGAAAAGGACCCGTACGACTTTGTACGGATCCTTTTCCTTACGGTATGTCCGGCGGTGACCTACTCTCCCACACCCTCCCGAGTGCAGTACCATCGGCGCTGTGGGCCTTAGCTTCCGGGTTCGGAATGGGACCGGGCGTTTCCCCCACGCAATGACCGCCGTAACCCTTTATCCTCGCTTTCGCGGGAAAACCTGGGTCACGCGCCGCTTCGCTTTCCGTTTCCGGATCCCTCTACGGCGGTGATGCTCTACTATCTTACCCTGTTTTTTGCGGTGCTTTGACCACGGGTTGTGGGGGGCCGGTCGCGGATGGGGGGCGGGGTGGCCTGGGGGTTTTGGCCGCGCCGGCCGGGGTCTGGTCCGGCCGGGGTTGCGGTGTTTCTTTAAGCTGCGGCAATGCTGCGGGCCGATATTCGGTGGCGCCCCGGCCAGAATGCACGGAGTCCGAGACTCAGTGCAACACCCTCATCCGACAACAGCCTGGCCCCACTTGGTTTCCCAGCCGTCGTGGCCGATGTTGCTCCTGGGGGTCCGCGGGGCCCGTGGTTCCCACCCGCCGTGACGGTGGTTCCCAGTCGTCGTGGCCGGTGTTGCTCCTGGGGTCATGTCCCGACGGCGGTTCCCAGTCGTCGTGGCCGGTGTTTCCGATGGGGTTCCGCACCGCGGTGGTTCCCAGCCCTCGTGACCGGTGGTGCCTGGTGTGGTCCCGGAATGGGGCAGGAGTCACAGGGACTGGGAACCCCGGCCCGGCCGGCTGTTCCAGTCCCCATATTTCCGGCCAGACCCCGAGGGCCGGGAACGGCTGGTTAAACACGGAAAGGGCCCGCACCAGGGTGCAGGCCCAAAGAACACACACGATCAGCTCGGGCCGCCGGCCCCGGTACCCGCACCCGCCGGTCACGACCCGGGTGTCCCGGCCCGCAAAACCGGTGGTGTTAAAGCAGTTCAGGCCCCGCAACCCTGCGGGGCCTGAACCTGTAATGATTGTCCGGCGGTGACCTACTCTCCCACACCCTCCCGAGTGCAGTACCATCGGCGCTGCGGGTCTTAGCTT
>NZ_WACG01000007.1 GCF_009193255.1 Arthrobacter koreensis
ACTCGAACCAAGCCCGGACCGATGCCCTGCAACCATGGCTAGACTTCTACAACCACCAACGCCCACACGGCAGCCTCGGAGGCAAAGCACCCATCACCCGGTGTAACTAACGTGCTGTCTCAGTACACCTAGGTGAGGCGGCCAGGTCTGTTGGTGTGGACGCGGGCCGGGCACGGCGCTGGCTGACACGGTCCCGGGCCGGAGCCCGCTTCCGTGCCGGCGGGCCGGGCACCGGTTACAACGAGGGGGTGAACCCTCTTTCCGAACTGCCCGTGACCCCGGGTAACGGCCGGTGCCTGTCCTTGACCGAGCGGGAACAGATCCAGGACCTGCGCCGTGCCGGTGAATCAGTGCGCGGTATCGGCAGGGTGCTGGGCAGGCCGGCCTCGACGATCAGCCGGGAGCTGGCCCGGAACACTGCCGCGGGGATGGGGTACCTGCCTCATGCCGCGCACCGCCTCGCAGCCGGGCGCCGGCACCGCCCGAAAACGGCGAAGCTCGCTCTCTCCGGCAGGCTGCGGGAGTATGTTCAGGCCGGCCTGGTGCTTCAATGGTCCCCGGAGCAGATTTCGAAGAAGCTGGTCTCAGATTTTCCCGATGACCAGGAGATGCGTGTGAGCCCCGAAACGATTTACCAGAGCCTTTACTTTCAGGCACGCGGCGGGCTCAAGCGTGAGGTTCAGGCCGCGCTGCGTACCGGGCGGGCACGGCGGGTAGGGCACCGCGAACCGGACCGTCGCCGGCCCCGGTTCATCGATGAGGCCCTGATGATTTCCGCCCGCCCGGCCGAGGTCCAGGACCGGGCAGTGCCCGGCCACTGGGAAGGAGACCTGATAACCGGTGCCCATAACCGTTCCGCGATAGGCACCCTCGTCGAGCGCAGCACCCGGTACGTGATGCTGATCCACCTGCCCGGAGACCACAGTGCCGAGACCGTCAGGGACGGGCTGGTCAAGGCCATGAGTTCCCTGCCCCGGCATCTGCGCGGGTCGCTGACCTGGGACCAGGGCGTGGAAATGGCCCGGCACCGGTCTTTCAGCATGGCCACCGGAATGCCGGTTTACTTCTGTGATCCGGCCAGCCCCTGGCAGCGCGGATCGAACGAGAACACCAACGGGCTGCTGCGTCAGTATTTCCCCAAAGGAACCGATCTCTCCGTCCACTCACCCGAAGACCTGGAACTCGTAGCCCAGAAGCTCAACGGACGCCCACGTAAAACGCTCGACTGGGACAGCCCAGCCGAGCGTTTACGTGATCTACTTCTAAGCACCTAACAACCCAAGGTGTTGCAACCACCCCTAGAATCCGCCTCCTGATACGGGCAGTTTCTGCTATCTCGCGGGGGATGGGAAAGGGGGTGTCCCGGCGGAACGCGTCGAGTGAGGCCCGCATTCCGGCGCATGGAATAAGGGTTTGTCCAACGTTACGTCCACAATGTGGACCAATGTCCGAATGGCGGACGCGGGGTTCTACGATAATCCTACTTTCCATCCGCACCCGAAAGACTTGCCATGTCAACAAACACACCAAGTGCCGAAACCGAAAAGGCACCCGCAAACTCACGCGGTCGCGTGATCGTAGCGTCGCTGGTCGGAACCTCCATTGAGTTCTACGACTTCTATGTCTACGCGACGGCCGCAGTACTGGTCTTCCCGATCCTCTTCTTCCCGAACGCAGAGGGCGTTACCGCGCTGCTGAGTTCCTTTGCCGTGTTTGGCGTGGCATTCATCGCGCGTCCGCTTGGATCCATCGTCTTTGGGCACTTCGGCGACAAGGTGGGCCGTAAGGGCACCCTGGTGGCCTCCCTGCTCACCATGGGTATCGCCACGTTCCTGATCGGCTGCCTGCCGACCGCCGACATGCCCGGCTGGACCTTCTGGGCACCGGCACTGCTGGTTGTCATGCGCTTCGCCCAGGGCCTGGCCCTCGGCGGCGAGTGGTCAGGCGCGGCGCTGCTGGCCACCGAGAACGCCCCCGCCAATAAGCGCGCCATCTACGGCACGTTCCCGCAGCTGGGCGCTCCGATCGGCTTCATCCTGGCCAACGGCCTGTTCCTGATCCTGAGCTTCAACCTCTCCGAGGAAGCCTTCATGTCCTGGGGTTGGCGCATCCCGTTCCTGGCCAGCGCCGTCATGGTCATCATTGGCCTGTACGTCCGCCTGAAGCTGGTGGAAACCCCGGCCTTCCAGAAGGTTGTCGACTCCGGTGAAGTGAGCAAGCTGCCCCTGGCCGCTGCGTTCAAGTTCTCCTGGCGCCCGATGATTGCCGGCACCTTCATCATGCTGGCCACGTACGTGCTCTTCTACCTGATGACCACCTTCACGCTGTCCTACGGCACCGCCGCGAAGACCGAGGCAGAAGCCGCTGCGAAGGCAGAAGCCGCCGGCAAGGCCTTCGATCCGGATTCATTCGCCTCCGGACTGGGCTACGCGCGCAATGACTTCCTGATCATGCTGATCGTCGGCGTCGTGTTCTTCGGTATCTTCACCATGGTTGCCGGTCCGCTGGCCGAAAAGCACGGCCGCCGCAAGACCCTGCTCTGGGTCACCGCAGCGATCTTCGTCTTTGGCTTCGCGTTCGATCCGCTGTTCGGCGGCGGGTTCGTGGGCACCATGGCGCTGCTGATCATCGGCTTCACGCTGATGGGCCTGACCTTCGGTCCGATGGGTGCGGTACTGCCTGAGCTGTTCCCGACCAACGTCCGTTACACAGGCTCCGCCATCGCCTACAACGTCTCCTCGATCCTGGGCGCCGCTGTTGCCCCGTTCATCGCCGTGGCCCTGTGGCAGGCAGCTGACGGCAGCCCGTGGCTGGTAGGCGTCTACCTGTCCTCCATGGCGGTCCTGACCTTCATCGCCCTGTGGGTTACCCGCGAAACCAAGGACGTGGATTACGTAAACCACTCCAGCTAGTTCGCCTGCTGGAACGCCAAGAGGCCCGGATCCGTGTGGATCCGGGCCTCTTGTGCTGTGCCGGCCGGGTAGGACCTAGTCCAGGATGGTGGCGATGACCGCGCCGGCGGTCACCGTGGCTCCGGGGGCTGCCGAGAGGCCGCTGACGGTTCCTGACTTGTGCGCGGTGAGCGGCTGTTCCATCTTCATGGCCTCGAGGACCACGATCAGGTCCCCCTCGGCAACCTGGGCGCCATCCTCGACTGCCACCTTCACGATGGTTCCCTGCATGGGGGACGTCAGGTCATTGCCGGTTGCAGCCGCCGTGGCGGACCGTGAGCGGCCCTTGCGCTGCTTGCCGTTGGCCGCGGCGCCGCCCTTCCCAGCCATCTGGGCCATGCCGGCGGGCAGGACAACCTCAAGCCGTTTGCCGCCCACCTCGACCGTGAGGCGCTGGCGGGAGGCGTCGTCGTCGTTCCCGCCTGCCGGGTATCCGCTGAACGGTGCAATGGTGTTGTCGAATTCCGTCTCGATCCAGCGGGTATGCACGCTGAACGGTCCCTCTTCCGGCGCGAACGCGGGATCCGCGACGACGGCGGCGTGGAAGGGTAGGACGGTCGGCAGGCCGGTGACTTCGAATTCCTGCAGGGCGCGGCGCGCCCGCTGCAGGGCCTGGGTGCGGGTGGCGCCGGTGACGATCAGCTTCGCCAGCATTGAGTCGAAGTTGCCGCCGACAGTTTCGCCCGCTTCGATGCCGGAGTCGACGCGGACGCCGGGGCCGGTGGGCAGGCGCAGGGACTCGACTGTGCCGGGGGAAGGCATGAATCCGCGGCCGGCGTCCTCGCCGTTGATGCGGAACTCGATCGAGTGCCCGCGGACCTCGGGATCGCCGTAGCCGAGCTCTTCGCCGCGGGCAATGCGGAACTGCTCTCGGACCAGGTCCAACCCGGTGACCTCCTCGGAGACCGGGTGCTCAACCTGCAGGCGGGTGTTCACCTCCAGGAAGGAGATGGTTCCGTCGGTGCCGACCAGGAACTCGCACGTTCCGGCGCCCTGGTAGCCGGCTTCGCGCAGCAGGGCCTTGGAGGATTCGTAGAGCCGCCGGGTCTGTTCCTCGGTGAGGAACGGCGCCGGAGCCTCTTCAACGAGTTTCTGGTTGCGGCGCTGCAGCGAGCAGTCGCGGGTGGAAACGACGACGACGTTGCCGTGCGCATCAGCCAGGCACTGGGTTTCAACGTGGCGGGGAGAATCCAGGAACCGTTCGATGAAGCACTCGCCGCGGCCGAATGCTGCGGTGGCTTCACGGACGGCCGAGTCATACAGTTCGGGGATTTCCTCCAGCGTGCGGGCAACCTTGATGCCTCGTCCGCCGCCGCCGAATGCTGCCTTGATGGCCACCGGGAGTCCGTGTTCGGATGCGAAGGCCAGGACTTCATCGGCGCTGGACACCGGATCCGAGGTGCCCGGAACCAGGGGTGCCCCTACCTTCGCGGCCAGGTGGCGTGCGCGCACCTTGTCTCCAAGCTGCTCAATGGCCTCTGGGGAGGGGCCGATCCAGGTGAGTCCGGCGTCGATCACGCGGCGGGCGAACTCCGCGTTCTCGGAGAGGAAGCCGTACCCGGGGTGGACGGCGTCGGCGCCGGCACGCGTTGCAGCGGCGAGGACCTTGTCCATGTCCAGGTAGGAATCTGCGGCGGTGCTGCCGTCCAGGGCGTAGGCCTCGTCGGCCAGCCGGACGTGGAGTGCGTCCCTGTCCGGGTCGGCATAAACGGCGACCGTGCCGATACCTTCGTCGCGGGCGGCCCGGATGATCCGGACGGCGATCTCACCGCGGTTGGCAATCAGGACCTTGCCCAGCGGGGCGGGGGTGTTCTGGCTCATGAAATGCACTGGCTCCTTTGATCTCTTGGGAGCGTAGCGCGCTTTTGTGGTGTCCCGCCATAAACCGTGCTGTTTCTGCGTGGGGCGGCAGGTTTAGTTGTGGGGACCCTACAAATGGTGTCGTGGTGTGGCGACCCGTTTGGATCTGTGGATATCCCGGGCGGCTGTCCGGACCAGCCGGTAGAACTGGTGGATGCGCACGCCGAAGCCGCTCCCGCCGTCGTTCTCTGACCCGTTCCTTGCCGCTGATGCGCAGCGGGCGGGGCTCACCAGGGGCAGGCTCCGCGCCTCTGACCTGCGGATTCCCAGCCGGGGAATCCGGGTTCCGCGTGCAGCCGACGGCGATGCCGGGGATCTCGCGGCCCGCGCCCGGCCGTACCTGCAGCTGCTGCCGGATGCCGTGCTCAGCCATACGACGGCGGCCAGGCTGCATGGGATTCCGCTGCCGGCGTCGTTCCGGCGGGAGCCGGTGCTGCATCTGGCGCGTGCCCGGGCTGCTGCCGCTACCAGTCGACGGCACGTGCGATGCCATCGGCTGAATCTGGCCGAATCGGAGATTGTCCTTCCATCGGAGGGCGTCCGAGCCACGTCTCCCGTTCGGACCTTCATTGACTTGGCGGGCATGCTTGCGTTGCCGGACCTCGTGGCCGCGGGCGACTGGCTGGTCAGCGAGCATGGACGAAGCTACGGTCAAGTGCGCCGGGCCGTGGTTCGGTTCGAAGTCCTGAGGAGTTACGTGGACGGTGCACGCTGGGTTCCACATATCAGGAATGCGCGCGCAGCGGTAGATTTGGTTCGGGTGGGAGTGGACTCGGGGCCCGAGACTCATCTGCGCTTGTTGCTGCGCGAAGCCGGGCTCCCCACATTTCACCCAAACCTTCCGCTCCTGGATGCCGAAGGGAGGCCGGTCTTATGGTCCGACCTCGGCTGTCCGGAGTTCCGCACCTGCGTTGAGTACGACGGCGAGCACCACCTGATGCGGCAACAGCAGCTCCGTGACCACAACCGGGATCTGCTGGTCAGCGAGCTCCAATGGCATCAGGTGAAGGTCTCTGCTCTGGATATGCACAGGGGGCCCGAATGGGTGGCGGGAAAGGTTGTTCGCGGGCTGAAGCTGGGCGGATGGACTCCAGGCGCCGGGCTTGGGGAATGAGGTTCCGAATAGCCCATCATGTGGGGCAATAGCGGCGTAATCAGTAGGAGCGGACAAAATCCTGTGTCGCGACAGCGTCCTTTGGCTCAACGCCGATGCATCCTGTGTCGCGCTATTGTCCCTCTTCAGCGGTCGAAGGAACCACATCCCGCCACAGGACGTACGGAGAGGCCCAAAGCGACTTCATTGCGCCACAGGATGATGCCCGGAGGCACGGCTGGCACGGCCACGCGCGGCACAACGCGCCGCCGCCGGCTGCCCCGGCCGCGCGGCAGCTAGGCTGCGAGCCCCGCAGCCCCGCAGCCCCGCAGCTGCTGACCCTGCGAGAGCTACTGCCAGAACGAGGTCACGCCAACACCGGCGCTGGCCAGCAAATGGCGCAGCGTCGAGACGGAAAGACCCACAACGGCATGCGGATCCCCGACGACCTTTTCGATGAAGGCACCGCCAAGAGAGTCGATCGTGAAGGACCCGGCAACCTGCAGCGGTTCGCCGGTGGCGACGTAAGCCTCAATTTCGTCGTCGAGCAGCTTCGCGAAGTGCACCTCCGCGGAACTGACAGCGCCGAGGGTGGCGCCGGAGCCGTCCTCCTCGGTGTCGCGGCAGTCGACCAGCCAGTGGCCGGTATGCAGCACCCCAACGTTTCCGCTCATCCGCCGGATTCGTTCGCGGGCGACGTCGGCCTCCCACGGCTTGCCGTGCGCCTCGCCCTGGAACTCGAAGACCGAGTCGCAGCCGAGCACCAGTGCGCCCTCGGACTCGGGCAGCGACGCCACGGCCTCGGCCTTGGCACGGGCGAGCAGGAGCGCGGTATCGTGCGGGTCGGTGGGTCCGTAGCGGGCCGTCACGGCGTCTTCGTCGACGTCGGAAACCAGCACGCGGTGGGCAATGCCGGCGTTGGCCAGAAGCTTGGTGCGGGCCGGGGAAGCGGAGGCAAGAATCAGTTCAGTCACGCTTCCCAGCCTAGTGGGCAAACGAAGAACGGCCGTCCCCGCAGTGGGACGGCCGTTCTCGGAGAAGTGCGAGCAGGAAAACCTTACCCCCTGTTCGCCGTCTCCACGGTAGCGGATGAAGCGGAAGTGCTCTCCTGTGACGGAAGTTCTGCCGCACCCGTCTCAGGTGTGTCCGATTCAACCGAATCGTCGGCGAAGGGATCACCGTTGCGCTCTGCGTCGTAGAGCTCCGGCTGCAGCATTCCATTGCGCTTGGCAACGATGGCGGGGACCACGGTCTGTCCGGCAACGTTCACGGCGGTGCGGCCCATGTCCAGGATGGGGTCGACGGCGAGCAGCAGGGCAACGCCTTCGAGCGGCAGTCCCAGGGTGGACAGGGTGAGCGTCAGCATGACGACGGCGCCGGTGGTTCCGGCAGTTGCCGCGGAACCCAGGACGGCGACGACGGCGATGAGCAGGTACTGGCCGATGCTCAGGTCAATGCCGAAGAACTGTGCCACGAAGATCGCGGAAATGGCCGGGTAGATCGCGGCGCAGCCGTCCATCTTGGTAGTGGCACCCAGCGGTACGGCGAAGGATGCGTAGGCCCGGGGTACACCGAGGTTGCGCTCGGTCACGCGCTGGGTCAGCGGGAGCGTGCCCACGGAGGAACGGGAAACGAACGCCAGCTGGATTGCCGGCCATGCGCCGGAGAACCACTGGCGGACCGAGAGGCCGTGGGACTTGATCAGCACGGGGTACACCACGAACAGGACGATGGCCAGGCCCACGTAGATGGCGAGGGTGAATGTACCCAGGGAGCCGATGGTGTCCCAGCCGTAGGTGGCTACGGCACGGCCGATCAGGCCGACGGTACCCAGCGGAGCCAGGCGGATGATCCACCACAGGACCTTCTGGATGACGGCCAGGGCGGAGGCATTCAGTGCCAGGAACGGCGCGGCAGGCTTGCCGACCTTCAGGGCGGCGATGCCGACGGCGATCGCGATGACCAGGACCTGAAGCACGTTGAAGTTCAGCGACGTGGTAAGCGTCTCCGAGGTGGAGGCGGTCAGGCCCAGGAAGTTGCCCGGGATCAGGCCGGTGAGGAAACCGATCCAGCTGCCGGTGCCGCCGTCGTATCCGTCCGGAGCGGTGGCATCGGCATTGGCGCCGGGCTGCATAATGACGCCGAGCGCAATACCGATCGCGACGGCGATCAGGGCGGTGATGGCGAACCACAGCAGTGTCTGCCAGGCCAGGCGCGCGGCATTGGATACCTGGCGCAGGTTGGCGATGGAGCTGACGACGGCGGTGAAGATGAGGGGTACGACGGCGGCCTTCAGCAGCGAGACGTAGCTCGAGCCGATGGTGGACAGCGTGGTGGTGAGCCAGTTGGGCTCGCCGTCAACGGTGCCCATGTTCTTGGCCAGCAGGCCCAGGCCGAGGCCGACCAGCAGGGCTGCGATGATCTGCGGGCCGAAGGAGGTGGCCCAGCGCGGAAGCCGGCGCCGGGTCTCGGCTGCGGCGGGGGACTGTGGGGAGGTCTGGGGTGATGTCACCGTTCGATGCTAGACGTGATCCTTTATCAGAGCCGTTTCGGTATTGCGAAATGTTACGCGGCCGCAAAGGGGGCACCCTTGGAAGAATGCGCGTGCGAGCCGTTCTGTGGCGCGGACCCGCCGAAGTGGAATTCTTATTCCCTGCCCCACTGTGACGATTGTCCCATCCTTGCCCCCGCCCGTCCGGAGCGCTCCCGGCGTGCTGGGCAGCAGAAACACGCACCCGGCAGAAACACCTGGGCAGCAGGGGAGACGACTGCAGAAACACCCGGAGAACAGGAACGCCCGGCCGGAAACCGGCCGGGCGTTCAAAAAGGGGGTAGCGCTAGTTTTCCAGCAGGGCCCGGCGCAGGGTGTCCAGGCCTACCGAGCCCAGGCGCAGTGCCCGGGTGTGGAAGGTCCGCGCGTCGTAGGCGTCGCCTTCGCGGGTGCGTACTTCGTCACGGATCTGCTCCCAGAGGCGCTGTCCCAGCTTGTAGGCCGGTGCCTGCCCCGGCCAGCCGAGGTACCGGGTGAACTCGAAGTTCAGCTGGCCCTCGGAGATGGCGATGTTCTGCTTCAGGAAGTCGTAGCCCTTCTCCGGAGTCCAGGTGCCGGTTCCCCAGCGCTCGGGGACCTCAAGCTCCAGGTGGACGCCGATGTCGAAGACCACGCGGGCGGCGCGCATGCGCTGGGCATCAAGCATGCCCATCCGGTCTCCGGGATCGGAGAGGTGGCCCAGTTCCTCCATCAGGCGCTCGGCGTACAGTGCCCAGCCCTCGCCGTGTCCGGAGACCCAGCAGACGTTGCGGCGCCAGCTGTTGAGGGTGTCGCTGGCGGCGGTTGCCGTGGCGATCTGCAGGTGGTGGCCCGGAACGCCCTCGTGGTAGACGGTGGTGGTCTCCTTCCACGTGGTGAAGGTGTCTTCCCCTTCGGGGACGGACCACCACATGCGGCCGGGGCGGGAGAAGTCCTCCGACGGGCCGGTGTAGTAAATGCCGCCCTCGTTGGTCGGCGCAATCATGCACTCGAGCCGGCGCATGGGGCCGGTGATCTCGAAGTGCGTTTCGGAGAGCTCGCTGACGGCGCGGTCGGAGAGTTCCTGCATCCAGGCCTGCAGCTCGGCGGTGCCGTGCAGCTGGCGCTCCGGGTCGGCGTCGAGCAGGTCCATTGCCTCGCGGACTGAGGCGCCTTCCTTGATCTGGTTGGCCACCTTCTCCTGCTCAGCGATGATGCGGTCCAGTTCGGCCACGCCCCAGGCATAGGTTTCTTCCAGGTCAACGGCGGAGCCGAGGAATTGGCGGGAGAACAGTGCGTAGCGCTCTGCTCCCACGGCGTCCTTTTCCGGGGCCGAGGGCAGCAGTTCGGTTTCGAGGAAGCTGACCAGCGAGCGGTAGGCGGCGCGGGCGGCGTCGGAATTCTCCTTCAGGGACGCCTGCAGCTGCTCAGGCAGCGCAGCCCCGTCCGGAAGTGCGGCACCGGAGGTGAAGGAGTCGAAGAATCCGCCGTCGTCGGCGTACTTCGACGCCTGCTCCATGACGATCTTGACCTGCCGGCGGGCCGCTACCCGGTCCTGCTCGGCCCCGTGGCGCAGCGAGGTGATGTACCCGGCGACGGCGTCGGGAACGTTGTGCAGGCGGCCGGAGATGTGTTCCCAGGCTTCCACGGTGTCCGTGGGCATGAGGTCGAAAATGGCGCGGATGTCCTGCGCCGGGGAAGCGATGTTGTTCAGGTCTGCCAGGTCCCAGCCGGATTCGTGGATCTCCAGCGCCAGGCCCAGGCGCTCACGCATGGCGTCCAGGGTGACGCGGTCCACGTCGTCCACCGGCTGCAGGTCCTCAAGGCGCTCAAGGGTCTCCCGCATTGCCTCGGCCATGGATTCAAGGCCGGCGGGGGAGTAGTCGGCGTACTCGGTTTCGTGGCCCGGAATGCCAAGCGTGGTGGCAAATGACGGATCCAGGGTGAGCAGATTCTGCGTGAAAGCTTCGGCGACGGCGTCAATCGCAGTGGGGGTGCGCGAACCGGCGTTGGACAGGTTATCTGATGAGGTTGTCTGTTCAGTCACACGTCCGAGCGTAGCGTGTCAGCGGTAGCTGCGCCGCCACGAGCCCGGCCCTGGCGTGGGCTGAAGGCTCAGCGCACGGCGCCGGGTCCACGCCCTGCGGGTGCGCGCGGGGTCCTTCTCCGGGAGTGTTCCAGAGGACAGGTCCGCCTCGGGGGAAGCGGCCCCCAGGCCAATAACGACGGCGGTAAGGGCCGCCAGCTCCTCCTCCGTCGGGTTGCCGCAGACAACCTGCAGGAACGGCTCGGCGGGTACGGCCGGGCCCGCGGTTTCGGAGCCGGAATCAAAGACGCTCACAGCGGAATGTTTCCGTGCTTCTTGTGCGGCAGGGCCGCGCGCTTTTCGCGCAGTGCCCGCAGTCCGCGGATGAGCTGCAGCCGGGTTTCGGACGGTGCAATGACGGCGTCCACGTAGCCGAGTTCAGCGGACTGGTACGGGTTGAGCAGTTCCTCTTCATAGGCGGTGATGTAGTCCTGCCGGACTTCTTCGACGTCGCGTCCTTCGGCAGCGGCGGCGGCGAGCTGGCTGCGGTACAGGATGTTCACCGCTCCCTGGGCTCCCATCACGCCGATCTGGGCGGTGGGCCAGGCCAGGTTCAGGTCCGCGCCGAGCTTCTTGGACCCCATGACGATGTACGCTCCGCCGTACGCCTTGCGGGTGATCACGGTCAGCTTGGGAACTGTGGCCTCGGCGTAGGCGTAGAGCAGCTTGGCGCCGCGGCGGATGATGCCGTTGAATTCCTGGTCCTTGCCGGGCAGGAAGCCGGGCACGTCCACGAAGGTGAGGATGGGGATGTTGAACGCGTCGCAGTTGCGGACAAACCTGGCTGCCTTCTCCGAGGCGGCAATGTCCAGGGTTCCGGCGAACTGCATGGGCTGGTTGGCCACGATGCCAACAGTGTGCCCTTCCAGCCGGCCATAGCCGATGATGACGTTAGGTGCGTAGAGGGCCTGCATCTCCAGGAAGTGCCCGTCATCCACCACCTGCTCGATCACGGTGCGCATGTCGTAGGGCTGGTTGGCGGAGTCCGGGATGAGTGCGTCCAGAGCCAGGTCGCCGTCGTTGGTTTCCGGGTCCTGGTCAAACGGGACCAGCGGGGCTTCGGCGAGGTTGTTGCTGGGCAGGAAGTCCAGCAGTTCGCGGACGAAGTCCACGGCGTCTTCCTCATCGGAGGCGAGGTAGGTAGAGGTGCCCGTGGTGGCGTTGTGCTGCCGGGCGCCGCCGAGGGTTTCCATGTCCACGTCCTCACCGGTGACGGTCTTGATGACGTCCGGGCCGGTGATGAACATGTGGGAGGTCTTGTCCACCATCACCACGTAGTCGGTGAGGGCGGGGGAATACGCGGCACCGCCGGCGGAGGGGCCCATGATCAGGGAGATCTGGGGAACGACGCCGGACGCGTGGACATTGTTGCGGAAGATATCGGCGAACATCGCCAGGGAGGCAACACCCTCCTGGATGCGGGCTCCGCCGCCGTCGAGGATGCCGACCACTGGGCAGCCGTTGCGCAGCGCGAATTCCTGGACCTTGACGATTTTCTCACCGTTGACCTGGCTCAGGGAGCCGCCGTAGACGGTGAAGTCCTGGCTGTAGACCGCAACCGTGCGTCCGTCCACGGTGCCGTAGCCAGAGACCAGGCCGTCGCCGAGCGGCTTCTTCTTCTCCATCCCGAACGCGGTGGAGCGGTGGACGGCGAGGGCGTCGAACTCAACAAACGAGCCTTCGTCCAGGAGAAGGTCGATGCGCTCGCGGGCTGTGTGCTTGCCGCGGGCGTGCTGCTTGGCAACTGCCGCTTCGCCGGAGGGCACCAGCGCCTGTGCCTGGCGGCGCCGGAAGTCGGCGATTTTCCCGGCGGTCGTCTGCAGATCGATGTCCTGGTCGAGGCTCATTTACTCTCCGGTGCTGGGTCTGGCGGGCGGCAGGTGGATCGCCACCCCGAGGGCCGCACAGCGGTTCAGTAGGTTTCTTACAAGCGTGCGGGCGATTCACCCAGTCTAGTGAGCACCCACACGCGGGCAGGGTGTAGGAAACCTACAATTTGTGTCTGCGTGCCTTGGCCCACCTGAAAGCGCCCGGCGGTTTGGCTGCCGACTGCCGCTGCCGGCAGCGCCTCCGGGACTCCGTGTCTGCCGGGAGCCGCATGTTACTGGCCAGTAACATTTTCGACGCAGGTGCATTACCCTGTCCGTATGACTTCGAACACAGCATCCTCTTCCCCGCGTTCGCTGGCCGGCCGCACCATCCTCATGTCCGGCGGAAGCCGGGGGATCGGCCTGGCAATTGCCCTCCGCGCCGCTGCCGACGGCGCCAACATTGCGATGCTCGCCAAGACCGCTGAACCGCACCCGAAGCTGGAAGGCACTGTCTACACGGCGGCCGAACAGCTCGAAGCCGCCGGCGGCAAGGCCCTGCCGATCATCGGCGACGTGCGCCGCGACGAGGACGTTGCCGGGGCCGTAGCGGCCACGGCGGAGCATTTCGGCGGCATCGACATCGTGCTGAACAATGCATCCGCGATCGACCTGCGCAACACCGACGACGTCACGATGAAAAGCTATGACCTGATGCAGGACATCAACGCCCGAGGCACGTTCCTCCTGTCCAAGACAGCGCTGCCGGCCCTGCGCGAATCGGACAACGGGCACATCCTCACCCTCTCCCCGCCACTGAACCTGGACCCCAAGTGGGCCGGAAGCTACCTCGCCTACACGATGGCCAAGTACGGCATGTCGCTGACCACCCTGGGCCTGGCAGAGGAACTCAGGAAGGACGGCATCGGCGTGAACTCGCTGTGGCCGTGCACTTCGATCGACACCGCCGCGATCCGCAACATGCCCGGCGGATCCGAGCTGGCACAGGTCTCCCGCAGCGCGGACATCATGGCAGACGCAGCCCACGCCATCCTCACCCGTCCGGGCCGCGAGGCAACCGGCAACTTCTACACGGATGAAGAGGTGCTCCGGCAGGAAGGCACTACTGACTTCACGAAATACAGCCTGGGTGCACCCGAAGACAAGCTGATGGCCGATTTCTTCCTCTAACCGGGGGGAGGCCAGCGGGTCCACCGGGGAGCGGGGGAGGCGGCGCGTAAGATCGGGATCATGCACCTGCACTACTCCAGCATGGAGCGCCCGCCCCTGGAACCGGAGCGCCTCCAGGCCAGCCTTGTAGCACCTGCGGGTCCGCTGGCCCGCCTGGACGTCGTCGCCGAAACCGGATCCACCAATACGGACCTGGCGGACTCCGCGCGGCTGGTGCCTTCCGAGTACCCGGACTTGTCCGTGCTGACTGCCGAGCTGCAGACCGCGGGCCGCGGGCGGCTGGGACGTTCCTGGCAGGCGCCGGAACGTTCCTCGCTGTTTGTCAGTGTGCTGCTGCGCCCGGTCAACCCTGCCGGTCGGCCGCTGCCCACCCAGTCCTACGGGTGGTTGTCCCTGCTTGCAGCGCTGTCGCTGACCAAGAGCGTGGCAGCCCGCACCGGCGTCGAGCCCCGCCTCAAATGGCCCAACGATGTCCTGGTTGACGGACGGAAACTCGCCGGCGTCCTGGCCCAGCTCGTTCCGGAAAGCTCCGGCAATCCGCCCGCCGTCGTGGTTGGTACGGGTCTGAACGTCTCACTGACGGACGAGGACCAACCGGTTCCCACCGCCACGAGCCTGCTGATGGAGTACGCCTCCACCACAGACCGGAACATCCTGCTGCAGGACTACCTGCTGCAGCTGGCCGGGGATTACCGTGCCTTCTGCGCCGTCGACGGCAATGCGCTGGCCGCCTGGCCCGGCGGCGGGAGCCTGCGGGACCTGGTAGCCGCACGCATGACCACCCTCGGCCAGCACGTCCGCGCCGAGCTGCCCGGCGGAGGTGAGCTGACCGGCCGCGCGGTGGACCTGGACGCCCACGGCGGGCTCGTTGTGGTGGACGCGGAGACCGGGGAACGGCAGACCGTCACGGCCGCCGACGTGGTTCACCTGAGGCCCGCGCAGGCATGACCAAACTTCGACTCCCCGGATTCCGGTGCGGATGAGGCTGGAGCCCGGCGAGCAGGTGATCGTATCCGCACGGCCGCACGCGGGTCCGCTGGCCGGTCCTGTGCTCCTTGCCGTGCTGTCCTGCGCTGCTGGCGGTTTCGCTCTCGGTTACCTCGGGCGGGAGTCGGTACCCGCGTCACTGGCGGAATGGACGCCGGTGCTGGCTCCCGCCGTCGCCATTCTGGTGCTCTTGATCCTGCTGCGTTTCTGCGTCCCGGCCGTGCTGCGCTGGAACGCTGCACGGTATGTGCTGACCAACCGCAGGATGATCCACCGCCGCGGAGTGCTGAGGCGGCGCGAACACGACCTTCCGCTGGCCTCCATCTGCCAGCTGGAAGCCAGGCAGGGGATACTGCAACGCATGCAGCGCGCCGGAACCCTGCGCGTGGATCTGGGCAGGGGGAGGGTCATTGACTATCCGTCGGTTCCGGAAGTGCACCGGTTTAAGTCGATTGTGTTGGCCACCATAGAAGAGCTGCCAATGACCGTAATGTTCGATGGTGTAGATATTGAAGGAAGCGCGGTCTACGACGACGAATGGAGCAGCGATGAGTGAGCAGGGCCAGGACGCACCGGATGGTGCCGCCGAGCCCGAGCCGCTGACACTGTCGATGAACGCAGTCCCCCTGCCGGATAAGCCCGCAATTCCGGGATCTTCCGGTTCGATTGACCGCGAGGATGTCCGGCGGCTCGAAGCGCAGCTGATCGGCGGCCCCCGGACACTCAAGCGGCGCGAGGCCGCCGCAGGGGCAGGCGTGTCCCTGCTCTCCGCCCGCAAGCTCTGGCGCGCCATGGGTTTTCCGAACCTCGACGACGACGCCGTGTTCTTCACGGAGGCGGACAAGGACGCCCTCAGCACCGTGATCGAGCTGGTCCGCGAGGAACGGCTGACCGAGGAAGCCGCGATCTCGATCATGCGGTCCATCGGACAAATGACGGACCGCATGGTGGTGTGGCAGATCGAAGCGCTGGTCGAGGAAATGGTGGTCCAGCGCGGGATCACGGACGCCGAGGCGCGCAAGCGGCTGGTTGCTGCCCTGCCGGACCTGGTTGAACCGCTGGAAAAGACGCTGGTCTATGCCTGGAAGCGGCAGCTGAATGCTGCCATCCAGCGGCTCGCGCTGCGGGCCGAGGCCGGCCTTGCGAGCCATGAAGGGGAAACGGATGACAATCCGCTGCCGCTGGCACGCGCCGTTGGCTTTGCCGACCTGGTTTCCTACACGAGCCTCTCCCGGCAGATGAATGAGAAAACGCTGGCACAGATGGTGCAGCGTTTCGAGCACAAGTGCTCCGAGATCATCTCGGTGGGCGGCGGCCGGCTGGTGAAGACCATCGGTGACGAAGTCCTGTTCAACGCGGAGACTCCGGAAGCGGGAGCCGAGATTTCGCTGGCCCTGGCCAAGGCGTTCACGGAGGATGAGCTGCTGCCCTCCGCCCGCGTAGCCATGGTGTGGGGACGCGTCCTGTCCCGGCTTGGCGACATTTACGGGCCCACCGTGAACCTGGCTTCCCGCCTGACCTCCCTCGCGGAGCCCGGAACGGTCCTGACCGATGCCTCGACGGCGGCGGCGCTGCGCAACAACGAACGGTTCATCCTCATTCCGCATTCCCCGCGCAACGTGCGCGGTTTCGGGGAGATCCACCCGGTGACGCTCGCCCGGGGCACCGGCCCCGGCCTGGTCCTGGACTAGTCCGGCAGGCGGAGTCCGGGTCAGGGATCCACGCGTGCAGCCGGAGCGATCCCCGGAGAACTCCACACCCCCTGACTTTTTTGGGCAGGAACCTTAGCAATATGCGACACTAAGTCCGTCTGCCTGCGTTCTGCCGCCCAGCGATTGGACACCGCATCAACAAGGCGCGGAGAACCGGCACGGCTTTTGGGGATCGCAACAGGGGGAACCACGTGTCAGCATTGAGGGGGGCTGTGCCCGCGCGTCTGCGTGCGCACCGCAAAGCCATCTCGGCCGGCGCGGCTGTGGCAGCCGCGGGAGCACTGGTGGCGACGGCCATCCTGTACCCCGGTTTCGCCCGCGCGGACGTGGATCTCAACGACGGCGGCGTCTGGGTCACCAACCAGACCCAGGGCATGGTGGGCCACCTCAACTATCCTTCGCGAATGCTCGACGGCGCGTACGCGGCCAACAGCGACCGCTTCAACGTGACGCAGCACGAGAGCACCGTTTTCCACTCCAACACGGACCAGTCCAAGATCTCCCCCGTGGACGTGGCCAACGTGGCCCGCGGCACCGAAGTCCAGCTCCCGGCGTCGGCCGTGCTCAGCCAGGGCGGAAACGCCGTCGCCGTGACCGACCCGGCGGCAGGAAACGTATGGCTGACCAGCACCGGTTCCCTTCCTTTCTTCAGCGACACGGAGCTGGAGCCTGCCGTGCAGAATGCGCCGGGAGCCGCCGCGGACGTTTCGCCCGCGGGCGCGGCCGTGATTGCCGACCCGCGCGGAGGCCGCATCTACAGCTACCATGTTGCCGCTGACGGAAGCTACGGCGAGCCGTCCGTCACCGAAGCCGAGGAGCTCAAGGGATTCGGCGACGTCCAGGTGGCTGCCGTGGGCAGCAGGCCGGTGGCGTTCGACGCCGAATCGGGAACCCTGGTGCTGCCCGGGGGACGCACGGTGGAGTTTGATGACACCCGCGGTGCGCAGCTGCAGGACTCAGGTCCCGAGTCGGACGTTGTTGCGCTGGCCACCGCCACTGCGCTCATTGAGCAGCCGCTGAACGGTTCCGAGGCAACGGTCACCGAAATCGAGGGGTCCGGGACACCTGCTCCGCCGGTGATGGTGGACGGCTGCGTCCACGCTGCCTGGGCCGGCGCCGGAACCTACGTGCGCAACTGCGAGCAGGAAGCGGACAACCTCCGCGAGGAGATCCCCGGAATCGGCGCTTCCTCGGACCTGGTGTTCCGGGTCAACCGCTCCGTGGTGGTCCTCAATGACGTCAACGGCGGCAACGTGTGGCTGGTCCTCGAAAACATGCAGCTGGTGGACAACTGGGGAGACGTGATCCCGCCCAAGCAGGATTCCAGCGACGACGAAGAGGAATCCGCCAGCGAGAACCCGGTGAACACCCTCCCGGACCGTACCGGGGAGAACCGGCCGCCGGTCGCCTCCGATGACCGCTTCGGCGTGCGGGCGGGCCGGACCACCATCCTGAACGTCCTGGACAATGACACCGATCCTGACGGGGACCTGCTGACCGTCAGGCTGACGGGTGAACAGCCCGCCGCCGGCGTGGTCCAGGAAATCTACAACGGCGCCGGCCTGCAGATTGTGGTGCCAGCCGACGCCTCCGGGACGAGCACGTTCACATACGAAGTCAGCGACGGACGGGGCGGCACTGCCTCGGCCACGGCTACCGTGCAGGTCCGCGGCGCGGGGGAGAACGCTCCGCCCGAGCCCAGGCGCTCTACCCGGATCCTGGTGGAGCAGGGCAAATCCGTCAGCCAGAACATCCTGAATGACTGGATGGACCCGGACGGGGATGACCTGGTGCTGCTAGCCGCGGAACCAACCGCCGACGGGGACCAGGTGCGCACCCGCTCCGACGGTCTGCTGACCTTCCGGGACATTGGCAAGACTCAGGGCGTCAAGGACGTTGCCGTCACCATTTCGGACGGTACTGAAACAGCCACCGGAACCATCACTTTCGACGTCCGCCCCGCCGGTGTGCTTCCGCCGGTGACGAACTTCGACCACTTCACGGCAACCGTCGGAGAGGCCGTCACCCTGTACCCGCTGCAGAATGACCTGGATCCTGCCGGCGGCCAGCTCAGCCTTGCCCGGGTGGAACAGGAGCAGGAGGACGGCTCCGCACTGGTGCCGAACTATGAGACGGGCGCAGTTTCCTTCACGCCCGCGGCGGCGTCGACCTATTACCTGGAGTACCTGGTGACCAACGGCCCGCAGAGTGCTGCCGGCCTGATCCGCGTGGATGCCCAGGAATCCGGCAGGCAGGGCGCGCCCGTGGCCGTCCGCGACGTTGCGCTGCTGCCCCGGGGCGGAAGCGTGCTCGTTGACGTTCTGGGCAATGACACGGATCCCACTGGCGGGGTGCTCGTAGTCCAGTCCGTCAGCACCGGGGCCAGTTCACCGCTGGACGTAGAGGTGCTGGACCACAACATCCTGCAGATCCATGATGTGCGCGGCATGCAGGAGCAGGGTGTCATCCGCTACACGGTGTCCAACGGTTCGGCCAGCGCCAGCGGCGAGGTGAGCGTGCTTCCGGTGGAGCCGCCGGAAACGCTGCTCCCGCCCGCCGCGTCCGCTGACACCGCCACCGTCCGTGTGGGTGACGTGGTGGATATCCCTGTCCTTGAAAACGACACTTCGCCCACCGGTGATGAGCTCACCCTCAACCCGGTACTTCCGCAGGACGTGGACCCCGCAGACGGCCAGCTGTTTGTCTCCGAAAACATCCTGCGCTTCGTTGCCGGTGACACGGCCAAGACCGTTTACGCGATCTATGAGGTGCGCGACTCCAGCGGCCAGAGCGACTCGGCCCAGGTGCGCATCAACATCCTGCCGCGGGATGACGAGAAGAACACCCCGCCGGTTCCCCGCAACCTGGAGGGCCGGGCGATTGCCGGGACCACCGTGCGGATACCGGTGCCGCTCAACGGGCTCGACGCCGACGGCGACTCGGTCTACCTGGACGGCATCGCGGCAGCCCCGGCACTCGGTGCCGCAGTTCCGGGCCCCGACTACATCGACTACACCGCCTCCGCATCCGGCCGCGGAACGGATTCGTTTACCTACACCGTGCGGGACCGCCTGGGCCTGGTGAACTCCGGAACCGTGCGGGTGGGAATTGCGCCGGCGGCGGAAGCCAACCAGAAGCCGGTGGCGGTGAACGACGCCGTTACCGTGCGTCCGGGACGCGAGGTGGCCGTTCCGGTCCTCGCCAACGACTCAGACCCCGACGGCGATCCGATCTCGCTGGACCCTGACGGCGTGAGCGCCCAGGAACCGTCCATGGACGCCCGCGCCGACGGGCCCCGGGTCCGCTTTACCGTGCCGGATGAACCCGGAACCTACAACGTCCGCTACGCCGTAAAGGACAACCGCGGCGGATCCGCGAACGGCAATGTTGCCGTTGTCTCGGACCCCAACGCTGAACTGCTGGCCCCGATCGCCCGCGATGACCGGGTGGAGGTCGCCGAGATCCGGGGCCGCACCGCGGTTGACGTGGCGGTGCTTGAGAATGACGAGGACCCCGACGGCGTTGCCGAGGACCTTGAAGTGTCAGTGGACCCGCTCCGCACCACCGCCTCGGTGGTTGGGGACAAAGTACGGGTGCAGCTGACGGAAGAAGCGCAGGCCATCCCCTACACGGTGCAGGACATGGACGGCGGCACGGCAACGGCGGTGGTTTGGGTACCGGGCCTGAGCGCGCAGTATCCGACCCTGCGCAGCTCCGCGGTCCAGGAGGTGCAGGCGGGGGACACCCTTGACCTCGAGCTGGGTGACCTGGTTGAGGTGCGTGAGGGCAGGACGCCCCGCATTACCGAGACCGCCAAGGTCAGCGCTATTGGCTCCTCCAACCGGGACACGTGGGTGGCGGACGAGGACACGCTCGCCTACACGGCGGACGAGGATTACGCCGGGCTGGGGGCGATGACCTTCGAGGTGACGGACGGCTCCGGTCCGGACGATCCGGAGGGCCTCAAGGCCACGCTCACCGTCCTGATCAACGTGATTCCGCTGCCGGAGCAGAACCTCCCGCCGGTGATGAACCCCGGGTCGCTGGAAGCGGCCAAGGGCGAGGACTCGGTGCGGCTGGACCTGGCACCGCTCGCGTCAGACCCTAACCCGGAGGACGCCGACCGCCTCGAGTTCGCCCTGGCCGGTCCGGTTCCGGAAGGTTTCGAAGCGAGCCTTTCGGGCACCATCCTGGAGGTCGCCGCTGCCGACAGTGCCGCCGTCGGGACAGTGGGCCAGCTTGCCGTGACCGTCACGGACGGACGCAGCGACCCGGTACCCGGACGCGTTGACCTGACGGTGCTCGCCTCCACCCGTCCGCTGCCGGTTGCCGCGGATGATTCAGTGGACGACGCCGTGCAGGGCAAGCCAGTCACGGTGGATGTACTGGCCAATGACGACAATCCCTTCCCGGAAACGCCGCTGCGGATCCTGGAGGCGACAGCAGACGGCAACGGCACAGCGCAGATCAGCGGCGACTCGATCGTGGTTACTCCCAACCCGGACTTCGTGGGAAGCATGAGCGTGCAGTACCGGGTGGAAGACAAGACCCGGCAGGCAGACCGGCAGGCTTCCGCGCAGATCCGGCTTTCAGTGCAGGGACGGCCTGACTCGCCGTCCACGCCGGTAGTGGAGAGCACTCGCAGCCGCACCGTTGTCCTTTCCTGGGACCCGCCGGCATCGAACGGTTCACCCATCACCGGATACACGGTCACCGGGAGCAGCGGTTTCAGCCAGGACTGCCCGGCCACCACCTGCACGCTGGCCGGGCTGACGAACAACGTTGAGTACACCTTTGCCGTAACGGCAACAAACGCCAACGGCACCTCGGACCCGTCCCCGCAGTCGGCGGCCGCCCGGCCGGATACCCAGCCCGCCCAGCCGGCTCCTCCGGTCCTGGCGTTCGGTGACCGGCAGCTGGACATCTCCTGGAGCGCACCGGCAAACGACGGCTCTCCCATCGAGAGCTACGACCTGCAGATCTCTCCGGCTCCGCCCGGGGGCACCGCCCAGAAAACCGTTCCTGCGTCCATGACCCGCACCACGTGGACGGGCCTGGCCAACGGCACCAGCTACCGCGTGCGGGTCCAGGCACGCAACGCGGCCCCCGAGCCGTCAGGGTTCAGCGAATACTCTTCCCCTGAGGTTCCCGCCGGTGTGCCATCCGCTCCCGGAACACCCACCACGGCCAAGGCTAATTCGGTGGGCGTGCAGAGCCAGCTCACCGTTGACTGGGCCGATTCTGATCCGAATGGAGCAGACGTTACCGCCTATGAGCTGCGGGAGTACCGCGGCTCAACCCTGGTGCGGACCCTGGAGGCCGGTGCTGCGTCCAATATGACGGTCCGGGTGGACAACTCCGAGCAGAACTATTCGTACTCCGCCCGCGCCTACAACAAGGCGGGCTGGAGCGAGTGGGGCCCAACCTCCGCGCCGCGCCGCGCCGTCGGAGCTCCGGATGCGCCTGCGGCGCCCGTACTGGCAGCTTCGCGCACCGGAGCCGAAGGACGGGCCGTCACCATCACCTTCACTCCGCTGGCCCAGGGCGCACGCAACGGCGCGCGGGCGGAGGAAATCAGCTACCGGGCAAGCTTCAGCGACGGCCGTTCCATGATGGTGAGCAGCGGCCAGGAAATCACCGGCTTCAGCAACGGTGCCACGATCACCGCGCGGCTGACCGCCGTCGTGAATTCAGACGGCTCCTCCTACGACAGCGCCGCCTCCGCAGCGTCCGCCGGCGTGAAGGTCTTCGGCAGCCCTGGAACTCCGTCGGCGTCGGGCTCCGACGGCGGGCAGGGAAGCCGCACTGCCAGGCTGTCCTGGGCCCCGCCCAACCAGAACGCGCACGACGTCGCGCAGGTCCAGATCTCGGTCAACGGCGGCGGGTGGGAGAACGTTGGCGTCTCCGGCAGCCGCGATGTCGGTGACGGGTACAACCAGACGGTGAGCATCCGGGTGCGGGTACTGAACTCGCAGGGGACCGCCGGCGGAATCGCGGAAGCCTCCGCGCGCACCGGCAGCGAGCCGCCGCCTGCCACCTGGACCCTGACTGTGGGCAACCAGCTCTCCAGCGGGGACCGGCGCACCTGCATGGATCCTGTGAACGGCACCAACTTCACTGACCCCGGTTGCCGCGGCGCACACTGGGCCTACATCGGAGACAGCATCGAGACCCGCTGCTACATCGTCCGCCGCAGCGGCGAGATCTGGTACCGCCAGCTCTCCGGCCCCAATGCGTCCAACAAC
This sequence comes from Arthrobacter koreensis, assembly GCF_009193255.1. GTDB lineage: Bacteria > Actinomycetota > Actinomycetes > Actinomycetales > Micrococcaceae > Arthrobacter_B > Arthrobacter_B koreensis. Next base: position 22,443 of record NZ_WACG01000007.1, read on the forward strand.
GGCCTGCACATCAAGGGCATCCACACCAACTTTGGCTACAATCCGCCCGGCGGGATGGGCCAGTGCTAAACCCGTTTACGAACACCCAATCCGCACCACCTAGGGGAACACCACCATGTCCATGACCGAAGAGCAGGCCGCCTGGTTCGCCGAAACCTTCGCCAAACTGGTCACCAACGTTGGCCAGGCAGTGCTGGGCAAGCCGCAGGCCGTGCGGCTGATCCTCACCTCCATGCTGGCCGAAGGACACGTGCTGCTCGAAGACGCCCCCGGCACAGGCAAGACCATGCTCGCCCGCGCGCTGGCTGCCACCGTGCAGGGAACCACGTCCCGCATCCAGTTCACTCCGGACCTGCTGCCGTCCGACGTCACCGGCATCACGATCTACGACCAGAAGACCCAGGCCTTCGAGTTCCACCGCGGTCCGACCTTCGCGAACGTGGTCCTGGCGGACGAAATCAACCGTGCCTCGCCCAAGACCCAGTCGGCACTGCTGGAGGTCATGGAAGAGTCGCGCGTCACCGTGGACGGCACCACCTACACGCAGGAGCGCCCCTTCATGGTGATCGCGACGCAGAACCCGATCGAGCAGGCAGGCACCTACCGCCTGCCGGAGGCGCAGCTGGACCGGTTCCTGATCAAGACGTCCATGGGATATCCGGATCATGCGGCCACGGTAGAGCTGCTGGCCGGGTCCGCCACACGCGACCGGTCTGCCGCGTTGACCGCCGTCATCACCTCCGCCGCAGTACGGGACATGGCTGACCTTGCCGCGTCCGTGCATACCGATACCTCCGTGCTTGAATACATCGCCCATCTGGCGGCGGCCACCCGCGAGGCTCCCGAAACCCGCCTCGGTGTCAGCGTCCGCGGCGCCCTGGCAATGGTCCGGGCCGCGAAGGTATGGGCCGCGGCCGAAGGCCGGAACTACGTACTGCCCGACGACGTGCTGACGCTCGCACCCAGCGTCTTTACCCACCGCCTGGTCATGGATCCCGAAGCCGAGTTCGCCGGCGCCACGGCCTCCGCCGTGCTGGACCAGGTCCTTGCATCCACTGCCGCGCCGCAGCAGCGCGTCAACGCCTAGGACCACCCGAGTGCCCAGTTTCCCCCGGATTCCCGCATCCGTCCTCCGCGCGCCGAAGGCTGTCTTCGCCAGCGTCACGGCACTGGGGTGGACCGTTGCCGCCCTCGCCGCGGCGTGCTGGCTGGCCGGCGGACTGCTGGGCTGGCGCGAGGCGCTGATCGCTGCCTTGGCGCTGTCGCTGGTGCTCGCCGCAGGGCTCGCCTTCGTCCTGGGGCGGCAGGCCTATTCGGTGCGCCTGGACCTCACCCGCACCCGGGTAGCCGTGGGGGATGACGCCGTCGGCTCCCTGACCGTTGGCAACCCCGGGGCGCGTCTGCTGCTGCCTGCACTGCTGGAACTGCCCGTGGGGGCAGCGACCGCCGTCTTCGAACTGCCGCGCATGGCACCGGGAGCCGAACACGAGGAACTGTTCCGGATCCCCACGCAGAAGCGGGCAGTGATTGTGGTGGGGCCGGTGGAATCGGTTCGCCGGGACCCGTTTGGCCTGCTGGGCCGCCGGCTGCGCTGGACGGACCCGGTGGACCTGTTTGTCCATCCGCGGACCGTGAACCTGCAGGGCTCGGCCACGGGATTCATCAAGGACCTGGAGGGACTGCCAACGCGGATCCTCAGCACCGCCGACGTGTCCTTCCACGCGCTGCGGGAATACGTACCGGGAGACGACCGCCGGCACATCCACTGGAAGACCACGGCACGGACCGGCACGCTGATGGTCCGCCAGTTCGAGGAGACCCGGCGTTCCCACCTGGCGGTAGCGCTCTCCGGACGCCGCGCGGACTACGGCAGCGAGGACGAATTCGAGCTGGCGGTGTCAGTGGCGGGATCCCTGGGCCTGCAGGCACTGCGCGAGCAGCGTGACCTGAGCGTGCTCACCCAGGACGGGTTGATGCGCAGCGGCAGCGGAACGATCCTCCTGGACGGCCTGACCCGTCTTGAAAGCACGGACCGCCGGGAGGGAACCCGGGAACTGGCCGGCCTCACTGCCGACGCCGTGCCCAACGCCTCAGTGGTCATCCTGGTGACCGGTTCAGTTCCGGGCGCCGCAGAACTGCGGTCCGCGTCGACTGCAATTCCTCCGGGTATCCGTACCCTTGTGGTCCGGTGTGCCGAGGGCGGAGCGCCGGGTCGCCGGGACATCGCCGACCTCACGGTGCTGGCGTGCGGCAACCTGGATGATCTTCCAGCGCTGATTCGGAAGGGCACGGCGTGAGCACCGAGACACCCCTGCGGCCCCGCGAACGCAACCGGCCGCGCCCCGTCAGGCCGGCCGGCACGGAACTGCTCACCCCCGAGGTGACGCGGCGGAGCCTCGAGGCGTCTGCACTGGCGCTGCTGCTGACCGCCGGCGTGCTGGGCTTCGGCCCGAGCTTCGGCGGGGACGCACGCTACCTGGTTGCCGGACTGGGCGGAGTAGTGCTCGGGCTTGGCCTGGCTGCAGCTGCTGTTGCCCGCCGGTGGGGCGGTTGGGCGATTGCCGGAGCTGCCGGTGGAACCTACCTCGTCTTTGGGTCCGCCCTGGCGGCACCGGTCGAAGCAGCCGCGGGAGTGCTGCCAACCCCCGGATCGCTGCGGGTGCTGGTGCTCGGCCTGGTCTTCGCCTGGAAGGACCTGCTGACCGTCGCCCCGCCGGTAGGGACGGCAGGCGGCATGCTGGTGGTCCCGTTCCTGCTCAGCCTCCTGGCCGCACTTGCCGCCGGGCTGCTCGCGTGGCGTGTCCGCGGCGCGTACTGGCCTGCCCTTCCCATCCTGGCCCTCTTCGCCGCCGGCATTGCCTTTGGCACCAAGGATGTTCCGCTGCCGGGCCTGCGGGCACTCCTGCTAGCTGCCGGGCTGCTGGTTTTCCTCTCCTACCGCCGCGCCCGCGCGCAGTCCGCTTCCGCAGCACCGCAGGCTGCCCTGGGCTCGGCGCCGGCACGTGCTGCCCGGCTGCGCCGCAGGGTATACGGGGCCGCAGTCCTAGCCGCAGTGGCCGCGCTGTCGCTGGCGGCGGCACCGCTGCTCGGGACGGACCTGGACCGTAAAGTCCTCCGCGACACGGTGGAACCGCCCGTAGACCTGTTCAATTTCCCGAGCCCCCTGACTGACTTCCGGCGTTATGTGAAGGACAACGCGGAAACCACGCTGTTCACCGTCCAGGGCCTGCCGGAAGGCCAGCGGGTCCGTCTCGCGGCGATGGATGCCTACGACGGCGTGGTGTACAACGTCAGCGGCCAGGCTGCAGGCGGTTTCGCCCGGGTAGGAGACGCAGGCACGCTTGGCGGCGGCTCCGCAGACGGCGAAGCGGCAACCCTGCAATTCGAAATCCGTGACTACAACGGTGCCTGGCTGCCCTCCGGCGGGGACGTCCGTGCACTCCGCCCCGGCGGTGACCGTGCACGGGACATCGCTGCCGGGCTGTATCACGATGCCGGGACCGGCACGATGCTCGCCACGGCCGGCGTCCAGTCCGGTGACAGCTACGAGACGGCGGTGGTGTTCCCGGAGGAATACGACGACGCCCAGCTGGCCCAATACGGTTTCGCCCAGACCGCGATGCCGCGTCTGCAGCAGGACCCGCCCATTATCGGGGCCAAGGCAGCGGAGTTCGCGGGAGAGGAAACCACCCCCATCCAGCGGGTCAGGCAGCTGCAGCAGATCCTCGCCACCGAGGGATACTTCAGCAACGGCAAGGACGGACAGACTCCCTCACTGCCGGGTCACGGTGCCGCCCGGATGGTCAGCCTGCTCGACGCCGAGCAGATGGTCGGGGACGACGAGCAGTACGCGGTGGCCATGGCGCTGATGGCGCGGAAGCTGGGCATTCCGGCGCGCGTAGTGATGGGTTTCTATCCTGACTGGGAGGAGCTCGAGGGCACGCCGGAGAAGGTTGAGATCACCGGCGATGACGTACATGCCTGGGTGGAAGTCGAGTTCGAACGGGTGGGCTGGGTGCCGTTCTTCCCCACCCCGGATGAGGACAATGAACCCGTCCCGCCGCAGCAGCAGCCCAAGTCCACGCCCAAGCCGCAGGTTCTCCAACCGCCGCCCCCGCCGCAGGAACCCGCTGAACTGCCGCCGGACACGGCAGCGGACCCGCAGGACGCCGATGAGAAGGACGAGGATCTCTGGAAGAGCGTTTCCGGGTTCCTGCGCATCCTGGGACTGGCATCCCTGCCCCTGGTTCTCCTGTTCGGCCCGCTGCTGCTGATCCTGGCGATCAAGCGCAGGCTGCGCATCAAGCGCCGCACTTCGGGAGGCACCGCCCAGCGGGTCGCCGGAGGCTGGCGGGAAGTGCTGGGTGCCGCAGCGGACCTGGGCGTTATGGTCAGCGGCCGGCGCACACGCCGGCAGGACGCCGCTGCCCTGGGCCGGGCCTTCCCGCTCGGGGCGGAAGCCACTGCCGCACTGGCGCGGCGTGCCGACGCCGGCGTCTTCGGCCCCGGCGATCCCACCGAGGAAGAGGTGGGCGCCTATTGGGAGGACGTGGAAAAGGTCCGTGTATCCCTGACCGGAACCGCAGGCTTCTGGCAGCGCCAGCGCGCCCGCTATTCGCTGCGTTCCCTCCGCCTTGAATCCAGGCTGGCGTCGCGGCCACGGCCTCATGGCGCGCGCCGCGGATGGTTCGCGGGACTGTTTGGGCGGCTGCGGGGAGGAGCGTCGAAGGTGACCCGCCGCAGCGGCGCTGCTCAAGATCCCCGGGGTCCGTTAGGGTAATGGAGAGAACAGGTAAGACAGATCACTACAGTGAGCAGCTTCCGGATAGGGCATGAATGAACTCCGACGAAAAGACATCTGAGCCCCTGGAACTAGAAGCAGTCTTTGGGTACGCCTCAGACCGCGGACTGCGGCGGGAGCTGAACGAAGACTCGCTGATCGCGGCAGACCCGGTGTTTGCCGTGGCAGACGGCATGGGCGGACACGAAGCCGGCGAGATTGCCAGCAGCATCTGCGTCCGCACCCTGGGGGATTCGCGGCTGGTGGGCGAACACCTTCCCGAGGTCCCGGCTGCGGAGATCGAGGAACTGCTGGCCAAGGCAGACCGCCAGATCCGTGAAGCCACCGGAGGCCGTGCCGGAACCACCCTCACCGGTGCAGTGCTGGTCCAGGAAGAATCCCGTCCGTACTGGCTTGTCTTCAACGTCGGTGACTCCCGTACCTACCGGCTGTCCAACGGCGCGCTGGAACAGATCACCGTGGACCACAGTGAAGTGCAGGAACTGGTTGACCTTGGCCAGATCACCCCGGACGAGGCGCTGGTTCATCCACGCCGGCACGTCGTCACCCGTGCCCTGGGCACGGGCAATGACACCAACGCCGATTTCTGGCTAATTCCCGTTGAGCCGGGGGACCGGCTGATGGTCTGCTCCGACGGTCTCACCGGTGAAGTCAGTGACGGGCATATCTTCCAGGTCCTTTCCTCCGTCAGCAACCCCCAGGACGCCTGCGCGGCGCTGGTGCAGGCAGCCCTGCGCGCCGGCGGCCGGGACAACATCACCGTGCTGGTCATCGATGCGCACTCCGGAACATCAAACCCCGATTCAGGCGCGATCACGCTCCCCGGACTCGCAGCACCGAACCCGGCGGACAGCACACCGGCATCCCCCGCGGCGGAGCCGGCAGAAAACGGACAGTGATTAGCTGATGGACGGACTGCGGTATCGGCAGCACCCCGGCGCGGCCTGGCTGGTGCTGGTGCGCGGCACCCGTGTGGTGCTGCTGCCGGCGGAGACCAGCCAGGAGCGGCTGGATGGAGTTTGGGCGTCGCTGCAGGGCAGCGCGCCGCTGGAGGACGTCTTCGACGCCGTCACGGGCGGGCTCGCCGGCTCGCTGAGCAGGCTGCCCTCTTTCGGGCTGGTCTCGGTGGACAGCCAGGTGACTGTCCTGCTGCGTGGCCCGCTGGAACTGGACGTTGACGGGGTTGCGGCTGCCTCCGGCAGTAACCTGCGTACCTGGAGCGAGCAGGTCTTCCCCGCTTCCGGCAGGCTGGTGCTGCGCCCGGCCGGCAGCCGGGAGCAGCATCCGTCGTCACCGCTTCTGCTGCTGCGCGAGGGCATGGCGCCCGTGCAGGGCATCGAAATCGACCTGGCGGCTTCGCCGGCCCCCGCATCCTCCGGGCCGGCCGCTGCGGTCCCCGCAGATGCGGCTTCCATCGATATTCCGCCCGTCCCGGCGGACCCGCCGCCCGCTTCCTCCGAGACGGCGCCTGCCTCCACTGAACCGGCCGGTGCGGGACCGGCCGAACGTGAACCGTCCGTACCGGATACGGCCCCACCGGCCACGCCCGATACAGCCGTGCCGGCCCCGGCCCCGGCCGCACCCGAACCGGTTGAGCCGGCACCTGCAGCAGGGCCTGACCTCAGCGCCGCTGTTCCCTGGCTGAACCTCACGCCGCCCCCGCTGTCCCCGGACGACTCCGCGCTCACCCGGGAAGCCGAATCCGCTCCGGATGGCGGCGAACCCACCGAGACCCTCCCGCCCATGGACCATGACGGCAACACGGTCATGGGGTTCAGGCCCCAGCCCGGCACGGCGGTACCCGGTACCCCGCTGCCCGCCACGCCTGCCCCGGACGCCGGAACGGGTGAAGCCGCGGATTCGCCGTCGGGAGACGAGGACGACGGCGAGACGATCCGTTCTGCCCCGGCTGGGCCGCGCCCAGCCACCCCGTCAGCGGGGACTGCGCCCGGCACGGACACCGGGCCCACTGTGCTGGCCCGTACCTGCAGCCGGGGCCACGTGAATCCTCCAACCGCTGCCGCCTGCCGTTTCTGCGGAGCGGAAATGTCCGGGGATCCGCAGCCCGTTCCCCGGCCCAGCCTGGGGCTCATGCGTCTCTCCACCGGTGCCGTGTATGAGTTGGACCGGAACATCATCATCGGACGCCAGCCGTCGGCGTCGCGCGTAGCCGGAGCACAGCTGCCAAGGATGGTCCAGGTGCCCAGCGACAGCGGAGACATTTCCCGCTCCCACGCCGAGGTCCGGCTGGAAGGCTGGCACGTGATGCTCCGGGACCTGTTCTCGACCAACGGGACGGTACTCATCCGGGACGGTGCGCTGCCGCGGCGCCTGGCACAGGGCGAGACGGCGATCCTGCTGGACGGAGACGTCGCCGAACTGGGTGACGGGGTCACGCTCCGCTTCGAAGGGCTCGCATGAAGAAGCGGCCGCCCGCGCCGCCGCCCGCCATCCCCGGTTTCCGTTTCCTGGAGCACCTGGGATCGGGTGGCTTCGCCGACGTCTATCTGTACGAACAGGACCGCCCGCGCCGCCGAGTGGCCGTCAAGGTCCTGCTGTCCGATCTGCGGAGCGACTCGGCACGGGCCGGGTTCGAGGCTGAAGCGAACCTCATGGCGCAGCTTTCCTCCCATCCGTACATCGTCACGATCTACGAGGCGGACACGACCGCCGAAGGCCGTTCCTACCTGGCCATGGAATACTGTTCCCGGCCAAGCCTCGATGCCAGGTACCGGCAGGGCGGGCTCCCGCTGGCCGAAGTCCTGGCCGTCGGTGTGCAGGTGGCATCGGCCGTGGAGACCGCGCACCGGGCAGGAATCGCCCACCGTGACATCAAGCCGGCGAACATCCTCACCACGGACTACAACCGGCCCGCGCTGACGGACTTCGGAATATCCGGGACGATGGACGGCGACGAGGACGATGATGTGGGGATGTCCATTCCCTGGTCGCCTCCGGAAGCCCTGTCCGGCGCCCGCGTGGACGGCATTCGGGCGGACGTGTATTCCCTGGGGGCCACGCTGTACACGTTGCTTGCCGGCAGGTCACCATACCTCCGCCCCGGGCGGAGCAACGCACCGCGGGATTTGGTGGACCGGATCATTTCCGAGCAGCTGACCCCCACAGGGCGCAGCGACGTGCCAGAATCCCTGGAACTGGCGCTCGCCACAGCCATGGCGAAGAGCCCCGAATCCCGGTACTCATCCGCCTATGCCTTCGCCCTGGCGCTGCAGCGGATCCAGGCGGAACTGAACCTGTCCGTCACGGAGTTCGCGGTGCTGGACGAAGCCGGCCGCCAGGAACCTGCACAGGACGACGGCGAACGCACCCGGGTGCGCAGGGTCGTCTCGATCGATCCGGCGGCAACCACCTTTCCTCCGACACTGCGGGGCGGCACGGGCCTGGCTCCGGAAACGTACGAAGACACCGCCGACGGAACCGTCCTCCGTGCCCCGGCCGTACTTTCTGCCGGCGCCCAGCCGGATAACGCCGGCGTGGACGCTGCCGGAACGCAGGCGGCAGCCCCGTCCGGGGCGGGGGTGCCCGGGGGAACCCAGATGCACCCGGATACGAACGGCACACCGTCCCGCGCAGCAGCCGGCCGGCAAGTCCCGCCGGATCCTGATCCGGGCATGCCGGTTGCCGGAAAACGAGCTCCGCGGGGACGCCTCATCGCCGGACTTGCCGGAGCGGCGCTGGTGGCTGCCGTAGCGGCTGCGGTGGTCCTGGCTCCGGACCCGGACCAACGCCCGGATGCTGCGCAGCCGTCCCAGCCGCCGTCGAACGCACTGGGCGGGCTGGAAGGTTCGGTGGCGCCGCCGTCGGACCTCACCGGTGTAAGGGAGGCGGATAACGCGGTGTTCCGCTGGGATAATCCGGCCCCCCAGGAAGGGGACATCTACCTTTGGCGGAGCGTCACCGCCACGAGCAAGGGTGAGCTGGTCCGCACGTCGGAAGCTGAGGCCGTGATACCGGCGACGGGGGCGCAAACCTGCATTGAGGTCCAGGTGGCCCGGGCCAACGGACGGGCCTCGGAGCCCGCGGCGGTGTGCACCGGCTAGCACACGCGCCGCGCGCCGGGAGCACCGGCACGGGGATGGGCCGCGGATAGGACATAATAAGCCGTTGGGGAGCGCCAACACCGTGCTGCCCAGGCAAGGCTTCCGCTGCAGGAAATGCGCCGGGGCCGCTACGAAGGAGAGGGATCTTGGGGGATCTGGCGATCGATTTTAGCGGGGAGTGGCACGAGCCCGATGACGGGGCTGTGTTCCGGATCGGACGCGAGGGGGACCTCGCCATCGATGACAACCCGTACCTGCACCGGCAGTTCCTCACCATTTCCCAGGAACACGGAATCTGGTGGCTGACCAACATCGGAAGCCGGATCTCAGCGACGATCTCCGACTCAAAGGGCGGCATGCAGGCCTGGGTTTCGCCGGGTGCCCGGATACCGCTGGTGTTCGAGCAGACCCGGGTGATCTTCACTGCCGGTCCCACCACCTATGAGTTCGATGTCCACCTCAAGACACCGTCATTCCGGCCGGACCCGCTGGATGGATCCGGATCGGGGGAGACCACGATCGGCCCGGTAATGTTCACCGAGTCGCAGCGCGCCGTGATCGTGGCGCTTGCCGAACCAATGCTGCGCCGCGACGGCACCGGCTACAGCGCACTGCCAACATCGGCGGACGCAGCGGCACGGCTGGGGTGGTCCCAGACCCGGTTCAACCGCAAGCTGGACAATGTGTGCGACAAGCTGGACCGGGTGGGAGTCGCCGGGCTGCGCGGCGGGCCTGGAAAACTGGCGGTGAACCGCAGGGCACGCCTGGTGGAGCACGCCGTGACGTCGCAGCTGGTGACGTCGGCGGACCTCGTCCTGCTGGACCAGGTCTCCGCTGAGCCGGAGGCTTAGGACGGAAGCTGTTCCCACCCCGGGCACGCGGAAAGAAATAACGCTAGGAACGAAGAGGCAAAGGTGACCAACCCGAATCTTGTGAACGCGACGGCAGGCCAGAGGCTGGCAGCCCGCGCGGTGGACAGCGTGCCCCTGGTGGTTCTTGCGCTGGTCGCAGTGCTCGTTCCGGGCCAGCCCGCGCTCCTGGTGTGTGCCGCCGGCGCTGCCGGATACCTGGCCTGGATCTGGTGGTGGGAAGCGGCCAGCGGGCAGACTCCTGGCAACCGGGTCCTGGGACTGAGGACGGTGAATGAAGACGGCCTTGCTCCGGGCTTCGCCGCTGTGCTGGTCCGCAACCTGCTCCTGACCGTCTCGGCCGTAACCGTGGTGGGCCCCTGGATCATGACCGTCTCCAACCTGTGGGATCATCCCACCCGCCGCCAGGGCTGGCATGACAAGGCCGCCCGTACGCTCGTTGTCGATATCCGGGCCGGCCGCGACCCGCTCTTGACCGGTGGACGCTGGGCCGGGGCAGCCGCGTCGGCGCCGGTCCCTGCCGGCGCGTCGGCTACGGGGTGGGTGCCGGGGCCTTCGACGACGCCGGGGCCTTTGACGACGCCGGCCGTACCCGCTGCGCCGATCAGCAGCGTGCCCGGGGCCCGCAGCACGATTGAAACAGCCGCACCCGCAGCCGCACCCGCAGCGCAGACCGCTGTCAGCATCCCTGCCGCGGAAGATGACGAGGACGTTGAGCTCACCCGCATCGTCTCCCGCGGGCAGGGGACCGGATGCCGGTTGGTGTTCGACGACGGCGCCGCCGTCCGGGTCACCGGCACCGCCCTGCTGGGCCGGAACCCCGCGGCGGCCATCGGTGAGAAAGTGAACCAGCTGATCGACTTCGCCGACATGGGCCGTTCCGTGTCCAAGACCCACCTGCATCTGCAGTCGGACGGTTCAACCGGGCTTTGGATTACGGACCGGGGCTCCACCAACGGCAGCTCGATCGTGGCTCCGGACGGCCGGCACGAGGCCCTGGCGCCGCACAGTCCCGTTCTCGCGCCGTCGGGCAGCACGGTCTATTTTGGCGACCGCCACTTCACGGTCGGCTAACCCTGCACGCCACCCCGACCGACAAGTCCCGTTAGGGGCGCGGCTCGGGTGCCAGCTCCACGGCCAGCCGGGCGTAGGCCTCCAGCGGATGGAGTTCTCCCGGCACCTGTTCCAGTGAATACCGCACACCCAGGGACTGGGCCGGCGCCGTGCCAATGAGGTCCGCACGGGGGCCGGCGGAAGCCAGGGCGGACGCTGCCTGCCGTCCGGCAAGGGCCTCCGGACCGAAGAGGGCAGCGCCGGGAACTGCTGTGCCGGTAAACCGGGCCGGCCGCAGCAGATCGCGGTATCCGAGGCCGTAAGCCAGCACTGCAGTGCGTGCCCGGGCGGTGTGCATGGACCACAGGAACTCATCCAACCCGGCATCGTCCAGCGGAGCCCGGGCACCGGCCAGCAGCTCGACGCTCTCCATCACACCGGAGCGTGTCCGCTCCACGGTGACTACTGCGATTGAACCGCTGCGTTCCCCCGGGTCGGATACCGACCCCGGGGCGGTACCAAGGACCACCAGGCGGCTGGGCAGCGGGGCCCGGCCGTAGCAGTAGTCGGAGAAGGCCGCGGCGTCCCACGTTTCGCTCACCGGTTCATACAGTCCCCAGCCCACGGGCAAAGATCCCGTGACAGCGTCAAAGACGCGCTCAGTGAACGTTCCGGCCCGGGTGGAGAACGACGCCGGGTGCATCACGGACGCACGGACATGGAAGTAGGCGCCTGGGCTCCGTTCCGCGGCGAGGAAATCGTCCGCCACGGTACCGGCGGGCTGCAGGGTGCCGCCGTCCCAGGTCTGGGCCTGGCCGGTCACGGCGTCGAAGAACCCGCCATCGGAACCGGTGGCCATCCAGGACGCGCTGTCGCCGTTGAACAGGGCGGACAGCGGAAGCGTGAGGGAGGACGCAGAGGGAGTCAGCAGCACGAACCGGCGGCCGGACTCCACCGCTCCGGCGTGGGCCCGGGCAAGCCAGGGACTCAGGCCGGCCACCGGCTGGTCGCAGAAGACCATCGCAGTGGACGCGGTGAGGAAGTCATACGCAGAATCGTGCATCAGGAACGCACCCCGTCAGGCAGGAGGACCACGCCGCCGGTTAGCCGCGCCAATGTGTGGCTGAGCTCGTCAGCCAGCCTTCCGCCGTCGGGCACCCCTCCGGTGGCATGAACCTCGAGCCACCACAACGGTGCCGCGGACCCGGTGCCCTCGGCGGTGAAGAACTCCGGAACCGCGGACCCTGCCGGAGCGCTGACGTCCGCGCCGGAGAGCAGCCGCAGCACTTCCCCCGGCAGCCGTATGAGGCGGGGGAGCTCCAGGACCAGGGGGACGCTGTCTCCGTCGAGTATTTCCAGGACCTGCCCTGCCGCGGCTTCGCGCATGCTCTTCTCCGGCATGGTCTCGGCGAGGGCCTGGACCACGGTTCGGCGATCCGGTTCTCCGGTGCTGACCACCACCCACCGCGCACTCACTGGCCACCCACAGGGGCCACGGCGCCGGCCGGATCATTGAGGAACAGCTGGATCATTTGCACCGGACGCCCGGGCTGGATCAGCTGGGCACGGCCGGGGGGCAGCGTACGGGCCCGGACACCGTTGATCAGGCCTCCCTCGGTCCGGTCGCCGGAGAGGATCAGGGCCGCGCTGCCGGAGTCCCGCAGGGCAGTAAAGAAGGATTCATACATGCCGCGGCTGGCGCCCCGCACCCGGCGCGACAGCACTGCGTGCAGCCCAATCTCCGGGGCCAGGGGAAGGTACGGCGTGAGGCGCGCGAGCGGTGAGGAACCGCCGGCCGTCAGCACGTCATAGTCATCGATTACCAGGACCACACGGGGGGCCGCCGCGATCTCCTCGGGGGAGGCCCCCACACGTTTCTCCAGCTCGGACGCGACGGCAGCCGCCAGCTTCTCAGCCAGCGCCGCGCTGGTCGCGTAGCCGCCCAGGTAGTCCTCCTGCACCTCGCCGGCGAGAGCCCGGCGGGGATCGAAGACGGCAAAGACGATGTTCTCGGCAGTGTGCTGGGCAGCGAGGGTTCGGACCACACTCCGAAGCACGTTGGATTTGCCCGAGGCATCATCACCCATGACCACCAGGTGGTGCTCACGGCCCTGGAGATCCAGGTTCTCGGTCCCCAGATCGGTTTCCCGCAGTCCCAGCGGCACCAGGCCCGGCACGGACGGCACCGCCGCGGGATCCGCCGGTGCCACGGCAGGCAGCACACGGACCGCCATTGCCCGGCCGTCGGTGGACGCGGCAACGGCAGCCACCAGGTCCCGCGTTCCCTGGATTGCGGACCCGTCATCCGGGTTTCCGTCGATGCGCGGCAGGGCGATGTGGCCCTGCAGTTTGCGGTCCGTCAGTGCCCGGCCCGGAGTGCCGGGGCTTAGGGCTTCGGCCAGCTTGCGGCCGTGCGCGGACTCGCCGGGATCGGCCAGCCGCAGCTCGATCCGGTTGCCGAAGAAGCTCTGCTGCGCAATCCGGATTTCATTCATGCGCGAGCAGGTGACCACCACGTGGATGCCGTAGCCGCCGCCGCGGGAAATGAGGGCGTGGACGGACTTTTCAATGTCCTCGAACTCGTCTGACAGTTGTCCGTAACCGTCGACCAGCAGCACAATGTCCGCGCTGGAAAGTTCCGGGATCCGGCCCTGGGCATGCAGGGTCCGCAGCGTGCCGAGCGAATCGATCTGGTACTTCTCGAAGATCCGCTCGCGCTGGTTCAGCATGCCCAGTACCTCGTCCACGGTCCGGCGGACGACCTCCCGGTTGGTGCGCACGGCTACGCCGCCCACGTGGGGGAGTCCTTCCAGCGGGAGCAGGGAGCTGCCGAGCAGGTCCACCGCATAGATCCCTGCCTCGGACGGCGTGTGGGTCAGGGCGAGCGACGCCGCAATGGTGCGCAGGGCGGTGCTCTTGCCGGTGGAGGGCCCGCCTACTATGGCGGCGTTCCCGCCGTTGGCGGCCAGGTCCAGGTGCCAGATGCCCTGCCACTGCTTGGCCGGGTCATCCAGCAGACCAATCGGGATGGACAGGTTACCGCCGGCGTTCAGCCGCAGCCCCTGGCTGGTGGTGAGCACTCCGCCGGCAGCGGTGTCCAGCGCCAGGCCGCGGGGAAGCGGCGGCAGCCAGATGGGGTCCACTGCGCGGGGGAAACGGGCCAGGGTGTCCATGAGCGTGGACAGCACGGTAGGCCCGGTGGTGCGTTTGGCTGACGACGCCGAGGCAGGCGCGGGAGCGCCGCCGTCCCCGGGAGACTCCAGCGAAGCCGCGTAGGGGGGAACTTCGAGGACCGGCGGCTGTTCATCCGCTTCCTGTTCTGCGGGGGCAGCCGCGTCTTCCAGGGGGCCTGAGACATATCCGGCCTTGAAGCGGGTGTAGGTGGTGGTGTCCACCTTGAGGTAGCCGAAGCCCGGCACGGGCGGAAGGTGGAAGGCGTCCGGCGTGTCCAGGACAGTCCTGGACTCGGATTCGGAGAGGGTCCGCAGGCCGATCCGGTAGGAGAGGTACGTGTCCAGGCCACGCAGTTTGCCGCCCTCGATCCGCTGGCTGGAGAGCAGCAGGTGCACGCCGATGGACCGCCCGATGCGGCCAATGGAAAGGAAGAGTTCAATGAAGTCGGGGCGTGCGGTGAGCAGTTCACCGAATTCGTCGATGATGACCACCAGATGCGGAAGCGGCGGGAGGTCCTCGCCCTGGCCCTGGCGGTGTTTGCGGTGCAGCTGGTAGTCCGTGATGTTAGCCAGGTTGCCGGCGTCCTTGAGCACTTCCTGGCGGCGCTGGATTTCGCCGGACAGGCTGGCATAGACGCGTTCGATCAGGCTGACGTCATCGAAAAGGTTGGTGATGACGCCGGTGACCTGCGGGGCGTCCGCGAACGGTGCGAAGGTGGCTCCGCCCTTATAGTCCACAAGGACCATGGCCAGCAGCTCGGGCGGATGCGTGGCCAGCAGGCCCACCACCAGGGAGCGCAGCATTTCGGACTTGCCGGAACCGGTGGCGCCCACGCAGAGGCCGTGCGGGCCATGGCCAAACTGTGCTGACTCCTTGAGGTCAAGCAGCGCCGGACGGCCGCGATCGTCGGCCCCGAGCGGTACCCGGAGGAAGTCCACCTCGCTGCGCGGCTGCCAGAGCCTGCGGATATCTGCCTCATCCAGCCGCGGAGAAAGGCCGAGCATGTCCAGGAACCCTTCGGAGCTGCCGGTGCTTTCATGTTCCAGGGAATCGGGGGAGAGCCGCAGCGGAGCCAGGCTCCGTGCGAGTGACTCGGCCAGCTCCACGGGAAGGGAGTCCAGCGTGCCGCTGTCCAGGCGGGGCTGGACCGGATCCTCGCGGTAGTTCTCCAGCAGGAACCCCGAGTCGGTTTCGGAAATGCGAACAGCTACCTCGCCCGGCTCCTGCCCTCTGTCCGCGGCAAGGTAGAGGGTGGTGATGCCAAGCTGGCCCGGAGCGGCCTGCCGGTCCGGCAACGTCAGTTCGGACGGCAGCATGCCGTAACTGTCCGAAACCACCAGCAGGCGCGGAAGGGCTGAGCCGATTCCGCCGCGCAGGAAGTTCTTGCGGGCCTCGGCGGCCAGGTTGGAGCGGCGGGAAAGGTCGTCCTGGACCAGGTCGGCCAGCGAGTCCATGCTGGGCGCGATCCGGCGGACGGGACCGGTGCGGTGGGTTTTGTCCTGGTCCGCCAGGTGCGGAAGCCAGGAAGCCCATTCCCAGTCCGTGCGCGTCTGCTCAGGGGTGACCACTGCCAGGTGCAGGTCTTCGGGTGAGGAGAATGCCGCAGACTGGAGTACCAGCAGGCGCGAGACCCGGAGCACGAATTCCCGCGAGCCCACCACGCTCACCGTTCCGGCGCCGTCCAGCGGAACGGTTACCGGCAGGTCGGGACTCGCCTCATAGCGCCGCTTAAGGATTTGCAGTTCTGCAGTCATGAAGGTGTCGTCGCGGGCCAGCGCGGACCCCGAATCCATAACCGTGATCTCCCGGTTACTCCGGGTGCCGGTGCCAATCCTGGTGCGGAGGAAATCCTCGTTGTGCCGGCGGCGTTCCCAGACCCGGCGGTGATTGCGGATGATGTCGAACAGCGCCTCGGGCGGCGGATTGGCTGCGCGCGCGACGGCGGCCGCCTCCTGTTCCTGGACCCGCAGTGTAGTGCGGCAGCGCTCCAGGTACTCGAGGTAGTTTTCCCGCTGTTCCCGGCGCGCGCGTCCCTGTTTTCCGCGCTGGCTGACCATCATCACGATCGAGGCGAGGATGGTCACGATCATCATGAGCGCACCGACTGCCGCGAGCGGGGAGCCGCGGAAGAGCATCATCACGGTCATCGAAACGCCGGCGCCGAGCAGCGGCACCAGCGACATCATGTTCATGCCGCCTTTTCCGCCCTCGATCTGCGGCGGCGCGTCCAAAGTGAAAGCTTCCATGCTGCGGGCCGGCGGGGTAGTGCGGGCGGGGCGGTGCAGCAGTTTCACGCTCATACCCGGGCCCTCCTCCCGGAGTTGTTCTCCGCTTGCCTGGCTGCGGCGGGCTTTCCGGGCCGGCCGGGCGCGGAAGACGCAGCCGCGAGTACCCTGGCGGCCAGTTCGGCGGCCTGCAGCCGGGCGGCACGGGACAGGAGGCGGGGCTGGATCTCCACGCCGGCGGCCAGATGGGCGTCGTAGTCCAGCACTGCGGTGTCTATCCCGGAACGGGCGAGCCTGCGGGCCTCGGCTGCGGGCTTGAACGGACTGCGGGCGGAACGGGTGAGCAGCACCAGCAGCGGCACCTGTGCCAGTGACTGGTTGCTGCGCCAAAGCTCGGCGGCCTGCACTGCATCGTCGATTCCGGCCACGCTGGCCGGGGTGACGAAAAGCGCCAGATGGGATTCGGCCAGGGCCCAGTGAACGGCGTCGGATCCGAGACCCGCCGGGCAATCGAAGAGGGTGACAGGACAGTACCGGGAGAGCACCCGGGAGAAGTGCGTGGCGTCGTCGTGCGTGGCTTTCCGGGTTCCCGCCGCGGACCGCCGCCCGGTGAACAGCAGGTTCTCCGGACCGGGAGACGCCACAATGTTCCGCACTTCGGCGAGCGAACCGGGGATGGTGCGTGCCAGCCTGGACGACGCGGCGTCCAGGGAGGGTGCATCCGGCGCCGCGAGGCGCAGTGCGAGCGTTCCGGCTTCGGCCAGGTCAACTGCGGCAGCGGCGTCGGCGCGGAGGGAAGCATAAGTGCGTGCCAGCAGGGCCGCGGCCGTGCTCCGTCCGGCACCCCCGCGGAAACCCGTCACCGCGATCCGCCTGCCGGTTGTCACAGGACGCTGCACGCCCGCGGCGGCTTCCGCCAGGGACTGAGCGTAGTCGTCCCCGCGGAACATGTCCGCGGCCTGCTGCAGCACCCGGCGTGCTGGGCCTTCCGCCGGGCGGGTGCGCAGCGTGCGCCGGAGGCGCTGGGGCGTGGACTCGAAGCCGTCGCCCTGGGCTGCTGCAGGCGCCCCAAAACCGTTACCGGGAGTTATCTGTGTCATCTAGAAGCTCTCCAGCAGTTGCGCGAAGATACCGAACATTCCGGCCGCGAGCGGGACGGACGCGAGGATGGCGAGGGTTTCCAGCCGCTTTGCGGCCAGCCGGAACCTGGCCTGGGCATGGTCCGGAAGGTCCAGGGACAACGCGATCCAGACTGCGGCGGCGAGCACCAGCACCGTAACCCCGGTTACCCAGGGCTGGTCCGCGAACCAGCGGCTGCCGCCGGCCGCGAGTGCGGCCAGCCCGACGGCGGTGGCGGCGTAGAGTGCCAGCCGCTCCGGGGCCAGCGGGAAGGCCCGGGCACGCAGGAACACCGCCAGCGTCAGCACGGCGACCAGCGGCAGCGACCAGGACTGCTGGGCTGTATCCGTGCCAAGGATCCACAGAGCGAGGGCAGCGGAAGCGGCGGCGGCTGCGGTGCCTGCTACCAGTCCGCCGTGTGCCGAAGCGATGGCCTCGAGGGCGTCGGGGCGTCCCACGTGGCCGCCCTTGGCCCGGCGGTCATCCAGTGCCGCCAATCCGGAGGCGGCCAGAGCCAGGCCCGGAAGCAGGCCGAGCAGCAGTATGCTGGCGATTCCGGCGAGGGCCGCGGCCTGGACAGCGGTTCCCGTGAGAACCACCGAGGCGCTCCAGAATGCCGCGGTGAGAGCCGTTACCAGCGCGCCGCTGTACATGGCCCTGGGGTGGCGGTTCGCTGCGCCGAGGGCCAGGAGTGTTCCCGCGGTGGACCCGGCGAGAAGCAGGCCGGCGCGCGCGTAGTCGCCGTCGGTCCCGCCGAGCAGTCCCGCTGCGTGGAGGGAGGATCCCAGCCCGGCCAGCCAGCCGGCTCCGAGTGCGGCGGGTCCCGCCGGAGAGGAGGGGCTGCGTCGGCAGACCAGGATTCCTGCGCCAGCGGCCAGCACGGCGAGGGCGGCGAGCAGCCACCAGGCTGCCTCCGGTGCGGTCGCTGCGATGATTAGTTCGGCACCGGCCCAGAGACCGGCGGCTGCGAACACACCGGCGGTGGCGTTTTTCCAGGTCCTGGTCCATCGTCCGCGAACTGCCTCGGTTTCGACGACCACGAGGTCAGTGACGTCGTAGACGACCGGGGCTGGCGGGGCCTCGGACGCATTGCACAGCGCAAGTGCAGTGCCATCCAGCACCTCGGCCTGGGCAAGGGTATCTGTGGGGGTGAGTTCGGACCCGTCCGGGGTGACGAGGACCTTGGCGGCTACGTCCTCGGCAGGTTCGTCGCCCAGGAGATCCAGTACCTGCGGCAGAAGAGCCGCAACCGGCTGGTCCGAGGGCAGCAGCAGGTCCAGATGGCGCTGCCGGCCCACCAGCGTTACCCGTGTGTAGGCATGCGCCATGGCTGCCAGGCTCCCGTCTCGTGGCTCAGGTGTTCACTGCGTGTGTCTTGGGGGTCCAGACCGGCGCCGGCTGGTCCCGCTGCACTTCCGCCCTCGTGCCGTGGACCGGCTGCGGTGCTTTGCTGCTGCTGTTCCTGCTTGGCACGGTTCTGCTCGAGCAGGTTCGTGACGAACGAGTAGCCAACGCAGACGGCTGCAATAAGGGCGGCCACGGCAACGCTGAAGAGGAACAGCTTCACGGTGTCCGCCCAGCGGCGTTCGTTGGGGTTTCCCCCGTAGAGCAGGGCTGTAAGCAGCCGGTTTCGGCGGACGGCAACAGACTCAATGAGCTGGTTGTCGTAGTCGCTTGCCATGATGCATGTCCCCCCAATCACAAGTACGCTACATATCCTTACATGCCCCGGGCAGATTACCGGCGCGGCCGGGCGGTTATCCACATGGGTAGTTCTCCCCATTGCGGGTCGGAGGAAGTGCGGCTTGTATGAGGGGGTACCGCGCGGAAGCCAGGCCACCCTGTGTGGCCCTGGACGGCCGGAGCACCGGCAGCGGGGGGAATGACCGGACGAATGGCACGCAGGTGCCGGAGGTGGTAGACGAATGAAATTTGATATGGGGTCCTCGACCCTGGGCACACTGACGCAGCAGACGGGACACTCCAATGAGGACCTGGGCCAGCTGGTCCGCAACCTCATGGACGCCGTCACCCCGCTCCAGGGCAAGTTCAACGGCCAGGGCCGGGTGCGCTTTGATGAGTTCAAGGCCCGCACCGATGAGATCGCCAATGAGCTCAACAGCTCCCTGTCGGCGATCCTTATGGGCCAGTCGGAAATGGACCGTTCCTTCCAGATGGGCGACCAGGAGTCCGCGGACAACGCAGCCCAGCAGCAGGGCGCGGCCAGCTTTGACGCCGCACGCTTCGGCTCCTCGCGCTAACTCCGTCCCCTTTCCATAGTCTTAGAGAAGGAATTGCCATGTCCCAGGACCGTTTGAGCTATGACACCGATACTTCCGCTGCCGTGCAGGGAGACATCCAGGCCATTGTTGCCCGGCTTGAGTCCCTGATCGCAGAACGCGAGAAAGCCGTGAACGCGGCTATGTCCGACTTCCAGGCGGACGGCGTCTCCGAGGAGTACCAGGCGGTGGAGAACCGCTTCCGCAATGCCGCCAACGAGACCCGCAACATCATCGCGCTGGTCAAGCAGACGCTTAACCTGAATGACCAGACGGCCTCCAGCGCGGGCTCCCGTGCCAGGAGCGCTGTCCAGAACATTGGCTAGCCGATGAGCTACAACGTCAACCCCGGCGCCGTATCCGGAGTCCTCCAGCAGGTGGCACCCCTGCTGGAGGAATACGGTACCGAATTTGCTGCCGTGGGGGAGAAGATCAGCGAGCTGGCCACGGCCTGCATGGCTGAGCCGGTGGCAACCGAACTGGGTTCCCTCACCGAGAAGCTGATCAACCCGGCTTTCACCAATATTGCCGGACGCTCCTCGAACGCTGTGAACGCGGTCAACAACGTCTTGGCCATCCTGCTCGAATCAGACGGGCAGATGGCCGGCGATGCCCGCGAAGCGTCCATGCGTGCCGCGCAGTCTGCGGCGGACGATCCGCCTCCGGCTCCCGAACCTGCGGCCCACTACGGGCCAGGACCGCAGCCCCTTTAAGCCAGCCGCAGGCCCGACCAGTACTCGTATCCAGTTCAACCCGGGGGAAACCATTGAGCATCGACATCGCAGCGTTCGAGGCTGTGCTGCCGGATCCGGAAGTGATCCGCACCGCGGCTTCCGCGCTGGTCAGCGCCGTCGGCGACGTCGTAGGTACCGCTGAGGAGTCCGCAGCCGCATGGGGACACCTGCAGTCACCGGATGTGTATGACATTGCCGGTTCCGAGGTGGTCTTCAACGCCTTCCGGCCGGTTACGTCCTCCGCCGCCGATCTCGATGCGGACGTCGGTACCGTCGACAAAGCTGTCCTGGCCTACGCGGATACCGTGGATGCCCTGAAGGTGCGGCTGGACGCGGTGAAGGCAGACGCCGCCAACTTCTTCTCCCGGATCCGTGGACGCAGCCAGGACGACTGGGACGACGACGAAGGCCTGATCCAAGCTGAGCAGAACATTATCGGCGACCTGAACCGGCTGTACTCGGACCTCCAGGAAGCCCAGCGCGTCTGCGCCAACGCGATCAGTGCCATCTACGGCGGCCCGAAGTATGTGCTGACCACTGAAGAAGGCGCCGGAACGGGCGAGGTGGAGTTCGGCTTCAGCGGAGAACAGCTCGATGCCGCTGCGGTGGAAGGCAACGTTCCCTGGGGGCAGCCCACCGAATGGGATAAACCCTGGTACCGGGACGCCTGGGACGGCGTGGCCTCCTTTGGCAAGGGTGTTTGGAGCGGTGTTACCGGCACAGTCACCGGACTCGGCAATATGGTTGGTCTCGGCGGCGCGGAGGCCTTCGAACAGACCTGGAAGGGACTGGGGAACCTCGCGGTCAACCTCGCCATCATGACCAGCCCCGTGGTCCAGATTGCCCTGCATGCCAGCGGCAACAGTGACCGTGTTCAGCAGGCGGGGGATGAATTGCTGGCGGTTGGCAAGGCAGCCATCCACTGGGATGAGTGGCAGACCGATCCCGCGTACGCTGCCGGAGCGACGTCGTTCGACCTGGCTTCGATCCTGCTGACGGCCGGTGCGGGTGCTACGGCGAAGGTCGGTTCCGTGGCGGGGAAGATCGGTGACATAGCCAATGCCTCCGGCAAGGTCTCGGCCGTGGTGAATGCCTCTGGCATCGGCAAGGTAGCCGGCGTGACGGTGAAGGTTACCGACGCCGCGCAGGCGTTCAAGATCAATGCGATCACCACGGTGGTGGATACCTCCCGCGTGACCGTGGGGAAGGTCGGCGCTGCGTGGCAGGCAGCGGATCAGTTCCTCATCGACTCGGGCCGGGCGGCTGTGAACAAGGTGGATGCCGCGCTGGCCAACGCCGGCCACGGCCGCTTTGGCACGCCCGCGGTGGCCGCTGCTGGCGGAGGGGGCACCCGCGTCATGGCCTTCACTCCGGATACTCCGCCGGTTCGGACCGGCAGTGGTTCGGGGGGCGGGGCCACCGTCCCGCATTCCACGACGACGCCGGATGCTCCGGTGCGTACGAACGTTCCCGAGTCCTCCGGCGGCGGCCGGACATCCGCTCCGGATGCCCCGGCGCGCAGCAACGGAACTGGCGCCGAACCGCCGTCAGGCAGGCCCGGGCATGCCGTGCCGGAGGACCGCACGCCGTCAGGAAAGACAACGGATACTTCTGCTCCAGCGGCGCACGTTGACGTCGACGACGCACGCCCGGGTGCGAAGGGCGATCCCGACGATGTGCGCCCTGGGGCTGCAGCGGTTGACGATGCTGCCGGCGGACCACGGAACGGTGACGCTGATTCGCCAGCGTCAGCTGACGCGCCGGATGCGCCGGATGCACCAGCGCCCAAGCCCGTTGTGCACTACGACGCTGAGGGCCGGGTAGAGAGGGTGGGCCTCGGGGACCGCACGCATGCTGTCTCGACCCGGAACGACCAGATTGCGCAGCTGCAGCGTTCCCTGGATCCTGCGACGTGGAAGAACACCGACGATTTCCTTGCGACCCATCTTCCGACGGCGGAGTTCCAGGCCCTGGATGGGCTGCGCGGCCCGGACGGTAAGCTGCCGCCGAATGTGGTGGAGACGCAGGTTGCTGACCTGTTGGAGAAGGCTTTCGACGGCGAGGTCCGTGGACCTGTTCGCCCCGATGCCGGCCCGCTGGAGAACGCGCTGCGGGGAATCCCAACTCGCTACTACTACGACCTGACCGATGCGCAGGCGGTCCTGGTGCACGACGTCCGGCATTTGCTGGGCAGCGGGGACATCAGCCAACCGTTCCAGAAGATCATGGGGGCTGAGGATGCCCGCATAGTCCTGGCCAATCAGGACCGCTATGCAGGCAGTATGGGCGGGTTCATCTCGCAGGCGTCGGACACGGCACTACTGCGGACCGTGGACGAGATCATTCTCGGCCTAAGGCTGGATTACGCCCTTCCGCACAACGGCGGAATGCCCTACAAGGTGGGAGAAACCGAAGCCGTGTACGCGGTGCGTTTCCACGCGCAGAACGCAGCCCCCATACACATCCCGGACTATTCCAACCATCTCCGCGTCGAGGAGCTGCGCCGTGACCGGGTCGCAGAGCAGGTCAGAGAGGCCAACGGAGCCCTCACGCCCGAAGATATTCGGCTCATGGAGCAGGATGTCGCAACCTACCGGGAACACGCGAACACCGAAGGGGGAGCAGGAACACTTGCTGACCGCGCGGAATGGCCGAACACCGGTCATGGCCTCACGAGCAGCAGGGTTGAAGCTTTGCCTGTGGTGCCGGAACTCAAGGTCGACAGGGGTGTGATAATGGAATCGGGTGCGGAAATGTGGCGGATCGACAGGGACGGAAACGAAGTATTAGTGGGAGTCTTTAATCAAAAAACTGGATGGATGAGCCTGTAATTATGTGGCGCAAAGACGGGACAAAACTCACAGGAAATTACGGGACATGGAAGGGACGAGAATTTGAGCTGTGGTCGCTGAAGCCATATGAAGGGTATCTGACCTTGGTGCAGAACGGCGGCGATTCGCCAGGACCGGAATGGCACACTGCAACCTTTCCGAACCGATTTGCAAAAACGCCCCTTACCCACAGCTTGGATGTCCCGGCAGACGAAGTTACCAACCGGCACAGCGTCGAGGTGACGGGGAATATGGGTCCGGGACGTAACTTTGTGCTCATCGCGGAAGATGATGAGGGGAATCTGGCTGTGGAAAGCATTGACCCGATGGCTGCGCAGTACAAGCGCCAACTCATCAACAACCACAATTTCAAGCCGTTTAGCGAGAATGAACCGTTGGAACACGTATTTGTCGGTGGCTGGCTTCCCGCAGACCGAGTTCGGGATATCAGAGTAGAAACTATTCCATATGGCACTGACTGATTGACCTACCGAAGGGTAGTAATGACTTTTTTGCAGAAGGCGTTGAGTCCGGCGCATGTTGAGTTCCTGGTAGGTGGTAACCGGGATACGGTTTCGGGGTTTGTGGTGAACGCCGGGGATGCTGTGAATGCGCGGACGCCGGAGGACTTGTTTGCTGTTCACTGCCTGGATTTCCCGGGGTCGCCGTGGGACCGGGGCGCCGGGTACGTTGATGTGCTGCGGTTCCAGGTGCCGTTGTCCGTGTATGTGCACGATGCGGCGGATCCGGAGTTTGTGGACCGTCCGCCGTTTACGGGGACGGGTTTCGCGGCGTGGTCCGGTGGTGTGGTGCCGTCGTATTTCCTGGATGAATGTGCCATTCCGCCGGGAGCCGAGCTGTGGCGTATCCGGGCCGGGCAGCCCGAGGAACTGATTGCCGTCTATTTTGAGGTGGCGACCGGCTGGGGTGTGTCCGATGCCTCGGGGATTTCCAGGCCTGGTACGCATACCCCGTCGCACATTATGGGCTGGTCCGCGGTCTGGCAGGGGCAGGTGTTCCGTGCAGACTTGGTGAATGAAGGCCGTTCCGTTGAAGTGGCGGCCACGTCGGATCCCGGGGTGGAGGGTTTTGAGCGGACCCCGAAGGGGGTTTGGCGCCGGACGGTGGGACTGGGGGAGATCCAGGACTTCTATGAGCTGCTGGCAACGTGTTCGTGGCAGGGTGAGCCGTTCAGGATCACCGACGTAGCCCAGGGCGAGGATGGGCAGGTCTACCGGTTGTTCTATACGGGGCATAACGCGGACCGGGCCGAGGCGTTGGGGCTGAACAAGGCTGATGCCGGCGTGTATTGGACGGTCGTGCCGGAGTCGCAGGTGCAGGATGTTCAGGTGGTCCAGAACCGGTTGCCGTCCCTGGCGTTCCGGGGGTGACCAGGTGAGATTCGCCGAGGAGAAATCCCGGAGATCATTATTGCCGGACGGGGCGAGTATCACGGAGCGTTCCGCTGGGAAGACCTCAGCGACGTCGTGCTGACCGAGCACGATCTGCTGACGCGCTAAGGCATTCCAGCCGCACGGCGCTCCAGGACCTCCCGCTCCCGGTCATTGCGCGCCAGCGAGGCGGCAGCACTGAATTCAGCCCGTGCCTCTTCCGCCCGGCCGAGGCGGGAGAGAAGTTCAGCCCGTACGCTGGGCAGCAGATGCGAGCCGCGGAGCGCACCCGAGGCAGCAAGCCGGTCCACCATCTCCAGAGCCGTTGCCGGACCGGTCGCCATGGAAACCGCAACGGCGCGGTTTAGCTCCACCACAGGAGACGGTGCCAGCCGGCCCAAAGCCTCATACAGCAGCACGATCCGCTTCCAGTTCGTACCCTCCACACTCGGCGCAACCGTATGGCACTGCGCGATCGCGGCCTGCAAGGCATAGTTTCCGCGGCCCCGCCCCAGAGCATCAGCTTGGGCCATGGCAGCCCTTCCGCGCTCAATCTGTGCTCGGTCCCACAGTGTGCGGTCCTGCTCGTCGAGCAGCACTGGGGACCCGTCCGCGCGGGTTCGAGCGCGGAACCTCGATGCCTGGAACTCCATCAGGGCCACCAAGGCGAGGGCCTCAGGCTCCTGCGGAACGAGCCGGGACAGCAGCCGCCCCAGCCGCAGTGCCTCTGCTGCCAGGTCCTGGCGCATCCACGACTGTCCGGCGGACGCAGCGTATCCCTCCGTGAACAGGAGGTAGATCACCGCGAGCACCCCGCCGAGCCGGGCTCCCCACTCATTCGGTACCGGAACATCAAACGGCACCCTGGCCGCCGCCAGCGTCTTCTTTGCCCGGAGAATCCGCTGCTGCACGGCGGCCACCGGAAGCAGGAACAGCCGGGCAATCTCCGCGGTGGACAGCCCACCCACAATCCGCAGGGTCAACGCGACCTGTGCTTCACGGGACAGCACCGGATGACAGGCCACGAAGATGAGTTTCAGGACGTCATCCGGCAGCGGATCCCACTCCGGGGCGGCTTCGTCCCGGAGCTCCCTGCCGAGATCTGTGTAACGGTCCTGAAGTCGCTCCGCCCGCCGCCAGGCGTCAATCGCGCGGCGCTTGGCGACGGCGGTCAACCACGCAGCCGGGTTCCGCGGCACGCCCTCGGCCGGCCACTGTGCCAGGGCCTGAGCCACCGCTTCCTGGGCAACGTCCTCCGCCAGACCCAGATCCCCGGTGGCACGGGCCAGCGCCGCGACAATCCCGGCACCGTCAATCCGCCAAACGGCGTCTATCCTCTGGCGGACTGCCGCGGCCGCTGCGTCCTCACCAGCCGCGTCCTCTGCCGCCGGGTTTACGGAAGTCATAGCGCTATGGGTTCTCGGCGCGCAGCTTCTCTGCCTGCTCGCGCCATCCTTCTTCCTTCTGGATGTACTCGTTGTTCGCGAAGTCCTCAAAGTCGGAAGCATCGGTAACCCGCCGGACTTCCAGCTTCGCGCCGGGGCCAAGCGGGCACCGGCTGGCCCACTCCACAGCCTCCTCCTTGGAGGAAGCCTGGATGATCCAGAATCCGTTGAAGAGCTCGTGGGTCTCGCCATACGGTCCGTCGGTGATCAGCGGCGGGTCCTGGGCGAAGTCCACCAGGAAGTTGGCATCCTCCGTTGCCTCGGCCAGTCCTTCGCCGGCCAGCAGCACTCCGGCGTTGATCATTGACTCGTTGTAGGCGCCCATGGCATTGATGATCTCTTCAAACGGCATGTCCTTGGACGCTTCAACGGCCGCATCAGTGGTCCGCATAATCATCATGTACTTCATGGCATTCTCCTGACCTCTTTGGGGGAGTGCGTTGTGCGCCTCCTACTATGCCGTCGAACCGGCCGCATGGATATCGACAGCCGGCGGGAATTTTTTTCCCGGACCCGGGACGCGCGGCAGCCGGCAGGCCCCGCAAAGCTCCCGCCGCCGTCGTACATACGGCAAGATTGGGTAGGTGAGCACAGCCAAGACCTCCCCCGAAGAAGCCGTCGACGCCGTCAGCACGGACACCCCTCCCAGCGACAGCCTGCGCGAAGAATATGAGACTCTCTCCGACCAGGTGCGGAAGTACCGCTTCGCGTACTACAACGAGGACGCCCCGCTGGTCTCCGACGCCGAGTTCGACCAGCTGTACCGCCGGCTTGAGAAACTCGAGGCACTCCACCCGGAACTGGTGACCAACGATTCCCCCACCCAGGAAGTCGGCGGCGAAGTGTCTGCGGCGTTCGCCCCGGTGGAACACCTCTCCCGCATGTACAGCCTGGAAGATGTCTTCTCGCTGGATGAACTCGACGCCTGGGTCAAGCGCGCCGAAGCGTCCATTGCCTCTATCGCACCCGGGTCGAAGGTCCGCTGGCTGACCGAACTGAAGATCGACGGCCTGGCGGTGAACCTGCTGTACCGCAACGGCGAGCTGGTCCGGGCCGCCACCCGCGGCGACGGCACCACCGGCGAGGACATCACCCACAACGTCCTCACGATTGCCTCCATCCCGCGCCGCCTCCAAGGTGAGAACCTTCCCTCCGAGGTCGAAATCCGCGGCGAGGTCTTTATCCCGTCCAAGGAGTTCACCCGCCTCAACGAGAAAATGGTCGACGCCGGGAAGGCGCCGTTCGCAAATCCGCGCAACGCAGCCGCCGGCTCGCTGCGGCAAAAAGACCCGAAGGTCACTGCGGAACGCCCGCTGAGCATGTACGTGCACGGCATCGGCGCCCGGGAAGGCCTGGGAGCCGCCAGCCAGTCGGAGACCTACGAGCTGCTCAAGGCCTGGGGCCTGCCCACCTCGCCGTATTACAAAGTGCTGGACACCTATGACGAGGTGCTGGAGTTCATCGCTGTGAACGGCGAGCAGCGGCACAGCTTGGCCCACGAAATCGACGGCATTGTGGTCAAGGTGGACGACTTCGCGCTGCAGCGCGCGCTCGGCCACACCTCCCGGGTGCCGCGCTGGTCCGTGGCGTACAAGTATCCGCCGGAGGAAGTGAACACGAAGCTGCTGGACATCCGGGTGAACGTGGGCCGCACCGGGCGCGTCACGCCGTACGGCATGATGGAGCCGGTCAAGGTAGCCGGATCCACTGTGGAGATGGCCACCCTGCACAACCAGGACGTGGTGAAGGCCAAAGGCGTCAAGATCGGTGACACCGTGGTGCTGCGGAAGGCCGGCGACGTCATCCCCGAAATCGTGGGTCCCGTCGTCGCACTCCGCGACGGCAGCGAACGCGACTTCGTAATGCCCACGCACTGCCCCTCCTGCGGCACCGAGCTGAAGCCGGCGAAGGAGGGCGACGTCGATATCCGTTGCCCCAACGCCCGTTCCTGCCCGTCCCAGCTGCGCGAGCGGGTGTTCCACCTGGCCGGACGTGGAGCCTTCGATATTGAGGCACTGGGATGGGAAGCTGCGATCGCGCTGACGTCCCCGGCGGAACCGGAGACCCCGCCGCTGACCAGTGAGGCAGGACTCTTCGACCTGAAAATCGAAGACCTGGCAGACGTTCGGATCGAACGGCCCAAACGATCCAAAGGCGTCGTGGTGGGTACCGAGCTGGTTCCCTACTTCTACACCAAGGGCACCGCGAAGAAGCCCTCCGAACCGTCGGCCACCACCCGCAAGCTCTTCGAAGAACTCGAAAAGGCCAAGTCCCAGCCCCTCTGGCGCGTATTGGTGGCACTGTCCATCCGGCACGTAGGCCCGACGGCGGCACGCGCCCTCGCCACTGCGTTCGGCTCCATGGAGAACATCCGGGCAGCCACCGAGGAGCAGCTCGCGCACGTGGACGGTGTTGGCCCGACCATCGCGGCAGCACTGGAGGAATGGTTCGCCGAAGACTGGCACGTGGAAATCGTCGACTCCTGGGCCCGCGCCGGCGTCCGCATGGCCGACGAACGGGACGACTCCCAGCCCCGCACCTTGGAGGGCCTCACCGTCGTCGTCACCGGCACCCTGCCGAACTTCAGCCGTGACGAGGCCAAGGAAGCCATCATCACCCGCGGCGGCAAGGCCTCAGGCTCCGTCTCCAAGAAAACCGACTATCTGGTGGCGGGGGAGAACGCCGGCACCAAGCTGGACAAGGCTGAGTCGCTGGGAGTTCCCGTCCTGGACGAGGACGGATTCCGCCAGCTGCTTGAAAACGGACCTCTGGACTCAGGTTCGGCCAACAACGCAGAAGACAACGCAGAGGACGAGGAAACCACGCCATGACCAAAGCACCCGCCCCTGACCCGCTGGAACTGCTCGACGTCGCCCGGCAGGCAGCTGCCGCCGGGGCCGCTGTGCTGGCCAAACGGTCGGAGGCGGGGCTGCACGTTGAGAACAAGGGCGCCTCCGGCGACTGGGTTACCGCCTATGACACCGAGGCAGAATACGCGGTCCGGGAGATCATTCACCGGCTGCGCCCCTTCGATGCGGTGACCGGTGAGGAACTGGAGGCCAGCGTTCCGGAGGATCCCTCCGGTATCCGCTGGTCCGTGGACCCGCTGGACGGGACCACCAACTTCATTCGCAACATTCCCTTTTACGCCACGTCCGTGGCCGCGGTGAACGCCGACGGCGAGTGGCTGGCCGGGGTGGTCCACGCACCGGCGCTGGTGCGTGTCTACTGGGCTGCGAAAGGCCACGGCGCCTGGCTGGCAGAGCACGGCACCCTTCGGCAGCTCCACGGCCCGGACCCCGACCGAACGGGCCGGCTGCTGGGCACGGGCTTCTCCTACGAACCTGTTGTCCGCGCCGAACAGTACGCCGCGCTGGGGGAGCTGATGGACGGATTTGCTGACCTGCGCAGGCTCGGCTCGGCAGCACTGGACCTGTGCATGGTGGCTGACGGAACCCTGGACGCCTATGCGGAGAGGGGTCTAAACGAGCACGACTTCGCGGCCGGTGCGCTCATCGCGGAGGAAGCTGGCCTGACGGTCAGCCGTCCCGGCTCGCCGGACCGAAAAATGGGCGACGCCGAGCGGCTGGCAGCGGTGACCACGGCCTGGCTGGTGCCCCCGGCCTAAGCGGGCTCAAGGGTGGCCGTGTGGATGCCGGACGCTTAGTAGGCGCCGGTCCAGGACGGGACAGACGTCTTTGAGTCGACCGTGATCTTGTTCCGGTCCATCACAATGACGTGCCCTTTCCAGTAATGGAAGTTGTCCACCACGGCGTCTTCCATGACCTGGACAATCACGCCCATGGTGCTGCAGCCGTCACAGCGGCTGGCCCCCATGACACGCAGCTTCACGGAGCTGATGCCCTTTTGGCAGCTGACGATCATGCCCGGAGCAAGCCGGATTTCCTGCTTCATGTCTACCCCCAGTAATAGAACTCCGTTGCGAGACCAATCAGCAACGGTGAAGTGAGACTAGCCAAAGATCGCCGGGAAAAGGCCGGTCCGGACTACCCGATTTCTGCCCGAGGCGAAGAATTATGGGTTTCCTGCGTCGGTCTTGAGCAAATCTTGAGCTTTGGGCCACTTGGGCCACACCGGCCCCTCCCGCCGCGGGGATGTAGCGGAGATTTAAGCCCAGAGGAAAGCGGCCGTTGAAGGGGCAGGAATTTGGCGTTCCCGCGCGGATAATGGGACAACTTAGCGAGATCCATGGACCCGGAAGGACGCACCATGCCACGTAAAGTTACAGCGGCATCGCGCAAGCTGGCACCAGTCGTCACCGCACGTGTCCAGGAACAGAAGCTCCAAACGCCCAAGGGCCTGGACACCGCCCGCTTCGCCGCGATTCTCGACGAGCACATAGACTCCGCCCGCGCCAAGATCGACGCCGTGCTTGCGGATATCCGGGAAGTGACTGCGGCTGCCAAGGACACACCTGCGGATGACGAGCATGATCCAGAGGGCACCACCGTCACCGTAGAGAGGGCGAATGAGGTTGCCATGCTCACCGCGCTCGAAGCTTCCCTTGTGGAACTGCTGGACGCCAGGGTGCGGCTCGACGACGGCGCCTACGGAATCTGCGAACGCTGCGGCGAACCCATTCCCGAAGCCCGGCTGGAGATCCGTCCCGAGGCGCGCTTCTGCGTTGCCTGCGCCGCTGCCGCCCGACGCCGCTGATGACCGCCCGCTGACGCCGCCCGCTGACGGGTGCCCGCCTGCCGCCGGACCCTCCGGCCTGAGCCGCTGTGTGCGCCGTCACCACCGGCGCATGGAGGTGCGGGTGCGCCGATAGAATCATCCGTGGAAATCAACCACCACGTAAGGATTCGTAACACCCATGAGCATCACAGTCCGGCGGGCAACACCGGCTGACTATGAAGACATCCGCCGGATCACCCGCGAGGCATACCTCAAGGCGGGGTTCATAGACGCTGACAATCCCTACGTCCAGGAGCTGGAGAACGTTGAACACCGGGACCAGCACGCCGAACTCTGGGTAGCGGAGAAGGACGGCGCCGTGGCTGGTTCCGCGGCCGTTACGTTCGCCGGGCAGCCCTACACGGACATCGCCGTCGAAGGTGAAGTCGAATTCCGCATGCTGGCCGTTGACCCTGCCGTCCAGCGCGGGGGAGTGGGCCGCGCCCTGGTCACCGCAATCGTGGAGCACGCCCGGAGCCTGGACGGAATCCACGCCGTTTCCCTCACCAGCATGACCAGCATGCTCGGCGCGCACAGCATGTACCTGTCCCTGGGCTTCGAGCGCGTGCCCGAAAGGGACTGGACTGTTCCGGGCGAAGACTATGTGCTGTGGGTCTTCCGGCTGGAACTCTAGCTCCCGGTCAAACGCAGGCATCGGCGTCGGACCCTGCCTTCACTCCCGCCGTGAAGCAGCCGCGCCCTGTATGTCCGGGCCACCGAACCGGCAGCCCAAACGCCGTAGACTGGTACGGATACCGGCGTAAGGCCGAAAATACTGCATAAGACGCATGGGAGACTCATGTCTGAGATCAATCGTG
This sequence comes from Arthrobacter koreensis, assembly GCF_009193255.1. GTDB lineage: Bacteria > Actinomycetota > Actinomycetes > Actinomycetales > Micrococcaceae > Arthrobacter_B > Arthrobacter_B koreensis. The sequence goes on from NZ_WACG01000007.1 coordinate 53,941, forward strand.
AGGCTGTGGCGCATCTGGCGCGGCTGGCCCACATTGAGATGACCGATGACGAGCTGGACAAAATGGCCGGCGAACTCGATGTCATCGTGGATTCGATCAAATCCGTAAGCGAAGTTGCCGGCGAGGACATCCCGGCTACCTCCCACCCGATCCCGCTGGCGAATGTGTTCCGCGAGGATGTCGTGGGGCAGACGCTGACCAATGAGCAGGCCCTGTCCGGTGCTCCGGACAACGCCGAAGGCCGCTTCAAGGTCCCTGCCATCCTGGATGAGGAGTAAAGACTTCCATGAGTGAACTGATTACCTCTCCCGCTGCCGTCTTGGCGGAGAAGCTCGCCGCCCGCGAGGTTTCCGCCGTCGAGGTCACCCAGGCCCACCTGGACCGGATTGCCGATGTGGACGGCGAGATCAACGCCTTCCTGCACGTCAACACCGACGAGGCACTCGAGGTTGCCGCCGGTGTGGACAAGGCCCGCGCTGCCGGCGAAGAGCTGCACACGCTTGCCGGCGTTCCCATCGCCATCAAGGACCTGATTGTCACGGTGGGCCAGCCCACCACTGCCGGATCCAAGATGCTTGAGGGCTGGATGAGCCCGTACGACGCCACCGTGATCTCCCGGATCCGTGCCGCCCGCATGCCGATGCTCGGCAAGACCAACCTGGACGAATTCGCCATGGGTTCCTCCACCGAGCACTCCGCCTACGGCCCCACCCGCAACCCGTGGGACCTGGACCGCATTCCCGGCGGCTCCGGCGGCGGCTCGGCAGCAGCAGTGGCCGCTTTCGAAGCACCGCTGGCCCTCGGCACGGACACCGGCGGCTCCATCCGCCAGCCCGCGTCCGTCACCGGTTCCGTGGGCGTGAAGCCCACCTACGGCGGCGTCTCGCGCTACGGTGCGATCGCCATGGCCTCCTCACTGGACCAGATCGGCCCGGTGTCCCGGACCGTGCTGGACGCCGCGCTGCTCCAGGAAGTCATCGGCGGACATGACCCGCGCGACTCCACTTCCCTGACCGACCCGGTGGGCAACCTTGCCGAAGCCGCCCGCAACGGCAGCGTCGCAGGTATGCGCATTGGCGTCATCAAGGAACTGCAGGGTGAGGGCTACCAGCCCGGCGTGCAGGCCCGCTTCGACGAGTCCCTGGAACTGCTCAAGGACGCGGGAGCGGAAATCGTTGAGGTTTCCTGCCCCAACTTCAAGTACGCCCTGGGCGCCTACTACCTGATCATGCCCTCGGAGGCCTCCTCCAACCTGGCGAAGTACGACGGCGTCCGTTACGGCATGCGCCGCCTGCCCGCCGACCCGCCGCTCACCATCGAGCGCGTCATGGGCGCCACCCGCGCCGCCGGTTTTGGCGACGAGGTCAAGCGCCGCATCATCCTGGGCACCTACGCCCTCTCCGCCGGCTACTACGACGCCTACTACGGCTCGGCCCAGAAGGTCCGCACCCTGATCCAGCGCGACTTCAGCGCCGCCTTCGCGCAGGCTGACGTGCTGATCTCCCCGACCTCGCCGAACACCGCGTTCAAGCTGGGGGAGAAGCTGGACGATCCGCTGGCCATGTACCTGAACGACGTCGCCACCATCCCGGCCAACATGGCCGGCGTGCCCGGCATCTCCATCCCCGGCGGCCTGGCCGACGGACTGCCGGTGGGCATCCAGTTCCTGGCACCGGCCCGCGAAGATGTGCGTCTGTACCGTGCCGGCGCGGCACTGGAAGGCCTGCTGGAGCAGAAGTGGGGCGGCCCGCTGCTTGCCTCGGCACCCGTACTCGGAGGAGGAAAGTAATGTCCGTGCACACCCAGGAAGAGACCCTTCCCTTCGAAGAGGCCATGGAGAAGTACGACCCGGTGCTGGGATTCGAGGTCCACGTGGAGCTCAACACCAAGACCAAGATGTTCTCGGACGCTCCGAACGTGTTCGGCGACGAGCCCAACACCAACGTGACCCCCGTGGACCTTGGCCTGCCCGGCGTGCTGCCGGTGGTGAACAAGACCGCCGTGGAGTACTCGATCCTGATCGGCCTGGCGCTGAACTGCAAGATCGCCGAATCCTGCACCTTTGCCCGGAAGCAGTACTTCTACCCGGACACCCCCAAGAACTTCCAGACCTCCCAGTACGAAGACCCCATTGCGTACGACGGCTGGCTGGACGTTGAGCTTGAGGACGGCTCCGTGTTCCGAGTCGAAATCGAACGCGCGCACATGGAAGAGGACGCCGGAAAGCTCACCCACATGGGCGGCGCCGCGGGGCGTATCCAGGGCGCCGACTTCTCCCTGGTGGACTACAACCGTGCCGGTGTCCCGCTGGTGGAAATCGTCACGAAGCCGATTGAGGGCGCCGGTTCCCGCGCGCCTGAACTGGCCAAGGCCTACGTGGCAGCCATCCGGGAAATCGTGAAGAACCTCGGTGTTTCCGACGCGAAGATGGAGCGCGGCAACGTCCGCTGCGACGCGAACGTTTCCCTGCGCCCGCACGGCCAGGAAAAGTTCGGCACCCGCTCGGAAACCAAGAACGTCAACTCGCTGCGCGCCGTCGAACGCGCCGTCCGCTTTGAGATCCAGCGGCACGCCGCCGTCCTCGAATCCGGTGAGAAGATCGTCCAGGAAACGCGCCACTGGCACGAGGACACCCGTTCCACCACCTCGGGCCGGCCGAAGTCCGACGCCGATGACTACCGGTACTTCCCGGAACCGGACCTGCTGCCCGTGGTCACCACGGAAGAGTGGATCGAGGAACTGCGCTCCCGGCTGCCCGAGCCGCCTGCCGAGCGCCGCAAGCGCCTGAAGGCAGACTGGGGCTACTCCGACGCGGAGTTCCGTGACGTCGTCAACGCCGGCGTGATGGAAGCCATCGAAGAGACCATCGCAGCCGGCGCCTCCGCCCAGGTGGCCCGCAAGTGGTGGATGGGCGAAGTCGCCCGCCGTGCCAAGGAAGCCGAAGTCGATCCGGTGGACACCGGCGTGACGCCCGAGCTGATCGTTGAGCTGGACCGCCTGGTCCAGGCCGGCAAGATCAACGACAAGCTGGCCCGCCAGGTCCTCGACGGCGTCCTCGCCGGCGAAGGAACCCCGGAGGAAGTCATCGAAAAGCGCGGCCTGGCAGTGGTTTCTGACGACGGCGCCCTGCTCGAAGCCATCGACGCCGCCCTCGCGGCAGCACCGGACGTTGCGGACAAGATCCGCGGCGGCAAGATCCAGGCCGTCGGCGCGATCGTCGGCGGGGTCATGAAGGCAACCCGCGGACAGGCAGACGCCGGCCGCGTCCGGGAGCTGATCCTGGAACGCCTGGGCGTTTCCGCCTAGCTGCACCAAACCTGGAACGGCCCCGGGGCCGGTGCTGACGGTCAATCCCACCCGATGCACCGGAACCGGGGCCGTTCCGCGTCTGCAGCCCTGCCGCTGCGCCCGGCGCCAAGGTAGGGTGCCAGGCATGCCAACGTCCCAGCTCCGGGTTGATGCGGGGCTGGTCCGCGGCTTGCTGCAGGCCCAGCAGCCCCAGCTGGCGGACCAGTCGGTTACTCCGGTGGGTGACGGCTGGGTCAACCACGTTTTCCGGCTGGGCCGCGAGTATGCCGTCCGCCTTCCCCGGCGGGATGAGGCGGCCGAGCTGATGGCCAAAGAGCAGCAGTGGCTGCCGCAGCTCACCGCCGGACTGGCAACGGCAACCTCCGTGCCGATTTACTGCGGGGTGCCCCAGGAACCGTATCCCTACCCCTGGAGCATCAGCTCCTGGTATGACGGACTCGATGTGTCCCTGCAGCCCAGGGACCGCAACGTGACGCTGGCGGCTCCGCTGGCAGCGTTCCTCAATGCCTTCCATAAACCGGCCCCGCCGGACTATCCCCGTAATCCCGCCGTTGGCGGTCCGCTGGCCTCCCGGGACCAGGCCGTGCAGGAACGGCTGCACTCCGGGATGGTGCCGCACGCGGCCCGGGTCGAGGAGCTCTGGGCAGAGGCGCTGGAACTTCCGGGCTGGAACTCTGGGCCGGTATGGCTGCACGGGGACCTGCACCCGGCCAATCTCATTTCAGGCAGCGGGACCCTGCAGGCCGTAATCGATTTTGGCGACCTCACTGCGGGAGATCCCGCCGCTGACCTTGCCGCGGCCTGGCTGGTGTTCGACGCCGCGGGACGCCACGCGTTCCGTACCTTCCTGGACGGCCGGTACGACGCCGATCCGGCCATCTGGCTGCGGGCCCGCGGCTGGGCGCTGTGCATGGCGTCCAACCTGCTTGCGGGCGCGCAGCGCCACCCCGGGCTCTACCTGGTGGGCTCGGAGACCCTCATGGAGATCCTCACGGATGACCTCTCCTGGCTCTAGGACGCGTGCCAGAATGGGCTATGCCCATTTCCTGGAGTCACTCCGTCCGTGTCCAGACCGAAGGGGACGGGCACGTCACGGAGGACACCTGCGGCTATGCAGCCGCCAGCGCCTGGGTTATTGACGGGGCAACGTCCCTGCTGCCGGAACTGGACCTCCCCGGAGCGTCCAACCCGTCCTGGTATGCCCGGACCCTGGACCTGCTGCTCAGCGAAAGCGCTGGTGCCCAGCCGGGCCCCGAAAGTGGTTCCGAGGCCGGAGGCGTACTGGCTGATGCCCTCCGCGGGGTAGCCCGGGTGGCCGAGGAGAGGGCCGGAAATGAGCACAAACGGTTTCCCAGTGCGGCCCTGGCCCTCGCGCAGCTCACCAGGGAAGGCGTCGACGTGATGGTATTGGCAGACTGCCACGCGGCAGTGGAACTGGAGGACGGATCAGTCGTGCACGTGACAAGCGAACCTGCGGACCAACGTGTCCACAGCGAACACCCCGCCAATCCTGACCAGGCGCTGGAACTGCTCCGCCGGGACCGGGAGCTGCGCAATACCCCGGGACGACTCTGGGTTGCCCGGCGTGAGCCGGAAGCGGTGCAGCACGCTCACCTGGTGCGGCTTCCCGCACCGCGGCGCGTGGTCCTTGCCTCCGACGGCGCGTGGCGCGCGGTGGACCTGGGCCTGGTGGATGGGCCCGGGAGTTTCCTCCGGGCGGCATCAACGCCCGTTGGAGCGCAGCAGCTGATGCTCGAACTCCGCCGCCGACAGGAAGCGATTGGGGAAAAAGCCGACGACGCGACGATCCTCACGGTGGTGCCCGGTGCCTGAGATTCCCGTACTCATCATTGGCGGCGGCATCGCCGGACTTTCCCTCGCCTCGCGCCTGGCCCGGGAGACCGGCGTCGTGCTCCTGGAAGCCGAGAACGAACTTGGCTACCACACGTCCTCGCGCTCCGCGCGGCAGCTCATTCCCAGCTACGGGCCGCCGGTAGTCCAGGACCTCACTGTTCGCACCCTTGCCCTGATCCGCGAACTGGAGGCCGGCCTGCCCGAGCCGATCCTGCGGCCCAGGTCCTTCATGCTCGTGGGCCGCGAGGAGGACGTCCGGGACAGGGCGAGCGGGCATATGCACCCGATCACCATCGCCGAGGCGACGGGCCTGGCCCCGGAACTGGCCGCCGGCAGCTTTGAGGCCGCAGGGCTGGACACAACATCCGTTTCCTGCAACACGGACATCCTGATGGATTGGCACCGGGCCCGGATCCTGGCCGGCGGGGGCCGTATCCTCACCGGACGCCGGGTGGATGCCGTCAGCGGCGGCGAGGGGGAGTGGCTGGTCTCTGCGGGCGGGGACACTTTCAGCGCGGCGGTAGTCGTGAACGCGGCCGGTGCCTGGGCCGATTCAGTGGCGGGCCTGTTTGGAGTCCGCCCGCGCGGACTCCAGCCATACCGGCGAACCGCCGCAATAGTCGAGGCCGGCAATCCGCCCGCTGCGGACGGTCCGATGGTTGCAGGCGCGCTGGACAACTTCTACTACCGGCCGGACCTTGAAGGTGTGCTGATCTCCCCGTCCGAAGCGGTTCCCAGCCCGCCGGAGGACGCCCGGCACCGGCCTGAGGACGTGGCAGACCTGGTAGGACTGGTCAACTCGCTGACCCGCCTTGAGTTGGGACGAGTTGTCCGAGCCTGGACAGGGCTGCGCACGCAGGCCGCTGACGGTGTGCCCGTGGTGGGTTTCGACGACGCCGTTCCCGGCTTCTTCTGGCTGGCCGGACAGGGCGGCTACGGGTTCCAAACCTCGTCCGGAATAGCCGAACTAGCCGCCGCGCAGCTGCTTGGCCAGCGGCCTTTCCTGGACGTGTCTGAAGCACTTTCCCCCATGCGTACGGGGCTGTGACGAATCTCTCATCCCAGACGGATAACGAATCGCGGAAACGGCGCGGGAATGGTCATTTGAAGGGCACGGGAAACCTACAGTTGAAGGGCAGGCCGGCTCCGGCCAATTTCCTATTTCAGTCCTGCTGTTTGTGCTTTTGAGAGGTCTCGTCAGTGCCAGAAATCATGCCGCCGCAGCTAGCGGGCGTGCAGCAGCGTCCCTTCTACGTCAAAGCCCGTTCCGTGATTACCGTGGTGAGCCTGGTGTGGCTTGTCCTGGCAGTCGCGGGGTATGGATCCTTCTCCGGCGGGACGACTTCCCTGGCCCTGTCCCTGGCCATGATGTATGGAACGGGCGTGGCAATCCTGGTGGTGGTTTCCGCTGCGTACCGGCTTCTGAAGCGCTCCGCCGTGCGCAGGGTTGAACATTCACCCGAAGATGCAGCTGCTGCAGCGTTCATTGATGCGACCCGGTTTGCTGCCGAAGAAATCCGCGCGGCCCTCACCCCGGCGCGTCCCGGAACCCGTCCGGCAGTGTCCCCGTGGGCCGCGGACACCGCGCAGGTGGCTGCCGCCGTCCCGGTCCTCCGTGAACCCGGTGCCGAAGGTGCATTTGCCCGCGAGCTGCTGGGGCGCAGGCATGGCGCCGGGGGCGCCTCCGCGGTAGCTGGTCCTGCCGTCGCTGCGGACGCTGATCCAGCGCCGGCCGCGGCTGCACCCCACCTCCCCGCGAAGGCTGCGGGCACACCCGATGCGCCTGCCCCCGAGGCCACGACCCAGGCCGCGAAGAATACGTCCGCAGGCAAGTCAGTGGTGAACAAGAGAGCTTCGTCCAAAAAGAAGAAGGGCAGCAAGCCTCGCCCGGTCCAGGCGAACAGCCAGGGCGGCAAGCAGGCTTCGGCTCAGGCCGGCGGCAAGGGCAGCGGCAAAAAGACCGCGGCTCCGGCTGCAAAGAAGGCAGCTTCTTCCGGAAAGGGGCCGGGCAGCGAGACCGCACATCAGGCCTGCAGCGGCCCCGCAGCAGGCCAGGATATGAAGCGCGCAGCGTAGGCCTCCTGCCACTCTCAGGAAGTTGCCAGCTTGCTGACAGGAGCTTTCCAGACCGCTGTCCTAACGTAGTTATTACCTCATAAGGGTGCGAGTGATGAATGGATAGCGTAGTGAACTATCCGGCGCCGGCAGACTAGGGTTGTTCCCCCCAACCAACCCCACAGTCTGCCGGCGTTCTTCATGTCCGGGGTCTTTTGTTCCTCTCATCCGGGGGCTTTCATTCCCGGGTCGCCGGCCTGCGGACCCGCCTCAATTCCCCGGCGGTCTCCAAAGGCGGTTACCCGGCGTCGAAGCTGCTGAACTCTCCCGTTGCCGGTGAATGGTGTTCCTCGACGCTCTCGACCACGCCCGGCGCAGCGGGGGAGCGAACCCACTCCACGAGCCCGTCCACTGCGGACGGCAGCCCTTCGGCAGTAATCACCACGGAGCCGTCCGGCTGGTTCACCGCGGACCCGGTCAGATTCAGCTTCGCTGCCTGCCGGAGTACCCGGTACCGGAAGCCGACACCCTGGACTACGCCGCGCACCACTGCCGTGACGCGTACTTCGTCTCCTGATGCGCCGGTGGAATCCGGGGTACGTGGCGAATTCATGCCTGCAGCCTAGTGGAGAGGAGCCTCCAGTACAGCGTTTGCGGCAGCAACGAGGGATCCGTCCGCCACCAGCCGGTACACGGCCTCAATCTCAGGTGCCAGGTACCGGTCGGGTCCCGGCCCGTCCACGACGGACCGGACGGCAGCACGGACTGCCGCGGAGACCGGCGCGCTGCGGGAGGAGTGAAGGCCGCCGTCGCGCATATCCAGGGCCCGTGCCGAGGTGAGAATTTCCACGGCCAGGACCCGGGTGAGCCCATCCAGGGCTTTGCGGAGCTTCAGTCCGGCCGCCCATCCCATTGAAACGTGGTCTTCCTGCATGGCGGAGGACGGAATCGAGTCCACTGATGCTGGTACGGCGAGCCGTTTGAGCTCGGAGACGATTCCGGCCTGGGTGTACTGGGCAATCATGTGCCCGGAGTCCACGCCGGGGTCATGGGCAAGGAAAGCATTCAGTCCGTGGCTGCGGTTGCGGTCCAGGAACCGGTCGGTGCGCCGCTCGCTCATGGAGGCAAGGTCCGCGACGGCGATTGCGAGGAAATCCAGGACGTAGCCCACGGGAGCGCCGTGGAAGTTGCCGTTGGACTCAACCCGGCCGTCCGGGGTCACCACCGGGTTGTCCACGGCGGAGGCGCGCTCACATGCCGCCACGTGCTCGGCATGCGCCAGGGTGGACCGGGCCGCCCCATGGACCTGCGGAGCGCAGCGCAGGGAGTAGGCGTCCTGCACCCGGGTGAACTCTCCGGTTTTCTGTTCCTCCACCAGCACGGATCCGCGCAGGACCGTCCGGATGTTCTCAGCGGACTCTGCCTGTCCGGGCTGCGGACGGAGCGCCTGGAGGTCAGCGGCGAACACGGCCTCGGTCCCCAGCAGGCCCTCGACGCTCATTGCCGCCGCGATGTCCGCAACCGTCAGCAGCCGGTGCAGGTCCGCGATGGCCAGGGTGAGCATGCCAAGCATGCCGTCAGTGCCGTTGATCAGCGCCAGGCCTTCCTTCTCCTGCAGCTCCAGGGGTTCCAGGCCAGCCGCCGCCAGTGCCGCGGAGGCCTCCAGTTCCTTCCCATCGGCGTCGCGCACCCTGCCCTCGCCCATGAGCGCCAGCGCGCAGTGGGACAGCGGGGCCAGGTCACCGGAGCAGCCGAGCGAACCGTACTCGCCAATGACGGGAGTGATGCCTGCGTTGAGCAGATCGGCATAAGCCGATGCAACTTCCGGGCGGACACCTGTACGTCCGGTAGCGAGGGTGGAAAGCCGGTTGAGCATCAGTGCTCGAATCACCTCCCGGTCCACCTCCTGGCCGGACGACGCCGCATGGCTGCGCACGAGCGAGCGCTGCAGGACCGTGCGCTGGCTGGGAGGTATCTGTTTCGTCGCCAGTGCCCCGAATCCCGTGGAGACGCCGTAGTGGGGCTTCGAGTCTGCGGCAAGTGATTCGATCACTGAACGTGAGGACCGCATGCCCGCCAGGGACTCGGCAGTCAGCGCCACCCGGGCACCTCCGCGGGCCACGGCCAGGATCTCCCCGGGCTCCAGGGGCCCTGTGCCAACGTTGACGGTGCGGACCGTGCCGGGGGCGGATTCCTGAGAAAAGAGAACCAAAACGTCATCCTGTCTGTGTGCTGCCGGCATTGCCCGCCGAACCGTGAAATGCCGCACAGTGGTACTGGCATTTCAACCAGTGAAATGCACCGGGTGGTAATCCGCAAGTAGGGGACGAACGGCCCGCGAGGGTGATCAGGCACAATAGGGCACATGCCTACCGCCTCTGCTGATGCTGTGCCTGATGCCGGGACTCGGCGCAGGATCACGGTCGAAATCCTGATTGTGCTGGGACTTTCCCTGGGGCAGTCAGGCGTGTACGCCGTCGTGCGCCTGCTGGACAAGATGACCCAGGGGCCGCTGCAGGGACAGACCACCACGCTCAACCCGGTCCTGGATGACAGGGCCGTGTTTGACCTGGTGTACCAGCTGCTGGGAATTTTCTTCTCCCTGGTCCCGGTGGCGCTGGTCCTTTTCCTGCTGACCGAGCCCGGACGCTCGGCCTTCCGCCGGATCGGCTTCACGTTCTCCCGTCCGGTGCTGGACTTCGGGCTGGGATTTGCACTGGCGGCCGTCATCGGCGTGGGTACGCTCGGCGTCTATGCGGCAGGGCGGGCGATGGGCATCACCACCGCAATCGTCCCGGCGGCCCTGGACACGTACTGGTGGACGCTTCCGGTCCTGGTGCTGTCCGCGATGCGGCATGCCGTCCTGGAGGAAGTCATTGTGGTGGGTTACCTCTTTACCCGGCTGCGCGCCCTGGGATGGTCGGTACCGGCGATGATCATCACCAGCGCACTCATCCGGGCCAGTTACCACCTGTACCAGGGAATCGGCCCCGGAATCGGAAACTTCCTGATGGGACTGCTCTTCGGGTACGCCTATTACAAGACGAAGCGGGTGATGCCGCTGGTCATTGCGCACGCGCTCGTGGACATCGCCGGGTTCGTTGGGTTTGCCCTGTTTGGATCCGCCATTGGAATTGGAGACTGACGCCTTCATGGCACTGCTGACACCCTGGGGAGAAGCCCTGGACCCGCAGAACGTCCTGCCCGACTATCCGCGGCCCCAGCTTGCGCGCGGAAACTGGCTGAACCTCAACGGGTACTGGGACTACGCCATCACCCCCGCAGCCCAGGCGGACCCGCCAGCGTCCTGGGACGGCAGGATCCTGGTGCCATTCTCGCCCGAGGCGCCGCTGTCCGGCGTCGACCGCCAGCTGCAGCCGGACCAAGCGCTCTGGTACCGTCGCACCTTCGAGGCACCGGCGGGCCAGGGAGGCCGGGTTCTGTTGCACTTCGGAGCCGTGGACCAGTCCTGCACCGTCCTGGTCAACGGACGGAAAGCGGGGGAGCACGACGGCGGCTACCTTCCTTTTGCCCTGGACATCACCGCGATGCTGGATGATGGTCCTCCTGGCGCGGAGGCCGTGCATAACGGGAGTGCTGGAGCCGCGGCTGCCGCGGAAACCGGGGAAGCTGCCGGGCAGGAGATCGTGGTGCGGGTCCTGGACGGCAGTGAGACGAACGGGGCATCACGCGGCAAGCAGAAGCTGGACCGCGGAGGAATCTGGTACACGGCGCAGTCCGGGATCTGGCAGACGGTCTGGCTGGAACGGGTCCCGGAAACCTGGATTCGCGATGTGGTGCTGACTCCGCTGGAATCGCTCGACGGCGTCGAAATCACTGTGTCGATTGACGGTGCTTCGGCTGGTCCGGGTGCGGAAACCGGGCGGGAAACGGAGGCCGAGCGGAATCCGCCTGCCGAACCGAGCCTGCCCGCCGAACCGAGGCCGGAGGCCGGACCGAAAATCTCCGGCGACGTGGCGGTCTTTGCCGGTGGCACCGAAGTCGCAGCGGCGGTCTTCGTCCCGGGGCAGCCGCTCCGGCTGGCCCTGCCAGATCCACGGCTGTGGAGTCCGGAGGATCCGTTCCTCTACGACGTCCGGGTTCGCTTTGGCGCGGACGAGGTCAGGTCCTACTTTGGTCTGCGGACGTTCGGCACCGGTATTGATCCCGCCGGACACAAGCGCCTGCTGCTCAACGGCAAACCCTACCTGCACGCCGGCCTGCTGGATCAGGGCTACTGGCCGGACGGGCTGTACACGCCGCCTTCGGACGATGCCATGGTGTTCGACATCCAGACGGCCAGGGACCTGGGCTTCACGATGCTGCGCAAGCACATCAAGATCGAGCCGCTGCGCTGGTACCACCACTGCGACCGGCTGGGCATGCTGGTCTGGCAGGACATGGTGAACGGCGGAATGGGGGATGGCCGGGCGCCTGAACCGGTGCCGCTGCCGGGCCGGGGAGGCAGGAGCGACCGCCGGTATGCGAAGTTCGGCCGCAGTGACGCCTCCGGCCGGGAGGCGTTCCGCCGTGAAGTGCGGGAGACCGTTGGGCTGCTCCGGAGCGTTCCCAGCATCGCCGTCTGGGTTCCGTTCAACGAGGGTTGGGGCCAGTTCGACGCCGCCGACGTCGCTGCTGAGCTCCGGGAGCTGGATGCTACCCGGACCATTGACCATGCCAGCGGCTGGCATGACCAGGGTGCCGGCGACGCCAAGAGTCTGCACGTGTACGCCGTTCCCTTCCATATCCGCCGGCGGTGGCAGCGGGACCCGCGGGTCATCGTCCTCTCCGAGTACGGCGGCTTCAGCCTCCCCGTCGAAGGACACACCTGGAACGCCAAAGTCTTTGGCTACGGCAAAACCCTGCGCAGCCGGGCCGAGCTCGAGAAAGCGTTCACGGCACTGCACCGCGAACAGATCGAGCCGGCTCTGCGGGAAGGCCTTGCCGCCACCGTCTACACCCAGCTCACCGACGTTGAGGATGAGGTCAACGGGCTGCTCACCTACGACCGCCGGGTGCTCAAGGTGGATCCCGCCGTCGTCCGCGGTTTGAACGCGGACCTGCTTCGTGCCTTCGTCCGGTAGCCTGCCGGTTCTGCTGCCGGTTTCCACGGAATCGACCGCCTAGCAGTTCTGCTCCCGGTTAGAACCGGCAGCAGAACTGCCAGCCGTGAGCGGATATCGGAACTGGCAGCGGGATCATCGACGTCGTTTTCGGGGCAGACCCGCCCTCACCAGCCGCTGGACCAGTCCGTCGGGATTCTGCGGTGAACCTTGGAGATCGGTCCAGGACCATCGCACGAATCCCACACCAGTCGCCCGAATGGCGTCTTCACGCCGCTTCTCCCGAACGAGCGTCTCCCAGGACGGCTGCATTGTTTGGGTGCGGGGATCCCCAACGTTTCGTCCGTACTTCACAGCACCGTCGAATTCGCCGACCAGTCTGTGTTCGCGCCAAAAGAAGTCAGTGCGGCCGAGGAGTTTTCCGCCGGGGGACCGGAATTCCTGCTGCAGTTCCGGTGCTGGAAACCCATGCCGGCGGAGGATAGCTCGGGAGAACGACTCACCCGGTGATTCAGAGCGGGCGTCAGCGAACTCCAGGACCCGTAATGCCCGGCCACGTTTGGCGGAATCCGGAAGCCTGCCTGCAACAAGGCGAAGGTCATCTTTGCTGAGCGGAGAGAACCCTTTCAACATGTCAGGACGGAGGGCATGGTCCATAGCCGGAAGGGCCCGCTCAAAGGGCAGATAGGCGGCCATGTCAATAACGGTCTGCGCGCGGGACGTGAGTTCCACCCCGGCATACACAACCAGTGGATCCAGCAGTTTCCGCCTGGTCCAACGCAGGTCGCCCCGGCGCCGGCCGTGCGAACGGGTGGATGCCAGAAGCAGAATCTCAGGCAACGCACCGACGACGGGAATGCCCCAAATGACTGCTGCCGTCTCCTGTACCAGGACGCGGGTCCCCACGGCGGACTCGACAGCCGCCAGTATCCTTAGCCGTTCACGCTCCCAGGGAGGCAACCGGCCCCATGCGACAGCGTCGACGTAAACGCCGCGCCTCAGGCGAACCAGTTCCCCGGCCAGGCAACGTTCGGACAGTGGCTTGCCCAGTCCGGCATGACCGTCGGCTACGAATAAAAGTTCTGCATCCATTCCGTAGCTCTACGGGCAGGCAAGCAATCCCACCAGTGTCCTGGCCCCAAATGTGGATGACAGGGAGCCGGCTGGTTTGCGATTCTGCTGCCAGCTGCAACTGGCAGCAGAACCGCAGACCGGAGCTAGAACTAGATCTCGACGAGACCCTTCTCGGTGGCAAAGGTGACGGACATGATGCCGGGGGTGCCCTTGGGAGAGACCCAGGTGACATCCACGGACTCGAGCGGCTTTTCGACGGGCATGCCCAGCCACTCGGTCACCCGTGCGGCCGAGCCGGCAATGGTGAGCGACTGCAGCGAGACGGTGCCTTCCAGGGCACGGGAGGGGTGAAGGTCTGCCTTGTCCTCATCCCAGCGGAGCATGTAGGGAACCTGCGGGTCGGCGATCAGCCCGTTGATGCCGATCTGCCGCCAGGTGAGTTCCTGTCCGTCGGGGAACTTGCGGTTGCCGGGGACGGAGGAGCGGCCAAGGCGTTCTTCGAAGGGAGCAAGGTCCTCAACGGCAACACACCAGCCCATCCAGCCGCCGCCGGCGTCGGAGCGTGCACGGACGGCCTGTCCAAACGGGGCCTTGTCCGAGGCGGGGTGGTTCAGTACTTCAACAACCTCAACATACTGGTGGTTGGCCAGCGGGAGGATCATGTTGCGGGTACCGAAACGGGGATGGACTCCGCCTTTGACGAAGTCAGTTCCCAGGGCAGCAGCAATGCGTTCCGTGGTGGCCAGCAGGCCGTCGGATTCGCAGGCGTAAGAGACGTGATCCAGGCGCATGCGAACATCTTGGCACGTTGTGACCTGTGTCTCGACTAAGGCAAGCCTAAGCGCCGTAATGCGGCACTTTCACGCTGCGTCATATGGGTTGCACAACTGCCGGAGCGTTGGTTCTATTGGTACAGGTCATGAGTGCCAGCAGATAGCCCCGGCTTGCTGGCCGGCAACCCTCCAACCGCGGTGGGGTGCCCCGGGTGAAGACCTGGCCGTACGCAAACAGGCGTACCGGCAAGCGCGGGCCACACGTGTCGCTCCGGAGTATCCCGGACTCGACCCTGTGGGGCCCCTGGTCATAAAGGGAGCACACAATGTCTGCCAACTGGTCCTTCGAAACACGCCAGATCCATGCTGGTCAGGAGCCCGACGCCGTAACCGGCGCCCGCGCCCTGCCCATCTACCAAACCTCGTCCTTCGTCTTTCCCAGCGCCGAAGCGGCAGCCAACCGGTTCGCGCTGGCGGAACTCGAACCGATCTACACCCGGATCGGCAACCCCACCCAGGAAGCGGTGGAGAACCGCATTGCGTCCCTGGAGGGGGGCATCGGAGCGCTGCTGCTCGCCTCCGGCCAGGCAGCCGAAACGTACGCCATCCTGAACCTCGCCCAGGCCGGCGACCACATTGTGGCCAGCCCCAGCCTTTACGGCGGCACGTACAACCTCTTCAAGCACACGCTGAAGAAGTTCGGCATCGACGTCACGTTTGTTGCTGACCCGGACAACCTCGACCAGTGGCGCGAAGCGGTGCGCCCCAACACCAAGGCCTTCTTCGGCGAGGTGGTGTCCAACCCCCGCCAGGACGTCCTGGACATTGAGGGGATTTCCGGCGCGGCGCATGAGGCAGGCGTCCCGCTAATCGTGGACAACACGCTCTCCACTCCCTACCTGATCCGTCCCATTGAATGGGGAGCGGACATCGTGGTGCACTCGGCCACCAAGTACCTCGGCGGGCACGGCACCGTTATTGCCGGCGTGATCGTGGACTCCGGAAACTTCGACTTCGGTGCGGACCCGGAGAAGTTCCCCGGCTTCAACACCCCTGACGAGAGCTACAACGGACTCGTCTACGCCAGGGACCTCGGCGCCGGCGGCGTCCTCGGGGCCAACCTGGCCTACATCCTCAAGGCCCGGGTCCAGCTGCTCCGGGACCTCGGTTCGGCGCTGTCTCCGTTCAACGCGTTCCTCCTCGCCCAGGGGCTGGAGACCCTCAGCCTGCGCGTGGAGCGGCACGTCGAAAACGCCGTCGCCGTCGCGCAGTGGCTTGAAGCGCACGACGACGTTATCTCGGTTGCGTACGCAGGGCTTGAGTCGAGCCCGTGGTACGAGAGGGGACGCAAGTACGGTCCCCGGGGAACCGGAGCGATTGTGTCCTTTGAAATTGAAGGCGGTGTGGAAGCAGGCAAGCGCTTCGTCGACGGACTCGAACTGCACTCGCACGTGGCCAACGTGGGGGACGTGCGCTCCCTGGTGATCCACCCGGCGTCCACGACCCACAGCCAGCTCGGGGCCGAGGCCCAGGCGGCGGCGGGCGTCAGCCCGGGGCTGGTCCGCCTCTCGGTTGGCCTTGAGCACATCGATGACATCATCGCGGATCTCGATGCCGGTTTCCGCGCCGCCAAGGGAGCATGAAGTACAGCGTGACCACCTACCCGCCTGCACCGCAGCACCCTGTCCGTGTTCTTGACGGGGTGCTGCGGTACGCCCCCATCGGTGACCTCAAACTCGAAACCGGCGGTGTCCTTCCGGACGTTGTGCTGGGCTACGAAACCTGGGGCGAGCTAAACAGCGACGCGTCCAACGCCGTTCTGGTTCCGCATGCCCTGACGGGGAGTACCCACGTTGCGCAAGGCAGTTCGGATGAGCCGGGCTGGTGGGACGGACTGGTCGGCCCGGGGAAGACCATCGACACCGACCGGTTCTTCGTTGTCTCCATCAACATGCTCGGGGGTTGTTACGGTTCCACCGGGCCGGGGTCCGCGGATCCGGACGGACTGCCGTGGGGTTCGCGCTTTCCGTTCGTGACCATTCGGGATTCCGTGCACGCCGAAGCCCGGCTGGCGGACCAGCTGGGCATCCGGCGCTGGCACACGGTGCTGGGCGGATCACTCGGCGGCGCCCGGGCGCTCGAATGGGCGGTAACGGAACCCGAACGGGTGGCCCGGTGCGCGGTGATAGCAGCGACGGCGGCAAGCACCGGTGAGCAGATCGCCTTTGCCCAGGCGCAGGTGGCGGCAATCCGTTTGGACCCGGACTACAACGGCGGGGACTACTACAACGGCCGTGCGCCCGTGGCCGGACTGGGCCTGGCGCGGCGGATTGCGCACATTACCTACCGGTCCGAGGCCGAACTTCAGTACCGGTTCGGCCGGACGCCGCAGCCGGGGGAGGACCCGCTCGGTGCTGCCCTCCCGGCAGAACGCGGCCGCTACCAGGTGGAGAGCTACCTGGACCACCAGGGGACAAAGCTCGCAGGAAGGTTCGACGCCAACAGCTACGTCATCCTCACCGAGGCGCTGATGAGCCACGATGTCACCCGGGACCGGGGCAGCCTGAGCGAAGCGCTCGCCGCTGTCCGGGCTCAGTTCCTCGTGGCCGCGGTGGACTCGGACCGGCTGTACTTCCCGGAACAGTCCTACGAACTGGCAGCCGCGCTTCCCGGGGAGAACCGCGTGCACCTGATCAGCGCGCCCATTGGACACGACGGGTTCCTTACCGACGTGCTCCAGCTCCGGGACGTGCTGCGGAAGGATTTCTTCGGCTAGGCGCCTGCTCCGCGGAGGAACCTACCCCTGGCCCGCAGGCCCGGCGCCGGCGGTTTGCGCCCCGGCAGCCTCGGAGGAGCCCTGCGGCATCCGCTTTCCGAAGAACGGGCCGGCGTCCGGGCGCTTGGGTGAGATGCCGTCGCCCGAGGAGCGGCGGCGGACCCGCCGCATCACCCACGGCATCAGGTATTCACGGGCCCAGAACAGGTCCTCGGAACGTGCCGTCCGCCAGTTCTTGGGCGGCAGTTCCTTCACCCGCGCCGGTTCCAGGGTGTGCGGAACACCGAGCGTCTCCAGCGCCATGGCCGCAATGGTCTGGTGTCCCATGGGGGAGAAGTGCAGCCGGTCCGGGGCCCACATCTGCTGGTTGCTCAGCTCCCGCAGCGCCCACATGTCCGCTATGACGGCGTCGTGCCGCATGGCCACTGTCCGCAGGTTTTCGTTGTAGATGGCCACCCGGCCGCGGACGCTTCCCAGTACCGGGGTGGCTCCGATGTCCGGGCCGGTGAAGAGCACCACCGTGGCGCCGGTCTCCCGCAGCCGCGCGATGGTGCCGTCCATGGTTTCGGCGAGCCGGTCCGGATCCCCGCCCGGCCGGATGACGTCATTGCCGCCGGCGCAGATGGTCACCAGGTCCGGCTTCAGGTCGATGGCCGGCTGAACCTGCTCGGCAACAATCTGGTTCAGCAGGCGTCCGCGGATGGCCAGGTTCGCGTAGGCGAAGTCGTCATGCCCGGCGGCGAGTTCCTCTGCCAGCCGGTCGGCCCAGCCGCGGTGCCCTCCCGGGCTTTCCGGGCTCGGATCGCCGATCCCCTCCGTGAACGAGTCGCCCAGCGCCACGTAGCGGTTGAAGGGGTGGTCCGGGTGTCCCTGCTGCTGGGCGGGCTGCACCGGCGGCTCGGAGTGGTTCCGGGGATCGGATGGCACGGAGGGGAGCTGGGCATTTTCGGTCACCGAACCATGATTGCCCCTGGGGGCCTGGCTACGCGACCGTAGGTTGGAAGAGCCGCATGCCAGAATGGAATTTATGACGAACAACTCTCCCTGGAACCCTGTTGTGCTCTTCTCCAAGCCGGAGGAAGAGCGGGCCGGAACCCCGCTGCTGGTGCTCTTCCACGGCTACCTGGCCAACGAGGAAGACCTCATGGGCCTGGCGCAGTACCTGCCTCAGGAGTTCACCATCGCCTCCGTCCGCGCACCCCGGACGCTGGGTCCGGGCTACTCCTGGTTCCCGCTGATGCACGAACCGGATTATTCGGTGGACCGGGTGGTTGCGGCAGTCCAGGACGTCTCGGACTGGCTCGACGGCCTCAGGGAACAGCACTCGAGTGTGAGCCTGCTTGGCTTCTCCATGGGAATGGCCGTGGCCAGCACACTGATGCGCCACCGGCTCGAGGAATTCGCCGCCGTCGTCGGGCTTTCCGGTTTTGTGGTGCCGGCCGAAGGAAACGGCTTCTTCCACGACGAGGAGCTGGCGGCGCTGAAGGTGCCGTTCTTCTGGGGACGGGACCAGGCGGATCCGGTGATCGACGCCGAGCGCATCGAATACACCCACGCCTGGCTGAACGGCCATACCAAGCTGACCAAGGTGCTCTACGCCGGCATGGGGCACAGCATCAATATGCAGGAACTCGGACACGTGCGGGAATTCCTCACCCACACAGTCCTCGGTTCCCGGTAAGGGCTATCCGCCGGAGACGATCCGCACGGCCTCGCCGTTCACCTCGATGGTGTCCCCGGCGTGGAGCTGCCGGCCGCGGCGCTCCTCGATGTCTCCGTTGACCTTCACCAGGCCGTTCTCGATCAGTTCCTTGGCCTCAATGCCGTCCTCGGCAAGGCTGGCGAGTTTCAGTGCCTGGCCAAGGCGGATCATGTCGTCACGGATGGGAAGGTCCTGGGGATCGGTTGAGCTCATGGAACCTATTCTGCCGGAGAAAGCGCCCGACGCCGTTACGGGGCCCGGGGTGCAGGCTGCGGAAATCGGGGCGGGGACAGGCGGGGCACCGAAGCGGGAGTAATGTGAAACGGTGCCACAGCCTGCCCGTATCCCTGTCTCCGTCGGTCTGCCCCTAGCTCTCGCCTCCGGGGTGGCCATTCCCGCCCAGTCCCGCATCAATGGCGCCCTCGGCGTTGCCCTGGATGATTCCCTCGCCGCCGCGCTGGTGAGCTTCGGCACCGGGCTCGCCGTGATGATCCTCGTCACCGCCGTGTTTCCGCGCGGACGGGCCGGCTTCGGGCAAATCCTGCCCGCGCTCCGGCAGAGGCGCTTTCCGCGGATCTACATCCTTGCCGGCGTCATTGGCGCCTGGTTCGTACTCACGCAGACACTGACCATAGCCGTACTGGGTGTTGCCGTGTTCACCGTAGCCACGGTTGCCGGCCAAACCCTGACCGGGCTGGTGGTGGACCGGATGGGCATTGGTCCCGGCGGCAAGAAAACCCTGACCATCATGCGGGTAGTGGGGGCCGTGCTGACCATCGCCGCCGTCGCGTGGGCGGTGAGTCCCAAGCTCTCCGGCAGCGGGGGCGGCGCCGACTGGCTGCTGACCGTGCTGCTGCCGCTGAGTGCCGGCATGGCCATGAGCTTCCAGCAGGCCATGAACGGGACCACGGGAATGCACTACGGCACGCCCATCACGGCAACCCTGATGAACTTTGTCTCCGGATTCACCGCCCTGCTGGTGGTATGGCTGGTGAAGGTGGCGGTCTCCGGAGTCGGCAATCCGCTGCCGGACACCTGGTGGTATTACCTGGGCGGCGTGATGGGCTGCATCTTCATTGGCGTCAGCGCCATGCTCGTCAAGACACTCGGCGTCCTGCTGACCAGCCTTGGCCTGATCGGCGGGCAGCTGGTGGGGTCCCTCCTGCTGGACCTTTTCCTCCCCGCCCCGGGCTCCGTCGTCGTCGCGGCAACGGTGCTGGGCACCGCCCTGACCCTGGTTGCAATCGTGGTAGCCACGCTGCCCTGGAACATGCCCGGATTCCGGCCGTGGGCGCGGCGGCGCAACGGGTAGCCGGCTTTCGCCGCCGTGACCTTAAGCTGGTATCTATAGGTTTTGCCCTCCGGCCCGCACCTGCGCACTTCCGCGCCGGAAAGCGAGGCGGAACGGGATCAAAAGCGGACCGCACCCAGCGGCCTGCGTGAGCAGAAAGAACGGCGGTACCATTCACATGGCTTCGACCAAATCCAAACTGGATCCGATCATCTCCCTGGCCAAGCGCAGGGGCTTCGTCTTCCAGTCGGGTGAGATCTACGGTGGTTCGCGTTCCGCCTGGGATTACGGGCCCCTCGGCGTCGAGCTGAAGGAAAACATCAAGAAGCAGTGGTGGCAGTCCATGGTCCGCGGACGCGACGACGTCGTCGGCCTGGATTCCGCGGTCATCCTGCCGCGCGCCGTGTGGGAAGCCTCAGGCCACGTCGAGGTCTTCTCCGACCCGCTGGTCGAGTGCCTCAGCTGCCACAAGCGCTACCGTGCGGACCACCTCGAAGAGGAATACGAAGAGAAGAAGGGCCGCGCGCCTGAAAACGGCCTGGCGGACATCGCCTGCGCCAACTGCGGCACCAAGGGCCAGTGGACCGAACCGCAGGAATTCTCCGGCCTGCTTAAGACCTTCCTTGGCCCGGTGGCCAGCGAAGAAGGCATGCACTACCTGCGCCCGGAAACCGCGCAGGGCATCTTCGTGAACTTCAACAACGTGCTCACCACCTCCCGCAAGAAGCCGCCGTTCGGCATCGGCCAGATCGGCAAGAGCTTCCGCAACGAGATCACCCCGGGCAACTTCATCTTCCGCACCCGTGAGTTCGAGCAGATGGAAATGGAATTCTTCGTCGAGCCGGGCACGGACGAGGAATGGCATAAGTACTGGATTGAAACCCGGAAGAACTGGTACACGGACCTGGGCATCGACCCGGAGAACCTGCGCCTGTTCGAGCACCCGCTGGAGAAGCTGAGCCACTACTCCAAGGGCACCACGGACATCGAGTACCGCTTCGGTTTCCAGGGTTCGGAGTGGGGCGAGCTGGAAGGCATCGCCAACCGCACCGACTTTGACCTGGGCACGCACTCCAAGCACTCCGGCACGGACCTGAGCTACTTCAACCAGGCCACCAACGAGCGGTTCACCCCGTACGTGATTGAGCCCGCCGCCGGCCTGACCCGGTCCTTCATGGCATTCCTGGTGGACGCCTACACCGAGGACGAGGCACCCAACGCCAAGGGCGGCGTGGACAAGCGGACCGTGCTGCGCCTTGACCCGCGCCTGGCCCCGGTCAAGGCAGCCGTGCTGCCGCTCAGCCGCAACGAGGACCTGTCCCCGAAGGCCAAGGAGCTGGCCGCCCAGCTGCGCCGGAACTGGAACATCGACTTCGACGACGCCGGCGCCATTGGCCGCCGCTACCGCCGCCAGGATGAGATCGGCACGCCGTTCTGCATCACGGTGGACTTCGACACGCTCGAAGACCAAGCCGTCACCGTCCGCGAGCGGGACACCATGGCCCAGGAGCGCGTGAGCCTGGACAAGGTACAGGGTTACCTGGCCGAACGGCTGATCGGCGCGTAATGGCCATCTCTTTCCGCGAATGGCGTGAGGACGACGACCTCGCCCTGATCCAGCTCTGGGGCGACCCCGAGACCGGTGAAGCCGCACAGTTCCGCTCCGTTCTGCGTCCCTCGGCGAACGAGCCGTGGAGCCGCTGCATCGTGGCGGAGGACGACGGCGTGCCGGTGGCTGCCGGGGTGGTCTACGAGACCAGCCTGCACCCGGACCTGCTATGGGCGTATATCGAAGTGGCACGGGACAACCGGCGTGCCGGCCTGGGCTCCACCCTGCTGGGCATGCTGCGCAAGGAAGCCGAGAACGCGCCGTCGGGCGTTACCAGGCTTCGTGCCAAGGTGGCGCCGGACTCGGCAGGCGCGGCGTTCGCCGCCGCTGCCGGCCTGGAACCGATCCAGCGCTCACGGTCAGTGATCGTTGAACCGGGCAAGCTCAAGCTGCCCGTCTTCGAGGACCACGGACCGCAGCTGGAGGAAGCGGCAACCGGTTCGGTTGAACTGACCCGCGCCGTCGCCGACTTCTACAACGCTGTCCACGACTGGGACCGGGCGGACATGGGACTTGGCCGCGCCCAGCAGATGCTGCTGCACGAGGTCACCGGCGCCTCGGGTGCCGTGGTGCTCAGGGACAAACCGAAGCACGAAGGCGGAAAAATTGCCGCATTTGCGGTGAGCTACACCTCCGAGCGCACGGACGCCCCGGCGGACGTGCTGCTGGGCTGGGACACGTCGCTGGAGGAGACCGAGGCGGAAGCTGCGGTTGAATCGCTGCTGGCCATGCTGGCCTATCAGTACCCGGTGCAGCTGGAGGTCGATGACTCGATGACCGCCCTGGCCAAAGTGCTGGACCGGCTGCTGACCGCCGGCGCCGCCCGGCAGGACGGGCCGGAGACGCTGATCCTCAGCAGCTAGCCCCACCCATCGAGATAACAGAAAGTGCACGTATCAGGCCTGATACGTGCACTTTCTGTTATCTCAATGAGGGGAAGGCTCAGGCAGTGAGCCGTCCCGAGAGGGTGAAGAGCACCGACTCGGACACTTCCTCCACACTGCGTTCGGGGGAGAAGGCCAGCCACTCGATGCCGCCCACCAGCACGGCTCCGAAGATGGTGCCCGCCATCAGCTCAGCGTCCGGACGTTCCGGGTGGGTTTCCCGGATCACCGTCACGATTTCCGCCAGCGCTTCCCGCCGCACAGTTTGCAGGTGGGTCTGCCAGGACCTGTCCGTCCGGAAGATCTCCGCGGCAATCAGCTTGGCCAGGGGTTGGTTCCCGGAAATGAGTTCCAGCATTGCAGTGACCATGGAGGCCAGCGCCTGCCCGCCTGTCTTCCCGTCCCGAGACTGCCGCAGCGTTTCCGCCAGCGCTCCGATTCCGTCCAGGAGGAGCTGTTCGAAGAGCTTGTCCTTGGACGAGAAGTTGTAATAGACGCTGCCCTTGGCCACGCCGGCGCGCACCGCTACGTCTTCCATGGTGGTGCCGGTGATCCCGTTCAGCGACGCCAGCTCCAAAGCGGCATCCAGGATCGACCGCTTGGTGCCTGATACCCGTGGCATGCAATGAGTCCTTTGTTTCTCCGGTGGTTCCCTTTGATCTTAGAGGTGCAGCTCCGGGTGCAGCCGCTTGATGGTCCACATCCGCTGCCGGCCGGCGCTGAGTGAGCTCACGGCCACGCATACTGCCGTGAGGATTCCCAGGACGGCGACGGCGGTCCACATCCGGGCGTCCACGCCTCCGGTTATCAGCGCCCGCAGCCCGTTCACCACATAGGTTGCCGGCATGAACGGATGCAGTGCCTGGAAGAAGCCCGGGGTGGTTTCCACCGGATAGGTGCCGCCGGAGGAGCTGAGCTGCAGCATCAGCAGGACCAGGGAGACCACCCGGCCGGCCGCGGTTCCCAGCACGATGATCAGCATCTGCTGCAGGGCAAGGAAGGCCACCGTGGTCAGGTAGAGGAAGGCGCCGGTGCCCAGCAGGTAGGCAGGATGGATGTCCAGGCCCCAGACCAGCACGGCCATCATGATCAGCACCTGGCCCAGGCCGATGGCCAGGGCGGGGATGAGTCCGGTGGCGGCAGCCCGGAAGCCGGAGATGCCGGCAGCCAAGGCCCGGGTAGGCAGGGCGCGGAGCAGCAGCCAGGTGATCAGCGCGCCAACGAAGGTTGCCAGTGCCAGGAAGAACGGCGCGAAGCCTTCGCCAAAGCTGTCCGCCTGGGTGGCGAATCCGGCGTCGAGTTCGACGGGATCCGCAGCGACGGCTGCCTTGGCATCTATCGCGTCGGCTGAGTCCTGGGGGAGCGCTTTTCCTCCCTCAGCGAGGGCGTCGGCGAGGGTGTGGCTGCCGGCTGAGAGCTGACCTGCTCCTTCGGACAGGGCGGTGCCGCCGTCGAGCAGTTCCCCGGCCCCGGCCGCCAGGTCGCTGGTGCCGCCGCTGAGGGTGGCGGCCCCGGCGTTCAGGTCGGCGGCGCCGCGGGCGGCCGCCTGGGCTCCGGCATCAACCTGAGAGGCTCCGGCCGCCAGGTTGCCTGCGCCGGAGGAGAGGGCGGCAGCGCCGTCGGCAGCGGACTGCGCTCCGGCGGATACCTGCGCGGCGCCGGCGGAGAGGTCTGCACTTCCGGCCGCCAGCTGTCCGGCGCCGTCGGCTGCCTGCCCGACGCCGGTCTGCAGCGTCTGCGTCCCCGCGGCAACCTGGCGCGCTCCTTCGGCCAGCGGTTTCAGCTGGGCCAGGAGCGGACTGTCCGGGTTCTGGGCAGCAATTCCCGCGACCACTGAATCCAGGCCGGAGGAGACCTGTGAAGCGCCCGCATTCAGCTCCGAGGACTGGGGAACGGCGCCGCTGAGCTTGCCGGACAGGGCAGTCAGATTATTCTCCAGCGACTGCGCTCCGGAGGCCACACCGGCTGCCCCGGTAGAAAGCTGCGCCGTGCCGTCGGAGAGGGACTGCGCGCCGGCCGCGAGGTCGCTGCTGCCCGCGGACAGTGCGGACGTTCCTGCGGTGAGGTCCGTGAGGCCGGAGGCCAGGGTGTTCGCGCCGGCAGAGAGGCGGAAGGCGCCGTCCTGCAGGGTGAGGGTCCCGTCGGCCAGGCTTCCCAGCCCGGCAGTGAGCTGCCCTGCACCGTCTACGGCGGAATCGATTCCCTCGGTGAGTTCACCGGCACCGGCCGCGGCGTCCCGGAGGCCCTCGCCGGCGTCGTTCAGGCCGACCAGCAGGCTCGAGGCGACCTGGTTGCCGAGCTGGGAGGAGACCGCCGCCTGGACCTGGGCCATTGCCTGCTTGCCCAGTACGCCGGCCAGGAAGTTGTTGGAGTCGTTGTAGTCGACCTTCAGCGTGGCGGATGACGGGTGTTCCGTGCCCACTGATACGGCGTTCGCCGAGAAGTCCCGCGGGATGGTCAGGGAAAGGTAATAGGTCCCGTCCGACACGCCGCTGGCAGCATCCGCAGCGTC
This sequence comes from Arthrobacter koreensis, assembly GCF_009193255.1. Classification (GTDB taxonomy): domain Bacteria; phylum Actinomycetota; class Actinomycetes; order Actinomycetales; family Micrococcaceae; genus Arthrobacter_B; species Arthrobacter_B koreensis. The sequence goes on from NZ_WACG01000007.1 coordinate 78,843, forward strand.
CGTGGCATGCCAGTCCAGGTCAGCGCCGTCGAGCAGCTTGTGCTCGAGTTCATCCCCGGCGTTGAGGGGTTCGCCGTCGCGGACTGTTCCTTCATCTTCATTGACCAGCGCGACGGACAGTCCGTCCAGGTGCTTGTCGGGGGAGTCGAAGGCCCACAGGTACAGTGCGCCGTAGATCAGGGGAATAAACAGCATCACGACGACGGCGATCCTGGGCAGGGTGCCCCGCCGAAAACGGCTGAGTTCGGTCCCGGGGGAAAGCATTGCAAACATCAGTGCGCCTCCATCAGCACGGTGGATGGCTCAATCCCAGAGCCGCTCCAGGGAAGGGTTGGCAGCGAGGCTGCTCCGACGACGACGGCGGTGCCGGCCGCGGCGAGCGCAGCCAGCCGTTCCTGAACCAGGGCACGCGCGCTGCTGCCCTGCAGCTGTTCAATGTCGTCGACGAACAGCACAGCGGGGTGGGACAGCATGGCCAGCGAGACGCGCAGCAGGAACTGTTCCGCTTCTCCCAGGTCCCAGATCACGGTTCCCGCGGCGGGGACTTCGAGCTGCCCGAAGACCGGTCCGCAGATCCGGGCCATCTGGCGGTCGGACACCCTGGGAACAAAACGCCACCACGGCGCCAGCCAGGCCAGGCGCTCACGCACGGCGGCGCCGGCGGTGACCCCGGGCTCCAAGTCGTCGATGTCCCTGAACCCGGCGATGCCCGTTTGCCGCTGTACCTGCCGTGCCTGCCGGGGAAGCTGCAGGCCAAGGACTTCAAGGGTGCCGCTGTCCGGCTTCATGCGTCCGGCGAGGGTCAGGAGCAGGCTCGTCCGGCCACTCCCGGCGGGGCCGCACAGGACGCTGAGCGGATCAGTGACAGTGAAACTAAGCGGGCCGTAGACGCGGCCCCTGGCTGCGGAGAGGCTGAGCTCCTCCGCTGAAATAACCGGTTGCACGACGTGCCTTTCACGAAATCGAATTTTTGTACTGACCAGTCAGTCTAGACCCCAAGGGGGGTAAATTCGGAAATCGGCCCGCGGCATGGGGAGAATGGGAGTGCTCGCCCGCACCGGGCATCCGGTCAGCCCAACCCAGTGAGGACCTGCATGGGACACACCCACCTGCACGACGCCGGAACACCCACCCGAGCGGCCCTCGCCGCGCGTCGAAAGGCCAACCGGCTGCTCACGGCCATCCTCGTGCCGCTCGGCCTGCTGGCCGTCGCGGGAATGATTGCGCTGTGGCCCAGCGGCGATCCGGGCGAGATCACCATTGCGGACCCCTACGCAACCGCCGAGGGCGTCACCATCGACACCGGATCCGTCCAGCGCGTGGGCGTTGAGGACTGTCCGTCCTCCGTCACGCTCACCCAGGCCGGGGTGCAGGCGCCCCAATGCCAGGTGGCCCATGTGCTGCCCTCCTCCGGCGGTTCCGCCGTTCCCGTGGAAGTGCCCCCGGAAGTCGCCAAGACCAATGCCATCGAGGCCGGGGATACCGTCCGCTACCTGAACCTCGAAAACGTGATGGTGGACAGCGGGGCGCCGCCGTACATCTTCATGGACTTCGTGCGCAGCGTTCCCATAGCGGCGCTCGCCGTGCTGTACGCGGCAGTGGTCATCGCCGTCGCCCGCTGGCGCGGAGCGCGCGCACTGATCGGGCTGGGCGGTGCCTATGCGGTGCTCGCCGGGTTCATCCTGCCGGGGCTGGTGGAGGGCAAGCCGCCGCTGCTGCTGGGCCTGGTGGGATCCAGCGTGATCATGATTGGAGTGCTCTACTTCGCCCACGGATTCTCGGCCAGGACCTCGACGGCGCTGCTCGGCACCCTGTTCGGGCTCGGGATCACCGCCGGGCTGGCGGCATGGGCGACGGACGCCGCCCATCTGATCGGCGTGGACAATGAGAACGCCTATGCCCTCATCAACGCCTCGGACGAACTCTCGATCTCCGGCATCATTCTCTGCGGCCTGATCATTTCCGGGCTGGGCGTGCTCAACGACGTGACCATCACGCAGTCCTCGGCCGTGTGGGAGATGTATGAACTGGCACCCGGGGCCTCCGCCCGGCGCCTCTTCACCGGGGCCATGCGCGTGGGGCGGGACCACATTGCCTCCACGGTCTACACCATCGCCTTCGCGTATGCCGGTGCGGCACTGCCGGTCCTGATCCTTGTCTCCCTGTATGACCGCACCCTGATGCAGACACTGACCAGCGGTGAGTTGGCCGAGGAAGTGGTGCGCACGCTCGTTGGATCCATCGGGCTGGTACTTGCCATCCCGGTGACCACCGCCGTCGCCGTCCTGGTGGTGAAGGCCGTCGGGCTGTCCGGGGCCCGGGCGGAACACGCCGGCGATTCACCGGACACCGGCCCCGGTGCCGCAGGGAACGGGCGTGAACCGGCACGGACTGCGGCCGGCGGCTCCGCGGCACTGGGCCGGCCGTCCGGCGGAGCCGCTGCGGGTGAGCCCGGAACGCGCCGCGGGGCGCGGGCAAGGCGTTCCGCACCCGGCTTCCCCACGGAGGACCAGGTTCCGGAGTGACCACGGAGAGGCCTCCGCGACGACACCCTTCGTGCAAACCCGCGCAGGATTTGCACCCGCTTGCGAGAATAGGAGGGTGAGCGTTGCAACCACTAAGACCAGGCTTGAACTGCCGCCGCTGCAGCTCGGCAAGCTGACCATCGATACGCCGGTGATCCTGGCTCCCATGGCAGGCATTACCAACAAGGCGTTCCGCCGGCTGTGCCGCGAGTACGGCGGCGGACTCTACGTCACCGAAATGGTGACGTCCCGGGCCCTCGTGGAGCGCTCGCCGGAGTCGCTGCGCATTATCCAGCACGACGACGACGAATCCATCCGCTCGGTCCAGCTCTACGGCGTGGATCCCGTGACCGTCGGCGCGGCCATCCGGATGCTCGTGGAGGAAAACCGGGCAGACCACATTGACCTCAACTTCGGCTGCCCCGTTCCCAAGGTCACCCGCAAGGGAGGCGGCTCCGCCCTGCCCTGGAAGCTGGACCTGTTCACGGCGATCGTCCAGACCGCCGTCCGGGAAGCCTCCAAGGGAGAGATCCCGCTGACCATCAAGATGCGCAAGGGCATCGACGAGGACCACCTCACCTTCCGCGAAGCCGGCAAGATCGCCCGCGACGCCGGAGTGGCGGCAGTAACCCTGCACGGACGCACCGCTTCCCAGTTCTACTCCGGCAAGGCGGACTGGAACGCCATCGCCGAACTGCGCGAATCCCTTCCCGACGTGCCGGTGCTGGGCAACGGTGACATCTGGTCCGCGGAGGACGCCATCGCCATGGTCGAGCAGACCGGTGTTGACGGCGTCGTCATTGGCCGCGGCTGCCAGGGCCGCCCGTGGCTCTTTTCCGACCTGCAGGCAGCCTTCGAAGGCCGCGAGGACCGCCACCGTCCCGGACTGAAGGAAGTTGCGGACAGCGTCTACCGGCATGCCGAGCTGCTGGTGGAAACCTTCGGCGATGAAGTCATTGCCCTCCGGGACATCCGCAAGCACATGGCCTGGTATTTCAAGGGCTACGTGGTCGGGGGAGAGCTGCGGGCTAAGCTGGCCACTGTGCCCTCCCTCGAGGTCCTCCGCGGACTCCTGGCGGAACTCGATCCCACCGCGCCGTATCCCGGCGCGGATGCCGAGGGCCCCCGTGGCCGGGCAGGCACACCCAAGAAGACAGCACTGCCGGAAGGCTGGCTGGACGGCCGGGAACTGAACCCCGCCCAGAAAGCCATCATTGCGGCAGCCGAACTCGATGTATCAGGTGGCTAAGAACATATGACCCTTCCGCAGGTTTTCCGTACCGCCGGCTACACCGACGTGGACCAGTCACGCTGGGTCACCGAGCCGGCCAAGAGCACGCACCGGACGCAGTTCGGCCGCGACCGTGCCCGGGTACTGCATTCCTCGGCCCTGCGCCGGCTGGGTGCCAAGACGCAGGTAGTGGCTCCGGACACCGACGACTTTGTCCGCACCCGCCTTACCCACAGCCTGGAAGTGGCGCAGGTGGGACGCGAACTGGGCAACGCCCTGGGCTGCGACCCCGACGTCGTCGACGCCGCCTGCCTCTCCCATGACCTGGGTCACCCGCCCTTCGGGCATAACGGCGAAACCGCACTGAATGACATTGCCCACGCCATTGGCGGGTTCGAAGGCAACGCCCAGACCCTGCGGCTGCTGACCCGGCTTGAGCCCAAGATCATTGGACCGGACGGATCCCCGGCCGGCCTGAACCTCACCCGCGCCAGCCTGGACGCGTCCTGCAAGTACCCGTGGTCCGCCGTCGACGCCCCGCTGGTCAACGGGCACCGAACTACCAAATTCGGCGTGTACGAGGATGACCTCCCGGTCTTCACGTGGCTGCGTGACGGCGCGCCGGCCGGCCGGTCCTGCCTTGAAGCGCAGGTCATGGACCTGGCGGATGATATTTCCTACTCCGTGCACGACGTCGAAGACGCTATCGTTGCCGGACACGTGCAGCTCAAGTGGCTGGACAATCCCGACCAGCGCGCCAGAGTGATCGGCTACACCCAGCAGTGGTACGTGCCCACCGCGGATCCCGCTGCCGTGGACGCCGCCCTTGCCCGCCTGGAAGCCGAAGGCGTCTGGGTCCGCGAAGCCGACGGGAGCCGCCGTTCGATGGCTGCGCTGAAGGACATGACGAGCCAGCTCATTGGACGCTTCTGCTCCAGCGCCATGGACGCCACCCGGGACATCTACGGACTGGATCCGCTGACCCGGTACAACGCTGAAATGGTTGTTCCCGAGGAAACGCAGCTGGAGATCGCCGTGATGAAGGGCCTGGCGACCACCTTCGTCATGACTACGGACCAGCGGCAGCCGCTGTACGAACGGCAGCGCGAAGTCCTCACCAACCTGGTTGCCCAGCTCTCCGCCACCGGTGACCGCCACCTTGAACCGATGTTCGCGGCGGACTGGCGGGAAGCGGCCGACGACGGCGCCCGGCTGCGCGTGGTCATCGACCAGGTGGCCTCTCTGACGGACGGATCCGCTCTGGCCCTGCACGAACGCCTGGTAGGCCCGGTTCCGGCTCTCTGGTAGGAACCCGGGTTTGGTCCCGGGGAATAAGGTAGAACCATGGCCGGCCTGATTAAACGCGAAGACATTGATGAAGTACGCTCCCGCACCGATATCAAGGCGGTAGTGGACGGGTATGTCACGCTGAAATCCGCCGGAATCGGCTCCTTCAAGGGACTGTGCCCCTTCCACGACGAACGCTCCCCGTCCTTCCACGTCCGTCCCCAGGTAGGCACCTACCACTGCTTCGGCTGCGGGGAGAGCGGTGACGTCATCTCTTTCGTGCAGAAGATGGACCACGGCACCTTCTCAGAAACCGTGGAGAAGCTCGCCTCCCGCCTGGGCTACGAACTCCACTATGAAGACGGCGGAACCGGTCCGCGCCGCGAGGACGTGGGCAAGCGCCAGCGACTGCTGGACGCGCACAAGGTTGCCGCGGAGTTCTTCCGTGAACAGCTGCTCACTCCGGGAGCTGCCGCGGCCCGCAGCTTCCTGGCCGAACGCGGCTTCGACCCCGCCGCCGCAGAGCACTTCGGAGTGGGCTACGCGCCGCAGGGCTGGGATTCGCTGCTCAAGCACCTCACCGGGCGCGGGTTCACCCGGGAAGAACTGGCCCAGACCGGCATGTTTTCCACCGGGCAGGATGCGTCCCGGTTCTACGACAGGTTCCGCGGGCGGCTGATCTGGCCGATCCGGGACCTGACCGGCGCCACCATCGGGTTCGGCGCCCGCAAGCTGTACGAGGATGACCAGGGACCCAAATACCTGAACACCCCGGAAACCCCGCTCTACAAGAAGTCCCAGGTCCTCTACGGCATTGACCTGGCCAAGCGTTCGATTGCCAAGGATCGCCAGCTGGTGGTGGTGGAAGGCTACACGGACGTCATGGCGTGCCACCTCGCCGGCATTACCACCGCAGTGGCCACCTGCGGCACCGCTTTCGGTACGGACCACATCAAGATTGCCCGCCGGCTCCTTTCCGACGACGGCACCGGGGGAGAGGTCATCTTCACGTTCGACGGCGATGCCGCCGGCCAGAAAGCAGCCCTCCGTGCGTTCGAGGAAGACCAGCGCTTCAACGCGCAGACCTTCGTCGCCGTCGACCCCCACGGCATGGACCCCTGCGACATCCGGCAGCAAAAGGGTGACGCCGCCGTGGCGGAACTGATCCGCTCCCGCCGGCCGCTGTTTGAGTTCGCGATCCGCTCCACGCTCGCCAAGTTCGACCTGAACACGGTGGAGGGGCGCATCTCTGCCCTCCGCGCCGCGGCTCCGGTGGTTGCCGAAATCCGTGACTCCGCCATGCGCCCGGCCTACGCCCGGGAACTGGCCGGTTGGCTGGGAAGCGAGGTGGACGACGTCCTGCGCGCCGTGAACGCTGCAGCGAAGCGGCAGCGCGAAGCCCGGGACCCGAACAGTCCGCAGTACCAAAAGGGCCAGCAGGCCGTCCACGGACAACAGGGCCAGTATGGCCAGCACGCCCAGCACGCCCAGTACGGCCCGCAGCAGGCGGAACCGCACCCGGCGCAGGAAGCCGCCCCCGAGGCCCAGTCCTTCGCCCGCCCGGATCCCAATGACCCGGCGGCACGAATGGAACGCCAGGCCCTGGAGGTGGTGCTCCAGCAGCCAGGACTCCTGGACGCCGGCCAATGGGAGCGGTTCAAGGCAGCACGGTTCACCGTCCCGGCCTACGTGGCGGTCCACAACGCGGTGCGGGCTGCCGGGGAGGTTCCGGCGTCTGCCGCAGCATGGGTGGAGCAGGTCCGCCAGGAACTGCCGGACGCCCTGCGCGGTTTCGTCAGCGAACTGGCGGTGACACCCATCCCCGCCCGAGACGCGGATGCCCTTGCGATGTACTGCCGGGACATCCTCAACCGGCTCTTCGAGCTTCAGGTGACACACCTTAAAGCGGAGAAGCTGGGGCAGCTGCAGCGGCTGGATCCCAGCGCGGATCCGGCGCTGTTCCAGCAGCTCAACCGCGAGCTGATGGAGCTCGAAATGCAGCGGCGTGCCCTGCGTGAGATGCAGTGAGACGCGGATTTCGTTTCTTGGCTCTTCGTCTGTAAAGTAATAGTCGCGCTTTCCCCCGTAGCTCAATTGGCAGAGCATTCGACTGTTAATCGAAGGGTTACTGGTTCGAGTCCAGTCGGGGGAGCAACTGGGCTCCTGACCTGTACAAAAGCAGGTCAGGAGCCTTCTTCTCGCTTCCGTCTCCGGCAGCGGGGAGCAGGCCGGGCAGGCGGTGACAGCTGCCGGGCCGGTGTAGACTGATTGTCGCCGCTTTCCCCCGTAGCTCAATTGGCAGAGCATTCGACTGTTAATCGAAGGGTTACTGGTTCGAGTCCAGTCGGGGGAGCAACTGCCGAAGGCCCGTAACGCTGTTACGGGCCTTCGCTGCATCCGGGGCGCATCCGCCCCGGGCCCGGGAAGCGCAGGTGCCGCGCCGCCGTCGGCCGCAGTTTGCCCACCATGCCCGCCCCGCGGCTACACTGGGGGTCTGCCGCCGCGCAGGCCACCGGATCCACAACATATCCGCACGCCGCAGGCGGCCGGGGCGTACCTATCCTGATGCCCATGCCGGAACCCTACTGTTCCGCCGCATACGTGTTTATGAGGCTGCTGATCCAGCGGATCCCTCAACCGCGGTCCTTCTTTTCTTCCTTCATCAGGAGTACAACCATGACCTCTACTGCCGTAACTGCAACCATCACCGAGCAGGAAATCTTCGCGTTCCACGAAGGCGGCAAGCTGTCCGTCGAGACCACGCAGCCGCTGGATTCGCAGCGGGCCCTCTCTATCGCGTACACCCCGGGCGTGGCGCAGGTGAGCCGCGGAATCGCCGCGGAACCGCAGCTGGCCGAGTCCCACACCTGGGCATCCCGGCTGGTGGCCGTTGTCAGCGACGGCACCGCCGTCCTGGGCCTGGGCAACATCGGTGCCTCCGCCTCCCTGCCGGTCATGGAGGGGAAATCGGCGCTGTTCAAGACCTTCGCCGGGCTGAATTCGATTCCGCTGGTCCTGGAGACCACGGATGTCGACGAAATCATCGAAACCCTGGTGCGCCTGCGGCCCAGTTTTGGTGCCGTGAACCTGGAGGACATCTCGGCGCCGCGCTGCTTCGAGCTGGAGAGCCGCCTCATTGAGGCGCTGGACTGCCCGGTGATGCACGATGACCAGCACGGCACCGCCATCGTCGTACTGGCCGCGTTGACCAACGCGGCCCGGGTCACGAACCGCGGGCTGGCGGGGATGCGTGTGGTGATTTCCGGCGCAGGCGCCGCCGGGGTTGCGTGCGCCACGATCCTCCTGGAAGCCGGAGTGCACGACGTCGCTGTCCTGGACTCGCGCGGAATCCTCTCCGCCGGGCGGGGGCTGGATGGGGCCAAGGGCGAACTTGCCGCCCGGACCAACCCGCGCAACCTCGAAGGGGGACCGGCCGAGGCGATGGCCGGCGCCGACGTCTTCATCGGTGTGTCCTCCGGAACCGTCCCGGAAGACATCCTGGCAACCATGGCACCGGACGCCATCATCTTTGCCCTCTCCAACCCCGATCCCGAAGTCCATCCGGACGTTGCCGCCCGCCACGCTGCCGTCGTTGCTACCGGCCGCAGTGATTTCCCCAACCAGATCAACAACGTCCTGGCGTTCCCGGGGATCTTCCGCGGCGCGCTGGACAGCGGCGCCCGCCGGATCACCTCCGCGATGAAGGTGGCCGCCGCAGCCGCCATCGCGGACCTGGTGGGGGATGACCTGGCTCCGGACCACATTGTCCCGAGCCCGCTGGATCCGAGGGTGGCGCCGGCCGTGGCTGCTGCCGTAGCTGACGCTGCCGGCTAGGCGGGCGGCGGCAAACTGCCGGTTCCGGCGCCCGCCGGGGGTGTGTCCTCCGCCGTTTGTGCGGAACGTACCCCGGGCGGGCGCTGTGCCGGAATCCTGCGGCCACAGTTCCCAGTGATCCAAAGGATGCTTAGTGTTGGAGTAGGCTTTATTGGTTATTTCCCAGCACTAGGAAAGCCGAGGAACCGATGGGTGCCAGCCAGACAGGCCCTAGCCAGACAGGCCCTAGCCAGGGAAACGCCGGACACGTTTCACACCCGGCAAAAGTCATTGCAGTAACCGTTGCCGCAGCAGTCGGCGGGCTGCTTTTCGGCTTTGATACAGCCGTTATCAACGGGGCCGTCGACGCGATTGGCGGCGAATTTTCGCTCAGCGCAGGAGTGCTGGGCTTCACGGTTGCCATTACGCTGCTTGGCTGCGCGGTTGGCGCGTGGTTTGCCGGCCAGCTTGCGGACCGGCTGGGCCGCAAGACGGTCATGGTGGCGGCTGCCATCCTCTTTGCCGTCAATTCAATTGGCTCTGCCTGGGCGTTCAGTGTCTGGGACCTGATGCTCTGGCGCCTAATCGGCGGCCTGGCCATCGGCACGGCGTCGGTCATCGCCCCTGGCTACATAGCCGAAGTAGCCCCGGCCAAGTGGCGCGGGGCGCTCGGATCGGTGCAGCAGCTGGCCATCACCCTGGGCATTTTCGCGGCCCTGCTCTCCGATGCCTGGCTCGCCAACAGTGCCGGCAGCGCGTTCAACGAACTGTGGTGGGGCATGGCCGCCTGGCGGTGGATGCTCCTGGTGGGCGTAGTCCCGGCCATCGTGTACGGAATCCTGGCACTGACGATCCCGGAGTCGCCGCAGTATCTGGTAAGGAAAAACCGCGACGAAGAAGCCGCCCGGGTGCTCCGGAGCATCACCGGTGTCCAGGACACGGACCGGAAGATCCGCGAAATCCGGGAAAGCTTCGCAAGCGAAGAGCGCGCCACCTACGCGGACCTGCGCGGAACCATGCTGGGCCTGAAGCCCATCCTGTGGATTGGCATGTCCATCGCCGCACTGCAGCAGCTGGTGGGCATCAACGCCATCTTCTACTACTCCACCACCCTGTGGCAGTCGGTTGGCTTCAGCGAATCGGACTCCTTCACGACGTCGGTGATCACTTCCGTAGTCAACGTGCTGATGACGATCGTCGCCATTGCCTTCGTGGACCGGGTTGGCCGCCGCAAGCTGCTCATGACCGGCTCGATCGGCATGTTCGTGGGCCTGCTGGCGGCAACCGTGTCCTTCTTCCAGGCGGACAGCAGCAGCGGAGAAGTAGTGCTGCCGCAGCCCTGGGGTGCTGTCGCGCTGATCGGCGCCAACCTGTTCGTCGTCTTCTTTGCAGCAACCTGGGGACCGGTCATGTGGGTGACGCTGGGGGAGATCTTCCCGAACAACATCCGATCCCTCGCGCTGGGGCTGAGCACCATGGTGAACTGGATCTTCAACTTCATCGTCACGCTGTCCTTCCCCTGGGTCAGCGAAAACTTCGGGTTGTGGATCATGTACGCCATCTTTACGATCTTCGCGGTGGTCTCGTTCTGGTTCGTCAAGACGAAGCTTCCGGAGCTCTCCGGCCGCGAGCTGGAGGAGAACCGGGACAAACTGTGACTCATGGTGCTGGGGCGCCTGGGCATCGGCTAGTGAAAGCTGAGGAGAATGGTAATTTTGGGTAATGGCAACGGCGAACAGTAACGAGCAGACGGAGGCAGAGCCGATGAACAGCTCCGCAAGCACCAGGACCCAGCGGGCTAACGGGAGCTCCTCCCTCGCTGGACTGACCAAGGTGATGGCGCGGCTGCTGCCCCGCCAGGTCAGCGACGAACTGTCCCTGGCCCTGGCCGAGATGAAGCAGAAGGGCATCAAGGCCGGTGTCGCCGCCGCCTTCGTCGTCGTCGCCCTTCTCTTCCTGGCTGCGCTCGGCGTCGCCCTGATCTCCGCGGCCATCCTGGGACTCGCCACCGTCATGCCGGCGTGGCTCGCCGCACTGCTCGTCGCTGCACTCTTCCTGGTGATCGCCGCGGTTGCCGCCCTGGTGGGAATCAACCGGTTCAAGAAGACCATGCCGCTGCTCCCGGAGGATGCCCTCCGCGGTATCCGCTATGATCTTGGCGTCCTCAAGGAAGGACGCAGCTTCGATCCCGCAACCCTGGACGCGCCGAAGAAGCCCAAGGAGCAGAAGCCTGAAGAAGGCAAACAGGACAAGCCCGAGGACGCCGTGCAGAAGCCGACCCCCGAGGAACTGCGGATCCGGCTGCGGCAGCGCCGCGAGCACATTGCCGCCGTCCGCGACGGCCTGGGCGAGAAGACGGACGTCAAGAAGCAGATGGCGGACCTCAAGGCACGCCGCGCTGCAGACCGCAGGAACGGCACCGCCGGCTCCGGCGCCCAGCAGGGCGAGGGCATGGCGGACGAGGTCGGTGCCATGTTCCGCGAACGCAAGCAGCCCCTCGCGGTTCTGGGCGCCTCCCTCCTGGCCATGGGGATCCTGCTGCGCAGGCTCCTGCGAAAATAGCGCCTTGAACAGGAAGGCAGAAGGAGTTCGGCAGTGATCAGGCTCATCGGCGCCGGAACACGACCGGGCCGGGGTGAGCGGGTCCTTGATACCTTCTGGACAATTCCCAACCTGATCACCATCCTGCGGTTCCTCGGCGTACCGCTGTTCGTCTGGCTGATCATCCGGGATGACTACGGGGCAGCGTTCATCACCCTGGTCCTCGTGGGCTCCACGGACTGGGTGGACGGCTACCTGGCGCGGCGCCTGGACCAGGTGTCGGCGACCGGGAAGTGGCTGGATCCCGTAGCGGACCGTCTCGCCCTGATCATTGTGGCGACGGTGTTCGTCGTAGACCGGATCGCGCCGAGCTGGTTTATCTGGGCGATCGTCATTCCGGACCTCATCCTGATCATCAATTCGCTGATCCTGTTCCGCGGCAGTCCAAACCTCCCGGTGAGCAACATCGGCAAGATCCGCACGGCACTGCTGCTGGTGGGTGCCCCCATGCTGCTGCTCCACAAGGTGCCCGGCTTCGACTACGAGTGGCTGGCCATCGCCGGGAACTCCGTGCTGGTCCTTGGCTGCATCGGCCATGTTGCAGCCTTTGCCGGCTATCTGCGGGCTTCCTGGCACAAGCACCGGAGGCAGCTCGAAGCAGCAGGCGAAGCCCATGGTTCCTAGGCACGGACCGGGGGAACCATGACCGCCGTCGCAATTGCCTGTGCCCTTGCCAGCGCCGTCTTCCTCGCCTTTGGTGCCCAGCGCCAGGGAAGCGCGGTCAGCGCAGACACCGGCGGACTCAGCCTGAGTTCCGCCGGACTCGGCCGGCTGCTGCGCAACCCGCGCTGGCTCTTCGGCCTGCTCCTGCTGGGGACAGGTACTGCCCTGAACGTTGCGGCACTCGCGATGGCGCCGCTCACCGTGGTCCAGCCCATCGGTTCGCTTGCGCTGGTGATCACCACGATCGTGAACTCACGGGACCAGGGCCTGCGCCTGAACCGGGTGACGGTCGTGTCCATCGTCGCCTGCGTCGTAGGCAGCATGCTCTTCGTGCTTCTCGCCGTCGGGGCCACCCGGACCGAACAGGTGGTGGAACCCCGGCAGGAAATCGTGATCGTTCTGATCCTCGCCGTCGTTGTGGCGTTCTTCGGCCTGCTGAACCTGCTGTTCGGCAAACGGCTGGGTGCAATAGCGCATATCCTTGGCGCCGGCATCCTCTTTGGCTTCGTCGCGGTGCTGACCAAGACCATCGCCGCGGACCTCCTGGATCCCAACGGCCGTTTCCTGCTGAACGTGCCCTGGTACACCATCGTGGGGATCGCCGTCGCCGGCGGGCTGGGTGCCTGGTTTGTGCAGAGTGCTTATTCCAGCGGTCCGCCGGACCTGGTAATCGCGGGACTGACGGTTATCGACCCGATGGTGGGCATCGCCATCGGAATCGGCGTGCTCAACGAACTGCGGCCGGATGTCCCCGCCGTACTGGGCGTCGCCATGGGTGTCTGCGCCGTGATTGCTATTGTGGGGGTGGTCGCTTTGTCCCGCTACCATCCGGACGTCATCAAGCGCCGGGAAATGAACAAGCGGCGGCAGAAGCCCGCGTCCACCCGGACCGGGGCCACCCGCAAGCCCTGATACCGTACGGCCCGACCGCCACAACACCAATAGAGGACTTTTTACGTGACCGAGGAACCGGCAGACAAACCGCTGACCATCCTGATCGCCTGCGACACCTACCCGCCGCACCTCAACGGCGCAGCCCAGTTCGGCTTCCGCCTGGCGCAGGGCATGCACGGACGGGGACACAATGTGCACGTCCTGGCTCCGAGCCCGGACAGCGGGCCCGCGCATTCCGAGACCGACGGACCTTGGACAGTGCACCGCCTCCGCTCGCACGGAGTGCCGACCCATGACTACTGGCGGATCTGCCTCCCGTGGGAAATCAAGAAGCACATCTCCATGCTGCTGGACAAAGTGAAGCCCGACGTCGTGCACATCCAGTGCCATTACATGGTGGGGGAGTACACCCTCTACGCTGCGCGCAAGCGCGGGATCCGGGTGGTGGCCACCAACCACTTCATGCCGGAAAACCTGGACCCGTTCCTGCCCTTCCCCAAATGGTTTAAGCGCATTGTCGCCAGGAACTCGTGGCGGGACATGGGCAAGGTCATGGGAAGGGCCGCTGTCGTGACGACGCCGACCCCGCTGGCTGCCAAGGCCATGGTGGAGCACGCGCGCCTGACGGACGTTCTGCCGCTCTCCAACGGAATCGACGCGTCAACCTATGAACTCCGTGCCGGCGAATCCGTCGACCGACCGGACCACCCCACCGTGCTGTTCGTGGGCCGGCTGGCCGAGGAGAAGCACGTCGACGTGCTGATCAACGCCGTAGCCAAGACGCCGCGCGAACTGAATGTGCACGCCGAGATCGTCGGCGGCGGTGAGGTTAAGCCCGCCCTCATTGCGCTGGCCAAGCAGCTGGGCATTGAAGACCGTGTTCAGTTCCGCGGGCTGGTCAACGACGAGGAACTGCGCCAGGCCTACCTCCGCGCGGATATCTTCTGCATGCCCGGTACTGCCGAACTGCAGTCGCTGGTGACCCTCGAAGCAATGTCCGCGTCCACTCCCGTACTGCTCGCCAACGCCATGGCGCTGCCGCACCTGGTGGAACAGGGCCGGAACGGGTTCCTGTTCGAGCCCGGAGACAGTACCGAAGTTGCCGGCCGCATCACCGAAATCCTGCAGCTGCCCGAGGATGAGCGGCTGAAAATGGGCCAGCACAGCCGCAGCATGGTTGATGCACACAGCCTCGAAGGCACCCTGGCCACCTTCGAGAAGCTCTACCGGACGGACAGCACCGCCTAGCCTCGCCGCACCCCGGGCACCGCCTGATTCGGTGCCCGGGGCCGCAGCCGATTAGGATGTTCCTACTGCCTGTCAGGACACTGGCAGTACGCGGGGCTGTAGCTCAGCCGGTCAGAGCAGCGGACTCATAATCCGTGGGTCGTGGGTTCAAGCCCCACCAGCCCTACCCGCACGGCGCGCCATCTGCCATTCCGGCGGGTGCAGCGTACAACACCCCGGTCTTCGGACCGGGGTGTTTTTTGTTTGGTCCTGCAGGGAGTCGCCGTACGTGCCCGGCAAACTGTCCAGCCCGGGGGATTGTGCCCGATGTTACTCACGGGTAACATAAGGGGCAGCCGGCTTCACGGCCCGGATCGAACTGGATCAGCGAAGGACATTCCATGGCAACTATCGACGTCGATAACCTCCCCTACGCGGACGGCGACTTCTACGCATTCGAAGACCTGCTCAGCGACAAGGAGCGCGACCGCCTTCACGAGATCCGTTCCTGGCTGGCGGCCGAGGTCAAGCCGTATGCCAATGACTGGTGGAACGCCGGCACCTTCCCCACCCACATGATTCCCAAGCTTGCCGAGCTGGATGTTGTGTCCCCGGTCTATCGCCAGGGCTACTCCAACCTTTTCGCCGGGCTTTGCCACGCTGAATTCACCCGCGCCGATACCTCCTTTGCCACCTTCATGGGCGTGCATGACGGCCTGTTTACCGGATCGATCGAAGCCCTGGCCTCCGAAGAGCAGAAGGAAGCCTGGCTGCCGGACATCTACTCCCTGAAGAAGATCGGCGCCTTTGGCCTGACCGAACCGCTCGGCGGTTCGGACGTTGCCGGCGGAACCCGCACCACTGCCCGCCGCGAAGGGGACAACTGGATCCTCAACGGCGCCAAGCGCTGGATCGGCAACGCCACCTTCTCAGACTGGGTTGTCATCTACGCCCGCGACGAAGCGGACAACCAGGTCAAGGGGTTCCTCGTGGACACCAAGACCCAGGGCTACACCGCCACCAAGATCGAGAACAAGATCGCCCTGCGCACCGTGCAGAACGCGGACATTGTGCTGGACAACGTGGTGGTCAGCGACGACTACCACCTCAAGGGTGCCAACAGCTTCCGGGACACCAACAAGGTCCTGAAGGTCACGCGCCTGGCCGTTGCCTGGCAGGCTGTGGGCCAGCAGATGGCAGCGTTCGACGTTGCCCGCCGCTACGCCGTCGAACGCCAGCAGTTCGGCAAGCCCCTGGCGTCCTTCCAGCTGGTGCAGGAACAGCTGGTGCAGATCCTCGGAAACACCGTCAGCTCAATGGGCATGATGGTCCGGCTGGCACAGCTCGAGGATGAGGGCCGCGCCAAGGACGAGCAGTCAGCCCTGGCGAAGGCCTTCACCACCGCCCGGATGCGCGAATCGGTTGCGCTGGGCCGCAGCATCCTGGGCGGCAACGGAATCGTTACCGACTACGGAATGGCCAAGGTCTTCGCAGACGCCGAGGCCATCTACTCCTACGAGGGCACCTATGAGATCAACACCCTGGTGACCGGCCGTGCCATTACCGGAATCGCTGCCTTCGTCTAGGCTCTCCAGCGGCCCGGCGCCCAGTGGGAGCAGGACGCTCGGACGCCGGTCCATGACGAAGGCCAGCGGGTCCACGTAGTCCCCGCCCAGCCGTACTCCCCAATGCAGGCAATTGCCGGGGCAGTGCGGCTGTCCGGTTTCACGCCCCGCAGCGCCGCGCTGCTCGAGCTCACCAAGACGCTGGCCGGGCAGGACCGGATCGCCGGGGGAGAGGATGCCCGCCACCGGTTCGAAGCTGCTGAGCAGGCCACCCCCGTGATCGACAGTCACGACGCCGCGGTCCACCACCCGCCCCGAGAAGCGGACCGTGCCGAAGGCGGGCGCCAGCACTGCGTCTCCCGGCGCGGCAGCCAGGTCAACGCCGCGGTGGCCGGGAAGCCAGCGCTGCGCAGGCTTGTCGAAGACCCGGAGAACGCGCGGCTCTGGGCGCAGGGGCCATTCCCACCCGGGAGCGGCTGGCGCAGGTTCGGCCCGGCTTGAATCGGCCACCGTCCACAGGCATGCCAGGGCCAGGACGGCGATCCATGCTGTGCCTGCACCTGCGCGGAGCCCGGTCCACCGGGTCTGCCCGGGCGCGGCGGGGGAAACCACGGGCGGCAGGTCAGGGGTCGGCAGGTCCGGGGCCGTCGAATGTGCCGGAACGAAACACGTCATGGGGCCAGTCCACTCCAGCAGCGGCTGGTACGGCGCCCGCGTACCCGAACGCGGGGACAAGATTTCTCCGGACCGGGGAAGATGCGTTGCTGGGGAGGAAAGCAGGCACAGCCGCGGGCCGAAGTGCTCCGGCGCTGTAGTACACTTGACGAAGCAGTTTGCTGCGCGCTGATCCTCCCTGCCCAACCGGGAAAGTCCCTCCTGCCGCCACAGGCGCACCGGAGAAGCAGGACGGATCAGGAGAACGCGCTTCATGCTGACTACGCGTGCCCCAACTATCCACGTTTTCCGCAAGGAAAAACTGGGTGCGTTCCTGCGGTCCGGTGAACACCGGGATAGGGACGCACGCCACCGGCCTTTAACAGGCGCGAGGGCTGATGGGCACCAGGAGCAACACCCGCCGGGTGCTGCTGATAACCGTCAATTGGCAGCTTATCCAAGCGTGCGCACAGCGCCGCACTGCTGCCGGAAGGAGTGACGACATGCCCGTCGTTACCATGCGCCAGCTGCTCGACAGCGGCGTTCACTTTGGTCACCAGACCCGCCGTTGGAACCCGAAGATGAAGCGCTTCATCTTCACCGAGCGCAACGGCATCTACATCATTGACCTGCAGCAGTCGCTGTCCTACATCGACCGTGCATACGAGTTCGTCAAGGCCACCGTTGCCCACGGCGGAACCGTCCTGTTCGTCGGCACCAAGAAGCAGGCGCAGGAAGCCATCGCAGAGCAGGCCACCCGCGTGGGCCAGCCCTACGTCAACCAGCGCTGGCTCGGCGGCATGCTGACCAACTTCCAGACCGTTGCCAAGCGTATCCAGCGCATGAAGGAACTCGAAGAGATCAACTTCGACGACGTTGCTTCCTCCGGCCACACCAAGAAGGAGCTGCTGCTCCTCAAGCGTGAACTGACCAAGCTGGAATCCAACCTGGGCGGCATCCGCAACCTGACCAAGGCTCCGTCCGTGGTTTGGATCGTGGACACCCAGAAGGAACACCTCGCAGTTGACGAGGCCAAGAAGCTGAACATCCCGGTTGTTGCCATCCTGGACAGCAACTGCGATCCGGACGACGTCGACTTCCCGATCCCGGGCAACGACGACGCCATCCGCTCCGTCAACCTGCTGACCCGCGTTATCGCCGACGCCGTTGCCGAGGGTTTGATCGCCCGCCACAACAAGTCCGGCAACACCGAAGCCCCGGCTGAGCCGCTGGCTGAGTGGGAGCGCGAACTGCTCGAAGGCGCAGCTGCCCCCGCCGCCGAAGAGGCTCCGGCCGCTGAAGCCGCTGCTGAGGCTCCGGCCGCTGAGGCTGCTCCGGAGGCTCCGGCCGCCGAAGCTCCCGCAGAAGAAGCAAAGTAATTCGATTTCCACTGTGACGGCAGCTGCTTCCTAGCAGCTGCCGTCACGGAACCTTCGCCTGTGCGGCGGGCCGGAACCCCGGCCCGCCGCACAGCCGGAACTGCACCAATACTTTTATTACGGGAGGACTGGAGTCCAAATGGCGAACTACACCGCTGCTGATATCAAGGCTCTGCGCGAGCGCACCGGCGCCGGCATGATGGATGTGAAGAAGGCTCTCGACGAGGCCAACGGCGACGCCGACAAGGCCATGGAGCTCATCCGCATCAAGGGCCTCAAGGGCGCTACCAAGCGCGAAGGCCGTTCCACCGCCGAGGGCCTGGTTGCTGCCAAGGTCATCGATGGCACCGTTGGCGTGATGATCGAACTGAACTGCGAGACTGACTTCGTTGCCAAGTCCGCAAAGTTCATCGAACTCGCAGACCGCGTCCTGGCCGCAGCCGTGGAATCCGGCGCCGCTGACGCCGAGACCCTCCTGGCCTACGAGGTTGACGGCAAGCCGCTGTCCGAGGTTGTCGTCGAAGAAGGCGCGATCCTGGGCGAGAAGGTTGTTGTCCGCCGTGTTGCACGCGTTGAAGGCAAGACCGTCGACGCCTACCTGCACAAGACCTCAAAGGACCTGCCTGCACAGGTTGGCGTTCTGTTCGCCGTCGACGGCGAAGGTGACGCAGCCTTCACCGCCGCCCACGATATCGCCGTGCACACCGCTGCCTACGCTCCCACCTACCTGACGCGCGACGAAGTTCCGTCCGACCTGGTTGAGAACGAGCGCCGCATTGCTGACGAAACCGCACGCGCCGAAGGCAAGCCCGAAGCTGCCCTGCCGAAGATCGTCGAAGGCCGCCTGACCGGCTTCTTCAAGGAGATCGTGCTGCTCGACCAGCCGTTCGCCAAGGATGCCAAGAAGACTGTTGCCACCGTCCTGAACGAAGCCGGCGTTCAGCCGACCGCCTTCGCCCGGTTCCGCGTCGGAGCCTAAGGTACCGAAACGGCGCGTACGCACAGCGAACGCGAAATGATGGCATAGAGGGGGTGGCCACCGAAAGGTGGCCACCCCTTTTGCCTGTCCAAATCCCCTTATTACCCTTGAACCAGCTGACACGTTCACTCACCAGCACTGCCCCGGGAGGCATCATGGACCACGCTCTGAAAGACACCGACACTCCGCGCCGCCGCGTACTGCTCAAGCTCTCCGGCGAGGTGTTCGGCGGAGGGAAGCTGGGCGTGGATCCGGAAACCGTCCGCTCCGTGGCCAAGCAGATCGCCGCTACGGTCGGCGAGGTGGAGACGGCGATCGTGGTGGGCGGTGGTAACTTCTTCCGCGGTGCCGAGCTGTCCCAGAGCGGCATGGACCGCTCCCGCGCCGACTACATGGGCATGCTTGGCACGGTCATGAACTGCCTGGCCCTGCAGGACTTCCTGGAGCAGGCCGGCGTTGAAACCCGCGTCCAGAGCGCGATCACCATGGGCCAGGTGGCAGAGGCCTACATTCCGCGAAGGGCCATCCGCCACCTCGAAAAGGGCCGCGTAGTTATCTTTGGAGCCGGAGCCGGCCTGCCCTACTTCTCCACGGATACCGTTGCTGCCCAGCGCGCCCTGGAAGTCCACGCTGACGAGGTGCTGATGGCCAAGTCCGGTGTGGACGGCGTTTACACTGCGGACCCGAACAAGGACCCCAACGCACAGCGCCTGGAAACCCTGACGTACGACGACGCACTCCGCCAGGACATCCGGGTCATGGACCAGACGGCTATGACCATGTGCAAGGACAACGACCTGTCCATGGTGGTCTTCGGCATGGAGGGCGAAGGCAACGTCACCCGCGCCATCCGCGGCGAGAAGATCGGTACCGTGGTCTCGAACTGAGCCGCCTCCCGCGCGGCTGACCGCCCGGCACTCCGGCGGCATCGCCGCAGGTGCCGGCGCGGGAGCCGCGCGGGTTAGGATGGTAGAAGAGACCAAATTCGCCACTGCACGGTTCATTTCCGGCGCTGGCAATTCCCTTCCAATGAGGAGACACCGTGATCGAAGAGACCTTGAAAGAGGCAGCCGACAAGATGGACAAGGCTGTGGAGGTTGCCAAGGAGGACTTCTCGACCATCCGCACCGGCCGGGCGAACCCCGCACTTTTCTCCCGCGTCCTGGTGGACTACTACGGCTCGCCGACGCAGCTGCAGCAGCTGGCATCCTTCGCGACCCCGGACGCCCGCACGCTGCTGATCACCCCGTACGACGTCACTGCCCTGCGCGCCATTGAGCGGGCACTGAGTGACTCCGAGGTAGGGGCCAACCCGTCCAATGACGGCAAGGTCATCCGGGTGGTCATGCCCGAACTGACCCAGGACCGCCGCAAGGAATACGTCAAGATTGTCCGCAGCAAGGGCGAAGACGCCAAGGTTTCGGTCCGCAACATCCGCCGCAAGGCCAAGGATGGCCTGGACCGGCTGGTCAAGGACGGGGAAATCGGCGAAGACGACGGCAACCGTGCCGAAAAGGACCTGGACGCACTGACCAAGGCTCACACGGATTCAATCGATGAGCTGCTCAAGCGCAAGGAAGCCGAGCTGCTCGAGGTCTGATGAACCAATCCCAGCCTTCAACCCAGGCTGGCGGTTCCCCGTCTCCTGAGGCAGACCCGGCAGCGAAGGGCACGGACATGACTGTTCCCGATGGCCGCAGGGCCCGCAGTGCGGCTGCCCGTGCCGGCAAGCAGCGCAAGCCTTCCAAAGCCGGACGCAACCTCCCGGCGGCCATCGCCGTCGGCGTGGTCCTGCTTGGTGCGCTGCTGGTGGGCCTGCTGTTTTCCCCGGTGGCCATCGCGGTGATCGCCGCGGCGTTCTCCGCAGTGGGCGTCTGGGAAGTCTCCCGCGCACTGGAAATCCGGGGAATCAAGGTTCCGCATGTTCCGGTGCTGGTCGGCTCCGTAGCAGTGCCGCTTGCTGCCTACTTCGGCGGCACGGAGGCACTGGCGATGGCCCTGGCCGGTACGGGCATAGCCGTCCTGCTCTGGCGGACCATCGACACCGCGCAGGACGCTCTGCGCAGCATTCTTGCCGGTGTGTTCGTGATCCTCTGGATTCCGTTCCTGCTGAGCTTCGCGCTGCTGCTGCTGCGGGAGCCCGAAGGGCAGACCCGGGTAGCGGTCCTGCTGCTGCTGGTGGTTGCCAATGACACCTTCGGCTACCTGGTGGGGGCGATCTTCGGCAAGCACCCCATGGCGCCGAAAATCAGCCCCAAGAAGTCGTGGGAGGGCTTCGGAGGCTCTGTTGCGGGTGCCACAGTGGTGGGCGTCCTGGCCGCCGTGCTGTTCCTGGACCAGCCCTGGTGGTTCGGCCTGGTGCTGGCGGTAGCTACCGTCGCCGCAGCCACGGCGGGGGACTTCTCCGAGTCCATGGTCAAGCGCGAGCTTGGCGTCAAGGACATGTCCAACCTGCTCCCCGGACACGGCGGCGCGATGGACCGGCTGGACTCGGTGGTCTTCGCCTCGCCGGTGGTGTTCCTTCTCTCGGTCCTGCTCGTTCCGGGTGCAATGTAGCGCCGTCCCGGGGAGTCCTGCCCAGGTCCTGGGCGGGGAACACGTAAGATATTTTCGACGGTCCCGCATCCCGTGGCGGAAACAGACTTGACACCTAAGGATTAGCTGAACATGAACGATGCGAGGCAGGCCAGTGCCCCCTTTGAGCGTGTGGGCCGCAGGGAGTACGGATATAACGTCCGCCAGGTAGATGATTTCCTGACCCGGGCCCGGAACTACTACAACTCAGAGACACCGGGAGCCAAGGTTATTACCAGCCGCCACGTCCGTTCCATGGCTTTCGATCCCGCCAAGGGAGGCTACGAGGCACAGGCCGTCGACGCCGCCCTTGACCGGCTTGAGGACGTCTTCGCCCAGCGTGAGCGGGACCGGCTGATCCAGGAAAAGGGCGAAGAAGCCTGGCTGCTGCAGATCGGCCGCACCTCGGCCGTGCTCCGGGCCCGGCTGCACCGCAAGCCGGGGGAGCGCTTCCGGCGCCCTACCAAGAAGCGTGCCCACAGCTATAACGTGCGCGACGTCGATGCGCTCTGCAACGAACTGCTGGGCTACTTTGAGCACGACCGTCCGCTGAGCGTCGACGTCGTGCGCCGTGCAGTGTTCCGCGAGGCCAAGGGCGATGCGGGCTACGAAGAGACCCAGGTCGATGCGTTCCTGGACCGGGTCGTCGAGCTGATGGCCGCGATCGACTAACCCCACCATCGAGATGACAGAAACTGCTCGTTACAGCCCTGTAACGAGCAGTTTCTGTCATCTCGATGAGGCGGTGAGGCGGTGAGGCGGTGAGCTAGGGGCGCAGGGCGCGCTCGGGAGTGTGCAGCCGGGCCAGGAAGCGTCCGGTCCCGGCCGGAACGGATCCCGGGCCGCGCAGCGAGACCAGCACCGTGACCGCGAAGGCCGCGGGAACCGTCCACGCCGCCGGCTGCTCCAGCCACACCGGGGTGGACCCGCCGGAGACGGACAGCACGCCGCCGGCAACGATCGCCCCGCCGCAGAGGACCGCACCGGTGAGCATTCCACAGACCGCACCGGCCGCGGTCAGCCGGCGCCACCAGATCCCCAGGAGCAGCAGCGGACACAGCGTCGAGGCCGTGAACGCGAAGACCATTCCCACGCTGCCGGCCAGGGCCTGAGTGTTGGTGAGCAGCGCCAGCCCCAGGGGAACCGCCGCCGCCAGCAGCGTTGCCGTGCGGAAGCCGCTGACGCTGCCGCGGAAAAATTCCTGGCTGATCACCCCGGCGAGGGACACGATGAGACCGCTGGACGTGGACAGGAACGCGGCGAAGGCGCCTGCGGTAACGAGCGCTGCCAGCAGGTCCCCGAGGGCACCGTCGAACACCTGTGCCGGCAGCAGCAGGACGGTCGCGTCCGCATTGCCCTCAGCCGCGAGCCCCGGCAGATAGGTGCGGCCCAGGATCCCGTACAGCGTGGGGAAGACGTAGAAGACCGAGAGCAGACCCAGCACGATCAGCGTGGTGCGACGTGCGGACACTCCGTCAGGGTTCGTATAGAAACGGACCAGCACATGCGGCAGTCCCAGCGTTCCGCACAGCAGCGCGATACTCAGCGAAATGTTGCGGTACACGGAATCCGCGCCGGGGGAGTGTCCGCCAAAATCGAAAGCTGCCCCTCCATTGGTCCAGGACACGCCATCGGCGCCCAGGCGGAACAGGATGAACAGGACCGGCACCGCCAGCGCCACCAGCTTCAGCCAGTACTGGAACGCCTGCACGAAGGTAATGGACCGCATCCCGCCGCTAAGCACGCTCAGGCAGACAATAACGACGACGGCGGCAGATCCCGCCCAGCCCGGCAGTCCGGTGGTCAGGCCGACGGTCAATGCCGCCCCGTGCAGCTGCGGAACAATGTAGAGCCAGCCGACTGCCACCACCAGCAGGCTGGTGACCCGCCTCGCCGGCAGGGAATCAAGCCTGGCGCGGGCGAAGTCGGGCACGGTGTACGCACCCGAGCGTCGCAGGGGGGCGGCCACAAACAGCAGCAGCATGAGGTAGCCGGCGGTGTAGCCGATGGGGAACCAGAGGGCGTCCGCACCGGAGACCAGCACCAGTCCGGCCACGCCGAGGAAACTCGCGGCGGACAGGTACTCCCCGCCAATGGCGGACGCATTCCACCACGGCTTCACCGTGCGGGACGCGACGTAGAAGTCGCCGGTGGTCCGCGAAATGCGCAGGCCGTAGGCGCCGATGAGCAGCGTTGCGGCCGTCACGGCGGCAAGCGCTGCATACCCGACGCCGGGGCTCACCTCCCAGTTCAACGCTTCCTACCCCTCATCCAGCAGGTCCTGGAACCGCTTCTCGTTCCGGTTGGCGCTGCGCACGTAGAGCGCTCCGCTGATGATCACCAGCGGATAGACGCCAAATCCGAGCAGGACCCACGGCACCGGAATGCCGAAAAGCTCCAGCGTGCCCAGGTGCGGATAGGCCGCGAGCAACAGGGGAACGCCGAGCAGGATGAGGCCAAACCCGCCGGCCACCACCAGGGCCAGGCGCAGCTGGGACCGGATCAGCGAGGAGAGGAACACCTCACCGACTTCGGACTGTTCATCCAGTTCCCGGGCCACCGGGAATGCCGGGGGAACGGCGCCGGGACGCGGGGGAGCAGTGACCCGGACGCGCTGCGGACGGTTCTCACCGTTCATGCCGTGGGCCGCACTCTTCCGGAGGCCAGCGTGCTGCGCACGGTGGGCAGGTGCCGGCGGCTGACCGGCAGCTCCTCGGAACCAATCCGGATGCTGGCCCGCCCGCCGCTGAGCCGAACCTGGGTGATCTGGCTGCGGGCCACCAGATAGGACCGGTGGATGCGCAGGAACCCGGCATCGGCCCACTGTGCTTCCAGCTCCGCCAGCGGGATCCGAACCAGGTAGCTGGTCTCGGCCGTGTGCAGCCGGGCATAGTCTCCCTGCGCCTGGACGTAGCGGATGTCCTCGCGGCGGATCATGCGCGTAGTGGCGCCCTGGACCACGGTGACCACGTCCCCGGCCTCCGTGCTGTCCGGCCCCGCTCCGGCCAGCGCGTCGCTGATCCGGCGGATGGATTCGGTGAGCCGTTCCTGCCGCACCGGCTTGAGCAGATAGTCCAGCGCGGCGAGGTCGAACGCCGCCAGCGCGTGGTCCTCGTCAGCGGTGACGAAGACGACTGCGGGCGGGCGTTCCTTGCGGGCCAGAGCCCGGGCTATGTCCAGTCCGGAAAGGGCAGGCATATGGA
The DNA here is from genome assembly GCF_009193255.1 of Arthrobacter koreensis. GTDB lineage: Bacteria > Actinomycetota > Actinomycetes > Actinomycetales > Micrococcaceae > Arthrobacter_B > Arthrobacter_B koreensis. The sequence continues at coordinate 103,438 of NZ_WACG01000007.1, forward strand.
TGTCCAGGAACACGGCGTCGACGTCGGCGGTTTCGATGGCGTGGAGGGCCTGGGCCCCGCTGGAGGCACGCAGTACGGTGCCAATGCGTGCGTCCCGGCCCAGCAGGAACGCCAGCTCCTCAACGGCGGGGGCCTCGTCGTCGGCCACCACCACCGTCAGCGGCTTTGCGGATTTCGGCATGGCAGACAGCCTACTTCCTTCACGCCCGGTGACCCGGCTGCGACTTGGGGATCCGCATGGTGATTAGGGTGCCGGCGCCTTCCGCGGTATCAATCACCAGGCCGTGGGCATCGCCGTAGACCTGGCGCAGGCGCAGGTCAACATTGCGCAGGCCCACGTGGTCGCCGTCGGCATGGCCGGCCAGCAGCGCCCACAGCTTCTCCGGATCCATGCCTACGCCGTTGTCCTCCACGGTGATTTCCGCCAGGGCACCGGCGTCCCGGGCGGAAATGGTGATGCGGCCTTCGCCGTCGATCGAGTCCAGTCCGTGCCGCACCGAGTTCTCCACCAGCGGCTGCAGCGACAGGAAGGGGATCACCGTACCGAGGACCTCCGGGCTGATCTGCAGGCTGACCTTGAGCCGTTCACCGAAACGCGCCCGTTCCAGAAGCAGATAGCGGTCGATGGACTGCAGCTCTTCGGCCAGCGTGGTGAAGTCCCCGTGCCGGCGGAAGGAATACCGGGTGAAGTCGGCGAACTCCACCACCAGTTCCCGGGCGCGCTGCGGATCCGTGTTGATGTAGGAAGCAATTGCGTTGAGCGAGTTGTAGATGAAGTGCGGGCTGATCTGGGCCCTCAGTGCCTTGACCTCCGCCTCCATGAGCAGGGCACGGTTTGTGTCCAGCTCGGCGAGTTCAAGCTGGGCAGCAACCCAGTCAGCTACGTCATTGGTTGCCCTGATCAGCCCGGCGCTGATCGACGGCGCAAAGACCCCCAGGGTGCCCACGGCCTGCGCGTTGACGCGCAGCGGGCAGATCAGCAGCTCGCCGCCGTCCTGCAGTCCCAGCGCCCGAAGGACGGGGCCACGAAAGACCTTGGTCCGGCCGCTGTCCAGGACTCCGCGGGAGGCGACGAGAATCCTTTCGCGCCGCATGGAGCTGTCTGGCAGGGCGCCTTCCCAGGCCAGGACGGCCGCGGTGTCCGTCATGAGCAGGGTCTCGCACCGGAGCAGTCCGCGCAGGTGCCGGCTGGCCCGGGACGCACCGGCAGGGGTCAGGCCCGCTCGCAGGTGACGGGAGGCGAGCGACGCCGTGTGCAGGGTTGCGTAGGCGGCCCGCTCGGCGTCCGAACCGAGATCGCGCTGGGACCGGCTCAGCCGGTAGCCCAGGGCAGCCACCGCTGCGAGCGTCAGGACGGCAACGGCGCAGACCAGAGCGACTTCGACGGCAGCGGGCATGCGTCCCAGACTACCGACACCGGGGAGGGGCCGGGGTGCCAAATCATGCCGTTTGGCGCACGGATTGCTCCGTTCACCGACGCGGGGGGCGGGATAAGTGGCACCGGATGCATCCGCATTGGAAAAGTGATCCCCATCACAGCCGGCGTGCTGGCGGCCCGGGTTCCCGATGGACCTGCGGTTCGAATGCCGTACCGCCGCACGTGCCCAACCCAAGGAGGAGAGATGGCTGCACACCAGCCACAATCACACCCCGAAAGCGAGGCGCCGGTCGACTTCCGGGAAGTCCAGCGGTCCCCGCAGTTCCAGGAGCTGCGCAAACGCCAGCGCAGCTTTATCTTTCCCATGGCCGTGGTCTTCCTCGTCTGGTACTTCGCCTACGTGCTGCTCGCTGACTACGCGCACGAGTTCATGTCCACCCCGGTCATCGGCAACATCAACATTGGTCTGATCCTGGGCCTGCTGCAGTTTGTCAGCACCTTCGGCATCACCATGTGGTACGTCAGCTACGCCAACCGGCGCCTCGATCCGATCGCCTCCGAACTGCGCGGCGAGCTGGAGGCCAAGGGCGTGTCCCTTCCCGAGGAGACCAAATGAACACCCTCTACATCCCCGCCGCCGTCTCCGCCGACGCCGTCCGGGAAACCGGCTGGCTGAACATGCTGATCTTCGGCCTGTTCGTGGCCGTAACCCTTGTGGTGGTGCTCCGTGCCAGCCGCAACAACAAGACCGCCGCTGACTATTACGCGGCGGGACGTTCCTTCACCGGACCTCAGAACGGCACCGCCATTGCCGGCGACTACCTGTCCGCAGCGTCCTTCCTTGGCATCGTCGGCGCCATCGCCATCAACGGCTATGACGGCTTCCTGTACTCCATCGGGTTCCTGGTGGCATGGCTGGTAGCGCTGCTGCTGGTAGCCGAAATGCTCCGGAACACCGGCAAGTTCACCATGGCCGACGTTCTGTCCTTCCGGCTCAAGCAGCGTCCCGTTCGCATCGCCGCGGCTATCACGACGCTCGCCGTCTGCTTCTTCTACCTGCTGGCCCAGATGGCCGGCGCCGGCGGACTCGTCTCCCTGCTCATGGGCATTGACTCGCGGATCGGGCAGTCACTGGTCATCGCGATCGTCGGCGCGCTGATGATCATCTATGTACTCGTCGGCGGCATGAAGGGCACCACGTGGGTGCAGATCATCAAGGCGTGCCTCCTCATTGCCGGCACTGCCGTCATGACTGTCTGGGTCCTGGCCATCAACGGCTTCAACCTCTCCGAACTGCTCGGTTCCGCAGTCGAGATGTCCGGCAACGCCGCGATCCTCGATCCGGGACTGCAGTACGGCAAGTCCGAGACCTCCAAGTTGGACTTCGTCTCCCTGGGCCTGGCACTTGTGCTTGGCACCGCAGCCCTGCCGCACGTGCTGATGCGCTTCTACACGGTTCCCACCGCCAAGGAAGCCCGCCGCTCCGTGGTGTGGGCCATCTGGCTGATCGGCCTGTTCTACCTGTTCACCCTGGTCCTCGGCTACGGCGCCGCGGCCCTGATTGAACGGGAGACCATCATCGGCGCTCCGGGCGGCGTCAACTCGGCGGCTCCGCTGCTGGCCTTCGCTCTAGGCGGACCGGTTCTCCTGGGGCTTATCGCCGCCGTCGCCTTCGCCACCATCCTGGCGGTAGTGGCCGGCCTGACGATCACGGCAGCCGCATCCTTCGCCCACGACATCTACGCCAACGTTGTCCGCAAGGGCAAGGTGGACGCTGACGGCGAGGTGAAGGTTGCCCGCCGGACCGTGCTGGTGATCGGCGTCGTCTCGATCCTGGGCGGCATCGGCGCGCAGGGGCAGAACGTGGCCTTCCTGGTGGCCCTGGCCTTCGCCGTCGCGGCAAGCGCCAACCTGCCCACCATCATCTACTCGCTCTACTGGCGGCGCTTCAACACCCGCGGCGCTGTGTGGAGCATGTACGGCGGACTGGGCTCGGCCATCCTGCTGATCATCCTCTCGCCGGTTGTCTCCGGCGCCGAGACCTCGATGATCTCCGGAGCGGACTTCGCAATCTTCCCGCTGAACAACCCGGGCATCGTGTCCATACCGCTGGCGTTCTTCCTGGGCTTCCTGGGGACGGTGACCAGCAAGGACGACGAGTCCCCGGAGAAGCAGGCGGAAATGGAAGTCCGCTCGCTCACCGGCGTCGGTGCGGAGAAGGCCGTGGACCACTAGGTCCGGTTCCCCTCCAGCTGAGCCAAAGGACGCCTCCCCACACAGGGGAGGCGTCCTTCCTCATGTCTGGCGGCCGGCGCGGCGGAATCTTTGCGGGGGCCGGGATCCTGTGGGGAGATGAGGCTGCTATCACTGCCGTATGGGGACGTTATCTCCCCACAGGGTGCGGGGAATATGCGCTTTTAGGGACGTTATCTCCCCACACGATCCACGGGACTGGATGCCAGGCGTGTTGCAAGCGGAAACGGTGCGACGCCGCGCGCGGCAGGCCCGCTGGCACGCCGCGCGCGTGCACTCCCTACCGCCCCGACTCGGAACGCTAGCTGCCGGCGGGCCCGCGCTCGAGCAGGGGCGCCACCCGGTAGGGGATGAGCTCGCCCATGGCCAGGGTCGTGTCCGAACGCTCCACACCCGGCACGGACAGGATGGCTTTGTTGACGCGGAAAAGGTCCTCGGCGTCGAGCGCCACAATCCGCAGCAGCAGGTCCGCCGCCCCTGTCAGCCCGTGTGCCTCGATGACCTCAGGGATGGCTGACAGCTCGCCGGTGATCTCAGCCAGGCGCTGCTGCTGGACATGCACGTGCACGAAAGCCATCAGGGGGTAGCCCAGCGCCACCGGGTTGATCCGGCGCTCGAAGGAAAGGAAGGCGCCCTTCTTTTCCATTCCGGAAAGCCTCGCCTGCACCGTGTTCCGGGAGATCCCCAGGCGGGCGGCGAGGGCCACCACGGTCCGGCGGGGATCCGTGGCCATCGCCCGCAGAACGCGGAAGTCGGTGCTGTCCAGAATCTGCATAGTGCGCAACGCTAGCACGGCCCGGGAGCCGGAAGCAGGGCAGTATGCGCAATCCGACGGCACATGGTTGTGCCGCCTGCTTGGTGTGAGTAGGGTCACACCTAACTGGGCAACGGCGCCCGGCATCAGGTTCGGACCCCACCACCCCCGGGGCCCCAACACGGAAGGATGCGCATCAAAGTGTCCCTGCATACCCCGGTAGGACATCCCGAAAACACCGGGATGGAACCCAACGATCCCTACGTCCAGCTCGTCCGCCCCGGCGGCGCACGCGTCGAGGACGCGTTCTATGCCCGCTGGGTCCAGGACGTCGACGCCGAGGCCCTCCGGGGCCTCTACCGGGACATGGTCCTGGTGCGGCGCATTGATACCGAGGCCACTTCCCTGCAGCGCCAGGGCGAGCTGGGCCTTTGGCCGCCGCTCCTGGGCCAGGAAGCCGCGCAGATCGGCTCGGCCCGGGCGCTGCGCCCTTCCGACTTCGTCTTCAGCAGCTACCGGGAGAACGCGGTGGCCTGGTGCCGCGGCGTCGACTTCGCGGACCTCATGCGGGTCTGGCGCGGAAACGCGGCCGGCGGCTGGGACCCCTATTCCGTCAACATGGCGCCCACGCAGGTGATCATCGGCGCGCAGGCACTGCATGCGGCGGGTTACGCCATGGGCATCGCCCAGGATGGTGCGGACGACGCCGCCATCAGCTACTTCGGTGACGGCGCCACCAGCCAGGGAGACGTCAATGAGGCAATGGTTTTCGCCGCGAGCTTCCAGGCGCCGGTAATTTTCTTCTGCCAGAACAACCAGTGGGCCATCTCCGAGCCGGTAGGGCTGCAGGCCCAGGTGCCGATCGCCAACCGGGCACCGGGATTCGGCATCCCCTCCATCCGCGTTGACGGCAACGACGTCCTGGCCGTCCTGGCAGCCACGCGGGAAGCGCTGGACCGTGCGCGCAGCGGCGGCGGACCCACGTTCATCGAAGCCGTGACCTACAGGATGGGACCGCACACCACTGCGGACGATCCCACCCGCTACCGCGACGCCGCGGAACTGGAGGACTGGCGGCTTAAGGACCCCATCAGCCGGCTGGGAGCCCTGCTGCAGAACGAGGGGCACGCAGACGGGGCATTCCTCGCCTCCGTGGAGGCCGACGCCGATGCGCTCGCCGCCGCACTGCGCGAAGCCTGCCTGACCCTGCCGGACCCCGGCCCCGTGGACGTGTTCGCCCACGTCTACGCCGAACCCAACAGCTGGCTGGACCGCCAGCAGGAGCACTACGCGGCTTACCTGGCCATGATGGACGGCGCGGCGGAAGGACAGGCCCGATGAGCAGCATGACCTTTGGCCGTGCCATCACGGCAGGACTGGACGACGCACTTGCGGCGGATCCCAAAGTGGTGCTGATGGGAGAGGATATCGGCAAGCTGGGCGGAGTCTTCCGGATTACCGACGGGCTGCAGGCAAAGTACGGGCCCAAGCGCGTGATGGACACCCCGCTGGCCGAATCCGGAATCATGGGCACCGCCGTCGGGCTGGCCTTCCGCGGTTACCGGCCGGTGGTGGAAATCCAGTTCGACGGGTTCATCTACCCGGCGTTCGACCAGATTGTCTCCCAGGTTGCCAAGATGCATTACCGCACCCGCGGCGCGGTGAAACTGCCCCTGACTATCCGTGTGCCGTTTGGCGGCGGGATCGGTTCGCCGGAGCATCACTCGGAGTCGCCGGAGGCCTACTTCACGCACACGTCGGGCCTCCGCGTGGTCAGCGTGTCCAACCCGCAGGACGCCTACACGATGATCCGCCAGGCCGTCGCCTGTGACGACCCGGTGCTCTACTTCGAACCCAAGCGCCGCTACCACACCAAGGGAGAGGTTGAGCAGACACTTGAGGGTGCCTTGCCCCTGGGCGCTGCGCGGGTTGCCGCCGCGGGAACGGACGTCACCCTGGTGACCTACGGGCCCCTGGTCATGACGGCGCTGGATGCCGCCACGGCTGCCGAAGACGAGGGTATCTCCGTGGAGGTGATAGACCTGCGCTCCCTGTCCCCGGTGGACTACCCGGCGGTGGAAGCCTCGGTCCGCAAGACCGGCCGCCTGGTGGTCACCCATGAAGCCGCCCAGTCCGGCGGTCTTGGTGCGGAGCTGGCCGCCAGTATTACTGAGCGCTGTTTCGACTTCCTGGAGCACGCACCGGTGCGGGTCACGGGCTTCGACATTCCCTATCCGCCGGCCCGACTGGAGAAACACCACCTGCCGGATCTGGACCGGATCCTGGACGGCGTGGACCGTGTGATGCGCCGGCCCAACTCCCTGGCGCCGTCGGCTGTCCTGGAAGGAGCCGGACGATGATCCGTGAATTCCGTCTGCCGGACCTCGGTGAAGGGCTCACAGAATCCGAGATCCTGTCCTGGCGGGTTACCGAAGGCCAGAGCGTCACCCTCAACCAGGTCATTGCCGAGGTGGAGACGGCGAAGGCCGTCGTCGAGCTGCCGTCCCCGTTCGAGGGCGTGGTGACCCGGCTGCATGAGGCCGAAGGCACGGTGGTTGAAGTGGGGAAGGCGATTATCAGTTTCGACGTTCCGAATGCCGGCGGTGTCCCCGCCCCGGCAGCGCCCGCAGCCGACGCAGCAGCGCAACGCCGCCAGCCAACCCTGGTGGGATACGGCGCTGAACCCGAGAAGGCCGGACGTCCCGCCCGTCGGGCGCGCCGCGGCTTCGTCAGCCCCGAGCCCGCAGTCCAGCCGGCACCGCCAGCCCGGCCGGGACCGCCAGTCCAGCCGGCACCGGCCCCGGGCGCAGCGGAACCTCCGGTGCCGACAGCCGGAGCGGAAAGCGCGGGGACCAACGGAACACCCGCGGTACAGGAACGTCCGCGCTCCACACCGCCGGTCCGCAAGCTCGCCCGGGATCTCGGAATCGACCTGTCCACGGTGGACGGTACCGGTCCGCAGGGCCGGATCCTGCGCGGCGATGTGGAAGCCGCGATCCTGCGCAGCTCCGCGGAGCCGTCCCGTACCCCGGACCGGCCACAGCCGGTGGTTGCGGATGCTCCGCACCTGGGCCAGGGCAGGGAGGAGCGGATTCCCATTGCGGGCATCCGAAAGCACACCGCAGCGGCCATGGTCTCCAGTGCCTTCACGGCGCCGCATGCCACCGTGTTCCTCACCGTGGACGTCACTGCCTCGATGAACCTGCTGGAGAAGCTGCGCAGCCGCCGGGAATACGACGGCGTCCGGCTCACACCGCTGGTGCTCGCGGCCAAAGCCGTCTGCCTGGCCTTGCGCCGCCATCCGGAACTGAACGCACGCTGGGACGAGGCTGCCCGGGAAATCGTCCGGTACCGCTACGTGAATCTGGGTATCGCGGCAGCCACGCCGAGGGGACTGATGGTTCCCAACATCAAGGACGCCCAGGACCTTGGCCTGAGGGAACTCGCCCTGGCAATTTCGGACCTTGCAGGAACTGCCAGGGAGGGGCGGACGCCGCCGGCGGCGCTGACCGGTGGCACCGTTTCGATCTCCAATGTGGGGGTATTCGGCGTCGATGCCGGTACGCCCATCCTGAACCCGGGCGAAGCCGCCATCCTGGCCCTGGGCGCCGTCCGCAGGCAGCCCTGGGAACACGAAGGCGGCATTGCCCTGCGCCAGGTCACTACGCTCAGCCTGTCCTTCGACCACCGCCTGGTGGACGGAGCCGAAGGGGCGGCCTTCCTGCGCGACATTGGTGATGTCCTGGCGGAACCCGCCATGGTCCTGGCCCTGGACTGAGGATCCGCCCTTAAACGGCAGCAGGGCCCCTTTCCACCGTCCGCGGATATGGGGCCCTGCTGCAGTAAGGCTGTGTGCTGCTAGGCGAGCTCAAGTTCCAGCTCGCGGACTACCGCGCCGCGGGCATTGGCGAAGGACTGGGCCTCGCCGATGACCTTGAAGCCGTAGCGTTCAAGGATGCGGATGGAGCTCACGTTGTCTGCGACAGCCCGCGCCCGGATGGGGCGCTCGGGGAACTCTTCGAGGAAGAGGCCCACGGCCGCCGTCGTAATTCCCTGCCCCCAGCGCTCGCGGTCAATCCAGTAGCTGATCTCCGGGATGCTGCCGTCCCGGTAGGCGAGGATGGAGCCCACAACCTCTCCGTCGGCAACGATGGTGCGCACGGTGATGCCCGGGTCGCTGAGGATCTGCTGCCAGTGGAGGTCGAAAACACCCCGGTCCGCAGGATTCTTGGCGGCAAAAGCAGCCATATGGTTGGCGCCCGGGTCCAGCTGATGGGTGAAGAACTCATCAACGTCGCCCGGTTCTACGGCACGAAGCTCAATCACGGCAGGTCTTTCTGCTCGGGGGTTTTTCTTAGCCTACTAGGCATTCAGTGCGGCCCAAGCCATGCGTTCAAGCAGGCCGCGCAGTTTGACCGTCTCACGGGCGGTGGTTTTGCTGTTCAGTGTATGGGAAGTGGAGTTGATCAGTCCGAACACTGCCTGCGCCCGGTGGCGCAGCAGCGCCAGTTCAGCCTTGGGGTGCAGGGCGGAAATGGCGTCCACCCAAACCTCCACGTACTGGCGCTGGAGCTGGCGGACGGTACGCTCGTCCTCTTCGGGCAGGCTGGCCAGGTCACGGTCCTGGACCCGGATGACGTTGGACTGCCGCAGTGCAAAATCCACCTGGAACTCGATCAGTCCGCTCAGGGCGGCTTCGGCGGTGTCAGACTCGGCGACGACGGCTATCCCGCCTTCCAGCAGATCCTTGCTGACTCCGATCAGCAGGGCGGAGAGCAGAGCCGGTTTGCCGCTGAAATGGCGGTAGACAGCCGGTCCGCTGACACCCGCAGCTGCGCCGAGTTCCTCGATGGAGACACCGTTGTAGCCTTTCTCCGCGAACAGCGCGGCTGCAGCGTCCAGCATCGCCGCGCGCCGGGAGGCCTTCGCGGCGCTCCGGCCCGTTACGGTGCGCGGGGTGCTCTTAGTGGAATCCATGCCTGCCTTTCCGCGGTTTTCTGTTGGCAACCCTTCCATTGTGGTGGACACGTCAGTTAATAGCCACTAACCTAATTTGAGTTAGCGGGCATTAACCAACGCCGGTGCTCCGGCGGGCAGTGCCGGAGACGCTCAACCTAAGGAAGTCGATGGAGACCCTTGCCACAGCGCTGGACCCGGCATCTGAGCAGTATGCCGCCAATGAGGCGGCCCAGCGGATGCTGGCCGGGGAGCTGCACAAACGCCTGGCCGAAACCGCGCAGGGCGGACCGGCCCGTTCCCGGGAGAAGCACACTTCCCGGGGCAAGCTCCTTCCGAGGGAAAGGATCGAGGCGCTGCTGGATGACGGCAGTCCATTCCTGGAGATTGCGCCCCTGGCAGCGAACGGCATGTACGGAGGCGAGTGCCCGGCGGCCGGACTGATTGCCGGCATTGGGCTGGTTCACGGACGGCACGTCATGGTGCTTTCGAATGACGCGACGGTCAAGGGCGGAACCTATTACCCCATGACGGTGAAGAAGCACCTGCGTGCCCAGGAGATCGCCCTGGAAAACAGGCTTCCCTGCATTTACCTGGTTGATTCCGGCGGTGCTTTCCTGCCGCTGCAGGATGAGGTGTTCCCCGACCGGGAACACTTCGGCCGCATTTTCTACAACCAGGCACGGATGTCCGCCGCGAAGATCCCGCAGATCGCAGCCGTCCTGGGGTCCTGCACCGCCGGCGGCGCCTATGTACCGGCCATGAGCGACGAAACCGTGATTGTGCGCAATCAGGGCACCATCTTCCTGGGTGGGCCGCCGCTGGTGAAAGCGGCCATCGGGGAGGTGGTGACGGCGGAGGAGCTGGGCGGCGGCGAGCTGCATTCGCGCACCTCCGGAGTAACCGACCACCTGGCCGAGAACGATGCCCATGCACTTGAAATTGTCCGGGACATCGCCGAGACGTTCCCCGAACCGCTGCGTGCCTGGCAGCCTGTCCCGGCCGTGGAACCGGAAGCGGATCCCGGGGAACTCTACGCGGCCGTTCCGGCAGACCTGCAGAGCCCGTATGACGTGCGGGAGGTTATTGCCCGGATCACCGACGGAAGCGAATTCCACGAATTCAAGAAGGAGTACGGCGCCACCCTGGTCACCGGCTTCGCCCGGCTGCACGGCCACCGCGTGGGAATTGTGGCGAACAACGGTGTGCTGTTCAGCGAATCCGCGCAAAAGGGGGCGCACTTCATCGAACTGTGCGACCAGCGCGGCATTCCGCTGATCTTCCTCCAGAACATCTCCGGCTTCATGGTGGGCCGCGACTACGAAGCCGGCGGAATCGCCCGGCACGGCGCCAAAATGGTCACTGCCGTGGCCACCTGCCGGGTCCCGAAACTGACCGTGGTGATCGGCGGTTCCTTCGGCGCAGGCAACTACTCCATGTGCGGCCGGTCGTACTCGCCGCGCTTCCTCTGGATGTGGCCTGCCGCGCGGATCTCCGTGATGGGCGGAAACCAGGCCGCTGCCGTGCTGGCAACGGTTCGCCGGGACGGACTCGAGGCCCGCGGCGAAGAGTGGAGCGCCGAGGAGGAGGAATCCTTCCGCGAACCCATCCGCCAGGACTATGAGGCGCAGGGCAGCCCCTACTACTCGACCGCACGCCTGTGGGACGACGGGATCATAGATCCGCAGGACACCCGCACCGTGCTGGGCCTGGCCCTGGACGTCTGCGCCAACGCACCGCTTCCCGAAACTTCCTTCGGCCTCTTCCGGATGTGAGCACATGAGATTTACGACTGTTCTGGTAGCCAACCGCGGAGAAATAGCCTGCCGGGTCATCCGCACGCTCAGGAAGCTGGGACTGCGCAGCGTTGCCGTCTACAGCGACGCCGACGCCGGTGCCCGCCACGTGCGCGAGGCGGACACCGCCGTGCGCCTCGGCCCGGCGGACCCGCGCAGCAGCTATCTCAATGCCCAGGCGGTGCTCGCCGCCTGCCGCCTCTCCGGCGCGGAGGCCGTGCACCCGGGTTACGGGTTCCTCAGCGAAAACGCCTCCTTTGCCCGGCTGCTCGCTGAAAACGGCATCACCTTTATTGGCCCCGGCATCAAGGCGCTGGAGCTGATGGGGGACAAGATCCAGTCCAAGAACCATGTGGCCGGGTACGGCGTACCTGTCATCCCCGGGATCGCCGAGCCCGGACTTGGCGACGGGGAGCTGAGCGCTGCTGCGGCCGGAGTGGGCTATCCGCTGCTGATCAAGCCGTCGGCAGGGGGCGGCGGCAAGGGCATGCACGCGGTCACCGATCCCGCGGACCTGCCCGCCGCGCTCGCCTCGGCCCGGCGCGTGGCTGCAGCGGCATTCGGGGATGACACCCTGTTCCTGGAACGCCTTGTTTCCTCCCCCCGGCACATTGAAGTCCAGGTCCTTGCAGATACCCACGGCAACGTCATCCACCTGGGCGAACGGGAATGTTCCCTGCAGCGCCGTCACCAGAAGGTCATCGAGGAAGCGCCCTCGGTCCTGCTCGACGCCGCCACCCGGGAACGGATCGGCGCCGCAGCCTGCGAGGCGGCACGGTCCGTGGACTACACCGGAGCCGGAACCGTGGAATTCCTGGTCTCCGGAGAGGCTCCGGACGAGTTCTTCTTCATGGAGATGAACACCCGGCTGCAGGTGGAGCACCCCGTCACCGAGATGGTCACCGGAATAGACCTGGTGGAATGGCAGGTCCGCATTGCGGCCGGAGAGCGGCTGGACATAAGCCAGGGACAGGTCCGGCTTGAAGGGCACGCAATAGAGGCAAGGGTCTACGCAGAGGATCCGGCGGCCGGGTTCCTTCCCACCGCCGGACGGGTCGAAATGCTCCGGGAGGCCGGCGGCGATGGCATCCGCACCGATTCGGGACTGCTTACCGGACAGGACGTCTCTTCCAGCTATGATCCGATGCTCGCTAAGGTCATCGCCTGGGGTGCAGACCGGCAGCAGGCGCTCCGGCGGCTGGACACCGCCCTGGCCCAGACCGTGATCCTGGGAATCGGAACCAACACCGAGTACCTCCGCCTGCTGCTTGCGGACCCGGCCGTGCAGGCCGGGGAGCTGGACACCACGCTGATTGAGCGGCGCCTCCCCGAACTGGCGTTCCAGCATCCCGGAATGCCCGAACTTGCAGCTGCCGCGCTGCTCCGGCTCGCGGTCCTGCAGGGCAGGATCCCCGGGCCCGGCGGCCGCGGGGAGCCTAACCCGCCGTCTGCATGGAGCCGGGCAGACGGATGGCGGATCGGCCGAAGGCACCCGCTGGCGGTGACCGTCCAAGCCGCCGGCACGACCCGCGTCGTCGAGGTACTCGGCGGCCCGGAGAACGCGGAGATCAGCATCGATGGACAGCCGGCAGTCCGGGCCGGAATTGACCTGGACGGAACCGGCCTGCGGCTGGTGCTGGACGGCGTCGTGCATTCGATGCTGTACGCCTTTTCCCGCGGGCCCGGCGGGACGCCGATGCTCTGGACCAGCCGGGACGGCTACACCGCAGCGATGGAGCTGCCCGGCCGCCGCGAAATACTGCGGGCCGAGCTGGCAGCCGCGGGCAGGAGCGAAGGCGCGGCGGACCCCGTGCTGCGCTCGCCGATGCCCGGCACCGTGGTCACCGTGGCCGCCGCGAACGGGGACACGGTTGAAGCCGGCCAGACACTGCTCGCGGTGGAAGCCATGAAGATGGAGCACCAGCTCAGCGCCCCGGTGGCCGGACGCGTATCAATCACCCTCCGGCCGGGGGATCTGGTCAAGGCCGGGCAGGTGCTGGCCACAGTCGTTCCTCCGAAAGATCCCGGAACCACAACCCAAGGAGCAGGCGATGCCGAGCTTTGAACTCAGTGAAGAACACCAGGTCCTCTCGGACACCGTCCGGGAGTTCGCCGAGGAAGTCGTTGCGCCGGTAGCCGCCCAGCACGACGCCGAACACTCCTTCCCGTACAAGGTGGTGGAGCAGATGGCGGAGATGGGACTGTTCGGCCTGCCCTTCCCGGAGGAGTACGGCGGCATGGGCGGGGACTACTTCGCCCTGGCCCTTGCACTGGAGCAGCTGGCCCGCGTTGACCAGTCAGTAGCCATCACCCTGGAGGCCGGTGTCTCCCTCGGCGCCATGCCCATCTACCGGTTCGGTACCGAGGAGCAGAAGCAGCGGTGGCTGCCGCCCCTGGCTTCGGGCACCGCGCTCGCCGGATTCGGCCTGACCGAAAGCGAAGCAGGCTCCGACGCAGGCGGCACCAAGACCACCGCCCGTCTGGAGGACGGCCAGTGGGTGATCAACGGCAGCAAGGAATTCATCACCAATTCCGGCACGGACATCACCTCGCTGGTGACGGTGACGGCCGTAACCGGGACTACCGAAAACCCGGACGGTTCGGTGCGCAAGCACATCTCCACCATCATCGTTCCCTCCGGCACTCCCGGTTTTACCGTGGAGAAGGCCTACAACAAGGTGGGCTGGAACGCGTCGGATACCCATCCGCTCGCGCTCGCGGACGTGCGGGTTCCGCAGGAGAACCTGCTGGGCGCTGAGGGCCGGGGCTTCGCGAACTTCCTGCAGATCCTGGACGAAGGCCGGATCGCCATTGCCGCCCTGGCCACCGGTGCGGCGCAGGGCTGCGTGGACGAGGCCCTGCGCTACGCCAACGAGCGCATGGCCTTCGGGACCACGATTGGGAGCAACCAGTCCATCTCCTTCAAGATTGCCCGCATGCAGACCCGCGCCCATAACGCCCGGCTGGCCTATTACGACGCCGCTGCCCGGATGCTGGCCGGCAAACCGTTCAAGACCCAGGCCGCCATGGCCAAGCTCGTGGCCGGAGAAGCGGCAATGGACAACGCAAGGGATGCAACCCAGGTCTTTGGCGGCTACGGTTTCATCAACGAATTCCCGGTGGCACGGCATTACCGGGACTCGAAGATCCTTGAAATCGGGGAAGGCACCACCGAAGTCCAGCTCATGCTCATTGCCCGGGAACTGGGACTGTAGGGCCGGAACGGGTTAGTCAACGGCGATTAACGAACGGACAACACCATGATCGACAAGACAGTGGCCACGGCCGAAGAAGCCGTGGCAGACATCCCCAGCGGTGCATCGCTGGCCGTAGGCGGGTTTGGGCTCTGCGGAATCCCGGAGGTCCTGATCTCCGCCCTTCATGCGCAGGGGGCGGACGAACTCGAGACGGTCTCCAACAACTGCGGCGTGGATGACTGGGGGCTGGGCCTGCTGCTGGCCGACCACCGGATTCGCCGCACCGTCAGCTCCTACGTGGGGGAGAACAAGGAGTTCGCCCGGCAGTTCCTGGCCGGTGAACTCGAGGTGGTCCTCACCCCGCAGGGAACCCTGGCCGAAAAGCTGCGCGCCGGCGGCGCAGGCATTCCTGCCTTCTATACGGCGGCGGGCGTGGGAACGCAGGTCAGCGAAGGCGGCCTGCCGCAAAAGTACGACGCCGGGGGCCAGGTGGCGCAGGCATCGGCGCCCAAGGAAGTGCGCAGCTTCGGGGGACGGGAGTACGTGCTGGAGGAGGCCTTGACCCCGGATTACGCCCTGGTCCACGCGTGGAAGGGCGACCGCCACGGAAACCTTGTGTTCCATGCCTCCGCCATGAACTTCAATCCGCTCTGCGCCATGGCCGGAGGGATCACCATTGCCGAGGTGGAAGAGCTGGTGGAGCCCGGCGAACTTGACCCGGGGGAAGTCCATGTTCCGGGTATCTTCGTCCAGCGGGTAGTGCTGGCCGGGCCGGGGGAGAAGCGCATCGAGAAGCGGACGGTCGCATCAGCATCAGCCGGCGCCCGGAACAACGGCACCAGGGAGGCAAACTAATGGCACTCACCCGCAATGAGCTGGCCGCCCGCGTGGCGCAGGAGCTCGAAAACGGCCAGTACGTGAACCTCGGCATCGGCATGCCCACCCTGATCCCCAACTTCATCCCCGACGGCGTGGAGGTGGTGCTGCACTCGGAAAACGGAATCCTCGGCGTCGGGCCCTACCCGCAGGAAGCAGCCCTGGACCCGGACCTGATCAACGCCGGCAAGGAAACCGTCACGGTGAACAGGGGAGCGGCTTTCTTCGACTCCGCGCTGTCCTTCGGCATGATCCGCGGCGGCCACGTGGACGTGGCGGTTCTTGGTGCCATGGAAGTTGCCGCCAACGGGGACCTGGCCAACTGGATGATCCCGGGAAAGATGGTCAAGGGCATGGGTGGAGCCATGGACCTGGTGTTTGGCGCCAAACGCGTGATCGTCATGATGGAGCACGTTGACCGCGCCGGCAGGCCCAAGATTGTCTCTGAGTGTTCCCTGCCGCTGACCGGACGCGGCTGCGTGGACCTGGTCGTCACGGACCTCGCAGTCATCGAGGTTGGCCCGGAAGGGCTGATCCTGCGCGAAACTGCCCCCGGCGTCTCGATCGAGGACGTGGTTGCCGCCACCGGAGCGCCGCTGGAGGTGGCCCTTGGCGTCTGAGCGGGCCGGCGGAGCCGCTGGCCCAGACGCGGCCCAGGGGAAGCTGGTAGTGCAGCGCGGACTGTTCTTCGACGAACTTGAGCCCGGCACGATGTATGCGCACCGTCCGGGCCGCACGCTGACCGAGGCGGACAACGTCCTTTTCAGCACCCTGACCATGAACACCCAGCCGCTGCACCTGGACGCCGCCTACAGCGCGGGCCAGCCCTATGGGCAGCGCCTGGTCAACTCGATGCTGACCCTGGCCGTCATGGTGGGGCAGTCAGTCAGCCAGCTCACGCAGGGAACACTCGTGGCGCAGCTGGGCCTGACGGACATCGCCTTTCCGCATCCGCTCTTCCACGCAGACACCCTGTATTCGCAGACCCGCGTAGCGGCGAAGCGGCTCTCCGGATCCCGGCCGGGACAGGGCATCGTGACGCTGGAACACACCGGACACAACCAGGACGGAACCGTGGTGGCGACATTCACCCGAACGGCACTGATGTGGACCTCCGACGGCTTCCCGCAGGCCGGCAGGGAAGCGCGGCAGGGATGATCGCCGGTACGTTGGTATGAATCCGTGAAACGCGAGGCAAGGAGCCAAGCCAATGACTACTTTCCCCATGGGACCTGCACTGCTGTTCTGCCCGGCGGACCGTCCGGAGCGCTTCGAGAAGGCTGCCCAGCGGGCGGACGCCGTCATCCTGGACCTTGAAGACGCCGTCGCCTTCGAAGACAAGGAACAAGCACGCGAGAACCTGGCCGCGTCCGCGCTGGACCCGGACAGGACCATCGTGCGGGTGAACCCGGTGCACAGCACGTCCTTCCGTGCCGACATGGAGGCGCTCGCCGCCACCGGCTACCGTTACGTCATGGCCGCCAAGGCGGAGGATCCGGGAGAAATTGGCCGCGCCCTGCGGCACGTGAGCGTCATCGCTCTCATCGAAACCGCACTCGGTGTGCTGCGTGCCCCGGACATTGCACGGGAGAAGAACGTGGACGCGCTGATGTGGGGAGCCGAGGACCTCCTGGCGTCCCTGGGCGGCGAATCCAGCCGCCGGGCCGACGGCACGTACCGGCCCGTGGCGGTCCAGGCCCGGTCCACCGTCCTCCTTGCGGCAGGCGCCTACGGCAAGGGTGCCATCGACTCCATCTACGGGAACATTGAGGACACCGCCGGGCTGGAGGAAGAAGCCCGCGACGGCGCGGCATCGGGTTTCGCGGCCAAGGCCTGCATCCATCCGGGGCAGGTGGCCGCAGTCCGGGCAGCTTACGCGCCCTCCGAGGAAGACAAAACCTATGCCCGTGAACTGCTTGAGGCTGCCAGGGGCAAGGGCGGAGTCTTCAGCTTCCGGGGCGAAATGATTGACGGTCCGCTGCTGCGCCAGGCCGAGCAGACCCTCCGCCGTGCCGGAATTGCAGGCTGACACGGAGGTAATTGCCCTCCTGCGGCGCGGAGTTTGTGCACCCGGCAGACGGGGCGGGCAGGCACCGCGGATACTGGGGCTATGCGCATTGTCATAGCTGGAGCCCACGGGCAGATTGCACGCGAAACCGGCAGGCTCCTGGTTGCCGCGGACCACGACGTCGCCGGCCTGATCCGCAACCCGGACCAGGCTGCCGACCTTGAAGCAGACCGGGTGGCACCGGTGATCCTGGACCTGGAGAACAGCACACTGGAAGACCTCACCCAGGTGCTCACCGGTGCGGACCTGGCCGTGTTCGCAGCAGGGGCCGGACCAGGCAGCAGTGTTGAGCGGAAGGACAGCGTGGACAGGGCCGGTGCGGTGCTGCTCGCCGAAGCCGCGGAGCAGGCCGGAGTCAGCCGCCTGATCCAGGTGTCCTCAGCAGGTACCGAAGCCGTCATCGGCGGTGCGCGGCCCGAAGGCCTCCAGGACGCCATGTACGCCTACCTGCTGGCCAAGCGCGCCGCGGAGGAAGATCTGATGGCACGGACAGAGCTGGACTGGACCATCATCCGGCCGGGCACGCTGACCGACGGCGCTCCCGTAGGGCTGGTGGAGCTGGCACCGGTAGTGCCGTCCAGCACCATTCCGCGCCAGGACGTTGCAGCGGTGCTGGCGGAGCTGGCCAAAACCGGCCGCGGCAGCGGACAGGTCCTGGGACTGGTGACCGGAACGGATCCGATCCCGGATGCCGTGGATGCCCTGCACTCCGCGTTGTAAGCGGGACAACGCCCCGGCATCCCTGGTACCCGCTCCCGCAGCTGACGCAGTGGGGGCACCCGGTGCGGGATACTGGTAGGCATGCAGCTACCTGAGCCCACCGAACCGATGACAGCAGCCTCTGACCGGCCGGCACCGTCCACCGGCCCGCGGATTCCCCGCCGCGTGGTCCTGCTCGGCTCCACCGGTTCCATCGGAACCCAGGCCATCGACGTCGCGGACGCTGCCCCGGACCGTTTCCGCATTGTGGCGCTGGCAGCCGGCGGTAACAACCTGGACCTGCTGGCGCGGCAGGCCGTCCACACCCGCGCCGCCGCCGTCGGCTGCGCAGCAGTGGACCTGGCGACGCTGAAGGATGCCCTGCGCCGTGCCTGCGACGAGGCCGCCGTGACCGGGTATGACCCCGAACTGTTCGTCGGCGCGGGTGCGGCCACTGCCGTCGCCGCCTGGCCCGAGGCCGAAGTTGTCCTCAACGGCATGACCGGGTCAATCGGCCTGGAACCGACCCTGGCAGCGCTGGCAGCCGGTTCAATGCTGGCCCTGGCCAACAAGGAATCACTGATCGTGGGGGGCGCCCTGGTCAAGCAGGCCGCCCGTCCCGGCCAGCTGGTCCCCGTGGATTCAGAGCACTCGGCCCTGGCCCAGGCGCTGCGCTCCGGCACGTTCGAGGAAGTTGACCGGCTGGTGGTCACGGCTTCCGGCGGACCCTTCCGCGGCCGCCGCCGGGACGAACTCGCAGACGTGACGCCCGAACAGGCACTGGCCCACCCCACCTGGAAAATGGGGCGGATGGTCACCACCAACTCCGCCACCATGGTCAACAAGGCATTGGAAGTCATTGAGGCCCACCTGCTGTTCGACGTGCCCCTGGAGAAGATCGACGTCGTGGTGCATCCGCAGTCGATAGTGCACTCAATGGTGCAGTTCACTGACGGTTCCACCATTGCCCAGGCCTCCCCGCCGGACATGAAGCTGCCCATCGCCCTGGGAATGGGCTGGCCGGAGCGCGTGCCCGGCGCCGCAGCGCCCTGCGACTGGACCAAAGCCACCGAATGGACCTTCGAGCCGCTGGATGAGGAAGCGTTCCCGGCGGTCCGCCTGGCCAAGGAAGCAGCTGCCTCCGGCGGAACCGGCATGGCGGTCTACAACGCGGCCAACGAGGAAGCCGTTGATGCCTTCCACGACGGTCTCATCGGATTCACAGACATAGTTGATACGATCGCCGCCGTTCTGGCCGAGCACACCGAGTCCGGTGAACTGACACTTGACTCCGTGCTGGCGGCGGAAAAGTGGGCCCGGGCCGCAGCCCGGGCACGAATCGGCGGAGGCCGCAAGAACTAAGGAAGTTCCGTTGAGCGTTCTACTTTTTATCCTCGGCGTGCTGTTCGTGGCCGCCGGCATCGCGGTATCGATCGCGCTGCATGAGGTTGGCCACCTGCTGCCGGCCAAGGCGTTCAAGGTCCGCGTGACGCAGTACATGATCGGCTTCGGCCCCACCATGTTCTCCCGCCGCCGCGGCGAAACCGAGTACGGCGTCAAGGCCCTGCCCCTGGGGGGCTACGTGTCGATGATCGGCATGTTCCCGCCCAACAAGGAAACGCACGACGGCGATGTGCGCCGCTCCAGCACCGGCATGTTCCAGCAGCTCGCCGTGGACGCCAGGCAGGCCGAAACGGACCGGCTGGAGCCCGGTGACGAGAACCGGGTCTTCTACAAACTTCCGGTCTGGAAGCGGATCATCATCATGCTGGGCGGGCCCTTCATGAACCTGCTCATCGGCGTCGTGCTCTTCGCCGTGCTGCTGATGGGCTTTGGCAACGCCCAGGCCACCACCACCCTCGCCTCGGTGAACGAATGCGTGATCAGCGGCAGCCAGGCGGCGGCCGGCCAGACCGAATGTGCGGACACGGACCCTGCGGCTCCCGCGCACGAGGCAGGACTGCTCCCCGGAGACACGATCACCCGCTTCGACGGGCAGCCGGTGCAGGAATGGGCGCAGCTCTCAGAGCTGATCCGCGAAGCCGCCGGGCGCTCCGTCACCGTGACCTATGAGCGGAACGGCGTCGAGGCCGAAACCGCCATCACCCCGCTGCTGACCGAACGTCCCGTCACGGAAGAGGACGGCACACCGGTCCTCGATGATGCGGGCAACCCGGTGACCGAAGAAGTCGGCTTCATCGGCGTCGGCTCCCAGACCGCGCTGGTGCGCCAGCCCGCCACCGAAGTGCTGCCCATGGTGGGGGAGAACCTGCAGGGAATTGCCGGCGTCGTCATCAACCTTCCGCAGCGCCTCGCCGACGTTGCGCAGGCTGCCTTCTCCTCCGAGGAACGCGATCCCAACGGTCCCATGTCCGTAGTAGGCGTTGGCCGGATTGCCGGTGAAATTTCCTCCATGGAAGAGTCCCCGGTGCAGAACCGGGTGGCTGTACTGATCGGCCTTGTGGGCAGCGTGAACCTGGCACTGTTCGTGTTCAACCTGATTCCGCTGCTGCCGCTGGACGGCGGACACGTGGCGGGCGCCCTGTGGGAGTCGCTGCGCCGCGGTGTCGCCAGGCTGTTCCGCCGACCCGACCCCGGGCCGTTTGACATGGCTAAGCTGCTGCCGGTGACGTACGTGGTCGCGGTGCTGCTCATGGGAATGGGTGCCCTGCTGATCTACGCGGACATCGTGAAGCCCGTCAGTTTTTTCTAGTTTCAAATGAAACTGAAACCTATTTTGCTTGTAAATCTTTTTGCAATCGAATACGGTTTCAGGCATGTTCGTACTGACGATCGACCAAAAGGACAGCCGCAAGACTGCTGACCGGGTGCCGGAGCTGCTCAACCTGCTGGGTTCCGAAGAACTGGAGCTTCCGTTTGAGCGGACCGTGGGGGACGAGGTGCAGGGCGTGGCCTCGTCTGCGGATGCTGCAGTGAACGCGGCCCTGGCGGCGCTGCGCCAGGGCGGCTGGTCCGTAGGAATAGGCGTAGGCACGGTCGGACGGCCCCTGCCGGCCTCCTCACGGGAAGCCGGGGGAGAGGCGTTCATCGCCGCGCGCGCCGCCGTCGACCGCGCCAAGAAAACCGGTGACCGTCCGCCCCTCGCCGTCGCCGCCGCGCCGGAAGCCGGTGAAGAAGCCGCTGAAGCGGCCGCGCATGCCGAGGCCGTGCTGGTCCTGATCGCCGGGCTGGTCTGCGGCCGCAGCGAAGCGGAGTGGCGGATTCTGGAACACGTCGACCCGCACAAATGGGGAGCCCAAAGCGCCGCAGCACGTATGCTCGGGGTCAGTTCCCAGGCAGTGAGCAACGCCGTCCAGCGGGCCAAATGGCAGGAAGAGTGGGCCGCCCGTCCCGCAGCAGCGGTGCTCCTCGACCGGGCGGACCGCGCAGCCGGTTCTCCGCCGAGATAGCAGAAACTGCCCGTTACAGCGCCGAGACGTGCAGTTTCTGCCATCTCGAGGAAGACAAGGAGTTCCATGGACCTGCTCTGGATCGTGCTGGGCCTGGCGGCGGCTGCCGTCGGCGGATGGCCGGTCACCAGCGGAGTGCTGAAACTGGCGCGTGCGGTGGAAGCCGCCCGCCCCGGACCTGACCCCGCCCGCGACCCGGCCGCGGACCAGGTCCATGACCTGGCCGGGGAGCCCGTGATTCCGCCGCTGCCCAGCCGCCCGCCGCGGCCGGCCGGGCCCGTGGTCCTTCGCGGCGGACTGGTGATTGGGTTCCTGGAACGGCTCGCCGTGGCAGCTGCCGTGCTCGCTGATGAGCCGGTTGCCATAGCGTACGTAGTCGCCATCAAGGGACTTGGCCGGTACGCCGAACTCAAGGAGACACCGGCCGCCGCCGAGCGGTTCATCATCGGAACCCTGGCCTCCATGCTCTGGGCCGTGGGCATTGCCGCCGCCGTTCGGGTGGCGCTGCTGCACGGCTGACATCCCTTAGGGTGGGAATCATGAGTATTTTTGCAGTTGAGTACGTGTACGACGCCGAATCGGCAGCAGTGCGGGACGAGCACCGTCCGGCCCACCGCGAATGGCTTGCCGCGCTGGTTGAAGAGGGCAAGGTCCTGGCCAGCGGTCCGTTCACTGACGGCGCCGGCGCGCTGCTCATCTTCACTGCCGCAGACGAAGACGAGCTGAACAACCTGCTGAAGCAGGATCCGCTCGCCGTTGGCGGCGGCATCTCCGGACTCAAGACCACCGAGTGGAAGCCGGTCACGGGTGCCTTTGCGCACCTGGCGGGCTAAGCCCTGAGTGATATTCCACCCGCCTGCGGCACAGCGTGCGGCAGGCGGGTGGATAATAGGACAGGCGCGCTTATCCCCGCCGCCGGAGACTAATGAACTGCCCGCAGGGCACATGGAGGATGTTTTGACCTCGGTCAACCTAGGAATGCCAGCAGCACCGCCGCCCGTCCTTGCCCCGAGGCGCAAAACCCGCCAGATCAAGGTGGGCTCCGTAGGGGTCGGGTCAGACTTCCCGATCAGTGTGCAGTCGATGACCACCACGCCCACCACGGACATCAACGCCACCCTCCAGCAGATCGCCGAGCTCACGGCGTCGGGCTGCGACATTGTGCGCGTGGCCTGCCCCAGCGCCGATGACGCAGCGGCGCTGCCCATCATCGCCAAGAAGTCGCAGATCCCGGTGATTGCGGACATCCACTTCCAGCCGAAGTACGTGTACGCGGCCATCGAAGCCGGCTGCGCTGCGGTCCGCGTGAACCCGGGCAACATCCGCAAGTTCGATGACCAGGTCAAGCAGATCGCCAAGGAAGCCAAGGACGCCGGCGTGTCCATCCGGATCGGCGTCAACGCCGGGTCGCTGGACCCCCGCCTGCTGGCCAAGTACGGCAAGGCCACTCCCGAAGCGCTGGTCGAGTCCGCCGTCTGGGAAGCCAGCCTCTTCGAGGAACACGACTTCCACGACTTCAAGATCTCCGTAAAGCACAACGACCCGGTGGTGATGGTCCGCGCGTACGAGCTGCTCGCAGAGCGCGGCGACTGGCCCCTGCACCTGGGCGTCACAGAGGCAGGCCCGGCCTTCCAAGGAACCATCAAGTCCGCCACCGCTTTCGGTGCACTGCTCTCCAAGGGCATCGGCGACACCATCCGCGTCTCCCTCTCGGCACCGCCGGTGGAGGAAATCAAGGTTGGCAACCAGATCCTTCAGTCGCTGAACCTGCGGCCGAGGAAGCTCGAAATTGTCTCCTGCCCCTCCTGCGGCCGCGCCCAGGTGGACGTCTATACCCTCGCCGAGCAGGTCACCGCCGGACTCGAAGGCATGGAAGTTCCGCTCCGCGTCGCTGTCATGGGCTGCGTAGTAAACGGACCGGGTGAGGCGCGCGAGGCCGATCTGGGTGTAGCCTCCGGTAACGGAAAGGGCCAGATCTTCGTCAAGGGCGAAGTCATCAAGACCGTTCCGGAAGACCAGATTGTTGAAACCCTGATCGAAGAAGCGATGAGGATCGCCGAGGACATGGGGGAGGCCGATGGCGAGGATGCTGGCACGGGTGGCCCCATGGTTACCGTCGGCTAGGACGGAGAAGATGCGCAGCGGAAACATGACGGGAACGCTGCGCATCCTCGGTGCGGCTGACACCCCGGCACTCACCGAACTTGCCGCCGCAGACCCGGTGGCTAACACGTTCCTGCTTTCGCACCTTGAAACCACCCGTACCGCTGCTCCCACGGCGGCGGGCGGCCAGGTGCTGGGAGTGTTCGACGACGGAAGGCTCACCGCTGCGTGCTGGGCGGGAGTCAACGTTGTGCCCACCGGCGTCACTGCCGAAAACGGCCCGGAGATCGGTGCCTACCTGGCCCGTACCGGCCGCCGCTTTTCCTCGGTGTTCGGCCCGGCGGAGGCCGTGCTGTCCCTGTGGTCCGAGCTGCAGCACAACTCGCCGCGTCCCTTCGATGTGCGCAGCGACCAGCCGCTTCTGGAAATCGCCGGGCCGTCGCCGGTGACGCCGGCTCCCGGCCTGCGCCGGGCCCGCCCGGCTGACCTGGACCGGCTGCTGCCCGCCTGCACGGCCATGTTCGAAGAAGAAGTCGGCTACTCACCCGTTGCCGGCGGCAGCAGGCATTACCGCCAGCGGGTTCTCTCCCTGATCCAGAACGGCCACTCGCTGGTGGAGTTCGACGCCGCCGGACAGGTGATCTTCAAGGCTGAGCTGGGAACCGTCTCCAGCCGTGCTGTCCAGGTCCAGGGGGTCTGGATGAATCCGGCCTACCGCGGACGGGGCCTGAGCGCTGCGTACATGTCCGCCGTCGTCCGGTTCGCGCAGGAACTTGCGCCGGTCACCAGCCTGTACGTGAACTCCTACAACACCCCTGCGCGGGCGACCTACGAATCCGTGGGGTTCCGCCAGGTAGGTACCTTCGCGACCATCCTGTTCTAGCTGCCAGCGCCCAAAACCGCGGGTGCAGCGGCATCAGCCTTACCTTCCGTCCCGGCGCGCCCTAGGCTGGGACGACCATGACCCGGGTCCGGTTCCTCTCCTGCCTGCTGGCCGCAGCCCTGCTGCTCCCAGCTTGCTCGGGCGTGCCCGGGGAAAGCTCCGGAGCGCCCTCGGTCACGGTGCCGGCGGACCCCGGAGCGGGTGCACCGGCGGCACCTGCGCCGTCCCCGGCGCCGTCAACGGGGCAGGAAACCGGGCCGGAAACGGGGCCCGGCAGCAGGCCCGGCACGGACGCTGCCCGGGGCGCGGCGCCGCCCGGGTTCGCATCGCCGGGCGGAAGTTCCGGCAGCCCAGCGGGCGCTGGGAATCCCGAATTCAGTTCGGCACGGCTCGAAGCCGCCGTTGCCGCAGCCAACCGCTCCCTGGCACTGGACGGCCAAGTCCTCAGCGAGGCAGCACTGCGTGCAGTGCTGCCGGATACTGAGGCCGCTGCAGGAACCGAGGTGACCTTCGAACCTGCTGCCTGCGCGGAAATCGCCGCCACCGCCTCGGTGTCCGCGGTGCAGGATGCCTCGCTGGCCGGTCTCGCCTACGGCACGGACGCAGGGGCCGCGAGCGTCCTCAACGTAGCGGCCTACGCCGACGAATCCATCCTCGACACCCTCGACTACATTGACGAGGCAGTCCTTTCCGACTGTGCGGAAGTCCGCATGGCCGGTGACGGCGCTACCGTCACGGTGACGAACACCCGCCTGGAGGTCACTACTGCCGCGGAGCACATCCTGGCGCTGGACACCGCAGCGAGTTCCGCTGCGGGAAACACGCGCCTCGTGGTGGTCAGCGCCAGGACCGGGAACGTGCGCCTCGTCGCGTCGCTGCCGGCGCCCCGGGACGCGCAGCGGTCCGCTGAAGAAGCGGGCCTGCTCATCGACGCGGTCCTGACGGAACTGGGCCTGGCCTCCCGCTAGCCGGTGCCGCTAACGGCACCGGCCCTGCCGTGTCCGGCTCACCCGGCACCAGGGGCTAGATTAGTAGGGAGAAACTTCCCACTTTGGTGCAGCCTGAGGCTGCGGAAACGGATTCGACGCGTGGTCCTTCGACTTTCCACCCTTTTCCTGCGCACCCTGCGCGAAGACCCGGCAGACGCCGACGTCGCCAGCCACCGCCTGCTGGTACGTGCCGGCTACATTCGCCGCGCCGCTCCCGGCATCTATTCGTGGCTGCCCCTGGGCCTGCGCGTCCTGGGCAAGGTGGAGACCATCATCCGCGAGGAAATGGCTGAGATCGGCGCCCAGGAAGTCCACTTCCCGGCGCTGCTGCCGCGCGAACCCTACGAAGCATCCAACCGCTGGACGGAGTACGGGGACAACCTCTTCCGCCTCCAGGACCGCAAGGGCGCGGATTACCTGCTGGCTCCCACCCATGAGGAAATGTTCACCCTCCTGGTGAAGGACCTCTACAGCTCCTACAAGGACCTGCCGGTCTCCCTCTTCCAGATCCAGAACAAGTACCGCGACGAAGCCCGCCCGCGGGCCGGCCTGCTCCGCGGCCGCGAGTTCATCATGAAGGACTCCTACTCCTTCGACATCGACGACGAAGGCCTGGAAGCGAGCTACCAGGCGCACCGCGGCGCCTACCTGCGCATCTTCGAACGCCTGGGGCTCGACGTCGTTGTGGTCTCCGCGGTGTCCGGCGCCATGGGCGGGTCCAAGAGCGAGGAATTCCTGCACCCGACCCCGGTTGGCGAGGACACCTACGTCCGGTCGGCCGGCGGCTACGCGGCCAACGTTGAGGCAGTGACCACCGTTGCCCCCGAGGCCGTCGACTACGCCAACGCGCCCGCCGCGCAGGTGGTGGACACCCCGGACACACCCACCATCGACACCCTGGTGGCCGACGTCAACGCACGCTTCGCCAAGGACTCCGGTGAATGGACCGCCGCAGACACGCTCAAGAACGTTGTCCTGGCCGTGACGCTGCCCACCGGTGAGCGGCAGATCGTCGTCGTCGGTGTTCCCGGGGACCGCGCCGTGGACCTGAAGCGCATCGAAGCGAACATTGGCTCGCACCTTGAAATGTCCGGCGAGCTCGGCGTAGAAGCCGCCACGGATGAGGACCTCAAGAAGCACCCCGGGCTGGTCAAGGGCTACATCGGCCCGGGGCTGAACCGGGACGAAGCTGTCCTGGGGACGGAGTCCTCCACCGGTCTGCTGTACCTGGTGGACCCCCGTGTGGTTGCCGGCACCGCCTGGATCACTGGAGCGAATGAGCCCGGCAAGCACGTCCTTGGCTTGGTTGCGGAGCGCGACTTCGGTTGGGACGGCGTCATCGAAGCCGTTGAGGTCCGCGAGGGTGACGAGGCTCCGGATGGATCCGGCCCGCTCGAAGCAGCCCGCGGAATCGAAATGGGCCACATCTTCCAGCTCGGCCGCAAGTACGCCGAAGCGCTGGGCCTGAAGGTCCTGGACAAGAACGGCAAGCTGGCCACCGTGACCATGGGCTCCTACGGTGTGGGCGTCACCCGCGCCGTCGCAGCCCTGGCCGAGTCCAACCGGGATGAGAAGGGCATTATCTGGCCACGCGCCGTCGCGCCCGCGGACGTCCACGTTGTTGCCACCGGCCGCGGTGACGAGATTTTCGAAGCCGCTGCCAAGCTCTCCGGGGACCTCGAAGCAGCAGGCCTCGAAGTTATTTATGACGACCGCCCCAAGGTTTCCCCCGGCGTGAAGTTCGGCGATGCCGAACTGATCGGCGTTCCCACCATCCTGGTGGTGGGCCGCGGCCTGGCGGACGGCGTCGTCGAAATCAAGGACCGCGCTACCGGCGAAGCCGAGAACGTGCCGGTTGCAGAGGCCGTGGAGTACGTACTCCGCGCCGCCCGCGGCTGAGCCGCAGGTGGTCTCGGGGCTTGAGGACATAACGCTCGCCACCATCGCCCTCGTGGTGGTGGCGGGCCTCGCCGCAGGCTGGATCGACGCCGTGGTGGGCGGAGGCGGCCTGCTCCAGCTGCCGGCGCTGCTCCTCGTGCCCGGAATCTCTCCCGTGCAGGCGCTGGCGACCAACAAGATGGGGTCTGTCTTCGGGACCACCACCAGTGCGCTCACCTACTATCGCCGCGCCCACCCGGACCTGAAAACGGCCCTGCCCATGGCCGGAGTGGCACTTGCGGGCAGCTTTGGCGGAGCGGTGCTGGCGGCTTCACTGCCGTCCTCGGTGTTCAAGCCGATCATCGTGGTGGCGCTGGTCGTCGTCGCCGTCTTCACTGCCACGAAACCCACCGTGGGGGAACTGACCAAGCTCCGGCACTCCGGGAACCGGCACTATGCCACAGCCGGTGCGATCGGTGCCGTCATCGGGTTCTATGACGGCCTGATTGGCCCGGGAACGGGCTCCTTCCTCATCATCGCCATGGTGACCCTGCTGGGCTATAACTTCCTGGCCGCCAGCGCCAAGGCGAAGATCGTGAACATGGCAACCAACATCGGCGCGCTGGCTTTCTTCCTTCCGCACGGCTCGCTGCTGTGGGGCCTGGGGCTGGTCCTCGGCCTGGCCAACATGACCGGCGGCTACATCGGGGCACGCATGGCGGTCACAAAGGGAAGCAGGTTCATTCGCATCGTGTTCCTGGTGGTGGTTGGCGCGCTGATCATCAAACTCGGCACCGACGTCTGGATGGAAAACTTCCAGGGCTAACCGCGCGCCCCTAGGCGGCCGGCAGCTCATGTACCGGCGGAAGCCCGGGATGGGTCTTTCCTGCCACAGCCGCGGCGACCCACACCGAACGCTGCGCATCGGCGGGCATTCCGTCGCGGAGATACTCCAGCGCGTTGGCTACTTCCCGCAGGATGCTCCACTCCGCTGCGGCGTCGGCGTCCAGACCGCCAGCCTCGCAGAGACCGTGCAGCCGCTGCACCAGGGAACGCTCCGGAGCACCCGGAGCGAGGTCTCCGAGCCGGTTCCACAGCATGGGGGCCACCGCGTACTCGGCCTCCCCGCACACAGCCTGCGGATCTATGGCAGCCCAGCCGCCACCGGGCCGGGCCAACACGTTGTCGAAATGCAGGTCCGCGTGCACCAGGACGTCACGGCTGCTCCGCCGGCCCACCACGCCGCGGGTCTGGCAGACAGCCAGTGCCTCCTCCAGCAGCCAGCGCTCAAAGGGCCGGCCCAGCGCTTCCCATTCGGCAGGAAGCTCATCGGAGAGCTGCTCTGCCCTTTCGGCGGCTGAGGGTATGCCGGCCCATTCCGGTTCTCCGGATTCGGGGATGCCCAGCTCACGGACCAGACCTCCCCAAGCCTGGACCGCCTCGGCGACGGGAACCTGCATCAGGCTCCTCTCCGGGTCCAGCCGTTCAAGCAGCAGGGCGGAGCCTGCAGGGTCCCGGTCCAGCAGGCGGACGGCGCCGCGGCCGGACCAGAGCTGCAGCGCCGGCGCTTCGGATTCAGCCTCCGGATGGGGGAACGGCAGTTTCAGCACTGCCGGGGAGCCGCCGGCGGTGCGGACCGGCAGCACCAGTGCTCCGTGGCCGTGCCAGGTTTCCACGACGGATTCATCCGGTCTCAGCCCGAAGGCATCCATTGCCTCGTCCGCGAGGCGCGGAAGGCTGTCGACCCAGCTTCGGCCTTCACGCGAGCGCAGGTAGCGCCTGCGCAGGGCTTCGGGAACTACGACGGCGGATGCCATAGGGGGGTGCCTCCTGCTGGCCTGGGGCCGTGACGGGCTGATGCTGCGGGCGTGGCGGCCTGCTCCTGCCACCCACCAAGCCTAGGGGCCGGATCCCGGCCATGCCAGTGGACTGCCTAGGCAGCAGCCCAGGGAAGGTGCGCCGGTTCGGCATCCAGGCCAGGAGCGGGCGGGACCTCTGCGGTGGAGTACACCAGGCGGGATGCTTCCACCAGGCGGTCGATGGCCCAGGAACGCACGGCGCCGTCGCTGCTTCCGGCCAGGTCCGCGTAGACGCCGGGGATGGTTGCTTCCAGTTCCTGGAGGCTGGTGACGGGATCGGCAAGGAACGCCGGATCCAGTGACCAGGCGGGCAGGGGAGTGACTTCCGGCAGGCACAGGTCCGGCAGCAGCCGGACGCCTTCCTCGCCTGCTTCCAGATGGGCGCTCCGGCGCTGGGCCGGCGGCTGCCCCAGGACCGTGAACCCGCTCCCGGCCTGGGCCTGGGCCACTTCGTAGCCGTACGCGGCTCCGTATTCGGCGTTTATGGCTGCTTGCAGGGATTCCGCGGCGCCGGGCCGGTCCTGCAGGACGGTCCGGTCCCCGCCGGAGCATCTCGGCTGGTCCTCGAGCACGGGAGTCCAGCCGGAATCCGGCAGCTGGCCCAGGGGATCCCCCAGCGCCTGTGCCGTCCGTTCGGCCAGCAGGAGCTGCCCGGTTCCGGCGGCGGCCAGCAGGCGCGCGGTTCCGTAATCAGCCCGGCCGGCCGCGGCCAGGTTCTTCCTGGCGGATTCAAGCAGCGCCCGGGGATAGGGCTGGACCTGTGCTGCGGCCGGCTGCCGGGCGGCAGCTGCGCCGCCGGGGCTGGTCAGCAGCAGCGACTGCTGGTTCAGGGTCTCGGCAGCGGCCCGCAGCTCGGCGGCAGGTTCGGCATCCAGGGAGCCGGCAAGGGACTCGGCCTGGGCAGCCAGCACTCGGGACGTGGCGAACGCCTCATTCAGCGCCTGTTCGGAAAAGGAGCGGGGCCGTTCCGGTTCGGCCCCGGTTCCAGCCGTCAGGCCCAGCGAGGCGACCACGCAGGCCAGAAGCCCCAAAGCGAGAGTGCGGCGGAAGAAGCCGGCGGCCGCGGCGGCCCTGGAAGGGCGTGCGGCGGGCCGCTGCAGGACGTTCGGGGGCTTCTCCACAACACTCGATCATGCCACGAACGGGCCCCCACCTGCGGCGGTGACCCGGAGGCCTGGGAAAAGTCGGTAGTCTAGGAGCTACAACAACATCTAGTGGGAGGCAGTAATGGCGGGTCGCCCCAGCCCTAAAAAAGACACGTCGTCTAACTACCGCAAGGACGCCCAGCGTGCCGAGGTAGCTGCGGAGACGCAGCGGCTCAAGGACTACCTGGCTCCCACAGTTGCCGGTGAGAACCTCTTCCTTGAAGACATCGAGATCAAGATTGCCGGTGCCCACCGGACCGTCCACGTAGTCGTGGATCTTCCGGAGACCGAAAGCGGCGGCGTGAGCCTGGACCGGATCGCGGATGTTTCCCGCGTCCTTTCGGACGCCATGGACGCAGATCCCCAGGATGACGGCCGCCCCTACAGCCTCGAAGTATCCTCCCCGGGCGTCTCCCGGCCGTTGACCGAACGGCGGCACTGGCGGCGCAACACCGGCCGGATGGTATCGGTGAGCCCGGTGCGCGGCGACGCCCTGACCGGCCGGCTCCTGGAGGTGGACGATTCGGGCATCACGCTGATCCCCGAGATCGCGGTCAAGAAGGGGATGAAGCCCAAGCAGGGCGAGAAGATGCACCTTGCTTTCGACCAGATAGCCAAGGGACGGGTCGAGGTTGAATTCGCCCACCTTGAGGACGAACCGGCTGGCGAGGACGCCGACGGAATTAACAGCACAGCCGAGGAGGCCTAAATGGATATTGATATGAGTGCGCTGAGGCTGCTGGAAGCGGAACGCGAGATTCCGCTGGACAAGCTGATCCCCACGATTGAGCAGGCGCTGCTTGTCGCCTACCACAAGACCACGGGCTCGCAGGAAAAGGCCCGCGCAGAGCTGGACCGCAAGAGCGGACACGTGACCATCTGGGCGACGGAGCTCGACGACGACGGCGAGGCTGTTGGCGAGTTCGACGACACCCCGGCAGGATTTGGCCGCATCGCAGCCAGCACTGCCCGGCAGATTATCCTGCAGCGCCTGCGCGACGTAGAGGATGACAACATCCTGGGCGAGTTCAAGGGCCGTGAAGGCGAACTCGTGTCCGGGCAGATCCAGCAGGGCAACAACCCGAACATGATCCAGGTGAACCTGGGCTCGATCGAGGCGCTGCTGCCTCCCACCGAGCAGGTGCCGGGGGAGAAGTACCTGCACGGCACGCGGGTCCGGGCCTTCGTCGTCGACGTCCGCCGCGGCTTCAAGGGCCCGTCCATCACCCTGTCCCGCTCCCACCCCGGACTGGTTCGCAAGCTCTTCGAACTGGAAGTACCGGAGATCGCAGACGGCTCCGTGGAGATTGTTGCCCTGGCGCGTGAGGCCGGCCACCGGACCAAGATTGCCGTAAAGGCGAACGTCCCGGGCATCAACGCCAAGGGCGCCTGCATTGGCGAAATGGGATCACGGGTGCGTGCGGTGATGACTGAACTGCATGACGAGAAGATCGACATTGTGGACTTCAGCGAAGACCCGGAGACCTTCATCGCCAACGCGCTCTCTCCGTCTCGGGTAAACTCGGTCACCATCACCGACGCGGATACGCGTTCGGCACGCGTGGTGGTGCCGGATTACCAGCTCTCACTGGCTATCGGCAAGGAAGGGCAGAACGCCCGCCTCGCAGCGAAGCTCACGGGCTGGCGGATCGACATCGTTTCCGACGCGAAGTCCGCCTAGCATCCCCGCCCGGCGGGCAGGGATGAAGGCAAGAGAAGAGAAACGCGGTAGAATGTATATGGCCGGGTCACCGTCCGCCTTCCAGCAACCGCAGGAGCCCGTAGAATCGGTGCGGCCTGCGGCAGGATCGGCGCATGTTCCACAGCGGACATGCATTGGCTGCAGGAAGAAGGATGACCAGGCCGTGCTGATGCGGCTGGCGCTGGAATCAGATAACGGCAGCAATGCCGTCCTGGTAGATGAGAGCCGCCGCATGTCTGGCCGGGGCGCCTGGTTGCACCCCGACACAGCATGCCTCGCAACAGCTGTGAAACGCCGTGCTTTCGGCCGTGCCTTCCGGGCACAGGCCGATCCCGCGGCAGTTCAGCAGTGGTTCGAAGCTCAAGAGGCGGGTCCCACCCGGAACCCCCTCGAAACCGTCCAACCTGAAAGCGGGTCAGAAATCTGATGGAAACCCGATGAGTACCCAGCGATGAGTACTTTGTTGTGCTCTGTGATGGGCCCTGCTGCACCCGCAGCGGAAGCCCGCAGCAAATAGACGGTTCGTGCCTGGCTCGGTGCGGACCGAGACAGGAGAAATGTGGCCAAGGTCCGCGTACACGAGCTCGCCAAAGAGCTCGGCATTACCTCGAAGGACGCAGTCGCAAAACTGCAGGAACTGGGCGAATTCGTCCGGTCGGCGTCTTCAACCATTGAAGCGCCCGTAGTCAAGAAGCTCCGCGGGGCATTCCCTGACGCAGCGTCCAAGCCGGCGGCAAAGCCGGAAACTTCCGCTCCCCGCCCGGCTGCCCCGGCACCGGCAGCTCCCGCTGCGAAGCCTGCAGCAGAAGCTCCGGCCCCGGCTGCAGAGAAGCCCGCTGCTCCCGCACCGGCTGCCCCGTCCGCCCCCGCGGCGCCTGCTCCGGCGCCGAAGGCTGAGAGCAAGCCCGCGGCCCCGGCACCCGCCCCGGCTCCCAAAACCGAGGAAAAGCCCGCGGCCCCGGCCGCACCGGCTGAGTCCTCGTCAGCACCGCGTCCGGGTGCTCCCCGGCCCGGAGCTTCCGGACCGCGCCCCGGCAACAACCCGTTTGCAACGTCCCAGGGCATGCCGCGTCCCCGCGGCCGCGGCGAAGGCAGCGGCCAGGGCGGTCCCCGTCCGGGCAACAACCCGTTTGCAACGTCCCAGGGCATGCCCCGTCCGGGCCAGCGCCGTGACGAGTCCGAGCGCACCGGAACTCCCGGCGCAGCAGGTCCCCGTCCGGCAGCCGGCGCAGGCGGCCCCCGCCCCGGCGCACCCCGCCCGGGTGCACCGCGTCCCGGCGCTCCCCGTCCGGGTGCACCGCGTCCCGGCGGCGCCGGCGGAAACCGTCCCACCCCGGGCATGATGCCCAACCGCACTGAGCGGCCCGCAGCCCCGGCACGTCCGGGCGCAGGCGGACCCCGCCGCGGTCCCGGCGGTGCGCCGGGAACCGGTGGCGGTCCCGTTGGCGGCGGCTTCGGCAAGGGCGGCCGCGGACGCGGCGGCACTGCCGGTGCTTTCGGCAAGGGCGGCGCAGGACGCGGCAAGCAGCGCAAGTCGAAGCGGGCAAAGCGGCAGGAACTGGAGCAGATGTCAGCTCCGTCGCTCGGCGGTGTTTCGGTACCCCGCGGCGACGGCAACACTGTTGTCCGGCTCCGCCGCGGCGCGTCCATCACGGACTTCGCTGACAAGATTGAGGCAAACCCGGCAGCTCTGGTTACCGTGCTGTTCCACCTCGGTGAAATGGCAACGGCCACCCAGTCACTGGACGAAGAGACGTTCGGCGTACTTGGTGAAGAACTGGGCTACAAGATCCAGGTTGTCTCGCCCGAAGACGAAGAGCGCGAGCTGCTTTCCAGCTTCGACATCGACTTTGAGGCCGAGCTGGAAGCCGAAGGCGACGACGAACTCGAGGCACGTCCTCCGGTAGTCACCGTCATGGGCCACGTGGACCACGGTAAGACCCGCCTGCTGGACGCCATCCGCAACACGAAGGTTGTTGAAGGCGAAGCCGGCGGCATTACCCAGCACATCGGTGCCTACCAGATTGCCTTCGAACACGAAGGCACCGAGCGGGCCATCACCTTCATCGATACCCCGGGCCACGAGGCGTTCACCGCCATGCGTGCCCGTGGTGCGAAGGTCACCGACATTGCTGTCCTGGTTGTCGCAGCGGACGACGGCGTTATGCCGCAGACCGTTGAAGCGCTCAACCACGCACAGGCAGCAAACGTGCCGATCGTGGTTGCCGTGAACAAGATCGACAAGGAAGGTGCCAACCCGGACAAGGTCCGCGGGCAGCTGACTGAGTACGGTCTGGTTCCGGAAGAATACGGTGGCGACACCATGTTCGTTGAGGTTTCGGCACGCCAGAACCTGAACATCGACGCGCTGCTCGAGGCCGTGCTGCTGACCGCAGACGCAGCCCTGGACATGCGTGCCAACCCGGACAAGGACGCTCGAGGCATCGCCATCGAAGCGAACCTGGATAAGGGCCGCGGCGCCGTCGCAACCGTCCTGGTCCAGTCCGGTACGCTGCGCGTCGGCGACACGATCGTTGCGGGCACTGCCCACGGCCGCGTTCGTGCCATGTTCGACGAGAACGGCGACGCCGTAACCGAAGCCGGACCGTCGCGTCCGGTCCAGGTCCTCGGCCTGTCCAACGTCCCGCGCGCCGGTGACACCTTCTTCGTGACCGATGACGAGCGCACCGCCCGCCAGATCGCCGAGAAGCGTGAAGCCGCAGACCGCAACGCCGCACTGGCGAAGCGCCGCAAGCGCATCAGCCTCGAGGACTTCGACCAGGCTGTCGCTGACGGCAAGGTCGATACCCTTAACCTCATCCTCAAGGGTGACGTTTCCGGTGCCGTGGAAGCCCTGGAAGACTCGCTGCTCAAGATCGACGTCGGAGACGGCGTGCAGCTGCGCGTTATCCACCGCGGCGTTGGTGCCATCACGCAGAACGACGTCAACCTGGCGACCGTGGACAACGCGATCATCATCGGCTTCAACGTCAAGCCTGCCGAGCGCGTGGCTGACCTGGCCGAGCGCGAAGGCGTGGACATGCGCTTCTACTCCGTCATCTACGCAGCAATCGATGACATTGAGCTGGCCCTCAAGGGCATGCTCAAGCCGGAGTACGAGGAAGTGCAGCTCGGTACCGCCGAGGTCCGCGAAGTCTTCCGCTCCTCCAAGTTCGGCAACATTGCCGGCTCGATCGTCCGCTCCGGAGTCATCCGGCGCAACGCCAAGGCGCGGGTCACCCGCGACGGCAAGATCATTGGCGAGAACCTCACCGTCGATTCGCTCAAGCGTTTCAAGGACGACGCCACCGAAGTCCGCACGGACTTCGAGTGTGGTATCGGTCTGGGGTCGTTCAACGACGTCAAGGAAGGCGACATCATCGAGACCTTCGAGATGCGCGAGAAGCCGCGGGTCTAGCACCCCGGCCAGGGGCCGCCGTCCGCGGTGGCCCCTGCCTGCGGGCCTGCCCGGCCCGCTCCGCCCCGGCCAGCGCGGCAGCCTGCGCTGGCCTGAGGCATTTCAGCGCTTGGCGGCGGCCCCTGGCGGCCGCCGACCGAGCGACCCAGATCTTTAGCTAAGGAGAGGTAATGGCAGATCCAGCACGCGCTGCGAAACTCGCTGACCGCATCAAGGTGGTAGTTGCCCAGGCGCTCGAGCGGCGGATCAAGGATCCCCGGCTGGGATTCGTGACCATCACCGATGCCCGCGTCACCAACGACCTGCAGCATGCCACTGTCTACTACACCGTTTTCGGTGACGAGGCACAGCAGGCAGACACGAAGGCCGCCCTGGATTCCGCCCGCGGGATCCTGCGTTCAGAAGTGGGCAAGAACATCACCGTCCGGCTGACTCCAACCCTGGAATTCGTTGCCGACGAGATTCCGGTGAATGCCAGCCACCTGGAAGAACTGATCCGGGAAGCCAAGAAGCGTGACGAGGAACTCGCTGCGCTGAAGCAGGGTGCCGCCTACGCCGGCGACGCCGATCCCTACCGCAGGGATGACGACGACGACGAAGAGGACCTGCAGGACACACCGGCGGAGGACTCGGACGCCCGCAGCTAAGGTTCCCCAGGCGCTCAACCACAAAAGGTGCGGCACCCCGTCTTGGGGTGCCGCTCTTTTTGCTTGCCGGTTTTAGCCCACGCCCGGCGCGGGGAGCCGCGACACCCCGGACACCAGCTCGGCGCGTCCGCCGCAGAGTGCTATCCGGATCCAGCCCTCACCGATGGACCCGAACGCGGTACCCGGCGCAACCGCCACGCCTTCCTCCGACAGGAAGCGACCGGCCCAGTTCCTGATATTGCCGCCGGAAGCGTGTGAAAGGTCCGCCCAGAGGTAGAACGCGCCCTGCGCAGCCAGATAGGGAATTCCCTTGGAATCCAGGATGGCCGACGCCGCATCCCGGTTCCCGCGGTAATGCGCTGCGGCCTCCTGTACGTAGTCCTGCGGGCCGGTCAGCGCAGCCAGCGCAGCGTACTGGGAGGGGGAAGCGACGCAGGAGACGATCGACTCCATGACCGTGCTCAGCTGTGCCTCCAGACCCGCGGGCGTTACGAGGGCGCCCACCCGCAGTCCGGTCAGCCCGTATGTCTTTGACAGGGTGTACGAGGCGATGACCCGTTCCCCGCCGCCGTCGAAAGCCAGCGGGGAAACGTGCGGAACGTCGTAGGTGAACGCTTCGTAGCACTCGTCGGAGAGGATCCAGAGGTTCCGGCGCCGGGCCAGGGCCACCAGGTCCCGGGTCAGCTCCGGGCTGAAGACGGCCCCGAGCGGATTGGACGGTGAATTCACCAGCAGCACCCGGGTACGGGGCGTGATCCTCGCCTCAATGTCTTCGATCCGCGGCTGGAACCCGTTCTCCGGATGCAGGGGATACTCGACCGGCTCCGCGTGCAGCAGCCGCGCCGTCATGGCGAAGGTAGGGTAACCGGGATTGGGGATGAGGATTTCGTCCCCGGCATCCAGCAGCATGCTCATGGCCAGGTGCAGTCCCTGCTGGGCGCCGGATGTCACGAACACACGGGACGGGTCAACCGGGGTGCCCATCTGGGCCGCGACCCGCTCCGCGAACGCGGTGCGAAGCGGCGAGATGCCCGCGTTCGGGGTGTATCCGGTCTCGTCACGGGCCAGCGTGTCCTGTGCAGCCTGCAGCACATGCTCCGGCGTCGGGAACCCCGGTTCACCGATGCTGAGCACTACCGCATTGGGGGTGGCCCAGGCTGCCTGTGTTATTTCACGGATCTGGTTCGGGTCTACGGAACGCACATGGGCGGCGAGCTGCGACATAACCGCATGCTACAGCCGGGTTCACGCGCCGTCCCGGAGGCCGGGCCGGAGCAGGGAACGGAACCGGGCAGCGGAGTTTGGGCCCCGGCACCGCGCATATACTGAAAGGCGTGAATTCCGGGCAGGTCCGTTCAGGACTGATTATTGTGGACAAACCGCAGGGATGGACCAGCCACGATGTGGTGGGCCGCCTGCGCAGGCTCGCCGGGACCAGGAAGGTCGGCCATGCCGGAACCCTTGATCCCATGGCAACGGGTGTGCTGGTGGTGGGCATCAATAAGGCCACCCGCCTGCTGACCTACATTGTGGGCACATCCAAGACGTACCAAGCCACTATCCGGCTGGGCCAGTCCACGGTTACCGACGACGCCGAAGGCGAGATTACGGCCGAAACCATAGCCGCGGCGGTAACGGACGAAGACATCCGCAGCGCCGTGAAGGCCCTCACCGGGGACATCCAGCAGGTTCCCAGCAGCGTCAGCGCCATCAAGGTGGGCGGAGAACGCTCCTACGCCCGGGTGCGCGCCGGCGGAGAGGTGAACCTTCCGGCCCGGCCCGTGACGGTCTCCCGCTTCGAGGTCCACGACATCCGCCGCGAGCACGGAGGCAAGCTGCGCGACGTCGACGTGACGGTGGAGTGCTCCTCCGGAACGTACATCCGTGCGCTGGCACGGGATCTTGGCGCCGCCCTCGGAGTTGGGGGCCACCTCACCGCCCTGCGCCGAACCTCCGTGGGGCCGTACTTCGAAGGCCAGGCTTCAACCCTGGACCAGCTCGCCGAAGACCTCCGGCTCCTGGACCTCAACGATGCGGCCCGCGCCCTCTTCCCGGTGCGTGAGCTGACCGAAGGCGAAGCCGCCGACCTCTCCCACGGCCGCCGCATCCCGGCCTCCGGGACGCCGGCAGGGGAGGATGCACCAGTTGCAGCCTTCGCCCCGGACGGAGAACTGATCGGCCTGCTCGCGGACAAGGGAGACACTGCAAAGGCACTTCTCGTCTTTGCTCCCGGAAACGAAAGGTCCTAAGTGGTCATCGACCCCCTGTTCATTGTCGGCACGATCGTCTGCCTGGTCTCCACCGTGCTGTGCATCGGTGCGGCAGTGCTGCGCCACGGTCCGAACGATCTCACGATCCTCTCCGTCGCCGCCGTCGAGCTGTTCCTGATTATTTACGCCGTCGCCGCCGTCATCCGGCAGACCGGAGGTGAAACCCTCAACGGTCCGGCCTGGGAGTTCTGGGGTTACCTCTTTACCGCCGCGGTGATTCCGATCGGCGCCGTCTGGTGGTCGCTCATGGACCGGTCCAGGTGGAGCAACCTGGTCCTGGGCGCCGTTGGCATCACCGTGTTCGTTATGTTGTTCCGAATGGAACAGATTTGGGATGGAGTGCCGCTGGCATGAAAAAACTGATCAAGCCGCGTCCTGAGGCGGCATCCGCCGGACCGACCTCCCGCAACGCGGGCCCGGGACGGCTCATCGTGGCCGTCTACGGTGTCTTCGCGCTGGCCGCCACGGCCCGCGCCGCCTTCCAGATTGCCACCAAGTTCGATGAAGCGCCGGTGGCGTACCTGCTCTCCGCGTTCGCCGCCGTCGTCTACATCGTGGCCACCGTTTCGCTGGCCCGGGCCGGAGAGACCTCCTACAAGATCTCCGTGGTGGCCGTGAGCGTCGAAATGCTCGGCGTCCTTTTCGTCGGATTCTTTGGCCTGCTGGACCCGGCCGCGCTGCCTGATGACACCGTGTGGTCCGGCTTCGGCATGGGCTACGGGTTCGTGCCGCTGATCCTTCCGATCATCGGCCTCTGGTGGCTGTACCGGCACCGGGGCAGCAAACGCGCCTAGCCGCAGCGGGGTTTTTGTGCGCTGCCGGGCGTGAGACGATGTGGAAAACCGTGCCGTAACGGGCGCGGTGCCAAACCCAGCAGAGGGCAGGACCATGAGCATTCCAACATCCGGGCCGGAAGAGAACACCCGAGGCGCCGCAGGAACCCCGCGTCCGCCGGCCAGGCAGTCTTTCCCAGTCCAGGCCGCCGGTGCGGGCCCCGAAGCGGAGAACCGTCCGGAGGACGGTTCCACCGGCCGGAAGGGCAGGCTCCGCGTCCGCGAGGGGAACGCCGAACCCAAGAAGGAGAAGCCCGGCGCTTCCTGGAAGAGCACCGATGACTGGGGCGTTTTCCGGGCCGTGGTAATCGCTGTTGGCGTGGTCATCGCGGCGATTGGCGGCTACTACCTGATCACCGGCACAGCGGGCGTGGCCGAGACCGGCGGGGGACAGGTCAATGCCTCGCTGGAGAGCCAGTTCCGTTTCTTCTCCGCCA
Source organism: Arthrobacter koreensis (assembly GCF_009193255.1). Lineage (GTDB taxonomy): Bacteria > Actinomycetota > Actinomycetes > Actinomycetales > Micrococcaceae > Arthrobacter_B > Arthrobacter_B koreensis. The sequence continues at coordinate 142,989 of NZ_WACG01000007.1, forward strand.
TGATGGTGGGCGTCGGAGCAGCGTTCGTCGCTATCGCCATCAAGTTCCAATGGGCCAACATGCTGTGGCTGGTCTGCCTCATGGTGTTCCTGGGCGGGATCGGCCGGGTGCTGTCCTGGGCGTTCTCCGGCACTCCGCACTTCACCCTGATTATCCTGATGGTCGTTGAACTCGCGTTCCCGCCGGCGCTTCTGGTCTGGCACCGGTTCATCCTCAAGACCAGTGAGCTGCGGCGCGAAATCCACCATGGAGCCGGCGCCGCCAGCGCCGACAGCGGAGCGGGTGCGTAACCGGCACCGCTTATCCGCCATAATGGATGAAGCCTTCCGCCGGCAAAGCTGCGGCCGGAAGGATTCATGGATGACTGTCCGCTGGTAAGGAGCACGGGTGTATTACTGGAATGACCTTGCGGAGGTGCCGTCCGACCTTGGTCCGACAGTAGTGACAATCGGGAACTTCGACGGCGTTCACCTTGGCCACCAGCACGTGCTGTCTAAGCTGGTCAAAACTTCGCGTGACCGCGGCGCATCCGCCGTCGCGCTCTCCTTCGATCCGCACCCCGCAGCCGTGCACCGGCCGGAAAGCGCGCCGGTCCTGATCATGGGCCCGGCAGACCGCACCGAGGCGCTGGCTGAAACCGGACTCGACGGCCTGCTGATGGTGCACTACGACCTGGACCTCGCTTCCCTCAGTGCCGAGGAGTTCGTCCGTACGTTCCTCGCCGAGGGACTGCACGCCGTGGCAGTTGTGCTGGGCCATGATGCCCGGTTCGGACGGGGAAACACCGGCGACCTGGACACCATGCGCGAGCTCGGAGCCGAAATGGGATTCGATGTCATCGCGGTGGATGACCTCGATGCCCTTCCCGACGGCCCGGGTGACACGCCCGGACGCCGCTGCTCCTCCACCTGGATCCGTGAAGCCCTGGCATCCGGTGACGTCCGCACGGCAGCCCGCCTGCTGGGCCGCACCCACCGCATGCGCGGCACCGTAGTGCATGGAGCTGCCCGCGGACGGGAACTCGGTTTCCCCACCGCCAACCTCGCTCCCGAGTCCACCGGACTCATCCCGGCGGACGGCATCTACGCCGGCTGGCTGGTCGACTCGGCCGGTACCCGCTGGCCCGCCGCCATTTCCGTCGGATCGAACCCCACCTTCGACGGCGTCAGCCGCCAGGTGGAAGCACACGTCATCGACCGCCCGAAGGAGGCCGTGGAGGACTTCGACCTCTACGGGCAGGTCGTCGGCGTCGAATTCGTGGACCGGCTTCGGGGGATGGTTGCCTACACCGGACCGGAAGCGCTTATCGAGCAGATGCGCCTCGACGTCGCGCGGACCCGGGAAGTCCTTTCGACAGAAGGCACTGCGGACAGGTAAACTGGACCAAAATTCGGCTGCGGTCCGTGGCGGCTGAATTTCTTTGTGTCCGCGGCGTTTGCGCCGGACGGGCACAGGGTTCCCGGCAGCGAAGTGCTGATTCGGGCCTCACGGCACAACTGTAGGAGTTACATTGGCACTCGATCCCGCCGTCAAGCAGGCGATCATCAAGGAATTCGCACTCACCGAAGGTGACACCGGATCCCCTGAGGTTCAGGTTGCTGTCCTGTCCCGTCGTATTTCCGACCTGACGGAGCACCTGAAGACCCACAAGCACGACCACCACACCCGCCGCGGCCTGATGGCCCTGGTTGGTCGCCGTCGCCGCATGCTGGGTTACCTGCGCGAGACCGACATCACGCGTTACCGTGCGCTCATCGAGCGTCTCGGCCTGCGCCGCTAGTTCTGCTTGAAGGGCGGTTCCTGCGCACCTGCGCAGGGCCGCCCTTTAGCGCAGGGTACACAGACGGCAGACATGGACACCGGCAAGCTCCGGAAGCGCACCTGTCCGATGAGGTACCGCAGCAGTAAAGAAAAACACATACAGGAGTCAGCCAGCATCGCAGCATTCGCGGTCCTCGGTAGTGGTCTCCGGGAGAAAAGCCCGTGGACCTCGATCGAAGACCGGGTGTTGGGCACCTTTCCCGCCAGCCCGGCGGGAAGGACCCATGGGACGATGCTGGGTTGCCTCCGAATCAACAGAACGGAGGTGACTCTCTATGGAGGGTCCCGAAATCCAGTACTCAGAAGCAGTAATTGACAACGGCCGCTTCGGCAAGCGCGTTATCCGCTTCGAAACCGGACGCCTGGCCGCCCAGGCCGCAGGGTCCGCGATGGTCTACATCGACGAAGACACCGCCCTGCTCTCGGCCACGTCCGCCGGCAAGTCCCCGCGTGAAGGCTTCGACTTCTTCCCGCTGACCGTGGACGTCGAGGAGCGCATGTACGCTGCCGGCCGCATCCCGGGCTCGTTCTTCCGCCGTGAAGGCCGTCCGTCCACCGAAGCCATCCTGGCCTGCCGCCTGATGGACCGCCCGCTGCGCCCCGCATTCGTAAAGGGCCTGCGCAACGAGGTCCAGGTTGTGGTCACCGTTATGGCGATCAACCCGGACGTGCTCTACGACGTGGTTGCCATCAACGCATCCTCCATGTCCACTCAGCTTTCCGGCCTGCCGTTCTCCGGCCCGATTGGCGGCGTCCGTGTTGCCCTGGTCGAAGGCCAGTGGGTTGCCTTCCCGAAGCACTCCGAGCTGGAGCGCGCTGTGTTCTCCATGGTGGTTGCCGGACGCATCGCCGGTGACGACGTCGCCATCATGATGGTCGAGGCCGAAGCCACGGACAACGCCTGGAACCTCATCAAGGAAGAGGGCGCCACCGCCCCGACCGAAGAGGTTGTCGCTGAAGGCCTCGAGGCTGCCAAGCCGTTCATCAAGGCACTCTGCGACGCGCAGTCGGACCTGGCTGCACGCGCCGCCAAGCCGACCGTCGAATTCCCGCTCTTCCTGGACTACCAGGACGACGTCTACGAAGCCGTTGAGGCCGCTGCAGCCGCCAAGCTGGCAGAGGTCTTCGCGATCGCTGACAAGCAGGAGCGCGACGCCGCTTCCGACGCCCTCAAGGACGAAGTCAAGGCCGAACTGGCCGAGCGCTTCGAAGGCCGCGAAAACGAGGTTTCCGCAGCTTTCCGTTCCGTCACCAAGCAGGTTGTGCGCCAGCGCATCCTCAAGGAGCAGGTCCGCATCGACGGCCGCGGACTGACGGACATCCGCCAGCTGACCGCCGAGGTAGAGGTTCTGCCCCGCGTGCACGGTTCGGCGATCTTCGAGCGCGGCGAAACCCAGATCCTGGGCGTCACCACGCTGAACATGCTGAAGATGGAACAGCAGATCGACTCGCTGTCCCCGGTAACGCGCAAGCGCTACATGCACAACTACAACTTCCCGCCGTACTCCACCGGCGAGACCGGCCGTGTGGGTTCGCCCAAGCGGCGCGAAATCGGCCACGGTGCCCTGGCAGAGCGTGCGCTTATGCCGGTTCTGCCGTCGCGTGAAGAGTTCCCGTACGCCATCCGCCAGGTCTCCGAGGCACTGTCCTCCAACGGCTCCACCTCCATGGGCTCGGTCTGCGCTTCCACGCTGTCCATGCTCAACGCCGGTGTGCCGCTGAAGGCTCCGGTTGCCGGCATCGCCATGGGCCTGGTCTCCGACCAGGTTGACGGCGAGACCCGCTACGCCGCCCTGACCGACATCCTCGGCGCCGAAGATGCCTTCGGCGACATGGACTTCAAGGTGGCCGGTACTTCCGAGTTCGTCACTGCCATCCAGCTGGATACCAAGCTCGACGGCATTCCCGCCTCGGTCCTGGCCGCAGCCCTGAAGCAGGCCCGCGAAGCACGCCTGCACATCCTCGGTGTCATGGACGCCGCGATCGACACCCCGGACGAGCTCTCCGAGTTCGCGCCGCGGATCATCTCGGTGAAGATCCCCGTGGACAAGATCGGCGAGGTCATTGGCCCGAAGGGCAAGATGATCAACCAGATCCAGGAAGACACCGGCGCTGACATCTCCATCGAAGATGACGGCACGGTCCTGATCGGCGCCACGGACGGCACGTCCGCCGAGGCTGCCCGGGCCGCGATCAACGCGATCGCCAACCCGATGGTTCCCGAACTGGGCGAGCGTTACCTGGGCACGGTCGTGAAGACCACCACCTTTGGTGCCTTCATCTCCCTGACCCCGGGCAAGGACGGCCTGCTGCACATCTCCGAGCTGCGCAAGCTCTCGGGCGGCAAGCGCGTGGACAACGTTGATGACGTCGTTTCCGTGGGCCAGAAGATCCAGGTTGAAATCACCAAGATTGACGACCGCGGCAAGCTGTCGCTCTCGCCGGTTGTTGCTGATGACGACGCCGAGGGCGAAGCGGCTGCCGAGACAGCAGAGTAGATGCCTGAAAACACTGCAGACAGCCGTTCCGGCGCGGGATTCTCCCGCACCGGGACGGTTGTCCCATTTCCCCTGACATCCCGTGCGGGCGATCCGGTGCTCGAAATCGGTGACCCGGCCGGCGCCGTCGTCCGCCGTTCCGTTCTGCCCGGCGGCGTGCGCGTCCTGACCGAGTCGATGCCCGGCCAGCGAAGCGCCACGATAGGTTTCTGGGTGGGCGTTGGCAGCCGTGACGAGGCTGAGGGCCGCCACGGTTCCACGCATTTCCTGGAGCACCTGCTGTTCAAAGGCACGTCCCGGCGCAGCGCCATGGACATCGCCTCCGCATTCGACGAAGTGGGAGGAGAATCCAACGCCGCGACGGCGAAGGAGACCACCTGCTACTACGCACGTGTCCTGGACACTGACCTGCCAATGGCCATTGACGTCATCGCGGATATGGTGACGTCCGCCGTGCTGGACGCGGAGGAGCTGGAGCAGGAACGCGACGTCATCCTCGAGGAAATCGCGATGGATGCCGACGATCCGGCTGACCTGTGCCACGAGAAGTTCGCCGAGGCAGTCCTGGGCGACCACCCGCTGGGCCGTCCCATTGGCGGCACTCCGGAGGCGATCAAGGCCGTTCCGCGTGCAGCCGTGCTGGAGCATTACCACCGGCACTACCGCCCTGAGACCCTCGTGGTCACCGCAGCCGGCGGACTGGAACACGAGATTGTTGTTTCGCTGGTGCTTGATGCGCTCAAGCGTGCCGGCTGGGAACTGGACGAGGCCGCCGAACCGGCGCCGCGCAGGGACACCACGCCGGCGCAGATCACCGGCAGCGGCGGGGTGCACGTCATCAACCGTCCGGTGGAACAGGCCAACATCGTGGTGGGCTGCCCCTCACTGACCGCGAAGGACAGCCGCCGGTTCGCCATGAGCGTGCTGAACACCATCCTGGGCGGAGGCATGTCCTCCCGGCTGTTCCAGGAGATCCGGGAAAAGCGGGGACTGGTCTACTCGACCTACTCCTTCTCAGCGTCCTACACCGACGCCGGGTACTTCGGCATGTACGCGGGCTGCTCCCCGACGAAGACCCGGCAGGTCATCGACCTGCTGCAGTCCGAGCTTGGGCGCCTCGCCGCGGACGGCGTCGCGCCGGAGGAACTGGCCAGGGCCCTGGGGCAGATCTCCGGGGGACTGGTGCTGGGCATGGAGGATACCGGTTCCCGGATGTCCCGCCTGGGCAGCGCCGAGCTGGTCCGCGGCGAATACGTGGACATCGAAGAGTCGCTGGCCCGGATTCGTGCAGTTACTGCCGAACAGGTCCAGGAGCTGGCCGCGGAACTGGCAGCAGCCCCGCGCACCATCACCGTGGTGGGTCCCTTCAGCTCTCCGGCGGACCTCGGTTTCTAGCCTGCGTTTCTTTTATCGAGAGGCCAGTTACGGCTCGTTTCAGCCCTGAAACAAGCCGTAACTGGCCTCTCGTTTGTTATTGGGGGAGGGGCTAGCCGCCGGCGAAGGGTGGAAGGATGTCTACGGTGTCTTCGGGGGCCAGCAGCCGGGAATGGTCCCGCGCAGCGACCTCGTTGACCAGGAACGTGCTCCGTCCAATCACGGTCTGCAGGACCGGGGTTCCCTCCGGGGCGTCCGGATGCAGCGCGGCCAGCTTTTCCAGCAGTTCCCCGAGCTGGAGGGGACCGGCGTCGAGGGTTTCTTCTTCAATGCCTGCCGCTGCCTTCGCAGCGCCAAAATAGCGGATCAGCACTTAGCCACCTATCGCACTCATGGTTCTGTCGGGCTGCACATAGTCGGGTGCGCCGAGTCCGGCATGGTCCATGCCGTGGGCTTTGGGTTTGCCCCACATCGCCTCCTGCCAGCGGCGGGCGACGGCGGCGTCGTCTCCGGTGCTGCGCAGCAGGTCCAGGAGGTCGGTCTCTTCGTGGGAGAACAGGCAGCTGCGGACCTTGCCCTCCGCGGTGATGCGGGTGCGGCGGCAGTCGGCGCAGAACGGCTCGGTGACGGAGGCAATAATGCCTACGACGCCGGCAACCTCCTCCGGCGCGGACCGGCGCCGCACCTGCCAGCGTTCGGCCGGAGCGCCGTCGCGGTTCCGGGGATCAGGGGTCAGGATGAAATCTTCTTCCAGCCGGGCGCGGATCTCGGCGGCGGTGATCATGCCGTCCCGGGTCCACCCATGGTCAGCGTCCAGGGGCATCTGCTCGATGAAACGCAGTTCGAATCCGTGCTCAACGGCCCAGGCCAGCAGCCCGGGTGCTTCGGCGTCGTTGATGCCGCGCATCAGCACTGCATTGATTTTGATCAGGCCGAGCCCTACCCGGGCTGCCTCTTCCACTCCGGCGAGAACCCGGTCAAGAAAGGGCCGGCGGGTGAGCTGCGCAAAGGTGCCCGGATGCAGCGAATCCAGGGAGACATTGATCCGGCTCAATCCCGCTGCCTTCAGCGCCGCGGCCTTCTTGTCCAGGCCCAGGCCGTTTGTGGTCAGCGACACCGGGAGGTCTGGATGGTTCGCGCGGATGCCGGCCACGATGTCCACCAGGTCAGCGCGGACCAGTGGCTCGCCGCCGGTCAGGCGCAGTTCGCGCACGCCCAGCGAGTCGACGCCGATTCCCACCAGCCGGATGATCTCCCCGGCGCTGAGGACCTTGTCCTTGGGCAGCCAGTCCAGGCCTGAGGCCGGCATGCAGTAGGTGCAGCGCAGGTTGCATTTGTCGGTGAGGGAAAGGCGCATGTCCGTGGCACGGCGGTCGAAGCGGTCCACCAGGCCGTCCAACCGCGCCGGGGCACCGGATGCCCCCACGGCAGACGGTTGCCGTGCGATCGAGGGCATGCCCAGCTCAATTCCCATCCCCCGAGTGTAGGCCGTTTCACACGCCGTCTCTAGGAAGGCCTGGCAGGGCAGGGCAGCAACCCCCGCCCGGTCCTGCCATAATCGAGGAAACGCCGGTGCCCGCCGGCGCGGCGAGCCGCCTGCGGCAAAGGAGCTTGGATATGCCAGGAACCCGCTGGTTCTCCGCTGCGGCGGGAGCAGTGGCGGCCGGAATCGCGGCCGCGGCAGGCGAACTTGCCGCAGCCGCGCTCAGCCCCTCCCTCTCACCGGTCACTGCCGTGGGATCGGTAGTGGTGGATGCCGTTCCAGCCCCGGTCAAGGACTGGGCCATCGCCGTCTTCGGCACCTCGGACAAGACCGCGCTGCTGGCTGGCATGCTGCTCCTCATCCTGGGTCTGGGAGCACTCTGCGGCCTGCTGGAGTCCCGGCGGCCGCCGTGGGGATCCGTGCTCCTGGCCAGCTTCGGGATCCTTGGTGCCGCCGCAGTTCTCACACGCGCCCAGTTCAGCCCGCTCGCGCTGCTTCCTCCGCTTGTCGCCGGCCTTGCCGGCGTCCTGGTACTCCGCGGACTCACGGCGCGGATCCGCCGCTACGGGCAGTCCACCGAGACGGGAGCCCGACGACGGGACGTCCTGATCGCGGTTGGCGGGGGAGCCGCCGTGGCTGCGGTGGGCGGCGGCCTGGCCGCGGCAGCGCGCAGCTCGCAGGTGGCTGTGGATGACCTGCGCGCGAACCTGCAGCTTCCGGCACCCGTGCAGCCTGCGGCGGCCGTTCCTGCGGGTGCGGAATTGGGTGTTCCGGGCGCCGAACCACTGATCACTCCCAACCCGGACTTCTACCGCATCGATACCGCGTTGAGGGTGCCCCTGATTAACCCGGACAGCTGGCGGCTGCGCGTTACCGGGATGGTGGACCGGGAAGTCGAGATCTCCTACGCGGACCTGCTGGCCAAACCGCTGCAGGAGAGCTGGGTGACCCTTGCCTGCGTCTCCAACGAGGTGGGCGGATCGCTGATCGGCAACGCCAGATGGCTTGGCTGGCCGGTGCGGATCCTCCTCGCGGAAGCGGGCGTGCAGCCTGGGGCGGACATGGTGCTGTCGCGAAGCGAGGACGGCTGGACAGCCACCACGCCGCTCGAAGCGCTTACGGATCCGCGTGACTCACTGCTCGCTGTGGCCATGAACGGGGAGCCGCTGCCTCCCGAACACGGTTTTCCAGTGCGCCTCGTGGTTCCCGGACTGTACGGCTACGTATCGGCAACCAAGTGGGTGACGGAATTGACGGTTTCCCGCTTCGCGGACGAAACCTCGTACTGGACGGACCGAGGCTGGTCCGAACGCGGGCCCGTCAAGCTCTCCTCACGCATTGATACGCCCGCCAGGGGAGCGAAGGTCGCCGCCGGGAAAACCACGGTGGCGGGGGTGGCCTGGGCACAGCACACGGGCATCAGCGGCGTGGAGATCCGGGTGGACGACGGCGCCTGGCAGGACACGCGGCTGGCTGCCGGGATCTCGGCGGACACCTGGCGTCAGTTCGCGGCCGACGTCGACCTCCCGGAGGGCGAGCACACCCTCACGGTGCGGGCGATCGATGCCAAGGGCAACGTGCAGGACGAAGCGCAGCGTCCGGTGGTCCCGGACGGCGCAACCGGGCTGCACTCCATCCGCGTCACCGCGGGCTGAGCCGTGCCGGTCCGCTAGGGTCGGAGCATGGCGATCCACAAGCTCGGGGGCACGTACAACTTCAGGGACACCGGTGGCCTGCCACTGGCCGACGGCGGCACCACAGCCTGCGGGGTCCTTTACCGGTCCGACGCCATCAGCTCGCTGACGCCGACGGGCCTGGCAGACCTGGCCGGCTCCGGAATCCGGGTCATTATCGACTACCGCACACCAGCGGAGCAGAAGATGGCCCCGGACCGCCTCCCGGCAGCCAGGGAGGTGGAAAAGGTGGACCTCCCGCTGCTCGAAGGAGCATTCACCGGGATGGCCGGGGAGGCCATGCAGCGTGCGGCGGCGTCGGGTGATCCGGCAGCCGCACGGAAGGCAATGGAGGCAGCGCTTGAACGGCTGCCCACCCTCGGCCAGCTCTACATCGGGATGCTGGAGCACGGCGCCGCCAACTTCGCACGCACCGCTGGAGAGGTTGCGGCGGGGGAGGGCGCAGTGCTGATCCACTGCACCGCAGGCAAGGACCGCACCGGAGTCGCCGCGGCCCTGCTCCTGGACGCCGCCGGCGCCGACAGGGACGCCGTCGTGGCTGATTACGAACGCAGCGGGCAGGACCTGGCGGGAGAGTGGTCGGACCGGATGCTGGGAATGGTTGGGAGCATGGGCGTCCCGCTGACGGAACAGATAGTCACCCTGATTACGCGCGCGCCTGCGGAAGCCATCCAGTCCGCACTGGGCTGGGTCGAGGAGACCTATGGCTCCGCCGCCGCGTACCTCAGGGCCGGCGGGCTGACAGATACTGAGCTCACCCGGCTGCGTGCCCGCCTGCGGCAGCCGCGCGCCCAGGCATAGACTCATGCGCAAAAGAAAGACTGGATACGGGTGGGAAACGTGAGTGCAGGCAGCCGGGTGCATCCCGTGGCAGAACACCAGGACACCGTCCGTGCGCTGCTGGCAGACAGCCTGCAGCAGCGCGTCCAGCAGCGCAGCCTCGTCGAAGCAGCCGGACGCATCCTGGCCGGTGACGTCACCGCGCCGCGCAGCCTGCCGCCGTTCGCCAACTCGCAGATGGACGGTTACGCGGTAAGGTCCGCCGAGCTGGCCGGACCGGACGGGAGCACCGTCGAGCTGCAGGCAGCAGCGCCCATCCCCGCAGGTGCTGCGGCCCCCGCGCTGCGCCCGGGAACCGCGGCCCCCATCATGACCGGCGCCATGCTTCCGGCCGGAGCGGACGCCGTCGTCCCGATTGAACGTGCGCAGCCGGATTCCTTCTTCGATCCCGCAGACCTCGCCGGGGCCCGTGTGCTCCTGCCGCGCGGAGTCCCGGCAGGACAGTTTGTCCGGACAGCCGGCAGCGATATTCCCTCCGGAACCCGGGCACTTGCCGGGGGCACGCTGCTGGGACCGGCCCAGCTGGGCCTGCTGGCAGCCCTGGGTATTGCAGCCGTGCCGGTGCTGGCACCGGTGCGCGTGATGTTGCTGAGTACCGGGGACGAAGTAGTTGAACCGGGCCAGGACCTCGCTCCGGGACAGATCCACGACGCCAACACCACCCTCCTGGCGGCCAGCCTCCGCGACGCCGGAGCGGAAGTGGTCCGCTCCCGGATTCTCGCGGATTCCCCGGCGGACTTCAGGAGCGCCCTGCGCGATGAACTCTCATCCGGCAGGGCAGACCTTGTGGTGACCACCGGCGGCATCAGCAAGGGTGCCTATGAAGTAGTGCGGCTTGCGCTGGAAGCGGAGGGCGTCGAGTTCTTCCCGGTGGCGATGCAGCCGGGCGGCCCGCAGGGTGCCGGCCGGGTTGACGGCGTCCCGTTCCTCGCGTTTCCCGGCAACCCGGTCAGCGCGCTGGTCTCCTTCGAGGTCTTCCTGCGCCCCGCGCTGACGGCGCTCACCGGACTTCCCCGGCCCCGTCCCGCCCTCAGCGCGGTCCTGGACGAGACGGCGGACAGCCCCGAGGGAAAATTGCAGGTGCGGCGGGGACTCTTCCGCAACGGACGAGTGGGGATGGTCGGCGGGCCCGGCTCCCACCTGGTCCATGCCCTGGCCGAGTCCAACGCGCTCGTCCTCGTCCCGGAAGGCACCGGACGGGTAGAAGCCGGCTCGGAAGTGACAGTATGGCTCTTGGAGTAAGCCAACGCACAGGCTTAGAAGCACCATCGAAAGGACCCGAACATGTCCGGGGAAGAACGCTCCGGGGACGCACCGGCCCTCACCCACGTCCGCGCGGACGGCACCGCCCACATGGTTGACGTCTCCGCCAAGGCCGAAACCTCCCGCGAAGCCACCGCCCAGGCAGTCCTGAAGACCACCGAAGACGTGGTCCGGCTGCTCAGCGACGGAAACCTGCCCAAAGGCGATGCCTTTGCCGTATCCCGCGTCGCCGGGATCATGGCCGCCAAGCAGACCTCGAACCTGATCCCGCTGTGCCACCCGCTGCCCATCACCAAGGTGACCGTGGACTTCGAGCCGCAGGAGAGCACCATCCTCATGAAGGCCACCGTGAAGACCAAGGCCCTCACCGGCGTCGAAATGGAGGCCCTGACCGCGGTTTCGGTCACAGCGCTGACGCTCTATGACATGGTCAAGGCCGTGGACAAGCATGCCGTGGTCTCAGACATCATGGTGCTGGCAAAGTCCGGCGGCAAGAGCGGAGACTGGAGCCTGTGAGCCGCCGCACCGACCCTGCGCCGCGCCGGACGGCCGCCATCCTGGTTGCCTCCACACGGGCAGCTGCCGGGATCTACCAGGATGAGGCCGGACCGCTGCTGCAGGACTGGCTGTACAGCCGCGGCTATGACGTTGTGCTCGCCGAAGTGGTTCCCGACGGCGAGCAGGTTGGCGCTGCGCTGCACCGCATGCTCGCCCTGGAGCCTTCGGTGTTGATCACCAGCGGCGGGACCGGCATCAGTTCCACGGACGCCACGCCGGAACAGACCCTGCCTCTGCTGGACCGCCAGGTTCCCGGGATCATGGAGGCGCTGCGTGCGCATGGGCTGACCAAAACCCCCATGGCTGCGCTGACGCGCGGATACGCCGGGACAGCCGGGAGGACGTTCGTGCTGAACCTGCCCGGCTCGCCGTCCGGCGTCACGGATTCACTGGAGGTCCTGGAGCCGGTTCTTGGACATATCTGCGGCCAGCTGGAGGGCATCAATGAGCACTAGCGAAGTAGTTGCGGCAACTGTCAGTGACTCTGCCCTGGACACCGAAACCGCCTACACCGGGGTTTGGACGCCGGAGGCAGGCGCGGTTGTCACCTTCAGCGGAATCGTGCGGAACCACGACGGCGGCAAGGACGTGCGTTCGCTCGGTTACAGTGCGCATCCAACCGCCACGGCGGTGATCTCCGACGTTGCGGTCCGGATCGCCGCGAAGTATGACGGAGTGCGAATCTGGGCAGCCCACCGAACCGGTCCGCTGGAAATCGGCGATGCCGCACTGGTGGCAGCCGTGGCCTCTGCCCACCGGGGAACCGCCTTCGCGGCGTGCTCGGAACTGGTTGACACCGTGAAGGCGGAGGTGCCCATCTGGAAGGAACAGGTCTTCGCTGACGGCACCGTGGAGTGGGTAGGCGTCAGTAACGCCCCGGCATGACCGGTAATCTGGATCCATGAGCAATAAACTGCCCGTCGCGGTGCTGGGAGCCACCGGTCGCATGGGATCCGAAGCAGTTCAAGCCGTGGAAGCGGCACCGGACATGGAACTGGTAGCTGCGCTTGGCCGGAAGGATCCGCTGCAGACCCTGGTATCCGCCGGCGCGCGGTACGTGGTGGACCTGACCGTTCCGGACAGCACCGAGGCCAATGTCCGCTTCGCCGTCGAACACGGCATGCACGCGGTGGTGGGGACCACCGGCTGGGACGCCGGGCGCCTCGAGCGGCTGGACGCCCTGCTTGCCGGGCACCCCGAGACCGGCGTGCTGATCGCCCCGAACTTCGCCCTCGGCTCCGTGCTCGCCTCCGCGTTCGCGGCCAAGGCGGCACGGTACTTCGAATCGGTGGAAATCGTTGAGCTGCACCACCCCAACAAGGTGGATGCGCCGTCGGGCACCGCCGTCCGCACCGCGGAGCTTATGGCTGCCGCCCGGGCGGAGGCCGGTATCCCGGCGTCTCCGGACGCAACCACCAAGGAGGTCCCGGGTGCCCGCGGTGCCGACGTCGACGGCATCCGGGTGCACTCGGTGCGCCTTCGCGGGCTGGTTGCGCACCAGGAAGTCCTGCTGGGCGGCGAGGGCGAGCAGCTCACCATCCGCCACGATTCGTACGACCGGGCCTCCTTCATGCCCGGTGTCCTCCTGGGCCTGCGCGAAGTAGCTGCGCACCCGGGCCTCACCGTCGGACTCGACGGCTACCTCAACCTGAACGCCTAAGGAAACCTGCGTTGTCCACTTTCTTCTCCGGACTGTTCCAAAACAAGGCCAAGATCGGCGTCCTGCTGGTCACGGTGCTCCTGGTGTTCTACATCCTGGTGGTCGCCCAGCGCGGCTGGCTGCTGCTGACTTCCGACGGGCTCGTGACGAAAGCGATGGGTGCGGCGTACTTCGTCCTGCCCGCGGTCGGTGTCTGGGCGCTGGTCCGTGAGCTGCTCTTCGGCGTGAAGACCGAGAAGATGGCCCGGATCCTCGCGGACGAGGGCGGCCTGCCGGTTGACAACCTGCCGCGCACCCCGGGCGGCCGGATTGTCCGCGAAGCCGCAGACGCCGAGTTCCCCAAATACCAGGCCGAGGTGGAGGCGGACCCGGAACAGTGGCGTGCCTGGTTCCGCCTCTCCTGCGCCTACGACGCCGCCGGGGACCGCAAGCGTGCCCGTTCGTCGATGCGCGAGGCCGGCAAGCTGTTCAGCGCCTCAGTTCCGGCCAGCTGACCAGTTCCGGCCAGCTGACTCTTTCAGCCGGCTGGCTGGTTCCGCCGTCTTACCGCCGTGTGGGTGCCTAACGCCGCTCCCCGGTGAGTTTCCCATCCCGAGCCAGCCGTGAGGCACCCGAAGCCACGGTCTCCAGCGGTCCGCGGGAACCGAGCTTGAAGAAGGCGATTCCGAGCAGCACTGCGGCAGCTGCCTGCGGCCAGAACACCCAGGACGGGTCCAGCGGAGGATCCTGCGCGTCAACTATCGCCATTACCCAGATGTGCATGCTGTAGAGCGTGAGGGTCATGGCGCCTGCGGCGGAGAGCGGCAGCAGCAGGTTCGGGCGTGCCCGGGTCAGCAGCAGGCAGGCGCCAACGACGGCGGCCGATGTGCCGCAGGTGTGCAGCAGGTCCAGCGTGGTTCCCGAGTGCGGTGCACTCACCGCAAGCCACCACCAGGAGCCGGATTGCTCGACGCCGGTGAGGTTGACCTCCAGCATCCGGCCGATCGGCCAGCGCCGGCCGGATTCCGTTGCCAGCAGTTCCGCGAAGCCGCCGGCATCGATGAGCAGGTAGGCACTGATGTACTTAGCGGCAACGGCAGAGAAGATTCCGCCGATCACCAGTCCCGCCTGCACCGGCAGGGACCGGAGGTCCAGGCGCCCGATGACCATTCCCACCAGCAGGTAGCTCAGCCACTGCACGGTGGGATAGAAGCCGGTGAAGAACACGTCGGCAGCAAGGGTGGCCGGCTCGGCAAAGTGTTCCCAGGTGATGTTCCCGCCCACGTCCGGCGGGTTGAGGTTCTCCTGCAGCCAGGGCCGCACCAGGTACGCCAGGACGGGGGAGAGGCAAATCCACCCGCCTGCCCACGCTGCAAGCCTGCCTAGGGACATGGAGGTGAAGGGCAGCACCATCAGGAACAGCACGGCGTAATGGAACAGGATGATGGCAATTGACGTGTCCAGCCCGCCCAGCAGCAGGCCCACCAGGGCGATCACCGCGGCACGGGCCGCAATGCCGCGCCGGCTGGCACCGGGCGAGCGGCCGGTTCCCGGGTTCGTCCCGCCGGTGAGCAGGGCAAGGCCAATGCCGGCTACGACGGCGAACAGGGCAGAGGCCCGGCCGGAGAAAGCCAGTGCCACGAACGTGGGTTCACCCGTCGCAGGATCATACAACGGGAAAATGTGGGTGGACATCATGCCCAGCAGCGCCACCCCGCGGGCCGCATCGATGCCCGTCAGACGCGTTCTGCTCATTCCAGAATCGTCTCACAGGGCCCGGACTGCCAGGGCTGCGAGGGTGTCCGTTTGTCCCAATCGCAGCTCCAACAGGTAACGTTTTACCCATGGCAGACTCTGATATTCGTTCCCGTCCGTTTGGAACCCTGGTGACCGCCATGGTCACCCCTTTCACAGCAGACGGAGAAGTTGACTTCGACGCCACTGCGTTCCTGGCCAACAAGCTGGTTGAGGATGGCTGCGACGGCCTGGTTGTTTCGGGAACCACCGGCGAAACCTCCACGCTTGAGGACAGCGAAAAGGAAGACCTTTTCCGTGTCGTGGCGCAGACCGTCGGCGGCCGGGCGAAAGTCATTGCCGGTACCGGAACCAACCACACCTCCCACTCCGTCGAGATGGCCCGCCGCGCCGAGCGCGCCGGCGCCGACGGCCAGCTGGTAGTGACCCCGTACTACAACAAGCCGACGCAGGCGGGCGTCATCGCCCACTTTGACGCGGTATCGGCGGCAAGCGACCTGCCCATCATGATCTATGACATTCCGGGCCGCGCCGGAATTCCCATCGCCACGGAGACGATGTTCCGCCTCGCGGAGAGCCCCAAGGTCCTGGCGCTCAAGGACGCCAAGGCCGATTTCGCGGCCGTAACCCGCGTCCTGGCAAACACCACGCTCGACGTCTACGCCGGTGACGACGGACTGACGCTGCCGTGGATGGTGGCCGGAGCGGCCGGCGTCGTCAGCGTCAGTGCCCACGTTGCCACCGGTGCCTTCCGTGCCCTCGTTGACGCGGCCGCCGCAGGAGATTTTGACAAGGCCCGCAGGATCCACTTCGAACTGGATCCGGTAGTGCGAGCCGTAATGACACACATACCAGGTGCCATTTCCGCCAAGCAGATCCTGAAGATGCAGGGAGTGATCCCCAACGCGGCCGTACGGCTGCCGCTGGTTGCTCCCGATGCCATCGAAATGGAAGCTGTCCTGGCGGACCTGGCCGAAGCAGGATGGGACTTTTCCCAGGACAAGGCGTAATAAAACATGATTGAAGCTGCGGGCAACGCTCTGCAAACCCCTCCCCGCCTCAAAGACGGAACGCTGCGAATCGTTCCGCTGGGAGGACTCGGAGAAATCGGCCGCAACATGGCCGTCTTCGAGATCGACGGCAAACTCCTCATCGTCGACTGCGGCGTGCTCTTCCCCGAAGAGACCCAGCCCGGCGTCGACCTGATCCTGCCGGACTTCTCCTACATTGAGGACCGGCTGGACGACGTCGTGGGCGTTGTGCTCACCCACGGCCACGAGGACCACATCGGTGCGGTTCCCTACCTGCTGCGCCTGAAGAAGGACATCCCGCTGATCGGTTCGCAGCTGACGCTGGCACTGATCGAAGCGAAGCTGCAGGAGCACCGCATCAAGCCCTTCACCCTGACCGTGACGGAAGGCCAGGTCGAGCAGTTCGGTCCGTTCGAATGCGAATTCGTGGCCGTCAACCACTCCATTCCCGATGCCCTCGCAGTCTTTATCCGCACCCGGGCAGGCAACGTGCTGCACACCGGTGACTTCAAGATGGACCAGCTGCCCCTGGATGGACGCATCACGGACCTCCGCGCCTTCGCCCGCCTCGGCGAAGAAGGCGTGGACCTGTACATGGCGGACTCCACCAACGCGGACGTGCCGGGCTTCACCTCCCCGGAAGGAGCAATCGGCCCGGTACTCGAGGAGCTCTTCGGCAAGGTCAAGAAGCGCATCATCGTTGCGTCCTTCTCCTCGCACATCCACCGCGTGCAGCAGGTGCTCGACGCCGCTGCAGCCCACGGGCGCAAGGTCTGCTTCGTGGGCCGCTCCATGGTCCGCAACATGGCCATTGCGGAGAAGCTCGGCTACCTGCACGTCCCCGACGGCATCCTGGTGGACCTGAAGAACGTGGACAACATGCCGGACCACAAACTGGTCCTGATGTCCACGGGTTCGCAGGGCGAGCCGATGGCAGCACTGTCCCGCATGGCCAACGGCGACCACCGGATCAGCATCGGCAAGGGTGACACCGTCATCCTCGCCTCATCCCTGATCCCGGGCAACGAGAACGCGGTGTTCCGTGTGATTAACGGCCTCATGAAGCTCGGCGCCGACGTGGTGCACAAGGGCACCGCCAAGATCCACGTTTCAGGCCACGCCTCCGCCGGGGAACTGCTGTACACGTACAACATCCTCAAGCCCAGGAATGCCATGCCCGTGCACGGCGAGACCCGGCACCTGATCGCCAACGGCAAGCTCGCGATCCAGACCGGCGTCCCGGAAGAGAACATCATCCTGGCGGACGACGGAACCGTAGTGGACCTGGTGAACGGCAAGGCGAAGGTCGTTGGCGCCATCGACTGCGGCTTCGTCTACGTGGACGGCTCCAGCGTTGGCGAGATAACCGACACCGACCTCAAGGACCGCAGGATCCTCGGCGAGGAAGGCTTCATCTCAGTCATCACCGTGGTGAACCGCAGCACTGGCACCATCGTGTCCGGTCCGGAGATCCATGCCCGCGGCTTCGCTGAAGACGACGCAGTGTTCAACGAGATCAAGCCGAAGATCAGCAAGGCACTCGAAGAGGCTGTGACCTCCAACCGGGACCATACTGCCTACCAGCTGCAGCAGGTGGTCCGCCGAGTGGTGGGAACCTGGGTCAACCGCAGGCTCCGCCGCCGCCCGATGATCGTTCCGGTGGTCCTCGAGGCCTAGGCTCACAAGCCGGTTTCCTTCCCCGGACGGGTTCCTGTCCGGGGAAGGAAGAGCGCCCGGTTGGCGCGTATATTCGCCGGTTTTTCCCCGCTGTCCGGTAGCGTGGCACCTATGGCGACTCGTACTTCCCCTGCCGCGCGCGGCAGTTCCTCCAGCCGGACTCCAGCCCGCGGCGGCGGGAAGTCCGCGCAGCGCGGGAAGTCTTCCAGCCGCACCCCGGCCAAGACCCAGCCCGAAGAGACGCTTCCGCTCCCGCTGCGGGCCGTGCAGGGCGCCTGGATGGGCGTTGCCCGCATCGTCGGCGCCGGAATCCGCAAACTGGGCACCGACGTCGTGCCGGACCGGGAGATCCGCCGGGACGGAACCGGTTTCTTCCTGATCCTCTCCGCACTGCTCATTGCCACCGTTGAGTGGTGGGCACTCCGCGGCCCCGTGGCCGATGTAATCCACGCCGGTGCCGCAGGCACTTTCGGCTGGATGGCCGTGGTGCTGCCGTTTATGCTCCTCACCGCCTCCGTACGCCTCTTCCGGTATCCGGAACGGCACCGGGCCAACGGCCGCATCAGCATCGGCCTGACCATCATGGCCTGCGCCGGGGCGGGCCTGACACACCTGATTGGCGGAGCGCCGGCCCTATCCGACGGGTTCGACCGCCTCTGGGTCTCCGGCGGAATTGTTGGATTCCTCGTCGCCGGGCCCCTCTCCGCCGCAATCACCCAGTGGCCTGTCATCATCCTGCTGTCGCTGCTGGTGTTCATCTCCGTCCTGATCGTCACCGCGACACCGTTCCGGCACATTCCGCTGCGGCTGCGTGCCCTGTATGAGCACCTCATGGGCCAGGACCTGGCCGACGACGATCCCGAAGCCCACGACCAGAGCTACCTCTACTCCACGGACCGCCCTGCCAAGCCGAAGAAGGAACGCCGCTTTGGCCGCGCCAGGAAGGAAGCCGAGCAGGAGCACAGCGACGGTTTCGCCGGGGACGAGGCGTTCGAGGCAGCCCTGCTGCGCGACGAGGAAGAGCGGGCCGAAGCCGCCGCCGCAGCCGAGCCGCAGGTACCGCCGGGCGTCCGCCGGCCCACCAAGTCCGAGCTCGCCACCCAGAAGCTGCGCCGCGACCAGGGCCTGGAAGACGCCGAGCCGCCCACGGAAGCCATTTCCCTGGTTCCGGAGGCAGCAGCCTCGCTGGTGGCCGCTCCGCCTGTTCCGCCGGTGCCTTCACGTCCCGTGGCCCATGTGCCGCCGTCGGCTCCTATCCCGCAGCGCACCGAACAGCTGCAGCTGTCCGGGGACGTCACCTACACGCTTCCGCCGTCGGAGTTCCTGCCCTCCGGCCCGCCGGCCAAGGAGCGCTCGGAAGCCAACGACGCCGTCGTTGCCGCCCTGACCCGCACGCTCGAGCAGTTCAACGTTGATGCCAAGGTCACCGGGTTCTCCCGCGGTCCGACCGTTACCCGGTATGAGATCGAACTGGGCGAAGGCACCAAGGTGGAGCGCGTGACGGCGCTGTCCAAGAACATTTCCTACGCCGTGGCCAGCTCCGACGTGCGGATCCTGTCGCCGATCCCCGGCAAGTCCGCGATCGGCATCGAGATTCCCAATGCGGACAAGGAAGTCGTCGCCCTGGGCGACGTGCTGCGCTCGAACGCGGCCCGCAAGACCGAGCACCCCATGGTCATGGGCGTGGGCAAGGACGTTGAGGGCGGGTTCGTCGTCGCGAACCTGGCCAAGATGCCTCACCTGCTCGTAGCCGGTGCAACCGGTGCCGGTAAGTCATCCTTCGTGAACTCAATGATCACCTCGATCCTCATGCGTTCAACCCCGGACGAGGTGCGCATGGTCATGGTGGACCCCAAGCGCGTGGAACTGACCGCGTACGAAGGCGTTCCGCACCTGATCACTCCCATCATCACCAACCCGAAAAAGGCCGCCGAGGCGCTGCAGTGGGTGGTCCGGGAGATGGACACCCGCTATGACGACCTCGCGAACTTCGGCTACAAGCACATCGACGACTTCAACAAGGCAGTCCGCAACGGCAACGTGGTCCCGCCGGCCGGGTCCAAGCGCGTCCTGAAGCCCTACCCGTACCTGCTGGTGATCGTGGACGAACTCGCGGACCTGATGATGGTCGCTCCGAGAGACGTGGAAGACTCGATCGTCCGCATCACGCAGCTCGCCCGCGCGGCCGGCATCCACCTGGTCCTGGCCACGCAGCGCCCGTCCGTCGACGTCGTCACCGGCCTGATCAAGGCCAACGTTCCGTCCCGGATGGCGTTCGCGACGTCCTCGGTCACGGACTCCCGCGTGGTCCTGGACCAGCCCGGTGCCGAAAAGCTGCTGGGCCAGGGCGACGCGCTGTTCCTGCCGATGGGCTCGAACAAGCCGATCCGTGTCCAGGGCGCCTGGGTCACCGAATCAGAAATCCACCGCGTGGTGGAGCACGTCAAGAACCAGCTGCAGGCTACCTACCGTGAGGACGTCACCGTCACGGCGCCGAAGAAGCAGATCGACGACGACATCGGAGACGACCTCGACGTGCTGCTGCAGGCCACCGAACTGGTGGTGACCACGCAGTTCGGCTCCACCTCCATGCTCCAGCGCAAGCTGCGCGTCGGCTTCGCCAAGGCGGGGCGCCTTATGGACCTGCTCGAGTCCCGCGGCGTGGTTGGTCCCTCAGAGGGGTCCAAGGCCCGCGACGTGCTGGTGAAACCGGACGACCTGGCGGCAACGCTGGCAGCGATCCAGGGCGGGGAAGCGCTGGCCGGTCCGGAGGCCGCAGAGGTTGCGGCCCTGGCGGACAACGCCAACGTCAACCAGGGCTTCGAGTCCGGCGGTCCCGTGGACCTGGTGGCACAGGACCTGGACTCACGGCCGCAGGCACAGGATTATTACGACGGCGCTGAAGGCTCCGGCGATGACGGCGAAGGATCCGAGGATGCCTGGAACCTCACCGGGCGCTGAATCCGGTTAGGCTGGTTTTGTGAGCAATTCTGGAACCGAGCGGGTCCCCACCCTCAATATCGCCAACGTCCTGACGGTCATCCGCATCGTCATGGTGCCCCTGTTTATCTGGTTCCTCGTGGCCGACGACGGCAGGGACGGGCTCTTCCGCTGGCTGGCCGTGGCCACGTTCGCCGTCGCCATCTACACCGATAAGCTCGACGGCGACCTGGCGCGCAGCCGCGGCCTGATCACTGACTTTGGCAAGATTGCCGATCCAATCGCTGACAAGCTGCTGATCGGCTCGGCGCTGGTCATGCTTTCCATCTTGGGCGAGCTCTGGTGGTGGGTGACGATCGTGATCCTGGTGAGGGAAATCGGCATCACCGTGATGCGGTTCGTAGTAATCCGCTACGGGGTAATGGCGGCGTCCCGCGGAGGGAAGCTCAAGACCGTCATCCAGACGTTCGCTATCTTCCTGTTCCTGCTTCCCCTCACGTCCTGGCTCGGGGACTGGGCCTGGTGGATCAGCGCCGCAGTGATGGCCGCCGCCGTCGTCGTCACCGTGGTGACCGGACTTGATTACGTGGTGCAGGCGGTCCGGCTGCGTTCCGGCGCCCGCAGGAACCCGGGGACGGCATCGTGAGCACCCCGGCGGAGCTGGTGGTAGCGGCCGCGGCCGCCACACGAACACGGATCGCAGCAGCGGAGTCACTGACCGCAGGCATGGTCGCGGCCGAACTGGGCACCGTGCCCGGCGCATCCGCGGTTCTCCAGGGGGGAGTGGTCGCCTACCAGAACTCCGTGAAGGAGAGCGTGCTTGGCGTGGACGGGTCCCTTCTACAGGCAGCCGGTTCAGTGGATGCCCGCGTGGCCGAACAGATGGCTGCGGGGGTGCGGCGGCTCCTCGACGCGGAGATTGGAATTTCCACCACGGGCGTGGCCGGACCCGAGCCCCACGACGGAAAACCCGTTGGTACCGTCTTCATCGGGGTCGCGGCAGCATCCGGCAGTAGTGCACGGGAGTTCCATTTCACGGGGGACCGGGCCTCGATCCGCAGCCAGGCCTGCGCTGCCGCCCTGGACCTGCTCGCCGTCGAGCTGGGTGCCGCTTAGCAGCTGCCGGAGACGGTGTCTGGAGGATCCGGAACGGGTACGGGAACAAATCCGCCGGGGCATGAGTTACTAGTATCAGGAACCACCAAGGTTTCCGGTTTAGGATCGTAGACATTCCGCGGTTCGAACCGCGGTCGGATCGATATAGGGAGCAGGACATACACATGGTGAAGCAACCCGTGTCCGTGAACGGCGTCATTCGCTGGCGGGATGTAGGGTTGGCGGAAGATGCACACCGGGAGCCTAAGGAGCGCAAAATGGTAGTTCTACGCCACGAGATTGGTGATGTACTCCGTGATGTACGCCAGCGCCAGGGCCGTACCCTGCGTGAGGTGTCGCACAGTGCCCGGGTTTCGCTCGGTTACCTGAGCGAAGTTGAGCGGGGCCAGAAGGAAGCTTCTTCTGAACTCCTGTCCTCTATCTGCAGTGCCCTCGATGTACCTCTGTCCCTGATGCTTCGTGAGGTCAGTGACCGTGTGGCCAGCGCCGAAGGCGTTTCCATTCCCGATACTGTTCCAACGGAGTTCTCGCGCGAGTTCGCCCGCGAGTTCCCGGAGGACCTGGCTCGGGACCTGGCCCGCACGCCGTAACAACCTCGGACAGCAGTGTGAGCTGTCCGCCCCAAAGACATACTCGAAAGACCCCGCCTCCGGGCGGGGTCTTTCGTCGTTTGGGGCAGGCTACTTGGAGCCCTCCGGCACCTGCGAAGCGTTGAGTTTGTGGAGCAGGAGGCTGAGGGTATGCACCTCGTCCTCGTCCCAGGAAGCCAGCAGGGCGCGGAAGTGCTTCTCGCGGGCACGCTGGGTGCGCGCGAGCTGCTCACTTCCGGATTCGGTCAGGCTGATGGTCTGTGCCCGGCCGTCCTCCGGATCCGCCTGCTTCTCCACTAGTCCCAGGGACTCGAGCATGACGATCTGGCGGCTCACGGAAGGTTTGCCCACTCCGATGGCCGCAGCAACGTCCGTCAGGCGCAGCGGACCCCGCCGCTGCAGGAGGACGAGCAGGCCATAGGCTGCCGGCTCGAGGTCCGGGTGCACGGCCCGTGCCACACGCTGGGAGGCAGCGCGCGCCCGGCGCCACAGGACGCTGAGTTCCTGTTCGAGGTTCTCGATGGCCTGGTTCGAACTGGAAGCGGCTGCCGGGGGCTTGTCGGTCATACAGCCATTCTAGGCGGCGGAGGGCGGGCGGCCGGGCCGGAGCGGGAAGCACGGACCGGGTTGGGGAGCGGGGCGCCACCCGGGCGTGAGACGATTAATTGATGCGTATCAGTGATTTCTGGCGGCTCATGGATGATGAATTCGGGTCTGCGTACTCCCGCGTGCTGGCGGCGGACCTCGTCCTGACCGGTCTGGGCGGCCGGACCGCGCAGCAGGCACTGGATAGCGGAACGGACCCCAAAAGGGTCTGGCTGGAGGTCTGCGAGATGCAGGAGGTCCCGCCGGAGCGCAGGCTGGGGCGGGACATCAAACCCAAGCAGTCGTAGACACGCGGGAGCGATCTATTCGAATATCTGTTCGGATCCCGATATGCTCCTACACAGGGGCAGCAACTGGTCCGCCCCGCTCCGGCTGTCCACACCGGCACCTGGCCGCCGCGGCAGTGTCAGTGCCGTCGCATACGGTTCACAGTGAGCAACCGACAGTCGGCCCACGGGCCGGGAATATCAGCAACAGCCACAACAACAGAGGTGAAGAATGGCCGCTCCAGACCGCGCCAAAGCACTCGAAGCAGCACTGGCCCAGATCGACAAGCAGTTCGGCAAGGGCTCGATCATGCGGCTTGGCGACGAGACGCGCGCCCCGATCGAAACAATCTCCACCAGCTCCATTGCGCTGGACATTGCGCTGGGCATTGGCGGCCTTCCCCGCGGCCGCGTCGTGGAGATCTACGGACCCGAATCTTCCGGTAAGACCACGGTGGCGCTCCACGCCGTTGCGAACGCGCAGAAAAACGGCGGTATCGCCGCGTTCATTGACGCTGAGCACGCCCTGGACCCGGAGTACGCCAAGAAGCTCGGCGTTGACACCGACGCCCTGCTGGTTTCCCAGCCGGACACCGGCGAGCAGGCGCTCGAGATCATGGACATGCTGGTCGGCTCGGGCTCACTGGACATTGTGGTCATCGACTCCGTGGCCGCCCTTGTGCCCCGCGCTGAAATCGAAGGCGAAATGGGCGACAGCCATGTTGGCCTGCAGGCACGGCTCATGAGCCAGGCGCTGCGTAAGATCACCGGCCGCCTGAGCCAGACCAAGACCACCGCCATTTTCATCAACCAGCTGCGTGAAAAGATCGGTGTGTTCTTCGGCAGCCCGGAAACCACCACCGGTGGCAAGGCACTGAAGTTCTACGCGTCCGTCCGTATTGACGTACGCCGCATCGAGACGCTGAAGGAAGGTACCAACCCGGTTGGTAACCGTACCCGCGCCAAGATCGTCAAGAACAAGATGGCCCCGCCGTTCAAGCAGGCCGAGTTCGACATCATTTACGGTCAGGGCATTTCCCGCGAAGGCGGCCTAATCGACATGGGCGTTGAGCACGGGATCGTCAAGAAGTCCGGTGCCTGGTTCACCTACGACGGTGACCAGCTGGGCCAGGGTAAGGAAAACTCCCGCCGCTTCCTCCGGGACAACCCGGAACTGGCGGACGAGATTGAGCGGCGCCTGCGGGTCAAGCTCGGCGTGGACGTGCAGCCCGAAGAACAGGCAGCTGACGGCAAGGCCAGCGCGGCAGCAGCCGGCGCCTAGCCGAAACCCGTGCAGAATCGCCGCCGCAGGCCGGGGGGAGGGGGCCAAGACGGTCCCACCCCCGGCTCAGCAGCAGACGCAACGCCGGAAGCCGATCCACACTCCGTAGCGCGTGCGATTATCCTGCGCCAGCTGACGAGCTCCGCCAAGAGCAGGCAGCAGCTGGCGGACAAACTGGCCGAGAGGGATGTCCCCGAAGACGTGGCCAACGCGGTCCTGGACCGGTTCGAAGAAGTCCAGCTGATTGATGACGCCGAGTTCGCGCGCATGTGGGTCAGGAGCCGATCCCAGACACGGTCGCTGGCACGCTCCGCCATCCGGCGGGAACTGGCAGGCAAGGGGATTGATCCGGAACTGGCCGAAGAAGCACTGGAGCAGATCAGCGCTGATGACGAGGTCGAGGCAGCCAAGGACCTGGTTGGGCGCAGACTTCGCCGTGCCGCCGTGCCTGCCGACCCGCAGGAACGAGACAAACTGGTTCGTCGGCTGGTGTCCATGCTCGCCAGGAAGGGCTACTCACCTTCGCTGGGCTTTTCGGTCGTCAACGACGCCCTAAGCGCACGCCAGGACGGTGGGCTGTAACAGCCTTCCAGGCGTCTTGATGTCGTGCCGTATGCTGTCATCACTATGTTTACTGTGAGGCTGTTGGGGCGGAAGTTGCACAACCCTGCCCTGGCAGCTGTTGCAGCGGGCGTTTTGGGGGCCACCCTGCTGACCGGAATACCTTCGGCCGCCGCTGCGGAGTACCCGTCCTGGGACGACATTTCTGCGGCCAAGTCAGACACAGCTTCCACCGAGGAGCAGGTCCGGAAACTCGAAGACCTCCTGGACCGTCTCTATGACGAAGCGGGAAACCTGGGCAATGCCGCCGTGTCTGCGTCGAGCCGCTACGACGAGCTTCGGGCCGAAGTCGAGGCCAGTGACGCACGCCTGGCGGATCTGGCAGCACAACGCAGTGCCGCCTCAGCCCGCGCCGGTGAACTCCGGAACCAGATTGGGGCCTTGGCCGCCCAGACCTACAAGACGGGAGGGATGGACAGCACTGTCCTGTTCCTTCTCGATGCGGAGGAGGGCGCCGAACATCTGGACCGTCTCACCACGCTCTCACTTGTCACCGAACGTACCTCCCGCCTCTATGGCGAAGCTGAAGCGGCCCGGAAAACGGCAGAGTCCCTCGAAGAAGCCGAGCAGCTGGAACGTCAGGCGCGGGGCAAGCTGGCGGCGCTGGCCGGAGAGCAGTACGAGGACGCCCAGTCCGCCACGCAGGCCGCAGAGAAGGCCGTACGTGAGCAGGAAGAGCGCAGCGCGGTTCTTGCCGCCCAGCTGGCAGAGCTGCGCAGTTCGACCGCCGAAGCGGAGCTCGGCCGGATCCAGGCCGCGCGGCTGGAGGAATCCGTCCGGCAGCAGGCAGAAGAAGCCCGCAAGGCCGCCGAGAATTCACCCGGCAGGGAGGCCGACGCGGTGATTAATCCCACAACTCCCAGACCTCCGGCAACGCCGGAAAACACCCCGGCGCCAGCCCCCGTCCCGGAACCAGTGCCCGCTCCGGCACCGGCGCCGGCACCGAATCCGCCGGTTCCCGCACCCCAGCCACCGCCCCCTCCGCCACCCGCCGCGCCAGTGAATGACCCGGCCGGAGCCCAGGCCTTCGCGGCTTCCATGATGGGCGGCTACGGATGGAGCAACGGCGAATTCAGGTGCCTCGTCGATTTGTGGAACCGGGAATCAAACTGGCTGACCAGCGCCATGAATCCCTACAGCGGTGCCTATGGGATTCCGCAGTCGCTGCCGGGAGACAAGATGGCTGCGGCCGGAAGCGACTGGCGCACCAACTACCAGACCCAAATCCGGTGGGGCCTCAGCTATATAGCGCAGAGATACGAGACGCCCTGCGGGGCCTGGGCCCACTCGGAACAAAAGGGCTGGTATTAAACCGGCTTCGTTACCGGAACGCAACCCGGGCGTTACCTAAACGCGACCTTGTTCAGGATCGATGTGTACGGTCCCGGTCCTATGAGCAACTTTCAGGGACGCCGTGAACAGAGGCAGCAGCGCGCTGCGCAGCGCCGCCGCAACCGGATGAAGGTGGGCGCGGTCGCCGCTCTCGGTGGAATCATGGTGCTGGGAACCGCCGGTGCTGCCGCGGGAGAAGAAGACTTCCGCGCCACGGCAGGTATCCAGCTGGCGAGTCTCGCGTTGCCGCTGTTCACCGACGCCCCGGTGCCGGAAAGCGGCAATGCTTCCGGGCAGGAGTCCGCTTCGGAACCCGAGCCGAACTCCTCCGCTGACGCTGTTCCGCAGGCCGGCGGAACCCCCACGGGCCAGCCTGAGGCGGGGCAGCAGACGGACGGACAGCAGACGGCAGACCAGCACAGTGGTGAACAGGCCGAGGCAGAAGCCCAGGCAGCCGCAGCCCGTGAAGCTGAGGCTGCTGCGGCAGCACAAAAGGCTGCAGCAGACCAGGCGGCAGCCGAAGAAGCAGCCCGCATTGCAGCGGCCTCCGTGCCGCTGGATGATCCCGCCGGAGCCAAGGCCTATGCCGCTTCCGTCCTTGGCGGCCATGGCTGGGACGCTTCACAGATGACGTGCCTCGACACCCTGTGGAACAAGGAATCCGAGTGGCTGACCAGCGCAACGAACGCCAGCTCCGGCGCCTACGGCATCCCGCAGGCACTGCCCGGGACCAAGCTGGCCGCCGCCGGCAGCGATTGGCAGACCAACTACCGTACCCAGGTCAACTGGGGCCTGACCTATATCGAGTCGCGCTACGGCAGTCCCTGCTCCGCGCTGAACTTCCACTACGCCAACAACTGGTACTAAGCCCCGGCGAACCGCCGAGAGGCCAGTTACGGCTCTTCCCGGCGCTGAAAAGAGCCGTAACTGGCCTCTCGCGGGAAATTGGGGAGCGGCGCCCGGCGGGACGTACCCTTGAAGGGTGAGCCTGTCTGTATCCCGCCCCGCACCCGAACCGCCTGCCGGCCCTGAGGCCCAAGAGCACCAGCGCACGTACCAGGTACGGACCTTCGGCTGCCAGATGAACGTCCACGATTCCGAACGGATCTCCGGCCTGCTTGAAGGCGCCGGCTACGTTCCCGCGGAAGAGGGGGACGCCGACGTCGTTGTCTTCAACACCTGCGCCGTGCGGGAGAATGCGGACAACAAGCTGTACGGCAACCTGGGGCAGCTGGCACGTGTCAAGGAATCCCGGCCCGGGATGCAAATCGCAGTCGGCGGCTGCCTGGCCCAGAAGGACCGCGACACCATCGTAGCCAAGGCCCCCTTTGTGGACGCGGTCTTTGGCACGCACAACATCGGTGCCCTGCCCGCCTTGCTGGAGCGGGCCCGGCACAACGACGCTGCGCAGCTGGAAATTCTTGAATCCCTCGAAGTCTTCCCGTCCACGCTTCCGACCAAGCGCGATTCCGTCTACTCCGGCTGGGTTTCAATCTCGGTTGGCTGCAACAACACCTGCACGTTCTGCATTGTCCCGTCGCTGCGCGGCAAGGAACGCGACCGCCGGCCGGGGGAGATCCTCGCGGAGGTCCAGGCGCTGGTGGACGACGGCGCCATCGAAGTCACCCTGCTGGGCCAGAACGTAAATTCCTACGGGGTCGGGTTCGGGGACCGGGGCGCGTTCGCCAAGCTCCTTCGCGCCTGCGGATCCATTGAGGGACTCGAACGTGTTCGCTTCACCAGCCCGCATCCGGCCGCCTTCACCGATGACGTTATCGATGCGATGGCTGAGACGCATAACGTGATGCCCCAGCTGCACATGCCGCTGCAGTCCGGATCGGACAAGGTCCTCAAGGACATGCGGCGGTCCTACCGCTCCGGGAAGTTCCTCGGCATTCTGGAGAAGGTCCGCCGGCAGATGCCGCATGCCGCCATCTCCACGGACATCATTGTCGGATTCCCGGGGGAGACCGAAGAGGACTTCCAGGCAACGCTCGACGTCGTCGAGCAGGCCCGGTTCGCCACTGCCTTCACCTTCCAGTACTCAAAGCGGCCCGGCACCCCGGCGGCCGAACTTCCGGACCAGCTGCCCAAAGCCGTGGTGCAGGAGCGTTACGAGCGGCTCACCGCACTGCAGGACCGCATCGCCGCGGAGGAAAACGCCAAGCAGGTGGGCACAACGGTGGAGGTCATGGTCACGGCCGCGGCCGGCCGCAAATCCGAGGAGACCGGACGCCTTTCAGGCCGGTCACGCGACCAGCGGCTGGTGCACTTCTCCGTTCCCGACGGCGCCCCGGTTCCGCGCCCGGGAGACCTGGTGACCGTTCCGGTTACGTCCGCAGCAGCCTTCCACCTCGTTGCGGACCCGGCGACGCCCGCCGACTACTCGCTGCGCCGCTCCAGGGCCGGGGATGCCTGGGACCGTTCGCAGGCTGACTCCTGCGGCGTGCCGGCCCCAGCGGCCGACGGCGCCGCCCGCGCAGGCGTCTCCCTCGGCATGCCTGCCCTGCCGCCGCGCCGGTGACGGCCGCGCAGCTGCCCGTTCTCGCCGTCGTCGGTCCCACCGGAACCGGCAAGTCCGACCTCGGTGTCGCCCTTGCCCGGCACCTGGGCGGGGAGATTATCAACGCGGACTCTATGCAGTTCTACCGCGGCATGGACATCGGCACTGCCAAACTGCCCGAAGCCGAACGCGGGGGAATTCCGCACCATCTGCTGGACATCCTGGATGTCACCGAAGACGCCAGTGTGTCCGCCTTCCAGGCCCAGGCCCGCGCGGCCATCGACCAGATCCGTGCCCGCGGCAAGTATCCGATCCTCGTGGGCGGTTCCGGACTGTACGTCCGCGCTGCCCTGGACGTCCTCGAGTTTCCCGGCACCGACCCGCAGGTGCGGCAGCGGATCGAAACTGAACTTGAGCGCGCCGGACTCGACGCGCTGCGCGGGCGGCTCGCGGCGGTTGACCCGGTGTCCGCCGGACGGCTGGGCGATGCCCGCCGGGTGGTACGCGCGCTGGAGGTCTACGAGCTCACCGGACGGCCGTTCAGTTCGTTTATGCCGGACCGCACCTACCACCAGCCGGCCATCCAGGTGGGGCTCGACGTCGACCGCCAGGTACTGCACGAACGGCTCGCCCTGAGGGTGGACCGCATGGTCGCGCAGGGCCTGCTGGAGGAAGTCCGGAACCTGGACGCTGCCGGTCTGCGCACCGGACGCACCGCCTCACGGGCTCTGGGGTACGCCCAGTTCCTGAAAGTCCTCGATGGGCTGTGGAGTACGGAACAGGCGGTTGAGGACACCGTGGTGGCAACCCGGCAGTTTGCTCGCCGCCAGCTCACCTGGTTCCGGGCCGATCCGCGCGTCACGTGGCTGGATGCCCTCGATCCCAACCTGCATGAGAAGGCGCTCACCGCTATTCTGGATCAGTGAGCACTACTTCCCCCGCTGCCCTGTCCGCCTCTGGTCTGCCCTCCGGCCTGGCCGGCCTCGCCTTCGCGAAGGGACACGGTACCGGCAACGACTTTGTCCTGGTTGCCGATCCGGACGGGCTGCGGGACTACGACGCCGGGGAGGTGGCAGCCGTGTGCGACCGCCACAACGGCATTGGCGCAGACGGCTTCATCCGTGCCGTGCGTTCGGAGCACCTTCCCGAAGGACAGGCACTGCTGCAGACCAACCCGGACGCAGAGTGGTTCATGGACTACCGCAACGGTGACGGCAGTGTCTCGGAGATGTGCGGCAACGGCGTGCGCGTATTCGTCCACTTCCTGCTGGAAGAGGGGCTGGCGCAGCTCGCCGAGGGCCAGGCCCTTCCGATCGGAACCCGCGCAGGACTGAAGACGGTGACCCGCACCGAAAACGGCTACGCCGTGGACATGGGCCCGTGGGAATTCATCTTTCCGGATCACGCTGCGGCGAAGGCCATGGACACAGTGGTGGACGCCGGCGGACTGGAAGTACCCCGGCCCGGCCTCTCAGTAAGCATGGGCAACCCCCACACCGTGGTGGCCCTGGCGGAACTGTCGGAACTGGCTGCGACGGACCTTAACACGGCGCCGTCGGTGGAACCCGTCCCCGAAGACGGGACCAACGTCGAATTCGTCGTTCCGGCGGAACCTCTGGTGGTCGACGGCGTGGGCCAGCTGACCATGCGGGTGCACGAACGCGGGGTGGGGGAGACCCAGTCCTGCGGCACCGGAGCCTGCGCTGCAGCCGCTGCGACCCGCTTCTGGGCCGGAGCCGCTGCCCCGAACAGCTGGAGCGTTGCCGTGCCCGGAGGTGTGCTGGGGATCCGTTTCCTCACCGGACCGGAAGGCCGCGAGCACGTAGAGCTCAGCGGACCCGCCGTGCTGGTGGCACGCGGAACCCTGCTCTAGCGGTTACCGCGGGGTCCTAGGCGGCGCGCTGGACCTTCAGGATGCGGAAGGACTTTGCCGTGCTGTGCCGGGACACGCCGAAATCCGCGCCCAGCGTCTCGTCCAGCCAGCGCTGAAGCGAATCGGACCCGAGGTTCTTCTGCACCACCAGCCAGGCGGTTCCGCCCGGAGCCAGGCGGGGAAGCCAGAGCAGCAGCAGCGCGTGCAGCTCGTCCTTGCCGATCCGGATCGGGGGATTGGACCAGATGGTTTCGAAGCGCAGGGACGGATCAACATCGTCCGGGAGGGACGCCCGCACGTTGGACAGGCCCAGCGCCGCAGCGTTGTCCCGGGTCAGGCCAAGGGAACGCTCGTTGACGTCCACCGCGTAGACCTGGGCCGCCGGGGACTTCAGGGCCATGGTCAGCGCGATCGGTCCCCAGCCGCAGCCGATGTCCAGGAGATTGCCCTCTGCTGCCGGATCGGGAATACCGGAGAGCAGAACCTGCGTTCCCTTATCAACGCCGTCGGGAGAGAAGATCCCGCCCGAGGTTGCGAGGGTGACCTCGCGTCCTGCAAGCGAGACGTGCAGCGGCCTGCGGACCTCCGGCGTTGCCGGCTGCGAACTGAAGTAATGCTCTGAACCCATAACTACCAAGATTAGTGGCTGTCCGGGCTCCAGGCCCCATCGGGGACGGCCGCGAACCTTCTTGCACAACCTGCCGGGCGCCCCTCACAATGTGGGTCCACTGGCATACCATGGTTAACACCGCTTCTAAGGAGATTATGACGATCAACAATTCCCGTCCTGCTGCCGGCTCGACGCCCACGGACCTCCAACCCGAAGAAATTCAGGGTGTCATTGACCGGATCCTGGCCAAGGAAGACGCAGCTGCCGCCAAGCAGAGCGTCAATCCTGCCGGCGGATACCGCGGACAGGCCCAGGCGCTGTCATCGCAGGCAGCGGAGCATTCAGATTATGACGGGGATCAGCAGGATCTGGCGGACCGCCGTGCCCTGCGCCGTGTAGCCGGACTGTCCACGGAACTCGAAGACGTCACCGAGGTTGAATACCGGCAGCTGCGGCTTGAGCGCGTTGTGCTCGCCGGACTGTGGACGGAAGGAACGGCGGCGGACGCCGAGAATTCGCTGCGTGAACTGGCGGCACTGGCTGAGACTGCCGGTTCCGAGGTGCTGGACGGAATGATCCAGCGGCGCCTCAAGCCGGACCCCGGTACTTTCCTTGGCTCCGGCAAGGCCCAGGAGCTCAAGGACGTGGTGATGGCTACCGGTGCGGACACCGTAATTGTGGACAGTGAGCTTTCGCCGTCCCAGCGCCGCGGACTGGAAGACATCGTCAAGGTGAAGGTCATCGACCGCACAGCGTTGATCCTGGACATCTTCGCGCAGCACGCAAAATCCCGCGAAGGCAAGGCCCAGGTTGAACTGGCGCAGCTTGAATACCTGCTTCCCCGGCTCCGCGGCTGGGGCGAATCAATGTCCCGGCAGGCAGGCGGCCAGGTTGGCAGCGCCGGCGCAGGCATGGGCTCGCGCGGTCCCGGTGAAACCAAGATTGAACTTGACCGCCGGAAGATCCGCACCCGCATGGCCAAGCTGCGCCGCGAAATCGCCGGCATGAAGCCGGCCCGGGAAACCAAGCGTGCCAACCGCCAGCGCAACGAAATTCCTTCCGTGGCGATCGCCGGCTACACCAACGCCGGCAAGTCCTCGCTGCTGAACCGCCTCACGGACGCCGGGGTCCTGGTGGAGAACGCGCTGTTCGCCACCCTGGACCCCACGATCCGCCGCGCGGAGACCCCGGACGGCCTGGGCTATACCCTGGCGGACACGGTGGGATTCGTGCGGTCCCTGCCCACGCAGCTGGTCGAAGCCTTCCGCTCCACGCTTGAAGAAGTGGCGGACGCAGACCTCGTCCTGCACGTAGTGGATGCCTCCCACCCGGATCCGGAAGGGCAGATCGCGGCCGTGCGTTCAGTCCTGGCCGACGTCGATGCCCGCCGGATCCCGGAGATCATTGTGCTGAACAAGGCCGACGCCGCGGACCCGTTCGTCATTGAACGGCTGCGCCAGCGCGAAGCCCGTACCGTCGTAGTATCCGCCCGCACGGGGCGGGGCATCGACGAGCTCCTCCAAGCCATCTCCGAAGGTATTCCGCGCCCGGGCGTTGAACTCGAGCTGCTGGTTCCTTACGACCGCGGCGATGTTGTTTCCCGCCTGCACAGCCAGGATGCCGAGATCCTGCAGCTGGACCATGAGGAAAGCGGCACCCGGATACGGGTGAAGGTCCGCGATTCCCTGGCTCCGGAGCTGGAGCCGTTCCTTAGCCATGCCTAGGAAAGACACCGCCGGGGAGGTCCTGGACCTGCTGCAGACGGCCGTGACAGCAATGGGCGGCCAGCAGCGTCCGGGACAGCAGCAAATGGCCAGGGAGGTTGCCGAGTCAATCGACTCCGGCCGGCACCTGCTGGTCCAGGCCGGAACCGGTACGGGCAAGTCACTGGCATACCTGGTGCCGCTGATCCACCATGCGCTGCAGAGCAGCAAGCCGGCGCTGGTTTCGACCGCCACTCTGGCCCTCCAGGCGCAGATCGTTGGGCGTGATGTTCCGCGCCTGCTGGCTGCCCTGAAGCCCAAGCTGTCCCGTGACGTTGACGTCGCGCTCCTGAAAGGACGCAGCAACTACGTCTGTGTCCACAAGACGGGCGGCGGATTTCCCGACGACGATGACCCGGGGGCCCTCTTTACCCTCGGCGAGGAAAAGGCGGTGTCCCATCCGGCTCCTGCCGCGGGGCCGACATCGGCCCTTGGCCGCGAGGTAGTGCGGCTGCGGGACTGGGCTGAGGAAACCGAAACCGGTGACCGGGATGAGCTGCTGCCCGGCGTCAGCGACCGCGCCTGGCGGCAGGTGTCCGTCACGGCGATGGAGTGCCTGGGAGCCCAGCGCTGTCCCGTGGCCGAGCACTGTTTCAGTGAACAGGCACGTGCCAAGGCAGCCGTAGCAGACCTCGTGATCACCAATCACGCAATGCTGGCGATCAGTGCGTTCGAAGGACTCGCGGTGCTGCCGGACTATGACGTGGTGGTGATTGACGAGGCCCATGAGCTCCAGGACCGGGTGACCGGGGCAGTGACCGGCCAGCTCTCCGGAACGGTCATCAGCGCCGCCGTGACAGCCGCACGCAAACACACTTCGGCTTCCGTGGAAGAACTGGCAGCAGCCGGCCGTGCCTTTGACTCGTCCGTGGAGGGCCTGCCCGCGGGACTGATGCCCTCCGGCCTCAACGAAGAACAGCAGCTGGCGGTTTCCCGGGTGCGCGAAGCCTGCCGGGTTGCCCTCTCTGATTCGAAGCCCGAAGGTGGGGACGCCGGCGACGGCGGACGGCAGATGGCCCGTTCACGGCTGCTCGCCGTGCTGGAACTGTGCGAACGGCTTCTTGAGGCCCCGGACTCAGGCGAAGTCCTGTGGTCCTCGCGGCCGAGCACGTTCTCCCCGGGCGAGGGATACTCCCCGGCGGACGACTCGGCGCCCGCGACCCTGAACATCGCACCGATCTCCGTAGCCGGACGGCTCAGGGACGGACTCTTCGACGGGCACACCGTGGTGCTGACCTCTGCCACCCTGGCGATCGGCACCGAGTTCGGACCGGTAGCGGGCGGACTCGGCCTGAGCGGAGCCGGCGCCCCGGACTGGACGGGCACCGACGTCGGCAGTCCTTTCGACTATCCCCGGCAGGGTGTCCTCTACGTGGCGAAAGACCTGCCCAAGCCGGACCGCGGCACGTCACCGGCCCAGCTGGAAGAACTCGAAGCGCTCCTCAAGGCATCCGGCGGAGCCGCCCTGGGGCTGTTCTCGTCCCGGCGTGCTGCCGAGGACGCAGCGGCCGCCCTGCGCGACAAAGTGGACTTTCCCATCCTGTGCCAGGGCGAGTCCTCTATGTCCGCCCTGGTCAAGGAATTCGCCGAGGACGACGCGACGTGCCTGTTCGGAACCATGTCCCTGTGGCAGGGTGTCGATGTCCCGGGCGAAGCCTGCCGGCTGGTCGTGATCGACCGCATTCCGTTCCCGCGCCCCGATGATCCGCTGATGACAGCGCGGACGAGGGCTGTGGCGAAGGCCGGCGGCAACGGCTTCATGAGCGTCTCGGCGACCCATGCCGCCGTCCGGCTGGCCCAGGGGGCCGGCCGGCTGATCCGTGCTGCCGGAGACCGCGGCATGGTGGCGGTGCTGGATTCGAGGCTGGCGACGGCCCGGTACGGAGGGTTCCTGCGCGCGGCGCTGCCGCCGTTCTGGTCGACCACGGACAGGTCCGTGGCGCTGGGCATCCTGGAACGGCTGAACGCCGGCCAGCGCGCGGAAGCCTAGCTTCGAAGACCGTCGAAGAGGCGGAGACCGGAGCGGGACCTGGGCTGGCTAGAGGGAACGCATCACTGAAACGACCTTGCCCATGATGGTTGCGTGGTCGCCCATGATCGGCTCGTAGCGGGTGTTCTGCGGCAGCAGCCAGGTGTGGCCGTTGCGCTGCCGGAAGGTCTTGACCGTGGCCTCGTCGTCCAGCAGGGCGGCAACGATGTCCCCGTTTTCAGCAGTCTGCTGGCGCCGGACAACTACCCAGTCCCCGTCACAAATGGCGGCGTCCACCATTGAATCTCCGGAGACGCGGAGCATAAAGAGTTCACCGTGACCCACCAGCTGTCGGGGGAGCGGGACCATTTCCTCAACCACCTGCTCGGCCAGGATCGGCCCGCCGGCAGCAATCCGTCCCACCAGCGGAACCATTGCTGTGTCCACGGCGGTGGTCAGCTCCGTGACGGACGCCGCGGCTCCGGTCTCCGGGGTTTCCGGTGCGGAGCCGGAGGTCTCCTTGTGCATCAGCAGCGGTACCAGGATCTCCATGGCACGGGGGCGTTTCGGGTCCCGCCGGATATATCCCATCTTCTCCAGCTGGCTCAGCTGGTGCGTGACGCTGGACAGGCTGGCCAGTCCTACCGTGTCACCGATTTCGCGCATGGATGGCGGGTAGCCGTTGGCACTGACCGATGCCTGGATGGTCTCCAGGATCTTCTTCTGCCGCGGGGTCAGCGCCCGGGGGCGGGGGGAATCGACCGCAGCAGCGGCAGCCGAGCGGCCTTCGGAGTCTGTCCTACGGGGCACTTCGGCTTCCCTTCGAGCGTTCCGGGCTACCCGGAAGTGGCGGCAATGTCAGTGGCGGGTGTTTTCCTTTAGTCCGAACGCTGATGCCGGAAACGGTCCGCTCATCGAGAGGGCCACATCCAGCGGCTTTCGAAGGTTTCCGCTGGTACCACGCTAGGTGAGCGGAAGGTCATTTTCAAACATTTGTTCGAGTGAGTCTCGACAGCGTTCGTAGATAGATGCTAGAAAAGGAAACAGCAGGAATCGAATACATGTTCGATTCGAAGATGCCAACAGTTCGAATCCAGTTTCGAAGCCGGGTGCGTGTGCCGGCGAAGAAAGGCTTCGATCCGGAAAGGTTTGCCATGTCCGTTCAGTTTGCGGCAGCCCCCAGTTCAATGGGCTCCATCCGTCTCGCCTCCGCTGCCCGCCGCTCAGGTGCCAACCCCGCGGCCGCCCGCACCACAGAAAGCCGTTCCGGCAAAAGCCGCACCGCGCCGCAGGCTCCCTTGAAGCTCACCCGCCGCGGCCGGCTCCTGCTGATCGGCGCTCCAGTGATGCTCGGCGGGGCAGCGCTGCTGACATTCATTGGGTTCTTCACCGCCCCTGCACTCGCCTCAAGCGGCGTCGCAGAGGTAACGCGGACACAGCAGGTGAGCGTGCACACGGGGGACAGCCTCTGGAGCCTCGCGGGAGAGTACGCTCCAGAACGTGACCCCCGCGCCGTCGTCGCGGACATCATGGAACTGAACAACCTCTCCGACGCCGTGGTCCCCGCCGGTGTCCAGCTCTACATCCCGGTGGCCGGCTAGGCCCGTACAGCACTCCGGGCTGCCGGTCACCGTTACGCAGGATTCTGCGGCGCGGCGGGCGGCGCCTTAAGCTGTAGTGGTGAACGAACAGCTGGAAAGACTCAACCGACTTCCCCTGCGAGACGACTTGAGGGGCCGGACCCCGTACGGAGCTCCGCAGCTGGAAGTGCCCGTCTTGCTGAACGTCAACGAGAACACCCATGGACTGCCGCAGGAAGTTGCGGACGCCATCGCCGGGTCTGTCCGCCAGGCTGTAGCCGGGCTCAACCGCTACCCCGACCGGGAATTCACTGAATTGCGTGAACGGCTGGCCTCCTACCTCGGCCACGGGCTGTCGGTCGAAAACATCTGGGCAGGAAACGGTTCCAACGAAGTCCTGCAGCACATCCTGCAGGCCTTCGGAGGCCCAGGCCGGACCGCCATGAGCTTCCCGCCCACGTACTCCATGTATCCGCTGCTCGCCAACGGGACCGGCACCGAGTACATCGCAGGGCACCGCGCCGCGGACTTTACGCTCAGCGCCTCCTCGGCTGCAGACCAGGTGCGGGGAGCGAAACCGAACATCGTCCTGCTGTGCACTCCCAACAACCCCACAGGCACGGCTCTCGGGCTGGACGTCGTGGAAGCCGTCTATGAGGCGGGCAGCGCCAGCAACACCGTCGTGATCGTGGATGAGGCGTACGCCGAGTTCTCCCACGCAGGGACTCCGAGTGCGCTGTCCCTGCTCCCCGGACGCGAGCGTCTGATCGTTTCCCGGACCATGAGCAAGGCGTTCGCCCTGGCCGGTGCCCGCCTGGGGTATATGGCCGCGGCGCCGGAGGTTACCGATGCCCTGCGCCTGGTCCGCCTGCCGTACCACCTGTCGGCGGTCACGCAGGCCACCGCCAATGCCGCCCTGGCCCACGCGGCCGCCCTCCTGGCCAATGTGGAGGACATCAAGGCCCAACGGGACCGCATTGTCTCCGAACTGACCGAACTGGGCCTGCAGCCGGCGGAGTCGGACGCCAACTTCGTCCTCTTCGGCGGACTCGAGAACCCGCGGAAGACCTGGCAGGGGCTCCTGGATGCGGGTGTGCTGATCCGCGACGTGGGTATCCCGGGGCATCTTCGTGTGACCGCCGGCACGGAGGCCGAAACCACCGCCTTCCTCACCCGGCTCCGTGAGCTGCTCTCGGCCTAGCATGCAGCGGCGACCGGAGCGTCGGCTCCGGTGCGCAAACACTAGACTGGTAACCAGAGCCCCTTCTTCCTAAGGAACCTTTTATGACCGTGGAGACCGCCACCGGCCGCACGGCCCGCCTCGAGCGGACCACCAGCGAATCATCCGTCCTCGTGGAACTGGATCTGGACGGCACCGGACAGTCGGACATCAGCACCTCCGTGCCGTTCTACGACCACATGCTCACCGCCCTGGCGAAGCACTCGCTGATCGACCTCACGGTCAAGGCGACCGGAGATACCCACATCGACGCCCACCACACGGTTGAAGACGTTGCCATCAGCATCGGTGAAGCCCTGAAGACTGCCCTGGGCTCCAAGGCGGGTATCCGCCGCTTCGGCGAGGCCACCGTTCCGCTGGACGAAGCGCTGGCCAACGCCGTCGTCGACATCTCAGGACGCCCCTACCTGGTCCACTCCGGAGAGCCCGCCGGGCAGGAATACCACCTGATCGGCGGGCACTTTACCGGGTCACTGACGCGCCACGTATTCGAGGCGATCACCCTGCACGCCCAAATCTGCCTGCACATGACCGTGCTCGGCGGCAGGGACCCGCACCACATCGTGGAAGCCCAGTTCAAGGCCTTCGCGCGCGCCCTGCGTGCCGCAGTCGAACCGGACCCGCGCGTAGACGGCATTCCTTCCACCAAGGGTGCGCTGTGAGCCGCAACGTCACGGTCCTGGACTACGGATCCGGCAACATCCACTCCGCCGTGCGCGCGCTGGAGCGGGTGGGGGCCAACGTCACCCTGAGTTCCAAGTCCTCGGACGTGCTGGAAGCGGACGGCCTGGTGGTTCCCGGCGTCGGTGCCTTCGCGGCCGTGATGCAGGGACTGAAGGATGTCGACGCGCTGCGGATGATCGGCCGCCGCGTAGCCGGCGGCCGGCCTGTGCTCGGCATCTGCGTGGGTCTGCAGGTCCTCTTCGACGAGGGCGTGGAACACGGTGTCCGCACCCAGGGCATGGGCGAATGGCCGGGCGTGGTGGAGCGGCTGGCCGCGGATGTGGTTCCGCACATGGGCTGGAACACCGTCGAAGCCCCGGCGGGGTCCCGCCTTTTCTCCGGCCTCGAAGACGAACGGTTCTACTTTGTGCACAGCTACGGCGTGCAGAAGTGGGACTTCGACGTCACGCAGCCTGCCATGCAGCCGCCGCTGGTTACCTGGGCCAACCACGGCGGGCCCTTTGTGGCTGCCGTGGAAAACGGTCCGCTGAGTGCCACCCAGTTCCATCCGGAAAAGTCGGGCGATGCCGGCGCCGCGCTGCTTGAAAACTGGCTGAAGGGACTGGGCTGAGCCGTGTGGAGCGTTGTCCTCATGGGTCTGGCCGGCCTGCTGATTGGCGGAGCCATCTCCTTCCGGCGGCAGGGCATGCCGCGCATGATCTCCATCAGTTTCTGGGTGCTGGCAGGAATGTCCCTGCTCGGTGCCTACGTCCTTACCCTCGGCCTCTGAGCCGGCCCCACCTCTGAAAGCAGGACCATGTCCCTCACCGAAACACCCATCCTCGAACTGCTCCCTGCGGTGGACGTTGCCGACGGCCAGGCCGTGCGGCTGGT
Organism: Arthrobacter koreensis; assembly: GCF_009193255.1. Taxonomy (GTDB): domain Bacteria; phylum Actinomycetota; class Actinomycetes; order Actinomycetales; family Micrococcaceae; genus Arthrobacter_B; species Arthrobacter_B koreensis. Next base: position 182,470 of record NZ_WACG01000007.1, read on the forward strand.
CCAGGGCGAAGCGGGCTCCGAGACGAGCTACGGCGACCCGCTGGATGCTGCCATGGCCTGGCAGAACGACGGCGCCGAGTGGGTGCATCTGGTTGACCTGGACGCAGCTTTCGGCCGCGGCAGCAACCTGCCGCTGCTCAAGCGCGTGGTGGAAGAGCTTTCCATCAAGGTGGAGCTTTCCGGCGGTATCCGGGATGACGCATCGCTGGAGAAGGCGCTGGAACTCGGTGCCCGCCGGGTGAACCTGGGCACCGCTGCCCTGGAGAACCCGGAATGGACCGCCAGCGCGATTGCCCGCTACGGCGACGCGATCGCCGTCGGGCTGGACGTGCGCGGCACCACGCTGGCCGCCCGCGGCTGGACCAAGGAAGGCGGCGACCTCTGGGAGGTCCTCGCCCGCCTCGAAGATGCCGGCTGTCCTCGCTACGTCGTCACCGACGTGACCAAGGACGGAACCCTCCGCGGACCGAACGTTGACCTGCTGCGTGACGTGCTGGCACGCACCGACCGTCCGGTAGTGGCCTCCGGCGGCATCTCGAGCCTGGATGACCTGGCTGCGCTGCGTGAACTCGTTCCGCTCGGGCTGGAAGGCACCATTGTGGGCAAGGCACTGTACGCCGGCGCTTTCACGCTGCCCCAGGCATTCGACGTCGCCGGCCACCCGGAGCGCTAGTACCCGTGGCCAAGCGCGAACTTCCCGGACACATCGCCGCAGCACTGGCGGGGGCCGGAGGGCCGACGGACTCCGCCGGCGTGCCCTGGGAAGGGCGCAGCCTGGAGGGTGAGGGCAACCCGCTGCACCAGTTCGACAAGGACGACGGCCAGGCGGACGCCGGGTACGCGGCTGCCGTGCAGGCCCTGGTCGCGGGAACCGGCACAGAGGCCGGGGTGGTGGAATCGCTTGCCACAGCCAGGGTCTACGTGGCGATCGTCGCGACCCTCGGTGAGGAAGCTACGTCGGACCACGGACTGACAGCAGACAAGGAAGCCGACCTGGCACTGGTGACCCTTACCGCGCCCGACGGGCGGAAGGCCCTGCCGGTCTTCTCCTCCGTGGACGCTCTTGCGCACTGGCATCCGGAGGCGCGCCCCGTGGCGGTCTACGCACCGCGGGCAGCCCTGTCCGCGGTGTCCGAGGAGGCCCAGCTGCTGGTCATCGACCCCGGCAGCGATGTGACGTTCGTGGTGCGCCGGCCGGCCATGTGGGCTTTGGCCCAGCAGCGGGAATGGGTGCCCTCCTACGAAGACGGCGGGCTGGCCGGGATCGTTGCCGAAGCCGCCGGCCAGGAGTCGGCGGTGCGCCAGGTGCGCCTCGCCGCCGGGGGTGGCGTAGCCTCCCACACGGCAGGGGGTACGCTGGTTTCCGGCGGGGGCGCAGGGCCGGAACTGAGAATTATTCTCCAACTGGCACCGGGACTCGACGCGGCAGGCGTCCAGTCACTCGCAGCAGCGTTCCAGCAGCGCCTTGCCGGCCATCCCGAATTCGTTGAGCGCGTAGATTCCCTGGAACTGAAAATCACGCGCTGACCGGCCCGAGCGGCCAGAAGAGAAGTGCAGTGAATTTTAGTGTCTACCGGGACCTGCTTGCCATCGTCCCGGTCCGGCGTGTGCTCCTGGTGGGCATGCTGGCCCGTTTCCCCCATGCTGCCGCCGGCGTGCTCCTGACCCTCCACGTAGTGCTCACCCTGGACAAGGGGTATGCCGCTGCCGGAGTCGTCGCCGCCCTTGTGACCATCGGCATCGCCGTCGGAGCTCCGTGGCGCGGCCGCCGGGTGGATAACGTGGGCCTGCGCAAGGCGCTCATTCCCTCGGTGATTTCCGAAGCCGTGATCTGGTCCGTGGCCCCGCACGTCAGCTACGAGTGGCTGCTGGTGCTGGCCCTGATCGGCGGGCTGTTCACGCTGCCCGTCTTCAGTGTGGTGCGGCAGTCCCTTGGCGTGCTCGCCAAGGGGGACAAGCGGCGGACAGCCTTCACGCTCGACTCGATCGGCACCGAAGTGGTGTTCATGGGCGGGCCGGCCGTAGGTGCCGTCCTGGCCACTTCAGTCTCCACCGCCGTCGGGCTGACCCTGGTGGGCATCTGCACTGCCGGTGCCGGGCTCTTCCTGATGTGGTTCAACCCGCCCACCAGGTCTGAATCGCCCGAGGCCACGGAGCACGACGTCGAAGCGGCCACGGCGGCCGTGGTGTCCTCCGCGCCGGCCCACCTGGGCGAACCGGCGGCTGAGCTAACCGAAGCGGCCGGTGCCGCGGTTGAAGCGGAAGGCCAGAGCGGCGGACTGCTGGCCCGTGCAGCAGCAGGTTTCTCCTGGCTGACGGTCAGCGTTGCCGTGGTGTTCGTCGTGGCTGCAGGCGCGGGCCTGCTGCTGGCCAGCAGCGACGTCGGCATCGTGGCCCTGGTGGAGTCCTCTGGCAACCCGGGCCAGCTGGGCATAGTCTTCGCGGTCTGGTGCTTCGCCTCGCTCGTGGGCGGCCTGGTCTACGGCGCCATGAAGCGGCGTGTCTCGCCCATGCTGCTGCTGCTCGCCATGGCGGTGCTGACGCTGCCGATGTCCTTGGCAACCGACACGGTCTCCCTGGCGCTGCTTTCGATTCCCGGTGGACTGCTGTGCGCGCCTGTCCTTTCAGCGGCGTCCGAGCGCGTCGCGGACCTGGTCCCGGAAGAACGCAGGGGAGAGGCCATGGGCTGGTACGGGTCCGCGCTGACCACGGGTACCGCCATCGGTGCGCCGCTGGCGGGAATGGCGATCGACGTCGTCGGACCCTGGGCGGGTTTCGCCTTCGCCGGCACCGCAGCAGCGCTGATGGTTCTTCTCACGCTTGGCATTCGGGCCGTGGTGAACGCCCGCCGCACGCTGGTCTAGGCATGCATAAGGCCCGAAGGAACATCCTTCGGGCCTATGCATGTGCTGAAACCTAGTTGACGGGTCCGGTGAATTTCTCGCCCGGTCCCTTTCCGGGAGCATCCGGAACGGAGGAGGCCTCGCGGAAGGCCAGCTGCAGGGAACGCAGCCCGTCACGCAACGGACCGGCATGCTGGCTGCCGATTTCCGGAGCAGCCGCGGTCACGAAGCCGGCCAGTGCGGTGATCAGCTTGCGGGCCTCGTCCAGGTCCTTGAGTTCTTCTGCATCCGCACCTTCGGCCAGGCCGCACTTCACGGCGGCCGCGCTCATCAGGTGGACTGCCGCGGTGGTGATGACTTCAACCGCCGGGACTTCGGCGATGTCCCGGACGTGGTCCGACACGGGGCTATCAGAATGGGTGTGGGTTTCTTCTTCGGAGGTTCCGGGGAAGGAATGGCGGGCAGAATCGCCAGCCGGATTGCTCTGTGGGGTACTCATACTGGTAAGCTTGTCACAGACCGACCGGTACACGTTATTTGTGCCCAGCTCACCGACGTGATGAAAATCAGTGGAATGCTGGCGCAGGTAACGGGACCGGTATGCAAGCGGAGTCTCTCCCACCCGCGTCAGCCTGATTAAACCAGCCTCACGGCCGGATCAGAGTTGCCGGGTTCTGGTCGGCCCTTCCGGGGCATCATCTTCGGATGATTCCGGGAAGTGCACTGCAAAGCAGTGCCCGGCCGATCCCCGAGGCCTCCGATTGCGCGTGCAATTGGGGGCCTTCTTCAGTTGCAGGCGGTAGCCGTTTTGAGTCAAACAGGAGCTGCAACATTAGCGAGCCAAGAATCAATGATCGGATCCGTGTCCCTGAGGTGCGGTTGGTAGGACCGGCTGGGGAACAGGTAGGTGTGGTCCGGATCGAGGACGCCCTTCGCCTGGCAGCGGAGTCCGACCTGGATCTTGTAGAGGTAGCACCTCAGGCGAAGCCTCCGGTGTGCAAACTAATGGACTTCGGCAAGTACAAGTACGAAGCCGCAGTCAAGGCCCGTGAGGCACGCAAGAACCAGACCAACACGGTCCTGAAGGAAATCCGTTTCCGTCTCAAGATCGACACCCACGACTACGAGACCAAGCGCGGGCATGCCCTTCGCTTCCTCGGTGCGGGTGACAAGGTCAAGGCCATGATCCAGTTCCGTGGACGTGAGCAGCAGCGCCCTGAAATGGGCATCCGCCTGCTGCAGAAGTTCGCTGAGGACGTCTCCGAGGTGGGTGTGGTTGAGTCCAGCCCCCGCATCGACGGCCGGAACATGGTCATGGTGATCGGCCCCCTCAAGAACAAGGCAGAAGCCAAGGCTGAAGCCCGCCGCGCTTCCCAGCGCGCTGAGGCGAAGGCCGCCAACGAAGCCGCCAAGAATGGTGAAGCCCCGGCACGGGTCGACACCAGTGCTGACAAGGCACCCATGACGCAGAGCCTGGCAGATCTGCTGCCGGACGGTCTGCGCCTTGGATCTTCCGCAGCCGAAGCCGACCAGGCCCGTGCTGAGCAGGAACAGGCTGAGAAGGCAAAGGCAGCGCAGGCCGCCAAGGCTGCGGCGGACAAGGCTGCTGCCGATGCCCGCCGTGCGGAGGAAGCAGCCAAGGCTGCTGCCGCCAAGCCGGCTACAAAGCCTGCTGCGGCACCTGCTGCAGCAAAGCCGGCCGAAGCGCCCAAGCCCATGGCAGTGCCCAAGCCGACGGCCGTCAAGCCGTCCGCGCCGAAGCCCGCTGCCCGGCCGAAGCCGGCCGCCGCGCCCAAGCCTGCTGGCAAGGCACCCTCCCCGGGAGCCTCGAGCCAGAAGAAGCCTGGCTCAGCGGAGTAAGCACCGCTAGAACGCCCAGGCGTCCCTAGGAAACCCCGGCACCGTTACAGGTGCCCATATCCCCGCGGGCTCGTACCGCGGAAACCAAAGGAGATCGGTTCCCATGCCGAAGATGAAGACCCACAGTGGCGCCAAGAAGCGCTTCAAGCTGACCGGTACCGGCAAGCTCAAGCGCCAGCAGGCGAACCGCCGCCACTACCTGGAGCACAAGTCCTCCCGCCTGACCCGCCGTCTCGCCGGTGACAAGATCGTCACCCCGGGCGAGGCCAAGGTCATCAAGAAGATGCTCGGCAAGTAACCATCTTCCCCTGCGGTTCTGAGAAGGACTGCTCCATATTTCAACTAACTTTCCCGCGGCCCGACAGGGGCCGCAGCACCGGTAGTGTGCGCGGGACTATTTCTAAGGAGTACGCACGTGGCACGTGTGAAGCGGGCGATTAACGCCCATAAGAAGCGTCGGGTAATCCTCGAGCGCGCCAAGGGCTACCGCGGACAGCGTTCGCGCCTGGTCCGCAAGGCCAAAGAGCAGCTGCTGCACTCGTACGTGTACAGCTACGGTGACCGCCGCAAGCGCAAGGGCGACTTCCGGCGCCTGTGGATCCAGCGCATCAACGCTGCGTCCCGCGCCAACGGTCTCACCTACAACCGCCTGATCCAGGGCCTGAAGGCTGCTGAGATCGAGGTTGACCGCCGCATGCTGGCCGAGCTGGCCGTCAACGACGCCAACGCTTTCGCCACCCTGGTGCAGGTTGCCAAGGACGCCCTGCCGTCCGACACTTCTGCTCCGGCCGCTGCTGCTGCAGCACCGGCTGCCAAGAAGGCTCCCGCCAAGGCTGCTGCCAAGACTGCCCCGGCTGCTACCGCCACCGTTGCTGACGGCGGCTTCAAGGCCTCCGAAGGCGAAGCTCCCGAGGGCTACGTCATCAAGGGTGCGGCAACCGGCAAGTACCACGTCCCGGGTTCCACCTGGTACGAGCAGACCGTAGCCGAGTACTGGTTCAACTCCGTGGAAGCAGCCAAGGCTGCCGGCCTGGAGCCTGCTGGCGGCGAAGCCCGCCAGAAGTTCCAGGGCTAATTTCGGTACCTGCTGAACATGCATGACGCCGGACGCTCCGCCGCTCCGCTGATGTCCAACCCCCGAGCAGATCGGGTGAAGGAGGCAGCGAAGCTGGCGGGGCGTTCGGCTCGTTTAAAGACCGGCCGGTTCCTGGCCGAAGGCCCGCAGGCTGTCCGTGAAGCCCTCGTGGCGCACCGCGCGGCGGTTGCGGACGGCCGTCCCGGCGTCGTCGTCGAGGCTTACGCCACCGAAGCGTGCCTGGACCGGCTTCCCGAACTGGCTGAACTCGCGGAGCAGACCAGCCTGCGCCTGGCCACGGACGAGGTCCTCGCGGCCATGGCGGACACGGTGTCCCCGCAGGGGATTGTCGCTGTGTGCCGCATCCAGTCGCCGTCGCTCGACGACGTACTGGCCACCCGGCCGAAGCTCCTGGCAGTGATGTGCGAGGTACGGGACCCCGGCAACGCCGGAACCATCCTGCGGGCGGCGGACTCGGCCGGAGCTGACGCCGTGATCCTCACGGCGTCCAGCGTGGATATCCACAATCCCAAGGCCGTGCGCTCCACAGTCGGCTCCCTGTTCCACCTGCCCGTCGTTTCCGGCGTGGACTTTGCTGAGCTTTCCTCCCGGCTGCGTACGGCCGGCATCACGATCCTCGCCGCGGACGGCTACGGCAGCCAGGACCTGGACGCACTCCAGGACTCATCTGCGCTGCGTCGGCTCGCACCCGTTTCCGGAGACCTTGCGCAGGCACCGGCAGATGCTGGTCCGCGCCTGGAAGATCCCTCCGCCTGGCTGTTCGGCAATGAAGCCCAGGGCCTTGCCGAAGATGAACTTGCCGCAGCGGACTACCGCGTCGCCGTCCCCGTGTACGGCCAGGCCGAGAGCCTCAACGTCGGCACGGCCGCGACCGTGTGCCTGTACGCCTCCGCCCGCGCCCAGAACCGCTAAAGACCCAGAACCGCTAAAGTCCCAGAACCGCTAAAGACCCAGGGCCGCCCCTAGCGCTGCAGTGCCTTCTCCGCCTCGTTCGCGGACGCCCCGGCGGGACGACGGCGGTCCAGGGCCCCGCTGAGCAGGGCAACTCCCAGGCCCAGCAGCGCCAGGACCGCACCCACGATCGCAGGTGACCGGAAGCCCCAGCCCCAGGCGATGACCAGACCGCCGGCCATGGCACCCAGGGCGTTGGCCATGTTGAGGGCGGCGTGGTTCAGCGAGGACGCCAGCGACGCGGCACCGGGGGAGACATCCAGGAGGCGGGTTTGGAGTGCGGGAGTCAGTGCTGACCCGATAGCCCCGACCAGGAAAACGAGGATGATCGCACTGGCCTTGTACTGCACGCCCCAGGCATAGACAGCCAGGATCACGACGGTTCCGGCCAGGACGGCATAGATGCTGCCCATAACTGAGCGGTCCGCGATCCGTCCGCCCACGATGTTGCCCACCACCTGTCCCACGCCGTAGAGGCCCACAATCAGCGGCAGCACTCCAATGGAGAAACCGGCAACCTCGGTCATGGTGGGGGAGATGTAGGTGTAGACGGCGAAGAAGCCGCCGAAGCCGACGGTGCCCACGAGCAGGGCCAGCCACATCTGCATCCGGCGGAGGGCACTCAGTTCACGTTTGATGCTGGCATCCGGGTGCGCGGCCTGGAACGGAACGAACCACGCCACCAGGGCGACCGTCAGGAGGGCGATGGCACCAACGAGTACGAACATCCAGCGCCAGCCGGCAAGCTGTCCGAGCCAGGTGGCGAAGGGCACGCCGATCACGTTGGCGATGCTCAGGCCCAGCATGACCATGGAAATGGCCCAGCCGCGCTTTGTAGGTGCAACAAGGGAGGCTGCAATGACCGCCGCGACGCCGAAAAATGCCCCGTGCGGCAGCCCGCTGAGAAAACGGGTGAACAGCAGCCAGCCGTAGTCCGGAGCAATGAAGGACGAAAGGTTGGCGACGGCGAAGAACGCCATCAGCCCCAGTGCCAGCCACTTGCGCGGCAGCTTGGCGCCGGCAGCGGCGAGCAGCGGGGCTCCGACGACGACGCCGAGGGCGTACGCGGAGATGACGTGGCCGCCCTCGGGGACGGAGATGCCGAGGTCGGCGACCATTTCCTGGAGCAGGCCCATAATGGCGAACTCGGTGGTGCCGATGGCGAATCCGCCGGCGGCAAGGGCAATGATGGCCAGGGATACGTGGCGGGTTTTGGGCGTCGCTACGCGCGGGGAGGGCATAAGTGCGTGGGGTGCTTTCGGATCAGCGGTGCCGCGGAGCCGTGTAGAGGCACGGGCGCGTCTGGCGGGCCCGGGGCCGGAGCGGGAACGCTGGCGCTGCCGTTGGCCGGGGGCCAAACGGCCACGATGCCGTTCCTTCCAAGTCTAGGCCAGTAGGCACCGTAGACTCGATCTGTGTCGAATTCAGAACTGAAGCAGGTAGTCGGGGCAGCGATCGTGGATGACCTCGGCCGGCCGCAGAGCCTGCTGGCCGCTCGCCGTACCGCACCCGTTGCCTATGCCGGCATGTGGGAGTTCCCGGGCGGCAAGGTTGAACCCGGAGAAACCTGCGAGGCCGCACTGCACCGTGAGCTCACCGAAGAGCTCGGTATCGAGGTGGTGCTCGGGAGCGAGGTCACCGGACCTTTGGATCAGGGTTGGCCGCTGAATCCCCAGGCCGCGATGCGGGTTTGGCTTGTTGAGGTGAAGGCTGGGGAGCCCCGCCCGCTGGAGGACCACGATGAACTCCGCTGGGTGCGGCTGGATTCTCCGGAGCTTGCAGAACTGCCGTGGATTCCAGCGGACCTGCCCATTGTCTCGGCAGTTCGCCGGGCCGCGGATCAGTCCCCGGCCGAATAGGTTCCAGCCGGCCGGGGACTCTCCGGCCTTCGCTAGGCGGACGCCAGGATGGCGTCCATCTGCGACATCGCCTCGGCGGCGCCTTCTACCGCACCCATTGAGATCAGCTCCTCCATCTGGGTCCGGTCCGCGAAGGACGTCACTATTTCTGCAGCTGTTCCGCCGTCTCGGGCCGTGAGCGTCACCGTGACCTCTGTGACGGGCATGTCATCCCGGCGGGTTCCGTCCTGATCAGCAAATCCGTCCCGGAAGCTCAGCTGCCGGGGCGCATCCACCTGCTGCACCGCCCACCAGCCGTGGTAGATCTGTCCATCCGGTCCAGTCATGAAATAAGTGACGCTTCCGCCGGGTACCAGGCTGTGTTCCCGCACCGTGGCCGGGTAGGTCGGTGGACCCCACCAGCCCTCCAGCTTGCGGGGATCGGCCCAGAGCTCCCAGACCCTCTCCGGGGCTGCCTCGAATTCTGCGAGGGCCCTGATGGTCAGGGTGTCATAGTCCTTGTCAATGCGTTTCACGCTCATGGCGGTTCTTCCCAGCTCCCGGGAGGTTCCCGGGCTTGTCCTGCCGCAGCAGGTCGGACATCCGGTTCAGCCGGCCGGCCCAGGTCTCTGCCAGCGCGTCCAAGGCGCGGTGTGCCTGCTCCACGGCATCGGGTGTGGTGCTCACGAGCTGTTCCCTCCCGCGGCGTTCCTTGGAGACCAGGCCTGCGTCCGCAAGGACCGCGACGTGTTTCTGCACCGCCGCGAAACTCATGGGATAGGCCTCGGCCAGCCGGGATACCGACAGCTCGCCGGCGGCAGCACGGCGCAGGATATCCCTGCGCGTGCTGTCCGCCAGGGCATGGAACAGGCGGCTCACGGCTTCGTCTGGCAACGCATCTACAACCATTTGGTTGTAACTTAGAACCCTCCGCGGCACCGGTCAAGACCCTCCGGAGAATCAGAAAAGGGTTCCGGCTGCCACTGGCATGCCCGCCGCAGTCTTGGGCGCGGGCCGGGCGGCGCCGCGGGTGGCGACGAACTGGTTCCGGCCGGCGAATCCATGCCGGTTCTTGAAGTGGGTTATTCGTCCCGCAAGCCACTGGCGGTATTCCTTGGACGCGTAGGTGCCGCCGTCGTACAGCTTGTCGTAGCGCGCCGAAAGCTGGGGATAGTCCCGGGCCAGCCACTGGCGGTACCATTCGCGTGCACCCGGGCGCAGGTGGAGGGCACCGGCCGTGACCGAGGTGGCGCCGGCGTCGGCCAGTGCGGAGAAGAGCGCGTCCAGCGATTCGTCGCCGTCAGTCAGCCAGGGCAGGATCGGCATGGCCATCACGTTGCAGTCCATGCCGGCATCCCGGATGCGGCGGACCAGCTCCAGCCGGGCTTTGGGCGAGGGCGTGCCCGGCTCCACCCGCTGGGCAAGGTTCGGATCCAGCAGGGCGAGCGAAATGCCCATGCTGATGCTGGTCTGCTGCGCTGCCTCCGCCAGGAGCGGCAGGTCGCGGGCCAGCAGGGTTCCTTTGGTCAGGATGGAGAAGGGGGTTCCGCTGTCCGCCAGGGCCCGGATGATGCCGGGCATCAGTTTGTAGCGGCCCTCAGCCCGCTGGTACGGGTCGGTGTTGGTGCCCATGGCCACGTGTTCGTAGTCCCAGGAAGGCCGTGCCAGTTCACGCCGCAGGACCTCCGCTGCGTTGGTTTTGACTACCAGCTGGCTGTCGAAGTCTGCTCCGGTGTCCAGATCCAGGTAGCTGTGGGTCTTACGGGCAAAGCAGTACACGCAGGCGTGGCTACAGCCCCGGTAGGGGTTCACTGTCCAGCCGAAGGGCATCGACGAGGTCCTCGGAACCTTGTTCAGTACGGATTTGGCGAGGACCTCGTGGAACGTCACGCCGGCAAATCCCGGGGTCTGCACGGAGCGGACCAGTCCCTGCAGCGGTAGCAGCGCGTCAGCGGACGGCGCCGCCTTGGGTTCCTGCTCCTGCCACCTCATGCCACCCATTAGAACATATGTTCGAATCCGTGCCTACCCTCTCCGCCCCTTCGAGATGGAAGAAACTGCACGTTAGACCCCCCTATTCGGGCAGTTTCTGTGATTTCGATGGTGTGGGGGGCGGGAAGCGCGGGTCCGGTAGCCGCCGTCGGACAGACCGGCCAGGATTTCAAAAATGTTCGACGACGCCGGGTCTCCGGAACGCAGCTTGGAGAACCCCGCTGCGGCGAAGTAAAGCGGCAGGAATGCCGGCCCCAGTACCGCGTACTGGCTGCTGTGCCGCGCCTCATGCCGCAGCAGCGCGGAGGCAGGTCCGGCGTCGAACGCCTGAGAAACCCGGGAACGGTAGAGAATCACGTTTCCCAGGGTGAAGGCTGCCGCGCGGGGAAGTGGATGGTTCCAGCCGCCGGCGAGCAGCAGCCCGCCGGGCCCCTGCCGCACCGGAACCCTGCCCAGCCGGGCAGCGAGCAGGCCTGCCGCCGTCGTGCCGTTGACCAGGTTCACTGCTCGGCGAAGCGCGTGGCGGCGGGACAGGGGAGGAGCCATGCGCCAATGCTAGGACAGGCGGGGTGCCTTCACACTGCCCGGGCGGAGAGGATGAGTTGGTTAGACTGGTAGCCGCAGGCTTCGTGCCTTTGCCTGCAGGACACAGCATCCACAACCATTCACGTCAACACGGCCGGAAACAGGTAAGAACGGTACATGTCGAACTCCATACCGGGGACGGACTCCCCAGACAACGCGGCGCCCAATCCGCTCGACGAGTCAGCCATCGCGGCTGCCGTTGATTCAGCGCTCGCAGATATCGGTTCCGCAGCGGACCTGGATGCCCTCAAGGACGTCCGCATCGCCGTCACCGGGGAGAAGTCCCCGCTGTCCCTGGCGAACCGCCAGATCGGGTCGCTGCCCAAGGACCAGAAGGCAGCAGCCGGAAAGGTAATCGGCCCGGCCCGCGGACGAATCAACCAAGCGCTCGCGGCCCGCACAGTGGAGCTCGAAGCCGAGCGGGACGCGCGGATCCTCGTCGAGGAAGCCGTGGATGTCACCGCAGCTCCGCGCCGCCGTCGCATTGGCGGACGCCACCCGCTTTCCACCCTGCAGGACCGCGTCAGCGACATCTTCGTGGGTATGGGCTGGGAAATCGCCGAAGGCCCCGAGGTGGAATCCGAATGGTTCAACTTTGACGCGCTGAACTTCAAGCCGGACCACCCCGCCCGCGAAATGCAGGACACCTTCTTCGTGGAGCCTCCCGAAGCGCACCTGGTCATGCGCACCCACACCTCCCCGGTGCAGGTCCGTTCCATGCTCGAGCGCGATCTGCCCATCTACGTGCTCTGCCCGGGCAAGGTGTTCCGCACCGACGAACTCGACGCCACGCACACCCCCGTGTTCCACCAGTTCGAAGGCCTGGCCATCGACAAGGGCCTTACCATGGCAGACCTGGTGGGTACCCTGGAGCACTTCACCCGGGTGCTCTTCGGCGACGAGGCCAAGGTGCGCCTGCGTCCGAACTATTTCCCGTTCACCGAACCCAGCGCCGAGCTGGACATCTGGCACCCCGGTGCCAAGGGCGGCCCGCGCTGGATCGAGTGGGGCGGCTGCGGCATGGTCAACCCCAACGTGCTGCGCGCCGCGGGAATCGACCCCGAGGTCTACTCAGGTTTTGCCTTTGGCATGGGCATTGAACGTGCCCTGATGTTCCGCAACGAAGTATCCGACATGCGGGACATGATCGAAGGCGACGTACGTTTCAGCGAACACTTCGGGATGGAGATCTAAGTGAGAATCCCACTTTCCTGGCTGCGCGAGTATGCCCAGGTTCCGGCGGACGCAACCGCCGAAGACGTCATGGCGGAACTGGTCAAGGTTGGCCTGGAGGAAGAGGACGTCCACCGTCCCACCGACGAACTCTCCGGCCCGATCGTCGTAGGCCAGGTGCTCTCCAAGGAGCCTGAGCCGCAGAAGAACGGCAAGACCATCAACTGGTGCTCCGTACGCGTGGTGCCCGAGGGCACCGAGCAGACGCTCACCGGGGAGGGCATTGATCCCTCCGGCGTGCAGGGCATCGTCTGTGGCGCGCACAACTTCGAGGTGGGGGACAAGGTAGTTGTCACCCTGCCCGGCGCCGTGCTGCCCGGAGACTTCCGGATCAGCCCGCGCAAGACCTACGGCCACGTTTCCGCCGGCATGATCGCCTCCGTGCGTGAACTCGGCATCGGCGAAGACCACGACGGCATCCTGGTGCTCTCCACCCTGGGACTTGATCCCGAGGTTGGCACCGACGCGATGGAACTGCTCGGTCTTTACGACCAGGCCGCCGAAATCAACGTCACCCCGGACCGCGGCTACGTCTTCTCCATCCGCGGCGCTGCCCGCGAATACGCCCACGCAACGGGTACCAAGTTCACCGACCCCGCCGCCACGGTGGAGGTACCGGAGGCCGACGGCGCCGGGTACCCGGTGCGCCTGGCCGACGAAGCCCCGATCTACGGCAAGGCCGGCTGCGACCGTTTCGTCGCCCGCACCGTCCGCGGCGTGGATCCGACCCGCCCGACGCCGCCGTGGATGTCTTCCCGACTGCGCCTGGCCGGCATGCGTTCCATCTCCCTGGTGGTGGACATCTCCAACTACGTGATGCTTGAGCTCGGCCAGCCGCTGCACTTCTATGACCTGGACAAGCTCACCGGTGAAATCGTGGTGCGCCGTGCCAACCCGGGTGAGACGCTAAAGACCCTCGATGACAAGGTCCGCACCCTGGACCCGGAGGACCTGCTGATCACGGACGGTTCCGGTGCAATTGGCATTGCGGGCGTCATGGGCGGAAACGCCACCGAGGTCTCTGACGCCACGCAGAACGTCCTGATTGAGGCAGCCCACTTTGAGGAAGTCTCGATTGGACGCTCCCGCCGCCGCCACAAACTGCCCTCCGAAGCGTCCAAGCGCTTCGAACGCGGCGTTGACTGGTACGTCGCGGACATCGCCGCCCAGCGCGCCGTCGACCTGCTCGTGGAACTGGCCGGCGGCACCGCCGACGAGTCGATTACCGACGCCGGCACCGCGCCGGAAACCCGCAGCATCTTCCTGCCAGCGGACTTCCCGGCCAAGCTGATCGGCCTGGACTTCACCGAAGAGCAGATCACCGGCACCCTCACCGATCTTGGGGCGGACGTTGAAAAAGCCGACGGCGGCTTCCGGGTTGTTCCTCCGAGCTGGCGGACCGACCTTGAAACCCGTGAGGACCTCACCGAGGAAATCATCCGTCTGGTGGGCTACGACAAGATCCCGTCCACTCTTCCCGTTGCTCCTCCCGGGCGCGGGCTAACGCGCGTCCAGCAGCAGCGCCGCCGCCTGCTCCAGTCCCTCGCGGCGTCGGGCATGACCGAAGTGCTGTCCTATCCCTTCGTCACCGAAGCGGACAACAACGCCTTCGGCACCCCGGTTGCCGGCGAGGAGCGCCCCGCGGTCAAGCTGGCCAACCCGCTCTCCGCCGAGTTCGGCTACCTGCGCACCTCCGTGCTGCCGGGCCTGTTCGACGTCGCCAAGCGGAACCTTTCGCGCGGCTTCCGCGACCTGGCACTGTACGAATCTGCGCTGGTCTTCCTCCCGGGTGAGCAGAACGGGACGGAATCGACCCCGCCGCTGGGCGTCAAGCCGTCCGAGGAAGTCCTCGACGGCCTGTACAACGGCATCCCGGACCAGCCGCTGCACATCGGCGTGCTCTTCACCGGGCACGAATCACCCGCCGGTGCCGGCCACACCCCGCGCGCCTGGGACTGGGCCGACGCCGTGGACACCGCGCGGCTCATGGGTGACGTGCTCGGCGTCGAACTGGTCATCAGCCAGGGCGAACACCAGGCGTTCCACCCGGGACGCACCGCCAGGATCTCGCTGCGCAGCGGCGAAACCGTGGGCTACGCCGGCGAACTGCACCCGAAGCTGCTCGCAGCGCGGGACATGCCGGCCCGCACCGTGGCGCTGGAACTCAACGCCGACGCGCTGTTCGACGCCGCGCCGGACGTGATCGTGGCGAGGGAAATCTCCACGTTCCCGGCCACCACGCAGGACGTTGCGCTCATTGTGGCCGCCGAGATCCCGGCCGAGTCCGTGCTGGAAACCCTCCGCGAAGGTGCCGGTGACCTGCTGGAAGACATCGCACTGTTCGACGTGTACACCGGGAAGGGCATCGACGAAGGACAGAAGTCCCTCGCCTTCGCCCTGCGCTTCCGCGCACCGGACCGCACACTGACCGCCGATGAGGCCTCGGAATCCCGGGCCGCCGCCGTCGCGCTGGCTGCCGAGCGTTTCGGTGCCGTTCAGCGGTAGTTTTCCCTGATTGCGTGAAGCCCCGCCGGTACGTTCCGGCGGGGTTTCGCGCATGTTTGTTAGCTTGTGGAGGATGAATACCTTCCCCGCATCCGGCACCTGGTACCTCTTCGACTACGGCAGAGTGATCTCCACCGAGCCCCTCGCTGAAGACTGGGATGCGCTGGGGGAGGCTGCCGGACTGGACCTGCGGTCCCCGTCGAGTTCCTATTGGGCTGCGCGGCTGGAGTACGACGGCGGCGGGCTCAGTCCGGCTGAATACTGGTCTTCCGTGCTTGGCCGGCCCGTCGGTGGTGATGACCTGGACCGGCTGGAAGAGCTGGACGCCCGCCTGTGGTCCCGGCTGAACCCCCGAACCCTGGAAGTCCTTGATTTCCTGGCGGCGCAGGGCGCGCACTTGGCGCTGCTCTCCAACATGCCCGAAGGGATGTCCCACCGGTACGAGTCGGAGGCCTCCTGGCCAGGGTTTTTCGCCGCCCGCTACTTCAGCGGCCGGCTGCGCATGGTCAAGCCGGAGCCGCAGATTTACCGGCATGTCCTGAAAGGCCTCGGTGCAGCCCCCGAAGACGTGGTGTTCATCGATGACAGCCGGGCGAACATCGAAGCGGCCGAGGCACTGGGTATGCGGGTGGTCCTGCTCAGGGAGGACACGGACCTGCGGCAGGAGCTCACCCTGCTTGGGGAGCCGGCCTAGCCGCCCTTGATGCGCGGCCCGTCTTCGTCTCTGCCGCCCGCGCATCCGTTTTGGACTGGATCATTTGGTTTCCGGCTCTCCACCAGGGATGAGGTGCTGGTGCCCACTCCGACGAGCAGGCAGCCGGTGGCTAACCAGCCGTACCCGTGGACAGTGCCGTAGAAGAGGACGGGAACCAGAACTGCTCCGGCCAAGGCAGCAGGTCCCAGGCGCTTGCCCCGGGGTCGAACGGTCCGCACGGTTTCGTGCCGTGCCGCGGACTGTCGGTCCCTGATCACCCGGACGGTCAGGGCGAGTCCGAAGAGAAGCGGCGTGGCCTGAACGAGCTGGGCCCTTGGCGGCAGGCTGATCAAACTGGCGCACAGGACGCCCACGACGACGAGGACGATGCTCGCGGCGTCGAGCAGCTTGACGTTGTCCGGGGCCTTGGGGCTCGTCATGGTGCAGAGTCTGGCACAAAGTCGCTGCGCCGTTGTAAGGGAGCGGTATCAGGCACGGCGTGCGGGGGCCGGAGGGGGCAATTCTGCTGCCGGTTCGGGAAGATCCGACCGGTTCGCACTTTTCCTGCCGCTTGGATCTGGCAGCAAAACCCGGAACCGGCAGCAGAACCCGGAACCGGCAACAGAACCCCAACCCGGGCGAACGCTACGGAACCAGCAGCACCTTGCCGGTCGTCTTGCGGCCTTCCAGGTCTTCGTGCGCGCGGGCAGCTTCGGCAAGGGGATAGGTTGCGCCGATCCGCACGTCCAGGGTCCCGGCCTCCACCATTTCGAACAGTTCGCGGGCACGCCACTGCCGTTCCTCCGCGCTGAGCAGGTAATCCCTTATGGTCGGCCGGGTCAGGTACAGCGAGCCCAGGGCGTTCAGCCGCTGGATGTCGAACGGGGGCACCTGGCCCGACGCACCGCCGAACAGCACCATCATGCCGCGGGGCCGCAGGCTGGAAAGCGAGCCGTCGAACGTGGCCTTCCCGACGCCGTCGAACACCACATCCACGCCGCGGCCGTCCGTCAGCTCCCGCACCCGGTCAGCGAAGCCGTCGTAGCGCAGCACATGGTCCGCGCCGGCTGCGGCCGCCAGTGCTTCCTTCTCATCGGTGGAGACCGTGGTGATCACGGTCGCGCCCTTGGCTTTGAGCAGTTGGGTCAGCAGCAGCCCGACTCCGCCGGCACCGGCATGGGTCAGGACGGTCTCCCCGGACTGAACCGGGTACGTCGAGTTGCAGAGGTAGTGCGCCGTCATGCCCTGCAGCGGCAGGGCAGCAGCCACTTCGCTGCTCACGCCCCGGGGAACGGGGAGAGCCTTGGACGCGTCCAGCAGCATGTACTCCGAGTAGGCTCCGCCGCCTTCCGCGGTTGCTACGCGGTCCCCGTCGCTGAAAGCAGCAACGTCCATGCCTGCCTGGACTACCGTGCCGGCGGCTTCGGAACCGGGAATGAAGGGGTACTTCATCGGATAGACACCGCTGCGCTGGTATGTGTCGATGAAGTTCACGCCCGTGGCCGCCACCTTCACGAGCAACTCGTTCGGGCCGGGAACCGGGAGGTCCACGTCTTCGTAGCGCAGAATTTCAGGTCCGCCCGCTTTCGGGACGACAATGGCCTTATGCATGGAATGCCTCTTCCGATGGATGGGCGGGGTTAACCGGGTACGCGAACCCATCGTAGGACGCCTGTTGCCGGGAGGCACAGCGATTGCCTCACCAAGGACACATTGCATAATTATGAAACCCCATGCATAAAACTGCTGTAGGGTGGTGGGCATGACGATTTCCGTAGCTGTATCAGGTGCCAGCGGTTATGCCGGCGGTGAGGTCCTGCGCCTGCTCGCCGGCCACCCCGGCGTCGAAATTGGTGCCATCACCGCCCACAGCAACGCCGGCTCCCGGCTCGGTGAACTCCAGCCCCACCTGCATGCCTTGGCGGACCGGATCCTGGTGGACACCACTGTGGAGAACCTGTCCGGGCATGACGTGGTTTTCCTGGCGCTGCCGCATGGTGCCAGCGCCGAGATCGCTGCGCAGCTGCCCGAAGACACCCTGGTGATCGACGCCGGTGCCGACCACCGGCTCACGGATCCCGCTGCGTGGGAAAAGTTCTACGGATCCCCGCACGCCGGTTCCTGGCCCTACGGTCTGCCCGAGCTGCCCGGCCACCGCGACATGCTCCGCGGCGCACCCCGGATCGCTGTTCCCGGCTGCTATCCCACGTCCTCGCTGCTGGCGCTAACGCCCGGTTTCGCGGCCGGTGTGCTGGAGCCCGACGACGTCGTCATAGTCGCAGCGTCCGGTACCTCCGGAGCGGGCAAGGCAGCTAAGCCGCACCTCCTCGGCTCCGAAGTCATGGGCGGGATGAGCCCCTACGGTGTGGGCGGCGGCCACCGGCACACCCCGGAAATCGAACAGGGCCTCTCTGCCGCAGCGGGGGAGCAGGTCTCCATTTCCTTCACACCGACGCTGGCTCCCATGGCCCGCGGCATCCTCACCACCGCGACGGCGAAGGTCCGCCCCGGCGTCGACGCCGCCGCCCTGCGCGAGGCCTGGGAAACGGCCTACGCCGATGAACCGTTCGTCCGGGTGCTTCCGGAGGGTCAGTGGCCCGCCACCAAGATGGTGGTCGGCTCCAACTACGCCGCCCTGCAGCTCGCCTACGATCCGCACGCCGGCCGCGTGATTGTCTCCGCCGTGATCGACAACCTCACCAAGGGCACCGCCGGCGGCGCCGTCCAGTCCATGAACATCGCCCTGGGCCTCGAAGAGGGCACCGGGCTCACCCTGCAGGGAGTAGCACCGTAATGAGCACCAACGCAGCAACCGGCATCACCGCACCGGCAGGATTCCGGGCAGCCGGCGTCACCGCAGGCCTGAAGGCCTCTGGGGGACGTGACGTCGCGCTGGTGGTCAACGACGGTCCTGCCAAGGCAGCAGCAGCGGTCTTCACCCGGAACCGCGTCGCCGCAGCACCCGTGCACTGGTCCCGGCAGGCCATCTCCGACGGCCGGGCCGACGCCGTGTTCCTCAACTCCGGCGGCGCCAACGCCTGCACCGGCCCGCAGGGTTTCCAGAACACCCACGCCACCGCGGAGAAGGTCGCTAACCTGCTCGGCGTTTCCGCGAACGACGTCCTGGTCTGCTCCACCGGCCTGATCGGCGAGCAGCTGCCCATGGACAAGATCCTTCCGGGCGCGGAAGCCGCTGCGGCAGCGTTGGACGCCGACGGCTGTGCCCTGGCTGCCGAGGCGATCATGACCACCGACACCGTTTCCAAGCAGGCAGTGTTTACCGGTTCCGGCTACAGCATTGGCGGCATGGCCAAGGGCGCCGGCATGCTGGCTCCGGGCCTGGCTACGATGCTGGTGGTCCTCACCACCGATGCGGACCTCGACGCCGCAGCCCTGGACACGGCACTGCGCGCCGCCACCGCCGTCACCTTCGACCGCACGGATTCGGACGGCTGCATGTCCACCAATGACACCGTAATCCTGATGGCCTCCGGTGCGTCCGGCACCACTCCGGACACGGAAGAGTTCACCCGCGGACTCACCGAGGTGTGCCATTCGCTGGCCCAGCAGCTGATCACCGATGCCGAAGGCGCCAGCCACGACATCGCCATCACCACCGTCAATGCCGCCACGGTGACCGACGCCGAGAACGCCTCCCGCGCCGTCGCCCGCTCCAACCTGTTCAAGACCGCCATCTTCGGCAACGACCCGAACTGGGGCCGGGTGCTCTCCGCCGTCGGCACCACGGACGCCGCCTTCGAACCGGAGAACATCAACGTCACCATCAACGGCGTCCAGGTCTGCCGCGGCGGCGGCATCGGCGATCCGCGCGAAGGCGTGGACCTCACCGGCCGGGCCGTCAGCGTTGAAATCGACCTCGCCGCCGGCACCGAGTCCGCGACCATCTGGACGAACGACCTGACCACGGACTACGTCCACGAAAACTCGGCGTACAGCAGCTAGGCGGGAAGAGAAGCATGAGCACAGCCACCCAGCAGGACCAGGCAGCGGCACAGGACAAGGCCGCCACCCTGATCGAGGCACTGCCCTGGATCCAGCGCTTCGCCGGCAGCACCATCGTGATCAAGTACGGCGGCAACGCCATGATCAACGATGAACTGCGCCAGGCGTTCGCCGAGGACATCGTCTTCCTCCACCACGTAGGCGTCCACCCCGTTGTGGTGCACGGCGGCGGCCCGCAGATCAGCGCGCTGCTGGACCGGCTCGGCATCGAATCCGAGTTCAAGGGCGGGCTGCGCGTCACCACGCCCGAAGCCATGGATGCCGTCCGCATGGTGCTCACCGGACAGGTGGGCCGGGAACTGGTGGGCCTGGTGAACTCCCACGGCCCCTACGCCGTCGGCCTCTCGGGCGAAGACGGCGGACTGCTGCAGGCCGTCCGCACCGGAACCGTCATTGACGGCGAGGAAGTGGACCTGGGCCTCGTCGGCGAAGTGGTGGGCGTGAACCCCGGAGCCATCCTGGACCTCATTGAAGCCGGCCGGATACCGGTCATCTCCACGGTGGCCCCGGAAATCGGCGCCGACGGCAATCCCACCGGCCAGGTGCTCAACGTCAACGCGGACACCGCTGCCGCAGCCCTGGCCGTGGCCCTGGGGGCCTGCCGCCTGGTGGTTCTCACCGACGTCGAGGGTCTCTACGCCAACTGGCCGGACAAGTCCTCACTGATCTCCGCCCTTACCGCCGGGGAGCTCCGGGACATGCTGCCCACCCTTGAATCCGGCATGATCCCCAAGATGGAAGCCTGCCTGGCCGCCGTGGACGGGGGAGTGGACCGGGCCGCCGTCGTCGACGGTCGCATGGCGCACTCGATGCTGCTGGAAGTCTTCACCACCGCCGGCATCGGCACCCAGATCATTCCGGACGGAGCACAAGCATGAGCAACCCCATGACCACCGCGGTTTCCCCGCTGATTGATACTGCCGGTTCCGGCAGCGAATGGCTCGCCCGCTACAGCGACTCACTGATGAACGTGTTCGGCGCTCCGCAGCGCGTCCTGGTGCGCGGCGAGGGCTGCACCGTCTGGGACGCGGACGGAAAAGCCTACCTGGACCTGCTCGGCGGCATCGCGGTCAACGCGCTGGGCCACGCCCACCCGTTTGTCACCTCGGCCATTGCCGGGCAGCTGAACACCCTGGGACACATCTCCAACTTCTTCACCAGCCCCACCCAGGTGGGCCTCGCGGAGAAGCTGCTGCAGCTGGTTCATGCCCCGGCCGGGTCCAAGGCCTTTTTCTCCAACTCAGGCACCGAGGCCATTGAAGCGGCGTTCAAGCTCGCCCGGCGCCACTCCACCGGTGGCCGCACCCGCATCATTGCCATGGACCGCGCATTCCACGGCCGGACCATGGGCGCCCTGGCGCTGACCGCGAAGCCCGCCTACCGGGAGCCGTTCGCGCCGCTGCCCGGCGGCGTCGAGCACATTCCGTACGGTGACGTCGAGGCGCTGCGGGCAGCGGCCGATGCGACGGTTGCTGCCGTCTTCATCGAACCGATTCAGGGGGAAGCCGGCGTGCAGGTGCCGCCGGCCGGGTTCCTGGAGGCCGCCCGCGAGATCACCCGGGACGCCGGTGCGCTGCTGGTGTTCGACGAAGTCCAGACCGGCATCGGCCGCACCGGCCGCTGGTTCGCGTCCGAAGGCGTGCTGCCGGATGCCATGACCCTGGCCAAGGGCCTGGGCAGCGGCTTCCCGATCGGCGGGCTGATCACGTTCGGTCCCGAGGTCTCTGCGCTGCTGGCCCCCGGCCAGCACGGAACCACCTTCGGTGGAAACCCCGTGGCAACCGCTGCCGCACTGGCCACGCTGTCCGTCATCGACGCCGACGGCATCCTCGCCAACGTGCAGGCCACCGGTAACTTCCTGCGCGACGGCCTGCGCGGCGTCGACGGCGTCACCGAAGTCCGCGGCGAAGGCCTGCTGATCGGCATCGACCTCGCGCAGGAGCTCGCTCCGGCCGCCGTCCAGGCAGCCCTGGACGCCGGCTTCATCATCAACGCCACCGGCCCGGCCACCCTGCGCCTGGCACCGCCGCTGATCCTCACCACCGACCAGGCAGCCACCTTCCTGGCCGCGTTCCCCTCCATCCTGCAGGCCGCCGCGGCCACGACGATTGGACAGTCATGACCCGCAACTTCCTCGTTGACACTGACCTGACCCAGGCCGAGCAGGCCGAAGTCCTGGACCTCGCGGACGCGCTGAAGAAGGACCGCTGGAAATACCAGCCCTACGCCGGGGAAGGCTCGGGACGGCAGACCGTCGCCGTCATCTTCGACAAGACCTCCACCCGCACCCGGATCTCCTTCGCGGCCGGCATCTCCGATTTGGGCGGCGTTCCGCTGATCATCGGCGCGGGGGAGTCCCAGCTGGGCCACAAGGAATCAATCTCGGACACCGCCAAGGTCATGGAGCGCATGGTCTCCACCATCGTCTGGCGGACCTACGCCCAGTCCGGGCTGGAGGAAATGGCCGCGAACTCCAGCGTCCCGGTCATCAACGCACTCTCCGACGACTACCACCCCTGCCAGCTCCTGGCAGACCTGATGACCATCCGCGAGCACAAGGGCACCCTGGCCGGCCTCACCCTCACCTACCTGGGCGACTGCGCCAACAACATGGCCAACTCCTACCTGCTGGCCGGCGTCACCGCGGGGATGCACGTGCGCGTCGCCGGACCGGTGGGCTACCTGCCGGACCCGGCGATCGTCGACGCCGCTGCGGCGCGCGCCGAGGAAACCGGCGGATCGGTCATGATCACCACCGACGCCGCCGAGGCCTTGGCCGGCGCCGACGTCGTAGCCACGGATACGTGGGTGTCGATGGGCCAGGAAGACGAAAAGGCCGCCCGGCAGGAACTGTTCCGGGACTACGCCGTGGACAGCGCCGCCATGGCGCAGGCGGCCCAGGACGCCGTCGTACTCCACTGCCTGCCTGCCTACCGCGGCTACGAGATTTCCGCCGACGTGATCGACGGCCCGCAGTCCGTGGTCTGGGATGAGGCAGAAAACCGGCTGCACGCCCAGAAGGCCCTGATGGTCTGGCTGATGGCGCGGTCCGGCCTCACCGGGATCCCGGAGGAAGCGGCATGAGCATGCCCACCACCAAGACGGCCCGGCAGGCACGCATCCGTGCACTGCTGACCGGGCTGTCGGTGCGGTCGCAGGCAGAGCTCGCCGCACTGCTGGCGGACGACGGCGTGCAGGTCAACCAGGCCACGCTTTCCCGCGACCTGGTGGAACTCGGTGCCGTGCGCATGCGCGGCAAGGACGGCGTGCTGGTGTACGCGGTGCCTGCTGAAGGCGGAACCCGCACGCCGCAGTCCGGCATCACCCAGGAAGTGCTCGACGCCCGGCTGGCCCGGCTGTGCGGCGAACTGCTGGTCACCGCCGAAGCGTCCGGGAACATCGTGGTGCTGCGCACCCCTCCCGGTGCCGCGAACTTCCTCGCCCTGGCCATCGACCACTCGGTCATGCCGTCCATCCTGGGCACGGTGGCAGGGGATGACACCGTGCTGCTGGTGACCCGGGAGCCCGACGGCGGCGCGGACCTGGCGGCGCGTTTCCTCTCCATCGCTGACGAGGCAACCGCCAGCGGGCAGGCCCCTGACAATCGCATACTGTAGAAGCTGGTCCCGGGCAGGAAATCCGCGCAGCTTCCCCCTGTTTTCACAACCAACCCGCAGCCTGAGCGCTGCACCAATCGCAAGAGGAGCACATTCGTGAGCGAACGTATTGTTCTGGCCTACTCCGGTGGCCTGGATACGTCAGTGGCAATCGGCTGGATTGCCGAGGCAACCGGCGCCGAGGTCATCGCCGTGGCGGTCGACGTAGGACAGGGCGGAGAGTCCCTCGAGACCATCCGCCAGCGTGCCCTCGACTGCGGCGCCGTGGAAGCCTACGTGGCTGACGCCCGCGACGAATTCGCCGCCGAGTACTGCATGCCGGCGCTGCAGGCCAATGCCCTGTACATGGATTCCTACCCGCTGGTCTCCGCCCTGTCCCGCCCGGTGATCGTCAAGCACCTGGTAGCCGCCGCCCGCCAGTTCGGCGCCACCACCGTCTCGCATGGCTGCACCGGCAAGGGTAACGACCAGGTCCGCTTCGAAGTCGGCATCCAGACCCTGGGCCCGGACCTGAAGTGCATCGCCCCGGTCCGTGACCTGGCCCTGACCCGTGACAAGGCCATTGCCTTCGCCGAGGAGAAGAACCTGCCGATCGTCACCACCAAGAAGAATCCGTTCTCCATCGACGCCAACGTCTGGGGACGCGCCGTGGAAACCGGCTTCCTGGAAGATATCTGGAACGGCCCCACCCCGGACGTGTACGAATACACCTCCGACCCCGCCTCCGGCATCGCCGCTGACGAAGTGGTCATCACCTTCAAGGAAGGTGTTCCGGTGGCAATCGACGGCAAGCCCGTCACCCCGCTGCAGGCCATCGAGGAAATGAACCGCCGCGCCGGCGCCCAGGGCATCGGCCGGATCGACATCGTCGAAGACCGCCTCGTGGGCATCAAGAGCCGCGAGATCTACGAAGCCCCCGGCGCCATGGCCCTGATGGCCGCGCACCGCGAGCTCGAGAACGTCACGGTGGAGCGTGAGCAGGCCCGTTTCAAGAAGACGGTTGGCCAGCGCTGGACCGAACTGGTCTACGACGGCCAGTGGTTCTCCCCGCTGAAGAACTCCCTGGACGCCTTCATCGGTGACACCCAGAAGTACGTCTCCGGCGACATCCGCATGGACCTGCACGCAGGCCGCGCCACCGTCACCGGACGCCGCTCGGAGTCCTCGCTGTACGACTTCAACCTCGCCACCTACGACACCGGTGACACGTTCGACCAGTCGATGGCCCGCGGGTTCATCGAACTGTTCGGCATGTCCTCCAAGGTGGCTTCCGGCCGCGACCAGCGTTTGGCAGAAGGTAAGTAAGCAATGAGTAACGGCAAGCCGTCAATCGAATCCCAGCCTGGAGCCGGCGGCTCCACGGTCCAGGGTGCACTGTGGGGCGGCCGCTTCGCCGGCGGTCCGGCCGACGCACTGGCAGCCCTGAGCAAGTCCACCCACTTCGACTGGCGGCTTGCCGGCTACGACATCGCCGGCTCCCGGGCACACGCCCGGGTGCTGCACAAGGCCGGCCTGCTCTCCGATGAAGAGCTGACCGGCATGCTGGAGGCACTGGACGCGCTCGACGCCGATGTGCGCTCCGGCGCCTACCTCCCGGCGGACTCGGACGAGGACGTGCACGGCTCCCTGGAACGCGGGCTGATCGAACGCGCCGGACCACAGCTGGGCGGCAAGCTCCGCGCCGGCCGGTCCCGCAATGACCAGATCGCCACGCTGGGCCGCATGTACCTGCGCGACCACGCCCGGATCATCGCCGCCGGCGTGCTGGCTACGGTCGATTCCCTGGTGGAACAGGCCGAGAAACACCTCGGCGTGGCCATGCCCGGCCGCACCCACCTGCAGCACGCCCAGCCGGTGCTGCTCAGCCACCACCTCCTGGCCCACGCCTGGGCCCTGCTGCGCGACGTGCAGCGGCTGGCCGACTGGGACAAGCGCGCCGCGGTGTCCCCGTACGGTTCCGGTGCCCTGGCCGGTTCCTCCCTCGGTCTTGACCCCAACGCCGTCGCTGCGGACCTCGGCTTCGACTCCGCGGCCTGGAACTCGATCGACGGCACTGCCTCGCGTGATGTCTACGCCGAGTTCGCCTGGGTCGCCGCCATGATCGGCGTCGACCTGTCCCGGATCAGCGAGGAAATTATCCTCTGGGCCACCAAGGAATTCTCCTTCGTCACGCTCGACGACGCCTTCTCCACCGGATCCTCGATCATGCCGCAGAAGAAGAACCCGGACGTGGCCGAACTGGCGCGCGGCAAGGCCGGCCGCCTCATCGGGGACCTCACCGGACTCCTGGCCACCCTCAAGGGCCTGCCGCTGGCGTACAACCGTGACCTTCAGGAAGACAAGGAACCGGTCTTCGACGCCACGGACACACTGGAGCTTCTGCTCCCTGCCGTGTCCGGCATGATCGCCACCCTGGTCTTCAACACCGAACGCATGGAATCCCTGGCTCCGCAGGGCTTCGCCCTGGCCACGGACATTGCCGAATGGCTGGTCCGCCAGGGTGTGCCGTTCCGTGAGGCGCACGAGCTGTCCGGTGCCGCCGTGAAGCTTGCCGAATCGCGCGGCGTCGAACTCTGGGACCTCACGGATGAGGACTACGCCGGGATCTCGGAGCACCTGACCCCGGCGGTCCGCACCGTCCTTTCCACCGAAGGTTCGCTGGACAGCCGCAGCAGCCAGGGCGGCACCGCACGTTCGGCCGTGGAATCGCAGCTGGCCGAGCTGAAGAAGCAGCTCGACGCCGCCCGCGCCTTCGCTGTGTAACCCCCATCCCCACTCCATCGAGAGGCCAGTTACGGCCGGTTTGAGCCCTCAAACCAGCCGTAGCTGGCCTCTCGCGTGCCGGGAGGCAGCTAGCCTAAGGCCCATGCCTATCTTCGAGCCCGGTCCGAACCTGCGACGCACGCTGCGTGCGCTGCCCGACTTCGCCGATAACCTTCCCGGCTTCGACCCGGAGCAAGCGCCGACGGACCCCGCCGAGCTGTTTCTGGCCTGGCTGGAGGAAGCCCTCGCCGCAGGGGTGGCCCAGCCGCACGCCTTCTCCCTCGCCACAGCCGATGCCGCAGGGAACCTTTCCTCCCGCATGCTGATCCTGAAGGGCCTCGACGCCGACGGATGGCACTTCGCCACCTCGCGTTCCTCCCGCAAGGGCCGCGAACTGGAGCAGAACCCACGCGCGGCGATGAACTTCTACTGGTATGCCCAGGGCCGCCAGGTCCGGGTGACGGGGAACGTCGTGCAGCTCAGTGCCGAGGCCTCCGCCCGGGACTGGAACGAACGCCCCGGCACGGACGGGTCAGAGAACCCGCACTGGCAGCTCTACGCGCTGGTCCCCAGGGAGGTCGAGTTCTGGCAGGCGGATCCGGCCAGGCGGCACATCCGGCACCGCTACGAGCTCTAGACACTGCCGCGCCACCGGGGCAAGGTGTGTGCACCCCCTCCCGCCGGACGTCCGCCGCCGCTAGCCTGAAGTGGTCCGCATCCACCGTCCAGGAAGGCCGGGCCATGGCTGATAGCACATCACCGTCCACCAGCAGGGAATCCCGGCCGGTCCCCGAAGGCAGGATCGAGAGGACAGCCGGCGGATGGGTGCTGGCGTTCGACAAGCAGCTCGATTACCCCGCAGCGCACATCTGGGACGTCCTGACCAACCCGCGGAAGGTCGAGCAGTGGCTGGGGCCCGTCCATCCCGACTGGGAGCTGGGCAAGGAATACACCCTTGAAAAGGGCGGCAGCGGGGTATCCGGCACGGTGCTGCAGCTCAATCCGCGTTCGGCCCTGCAGATCAGCTGGGACGACGAACTCGGTGAGGAATCTGTCCTGGACTGGCAGGTCCTGGAGTCCGACGGCGGGTGCCTCCTGAAGTTCCGGGCCCACTCGGACACCCCGGACTTCCTCGCCGAAGGAAGCGCCGGCTGGCAGGGGATCATGGGCGCTTTCGCCGCCGTCGCCGCCGGGAATCCGCCGCCGGAACAGGAACCGGGCGACTGGCAGGCCCTGCGCGACGCCTACTCCCGTGAGTTCAAGATCAGCCCCACCATGGGCAGGGTGGTGGCGGACCAGGACGGCACCAGCTTCGAGTTCGAACGCTGGTACAACGCCCCCGACCCAGGATGTAGGCGCCGCCGTCGAAGCGTCCAGCGGGAACCTCGGGATCGGCGAGGAAGCGGTCACGGAAGTGCGCGACGACGGCGGGCTGGCCAAGCTGCAGGTCCGCCAGCGGGTGGCGGGCGGCACCACGGAGGACAGCGCAGCGCTGATGGCGGCCTGGCACCTGGCCCTAGACTCGGCGGCGGTCCGCCTCACGGGGGAAACGCCGCATCCCAATTCGCACCGGCTGCGCGCCCTCGAAGCGCTGTACCGCACCGCGATCTGATTTTTTGCCCGGGGCGTCCCGGCCCTTACGGTAAGGGAATGGACGTTTCCGATGCCCGCAGCCTCCTGGCCGTCCCAGCGACCGAAGCAGCTCCCTGGCTTTTGGGGGCAGTCCTGCACCGGGAATCAGGCGAAGGGCCGGTGGCGGTGCGGATCACCGAGGTTGAGGCATACCTAGGGGAAGCCGATCCCGGATCGCACGCCTTCCGCGGACAGTCTGCGCGCAATTCCACCATGTTCGGCCCGGCCGGCCACCTCTACGTCTACTTCACCTACGGCATGCATTACTGCGCCAACGTCGTTTGCGGACAGGCGGGACAGGCGACCGGGCTGCTGCTGCGGGCCGGGGAAATCGTCGAGGGATCGGCGACTGCACGGCACCGGCGAAATGAACCCAGGACGGACCTTGACCTTGCCCGCGGTCCTGCCCGGCTCGCCCAGGCGCTGGGGATCGACCGGGAACTCAACGGAGCCGACGTCTTTACCGGCCCCCTGCGGCTGGAACTGCCGGCTGCACCCGCGGACCCCGCACGGATCTCGCGCGGGCCGCGGGTGGGAGTCAGCGGCGAGGGCGGGGGAGAGGCCTATCCGTGGCGATACTGGCTCACCGGCGAACCGACTGTCTCCAAGTACCGGCCCGCCGTGAAGCGCCGCCGCCCGGCCGGAGCCACCGCACAAAAGGCCTAGGCGCGCGATCGTGTGACCAGCAGCGCAGCCGCGGAACGGCACCGGGCAGGCGAGGCGGGGCCTCCGCCCGGTAAGGTGGATGGGTGAAAGACGAAGCTTCAGCCCCCGTTGCCGGTTCAGCTGCTCCGGCAGAATCCATCCTCGAAACCATTGACCGCCTCTGTGCAGTGGTGCCGAATTACCCGACGCCGGGGGTGACGTTCCGCGACCTGACCCCGGTCTTCGCTGACGGACCGGCGCTGCGCGGCATGGTCGATGCCCTGCTGGCAGAGTTCGAGGGGACCTTCGACTTCGTGGCCGGTGTTGAAGCCCGCGGCTTCCTGCTCGCCGCTGCCGCCGCTTATGCCTCCGGACACGGTGTGATCACCGTCCGTAAGCCCGGCAAGCTGCCGCGCCCTACCTACAGCGAGACGTATTCGATGGAGTACGGAACCAACAGCCTTGAAGTGCACATCGGTGACATTCCGCACGGCTCCCGCGTCCTGGTGCTGGACGATGTCCTGGCAACCGGCGGCACCCTGGGCGCTACCGCCCGGCTGATCGAACGTGCCGGCTCCAGCGTTGCCGGCATCGGCGTCGTTCTTGAACTCGACGGACTTGGCGGCCGGGAAAACCTCGCCGGCTACAAGGTCCATTCGCTGCGCACGTACTAGCCTTTTGCGCCCGGGCGGCGTGCCAATAAGCCGGACTCTGGACAGGGCATACAAAATGTGCCGACGCGGGGTAAACTTGACGGTCTGCCTTTGCGAGAGGGAACGCGAACATGCCTGAAGAGTCTTCGGCCCACACGGAGCTGGAAAACGAGCGCCAGTACGTAGCTGGCCTGTACCACCGGCTTGATGAGCTGCGCGATGAAAAACGTGAGCAGCTGGCCCAGGTGCGCCGCAGCCACTCCGCGGGGTCGCACCAGAACCGTTCCGAACGCGACGCGTTCGCAACCATGTATGAAGACCGCCTCGCGCAGCTCATGGCCGTCGATGACCGCCTGGTCTTTGGCAGGCTGGACCTCGACGACGGCGAGACCCGCTACATCGGGCGCATCGGCCTCTCCACTGCGGACCTGCAGCGGCTCATGGTGGACTGGCGTGCACCGGAAGCGGGCACCTTCTACCAGGCAACGGCCTTCGAGCGGCAGGGCGTGCGCCGCCGCCGTCACCTGATGCTCAAGGGCCGCGAGGTCCAGGGGCTCGAAGACGACGTGCTGGACTACTCCATGCTCGAAGAAGGCCAGGACCTGCAGGGTGAAGGTGCCCTGCTGGCCGCGCTGAACTCGAAGCGCACCGGACAGATGTCGGACATCGTCGGTACCATCCAGGCCGAACAGGACCGGATCATCCGCGCGCCGCTGCCCGGAACCCTGGTAGTCCAGGGCGGGCCGGGCACCGGCAAGACCGCCGTCGCGCTGCACCGCGCCGCGTACCTGCTTTACACCCACCGCGAACGGCTGAAGTCCGCCGGCGTGCTGCTGGTGGGACCGTCCAACGCCTTCATCCGCTACATCGAACGCGTGCTTCCCTCCCTGGGCGAGACCGGCGTCGTCATGTCGAGCCTTGGCCAGCTGATGCCGGGCATCGCGGCCACCGCTGAAGAGTCTGCCGAAGCGGCGGAGATCAAGGGACGGCTGTCCATGGCCGACGTCGTTGCCCGCGCCGTCGCGAACCGGCAGCGCAACTTCACCGAGCCGCGCCGCCTGAACATCGAAGGCACATGGGTCACCCTGACACCCAAGCAGGTCTCCCGCGCAAGGGACCGTGCCCGTGCCACGGGCAAGCCGCACAATGAGGCACGCGTGACGTTCGTGAAGATCCTGCTGCGCGAACTTACCGACCAGATGACCGAAATCCTGGAAGAGTCGGCCGGCGCCGGCAACAGCACGGACCGCGCGTACCTGGCCGAGGACGTGCGCAGCTCGCGCGACGTGCGGGTGGCCCTGAACCTGTGCTGGATGCCGCTGACGCCGGAGAAGCTCATCAGCGAGCTCTTCAGCAAACCGGGCCAGCTGGAAGCTGCCGCACCGGAACTGACCGATGCGGAGCGTGAGGCGCTGCGTCGCAGCCCGGACGCGCCGTGGACCGAAGCCGACGTTCCGCTGCTCGACGAAGCCGCAGAACTGCTCGGTGAACTGGACGCCTCCGCCGGCCGGGACAGCGCAGCACTGGAAGAAGCCCGCAAGCGGGACCTCGCGAACGCCGAACGGGCCATCGAGAACACTGAAGGCTTCCTGGAAGACTCGGGCGCCCACGGCATCCTCTCCGCGGAGGACCTGGCCAACCACAACATGGCCACCGAGCAGCGGCTCACCGCCGCGGACCGCGCCGCCGTGGACCGCACCTGGGCCTTCGGTCATGTGGTGGTGGACGAGGCGCAGGAACTCTCCGCCATGCAGTGGCGCCTGCTGATGCGCCGCTGCCCGCTGAAGTCCTTCACCGTGGTTGGCGACATAGCCCAGACCTCCTCGGCGGCCGGAGCCACGTCCTGGCAGCAGGCGCTGGATCCGTTCGTGGGGGAGCGGTGGACGCTGGAGGAGCTGACGGTCAATTACCGCACGCCCGCCCAGATCGCCGAGGCCGCGGTCCGCATGGCCAATGCCGCCGGCCTGGTGGTCTCCGCCCCCAAGGCCGTCCGTGAAGGCCTGTGGGCGCCCTTCCTGGACGAGGTGCCGCAGGGAGGCCTGCTGCCGCGGCTGCTCGAGACGCTGCCGGAGGACCTCGCCGCGATCGAGGGCGGCCTGCTGGCCGTCATCACCGAGGACCACCGGCTGGAGCAGGTCCGCGAGGAGGTAACTGCCGTGTACGGGAACCGGGTCGGTACCGGTGCCGGCGGCCTGAGCCAGGACATCGTGGTGATTTCGCCGCGGGAGGCCAAGGGCCTGGAGTTCGACGCCGTCGTCATCCTTGAACCGTCCGAACTGCTCACCGCAGCTGCCGGCAAGGTAGGCGATCTGTACGTTGCCATGACCCGTCCCACGCAGCGCCTTCGACTTATTGCGGAGCACGGCATCCCGGCGGGCATCGACGGCAGCGAATCCTGATAATTTAGAAGGCGTGCCACAGAATACCCAGACCTCCGAGGGCCTTGCTGCCCAGCAGAACGATCCGAGCTTTGCCAATATCTGGCAGGAACTGAAATGGCGTGGGCTGATCAAGCTCTCCACCGATGAGGCGGAACTTGAAAAGCTGCTCGCCGGGGATCCGGTCACGTATTACTGCGGCTTCGACCCCACCGCGCCCAGCCTCCACCTTGGCAACCTCGTCCAGCTGCTGACCATGAGACGCCTCCAGCTGGCCGGCCACCGGCCCCTGGCCCTGGTGGGCGGCTCCACCGGCCTGGTCGGCGATCCGCGCCCGACGGCGGAACGCACCATGAACACCAAGGAGACGGTGAATGAGTGGGTTGGCTACCTGCAGGGACAGGTGCAGCGTTTCCTGAGCTTTGAGGGTGAAAACTCCGCCCGCATGGTGAACAACCTGGACTGGACGGCGCCGATGAGCGCCATCGACTTCCTCCGCGACATCGGTAAGCACTTCCGGGTGGGCACCATGATCAAGAAGGAAATTGTTGCCTCCCGCCTGAACTCAGACGACGGTATTTCCTACGCCGAGTTCAGTTACCAGGTGCTGCAGGGCATGGATTACCTCCAGCTCTTCCGCGACTACAACTGCGTCCTTGAAACCGGCGGTTCGGACCAGTGGGGCAACCTGACCTCCGGCACCGAACTGGTGCGCAAGGTGGAAGGCGCCACGGTCCACGCGCTGGGCACCCCGCTGATCACCAACTCCGACGGCACCAAGTTCGGCAAGAGCGAAGGCAACGCCGTGTGGCTGGACGGGTCCATGACCAGCCCCTACGCCATGTTCCAGTTCTGGCTGAACACCGCCGACGCCGACGTCATCGACCGGATGAAGGTCTTCACCTTCCGCACGAAGGCAGAGATTGAAGAACTTGAGCGCTCGGTGAAGGAAGCCCCGCACAAGCGGGAGGCGCAGCGCGCCCTTGCGTACGACGTGACCTCCCTGGTGCACGGCGTCGACGCGACTGAGAAGGTCATCGCTGCCTCGGCAGCACTGTTCGGTCAGGGATCGCTCGAAGAACTGGATGAAGCGACCCTCACCGCCGCCACCGCTGAACTGCCGCGGGCCGAGGTGGCTTCGGACGGCCTGGGCGTTATCGACCTGCTGGTGGCCACCGGACTCTCGAAGACCAACTCGGAGGCACGGCGGACCATCACCGAAGGCGGTGCCTACGTGAACAACCGCAAGGTCACCGGAATCGATGAAGTTGTTACTGCGTCCGAACTACTGCACGGCAAGTACCTTCTGCTGCGGCGCGGCAAGCGGAACCTCGCCACTGCGGTGGTTGCAGGAGAGTAGAACGTCGATGGACGAGGCCGGTTCCCAGCGGGAGCCGGCCTCGTCCCGTTTGGGAACCCCGCCTCTTTTTGTGCGGAGCCGGGTCCCGGCCTTCCTGTGCGGAGCGGGGGAGGGGAGCCGGGCGGGAGACGGGGCAGTGGACAGCGTCACAGGAGGCTGGCTTGCACGGGTGCCGGGCGGTGTGTAAAGTAATTGGAGTCGCCGCGGTTGGGGCGCCGGAAGCTAGCCTTCCGGAGATCCCGGACGGTGGCTAATCCACACAAAACAAAAGCTGGTTCACGGCTCTGCTGTGAAGAAGCTTCTTTTTCGTGTGGCATTATCTTATTGTTTCGAGCTCTTTCGGTAAATACGCCGAATTGCGGAAAATAAGATGATGGAATATGCTGGTAAAACACACAGCGGTGCGAAAAGAAAACAAATATTCTCCTTGAGGGAATGGTTTTCCGAGTAGACCGGATGTGCCTGTTGTTTGAGAACTCAATAGTGTGCCAAGTTTATT
>NZ_WACG01000008.1 GCF_009193255.1 Arthrobacter koreensis
GGGCGGCGCGGCGGGCGGGCGGCGCGGCCGCGGCGGGGTAGCGGCGCGGCGGGCGGTGAGGGGCCGCCGGGATAGCGGCGCGGTGGTAGAACTTTTCCAGTGGGGCGTGCCGCGGGGCGGCTGCGGTGACGTGCACTGCAGCTGCGGCGGCCGCGGCCGCGTACCAACCCTCCACAACGCTCGTCATGTGGCGCGCATAGGGGTTGTTTTCCCCATTGTCGCCCACTACTGGTCTACGGCTTGGGGCCGGTTCATAGCCTGTGACCATGTTGGAAATGGAAGCGACACCCTCAGTGCGGCACCCGGCAACGTCCCGTCCGTTGCCGGGACGGTCTGCGATTGCGGCGGACCGGTTCCGCCACCCTGGCGGGGCGGACGGTTCCGCAACGGAAGGCCATCGTCTCCTCCGCGAGCACCCAAAGTACCTATCCCTCGGGTCCGGTCTGCTGGCCACAATAAGGGCGTGGCTGCAGAGCCTTCAGGACCCGGCCAGCTGGGAAGACCTTGCAGAGAACTCGCCCGACTATGAGCTGGTGGATTTGTTGCGGGTGCTGGAGGAACTGAAGTCATCGGCCGCGGCGGTGCAGGCCTGTGCTGCGGCCGTGCTCGACGCGTCCCAGCGCCGGGCCCAGTCCCGTGCCGGTGTCCCGGCAGCCCACCTGGGGCGTGGTGTCGGAGCGCAGATCGCCCTGGCCCGCAGGGATTCCCCGCACCGCGGCAGCCGGCACCTGGGACTCGGCAAAGCACTGGTCCACGAAATGCCCCACACCCTCGCCGCACTGGCATCCGGGGTGCTCAGTGAATGGCGGGCAACCCTGATTGTCCGGGAAACCGCCTGCCTGGACCTGGAAGACCGGCACCGGGTAGACGAACTGATCTGCAAGGACGCGGACTCCCTCGACGGGCTCGGCGACCGGAAACTGATCGCCCGGATCCGTTCCATCACCCAGGCCATCGATCCCGCCTCCCAGGTCCGGCGTCACGCGAAGGCCGTCTCCGACCGGTATGTTTCCTGCCGCCCGGCACCGGACACCATGTGTTTTGTCACCGGGCTGCTGCCAGTCGCGCAGGGAGTGGCCGTCTACGCCGCACTGTCCCGGGCTGCGGATTCGTTGCGTGCCTCAGGGGATGCGCGGGGCCGGGGCCAGATCATGGCCGATACCCTCGTTGAACGCGTGACCGGGCAGGCAGCAGCAGACCGGGTTCCGGTGGAAGTGCAGCTGGTCATCACCGACCGGACCCTGTTCACCGGCCGGACTCCGTTTCCCGACCGGACCCTGTTCACCGGCCGGCACGGGGAAACCGTACCCGGCGGGGACGCTTCGCCAGGAAGGACGGGAGCGCCGGTAGCGCCTGTAGCGCCTGGCAGGGACGCGCCCGCCTACTTCCCCGGGTACGGGATCGTCCCCGGAGCATGGGCCCGGGACCTGATCCGCTCCGCCCTCGGACTTGGGAACAACCAGCAACCTCGCCCGGCGGCGGCCGGCCGGCAGGAATCTCCACCAGGTGCAGGAGACGGCGCCGGTGCCGGTGCAGGTGCCGGCGCCCCAGCTTCATCTCCACCTGACGAACAGCGAACCCGGGTGACCCTGCGGCGCCTCTACCTGGACCCGGTATCCGGGGAACTGACAGCGATGGAGTCCAAGGCCCGGGCCTTCCCGGCCGGTCTGGCACGCATGATCCGCACCCGGGACCAAACCTGCCGGACACCCTGGTGCGACGCTCCGATCCGGCACATCGACCACATCGAACCCCATGCGGAAGGCGGACGCACCAGCTACACCAACGGACAAGGACTCTGCGAGGCCTGCAACCAGGCCAAGGAAGCACCAGGGTGGAGCGCAGTGACTGTCAGGACAACAGCGCCGGATTCTCCGGCGCGGATTGAGGCAGTGGAAACTGAGGCAGCGCGCCCGGCCACAGTCGGTCCCGCCGGTTCTCGGCGAGCAACACCCAAGCCGACAGGACCCCGAATGGCCGCAGCCCCGCCCGCACCACACGGCGCTTCACCCCGGCACACCGTCCGAACAACGACGCCCACCGGGCACACCTACATCTCGACCGCGCCACCCCTGCCGGGAAACCCGGCGGTGACCTGAACGCGGTCCCGGCCGATGTCATCCCGCCAGAGGATGATGACAACGGCCGGGAAGCCCGTGTCAGTCGCCGAAACGCAGAAGAACCTTGCTGCTGACCGACGCGTTCCTGGCAACCTCAAACGCTTCCAGCGCATCCTCCACGGCGAACTCGTGGGTGATCACCGGATCCGCCTGCAGGGTTCCGTCGGCCAGTGCCGCAATAACCTCATCGATTTCGTCGTTGAACCGGAAGGAGCCCACCAGTTCGAGCTCCCGCGTGATCGCCAGGGAAATCAGCGCCGGCTGCTCCCCCGACGGCAGCAAGCCGACCATCACAACGCGTCCGCCGCGGGTCGCACCCTGCACGGCAGACATCAGTCCGCGGTAACTGCCGGACGATTCGAAGCAAATGTCGGCATCCACCGCGGCAATACCCTCGGCATCAGTGGCCAGCAGACTGCGGTCAGCACCAACGGCACGCGCGGTTTCCAGCGGGAACTCGTGCATGTCCGTCGTGATGATCTCACCCGCGCCGCGTGCCCGAAGCACCGCAGTGATCAGCGCACCGATCGGGCCCGAGCCAGTGACCAGCACCCGCTTGCCCCGGACATCGCCGGCCCGCGAAACCGCGTGCCAGGCCACAGCCGCAGGCTCCACGAGCGCGGCCCGCCGCAGCGGCAGGGTCTCCGGAAGGACGCGGAGCATCCGCGCCGGCAGGTTCACGAACCGGGCAAAGGCACCCTCGGTATGCGGGAACCGGGCAGCACTGCCCAGATACGTGCAGCCCGGTGACAGGTTGGGCCGGTCCTCAGGGTACCGGGACCCGTCTCCGGGACCGGGCGTCGCCGGATGAACGGCCACGGCAGTACCTTCGGCCGGTCCGGTACCATCGGCAGCAGCGCGGGCAACCCGGCCCACCACCTCGTGGCCCAGCAGCATCGGCGCCTTCAGGATTGATTCCCCGGCAGCTCCGTGCTGCCAGTAGTGCAGGTCGGACCCGCACACCCCGCCGTAGACGATCTCGACAACAGCCTCATCGGCCGCCGGAGTTCCAGGCTCCACGGGTTCAACCCGCAGGTCACCGGCTCCGTGGGCTACTACTCCTAGAGTTTCCATGGTTTTCCTCCTCAGACCACAGTGGTCATGCCGCCGTCAATGAAGACGACCTGCCCGTTGACGAACTTAGATGCATCCGACGCCAGCCAAATTGCCGGACCGACGATGTCCTCCACGCTGCCCCACCGGTGCGCCGGGGTGCGCCCGAGGATCCAGGAGTTGAACGCCTCGTCATCGACCAGGTTCTGGGTCATCTCGGTGTGGATGTAGCCCGGAGCAATGGCATTGATCTGCAGGCCCTCGGCGGCCCACTCAGCCGTCATGGCGCGGGTCAGGTTGCGGATGCCGCCCTTGGACGCGGTGTACGGCGCGATCGTCGGCCGCGCCAGGTCCGTCTGCACGGAGGCAATGTTGATGATCTTGCCCCGGCCGCGGGGAATCATGTGCCGCGCCGCTTCACGGCCCACCAGGAAAGCACTGGTCAGGTTGGTGCGCAGCACGCGTTCCCAGTCCTCGACGTCGAGCTCCAGCATCGGCACCCGGTGCTGCACACCGGCGTTGTTCACCAGGATCTCCAGCGGACCGACTTCGCGCTCAACCCAGGCAACGCCGTCGGCCGCTTCAGCAGCGTCCGTGACGTCGAAGCGGCGGGCGAAGATGCGGTCCTCACCGAACTCGGCGGCCAGGGCGGCGCGAGCGTCCTCCAGCCGGTCCGCATCCAGGCCGTTCAGGACAACGACGGCGCCGGCAGCTGCCAGCCCGCGGGCAATCGCGTTGCCGATCCCCCGGCTGGAACCGGTGACCAGGGCAACCCGCCCGGAAATATCAAACATGTCTGCAGCCATCGCTGCCGCTCCTCTCCGGCACCCGGGAGTCCGGGTACCAAAACGGCCGGGAGCAAGGCTGCTCCCGGCCGGATGGATGTACTAGAACCCTGAGGCGACCAGGTAGATCGCGAGGGCCAGGATGAAGCCGACGACGCCGATCAGCGCCTGGCCAACGGTCCAGGTCTTTAGCGTGGTCTTGGTGTCCATCTGGAAGAACCGGCTGACCAGCCAGAAGCCGGAGTCGTTGACGTGGCCGGCGAAGACCGAGCCGGCCGCCAGCGCCAGCACAATCGCCACGGTCTGCACCGCGTTGAAGTCCGGGTTGTCCAGGACCACGGGCTGCACGAGGGCGGCGGCGGTCGTGAGGGCAACGGTGGCCGAACCCTGTGCGACACGCACGATTGCAGCGATCACGAAACCGGCCACGATGACCGGCAGGCCAATGGCGTCGAGTGAATCAGCAATGGCGTTGCCGATTCCGCTGGCACGCAGGACACCGCCGAACATTCCACCCGCACCGGTGATCAGGATGATGGAGCAGACCGGGCCGAGCGCGGAGTCCACGACGGTCTCGATCAGGGTGCCCTTCTTGCCCTGGCGGCGGCCGAGCAGCCACATGGCCAGGAAGACGGTGATCAGCAGGGCAACCGGCGTTTCGCCGAGCATGCGCAGGATCTGGACCCAGGTGTCTTCCTTGTTGACCAGTTCCGCAGTGGCGGCCATGTTCAGGCCGGTGTTGAGGAAGATCAGGACGAACGGGAGCAGCAGCAGCGTGATGATCGTGCCCAGGCTCGGTGCGGAACGAAATTCGGACTCGGCCGATCCCTTCGGGGCATCAAGGATGGAGGGCACAGGGATGTTGAACTTGCGGCCCAGGAAGTGGCCGAACAGGTAACCGGTCAGGTACCAGGTGGGGATGGCGACGAGCAGGCCGAAGATCAGGACCAGCCCGACGTCGGCGCCCAGCAGTCCGGTGGCGGCCACGGGGCCGGGGTGCGGCGGCACGAAGATGTGCATCGCGGAGAAGGCGGCGGCTGCCGGGAACGCGTAGGTCAGCAGCGAACCGCCCATGCGGCGGGCAACCGTGAAGATAATCGGCAGCATGACCACAAGGCCCGCGTCGAAGAAGATCGGGAACCCGAACAGCAGCGAGGCCACAGAGAGCGCAAGAGAGGCACGCTTCTGGCCGAACTTGTTGATCAGCGCGTTGGTGAGCACTTCGGCTCCGCCGGAGACCTCCAGCATGCGGCCCAGCATGGCACCCAGACCGACCAGCAGGGCCACGCTGCCAAGGGTGGTACCGAATCCGCTGAGCAGCGTCGGCACAATATCCACCGCCTGGATACCGGTCGCGACTGCGGTCAGCAGGCTGACCACGATCAGCGCCAGGAAGGCGTGGATACGGAATTTCATGATCATCACGAGCAGCAGGGCAATTGCTGCAACGGCGATCAGCAGGAGGCCGGGAGTACCCAGCGTCCAGTTGAGCTCAAGATCGGTCATCGTTGTCCTATCAGGATGGGATTCAGTGCCGGGATCAGGATCCGGCAGGGGTGAACGCAGCTGCAGTGGCCGCCGCGATTTCATCTAGGCTCAGCGTGATGCTCAGCCGGATCCCGGCCTCATCCTCGCCGAGGGGTTCAAGGGTGGCAAACTGCGAGTCCAGCAGGGTTGGCGGCATGTACTCGTGGTCGCGCCGGCTCAGCCGATCCGCAATCAGTTCGCGGGAGCCTTCCAGGTGGATGAACCGGGTGCCCGGCGCGTAGGAGCGGATCAGGTCACGGTACTGGCGCTTCAGCGACGAACAGGCCACCACGGTAGCGGTCCCGTTTTCGAGTCCGGCGGCCAGCTCACGGCCGATTGCGCGCAGCCAGGGCTCGCGGTCTTCGTCCGTCAGTGGATGCCCTGAGGCCATCTTTGCCTTGTTGCTGGCCGGGTGGAGGTCATCACCGTCCAGGAACGGAAGCCCCAGCCGGGCAGCTACTGCCTGTCCGGCGGTGGACTTGCCGCAGCCCTGTACACCCATCACCACAAGCGGGGGATATTGCTCGTTCGCCAACGACATGGCAAAACTCCTCAGACGCGCCATTACATCTGATTTGGTCGTGGCCATGCCAGTAATAAATCAGATTTATCAGGACCAAGATAGCACCAACCTCGACGGCGGCA
Organism: Arthrobacter koreensis; assembly: GCF_009193255.1. GTDB lineage: Bacteria > Actinomycetota > Actinomycetes > Actinomycetales > Micrococcaceae > Arthrobacter_B > Arthrobacter_B koreensis. Next base: position 6,131 of record NZ_WACG01000008.1, read on the forward strand.
AATCCTACGGACACCCGGATACCCCTAGAGGTATTTTGATTTATACCCCTGGGGGTATTACCGTTGAAGTACCCCGATCCCCCAAAGGAGTACCCATGCTTATCGAACGCATCTATGACGAGGACCTGGCGCAGGCCAGCTACTTCATCGGCTGCCAGCGCCTGGGCGAGGCGATCGTCGTCGACGCCCGCCGCGACGTCGCCCCCTACCTTGACCTCGCTGCTGCGAACGGCATGAAAATCACCGCGGTGACCGAGACCCACATCCACGCCGACTATCTCTCCGGCACCCGTGAACTGGCCGCCGCCACCGGTGCGCAGATCTACATTTCCGGGGAAGGCGGAGCGGACTGGCAGTACGGTTTCGAAGGCACCCGGATGTACGACGGCGATGCCATCACGATCGGCAACCTCACCGTCAAGGCCCTCCACACCCCGGGCCACACCCCCGAACACCTCTCCTACCTGGTGACCGACGGCGCCTTCACCGACCAGGCGGGCTACCTGCTCTCCGGCGACTTTGTCTTCGCCGGAGACCTCGGCCGCCCGGACCTGCTCGACGAAGCAGCCGGCGGCGTCGACACCCGCTTCGAGGGTGCCAGGCAGATGTTCGCCAGTCTGCGGGACAAGTTCCTCACCCTGCCCGACTACGTCCAGGTGCACCCCGGCCACGGTGCCGGCAGTGCCTGCGGCAAGGCGCTGGGCGCCATCCCCTCCTCCACGGTGGGCTACGAGCGCCTCTACGCGTGGTGGGGCAAGTACCTGGCCGCCAATGACGAGCAGGGCTTCATTCACGAACTCCTCGACGGCCAGCCCGAGGCCCACGCCTACTTCGCCCGCATGAAGAAGCAGAATAAGCAGGGCCCGGCAGTGATGGGTCCGCGGAAGCCGCTCGAGGAAATCCCGGCCGCCGACCTCGTCTCCCGGCTCGAATCCCGGGAAGCCACCTTCGTGGACACCCGCAGCGTCCCCGAGCTCCACGCGGGCACCGTCCCGGGCGCCCTGCACATTCCCGCGGCCGGCAAGACCGCCAGCTTCGGCGCCTGGGCCGTTGACCCGGAGTCAGAGCGCACCCGCCCGCTGGTCCTGCTCACCGCGAACCAGGACCAGGCCCACGCCGTCCGGGATTCCCTGGCGCGCGTTGGCATTGACGACGTCGCCGGTTTCGTCACCAGCCTGGAAGGCCTCCCGCAGGCCGCACCGGCCACCATTTCCGCCACAGAGCTGGATTCCTTCGACGCCGCCATGGTGCTGGACGTCCGTGCCCGCACCGAGCATGCGGGCGGCAACATCCCCGGATCACACCAGCTGCACGGCGGCCGTGCCTTGTGGAACCTGGACGAGCTGCCCTCTGCCGGCACGATCGTGGCGTACTGCGCGTCCGGCATGCGCAGCTCGATCGTCGGCAATGCCCTGCGCAACGCCGGGTACGACGTCGTCGAACTCGAAGGCGCCTACCCCGCCTGGGCAGCCGCCCACGCTTCCTAGCAGCAGCGAAAAACCCCGGCCCGCCTGTGCGGGCCGGGGTTCTCGCTGTCCGGGGGATTTTGCTGTCCGGGGTTTATGGTCGCTGGGTCCTGAGGCGCACCAGCCGCAGCACAACGCCCGCAGCGAAAACCGCCAGCCCGCCGAACACCGAGGACAGGGGCAGCGTCAGCGCCAGTACGGTGCAGGAAAACGCACCCAGAACCTGGAGGGCGCGGGGATAGCGGCGGTCGGACGCCGGCTGCGTCAGGGCCGCCAGATTGGCCACGAGGTAGTAGACCAGCACGCTGAAGGATGAAAAACCGATGGCTCCGCGCAGGTCGGCAGCAAGAATCACGCAGCAGACCACGACGGCGAGCGCCACTTCTGCGCGGTGCGGCACCTGGTACTTCGGATGGATTCCGGCCAGCCAGCCGGGCAGGTCTCCCCCGCGGGCCATGGCCAGGGTTGTGCGGCCAAGCCCTGCGATGAGCGCCAGCAAGGCCCCGAGGGACGCCGCGGCAGCACCGATCCGCACCACCGGCCCGGCCCAGGCCAGCGGACCGGATTCGACGGCGGCGGCCAGCGGCGCAGGCGTGGCGGCAACGCCGTCGGGCCCCAGGGCGGCCAGCAGTGTCACGGCGACCACCGCGTATACCGCCAGGGCCAGGCCGAGCGCCAGGGTGACGGCGCGCGGAATCGTACGCCGGGGGTCGCGGACCTCTTCTCCCATGGTGGCGATCCGGGCGTACCCGGCGAAGGCAAAAAAGAGCAGGCCGGCGGACTGCAGGATCCCGTACCATCCGCCGGCCAGGAGCCCGTCGGAGAGGAAAGTCCCCGCCCCGGGGCCGGTACCCGCCCAGGCGGCAACCACCCCCAGGACCAGTGCAGCGAGCACCACGGCAACAATGATCCGCGTCAGCAGGGCCGTGCGGGTGATGCCGCGGTAGTTGACGGCGGCCAGGAGGACGACGGCGGCCACCGCCACGGGCCGTTCCCAGCCGGCGGGTGCCGCATAGGCTGCGAAGGTCATGGCCATGGCCGCCGCACTGGCGGTCTTGCCGATAACGAAGCCCCAGCCGGCGAGGAAACCGGGCCAGGGCCCCAGGCGTTTCCGCCCGTACACGTAGGTCCCGCCGGAAGCGGGATAGGCCGCGGCCAGCTGGGCCGAGGAGGTGGCGTTGCAGAAGGCCACCAGTCCGGCCACGGCGAGCCCGATCAGCAGGCCGGATCCGGCGGCGGCTGCAGCGGGAGTAAAGGCGGCAAAAACCCCTGCTCCGACCATGGAGCCGAGGCCGATGAGTGTGGCGTCCGCCGTGCCGAGCCGGCGGGCCAGTGCCGGTGAACCGGAAGGTCCGGAAGGTCCGGAACTGACGATTGGCGGCCGGGGTTCGTTGCCCATACGGCAAGTATGCCCCGGCCGCCGCAGTGTTACATGCCCAGGATTTCCTGGACCAGCACGAACCCGCCCATGGCGAGCACGAACCAGCCGAAGGCCTTCCGCAGCGCCGCCTCCGGAATCCGGCCCACCAGCCTGGCCCCGATGAGCGAGCCGATGATCGCCAGGGCGGTGACGGCCAGCGTCATGCTCCAGTCGATCTGGACGGTGGTCAAATAGCCGGCCAGTCCGGCGAAGGACTTCATGGCGATGACCACGAGCGAGGTACCCACCGCCAGGGCCATGGGCATGCCGCCGAGCAGCGCCAGGGCAGGCACCACCAGGAACCCGCCGCCGGCGCCCACCAGGCCGGTCACGAGGCCAACCACGGCGCCGTCCGCCAGGATGCGCAGGAGCGGCAGGTCTGAATAGGCCTTGTCCGGATCAACGTTGCGCCGCCCGCGAAGCATGGCAATCGACGTCGCGATCATCATCAGGGCGAACGCGATCATCAGCACCACGGACGGAATCCGGCTGCCCAGCAGGCCGCCGCCAAACGCGCCGGCCATTCCGGCGGCGCCGAAGATGAGTCCGGTCTTCCAGCGCACGCGGCCGTTGCGGGCGTGGCCGATCACGCTGACCGCCGACGTCACACCGACCACGAACAGCGAGGAGGCGATGGCTTCCTTGGCACCGAACCCGGCCACGTAGACCAGGATCGGCACGGTCAGAATCGAGCCGCCGCCGCCCAGCAGGCCGAGCGACAGCCCGATCAGCAGGGACAGGCTGAGCACCAGCACAAGGGTGCCCGTCATGAGGCCGCGGGTCCATCCTGGCTGGGCCGGACCTTGGGCAGTGACTGGATCGCGGATTCACGGGTGGGCTCGGACGCCGTCTTGTTCCACGGCATTTTGGCCAGTGCCGCGCCCATGGCGCAGGAGTTGGTGGCTGCGGAGAAGGTCAGCCCGGCGCCGATGCCACCGGCCAGCATGCGCAGCTTCGGGGACACGAGGCGTCCGCCGGCAAGTCCCAGCACGACGGCGGAACCGGCCACCATGCGGACCTGGCGTTCAAGGTCCCAGCGCTTCTGGCCGCGGACGACGTCCCCGCCGGCCGACGCAAAGGCAGGGACGCCGCCGGTCAGGACGTGGGCTGATCCGATGCCTGCACCGCCGAGGCGGGTGCGGGCCTGCTCGGCACGGGTGCCGGACTGGCACACGAGGACAACCCGTTTGCCCAGCCGTTCGGCCAGCTCGTCGGTGTGCTCGGAGAGCAGTGGAAGCGGCACGTTGTAGGAGCCGCGGATGTGCATGGCTTCGAACTCGGCCGCGAATCGAACGTCGATGATGATCAGGTCATCCGGATCCTTCATCCAGGTCCGGAGGGTCTCGGCGTCGATGGAAGTTACGGCCGCCGGGGTATTGGCAGTCATGGAGGTCCTTTCGCAGGGAGGGGGAACCTCCACGATCCCATATACCCATGGGGGTATGCAAAACACCCCCGGGGGTATCTAGCTAAGGCCTCTGTTCCCCGCCGCTCCAATCTGCGAGGGTGGCCCCATGGAAACGGTGCTGCTCGGCCTGGCCGTGGGGCTGGCAGTGGGCGCTGTCGTCGGGTTGGTCGGAGCCGGCGGCGCGATCATCGCCGTGCCTGCACTGGTTTACGTGGTGGGGCTGGAACCCGATGAGGCTGTGCCAACCTCCCTGATCGTCGTCGGACTGGCGTCGGTGGCCGGCGCACTGCCGCGGCTACGCCGGGACGTAAGCTGGCCGCTGGTACCTTTCATTGCCATCCCGGGCATCCCCGCGTCCTGGGCCGGGACCGCCGTGGGAGAGCTGCTCGATCCGGACTGGCTCATGCTGTGCTTCGCCCTGGTCATGATCCTCGCCGGAGCGCGGATGCTGGCCAGCGCCGGGAACGGCAGGCCAGGTGCGCGGTCGGCGGAGCAGGGCGGCTGGGGCGGGCTGGCCCTGCGCGGCATTCCCGTGGGGCTGCTGGTCGGCTTCCTCACCGGCATGCTCGGGGTAGGCGGCGGTTTCCTCATCATTCCCGCACTGACCCTGCTGCTGCGGGTACCAATGCCCCGCGCCATCGGCACGTCGCTTGTGATCATCGCAGTGAACTCAGCGTCCGGTTTCGCCGCCCATCTGGACGGCCTGAGCATCGACTGGGCTCTGGCCCTGAGTTTCGCCGCTGTGGCGGTTGCCGCCTCACTGGCTGCCGCACGGCTGGCCCACCGACTCAATGAAGCGCTGGTGAGCCGGATCTTCGCGGCGGTTATCTTTACCGTCGCCGCGGGCGTCCTGGTGCAGACCGTGCCGCATCTGCTGCCCGGCCAGGCTGCCGCAGATCCGGCAGATCCTCCGGCGGCCGGCGCCAGCCTGGCATCGAGCCGGCTGAGTTTCGGCGAACGGAGCCTCAATGTGCTGGTGGAGAACCACACTTCGGAGGACCTGGTGATCAGCGCAGCCCAGCTGGAGAGCGGCGCATACTCCGGACCCGCACCGTGGACACCGGCCGACGGCGATGCCACCACCCTCCGGCCCGGCGGCAGGGTAGCCCTTCCCGTCAACCTGCCGGAGGCTGCCTGCGGGGACAGCGAAGCTGATTTCGACACACACGTCCGGCTGGCTATTGGGACCGGCAGGGAGCTGCTTCTTCCGGCGGAAGACCCCTACGGGACGATAGCCCAGGCACACGGGCAGGATTGCCTGCAGCAGGAGGTCGACGCCGTTGCATCCTTTGCCCTGGCGCCGGACCTGGAGGTCGCAGCGGACGGGCGAACCGCAGTCGTCCGCATTCGGGTGACGCCGAACGGCGGTTCCGGTTCGGTCAGGGTGCGGATCGACTCGACGACGCTGCTGAGCGAAGCCCCGGATCATCCCTGGCCGCGGGAAGTCGCGGCGGAAGCCGCAGACGAGGCGTCGGTGATCGAACTTCAGGCGGTGCCGGCACGCTGCGATGCGCATGGACTGGCCGAAGACAAGGCCGGAACGAGGTTTCCGCTGGAGGTGGAGGTTGCCGGCTCGCGAAGCGGCCAGCTGCGGCTGGAACCGCCGCCGGAATTCACGGCTGCGGTGTACGGTTTTGTCCGATCCGCCTGTTCCCTGCAGTAGTGCACGCAGATCACGCCGTTGTGATCTGCGTTACAGGTGATGCTACCAAGCGGCCGGAGCAAAAGGCCAAACGGCAGTGCCTCCCCCGCCGCGACCTGCAACGACGTCCGCGCGCGGGGAGTGTCGGGGGTGCGTGAGACGATAAAACCATGCCTGCAACCCTGCCCCTGATCGATGTCACGGACATCATCCGCGTGGTCGGCGGTTCCGCGTTCCAGCGGGGGCAGGGTTACGCGAAAGGCGGGGCCGTAGACTCCCTGGACTGGGACGCGGCGGGCGGCGTTTTGCGGGCCCGCGTGCACGGCCATTCCAGCACGCCGTACAACACCATGCTGGTCCTGGAAGCGAAGCGGCAGGGAGATTACCGCCTGGTGGACAACCACTGCAGCTGCCCCGTGGGGTTCGACTGCAAGCACGTTGCCGCCGTGGCACTGCACAGCAACACTGAACACCTCATTGGCCGGCAGGAACTGCGCAGCGCTTCCGCTACCCCGGCGGTGCCCGCCTGGCAGGCCTCGCTGCAGGATCTGCTGGCCGGATCGGCAAGCAGTGAACCACTCAAGGTCACGCCGCTGGGCCTGCAGTTCGAGCTGCGCCGGCGCGACGGCGGCGCATCCGGGGTGTGGGGGCCGCCGGCTGCCCGCCGGAGCGTCCGGGCACCAGCCTGGCGGCTTGGCGTGCGCCCCGTGGTCCGCAATGCCCGCGGCGCCTGGGTCAAGAACAACCTTGCCTGGACAAACCTTGCCTACCAGACGTACGGGCTGAAGCTGGACCCGGAACAGCACCGCTGGTTCTCCCAGTTCCCGGCACTGCACCGCTCCAACGGCGTCAGCTACTTTGGCCAGAACGACTCCTGGCTTTACCTGGATGACTTCGCCAATCCCCTGCTGTGGCAGCTCCTGTCCGAAGCCCGCCGCCTGGGTGTTGAATTCGTGGGGACCAAGAAGGACGTCAGCGTGCAGGTGGGCTCCGAAGCCGTCCTGGCCCTGGACGTGCGCTCGGCCCAGACCGAGGCAGCGGCTCCGTTGCAGCTGCTGCCCAGCCTGGAGATTGACGGGCAGTCCTACCCGCTGGATACCGCCGGCGTCATTGGCAGCCACGGGCTGTACGTGCAGGCGGCCGGCGGACTGATCCTGCTGGCGCCCAGCCCGCGGACGCTCACCGAACAGGACCGCACCCTCCTGGCCGGAAACGCGCCCGTTACCATCCCGGAATCGGACACTGCACTGTTCCTGGAGAAGTTCTACCCCAAGCTCCGGCAGGTCATTCCGGTCACCAGCAGCGACGAATCGGTCCGGTTCCCCGAGGTTGAGCCGCCCATCCTGGTGCTCACCGCCGGGTTCCAGCCGGAGGATGAGCTGGCGCTTGAATGGGAGTTCGAGTACCGGCAGGGCACCTCCTCCACCCGGATGCCGCTGGACAGCCGGCCCTCCCCTACGGACCCCGCGGCACGGGATGTTGGGGCCGAAACCGAGCTGCTGGAATCAGCACGCCAGATACTGGGCCGGGCCCCGCACAACACCGTGCTGCACGAGATCGAGACCGCCGAGTTCAGTGAGTACATCCTGCCGAAACTGCAAAAGGCCGACGGCGTCCGCGTGGACATCCTCGGCGAGCGGCCGGACTACCGTGAACTGACGTCGGCTCCGCAGCTGAAGATCACCACCGTTGAAACCGAACGCCGGGACTGGTTCGACCTCGCGGTGATGATCACCGTGGAAGGCCGGCAGGTGGCCTTTGCGGACGTCTTCAAGGCCATCGCCAAGGGCAAGACCAAGATCAAACTGGTGGACAACACCTACCTGTCCCTGGACCGGCCTGAGTTTGAACGGCTGCATGCCCTGATTGAGGAAGCCCAGGCACTGCAGGAATGGGACACCGGCGAGCTGGGGATCAGCCGGTACCAGGCCGGACTCTGGGCCGAGCTGGAGGAACTGGCCGAGGAAACCGAGCAGGCAGCGGCGTGGCGCAGCGCCGTCAGCGGACTGCTGGAACTTGAATCCGTGGAACCCGTCCCGCTGCCGGAAGGATTGAACGCCGAGCTCCGCCCCTACCAGGTGCAGGGCTACAACTGGCTGGCTTTCCTGTGGGAACACGGCCTGGGCGGAGTCCTGGCGGACGACATGGGCCTGGGCAAGACGCTGCAGACCCTGGCACTGATCGCCCGTGCCCGCGAACAGCAGGCGGCAGCTGGAGCAACCGGCCGCCCGTTCCTGGTTGTTGCCCCGACATCGGTGGTCCCCAACTGGATTTCCGAAGCCGCCCGGTTCACGCCGGGCCTGCGGACCGTATCCATTCCGGACACCAGCGCCAAGTCCCGGCGTCAGTTGGGCGACCTGATTTCCGGAGCGGACATTGTGGTGACGTCCTACGCGGTGTTCCGCCTGGACTTCGCTGCTTACCGCGCACAGGAGTGGGACGGACTCATCCTGGACGAGGCGCAGTTCGTGAAGAACCGTACGACGCGCGCCAACCAGTGTGCGCGGGACCTTCCGGCGCCGTTCAAGCTGGCCATCACCGGCACCCCCATGGAAAACAACCTCATGGAACTCTGGTCCATGTTCGCGATTGTGGCTCCGGGATTGTTCCCCTCCCCGCGGCGCTTCGCCGAGGAGTACCAGCGGCGGATCGAGAAGTCCCAGGACATGGCCCAGCTGGGCAAGCTCCGCCGACGGATCAAGCCCCTGATGCTGCGCCGCACCAAGGAAGCCGTCGCCTCGGACCTGCCTGCCAAGCAGGAACAGGTGCTGGAAGTGGACCTCACCCCCAAGCACCGCAAGATCTACGAGACCCATCTGCAGCGCGAGCGGCAGAAACTGATGGGCCTGATCCAGGACATGGACCGCAACCGGATGATCGTCTTCCGGTCGCTGACCCTGCTGCGCATGCTGAGCCTCGATGCGTCCCTGGTGGATCCGGAAAACTCCGGGGTGCCGTCCGCGAAACTCGATGCGCTGCTGGAGCAGCTCGAAGACGTGACCGCCGAGGGGCACCGCGCCCTGGTCTTCAGCCAGTTCACGTCCTTTTTGAAGCTGGCCGCCCAGCGGCTGGAAGACGCCGGAATTCCCTACGCCTATCTGGACGGATCCACCCGCAACCGCGCGGAAGTGATTTCCGCGTTCAAGGATGGCCAGGCTCCGGTCTTCCTGATCAGCCTGAAGGCCGGCGGGTTCGGGCTGAACCTGACCGAGGCAGACTATGTCTTCCTCCTTGACCCCTGGTGGAACCCGGCGACGGAAGCCCAGGCGGTGGACCGCACCCACCGGATCGGGCAGAAACGTTCCGTGATGGTCTACCGGATGGTGGCGCGGGGAACCATCGAGGAAAAGGTCATGGCGCTGAAGGAACAGAAAGCCGCCCTGTTCTCCTCGGTGATGGACGACGACGCCGTGTTCAGCTCCGCGCTCACTGCCGAGGACATCCGCGAACTGCTGCAGTAGCTCCGCTCGCTGCCGCCGGCGCCACAGCGGCCGGTGAATTCAGGCACAGCGCCCGGGCCTCAATCCGCCCCCGATCCGCGCGTTTGCAGGCTTTCCGGCCTTTTCCCGAAAATTCTACACATAGTAGAAATCGCTAACTTGGGATTCATGAGCCTGAAGGAAGCCGTCCGCCCCGTCGAGGCACCCCCGGCGGACAGCGATGAACTGGTGCACGTTTTCTGCACCCCCTGCAAGCGCCGGGCCCTGCAGCACGCCCGGCGGCCCAAGCCGTACTGCGGCAAGACCATGCCCAACCGCCCGCTTCGCAGCGACAACGCCCATCTGCCCATCTGCGTGGTGTGCGTTGAACTGGCGCGCTCCGGTCCCTGCCCTTCCTGCGGAACGCAGGCCCGCCTCTAGGCGGCCATTCCCAGCGCCGGTCACGGTTTGTACAGTGGGTGGATGGCTACCCAGGAACGTCCCATAGGCTTTTGGCTCAAACTGCTGGACCAGCTGGTCGATGAGCAGTTCGGCGCGAGTTTCGAAGAACACGGCGTCACCCGTCGGCAGTGGCAGATGATGAACCTGCTCACCAACGGGCCCGCCAGCGAGAAGGAACTCTCCGACCAGCTCAAACCTTTCTTTCCCGCTGTGGAAGCCGGCACCTCGGGAGAGCTCATTGAGGAACTCGCCGAAAGCGGCTGGGTTGCCGTGAGCGACGGCCAGTACTCGCTGACGGACCTCGGGACGCGCAGCCTGGAGAATCTCCGCGGCGCCGTCGAGCGCATCCGGGACCAGCTGACGGTCGATGTTTCCGAGGAAGAATACGCCGCCCTGGTTTCGGTGATGCAGCGGATGGCCGCCAACCTGGGCTGGAAGGACGGACCCGAAACCCAGGACACGCCCGGCATGTGATCGCCGGCCCCGGGGGCGGCACCGCCAGGAGGGGTAGTCTCCTGGCATGGGGAAACAGGTCTATGTGGAGATACCGGTCCGGGCACCGCTCGAGCGGTTGTGGGAGCTGACCCAGGACCCGCAGAACCATCCCCGGTGGGACCTGAGGTTTACCGCGATCATTCCCGCTCCCGGCACGGCCCCGCAGGAATTCCGCTACGAGTTCAGGCTGCCGCTGCACACTATCCACGGCACCGGAACATCCCTCGGCACCCGGGGGCAGGGCAAGGCCACCTCCGTCCTGAAGTTCACCACCCGGGACGTACTCTCGCCCATTGGACCGGGAGCCGGATACTGGCGCTATGTTCCCGGACCGGACGGGATCCGGTTCATCACCGGCTACCACTTTTCACCCGGCTGGGGTCCGCTGGGCCGCTGGCTGGATGCCCCGCTCATCCGCCCGGCACTCGGCTGGGCTACGGCGTGGAGCTTCGACCGGCTGCGCCTCTGGGCGGAAGACGGCATCCCGCCCGAACGCGCCCTCCGGGCCTGGCTGCTGGACACCGGCCTCCGTACCGCAGCGGTGGCCGGAACACTGTGCCTGCTGATCCGGCGCCCCGGGGCTGGCACCGCCCTTGCCGCTGCCGCAGCGGTGGCTGGCGCCGGGATGCTTCCGGCGGCCGGCAGCGTTCCACGGGCCGCGCGCTGCCTCCGGCACGCACCGGACAGGCAGTCCTCCCGCCCACCGGCCTCCCTCGCAGCGCTGCCGGAGCCGGCATGAACGCGCCCGGGAACGCCGGACAGTCCGTCTTCGCCCGGGCCATGGGGGATGATTTCCACCGGCTGCACCCCATGCTCCAGCGCCGGTTCTCGGTGGATCCGAAGGCCGGCTACGCCTGTGTGGGCCGCGGCGTTTTCTCGGAAGTCCGCCGGGGTGCATGGTGGACGGTGCCGTTCCTGAAATTCGGCGCCTTCCGCAACATCCTGTTCCCGGAGCGCGGCCGCAACGTGCCGTTCAGCATTGAAAACTACCCGTACGTGGACAGCTTTGGCCGCACCACCGTCACGTTCACCCGCACCCTTGAACTGCGCCCCGGGCGGCCGCGGCGGTTCGACGCCAGCATGGTCTACAGCGCGCGGCGTGGAACGGTGGTGGACTATCTGGGCACCCATCAGCACCTGGCCACGGACCTGGACCTGGGTGTCCGCGAAGACGGCTCGCTTCACCTGCGCACGGGGGCGCTGCGTTTCCACGAAGGCCCGGTGAGCTTCACCGTTCCGCGCTTCCTGACCGGCACGGCGGATCTCTACGAGGCGTACGACGACGAGCGGCAGGTCTACACGATCCAGCTGCAGGTACGCAACCCGGTTTTCGGCTTCCTGTTCGGTTACCGCGGTGAGTTCGCCTGCACTTTTCCGCCGGTTGCGGGAACCGGGGTGCCGGACCGGCTCCGGCCGGTGCGGGAGGAAATCCGGGACTAGCGCATCTCCACCCGGCCTCGGTCAGGCTCCGGCAGGCGCAAGACGGGACAGATGACGCATCAGTGCGCGGGCCGTGCCGTCGTCGAGCACCAGGTCCGTGATCACGCCGGCGCGCAGCGCCGCGATCAGCCCGGGCACTTTATGCTCCCCCGAGACAACGCAGAGCCGGCGGGGAATCCGCTTCAGCTCCTGCGGCGTGGGTCCGGACGCCCGGCGGTTCAGCCCGATGTCCGCGTAGCTGCCGTCCTCGCGCAGGAAGACCGTGCAGACATCGCCCACTACGCGGTGCGCGGCGAACTCGCGAAACGCGTCCTCGGTCAGATAGCCGCCGCTGTACACCTCTGACGGCGAGGGCCCTTCGAATGCCCCCACACTGAACACGGCAAGATCCGCTTCGGCACGCACCGCCAATACCCGCCGCACCGTGGATTCCTGCCACATCAGCTCCCTGGTCCGCTCATCGTCGAAGAAGGCAGGCGCCGGAAACTGGATCAGCGCGGCGTCAAAGGATGCCGCCATCTGCGGCAGCAGCCCGGGGGAAGCGTTCAACTGCGCAGACCGGGCACTCACCGCGCCGTTCATCTGCACCACCGTCGCGTCCCGGGTCAGCTTCGGCTGGAGTACAGCCGCTACCGCCGACGTCGTGGTGCCCCAGGCCACCGCCATGGTCATCCCGTCCTCGAACCAGTCGTGGATCAGCACCGCCGCATGCCGGGCCGCGGCATCCAGCCGCTTGGCAGTGTTTGCCGTGGCGGGGACCGCAGCCAGATAGGCAGTCACGCCGAAGGACTTCTGCAGGGTGCGCACCAGCTCGCTACCCGTGTCCACCGGGGCCGAAAGGGTGATGCGGACGATCCCCCGGTCCCGTGCAGCCTGCAGCATCCGCGAGACGGTGGACCGGGAGACATTGAACCGTTCAGCGACCGTTTCCATGGTCGCGCCCTGGACGTAGTACAGCTCGGCTGCACGGTACAGATCGGCATCTTCGTGCATGGCATCCCCTCCGAGTGCGCACATCCGTTCATCTGCTTTGATCGTACTCCCAACGGAGGCCTATCGTTCGACGAAGACTCCGGGCCCCTTCGCCCGGTCCGAAAGCGAAAGGCCACCCCATGTCACCTCGCCTGCCCTCAGCCGGAAACCGCGACGCCGTCCTCGACGAGCTCGCCGATGGTCCCGAACTCGACGTCCTCGTGGTGGGAGGCGGGGTGACCGGCGCAGGCATTGCCCTGGACGCCGTCTCCCGCGGTCTGCGCACTGCCATTGTCGAAGCCCAGGACTGGGCCGGCGGCACCTCCCAGTGGTCTTCCAAGCTGGTCCACGGCGGCCTGCGCTACCTGCAGCAGCTGGATTTCAAGCTGGTAGCCGAGGCCCTGCGGGAGCGTGAGCTGCTGCTCGATTCGCTGGCACCGCACCTGGTCAAGCCAGTGCCGTTCCTGTACCCCATCACCCACCGTGCCTGGGAACGCCCCTACGTCGCCGCCGGCATCGGCCTCTACGACACCCTCGCGCACGTCGGCGCCAAGAACGCCACCATGCCGATCCAGCGCCACCTCGGCATGAAGGGGGTCAAAGAGGCCTTCCCCGACGTCAAGGACGGAAGCATGGTCGGCGCCATCAAGTACTGGGACGGCAAGGTCGACGACGCCCGCCTGGTCCTGACCCTGGTCCGCACCGCCGCTCGCCTGGGCGCCACGGCCGTTCCCCGGGCCAAGGCCGTCTCCTTCCCGCAGGATGCCTCCGGCCGGGTATCTGGTGCCGTGATCCGCGACCTGGAGACCGGCCGCGACCGCACTGTCCGCGCCAAGTCCGTGATCACCGCCACCGGTGTGTGGACTGAGAAAACCCAGGACCTCGCCGGCGCCGACGGCGGCCTGAAAGTCCTTGCCTCGAAGGGCATCCACATCATCGTGCCGCGCGAGCGCATTTCCGGCGAGTCCGGCCTGATCCTGCAGACCGAGAAGTCCGTGCTGTTCGTGATTCCGTGGGAGCGCTACTGGATCATCGGGACCACTGACACTCCGTACCACCAGGAACTGTCCACACCCGTGGCCACGAGCGCGGACATCGACTACGTCATCGAGCACGCCAACGTGGTGCTGGACAAGCCCCTGACCCGCGACGACGTGATTGGGACGTACGCGGGCCTGCGACCGCTGCTGCAGCCGGGCACCAAGGGCGACGAGCAGTCCACCAAGATCTCCCGCGAGCACACCGTGACCGAGGTGCTGCCGGGGCTGGTAGCGATCGCCGGAGGCAAGCTCACCACCTACCGGGTTATGGCGGAGGACGCGGTGGACCTGGCGCTGGGCTCACGCGCCAAGGACCTTCCCTCGGTCACGGCCAAGACCCCGCTGCTCGGCGCAGACGGCTATTTGCCGCTGACCCGCCAGGCCGGTTCGCTGGGCGCGCCGTACGGCTGGACCGAACAGCAGGTCATGCGGATGCTGGACCGCTACGGCTCGGCCATCTCCGAGATCACTGAACTCGTGGACGAGCGGCCAGAACTGGCCGCTCCGCTGCAGGGCGCCCCGGCTTACCTGCGTGCTGAGATCGTGCATGGCTGCACCCATGAGGGCGCCCTGCATCTGGAAGATCTGTTCGACGTGCGCACCCGCCTCACCTGGGAAGCCCCGAACCACGGCTTGGACGCCGTCGAGGAGATTGCCGATCTGGCCGCCGAAGCGCTGGGCTGGGACCAGGCCCGCCGCGACGCTGAGGTGCGCTCTTACCGCGACCGCTGCGCGGCACAGGACGCCGCAGCCGCGATCGCAGACGAGCCCGCCGCCGCAGCCGTGCGGTCCGAGGTGCCGGATGTTGTCGAGGCCGTGGCACTGGCCGCGCGCTGAGCAGAGAGGTGCGGTTAGCGTCCCCGCTTTCCGGGCGGGGACGCCACGCCTACCTGCTCCGGCTAGTGTCCCTTGAACGCCTCCGCGAGCCACCAGGCACCGCCGTCGGAGGCAATCTTGGCGTCAATGACCAGGGGTACGGTCCGCGGACCTTCCAGCCAGCCGGTTACCGCGGCCAGGTCTGACGGAGCGCGGACCGTGATGCCGTCTGCTCCGTAGCCGCGGGCAATCGCCGCGATGTCCGTGTCCGGGAAGGTGACGGTTTCCATGTCCGTGCCCGCGGCGTCGTTCGCGGCACCAAAGTGGTGCACCTCGGCACCGTAGGCGGCATCGTTGTACACGATCACCACGAGCGGCAGGCCCAGGCGAACGGCAGTCTCAAGTTCCGAGATAGCCATCAGGAATCCGCCGTCCCCGGTGCCCAGGACAGGCAGCCGGTCCGGGCGGGCCAGCGCAGCACCGATGGCGGTGCCCAGGCCCAGGCCAATGGACTGGAAGGCCTGGGTGAAACAGAAACCGAACTCGTCCGGCACGGACAAGTGGGTGGCGGGGTAGCCCATGAAATTGCCCGAATCCACGGAGACCAGGCGCTCGGCGGGCAGCAGCGCATCAAGTTCCAGGGTCAGCGCCCTAGGGTCGATCCGCTCGGACGTTGACAGGTCCTCTACCGGCACGTTCTGCCAGCGTGCGCCCGCGTCAATGCGGGCTGCCGTTTCGGGAGTGCGGTACTTCGCGGGCGGCTCCGCCTGGCTGGCCTGCAGCTCGGCCAGGACGTCGGCGGCCGTAGCGGCACAGTCACCAATCACGCCGAGGTGAATCTCCCGATTGGCACCCAGCGCCGAATCGTCCAGGTCCACCTGCACCACCACCGCGTCCGGGTTGATCAGCGAACCGTGGCGCATGGTCCACATGTTCAGGGTGCAGCCCCAGCCGATGAGCGCGTCCGCGTCACGGATCAGCGCGGCCGTCTCCGGAGTTGAAAATCCGCCGGAGATGCCGAGGTTGAATTCCTCCCCTTCGAACAGTCCGTTCGCAACGGCCGAGGTGGCCAGCAGCGCGCCGGACTGGGCGGCGAGGGCCTTGAGTTCTTCGGCAGCGTACCGCGCACCGCGGCCGGCCACGAACACCGGCCGTTTCGCGGTGCTGAGCACGTCCGCCAGGCCGCGCACCAGGCTGGCGTTGGGCCGGACGAAACCGGTAGGCGCCACCGGTGGCACCCGGCGGGGCGTACCGGCGGGAACGGGCTGTGCCTGGACGTCCAACGGAACGCTGAGCACTACGGTGCGGCGTTCATTCTGCGCGGTTCGGAACGCCCGGACTGTGTCTGCGACGGCGCTCTGGGCTGAGTGCACACGTTCCGGCACGGCCCCCAGGCTGCGGGCCAGCCCGTCCTGGTCAATCCGGAAGTTTGACCGCACGGCTGAGCCGGCGGCGTCGGCGGTCAGGACG
This sequence comes from Arthrobacter koreensis, assembly GCF_009193255.1. Taxonomy (GTDB): domain Bacteria; phylum Actinomycetota; class Actinomycetes; order Actinomycetales; family Micrococcaceae; genus Arthrobacter_B; species Arthrobacter_B koreensis. The sequence continues at coordinate 22,181 of NZ_WACG01000008.1, forward strand.
ATCATCGGTGTCCGGGACTTGGCGGCTTCCCCGATGCCGGTGGCCGCATTGGTGAGGCCGCAACCCTGGTGGGTGGTCAGGATCGAAACCAGTCCTGACATGCGCGCATAGGCATCGGCCATCGTTGCCGCGCCGCCCTCGTGCCGCGCGGCGGTGAAGGGCACACCGTTCTCCCGCAGTGCATTGGTCAGGTGGAAGTTGCCGCTGCCCACCACTCCGAAGGCGTGGGCGGCGCCCAGCTGGGCCAAGGTGCGGCCTACCAGCCCGGCAATGTTCATCTGGTCCAACGTCTGACTCCTGTGATGGCGCGGGCGAGGTCTACCAGAATCCTAGGACCGCGCGGCTGCCGGGGCACAAATGGCCGTGCGTCATGTTGCGACCCAGTCGGGCTGTCCGGCGGGGTTCCCCGGTATTCTCAGGCAAACGATTTTCGACCTTGGACAGGAACCGAACATGTCTCTTCCCAGCACTGAACCCGGGTTGATCCAGAACCTGATTGGGGCGCTCGACGGCGGCGCCCTGGAGGTCGTGGACCTCACGGCTCCGCTGTCCGCGGGTATTCCCACGCTGAAGCTGCCGGACCCGTTCGTGAACCTGATCGACTTCAGCCTGGAGCAGGTCAGCGCCTTCGATGAGCCGGGTCCGTTCTGGAAGCACAACAACATCCACACCGGTGAGCACATCGGCACGCACGTGGATGCGCCGTCGCACTGGATCACCGGGCGGGACGGGGACGATGTTTCCCAGATCCCGGTCCGCCGGCTGGTGGGACCCGCAGTCGTGATGGATTTCAGTGCCGAGGCAGCCACGGACCCGGATTTCCTGGTGGAGCCGGAGCACATCCAGGCCTGGGAAGCGGAACACGGGGCATTGCCCGACGGCGCGTGGCTGCTGCTGCGCACCGGCTGGGACAAATACATAGACGACGCCGATGCGTTTCTGAACTTCGACGACACCGGTTCGCACACCCCCGGAATCTCCGCGGCGTGCGCCAAGTGGCTGGCCGAGGAGACCCCGATTGCAGGCCTGGGCGTTGAGACAGTGGGGATCGACGCCGGCAACGCCGGTGCCTTCGATCCGCCGTTCCCGGCGCACTACTACCTGCTGGGCAACAACAAGTACGGGGTCACGCTGCTGCAGAACCTGGCGGCGCTTCCGGCCACCGGCGCCATGGTGGTGGTCTCCCCGCTGAAGATCGTGGGCGGTACGGCCAGCCCGGCCCGTGTCCTGGCGTTCGTGGAACGCTAGTACCCCTTTTCGCGGTCCACGAGTCCCTCGGGCGGCCTCCGGTTAGCCTCGGGGCTGGATCTGTGCCAGCAGCTGCTCGAATGGCAGCGACTCACCCGTGCTGCGGGAAGGCCGGTCAACCGGGGCGTCACCAAGCAGGGCCACGAGCTCCGCTGCGGCACGCCGGACGCGGTCATCGAGTGCGGAAACCCCGTCGCTGCCGGCGCCCCAGTCATCCGGAGCGGCGTAGACGGCGGTGGGAGCCACCCGCGCCCGCAGGTAGGCAAAGAGCGGACGCAGCGCGAAGTCCAGCACCATGGAGTGCCGTGCGCTTCCTCCGGTGGCTCCGGCCAGGACGGGCTTTCCATCCAGGGCGTCCTTGTCCATGACGTCGAAGAAGGACTTGAAGAGGCCGCTCATGGAGGCACTGAAGACCGGTGACACCGCAATCAGCGCGTCGGCGTCCGCGACTTCGTTGAACAGGGTTTCAAGCTTCGGCGCCGCGTAACCGGAAACCATGGCATTGGCGATGTCAACGGCGTACTCGCGCAGTTCGTACGTAGTGACGACGGCGTCGTGCCCCAGCTCCCGGAGGCGGTCCTGGGCCGCCGCACCCAGCTGGTCCGCCAGCATTCGGCTGGAGGACGGCACTCCCAGTCCGGCGGTTACTGCAACAATCCTGCGTTCGGCCACAACGGCACCTTCCTTACATCCAATAGATACATGTTATTGCATCTATCTCGGCAACGGTGCATGCCCCGTAATAATTCCCTTCCCTACCTAGGATGAATCCATGCATGCGAATCCGTTGTCCATCCCCGTGGTGCTCGAGGGCAGCACTGTCCGGCTGGAGCCCCTGTCCCCCGAGCACATCCCGGAGCTGACCGACGCCGTTCGAGACGGGGAACTGTGGAACCTCTGGTACACCCGCATTCCCGCCCCGGACGCAATGGCAGCGGAAGTGGAGTCCCGGCTGCAGCAGCAGGCCGCCGGCAGCATGGCCCCGTGGGCGATCCGCCGCCTGGACACCGGTGCACTGTGCGGCATGACTACCTACATGAACATCAAGGCGGAACACCGCCGGGTGGAGATTGGCTCAACCTGGCTGGCGGCCAGCGCCCAGCGGACGTCGATCAACGCAGAGGCGAAGTACCTGCTGCTCTCCCGCGCCTTCGAGGACCTGGACTGCATCGCCGTCGAATTCCGCACCCACTGGCATAACCACGCGTCCCGGGCGGCGATCGCCCGTCTCGGCGCCAAGCAGGATGGCGTCCTGCGCTCGAACGAACTGTGGCTGGACGGCTCCCGCCGCGACGTGGTGGTGTTCTCGATCCTGGAAGGCGAATGGTCATCGGTCCGGCTGGGCCTCAGGCACCGGCTCCGCCGCGAACTCGGCTAGGACGCGGCCAGGGCTCAGCCGCGCATCGCAGCGTACACAACGTAGTTGTCATCGAACGTTCCCGTCGCCGGGTCGAAACCGTCGCAGGTGATCAGCCGCAGTTCCGGGCCGGCGGTATTGCCGTACACCTCCAGGGTGGGAAAACTGTCCTTCCCATACTGTTCGGCACGCTCAACCGTGAACTCCACGGTAGAGCCATCCTGCCGTCCCACTTCCACAACGTCCCCGGGCACCAGGGCGCGCAGGTCCGCGAAAACGCCCGGCCCGCCACCGGTTGCGTTCACATGCCCGAGCAGTACCGCCGGGCCCGGCTGACCGGGTGCCGGAGAACCTGAATACCAGCTGGCCGGAGCGCCCGGGCCTTCCGGCGGAACCTCCAGCGAGCCGTCCTCTCGGAGCCCCAGATGCAGCAGGTCGCCCTGTGTTCCGGTGGCCGGGATCGCAAGGCTCTGCGGAAGCGAAACCGGTGCGGGAGTCTCCGTGCCGGGGCCGGAGGGTGCCGGTGCCGGAACGGCTGCCGCGGACGACGGCGCAGCGGAGGAGGCTGCAGCGGAGGACGGCGCATCCGGTGCCGGTGCCGCTGAGCAGGCACCCAGCACCAGCAGCAGGGACGCCGCGCAGGAGATCAATCCTGCGCGGCGTCCGCTGTGGATCGCTGAGTCCTTAGCCACGGGCGCGGCGGCGGGCCAGCACGGCTCCGGCCAGGGCCAGTACTCCGGCACCCGCACCGGCTGCTGCCAGGGTGGTTCCGTCTACTGCGCCGGCGGTTTCGACGCCGGTGTCAGCGCCGCCTTCGGGCATGGCGCCCATCTGGGAAACGGCCAGGGTTCCGCAGGCTGCCGGCAGGGTTGCCGCGGCAGGCAGGGACGGGTCCAGGTCCGACATCTTCGCGGCTGCTGCCTCCGGCATCTTGGACGGATCAACGCCGTGGACCACCACAACTGCCGTGCCGTTTTCCAGTGACTGGGCGGTCTCCGGGTTTACTTCGAAGGTCCGCTCGTAGTTGTACGCCGATCCGCCGGGGAATCGCTCGACGGCAAGGCCCGAGTCCGCACTGGTATCACCCTCGGTGGTCAGCGAGGTGCCGATGTGACCGTAGAAGGGATGCCCCTCGGTGGTGTTGACGACGCCGTCGCCGTCGGTATCCGCGTCCGGGCCGGGGCAGACGCCCTGTGCGGCAATGTGGATGTGCTGGGCGTGCGGGAAGGGGCCGTCCATGAAGGTCTCCGCCGCGCCGGTAACGTTGACGGTCACTTTGGCTTCAGTCCCGTGCACCTCCACCATCGCCTGGCCGGTGGTGCCCGAGTTGTTCATGCTGTTGAGGGTTGCCTGGCCGGACCATGAATCCGGTCCGTGGGCGAACGACGGCGTTGCGGAAAGAGCAAGGGCACCAAGTGCAAGGGTGGGAACGGCGAGCAGCCGCAGCTTCGTATTCATGATCGGTTTCCTTCATCTGCTGAGTCGGTAAATCGGTGTGAATGCACAAGGAGTTCGGAGCCGGACGGCATCCGGATGGGTCCGGATCAGGAATTTTTTTCCCGGCTGAGGGGAAAGCGGATCCGGCTGGCACACGGGCCTCCCGGTATGGCAGAGTTCACCACCTGAGTGTGTCCGCGGACCTCAGCCGTGGACGCCGCCGCTGAAAGGGATGAGCAGTGCAAGCCGATGACTGAGCCGGGTACAGCGCCGGGCGACCAGTTCGGCGTTCCCGTGCTGGGCCGGACGGTTCCGGACCTGGCCGATCTGGTGCGCCGCAGTGCGGGCGGAGATGAGGCCGCCTTTGCGGACCTGTACGATGCCACGTCCGCCAGGGTTTACGGTTTAGCAGTACGGGTAACCCGTTCTCCCGAAATTGCTGCCGAGGTGGTGCAGGAGGTCTATCTCATGGCCTGGGAACAATCAGGGCGTTTCGCTCCGTCCCGGGGATCAGTCCTGGGCTGGCTCTGCACCCTGGCCCACCGCAGGGCCGTGGACCGGGTTCGCCAGGTGGCGAGCGAACGGAACCGTGAGCAAACGTATGAGGATCAGCGCCCGACGACGGCGGCAGACCAGACCTGGGAGCAGGTGGAGCAGTCCATGGCAGTCCAGGAAGTGCGGGACGGGCTTGGAACGCTCAGCCCGCTCCAGCGTGAGGCGGTTGCCCTAGCATATTACGAAGGCTGCACCCACCAGGAGGTTGCCCGCGCGCTGAACATTCCGCTCGGGACGGCAAAGGCCCGGATACGGGACGGCTTGAACAACCTGAGATCTGCCCTGGGGGGACGGCGATGAACAACCAGCATTCCGGCAGCGGGCTGCACGAACTTGCACCGCTTTTCGCCATCGACGCCCTCGAGCCGGCGGAGCGGGCCGCATTCGAAGAACACCTTGCCGGCTGCGCCCGCTGCCGGTCCGAGGTCGCCGACTTCGCTGACGTGTCCGCCCATCTGGCCGCCGCTACCGAGCAGGAGCCTCCCGCGGAGCTGCGTTCATCAGTCCTCGCATCGATTCACGGAACCCGCCAGGCGCAAGTGACCCGCATCCGGCCGGCAGCGCCAACCCGGGCTCCCCTCCACCGCCGGCGCCGCCGCGTACTGCTGGCCGCCGCAGCCTCAGCCCTGCTGCTCCCGGCCGCGGGCCTGGCCGGCTGGGCGCTGGGTGTGCAGTCCGAGCAGCGCCAGCAGCAGGCGCAGCAGCAGCAGGACCGCGAGGACCGTCTCCTGGCCGCGCCGGATCTTGCCGTCCAGAACCTTGAGGTGGACGGGCAGCCGACGACGCTGCTCCTTTCAGAACAAGAAGACGCTGCCCTGTTCCTGGCCGGAAACCTCCCTGATCCGGGTGCGGACCGCGAGTACCAGCTGTGGCTGCTCGAAGACGGCACCCCCATCCCTGACGTGCATTTCGGCGGAGGCGACGTCCGGGTGTGGCTCAACGGGGAGGTCTCCCGTGCCGGGACCGTGGCACTGACGATCGAGCCGTCCGGCGGTTCGACGACGCCAACCTTCCCGCTGGTGGCTGCGGCGGAAATCTGAGCCCAGCCGGTTTCTTAGTCCTTGCGGTGCAGTGCGCTCCGGAAACCACACCGACAATTTCAGCCTTATTGGGGAGGACGGAACGGCATCCTCCGGCTAGGCTGGCTTGGTCATGCGCCGGCGGACCCTGCAGCCGCCGGCACAAAACCGCATCGCAGACACTTATGAGGGGAACTATGTCCGAGCAGCAGCCTCCGGCAAACAACTACAGCTACAACGCCTACGCCGGCAACCAGCCCGCGGCAGCGCCGGCAGCACCGGTGCGTCCCAAGCAGGTTGACCTTGGCTTCTGGCTGCTGATCGCAGCGGCCGTTGTCTCAGCAATCAGCATCCCGGTAACACTCTCCTGGATGAACTCCGACGACTTCCGGAACTCGCTCGTGGAGACGAGCGCCGTTGCCATTAGCGCTTCCGAGCTCGACGCGGTTATCGCGTTCAGTACCGCACTGTCGATTTTCTTCGCTGTCGTCAGCATCGCCGTCGCCGTGCTGGTCGCGCTGTTCGTCCGTAAGGGCTACAACTGGGCACGCATCGTCGCCACCGTCTTCGCCGTCCTGGGCCTGTTCGGCCTGGCCAACCTCACCACCGCCGGCTCGCTGATGGCCGTGCTCACGGTTCTCGGCATCGTGCTGCCGGTGGCTGCGGTCATCATGCTGTGGATGAAGCCGTCCACCGAGTACTTCAACGGCTCCAAGGCCTACCGCCAGTTCAAGAAATACAACCCGGGAGCCTAGCCTCCACGAACAGCGAAGGGGCCGGTACCGAGAGGTGCCGGCCCCTTCGCTGTCTCCCGGAAGCGTCAGCGGGCGGCCGCCCGTCCGGCTGCGCGGCCGCTGAAGAGGCAGCCTCCCAGGAAGGTTCCCTCCAGCGACCGGTACCCGTGCATCCCGCCACCGCCGAACCCGGCGGCTTCCCCGGCCGCAAACAGGCCCGGGACGGGGATGCCGTCGGCTCCCAGCACCCGCGAGTCCAGATCGGTTTCGAGCCCGCCCAGGGTCTTGCGGGTCAGCACGGACAGCCGCACCGCGATCAACGGTCCGTCCTTGGGATCCAGGATGGGCCGCGGGGCGGCCGTACGGATCAGCCGGTCCCCCAGATAGGTCCGCGCCCCGCGAATGGCCGTAATCTGAGCATCCTTGCTAAAGGGGTTGGCGATCTCCCGGTCACGGGCCTGAAGCTCCGCAAGGACTGACTCCGCCGAGAGCACCGGCGCCTTCCCGTCCGTCGAGGACTTGGCCAGCTCGTTCATGGCCGCCACCAGTTCCGGAACGCTGCCGGCCGCGAGGAAGTCCTCTCCGTGGTCGAGGAACTTCTGCACCGGCCCCGGTACATCCGCGGTGGCCCGGCCCAGCACTCCGCGCAGGGATTTGCCGGTCAGGTCCGGATTCTGTTCCGAGCCCGAAAGCGCGAATTCCTTCCGGATGATCGCCTTGTTCAGGACGAACCAGCTGTAGTCGTACCCCGTGCCGCGCAGGTGCTGGAGCGTCCCGAGAGTGTCGAACCCAGGAAAGAGCGGGCCCGGCAGCCGCTTCCCGGTGGCGTCGAGCCACAGCGAGGACGGCCCGGGAAGAATCCGGATGCCGTGATTCGGCCACACCGGGTTCCAGTTCTTAATTCCCTCCACGTAATGCCACATCCGGTCCGGGTTGATCACCCGTCCCCCGGCATCCTGCGACGCCCTGATCCCGCGTCCGTCCACATGTCCCGGAACCCCGCTCAGCATCGCCGTGGGCGGTGCGCCGAGCCGCTGGGGCCAGGCGGCGCGCACCAGGTCATGGTCGCCGCCAATACCACCGGTTGTCACGACGACGGCGCCGGCAGAGAATTCGAATTCACCCACCGTGGCGCGCTCCGCAGCCCGGCCGCGCGGCGTCGTCGTCCGCTCCAGGACTGTCCCGCGCACTCCGGTTACGGTGCCCGCAGTGCTGACCAGTGATTCCATCCGGTGATTGCACGCCAGCCGCACCAGGCCGCTCTCGACGCCGGAGCGCACCTTGGCCACAAACGGTGCGGTAATACCGGGCCCGGTTCCCCAGGTGATGTGGAAGCGGGGCACGGAGTTGCCGGGACCGCTGGCGCCGTAGCCGCCGCGTTCCGCCCAGCCAACCACGGGGAAGACGCGGTGTCCCAGCTGATGCAGCCAGGCCCGTTTCTCGCCCGCCGCAAAATTGACGTAAGCCTCCGCCCAGCGGCGCGGCCAGTAATCCTCCTCGCGGTCAAAGCCAGCCGTCCCCTGCCAGTCCTGCCAGGCAAGCTCCACTGAATCCCTGACTCGGAGGCGGCGCTGCTCCGGGGAATCCACGAAGAAGAGGCCGCCAAAGGACCACCAGGCTTGGCCTCCCAGCCCTTGCTCCCCCTCCTGCTCCAGCAGGATCACCGACCGGCCGGCGTCCACCAGCTCGGCAGCGGCTACCAGGCCGGCAAGGCCGGCACCCACCACAATGACATCCGCGTCTCTTGGCTGCATCCGGCAAACGCTACCGGCAGATGCATCCGCTGCCTAGGGATGTTCCCGGCCCCGCAGACCCTGTTGGGAGCGCAGGCAGGTTCCTAGACTGGAAAGGCAGTTGCCGTAAACCAGCCATGGAGGCACTCATGAGCACTACCCCGAATGACGAAAACCGGACTCACAACGAGGAACCCTCGGAAGGCGAAGAGACGTCCCACGCTGACTCTTCGAGGGACCATGCCCAGAACGCTGCGGAAGGCGACGAGGGCCAGTCATAGGAGAGGCCTTTCGTTCCCGGTGCTAAGGGAGCCGGGAACGAAAGGCCTCTTCCGGAAAGACCTCGGGCAGGGTTGGGTCAGGATGCTTTGGCCCTGCCTGTATTGCGTTTGGCGTCTGCCACGACATCGGCATCCTTGCTGTGGTCCACGACCGGCCCGGTCCCGGCGATCTCCCTCAGTTGCTCAATGCCCGCAGCCGCAGCTTCCTTGGTGGGGAACATCGCGGACACTGCCATGAGCGCTCCGTCGCCGGAAATGAGCTTGATTCGGAAAGCGCCGTCGTGGGCGTCAACCAGCTTGAAGTAGCCCGACATCTCTTACCTCCTTGTAAGGGGTACCTTCAGTGCGGTTAATACTAAGCCGACTTAGTGATTTTGGGACCCCCTCCGCAGCAACTGTGGACTGCCGATGCAGGATCGAGACCTTGGAGGCCGGGGGCTAGCGGCTGCGCGATGTTCCGGTGGTCAGGGCCTGGAGGATTTCCTCCTGGGTGGCCGGCAGGGACGTCAGCAGGGCGGCCAGCATCCTGGCCTGCACCGGCGCAAGATCCCCTCCCGGAATGGCACCGGCGCGGACCAGGTCCAAGCCGCCGCCGGCGCCGTACGCAGGAACCACCGGGCCGGCAGGCACCCGGGTGCACAGGACCACCGGGCAGCCTCCGTGCACCGCGTCCTGCACCGCTTCCGCAAACCCCTCGCCGGCGTTGCCCATTCCCGTTCCGGCCAGGACAATAGCGCTGGCTCCGGTGTGGACGGCGTGGTTGAAAAGCTCCGGACCCGTGCCGAGGGCGCAGACGATGATTTCCACGCGGGCGTTGTCGAAGTCCTCGCCCGGCATGGGAAGCGGCGCGGGGCGGACGGGAATGGCCGTGACATGCAGCGTCCCGGCGACGAAGTGAGCCACCTCCACTCCCCCGGCGAACGGGTTGGCGGCCACGGTGTGGACTTTCCTGGCTCCGCGCGCTGACTGGACCTGGCCGGCGAAGGAAATCAGCACGCCTGCGTTACGCAGTCCGGCCGCCGCAGCGGCAGTTACGGCTTCTTCCAGATTGGCCGGGCCGTCAGCGACGGGGCTGTCCGCCGGGCGCTGCGCACCGGTGAAGACCACCGGTTTGGGGGAATCGTGCACCAGGTCCAGCGCAAAGGCCGTCTCCTCCATGGTGTCGGTGCCGTGGGTGACCACAACGCCGTCGACGGCGTCATCCGCCACGGCAGCACGGACCGCTTCCGCAATGATCCGCACGTCCGCCAAACGCAGCCGGAAACTGTTGGCGTTGGTTATGTCCTGGACGGAATAGCTGTGCCGCCCGGACAGGGAGGCCGCGATGTCTTCGGCGCGTCCAGCCGACGCTGCACCGTCCCGGCCGGTACGTGACGCAATGGTCCCTCCGGTCGCCAAGATTTTGATGTGGGCCATGGAACAACAGTCCTCTCGCCGGTCACCACAGCCAACATATGCCTGCCCCGCACCGGTTGGCTAGGAGACCTCCGCTTCCGGCGGCACCGGCGGGCAAACCAGTGAAGGGACCTAGACTGACGGCATGGCAGATACGGTTTCCGCGGAACAGCGCAGCCGCAACATGTCCCGGATCCGTTCCAAGAACACCAAGCCCGAGCTCAAGGTCCGCCGCCTCCTGCACCGTTCCGGTTACCGCTTCCGCCTGCACGGAGCGGCCGCCGGCGGCTCCCTGCCCGGCAAGCCGGATCTGGTGTTCGCTGGCCGGCGCAAGGTCATCTTCGTCAACGGCTGTTTTTGGCACACGCACTCCTGCCCCGCAGGCACCCACGCACCGGCTACCAACCCCGAGTTCTGGGCGGCCAAGCGGGCCCGCACGGTGGAGCGGGACGCGGCAGCGCTCCGGGCGCTGGCGTCCGCCGGCTGGGAGGCGCTGGTGGTGTGGGAGTGCGAGCTCCGCGACCCCTCCGCCCTGGAAACAGAGCTGGCCGCTTTCCTCGGACCGCCCGGCCAACCAGCCTCGGTAGACTCAGCAGACACACTGCACCCAACCCAAGGGATATCTGATGACTAAGGACTCACGCTCGCTGCGCGGCGTGCTCTTTGACGTGGACGGCACCCTGGTGGACTCCAACTACCTGCATACCGTGGCGTGGTGGCAGGCGTTCCGCCGCCTGGACTATGACATTCCCATGGCCAACATCCACCGGGCGATCGGCATGGGCGGAGACAAGCTCATTGGCCATCTGCTGGGCGGTGATCCCGAACCCGAGGTCGAGGAAAAGCTCGATTCAAGCCACGGAGCAATCTTCTCCACCTCCTGGCCTGCGCTGCGGGCGTTCGACGGCGCCGCTGACCTGCTGCGTGCCTGCGCGTCCCGGGACCTCGCCGTCGTTCTGGCTTCCTCCGCTTCGGAACCGGAACTGCAGGCTCTCCGCCAGGCGATCGACGCCGACGACGCGATCACCTCTGCCACCAGTTCCTCCGATGCCGAAGAGAGCAAACCCGCTCCGGACATCCTCCAGGCGGCACTGGATTCGGCAGAGCTGGAAGCCGGCGCCACCGTCTTCGTGGGCGACTCGGTATGGGACGTGAAATCTGCCGCTGCCCTGGGGATCCCCACTATCGGCCTGACCTGCGGAGGGACCAGCGAAGCCGAGCTGCGCGACGCCGGAGCCGAACAGGTCTTCGAGTCCCCGCGGGACCTGCTGGAGAACCTGCAGGACAGCCTGCTCGGCCCTGCCCAGAGGGCCTAGGCCCGCATCCAGGCAACGACGAAAGGACACGCTATGACTACAGAACCCACCGGACCGGCCAACGACGCCGAGGATCCCCTGGGCCCAAGCGCCCCGCAGCCGGAGCCCACCGGTTCACCCCGGACGCCGGGCAGCAGCGACGAATCGGCCGGAAACATCCGTGAAGAACAGGGCACCCATGCGGCAGGTACCGTGCCCCCTACCGGCGAGGAAGACATCCCCTCCGCGGACTGAACGGCTGCAGGTCCCGGGGCTAGGCCAGGCCGGCCCGGCGCAGCGCATCTGCCATGGCGCTGTCCGGTCCCGCCTGGGGCCGGCGCGGCGCGTTGCCCGCCGTGCCGCCCCGGGGCTTTGCACCGCCCTGCGCGTTCCGCCCGCCCTGGCCGCTTGGCTGCGGCCGTTTGCCCTGGGGCCGGGAACCACGGGCGCTGCCCTGCCCGGCGGCGGCACCCGGTGCCGGGGCGTCGTCATCCAGGCGGAGGCTGAGCGAGATCCGCTTCCGTTCCGGATCTGCTTCCATCACCTTGACCTTGACCACCTGGCCCGACTTCACGACGTCGTGCGGGTCGGAAACGAAGGATGAGGACATCGCGGAGATGTGGACCAGCCCGTCCTGGTGGACTCCGATGTCCACGAACGCACCGAAGGCCGCCACATTGGTGACCACGCCGTCGAGCACCATGCCCGGACGCAGGTCCGCGATCTTCTCGATGCCTTCGGAGAAGGTGGCGGTCTTGAACGCCGGCCGCGGGTCACGGCCGGGTTTGCGCAGCTCTGAGAGGATGTCCAGGACGGTGGGCAGGCCGGTGGACTCATCCACGAATTCGGCCGGGTCCAGGCCCGTGAGCTCCGCACCGGAAGGCGTCATGTCGGCCTTGGCCGCAGCCAGGATCCGGCGGGCGATTCCATAGGATTCAGGGTGCACGCTGGACGCGTCCAGCGGCTCGCTGCCCCCGGTGATCCGCAGGAAGCCGGCGCACTGCTCGAAGGCCTTGGACCCCAGCCGGGGCACCTTCAGGAGGTCCTTTCGGCGGGCGAACGGTCCATTGGCGTTACGGTGGGCCACAATGTTTTCGCTCAGCAGGGGCCCGACGCCGGCAACACGGCTCAGCAGCGCCGGAGACGCGGTGTTCACGTCCACGCCCACGGCGTTGACGCAGTCTTCAACGACGGCATCCAGGGACCGGTCCAGCTTCGCTGCCGTGACGTCATGCTGGTACTGGCCCACGCCGATGGACTTGGGATCAATCTTCACCAGTTCGGCCAGCGGATCCTGCAGCCTGCGGGCAATCGAGACCGCACCGCGCAGGGAGACGTCCATGCCCGGCAGTTCGGCGGCCGCCAGGGCCGACGCGGAGTAGACCGACGCACCGGCTTCGGAAACCACCAGCTTCTCCAGTTTGGCGTCCGGCAGCAGGCGGATCAGTTCGGTGGCCAGCTTGTCAGTTTCCCGGGAGGCCGTGCCGTTGCCGATGGCCACGAGCTCCACCCGGTGCTTCTTCACCAGGTCCGCGAGGCGCACCAGGGCCCCGTCCCACTTGCGGGCCGGCGCATGCGGATAGACGGTGTCCGTGGCCGTGACCTTGCCGGTCCCGTCCACCACGGCCACTTTGACACCGGTGCGCAGGCCGGGATCCAGGCCAAGGGTGGCCCGGTTCCCGGCGGGCGCGGCCAGCAGCACATCGCGCAGGTTCGCCGCGAACACCCGAACTGCCTCCGCTTCGGCGTCCTGGAACAGGCGGACCCGCAGGTCTACTGAAAGTTTGGCGAGGATGCGGCGCCACGCCAGCTGGACAGTCTGCTGCAGCCACGCGCCGGCAGGTCCCCCGGCAGCGGCAGCACCCAGCCGGAAGGCAACGGAGTTCTCGAAGCGCTGCCGGGCAGCAGCCAGGGCCTCGGCGTCCGCCGGATCAGCCTCGGCCAGTCCCAGTTCCAGGATGCCTTCCTTCTCGGCGCGGAGCAGTGCCAGCACGCGGTGGGACGGCATTCCGGACGGAGACTGGGAGAAGTCGAAGTAGTCGGAGTACTTCTGCCCCTCGGCTTCCCTTCCGGCCCTGACCTGCGAGCGCAGCCGGCCCTGCTTCCAGAGCTTCTCACGCGCTTCGGTCAGCAGGTCGGCGTCCTGCCCGGCACGTTCAACCAGGATGGCGCGGGCACCGGCCAGGGCTTCTGCGGCGTCGGGAACCGCTTCGTTCACGTACCGGCCGGCTTCGGCTTCGGGGTCCAGCGCCGGGTTGGCCAGCAGCGCATCGGCCAGCGGCTCCAGCCCGGCTTCGCGGGCAATCTGGGCCTTGGTACGCCGTTTGGTCTTGTACGGAAGGTAGATGTCCTCCAGCCGGGACTTCGTCTCCGCCGATTCAACGGCCGCACGAAGCTCAGCGGTGAGCTTGCCCTGGGCTTCGATCGCCTCCAGGACGGCGCGGCGGCGTTCGGAAAGTTCACGCAGGTACCGCAGCCGCTCGTCGAGTTCGCGCAGCTGCGTGTCATCCAGGGTTCCGGTTGCTTCCTTGCGGTAGCGGGCAATGAACGGAACGGTGGAACCACTGTCCAGGAGCTCGACGGCGGCACGCACCTGCCAGGGAGCCACCCCCAGTTCGGCGGCGATCTGGGCGTAGATCCGGGCTGCGGCATCGGCACCGGCGGACATGTCAGCGGACTGGCGGGCGGGCTGCGGGGCGTTGGCGGGACTCACCTGCCCAATTCTTCCCCATGACCGGACCAGGCGGCCAACCCCGAACCCGGACGGCGTGCCTGGCGGCAGGACCCCTTCTGACACATTGGCACATGATCTGCGGAACGGAAGCACCCATGGGGTAGAACATAGGGATGCCGGACGCCCCGAGGATGGACGGCAGTTCAACGTTTCAATGACGAAAGGTCGAAGATGACTCAGCCTGCACCGCTCGCCCCTCCCGCTGCCCGAGAGCCGGAGGTGAAGAGCGCCGGCCATGTCATTGTCGATTCCCTCATTGCCCACGGCGTCAAGCGCACCTATGTTGTGCCCGGAGAGAGCTTCCTCGACGTCCTGGACGGCCTGCACAACAGTCCCATCGAAACCGTGGTCTGCCGGCACGAGGGCGGTGCCGCCTACATGGCGGAAGCGGACGGCAAGATGAACCAGCTTCCCGGCGTCGCGATGGTGACCCGCGGGCCGGGTGCGGCGAACGCGCACGTGGGGCTGCACACTGCCTGGCAGGATTCCACGCCCATGGTGCTCTTCGTGGGGCTGATTCCCTTCGAGCACCGGGACCGGGAGGCGTTCCAGGAGTTCGACATCAAGGCCTGGTTCAGCACCGGAGCCAAGCGCGTCATGGTGCTGGACCATCCGGAGCGCGCGTCCGAGATCGTGGCCGAAGCGTTCTTCGCCGCCATGAGCGGGCGTCCCGGCCCCGTCGTCGTCGGCCTGCCCGAAGACATCATCCGCAAGGAAGTCTCCGCATCCCTCCATCCGCCGATTCCGGTAGCGCCCGGCGGCATGACCGTCACCGATTGGAAGGCGCTGCAGTCCGCTCTCAAGGAAGCGGACAAGCCACTGTTCGTCACCGGCGGCAACGACTGGACGCAGGAGGGAGCCGATACCCTGACCCGCTGGCTGGAAGAGCACCATCTGCCGGCCGCGGCGGAATGGCGCTGCGAAGGAACCATCTCCTTCGACTCCCCGTCCTACGTGGGTCCCATCGGCTACGGGCGGCCCAAGCCCACCTATGACCTGCTGGAAGAAACCGACCTGCTGGTCTTCGTCGGCACTGTTCCCGGAGACGTGATCACGGACGGCTTTGTGGTTCGCCAGGACTGGGAGAAGAAGAACTTCCTCGTCACCATCGATCCTTCGCTGCGCGGGCGCTCCGGCCCCGTGTCCTACCAGATTGTGGCCAAGCCGGACGTGTTTGTGCGGGACCTGGTGATGATGGACCTTCCGGTGAAGGAAGAGTGGAAGGCGTGGACGTCCCGGATGCGCGGTGAGCAGGAGAAGTTCGCGGCGCTTCCGCCCGCGGAACCGGCAACCGGCCAGGCCCGCATGGACACCCTGATGGCGAACCTGGTGCCAACCCTGCCCGAGGACGCCATGATTACCCTCGGCGCCGGCGAGCACACCAACTGGGCACACCGCTACTTCCCCACCCGCCGCTACGCCTCAATGCTCAGCGCCCGCAACGGGTCAATGGGCTACTCGGTGCCCTCCGCCATCGCCGCGTCCCTGGCACATCCGGGACGGCGGGTGGTCACGATCGCCGGCGACGGCGAGTTCATGATGAATGGCCAGGAGCTTGCCACGGCGGCACAGTACGGGGCCACCCCGCTGGTGGTGGTGATGGACAACCAGGAATACGGCACCATCCGCACCCACCAGGAGCGGCATTACCCGGAGCGGATCTCCGGCACCCAGCTGAAGAACCCGGACTTCGCGCTGATGGCGCAGGCGTTCGGCGGGTTCGGCGTGCGGGTGGAGAACGACGCCGATGTCCCCGCCGCAGTTGAGGCGGCACTGAAAGCCATCGACGAAGAGGGCAAGTTCGCGCTGATCCACCTGATCGTGGAGCAGCGGGTCAAGGCCTACTAGGCCGGGTGTTCCCCCGGGCCCCGCTGGGCCCGGGGGACCGACGCCGGCTAGCTGCTGCTGTCCCGCAGCGCGCTTGCAATCCTTTCGGTCTCAGCCTCAAACCGGGTGAGCAGGCGAACCAGCTCCGCCCGGTCCCGTGGACTCCAACCCTGGAGAAGCAGGTCAACCAGGGTACTCCCGGAACGCCGCAGCGCTTGTCCTGCCTGAGCGCCGGCCTCTGTGAGGTCTATCAGCGAGGCCCGCGAATCAACCGGATCCGGCATCCGCCGGACTAGGCCGGCTTCTTCCAGGCGAGCCGTGATCTTGGAAATGTTGGAGGCACCGGTGACCATGCGTTCGCTCAGCGCCGACGGCCGCTGGGCGCCTGAATTGTTGAGGATCGACAGCAGCGTCAGCGCGGCAGAGTCCAGCACCACGCCCTCGCGGGCTGCCACGGCCGTGGTGAAGCCGGGGGCCGTCCACTGTGCCAGCAGCCGGTTCAGGAGTTCAATCAGTACTGCATTCTGCTCGGTTGCCATAGCTACGCTTCGGTGCCTCCGTCTACCGGCAGCACAACACCGGTGATGAAGGATGCCTGGTCTGAGAGCAGGAATGCCGCGGCGTCGGCGATGTCTTCCGGCTGTCCCAGCCGCTTCATGGGGATCTCTGCGGCGTAGCCGGCCTTGGCATCCTCCGGCAGCGATGCCAGGGCAGCGGTTTCAATGGCGCCCGGCGCCACGGCGTTGACCCGGATACCCAACTCAGCGCATTCCTTGGCGACGCTACGGGTCAGGGAGACCACGCCGTGCTTGGCTGCACCGTACGGGGTCAGGTTTGGCGTGGCACTGATCCCTGCCAGCGAGGCAATGTTGACGATTGCTCCGCGGCCCTGGCCGGTGAAGTGCGCCATCTGGCCCTGGAGCGCGAGGAAGGTCCCCCGAAGAGTCACATTGATGGTCCGGTCCCAGTCCGCGGCGCTGATCTCCTGTACCGGTTTTGGCATGGTGCCCACCCCGGCATTGTTCACGGCCAGGTCCAACCGGCCAAAGGTTTCCAGGGCAAAGGGAACGAGCGTACCCACTTCGTCCGGGCTGGACACGTCTGCGTGCACATAGGCCGCAGCGCCGCCCGCGGCTTCGATGAGCGCTACGGTTTCAGCGCCGGCCTCGTCATTGACGTCGGATACGACGACGGCGGCTCCTTCGGCGGCCAGCCGCAGGGCGATGGCCCGGCCAATGCCGGCTCCTGCCGCGGTGACGAGTGCTGCCTGGTTCTCGAAAAGCATGCCCACTTCTTTCTGGGGGTCCAATTTACTGTCGTCCGGACAGCATATACCCGGGTGCACCGCTTCGGGCGACCGCCCTTCCCACGTTCTGTGACACGAGTTCACCCGTGGGGTCCCAACAGCCCACACCGGCATCACGCGATGGGAACGCCGGTGCGCCAGCACGTCACACCTGGGTTCGGGTCCGCGGCGGCGGGCGCAGGATCACGAAGAGCGGAAGCGCCATCCCCACGGCAAACAGGATGTCCCCGCCTCCCCATGTATCAGTGAACGCAGAACGGGCCAGGGCGAAGCCAAGCATCAGCAGGACCGAGAGCGCTGCATAGAACCCCGTGCGCCGGCGCCGGTTCCACCAGCGGGCCACTGCGCTCCGGCGGTGCGGATCGCCTCTTGGAACAACCACCCCCGGTCCTCCGAGACCGCGCTGCGCGGCCACGGACAGCACCACCAGCAGTCCAATCATGAGGCTCACGGGAAACAACGCTCCGGTAATGAGAACCACAAGCCCTGCCGCCATCGGCAGCACAGCGAAGGTGACCACCTGTCCGCGCCGCGTCCTCAAGTCCATGCCTCTCCCCCACCGTCTCCAGCTACTCGTCTTCGCTGCTCAGCACTCGTCGGCGGGTGCTGAGCAGCTGCACTTCAGGACGGTAGGCAACCAGCCGCTCTGCGTTGTCCAGCACCTCCACCACGTGCGCGCGGTCAGCTGAGACAATCCCGATACCAATCTCCGCCCTGCGGTGCAGATCCAGCTGGCCTGTCTCGGCAGCGGAGACGGCAAACCTGCGTGCCAGTTCCGCCACGAGCGGCCGCACCACGGAGCGCTTCTGCTTGAGGGAATGTACGTCATCCAGCAGCAGGTCGAACTCAAGGGTTCCCGTCCACATGGCATTCATCCTTGCCGTGGATGGGGATCTGTCAATGGCCGGTTGCGCCCGGAGGGTTCAACCGGGCCCTGCTGCGGTGCTACGTTCGGACACATGACGCCGCCCCAGACAGCGCGTTCCATCCCAGCTCCCGCCTCCGTCGCTCCGGGCCGGCCGCATGCATAACCACGGTGATTTCCCGGCAGAGTCCCTCTTCCTCATTCCGGCAGTCGCTGCGGTTGCCGCTTACTGGGCCGGAGCACGATCCCCGAGAGCCGGCACCTGGCCATACCGGCGGCTCGTGTCCTTCCTGGCCGGGGTTCTTACCGTCCTGCTGACAGTGCTGGAGCCGCTGGCGGGTTGGGCACACACCGATTTTGGAGCGCTGGCACTTTCGCATGTCCTGGCCGGGATGGCCGGCCCCTTGCTGCTGGTCCTCTCCCACCCCGTGGAGCTGGCGCTGAGGACACTCGACACGGTCCCGGCAGCGCGGCTACGCCGAAGCGTCCATTCTCCAGCCGCCCGTTTCCTGACCCACCCGGGAACCACCATGGTGCTCGTAGCGGCCGGCATGTGGGCCATGTTCCACACCCCGGTGTTGACTGCCATGCAGCAGTCCATGCCGGTGCACTGGCTGGTCACCGCGTACCTCACGGCCACCGGATGCCTGTTCACCGCTGCCGTCCTCAACTGCGGTCCGTCGCCGCACGGACTCCGCCTGCGGGCGGCGGCGCTCGCGGCCACCGCAGCCCTGCACGCGGGTTCGGCAGTCTGGCTGCTGGCCTTCCCGCCCGCGGGCACCGGCAGCACTTCTGCCGGTGCGCTGGTTCTGCTGGTGTCCGGAGTGGCGGTGCAGACCGTCCTGGCACTGCTCCTGCTGGGGCAGCAGCGGGGCACTGCCCGGCTGCTGCCCCAGGTGCGCGGTGCCTGAGTTCCCTGCCTAGAGAACCTGCGGGAATCCCAGGTCGATTTCCGACGTCGCCGGGTCCGGCCAGCGGGTGGTAACCACCTTGCCGCGGGTGTAGAAACGGATCGAATCCGGGCCGTACATGTGCGTATCGCCGAAGAGCGAATCCTTCCACCCGCCAAAGGAGAAGGAACCCACCGGCACCGGAATGGGGACGTTGACGCCCACCATTCCGGCCTCGACGTCGAACTCGAATGCCCGGGCGGCCCCGCCGTCGCGCGTGAAGATCGCCGTGCCGTTGCCGTACTGGTTTTCGTTGACCAGCCGCACCGCATCCGCGTAGGTCTCCACGCGGACCACGGAGAGGACGGGACCGAAGATCTCATCGTCGTAGGCCTTCATGCCCGGCTTCACGTGGTCCAGCAGGCTGACGCCCAGGAAGAACCCGTCGCCGTCGAACGCCGTGTCCCGGCCGTCCACCACCACGGTGGCGCCCTCATCCGCGGCACCGGCCACATAGGAAGCCACCTTGTCCCGGTGCTCGGCAGTAATCAGCGGACCCATCTGGGAGGAGGGATCAGTGCCCGGGCCAATCTTGAGGTCCGCCATCCGCGAGCGCACGGCTTCCACCAGATCATCGGCAATGTTTCCCACGGCCACCAGCACGCTGACGGCCATGCAGCGCTCCCCCGCGGACCCGTAGGCTGCGGAAACCGCCGCGTCTGCCGCCATGTCCAGGTCTGCGTCCGGCAGCACCACCATGTGGTTCTTGGCCCCGCCCAGGGCCTGGACCCGTTTGCCGTGTTCGGCGGCCCGGCGGTAGATGGTGCGGGCAATCGGCGTTGATCCCACAAAACTGACGGCCTTCACAACCGGATGCTCCAGCAGCACATCAACCGCTTCCTTATCCCCGTGCACCACGTTCAGCACACCGTCCGGAAGCCCGGCTTCGGCGAACAGCTCAGCGATGAACACGGCTGCGGACGGATCCTTTTCGCTCGGCTTCAGCAGCACGGTATTGCCGCACGCCAAGGCGCTGCCGATCATCCACAGCGGCACCATGGCCGGAAAGTTGAACGGGGTAATGCACGCCACCACGCCTACCGGCTGGCGGATTGAATGGACGTCGACGCCGGTGGCCACCTGCTCCGACCGCTCGCCCTTCAGGCCCAGGGCGAGCGCGGACGCGAATTCAATGTTCTCCAGCCCCCGGGTGATCTCACCCTCGGCGTCGGAAAGCACCTTGCCGTGTTCGCTCGTGAGGATCGCGGCGAGTTCTGCCTTACGTTCGGTCAGCAGCTCACGGACCTTGAAGAAGATCGCCGTGCGCCGCGCCAGGGACGTGGCCCGCCACGCCGGAAGAGCTTCCTGGGCGGCCTGGATTGCCTCTTCCACGCGGGCGGCGGACGCCAGCGCCACTTCTTTTTCCTGGGCGCCGGTGGCCGGGTTGAAGACCGGACCGTACCGCTCGGCCTCGGAGACCTGCCTGCCGTTGATGATGTGGGGAATGCGCTGCATGAAGAGCTCTCTTCGGTAGGGGCGCCGCTACGGCGCAGGGACCTGGTCGGGGGTGGCAGCGAGCGAGCCGTCCACCAGTTTCACGATCATGGAGCAGTCCTTCCCGGACTGCCCGGCGTCGATGAGCCGCGCGAACAGCTGCTGGACGTGTTCGCCGATTTCGAGCGGCGTGCCTGTATCCCTCGCGGCCGCGATGGCCAGGTTGATGTCCTTATTCGCCAGCTCGGTGGTGAAAGTAGGTTCGAAGTTATTGTTCGACGCCGCCGTGGAGACGACCCCGGGCACCGGATACCAGGTGCGCAGCGCCCAGCTGTCCCCGGAGGAAACGGAGGCGATGTCCCAGAAAACCTGCTTGTCCAGTCCCAGCCTCTCGGCCAGCACTGCGCCCTCAGCGGTCGCTGCCAGGTTGATGAAGAGCATGAGGTTGTTGCAGATCTTCGCGGCCTGGCCGGTGGTGGCCCCTCCGGTGGGAATCACGTTCCCCGCCATCGGCGCTATGAAGCCGGAGGCATCGGCCACCGCGTCCGGGGCGCCGCCCACCATGAAGGTGAGCGTTCCGGCCTGTGCTCCGCTCATTCCGCCGGAGACCGGGGCGTCTACGAAGCGGAAGCCGGCGGCAGCAGCGGCGTCGTGCAGTGCCTGAGCCGATTCGACGTCGATCGTGGAGGAATCGACCAGCAGCGTCTCCGTGGACGCATGGGCCAGGACTCCGTCCGGCTCCAGGTAGACCGCCCGGGAATGCTCGCCCTTGGGGAGCATTGTGAACACCACGTCTGCTCCCGCAACCGCTTCCGCGATGCTGCCCACCGCCCGGATTCCTGCTGCCTCGGCAGCCGCCACGGCCCGCGGGCTGAGGTCGAATCCGCGCACGGTGTGACCGGCCTTCACCAGGTTCCCTGCCATGGGTGCCCCCATGTTTCCCAGTCCGATCCATCCAACTTCCGCCATCGCTAAGCTCCTTTGCCTAGTTGTGCTGCCTGAGTTGTGCTGAGCCTGCGCCGCCCGCTTGGTGCTGCGCAGCTGCCGCGCGTCCGCCGCGGAACCAGCGTGGCACCTGCGCTAGAGTGCGTTCAAGACCAGAATCCACAGACCCCCTGTGCACCCGTGCACACCGTGGAGAGGAGGAACGGCCCTGGATACCGCCAGCCGGCTGCCAAGCCCGGATGACCTGCTGATCCTGCTCACCGTGGCGCGGCTGGGACGTTTCACCGCCGTCGCCGAGACCCTGGGGACCACCCACACCACCATTTCGCGGCGGATCATTGCGCTGGAGAAACAACTCGGCGGCCGGACGCTGTCCCGGACACCGCGCGGCTGGGAACTGACGGCGCTGGGGGCGCAGGCGGTCCGGGCCGCCGAATCCATTGAAGAGAGCCTTGGCGCGCTGCGCTGTGCATTGGCGGACAATGCCGATCCCCTCGCCGGCGTGGTGCGGATCAGCACCGTGGACGGTTTCGGTTCCGAATTCGTCACCCCTGCCTTGGTGAAGCTGCAGGCCTCGCACCCGAACATCAGCGTTGAAATGTTCTCCGCCACCCGCAAGGTCAGCCAGAACCGTTCCGGCGTGGACCTGGAGGTGGTGGTGGGGCATACGGACGTCCGCACCGCCCATGCGATCCTGCTGGGCCATTACGTGCTGCGGCTCTACGCAGCCGAAGGGTATCTGCGCCGCCACGGCACCCCGCAGGTTCCGGCTGACCTGGCCAGGCACTGCTTTGTCTCCTACGTGGAGTCCGCACTGCTGGTCGAGGAACTGGGACACCGGTCCACCGGGCTGCCGGATCCGAGGTCCAGTTTCCAGGCCACCAGCATTTTCGCGCAGGTGGAGGCGGTGCGCCGGGAGGCCGGGGTTGGCCTGCTGCCCAACTTCATGGTCGCCGGACGGGACGGCTTCGTGCCGGTACTGGCGGACTCCTTCGAACGGCGACTCCCGATTTGGGCGGTGGCCCGCCCGGAAGCCCTGCGCTCGGCGCGGGTCCAGGCGGTCATCGAGGCCATCCACGCAGAAGCCGCTGCCCGCCAGGAGCACCTTGACTTCTGACCGGCAGCGGCGTTCGGCAACGGGTGGTGCCTAGTCCGCGGCAGCGGCGGTCCGCTTCTCCTCGGCTGCCTTGGACGCGGCCAGCAGGTCCGCGGTGCCCTGTGCGTCGGCGGCATCCACGTCGTGCAGGGAAATGCCGTTGGTTTCCCGCAGCAGCAGCACCGAGATAGCCGTGATGACGCAGGCACCCAGCAGGTACAGCGCCACCGGAGTGGATGAATCGAACTCCGCCAGCAGCGACGTAGCGATAATTGGAGCCAGCGAACCGGCCACGATCGACGTCACCTGGTAGCCCAGGGAGACACCGGAGTACCGCATCCGGGTGGGGAACATTTCCGCCATGATGGACGGCTGGCCGGCGTACATCAAGGCATGGAACAGCAGGCCAATGGTCACCGCAGCCAGGATCATCAGGTCATTGGCCGTGTCCATCATGGGGAAGGCAAAGAAGCCCCAGGTGGCCCCCAGCACTGCGCCTGCCATGTACACGGGCCGGCGGCCCAGTGAATCGGACAGCTTTCCGGCGAGGGGAACCGCGCAGAAGTGGATAAAGTGCGCAACGAGCAGCAGCAGCAGGATCCGTGAGGTATCGGTGTCCACCACGATCCGCAGGTAGGTGATGGAGAACGTGACCACCAGGTAGTACAGGATGTTCTCCGCGAAGCGCAGGCCCATGGCGGTGAATACGCCGCGCGGGTACCGGCGGAACACCTCCATCACGCCGTAGCCCTTGGCCTCCTGCTCCACTTCCTTCTGTGCTTCCAGGAAGATGGGGGCATCCGAGACCTTGGTGCGGATGTAGTAGCCCACCAGCACGATCACCGCGGAGAGCCAGAACGCCACCCGCCAGCCCCAGCCCAGGAACGCGGCTTCGCTGAGGGTCGCTGAGAGGACGAACAGGACGCCGGTCGCCAGGAGGTTGCCCATCGGAACAGCGGACTGCGGCCAGCTGGACCAGAAGCCGCGGGATTTGTTCGGGCTGTGCTCGGCAACGAGCAGCACGGCACCTCCCCATTCCCCGCCGACGGCGAAGCCCTGGATAAAGCGCAGCGCCACCAGCATTGCCGGAGCCCAGTAGCCGATCGAATCGAACCCTGGCAGGCAGCCCATCAGGAAGGTGGATACACCCACCAGGATGATGCTCAGCTGCAGCAGCTTCTTGCGGCCGAACTTGTCCCCGAAATGTCCAAAGACGATTCCGCCCACGGGCCGTGCCACGAACCCGACGGCGTAGGTCACGAATGCGGCAATGATGCCGTCCAGCTCGGTGTTGGCGTTGGGAAAGAACAGACGGCTGAAAACGAGGGTCGACGCCGCGGCGTAGAGGAAGAATTCGTACCACTCCACGACCGTTCCGGCCATGGACGCCACAACAACCTTGCGCAGGCCTTCCGGCACCGGTGCCTTCTGCCGCCTGCCCTGCCTGGGAATATCAGTGCTCATCCACTCTCTCCTTTGGTGTCTTCGTTGACACTGCAGCACCGCGCAGGGCGCGGGACGCCCGTGCGGAGTAACCAAGAGTATGGTGCGCTGCGGGCCGCCCGCTCAACCGCCAAAACCGCATGGCGTATCTGCACAAATGCACAGCCCCTTCAGGTACGGCGGACCCGGTGCGCCCGGTTCGCCGCGCCGCGCCATTGTGCCCCGAAGGTAGTTCACCTAACAATGGAGGATGACAGTTACGCTCAGATCACTGGAAACTGCTGTCCCTTCTACCGTCCTGGTGCAGGACCAGGTCCGCGACGTTTTCGCCGCCCAGCCCGGGCTCACCCGCCTGGGTACCCGCCTTGTGAACACCTGCTTCAACGGCGCGGACATCGACACCCGCCGCACCGCCCTCGAGGAGCTGACCCTGGCTTCCACGGTGGAAAACCCCCAGTTCTTCGATCCGCAGACCGGACTGCTGCTGATGCCCTCCACCAAGACCCGCAACGACATTTTCGCCGCCGAGGCCACCAAGCTGTTCATCGAAGCCGGCCGGAAGGCCGTGGACAACTGCCCCGGAATCGGTCCGGAAGACATCACCCACGTCATCACCGTCTCCTGCACCGGGTTCTTCAACCCCGGCCCGGACTACAAACTGGTGCGTGCCCTGGGCCTGAACCCGTCGGTGCAGCGCTATCACCTGGGCTTCATGGGCTGCTATGCCGCGTTCCCGGCGATGCGGGCCGCCAAATCCTTCTGCGACGCAGACCCCGACGCCGTTGTGCTGGTGGTCAGCGCCGAACTCTGCTCCCTGCATGTCCGGTCCTCCAATGACCCGGACATCATCATGGGGTCCTCGCTCTTTGCGGACGGCGCCGCGGCTGCCGTCATCACTGCGCGGGACCTCCCCGGGGACAGCCCCGCGATTGTGCTTGACCACTTCGAGACAACCCTCACCCCGGTGGGCGAGGAATCCATGGCCTGGAACATTGGCGACCACGGTTTTGAAATGGTGCTCGGCACCTACGTACCGCACATCATTGACGACCACATTGTCGGCGCCCTCGAACCGCTGCTGGCCAAGGACCCGTCCCTCGCTCCGCTCGCATACAACGAGATTGGGCACTGGGCCATCCACCCCGGCGGCCGCAGCATCCTGGACAAGGTGGAAGCGAAGCTGGAGCTTTCGGAGGAACAGCTGGTTCCGGCCCGGGAAACCCTGCGCAACTTCGGCAACATGAGTTCGGCCACCGTGATGTTCGTGCTGAAGCACATCCTGGACCAGCCCTTCACGGGCGGCAACGAACGGATCTGCTCCATGGCGTTCGGGCCCGGGCTGACCGTTGAGACCGGGCTGTTCACCCGGGTTCCCGGAAGCGGTGCGGCGGCAGCGGCGGACGCGCTCGCGGCGGAGCCGGTTCCTGCCGCCGTCGGCTAGCGCGGTGGGCCTGCTGAATACGGAAGATCCCCCGTTCCTGCCGCCGGACCTCAGCCGGCGCGCGGTGCACGCGGTGGAAGAAATGGACCGCCCGGATTGTGATCCCGTTCGCCTGGAACGGACCTACGCGCAGTTCCCGCTGATCAACGCGGTGGTTTCCGGGTGGCGGCGGAACTACCTCCGGTACGTCCGGCCCGTGCTGGCAGCGCAGGGCGGAGGGACGGTGCTGGACATCGGAGCCGGCGGCGGAGACCTGGCCCGCGCTCTGGCCCGCTGGGCCCGGCGCGACGGCCTGGCTGTGCAGGTCACCGGCATCGATCCCGACCCGCGGGCCCATGCCTATGCCGCCGGCCGCCCGGCTCCCGCGGGATGCAGTTTCCGCGCAGCGCTGAGCTCGGATCTGGTGGCCGAGGGAGCGGTGTTCGACGTCGTTGTTTCCAACCATGTGCTGCACCATCTGGACGACGCCGCGTTCCAGGGCATCTGCGCCGACTCGGAGAAGCTGGCCGGATTCCTTGCCCTGCACAGCGACATTGAGCGGAGCCCCTGGGCGTACGGCCTGTTTTCCGCCGGGACACTGCCGTTCTTCCACGGCTCCTTCATCCGCCGGGACGGACTGACCTCAATCCGGCGCAGCTACACGGCCGAAGAGTTCCGGGCTGCGGCCCCGGCCGGGTGGGAGGCCCTGCAGGCGCGCCCATGGCAGAACCTGCTGCTGTACCGGGCAACCGGCGGCACCGGGAGCAGGCAGTGAACCGCCCGGAAGTCGACGTCGTGATTGTGGGCGGAGGCCCGGTGGGACTGTTCCTGGCCATCCTGGCCCTGCAGGACGGCCTGCGGGTACGGATCTATGAGGCACGGACCACCCGAAGCTCCCACTCCCGGGCGATCGGCATCCACCCGCCGGGGATGGCTGCGCTGGAAGCCACCGGCGTCAGTGCCCAGCTCGCGGCCGAGGGCGTGCAGATCCGCACCGGATCGGCGCGCATGCGGGACACCGAGCTGGTCTCCCTCAGCTTCGCGAAGACCTCCACTGCCTACCCGTATGTACTGGCGCTTCCGCAGGAACGAACCGAGTCCGTGCTGCAGGCGCGCCTGGAGGAACTCGATCCGCAGGCGCTCCGGCGCGGGCACCGGGTCACGGCCCTGCATGACGATGGCTCCGGTGTGTCCGTTGCCGGCACGAACGCTGCCGGCGGTTTCACCGTGCAGGCCTCCTGGGTAGTGGCGGCCGACGGCGCCCGGTCTTCCGTGCGCGGATTGCTGGGGATACAGGCCTCCGGGAAACTCCTGCGTGATTCATACCTGATGGGCGACTTCCCCGACAACACGGGAGACGGACCCGTGGGAGTGCTGTACCTGGAGCCGGAGGGCATCGTGGAGTCCTTCCCGCTGCCCGGCGGCAAGCGCCGCTGGGTGGCCCTTACCCGGACGCTGCAGTCCGACGCCGATGCCAAGGACCTGGCGCGGCTTGTCGCGGAGCGCACCGGCCGGGCCCCGGACGCTGCAGCCAGCACCATGTTCAGTGCCTTCCCGGTCCGCACCACCGCCCTGAAGCGGCTCGTCCACGGGCGCACCGTGCTGATTGGCGACGCGGCCCATGAAGTCAGTCCAATCGGCGGACAGGGAATGACGCTGGGCTGGGTGGACGCCGCGGAGCTGGCACCACTGCTGACCGCCGCAGTGCGGGGCGCTGATGTTGGGCTCGCGGCCTTCGACCGCCGGCGCCGCCGTGCCGCCGCTGTTGCCTCAGCCCAGGCGCGGCTCAACATGGCGCTGGGACGCCCGCTGCCGGCGCCGCTCATGCGGGCACGGAACAGGGTGCTCGCCGGACTTTTCCGCTCCCGTACGCTCAGCGACGCCGTGGCCCGCCGGTTCACCATGCAGTAGCCCGCCGGTTCCCGGCGCTGCAGTGCCCTAGTGCCCGCTGCGGTCCAGGGTTACCGTGCGCAGGTCCAGGCGGCGCAGCACCCGGTCCACGGCTTCCGGGTCCATGCCGGACTGCCGCCGTGCGGCCAGGACTTCCTGCCGCGCCGCAGCCAGGGCCTCCCGCTGCACCGCGTCCATCACTTCCAGCGTGGCCTTCATCTGCAGCATCTTCTGCGGGTCCGCTTCCGAGTCCCGTTCAAGGATCGAGTGTAGGGAAGACATCCGCCGGGCCAGTGCCGCCCGGCGTTCCGCCGGCAGCTTGTCCGCGGCCCGGGAGCGCTTCATGGTTTCCAGGGCCACGCGCTCGGCACGCCGGGCCAGTTCGCGTTCCTGCTTGGCGACGGCGCCGTGGTCGCTGGGCAGTTTGAGCCGGCGCATCAGCCACGGCAGGGTCAGCCCGGGCAGCACCAGGGTGACCAGCAGCACTGCTCCTGCACACACGATCATGAAGTTCCGGCCGGGGAGCGGTTCTCCGGCCAGCGTGGTGGCGGGCATGGCGAGGGCCAGGGCCAGGGTGGCGAGGCCGCGCATGCCGCACCAGGTCAGGACGAGGACTTCCTTCAGGGAGCCGGGCACGCGGTTGAGCCGCGCCGTGCCGCCGAACCGGTACAACCCGTACATCCAGGCAAAGCGCACTAGGACCACTGCCGCACAGACCGCGGCGACGCCGGGAATGAACGCGAAGATCTCCCGGCCTTCGTCTTCAATGACATACCGCATTTCGATTCCCACCAGGCCAAAGGCGACGCCGGTGGTCAGGAGCTCCACGACTTCCCAGAACGCGGTGCGGGTCAGGCGTTCCTCGGAGTCCTGCGGCCGTGCCCGGCGCCCAAGCTCCAGGGCCGTCACCACGACGGCGACAACACCGGAGAAGTGCACCTCTTCCGCGAGGATGTACACCGCGTAGGGCGCCACGAGGGTGACCGCAGAGCGGGCCACCAGGTTGGGGACGAAGCGGTTCAGGGCACCCACCAGCCAGCCCATGGCCAGGCCCAGCACCACTGCACCGGCGGCGCCAATCAGGAAACTCGGCACGATCGACCAGCCCACCTCCCCGCCGCTGATGGAAGCCGTCACGGCAGCCTGGAAGATCACAATGGCAATCGCGTCGTTGAACAGTCCTTCGGTCTGCAGGACGGTGATGAGCCGGCGCGGCATGCTGACCTTGCCGGCCACCGCTTCCACCGCCACGGGATCCGGCGGAGCCACAATGGCACCCAGCGCGATGGCTGCAGGCAGCCCCAGTGCGGGAACCATTGCCCACGCCACACCGGCCGCGACTCCAACGGTTACGGCAACCAGCGCCACCGCGAGCAGCACCAGGGAGCGCCACCGGAGGCGGAAAACAGACCACGAGCTGCGCTGGGCAGCGGCGTAAAGCAGCGGCGGCAGGAAGAGCGGCAGGATCAGTTCGGGATCAATGTGGATCTCCGGGATCATCGGCAGGAAGGCGAACAGCGCCGAGAACACCAGCATGAGCACCGGATACGGCAGCCGGACCCGTTCGCCTATGCCCACCACCAGCACCGTGCCGAACAGCAGGCCTATGAGCAGGATCAGGAAATCCATCAGCAGCGCCCCGTTCCCGCGGCGCCGGTGCGTTCACTTGCCTTGACCACCGTCAACCTCCTCTAGTTGCCTAAGGTAACTTTACCGCCGGCAACTTGAAGGTTCCTGCGGCTAGCTGCCGAGGTGTGTGGGAGCGAAAAGCCTCAGCAGCGTTTGGACCACCACGACGTTCGGTCCTTCCTGGGCGAAGGATTCCTCCAGTGCCTGCCGGACGCCGGCTGGATCAGTGCGCCGTGCCGGAACTCCGAAGGATTCTGCGAGCTTCACGAAGTCCGGCCCGGCCAGTTCGGTGGCCGTTGCCTTGCCAAAGGCGTCCACCATGTACTCCCGCAGGACGCCGTAGCCACCATCGTCCACGATCAGCCAGGTGACGGGAAGATCATGCTGCCGGGCGGTGGCCAGTTCGGCGATGGAGTACATCGCGGATCCGTCACCGGAGACCGCCAGCACACGTTCCCGGGTTCCCACGGCTGCCCCGAGGGCACCGGGGTAGCCGTAGCCCAGCCCGCCGGCTCCCTGCGCGGAGTGGAACTGGCCGGACCTGGCATCCCAGCAGCTCCACGCCCAGTAGGCGGCAATGGTCATGTCCCAGTACGTCTGCATCGCGTCCGGAACCGCAGCCCGGATGTCCGCCATGAACTTCCGCTCAAGGTTGAGGTCCTGGGCGTCCAGCCGGGCGCTCACCTTGGCGAGGGTGTCTGCGGTGACCTCTTCCGCCGTCCTGCCGTGCCAGTCCGGAGCCGTGGCCGGAGCCTGCAGTGCGGCGTCGAGCGTGGCCATGGCCTGTCCGGCGTCGGCACGGATGCCCAGCGCGGGACCATTGGATTCAAGGACCCGCGGCTCGGCGTCGATCTGGATGATGCGGCCGCGCGGAGCGAAGGTGAAGTAGTTGGACGTGACTTCGCCCAGTGAGGAACCGATGACCAGCAGGACGTCCGCGTCCTCCAGGAGGTCCGTCGTGTGGCGGTCTTCCACCCATGACTGCAGGGACAGCGGATGGTTCCAGGGGAAGGCGCCGTTGCCGCCGGGTGTGCAGACCACCGGGGCATGGAGCTTCTCCGCCACCGAAAGCAGCGACTCTTCGGCCCGGCCCCGGCGGGTGCCGCCGCCGGCGATGACAGCAGGCCGTTTCGCCGCGGACAGCCACTTCACGGCTTCGGTGACGAGTTCGCTGCGCGGCGGGTTGTCGAACGGCTCCGCCAGGGCGTCTTCGACGGCGGGAACCATCACGGGGGCCAGCAGTACGTTCTGCGGGACTTCCACCCAGACCGGCCCCATGGGTGCGGAGATGGCTTCGGTCCAGGCGTCCTGGATGGCCGAGGGAATGCCGGAGGCATGCTGGATCAGCCGCTGGCTCTTCGTGACGTTCGCTGCCGACGCCTTTTGGTCATCGAGCTGGTGCAGCATGCCGCGCCGGCGGGCTCCGAGGCCCTCGATGGGAATCTGGCTGGCAACAACCACCATGGGCACGCCCGTGGCGTAGGCCTCCTGCAGTCCGGCCAGGGAGGTGAGGGCACCGGGACCGGTGGAGAGGAACAGGACGCCCACCTGGCCGGTGGCACGGCTGAACCCGTCAGCGGCGAAGGCAGCATTGTTCTCGACCCGGGAGGAGACGAACTCCAGCGTGGAGCGGGAGAGCGCGTCGAACAGGCCCAGGGCGTGCTGGCCCGGGATGCCGAAGACCGTGGTTGCTCCGAGCGCTTCCAGGGTTTCGACCACCAGGTCCCCGCCGTTGCGCACTGCGGTTCCGGGATCGGTGCTCATGACTCGAGTCCCATGAGCGTGATGAGGTCATAGGCAACGTGTGAGGCGGCCACGGCGGTGATGTCCGCATGGTCATAGGCCGGAGCCACTTCCACGACGTCGGCCCCAATGAGGTTCATCCCCCGCATGCCGCGCAGGATCTCCAGCAGCTCCCGGCTGGTGATGCCGCCCGCCTCGGGGGTGCCGGTGCCGGGGGCGTGGGCCGGGTCCAGGACGTCAATGTCCACCGAGATATAGAGCGGCCGGTTCCCAATCCGGGCACGCAGCTTCGCTACGACTTCGTCAACGCCCTGCCGGAACACATCGGAGCTGGTGACGATGCCGAACCCGAAGCGGCGGTCTTCGTCAAGATCTTTCTTGCCGTACAGCGGTCCGCGGGTGCCCACGTGGGAGATCGCCTCGGTGTCCAGGATCCCTTCCTCCACCGCCCGGCGGAACGGCGTGCCGTGGGTGTACTCGGCACCGAAGTAGGTATCCCAGGTGTCAAGGTGGGCGTCGAAGTGCAGCATGGCTACCGGCTGGCCGGCACGCTCTGCCGCTGCACGCAGCAGCGGAAGGGCGATCGTGTGGTCCCCGCCCAGGGTCAGCAGCCGGGTCCCGCCCTCGGTCAGGTCCAGGGCCCCGGCCTGGATGGTTTCAATCGCCTCGTTGATGTTGAACGGGTTGACCGCCAGGTCACCGGCATCAGCAACCTGCAGGTTCGCGAACGGGGAGGTGTCCTGCGCCGGGTTGTAGGGACGCAGCAGGCGGGACGCCTCACGGATGTGGTTGCCGCCAAAGCGGGCGCCGGGGCGGTAGGAGACACCGGTGTCGAACGGGACACCCACAACGGCGACGTCGGCGTGTCCAACTTCGTCCAGGCGCGGAAGACGCGCGTACGTCCCGGCGCCCGCATAACGCGGAACCTGGGCTGCGTCGATGGGGCCTACCTTGCCGTTGGAGTTAATGCGCGGCTGGTTCTGGGACATGTCCACTGTTGTGTTTCTCCGGTTTCGCTAAGGGTCTGGCGCCTGGATTCCGAGCCTACCCGGCAGGGCGGCAAAAGTTATCAAATAGGCATCAAATGTTTATCGGAAGGCTAAAGTGGAACAGCCGTCGGCGTCAAGACTAGGCTGTGACTATGGCGGACCGGGTTTCCTATGCGAACAATGATGGAATGAACTACGACGTCGATGTCCTGATCGTGGGTGCCGGACCCACCGGGCTGGCCCTCGCGGCCCAGCTCGCCGGTTATGGAACGAGCTTCAGGATCATCGACCGCAGGCAGGGTCCCTCGACCCAGTCCCGGGCGCTGGCCGTGCAGCCGCGCACGCTGGAGGCGCTGCGGCCCTTCGGGATCAGCGCGGAGATGGCGCGGGGCGGAACCCCGGCACACCAGCTGCACCTCCACCTGCCGGACGAAACGGTCCAGATTGGCCTCTTCGACATCGGAATCGAAGACTCGGCCCACCAGCAGCTGCTCTTCCTGCCCCAGTCTGAGACCGAGCGGATCCTCCTGAACTACCTCGGTGCCCGCGGCATCCGCGTTGAGCGCGGAGCCGAGCTCCTGGGACTCGAACGCCTGGACCCGGAGGACCCCTTCGCCGGCATGGAAGCCCGCGTCCAGCGGCAGGACCGCGGCATTGACCGGATCCGTGCGCGCTACGTGGTGGGTGCCGACGGCGCCGAAAGCACCGTGCGCCGCCGCGCCGGCATGGATTTCCGCGGTTCCGGCTACGCAGACACGTTTGTCCTGGCAGACCTCGAGGTCGACGGCGTGGCTCCCGGCGCAGTGCACGCCTATCCCACCGATGACGGTTTCATGGTGCTCTTCCCGCTGGGCAACCCGGCGACCTGGCGGATGATCAGCCTCAAGGAACGCGGGGACAAGAGCGCCGTCACCCTTGAGTACCTTCAGGGCATCGCGGACAAGTTCTCCGGCGGCGGGCTCACCCTGCATGACCCGAAGTGGATCAGCTCCTTCCGGCTTTCCCACCAGATGGCCGAGTTCTTCCAGTCCGGCTCGGTGTTCCTAGCCGGCGACGCCGCGCACGTCCACTCCCCCGTGGGCGGACAGGGCATGAACACCGGCATCCAGGATGCACTGAACCTTGGCTGGAAACTTGCCCTGGGCGCTCGCGGCCTGGCGGCCGACGAACTGATCGACAGCTATGACGCCGAACGCCGGCCCGTGGCTCGCGGAATCGTCAGCTTCACCGACCGTCTCTTCAAGCTCGCAACCAGCCGCAGCGCCCTGGCAAAGCTGCCCCGCACCAAGCTCCTGCCCGCACTGGCCCCGTCCCTGGCATCCAGCGAGCGCCTGCGCGCCCGCGCGTTCCGCACGATGTCCCAGCTGGGCATCCATTACCGCGGCAGCACCATGACCGCGGCCGGAGCCAACCGCCTGCCTGCCGTACTCGCCTCGGGACCGCGGCCGGGAGACCGGCTGCCGGACGCCGTCGTGCACTACCAGCAGAAGGAACGGCGGCTGCAGGACCTGGTGTCCGCTCCGGGTTTCCATATCCTCCTCACCGGTCCGGGCTGGCCGGAGGACACCCCGCATCAGCTGCATGCGGCGCTGGCCGGCCTCGGCCCGCTGCTGAGCGTGCAGCGCCTGGTGGTGGGCAGCACGCTCACGGCCTCCGGCCCGGGCATCATCGAGGACGTCAGCGGGCTGGCGTTCGAGCGCCTTGGCCTGTCCGCCCGGCGGCCCGAGGTTCTGGTGATCCGCCCGGACGGATACATCGGTTACCGGTCCAACGGAACGGATGTCAACGGTGCCGTGGCCTATCTTGAACGGCTTACCGGCTCAGGCGCACGGTCTTCACTTCAAACGGCCTAAACGCCAGCTCCCACCGGCCGTCCTCCCGCCTGGGCAGCTGCGCGTCCGCTGCCTCCGGGCGTTCCAGCAGGTCCGTCAGGACGGCAGCGCGCGCCGGGAAACCGGCAGTCAGCACGGCGCCGGTGTGCCCTCCGAGGGACTCGTAGAGCCGCAGCACCACGTCCCCGGAACGGTCATCCGCGAGCTTGACCGTCTCCACCAGCACGCTCCCGGGCGCCAGGACGGCCAGCGGAGCCACGCTTCCGGCACCGGCCTCGTGGACCGAGCGCAGGGGAAAGTTCAGCCGGTACCCTTCCAGCACCGCTTCGGCCACGGTGGCGTCCGGCCGCAGCGAAAACCGGAGGCGGTGCACTCCCTGGTCCGCCCCCGGATCCGGAAACAGCGGCGCCCGCAGCAGTGAGGCCCGCAGCAGGGTTCCGGTGCCCGCGTCCCGGGAACCGGTCCGGGTGATGTCGTAGCCGTGCGTTGAATCGTTGGCCAGGGCCACTCCCCTGCCGTGCTCCCCGGCGTGCACCCAGCGGTGGGCCGGCACCTCGAAGCGCGCATGGTCCCAGGACGTGTTCTCGTGGGTAGGCCGCTGGATGTGCCCAAACTGGATCTCAGCCGAGGCCCGGTCCGCGAGCACCGCAACCGGGAAGCCGAGCTTCAGCAGCTTCTGCCGCTCCTGCCAGTCCACGTTGATGTCCAGGTCCAGGGCGCGCCCGTCGGGGCTCACGGAAATCCGTTCCCGCAGTGACGAACTGCCGAACCCGCAGTCCAGCACCAGGCTGTCCCCGTCCGGGATCAGGTCTCCGCGAAGCGTGAGGGCGCCGGTACGGTCCGCGGCGTCGATGTCCCACGCATCCCACTGGTTCGGGGTGTCACGGAAGAGCTGGAACCGGTTCGCTTCTTCGCCCGGGACCACCAGTTCCCGGCCGCTCTCTCCGCGCAGCGAGAGCAGGGCACCTGTTGGACCAAAGCGTGCGGTGAGGCGGTCCGAGGACAGTTCCCAGCCGCCGTCGTACGCGTTGATCCGAACCGCGGCAGGCTCTGCCGGCCCGGCACCGGCACCCATGGCAGGTATCCCCCGCAGCGCCACCGGCGCCGCGTTGAAGACGAGGGTGCCGGTGCCATCCCCAGCCAGGGCCCGCAGGGCCCGGCGCGTGATCCGCTCCAGCTGCTCCGCGGTTTCCGCATAGGCGCGCTCGGCGTCCTGGTATACCCAGGCGATGGAAGAGCCCGGCAGGATGTCGTGGAACTGTCCCAGCAGCACCGTTTTCCAGGCCGCTTCAAGCTCCTGATACGGGTAGTCCGTGCCGCAGCGGACCGCAGCGGAGGCCGCCCACAGCTCCGCCTCCTTCAGCAGAGCCTCGCTGCGCCGGTTGCCGCGCTTGGTCCGGGCCTGGGAAGTGTAGGTGCCGCGGTGGAACTGCAGGTACATTTCCCCGGACCACACGGGCGGTTGCCCGTAGTCTTCCTCGGCTTGCGTGAAAAACTCCTGCGGGCTGGAAAACCGCACCTGCGGGGACCCTTCCAGCGACGCCGTGCGGTGGGCGGCGGCAAGCATTTCGCGGGTGGGTCCTCCGCCGCCGTCGCCCCAGCCGAAGGGCACCAGCGAGAGGTTCGTGGCGCCCTTCTCGCGGAACTGCCGCTGGGCCCGGGCCAGCTCCTGACCGGTCAGCGCGGAGTTGTAGGTGTCAACCGGCGGGAAATGGGTGAAGACCCGGGTTCCGTCGATCCCTTCCCACAGGAACGTGTGGTGCGGCATGGTGTCGGATTCGTTCCAGCTCAGCTTCTGGGTGAGGAACCACCGTGAACCGGCAGCACGGATGAGCTGCGGGAGCGCTCCCGAGTAGCCGAATGAATCGGGCAGCCATACGTCCAGCGGTTCAATGCCGAAGGCCTCCAGGAAGAAACCCTTGCCAAAGGTGAACTGGCGCACCAGCGACTCTCCGGAGGGCAGGTTGGTGTCCGCCTCGACCCACATGCCTCCCGCCGGGACGAACCGTCCCTCCGCGACCCGGGCGGCAACGCGGGCAAACAGTGCCGGATGGTCCTCCTGCAGCCAGGCGTACTGCTGGGCGGAGGACGCGGTGAAGACGAATTCCGGGTCCTTCTCCATCAGCGCCAGCACGTTGGCGAAGGTGCGGGCCACCTTGCGCCGGGTCTCGCGCACCGGCCACAGCCAGGCGCTGTCGATGTGCGCGTGCCCGACGGCGTGGACCAGGTGGGCGCTGGCCGCTGCGGGAGCGCTGAGCGCCGGTTCCAGCAGCGTCCGGGCCGCACTGGCAGTGCCGGAGACATCCTGCGGATCCACGGCGGCAGCCGCCCGTTCCATGGCGCGCAGCAGTTCATGCCGGCGCGGGGAATCCATGGGCAGTTCATGCATCAGGCCCCAGAGCACGGCGAAGTCCTGGGCCAATTCCCAGACCTGGACGTCCAGCAGCGCAGCGTCCGCCCTGCGCAGGACGTACAGCGGCTCACTGCCGGCGGTATCCGGGCTCCCGAGCGGCGTGGGCAGGAAGCTGAAGTTGCCAATCACGTTCGGAGTCGCGGCCGCCTCCACCCAGAGCAGGATGGCGCTGCCGGGCTCCTGTTCCAGCGGCACGGCCATGTTGGTCGATTCGAGCGCCTTGAGCACGTTCCCCTCGGCGTCGTAGACCAGTCCCTCGGCCTGGAAACCGGGCATGTCCGTACTGAAGCCAAGGTCGATCAATGCTTCCGGCAGGAAGCCCGGTGCTGCTGCCGGGACCGTGCCGGTGAGGCGGAACCAGGTGGTTCCCCAGGGCCTGCCCCAGCGGGTACCCGGGGTAACGGGACGGTAGTCCTGCGCGGTAGCTTCCGCGAAGGACACCGGTTCCGCCGGGGCGTCCCAGGCTGCGGGGTGAAGCGGTTCAGGCGCGGTCCAAAGATGCGGGGGCAGCCGCTGGGCGAGGAAACGGGCAAGACGGCGTTCGGTGAGTTCACGGTCCGGATGCATGCGCCCACTGTGCGCGCCGCACTGCCCGGTTGGGAAGGGGACTAGGCGGAGCCGGGGCTGACCAGGGTCCAGATGACGACGGCAGAGGCATCGGGGTCCGGGTTGCGCCAGGAATGCGGCTCCTTGCCCGGGAAGGTCACGGTGTCCCCGGCCGTGAGGCTCATGGTTTCGGCGGTGAAGATCAGCTCCAGCCGGCCTTCGGCGACGTGCAGCACTTCAACGTCGCAGTCAACGGAGTACAGGTCGGCCTCGCCGGTGCCCCCCGGGACGATCTCCGAGCGGATGACCTGGACGCGGCGTTCAGTGCGCGGGGTGACCAGCCGCTCGTTGATGCCGTTGCCGCCCAGGTTAATGCCGGGCGCCTCGGGCCAGCGGACCAGCGTGGTCTGCGGCGGCAGGAACAGGTCCCCGATGGAGATGGAGAGCACCTGGCAGAGCGTCACCAGCGAAGCCACCGAGGGAGAGGTGAGGTCCCGTTCCACCCGGCTCAGGAACCCCTTGGTGAGCCCGGTGGAGTCGGCTACCTGCTCAATGGTCAGGTGGCGCGCCTGGCGTGCGGCACGGATCCGGGAACCGATGGCAATCGGCGCATTGCTTGGTTCGACAGACAGAGCCTTCATGCGGGCAGCCGTCCTTTCGTTCCCCTAGTTGTTCCTGCGGTCCGGTCCTGCCGGGGAAGTCCGGAAGGCGTCGCCTGCGCCGCGGCCGCTATGGTGGAGGCCGGTGCTGCATGTTTCACACTAATTGACCCGTGCCTTCGGCGCCCATTAGCTTGGGTAAACAATAGTTTCGTGACCTACAACGCCGGCAGCGCCGGCTCCCAGTACCGCACCGGGTCCGGACGGTTAATCCCCTGCCCGTCCGGCCCCGGTGCTTCCAAGTTCCGCCGGGTGGTCTGCTGAATCCGCGTCCTGATCGGGGGACGCAACCTCCGCCACTTCCTGGGGGTCGCCCGTATCTTCGCCGATCCAGACCTTGATGACGGCCCAGCCGACGGCGGCTAGCGGCACCGAGAGGATCGCGCCGATGATGCCGGCGAGGATGGTGCCGGCAGTCAGCGCGAGCAGGATGACGAGGGCATGGATGCTCAGGGTCCGGCCCATGACCACCGGCTGCAGGAAGTTCCCCTCGAGCTGGTTCACGGCAATGATCACGATGACCACGATCAGGGCCACGAGCGGCCCGTTTGCCACGAGGGCAATCAGCGCGGCGAGGGTGCCGGCAGCGGTGGCGCCGACCAGCGGGATGAAGGATCCAACGAACACGATCACGGACAGCGGCAGCGCCAGCGGCACCCCGAGGATGAACAGTGCCGCACCGATGCAGATAGCGTCCACGGCGGCAACGATCGCCGTGCCGCGGACATAGCCGCCCAGCACCTCCATGCTGCGGGCGCCGGCAAGCGCGGCTTTCTCCCGGCGCTCCCCGCGGAACCAGCGCAGGATGAAGGCCCAGATCTTGTCCCCGTCCTTCAGGAAGAAGAACAGGACAACAGCCATGAGGACAAACCCGGTGGCGAAGGATCCGGCGGCAGAAAGTCCGGCGATCGCGCCGCTGCCCGCGGTTGAGGATGTCGCGAAGTCCAGGACAGCGTCCCGGGCATCGGAAATGGCCGAGTCGTCCAGGGCCAGGGGGCTGTCCTGGACCATCGAGTACAGCTCGTCAAAGCCCGCTGCGGCCTGGTCCACCAGCTTGGACCACTCGCTGCGCACCGCGAACACGATTCCGGTGACGAGCCCGCCGAAGACGGCCAGGAGCAGCAGGAAGGACGTGCCGGTGGCCAGTGCTCCCGGCCAGCCCTTACGGCGCAGCCAGTTCACGAACGGTGCAATGGCGGCGGCGAGAATCAGGGCGAGCAGCAGCGGAATGACCACCAGGGTCACCCGGGTCAGGCCGTAGACCGCCACGCCCACCAGCAGCAGGACCAGCAGCAGCTGGGCCGAGCGCAGCGCGGCATGGCCCAGGCCGTCGTTCCAGTAGCCTGCCAGCTGCTTCGGCTCGCTTTGTACCTCGGACTTGTTCGGAGTGGAGCCGGGCTGGCTGTCCATGGTTTTCCCCCGTCTAGGTTGTGGGTCCGGCCTCGTGGCCGGTTCCCTTTGGCTGCAGCGACTCTTTGACGTGGCGCCGGAGCACCTTGCCGATCAGGGACCTGGGCAGGTCCGGGATCTGCACAATGCGGCGGGGCACCTTGTAGGCTGCCAGTTCCGCCCGCACAAAGGAACGCAGTTCATCGGCGTCGAATTCCGCGTTGGGCCGGGCGACGACGGCGGCTACCACGTCTTCTCCGCCGCCGGTGCGGGTCAGGCCCACAACGGCAGCCTCGGCAACGGCCGGGTGGCGCTTCAGGGCTTCCTCGACCTCGGAGGGTGAGACGTTGAAGCCTCCGGTGATGATCAGTTCCTTGATCCGGTCCCGGATGGTGACAAAGTCGTCGTCGTCCACCGAGACGATGTCCCCGGTACGGAACCAGCCGCCGTCGAGCAGCGCTGCCCGGGTCTCGGCCGGTTTGTTCCAGTAACCCTGGAAAACCTGCGGTCCGCGGATCAGCAGTTCTCCGGCTTCACCGCGGTGGCGTTCCTTCGTGGGATCTTCCGGGTCCACTACCTTGATGTCCGTCAGCGGGAAGGGAACGCCCACGGTGCCGGCCTTGCGCGTTGGTCCCATGGGATTGCCGAGGGCCACCGGCGAGGTTTCCGTCAGGCCGTACCCCTCGATCAGGTAGCCTCCGGTTGCCTTCTCCCAGGCGTCCACCGTGGCAGCGGGGAGGTTCATGGCTCCGGAGATGGCGAAGCGGACGCCTTTGAGGGAAATGCCCTGCTCCTGCGCACCGGCCACAATGCGGTCGTAGATCGGCGGCACCGCGGGGAGGAAGGTTGGCGGGGTCTTCTTCGCCGCTTTGAGGACCATGTCCACGTCGAACTTGGGGAACAGGACCAGCTTGGCGCCGATGCTCATGGCGAAAGTGAGGCTCAGGGTCAGACCGTAGGCATGGAACATGGGCAGGACGCCGTAGACGGTCTCCTTGCCCATCCGGATCCCGGGAATCCAGGCCCGGCCCTGCGCGGCGTTCGCCATGAGGTTGGCGTGGGTGAGCATAGCGCCCTTGGGAGCCGCCGTGGTTCCGGAGGTGTACTGGATGGCAGCGAGGTCCTCCGCCCGGGGGTGCGGAGAGCGGCGCGGCAGCGGCCGGTTATCCAGCAGTTCCTTCCACTCAAGGACCCGCCTGCCGGCGCTGCGGGGCTTCTTGTCCGGAGCCAGGGCGCTGCGGCTGCGGCGGGCAGCGGGAAGGGGGAGCTTCAGGAGCAGCCGGGTAGTGCGCGGCATGGCGCTGATCAGGTCCACGGACACGATAGTCCGGACCGGAATATCTGCGGGCAGGGACTGGATCCGGTCCGCCACCTTGTCCCAGACGATGGCCACGGTTGCTCCATGGTCCTCGAACTGGTGGCGCAGTTCGCGGTCGGTGTAGAGCGGATTGTGCTCCACCACCACCGCGCCCAGGCGCAGGACGGCGTAGAAGGCAACCACGTGCTGCGGCGCGTTGGGCAGGACCAGCGCAACGCGGTCTCCGGGGCCGACGCCGAGGCGCTTGAGCCCCGCTGCGGCGCGCCGGATCTGCTCCCCCATGTCGCGGTAGCTGGTGGTGGCGCCGAAGAACTGCAGGGCCGGCTTGGAGCCGTACCTGCTGACGGATTCCTCCACCATGTCCACCAGCGAGCCCTTGGGCAGCTTGAGGTCCTGCGGCACGCCGTCGGCGTAGTGGCGGGTCCACGGCCGGTGAAAGTCAGGGAATCCCTTGGAAGCTCTACTCACGGTTTGAACTCTATCCCTTGCTGGACGGGAGCAATGCACCCGGACGGAACGGGGGCCAGCTGCAGTTGGGGCGCCCTTCCGGGCGGAATCGCTGGCCTGAGCTACACTTGAAAGCTGAAGGGGAGTAGCTCCGGTACACCTCCAATTCTAGGTTCGGCTCCGGCCGCACTAAAAATTGGAATTCGGACCGAGGCCTGTCGACATACTGGCTGTACATGCAGCCCGGCAGTCCACCCGCGGTGCATGGCACCGGGGCGAGCGAGACCTTCGGCCAGACGTAGAAGCTGGCCGGAGCCCTCCCTGTTTGCTCCGGCCATGACCAGGAGCGTGTGTGAAAAACCCACCAACTCAAGGGCAGCCGCACCCTGCGCACCCCACCCCCAGCCCGGCAGAGCGCCGTCGTTGGAGGCAGTACCTAGCCGACGAGCAGGCCGAAGCAGCCACCTATCGTTACCTGGCCGAGCGCCGTGAGGGAGAAGAGCGGGACATCCTGCTCGCCCTGGCCGAAGCAGAAGGCCGGCATGAGGAGCACTGGCGCCAGCTGCTCGGCCCGGACGCAGACAAACCCATGCGCCCGTCACTGCGGAACCGCATGCTCGGGCTGCTGGCCCGCCGGTTCGGATCAGTGTTCGTGCTGGCCCTCGCGCAGCGCGCCGAAGGCCGTTCCCCCTACAGCGATGACCCCAACGCCACCAGCGCCATGGCTGCCGACGAGCAGATCCATGAAGAGGTGGTGCGCGGACTGGCAACCCGCGGCCGCACCCGGCTCTCCGGAAACTTCCGCGCCGCGGTGTTCGGGGCCAATGACGGGCTGGTCTCCAACCTGGCCCTGGTCATGGGCATCGGCGCTACCGGCGTCTCGAGCACCTTCGTGCTCTTCAGCGGCATCGCCGGCCTGCTTTCCGGTGCCTTGTCCATGGGCGCCGGCGAGTATGTTTCAGTCCGGTCCCAGCGGGAGCTGCTGGAAGCCTCCAAGCCCACCCAGGTGACGC
The DNA here is from genome assembly GCF_009193255.1 of Arthrobacter koreensis. Taxonomy (GTDB): domain Bacteria; phylum Actinomycetota; class Actinomycetes; order Actinomycetales; family Micrococcaceae; genus Arthrobacter_B; species Arthrobacter_B koreensis. The sequence continues at coordinate 63,123 of NZ_WACG01000008.1, forward strand.
TTTCTGCCGCCAAGTCCCTGGACATCGACGCCAATGAGCTGGTCCTGGTGTACCGGGCCCGCGGCATGTCCCGGGAGGCAGCCGAGCACCGGGCAGCAGAGCGAATGGGGCTGTACACCTGCGACTGCGACCCGTCCCTGTCCCTGCAGCCGGAAAAGATGGAAGAGGCCGGCGCGGACAAGCATGAGACGGTCGGCACCGGCCTCGGAGCTGCGATTTCCAGCTTCTGCTTCTTCGCCTCCGGCGCCATCATCCCCGTTCTTCCGTACCTGTTCGGCATGGAGGGGCTCGCCGCCGTCGTGCTCTCCTGCACCCTGGTGGGAATCGCACTGGTCCTGACCGGCAGCGTCGTGGGGCTGCTCTCCGGAGCCTCCCCGCTCAAGCGCGGCCTGCGCCAGCTGGCCATCGGCCTCGGGGCCGCCGCCGTCACCTATGTACTGGGGATGATCTTCGGAACCTCCGTGGCCTAGCCCGCACCGCACCCCACCCCACCCCATCGCACCGCACCCCATCGAGATGACAGAAACTGCCCGTATGAGCGTTCATACGGGCAGTTTCTGTCATCTGGATGTTTGGGGGCGGGTCAGCGGGACGTGGGCGCGCCGACCTGACGCAGTTCGGTGGTGCTGGGGCCGTTGCCCTCGTCTTCCGTGCTGATCAGGACGTTGCCTTCACCCAGGGCCTCCGGCAGGACTTCCGGCTCCAGCCGGGTTGCCAGCGGTTTCTCCTTGATGAACAGGCACAGGATCGTTGCCACCACGGCCATGGGAACCATGAACAGGAACAGCGGGATCAGGGCCTCGTTGTAGGACCGGATGATGATGTCCTGGATTGCCTCCGGCAGCTCGTGCACAAGCTTGGGAGTCAGCGAATTGCCTCCCCCGGTGGCGGAGGCGGCGCTGGCCGGGAGCCGCTCGGCCAGCAGGTCCGAAAGCCGGTGCGCGAAGAGACTGCCCACGACGGCGGAGCCCAGGGTGGCGCCGATCTGGCGGAAGTAGTTGTTCGCGGCGGTGGCGGTTCCAACCTGGCTCATCGGGAAGGAGTTCTGCACTACCAGGACGAGGATCTGCATGTTCAGGCCCAGGCCAAGGCCGAGGACGGCGATGTAGACGCACAGCTGCCAGACCGGGGATTCGGCCGCGATTGAACCCATCAGTACCAGCGCCAGGATCATGATCGCGGAGCCCGCGATGGGCATCCACTTGTAGCGCCCGGTCTTGGAGACCAGGGATCCGGACAGCACGGAGCTGAACAGCAGGGCACCCATCATGGGAATCATCAGCAGGCCGGCCTCGGTGGCACTGGCGCCGGTGGCCATCTGCAGGTACGTAGGGAGGTATCCAATCGCGCCGAACATGGCCACGGACGTGAGCAGGCCGGAGGCGGTGGCGAGGTTGAAGTTGCGGTCGCGGAAGAGTTCCATCGGGATGATCGGCTCAGCCGTGCGGCGTTCGACCATCACGAAGACGACGCCGGCGAGGATGGTGCCGCCGGCCAGGCCCAGGATCACCGGGTCACTCCACGCGTGGGTGCTGCCGCCCCAGCTGCTCACCAGGACCAGGCCAGTGGTGGCCAGGGCGATGAAGACCATGCCCCATAGGTCGATCTTGGGCCGCGAGGTGACCGCACGGGGCTTCAGGAAGAACAGTGCGCCGAGCAGTGCCAGCACGCCCACGGGAATGTTGAACCAGAACGCCCAGCGCCAGCCGGGCCCCTCGGTGAGCCAGCCGCCGATCAGCGGTCCTACCACCGAGGAGAAGGCGAACACGCCGCCCATCCAGCCCATGTACTTGCCGCGCTCACGTGCCGGGACAACGTCGGCAATGATTGCCTGGGAGAGGATCATCAGGCCGCCGGCGCCAAGGCCCTGGATAACGCGGGCGATAATCAGCCAGGTCATGTCCGGAGCCAGGGCGCCGACCACGGAACCGGCCAGGAAGATGACGATCGCGGCGACCAGCAGGTACTTGCGCCCAATCAGGTCGCCCAGTTTGCCGTAGATGGGCATCATCACCGTGGAGGCCAGGATGAAGGCCGTGATCACCCAGAGCATCAGGTTGGCGCCGTTAAGCTCGCCCACGATCGTGGGCAGGGCGGTGCCGAGAATGGTCTGGTTCAGCGCCGACAGAAGCATGGCCAGGACCAGGGCGGTGAAGACAAGCACGAGGCTGGGTTTTTTCCCGTGGCTTGCGGGCGCTGCAGCGGCAGCTGAATTCGTCATAGAAGTTCCTTGAAGACGTCTCGGAGAAGTTCAAGGCCCCGATCGAGGGCCGTGAACTGGGCGGTGGCGGTCGGGTTTGACCAGGTTTTCTGCATCACGTGGCGCATGCGGGTGCTGGCAGTGAGGACAATCGTGAAGGCGACGTCGTCGACGTCGTGCCCCAGCCAGGCCGAACCGGGCGGCCGTTCGCGCCAGCGCCGGGACTCGGCGAGCTGGCTGGTCACCGTCTCAAGGACAAGCTGCTCGACCTTGAGGATGTACTGGTAGCGCCGGTGGCGCAGCTGGGGGTAGGCCTCGTAGATGCGCCCGCGGAGTTCGGCTGAGTCGTCGCCGCCCTGGATGGAGCGCACGACGGCGAGCATCAGGCGGCTGACCTCCGCCAGGAGGTCCCCCTCAATGTCGAACGCCGCCAGCATTTCGGGCTCGACGGACGGTTCCTTCAGCCCCAGGACCGCGTCTTCCTTGCAGGGGAAGTAATTGAAGAAGGTCCGTGCGGAGACTCCGGCTTCCTCGGCGACCACTTCGACGGTGACGCCCTCGATGCCCTCGCTGAGGGCACGGTTGGCGGCAGCCGCGTGCAGCGCCGCCCAGGTTTCGGCGCGCTTCCGATCGCGGAGGGAAAGTAGTTGACTCACCGAACTACTTTGTCATCCGTAACATTTTTTCACAACTGCAAAATTGCAGATGTGCAAGGAATCACAGCATACTGACGATGCCGCTAGGGCTTGAGCATCACCTTCACCGACTTCCGCTGGTCCATGGCAGCGTAAGCCTTGGCAGCATCCTCCAGCGGAAGCACCGAATCGAAGACCTTTCCGGGGTGGATCCTGCCGGCCAGGACATCTTCCAGCAGTTCGGGCATGTAGGTCCGTACCGGGGCCATGCCGCCGCCCACGGTGATGTTCTTGGCAAACAGCACGCCGATGGGCAGTTCCGCGCCGCCTGCGGGGACACCGACAAACCCAACCCGTCCGCCCGGACGCGTACACCGCAGTGCCTGGTCCATGGATTCCGCCGTGCCGACGCACTCCAGCACCGCATCGGCCGGAACTCCTCCGAGCAGCTCGCGCACCCGGGCCGCACCTTCCTTACCCCGTTCGGCCACCACGTCGGTGGCTCCGAATTCACGGGCAAGTGCCGCCCTGTCCTCGTGGCGGGACATGGCGATGATCCGGCCGGCACCGAGGCGCGAGGCAGCCAGCACGGCACACAGCCCGACGGCGCCGTCGCCTACCACCACGACGGTCGATCCGGCGGTGACGCCGGCGCTGACCGCGGCGTGGTGCCCGGTGCCCATGACGTCGGAAAGGGTCAGCAGGTCAGCGAGCAGGGAGTCCTCAGGATCGGATACCCCGGGAACCTTGACCAGTGTGGCTTCGGCATTGGGAACCCGGACAGCCTCACCCTGGGCGCCCTGGACAAAATCGCCGTGGACGTCCTTGCTGCCCCAGCCCACCAGCTCCTCACAGGCAACCGTCACGCCAGAGCGGCAGGGCGCACACTTGCCGCAGTTGCCGGTAAAAGGAGCGATCACGAAGTCGCCGGGTGCCAGCGAGGCGACGTCGCTGCCTACGCTTTCAACCACGCCTACGAACTCGTGGCCGATGGCACGGGGCTCGGGCGTTTCCCGGATGCCGCGGTACGGCCAGAGATCCGATCCGCAGACACACGCGGCACTCACCCGCACCACCGCGTCGGAGCCGCGGAGGACCGAGGGGTACTCCCTGTCCTCAACTCGGATGTCGCCGGGGCCGTGAATGATGGTGGCGCGCATGGCTGCCTTCCTGTTTGCGGGCATAGGTTCCATACCAGCCTAGCCGCGGAAGGGAAAGCCGGGTGCATGGGTAGTTCTCCCCATGTCCACTTTCCGGGATCCGGTCTAGCGTGTTGACGGGGGCATAAACGGAAGTTGGCGGACACCATCACGGACGCCGTCACGGGAGCACAAGGACAGGTGGAACATGCTGAGGCACTGCAAGGGACTGCCGGTCCGGCTGGCTCCGCGAGAGCGGATTCCGCGTACGCTGTGCCGGCGTAACTGGAACCGCATTCCCCGCTGCGTTCGCGCAGCGTAGTACGCCCCTAACCCCAACAGATTTCTTCCCGCCGGCCCACCGCCGAAGCTGGGAAGGCCAGATCCACGCTCCTCGTGCGTCGAAGCCGCCGGGATCGTGCTGGCAGCAGGACCGGCTTCCCCCAGCCGCCCCGCTGCCCCCGCCGCCGGTCCCCCCAGGCCGGCGGCGACGAACGTAGACCGCCGCTGAGTCCGGCGACGCGTTGCAGGCAGTGGCTGGAGCGGGAGGACGGACCCGCTCCAGCCACCGCCGGATTCCCCTCCCGCACCCCGCCCCGGCACCGAAACGCTGTAGGCACCGAAACGCAGTGGGCGGCGAAAAAGATTGCCGCTGAAGCGGCCCGCACGGACACATTGCCTTGTCTGGACATTCTTAGGGCACCTAGTCTCTGGCTAACCTACTGGCCGGTAGAACCTGGATCGGCCTGACAAAGACGTCACAGAAAAGGTCCCACATGCGAAAAACCCCAGCCCTGCTCGCCGCAGGAGCCCTCCTGGCAGCGTCCGTCCTGGCAGCACCCCCGGCCTCGGCATTCACCGGGCCCGGCGGGGCGGCGCCGCCGGCGGTGCGTACCGACGTCGTTGTTCCCTCCTTCGACGGAACCCCGATCCATACCAATTTCTTTCCCGCCCTGGGGCTGCAGGCGGGCGAGAAGGCACCCACCGTCATGGTGGGCCCGGGCTTCGGACTTCCCGGGGGACGCATCCCGTCCACCACCACGAGCACGCTCATCGGGTCCATTGGCATCCCGCCCCTGCGGGAAGCCGGCTACAACGTCCTCACCTGGGATCCGCGGGGCTTTGGTTTCAGCGGCGGCGAAGCCTATGTGAACAACCCCGCATACGAGGGCCGTGACGGCCAAGTGCTGATCGACTTCATTGCGCAGCAGCCGGAGGCGGAACTCGATGCTCCCGGTGATCCGGTGCTGGGCATGGCGGGGGCCTCCTACGGCGGCGGGATCCAGTTTGTGCTCGCCTCGCTGGATCAGCGCGTGGATGCCATAGCCCCCACCATCGCGTGGAACAACCTGACCACCAGCCTCTACAAGGCTGGTTCCTTCAAATCCGGCTGGGGTACCCTGCTCTGCCTGGAGGGTTCGGTCACCGGACAGCTGGGCGAACTGGTTGGCAACAGCGGCGCACTCGCCGCTCCGGTGCGGAAGGCCTGCCGGGAAGGCATGACGTATCCGAATACCCTCAGCCCGGAATCGGTTGCGTACTTCGATTCCCTGACACCGCAGAGTATGTTCACCTCCATCACGGCGCCCACGCTGATCATCCAGGGCACGGTGGACACCCTGTTCACCCTCGATGAAGCCACCCGGAACTACAACCTCATCAAATCCACGGGCACAGAGGTCAAGATGCTGCAGTTCTGCGGCGGCCACGGACTGTGCTCCTCCGGGGTTGCCGGACCGGACCGCATTACGGACGCCGTGCTGGACTGGTTCAGCAAGCATCTGGACGGCCGGGACGTTTCCACCGGTCCCGGCTTCGAATTCATTGACCAGCTGGGAACCACCCGTGCCGCAGAGGGATACCCTGCACCGGTGGGGGCACTGACCGGTACCGGCAAGGGAACCCTGCTGCTCTCCCCCGCCGCAATCAGCGGGGGCGTCATTGCCGCTGCCTGGGCCCCGGTTGCCGTCAACGCCCCCGTCGCCGCCCCGTCCGCAGCAGCCCAGGTCTTTGGCGCACCGCAGCTGACCCTCACCTACCGCGGAACGTCCAGGACCCCGAATACCCACGTCTACGCCCAGATCATCGACAAATCGCGCAGTTCCCTGGTGGCCGGCAACCAGGTAACGCCGCTCCCGCTGGTCCTGGACGGCACTGAACGGACCATTACGGTTCCGCTGGAGGAAATCTCCTACCTGGTCACTCCGCAGAGCAGGTTGGTGCTGCAGGTGACCCCCAGCTCCTCGGTCTACACCTACCCGAAGGTGACGGCACTGACGTCGTTCACCGCCTCGGTGTCGCTGCCGGTGATCGGCGACTACCCGGTGGTGCAGTAGTTACCGCCCGCGGTGCCCTTCGGCAGATGCTGCCGGAGGGCACCGGGCTCACCCCGCGCGCAGCTTCAGCTCGAGTTCTTCCAGGGACAGGCCCCGGGTCTCCGGCATGAACCGCCGGACAAACAGCACGGCGCAGATGCCCAGGCCAACGAAGATAAAGAACGTGTTGGAGATACCCAGGGCGGCCATCAGCATGGGGAAGGAGAACCCGACCGCGAAGTTGGCCATCCACTGCACGAACACTGACAGTCCGATGCCCAGGCCGCGGACCCGCAGCGGGAAGATTTCGGCCAGCATCAGCCACGTCACCGGTGACACAGCGCCCTGCTGGAAGGCCAGGAAGAGGACGGTCAGGGACAGGACGGTGAAGCCGCGGGCGGTGCCCTCAGGCATCAGGATGGAAGCGGCCCCGATGAGCGCCAGCGTGGTGGTGGTGCCGAGCAGCCCGGTGATGAGCATGGGCCGGCGGGCCACCTTGCCCAACAGCCAGATGCCAATCAGTGCCGCCGCGACGGAGACGACGCCGTTGGCAATGTTGGCTGTCAGCGCAGCCTCGGTCCCGAACCCGGCGTCGGCCAGGATCTGGGTCCCGTAGTAAATGATTGCGTTGACACCGGTGATCTGCTGGACGATGGACAGGCCCATGCCAATCAGCAGCACGCGCAGCAGCCACGGCTCGGCGAAGTCCTTCAGCCGCCCGGTCCGTGTAGTCCCGGCGAGTCCCTTGATCTCGTTGTACTCCGCCTGTGCCTCCTCAGCGCTGCGGATCTTCTGCAGGGCTGCGAGCATCTGCGCGTACCGGCCCTTGGAGCCCAGCCAGCGCGGGCTCTCCGGCACGAAATGCATTCCGATCCACAGCGCGATTGCCGGAAGGGTGGCGACCAGGAGCATCCAGCGCCAGACGTTGCCTTCCTCGCCCCAGACGTTGCCAATGACGGCGTTGCAGACGAAGGCCGCCAGCTGGCCGCTGACAATCATCAGCTGGTCACGCGTCACCAGCTGCCCGCGGCGGGCCGCCGGGGCGAGCTCAGCCAGGAACATGGGTACGACGGCGGAGGCGCCGCCAACGGCGAGGCCCAGGACCACGCGGGCGAGGACCATGATGCCAACCCCGGGTGCTGCGGCGGTGCCGGCTGCACCGAGCATGAACACGACGGCGAGGATCAGCAGCAGCCTTCGCCGGCCCAGCCGGTCGGCGAGCTGTCCGGCGCCAACGGCGCCGAAGGCTGCACCAAAGAGCAGGCTGGAGGTGATCAGGCCTTCGGTGAACGGGGTCAGGCCCAGGTCATCCTGCATGTAGGGCAGCGCCCCGTTGATTACGCCGGTGTCGTACCCGAAGAGGAAGCCGCCCAGGGTGGCGATCCACGTGGCGCGACGCAGTGCCCGCCGGTGGGCGCTAGGAACGGCCGGGGAAGCTGGCTTGGAACTCATGTACTTGTCTTCCTGGAGGTGGACGCACAAAACCCCCGTGCACCGGAAAACCGGGAACGGGGGTCTGTGCTGGTGGAGCTAGAGCGAAGCGTAGACTTCGCGCAGCAGCTCAGCGGTCTCGGACGGCGTCTTGCCGACCTTCACGCCTGCTGCTTCGAGTGCTTCCTTCTTGGCCTGTGCGGTTCCTGCGGAACCGGAGACGATGGCGCCGGCGTGGCCCATGGTCTTGCCTTCGGGAGCGGTGAAGCCTGCCACGTAGCCGACAACCGGCTTGGTGACGTTGGCCTTGATGAAGTCTGCAGCGCGCTCTTCCGCGTCGCCGCCGATTTCACCGATCATGACGATCGCCTTGGTCTCGGGGTCAGCTTCGAAAGCTGCGAGGGCGTCGATGTGGGTGGTGCCGATGATCGGGTCGCCGCCGATGCCGATGGCAGTGGAGAAGCCAAGATCGCGCAGTTCGTACATCATCTGATAGGTCAGGGTGCCGGACTTCGAAACGAGGCCGATCGGGCCCTTGCCCGTGATGTTGTTCGGGGTGATGCCAACCAGGGCTTCGCCCGGGGTGATGATGCCGGGGCAGTTCGGGCCGATGATGCGGGTGACCTGGTTACCGTCTGCGTCCACCTTGGACTGGGCGTGGGCCCAGAACTCGGCGGAATCCTGCACGGGAACACCTTCGGTGATGACCACAACGAGGCCGATGCCGGCGTCGATTGCTTCCATCACGGCGTCCTTGGTGAAGGCCGGCGGAACGAAGACGATCGACACGTCAGCCTCGGTCTTTTCCATGGCCTCGGACACGGTGCCGAAGACGGGGAGCTCAACATCGCCGTGGGTCACGGTGGTGCCGGCCTTGCGGGCGTTGACGCCGCCAACAACCTGGGTCCCGGCCTTGAGCATCAGGGCGGTGTGCTTGGTGCCTTCGCCGCCGGTGATGCCCTGAACGATGACCTTGGAGTCCTTGTTCAAGAAGATAGACATGTGTGAATTCTCTTTCTGGGGATCGGCTCGGTCAGCGAGCTGCGTTGGCGAGCTCGGCAGCCTTGTCGGCGCCGTTGTCCATGGTGGTTGCGAGGGTAACCAGCGGGTGGTTGGCCTCGGCCAGGATGCGGCGGCCTTCCTCCACGTTGTTGCCGTCCAGGCGGACGACCAGCGGTTTGTTGGCCTCGTCGCCCAGGATCTCCAGGGCCTTGACGATGCCGTTGGCAACGGCGTCGCAGGCGGTGATTCCGCCGAAGACGTTCACGAAGACGGACTTGACCTGCTCATCGTTGAGGATGACGTCCAGGCCTGCGGCCATGACGGATGCCGAGGCTCCGCCGCCGATGTCCAGGAAGTTGGCGGGCTTCACGTTGCCGTGCTTTTCGCCTGCGTAGGCAACGACGTCGAGGGTGGACATCACCAGGCCGGCACCGTTACCGATGATGCCAACTTCGCCGTCGAGCTTGACGTAGTTGAGGTCGTTCGCCTTGGCCTTGGCTTCCAGCGGGTCCGCAGCGTCCTTGTCTTCCAGCTCGGCGTGGCCGGCCTGGCGGAAGTCGGCGTTCTCATCCAGGGAGACCTTGCCGTCCAGGGCAACGATGTCCCCGGCGCCGGTCTTGACCAGCGGGTTGACCTCCACGAGGGTGGCGTCTTCCTTGGTGAAAACGTCCCAGAGCTTCAGGATGGCGTTCACGACGCCTTCGCGCAGTTCCGGCGCGAAGCCGGCTGCGTCGACGATTTCTCCGGCCTTGGCCTGGTCGATGCCGACTGCCGGATCCACGGCGACGCGGGCAAGGGCGTCGGGGCGCTCAACGGCGAGCTGCTCGATTTCCATGCCACCTTCAACCGAGCACATGGCCAGGTAGTTGCGGTTGGCGCGGTCCAGCAGGACCGAGAAGTAGAACTCCTCGGCGATGTCCGCACCCTGGGCGATCATGACCTTCTTGACCGTGTGGCCCTTGATGTCCATCCCGAGGATGTTGCTGGCGTGCTCGAAAGCCTCGTCAGCGGTCTTAGCCACCTTGACGCCGCCGGCCTTGCCGCGGCCGCCAACCTTTACCTGGGCCTTGACGACGACGACGCCGCCAATCTTTTCGGCTGCGGCTTTGGCTTCTTCAGGAGTGTGCGCCACGATTCCGGCGAGCACGGGTACTCCGTGCGCCTCAAACAGATCGCGCGCCTGATATTCAAACAGGTCCACGGGCTAGTGTCCTTCTACGTCGAAGTAGGTTTACATATTGATCAGCTGATCAAGAAGCAGATGCATCGAGCCGGGCTGCCCCAATGGCACTTTAGTCCCTTGGCGCCGGGGGCCCACCACAGACTACCGCTTTAGTGACGAAGGGCACAGTTCGACGGTTTGTAGAAGAACCGGCCTTTCCGCTATGGGGCTGAGGCTGTGTTATGACTCCTTGGTCAGCGGCGCGTAACGCAGCAGCAGCCGCTTCTCGCCGACGTCGAACTTCACCTTCGCCACCGTCTTGTCCCCGGAGCCTTCCACGGCCAGGACCTGGCCGTGGCCGAAGGACGTGTGGTTGACCTTGTCCCCCACCGCGACCGAAATGACTTCCTTCTGCGGCTGGACGCGGCCCATGGCCTTGGAGACGGGCGCGGCGGCGATGCTCCCGCCGGTGGAGGAGGCCGATCCTGCGCCCCAGTGCGATCCGCTGTACCGGCTGGAGGTGATGCTTCCTCCCCCGCCCCACGTGGGCCGGTCCATGCCCTCGCGCTTCCATTCGATGAGTTCCGAGGGCACTTCCCCCACGAACTGGCTGGCCGGGTTGTACTGGCTCTGGCCCCACATGCTGCGCACCTCGGAGCGGGTGAGGTAGAGCCGCTGGCGGGCGCGGGTCAGGCCCACGTAGGCCAGGCGGCGTTCCTCTGCCAGCTCGGCCGGGTCCGTGGCCGAGCGCTGGTGCGGGAAAATGCCCTGTTCCATGCCGGTCAGGAACACGACCGGAAATTCGAGGCCCTTGGCGGTGTGCAGGGTCATGAGGGTCACCACGCCCTGGCGGCGGGATTCCTCGACGGCGGCTGCCACTTCCTCGGCGGAGCCCTCCGGTGCGTCCGGAATCTGGTCCGCGTCCGCCACCAGGGAGACCTGCTCCAGGAACTGTTCCAGGGTTCCTTCCGGATTGTCGCGCTCGAACTCACGGACCACGGCGACCAGTTCGGCCAGGTTCTCCACACGGGACTCGTCCTGCGGGTCCGCGCTCTGCCGCAGCTGCGCCAGGTAGCCGGTCTGTTCCAGCACCGCTTCCAGGGCCGCTGAGGCACCGGACCCGGATGCCACTTCGGCCAGGTCGTCGATGAGTTTCACGAAGCCGTTGACCGCGTTCAGTGAGCGGGTGGCCAGCCCGGGGGCGTCTTCGGCCCGGCGCAGCGCAGCCATGAAGCTGATCCGCTCCCGTTCGGCGAGTGCCGCCACGGAGTATTCGGCGCGGTCGCCGATGCCCCGCTTGGGTTCATTCAGGATCCGCCGCAGGTTCACGACGTCGTCCTGGTTCACCAGCACGCGCAGGTACGCCAGGGCATCCTTGATTTCCTTGCGCTCGTAGAACCGGGTGCCGCCAACCACCTTGTACGGCAGGCCCACGCGCACCAGGACGTCCTCCAGAGAGCGGGACTGGGCGTTGGTGCGGTAGAAGATGGCGACGTCGCCGGGCCGCAGGTCCTCTTCGTCCTGCAGCCGGTCGATTTCCTCGGCAATGAAGCGTGCTTCCTCGTGTTCGTTCTCCCCCACGTAGCCGACGATCTTCGCGCCGTCGCCCTCCGCCGTCCAGAGTTTTTTCTCCGGACGGTTGGGGTTGCGTGAAATCACCGCGTTGGCTGCGGAGAGGATGGTCTGCGTGGAGCGGTAGTTCTGTTCCAGCAGGATGGTGCGCGCTGAGGGGTAGTCCTTCTCGAAGTCCACGATGTTACGGACGTCCGCGCCGCGGAAGGCGTAGATGGACTGGTCTGAGTCGCCCACCACGGTCAGCTCGGCCGGCGGGATGTCCAGGTGGCCTTCACCTTCGACGCCCACGAGCTCGCGGACCAGGGCGTACTGGGCGTGGTTGGTGTCCTGGTACTCGTCCACGAGGATGTGCCGGAACCGGCGCCGGTAGTATTCGGCAACACCCGGGAAGGCACGGAACATGAAGACCGTCTGGGCAATCAGGTCATCGAAGTCCAGGGCGTTGGCCTGGCGCATCCGCTGGGTGTAACCGGTGTAGACCTGGGCCACGGCCTGCTCGAACGGATCCGAATAGTTGGCACTGGAGGCGTAGGACTCATCGTCGATGAGTTCGTTCTTCAGGCCGGAAATCTTGTTGGCAATGGCCTTGGGCGCGAACCGCTTGGGATCAAGGTCCAGACCCTTGGCCACCAGCGTGATCAGGCGCAGGGTGTCCGCTGAGTCGTAGATGGAGAAGTTCGAGTTCATCCCCACTGCCTTGGCTTCCCGGCGCAGGATCCGCACGCAGGAGGAGTGGAAGGTGGAGATCCACATGGTCTTGGCTACCCCGCCCACGAGGGACTCGATGCGCTCCCGCATCTCCGCAGCTGCCTTGTTGGTAAAGGTGATGGCCAGGATCTGGCCGGGGTTGGAGCGGCCAGTGGCCAGCAGGTAGGCAATCCGGTGGCTGAGCACCCGGGTCTTGCCCGAGCCGGCACCGGCAACGATCAGCAGCGGGGATCCGGCGTGCTTGACTGCCTCTTCCTGCTGCGGGTTCAGCCCGCGCAGCAGGTCTGCGGCGCGGGCTTCATCCACGCGCCCGGAACCGCTGCGGTGCTGACCGGCAGCAACTGGGGTGTCCGCGCCCGGCTTCCGTGCGGCGTCTTCCGCGGCCGTGGCCGCATCCGGGTCAGCGGAGGCCTTGGTCTTGGCGGGCGTGGAAAAGTACGGATCAAAGAGATAGTCCATGGTGGTTTTAAGTCTAGGCGCTGGCCCCGACATTTGCCCGGACGCCGTTTCCGCCCCGGCCGCACGGACCCGCTAGCTCGTGGAGAGCCGGTGCTGGATCTCCAGCACCGCCGCTGCCGGACCGGCAATGTGCCAGCGGAACCCGTTGACTTCCAGGACCGCCGTCGTTCCTCCGGCTGCTTCCACGATCGCCTTGCCCGGCAGCCAATCCCACTCCGGGCAGCTGTGCTGGAACCAGGCACCCAGCCGGCCGTAGGCAACGGAGCCAAGGTCACAGGAGCCGCTCCCCAGCATCCGCAGGGTTGCCGCGCCGGCTGCAGCCCTGGTCCAGGGCCCGGCTACCTCTTCCCGCTGCAGCCAGGTGGGGTGCAGATACGTACCGGCGCTGAGCCGGTCCAGCGCAGTGTCCTCCAGTGGGGCCAGTTCCTTGCCGTTCAGCGTGGCCGGGTACCCGGGGCCGCCGAGCCACAGCTGGTCCTCCTGAGGCTGGAAAACGGCACCGAGCAGCACCTCGGGGTCCTGGTCGACAGTTTCCGGGAACGGGTCGGTGCGCAGCGCCAGGGCGGAACACCAGTAGGTGGAGCCGGAGAGGAAGTTGTACGTGCCGTCCACCGGGTCGATCACCCAGGTGCGGCCGGAGGTTCCCTCGTGGCTGGCACCTTCTTCGCCCAGGATCCCGTCCTCGGGGCGCAGCCTTCGCAGGGTCTCAAGGACCAGCTTTTCGGCTGCGTGGTCAGCTGCGGTCACGACGTCGGAGACCGAGGTCTTTTGTTTGCCCGTGAGCCCCTCGCTGCGCATGGCCAGGGCCAGGGCGCCGGCTTCCCGGACCAGGGACCCGGCCAGGGCGAAATCTTCTGCAGTGGCATTCGCGCTCATGCGCCTTAGCCTAAACCGTTCCTTCCCCCGCCGTCCTCCGCGGATGCCGGCGGCGCCCTCCGCCATACTGGAGGCATGGGTAAAACTCCGGCACAGCGCGCCGCCAAGCACGGCGACAAGGCACAGCTTCCGGCGGGGACGCAGGTCCCCGCCAATCCAACAACGCAGCGGACGCCGCAGCAGGCCAAGGCCAACGCCAATTTGGTCGTGATTGCCGCGGCGGCCACCGCGCTGTTCATGTTCTGGTACTACCACTTGCTGGTCCTGAACCAGATGACCCAGCTTTCGGGCGGACTGGCCATGCCGGACTCGCTGATCGGCGGGTACAGCATGGAGTACCTGGCTGCCCTGCGCTCGGCACTGGATGCCGATGCGCTGGGCCAGCTCAGCTACGTCCACAAGACGGCAGGTACCCTTTTCCCACTGATTTTCGGATTCGCCTGGCTGCTGATCATTGGGCTCAACACCCGGCGCCGTTCGCTGCGCTGGGTATTGTGGGCCGCGCCGATCCTCTTTGTCATCGCGGATCTCTGGGAAAACGTCGTCATTGACGGCGTTTTGGGCTCTGCCGAGCTATCGTCCGGAGACGCTGCCCTGGCCAGCTTCCTGACGGTCGCGCGCTGGGTCCTCCTCGGTCTCAGCCTCGTGGCGTCCGTGGTTGCCGTTTTTAGCTCCCGGACGGCTCGGCCACCAGAACTTGTCGCCGAGGACAAAGACTAGGGCCGGAACGATCACGGTCCGGACGATCAGGGTGTCGAAGAGGACACCGATCGCCACGGTGATGCCAACCTGGGTCAGGGTGACCAGGGGCAGCACGCCAAGGACCACGAACACTGCCGCCAGCAGGATGCCTGCGCTGGTGATGACGCCGCCGGTGGAACGGAGCGCGGCCAGCATGCCCTTCTTGGTTCCCATGGTGGCCGCATTCTCGCGGGCCCTGGTGACCAGGAAGATGTTGTAGTCCACGCCGAGCGCCACCAGGAAGAGGAAGCTGTACAGCAGCGTCAGGGTGTCCAGGGCCGGGAAGCCCAGGACGTTGACGAACAGCAGCCAGCTCAGGCCGCTGGCGGCAAAGAACGTGAGCAGTACCGAACCGACCAGCAGGAACGGTGCAACGAGGGACCGCAGCAGGACCAGCAGCACCAGGAACACGAGGATGATCACCAGGCTGACAACCAGGGTCACGTCATGTGTGTTGGCGTCCAGCTGGTCAACCCGTTCGGCCGCTTCGCCGCCCACCAGCGCTTCGTACTCGGGGGAAGCCGCGAGTTCCGAGCGCAGGTCACGGATGAAGTCGTTGGATTCTTCGGTTCCGGCCTCGTAGGAGTTGATCAGGTCGATCCGGGTCAGGCCGTCATGTTCGCTGCTGATGGTGGCGCTGTCCACGCCGTCCAGGGAGCTGAGCTCGTCCGCTGCGGCTTCTGCCTCGTCCGAGTTCACCAGCACGATCACCGGTGAGGTGCTGCCGGCGGCGAATCCTTCGGAGAGCTTCTCCGCGGCCGTCACGGCTTCGGGCTTGTCCGTGAACTGCTCGTTCTCGCTCAGGCCAATCTTGGCGCTGAAGAGCCCGCTGGCCATGACCAGGAGAACCACGACGGCGATGCCCGCGATAGTCTTCGGCCGGCTGGCCGTTGCGTCACCCAGCTTGCCCCAGAACTTTCCTTCCCGTGCCGGGTCTCCGACCTTGGGCACGAACGGCCAGAACAGCTTCCGGCCCAGGAGCACCAGTGCTACGGGAAGCAGGAAGAGGGCGCTGAGAATAGCGAAGACGATTCCCAGTGCGGCAGAGAACCCGAGTCCGCGGTAGCTCATGGTGTCGGTAAAGAGCAGGGTCAGCAGTGCCAGGATGACGGTGCCGCCGGAGGCGATGATCGCTTCACGGGTGCGGCTCAGCGCCTTACCCATCGCCGCGTAAACACTGTCATGGATGCGCAGCTCTTCACGGTAGCGGGCGATGAGCAGCAGGGCGTAATTGGTTGCCGCACCGAAGACGAGGACGCTGGTGATGCCCACTGCAGAAGGATCAACTTCAATTCCGGCGAGCGGGGCCAGGACGTCCACCATGCGCAATGAGAGCTGTTCGGTGGCAGCAACGATCGCCAGCGGGACAATCCACAGCCACGGGGAGCGGTAGGTGACGATCAGCAGCAAGGCCACCACCGAAGCGGTCACTGCGAGGAGCGTGAAGTTGGCTCCGGCGAAGACGCCGGCCAGGTCCGCAGTAAATGCCGCGCCGCCGGTCAGCTCGGCCTTGATCCCCTCGGGAGCTGCCTCGCTGACCGCCTCACGCAGGTTGGCGACCTCTTCCCCCACAGCGTCGCCGTCGTCGCTGGCGGACTGCAGGGTGACCGGAATAATGGCGACTATGCCGTTTTCCGAAACCAGCGGGGGCACCTGGGCGGGCGGAGCTTCCACGCCTGCATCAGTTGCTGCGGCGCTGATGTCAGCGATTCCCGCAATGTCAGACTCGCTCATTTCACCGCCGTCTTCGCGAGAAACGACAATAAGGGCGGTGGACTTCTGTGCGTCGGGGAATTCCTTGAGGAGCTCCTGAACCTGGGTGACCTGATACTTGTCACTGAGCTGCCCCACGGTCGAGGATTCGTTCTCCGGGACGGGAATGGCGAACAGCCCCACGATCACTGCCAGGCCAAGGAACAGCGTGACCAACGCCGCCCTGGCGGATTTCACTATCTTCGCGCTCATGGGGATACTCCAAGGGTGTAGGTGTTTCGAGCAAGTAACTAGAGAACAAAGTATCTCTTCTTTAGAGATACTTCAACGTGAAGCTACAATTTGGGAGTGGAGATGAACGCGCTGCGGCGCCAGATCGTGGAGGCTGTCCGGGGAATGGGCCTGGACGGACAGCAGGTAGCGGACGCCTTCGCCCACAAGCACGGACTGAACTCCACTGACATGCGCGCCCTCACCCAGATCATGGAGGCGGAAATGCGCGGGGTGCCGCTGACCGCCGGGCGGCTCAGCGCCCTCCTGGGCACGTCAACCGGCGCCACTACCGCAGTGATTGACCGGCTGGAGCAGATCGGGCACATCCACCGTGCACGCTCCGAGGCGGACCGGAGGAAAGTCACCCTGCACTTTGAGCCCCTCGCCCGCGAACTGGCAGGCGCCTACTTCGGGCCGCTCGGCGCGCTGACCACAGAGGTCATGGACCGCTATACGGAAGCCGAGCTTGAAACCGTCCACGGCTTCCTGACCGGAATGCGCCAGGCCTACAACACCTACCTGCAGCGCCTGGAAGAACCCGCCGGGGAACAGCAAGCTGCGGCTCCCGCAGGAAAACCGCAGCAGCGTGTCCCCGCAGCCCGCACGTCACCCGCCACCGAAAACAGGTAAGCTGTTTATCGCTGCCGGACGCCGGCGGCTCCGCCTCCGTAGCTCAGTAGGATAGAGCGGCCCTCTCCTAAAGGGCAGGTCGTCGGTTCGATTCCGGCCGGGGGCACTTTTTTGTATCCGGCAGCCGGTGCCAATACCGTTACTGCGCGGGCGTCTGCCCGCTGAGCGCCTCGGGCTCCGCTTCCGCGAACTGGGTGTTGTAGAGCTCGGCGTAACGGCCGCCCTTGGCCAGCAGCTCCGTGTGGGTGCCTTGTTCGGCGATCCGCCCGTCCTCAACCACCAGGATCCGGTCTGCGTTGCGGATCGTGGAGAGGCGGTGGGCAATCACGACGGCGGTGCGGCCTTCCAGCGCTTCCGTCAGGGCCGCCTGCACAGCGGCTTCCGACGTCGAGTCGAGCGCTGCCGTCGCCTCGTCCAGGACCACAATGCGCGGCTGGGCCAGCAGCAGCCGGGCAATAGTCATGCGCTGGCGTTCGCCGCCGGAGAGACGGTAGCCGCGCTCCCCGACCATTGTTTCCAGGCCGTCCGGCAGCGAACTGATCAGGTCCTGCAGCCGGGCCCGGCGCAGCGCATCCCGGATTTCCTCATCCGTGGCATCCGGGTTGGCCAGCAGCAGGTTGGACCGGATGGTCTCGTGGAACAGGTGCCCGTCCTGCGTGACCATCCCCAGGGCCCCGCGCATGTCCTCGAAGCTGACGTCCCGCACATCCGTGCCGGAGAAGCGCACCGCGCCCGCATCGACGTCGTACAGGCGTGAGAGCAGCTGCGCGATCGTCGACTTTCCGGCACCGGAACTGCCCACCAGCGCCACTGTTTGGCCGGGCTCCACCCGGAAGGACACACCATGCAGCACGTCCTCGCCGCCGCGGCTGTCCAGCACCGCAACGTCTTCAAGGGATGCCAGGGAGACCTTGTCCGCCGTCGGGTAGGCAAAAGTGACGTCGTCGAACTCAACTCCCAGGGGGCCGTCCGGCACCGGGGCCGGATCTTCCTTCTCCTGGATCAGCGGCTTGAGGTCGAGGATCTCGAAGACCCGCTCAAAGCTGACTACTGCGCTCATGATCTCCACGCGGGCGTTGGCGAGGGAGGTGAGCGGGGCATAGAGGCGGGTCAGCAGCAGCGCCAGGGTGACGACGTCGCCGGCGTTGAGGGTGCCGGTCATGGCGAACCAGCCGCCCAGCCCGTATACCAGCGCCAGGGCGAGGGCGGAGACGAGGGTCAGGGCCGTCACGAAGACGGACTGCATCATGGCGGTTTTGACTCCGATGTCCCGAACCCTGGCGGCCCGCACGGCGAACTCCGTGGATTCCTGCTCCGGACGGCCGAACAGCTTTACCAGGGTGGCTCCCGGGGCCGAGAACCGCTCGGTCATCTGGGTGCCCATCGACGCGTTATGGTTCGCGGCCTCGCGCCGCAGGGCAGCGAGGCGGCTTCCCATCCGGCGGGCGGGCAGGAGGAAGACCGGCAGGAGCAGCATGGCGAGGATGGTGACCTGCCAGGAGGTTGTCAGCATGACGATCAGGGTCAGGATCAGGGCTACGAGGTTGCTCACCACTCCGGAGAGGGTTCCGCTGAAGGCCTGCTGCGCGCCAATGACGTCATTGTTCAGCCGGCTGACGAGGGCGCCCGTGCGGGTGCGGGTGAAGAATGCGATGGGCATGCGCTGGACATGGTCGAACACCCTGGTCCGGAGGTCCAGGATCACCTGCTCACCGATGCGCGAGGAGAACCAGCGGGTTGCCAGGGACACCCCTGCATCCGCGATGGCGACCACCGCGATCAGGACGGCCAGCCACACCACCGTTTCGACGGACGTTCCGGCCACGATCGCGTTGACCACCTCACCGGCCAGCACCGGCGTAGCGACCGCGAGGAAGGCCCCTGCGGTGGACAGGGCCAGGAACCCGAAGAGCTGCCGCCGGTACGGGGATGCGAATGACAGGATCCGCCGAAGGGTTTCCCGGGAGATCTTGTTGTCTGTGCCCTTGGCCGTGGAGATCTTGTAGAGCGAACTCCACGCCGCACTTTCCATGCTCATACTGTTTTCTTCTTTCACGTAGCCCGGTATCCAGCTTAGGCGCGGGGCAGGCACTTCCCGAGTTCCATAACTGCCGCACGGGACGCTGAATTCCCCCGGGCGCCGCCCCCGCCGGGACACGGATTCGCTTGGTCCTTCACCACGGGTAACAGCAGCCGCACTGGGGTACACTGCAAATCGGTCCGACCTGCCCGGACCCCAAAACGAAAGGCCGCTATGCCGACGGCGCCGACTCACGAGGGCTTGTCCACAGGCGCCCTCAGCGAGGACCTTCCGGCTGTTGTTGCCGTCAGCGACCCGCAGCTGCGACGCGAGGTGGAAGAGGCACTGGGCCTGGCCGGACTGCGTCCCGTCCCGCACGGCATGCCTCTGGATCCCGAGCTGCCCGTGCTGGCCGTGGTGGACACGGCGGCCCTCCAGCAGGCAGGCACCGACCTGCGCCACTGGCTCCTGCCCGCCGCAGACGGTTCCGGACCTCCCGTCATCCTCGTCACTCCCGGTGAACTGCTCGACGTCGAAGACATGGTCCGGCGGGGCATCACCGACTTTGTGCTCAGCCCCGTCTCCGGCAGCGAACTCTCCTACCGGGCAGCCCTGATCAGGGCGGAGACCCTGGCGGTCCGCCGCCGCCGCGAAGTGAACGCCGTCCTCCGCGGGAAAGCCCGGGTCATCTCCGCAGCTGTCCGGGCCACCAATGACCCCCATGTCATGTCCGAGGCAGTGGTATCCGGGCTGGGAGACGTCTTCCGGGCAGACCATGTAGCCCTCACCACGTTCCCGGACGAGAGGGTTCCTGAGCTGCTGACTTCCTGGAGCCGGCCGGGTTCCTCGCGTGCCATCCCCGCTCCGGATCCGGCACTTGCCGCGGAAGTGGCGGAAATGCTGTGGGAATCAGGGAAGATCCTCGCCGCCCGGGACCATCAGGCCCCGGATCCTGACGTCCATCCCATCCTCCATCCGGCGCCCCGGGAGGCCGGGCTGCGGACCTCGGCCATCTTTCCCCTGGGCCACGGGGACCGTCCGTTCGGTCTGATCTGGCTCGCAGGCGAGAATGCCGCGCGCACCTGGTCTCCCACCGAGCTCTCCCTGATCCAGCACGTCAGCGGCAACCTCGCCCATGGCCTGGTGCAGGGCCACCTCATCACCGCCCAGCGGACGGTCCTGGCCCGGCAGCGGGAACTGGACCGGGAAAAAACCGATTTCGTCGCCACGATCAACCATGAGCTGCGCACTCCGCTCACGTCGATCACCGGTTACCTGGACCTGATCCTGGACGGCTCGGGCGGCGGAATCTCGCCCGAAATCGCCCAGATGCTCGAAATCGTGGGCCGCAACGCCACCCGGCTGAACCACCTGATCGGAGACCTGCTCACCATTTCCCGGGCAGATGCGGACGAAACCCGCATGGACGTCGAAGAACTCGTGCTGCAGGACCTGCTGGAGCAGGTCATCGCCGCCCTGACCCCTGCGGCCAGCAGCCGGAACGTCGAGCTTACGCTCGATGAGCTGGACCCGGAGCTTCGCCTGGACCTGCGCCTCGACGGAGACCGGGAGCAGCTTGAACGGGTGTTCATGAACCTTATTTCGAACGCCGTGAAGTTCACCCCGCCCAACGGCTCGGTGCGCCTCACGGCGGAGCTGTGCGACCCCGGGGACGGTACCGCGCCAATGATCCGCGTCTGTGTGCGGGACACCGGAATCGGCATCCCGGAGGAAGACCTTCCCAAGCTCTTCAGCCGCTTCTTCCGTGCCTCCAACGCCACGGCCGCCGCGATCCCCGGCACCGGCCTGGGCCTGGCAATCGTGCAGGACATCGTTAATCAGCACGGCGGGCGGCTCACCATCTCCTCCACCATGGGAGAAGGAACCTGCGCCGAAGTGTTGCTGCCCGCAAGCTAGCTGCCCGCTGCGGCCGGCACCTGCGCCTGGATCCGCTCCGGGAAGCAGTAGCAGTTCAGTGAGTTGCCGCGGCTGAACCCCACCAGGGTCATGCCGGCGTCGCGCGCCAGGTCCACGGAAAGGGCCGACGGCGCCGAGACCGCGGCCAGGACCGGGATCCCCGCCAGCTGGGCTTTTTGAACAAGTTCAAAAGAGGCCCGGCCGGACACCTGCAGTACGGTGCCGCGCAGCGGCAGCATGCCCGCCCGCAGCGCCCAGCCCACCACTTTGTCCACGGCATTGTGCCGTCCCACGTCTTCGCGCAGGCACAGCAGTTCACCCTCTGCAGTGAACAGACCGGCCGCGTGGACGCCGCCGGTCTTCTCGAACAGTGCCTGGCTTTCGCGAAGGCGGTCCGGCAGGGCGGCCAGGACCTCAAGCGGCACCCGCACGCCGTCCTCCGCCACGTCGAAGTGGGACGACTTCCGCACCGCTTCGATGGACGCGGTACCGCAGATACCGCAGGAGGAGGACGTATAGACATGTCGTTCCATGCCGGTGTCCGGCAGCGCGGTGCCCGGGCGCAGCTGCACATCAACCACATTGAAGGTCTGCTGCCCCTCCTCATCGACGCCGGCGCAGTAGCGCATGGAGATGAGCTGGCCTGCCTCCCAGATGACGCCCTCGGAGACCAGGAAACCGGCCACCAGGTCAAAATCGTCACCGGGGGTACGCATGGTCACGGTGAAGGATTTGCCCTGGAAACGGATCTCCAGCGGCTCCTCTCCGGCCAGCACGTCATCGCGCCGGCTCACCGTTCCGTCAGTGCGGAACCTCGTTATGCGGGCACGCCGTGAAACCCGTCCCATCCCATCGCTCCTCAATAAGTCTTAGACTGGCTTCACTTCAGACTAGGGGATTTCCTACACAAGGACGTGGTGGCTGTGCCAAGCAAGGCTCCGAAAGATGGAATCAACGAATCAGAGCTGCGGGTCGGTGATCCGAAAACCCATGCCGTGGGGCTGCCGGCAGTGATCAACTCGCTGCGCATCTCCTTCGACCAGATGGGTGCGCTGCGCAGCGCCAAGACGCTGATGAACGTCAACCAGAAGAAGGGCTTCGATTGCCCCGGCTGCGCCTGGCCGGAAGGGGATAAACGCCACGCCGCAGAGTTCTGCGAGAACGGCGCCAAGGCCGTGGCGGAGGAGGCGACCAAGCGGAAGGTGCCGCCGGAGTTCTTCGCGGAGCACTCAATAGCCGAGATGCTGGAGAAGGACGACTACTGGCTGGGCCAGCAGGGGCGCCTGACCCACCCGATGGTCCTTGAAGCCGGTGACACCCACTACCGCCCGATCAGCTGGGACGGCGCCTACAACATCATCGTCGAAGAGCTGGCCGCCATGGACAGCCCGGACCAGGCGGTCTTCTACACCTCCGGCCGCACCTCGAACGAGGCCGCCTTCCTGTACCAGCTGATGGTCCGCGGCCTGGGCACCAACAACCTGCCCGACTGTTCCAACATGTGCCATGAATCCTCCGGTTCCGCCCTGACGGAAACCCTGGGCATCGGCAAGGGCACCGTGAGCCTGGATGACGTCCAGGGATCGGACCTGATCATCGTGGCCGGGCAGAATCCCGGTACCAACCATCCCCGCATGCTGACCGCCCTCGAGCGGGCGAAGAAGAACGGCGCCACGATCGTGGCCGTGAATCCCCTGCCGGAGGCCGGGCTGCTGCGCTTCGACAACCCCCAGACCGCATCCGGCCTGCTGGGCACCAAGTTCGGCGGCGGCACCCAGCTGGCCGATGATTTCCTGCAGATCCGCCTGGGCGGGGACCAGGCGCTGTTCCAGGGGCTGGGCAAATACCTGCTGGAACAGGAAGAGGAACACGGGAACGTCTTCGACCACGCCTTCATTCGGGACTACACCGACGGACTCGATTCCTATCTGGCGGAGATCCGGAACACGTCCTGGGACGAAATCTGCTTCGCCAGCGGGCTGACCCGCGCGCAGATCGAAACCACCGGAGCCCGGCTGATCGCCGCCAAGTCCACGGTGGTGTGCTGGGCCATGGGCCTCACGCAGCACAAGCACTCCGTGGCCATGCTGCGCGACGTAGTCAACGTGCTCCTGCTGCAGGGCAATGTGGGCCGCCCCGGCGCCGGTGTCTGCCCGGTCCGCGGGCACTCCAACGTCCAGGGCGACCGCACCATGGGCATCTTCGAGCGCATGCCGGAGGCATTCCATGACAAGCTCGACGCCGAATTCGGCTTCGCTTCGCCGCGGCGCCACGGATTCGACACGGTCAACGCTATCCGGGCCATGCGGGATTCGAAGGTGCGGGTCTTCATGGCGATGGGCGGCAACTTCATCCGCGCCACCCCGGACTCCGCTGTCACCGAGGACGCGCTGCGCAATACCGAGCTCACGGTCCAGGTATCCACGAAGCTGAACAAGTCCCATCTGGTCCACGGCCGCCGGGCACTAATCCTGCCCGCACTGGGACGGACGGATCGGGACACCCAGGCCACCGGTGACCAGCGGGTCACGGTCGAAGACTCAATGAGCGCAGTCCACGCCTCCCAGGGCCGGCTGGAGCCGCCGGGACCGGAAGTCCGCTCGGAGGTGGCCATCGTGTGCGAGTTGGCTGAGCGCCTTTTCACCGGGGAGTCTGCACCGTACCGTGCGAACGCCCCGCAGCTGGACTGGATAGCCTGCCGTGCCGACTACTCCCTGATCCGCCGCCACATCGAAAACGTCATTCCGGGGTTTGAAGGCTTCGAATCCAAGATCAAGTACGGCGGCGGCGGATTCGTCCTGCCCAACGGACCTCGCGACGGCCGCCGGTTCGCCACGGCAACCGGTAAGGCGCGCTTCACGGCCAATGAACTGGACTATCCGAAGGTGCCGGAGGGCCGGCTGATCCTGCAGACCCTGCGCGCCCATGACCAGTACAACACCACTGTCTACGCCAAGGACGACCGGTACCGCGGCATCTACGGCGGACGCCGGGTGGTGTTCGTGAATGAGGTGGACCTTGCGGCAGCAGGCTTCAGGGACGGAGACATGGTGGACATGGTCTCCGAATACGAGGACGGCGTTGAACGCCGTGCCGAGTCCTTCCGGGCGGTCGCCTACAACACTCCCGTGGGATGTGCCGCCGCGTATTACCCGGAGGCGAACGTGCTGGTGCCGCTGGACTCCGTTGCCAAAGTCAGCGGCACCCCAACGTCCAAGTCGGTGATTATCCGGCTGGAGGCTGCTGCACCGGCCACGGCAGCGGCAGCGCACTAACGGCCTGGTCAGCGGTGCAGCCCTCTTCGGGCAGCACCATGACCGCGTCCGCTTCGGCCAGCCCGCGAAGCATGCCGGACCGGAAGTACTGCGAAGGAAACGCGCGCCCGTCCTGGATCCTGCAGGGAACCAGGCGGGTGCGCCCGGGCAGCGGAGCCACATCGACGCCCGCCAGGACGTGGTAGTCCTTGCCTGCAGGGGCGCCGCGGAGTCCCTGCAGCAACGGCTCGAGCACCGTGAAGACAGCCATCATGGCCGCCAGCGGGTTTCCGGGCAGCGCCACGACGAACCGGCCGTCCTGCAGCCGCGCCATCAGCGTCGGATGGCCGGGGCGCATCGCGATGCCGTCAATCAGGAGTTCGGCGTCCACCGCTTCCAGCGCCCTGCGCAGGTGGTCAGCGTCGGAAATCCCGGTTCCGCCGGTGGTTAGGAGCACGTCGCCTGAGGACATGGCCAGTGAGTGCTCGTCCACGGCGTCGGTGCTCAGGGCGGCAATCACATCATCCAGGCGGTCCGGCAGCCGCTGCACCACATCCACGCGTCCGCCCAGCATCTCCACCAGCTGCGGCAGCTGGGGTCCGAACGTGTCACGGACCTGTCCGGAGTCCGGCAGTCCCGATTCGATGACTTCGTCCCCGGTGAAGAGCATGGAGACCCGCGGTGCCCGCAGCACGGGCAGCGTGTCGTGGCCGCATACTGCGGCCAGGGCGATGTGTGCCGGGTTAAGGACCGTGCCGGCCGGGATAGTCGTCTCTCCGGCTGCGGCTTCTTCGCCGGCGGGCCGGATGTGCTCCCCGAGGCGTGGTTCGTCTTCCCGTGCGGTGGCTGCACGGCGCAGCACCGCAGGATCTCCCGGAGTCAGGTCCCCGTTCTCTGTCCGCAGGACTGCCTCGGCACCCGCGGGCACCAGCCCGCCGGTCAGGATGGACACGGCTTCGCCCGCCTGCAGCGGCCGCCGGCCGGATTCCTTGTGGATCTGCCAGGGTTCGGGCTCGGGCTCAGGCACCACAATCGTCCACGGTTCCGGGCCGGCCACCGCCCATCCGTCCATGGCCGAGGAGGCGTAGTGCGGCACCTGCTGGAGTGCGACGGCGTCGGACGCGAGCGTCTGCCCCAGCGCCTCGGCGAGGGGCACGGTTTCAAACGGAAGCGGACGCGCGGCTGCGTGCGCGGCCGTCCTCGCTTCCTTCCAGGAAGTATTGGGCTGCAGCGGCAGGATCACGGGCGCGGAACCGTTCACTTGGCCTCCCTCCGGCCGGCTTCGGCATCGCATTCGCGCTGGGCCGCCCGGATAGCTGCCCGCATGGCGACAGGCTCATCCGCCTGTCCGCTTCCGGCGGCGAGCCCCGCGGCGAGTCCGGCCACGAACGTCGTGAGGGGCGCGGCGGGACGGACCACGTTGTGGGCGGCTGCGGCCGCGAGGTCGAGTACGGCGTCGATGTCCACCTCTGTACCATCAAGCTCGAAGGCCTGCAGCAAACGCTGCGTCCATTCCTCGAGTTCCTGTTGCTGGGTTCCCATGCTGGCTCCTTACTCCTTGGCTGCAGCTGCGGATCCGGATGACGGGGCGGCGGCGCGTGACCCGGACCGGATGCCCCATTTCACGGCATCGTCCCAAGTGTCCACGTCCGCGGTGCTTCCCTCCGGAACGGCAACCTCTCTCCACTGCACCCTAGCAAGCATGCTGAACATTGAGAGATTTGCCAGCGTTGCCGGCCCTCCGGCCACGGCCTCGAGAAGCGCATCGGTGCGGTAGAGGCCCGCAAGTGGCTGCGTTTTGCCGGCACCGTCCACGGCGATCACGGAGCAGCTGGGGTCCTCGTCCGCTGCACCGAGCAGCACGGGAACTGCGCGCGCCGCGTCCGGCATGTCGCAGGCAAGTACGAAGGTCCAGGGGCGGCGCGGTGCGCCGCTGCCGGCGGAGAAGCCGCCGAGGGCAGCAATTCCTGCCCCCACCGCGGCGGCAGGGCCGGAGAAGGGAGGATCCTCCCTGACCAGGACCGGGGTATACGCAGAATGTGCGAGTATTCCCTCCAGCGACGGCGGCCCCGCGACGGCCACGCAAACCGCCTCCTGGACAGCCCGCAGGGTGCGTTCCAGCAGGGTCTCGCCTCCAACCCTGAGTTCTGCCTTCGGCACACCGCCCAGGCGTGAGGAGCGGCCGCCGGCCAGGATGACGGCGTCGTATCCTCTCAGTTTCGGGCCGCTCATGCAGCCGTATCCCCGAGGAACGGGCTCCACTGGGCGGCCGGCTGTTCCAGCTCACGGATCTGCCAGCGGGTCCCGTGCGGCGCCCGAGGAGTAAAGCGCAGCTTCCAGCCAAGCTGGTTCAGGGTCCTGTCTCCCTTTTTGTTATTGCAGCGCAGGCAGCATGCCACCATGTTTTCCCAGCTGTCCTCTCCCCCGCGGGATTTGGGGACCACATGGTCCACGGTTGCTGCGGCCTTTCCGCAGTACGCGCAGGAGTGGCTGTCCCGGCGGAGCACTCCCCTGCGGGTTGCCACACTCGAATCCCGGTAGGGAATGTTGACGTACCGGTTCAGCAGGATGACGGACGGGCGCCCGAACACATCGCCGGGACCTACCACCGGGTCACCGCTCTCGGCCAGGACACTCGCCTTTCCGGCAAGAACGAGCACCAGCGCGCGCCGGAAAGTGACCACAGCCAGCGGTTCATAGCCCGCGTTCAGAACCAGGGTTCGCATGCACGTTCCTCTTCGCCTGCCCGCCGCCGGCAAAACAACGTCCACCGGCCCAGCGGTACTTCGAATGTTCACTGCAAGGGTAAGCCGCCGGGGCCGTTCCCGCCATTAAAGGGGTCCGAGTTGGCCTGATCGCGCCGGGCCGCCGTCCTGCAGGCGCCGGATAGGACCTTGCCGGGAACGGCAGAAGGGCCCTGCCGTTCCCGGCAAGGCCCTTCTCTGTGTCATTCGTGCGTCTTAGCCGCCGACGCGGATGTAAACTCCGCCGGAACCGAGCTCAGCAGGTGCAACCACGGTCTGGTTTCCGAAGAAACCGCCATGGACGGCCTGGCCGTTGCCCACGTAGACAGCGATGTGGGCCATGCCCATGCCGCCGTCAGCGTAGTAGATCAGGTCACCGGGAATTGCTTCCGCGGCGCTGACCGTCCGGCCCAGGGAAAGGTAACCGGCAGGCCAGCCGTGGTAGTTGATGCCCGCTGCGGCCAGCGCGTTGGTGGCAAGCATGGTGCAGTCCTGCATGACGCCCAACTGGGCATACGCAGCTGCGGCGATGGTTGCCGCGACGCCTGAGGAAGACGCGGCGGGTGCAGCAGCCGGTGCAGCCTGGGCTGCGGCGGGTGCTGCGGCAGTGTTGGCTGCAGCCGTGTCGCCAGCAGCGGTGCTGTTGTCCGCAACAGTTTCCTGTACGGCCGGAGTGTTCACTTCCTGGGACTGGACAGTGACCTCGGGAGCCACCGTTACGCCCGGAACGGGAGTGAGCGTCAGGTTGGGTCCGATTGCATCGGCCGGAACCTGGAGCGGGATGGAGGACAGATCCAGCTTGCTGGTCTGCACATCGCGTGAGATTTCCGGTCCGGCCGCGTTTGCGGCAACGCCGGTGCTCAGGACGAGGCCGGAAGCAGCTGCGATCACTGCTGCCTGACGGCCAACGGTACCTGCGTTGCTGACGGCATCGGCAAGAGCGGTCAGGGACGCGTTTCGCTGCACGGGCGCGCGGTGGCGCGCACGCTCAGTTGACGTGGTCATTTTTCTCCGTTGTTTCTGGAAACTGAGCGATTAGCTGACGCGGACGAAGCTTGCGCCCGGCAGGTCAGACAGGGAGTGCAGGCCGGTGTTCATGCCGTTCAGGCCACCGCTGATGACCTGGCCGTTACCGACGTAGATAGCAACGTGGCCGCCGGTGATAACGAGGTCGCCGGCCTGGGGGCTGCCGACAACGGTGCCGTAAGCGAAGAACTGGCCGGGAGCCAGGTCGCCAACAGACTTGCCAACCGAGCGCAGTGCCTTCTCGACCATGGCGGTGCAGTCCTGTGCCACGCCAATCTGGGAGTAAGCGGATGCGACCAGGCCGGCGGCAACGCCGCTGGCGGCTACGGGAGCGGAGGAGGCGGTGGTGACCTCGCCGGCAGCCGGAGCGGCCGGGGCAGCGGCCGGAGCGGCCTGGGCGGGAGCTGCGGCCTGCTGTGCGGCGGCGGCCTGCTCCTGTGCTGCTGCGGCAACAGCTGCGGCTTCTTCAGCGGCAGCCTGCTCGGCAGCGGCGATCTGTGCGCGGGTCTCGGCTCCGGAAACGGAACCGGCCAGCGGCTGGACCGGAAGTTCGAACGGTGCCTGCTCGGAAACCGTCACGGTTCCGTTCGAGGTCACAACGTTAAGGGGGGTGGATTCAAGGGCCTGGCGGTCGGTCGAGACCGGGGCTGCCTGGGCCGGCATACCTGCGGCCAGGACGAGGCCGGAAGCAGCGACGACGACGGCGGCCTGGCGACCTACGGAGCCTGCGTTGGCGGTAACAGCTTTGGACAGCGCGGTAAACGGAGTTACCGGCGCAGTGGCGGCACGACGGCGGCCGGAATTGACTGATGACACAGTTTTGCCTCTCCCAATGCCTACGAGGTGAGCTGTCGGATTCGGATGGGAGTCACCCGGTTGCTGGACTGCTAGGTCCGGCAACTTAACCCCAAGGGCTTCTTACGAAACCCGAAATTGGTTCCCCCGCCTCTGCCATGCGATTTTGCGAACGGATCTCGGACAGTGGCAGAGCTCGGCAATCTGTTCGAGAGTGTCTGATCTTTGGCGAATCAGGCACGGTGACGAGAATATAACAACATCACTGAAATGTCACGCTCAGGTCACGAAAGCGTGTTGGAGCGGTCACAACCAGCCCAGGGGGTCGACGGGAGTGCCGTTTACGAGTACTTCGAAGTGCAGATGGCAGCCGGTTGAAGCGCCCGTGGTGCCGCTGGCACCCACCAGATGGCCGCGCCCCAGGGTGTCCCCAACGGAGACACTGATGGCGGAGAGATGGTTGTAGGTGGTTTCAACGCCGTTACCGTGATCCACCACAACGCGGTTGCCGCCGCCCAGTGCATGCCAGCCGGCTGACTTCACCGTGCCGGCCGCAGCCGCGGTCACTTCGGTGCCGCATGCTGCGGCGAAGTCCTGGCCCGTGTGCAGTTCCCCGGCGGTGCCGGTAATGGGACTGACCCGGTAGCCGAAGGAGGACGTCTGGACCAGGTCCGAACTCAGCGGGGTGGCCAGCGTTCCCTTGGCCGCGGCCGGGATCACGTCCGTACCGGCCACGGTCAGGCTGCGGAGCTTGGCATCCGGATCAAACTTGGAGCTCAGTGCGGTCCGCTCGAAGTCCAGGACAGCGTTGGCGTCCGCGGAGACCGGGTCTGCGGCAACCGGCTGCGGCTCGACAGCCGGATCGGTGGCTGCCGCCGTCGTCGGTACCGCTACCGTCAGCACCAGCCCGGAGGCGGCAGCGGCAATGGCGAACTTCTGGGCAGCTCCGCCGATGGGGCGGTGTACGGGTTCGGCGCGGCGCCTTCCGGTGGTCCGGACGGCGGTGCGTGGGCGCAGTTCAGCAGCTGGCGATTCAGCCCTGCGCCTGCCCGAAGCAGCATGCTTCGACAAGTGTTTCCCTCTCTAACAAGCCTGCGAAGTTAGCTGTCGGATTCGAGTAGAGAAACTCGGCCCACGACGCACGTACAGTCCGGTGAGGATTGTGCCGTGCTGCTCGAAGGGCTTCACCCCAAGACAGTAATACTGCCGGTTGGTGGGTCCTCCGCCCCTGCCCGCGAACGGTTGCACCTGCGGTCCAGTGGCAGGGTTAGGCTGTTGGACCGGTGAACGGTGTTGTTGCTGTAGTCAGATGCCACTATAGGGGAAAAAGCCCAAAAGATACCATTCCGTTATCTGGGGCCGCGGCAGGTCACGAAGCGGGCGCGGAGACAAACACGTGCGAAGCCACTTCCGCGGGCAGTTCCAGGGCACCCTCGATGCCCGGCACGCGGACGGAGATGTAGCCTCCCACCACCTCGGCGGTGATGGTGGCACCCGGACGCAGGCCGGCTTCGTCGAGCTGGGTCAAGAGCTCCGGATCCACCTGGATCGGTTCGGCCAGGCGTTCAAGGAGCATTGGCTGACCGGCGCTGACCTCCGATACAGCGGAGAGCAGGTCCCGGTACGGAGTAAGCGGCTGGAGCGCTGCCTCCCCGCCAAGGGCTTCCAGGCCCGGAATCGGATTGCCGTACGGGGACTCCGTGGGCTTGCCCAGCAGGTCATACAGCCGGCGCTCCACCCGCTCGCTCATGACATGTTCCCAGCGGCAGGCCTCGTCGTGGACATAGGCCCAGTCCAGGCCGATCACGTCTGCCAGCAGGCGCTCAGCGAGGCGGTGCTTGCGCATGACTTCGGTGGCGCGCCGCCGTCCAAGGTCCGTCAGTTCAAGCTGACGGGTACCGGAGACCACCACCAGCCCGTCCCGTTCCATCCGGCCAATGGTCTGGGAGACGGTGGGACCGGAGTGGCGCAGGCGCTCGGCGATCCGGGCCCGCAAAGCCACGATGTTCTCTTCTTCCAGCTCAAGGATCGTCCGAAGATACATCTCAGTTGTGTCGATGAGGTCCGTCATGACCAGCCACTCCTAGCAATCGTGCAAAAGAGAATCACCACAGCGGCGCAGAACGCGCCGGCAGTTTTGTTTCCACGTTAGCCCATGGCCGCAAACCCGGCTGAATTACCGCATCTGCTGATCCCGTGCCCGAAGGCCGGTCATAAATAGGACCGGTACGGGCACGGGGTGTTGAATGGAAGGGTACGTGAAGCACCCTGCCAACCCGCTTGGAGCATACAGAAATGGGCGATACCGCCGTTACGATTCCCGCTGAACTTCTCCCCAGGGACGGGCGCTTCGGAGCCGGTCCTTCCAAGGTCCGTCCGGAGCAGATCCAGGCGCTGTCCGACGCCGGAACCAAGCTGCTCGGAACATCCCACCGCCAGGCCCCGGTCCGGAACCTTGTGGGAAGCGTCCGCGAAGGCCTCTCCCACCTCTTCTCCGCGCCTGAGGGCTACGAAGTTGTCCTCGGCGTCGGCGGTTCCACTGCCTTCTGGGACATTGCGTCCTTCGGCCTGGTGGAGAATAAGGCCCAGCACCTGTCCTTCGGCGAATTCGGCTCCAAGTTCGCCGCGGCCACCAACAAGGCACCGTTCCTTGCCGCATCCAGCATCATCAAGGCCGAGCCGGGCACGCGTCCCGAGGCGGTTGCCGAAGAGGGTGTGGATGTCTACGCCTGGCCCCAGAACGAAACATCCACCGGTGTGGCCGCTCCGGTCCGCCGCGTTGCAGGCGCCGACGAAGGTTCGCTGGTCCTGATTGACGCCACTTCCGCTGCCGGCGGCCTGGACGTGGACCTCGCGGAGTCTGACGTGTACTACTTTGCTCCGCAGAAGAACTTCGCTTCCGACGGCGGACTGTGGCTGGGCATGTTCTCCCCCGCAGCGCTTGAGCGCGCCGCGCGGATCAATGCCTCCGACCGCTGGATCCCGGATTTCCTGAACCTGCAGACCGCTGTGGACAACTCCCGGCTGAACCAGACGTACAACACGCCCTCGCTCTCCACCCTGGTAACCCTGGATGCGCAGATTCAGTGGCTGAACTCCAACGGCGGGCTCGGTTTCGCTGCGGCCCGCACTGCGGACTCCGCAGGCCGAATCTACTCGTGGGCGGAAAAGTCCAGTGTGGCTTCGCCGTTTGTCAGCCGCCCGGAGGACCGCTCCAACGTCATCGCCACCATCGACTTTGACGAGTCCATTGACGCGGCGGCCATCGCCAAGACGCTGCGTGCCAACGGCATCGTGGATGTGGAGCCCTACCGGAAGCTGGGACGCAACCAGCTGCGGATCGCTACGTTCGTTGCCATTGAGCCGGACGACGTCAGTGCCCTGCTGCAGTGCATCGACTACGTGATCGAGCACTCCTAGCCGATCCGCCCGGGCCTGCGTAAGGCCGCAGAGAGGACCCTGGCCCCGCTAGCGCGGGCCGGGGTCCTCTTGTGTCAGGTCCGCGGTGTCCTCGCTGGCGCTGCTCGTCAGGTAAAGGCGCCGGCGCATGGAGCGGTCGTAATGCAGCCGCAGGTGGTGTGAACGCCAGGCCCAGACAAGGCCAATCACGGCGGTGACCAGGCCGGAGGCCGCAGCGACGCCCAGGCTCCAGCGGGGGCCGAACGCGTTGGAGACCCATCCCACAATTGGGGCGCCCAGCGGAGTGCCGCCCAGGAAAATCGCGAAGTAGAGCGCCATGACCCGGCCCCGCATCACCGGCGTGGTGGTGGTCTGGACGTAGGCGTTGGCGCTGGTCATCAGGGTCAGTGCGAACAGTCCCACCGGGATGAGGGACAGCGCGAAGATCCACAGGTTCGGTGACAGTGCGGCGATCAGGCAGGCAACGCCGAAGGCGCCGGCCGCACCGAAGATGAACCGCAGCCGCGGTTTGTCCCGGCGGGCTGAAAGCAGCGCACCGGCAACCGAGCCGATGGCCATGATGGAGTTCAACAGGCCGAAGATTCCGGCGTCCTGGCCGAATTCGGTGCGGGCCATCGCCGCGATGTACACCGCGAAGTTCAGCCCAAAGGTACCCACTATGAAGATGGCCAGCAGGACCATGATGAGGTCCGGCCGGTACCTCACGTACTTCAGGCCGGCCCGGATCCTGCCCTTGCCCGGCGGTGCCTTGGGCAGCACGCGCAGCTCTGCGGACCGCATCTTCAGCAGCGCCAGCACCATGGCGGCGAAGGTCACGGTGTTAATGAGGAAGACCCATCCCGGGCCTACGGCCACGGTCAGCAGGCCCGCTGCCGCCGGACCCACCATGCGGGCGCCGTTAAAGGAGGCGCTGTTGAGCGCGACGGCGTTGGGCAGGTTCTCTTCGCTGACCACCTCGGAGACAAAGCTCTGGCGGGCCGGCGCATCGATGGCCGAGACCACGCCCAGGGCCAGCGCGAAGGCATAGACATGCCACAGTTCGGCGTGGCCGGAGAGCACCAGCAAACCCAGTCCAGCGCCCAGGGCGGCCATGGCCACCTGCGTAGTGAGCAGGACCTTCCGCCGGTCATAGGTGTCTGCGACCAGTCCTGCCCAGGGTGCAAGCAGCAGTTGGGGGCCCAGCTGGAGCGCCATGACGATACCCATGGCAGCGGCATCCTGGTTGGTCAGGATGTCATAGACCAGCCAGTCCTGCGCGGTGCGCTGCATCCAGGTTCCGATGTTGGAAACCAGTGCTCCGAGGAACCAGATGCGGTAGTTGAAGATGTGGAGGGAACGGAACATGAGGGTTCACTTCTCCCTTCCGGGATCGTGAACCGCGTTCCGTGCACTCACTGCTTAGTCGTCCTCCGTTGCCGCAGGCGTGGCTGCGGATTCTTCCTCCGGCGCAGCCGCCGCCGCTTCCCGTTCCTTCTCTGCTTCCTGCGCTGCCACGTCTTCCGGACGGACACGCATGGACCACGGCACCCATTCCGGAGCCAGGACGGCCTCCGCCGAGGGCAGCAGTCCCACTTCACAAACCGTCGCGGCCTTGCCGCGGGGAACCCGGGCCACGGTGGCGAACCATTCCCACCCGCGGTAGCCGGGCCGATTGGCCCGGAACCGGTGGGTTACCAGCCGGTCCGCGTCGGGAACGGCACTGACCCACTCCCCTATCTGTTCTTCCGGCACTACTTCCAGCAGGCCGGCGCGGGCCGTCGCCACGGCAGCGGCAAGTACCGCGTCCGGCTTGGACGGCTTGCGCGGAGGCTTCCGCGCGGCAGCAGGCTTCGGCGTCTCTTGGGTATCGCTCGCTTCGGTGGTTTTCACTCGGTGGTTCTGTCCCTACGCATCAAGGTCGTCTGCAACAGCCCGCAGCACCGCAGCCACCTTGGTTGCATGCTTCTTCTCCGGGTACCGGCCCCGGCGCAGTCCGTTGGAGATGCCATCCAGCAGTTTAATGAGGTCTTCGGTGATGACGGCCATGTCATCCGCGGGCTTGCGGGTGGCCTTCGCCACCGACGGCGGGGCCTCCAGGATGCGGGCAGAGAGCGCCTGCGGGCCGCGGCGTCCGTCTGCGACGCCGAATTCCATCCGGGTCCCGGGCTTCACCTCGCTGACACCAGCGGGAAGCGCAGAAGCATGCAGGAAGACTTCCTGGCCGTCGTCAGTGGCCAGGAATCCGAATCCCTTGCCAGTGTCGAACCACTTGACCTTGCCGATGGGCACTTCGCTTACCTCGTTCTTAGGTGTCGGGTGCGGGCTTTCGTCCGCATCTGGTGATGAAAGGGGTGTTGCGTCCGCGCGTATCCGTCTTCCGGAGTCCAGTCGGACCGGCGGCGGACGCCTGTTGAGATACTACGGGGAAGAGTCTTCCCTTTAGAATATCCCGAGCCCCCTAATGCTGGGCCCGCCCCACTTTGGGCGGGCCGGTTTTTAGCTGTTAGCGTTAAAGACCATGGAGCACCTGGGCCCTCACCACGCAGATTCAGCAGACGGCACCGCCGCGCAGGGCACAGCACGTAAGAAGCGCTCACCCCTCCGCCTGCCGGCAGGCATACTGGCCGCAGCTCTTGCCGTGGCCGGCGTCGGAAGCCTTGCCGCCCTGTTGCTGGAGGCACTTCGCGGAGAGGCAGTCTGGCCCGGATTCGCTGCGGGCGCGTTCTACTGCCTGCCCCTGGCCTTCCTCATGATGGCGGGGCTGGTAATTGACTCAATCGTGCGGCGGCGCCGGGGTTAACCCGTTTGTTTTCGGTGCCACTCGGGTAACGTATTGGACGATGTCCGCGATCCGAGCCTTGGCCGAAGACCTTGAAGCGCGCAGTGACGAACAACTGCGTGAACTCCTCCTCGCCCGGCCGGACCTGGCGCTTCCTCCGGTGCCGGATTTCCAGGCGCTGGCAGCCCGGGCCTCAACGCGCATCAGCGTACAGCGTGCGCTCGAAAAACTCACGGCACCCCAGCTCCAGGTACTCGAGGCACTGGATCTGACCACCAACGAAGACTCGCACCTGAGCACCACCGCGTCCTGGCTCAAGGCATCCATTTCCGGATCTACCATCAAGGCGCTGGACGCGATCCTCGGCTACCTCCACAGCCTTGCCCTGCTGCGCCGGGCAACGCCGCATCCCGGAGCTCCAAAAGCCGACGCCGGACGCCGGTTCTACCTCCCGGTTTCGGTTATGGGCGAAGCGCTGGGTGCCTACCCGGCCGGCCTTGGCCGGCCCTATTCCACCTTGGCCGCGCAGCAGCCGGACTTCGGACAGCGCCTTGTGGGAATAGTCGAAGGGCTGCGCCAGCGTGGCCTTCCCATCGAAAAGGCAGACACGCCCTCCACGGCGGCGCACTCGCTGCATCATCTGGTCTCGGATCCTGCCGGGTGGGAAGCCCTGCTGGCCGATGCCCCTCCGCAGACCAATGAACTCCTCCGCCGCTTCAAGTACTCGCCGGTAGGAACCATTCCGCGCAGGGCTGCCATTAGCCGTGCCGTCCTGGAGAATCCCGCCCCCACGCCCGTGGAGTGGCTGGTGGCGCACGGTCTCCTGGTGCCGCTGGACGCCCTGCACGTTGAACTTCCCCGGCCGGTGGGACAGGCGTCCCGCGGCCATGTGATCGTTTCCGATTTCCAGCTGGATCCCGTTCCCCCAACGCCGCGCCCGGTGCCGCAAGCCCTGCGGGACAACGCGGCCTTCGGTGCCGTGGCGGAAACCCTGCGGCTCGTTACCGAACTGCTGGCCCTCGCTGCCGAAGCGCCGATCGGCACGCTGCGGTCCGGCGGGGTCGGGGTGCGTGAGGTCCGCCGCGTCTCTGAGGCCCTGCGGCTGGACGGAACTGCCACCGCCTGGCTGCTTGAGCTGGCCGCGTTGTCCGGGCTCCTGGTCCTGGACGCGGCAACGTCCCGCTGGGGCACCGCGGAAAGCGAATGGCACACTCTGGACCGGGAGCTGCAGTGGCAGCACCTGGTGCGTGCCTGGCTCGAGGCAGAGCGGGCGCCTTCACTTGTTGGCGGACCACTGCCAGGGGGAGGATCCGTCAACGCACTGGCTGCCGAACTGTCCCGCCCTGATGCGCCGCTGGTCCGCCGTCGAATGCTGGAAATGCTCTCGTCCCTCGCCGCCGAGGAAACCGTGGAGGAAGGGCAATCCGGCGCCTATGACGCTGAGGACCTGATCAGCGCGCTGACCTGGTACCAGCCGCGGCTGCAGCGCCGCTTCGCCCGGCTTGTGCCCGGCATCCTGAAGGAAGCCGCGCAGCTGGGACTGCTGGGGTCCGGGGCCATGACCGAGCTTGGCCACGCCGTCGCCGCAGGAGATATGGACCGCGCCGTGGACCGGCTTCGGGCGGCGCTGCCCGAGCCGCTGAGTTCCTTCCTGCTGCAGGCCGACCTCACGGCCGTCGCTCCGGGCTACCTCGATCCCAAGGTTGCCCGGCAGCTGGCCCTGCTGGCAGACGCAGAGGGACAGGGGCCGGCAACGATCTACCGTTTCTCCGCGAACTCGGTGCGCCGCGCGCTGGACGCGGACATGGACGCGGCGTCGATCCTTGAGTTCCTGGCACATTACTCCGCCACCGAAGTGCCGCAGCCCCTGCGCTACCTCGTGGAGGACACCGCAGCCCGGCACGGACGCATGCGCATCGGCGCAGCGTGGTCCTACCTGCGCAGCGACGATGAACCCGGGCTGAACGCCCTGATGGCCGATCCCCGGGCCGCCGTGTTGGGCCTGACCCGCCTTGCGCCCACCGTGATCGCCTGCGCGGCGACGCCGCAGGAACTCGCGCTGGCTATCCGCAAACTGGGCTACGCGCCGGTCATGGAGGGGCGCGCCCGTGAAGCGTCCGGTTCCCATGCCCGGCCGCCTGTCCCTGCGCCGTCGTCATCCGCCACGCGCGTCAATCAGTGGGAACTCACCGAGGAAGACCTCGAGGCGCAGCTCGCTGCGCTGCGCGGGCGCGGCCCCGCCGTGCCCGCCAAGCCGGACGAATCGGTTCCTCTTGTGGGGCTGGAGACCCTCCGCAAGGCCATCCGCACCAAGAGCTCCGTCCGGATGGGTGTGGTGGACAGCCAGGGGAATGAACGCCAGGAGATCTTCGTTCCCTTATCTGTCAGCGACGGGCGGGTGCGGGTCTTCGACCCCCGCCGGGACGTTGAACGCGTAGTGTCGATACATCGGATAATGGATGTGGAAATAGTGGAGGGCAGCCCAGCACATGGTTGACGGACCGTTGATCGTCCAAAGCGACAAGACCATCCTGCTGGAAGTGGACCACCCCTCGGCCGTTGAGGCCAGGCACGCGATCGCAGCGTTCGCTGAACTCGAGCGGGCCCCCGAGCACATCCACAGCTACCGGCTGACGCCCCTGGGGCTCTGGAACGCGCGGGCCGCCGGGCTGGACGCCGAACAGGTGCTCAATACCCTGCTCACGTACTCCCGTTTTCCGGTGCCGCACACGCTCCTGGTGGACATTGAAGAAACCATGTCCCGCTACGGGCGGCTGCGGCTGGAAAAGGACCCCCAGCACGGGCTGGTTCTGCGCACCAATGACTACCCCGTCCTCGAGGAAGTCCTGCACGCCAAGAAAATCCAGCCGCTGCTCGGTCCGAGGATCGACGGCGAGACCGTGGTAGTGCAGTCCGCGATGCGCGGCCAGCTGAAACAGCTTCTGCTGAAGCTGGGCTGGCCGGCGGAAGACCTGGCCGGGTACGTGGACGGAACACCGCATCCGATCCTGCTGGATGAAGACGGCTGGGCGCTGCGCCCCTACCAGAAGCTGGCCACGGAGAACTTCTGGGCCGGCGGGTCCGGAGTCGTGGTCCTGCCCTGCGGTGCCGGCAAGACCCTCGTCGGCGCTGCCGCCATGGCCACCAGCTCCACCACCACCCTGATCCTGGTTACCAACACCGTTTCGGCGCGGCAGTGGAAGGACGAGCTCCTCAAGCGCACGTCGCTCACCGAAGACGAGATCGGCGAGTACTCCGGCGCTGTCAAGGAAGTCCGTCCGGTCACCATCGCCACGTACCAGGTCCTCACGCTCAAGCGCGGAGGTCTGT
Organism: Arthrobacter koreensis; assembly: GCF_009193255.1. GTDB lineage: Bacteria > Actinomycetota > Actinomycetes > Actinomycetales > Micrococcaceae > Arthrobacter_B > Arthrobacter_B koreensis. The sequence continues at coordinate 101,246 of NZ_WACG01000008.1, forward strand.
ATCCGCACCTCGAGCTGCTGGACGCCAATGACTGGGGCCTGATTATTTACGATGAGGTGCACCTGCTCCCGGCACCAATCTTCCGTATGACGGCAGACCTGCAGGCCCGCCGCCGCCTGGGCCTGACTGCAACACTGGTGCGCGAAGACGGCCGCGAGGGCGAAGTGTTCTCGCTGATTGGCCCCAAGCGCTACGACGCCCCCTGGAAGGACATCGAAGCGCAGGGCTACATTGCACCGGCGGAGTGCATTGAGGTCCGGGTTGACCTGCCGCGGGATGAGCGCGTTGCCTATGCCATGGCCGAGGACGGGGACAAGTACCGTCTGTGTTCCACGTCGGAGACGAAGTCCAAGGTGGTTCAGGACCTGGTGCGGCGGCATGAAGGCGACCAGGTCCTGGTGATCGGGCAGTACATCGATCAGCTGGATGAGCTGGCGGAGCGGCTGGAGGCACCGGTGATCAAAGGTGGAACGCCTGTCAAGGAACGCCAGCGCCTCTTCAGCGACTTCCGCGAAGGGAAGCTGAAGACCCTGGTTGTGTCCAAGGTGGCCAACTTCTCCATCGACCTGCCGGAAGCCTCGGTAGCCATCCAGGTCTCGGGGTCCTTCGGTTCCCGCCAGGAAGAAGCCCAGCGGCTGGGCCGCCTGCTGCGTCCGAAGGCTGACGGCCGGGCCGCACACTTTTACACCGTCGTCGCGCGGGACACCCTGGACCAGGACTTCGCTGCGAAGCGCCAGCGCTTCCTGGCGGAGCAGGGCTACGCCTATTCCATCCAGGACGCCGCGGATATCGAAAAGCCCGCCTAACCGAGGCACCGGATTTCCGTCCCGCCTCATGCGTCCCGGCAGCGTCACATAATGGCGCCCGCGGATTGGCAGCGGATATCTTGAAAATGCTTCCGGGCGCGCTTCCGCGCGGCTTCGGGCATCCACGTCCCGCCGAGCCGGATCCTGCCACATGCCGCACTTCGCCGTAGTCCCGGGCCCCCCGCGCCCGAATCCGCTCGTTCTCTCCCGCGCCAGGCTGCTCGGCGCGCTCGACGACGCCGCTGCTGCGCCGCTGCTGCGCCGCTGACGATCCTGCGCGCTCCGGAGGGCGCTGGTAAAACCACTCTTCTCCAGGACTGGACCGCTGCACGGGAGCGGACTGCAGCCTGGGTTTCGGCCCGAAGGAGCCCGCTGGCTCCCGCGGAACAGTCCGCCGGCCCGTCCGCCGACTTCCTCACCGCGCTGCTTGCCGGGGCGTTCGATGTACAGGACCCGGAAGAGGCGGTCCTGGTTGAGGAGGTGGCACGGGAGGCGGCCGACGGCGCTGGGCTCGGTTCCGTGCTTCCCCGGCTGGCACATCTGGCTGCCAGGAACCTGCTGATCCTGGAGGACCTCCATCTCGCCACCGGCTTCCCGGCTGAGGACCTGCTGCTGGACCTCCTGCGAGCGATGCCCGGCCTGCGGATCATAGCCAGCACGGCGTCCCTGGGAAGTATCGAAGTGCGCAGGCCGCTTCTCGAACTGGACATCGCGGTGATCGGTCCGGCGCAGCTGGCGTTCACCACGGAGGAATGCGAACACGCCCTGGCCGGTACCACGCTGCAGGACCAGGCGGAGGAGGTCCAAAGACTGACCGGCGGACTGCCGCGCTGGGTTCGATTTTTGGTCCTCTCCTCCTCCGCCGCTGCGCGCAGCCGTCCGGGACGGCAGCTTTCCGCCGTGCTGGACGCCGGGGCTGCGGACCTCGCTGCTCTGTTGTCCCCGCCCGCTGTCTCCGCCGGATTCGCCGAGTTCCTGCTGGGTGCCTCCGTGCCGGAGGAGCTGCCTGCTGCCCTTGCAGCCCGTATAGGCGGCGGGCAGGACGTGGAGGAGATGCTCAGAGACGCTGAACAAAGAGGCTTCCTCACCCGCACAGCCGACGGCGGCGCCGCGGTAGTCCCGCTCCTGCGCCGCGCCGTCCTGGCCAGCGCGGGTAAGACTTCCCCGGCACCTCTGCACGCCCTGCAAGAACTCTGCGGACGGTACTTCCTGGCGCAGGGACAGACCCTTGAAGCGCTTCGCCACGCTATGGCGGTGGACAGCCTGGACCTGGCCACGGACGTCATCCGTCACCATGCCCTGGAACTGTTCACCTTTCACGGTCCCGAGACGAGGAAGCTCCTGGAAGGCGTATCCCTGCGCCGGCTGGCCCGGCAGCCGGCTCCCGCCCTTGCCCTCGCTGTCCTCTACAACTCCTCAGCTTTTCGCCGCATTCGCGGTGCGGAACTGGCAACCCTGGCGATGTCCGGCGCACGGGCCATCTTCCGGGCCATGCCCGCAGCCGAGCGGTTGCTGCTCATCCTGGTTGAGGCAGTCACCCTTCGCGGGAGCGGCCAGATAGATAAGTCAGCGGCCCGCGCAAGGACCGGGCTGCAGACCTACCTGGAAATGCCCCTGGCCGAACGCGAGAGGATCGGCCCGCTCGAATCCGTCGCCATCGCGCACCTGGGAATCTCGCTGTGGCGGGACGGGGCCACGGAGGAAGCCGAAAACGCGTTCACGCGGGCGGCTTCACTGGCAGCGGCGCAGCACCAGCCGGACTATGAAGGCTACTACCACTCCCTCAGCGCCTGCATCCTGGCCGGCCGCGGTGACCTGACCGGCGCTGCCCAGTTCCTGCAGCGCTGCAGCAACCTGGGCTGGGGCAGCGGCGAACTGCATCATTATTCGGTAACGCCCCTTCGGCTGGCCCAGGCGATGACCGCGCTGGAGGCCGGGGAACCCGCTGCCGCCAAAGCAGCCCTGTCCGGCGTCCTGGACCAGGCAGACACCATGGAACTGTGGCCGCGGGTCAGATACCTGGACGCCCTCGCTGACCTGGCTGCAGGCAACCCGGCACCGGCCGCTGCACGGCTTGAAGAAGTCCTCGCCAACAAGTCCGGGCTTCCGCCCATCAGCGGGCCCGAACACGCGCTGCTGGTCCGGGCGCAATCACTCCTGTTGCTGGCGGGCGGGCTGCCGGGCCGAGCCCTGACTGCGGCCGAAAGCCTGCCCACCCCCGAACGGGACCTGGTGACGGCACGTATCCATCTCGCAACCGGACAGGCCGGCAAGACCCTCAGCACCGTTATCCGGTCTGGCGCCGGTGGTTCGCTCCGTGAGCAGGCAGAGGTGGCAGGACTGTCGGTTGCTGCCCGTCTGCAGCTGGAATCCGGGTTGGCGCCGGGGGTGATACTGGAGCTTGCCCGTTTGTCGGTGCTGTACCGGGAGCACGGCCTCAGGCTGTCCACGGCACTCCTGCCCGCAGCGGATCTTGAACGCGTTCGGAACGCCGCCGCGGCAACCGGGCACGACGTCGGGCTGGACCCCTTTCCGAAGAACATCATTAACAGCACGGCGGGCATGCCTGACCTGACATCCCGTGAGCTGGCGATCCTGAACTCGCTGGTCCGGTCGGGTTCCCTCGCTGAGATAGCAGGCATGCACTTCGTTTCAGTAAACACGGTCAAATCGCAGCTCCGCGGGCTTTACCGCAAGCTCGGTGTCGCCGGCCGGGACGAGGCTGTGAATGAGGCGCTGCGCAGGGGCCTGCTCTAGCCGGGAATCCAGGCTCCGCCAAACGAAGCCTGGATTCCCGCAGGCGGCCTCCGGGCGTTGGGGTACCGGGTTGCCGCTGTGTGCCGGGGGCGCCGGGTTGGGGTCCGGCCGCGCTCCGGCGGTTCTGGGGTCAGGCGCTGGTTGCAGCCTGGGGTGGCGGAGTCTCCTGCTGCCGGTAAAAGCTCACGGGCCAGTGTCCGGCGATCACGGCACGTACCGGGGCAGTCCCCAGCGGTCCAGCCTCGGCGGCCCCACCGTCGCGAACCGCCGGTCTGGCCGCGGAGAGCCCGTCCAGGGGCAGCACCGCCCCGGCGTCGTCTTCGGCCCGAGGGACCAGGCGGTGCCTGTACCCAGGCGAAGTTCCCAGCATCTGTTTTCCGCTTTCTCCGGTACGTCCGCGCTTGCGCTTTCACTCAATACTCTCGTTCGGCGGGTATCGAGTGTCCGGATCAGGCAGGGTTTCATCCTGCACTTCACCCCACCCGGCTGGCTCAAAGCTCCCGCTATCCATCCAGCAGACGCTGAGTTAGCATTCAGGGAACCATCAGCCAAATGCTAGAAACTAGGACACGTGACTAAATCTGCTCCTGAGGCCAGGCTCCTTGTTGTCGATGATGAACCCAACATCCGTGAGCTGCTCTCGACGTCGCTGCGCTTTGCCGGCTTCGACGTCGTAGCTGCGGGTAACGGCCGGGAAGCCCTGGCCGCAGTTGATGAGCACAGTCCGGATCTGGCTGTGCTGGACGTGATGCTGCCGGATATGGACGGCTTCACGCTGACCCGCCGGCTGCGCGCGGCGGGACGCCACTTCCCGGTGGTGTTCCTGACGGCCCGGGACGATACCGAAGACAAGGTCACCGGCCTCACCGTGGGCGGGGATGACTACGTCACCAAGCCATTCAGCCTCGACGAGGTTGTGGCCCGGATCCGAGCCGTCCTGCGACGCACCCAGCCCCTCGATGACGACGACGCCGTGATCCGGGTGGAAGACCTGGAGCTCGACGACGATGCGCACGAGGTGCGGCGCGGCGGCGTCACGATCGAACTGTCCCCCACCGAGTTCAAGCTGCTCCGCTACCTGATGCTGAACCCCAACCGGGTCCTTTCCAAGGCGCAGATCCTCGACCACGTGTGGGAGTACGACTTCAACGGCGATGCGTCGATTGTCGAGTCCTACATCTCCTACCTTCGCCGTAAGATCGACAGCAGCCCGGATGCCCCCGCCCTGATCCAGACCAAGCGCGGCGTGGGTTACCTGCTGCGCACGACGGAGAAGCGCTAAGCCTTGCTCCGCCGCTGGAAGTCCGCCTCGCTGCGTTCGCAGCTGGTGGTCATCATGGCCGTACTGATGGTGGTGACCGTCACCATCACGGGCCTCGCCACCATCTATGTCCTGCGCCAGATCCTCATCAGCCGCCTGGATACCGATATCCAGGACAACGCGGGTGCGATTTCCCGGTACCTGGTCTCCGGCAGCCCCACCACTGACGCCTCCCTTTTCCGTTTCTACGGTCTTTACCTGAATGAAGATGGAAGTCACGGACCGGAGACCCACTCCGAGCCGACCTTTGATATCCCGGTTATTGACAACCTGACCGCAGCGGACGTTGATGCCATGGGAGGACGGGGATTCGACGTCCCCGGTACGGCACCCGGCAGCAAGGGCTGGCGGGTGATGGTCTTCCACATTGCCAATTTTCCCGGCTCGATAGCCGTCGCCGTGCCGCTGGATTCGGTAGCCGAAACCGTGGATGAAGCGGCGTCGCTGGTCTTTTCGGTGGGATTGCTGGGAACGCTGGGAGCTACCGGAATTGCCTACTGGGCCGTGACCCGCCAGTTCAGGCCCCTGAGCCACGTGGAGAAGACGGCGGCGGCCATTGCCGCCGGGGATCTTTCCCGCCGTGTCGAAGTAGGCAATCCTGCCACCGAAATCGGCCGGCTTTCCCGGTCCCTTAACGCCATGCTGGCGCACATCGAAACGGCCTTCGCCGCCCGGACTGCCTCTGAGCAGAAAATGCGCCGGTTCGTCCAGGACGCGTCCCACGAACTGCGCACTCCGCTGGTGACAATCCGCGGCTTCTCCGAGCTTTACCGACAAGGCGCGCTGCAGAAACCCGAGGACGTCAGCGCCGCGATGGGACGTATCGAGAGCGAGGCCAAGCGCATGGGCCAGCTCGTGGAAGACCTGCTGACACTGGCACGCGTGGATGAACAGCGTCCGCTGGAATACGGCCCGGTGGATCTGATGATCCTGGGCAACGACGCCGCCCTGGACGCCCGTGCCAGCGCACCGGACCGGGACATCCGCGTGATTGGCCTGGACGGCAGTGCGCCGCGCAGTGCACCCACCATGGGTGACGAGGCAAGGCTGCGGCAGGTGGTTGCCAACCTGATGACCAATGCCCTCCGGTACACCCCGGGCGGCAGCCCCATCGAGGTGGCCGTCGGTGTGGCACCGGTGATCCATGACCGCATGGACGCCGTGCTGGAAGTCAGGGACCACGGTCCCGGAATCTCCGAAGAGGATGCCGCCCGGGTCTTCGAGCGCTTCTACCGGGCGGATTCCTCCCGATACCGCGAAACCGGCGGCACCGGCCTGGGACTGGCAATCGTGGCGGCGCTCGTGGCGCAGCATGACGGCACCGTCCGGCTCACGGAAACCGAGGGAGGCGGTGCCACCATGTCCATTCGCCTTCCCTACAATTCGCCCGACGGTGCGCCGGAGCACGAGCCCGCCGAAGACGAGGACGGGGACCACCCCGAGGACTAGCCCGACGATGGCTTGACCGGCTGCGGATCCACCTGCCGCCCACCGTTCCTGCACAGCTTGCGCCGCACTGCCCCGCGGGCCCGGGCTGTGTACGGCCGAACGGCGTGCAGGCCACCTTTTGCGTTCCGCACGTAGCGTTCCCTGCCTAGGACCGCACCGGGCGGTCCCTGGAAGCGGAGGCGATCCATGGCTGGCTTTTTCGTAGACAGCGACATTCTGGCGGCCCGAAGTGCCGAAGTCCGGGGGACCATCGAACGGCTGCAGGCAGACGTCAACGCCATGCAGGCGAGCCTGGTCTCGCTGGGCGAATCCTGGCAGGGCCAGGCTGCGGCAAACTTCCAGCTGCTCATCACGGACTGGAGGGCAACCCAGGCCCGCGTGGAGGAATCCCTGGCCAGCATCAACCAGGGGCTCGCCTACGCCTCGGCACAATACGCCGATACAGAGGCTGCGAATACGGCGCTCTTTATGCGCTAGCCGGGCGCTGGCGCGGCGGGCCTCTTCGGACGCTGGTGCACCGGGTCAACTCAGAGGGCACTCGAGCCCTTGTGCAGGGCCCGCCCCGGGAGGAAGGCAGGACCGCTGCAGCACGTTCTGGACACAACGCAGGAGCGCGGCACCCGAAGGTACCGCGCTCCTGTGCAGAGGCATGCAGCCGGGCGAACCGGCCGGGGATGGGGACTAGAAGCCGCCCATGCCGCCCATGCCGCCCATGTCGTCTCCGCCACCCATTGCCGGTGCAGCCTTTTCGGGCTTGTCGGCAACGACTGCTTCGGTGGTGAGGAACAGGCCGGCGATGGAAGCCGCGTTCTGCAGGGCGGAACGGGTTACCTTGACCGGGTCATTGACGCCGGCGGCCAGCAGGTCTTCGTACTCGCCGGTGGCGGCGTTCAGGCCGAAGCCTTCTGCCAGACCGCGGACCTTGTCCGCAACAACACCGGGCTCGAGGCCTGCGTTGAAGGCGATCTGCTTCAGCGGAGCGTCGATGGCAACCTTGACGATGTTCGCGCCGGTTGCTTCGTCGCCTTCCAGAACCAGGTTGGCGAACGCCTTCTGGCCGGCCTGGATCAGGGCGACGCCGCCACCGGCGACGATGCCTTCTTCAACAGCAGCCTTGGCGTTGCGCACGGCATCTTCGATGCGGTGCTTGCGTTCCTTGAGCTCAACCTCGGTTGCGGCACCGGCCTTGATGACTGCAACGCCGCCGGCCAGCTTGGCCAGGCGCTCCTGCAGCTTCTCGCGGTCGTAGTCCGAGTCGGAGTTCTCGATTTCGGCACGGATCTGGTTGACGCGTCCGGCGATCTCTTCGGGGTCGCCCGCACCTTCGACGATGGTGGTCTCGTCCTTGGTGACAACTACCTTGCGTGCCTTGCCGAGCAGATCCAGCGTGGCGTTCTCAAGCTTGAGGCCAACTTCCTCGGCGATGACCTGTCCACCGGTGAGGATGGCGATGTCAGCCAGCTGGGCCTTGCGGCGGTCGCCGAAGCCCGGAGCCTTGACGGCAACGGACTTGAAGGTGCCGCGGATCTTGTTGACAACCAGGGTTGCCAGGGCCTCGCCCTCAACGTCTTCGGCAATGATCAGCAGCGGCTTGCCGGACTGCATGACCTTCTCGAGGACGGCAACGAGATCCTTGACGGAGGAGATCTTGGAATTGACGATCAGGATGTACGGGTCTTCGAGGACCGTTTCCTGGCGCTCTGCGTCGGTGACGAAGTAGCCGGAGATGTAGCCCTTGTCGAAGCGCATGCCCTCGGTGAGCTCGAGCTCCAGGCCGAAGGTGTTGGACTCCTCGACGGTGATGACGCCTTCCTTGCCCACCTTATCCAGCGCTTCGGCGATCAGGTCGCCAATCTGCTGGTCACCGGCGGAGATGGAAGCCGTAGCCGCGATCTGTTCCTTGGTCTCGATTTCCTTGGCCGAGGAGAGCAGTTCGGCCGTGACGGCGTCGACTGCCTTCTCGATGCCGCGCTTCAGGCCGAGCGGATCAGCACCGGCAGCAACGTTGCGCAGGCCTTCCTTGACGAGTGCCTGGGCGAGGACGGTTGCCGTGGTGGTGCCGTCGCCTGCGACGTCATCAGTCTTCTTGGCAACTTCCTTGACCAGCTCAGCGCCGATCTTCTCGTACGGGTCGTCCAGCTCGATCTCCTTGGCGATGGAAACACCATCGTTGGTGATCGTGGGGGCGCCCCACTTCTTCTCGAGTACGACGTTGCGGCCACGCGGGCCGAGGGTGACCTTGACGGCGTCGGCGAGGGTGTTCAGGCCCCGCTCGAGGCCGCGGCGTGCCTCTTCGTCAAATGCAATGATCTTGGCCATAACGGCTATCGTCCTTCCGGAACAGTCATGCTTGGATTCTGCATTCCTGGCTGGAGTGCCCGCGACGGACGGGCCTGGGAGCACGATCTCTTTACGTGCATCCGCAGGGCCCTCACCCCAGTGGCTTGCTGGTTCACTCAACGCCGATGACTTAGCAGTCAGTCCGCAAGAGTGCTAACTCAATAATTAGCACTCCCAACCTTTGAGTGCAAGCAGTCACGGCGGCCTGTGACCGGCACCGCGCCCCCTTCCTCATGGCCGGATTGGAAACCCTGCCCGATTCTGCGGGGCGGCAGCCCGGAAGGGCGCGCTCCAGCGTAGATTAGGATCAGCACGGCCGGTCACGCCTCGGCGGCACCACGGCACCGTGATCAGCAAGCGACGTGCTCAGCGAACGACGATGCCAAGGAGCAGGCCATGGCGCCCAACCAGCCCCCGAACCATTCTTCTCCCCTCGACGGCGAGGCAGACGGGACCCGCGCGCCCGAAGCCCACGGTGCCAGCGCGGCTCCGCCCCCTTATGGCACGCCGCCGGGCGAGTACGCGTCCGAGGCCGGAACAGGTTCAGTTCCCGGGTCCTCCCAGCATCCCGGTTATCCCGCGGGCGGCTACCAGCAGGCCGGCAGCCAGAGTGGATACCAGCAGTACCAGCAGGGACCTCCGGCAGCGAACTACCAGCCCGGGTATTCCCAGGGCTATCAGCCCGGGTACCCGCATGGCTACCCTGCGGGTGCTCCTGCTCCATACGGATGGGTCGAGCCCAAGTCGCGGCTTGCTGCAGGCCTGCTGGGCATTTTCCTCGGCGGGCTCGGCATCCACCGGTTTTACCTCGGCTACACCACGCTGGGAATCGTGCAGCTCCTGGTAACCCTGTTCACGTTCGGCTTCGCCGCTATCTGGGGGTTCGTTGAAGGGATCATGATCCTGGCCGGAGCGCAGTCGTTCCGGACAGATGCCCGCGGAGTTCCGCTCCGGGAGTAAGCGCCGCTCGCGAGCAGGCTCGGCATCCGCCAAGACCAGGCGACTAGACAAAGCAGTGAGCCGGCACCCCGACGGGGTACCGGCTCACTGCTTTGTCTACCCGGTGTGTCCGGGCGTCCGCCTAGACGGTCCGGACATCCTCGGCCTGCGGGCCTTTTTGTCCTTCACCAATTTCAAACTCGACCCGCTGGCCCTCCTCCAGTGTCCGGTAGCCAGCGGACTGGATCGCGGACCAGTGGACGAAAACATCAGTTTGGGCTTCGTCAACGGTAATGAAGCCGTAGCCCTTTTCCCCGTTGAACCATTTGACGATCCCCTGCGCCATACTCATTCTCCCCTTTTAGGTTCCGCTGCCGCGATGGTGTTCCACGGCAGCAGCCAGACCGGAACTGCAGGTGGTTTGCCTGCCCATCCCGTTCGGCTGGCCCTTACTTTAGCCAGCGCCCGGGTCTTCACCCACGGGGTCCGGGGATAGTTATCGAGTCTTAACTAAACGTCGCTGGCCCGGGGTTACTGGAAGCCGGGACCGGCCACAACGGTGACCAGGCTGAACTCGGGAGACTCGGTAATGGTCGCTATTCCCAGCAACTTTCCAAGCTCCTCGGCGTTTGCGCGCTGTGCTTCACCGTTGAAGAAGATCGCCGAGGTCTGCATCGGCATGCCTGCCCAGTTACCTACCTGCGCCGTCGTCCAGCCGTCCGCCCCGATCCGGGCGGAGATCCCGGCACCCAGCCCGGAGACGCCGCTCGCATTGAGCACGACCACCGGCTGTGTCCGGTCCGCCGCCGGTGCCTCCGGCGTCGGCTCCGGGGTGGGAGTCGGCGTCGGAGTAGCTGACGGAGTGGGTGAGGCGCTTGGGCTCGGGGACTGCGACGGTTCCGCGGCAGGTTCGCTGGATTCCGAAACTGCGGGGCTGGCGCTGCTGCCGGCACCGATACCCAGCCGCGGGAGCACGAAATACGCTGCCAGGCCCACCAGGAGGGCAAGGACACCCACCGTGATGATCAGGCCGATTCCGCTGGAGCGCGCCGGAATAAGCCGTTCACGGTGAACGCCTTGGCGGGTCGAGGTCTCCGGGACCTTGTCGAACTCATCCCTGGGGTATTGGCTCATGGCTGCGGTGTCTGTCCTTGTGTATGGGGAATGCCCTAGGCGTCGGTGCCCATGCGGCGGGCCGTACGCGCGCGCTGGCGTGTAGTACGCAGTCTACGCAGCCGCTTCACCAGCATGGGATCGTGCGCAAGGGCTTCCTCGGTGTCAATCAGGGCGTTGAGGACCTGGTAATAGCTTGTGGCTGACATGCCAAAGAGATCGCGGATGGCTTGTTCCTTGGCCCCGGAGTACTTCCACCAGGAGCGCTCAAGTGCGAGCATCTGCTGGTCCCGCTCACTGAGGGGACTCTGGGGATCGACCACACCGTCGAGTGAAAACGCCTCGGCTCCGGCTGATCCTGCCAATCTGTTGTCCCCGTTTCCCGGTGCGCCCGGACTCGGCCGCTCGAGGGCACGGTCCAGGCAAGAGTCTGCTTCCTCAAGCAATCGTAAACCGGAATAACAGTGTTGTCATTCAGACGGCACCGCCCGCCGGCTGGGATCCTGTCCGTGCATCGCGGACACTTGAGGGGTGAACAGCAGCCATGAACCGGCCCTATTCGATCTCGCCAGCAATGGCACCGCCTCGCCCCAGGACCCGGTGCCCTTCGCCTCAGGCATCCCGCTGTCCAGCAGCATCGCCGGAGACTGGGCGGATCTCCTGGCGCCGGAGGCAGACCGGATCCACCGCATCGGCGATGAGCTCCAGCGCCGGATCAACGCCGGAGAGCACGTCCTCCCCCCTCCCGGGCATATTCTCCGCGCGTTTACCCAGCCCGCCGAGCAGGTGAAGGTGCTGGTCATCGGACAGGACCCCTACCCCACCCCGGGCCACGCCGTCGGCCTGAGTTTCTCGGTGGATCCCGGGGTGCGCCCGCTGCCGCGTTCGCTGGTCAACATCTACAAGGAGCTGAAGGCTGACCTTGGCATTGAGCCCGCGCAGCACGGGGATCTCAGCGCGTGGGCCAACCAGGGCGTGCTGCTCCTGAACCGCGCGCTGAGCGTTACCGCCGGCCAGGCGAACTCCCATCGGAACCTGGGTTGGGAGCCGGTTACCGAACTCGCTGTCCGTTCCCTCGCGGCGCGGCGGCACCCGGACGGCTCCCCGCTTCCGCTGGTGGCCATCCTGTGGGGACGCCAGGCGCAGTCCCTGGCTCCCCTGCTGGGAGGATTGCCGCGGATTGAATCGGCACACCCCAGCCCGCTTTCGGCCTCCCGCGGTTTCTTTGGTTCCCGTCCGTTCAGCCGGGCCAACGAGCTCCTCGTGCAACAGGGAGCAACACCGGTGGACTGGAGATTGCCCGGGGTACGGTAGAACAACCACCGCGTTCTAGGAGAAACACCGCTATGCCTGATGCCCCCGCAACCCCGACGCCGGCACCCGCCCGGCGCGCCCGGCCCACGCACACCATGACCGTGCTGCGCCGCGAGCAGCTCTCGCCGCACATGGTGCGCATCGTGGCAGGCGGCCCAGGCTTTGACACCTTCACTCCGAGCAGCAGCACGGACGCGTACTGCAAGATCTGGTTTGGCCGCGACGGCAGGCCGCTGAACGGCACCGTTCCGCTTGAAGAGCTGCGTGAGCAAACCCCCCGGGAGGACTGGCCCGTTTCCCGGACCTACACCGTCCGGTGGGTCGACGTGGAGCGCCGTGAACTCGCCATGGACTTCGTCGTTCACGGCGACGAGGGGCTTGCCGGCCCATGGGCCGCCTCGGCCCAGCCCGGGGATATCCTCACCTTTGGCGGTCCCGGCGGCGGCTACGCCCCCGATCCCGAGGCTGACTGGTACCTCTTCGCCGCCGACGAGTCCGCGCTTCCAGCCACTGCCGCTGCCCTCGAGGCACTGCCTGACGACGCCGTGGGACACGCTTTCATCGAGGTCCAGGGTCCGCAGGACGAACTTCCGCTGAACTCTCCCAGGGGTGTTGTGGTGACGTGGCTCTACCGCGGTGCGGACCAGCCGGCGGGCCGGCTGCTGGTTGCGGCCCTGGACGCGCTGCCCTTCCATCCCGGAGCGGTCCAGGTCTTTGCCCATGGTGAGCGTGAGGCCATGAAGGGCCTGAGGGAAATATTCTTCACCCGGCATAAACTCGAACGCAGTGCCGTCTCGCTTTCCGGCTACTGGGCCGCGGGACGAACTGAGGACGCTTTCCAGGCCGAGAAACGAACTCCGATCGGCAAGATCCTCTAACCCGGCCGCCGTCGATCAGCGGCGGCGGTTGCGGCGGTCGTTGCCGTTCAGGTTCCGGGTCAGCGGCCGGGCCAGGTTGTCACCGAAGACGACGCCGCCGGCGATCGCGAGGATGACAGTCAGCGCGTTGAACAGGCCAATGACCCCTGCGGAGATGTCATCCAGCCCAATGCTCAGCCCGTACATCGAGCGGAAGATGCTCAGCCCGGGGAAGAGGAACAAAATTGCGGGGACGGCCACCACCAGCTGCGGTGCGCCCATCCGCAGGGCAACTATCCTCGAGGCCATGCCAATGACGATCGCGGCGATGGCCGGCGTCAGCCGCGGACCGACTCCAGCTGCCTCGGAGGCCACCGAGACCAGGAATCCGCCCACCCCGATGAGCACCGTGGGCAGCACCAGGTTCGCCGGTGACTGCTCGGTAATGCTGATAGTTGCCAGCGCGACGGCCAGCACCAGCAGGACGACGGCAAAGGGATAGGGTGAGGAGCCTCCCGTAGTCACCTCCAGCCGCGGCATTCCCACCAGCGCTCCGGCTACCAGCGCAACGGCGATGCCTGCCACGATCGCGCCGAAGGTCAGGAACGCCGAGAGGAAACGGCCGGCAGCTGTCACCGGGAAGCCGTTGATCGCATCCTGCACCGCAGAGACCAGGCGCCCGGTGGGCAGCAGCAGCAGTATCCCTCCGGCCACGACGATGCCGGGTGCTATGTCCAGGTCCGCCACATCCGTGGCGTCCAGCCACCAGAAAAGCATGGCCAGCGCCGTGACCAGGAATCCGCTGGCAGCCGTGGTGAAGAAGTCCGGAACGCGCCAGCGTCCCAGGACCCGCTGCAGCAGGCTGACCAGGATGGTGCTCACGAATCCGACGACGGATCCAAGCGGGCTCCCCCCAATGAACGCCACGATTGCAGCGGCGAAGAGGCCGGCTGAAAAGGTAACCGCCCAGCGGGGAAAGGGCTTGGGCTGATGCACGATCGAGTTGAGCTGCTGGGAGGCCTCGGCACGGGATACGTTGCCGTCCACGATGTCCGTGACCAGCCTGTGCACCAGTGCCAGTCCTGCATAGTTGTTGGTCCAGGACCGGACCACCCGCATCACGGTGATGGGAGTCTGGTCCTTTGGAGAGTAATTGAGCAGGACGGACTGGTTGGTGATGTCCACCTCAATGTTTTCAAGCCCGTACGCAGCAGTGACCGCGATCATTGCCGTTTCAACCTCAAGCGCACCGGCCCCGTAACGGAACATTGTCTCGGCCATGCCCAAAGCCAGGTCGAGCGTCTTGCGGGCACTGGCATCCGGTCCGCCGGAACGGACCCGGGGATTGGCGTACGGGCTGCCAGCCAGGCGTTCGACAATGGACATGGCCTGGGTGGGCGGAGTCTCACCCTGCACCAGGCGCTTGAGCACCCGCCGCGCTGCGGCGGACGAGGAATCCGCCCGCTGGGCCGATGAGGGACTGTGCTGCCGCGGGGTCGTCTTCCGGGCACGCGGTTTGGCCGGGCGGGGAGCCGTGCCCGGAGCCGGGCGTCCGGGCTGGCCGGCCGCAGCGGCTTTGCGGGCAGCGGCTGCCTTGCTGCCCTTGGGCATGCGCGGGACCGAGGACGTGGCCGGCGGAGGCTTCGGCTTGGTGCTCCGCAGGCCACCCGGTCCGGGAACGGCGGGAAGCGCGTCGGCCGGAGTCTCAACCCCCGGCGCTTCATGGACCGGGGCAGGCCCGGTGCGCGGATGCCCCTCAGTGCCGTCCGGGCGCCCAGGCACCTTGATGATGGGAAGAAGGCCGGCCACGGGCTCCGGTGTTGGCGCAGGCCCGCGGCGGTCGTCGTCGTTGTCCACGGTGTCCACCCCTGCTTCGCTGCTGGTAGTCGGTTTAGTAGAACGGCTGGTGGTGGCGCCGCCAGTAGACCTGGCGCGTCACGCGTTCTCCTATGGTGTTCCAGATCCGGTAGCGGAGCGGATCCAGCACCACGTCCCAGCAGCCGGTGAAATCGGTGACGGTCTTGGAAAAACTGGTCTTGAACAGGCCCAGGCCGTGGTGCGGGTGTTCCTTGTTCTTCAGTTCGCTGCTGGGCGGAGTGCCGCAGAAATCGTATTCCTCAATGCCGAAGTCTTCCTTGAGCTCCGTGAGGGCGGTCCACTGCACCAGGTGGGAATCCCCGTACTGGCTTCGGCGCGGCTTGGATCCGCCGTCCTTGTAGGTTCCCTTTTTCCCGTAGGCGATCACGAACGCGCCCACGTTGGGTTCGCCGTTCTCGTCGAAGGCAAAGTAGAACCGGCCCTGGCCGGCGTCCACGAAGTTGGACCAGAAGCGGTGGTAGTACTCGTAGGAGCGCATCCGGGCGTCTGAGCGGTCTTCAATGTGGCTCATGAGTTTGTACATGGTCCGCATGTTTTCCTCGGTGGCCTCCACGCGGCGCACGTCGGCACCTTCGCGGATGGCCCGGCGCACGGCGTTGCGGGCACGCGAGGAAATATTCTTGAGGATCTGCTCGGTGTCCGGCGTGGTGTCCAGCAGCGCGGTTGAATCGTTGGGCTGCAGGTTGAACGTCTTCACGAATCCGGCGGAGGTGAACAGGTCCCGGACGTCGTCGCCGTCCACAATGTCCGGCTCGACCTTCAGAGCGAAGACGCGGCGGCCGGTTTGCTTCGCGAACCTGCCCAGTGCCTGCGCCATTGCCGGAACGTCCTCCGGCACGGCTGCGTCGGGACCCTTGATCAGGTACCAGAGGCTGCCCAGCAGCGGGACCTTCTTCTCGATCACCAGGTTGTAGGAGGTGTAGTCCGGGCAGCTGAAGACCACCTGGATCGGGTTCCAGCCGTGATGGGACTTGACCTCAGCGTAGGCAGCGGACTGCAGTACGTTGCCGCCGTTGGGGTTGGACTGGACCAGCTTGTCCCAGTCCGCAACCTCGTCAGCGGTGGCCAGGCGTGCACTAAAGTCTCGCAAAATTCCTCAACTAGTCCTCGTTGGTGGATCATTCTTCCGCCCCCGCACGGAGCACCGGCTCCGGGCCGTTTCCAAGTCTATCCGCCGGGTGCCCGCACCCTGAACGGACACCTCCCGGCGTGCCGGGGAACGGCGGGGACGCGCGGCAGGGGAATAGTCCGCCTCCAGGCGCGGTTGTGCGCAACAATAGATGCATACGCATATGTACGAGGACGAAGGTGGCGGCAGTGGCACAGCAGATTGAACTGGGACTGGACACGTTTGGAGACGTGACGCAGGGCGGGGACGGAACCAATTTGCCCATGCCTGAGGTCATCCGCAACGTGGTGGCCGAAGCCGTGCTGGCGGATTCCGTGGGACTGGACTTCATCGGAATCGGCGAACACCACCGGGACGACTACGCGGTGTCCTCGCCGGAAACCGTGCTGGCCGCGATTGCCGGCCAGACCAGCCGGATCCGGCTTGGCTCCGCAGTGACGGTTCTCTCCTCTGACGATCCAATCCGGGTCTACGAGCGTTTCGCCACGCTGGACGCAGTTTCAAGCGGCCGGGCAGAGGTCATTCTTGGCCGTGGTTCCTTCACGGAGTCCTTCCCGCTGTTCGGCTTTGAGCTCTCCGACTACGAAGTGCTTTTCGAGGAGAAGCTGGACCTGTTTACCCGGCTGCTGAGCGAGGAGCCCGTCACCTGGGAGGGCAGCATCCGCCCGCCGCTGCGCAACGTCCAGGTTTACCCGCCCACGCAGGGCGGCCATATTCCCACCTGGATCGCCGTCGGCGGCACCCCGCAGTCGGTGGTACGGGCCGCGCACTACGAACTGCCGCTGATGCTTGCCATCATCGGCGGCGAACCGGCGCGGTTCACCCCGTTCGTTTCCCTGTACAAGCGCGCCCTGAAGGAATTCGGCAAGCCCGCGCTGCCTATCGGCGCGCACTCCCCCGGCTACGTCGCAGCCACCGACCAGCAGGCGCTGGATGAAGCCTGGCCGCACTACGCCCAGATGCAGAACCGCATTGGCCGCGAGCGCGGCTGGCCGCCCGTCACCCGCAGCGAGTACGAGGCCGGTGCCGGCCCCGAAGGCGCCCTCTTCATCGGCTCCCCGGAAACGGTCGCGGACAAAATCATCCGGACAGCCCGCACCCTGGACCTGTCCCGCTTCGATCTGAAGTACAGCCTGGGCACCCTGCCGCACGAGAACCTGATGAGGTGCATCGAGCTCTACGGCACCGAAGTGGCTCCGGCCGTCCGCGCTGCCCTCGCCGCAGACGCAGAGCAGGTCTAGGCACCGGCCGGGAGGAACCAGCGCGTGCGCGGTTCCTCCCGCGCCAGACCGGCAGCCCGGGCAATATTGCTCCGGTCCGCGCCGGTCAGCCGCTGGTGTTCCTGGCGCATGTACTCCCGCCAAGTGGGAACGTCGTAGACCTCCCGGAACTGGCTGGAATCCGTAACCGAGTGCACCAGTTCCCAGTTCGTCGCCCCGGTCCGCAGCCGGGAGAGCTTCACTTCGCGCATGGCTTCCACGAATTCCGGCGCTTCCTCCGGCGCCAGCTCGTATGCCACCTGGATCGTCACCGGCCCGGCACCCGGGTTCGGCTCGGATTCGATCTCCAGACCCAGCTCCGGTGCGGGAACACTGCGGTCCAGGTTGCCGGTCCCCGGCAGCAGCGGCAGCGGCACCACGCTGGCGCCCACCAGCAGGAGAACGACGGCGGCACCGGCCAGCACGGGTGCGTAGCCGAACGCTGTGGCCAGGGATCCCCACAGCACCGATCCCAGCGCCTGGGTTCCGGTAAGCACCATCAGGTACACGGCCAGTCCGCGTGCACGGACCCATTCCGGCAGGGTCAGCTGCATGGCGCTGTTCAGTGTGGAGAGGGTGTTGATCCAGGCCATGCCCGCGAGAATCAGCAGGATTGCCAGTGGAATGGGCGTCAGGTAGCCGGCAGAAAAGACTGCCGCCCCAAAAACAGCGGCGGATGCGCCCAGCAGAGCCGTGTCACCAAACAGTTTCCGGGTCCTTCCCAGCAGCGCCACTCCCAGGATGGCTCCGCTTCCCAGGGCCCCCAGCAGCAGTCCGTATCCGGAGGACCCCATGCCCAAATGCCCGTTCACGGCAACAGGGAGCAGCGCATAGAGGGCGCTGGCCGGAACCAGGAACAGGATGCAGCGCAGCAGGATGCGGCGGATCCGCGGTGCCGCCCGGATATAGCGCATTCCTGCTGCGAGCGCTTCGCCAAGCTGCTCGCGGTCCTCGGGGCTCTGCGGTGCGCTGCGCCAGAGGAAGACGGCCAGCGCTGTACCGAGGAAGGACAGCGCGTTGAGTCCGAAGACGAAGGCAGGTCCGGCGGCCGAGACCAGCACACCGCCGAGCGCAGGGCCCACGGCGCGGGCAGCGTTGACTGCAACGGACCCGAGTGCTGACGCAGACCTGATCTGATCGCGCGGCACCAGGGAGGGAGTCACTGCCTGCCAGGCCGGGGAACTCAGCGCCACGCCGCAGCCGATCAGGAATGTGTAGAGCAGCAGTGAGTCCGGCCCCAGCAGGCCCAGGGCTGCGATTGCGGTGAGCAGGCAGCCGGCACCGGCGGCAAACAGGTTGCTGCCCAGGATCAGGCGGCGGCGGTTAAAGGCGTCCGCCAGGACACCGGCCACCAGTCCCAGCAGCAGTGCAGGGGCCAGTGATGCTGACTGCACCAGGGAGACGAGGACCGGACTCGCCCCGCTCTCCACGAGGTACCACTGGGCGCCAACGGTCTGCATCCAGCTTCCGACGTTGGATCCCAGCTGCGCCAGCCACAGGATCAGGAACCACCGGTTCTTCAGCGGCGCCCAGGGAGATTCCATCGGATTCCTCCGTCGGTGGCGGCGCTCCCGGCCGGGGTGGCATCCACGGACCCGCGCGCCCTCACTGGCAGGGTAGGTCTGCGGATACTGCGGAGTCCATAGAGCGGCGCCGCGATCACCAGCCGTGCGTCCCGGCAAAACCCTTCCACAGTCGGCGGAACTGTTTCTCCGCTGCGCGGCCCTGACGTTCCTCGACGGCATGCAGCCGTCCGTAGGTAAAGCCGCTGCCCCCGCGTCCGGGATGTGCACCGAGCTTCGCCAGCAGCTGCCGGGTGACAACACTGTCCTGGTGTTCTCCGAGTGCCTTCTGGACACCCTCGGCCGCCTCCACCATCGCCGCGGCACGTGCCCCGCCCACCGGCACGTATGCCTCCGCGGCATAGCGCAGCCGCTTGGCGTCCTTCCGGGCCTCGTGGAAGGCCTCTGCCCGCCGCTCGTCGTCGGGCTCCCGCTTCGCAGCGCGGACACTGTTCCGCAGCCTGCGCAGGTCGCGGAGGATCAGCCGCCGGCCAACCTTCCGCGCGGATTTTCCCGCCGGGCCGGTGAACTGCGGGTCCGCTGCCAGGCTGCCGAGGTCCTGGACCAGGGCAGCATAGCGTTGCGCGTCCAGCTCGCGGCGGATTACCGCGAGCGCATCGTCGTAACGCCCCAGCAGTTCCGCGTCTATCCGGGCAGAGACCGGTCCGCGCACCAGTTCCGGGGGCTGGGCTGCCACCAGTGCCTGCAGGCGGTGGCGCATGACCTGCGCGTCCCGGGCTGCGCCGAGCACCTGTGACAGCCACCTCAGTTCGCTCCGGATCCGGCGGGCTGGTTCGGGCGGAAGGATCCTGCGGTAACTGGAGAGCACCGAACGGAGCCGGCGCGTACTGACCCTCATTTTGTGAATGGCATCGGTTTCGTCCCGACGCAGCCTCTGCTCCTGCCGGAGCATCTCGGTGAACTGTTCCGAGAGGTAGGCCAGAAGCACCTCCCCCGCAGTGCTGCCCTTCCCCGTCCGGGGCGCAGTCGGGAGCGCAGTCTCGGAAGCCATGGCTCAGTATAGGGCGGGGCGCCCTGCGCCGGGCAGTCCCCCTGTACCCGACGAGGGGCGCCGCCGTAGCATCGGCAGTACCGGCCGGGAGCCGGGCACCGCCGCTCTACGCTTGGGGAGGCCAGGTCCATGAACTCGATGCGCTATGTAAAGCTCGGCCGTTCCGGGACAACGGTTTCGGGCATCGGATTGGGCTGCCTGAGCTTTGGGGACCCGGCCCGGGGCGCCCATTCCTGGACACTGCGGGAGGACGATTCAAAGGCGCTCATCCGCCGGGCGCTGGAACTGGGCATCAACCTCTTCGACACGGCGAACGTGTATTCCGCCGGTGACAGTGAGCGGATCCTGGGGGTGGCACTGCGGGAGTTCGCGCGCCGGGAAGAAGTCGTCATCGCCACCAAGGTGCATGGGCAGATGGCCCCGGGCCCCAACGGCTGGGGACTCTCCCGCAAGCACATCCTCTGGCAGGTGGAGGAATCGCTGCGACGGCTGGGCACCGACTACATAGACCTGTACCAGATCCACCGCTGGGACAGCTCGACCCCGCTGGAGGAAACCCTGGCCGCACTGGACCAGCTGGTGAGGGATGGAAAGGTCCGCTATGTGGGCGCCTCCACCACGTTTGCCTGGCAGTTCGCGAAGGCCCTGGGCCTGCAGCGGCAGAACGGATGGTCCCCGTTCGTCACCATGCAGGACCATTACAACCTGGTCTACCGCGAGGAGGAACGGGAGATGTACCCGCTCTGTCTCGAAGAAGGCATTGGGGTACTGGCGTACTGTCCGCTGGCCCGCGGCCGCCTGGCCCGCCCGTGGCACGAGGAGAGCCGCCGCCGGGGGCACGATTCGCTGGCGGATGCCATGTACGGGGCCCACGAGGAAACGGACCGCCTGATCTCGGATGCCTTGGGGGCCGTGGCCGACGCGCACGGGGTGTCCCGGGCCCGGGTAGCCCTCGCCTGGGTGCTGGGCCACCCTGTGGTTACCGCGCCGCTGGTGGGGGTCACCTCGCTGGCACAGCTGGATGACGACGTCGCAGCGCTGGACCTGGAGCTCACCGCCGAGGACCAGGCGCTCCTGTCAGAGCATTACGTTCCGCACGGCGTCGCGGGTTTCTGACCCGCCCCTAGCCCTTGACCGCGCCGGCCACGAGTCCCGAGGCAATATAGCGCTGCAGGAATAGGAACAGTGCCATGACAGGCAGCGCGGCCAGCACCGCTCCGGCCGAGAACACGCCCCAGGTCCGGGATTGGTTGTCTCCCACGAAGGAATAGAGCCCGACGGCGAGGGTCTGGGTATCCGGATCATTGAGGACAATGGAGGCAATCATGAACTCGCCCGTGGTGGTGATGAAGGTCAGCAGGCCCACGATTGCCAGAATGGGAGTCACCAGTCGCAGGATGATGGTGAAGAAGATCTGGAAGTGCCCCGCGCCGTCGATCCTCGCTGCCTCATCCAGGGTCTTGGGCACCGTATTGAAGAATCCGTACATCAGGTAGGTGTTCACTCCGAGTGCGCCGCCCAGGTAAACCATGATCAGGCCCAGCTGGCTGCCGAGCCCCAGCCACGGAACGATGTCCGAGATTTCGGAGAGCAGCAGGAAGATCGCCACCACGCCGAGCATCTGCGGGAACATCTGCAGTAAGAGCAGGCTCAGCAGGCCCATGCGCCGGCCGGTGAAACGCATCCGGGAGAAACTGTAGGCTGCAAGCGCGCCGAGGAAGACGGTGGAGGCGCTGGTGACGAGTCCAATGACCACGGTGTTGATGAACCAGCGGGCAAACGGTTTCTGCGGGTCCGTGAACAGTGCCTGGAAGTTGTCGAACCCGATGTCGCGGAACAGGCCGCTGGAGGCTACCAGCGTTCCGCTGGGGCTTAGCGCCGCCGAAAGAACGTAGGCCAGCGGCAGCAGGGCGAAGGCCGTCATGGCCAGGCCCACCAGGTGCCGCCAGCCGGTGTCCTTGAACCAGGCGCCGAAACTGCGCCGGCGGGGAGGCAGGCCGGGTGTGGCGGCTGTGCCATCGGTTCCGGCGGCGGGACGGGGAGGAAGGGCGGTGGAGGTGCTCATGAGTTCACTTCTTCCAGCGACTTGGTCTGCCTGAAGCTGACGGCGGAGATAACGGCCACGATGATGAAGATCAGGATTGCCAGCGCGCTGGCGAGCCCGTAGTCACGCCCGGTGCCCTGGCCAAAGGCGACCTTGTACACCACGGTGATGAGCAGGTCGGTGGCGCCGATGTCCTGGCTTGTCCCCGGGAAGCGCGGACCGCCTCCGGTGAGCATGAAGATCACATTGAAGTTGTTGAAGTTGAACGCAAACGTCGAAATCAGCAGCGGCGCCGTCGAGACCAGCAGCAGCGGGAGCTTGATGGACCGGAAAATCCGCCAGGCTCCGGCGCCGTCCATCCTGGCTGCCTCGTTGACTTCCTCCGGGAGGGACTGCAGCGCCCCGGTGCAGACCAGGAACATGTAGGGGAATCCCAGCCAGGTGTTGACCAGCAGCACACTGGCCTTGGCCAGCCATGGATCATTCAGCCAGGGGATCGACGCTCCGCCGAAGAACGTTCCGTTGATGAAGCCGAACTCCTGGTTCAGCATCCCGGACCAGACGAGTCCGGCCAGGAAGGCCGGGAAGGCGTACGGCATGATCATCAGCACGCGGTAGATCTTCTTGCCCCGGAGCGTGGGGTGGTTGAAGGTGATGGCCAGGAAGAGCCCAAGTCCGAAGCACAGTGCCACGGACGCGACGGCGAAGGTGAAGGTCCAGCCGATTACGCTCAGGAGCGGGCCGCGCAGCTCGGGGTCTGTGACGGCGCGCTGGAAGTTCTCGAAGCCGACGTCGATCTTCCAGCCGGTAGCCAGCCGCTCCCCGGTGTCGGAGACGAAGGAGCCCTCGCCGCCGTCCCGGTACACCGTGCCGGTTTCGGAGTTGGTGAACGTGTCTGCTTCCTCGTCATAGACCAGCACCGGCTTGTAGACGTAGGCATTGGACCCGTCAGCGGTAGCCAGCGTGCCGTCGTCGAGGTCCTCGGAGAAGGAAACCTTCAGCGCCAGGATTTCTGCCTGGCGGTTCAGCAGGTCATTGAAGGCAAGGGTTTCATAGCCCTCGACGCCGGTGGCTTTTCCGCTGCTGTTCGTCTGGGCGTCTGTGACCTCTTCCAGCGGCATCTCGGCACCGCCCAGCTGCACCTGTCCGTCGGGATCCGTGACAAGCAGGAACAGTTCGCTGTCCTGTTCCAGGACTGAGACGGCGTAGGCAGGCGAATCGGGCACCCGCTGCTGCGCGGTCAGGGAGATGGCCGCAACGGCGTCTTCCTTGGTGCTGTTATGCCCGTCGCCGTAGTTGGTGAAGGCCACGTAGCCGCTGTACACCACGACGAACACCTGGAACACGAGCAGGAACAGCACGCCGGGTGCCAGGTACTTGGCGGGGAGACCGCCGCGGCGCAGGTAGATCCAGTTGATGACCAGCGTGACCGCCGCGGCTACGGCAAACACCACCCACTCCTCGTTGAGGAACATAGCCATGAGGACGTAGACGGCGAAGGCGTCCACCAGTCCGAGCAGCACGATTTTCGCCAGGGTCCCGGCCAGCGAGTCGGGGCTCCGGCGGCGGGAGACGGCGGGAGCAGGTTTAGCGGGGCGGACGGGGGCGTCCGTTGAAACGGCCATGATGTTCTCCTACGAGTGGCCCGAACGGGGATAGCTCCCCGTCCGGGCCACTAAAGCGGCTGCGGCTTGGTTGCTGCCGTTATTTGTTGATCTATTTGCTGATCTTGGATTCGATGTTGGAGACCATGGTGGGCCAGGCCGTTGCCGGATCAGCTTCTCCCTTGATGAGGGCCAGCTGCGTGCCTCCCCAGTCCGCCCAGACGGCTTCCATTTCCGGGATGGCCGGCATCGGAACGCCGTTGGCGCCGATTTCACCGAAAGCGGCAACGATCGGGTCCGCAGCTGCCTTGTCGAAGGAGGCGGTCAGGGCCGGCGGACGTCCGCCGGCGTCGAACATGGAGTCCTGGACTGCTTCGGTGGTGAGGTAGTTCAGGGCGAACTCATTGGCGGCAAGGGCGTTCTGGCTCTTGGAACTGATGAAGAACCCGTTGACCCCAACGAACGGCTGGGCCGGGGAATCGCCAGTGGTCGGCAGCGGATCAACGGCAAGGTTGATTCCGGCGGCGACAGCGTCGGGAACGTTCCACGGGCCGGTCAGCAGGTACGGGGAGGCGCCGGCGTTGAACTTCTCCTTGGCAATGTCCGGTGTGATGCTGGAGTTGAAGATGCGCTCGCCGGAGTCACCCCAGGCCACCAGCTTTTCGGCGAATTCGACTCCGCCGGGGTTGCCCAGTTCAAGCTTCGAGGCATCGTAGCTGCCGGACTCATCCGTACCGAAGACCGGAACGCCCATGGAGGTCTGGAGCGGGTACAGGTGGTACGGGTCGCCCTGCTTCGGGTCCATCTGGACCAGGAACGGGAACTCGGCCTTGCCCTCGGCCACGGCTGCCTTGCCGTTGGCGATGACTTCGTCCATGGTGGCCGCCGGTTCGGAAACAATGTCCGTGTTACGCAGCAGGCCGATGTTCTCGATCGAGTAGGGCACACCGTAGGTGTTGCCCTCGTAGGTCATGGCCTGGATGGCACTGTCCTGGAACTCGCCGGCTTTGTCGCCGAGTTCGATCGGAGCCACAACGCCGTTCTGGACGAACTTGCCCAGCCAGTCGTGCGGTCCCACGATCAGGTCCGGGCCCTTGCCCGTGGGAACCTGGGTAATGAAGTCGTCCGAGACCTGCTGGAAGTCCTTGGTCACCAGCTTGACCTCTATGCCGGTGTCTTCCTTGAACTGCTCGGTGACCGCGGTGAGGGCCGGTGAACGCTCGGCATCCACCCACATGGTCAGTGTGGTTGCTCCGCCGGAGGCGAGGTCGCTCGATTCGGCGCCTTCGCCGGTATCGGAGCTGCCGCCGCAGGCGGTGAGGACGAGGGCAGCGGTGACCGACACGGCACCGAGAGTAAAGGTGCGGCGGCCGAAGCCCGCCACACCCGTTGTGCGCACCTTCATTGGTGTACCTCTTCTGTTTTTAGGCCCCGGCGTACCGGGGAGGTAATTGGTGCCTGCCCGTGACCCGGACCATGGCATGGAGGCAAGTGTAAGCGTGTGCGCAGTGTGCGTCCAGTCACACTCCCAATCGACTTCGACGCGACTCGGCCGGCCGCAGGAATCAGCGTTCGTACAAGTCAAATACGGCTTACGGCGGGCCTGGACACGATTGGTCATCTTGTGGAAGCGCTTGCAATCACCGGGTAGAGGTCCTCTAGGATGCAAGGCATGCTCAGCACTATCGCAGCCCCCTCAGTCCAGCTCCCCGGTGCCGGCCTCATCCCGGTCCACGAAGCCAACAGTGACCGGGACCGGCAATGGTGGCGGTCCTCGGTGATCTACCAGATCTACCCCCGCTCCTTCCGCGACCTCCGCGGCGACGGCATCGGCGACCTGCCCGGCATCACCGCCGAAATCCCCACCCTCGCCGAACTGGACATCGACGCGATCTGGCTCTCCCCCTTCTACGTCTCCCCCCAAAAGGACGCCGGCTACGACGTCGCCGACTACTGCGACGTCGACCCCCTCTTCGGCACCCTCCACGACTTCGACAACCTCGTCACCACCGCCAAAAACCACGGCATCCGCGTCATCGTCGACCTCGTCCCCAACCACTGCTCCGACCAGCACGCCCTCTTCCAGGCAGCCCTCGCCGCACCCGAAAACTCCCCCGCCCGGGACATGTTCATCTTCCGCGACGGCACCGGCGAACACGGCGAAAACCCGCCGAACAACTGGCAGTCCCACTTCGGCGGACCCGCCTGGACCCGCGTCCGGAACCCCGACGGCACCCCCGGCCAGTGGTACCTGCACCTCTTCGACTCCTCCCAACCGGACTTCAACTGGGACAACCCCGCCGTCCACGACGAATTCGAACGCATCCTGCGCTTCTGGCTCGACCGCGGCGTCGGCGGCTTCCGCGTCGACGTCGCCCACGCCCTGATCAAAAAAAGCGGACTCCCGGACTGGGGCGGACGCGCCGACGGTGCCTCCTCCGAAGGCTTCCCCGGCGAAGCAGCCCCCATGTTCGGCCAAGCCGGCATCCACGACATCTACCGCTCCTGGCGGAACATCCTCGACGAATACGACGGCGACCGCGTGCTCTGCGCCGAAGCGACCATCGATCCGCTGGACCGGCTCACCGACTGGGTCCGCTCCGACGAAATGCACCAAACCTTCAACTTCGCCTACCTCCACCACCCCTGGGACCCGAACGAACTGCGCCGCATCATCACCACCAGCCTCGAAGCCTTCGACAAGGTCGGCGCCCCCACCACCTGGGTCCTCTCCAACCACGACGTCGTCCGCCACGTATCCCGCTTCGGCCAGGCCCCCGGGCATGCCCGGCCCGGCGACGGCCTGGGCCCGGAGGACTTCCAACCGGACCATGAGCTGGGGCTGCGCCGTGCACGGGCAGCCACTGCCCTCATGCTGGCCCTTCCCGGCGGCGTCTACCTCTACCAGGGCGAAGAACTCGGACTGCCGGACCACACCATGCTCGAACACGTCCATCGCCAGGACCCGACGTATCACCGCACCGGCGGCGAGCGCCTGGGGCGGGACGGCTGCCGCGTGCCGCTGCCCTGGCAGGCCGATGCGCCGTCGTACGGGTTCAGCAGCACCGGCAACTCCTGGCTGCCCCAGCCGGAGCAGTGGCGGGGACTCTCCCGGGACCTGCAGCAGCAGGATCCCGACTCAACCCTGAACCTCTACCGGGATGCCCTGGCCCTGCGCCGGGAACTGAACCTGGGCCACGGGTCCCTGGCCTGGTGGCCGGAACACGATGGCAAGGGCGTGGTGTCCCTGGTTAACGGGAACGTCCTGGCCGTTCTGAACATGGGCTCCGAGTCCGTGGAACTGCCGTCCGGCGAGATCCTGCTCCGCAGCATTCCGGAGGCCGGGAGCAACGGTGTCCTCGCGCCGGACGCTGCCGTGTGGATTCGGCTAGCCTGAGCCAGTGGAACGCAGCGCCCGTGGGGCAGGTATTCGTGAAGTCGCCGCCAGGGCAGGAGTCTCGGCAGCGACAGTCTCCCGGGCGCTGAGCGGCAACGGCAGGGTTTCCGAGCAGACCCGCCGAAAGGTCCGTGCCGCAGCGGAGGAACTGGGATTCGTCATCTCCTACAACGCCTCCTCGCTGGCCTCGGGCCGGAGCCGGAACATCGGAATCGTTATTCCCACGGTGGGACGCTGGTACTTCTCCCAGGTCCTGGAGGGCGCCGCGTCCGCGCTCATCGAGGCCGGCTACGACCTCACCCTGTACAACACCTCTGACGGCCCTGGCCACCGCGAGAGCGTGCTCAAGGAGATGCTCCAGCGCAAGAGGCTCGACGCCGTCATCACCGTAGCGCTGCGCCTCACCGAGGAAGAACTGGAACAGCTGCGCGAGGTGGGCAAGCCGATCGTCGCCATCGGCGGGCCGCTGCCGGAGACGCCGACGGTCCGGGTGGACGAGTTCCACATTTCCGCACTGGCTACCCGCCACCTCATCTCGCTTGGCCATACGCGGATCGCCCACATTGGCGGCGGTGAGGAACTCGAACGCGACTTCCGGATGGGAAGCACACGGCAGGACGGTTACCGCTCTGCCATGGCAGAAGCCGGCCTCACTCCCGAACCGCAGTGGCTGCGCAGTTCCGAATTCAGCGTTGCCGGCGGATTCGCGGCAGCCAAGGCGCTGCTCGCCGATCCCTCAGCCGGTGTCACCGGAATCTTCTGCGCCGCCGACGAAATTGCCGTGGGTGCCATCCTGGCCGCGCGGGAGCTTGGCCTGCGGGTGCCGGAAGACCTCTCGGTCATCGGCATCGACGGCCATGAGCTGTCGGCAGTTTTTGGCCTCACCACCATTCGCCAGGACCCTGCCGGACAGGGAGCCGCCGCCGTCGGCGCCGTCCTGTCCCTTCTGCGCAAGGAGCCGGTGTCCGGCGAACTGCTGCACGGCACCTACCCCACCGAGTTCGTCGTCCGGTCCAGCACGGCAGTGCCGCCCGGATTCACGGGCAGGACCGCAACGTAACTGTGCCTCGGCGGACCGGCTGGATAGGATGACAGAGCCGGGCCTGACCGGAACGGAACGGGGGATAGAGGAACATCCATGCTGGTGTTTTTGTGGGTAGCGGAAATAGTACTTGCCCTGCTGTACTTCGGCCTCGGAGCCATGCGCCTGATCCAGCCCTATGCCAAGCTGGTCCGGGTCCTGCGGTGGCCCGCAGATTTCCCGGCCTGGGGCGTCAAGCTCATTGGCGTGGCTGAAATCCTCGGCGCGCTGGGGCTCCTGCTTCCGGCCGCCACCGACGTGGCGCCCATCCTCACCCCGATCGCCGCCTGCGCGCTGGCGCTAATGATGGCAGGCGCGGTTGCGGTGCACCTAAAGCGCAATGAACGCCAGCGGGTGGCGCTGCCCGCCATCCTGATGGCGGTGAACGTCTTCGTGGCCATTGGCCGGTTTGGTCCCTACCCGGGATGAGCCCCGCCCAGAGCCCGAAGGCCGCGGATCCGGCGGAGGCAGTCACCCGGCTTTACGGCTTGCTTCCAAGCGAGTTCACGGCCTCCAGGAATGCCGAAGCGGCCGCTGCCAGCCGAGGCGGGCATCCCGATCTCGGCAAACGGCTGAAAGCCCTGCCCAAACCGTCCGCCGCGGCTTGGCTGGCCAACATGCTCATCCGCGAAGAAGGGCCGTCCATCTCCAGTGTCCTGGCCCTCGGCGCGTCCCTGCGGGAAGCCCAGGCGGACCTGGACCGGGAAGAGATACGCCGGCTGAACTCCGAACGCCACCGCCTGCTCAGGAGCCTGGCCCGGGACGCACGGGGGCTGGCGGAAAAGCTCGGCAACCCGGTCAGTGCTGCAGTGGCCGCCGAAGTGGAGCAGACCCTCTGGGCCGCGATGACAGACCCCAACGCTGCTGCGGCGCTTGCCTCCGGGCGCCTCGTGCGCGGACTGGAAGCGAACGGCTGGGAGCCTGTGGACCTCGACGGCGCCGTCGCGGATCCGGAGTCTGCCTCACCGCTGGTGTCCGCGGGTGCCAGGAGCAGGCAACCCGGCAGTGCGGATGCCGGTAACGCGCCGGGCAAGGGAACGCCTCGCCAGCAGCAGGCAGCCCGGGCAAAGGCCCGGAAAGAAGCGCAGCAGGAGCTGGCGAACGCCAGCGAAGCCGCGAAGCAGGCTGAACAAAAACTCGCCGAAGTCCAGTCAGAGGTTGACGGCCAGGCGTCATTCCGTGACGGCCTGACCGATGAGATTGATGACCTGCGGGAGCGGATCCGCGAGCTGGAGCGCGAAATCAGCGACCTCGACCGGCGGCGCGGAGCGCTTGAACGTGCCCGGGACAAAGCACGGCGTGAGGCGAGAGCCGCCCGCCGAGCGGTGGAGAAAGCGGAAACGAAGCTGGACTCGCTTCGCTAGCCGGTGTCCGGCCGGGGCCTACCCCTGCAACATTCAGTTCTGGTAGGAACGCAGCTGCTCCTTCAGGGCTCCCTCCCGCAGCAGCTGAAGCCTGAGGGCGCGGGCCGTGGCCATGTGGTTCCGGGCGATAGTGCGGGCCGTATCAGCGTCTTCCCGGTCGATGGCGTCCACGAGTGCTGCATGCTCTTCCAGGGCATCTTCCCACCGCTGTCCTACCGAGAGGGTCGAGTGCGGCGCGTGCACCAGGTGTGTGGAGAGCCGCTCGAGCAGGTCCTGCAGCACTGGATTGTGGGCACAGGCCCACACGGCGGAATGAAATTCAAGGTTGGTCTTGATACGGGTCTGGTCATCGGGATCCTGCAGGCTCCGGTCCCTCTCCAACAGGGCCTCCAGCCGCATCTGGTCGGTAAAGCGGCGGGCCCTGGCAGCCTGTCCGGCAGCTTCTTCCTCCAGCAGGATCCGCATGTCATAAACCTGGATGACCTGCTGCGGATCCACTTGGGGAACCTGCAGGCCGCGTGCCACTCTTTCCAGCAGCCGTTCCTGCTGCAGGCGGGAGAGCGCCTCCCGAACCGGAGTCCGGGAGACGCCAAACCGCTCAGCGAGGTTCACCTCACGCATGGGAGTTCCGGGCGGGTGCAGCCCGGAGAGGATCT
The DNA here is from genome assembly GCF_009193255.1 of Arthrobacter koreensis. GTDB lineage: Bacteria > Actinomycetota > Actinomycetes > Actinomycetales > Micrococcaceae > Arthrobacter_B > Arthrobacter_B koreensis. The sequence goes on from NZ_WACG01000008.1 coordinate 131,128, forward strand.
CCGACCTCAAAGTCAGGAAGATCGACTCGCCGTCCTTGCGGGAAGATGCCGGTTGGGCCACTGTGAGTTTTCCTTGCGCGAGAGCCGTCAGTAAGGGTCTACGGCAACTTTACGCGAGCGCTCCGGCCCGCCGTCCGAAGACGCATCCGGCTGCAAGGCCCGACCCGCCGGGGTAGTTCGTGCTGAACAGGCCGCCGAGCATCTCTCCCGCCGCGAAGAGCCCGGGGATGGGCGCGCCGCTATCGTCGAGGACACGTCCGTGGGTGTCTCCCTTGACGCCGCCAAAGGTGAAGGTGATGCCGCAGGTAACTCCGAAGGCGTAGAAGGGACCGGTTTCGATCGGGCTGGCCCAGTTGCTCTTCGGAGGCTGGGTGCGGGCCGCCCGGCCATCCAGGACGTTGGGGTCCAGGGGCACGGTCCGGTCGATTGAATTGTTGAACTCAGTGACGGTCTTCTCCAGCTTCTCCTCGCTGATCCCAATCCTGGCCGCCAGCCCGGCAATGGTGTCCGCTGATTCAACTGACACCCCGGGCATGTCGTACTCCTCCGTGCGCAGCATGGGACGCAGGGACGCATCGAAGATTTGGTAGGCGACGGAACCGGGCTGGCGCAGGATCTCGCGTCCGTACTTGGCGTACGTGTAGTTCCGGAAATCGGCTCCCTCGTCGAGGAATCGTTCCCCGTTCCGGTTGACGATGATGCCAAGCGGGTAGCTCTGCCGGGTCAGGCGGTTGGTGAGCTCCCTGTTCGATTCGTTCATCGGGGTGAAGGCGTCCCACTGCACGCTGTGGCAGGTGTTCCAGTCACCGCCGCGGGCAGCACCAATCTCCAGCGCCGCCGTGATCATGTCGCCGGTGTTGCAGGGGGTTCCGCGAACCTTGGCATTTTCCCAGCCGTCGCCGAGGAACTCCCGGCGCTTGTGCGGGTCGGATTCGAATCCGCCGGCAGTGAGGATCACTGATTCGGCGGTGAAGGCGCGCTCCCCCGCGGGCGTCTGCACGCGGACTCCGGTGACGGCACCGTCCCGGGTTATCAGCCCCGTAGCGGCGTGTCCGTAGCGGACATCCACGCCCAGACCGGCTGCAACGCGTGCATGGTCCGCCATCAGCCCCTCTCCGCCACCCACGTTGCCAACGTGCAGTCCACCCCAGAACAGGTAGCTGCCGTCGGAGCGCTGGTACGCCTGGCGTTCATACATCAGCCGATACTTGAGCCCCAGACCTGCCAGCCAGCGCAGGGTGGACTGGGACTCGGAGATAAGGACCCTGGTGAGTTCGGGATCATTGCGCCCCTCCGTCACCTTGGCCAGGTCATGTGCGTAGTCCTCAGCGGTATACGGCGGCACTTCGGTGTCCGGGTGCCGCTCATCGTCTTCGATGAACCCCCGCAGGTCCTCAAGCCCGCCATGGACAATCCGGGTGGCGCCTGCGGTGTAGAAGCTGTTACCCCCGGACAGCTCTTCGGATCCCTTCTCCAGCAGGATGACCTTCCTGCCCCGTTCGGCGGCCGCATGGGCAGCGGTGAATCCGGCGTTCCCGCCGCCGATCACCAGGACATCCGCGTCCAGCTGAGTCTCCTGTGGCATGGCTAAACACTCTCTCTCATCGTCGGCTGAGTTATGTATACAAACTAGCCTATGAAAATACATTGGAGAAGAGTTCCGCACTCTCGAACCGAAATTCAGCCTGCCATATCAGCCAAGTCTGCATATGGCTAGGGGTCTGCGCCGTATTGCAGTGACGTGGATCACGGTATATACATGGACTTCATTGTGTACAAGCAGCATCGACCCCCAACAACCACGACGCTCTTTGGAACAGGACCCATGAAGCTAAACCTGCGCTCCGGCGCCTTCGCCCTGGTTACGGTGCTGGTCACAGTGCTGGCCCTGATCAACGCTGCGTCATCCGGCGGAACCGCCACCGCCCGCAGCAAACTGACCCTGATCGCTCCCGCCGCCCCGGGCGGAGGCTGGGACGGGTTCGCCCGCGAATCCCAGCAGGCGCTGCGGGGCAACGGAATCGTGAACAACCCGCAGGTGGTCAACGTCCCGGGTGCGGGCGGAACAATCGGCCTCAGCCAGTTTGTACAGACCCCTGGACGCGAGGATGCCCTGCTGGTCACCGGCGGCGTCATGATCGGTGCCATCGAACTGGCGGACAACCCGGAGTCCATGGCGGATGTGGTCCCCATCGCCAAACTCGCAGATGACTACGCTGCCCTGGTGGTACCGGCAGACAGCGAGTTCCAGACACTGGATGACTTCCTCGCCGCGTGGATCCAGAACCCCGGCGGCACATCGATTGGCGGCGGCTCCCTCGGATCCATCGACCACCTCCTCAGCGGACTGCTCGCCAAGGAAGTTGGCCTCGATCCGAAATTGGTGAACTACGTGGCCTACTCCGGCGGCGGTGAGGCGCTAACCTCCCTGCTCTCCCACACCACGGCAGCGGGTATGTCCGGCTACAACGAGGTAGCTGACCAGATTGAGGCCGGTTCCCTGCGGGTATTGGCAATTTCCTCCGAAGAACGCCTGGACGGTGTGGACGTTCCCACCTTTAGGGAACAGGGGGTGGACGTAGCGATGTCCAACTGGCGCGGCGTAGTGGCAGCCCCCGGCATTTCCGACGCCGCCCGCGAGGAATTCACCGCCATTGTCACCGAAATGCGCGAAACAGACGACTGGAAAGACACCCTGGCCCGCAACAGCTGGACAGACAGCTTTGCCACCGGTGAGGAGCTCGAGGAGTTCATATCCGGCGAAGTGGCCACTGCACGCGAGATCGTAAAGGACCTGGGACTATGAGCATCACCGGAAGCAGGCCCGATGCAGGGCGCCGGCAGGGCACGGACAATCCTCCCGCAGCGGAAGGCGGATTCCTGCGGGGCCGAAGCGAACTGCTGGTCGCCGTCGTTCTCTACGCCCTTGCAGTTTTCCTGACCGTGGGCACGGCCACCATGAACGTGCAGGGCTCGGCGACACCCGGGCCACGGTTTTTCCCGGTCCTGGTGTGCATCCTGCTGTACGCGGTGGCCACGGCGCTGACTATCTCGGTGCTGCGCAACCCGAGCGTCCCGGATACCCGCAAGCACCCTGACCACGGGAATTTCTCCGCGGACATGCTCCGTGACCTCGCCGGCCTTCCGGCGGACAGGACCCAGACGGCACCGGCTGGTTCCTGGCGCACTTACTCAGACTGGCGGACCATCGGGCTGGTGCTCCTGGGATTAGTCACCTTCACTGCGGTCCTGAACCTCCTGGGCTGGATCCTCAGCGCAGCATTCCTCTTCTGGATCATCTGCTACGCGCTCGGCAGCAGGCGCCCGGCCTTCGACGCCGGTGTTTCACTGCTTTTCGCGTCCGCAATCCAGCTCGCTTTCAACGCCGGACTGGGGCTCAACCTGCCCTCCGGATTCCTGGGAGGACTTCTCTAGATGGATCAGCTATCCCTGCTCTTCGACGGCTTCGGAGCCGCACTGACACCCATGAACCTGTTGTGGGTACTGATTGGCGCCGTCCTGGGCACCGCCGTCGGGGTCCTTCCAGGCCTTGGCTCCGCCATGGCCGTGGCGCTGCTCCTGCCGGTTACCTTCTCCCTTGATCCCACGGCCGCGTTCATCATGTTCGCCGGCATTTACTTCGGCGGGCTGTTCGGAGATTCGACGGCCGGCATCCTGCTCAACACCCCCGGCAATTCATCCGCGATCGCTTCCACCTTCGAAGGCCACCGGATGGCTAAGAACGGCCATGCCGCCAAGGCACTGGCCACGGCCGCCATCGGAGCCTTCATCGGCGGGCTGATCGCCACCACGCTGGTGGTCTTCTTCGCCCCCACGCTGGTGAAGCTCGCCACCGTCTTTGGGCCGGCGGAGTACTTCGCCCTGGCAGTCTTCGCGTTCCTGGCCATCTCGTCAGTTGTGTCCGAGTCCGTGGTCCGTGGCCTTGCCGCACTGGGCATTGGGCTGGCGCTCGCCCTGGTGGGAATCGATGGTCCCAGCGGCACCGCCCGCTTCACGCTCGGAATGCCCCAGCTCTTCGACGGCATCTCCATCATCGTGATCACTGTGGGACTGCTCGCGCTGGGCGAGGTTTTCCACATTGCCTCCCGTATCCACCGGGATCCGGCCGCGACCCAAATCAAGACCCGCGGGCGTGCCCGCATCAATCTGGGAGACGTCCGCCGGGCGCTGCCGGCCTGGCTGCGCGGTACGGCTTTCGGTGCACCGTTTGGCCTGATTCCGGCCGGAGGTGCCGAGGTTCCCACGTTCCTGGCCTACGGTACGGAAAAGAAACTCGCTGCCCGGCGGAAGGACCCCGAGTTCGGAACCACAGGTTCCATCAAGGGCCTGGCCGCCCCAGAGGCTGCCTCGAACGCGACGGCGGGAACTGCCATGGGTGCGCTGCTCGCGCTGGGCCTGCCCACCTCCGCGACCGCCGCGATCATGCTCGCCGCCTTCCAGCAGTACGGCATGCAGCCGGGCCCGCTGCTCTTCGAACGCAGCGGGGAACTGGTCTGGGCCCTCCTTGCCTCGCTGTTCATCGGGCTGGTGATCCTGCTCATCATCAACCTGCCGTTCGCAACGGTGTGGGCCAAGCTGCTGAACATTCCACGGCACTACCTGTACGCCGGAATCACGGTGTTCTCCATGCTGGGCGTCTACGCCGTCAGTTCCTCGGTCCTTGATCTCTGGCTCCTGATCGCCATCGGCCTCGCAGGGTTCATGATGCGCCGCTTCAACATCCCCCTCGCCCCGGTGCTGATCGCTGTCATTCTTGGCCCGATGGCCGAAACCGAACTCCGCCGGGCGCTGGCCGTCTCTGAGGGGGATCTGGGCATCCTGGTGGGAAGCCCGATTACCATCACCCTCTACCTGGTACTGGCAGTCGCCCTCGCCGTCTCCGGAGTCCAGCATGTGCGGCACCGCCGCACCCGGAAGGATTCAGAACCCGCAGTGCAGGCCGTGGATGCCTGAGGCAGCTAGGCGGGGACCGGCGCGGAGAGCATCCCGAACCGGCTGCTGATCCTGGCCAGGTCGATTTCGTGGGCAATGCCCGGGAACGTGCCCGCGTAGTTCCTGAACCCGAGCACATCCAGGCGGCAGCCGGCGTCGTACAGTACGTCCACGAGGTTGCCGAAGCGCTGCCAGGCAAACGGGTCTTCGTGGGTGGTGTCCGGAACTCCGGACACCACCCAGTGGCGGTATTGGCCGGCCAGCGCCAGATAGTCCGACGCCGCAGAACGGGCCGCGCACAGGTCCCCGAAGGTGAACCAGAGCTGCCCGTCCGCTGCCCGTGCCGCCTTCAGCGCCACCGGGCCCGGAGAGAGCACTGCTGCTTCCTGCGGCTCGGGCAGCCGCAGGCCCGCCGCCGCCAGGCTCGCCGCATCCGGCTCACGGAGATGGTGTCCCGAAGCGAATCCGGCCGTTCCGCGGGGGCGGGTGGAGCGGTAGTCCAGTGTTCCGTCCAGGGCCGCCACCTGCAGCCGGGTGGTGATGAGTTCGATCCCTGCTTCAAACAGGTGGTGGAACATCGGATCCGGCAGCAGCTCGTGCGGCGCGTAGTTCGACGTCGCCACCAGCACGGTTCCGCGTTCCTCCACCTCGCGAAGCAGGCGGGTCACGAAAGCGGCGTCCGCCGGACCGTTGACGTGGAACTCGTCGAAGCAGAGCAGCCTGGCATCGCCCAGCAGGGCGTCCAGCCCGGCGGCGAAGGCAGACTGCTGGGCGAAACCCTTCTGCCCGTATCCCTCGAAGGTCCGGGCATGCAGCTCCCGGAAGAAGTCATGGAAGTGCAGGCGGCGTTTTTCGGCGAGGGGAACGGCTTCGCAGAACGCGTCCAGCAGCCAGGTTTTTCCCCGGCCGGGAGGGCCCCACAAATAGACGGACCTGCCGGGCTCCCCGGAGATGGCTGCTGCCCCGGCGCGCGCAAGCAGCGGAAGCACCGCCAGCTGGGCGGCGTCTAGCTCCAGGCCCTCCGCCCGGGCCGCCTGCCGTACCGCCGAGGAAATCGAATCAACGTGCACGGAGGTCATACACCGGTTATACAGAGTCGTATCGGCGCCTCCAAATGCTCCGCTGTGGCAAGATTTCAGCGTCGGCACAGATGGCTGCCGTTACGTGTCAGGACAGCAGGCAAGGGACAAAGTGCAGCAGTTGTGGGCAGGCCTGGATTTTTGGACTATCAGCCAGGCAACGGCCCTGGTCTCTGCGGTTTTCGGCGTGTTCATCGTGGCGCGGGCGTGCTGGGACAACACGGTGCTGCCGGCGCTGACCGACCATTGCCTTGACCTCACGGCCCGCCGCGCGGATGAACTGCGCCAGCCGGCAGAACAGCCGGACCGGTCTGCGGCGGCGCTGGGCCGGCGCGTAGTCCGTACCCTGACCGACCCGCGGCTGATGATCCCCACCTCTGACGAAGCAGCCTGGGTGCGGAAACAGGAACAGCGCAGGCACTCCCGGCCCTCCCCCGCACAGCGCCGCCGGAGTGCTGAGGCCCTGGCGGGTCTCCTGCGCCGTCCGCACCTGGTCACCGAACAGCAGGCGCTCCTGGCCGAAGCGGCAGCCGGGCTCGCACCGGCGCTAGGCTCCGCGTCTGACTGGGACGAGCTGCGCGCAGCCTCGCGGCAGCGCTTCCGGGAAGCTGCGTCGCTGCTGCGCCCGGGCGCTGTCCGGCGTTTCCTTTCTGTCTTCCTTCCGGCGATGGGCCGTTACCTGGACTTCGTAGGACGCGGCAGCGCGTTGGGTTTGGCCGTGGGAGTCCTTGCCTCCGGCGGGCTGAGCGGGGACAGCACCCTGGTGGGCGTGCTGACCACCATCTGCGGAGTCGGCGGAGCCATTGTCTTCACCGCGACCGTCATCCGCTGTGATGCCCGTTCCTGGCCGGCACCGCGGCGGCAGGTACCGGCGCCGCTTCGCCGGATCTACCCCGAAGCCTCGTTCCTCCTGCGGCTGCTGCTCACGGTTGCTGCCGTCCTGGTGACGGTGTCAATCCTGCGCCAATAGCATCCGGCCCCTCCCCCAACAGTCGAATTACGGCCCGGAAATTCGTGCTAATTATTCGTTCCCAACGGTGGTACGTTCGGAACTCGGGCACGATCCAATCCGGCACCAAGCACGGGAGGAACCATGACTGACCATGTAGCACCCGTATCAGACTGTTCGGTCCACAACTGCGATTTCAACCACGACGGCTGCACCGCCTATGCCATCACCGTGGGCGGTTCCCAGGACCATGCCAGCTGCGCCACGTTCATCGATACCTCCGCCACGGGTGGGCTTCCGAAGGTCCTTGCCACTGTTGGCGCCTGCCAGCGGGAAGAATGCCGCCACAACAACCACCTGATGTGCGACGCACACGATGTGCGGGTGGGTCCCGGCGCCGAGCTCGCTGACTGCCTCACCTACCAGCCGCGTTGACCGGCGCAGTCCGGAACACCGCATGACCGCTGTCCTCCTTGCGTGGGATCCGGTCTGCCCGGAGGCGTGGCAGCCTGACTACCGGGAGGCGGCCGCAATCGCTGCCGACGCCGGTTTCTTCCGGGCGGTCTGGGATGTCACGTCAACGGCGGACAGGATTGAGCCCGGCTCGGATGCCTGGTTCATGGTTCCGGGCGAACGCGCAGGGCTGGCCGGCCACGGAGTGGTAGTTTCCGCTCCCTACGGCCTCGCGGACCCGCAGGGACCACCCGGGACCCGGCTCGTCGATATCGACGTCGACGTGCTGCTGCCCCCGGATGAACTCATCCTTCTGCCGGACCTTCCGGAGGAGATTGCTGCCGCCTGTCCGAAGGACGGCGGCACCGCCGTCGTTAGCCACTCAGCTGGTGAGGATCTGCGCCGGAAATGGTCCCGGCATGCTGCAGCCGAGACCCGCGACGGACTGTTCCCGGGGTCCCTCCCCCAGCAGGCCGTCCGCTGGTCCCTCACCAGCCGGTGGGAGAACGACGCCGAGGCCCGGCGAATCTGCCTTGCCCACCATGGACGGTCCTGTTCGGCCTGCGGGTTGGACCCCGAGGCGGTGTTCGGACCCGACGGCAGCGGAGTCCTGCAGGTGCATCACATTGTTCCGCCCGGCTTCCTCTCGGAGACGTACGTGATGGACCCGGTGACCGATCTGGTACCGCTGTGTCCTACCTGCCACGCTGTGTCCCACCGGGGTTTTCCCGATCCGTTCACTCCGTCTGAGCTAAGGCGGCTGCTGGCCTCCCGGCGCGTGCCCCGGCAGGACCCGGTTCTCCAGGGCAGCCTTCCGTCAGCGGCCCAGCTGCGTGCCGAGGACGACGCCCGAAAACTGCTCGGCCTTCGGAGCAGGCGGAGCCCGGCAGACTAGACTCGGGTATCACCATGAGCATTCCGAACAGCAGTTCCCGTCCGGTGCGCATCGACGCCTGGCTCTGGGCTATCCGTGCCTACAAGACCCGTTCCGCGGCAACGGCCGCCTGCCGGGCGGGTCACGTGAAGCTCAACGGCAACGCGGCGAAGGCCGCTGCTCCGGTTCAGCCGGGAGACACCATCCGGGTGCGGCAGCCCGGCTTTGAACGCATCCTGGAGGTCCGCGGGCTGATCGCCAAGCGGGTGGGTGCCGAGGCGGCATCGCACTTCTTCACCGACCACACCCCCGAACGCCCGGCCGCCCCGGCGCTGGGCATTCCGCAGCGCGACCGCGGCACCGGGCGGCCAACCAAGAAGGACCGCCGGGAGCTGGAGCGGCTCCGGGGCGCACGCTAGCACCGGTCCGCGCCGGGTAGCGCCGGGCAGCGCCGGGCAGCGCCGGAACGCCCGGGCAGCGCCGGAACGCCCGGGCAGCGCCGGAATTCAGAGGCGCCGGGTTTCCTCCAGGCAGGAACGGCACAGACGGCGCTGTCCTGCTGCCTCCCGGCCGCAGACCTGCAGGGCCGGGCGGTTGAATTCCCAGGTCCGCTGGACAACCTGGCACCAGGCAGAGTGGAAGACGGTCCCCCGCCGGGTGACGTAGACCTGGTCCGTCTCCAGCGCGGGAGGAGCCGGTACGGACCGGGCGCGGCTGGCCAGGACCCAGCGGCTGACTGCAGCGCCGGAGGCAGGAGTCAGGACATCGTTAGCGGGCTTCGTTCGCGTGAGTGTGTTGTAAGTCCCCATGCAGGAACTCTAGGAAACCGACAGCCGGTGTCCGCGAAAGATACCCTCATTTTTTGCTCAAGTTCCAGCGCGCCGCGCACTGGAAACCGTGCAGCCGCCTTATCGTGCAGCTTCCTGATCCGCACTCCCTGCCGGATTCCAGCTTCGGGAGCTATCCTGTCGGCATGCTGAAGAGGATAGCCCGCAGGATTGCCGCGGCCGCACTGGTGCTTTTCGCCCTCACATCCGGGCTGGTGGTACTGGGCATCTATTCCCTCCTCTCCTTTGCGTCCTGGGCGGTCTTCGATGCTGTGCCCCCTGCGTACACCTTCGCCCTGGCATTCATCATTCCGCCGGCCGGCATCGCGGCCCTTGCCGGCCTGGGAGTTGCCGCAGGCCGGTCCACCCGCATCCTGAGGGCCCGGCGGAACCGGCGGACCATGGCGGCCGCAGCGGCATCTTCCTGGGATCAGGCCCACAGCCGGAGGGACGCGGCGCTGGTTGCCTGGTCCCGCTACGAGACGGATGTTTCGCTGCTCATCGAGTACCCGCTCATGACCGACTACAGCGACCCGGTGATCCGGGAGGTTATCGTGACCATGCAGGGCATCCGCGAAGCTGAGCGCGGCACGGACCCCCACAAGCTGCACGCCGCCGTCGACCGTTTCGAGGTGGCGCTGCGCACGGCAGAGAACTATGCCCGCCGCTGCGGACAGTCCCGCCTCACGGATGCAGAACGCGGAAAACTGGCAACCGCCCGGTCCGCCCTGAATCTCCTGCTCGACGGCGGCGCCTCACCAACCGAGGTCGAGGGGGCCTACCGGAGCCTGCGCCGTTCCCTGAAGGGGATTATCGACCTGCCTGCCCAGGCAGCCGCAGACTTGGATGCGCGGGCCAGGGATGCCCGGCGGCTGGGCGCGCTTCGGGTAGCCGGATAGCAAAAACGGCCGAAGGTTCGTCCCTGGACGGGACAGGTCTCCCCGAAACCCCTGATGGGGAGTACGTTGTGACCCATGACGCCAGAGCCAGCACCCCGCCCCGGAAGCAAGGGTGCCACAGACGCGGCGGCCGCAGTCCCCCGGGAACAGGTCCGGCGCGAGTTCGGGCTGTACACGGCCGCTGAACTCGCCGGGCGGCTGAATTTTGGCGGCACCGAGAACGCGCGGGCGAAAAACCTCACCGGCAAGGCCCCGGTGCTGGCGCTCACGGACGGCGGGGGGGTGCTCTACCCCGGGTTCCAGTTCGACGAGAAACGGGCCCGTATCCTTCCTGCGGTCAAGGACATCATCCGGTTGGGGCGCTCGTCCGGCTGGCGGGACGAGGATTTGGTCAGCTGGTTCTTTCGCGCTAACCCGCTGCTCGACGGCAAGCGCCCGGTGGACCTCCGGGAAGACGAGGAAAGGGTCCTCCCGGCGGCGGAAAAGGACCTCGCCCGCTAGCCGCGGGGAACGGAAAGTTCAGCCGCGGTGACGAAAGCCGTCGCGGAGCCGGGGTCTATTTCGGTGAGTCCGGCGTCGACAATCAATGGACCGGCACAGCGGCCTAAGCGCAGCTCCCCGAAGCGTGCCGCCGGAACCTCGGTGGCCGCGGCATCCGGGTTGGCCGCGAACGCCGCGGCCTCCTCCGGACCAAGCTCGAGGTACCAGGCAAGGAGCGCGTGGGCGGCCTGGGCTGCTGCCTTGCCGGTGGACATTTTCAGTTCCTGGTTGAGGACAATGAGCGGGCTCCCCGGCCGGGCCGGCACGGGAGCTCCGGCGGGAAGCTGGGTCCCTGATACCTGCAGGGAGCGCAGCGCCCGCGGCATGTCTTCGTAGCGCTGCGGTTCGAACGCGGCGGCCGCTGCCTTGCCGACCACCACCGTTCCGAAGGGCGCATCCGCGGTGAGCTTCGCAAAGGGTTTGGGGCCGGCCCGGCGTACCGTCTTGGTGAAGCGTCCGGCCATCCAGTCCGCCCACTGCTCGTCGCTCTCCCTGCGGGCAAACGCCAGGACGCAGGCCACGGCGGCTGCGGCCACGGCATCGGTGTGCGCCGCCGGGTCTTCCTTGTCCACGCGCAGCAGGATGGGCTGAACCGTATCGCTGAGTTCCACTCCTCCACTCTCCCATGGGTCCCGGCGCCGTGCTGACGGGGGTTCGTTCCCCGGGGATACGATGAGCTGGTGAGTGTTGAACAAGCCCTTCTTGGCTTCACCGCCGTCGCCGTCCTTTTGACTGTCCTTCCGGGCCTGGATTCGGCCATGGTGCTGCGCTCGGCCATCAGCCAGGGTCCCCGCCATGCCGTCGCCACCGGCCTGGGCATCAACACCGGCGCGTTCGCCTGGGGCGCGGCCGCCGCCGTCGGGATCTCCGCACTGCTCACGGCATCCGAAACCGCCTACACTGCGCTGAAGCTGGCCGGTGCCGTCTACATGCTCTGGCTCGGGAGTTCCCTGCTGTGGAAGTCCTTCCGCCGCAGCCATGCCCCCGTGCCTGTGAACGGGGTCCCGGTGCCTGCCGGTGAACGGCTGTCCACCGCGTGGGCCAAGGGGCTGGGGACCAACCTGCTCAATCCCAAGGTGGGCGTCTTCTACATCGCGATGATTCCGCAGTTCATGCCTGCAGGGGTCTCGCCCCTGCTCATGGGCCTGGCCCTCGCCGGAATCCATGTGCTGCTGAGCTGCGTGTGGTTCGGGCTCATCATTTCGGCAGCGCATCTGGCCCGCAGGGTCCTGCAGGCTCCGCGGTCAGTGAAGATCACTGACCGGCTGACCGGGCTCGCCCTGCTCGGGTTTGGCACCTCCCTGGCCGTGAAGCACTAGCGGCTACCGGCGGTAACAAATCGGCAACGCACCCCTTATGGGCTCCTGACTAGGGCAGACGCATCCATGGGGCTCCTGCTAGGTCTGTAGGGACGGAGCGAAGACGCTCCGCCCCCACACGATAAAGGAGCACTGCATGAAGTACCGCCTGCTGTCCGTTTTCGCTGCCGCCGCACTCCTGGCCACCGGATGCTCTGCCCCTGCGGACGAGCCGACGCCTGCCACGGAAGAGCCCGGCACGGAGTCCCGGCTCGCGGCGATCACCGATCGCGGTTCGCTGAAGGTCTGCACCACCGGCGACTACCGCCCCTTCACGTACAAGGATCCGGACAGCGGGGAGTGGAGCGGGATCGACATTGCGATGGCTCGTGACCTCGCTGCCAGGCTGGACGTGGACGTTGAGTTCGTGCAGACCACGTGGAAAGACCTGATGCCCGACTTCCTGTCCGGCTGCGACATCGGTGTGGGCGGTGTTTCAATTTCGCTGGCCCGTGCCGAGCAGGCGTTCTACACCGATCCCGTCCTGGACGACGGCAAGACACCGATCACGCTCTGCGGCAAGGAGGAGCTTTATGACACCGTGGAGGAGATCAACAGTCCCGGTGTCCGGTCCATCACCCCGATCGGCGGAACGAACGAAATCTTCGCGGACACGAACTACCCTGACGGCGAGATCATCCGCTTCGAGGACAACAACACCATCTTCGATGAGATCGTCGCCGGCAGGGCGGACGTGATGACCACCGACGCCGCGGAGGTGAAGTGGGTGGCCAACGAATACCCCGAACTTTGCGCGGTGGACCCGGACAACCCGTTCAACTTCTCGCAGAAGGCCTACCTGCTGCCGCTCGGGGACACGGTCTTCCAGGAGTACGTCAACCAGTGGCTGAACCTTGCCGAAAATGACGGCACGTACGACGCCGCCAAGGAACCCTGGTGGGGCGAGGCCGAGGGTTAAGTCCCTGACGCGCTGAAGTACTCCAGCACCGCGGGGCTCTGCCAGATCTCCGCGTACTTTGCCTGCAGGTCATAGAGCGAACCTCCATGCACGGTTTCATCCCGGTCCCCGACGGCGTCGGCCACCACGATCGGGATGAAACCATGCTGCACCGCATCCACGGCGCTGGCACGGATGCAGCCGCTGGTGCTGGTCCCCACGATCACCACGGTGTCCACGCCCCAGGTGTGCAGCAGCGAGGCGAGGTCCGTGCCGAAGAACGCGCTGGCGTACTGCTTCACCAGCACGGTTTCCTCGTCCTGCGGAGCAACTTCCGGCATGATCCGGCCCAGCTCGCTGTCCCCGATCAGCAGCCGCAGCGCCGGGATCTTGTGGATAAAGACCCCGCCGTCCGCGCCGTCGGGCCCGTAGCTGACCCGGGTGTGCAGCACCGGGACACCGTTGGCGCGGGCCGATTCAAGGACCTGCGCGGCGGTGTCCAGGAACTGTTTCTCCGGCAGGCACAGGGGACTCTGCGGATCGAAATAGGCGCGCATCAGGTCCACGGACACCACGGCCGGGGTGTTCCCCGGCGCCAGGGTGCCGTCGAAACCGTCCGCAAACGTCATGGCATCACCACCGGGGCGGACGGAGCTTTCAGACCGGTTTCCGCTTCGGCGTTGGCCAGCAGGTCCGCCAGTTCGCCGCCGCGGTTGAACAGCGGCAGTTCTTCCGGGCGGCCCTCGCCCAGCTGCCCGCGCAGCGCAGCGGTTGCACCGGCGTCGAGCTCTCCGTCTCCGGAGCAGACCACGCCGTAGGCCCGGGCGCCCTCAGGAGTCACCAGCCCCCGTCGAACTTCCTTGCACACCAGCTCCGGGTCCCGCTGCAGCGGGTCCCCCCAGCCGCCGCCGCCCCAGGTGACGAAGTGCAGGACGTCTCCCGGCGCCACGGACACATCGTGGACTTTGGAGGGCAGGACAACGGTGGAGCCGTCCGCCTTGTCGATCCATTTCCGGCCGCGGGCGCCGGGTTCCCCGCCGCGCACGCCCCAGGGGTAGGTGAGCCAGCGGTCGTCGTGGATGGCGATGGTTCCCGGTTCCAGGAAGCGGTAGGCGACGTCGACGCCGTTGCCTCCGCGGTGCAGCCCTGCGCCTCCGGTGTCCGGAATGGTTTCCCAGCGGTCGATCACCAGCGGGTAGTAGGACTCCAGGTACTCGCACGGGATGTTGGTGAAGGAGGGCCAGAGCGAGTGCCCGTCCGGTCCGTCGCCGACGGGGCGTCCCGGGATTCCGCCGAAACCGATCGAGTAGAGCTGGAACCATTCCCCGCTGCGGTCCCCGGAGCTGTAGTTCCCGGAGTACATGAAGTGCGGCGAGGAGGAGAACCCGGCTCCGTTGAGCAGGTCCGGGTTAGCCTGCCCCAGCAGCCCGCCGAAGAGGTCGAAGAGCCGGCCGATGCCGTGGTTGCGGCCGTTCAGGGCCGCCGGGTAGCGCGGTTTCCAGAAGGTATCCTCGGGGATTTCGACGTCCACCAGCGGATAGAAGCCGTCATTCCAGAGGATCTGCGGGTCCGCGACGGTGATCATGTAGATGCCGAAGAACATCCGGATCAGGTTTTCGTTGATGTAGTAATTGATCGGGCCCTGGGCCTGCGGGCTGCTGCCGGTCAGGTCGATAAGCACCTTGTCCCCGGTGCGGGTGATGGTCATCTTCAGTTCGTACGGGCCGAAGCCGCGCCCGTCGTCGTCGATGTAGTCGGTGAAGGAGAGCGGTTTGCCTTCCTCGAAGACCATTGAAAGCAGGGTCTTCATGGCGCGGTAGTTCCGGTCCAGCAGGGCGTTCAGCGCCGAGGTGTAGGTGTCCACTCCAAAGCGGGCGCACATTTCCTGTACCCGCCGGGAGGCGGTGCTGCAGGCGGCAACCAGCCCGTTCAGGTCTGCCCGGTTCCAGTCCGGCTTGCGGACCTGGTTCAGGATGATGCCCAGTGCCGTGTCATCCCGTTCTCCGCGCCGGTAGAGCTTGAACGGCGGGATCACCACGCCTTCCTCGAAGATGGTGCGCGCGTCGGTGGGCATGGACGCCGGTGTCTTGCCGCCGACGTCGGTCATGTGGCCGAACTGCGAGGCCCAGCCAACAATCCGGCCCTCGTAGAAGATGGGCATGACCACCAGCCAGTCATTGGCGTGGCTGATCGCCGCACCGCAGGAGTACGGGTCCGAGGTCATCAGGACGTCGCCCTCCTCGATCGTCCCGTGGAAGTTCTCCAGGAAGTCCGGAATGGAGAGGCCGAACTGGCCCACGATCATTTTGCCGCCGGGGTCCGCGATCAGCGGGAACTCGTCATGCTGCTCCCGGATCCCGGGGCTCAGGGCGGTCCGGAAGAGTGTCTCGTCCATCTCGTACCGGGCGCTGCGCAGCGCGTTTTCGATCAGGTCAAGGGTGACTACGTCCACGTCCACCGCGCGCAGCGGCTCGGTGGCGGTTTCCACTAGCTGGGCCATGGGGGGCTACTCCTTCGAATCTGCGGGGCGGATGAGCAGGCTGCCGTGCGGGTGCACGGTGGCGGCGTGGCCGGGCAGGACCAGCGTGGTGGAGTCCATTTCGGCAATGATGGCCGGGCCGGGCACAATGTTCCCGGCCAGCAGGCGGTTCCGGTCGTAGACCACGGCCCCAACCGTTTCTCCGTCCACGAAGAGGCTGGTCCGGGTACGTTCCGCAGCGGACGGGTCTTCTCCGCCGGATTCCAGGGTGATCGAGGCGACCTCAGGGTGTGGTCCGTTGACCGTGGCCCGGACCGTGACGAGTTCGTGCTCGTTGTCCAGCAGGAAGGAGAAGAGCCGTGAGTGCTCGGCGTCGAACGCTGTCCGCAGGCCGGCGAACCCGGCACCTGCCCCTGCGGCGAAAGCCGCGTAGTCCAGCGGCACCGGGATCTCGAAGCCCTGGCCGTGGTAGCGGACGTCCGCCGAGTAGCCGACGGTGAGGTCCTCTTCCCCCAGTCCCGCGGCGAGCAGTGATTCGCGGGCGGTGGCGGCGAGCTCATCGAGCAGGCCGGCCAGCTCGGAGTCGGTGAAATCGCTGAACGGGCGCACCAGGGTGCGGGCCGCTTCATCCCGCAGGCTGGTGGTCGCGTCCCCGTAAGCGGAGAGCACTCCCGGGGAAGGCGGAATGATCACCGGCCATGCACCGGTGAGCTTGCCGAGCGCGTTGGCGTGCAGCGGACCGGCGCCGCCAAAGGCAACCAGTGCAAAGTCCCTGGGATCAAACCCCTGCTGGGTGGACACCAGTTTCAATGCACCGAACATGTTCTCGTTGACGATGTGGACGATTCCTTCGGCGGCCCGCTGGACATCGTTCAGCCCAGTGGCATCGGCGATGGTTTTCACTGCTGCGGCCGCGGCCTCGGTGTCCAGGCCGATCTCGCCGCCGGCCAGCTCGGCGGGCAGGTAGCCCAGCACCACATTCGCGTCCGTCACCGTGGGTTCAGTGCCGCCGCGCCCGTACGACGCCGGCCCGGGGGCGGCTCCGGCGGACTGCGGACCGACGCGCAGGGCCTGGGTCAGCGGCGGGACGTGGGCGATCGATCCGCCGCCTGCGCCCACGGTGCGCACGTCGACGGAGGTGGCACGGACGGTGAGGTCACCCACCGTGGTTTCGCGGCCGATCCGCGGCTGCAGGTTCTGCACCAGCGCTACGTCCGTGGAGGTCCCGCCCATGTCGAAGGTCAGGAAGTCGGTGTAGCCGGCCTGTTCGGCGGCCCAGGCGGCGCCGGTGACGCCGCCGGCCGGTCCGGAAAGCAGCAGGGAGACCGGGTTGTCGGCGGCAACTGCGCCGGAGACGAGTCCGCCGTCGCTGCGCAGGATGGAGAGCTGGGCGTCCATGCCGGCGCCGGTGAGCTGCTCATCCAGGCTGCGGACGTACCCGGAGACCTGGCCCTGCACGTAGGCGTTGGCAACGGTGGTGATGGCGCGTTCGTATTCGCGCAGCTCCGGCAGCACCACGGAGGACCTGGAGACCGGAATGCCGGGCAGTTCCTCTGCTGCTATCCCGGCAATGCGTGCTTCGTGCTCGCCGTTGGCGTAGGCATTGATCAGGCAGATGCTCAGGGCTTCAACGCCATTGTTCCGCAGTTTGGCGAGCTGGCGGCGCACGTCGTCTTCATCCAGTTCCGTCAGCACCTCCCCCGTAGTTGAGACGCGTTCGGTTACCTCGACGGTGTCCTCGAGGTCTGCCAGCGGCTCCGGCTTGGGCCAGATAATCCAGCCGGCCAGACCGCCGGGAACGAAGGACCGGGCAATCTGCAGCACCTGCCGGAAACCCCGGGTGGTTACCAGGCCAACCCGGGCGCCCTTCTGCTCCAGGATCGCGTTGGTGGCAACTGTGGTTCCGTGCAGTACGTCCTTGACCTCGGAGGGATCAACACCGGCTGCCGCGCAGACCTGCTGGATCCCGTAGAGGACCCCCACGGACTGGTCCTGTGGGGTGGAGGACGTCTTGTAACGGTGGGTCTGGCCGGTGTCTTCATTCACCAGCAGTATGTCCGTGAATGTGCCGCCCACATCCACGCCTAGCCGAAACGCCATCAGTTCTCCTTGGGGATGGTGCCGCGTCTCTCCGAGGGGAGATACGGCGGAGGGAATCCGAGCCGGGCAGTGCCCGAGTGTTAGGTGGGTCACATTCGTGGGATCAGGCTAGGTGTGCACACGGGTGCTGTCAAGGGATTGCATACAACTGCTCTCATCGCTTTGAGCACGTCCTTGACATGCCCGGATGAGACTGCCAAGTTGTATGCAGATTGCCCATTTGCTCAGCGACGAAGGAGTACTCCATGGCAACAGAGACGCAGCCCGGGGGTCCGCTGGCGGGCCTTCGCGTCGTCGAAATGGGACAGCTGCTGGCGGGCCCTTTCTGCGGGCAGCTGCTCGGCGACCTGGGCGCGGATGTAGTGAAAATCGAAGATCCGGAACGTGGGGATCCGATGCGGCAATGGGGCCGCCAGCTGCCGCAGGGCGTTTCGCTGTGGTTTTCCGTGGTGGGCCGCAACAAACGTTCGGTGACGCTGAACCTTCGGGAAAAGGAGGGCCAGGACCTCGCGCGGAAGCTGATTTCAGAAGCCGACGTGGTCATCGAGAACTTCCGGCCCGGCACCATGGAACGCTGGGGAATGGGGTTCGAGGACCTGCGGCGGGAGAACCCTGGACTGATCATGGTCCGGGTGTCCGGCTTTGGGCAGGACGGGCCCTACTCCCAGCGTGCCGGCTACGGCGCCATTGGCGAGGCCATGGGCGGGCTACGGTACGTGGTGGGCGACCCCTCAACGCCCCCGTCCCGGGTAGGCATCTCCATCGGCGACACGCTCGCTGCCATGTTTGCCACCATCGGTGCGTTAGCTGCCCTGCAGGAGCGGAACTCCTCCGGCCAGGGGCAGATCGTGGATTCGGCCATTTACGAGGCAGTCCTGGGAGTGATGGAATCCCTGGTTCCCGAGTGGCAGGTCACCGGCTACCAGCGCGAACGCACCGGTGCGGTCTTGCCCAACGTGGCCCCGAGCAATGTCTACCCCACCAGGGACGGACAGTGGCTGCTGATCGCCGCCAACCAGGACACCGTGTTTTCCCGCCTCGCCAAGGCCATGGGCGCTCCCGACCTGGCCGATGACCCCAGGTATGCAACGCACGGCGCCCGTGGTGAACGGCAGAGCGAACTCGATGACCTCATCGCCGGATTCACCTCGGGCCTCGATGCAGCGGACCTGGAGCCGCTGCTCGAAGAACACGGCGTGCCGTCCGGACGGATCTTCCGGCCCGTGGACATGTTTTCCGATCCGCAGTTCTCCGCCCGCGGCTCCATCACCCACGTGGAGCACCCGTCGCTTGGCCCCGTGTCCATGCAGAACGTGTTTCCGCGGCTGAGCCGCACCCGCGGCACCGTCCGCTGGCCCGGCCCGGAGCTGGGAGCGCACACGGAAGAAGTGCTTGCCGGCATCGGCATCAGCGGGGACCGGCTGCAGGACCTCCGCGCCCGGGGTGTGGCGTGAGCCTGCCGGGACTCCCTGCATCGGTCCGGCTGGTGGAGGTTGGGCTCCGGGACGGGCTGCAGTCGGTCCCGAAGACTCTGCCTACCGCAGCAAAGGTTGAGCTGGTGCAGCTGCTCATCGACGCCGGGGTCCGGGAGATCGAGGCGGTCTCCTTCGCCCATCCGAAGGTGCTGCCGCAGCTCGCCGATGCCGCTGACGTCATGGCGGCGGTTCCCCGGGTTCCTGGCATCCGCTACCGCGGTCTGGCCCCGAATTACCGGGGCGCCGAGCGCGCAGTGGACTGCGGACTGGATGAACTGGTGGTGGTTGTTTCGGCTGACGAGGAGGTCAGCCTGCGCAACCAGCGCCTTGCGGTGGACGAGGCGTTGGAAGGATTGAGGCGCATCGGGGAACTGACCCGGGCCGCGGGCCTGCGCCTGGTCACTGCCGTCGCCTGTTCCTTTTTCGCACCGGCACGCGGACCGGTGCCCCGTGAGGAACGACTGCGGGTGGTGGACGCCGCGGTGTCCGCCGGATCTGCCGGGATCTATCTGGCCGGCACCTCCGGCCAGGAAGGCCCGGCCGAGTTCTATGACGGAATCCGGGAAGTCCGGGAGCTGTATCCGGGTCTGGAAGTGGGGGTCCACCTGCATAACCGCAATGGCTTTGCCCCGGCGAACGCGCTGGCGGCGCTGCAGGCCGGAATTGACTGGATTGAAGGTTCCTTTGCGGGGCTGGGCGGGGACCTGTGGTTCCCGGGTGACCCGTCGGTACTGGGCAACGCACCTTTCGAGGACCTGGTCCACCTCTGCGACAGCCTGGGCATCCACACCGGGGTAGACCTTGAACGCTACCTGCTGGCAGCCAACCGCATCGTGGAGCTCACCGGCCGCGCATCGGCGTCGTTCGTTTCCCGCGGCGGCACGCGCACCCAGCTGGCCGGGGCCCGCTGGCCGGAACCCGCCTCCGGCAAGGGATAACGTAGACCGCATGGACCACTCCCCCGCCGCTGAGCCAGCCGATGACAGCCCTTACGCCCGGCTGCGCGCCCTCATTGCCTCCGGCGACGTCGCGCCGGGCTCGTGGCTCCGCGAAGCTGCACTGGCCGAGCGGCTCGGGGTGTCCCGGACCCCGGTCCGCGAGGCACTGAACCGGCTCGCAGCCGAGGGCATCGTGGAGATCAGCAAGAACAAGGGTGCCCAGGTGGTGTCCTTCACCCCTGAGGATGTTGCGGGCCTGTATGACGTGCGGGCCGGCTTTGAACCGCACGCCGCCCTGCTCGCCGTCCCCCGGCTCTCGGATGACGACGTCGACCGGCTGGAAGAGCTGAACGCGGCGATGGAGGCTGCCGCTGCGGAGGGCGACCTGCGGACCCTGGGCACACTGAACAATGAATTCCACGGCCTGTTCGTGGAACGCTGCGGCAACCGGCACTTCGAGGTGGCATTGCAGACGCTGATGCGTCCGGCGGTGGTGGCACACACCTTCGGAAAATACAGTCCCGAAGCGCTGCGCCGCAGCATGCTCCACCACGCGGAGCTCGTGGCTGCTGCCCGGGCGCGCGACGGCGAGTGGGCAGAGGCCGTGATGCGGACCCATATCCTGGCGGCCCGCAACGCCGCGGGGGCCCGCCCTTCAGGCGGGTAGCGTCTGTGCCGAGCACGGAAACGACGGTTAAAGACAGGTGCCGGCCCGGAGCCGGTGATTCCACCCCCATGGAAATCACCGGCTTCGGCCCGGCGCTTGAGTCTGTGCGTTGTTCCTTCATGAGAATAGCGAACATTGCTCTTTGCCTACGCCGCTTTAGGACACAAATAGATATCAAACAGGTCAGCTGGCCGGTTTTGTTGGGCTGACACAGGAAAACCCCTCCTGATCGGAAATGACCAGGAGGGGCTTCGTGGAGCCCCCTGCCGGATTCGAACCGGCGACCCCCTGTTTACAAGACAGGTGCTCTGGCCAACTGAGCTAAGGAGGCGCGGGCCGTTGCCGGCCCCGCGGCGTCATACGTGCAGTACAACAGCGCTAGACAAGGTTAGCCCAGCATGCCCGCCGGAACGAAACCAGCAGCGGTTCCGCTCCGGCGGGCAGCCGGACCCGGTGGACTAGGAGGAGGCCTCAGCCTTGTTGGCGTCGATGGCGCTCTGAACCGTATCCACGAAGGAGTTCAGGTCCGCCTCGGCACCGTTGACGTAAACGGTCGGGGTTCCGGCAACGCCGGCTTCGCGTGCGAGGGCGTCGGAGTACTTCACGTACGTGCGGAAACCGTCATTCTGGATGCAGTCCGCGGCGTCGGTAGCGCCAACGGACTCGGCCATGTCTGCGAGCGCGGCGTTGTTGATTTCACCGGAGGCGTGCTGGGCGAAGATCGCCTTCATGAAGTCCCAGTAGGACTCGGGGTTGGTGTCAGCGACGCAGGCGGCAGCGTTCGCGCCGCGGGAGGAGTAGTTGGTCGGAGAGCCACTGTCCAGGAATGCCACCGTGCGGTATTCGAGGGTGACATCACCGGCGTCGAGCCAGGTCTTGACCTGGTCCGAGTAGGTGGAGGAGAAATCGGCGCAGTGGACACAGTTGATGTCCACGTATTCAACGATCTGAACCGGTTCTCCGGGTGCCGCGGCTTCCACTCCTGCCGGAACGGTATCGCCGGCCTCATTCGTGGTGGTCGCCTCCGGGAGGTTGTTCACGTCAACCTCACCGGTGTCCGCCGGTTCCAGTGATGTGGTGGAGGTCAGCGTGAACCCGCCGTTGACGTTGCCGGTGGCGGGAGCCGGTCCGGCGTCGGGGATCCCGCCGCGGACACTGTTGACGACAATCACAGCGACGATCACGATCACGGCGACGATTCCAGCGACGATGCCCCAGCGGGTCAACAGCTTGTTGCGGCGCTCTTTCTTCAGCTGTGCCTCACGCAGGGCCCGTGCCTTTTCGCGGGCCGCGGCCTGGCGCTCGGCCTTGGTGACCTTGGGATTCCGGTCGGTCATAGTTCCTTCTGTCTCTCAAACGGCCACCGTTGGGCGGCATCAGGTACACGGTCTTCAGGGACAACGATAATCCCTGCACCTCACCGTCAACGCCCGGGGTGGGTACAAAGGTTCCCCTGTTGGATAGAGTGGCGAACAAAGAAGTCAACTGAGGAGTGCAAAAAGTGAACGCTGTTGCCGCTGAATCGAAAACTGAGATTTCAACGGACGGGTACGGCGATTACGACTTCATAGTGGTCTCCAACCGCCTGCCCGTGGACCGGGTGGCGGACAACGGATCAGAGGGCGGAGACAAGTGGCGCCGCTCCCCCGGCGGCCTGGTGACGGCGCTTGCGCCGGTCATGGCAAAGGCCGACGGCGCGTGGGTGGGCTGGCACGGCGCCCCGGACGAAACACTTGAACCGTTTGACCATGACAACATGCACCTGCGGCCCGTACCGCTGAGCGCCTCCGAGGTAGAGCTTTACTACGAGGGTTTCTCCAACGCCACGCTCTGGCCGCTCTACCACGACGTCATTGCGCCGCCGGAGTTCCACCGAACCTGGTGGGATTCCTACCGCACTGTCAACCGCCGCTTCGCTGAAGCCGCTGCCGAAGTCGCCGCCGAGGGCGCTACGGTCTGGGTGCAGGACTACCAGCTGCAGCTGGTGCCGCAGATGCTCCGCAAGGCACGCCCGGACCTGAAGATCGGCTTCTTCAACCACATCCCCTTCCCCCCGCTGGAGATTTTCGCCCAGCTGCCGTGGCGCCGGGACATCATCGCCGGCCTGCTGGGCGCAGACCTGATCGGGTTCCAGCGCCCCAGCGACACTGCGAACTTCCTGCGCTGCGTCCGCCGCTTCGCCGGCCATTCGGTTCGCCAGCAGCAGGTCCACATCACCGATGAGGAAGGCAACAGCTATGTCTCCCGGGCCGAGGCCTTCCCGATCTCCATCGATGTGGACCAGATCACCGAACTGGCCCACCGCGAGGACATCATCGAGCGGTCCAAGCAGATCCGGCGTGAACTCGGGAACCCGAAGGTCATTCTGCTCGGCGTCGACCGCCTCGACTACACCAAGGGCATCAGCCACCGGCTGAAGGCCTACGGCGAACTCCTGGAGGACGGCCGAATTAGCGTCGAGGACGCCGCCCTGATCCAGGTGGCCAGCCCCAGCCGCGAACGCGTGGAGCAGTACCGGCTGCTGCGCGAAGAGGTCGAGGGCACGGTCGGCCGCATCAACGGCACTTACGACACCATGTCCAACACCGCCATCCGCTACCTGCACCACTCTTATCCGGTGGAGGAAATGGTGGCCCTGTACCTGGCCTCGGACGTCATGCTGGTCACGGCCCTGCGGGACGGCATGAACCTGGTGGCCAAGGAGTATGTGGCCGCGCGGACGGAGAACACCGGAGCCCTGGTGCTCAGCGAGTTCGCCGGGGCCGCGGACCAGCTCCGCCAGGCGGTACTGGTGAACCCGCATGACATCGACCGGCTGAAGGACGCGATCGTTTCCGCGATCCAGATGCAGCCGCGTGAAGCCCAGCGCCGCATGCGCCTGATGCGCCGGCAGGTACTGCAGAACGACGTCGAGCGCTGGTCGCAGAACTTCCTCAACGCCCTGCGCCTGGAAGGTGAAGCCCAGTGATACCCATGGATTTGCGTTCTGCCCTGGCCACCCTCGCGGCCACTGACTGCCTGCTGGTCGCCGTCGATTTCGACGGCACCCTGGCCCCGCTGGTGGAACGGGCCGAGGACGCTCGCCCGCTCCCTGCCGCGGCTGCGGCACTGCGGTCCCTAGCCAGCGTGCCCCACACCGCGACGGCGCTGATTTCCGGGCGCGCCCTGGACAGCCTGCGGGCAGTGGCCGGCCCCGAGCCGGAAACCCTGCTGGTCGGCAGCCACGGCGCCGAGACCTGGACCGGCCCCAACGCCGCGCCGCTGCAGCTCACCCCGGAGCAGGCTGACCTGCTGGCCCGGGCCCGCGCCGCCGTCGCTGAGGTGGCCCGGTCATGGGACGGCTGCAGGCTCGAAGACAAGCCGGCGGGCGTGGTCCTGCATACACGCAGCGCCTCCGACGACGACGCCGCTGCCGCGGTGGACGCAGCCCGCGCCCGGCTCCAGGAGCTGGACGGCGTGCAGGTCACGGATGGCAAGCGTGTCCTGGAAGCTTCCGTGGTCCACGCGAACAAGGGAGAGGGCATCGAGGCGCTGCGCGAGCTGACCGGCGCTACCGGAGTGCTGTTTGCCGGAGACGACGTCACCGACGAGCGGGGGTTCGCCGTGCTCAAGGACGGGGACGTCGGAATCAAGGTAGGCCCCGGGGAAACCACGGCGCAGTTCCGGGTTGGGTCACCGGAGGAGTTTGGCGCCGTCCTGGAGCATTTGCACGGGCTGCGCCTCGCCGCCGTCGGGAATTAACCTCCCGGCTACCCGTTTTGCTTCTGCCCGCTTGACGGACATGGCATACTTGCCACCAGTGAACGCTTCCGTGGCGTCCGTCACTGTTTCACTGCTGTTTCACAACTGAACATCCACCCATTCACAACGGATCGTCGGGCACGTACCTGCCCGTGAAGGGAAATATCATGGCAACGGTAACGTTTGACCAAGCTACGCGGCTGTACCCGGGCACCGAGCGCCCCGCAGTCGATAACCTCAGCCTCGAAATCGCCGACGGCGAGTTCTTGGTGCTCGTTGGCCCCTCGGGCTGCGGCAAGTCCACCTCGCTGCGAATGCTCGCCGGGCTGGAAGACGTGAACTCCGGGCGCATCCTCATTGGTGACCGTGACGTCACCGATGTTCCGCCCAAGGACCGCGACATTGCCATGGTGTTCCAGAACTACGCCCTGTACCCGCACATGTCCGTGGCGGACAACATGGGCTTTGCCCTGAAGATCGCCGGCGTTCCGAAGGAGGAGCGCCTGGAGCGCGTCCGCGAGGCAGCCAAGCTCCTCGACCTCGAGGACTACCTGGACCGCAAGCCCAAGGCCCTCTCCGGCGGCCAGCGCCAGCGCGTGGCCATGGGCCGCGCAATCGTGCGGAACCCGCAGGTCTTCCTGATGGACGAGCCGCTCTCCAACCTCGATGCCAAGCTGCGTGTGCAGACCCGCACCCAGATTGCTTCGCTGACCCGCCGCCTGGGCGTCACCACCGTCTACGTCACGCACGACCAGGTTGAGGCCATGACCATGGGCGACCGCGTCGCCGTACTGAAGGATGGCGTGCTCCAGCAGGTGGACACCCCCCGGAACCTCTATGACAAGCCGATGAACGTCTTCGTCGCCGGCTTCATGGGCTCCCCGGCAATGAACCTGCTGGAACTGCCGGTCACAGAAGGTGGCGTGACGTTTGGCGGCACGGTGTATCCCGTCCCCCGCAGCATCCTCGACGCCGCGGCCGGCAACACCGTCACCTTCGGTGTCCGCCCGGAAGACATGGACGTGGCGCCGGACGGCGAAGGCCTGAAGGTTGAAGTGGACGTAGTCGAGGAACTCGGCGCAGATGCGTTCGTCTACGGGCACACGTTCCTTGACGGCCAGGAGCACGAGATCACGGCCCGCGTGGACGCCCGCAGGCCTCCGGCCAAGGGTGACACGCTGTACGTAACGCCGAAGGCCGGCCATGTTCACCTCTTTGACACCAGCACCGGCAAGCGACTTGCTGACGAAGCGTAGCCTTTAGCAACACTGTGCGCGTGCGGTGGCCTATCCCCTGATCTAGACTTCAGGAGAAGGCCACCGCACTGGTTTAACCCCCATCCCAGCGCCGATAGAAGGCATCAACGCCCATGACAGAAGCACCACGCGCCAACTGGCGTGATGAACCAACCAATTGGGAGCAGCCCGGCAAGCTCCCCCGCAGCCACGCCGAGGCGACGCAGGAACCGCTCGGTTCGCTGAACATCACCGCGGCTTCCATGGATCCGGCACTCCTGGACCTGCCCTGGTCCATCCCTCTGGAGGACTGGCCCAAAGAGAACCTCGCCGCCCTGCCGCGCGGTATCTCCCGGCACGTTGTCCGTTTTGCCCGCATGGGCGACTCACTCATTGCCATCAAGGAAACCAGCGAGCACGTGGCCCGGCAGGAATACCACATGCTGCGCAAACTGCGGAGGCTGAACGTCCCCAGCGTGGCTCCGGTGGCGGTCATTACCGGCCGCCAGGACCCGGAGGGCAATGAGCTGGCTCCGGTGCTGGTGACGCGCCACCTGCGCTTCTCCCTGCCCTACCGAGCCGTGTTTTCCCAGACCCTGCGCGAAGTCACGCTGACCCGTCTGATCGACGCGCAGGCCCTGCTGCTGGTGCGGCTGCACCTGGCGGGCTTCTACTGGGGCGATGTCTCGCTCTCGAACACCTTGTTCCGCCGTGACGCCGGCGCCTTCGCCGCATACCTGGTGGACGCCGAAACGGGTGAGCTGTACCCCGAGCTCTCCCGCGGCCAGCGCGAATATGACCTGGAGATTGCCCGCGTGAACATTGCAGGGGAATTGATGGACCTCGCCGAGGGCGGCCTGGTGGAGGAGAGCATCGATCCCCTGGCGACCAGCGAACGCATCATGGACAGCTACCGGAACCTCTGGGCGGAACTCACCGAGCAGGAATCCTTCGAACTCGGTGAACGCTGGCGCGTCAACGCCCGGATCCGCCGCCTCAACGAGCTGGGGTTCGACGTCGACGAACTCACCATCCGCACCACGCCGGACGGCTCGCAGGTGCAGCTCCAGCCCAAGGTGGTGGACGCCGGGCACCACCAGCGGCGGCTGCTGCGGCTCACCGGACTGGATGCGCAGGAGAACCAGGCCCGGCGGCTGCTGAATGACCTTGACTCCTACCGGGCGGACAACAACCCCGAGATGGACGAGGAACTGAGCGCCCACCTGTGGGTTACCCATGTCTTCGAGCCGATCGTCAAGGCCGTGCCGCGGGAGCTTGGCAGCAAGCTGGAGCAGGCAGAACTGGTGCATGAGGTTCTGGAGCACCGGTGGTACATGTCCGAGCAGGAGAACCGCAACGTACCCATGGCAGAAGCCGTACAGTCCTACCTGGACAACGAGCTGCGCCACCGCCGGGATGAGGCCGCCATCCTGCTCAACCCGGACACCACCACCATGCGCATCCTCGAGAGCGGAGCGTCACCGGGCTAGCTGCGCAGCCAGGACAGACGGAAAGGCCGGGACCCTGGGGTCCCGGCCTTTCCTCTTATGGTTCGGCTAGAGCGACTGCTGGAGGCTGTCGACGCCGCACTCGTAGATTTCGCCGTCCACGAAGTGGGTGCCCGGTCCGAGGTCTTCACAGACCTCGAAGAGCGTACCTACCTGGTCCACTGCGAAGACGAAGATCGCAATGGTGGCGATGAGTGTCAGGATAAAGACGACACCGCCGATGATAATGCCGGCAAGCGCCGGCCCATTGCTCATCTTGGCCTTGCGCGACTGCACGAGTCCCACGATGCTGAGGATCACGCCCACCAGGGACGCGAACGGGATGAAGAACAGGCAGGACAGGATCAGGCCTACGATGCCCATGGTCTTGCCCGGCTGCTGCGCCGGAGCCTGGTAGTTCCCGGGGTACCCGTAGGGTGCCGGCGGAACACCGTACCCCGTGCCGTAGGTCGGCTGCTGGCCGGGCGCCTGCTGGCCGGGTGCCTGCTGGCCGTACGGCGGCTGAGGCTGGCTGTGCTGGTTCGGCTGGGCCCACGCACCCGGAGCGGTCCCCGGAGCAGACGGGTGGTTTTCCGTGGCGGAGGACGCCGGGGCATCCGGGGAGGATGGGGCCGCCGGGGCATCCGGAGAGGACGCGGCACCACCGGCGGACTCGTAGCTGCCGTAAAGCGGCTGCGTCGGAGCCCCGTCCCCGGGGGTGTTCTCCGGAGCGTCCGGGGCGGCGTCCCCGGATGGCTTGGCCCAGGGCTGTTCCTGCGGTTCCCCGGCAGGACCGCCCGGGACGTCGTTGCGGTTCTCTGACATGCTTCTCCCGAAAAAGTGACTGATGGTGTTTTGGGGTTCGAATGCCAGCCTATCGTGTTGCGCCGCCTGAACCATCGGCAAGTTTTTGGGTCTGACCTGCAGCGATGGGCTGTGCGACTTCTCACGTGCGCAGCTCGGCACAATCGGGCATGCAGCCGCGTTTAAGTAGGCGTATTCAGACCATACGAGATTAGAGGGATGATTCTTTTCATGGACAACGCTCCCGGCGTACCTGTCACGCGAAACGGAGAACTCCGCCTGGTCCCGGTCCATGAAGCCAACAGTGACCGGGAACGGCAATGGTGGCGGTCCTCAGTGATCTACCAGATCTACCCCCGATCCTTCCGCGACCTCCGCGGCGACGGCATCGGCGACCTGCCCGGCATCACCGCCGAAATCCCCACCCTCGCCGAACTGGACATCGACGCGATCTGGCTCTCCCCCTTCTACGTCTCCCCCCAAAAAGACGCCGGCTACGACGTCGCAGACTACTGCGACGTCGACCCCCTCTTCGGCACCCTCCACGACTTCGACAACCTCGTCACCACCGCCAAAAACCACGGCATCCGCGTCATCGTCGACCTCGTCCCCAACCACTGCTCCGACCAGCACGCCCTCTTCCAGGCAGCCCTCGCCGCACCCGAAAACTCCCCCGCCCGGGACATGTTCATCTTCCGCGACGGCACCGGCGAACACGGCGAAAACCCGCCGAACAACTGGCAGTCCCACTTCGGCGGACCCGCCTGGACCCGCGTCCGGAACCCCGACGGCACCCCCGGCCAGTGGTACCTGCACCTCTTCGACTCCTCCCAACCGGACTTCAACTGGGACAACCCCGCCGTCCACGACGAATTCGAACGCATCCTGCGCTTCTGGCTCGACCGCGGCGTCGGCGGCTTCCGCGTCGACGTCGCCCACGCCCTGATCAAAAAAAGCGGACTCCCGGACTGGGGCGGACGCGCCGACGGTGCCTCCTCCGAAGGCTTCCCCGGCGAAGCAGCCCCCATGTTCGGCCAAGCCGGCATCCACGACATCTACCGCTCCTGGCGGAACATCCTCGACGAATACGACGGCGACCGCGTGCTCTGCGCCGAAGCGACCATCGATCCGCTGGACCGGCTCACCGACTGGGTCCGCTCCGACGAAATGCACCAAACCTTCAACTTCGCCTACCTCCACCACCCCTGGGACCCGAACGAACTGCGCCGCATCATCACCACCAGCCTCGAAGCCTTCGACAAGGTCGGCGCCCCCACCACCTGGGTCCTCTCCAACCACGACGTCGTCCGCCACGTCTCCCGCCTGGGTCTCAACGGCAATGAGCTGCGCCTCGGAGACGGTATTGGCCCCGACGATGCGCAGCCGGATCACGCCGTCGGCCTGGCCCGGGCGCGTGCCGCAACGCTGCTGATGCTGGCCCTTCCCGGCGGCGTCTACCTCTACCAGGGCGAAGAACTAGGACTGCCGGACCACACATTGATCCAGGAAGAGTTCCGACAGGACCCAACCTTCCATCGAAGCGAGGGCCTGCGGATTGGCCGGGACGGATCCAGGGTGCCGCTGCCCTGGCGGGCGGACGCGCCGTCGTACGGGTTCAGCAGCACCGGCAAGTCCTGGCTGCCCCAGCCGGATGTGTGGGGAGCCAACGCGCGTGATGTCCAGCAACGCAATCCCGACTCAACCCTGAACCTCTACCGGGATGCACTTGCGCTGCGCCGGGAACTGGGCCTGGGCCACGGGTCCCTGGCCTGGTGGCCGGAGCGCGATGCCGTGGGGCTGATCGCGTTCGTCAACGGGAACGTCCTGGCGGCAATGAACATGGGCACCGAACCGGTGGAACTGCCGGAGTTCGAGATAATCCGCGAAAGCTCCCCCTGCGCCATGGAACATACGAGGCTCCGGCCCAACCGTGCCGTGTGGATGCGCGTCCCGTCCTAGGCGCCGGGTGGCTGCCTAAACCTCAGGTATCGCTTTGCCTGGATTGAGTATCCCGGCCGGGTCGAAGACGGCTTTGATCTGCTGCTGGAGTGCGAGCACTTCGGCCTGCTGCTCCTGCGGCAGCCAGCGCAGCTTGAACTGTCCAACACCGTGTTCGCCGGTAATGGTCCCACCCATGCGCAGGGCAATGGTGATGGATTCGTCCAGCGCGGCATTGAGCCGTTCGACGCCGCCGGCACCTTCCTCCGAGGCGATCCAGAAGGTGGGATGCAGGTTGCCGTCGCCGGCATGTGCCACCACCTTGAGTTGGACCCGGTGGTCCCCTGCCATGCGCTCGAGTTCGGCGACGTAGTGCACCAGCTGCGACCGCGGCACGGCGACGTCCTCGCCCACGCGGATCTCATGCTCGACGTCGTCCCCGCGGCTGTGCCTCCGCAGCTCCAGGAGCCGTTCGGCTTCCTCTGAACCTTCGCTGCTGACGGTGCCGCCGAGTTCGGTGAGGACAGCCCGAACGGCCGCGGCTTCTGCTTCGGCACCGAAGCCGTCTGTCTGGATCAGGAGCAGCGCGCCTCCGCGGCTACCCAGGTCGGAGCCGTGGGCGCCGTCGAGCGCCGCCATCGTGGCGCCGTCGAGCAGTTCCATGATGGACGGCTGAACCCGTGCCGCACCGACGGCCAGGACGCCTGCAGCGGCGGTGCGGAAGTCAGGGAAGAAAGCCGCGACGGTCCGTACGTCGCTGGGCAGGTACCGCAGCCGGACCGTCACGCCAACGACAATGCCGAGGGTACCCTCCGAGCCGGTGAAGAGGCCCGTGAGGTCATATCCGGCTACGCCCTTGAAGCTCTGGTGCCCGGTGTGGATAAGCGTGCCGTCTGCCAGCACTACGTCCAGTGCCAGCACCGAGTCCCTGGTTACGCCGTACTTGGCACAGCGCAGGCCGCCGGCGTTGGTGGCGACGTTGCCCCCGATGGTGGAGATCTTGTAGCTGGCCGGGTCCGGCGCATACATCAGCCCGTACGGCGTCACTGCGTCGTTGAGGTCCGCGTTGACCACACCGGCCTCAACCACAGCCAGTTCGTCGCCGGGACGGATATCCAGGATGCGGTTCATCTTCTCCAGGCTGAGGATGATGCAGTTGCGGGTGGCGTGCGCTCCTCCGGACACTCCGGTGCCTGCGCCGCGGGGAACGACGGCGGTCCCGGTGCGCGACGCCCAACGCAGGGTCTCCTGTACGTCGGCCACCGATTCCGCCCAGACGACCGCGAGGGGATCGATGAGTTCCTGCACCGGGCCCTGGTCCCGGGCGTACATTGTCAGTGTCTCCGGGTCCGTGTCGATGCGGATGCCGGGGATGGACACTTCCAGGTCATGCAGGGCAGGCAGGCTCATGCAAGAAGGCTACCGGGCGCCCATGAAACGGCCATATCGTTGCAGAACGTTGCGCCACAGAGATTCTGCTTCTGCGCGCCGCGCTGCGGCGTCGCGGGCTGCCTCGAAGCCGGTGTGCGTCACCGTTACGGCAGTACCGGAGCCTTCCGCGGTGAAGACGATCGAGACAGAAGTAGAACCCGTGCCAGGGTTCCACTCCAGATCCAGCAGCTCCCCCGGCCGAATGTCCCGGACGACAGCTCGAGTGGCGGATTCTTCGTCTTCGCTGGTTTCCACCAGGGCGCCGCCTTCGAACTCCACGTGTGTTCCCTCGCCGAATGTGGTGAACTCTTCCGGCCACCACAGGTGGGGGTACTCGTGGAAGCCACGAAACGCCTCTTCGGTTTCACGGGGAACGGTGCAGGTCTGCACTACGTCAGCGATGGGATCTTGGGACTTCGCCGGCTCGGGTTCCGGGGCGTGGGAGAAAAGCGATGGAGTCATTTTTCCAGAGTACGCAGTCGGTATGGGGTTCGTTCCCCGTTGCAGCGTCCCGGCGGTTCCCAGCCGTCGTGGCCGGTGGCTCCTGGGACTCCCCACCGTGTGGTTCCCACCCTCCGTGGCTGATGTGGCTTCTGGGACCCGGTTCCTGCGGTGGTTCCCACCCGTCGTGACCGGTGTTTCCGATGGGGTTGCGCGAGGGTGGTGGTTCCCAGCCCTCGTGACAGGTGGGGCCCCTGGGGTTGCGCACTGCGGTGGTTCCCACCCGTCGTGGCCGGTAGGGCTTCTGGGGTTCCGCACTGCGGTGGTTCCCATCCGTCGTGACCGGTGTTTTCGATGGGGTTGCGCGAGGGTGGTGGTTCCCAGCCCTCGTGACAGGTGGGGCCCCTGGGGTTGCGCACTGCGGTGGTTCCCACCCGTCGTGGCTGGTGGTGCCTGGTGTGGTCCCGGGAGGGGCCAGGAGTCACAGGGACTGGGAAACCCCGGCCCGGCCAGCTGTTCCGGTCCCCTAGTTCAGGCCAGACCGACCCCGGGGGCCGGGAACGGGGAACGGCTGGTTAAACACGGAAAGGGCCCGCACCAGAGTGCAGGCCCAAAGAACACACTCGATCAGCGCGGGCCGCCGGCCCCGGTACCCGCGCCCGTCCCCGGCACCCGGCCCCCGGCAATTGTCCGGGCACACGGTCCGGGCAAACTGTTCAGACCGAACCGGCCGGTTAACACGGAAAGGGCCCGCACCAGGGTGCAGGCCCAAAGAGTGACCGTCCCCGGCCCCCGGCAACCGTCCGGGCCGGCGGTTCGGGCAAACGGTCCGGGCCGGCAACCAGCCCCCAGACCAGCCCCCCGACCCACGAGCCCCCGGCTGTGGGTGTTCGGGGGTGTTAAAGCAGTTCAGGCCCCGCAACCCTGCGGGGCCTGAACCTGTAATGATTGTCCGGCGGTGACCTACTCTCCCACACCCTCCCGAGTGCAGTACCATCGGCGCTGCGGGTCTTAGCTTCCGG
>NZ_WACG01000009.1 GCF_009193255.1 Arthrobacter koreensis
TCCGGCGCTCCTGCGTCGCTTATTTCCTCCCAGGATTCTTAGCCCCTGGCGCCTACGGCGTTGAGCACTGCTCCGTCGGGGACAAGCGAGCAAGCTCGCCAGCAGGCAAAAAACAACGGGGGAGAGGAGAACAACCCAACCCAGCGAAACCGGACCCGAAACCACTCGTACGTTCCATCAAAAAATAGGGACAAAACCCCTAGATATAAGGGCTAAAACCCCTTATTATTCAGATGAATAAATGGGAAAATAGATACATTGCCAACAGCAGGGACTCTGACTAAACCGACTACGAAACCTGAGGAATGAGCGCCATGACTATCACCGTCTACACCAAGCCCGGCTGCTCACCCTGCAAGCTCACCATCGGCAAGTTCAAAACCGCAGGACTTGATCCCCAGGTAGTCGATATCAGCGTCACCCCCGCAGCACTGGAATACATCACCGAGGAACTCGGGTACGCCCAGGCACCCGTTGTCGTCTATGAACGGGACGGGTCCGAAGATCACTGGTCAGGGCTGAACCCGGACAAGATCAACCAGGTCATCGCACTGGAAACCCCAACCCCTAACCCATAAAAAGCAGCACTCCCATCTATCACCGACGAAGGAAGCTGATCACCATGGCAGGCGAGCCCACCACCACCATTGCAGGAAACCTCACCGCGGATCCCGAACTGCGATTCACTCCCAGCGGCGTCCCGGTCGCCAACTTCACCATCGCTTCAACACCGCGGGTCCTGGACCGCCAAAGCAACGAATGGAAGGACGGAGAAACACTCTTCATCCGGTGCACCGTATGGCGAGAAACAGCCGAATACATCGCTGAATCCCTCACCAAGGGGAGCCGGGTCATAGCCGAAGGAACACTGAAATCCCGGCGGTTCGAAACCAAGGAGGGCGAGAACCGGACCACCATCGAACTCGACGTGGAAGAAATCGGAGCGTCCCTCAAATATGGTCCCGTGCAGCCGGCCAAACGCCCCTCACAGCCAGAACAGCAGGGCGGGAACCCCTACCTCGCACCCGTGGAGTAGAGAGCCATATGCCTGACAAGAAACTTGAGCTCGGTGGAGAGCATGACGTGTTCGTGCTCTCCACCGTACTCGAACGCATCCGGGACGAATTCCTGTACCGCAGCGAGGACCCCACAGAACGAACGGGCGCCCCTTTCCTGGAGTGGGCTGCTGCGGCCGAGAACCTTAGGCTCCAGGTGCTGGAGTGATGGCCATGGACCAGGGAACGCGATGAGTTACAGAAAACCTGCGTCATTTACCCCGTATTTCACAGAACAGGACGCAGATCAGGTCAGAGCCGCTTTCCTGGCAGCCGGCAGCGCGGAAGGCTACCAGTCAGTTTCAGAGCTCATTGAAAGCGCAGTGCTGCGTGAAGTCCGCCGGCTGCAGCGCAAACACAACAACGGCAAAAAGTGGGCCCCGGTGAAAGCCGGTTCACTGCGTCCCGGGCGCCGTACCCGCCAAGAAAAGGGTGGGGCGTGAATAAAGATTTCCTTCGTTGGTTGCGGAGGACAGAAAGAGGAGCGGGGACCGTGTGGTGCGGCCCCCGCTCCCGTCATTCCACCCCCAGTACCGGAAAAGACCTGAGACCTCCCTTGGCACTCACCGCCCTGGCCCTGACGATCACCGCCCTCACAGGGTGTTCCGGTGATACTGCACCGCGGGCAGCAACCGTCACCGTGGGGGAGGACCTGGAGTTCCAGGTTGACGTCGCGGACACACCCCAGCAGCAAAGCGAAGGGCTAAGTGGCCGGCAAGACCTTCCAGCCGGCACAGGTCTGCTCATTCCCTTCGAGTCAGGCAAAGAGCGGGAGGTGTGGATGGCCGGAATGGAAATCCCCATCGACATAGCCTGGATAGCCGACGGACGGGTTGTGCAGATCAGTACGCTGGACCCCTGTACGGAAAACCGCCAGAGTCTATGCCCCCGATGGAAATCACCGGGAGCGGTCGACGCACTGCTGGAAGTACCGGCAGGCGCACTGAAAGGCATCACCCCAGGAACACCCGTCAGCATCCGAGAGGAACAGCAATGACACCTACCCTGCTGGAGAAGAATGCCCCTGAACCCGACCCTGTAGACGAAGCCATCACCGCGCTCACCGCAGCTGCCCGCGGCCAGCGCATCGTTGGCGCCGGCACCGCCAACGAACACTCAGTATCGGCAGATTTCGCCGGCACTCTTTCCCGGGTCCTTGCTTCGGTTGCTGCCAACGTTGGCGGGATAGAAGCCCTCCTGAAAGGCCGGCCAGGATCCTGGGAAGCAGATTATGTGCGCCAGCTGCTGCGCAGCACCGTCGGGCCTACCGAAGAAAATCTCCTGCAGTACCGCACTGAACCGCTGCAGCTGAGCCTCAACGTCGAGGAAGTCTTCGAGCGATTCGGCATCACCGAGCTGTACTGGGAAGCGGTAGAAGAACTCAGCGCCCTCGAGGCAGACGCAGACGAGACGATGTTCCTGGACACAGCCACGCAGCAGGAAAAATCCCGGTTGGATGTCCTCCGCACCGAAGCGGCGCAGCTGACCGAAGCAGACACCACAGAGCGAAACCTCATCCAGCAGCAGGCCCAGGAGACCCTCCTGGCCGTGACCACCAGAGCAGTGCGGGCCGGCAACCCGGCCGCAGCGAAACTCAACAACGTCGTTGAAACCCGTGAACTCATCGACGACCTATGGCAGCAGGACCAGGATTCCTACCGCCACGCCTATGCCGAAGCAGCCCGCCACGCACTGAGCACCCGCGGCCTGACAATGTCCCTCGAAGTCACTGAATCCGGCGCTGACACGTCCAATCCAGCCTTGGAAGACCTGCACAGCTACGCGGAGAAGACCACCCCGCTGCCCATGACAGGCCAGGCCCCGGACTGGAACCAGGGCAAACCTGCCAATGCCCTCCGGGCCGCCGGCCTCACCTATCCGGCTAGGGTGAGCATCCAGCCCTAACAGCCTGTGGGAAAGGAATGTGATGGAGAGCTTTGAGGAAGTCATGGCCCGCATGGCCGCCGGCCGTCCCAGCCAGACGGGCCCGAAAGCCCCCGCTCCCGGGATCGACGTCGTTGCCATGTGGCCGGATCTGTTCACCGACATGAGCGACAGCGGCCGGAACGCTATCCGCCAGTCTTTTGCCGCGAGCTGGCACGACGGATGGGAACCAGACCAGGAAGATGTGGCCGACCTAGCCGCGCAGACCCGCGGAACAATCACCGCCGAGGAATACCGGCAACGCATCAGGAACCGCGCCCAGCCACGAGAAACTACGCAGCGGCCGGCAGACGAGGCCTAGCCCATGGAGCGGACTGAGGCCTGGGACTCCTGCTTCTACCCGGAGACCATCAACGAAGCAGGCTACGGGACCCTCAAGAACAAACTGGGGGAACGTGACCCCCTTGCCCTCCGCTCCATCGAATACGGCTACACCTCCATCCGCGAACGCGAACTGCTCTCCGGCTCAGCAAAGGTGGACCACACCTACGGCGCAGATCACCTCCGGGCCATCCACCACCACCTCTTCCAGGACATCTACGACTGGGCCGGCGAATTCCGGACCATCAACATGGGCAAGAACGCCGCCGACTTCGCCAACATCGAGAACGGCGACCTGGACCAGACGCTCAAAGAAGTTCAGCGAGCCGCAGGACAGGTTCACTGGGCCGACCTCAACGCCGAGCAGTTCGCCATGAGCTCCGCCGCCCTCTTCAGTTTCGTGAACCACGCCCATCCCTTCAGGGAAGGCAACGGACGAACCTCCAAAATCTTCATGGAGCACGTCGCAGAGCAAAGCAACTTCACCCTGGACTTCTCACAGGTCGACAGGGACCTGTGGAACGCCACCTCGGAGGCCAGCCGCCCCAAACCGGAACGGCCCTATCTGGACCCACTGCCCCTGGTCAAACGTGTTCGCCCTTGCGACCAAAGAACGCGGAGAAGGGCAGGGGAAAGGATCGGGCGGCGTTCACCTTGATCTGTCCAAAGCCAGCTATCCCGCTCCGGCCACCAAATCACTCACCAAAGCCCCACAGGGACAAGACACCAAAGCCCGGAGAGGAACCCCCTACCTGCCTGGACGAAGCATCGGGAACCATGAACGCTGAGGAAGAAACCGAGAACTGGGCACCGCAGCACTGGTCACGCCAGGAATGGTTCTACATGTGGACCAAAGGGCTGGACCCCCGACGAATAGCCAAGATATGCAGGGTCCCGTACCGGAAGGTCTACGATCATATCCGCACCCGCGTAAACCACAATCCCACCCTCTTCGGACAACGCCTCATGCTCCACGACCACCCTCAGATGCCTCGATGGGGACTGAAAAATCGAAAACCAACATGGCAGGAACGAGTCGACGAGCTGGCCGCATTCCGACGGGTACACGGACGATTCCCCCGCGGATACGTCGAGGATGAAAGCAAGCCCTACAGCTTCCTGCAGCACCAACGGAACGGCTATCGAGCCAACAAACTACCTGCAAGCAGGGAGTCCTATTTGAACGCACATGTCCCTGGATGGCTGACCCCGCGGAAACAAGACCGCGAAAACTCATTGTGGAAACAACGGGCAGTCGAGTTTGAGCTCTTTCTGCGGAGTCACGGGCGGTACCCACGCTATAAAACCGCCGCAGATGCAGCAGAGAGAACCCTCTCCGTTTGGCTGAAGCGTCAGCGACATTGTCTGCGGAACGGGAACCTGAAGGAAAATAGGACGGAATGGTTGAATGAAAGGTTCCCAGGATGGGATGTTATCGGGGAATGACATCGTAGCTGGCGAGGGCGAGATATACGTTTCGTTAGGATGAGCGATAACAACCTAAGCGGCCGCTCTGCAGGCAGCAGAGAGGAGCCGGAACTCGTTGGCGGCTGAAGCGGCTCTGAGGAAGAAGAAGGCGCCCTCTGTTGGGACGATGATCTCGGTGGGATCGGCCATCCTTGCTTTCCTAAAAATTTATTCCTTCGCTCATTGGGATACCTATACCGTTTCGACCATCCTGACCCACCAATCTTTCTCCGGCCTATTCGCTATTACCCTCGTAGTCCTGCTACCTGCTGCGCTGGTGGTGGCCTTCTGGATGCTGGCCACCAGCCTTGGTGAGTCGATACGGGAGGAGGAACCGTGGAGGTCAGCAGCGGTTACCTGTGTGCTTCTCGGTCTTGGATGCGTACTCCTTGCCCCCTGGAAGTGGGCGGCCTTCGTGTTCGTCTTTGGTGGTTTCCAAGTTGCATATGCGATGCTCGTCCGTGCCCTGCGGTCGTATCTACTGCGTGCTGGCAAGAAGGTACCGTGGCTTATTCGAAAGACTCGTCTACCCCACCAATCAAATACGCGGTTTCTCGCTATCGCTTTCATGGTGGTTGGCTTGTTAGTTATCGCTCTGTCTGATTGGGGTTGGTCTCCGAAGGAACGCTTAGAGATCCAGGGTGGTGAACGCGTTGGGTATTTCGTAGCGGAGCAGGCCGATTACATCGTCTGGATCGGTGATGATGACCGCCGGGTGGAGTTCATTCCTGCTTCCCGCCTCTTAGGAAGAACACCGTGTTTTTCCTCTGAACGTTCGCTGCTTGCTGAGTTAGTCGGGCCTGAACTGCGCTCCACCTCGTGCGAATAGCCCCTGTGAGCTCGGCAGCCTCAGATTAGTTGCAGGCCAGCATCCCGGGGTCCTGTCACAAACGACCCGTTACGACACCACTCACCAGAGGTGAAAGGGGAACGGAGGGCGCGCTGGTACCAACGCAAGTTGAAAACCTCGAGCCGCCAGCTCTCCACGGAGAAAGGGTTTGACCCTTGCTGGGTACCGGAATCCTCGGGAGATATGCGCTGTTATCGGCGGTTGTCGAGTTTGCGATCCGAATATGCCTCCGCTATGACTCGTCGCCCATCGCCACTGGGCGTGAATCCAAGCCGCCAGCAATGGAGTTGAGGTCTTGAAGCGAGATGCTGATTTCGTTGGCCAAGTCCGCGACCGATCGGCCTGTCGAAGTAATTAAGGAGATGGCGGAGCGCAGCAGCTTTGGCTGCTCTGTCCTCGGAAGCGGGAACGGCTCATCTTTTCGGCCGTAGTTCTTGTTCATGGTCACAACTGCCCGGCGATACGCGGCATCAGAAATCACACTCAGCGTTTTCGCTCGGTATAGCAGGGCGGCAATTGAAACACCCCACTCATGCTTGAGCCGAGCATAGGCACCCAAATCAAAACGCCGAGGGAGTAAGTCGATCATGTGTTGGTGGGGCATCAGAAGCTCGGCGGCGAAGGCATGTGCCTGTTGCTCTTGGCTACCGCCAGGATCAGCTTCAGGGTGGCAGATCAGGTGCCCGAGTTCATGTGCCGCATCGAACCGGCTGCGGCCGGCATCCTTGTCTTGAGGTCCGAGAACTACGATTGGCCGTCGGCCTTGGAAGTGGCTGAAAGCGTCTACGCCTTCAGCAGCTGTTGGAGCCCGGGTGACGAGAATGCCGTGCGCCTCCATATGTCGCACCAAGCTGCCAACCGGCCCCTCCGGCAACTTCCAGTGGTCTCTCAGCATTCCAGCAGCTTCAACGATGTCTTCTCCAGAGGTAAGAGATTTCTCGGGAAGATCTACTGGTGGGAAACGTACGTAGCGCTCAAGGACGTCGGAAACATCTAGTGCGAGTTCCGACCAAGCCCAGGCGGTTGAGCGGACAGTCTTGGTGGTGGACCGAAGGCTCCGAAAGTGTGTGCCGTCCAAACCGCCCGACGACACTGGCCGCCGATCGAATCGAAAGAAACCAGGCGTCACACCGGTTGCCATGGCCAATTTGGAAAGAGTCACGGACGTCGGGCGTGTGCGGCCTGTTTCATACTGGGAGATGGCCGAGTGCGTCACTCCAACTCTTTCGGCCAAATCTTTGATAGTCAGCCCAGCACGAAACCTAGCCAATCGAAGCCTGTCTCCGGAAAAGGCAGCTGTAGCCTCAGTTTGCATCCGTCTTTTCTTCCCTCACGAGTCCAAGCTGGAAGACGGGTTCCGGCTGTTCGTCGTAGGTAGGCATCGGGATGGCCTCGGTTGCCAGATGTTCCAGAGTGACCTCAGCGCCATTCTTGTCGACTCGTATCAGGTCTTCCCACTCCAAATGTTGCCCCGAAGAAGCGACGAGTTTGCCTACGTACACGGCGGTGAGTCCGGAATCGACGTCTCCGCTCCAGATGACGTGGACGACGGGCGTGGAACCCCCGTCGGACATTCCTTCGAAGGATCCTTGAGTGAATACGTTGGAAAGCGCGGCGCGGTGACGCGCTGGGGAGGCTCCAATATCGAAATTGGCCCGGTTACTCAGGTCGGCGCCACGCGCGGTACCGAAATGGAGCTCGAGGCCCTCCCGCCTTGCGCGTAAGCCTCCGCCCTTACGGCTCACGCGGAAATCATGTTCCTCTAGCGCAGAGGTAACGAGTTCAGTTGCCCGATGGTAGCGGTCACTGCCGAATGTAAATCCGTTGGAACCAGGGTCCAAATGATGGGCTTTGGCAATTTGGTGCGCCTCCTCGCCGCACCGTATGAGTTCGCTGATGAGAGATTCTTCTACTTCCAGACCGTCGCGCATAAACATGGCTAGATCGTAGCAGAAGATCTCAAATGATGCTTGGAATGTAAGTGGGATTTTGTGTCGGTGTTGAGTCGTGGTTAGTGCTGGGACAGTTCGTCGCTGCGGGGACGTGTGTTCTCAGCCCAGTGCGCGTGCGCCCGCTGAGCTGATCGCCCGTGAATCGCACCTCTGCATTTGATACCTGGCTGGGTTAGGGCTTCGGCCCGACGGAGAGTGCAGGTATCGAACTGTAGCCGGGGCCGCGCTGTGCCGCAGTTCATGCCCAACCTAGATACAGGAGGCGTTCATTGTGTCGATCATCGTCGTGAGCGCTGTTGTCGGCTTTTAGGGCTGCTGCTCATTCTGAGAAAGCACAGCGGCTCCGTTGAGTCGATATAGGTAACGGCGTCTCCTCGGATCAAATACATCGCCGTTCGGCTGCGGAAGCGGCACACTCAATGTGGTTAAGAGCGAGAGTGCTTGCAGCTCTTTAGTGCCCTTTGTGCGAGTTCCTGCAGAGATGAAGTACCTAGCAGGGAACTCTCTGGTGCCGAACCAAACGGCTTTCTCGCCGGCCCGCTCGGCGAGAAGGATGAGGAGCATGACGAGTCCGGGACCACTTAGTGCCTGGATGTAGCCCCCTGTCCACAGGGCGCTCGGGACCTTGAAGTAGAGGTGAGGATTCTTTGCCGCTGCAGTCTCAGTGCTCGGGAGTTGTGTCTTGGCGAAGCTAGTGGAGGGGAGCTGATACTCCGTATTATTCCCAGATTCATCCAAGATCGTCACAAGGGGCGGGTTTCCTGGAACCTTGTCCAGTCTAATTAGTTGCGCTTCCTCCAGACTCCTCAGAGCAGCCCTGACGCGCCTGCTTCCGCGATTGTCTGGGTCCTCTAAGTCTAGGAGGGTCGCCCAACCTCTTGCGCTTTTGTCTGTTGTGAATGGTGGCCGCGACGATCGCCATAACAAGGCCAGAAATAGCTTGAGGGGAACGACGCCGGATCGCCCCCCTGCGTAGAGCCTTGCCAATGGGGGCTTGTCGCCGTCTTGCGCACGCACAAAAATCTTCCGCACAGGGGTGCTGTCGACGCGACGACCAGAACTCTCTTGAACCAAATCAGCCGCATCCAGTGAGGCAGCTGAAGTGCCAACAGGTTCAGCTGAGCGGTGCAGGAATTTCGATATGGGACTCAACTCACTCACACCTGAAACTTACCGCCTCTTAATGTGCTTGCAGAAATCTTAACGTTCTCTCTAGTTAGCTTCACAAGCAGCGGCATGAGTCGGATGCAAAAGCAGCTCTACGAAACACAAAAGCGTCATCTAATTCATACACAAGCGTAGGGGGTTGAATTGTATTCCTATAGCGTTTGCGTGTCAATTATTTTCGGGTAAAGTCATAGATCGTGGGTACGGTAATCCGCAGCCCTCCATCCCGGTTTCGTTGCCCCGCTTCCGCCCAGCCGAAAGAGATTGTTAAGTGCCAGAATCGAGTATTTTCGAGCTCCACGCATGGGTGGATGAAAGCATGCGCACGGTGGCCGGGGAGGGTAGGTACTTGCTCGGTGCTGTTGTCGCTGATCCCTTAGCTTGTGATCCAGTCCGAGATGAACTTCGGTCCGTCCTGCCGAGAGGAGCTCGCAAACTTCATTGGACAGACATGGAGGACCGAGAAAAAAAGAGGGTCGCTGGTTTGGTTACTGGATTCGATATGGCTCACATGGTGGTCATTGGTACACCACTGGATCACCGCAAGCAGGAACATGCGCGGGCGAAGTGTATGGAGCGCCTGTTGTGGGAGCTCGGCCAGCTACAAGTAACTCGGGTCTATCTGGAGCAACGCACACAGTCTCTCAATGCCCGAGATATGAAACTAGTGCGGCACCTGCGCGGCAAGAAGTCTGTGCCTTCCGCGCTTCGTGTGGACGTCCAGCAGCCGTCTGTGGAACCCATGCTTTGGATTCCGGACCAAGTTCTGGGGGCGCTTGGGGACGCAGCTTCGAACGATGATACGTGGCTTGACCAGTATGCTGGGGCGGTTCAACAGATCGAAATCATGATCTAGACAACGCGAAGGCCAGGTCCCGCTAACCACGGGGGTCCTGGCCCTTACTTCTCTCCCACCCGCAGGAGGGGAGCTGCCACCATTATGTTCCGTTGTCCCCGACTTGTCCAGTTATGCACAGCCCTGGGCATTTGTGCCGCCTCGTAATTTGCTCTTCCCAATTCTCTTGGTCACTTGAAGGTGCCCTCTGCTTTTCTGGTGGGCCCTCGTCAGGCCGCGGTATATCGAGGCGATGCAAGGTCAAGAGCTTGAGACCATAGGTTGTTGTCTCGCAACCTATGGGTTGCAAGCCATCTGTAGGAGACAGTCGTGTAGCCACGGAATTCCGGGTTACGGTGTGTCTTGCCACCATGTGTCGCAGGTATCACGGCCGATGCTGGCATGGCCTTCGGTTGAGGGACATGTTCGGTTGGACTGCCCGACGACGACCTGACCCGCTAGCTAACGAGTGGTGAGGCCTAGCAGGGAGAGGGCTGTGCGGAGTTCGGGTGTCTCGGAACTGAGGTTCACAACTTCGATGTCAGTGACGTGGGCACTGATCTGTCCGTCGGTGTCACGCTCAAAGATGGCCCAGAGCAGAAGGTCATCACCGTGCCTTGAGCGGAACTGGATTCCGTCGCAATAATCCGAGCCGTCGGTATTCTTCCGGGTCCATAGGTACTGGGAAACCTCCTGGGTGAGCAGTCGGTTCTCAGCATTCTTCAGGGCTGCCGCGTCGAAGTCCTTGAGGTTGTACGCCAGCGCCTTGCCTTTAAAGAGTGGGTGAAGGCCCGCGACCGTTTCTGCGGAAGTGATGTCAACGAAGCGGCCGGTGAGGCGAGCCGAGCCAGCAATACGGTTCAACAGCCACTGGTCAATGTCCAGTTCCCCGGGGCGGACGCTGGGGAACTGTTCCGCGTCGGACTCGTCTTCTTCAATCGCGTCGATCTCAGCCACTAGATAGGGATCCGGCCGGTGTGGGGCCAGGAGTTCAACCAGACAAGCTAGGAGGCTCTCCGCGGCGTAGACCGTTCGGTAAAGGCCATGATCGAGCGGATCCCACCTGCCGTTGAAACGTCCGTCCGGTCCAGCCCACCGCCAATCGGACCATTCCCACGGCTGGGGAAGGAACCCAACCCGCCAGGCCCGCTGATCAAGATCTGCGAACTTCATCCGAGGCGGGCGAAGGCTCGGGCTGCGGCCAGAACCTCAGGGCCGCTTTGGTCCGGGTTGGTTTCCCGTATTAATCGCGCGGGGGACCGGTCCTCCAGCTGAGGGTTCATGCCCTGAAACCAGGTCTGAGCAATCCGGTGACTGTTGGACTCCATGATGATTCCTGCCACGTGATAAGACAGCCGCAGGCGGGCTTCGGTCTCGGCGGGCATTTTGCGGGAGCCTTCAGCCCATTGCCGGACCGCACGGGTTTCTCCGACTCCTGCCAGATAGGCGACTAGCTTGGCGCCTAGCATGTCGCGGAGTTCAGCCACTAGGGGAGCGACCTCAAGGTTGATGGACTCACGGTAGGCGCGGATGCCGGGAGAAGCTGTCTGACTCATAGCCTGATCATGTCCCAAATCGAGGGCGACCGCAAGCAAGATGCCG
Organism: Arthrobacter koreensis; assembly: GCF_009193255.1. Classification (GTDB taxonomy): domain Bacteria; phylum Actinomycetota; class Actinomycetes; order Actinomycetales; family Micrococcaceae; genus Arthrobacter_B; species Arthrobacter_B koreensis. Next base: position 11,194 of record NZ_WACG01000009.1, read on the forward strand.
GTTCGATCCCACCCTATTTCCCAACCCGGTTCCCTGTAATCGCTAAACCCGTGAAGGGCCGCCGCCGCGCGGACGTGTTCCCGCACCCGAGCCCAGGGGATGGCACGTGGCCATCAAGGTGTACGTTGCACGATCCGGTACACCGTACTTCTGGCGACCTTGAAGAGTTCGGCGATCTCGGTGGTGGTGTGCTGGCCTCCCATATAGGGCTTCTGCTCTTGCCGGGCCGAAGAAATTGACGGTACCGACTCCCATGGACCTAGCAAAGTGGGGGTTTTGATTCTTGTCAATTACTCCTGGCCCTGCCACTTTCGTGATAATTGCACGTGACTCCGCTGAGGCATGAGCGACGAGTCAAGGGTCTGCGGCATTGGTGCTGTGGCGTGTGGTTAGTGCCGCAGGGTATCGATTGGCTGTGTTCGACCGAGGCCTGGCAAGAATCGGCCGACCTTGGCGGTGTAGCGGGCGTAGGTGTGTGGGTGGGTGCGGTTCAGGTAAGGCTCTTCGACGAGGCGAACCTGTATTTCCACTGCCAGGAACAGGCATGCCAGAGCCGTTGCGCTTACCGGGGTGGGGATCATGAGCGCAATTCCGGTCATGGCGGTGAGCATGGCGGAGAACACCGGGTTGCGGACCACAGCGAACAGGCCGGTGGTGACTAGATCCGTGTGTTCGGTTGCGTCGACGCCGATGCGCCAGGAAGCGCCCATGCCGCTCTGAGCGGCCAGGGTCCCGAGAAATCCAATGATGGTCAGGATGATCCCGAACCAGGCGAGGCCGGGCGATTGGGGCGGGACGATGAGGTCGGCGAGGGCCAGGGCGGGACCAGCAGCACCGAGCACGATGGCTGCGGCGAAGAGGACTCCGCCCCACCACTCGATCGACCTGGGTGTCCCGCTGATGCCGCGGAAACCGGTGGAACCGGTTCTGCGACGGTGCATCCAGGACCTCACCCCGAACGTGGCGATGACGCCGGCGGCATATAAACCCAGAGCAAGGAGCGACGCTGTCTGCACTGACACGAGTGGCCTCGATTCCTCAACCACAAGGGCTGAAAGGTCGTACGGAGTTGCCGGCGGGTTGCGGGGACCTCAAGTGAACACGTGGAGGAAACGGAAGAACACGGATGCGGCGACGGCGATGTAGGCCAGGACGATAATCGGTCCGACCCATGCTGCGAGGCTGCGGGTGAGGGCGGCGGGTGCGGGTATGACGCAGTGAACCATGTTGCGGACGGTGGTAAGGATGAACAAAGGGATCATCGCCGCCCACACGATCATGCAGTAGAGGCAGAGGATATAGATCTCGAAGAGAGCCTGGCTCCATAACCAGGTCACGAACACGGCAGCGAGAGTGACGCCAATCTGCAGGCCCGCCCAGTACCAGTGGCTGAACCGGGCTCCCGCGAGCAACGCCATGCCGGTGGTGATGACGACGGTAAAGCCGACGAGGCCGATGAACGGATTAGGGAAGCCAAACAATTCGGACTGCCACGTTTGCATGACCTGCCCGCAGGACACCCAGGGGTTGATGTCGCAGCTCGTGACGTGGTCCGGGTTCCGATACAACTCGAGCTTCTCAAGGATCAGGATCCCCGAAGCAGCCCACCCGATAACACCCGTGACCACGAGCATGACCCCGAACGCGATCCTACGGGCGAACCCGGGCAGCGACGCCGTGTCATCCTTCCCGCGGTCCTGGACCGGTGTGACATCATTCGTCATTGTGTGCGCCATGGTGAGAGTTCCTTCGCCAGTAAGGGTCAGTCCGCGATGGCGGTTTCGATCAGGGTACGGAATTCCTCAACGGTGGCTGGCTGGATCTTTTCGCCGTCGAGGAAGAACGTCGGGGTTCCCCCGACATTCAGGGCCATGCCGTCCCTCTTGTCTATATTCACGCGGTCCAAGGTTGCCGGGTTAGCGATTGCCGCGTCGTAGGCAGCCATGTCAAGGCCGAGGTCTTCGGCGTACTCGCGGAACACCGGTGACCGGTCCTCGGAGGTGTGGCCCCACTCGGTCTGCTTCTCGTACATCAGGGCATGCATTTGCGTGAACTTGCCCTGCTGCGCGGCGGCCTCAACCGCGGCGGCTGCAGTCTCGGAGTTCGGGTGCCCGGGCAGGGGGAAATACCGGGCGACGACGGTCAGGTTCTCCCCGTATTCCTCGGAAAGGTCTTCCACGAGCGGGTACGCGGCCAGGCATGCCTCGCATTCAAAATCGAGGAATTCCACAAGGACCGCTTTTTCGTCCGGCGCCTCAGACAGGCGGTGGCTGTCCTCACGGACGACCTCGGCCGCGGTAGTTGGCGTACCAGCGGCCTGGCTCTCATCCTCCCCGAGCGTGTTGAAGAGGAAGACCATACCGATAACGAGGGCGACTGCTGCGAGCAGGCCGATCATGATCCGGTTTTGCAGGCTCATGCCTTTCTTCGTGCCGGGGGCCGCGCCGCGAGCAGGGGTGGGTGTAGGCATGGTGGTGTCTCCTCGTCATGGAACTGCGTCGTCGTGTTCGTCCCGGGCAAAGTGCAGGGAAGGACGGTTGATCAGGTTTTACTCGAGCCTCTAGTCGTGCCTGCAGCAGGCGCAGGACGCCTCCACGGGCGTCGAGCCATGGGCGGATGTGGTGCTCGCCGTGGCCTCGGTTTCTGCGGTCCGGGCACTCAGGGTAATCGACGCAGGTCTCACCGAATTGCTCGTCGCTGAGGCGATCGCGCCTGGACTGGAGCCGGTACTGCAGCACGAGTCCGTGCCGCCGTCCGGCGTGCTCCTGCAGGTATCATTACCGCTTCCGTCGATGTCGAGGCTTCCCAAGGGCGGGACGCAGCAGGAGTCGCCCTTCCACGCTTCGCGACCTTCTTTGAGGGCGACGGCGGCGATAACGAGAGCTGCGATCGGGTCGGCCCAGGACCAGCCGAGGGTGCTGTTGAGCAGCAGGCCGACCAGCAGGACTCCGGAAAGGTAGGTGCAGAGCAGGGTCTGCTTGGAGTCCGCGACAGCGGATCGGGAGCCGAGTTCCCGGCCGGCGCGGCGCTGCGCCCAGGACAGGAATGGCATGACGGCCAGGCTCACCGCCGCGAGGATGATCCCGACCGACGAGTGTTGGGGCTCGGACGCGCCGAGCAAGGTGCGGACGGCATCGAAGGTAACGAACGCGGCAAGGCCGAAGAAGGAGAACGCGATCAGTCGCAGCGCGGTCTTTTCGCGGGCTTCAGGGTCTCGGCCGGCGAACTGCCAGGCCACGGCCGTTGCAGACAGGACTTCCACGATGGAGTCCAAGCCGAATCCAATCAAGGCACTCGAGGACGCGATCGTGCCGGCACTGATCGCGACGACCGCTTCGATGACGTTGTAGGTGATGGTTGCTGCAACGAAGAGACGGATCCGGCGTGAGAGGATTGCGCGCCGCTCCGGTGACGGAGCCGCGGACGCTGCATGTGGGGGGCGAACGGAAGCGTGGGTGCTCATCAGCAGCAAGCCTTTCCAATGATGTGGTCTGCTTTGGTAGTGCAGCAGCACTCGGGATCGTTGACGGCGACGACATCCAGTAGTGCGGTCAGCGCGTCGCCCAGCTTCTGGTCCGCCAGCTCGTAGCGGACCCGCCGACCCTCAGGGACTGCGACGACCAGCCCACACCCACGCAGGCACGTCAGATGGTTAGACACCCGCTGCTTGCTCACGCCCGCCAGCTCAGCGAGCTCACCTGGATAGGAAGGAGCTTCCCTCAGTGCCAGGAGGACCCTAGACCGAACCGGGTCCGACAGCGCGTAGCCGAAGCGGGCAAGCACCGAATGATGCGTCTGAGTCTCCATACGGCTAATGGTACACGTGAATCTGTACTATTTGGGATGGGTGGTCAGCTGGTTGGAGTTGGAGCTGGGGTTGGTTCAGGGCAGGACGTCTTCAATAAGTGTTTTTAGGGTGGTCTTTTCCGCCACGCCTAGTATTCGTGCTGATATGCGGCCCTGCCGGTCGAGGATGAGAGTTGTGGGGACAGCCTGCGGCGGTACGTATTGCGTAAGGCTCAGCAGGATCTTGCCATCCTTGTCTTTGAAGCTTGGGTAGGTGACCCCGAAATTTCGTTCGAACGCTTCAGCGGTCGGTTGTTCATCGCGGACATTTATCCCGTAGAACCTCACGCCCTGGTCAGCGAATTCTTTGCTTAGGTCGTTCAGCGTCGGCGCTTCGGTGCGGCAGGGAGCACAGGCCGCGTACCAGAAGTTGAGAACTACGACGTCCCCGGTCCAGTCTTCCTGATCCAACGTTGTCCCGTCGAACAGTGTGCCCGTGAGCTGGACTCTGTCCCCGCGGTTCTCTGGGCCATATTCGGCCACCGACCCATCTCCGGCGATGTAATTCTTATTATCGCCTGCTTGGGCTTGCTCGGAGAGCGAGTCTTCGGGGGAGCAGCCGGTGAGAGTGAGAGCTGCGATGAGGAGGGCGGCGCTCATTCGAGAGGTGACGGGTTGTCTGCGTCGTGGGCGTGCTGCATCGGTGCCGCGCATAGCGTGTACGGGTCTCCTATGGCGTAGGTGAGTATCAGCGTGAATTGGAGCTCATACAGGGGTGATGAAGGTGCCTGCGAGATTTTGAAGCTGGTAGATCCATTGCATCCAGAGGCCGGTAAACATCAGCACTCCGACAAGGACGAGGACAGATCCGCCGATAATGTTGAAAGCCCGGATATGACGGCGCACGAAGTTCAAGGTGGTCGTCACCCAATTAATGCCCATCGCTACCAGGATGAAGGGGATGCCCAGCCCCAGGCAGTACACGAAACCGAGTAGCGCGCCACGCCACGCCCCACCTGTGGTGGTACTTAAGGCAAGTACGGCGCTGAGAGTGGGACCCATGCACGGGGTCCAGCCGAGGCCAAAGACGATGCCGAGTACCGGTGCGCCAGCCAGTCCAGCCTGCGGGCGATAGCTGAGTTTTTTCGTCTGCTGAAAGAAGGAGAACTGTCCGACGAGGACAAGTCCCATGACGATAACGAAGATACCGAGCCCACGTATGAGGAGGTCCTGCCAGCGCAGTAACCAGCCTCCGATAATGCCGAAAGCGGCGCCGTAGAGCGTGAAGACCAAAGCGAATCCGAGGATGAATAACGTTACTCCGGTGACGACGCGCCGCTTGTTATCGGCCCGTGTCGGATCAGCGAGCCCGGAAACATACCCGAGGTAGCCGGGGACCAGTGGCAGAATGCACGGAGACAGGAACGAGACGATGCCGGCGATTAGGGCAAGAGGTATTGCTGCGATCAGGGCGCCGGACTGCACCATCTCCGCGAAGTACCCACCGATCGTCATGACTGTGCCGATCTGCCGTTGAGCCCGAAAGCGCTACTGCTGACTGGGATGAAGATGCTCACACCTGCACCCCACCACCCTCACAACCAGCGACCGGGCAGCCGCGAGCTACGCATGGGGTGTGCCGTCGGCTGACGAACCGTTCACCCCGTCGAGGGAAAAGGTCAGAAGGCAGGAACGAACACTGCCAGGCAGCCACCCGCTCCGATGTGGGCACGGCAATGCCTAGGACGGGGCGAACCGGGCGACGGGGTTCATGCAGGCTGATCATAAAGTCGAGGACCATGTCAGTTCAGCGCCTCAAATGTGGCTCCGCCATCCGGTGAATACTCAACACCGGTGTCGGTGGCAACCCAGATCCGGGTCTGCCGGTCCTCGCCGATCGCTGCCGCCACCGCTGCGGGCTGACCCTTCACTGTCCCTCCGGTTGCTTCCCAGGTCTGCCCGGCATCGTCGCTAACCTGAATCGTGCCGCCGGGCGCGACCCCGACGGCTGTGGAGTTGTCGGCGAAGGCCGTGAGAAGAAGGATGGGCGCATCGGCGGGAAGGTCCCAGGTCCGGCCAGCGTCACCTGATCGGTGGACGCCCTGTTCAGTTGTTGCCAGAACTACCCGACTCACGGGAGTGCCGGAGAGGTTGTACGGCTGGATGTCGGTTTCGACGGTCTCCCAAGTTTCCAGGTCACCGGTGCGCCGGACCTGACCGTCGAAGCCGACGATTCCGTCACGGGTGACGGTCAGCGCGTGAAAGTCGGATTCCCCTTGGAGGGACAGCGGCTTCCAGGTTGTCCCACCGTCAGTCGAGTGGATCAGGCCCACCGGGTTGGGCATATCGCTTCCCGGCCCGGGGTGGCCGGAGGCATAGAAGTGGTCCTCACCCGCCGGCGCGAAACCCATCAGGTCGATGGTCGGGCCGATTTTTTCCGGGGCTCCGGAGGTGATGTCGAAGAGGCCTTCGTGGGCGGCCAGCAGAACCCGCCCGGTTTCCGGGTCAACATTCATGCCATGGACGTGGCCTGTAACGCCGGTAGTGGTCACCTGGGCGGTGTCTGGGGATCGGGTCGGTTGCTGTGCGCAACCGGCGCCGAGCACAGCCACGGACAGAGCGGCGGCGGTAAGCACGACCCGGTTGCGGGCGCGCTTGGTAAAGGCTAGGTGGGACATTTCGGGGTGCTCCAAGCAGAAGGACAGACGGGAGGAAGGAAGGATGGCCGCTGTTGGGCACTCCGGTGATCCGGCAGTGCCCAACAGCAGGCTTGCGGAAACGGTTAGAGGTTGGCGAGAAGAGCGTTCATCTTCTCGATCTCTGCGCCCTGGTCGGCGACGACGGTCTTCGCGAGTTCGACGGCTTCCGGATTGGAGCCGTTGGCGGCTTCGTCTTCTGCCATGGCGATTGCCCCTTCGTGGTGGGCGATCATCTGGGTCAGGAACAGCCGGGCGGCCTCTTTGCCTTCAGCTGCTTTGAGCTGGGCCAGGTCCTCGGCGCCCATCATGCCGTCCATGGAGTGGTCCCCGGACATTTCCGCCGGCTCGCCCCAGGCTTGGAGCCAGGAGTTCATCTTTTCGATTTCGGGGCCTTGGGCGGCTTTGATGTCTTCGGCCAGCTGGATGATTGCAGGGTCGAGGCCGTCTTTGGCGAGCATGATGTCGCTCATTTCCACGGCCTGCTCGTGGTGCGGGATCATCATCTGGGCGAACATGGTGTCCGCATTGTTGTGATCACTGGCTGCGTCCGATGCGGACGGGGTTTGGGACATGGTGCCGTGGTCCATGCCCGGCATCGTGCTTGCGGTCTCCGGGCTGTTGTTGGAGCCGCAGCCGGAGAGGAAGAGCACGGCAGCAACAGCGGTCGCCGAAATAGCGGTATGGCGTTTCATGGGGTTTCCTTCGGAATCGTTCGTGGGGGCTGTCAATCAGTGCCTGATGCACGCCCGTGGGAGGGCAGGCGTGCGGGGGTGGCCTTATCGGGATGGCCAGGCATTTTTAAATGCGGCTGATGGAGAGCTGAACGAGTGAAGGCGTGTGGGGGACGCGCGCGTGGGGAGAGGGAAAAACCGGCGGGGCGCGCAAGCCGTGACGGGATAGGGCACGCAGCTGTTTTGGAATGAAGAACAATGAAACGATGCCGACGATCATCAGCATGCACAGCGCTGCCATGAGACCATGTCCGCTGCCGCAGGGGCCGGCGCAAGCCGCGGAATGCGTATCTCCGTCGGCAACTGTCCCGGGAACTGCAGCATGCTTAAGCGCGGGCACGTAGCCGGCGCCCTGATGCGGGGCCGCCTGGGCCGCAGAGGTGACAGTGGCGGCATCGGGTCCCGGGAAATGCGACAGGTTCAGGGTGTGCATGCCAAGGATTCCCAAAATGATCGCTGCCAGTCCCAGGGACAGCAACAGCGGTCGGCGCAGCAGCACCGGCAGGCCAGGCAAGGAACCGTGGTTCATTCTTCCTGCCTTCCTGCTGAATGTTGGGCTTCCGCCACTTCCAAGGATAGCGGGACGGCTGCGGCTCTTCGAACTGACCATCATTGCCGTTGCGCTCGTGGACTAGCGAATGTCCGCCGGATCCAGCTTGATGCGCCGGAGAAGCTGGGCGTTAAGCGCGACAACGATTGTCGAGACGGACATCAGGATGGCGGCCACGGCGGGGGAGATGGTCACACCGGCAAACGCGAGGACGCCCGCGGCTAGCGGGACGGCGATGACGTTGTAGCCGGTGGCCCAGATGAGGTTTTGAATCATCTTCCGATAGCTGGCCCGTGACAGGTCCACCATCGACAAGACCGCCCGGGGGTCGTTGCCGGCCAGCACCACGCCAGCCGATTCCATCGCCACATCGGTGCCCGCGCCGATGGCGATACCGACTTCTGCCCTGGCCAAGGCCGGGGAGTCGTTCACGCCGTCGCCGACCATGGCAACCTTTTGCCCCCGGGACTGCAGTTCTCCCACCTTCTTGTCCTTATCCTGCGGCAGGACCTGGGCGAAGACCTCGTCGATGCCCAGTTCCTGCGCCACGGCATCGGCGACCTGCTGAGCGTCGCCGGTGATCATGGCGACGCTGATGCCGCGGTTCTGCAATGCCGACACGGCCTGGCGTGATTCTTCGCGGACCTCGTCCTCCAGGCTCAGGGCCCCGATGACCTGTCCGGCTCTGATGACATGCAGCACCGACGCGCCGCGTCCCACCCAAACGCGGGTTTCCTCCTGCAGCTCTTGCGGCATTTGAAGGCCTTCGGCTTCGATCAGGTTGGGGCCGCCGACGGCCGCTTCGGTGCCGTCAACCAGCGCGGTGACTCCCCGGCCGGTCAGCGACCGGAAGCCGGTGGCGGCTGGAACGGTGAGCCGGCGGTCGCGGGCGGCGGCCACGATGGCGCGGGCGGAGGGGTGTTCACTGTCGGCCTCCACCGCCGCTGCGAGGGCGAGGACATCGCCGTCGCTCTCATTCGAAATGGCCGCCACGGCGGTCAGTGCCGGCTGGCCCTTGGTCAGGGTGCCGGTTTTGTCGAACAGCACCACGTCGACGGTGCGCATGCGTTCCAGCGCCATGCGGTTCTTGATCAGCACACCGGCACGGGCGGCCTGCTCGGTGGAGATCGCGATGACCAACGGGATGGCCAGGCCCAGCGCGTGCGGGCAGGCAATGACCAGGACGGTCACCATGCGGATCACCGCGTCGTTGGGACTGCCCAGCAGCAGCCAGGCAATGAACGTGATGATGCCGGCGCCGAGGGCGAAGTAAAACAGGAAGGCGGCGGCCTTGTCGGCCAGGGCCTGGGCTTTGGAGGAGGATGCTTGCGCCTCCGCGACCAGGCGCTGGATGCCGGCGAGTGCGGTGTTGGCGCCGACGGCGGTAACCCTGACCCGCAGCGAACTGTCCGTGGCCACCGTTCCGGCCACCACATTGTCTCCGGGCCCGCGCGGCACGGTCTTTGACTCACCGGTAATCATTGATTCATCCAGTTCGGCCTGGCCCTCGGCGATTTCACCGTCGGCCGGCAGCCGGGCGCCGGAGCGGACCAGGACGACGTCGCCGACGGCCAGGTCGGAGATCAGGATGGTTTCGGTGCCGCTGTCGGTGACGCGTTCGGCCTCGTCCGGCAGCAGTTCGGCCAGCGCATCCAGGGCGCCGCGGGCAGAGCCTAGGGCGCGCATCTCTATCCAGTGGCCCAGCAGCATGATGACCACCAGCAGGGCCAGCTCCCACCAGAAATCCAGGTTGAAGTTGCCGATGCCCAGCGTGGTGATCCACGACGCGACGAAGGCTACCGAAATGGCCATCGCGATCAGCAGCATCATGCCCGGTTGCCGGCTGCGCAGTTCGGTCCAGCCACCCTTCAGGAACGGTGTTCCGCCGTAGAAGTAGATCACGGTCCCGAGAACGGGCGGGATCCAGGCGGATCCGGGGAATTCCGGGATGGTGTAACCGAGCAGGTGGGAGAACATCGGACTGAAGAACACCACCGGGACGGACAGCGCAAGGCTCAGCCAGAACTTGTTCTTAAACATGGCGGTGCTGTGGCCGGCGTGCTCGCCGTGCTGGTGGACTGCGTGTTCGTCATCGAGCCCCGAATGCGCCTGCCCAGTGGGCATCGCCTGACCGTGGGTGCTGTGGTCTGTCGGGTTGGCCTCGGTGACCGGAGCTTGCCCGGGATGAGGACTATGGTGCCGGTGTTCTTCCGCATCGTGATTCATGCTGGATTATCCCTTCAGACTGCTGGCTCAGGTCGTGAGCTCGTATCCTGCTTCCGATACCGCTGCGCGAACAGCCTCCCGGTTGACTTCGCCTGCGCTGTAGACGGTGACGGTGGAAAGCCCATCCGGCACCAAAGCGACCTGCACGTCGCTGACACCGTCGAGCCTGGCCAGCTCCTCGGAGACACTGGAGACACAGTGCCCGCACGTCATGCCGGCCACCCGAAAATCCATGGCCTGGCCGCCGGTGGCCGTGCGCGGGGTGGACTCCGTCGTCGGTGTTTCCTGGGGCGAGCAGCAAGAGCAACCCGCGGAGTCGTTGAGCAACGGCAGCCTTCGGTCGAATGTGCCACACATAATGATCTCCTCGGGAACGTTGAATTTGCGCCCAGGCTGTGGACCCTTAGATTTTCAGGGCCGGACAGTCGGGCCTCGGTAGTCTAGTAACGTAAATATATACCCCATAGGGGTATACGGCAAAGGGTGTCCCGGGTTGCGTTCCTTGATCTGGCCCGACAAGTACTTAGCGCTCTAATGGTCAGGCCTCCTGGCCCGTCGAAAAGGGAGTCCATGGGATGACCTCTTCCGCAGCTAGTCGAACGGGCCGGCCTTACGGCGAGTCAATCCCAGGCGTGCTACCGAAGGCTGAACGTCTAGGAGGGGCTCATCCCAGCTGAACCCAGTTCGGCGCCTTTGCAACCGGCAGGCTGTGCGCCGCCGCGACGAGACAGCGGAGCAGCCGCAGTGGACGGTATCGCGAAGTATCTTGCCCATACGACGTTCCGAAGAGGGATACGTCGCCGCTTGAGAGAACGGCACCTGATAGGGAGCGCCGACCTGGAGTCATGACCTAGTCGCTTGCGTCGTGCTGGCGCAGGATGAACTTGGCCATTCCGGGAACGGTGAAGGCCGCCAATCCATGCTCCGGGGCATAGATGAGACCTTTTGCAATGAGCCCGGCCAGCGCCGGTCTGAGGCTCTGGTGACTCGATTCAAGGCGTTCGGCAACAGTTTTGGTACTTCAGGCCGGAAGCGGGGTGGTGGTTCTGCTGTACCAGTAGCCAGCATCCAACAGTAAGGCTACTGTCTTTGGTGGCGGCCGGCACCCCGTCGGCCTGCACCCAGTGAACAGGAACCGGACCATGACGCACATTAGCTCGATGCTCAACACCTACCCGAAGGATCTAGGCGGAGTGGACAGCCAAAAACTTGCGGAGTGTATAGCCGCCTGTTTCGAATGCGCCCAGACCTGCACCGCCTGCGCAGACGCCTGTCTCTCGGAAGACAAGGTTGCGGACCTGACCAAGTGCATCCGCACCAATCTGGACTGCGCCGACATCTGCGCCACAACCGGCAATATCCTTTCCCGCCACACCGGCTACGACGCGAACATCACCAAGACCGTCCTCGAAGCCTGCCGGACAGTCTGCAAAGCCTGCGCCGACGAATGCGAACAGCACTCCCAGATGCACGAACACTGCAAAGTCTGTGCAGAAGCCTGCCGCCGCTGCGAAAAAGCCTGCGACGAACTGCTCTCCTCCCTGGGACGCGGCGCCTCCGAATAGGAACAGACCGGGAGCCTGCCGTCCCCTCCCTGTACCAGGTCCTGGGTTGATTCGGAAACGATGGCAGCGGGAAGTGCTGCCAGGATGAGGTCGAAGAACTTCTGGATCCTGCCGCGAGGGTTGCCCTCTCCCGCCGCCTCTTTTTATTAGCTCCAGTTGCGGCTCGGCGGCCTCCCCGATACTTGGGTGTTCCGCAGAAGTTCTCGGAATGCGTTGATCGCGGTTCCGAATGCCAAGCGCATTCATCCCGATATTCTGCGTTTTGGGGCCGCATTTCCTTGGCTCTGCTGGGCGGCACCTACGTTGCCGCCCGCTGAAGTTCATCGTGTTGGTGTCACCGATATTCGTCACTGAAGGCCTTCCTCCGTTCTGCAGGGCTACCCAATCCTCAGGCGCATACCCGAGTCCAATGCTTGATATATCCCCGCGAGGTTAGTTCTGGACGTATGAGCTCAGCGCCCGGCGCCGGGATTCCTTTGATTAGATCCCAGGACCGAGGATGCTCGAGGGCCCACGCAAACTCACGCTGTGTAACAGGTTCCCCGTTGATCGGTGGGAAGTATTCGTCCGTACCGTTTTGGTCGCTGGAATTTGTAAGGGGCTAGGCCGCAGTGCGTTGCACGATGCGGTACACCGTACTTCTGGCGACCTTGAAGAGTTCGGCGATCTCGGCGGTGGTGTGCTGGCCTCCCTTATATAGGGAGACCAGGTGGGCTTCCTGTGACTTGGAGAGTTTAGGTTGCTTGCCGCGCAGGCGGCCTTTGGCTTTGGCGACCTGCATGCCTTCGCGGGTGCGGGCGCGAATGAGATCGGATTCGAACTCGGCGACCATGGCCAGGACGTTGAAGAGGAGCCGGCCGACGGGGTCGGCCGGGTCGTGGATGGATCCGCCGATACTGAGCTTCACGTTCTTCTTGGTGAGTTCTTCGATGATGTCGCGCGCGTCCGGCAGGGATCGTGCGAGCCGGTCGAGTTTGGTGATGACTAGAGTGTCGCCGTCGCGGACAGCGGCCAGGGCCTGGCGAAGACCGGGCCGGTCGCGGTTGGTGCCAGTGAGCCCGTGGTCGGTGTAGATCCGGTCCTCCGGAACATTCAGGGCTGCGAGCTGATTCTGCTGCGCGGTGAGGTCTTGCTCGTTGGTCGAGACACGGGCATAACCGACAATATGGGCACTCATGTGCCCACCTGTAGCGTTAGAGCAACTTTCACCGGGCATTAATGCGGGCAGGGTATACGCGAATGTGTGCAACGAGCATCTATATGTGTGGACTTGTCCGTTAGGTGGCGGCGTTCTGTTTTCGCTCTGTGTCGCTAGTTGCCGATGACGAGGATGCTTGCTGCTGCTTCGACGACGTCGTCGGTGATGGTTTCGAGCTGGTTGATCTTGAGGACGCGGGTGATCTGGGGGAATAGCCGTTCGAGGAGACGGAAGTTGCCTCGGGTGATGCGTTCTACTGCGGCGATTGCCTGGGCGTCGGTGAAGTCGTCCGGGTCGAGGGTCCGTCCGAGGCGTTTCCAGTGTCGGTCCAGAACGAAGAGGAGTTCGTCTCTGCCGAGGGAGCGGTATCGGTGGGAGAAGCCGAGGCGGCTGTATAGCTGGGGGTAGTGCCGGAATCGTTGGTCGATGCCGGGCATGCCGATGAGGATCATCGGCAGGTGGGTTCGGTCGTGTTTGTCACGGAGGAGTTCGAGGGCTGTCGCGTTGAGGCGTTCGGCTTCATCGATGATGAGCAGCTCCACGAGCGTGGTGACTCTGTTCATTGAGCGTGGTGCGGTATCGAGTTTGTGCAGGTGTTCGGCAATGCACGAGCCGATTCTCACCTGGTACCGGTGTATGTCCTCCATAAGTGTTTTGGGACGGCAGAGAACGTCCGGGGTGTAGAACACGGTCCGGGAGCGGTTGGCGAGGGTGTAGTGCTTTTCGTCCTGGTCGCCGCGTGGTCCCCATTCGGTGATGTAGGGCTCAAGGTCATCCCAGTTTGCGTAGCGGCGCGCGGAGAGTGTTTTGCCCACCCCGGCGTCACCGTGGCAGATCCCTATTGTTCGTTCTTTGCGGACTGCGTTGGCGAACTCGGTGAAGCGTCGGTGCTCCTTGGTGACGATGAAGGTGGGGTTCATCATTCGTCCTCTTCGTAGGTGCGCAGTCGGCGCCGGCGCCGTACTGGTTCAGTAATGTGCGGTTCGTCACGGCTGGTGACTGTTGGGATGCGGTCGTTGATGGTGCGGCGCAGTTCTTTCCGGCGTGCTCTGCGTGCGGCCTCGATGTCCCGCAGGCTCAGGCGAAGGTTGGGGTGGTCTTCATCGATGGCGACGCAGACGAAGGTGTCGTGGTCGTAGACGCGGATTTCGGAGATGTCCCGGGGGTCGTAGCGGATGGTGATGGTTTGCCCCACGAAGGGCGCCAGCGTGGGTGAGAGGTAGCGCTGGCCTTGAAAGTGGATGCCGTCGCGTTGCACGGTCCGGTTCTTTGGAACTGTCAGGAGTAGCCCGTCGAGGTCCTCCAGACTTTCGGGCATCCGGGGAAGCCAACCGTCGGCGACCCAAGCATCCCGTGGTGAGATACCAAGTTCGCTGTGGGGCCGGTCGTTGTAGGCGGCGACGAAGCCTCTGATGGCGCGATCCAGTCCGGGGAGGTCGAGCGTGGGGCGTGGTTTCCTGTTCCCGGGCCCAAGGTGTCCGGGGAGGGTGGAGAGAACTTCGGTGTTGATGGTCCCGAAGAACCGTTCGATCTTTCCTCTGCCCTGGGGGCGGCCAATGGTCGAGTGGATGATGCGGATGTGCAGCTCGATGGCGGTGCGTTCGAGGTGGTGGCTGGTGAAGTCGGAGCCGTGATCCACGTGCAGGATGTCGGGCAGCCCGCACATTGCCCAGCTGGGATCACTCTTGCGCCAGATGGCCTGCCGGAGGGCGAGGGCCGTGTTCAGCGCTGAGGGCGCGCCGGTGAAGACGGTGTAACCGCAGAGCGCTCGGGAGTAATCGTCCATCACTGTCGTCAGCCAGGGTCGGTCGGGTTTGCCGTTGGCGCCGTTGATGAGGATGTCGAGTTGGGTGTGGTCCGCTTGCCAGATTTGGTTTGGTCGGTCGGCGCGGCGTCGAAGGACAAGTTCATGCCGGTCCCGGTAGGATGCGGGACCTTCGAGAGCCAGGGTCACCAGGGCTGGGTCCAGTGCCTGGACGATCTTGCGGACGACGGAGTAGCTCGGCGCCTGGGCGCCTTGTCTGCCCGCTTCGGCCGCGGCGAGTCTGTGCAGCGTTGCCATGCTCGGGCGGGGCTTCGCCAGTGCAAGTCCCTCGATAAACCTAACCAATCCGGGGTCTATGCGCCGCGTGCCGGCATCGGCCCGCGGTCCCAAGTCGAGAGCACTCGCACCACCCGCCCGGTAGAGCCGGAGCCAGCGTTGAAGAGTGCGGGTGCTGATTCCGGTTTCGCGGGCGAGGGCGGCAAGCGGGATCTGGTCCTCGACGTGAAGTCGAAGGACTTTCCAGCGCTCATCGCCGTTCAGGATTACCTACGTTCTGGTGCTCTCGCGGGCGGCGAGGGCTTGCTGGTGGCGGTAGAGAGTGGCGCGGCTCCATCCAACGAGACGGGCGGCGTCTTCGGCGGTGCGTCCCTTCGCCCGGGCGTCCTGCGCGATCGCCAGCTTGTCCGCGATGACAACCGGATCCGTCAGCGGGCGGCCAAAGCGCGTTCCGTTCTGCCTGGCGGCGGCAATGCCGGCATTGACACGCTCGACGATCAGCTCGCGCTCATATTCGGCCAAGGTGGCGAGCATGTTCAGCATCAACCGACCTGTCGAGGTCGCCGGGTCGATACCGTCGGAGATGGATCGGACCTGGACGCCGCGTTCGCGCAGCAGGTTCACGGTGTTCAGCACGTCGATCAATGACCGGCCCAACCGATCGACCCGCCACACAACAACGGTGTCGCCCTCCTCGGCGTACTCGAGGAGCCTCTTCATCCCGGGCCGTTCGATCGCCGTCTTACTTCCCGAGGTCACGTCGGCGAAGACGTCGCGCTTTTGCACACCGACGGAGAGCAGAGCGTCGAGCTGCAGCTGGGCATCCTGGTTCGAAGTACTCACCCGTGTGTAGCCCAATTGCCTCATCAGGCCATTCTGACTCAAAAAGCCCATCACGGGCGTGCACTGAGACGATTTACGGTGAGACGTGTTTCCGGGACATCAGCCAGCCCGGTTTTCCCAGTCCGCCGCCGTCCCCTCCCGACACCCCGGACAGTGTCTCGAAAAGCTTTTGGTTTTCGAGACACCTTTAGACAGAGCTCTTCCCTCGCGGAGGAGGGTGCTTTTTCGAGTCGCTACGCCTTGGGCGTGGAGACACCGCTGGTACTTACGTCAGCATCACCGACGAGTATCGCTGATCTTTATTGCGCGCGGGCAATCTAGACTCGCGCCTGCCAGATTGTAGCGGTATGGGCGTTCGCACGGCCCATCAGTCTGTGTCTCCGTCCCCGGACAGTGCTGGCGCGCCCATGTCTTCGGTCCATACTGCCGTGGCGCCGCTGTGACCGATGAGGATGGCTTGCACGGTGGTTCCTGTCGACACCACGAGAGCCAGCAGAATCAGCATGATTGGTACCCACCGCGAACCAGGACGCGCCGCGACCGGCAATTCCGACTCTCTGGACGCTGCGATTCGTGCGCGCTTCTCGCGGATGTTCCACCACAGCAGCGCGCCCGCTACGACGACGAGACCGATGACCCAGGGTAAGAGTCCGTCGGCCAGGGTGGCGTGAGTTTCGATGAGATCGTTCCCACCGACCCGCGCCTCGAGTCGCTCGCCCGATTGTGTTGAGAGGGGAACGAGAACGAGCGCGACCAGTGAGGCGCCGAGCGGCAGATATCCCGCCCACCGACGGCATCGGGGCCAGACTGCCGTCAAGACGACGAGGACCGCCGCCAGCGGAACGATCACCTCTGTCGCGTGCACGATGAACGGATGCAGGGGAAGCCCAAAGAATGTGTCGAACATGGTTCAAGGTTAGGCAGGAATTCTTCCAGGATTCTTTGAAGCGGCCATGAGCCGCGGAAGGGGCTTATTTGTCACGCCCCGTTCGCACCACATGGCCGAAAGGTCAGACGACGCCGGATGCTCCTAGGAGCACCCCCACCCCGTAGGTCGCCGCGAGTGCCAGCGCTCCGCCGATGACGACTCGCAGCGTGGCCCGCAGCCGTGAGCTGCCGCCGATCGTTGCCGACAGCGTGCCGGTGACCGCGAGAGCCATGAGAACGGCGACGAAGGTAACGGGGATGCGCCAGTCCGCTGGGGGAAGCAGGATGGCGAGCATTGGCAGGATTGCCCCGATGGTGAAAGCCGCCGCCGACGACGCCGCCGCATGCCAGGGGCTCACGACATCGTCTTGATCGATGTTGAGTTCGATCGAGAGGTGCGCCGCTAGGGCGTCGTGCTCGGTGAGCTCAATGGCCACCTGGGTAGCGGTGCTCTCGCTCAGGCCCTTGGCCCGGTACAGGGCGGTGAGTTCGTCGAGCTCCTCGGCGGGCATGTCGCGCAGTTCGGCGCGCTCCTTCGCGATGAGGGCCTTCTCGCTGTCGCTCTGGCTGCTGACTGACACATACTCCCCGAGCGCCATCGAGATCGCGCCGCCGACCAGGCCCGCCACGCCCGCGGTGAGGATGGGACCAGTCGAGCTCGTGGCTCCGGCGACGCCCACGACGATCGCCGCCACCGAGACGATGCCGTCGTTGGCCCCCAGTACGCCGGCGCGCAGCCAGTTGAGGCGCTGCGCGATGCCTCCCCGGTGGGGTTCGTCGGCGTGCAGCGCGGGTGCGGTGTATCCATCGGTCGACATGCGCTCATTCAAGCACCGATGTCCCGGCACTTCAACGTTGGTGAGGCTAAGCGACCCGGGGAATTTCGGCTAAGAATTCTGGAAGAATTCGGGACGATTGTAGGGAGGGTAGAAGACACTCACCCGAATCGAGAACACGATGACTCTCAGAACGGCACCCACCGTCCCTGTGCGGACCCGCCGCATGGTCGACCCGGTCGACCGTACCCGGCGCATCCGGGGCCGACGTCGGAGGCGCACGGCCGACGCGATGATCGCCCTCGTCTGGGCATCGGTCGCCGCCGCCATGACCTTGTGGCTCGCCTACGGCGGTCTGAACACCGTCAGCGGCCTCGCTACCGCACTGACCGCCGCGG
Source organism: Arthrobacter koreensis (assembly GCF_009193255.1). GTDB lineage: Bacteria > Actinomycetota > Actinomycetes > Actinomycetales > Micrococcaceae > Arthrobacter_B > Arthrobacter_B koreensis. The sequence continues at coordinate 28,934 of NZ_WACG01000009.1, forward strand.
GCATCGTGACCGGCCTGGTCGGCACTGACCTCATCCTGGTGATGCTCGTGCTCGCCGCTCGCATCCCGGCGGTCGACCGGGTGGTCGGGCAGGACACGGCGATGGCGTTCCATCGGCAGCTCGGTAAGCCCGCGCTGTATCTGATCCTTGCCCACGGTGCGCTGCTCACCGTCGGCTACGCGATGGCCGACGGGTCGAACGTCGTCACCGAGACCATCAGCCTGTTCCAGGGCCCAGATATGGCGCTCGCCTACCTCGGGCTGGGCCTGCTCATCGCCGTCGTGGTCACCTCGGTCGTCGCGGTGCGGCGGCGCTTCGCATACGAGGCCTGGCACCTCATCCACCTGCTGAGCTACGCGGCCGTGCTCGTGGCGCTGCCGCATCAGCTGAGCGCAGGCGGTGTGCTCGCCGACGGCACCGTGCAGCGGGTCTACTGGATTGCGCTGTACGTGCTCGCCTTCGGCGCCATTGCCGTGTTCCGTTTCGCGGTGCCCGCGCTGCGCAGCGCCCGACATGGTATCCGGGTCGCTGGCGTCGAGCAGGTCGCCCCCGGGGTCGTCTCGATCCACCTCGCCGGGCGGGACCTCGACCGCCTGCAGACCGCGGGCGGGCAGTACGCGATCTGGCGGTTCTGGACCGGCGCCACCTGGTGGCATGCCCATCCGATCTCCTTCTCGGCGGTTCCTACGGCGTCGTCGGCGCGCCTGACGGTGCGCGACCTCGGCACCGGCAGTGCGGCGATCTCCCGTGTGCGCCCCGGCACCCGGGTGTCGATCGAGGGCCCCTACGGCGTGTTCACCGAGGCGCACCGGGTGGCCCCGAAGCTGGCCGTGGTCGCGGCGGGTATCGGCATCACGCCGATCCGCTCGATGCTCGAGCACTCGACGCTACGCCCCGGCGAGGCCACCGTGCTGCTGCGCGGCAGCGATCCCTCGCAGAGCTACCTGTGGGACGAGGTCGGCGCCCTCCGCAGCATGCGCGGCAATGCGGTCTTCTCGATGATGGGCCCGCGACCGCAGGGGCTCGCCACCTGGATGTCGGTCGAGGCACTTGCCCACGGTGTCACGATCGGCACGGTTTTCCCCGATCTGCTGAACTCCGATCTCTACGTGTGCGGGCCGCAGTCGTGGATCGATCTGGTGATCCGCGACGCCCGGGCGGCCGGTCTGCCCGAGGACCAGATCCACGTCGAGAGGTTCGACTGGTGAGGGCGCGCGCACTGGCCCTCAGCATCTTGTCGTCGGCGGCCGTGCTGACCGTGGGGTGGCAGCTCGGCACGCAGGGCCAGACCCCGACTGTTCCGGATGCGACAGCCACCACCACGACCACGGCTCCCAACGGCGGGTCGATGTCCTCCGCAGCGGCCGCCCCGGCGCCCACTCCGACCGCCGCCGGCAGCAGCGCGAGTGCCACAGCCCCGGCGTCGGACAGCGCTTCGGGCACATTCACCGGTACCTCCGTGCAGACCCGCTTCGGCCCGGTGCAGGTGCAGATCACCGTCGCGAACGGCAGCATCACCGATGTCACCGCGCTGCAGCTCACCGACAAGGATCAGCGCTCGGTGTCGATCAGCAACCGGGCCGCGCCGGTACTGCGCCAAGAGGTTCTGGCGGCGCAGTCGGCGAACGTGCAGGGCGTCTCGGGTGCCACCTACACCAGCGACGGGTACCTCAGCTCGCTCCAGTCGGCGCTCGACCAGGCCGGGCTCTGACCATGGGCGTGCACGTGTTCGACACCATGGGCACCATGGTGAGTCTGCGCTTCGCCGGCTCCACCGCCCCCGCATCCGTTCTCGACGAGGTCGAAGAGGCGTTCCGAGTCTTCGACGAGCGGTTCAGTTTGTATCGGCCCGACTCCGAGATCAGCAGGATGGCTCGCGGGGAGCTGCCGCTGACCCGGGCTAGTGCGGAGCTTCGCGAGGCCTATGCCGACGCCTTCGACTGGTCACGGAGCACCGGCGGCACCTTCACACCCCACCGCCCCGACGGCGTGATCGACCTCTCGGGCACCGTCAAGGCCAAGGCGATGGAGGCGGCGGCGCGGGTGCTCGAGTCGTCCGGCGAAACCGACTGGATGCTCGTGGCCGGCGGGGACATCCTCACCCGGGGCGATCTCGGCGGCCCGCCGTGGCGCGCCGGCATCGTCGACCCGGACGACCGGGGCGCGCTGCTCTGCGCTGTCGAGCTCGTCGGCCGACACACTGCCCTGGCCACCTCGGGCACCGCCGAGCGGGGCGAGCACATCTGGCGCACCGGTGACCCCCGTTCGCCGCAACGCTACCGCCAGGTGACCGTGCTGGCCGACGACATCGTCACCGCGGATGTACTCGCCACCGCCCTCGTCGCGGGCGGGCCCGACCGCTGCCCGGAGTTGATCGACCGCTTCGACATCGAGGCGATCACCGTCGACTACGCGGGGCACCTCACCGCGACACCAGGGCTGCAGAGCGCCCGGGGGCTCACGCCGATATGAGCCTCGCCGCCCCCTGTTTCCCCTATACTTCGAGTATGTCGCAGCGCGCACGCATTCTGCTCGTCGAAGACGACGCGCGCCTGGCACAGATGCTCGAGCAGCTGCTCGCAGCCGAGGGCTACGACACCGTGCTCGCCCGAGACGGCCAACGTGCCCTGCACGAAGGCCTGACGCACGAGTTCGACGCCCTCGTGCTCGACCGGGGGCTGCCGGTGTTGGAGGGGCTGGACGTGCTGTCCCGTCTCCGGGGCCGCGGCATCCTGACCCCAGCCCTCGTGCTCTCGGCGCTCGGCAACCCGGCCGACCGCGTAGAGGGCCTCGATCGGGGCGCGGAGGACTACCTCGCCAAACCCTTCGACATCGACGAGCTGCTCGCCCGCATCCGCGCCCTACTCCGCCGACACCGCAGCACAGTGCCGGTGCTGGCACTAGTGAGCGGGTCGCTCGATACGGCGAGTCGTACCGTGACGACGGGAGAGGGCGAGAACGTGACCCTCTCCGAGCGCGAGTCGCAGCTGCTCGAACGGCTCGCCCGCCGGCCGAATCAGGTGTTCGAACGGAACGGCCTGCTCGCCAGCGTTTTCCCCGATGCCGACGACCCCGGCGTGGTCGACACCTACGTGCACTACCTGCGAAAGAAGCTCGGCCGCGACAGCGTCAAGACGGTTCGCGGTATCGGGTACCGGCTCGGACCGCTGCCGTGAGAGCGCTGCGCACGGGCGACGACCTGAGAGGCGCGTCGCTGCGGCTCACCGCACAATTCACCGCCCTCCTGTTATTCATCCTGGCGATCGTCGGCACGCTCGTCTATCTGATCGTCAGCACGAGCGTGACCGAATCGAACCAGCGGGCACTTGTCGCGGCCACCCGGCTCGACTCGCCCCAGGATGCGCCGAGCGGCACCTACCTCTCCCTGGTCGACGGGCGCACCGGCGACCAACTCATCTCCTCCGACGACCTACCCGAGGGATTGCTCGACACCACGGCCCTCCAGTCGGTAGCGGCCGGCGGCGCGGACGTGCAGGAGCAGCGCACCGTGGACGGGCGCGACTACCTCCTCCTCACCACCTCCGCCACCGGGGACCGCAGCCACGACCGATTCGTGCAGGTCGCGCTCGACCTGCACGAGAGCTCCGAAGAACTGGGCAGGCTCGCGACCGCGCTGATCGCCGGCGGACTCGTCGCGGCCGTGCTCGCCTTCGCCACCGCCTACCTGATGGCCCGCCGCGCCATCCGCCCCCTGGCCGAGGCGCTCGCCCTACAGCGCCGCTTCGTCGCCGACGCCAGCCACGAACTCCGCACACCACTGACCCTGCTGACCACCCGGGCGCAAATTCTGAAACGCCGAGGCGGCAATGACCTCCCCGCAGACGTCACCACCTCCGTCGATGAAATCGTCACCGATACCCGGACGCTCACCGAGATCCTCGAAGACCTCCTGATCGCCGCCGACCCGCGAACCGTGGTCGAGCCGACCCCGGTTGACCTCAGGGCTGTCGCGGACAATGCGGTCGGGCTTCTCCGTGACGACGCAGGTCGGCGCGGCATCTCCCTCGCCCGCGCGGGCGACCCGGAACCGATCATCATCCCCGGGTCGCGTGCCGCTCTGCTGCGCCTGGTGATCGCCCTGTCGACCAACGCGCTCGACCACGCCCGCACCGCGGTGACGGTCACCGTCTCGGCGTCGAACGGGAACGCAATCGTACGCGTGACGGACGACGGTCCGGGATTCTCACCCGAGGTCGCGTCCACAGCCTTCGACCGCTTCGTCAGCAGCCGGAACGTCGACAGCACCACACGCCACTACGGACTCGGATTGGCAATAGTCGCGGAAATCGTCCAGCGCCACCGCGGTACCGTCACTATCGAACAACCGACCACCGGCGCATCCGTAACGTGCATATTCCCGCTCGCACCGGCAAAGCTGCACTCCGCTATCCGGCAAGGAGAGTAAATCTGTTCAGACCTCCAGGACCGAAATCGGACCCGAGAACGCATACGGCCGGCATGACGGCCGACCATATTTCGCGCGGCTAAAGCGCAAAACCACCGGGGGCGACCGCCAGCCGACGAACCAGCCGCAGTCTGTCTGAGGCCAGGCGAAGCGCTTCAACGAGCGTGATCGACTCGCCCTGCCGACGAGTGAGCCATGCAACAATGCCAATCAATTCAAGCCACAGCAGCGGGATGCCGTCGGCTGCAGTGAGGGCTCTCGACCAAAACGGATCCACAAGGCTTACCTCGTGACCTCTGTTGTTGTCGATATGGTCATGTCATCCAGGTTCGGGAGTGTATGCGAGATCCCGTGCCTGATGTCATGCACGATCGTTTCGGCGGCTGAGATCGGCATATCAGCGACAGCTACCGTTGCGGCGCCCTGGAGTCGGTGGCCGACCTATCGCAGCTGCAGTGAAGGCACGGCGAGAACCCCCGGGGTGTGTTCGATCGCGTGCCGCGCTCGCTCGACGAGCTCGGGTTCGATGCCATCCATGAGGCGGCGCCCGATGCTGCGAACGGTTCCCCAGAGGAGCACGATGATGGCGGCTGAGATGAGCAGTCCGACGATGGGGTCGGCGAGCGGGAATCCGAGCATCACGCCGAATCCGCCGAGGACGACGGCGAGCGAGGTGAAGCCGTCGATGCGCGCGTGCACGCCGTCTGCGACGAGTGCGGCGGAACCGATCCTCTGGCCGACCCGGATTCGATAGATGGCGACGATTTCGTTGCCGATGAAGCCGATGAAGCCCGCGGCGATAACCCACCCTAGGTTGTGGAGAGGTTGCGGGTTGAAAAAGCGTTCGATCGATTGATAGGCGGCGACGACCGCTGACAACGCGACCACGGCGATGATGAACAGGCCTGAAAGGTCCTCCGCCCTTCCAAACCCGTAGGTGTAGTGCTTGGTCGCGGCGCGTCGGCCAAGCACGAACGCGACCCACAACGGGACCGCGGTCAGTGCGTCAGAGAAGTTATGGATGGTATCTGCGAGCAAGGCGACCGACCCACTGATGATGACGACGACGAACTGCAGAATCGTCGTTCCAAGCAGAACGAACAGACTTATCTTGAGCGCCCGCACGCCCTGAGTGCTGGCCTCGAGGGCATCGTCGATGGAGTCGGCGGCATCGTGGCTATGGGGCACGAACAGGCCGTAGAGAAAACCCTTGATGCCGGTCGGATGTGAATGCCCGTGGTCGTGATCGTGGGTGTGCGCGTGGCCGGGAGACTCGTGGTGTTCGTGCTGGGTCGGCTCGTCGTGTCCGTGGTGAGTGTGGGGCGTGCTCACCTCACGGGCTCGGTTCGCGTGTGGTGGTGCCGCGGTGTTCCACCGAGGGAGTGCTCGGCCTGGAATATCGCGTCCGAGACGAGCTGACTCGCGTGTTCGTTCTCCAACCGGTAGAACACACGCGTCCCTTCTTGCCGGGTCGCTACGAATCGTCCCAGCCGCAACTTGGCGAGGTGCTGCGAGACCGCGGCAGGCGACTTGTCGACAAAGACAGCAAGGTCATTCACGGAGCGCTCCCCCTCTCGAAGAGCGAGAATCAGACGCACCCGGGTCGCATCAGCGAGCATCGAAAAGACTTCCACCGCAAGTTCGACGAACTGGCTGCCAGGGTCGCGGCCACAAATCACACTATCTGCATGCATACGCAGATTATTGCACTTACCGGTCTCGAATGCGTAGGCAGGGCAATCGTTTGGGTGAGGCCGCCGCAGCGGATATGCACAACGTCGCGGCGACCTCGAACCCGACTCAACTACGGAAGTTCGGAGTGCTACTTCTGCATGCGGGCGATTAGCCATGGCCGCCTGAGGGTCGAGAAGTGTTCGGAAATCCTTGATAGCGCCAAATAGCGATCACAGAACGCCGCCACAAAGCGACAACAACCACAGGGCATACAGCTCGCAGCTCGCCCGAGCACATGGATGCGCCCAACGGGCGGGGGCTTGCCGGGCACATCTTGTCGATTGAGAAGCTAGTTCGAGGGAGTCGAGCCGGGCGCGGCGCCGTCAGCGGGTGCGCCGGCGGGTGCGCCCATGCCGGAGGCCGCTTGCTGGGTCACGCTGTTGGCATGGTCGTTCGTGGGGTCGCGGTAGATGGTGTGGACGTGTCCCCAGCCGGTTGTCGATACTCCTTCGACATCTGCGCCTGCCGAGCCCTGCTGCGCCTGGAAGGCGACGTAAACATCCGGGCCGGAGATTGAGAACGAGATACCGCCCCCAGTGCTCATGTCGTACGTGGTCTCACCGGACCACGCGATGACGGTGTCATCGAGTGTGGCCTTGATCTTCGCCCGGGAGTCGGCAGTGGTCTGCTCGTCAGCCATACCGGACCAGTTCGCGATGAGATCGAGGAGCAACTGCTTTTGCTCGTCGGTCAGGTCGGCGCCCGTGAGGCCGTCTCCGGTGGTGAAATCACAGGTGTCACCAGGCGCACACATGTTGACGTCGCCCGACGTGAGCGTCGCCTGTTGTTCCACCGTCAGGCTGTCGAAGAATGCGAACGCATCGGTGTAAACGGCAGGCTGCACGCCGAGGTGGGAGGGAGCGAACGTGATCGCGTCAGTAGCTCCGTCGAGGGTAGCGTTTATGCCGAGGTGGTGGCCGCTGAACTGCACCTCGAAGGCGCTGGTGTCAGAGGGGTCACCGAAGAAGGCAATGCAGTACTGACCGAGGGATTGCTCGGTGGTGCTGCTGTTCTCGTGCAGGTACTCGTCGCCGCCCATGATCCCGGACACGGTGTCGTACGCTTCGTCGCTGAGTAGCGCCTGCAGGACCTCCAGTGCTGCGGTCTTCTGCTCGTCGGTCAACTCGGGGAGATTCAGACCGGCGCGCTGGACGAACGTCACGGGAAAGTTTGACCACGACGTAGTCTTCGTCTCGTCGTCGAAGTCATACAGGACTGGCTCGCGTTGCTCATCGCTCAGCGTCGCCAGGAATGCCTCAGCGGCAGCTGCCGTCGAGGAAATCGTGTCTTCGGTCGTTGTCGAGGAAATCGTTTCAGCGTTTGTCGTCGAGTCCGCGGTCGTGCTACTGCTCGAGTCACTCGCAGCAGAGGAGGACGTCGCGGCGGAGGTGGAAGCAACATCGGTGGCGCAGCCGGTCAGGGCGAGGCCGCCAGTCAGGAGGAGCGAGCCGACGCACAGGGCACGCCGTCGAACGAACGACTGCGCGGGCCGGGTATCGGTGGTTTTGGAAGATCTCATAGAAGCCACAGTAAAGACAGCCGATTGCCATCAACTTTGTGATTACTGTGAGCCTCCCGTGCGCTTGCGTCGAGCGTCCGGAGAGGGATCGGCCTACGGGCTACTCCAGGTCCTGACCTGTGAACTGGTATAACCCTCAGAATCTGTCATTCAGCGGTCTTGCGCGCGGCCGCATAGTACCGTGTGTTCAACGGGCCTTTCCCTGCATAAAGCTGGTCTGCTCCGGCGTTGGTAATCTTGCGGAGTTGGTACAGAATGTGGTCATGAAGATCACCGACAATGGACCACTGCCAAATGCGTTCGATATCGAGAGCGCTACAACGGAAAACGCCGCATATCGGCGCGTTGCCTGGACGGGTAAGCACCTGCAGGTGACGCTTATGTCCATCGAACCCGGCGGTGAAATAGGCCTTGAGGTGCATCACGGCACCGACCAGTTCCTGCGTATCGAGGCCGGACAGGGGCGCGCAGTAATGGGGCCGTCCAAGGACGACCTGTCCTTCCAGCAGGACGTCGCGGACGGCTGGAGCATTCAGGTACCTGCCGGAACGTGGCACAACGTCGAAAACACCGGGGACGAACCGCTGCGCCTCTACACAATCTACGCACCCACGCACCATGCCCAGGGCATCGTGCAGGAGACACCGGAGGACGCCGGGAAGGATGAAGAGCAGGGCCGTGACGAGCCGCCGTCGTGGGTTGAGGAAGTTGACGATAAGGGAGAAGAAAGCGCCTAATCCGCTGCATCAAGAAAGCGCCGGATAAGACCGTCCGGAATGAATTAGCGCGGATCACCTACACCGCAGGAGGCCCTGACCGCCGGAGCGACATTTGGTTTCGAGTATTAGTAGAAGGTTCCGCTGACCTGGGCCAACCGCTACAACCTCTGTGCTTTGGTTCATGTGCGGTGCGGGGTCGAGCTTGATCCTTTGGCTTTCACCACTCTCTCGTGCAAAAACCCCCGGGCGCTGAGAAAGTCACGCATCACTACAGAAGGCCAGCGACGCCGGTCGACCCGCTACATCCGCTGGCGGGGCATTGCCGCTGCCGGCCAAGACGCTACCTCTAAAGGAGCCCCCATCATGCTTTCCGATACATCCCGCCCGGTCATCCAGGCCACTTTGCCGGTCGTGGGCGAGAACATCGAAGAGATTGCCCGGCGCTTCTACGCGCACATGTTCGCTGAACGCCCCGAACTCATGGACGGTCTCTTCAACCGCGGCAACCAGGCTGACGGGCGTCAGCAGCAGGCGTTGGCCGGTTCCATAGCTGCCTTCGCGGGATTCCTGGTTAATACCCCGGACGAGATGCCTGACCACCTGCTCGCGCGGATCGCCCACAAGCATGTCTCGCTGGGCTTGCGTCCGGACCAGTACCAGATCGTCCATGACCATCTGATGTGGGCGATCGTGGACGTGCTCGGCGATGCCGTCACCGAAGACGTCGCAGCGGCCTGGGATGAGGTCTACTGGCTGATGGCCAACGTCCTGATCAACCAGGAACGGGCCATGTACGGAGCGCTCAATCTCGCCCCCGACACTATCTGGCGGACCTGGCGTGTTTCCGAAAAGATCCAGGAAACGGATGACGTTGTGACCTTCGTAGTCGAACGCACCGATGAACGCGACATCAAACCATCACTACCGGGACAGTACGTCACCGTGAAGGTGCTAATGCCTGACGGGGTGCACCAGCCGCGCCAGTACAGCCTCACCCGCGCCGACGACGGGCATCACCGCCAGTTCTCCGTCAAGCGCGTCCACGGACTGCCGACCCCCGACGGCGAAGTGTCCAACCTGCTGCACTCGAATGTCCACGTAGGCGACGAGATAGTCCTTTCGGTTCCTTCCGGGGATGTCGTGATGACGTACACCGACCGTCCCATCGTCTTCGCCAGTGCCGGTATCGGTATTACGCCCATGGCCGGTATGCTTTCCCATCTGGTGCAGTCCGGTTCACAGCGCAAGGTAATGCTGCTTCATGCCGACAACTCAGCCGGCACCTTTGCCCTCCGCGGCCAGATCCAGTCGGACCTCGCGAAACTCCCCAATGCGTCCATGCTTACGTGGTTCGTTGAACCCTCGGAACCGACCCAGGTGGTTGAGGACGAGCTGGTGGGTTTTATGGACGTCAGTACCGTTGATCTTCCAGCCGGAGCTCAATACTACCTGTGCGGCCCGCTGGTCTTTATGCAAGCTGTCCGCAGCGCCCTCATCGCCCGCGGCATACCGGCCAAAGACATCCAGTATGAAGTGTTCGGACCTGACCTGTGGCTGGCCGATTTCCAATAACAGGACGAGTCTGATGGCGCCGCCCCCGTTGTAGGCACCCGTAAAGAACAGCAACCTTCCAGCGCCCGGCCGGCTCGGCCGGGCGCTGTTTGCCTGCGGCGGGGCCGGTAGTGTTGTGTCGATCGGCTGAACCCAGGGAAAGATCAATGCATAGGAGGCATTATGCCCATTGTTGAAACGGCTGCCCGGAAGGCTTTGGAAGAAGCCATCGCCAAGGACAAGGGCCGTTCCGCCGAGATCCTTATTCATGATGGTCCACTCCGTCAGACCATCCTCGCGCTCAAGGCAGGCCAGGTTCTTGCCGAGCACAATTCTCCGCCGGCTGCGAGTATGTATCTTCTGCGTGGACGAGTGCGGGTGACCGGACAGGACCAGTCGGAGGTGGTTGCCGGGGAGATTGTGGCGCTGACGCACGTGCGTCACGGCGTCGAGGCATTGGAGGATTCGGTGTTCCTGCTTACTACCGTTACCAGCCAGGCCGGTAATAGTCACGGGGACAGCCCCAATCAAGACCACCACGAGTAACCCGTGATCAGCTCGGCCGGCCGGTTATCCAACCCCTGGTTTTGTGCAGCAAGGAATGCCCGAGGAACACCGCGCATGTGTTGTTCGGATGAGCGGTTCTATTACCGGGCAGGCTACCGTCGCCCTCAGTCCGGGGGAGATGTTATGGCGGTTCGCATGAGGCAGGTAAACCCGAAAAATCCTGTGCCTGGAGAGAGGAATGGGGTGAGGTAGTGTCCGAATCGATGCCCCGGCTGTGGACGATAGGCCATGGTACCGCTGATGAACTCTCATTTACACAGCTGCTGAAAAGCGCCGGCATAGGTGCATTAGTGGACGTGCGGATCGGTCCGGGCAGCCGGAAGTTCCCGCACTTTAATAAGGACCTTATGGCACAGTGGCTGCCTGAGGCAGGTATCTCATACCGGTGGGAAAAACGGTTGGGGGGCTTTCGTAAGCTTCTGCCCGGCTCGCCGGACACCGCCCTGCGCAATGATTCTTTCAGGGCATATGCCGGGTATATGCGCACCGCGGACTTTCAGGACGCTTTCACCGAAGTCATAAAGGATGTCGCCCGTACTCCTACGGCCATCATGTGCAGTGAGAGCGTGTGGTGGAGATGCCACCGCCGTCTTATCTCCGATTACGCCACGCTTCTGGCGGGGGTGAGCGTGGAGCACCTGATGCCGGGAGGCAGGCATACACCCCATCCACCGACTCCGGGGGTGCGCATTGGGAACAATGAACTGGTGTATGACCTGGCGCCCGCTGATCCCTGACGCATTGCCTGACACTGAGAGGAATCACGTCAGCATGTACATCACCGACGGGATTATCCAGGAAATTAACGAACCCTCGACGGGTGGGTTGCCCAGGATCGCGCCGTGGGCACGGTTGAGCTGGCGGATAGTCCCGCAGATCCCGGCTGCACGGCCCCTTGCATGGGTGGCGGCAGGGGTGGCGCCGATATCGATGCACATCCCTACTGCCCGCTGTCCTGCAGTGCTGCCGGCAGCGGACATTGCTTCGTTCTGTGTCCGGCCCCAACCTGGCGTTTACACGGGTTAAGCCAGCTTCCCTATATGCTAAGCACACTTAGCATTGACCGGACGCTAGCCGGAAACGCATACAGCAGCGGATCTCCCCCTCAGAGACAAAGGCAGGGAGGGGGGACCCGGTGCTGTTGCGCATCCCTAAGCGCGGCCTCTGTATCAAGTGTCGGGTTCGGGTGCCGGATTCTTCCCAGGACGCATTCCCGCATACCGGTTCAGGGCCTGCAGGTGCAGGGGTGGGTCGTTAATATGACATGGACTTTGTCCGCCGATATGAAAGGGAATTATGGAGGCCATCCCTATGACGGGTACGGGTGTGGATTCGGGTACGGAAGGTAAACACCGGTCACCGGGCCCGTCCCGGCAGCGGCACGTCAGCGACTTCACGGCTTTGACCCGGCGGGTCCAGGAAGCTGGTTATATGCGTCGGAGCTACGGCTACTACTGGACCAAGCTGATCGGCTTGACCCTGGGAGGTCTGGGGTTGGCCGTGGCTTTTGTGCTGCTGGGGGACACCTGGTGGCAGATGGTGACCGCGGTCGTGCTGGCGCTGCTGATGACGCAGGTCGCGTTTCTGGGGCACGACGCCGCACACCGGCAGATCTTCGTGTAGGCGAAGTGGAATGAGTGGGTCTCGCTGATCGTGGTTAATCTCTTTGCCGGCATGGGCATGGGCTGGTGGCATGCAAAACACAGCAAGCATCACGCGGCACCGAACAAGATCGGTGCGGATCCGGACATTGCTTCCGGCGTGCTGGCCTTCACTCCTGAGGCAGCTAAAGCGCGCCGGAATCGTTTCACGCGTTGGCTTGCCTCCAAGCAGGGTTATTTTTTCTTCCCGCTGCTCCTGCTCGAGGGAGTGAACCTGCACGTGCAGGGCATCAAGAGGGTGCTGGGGCCGGGACGGATCAAGCGCAGGTGGGTGGAACTTGGCTTCATTACTGTGCGCCTGACCGGTTATGCGGTGCTGGTGTTCCTGGTGCTTTCCCCGGGTAAGGGTGCAGCGTTCATTGGTGTCCAGCTCGCCGTTTTCGGGCTGTATATGGGTATTTCCTTCGTCCCGAACCATATCGGCATGCCGATCGCGCCCCGGGAGGCGGGCATCGATTTCCTGCGCCGTCAGGTATTGATGAGCCGTAACATCACCGGCGGTCGGTGGGTGGATACCTTTATGGGAGGGCTGAACTTTCAGGTTGAGCACCACCTGTTTCCCTCCATGTCCCGCCCGAATCTGCGCAAAGTTGCCCCGCTGGTCCGCCGGCACTGTGATCAGCTGGGCGTGCGGTACACCGAAACCGGGTTCGGCCAATCCCTGCGGGACGTCACCGCCTATATCAACAAGGTAGGCCGCGGCGGGGTCGATACGTGGGCGTGCCCGCTGGCCAGCACGCACCGCGTGTAAGCCGGGAACCATTACCGCGCCTGCGGTGCACTATGTGAGGTTCGTGAACATCGTAAAAAACCGGATCACCCCCCAGGGGGGTGATCCGGTTTCGGTTCTAACAGCAACCCGTTTTGTTAGTTGCTGTCCTTGTTCCCGTCAACGGCGTCCTTTGCCTCCTTGTTCTGTTGGGTGCAGTGGCTGGCGCCGCAGCCTACGCCGCAGCAACAATCGCAGCTCTTGCAACCACAGGAGAGACCCTCCCAGTTGAGAGTGGGTGGCAAAACACGGTCACTAAGATAGTTGGCTTCGGGGTTTTGTTGATCGTGATCTTCTTCGGTGCCAAGCAGATCAATTCGTACCTACGTCGCTCGAGAGGCCGACTTTTTTGAGTAAATATGGACGTTGCCTCTCCCTGAGAACAGCATCTGCGCTTTAGGGTTTGCTTCATTTACACTCAACCTTCTGATCCCTCGGCGTCGCCGTCATAAGAGCCGAGAACAACCTCAGTAGTGACTCCTCGGTGGAGGCTCCTCCCCGAAGACAGTAATTAGTGCATTCTGGTCGATGTCCGATCGAGGATCCTTCACCGGGACAGCGGTATCCAGTGGACCCGGTAGCGGGCAAAACGTAATCAGCCGCCCGCACTTACCCCGTGGCGACCCGGTGGTTTCTCGACAGCGAGGGATGCCTCGCCATCCCAGCGAATCCCGGGCTGGGACTGGAGCTGGATCACGAAGCGGTGAAGTTCTACACAGACGGTGAGGACCTCTTCTCTCTCTAATTCAGAACTATGCCGCCGCAGTCTGCTGACAGCGACACCCGTGCGGAGTTGTGTGTGTGGGGGGAGAGAGATTGCGGCGCGGCTCGCCCAACCTGGCGGGTGTATGGGAGAGAAATCGCCCGCAACCGGTTCCGCTCAATGTGCTGCGGCGTCATCGTTCCTGCGTGTATTCGGCCAGTACGACACCCGATTCGTATGGAGTGATGGCGAGCGGTCGCAAGGATGCCGGATCGTAGCGCCGGTCGCCGAACAGGCGAATGCCGTGGCCGAAGAGGACCGGGTTGAGTTTGAGTGCGAGACGGTCGATTTCATCGGCCAGCGCCGCGGCGAGGATCCCGCCCCCGCACAGCCAGATGCCTGCGCCGTCCTCGGCCTTCAATTCACGAACGACCTCGACAGGATCACGATCGGTGAATTCGACGCCGGCTGCGCCTTCTGGTGACTCGTGTCCGCGGGTGAACACGATCTGGCGGAGGTGGCGGTAAGGACTAGGGAGGTCTGGCAGGCCGACTGCGTACGTGTTCCAGCCCATGAGTACCGTATCGAAAGGGCCGCGCTCGACGGAGAGACCCGCCGCCTCGGCGAGGTCGGTCGGCGCGGTACCGCGGTACTTCTGCCATATCCCCGCAGCGTGGTCTCCCTCGGAGACGAACCGGTCGAATTCACCGGAAGGCCCCGCGATGAACCCGTCCATGCTGACGGCGACGTAGTAAGTGAGTTTTCGCATCGTTTCTCCAATCACAACAGTTGCCAGTTCGGCGGCAGTGCGCTTCGATCCCTTATCGCGGCGAGGTGCTCTCGCGAGCTGACCCGTCTCAATCCGAGCTGCCAGCGTTGCAGAGTCCGCACAGCAACGCCGGTGTGCTCCGCAGGCCGCGTCCAGGGCATCGACCCACCTTGCTGCTATGTAGCCGATGAATTGACCGTTCTTCGGGCACCCCGACGCCCACCGGTTTCGTCGAGGCCTAGCTTCTTCAGCTCGTCCTCGCTCCATCCGTCCCGGATGGCGCGGGTGTACGCGCGCTTGTTCTCCCGTTCAGCTTCCTTCATCTGGTCCAGAAGCTCGTCTCGGCGCTGCCGAGCTTTCACGAGTTCAGTCACGGAGGCGATCCGGGAATCCAGGAGTTTACGAGCTTGATTCTGCGTCGTTTCGAGATCAATGGCTGCCATGCCCGACACACTAACTACGCCAGAAGTCCGGCAACAGAGCAGCACGGATTCTGCTTCTCATCGAACATGGGAAATCCCTCTGCGAACGGTCTAGCGGTCATGGCCCGTTCCTTCGGAGACACCCCGATAAGAACGGGTTACCGGAGAGTCACAAGGTGCTGAGTATGGTGCGTTCTGTGGGCTTGGTCCGTCGAGAACGGAAGGAAAACTCGCCTCCACATAAGCTGGGAGCGATCCCCGAGCGGGAGCCATTGCTGACGGCACAACCGGTGGGATTCTTCCGGCGGCAGCGAGTACCAGACTCTCTTGGAACTGTCGGTTTACTGGGTCCATCTGATCCACCCAAGTCTGTTGCTTCAAGCGCTGCAGACCGGCGCGAAATTGTTCGCTCCAGTTGTCGCCGAGGAGAGGAATGTCAGCGGCATTGGCGAACCCGAGGATGTTGCCTCGGATGGGAAGCAGGACGCCGGCATCGGACGCCGCAGCGGCATGCCACGTTCTGTGTCTGCCGTCGGACCATCCGCTGTCCCAGGGGTCCATCGTTACTGCTTCGCCAGGACCGAACCATGACCGCACGATCTTGAGTTCAAGATCTGACAGTCCGGGATCGTGCACACGGATCCGGATACTTCCATCCGGGCCAGGACCGGCCGGTGAGACCCCTGAAGCTAGGACATCACCGACGTCCTGAATGGTCCTTCCGATGGCCTTCCAGTCCTGGTCGTAGGACTCCCAGCGGGGAAACGCGCCGTGGTCGGGATCAGCCACCCGTGCGCCCAGCTGTTCCGGCGTTGCACGCCACCAGGTGAGCGGACGATGCACCTCGACGCTCAACCAGTCAGCGTCGTTCTCTCCGAGGCCTTCGGTGAAAGCCTCTGCCGGGAAGTCATGCCAGCGTGAGTTCGCCGGATCACGGAACCACCGTTCGACGTGTTCGGGCGTGTAGCGGATGACCCGTGTGCCGAGCACGTAGTAGTCCGGGCCGATGTTCCGGCGTCGCCATTCGGCCAGTTCCTGGACAGTGACGCCGTATTCGGCGCCCACCTGCTGGGGTGTCATGAGCTGGTTCACGGGCTTGCTCCTTTTCTCTTTGCCACCGTTCCTTTCGGCAAAGCCGTCAAACCTTGGCCGCGAAGTGAATTGGCCAGCCGGAGCCGGGGGAACGTGGAATACCGGAGGGAGCGAAGCGAGTGAGGATATGCCGCGAAAGCCGCCGGCGCAGGCTTGCCAAGAGAAGGGCGGACAGTACCCTCCAAAGCCGAAACGGAACGGCGCAGCCGGTCAATGTGGCAGGAGCGAAGCTCCCCGAAGGGCAGTAGAGCCGCGGTAACGCTTGCAGCGTTCGTTCGCGGAGCAAGCTATAGACTTAGGTCCCCCAAGTCGCTTGTCACTCTGGACGTGCGTCCGGTCGCGGGTCACACTGGGCGTGTGGTCCCCGCCACAGGGGCGGGGTCGCTGCGCTAAGCCGAAAGGCAGGGGAGTGACATGGGGCATCCGTCCGAAGGCCGGCTGTTTGGCCGCCGCCGGCGTGCCAACGTGCAGGGCGGCCGGCAGCACGATCACCGGGTGAAGGTCACCCCGGAAGAGGAAGCGCAGCTGCTGCGCCTGGCTGAGGCCCAGCACGTCACTGTTCCCCGGCTCCTCGTTGAGTCAGCCCTGGCATCAGGCGCCGGTGAGACACCTACGGAACGCAAGCAGGCCATGGCTGAGCTCTTTGCGCTTCACCGGCTGCTGGCCGCGGTGTCCAATAACGTGAACCAGATCGCGCGGGCCACCAACGCCTCAGAAGAGATCCAGGCCGAAACCGCGGCGACGTTGAAGAAGGTCCGGGAGGTTGCTGTCCGGATTGACCGGGCTATCGACGGACTGGGTTTCGGGCAATGATTCCGAACGTGGTGCGCGGGGAACGCATGTCGGGTCTGATGATGTATTTGGTCGGGCCGGGCAAGACCAACGAACACACCGAACCTCATCTGATCGCCGGGGATCCGGCACTGCTCGCCTGGCATGATGACGCGGAGCTGGACCGGGAGGCTGCGCTGGGTATCGCCCGTCATTTGGAACGGCCGCGCAGCGCGTACGGAGTGAACGTCAACGGCGGGCACGTCTGGCACTGCTCACTGTCGATAGGCGCAGAAGAAGGGCTGCTGACGGACGAGAAGTGGCAGGACATTGCCAACGATTTCGTCCACGCGATGGGCTTTGATGACCACGAGGGGACGAAATCGCCCTGCCGGTGGGTCGCCGTGCGGCACGGAGTGTCGAAGAACGGGAACGACCACATCCACCTGGCAGTGAACCTCGTCCGGGAAGACGGCACCAAGGCGTCCATTCACAACGACTTCCGCCGCTCCCAATCCGCAGCTCGGGCACTGGAAGTGAAGTACGGCCTGGAGCAGCTGGAGTCGGTCAAAGCCGAGCGAGCCACCCGTGGCTATGACCCGGCCGAACGCGAATCCGCGGCCCGCCGGCGTGCAAAGGCAAAGTACGAGCGACAGCGCACAGAGGGCGAGCAGCCCGCCTCCTGGGAGAACCTCACCAAAGCCGAAAAAGCAGCCCACGTAGCTGCCGAGCTGAAAGAAACCCAGCCGCGCCACGAACTGGCCTTGAAGGTACGGGCTGCCGCTGCAGCGAGCGAGAGCGAAGCAGAGTTCGTGCGCCGGCTGAGGCGCAGCGGCTGCATCCTGAGGCCGCGTTTCGCGGAGAACCGAACGGACGTTATTACCGGCTACTCGGTGGCCGAACGCCCCCGTTACGGGGAGCGACCTGTCTGGTACGGAGGGCTGCACCTAGGCCGGGATCTGAGCCTTCCCCGGCTGCGCGGTGACTGGCCTGACACCCCCGGCGGCGCCACGGAAGCCGCTGCTGAATGGAACGCAGCGATGAGAGGGCGCCGGGTCGTCCATGCCGGACGGGAGACGCAGGAGATCACCCCCGAGGCATGGGAGCAACAGACCACGCAGCTCGGGGAACTCATCGACCGCCTGAACGCCGTCGACGTCAACGACCGGGACACCTGGGCCACCGTCGCCCGCCAAGCGGCAGGAGCCTTGGCAGCCTGGTCCAACGCCACAGAAGACACGCCAGGAGATTTGGCGGCAGCCTCGGAAGCGCTGTCCCGTTCCGCACAGACATTCCGCCGGACAGTAACCCCGCAGAAAGCAGGAACAACGGCTTTGTCCGGAACCGCCATGCTGCTGGCCAGCGCCATGCACAGCGGCCAGGGTGCCGTCGCGCAGGCGGCCATGATCAGGCAGCTGCTAAGGGTCACCCAAGCAGTCCATAGCGCGGCCGTCGCAGGACAGCAGGTCCGCCAAGCGAAGCTCTTGGCCGAAGACACCCGTGCCCGACTGGTCCGTGTCCGCGACGCGATGCCGCACCCCGTTCAGACAGCCGCCGGTCAGGCCACTGGCACAGCCACGCTCAGGGACCGGCGGGACCCCGTCCTGGAACCGCAGGCCCAGGCCATGCTCGACCGACTCCGCGCTGGGCAGGGAAAGCCGGCGACTCCCGGGTCCCCGGTCCCGAACGCAATCGAACCGTCCAAAGAACGGCACACCACCAAACCGGACGCAACCCGCGGCCCGGAACGATGAGGGGAGAACCATCATGGATGAGAAAGACCGCATCGAGGCAACATCCGGCAGCGCTCAAGATCGAGCTGCACAGGACCCAAGCCCGGAGAATCAGCAGCTCTGGAAGGGTTTCAAGCAGGGCGACCGCGTCCGATTCGTGCAGGGAGGTGACCACAACGGTGAAACGGGATCTGTTGTGGGACCGGCGATTATGGGACGCAGCCTTGTCTGGGACGTGCTCACGGACGACGGCCTGTCGCGGGTCGGAACCATCGCGATCTACCTGGAGAAGATCGATTTACCTCGCCAGGGCGCCCTCTCACCCGAAAGAGAAACGGAACGTCTCCAAGCTGCTGCCCGCCCACTGCCCGATCGACACCGGAGCTACGCAGCAGACCTGGCGGGTATTAGCCAGGCACGGCCAGCCACGGAGGCCATAAAACCAGCCGGGACCCTCAACAGCCCAACAGTGCGTGAGAACCGCAGCTCCCGGGGAGCACACAACGAGCTGGGAAATCTCGGCAGAAGCTAACCCTTTGGACTCCAGTACCAGCGGCGGCACCCGATGCCGTCCTAGTGCTGCCAGGAACCAGAGAACCATCCACTAAACGGCACACCACCAAACCGGACGCCACCGGCGGTCCGGAACCGATGTGGGAGAGGGACCATGGCCGAAGAAACCGACGGGATAGAGGAAGCCTTCGAAGGTCAGCTGCGCGTGTTGGTGACGGCAGCCGGACAAATCGCCGAGAGGTTCGCAAGAGCCCGGGAAGAAGCCTCCCGGAAGGCTCAGACCGTCAGCGAGCAGGCAGCACGGGAGATGCAGGACCGGTTCGAGGCCGAACGAAAGACCGCCCAGCTGGAGGTTTCACGAGTCCACAGCCCTGAATGGTGGGACCGTGCCACCCCTGAGCAGATGGCTCACACCTACCAGGTCGCACGCGCCTGGACCAAGGACGATCCCGAAGCCGCCCGCGCAGAACAGACCATGCGAAACGAATTCCGAAGCCGCTACAACCTCGACGTCGAAAAGACCGACGCCGACCCGGCCGCCGTCAACGCCGCCGTGCAGAAGGCAGAACGTGACCGCGCCGACGATGCAGATGCCGAGCGGCACCGTGCAGCCGCAGAAGCTACTGAAGCTCAGCTTCTGCTGAATCAGGCGGACCAGGAAGATCGCCGGGCCGATGAAGCGCGCCTGGCCGCCGAGCTTGAATCCGATCCGGAAACTCGAAGGCAGTGGCTGGCCGAGGCTGAAGCCGCTGGAGATCGGTCCACAGCGATTCGGGAGGACGGCCGTTCAGCGTATGACAGTGCCGAACGCCGTAACGGGACCGCCAGGAACCTGGAATCCAGAGGCATCGACGCGCAGACGGTGGCAACACGGATGAGAGCCGATGTGAGTCAGGCGAAGCCGGCTACAGAGGCTGTAAAGTCCGTAAGGGCCAAAACACCAAAGACCCGCAAGGGCCGCGGTGCCCGCGGTACACAGGTCCAACGATCGGGTGTTGATAGGTGAGGAAGTGGACTAAAAGGTTTTGGACTGGTCGAACAGGGCTCGAGTGGACCCTGATGGTCCTCCTGGCCCTGACGGTACTGGGACTTTTGGCAGTCGCAATTGCCTGGTGCCGTCAACTTATTCCTTATTCAACTGTCTACGGCACAGTCGCTGAGTGGGTTGGAGCGATCGCGGGGTGGGTCGGAGCGATCGGTGCCGTCAGTGCCATCTTCTGGGCTGTTTATGTGTTCAAACATCAGCAGGAGCGCGAAGCTCGAAAGGTCGTAACGACCTGGCAAACAGTTTCCAAAGAAGTTCCAAATCCTGCACCAGACGGTTCAGACTCCGAACGACAACGTCCACGAGAAACGGAGTTGATCGCAACAGTCCATAACTTTGGGGTTAGTCCAGTGAAGGAAGTTTCCTTGCTGCTGGACCTACCTAGTGAGAAACGGGGCTGGAGCGAAGTCAGCGGGGAACTCAGTAGGGACATTCCGTTCATCGCGCCCAACGGAACAGATATCGAGCGCTTTGGAGTTAGATCAGAGCACCCGTTTGGCTTGTGGAGCCTCATGTATGGAGAGGATGGTGGTCTACAGAAATACACGGTCGTCCAGTACACCGACGACCATGGGACCAGATGGGAAAGCAGAAATGGAGTAGCCAGAGGCTCCGCTGATCACCAACAGAGCAGGATGAATCTGCGGCTGGCTGGCCGTGATCAGCTTCTAACATCAGGAAACAGCCCGATGGGTGGCGAAACGTAGGGAAGCGGACCTCCCTTCGTTTCTTGGTTCTCCCGGCTGACGGCGTCCGCCGCGTAAAAGGGGCCCTGGGGGTCCATCAGCACAGACATGTGGTGATCGGCGTGATCCCGCCACCAGACGCTCATGCCTGTGCTGGGGTCCTGGCGCAGGTGCTCCCAGGAACGCCACAGTGCCTCAAGCCGGATCACTGCTTCGTCGTATTCCCACCAGCGTGCAGCCCAGACACGGGATTTCCCGTCGATCCTCCGGCGGTAGACGTTGCGCAGATACTCGCGCACGAATTCATCGACACTGCCGAAGTACAGGGTTGGCTCCGCCGGTGTGTCCTGTTCAGCTGGCCCTGAGTCTTCTGACTGCAGTTCGGGAGGAGCATATTCATCTACACCCCAGTCGGTCACTGGGCACCTCCTGTGTTGGCGGAAACAGCAGCCGTTTCCGTCTCGGCTTCTTTGATGGTTCGCTCTGCCTGGGGATCGTGGGCAGCTATGGAAGCCCGGACCTGCTCGGCGTGGGGACCGGCCATCCAGGGCTGCGTGCGGATGAGGGTGGGACGGTTCCCGGAAGCCAGGACTACGGCCCGGCCTTTGGGCAGCGCCGCCAGATCAGCGACGTCGAGGATCCGTTCGCGGTGCAGCTGCTGGGAGACCGTTCGGTGTCCCTTCCCATGAGATGTTGAGGAGGAGAGCCGGTCATAGTCCCCGATGATCCTGGTCAGATCTTCCAGGAACGCAGCTTCGGATACGCCGCCGCCGTAGACCTTTACGTTCGATGCGCTCCAGAGCTTCTTCATGCCCGCCTCACCCCAGACCTCCACCCCCTGTGACCAGCTTTGCAGGATGGTCATGAGGACGATTCCTCGGGAGCCGTAGTGGCTGTAGAGGTTGGGGAGCTCGCGCCACCGGCACACGTTGGCCGCCTCATCGAGCACGCCCAAGAGCGGCGTGGCCAGACGGCCGCCGGCGGAGCGCACGGCCTGTTCCTCAGCGGCTTCAACCACGGCCACCGTTAGCGCGGTGACCAGAGGCCCGGCCGTTCCGCGGCCTTCCTTGGACAGGCTGTAGAGCGTGCCGCCGTTGCGGATGAACGCCGCCGGATCGAACTGGGGACGGGAATCCGCTGAGCTGCGCGGGGTTACCCAGGTTGAGACCTGCCTGTTCGTCAGGCAGGAAGCCATTTGCTGTGCGGTGCCGAAAATTCCGGCCCGCTGTTTGTCTGGGGCGTCCACTACGCCATCAACCTGGTCAGCCAGCAGATCAAAGTCATTGAGCCGGAGAATGTCCGCGGCGGTGTGGTCCATCGGCCGGGTCAGCCAGGTGTAAACGTCGGTGATGGACCGCTGATCCAGCGCAGCTGCAAGCAGCAGCCCGGCGAGCAGGTCCTGGCCGGCAGGGTCGAAGTAGGCGTCTGTTTTGGCCCCGGGGTCACGGGACCCGGCCGCGAAGTGCTCGGCGAGTTTTTGTGCGCGGACTTCATCGGTGACATAGCTGAGCGGGTTCCACCACCAGGTCGGTTCTTCCAAGGCAATGGACTGTGGGTCAAAGACCCACACCGGTCCGGTTTCGGCGCGAACATTGCGGGTTGCGTCCACGACGTCGCGTTTGTTGGAGGTCACGAGCACCGGGCCGGGGGCGGCCAGGATGGCCGGTACAGCACGGCTGGTGGTCTTGCCGGTGCGGGGACCCCAGATATCAATGTGCATGTCTTCCCAGGACCCATATAGCGGCTGGCCTCCGCTGACGGTGCGGCCAATAGGAACGCCGGGGGATTCTTCAACCCCGAGTCGTTTGGCGGTGGCCTGTGCGCTTTTGCGGGTGAGACTCTCGACGTCTTTCCCCCGTCCCATGAAGCTCGCTGCCCGATCGACACGGGTCCGTGCCTTGCGCAGCCTGCCGAGCAGGACCAGGACCAGAATGGCCACGAGAAGCCCGGCGGCTGCTACTGCCCCGAGTACCCACCAGCCGGCCTCCCCGGGCCATGGCAAGTCCCCTCCGACGAGTCCGAAGACCAGCTCGAAAGGATCAGTGGGGAGTGTCTGGCCGGTCTCCGCGAAGCGGTGCCCCAGGTGCATGGCTGCGTAGATTGACCCGGCACCGGTGAGGACGATGAGGACGGCCGTCCAGACCAGGGCGGCTTCTGCACCTATCCCGCCGGGATCGCGGCGGCGGTTGTTTGGAGTGTTCACAGCTCTGCCTCCTCAATCAGCCGGCGGGCACGCCGGCCGACACGGGACTGGTCATGCCAGAGTTTGTTGGTGTCGTTGATTGAGGCCTCGACCGCCGTCAGCTGCACATCGACCGGTATCCCCGGCCGACCACCGACTTTGACCAGGAACTTCCCCCGCCCGGGCGGCTCGGCTTCCCGACCCGTTGAAGGGTCCCAAGCCGGCGGATCCTGCCAGCCGATGAGCAGGGACTGCTCGGCCTGTGAGAACGGAACCGCTGCGGTGAGCAGGGGCATCTCCGCGGAGGGCAGACCGCCGCAGATCACCATGCCGGAACGTTCAACGAATCCGCGGGCTTTCATCCGGTCTTCCTGGCTGGCCAGGGCCTGAAGATCACTCATGGTGTGGGAGATCATCGCCATGCCAACCCCGCGCTGCCGATTGAGCCGCGTCAGGGCGTCCACCCGGTCGACCATGCCGCGTCCGGCACGGAGGGCCCGCCAGAGTTCATCAAGAATCACGAAGTAGTGCCTGCGCGGTTCCAACCCCGCGTCGGCGAGGGCATTGGCAACATTGACGGTGCCAAACCCTGCAGACCAGCAAGCCAGCAGCGCTGCGGCCTGAAGGTCCATCTCCGAATCGTCGATGGCCGACACGTCGTAAACGACCGGGGCATCCCGCCGCATCGGGTTGGTGGTCTGACGTGAGAAGGTCTCACCCAAGCGGCCGCCGCCGACCAAACCGATCAGCGATGCTTCCAGACCTTCGGTAATGGTCTTGTAGCGGGTGTCGTCGCCACGGTCGAGGGCCACGGCGCGGACCTCAGCGGGCCCGAGCTGGATCACTCTGAGGAGGTCTCCGAGGACGGGAATGCCCTCGTGGTGTTCATCCAGCCACTTCAGAGCCCGGTCGATGATGGTTTCTTCACGGTCGTTTGGGGGTGCGGAACGCAGAATCGTGAGCAGGGCCGAGACCATGGTGTGCCGTCTGCCATGGGCATCTGCAATGACCTGGGATGCCTCTTTCTCGTGTCCTGCGGCCCGAAGACGTTCAGCGGCCTGGGTTGCTTCGCCTGGGTCAAGGACATTGAGATAGCCGCGGCCCCGGCCCAGGGTGATGATCTGTCCACCCATGGCTTCGATCAGATCGACGTAGTCCGGCTTCAGGTCCCCCAGTACCAGCGGCATGACTCCGTAACCGGCGAGACCGGTTGCCATGCGCCGGACGAGGGTGGACTTCCCGAGCCCGGGTTTCCCGAGGATGAAAGCGCTCGGATTGCTGATCAGCTTGGCGCGCTGGAACCAGGAGATCGGGTCGCAGCAGAGCGTGGCGCCGGTATGAATGTGCCGGCCGAGCGGGACGCCCACCATGGGTGTTCCTGTGCCGATGGCAAAGGGCCACATGCCGCAGACCTGAACGGTGGTGCCCCGCCATTCATCGGCCTGCTGGACGTAGGTCGATGTTCCGCGCCCTCGGCCCAGCCAGCCCCGCATCGGTGGACGCTGAGGCTTAACTTCCCGGCTTTTGGCCTTTTCCGCACGGGACTTCTTCTCTTTCTTGCCGCTCACAGCTTCTCCCTCAGTTCAGTGGGAACCTTGATGTGTTTGGGCAGGACCAAACCAAGCGGAAGCGCCGCGGCGAAGGCGGAATCCTGAGACCCGTACACCGGCCGCAGTCTGAGCCGCGCAGTCGCGGCGAGGTTATCGACGGCCGCCCGCGCATCGGCTTCCCTAGTGAGGTCAGTGACCGTCGCGGTGACCAGCAAACCGAACTGGACCAGCCCGGCACCAGAGGCTTCTTCGCTGGCAGTAGCAGCGGCTGCACGGACAGCCAGGGTGTCCCGGGCAGCAGGCTTGCTCGTGGACGTCACCCGGAACTCCGCTGAACGCAGGTCTGCTTCTACGATCGCCGCGGCTTTCGCAGCATCCAGCGGCCGGTAGAGCAACGTGACCCGTTTCCGGGCAATGTCCCGGTGAGGAGCAAGAAGGCGTGCCAGCACGCCGCTTTGTACATTTCCCCGAGGGGCGGAAGTCATGGCCCAGGTGCAGGAGTAGGCCGAGTCATGCCGGTAACCGTTCCAATACCCCTGAGCCGCTGACGGTCCCACATCCGGCCAGGAAATATCCGGGGTCTCCCCGGCTGCATGGGCCTCGTCTATGAGAACAGCTGCAGCAGGGTCATACGACACGCGAATCACTTCGCAGAGTTCCTGTGCAGAGAGCGGGTGCGCGGCACCGGCACCGGTGGCTTGAAGGCCGGCGGTGAGGCCGGGAAGCCGGGCAGCGAGTTCACGGCCCACTTCTTCTGCCTGCCGCTTCTTGCCTCCGGAGCGCTGTGAGGCGCTGAAGGTAATGGAGACGAAAGCCTTGATGGTGGAAGACCCAGATGGATACCGTCCGACGACTTCAGCAAGCATTTCGCGTGCGAAGGCCGGAGCATCGTCGTCAAGATTCAAGGCGACTTCCCGGCGCAGCCTGGTTCCTGAATCGGGAGCGGTTTCCAACGTCACCGATGCGGCCTCGACGCCGGGCTCATCACCCAGGTTCGCCAGCCAGTGTCCCCAGTCCGCAACCCATATATCGATCTGCTCCTGATCAACCAGGGCCGCCCCGTCGGGCTCAGTGCCGATCACCACCGAGTACGACGATGTGGCAGGCGTATAGAGAAGGGCGAACGGACGGCCGTAAGAGTCGGTATGTTCACTCAGCCGGATCGGGGCGGCTAGCCCCGGCAGCTGGTAGGTGCCCCACAAAGCCCTACCCAGCGGGCCGGAGCGATAGACGTTTGAACCCCGGGACCTCGCTGTCCACCATGCCAGGCGGGCGCCCCCTCGGCTGAGCACATTCTTGCCGTGCGAGTCCTTGGCCAGGACGGCGAGCATAGCCACACCCAGGATGCCGGCGAGGATGACTGCTTCGAGGAGTCCTCGGATCATCACCATCATGACGACGAGGACGAGACCTCCGAGCAGCATGGCGGTTCCAACAGAGCCCAGGCCGAGGATTCCAGCGGAGGATGGACGCCTCCAATTGCCGTATGTCCGAGGTGGTCTGTTGTTCATGTCAGCGACTGCCATCCGGGCCGCCTCCTTCTCCTGTCGCATCCTCTCCGAGACTCTGTGCTGCCTGCCCGGCCTTTTGTCCTGCCTGAAGTGCTACGCCAGCGGCAATGCCAACAGGCCCGGCTGCCGCACCGGCTGCCGCACCCCCTCCGGCTGCCGCTCCGCCACCGGCTGCCGCACCTCCGCCTGCGGCGGCTCCTGCTCCTGCGCCGCCACCGCCAGACGCTGCGCCGCTACTGCCGCTGGATGCGGTGCTCGTTCCAGCTGTGCTGTTTGTGGACGCCGGACCGCCGCCCGGACTCGATCCGCCTTGAGGGCCGGTGCTCTGCCCACCCTGGGCTGCACTGTTTCCACCGCCGTCACCTCCGGTGGGGCCGCTCGGCCCGATAGGACCGTCACCGCCGTTGTTCGATGTCTGGGCGCTGGATCGCACGGAATTGCCGGCGCCCAAGCGGCCCAGGGCCGCTGCGCCGGAAGGAAGTGCTGCAAGAGCTCCAAGTGCCAGCGCTCCTCCCGCGCCGCCAGCCATGGCGCCAACCATGGGCGTCACAAACCTCATAAGTGCCGGCAGAGCAAAGAGTGCGATGAGCATGAGCATCAAACCGGTGAGAATAGCCAGCAAGCCGGTCCCGTCATCCGCAAAGACGTTGGTTCCCACAAGCTGGAAAGCCGTTGCGTACACGATCGCCGCAGCCGGTTTATAGAGGATGAACGCGATCAGCCAGCCGATGCACTTCCTGAACCAGTTCTTGCCCATTTCGGTGTTTGTGAATGACGCGGACAACGGCAGGATGCCGGTCAGGATGACCAGCATTCCGCCACGGGCGACCATCAGAACAATCTGAAAGGCAGAGCTCAAGACGGCAATAAGCCCCAGGATGATAATCAGCAGAGGCCCGAGACCATCTGCTGCTGCTGCCGTGAGAGAGAGCATTGCGGTCACATTTGTCTCGAAGCAGGCAGACCCTGGGGTTGAGACATCACAGTCCAGCGAAGCGTTGAGGATCCAGGTGGAGAACGAGTCCGCCGCAGCCACGAGAAGGCCCACCATGGTGGTTCCCGCGCCTGCAACGATCACGAGTGTCAGCAGACCTTTTGCTGTGTCGCGGCCGGGCTCAGCACGCTGTTCCCATGCCATTCTTGCCCCACCGATAATGACTGAAACCACCGCAGCGGCACCCATGTACCACCAGAGGCCTGACTGGAGGAACAAAACAGCGCCGGATGCGTTGGACGGACCCGACGGCATGAGGCCCGCTATCAGAGCACTTGCCGAGGAGATGAGGACCACCGAGGCGAGGAGTAGGCCAATCTTGCCCACCGCAGCGATGCCTTCTCCTGCCCGCATTCGGCTTGCGATGAGAGCGCCGAGGATGAAGAGCGATAGGACAGCGATACCGAGACCGATCCATGTGACATAGCCCAACACGGTGGTGATGTTCCCGGAATCTGGAGCGGAGCTGCCAGCCGTTATTGAGGACCCTCCTCCCGTGCCAGTCAGGTTTGGGGTGCCAATGTTGACCCACATGGTCCCGAGCGAAGCGATGGTGTTTGTGACAGCGCCCATGACGGCCTGGGCCATGTCTTCGATTGCCCCTCCGAGGGCATCCTTAGCCCAGTCGCCCGTCCAACATCCGACGTCATTCCACTCGCACCCAGCCATCTACATCATTCCCTCCACGGCACGTATCCGGCTATATCCGGTATCTGTGCGATTCGAAGTGGATTCGATAGGTCTTGTGGAGAGAGCTTCCAATCACCGTCTTGCCAGACCAGGTCATAGACCACGGAAACGTAAACGGCGCTACTTGACGCCGTTCCCCGGGCGGCAAGGTCGATTCTGGCCGAAGCTCCGTCGTAGTTGAGGACCTTAAAGCCCTCAATGCTGAGTCGATTCTCAGGTGAGCTACTCGTACCCACGGTGTCCAAGAGTTCATCACGATTCGCCGCATCATCGGCCAGGAAGTAATTGGCCCATGCGACGGCTCCCGTTCCAGACCCCTGAACCATGCCGTTGGCAGCGGCGAAGAGAGCCCCTTCAGGAGACCGTTGGAAGCAGTATCGAACCGACTCCGCATTTGTTTCGCCAGGACCGAACTCCGGCGAAGTGGGATACGCCGTCGTCTCTTCGTACGCCCATACAGCGTCCGGCGCCGTAACGACTGTTCCTGATAATGACTCGCCTGCAAGGTTGCAGATGCTGTCGCCGGAGGGCAGATCAACCGGTTCATTGGTCGGCGGTGGCATTGCGCTCGAAGGCGCGGGCGTGGCTGCGTCGGATTCTGGCTCGTCCCTGGTCGCATTCATGATGCCCAGAAACACGCCCGCCACGACGACCAAAACCACGATCACCGCAGAGATCAGGAATCCCGGCTTTGCGAACGGGCTCTGCTGGTTCTCATCGTCTGAAGCCATCTTCGCCCCTTACCTAGGCCAGGAATCCGACCAAAGCGCCGGCCGCCGAAATGACGATCACCCCGCCTAGCGACATACCGATCTTCCCTACGTGTTCACCGCCTTCGCCGCGCCGGGACTGAATGGCCATCAGTGCCCCCGCTGCGAACAGACCAAGAACACAGACAGCCAGCGCGACCCACTTTCCCCAGCTCATTACGCTGTTGAATCCTTCGGTTCCCGGAGGCTGCAACGGATCCGGGTTGGGGACCTGCGCCGGAAGTATGGCCAGCAGATCGCCGGCAGAGGCGAGGGTTGTCATCAGCACGCTCATGGCGTTCCTTTCATTTCTCCGCTGCCGAGGCAGCGGTCCGGGTGAGGCGGTTCAAATCGTCGATGAGTCGTCTGAGATCCCGCGGTACATCGGAGCTGGAGGGAGCATCACCGACGCGCCATGCTTCGATCCAAGGGACCGACCAGCTACGCGGTACTCCCCCACTGACGAGCCGGGCGAAGTCGCGCAATGGGCGAGGGAGCTTGCCAGGGGCATCTGCCACCAGGACCAGGCCAAGAACATTGGCCTCACTTGCCTGACCCGAGGCCCATTGGGTCGCTGCTGCCTGCGCAGACCGCAATCCGGCCATGCTGGTGCGAGCCACCAAAACGACGTTGGCCCCGCTGCCATCAGCGGGACGAGGCCAGCTGTGGCCTGCTTCCGCCCAGCCATCCACCAATGAGGCCAGGCTGGATTCGCCTGCGCCGCCGTGGGTTCCCAGCCACCACAAGTCGGCTGTGGCAGCGCGTTCCCTGATGTGAAGAAGGCTGTCGGCGCTGGGAGCCGGGACGCCGCTTTGGGGCGTTTGAGGGCCAGTTGCAGGTGGCAACTGTCCCTCTAGCACCTCTGGCATCTGAACCTCAACCGAGTCTGGTCGAGAGAGCCATGGGTTACGCGTAGACGACACGGCACGAATCCTTACTAATAAGGTGAAGGAGCTTAGGTGCCCCACACCCTAGGCGTCGACAGTGGAAGGAAGCAACGGTATGCGGCCTATATCTTTTTCTAGCTACCTATGTTTGTTTAGTGCTGGTTCGTTTAGGATCGCCGCATGCAGCTCAGCACATGGGAAACGGCAGTGAACAGCGCCAGAGGAACCGAAGGCCTCGACGCACTCTTCGCGGACCGTCCCGAGACTCTGAGCGTCGATGAGGTGGCACTGCTGCTGAACATCAGCCGGCAAAACACATACTCCTGGCTCAGAGACGGGGTGATCCCGGGCTACAAGATCGGCAACACCTGGCGAGTCATTAGGGACGAGCTCAAAGAGACCATGAGGCTCGGCGCTAACTCACCTACCCGCAGGGCTCACGGCAAAGACGACGAAGAGGACTGAAATGACCAGGTTCCCTCTGCGCACGACCGCTCTGATCTGCATCCTTGCACTGACCGGCTGCGCCGGGAACCAGGACAGTCCCGGAGAAGAACCTCCCGAAAACACGCCCTCTGCATCGGCAACGATGCCTGACCTGAATCAATTCACTCCGCCCCCGTCCGGATATGTCGACGATCACACTGGGGAGAAGGTTGCCCCCATAGCCGTTCCCACGTGGGACGCAGAATCACGTAGTTCTGTCGTCGCGGCTGCTGAAAAAGCTATGTCGGCCTTCGCGAGGCCATCGCTGGACGAGGACACCTGGTGGGCTGAGCTGGGCGGCCTCCTCAACGAGGAGGCCGCCCAAGACTATGCCTACGTGGACCCCGCCAACATTCCTGCCACGGCGGTTACGGGACCAGGCGTCCTGACTGATGAGTCCAGCGCCTACGTGGGCTACGTGGACGTTCCCACGGACGCAGGTGTTTACCGCCTCATCCTGAACCGCACCGATGCGGTGGCCCCCTGGCTGGTCAGCCGCATCAGCCCGCCGGAGACGAGCAACTAGCTATGGCCGGGGCGAGTCCAAGCGGGGTAGCAGCGATCCTCGCTGTTCCTGTGCTCGCCTTCGGAACGGTCTTCGGAATCATGCTTTTTGGCGGACCTGCTGCTCTTGCGGCGTCCTGCAACCCGGCACCGGGAAGCGAGACGGGAGTCAGCATTGACCCGGAGACGGTCCCAAATACGACCATTGCCGGATACAACCATGACCAGCTGGTGAACGCCGCACACATCATTCAGGCAGGCAAAGACCTTCAGCTCGGCGTTCGGGACCAAACCATCGGCGTCATGACTGCCATGGGCGAATCGTCACTGAACATCCTCGACCGCGGGGATGCCGCCGGCCCTGATTCACGAGGATTGTTCCAGCAGCGCGACAACGGTGCCTGGGGTTCCTACGAGGACCGGATGGACCCGTACATATCGTCCACCAATTACTTCAAAGCGCTGCTCAAGATCGAGGCGAGAGATTCACTCGAACCGACGATTGCCGCCAACCGGGTTCAGCGCAACGCCGATCCCTACCACTATGCGCGATTCTGGGACGCGGCCGTGGAAGTGGTCGAGTACCTTGCCGGCACGGACACCGGGCTGAGGCAGGGAAACGGCAACAACGTCTGCGCCGGAGGCGAGACCATCCCCGGAGAAGTCAACCTCAACGGATGGGCAAAGCCCGGAGCCGGACCGGTCAACGGCGGATACGGGCCCCGCGGGATCATCGACACCCCCGCAGGACCCACACCGGCTTTCCACTTCGGCATCGACTTGGAAGCCGGCGGCTGCGAAGGACCCATCTGGGCCGCGCAGGCCGGCACCGTCAGCCAGGTATTCCAAGACCTCAGCGGCGGATGGATCGTCGAGGTCGACCACGGCGGAGGCGTGGTCACCTGGTACGCCCACATGTACTCCAACGGCATCCTCGTCGAGGTCGGAGACAAAGTCGAAGCCGGCCAAATGATCGCCCGGGTGGGCAGTTCCGGAATGAGCACTGCCTGCCATCTGCACTTTGAGGTCCACGTCAGCGGCGACCCCGTTGACCCAGTCTCGTTCCTCGCCGAAGTCGGTATCACCTACTAACCGAAGGAGTTCAGATGAGCACCGCACCAGCAGAGTGGCCCAAGGTGGAAGCCATCATCAAGGAAGACGGAACCGGCGAAGTCAGAATCGGCGGCAGCATCCATCCCATCCAGACCGCCGACCTTTCAGCTGCCCGCGCAGCAGCCGTGGAGATCGTCGCTGCCGCCGCAGCGAAGCTCGGCCGTAATCTGCGCGCAGCCATGAGCGACACTGAGGGCGAATGGCCCCTGATCATCCACGCCGACGGAACGGTAGAAGAAGCCGACCCGAGCCCCGCCCAGGAATCGGGCAAGGAAAAGCCCGCCCGGCGACGGAAAGCCACCCCGACGGTCCCCGCCGAAGTCATCACCTCTTCGCAGATACCGGCTCGGAAAGACACCGAACCCACCCCGGAAAGAAAGCGGCCACAACCCATGGAAAAGCCCGCTACAGTCCCCACGAAGACAGAAACGGCTCCCCCTGCCGAAACACCCTTAGGAACCCCGCAGCAGACCCGGCGGAGCCTGAAAGATACCTCGTTCCTGGTCAGCGCTCCTGTCCTGGAGCCGGCCACACAGGGATGGAGAGGAACCCTCAGCCGGCTCGGCTTCCGCATGGAACCTTCAGCGGAGGAACTCGCTGAACGTGAAGACATTCGCACCGTCAGCCAGCACTGGCCCGGCCCCCGCACCGTCGCAGTCGTCAACCGCAAGGGCGGAGCCAACAAGACACCCACCGTCGTCATGCTCTCCGCGATCCTGGCCCGATACAGCGGAGCCGCCACCGTGGCCTGGGACAACAACGAATCCCAGGGCACCCTAGGCTGGCGCACCGAGCAGGGAGGACACAGCAACAGCGTTCTGGACCTCATTGATTCCTCTCAGACACTCCTCTCCCCCAGTACCAACGCAGCCGAAATCGCACGCTTCGTCCACCACCAGACTTCAGACAAGTACGACGTCCTCCGCTCCGACGAGAACGAAGAAGGAGACCACGAGGTAACAGCTGAGGAAGTGGATATCGCCCACCAGGTGCTCACCCGCTACTACCGGCTTATCGTCATGGACTCAGGCAATACCGCCAGGGCAGCGAACTGGCGGCGCATGATCCACCACACCGACCAGCTCGTGGTGCCTGTGACCGCGATCGAGGACCGCGCAGAAGCAGCACGCCTAACTCTCCAAACCCTGGAGTCCCGCGGCGGCCACGACGCCGACCTCGCAGCGAACGCCGTCGTCATCGTTTCAGAATCAACTGATTCCAAACGCAGTATGAGCGGAGACGCCTTGAAACGTGCCAAGGCCGAGGCGCAGCGGATCGCGGACGGATTCGCGCCCCACGTCCGCTCGGTCGTCCGGATCCCCTACGACCCTGCCCTGGTCAACGGCCCCATCCGCTACGACTCACTGCAGCCGGCCACGCAGCGGGCATGGCTCGCGGCTGCCGCTGCTGTGGCCAGAGGGTTTTGAGCAACACACCCATGAGCTGCCGCATTTAAATTAAATGCGCGTGACAGGATGTTGGTTATGCAGCAGACCCAGCGACAAATCGGAAGGCCGCGCCTCGACGTCGGTCCGCGCCACACCGTTGCTGTGAAACTTGAGCAGCCGGAGTGGGACAAACTGCAAGAAATCGCGCAGATTCTCGGTATTAAGCCCGGCCCTCATGCCACCCAGACTCTTATTGACTACCTGAGATCGGTGGACGTTACCGCTCTGAGGAATCAGGAGGTCTTATTCAGTAAGGCCAGTTAAACGAACAAGGCCCGCCACGAGGGCGGGCCTTCATATGAAGTTCGAAAGCTCTCCACCCCGTTTGCTTGGCGGCTCCGGGTGAAGGGCTCTTACAGCTACACCCTCTAGGAGGGTCCTTCTGTTATGCCCGTAAGTCTACACAAGGCTTCTTCTGTGTGTGAAGTCGACGCGCTCGGCGCGTCTTCACACCGCATCGACGCCTCCCCTCTCCGCCTAGGACGCCGCAGATCTGCCCGTGCTGAGCTCGTCTGTGTCCCCGAGGGCCACAAGCGCACCGGTGCCCCCCTGGACGGCGGCGTCCTGGGTCCAGTCCCCCGCCGTGCTACCCGCCGGGTTAACCGCAGCGCAGAGACATCGCGCGAGGTCGTCCGCGCTGCCGTGCCCAAGGGCAGTCTCCGGGCAGCGCACGGAAACCAGGTCACCGCGCATCTCAGGAACCTGCTGGCTGTCCGCCGTATGCGCGCAGACGGGCAGCGAAACCGGCTTCTGACGATGGCCTATCTCATCGCCAGAACCGACTACGAGACCATGACCTGCCGCCCCGGCTGGGATTCCATTGCCGAGGCGGTTGGCTGCCACCGGCGGACCATTGCCCGGTACCTCGCAGAATTCGAAGCGTGGGGCCTCCTTGGACGCGTTGCCGGCGGTCGGCAAGCCCAGTACGCAGCACCAGGACCGGACGGCGAGAAGATCAACGAAGCGGCCGTGTACGTCCTGTGCGTCCCGTCCCCGCTTGCCCTGCTCCACCAGGAAGAGAAACCGGCTGTGGATATAAATGCCACCCCTCCCGCCCTAGGCGGTTCTCACCTTAAAGAAAAAGACTTAACCCACACACGCGCGCGCGAAAACGAGTCTCCTTCGGACGTGGCTCCGCCACGACTGTCTACTCCTGGCGCCGCAAGCGGCGCAGCCACTCCCCCAGTGCCATGGCGTCCGGAAATACGTTGGCCAGCCCACCGAACGACAAGCCGCAAAATACAGCGGCAGGCGGCGGCCTCCGAAATCTGGTACCGATCCTTCGCTCTCCGGTGCCTGTCGATCAAAGACCTGGCAAGCATCTGCCGGGACTTCTTCCTCGCAGGATGGACCGTCGCGGATATTCTGCACGCCCTGGACTGGCAGCCGGATGGCACCCCCTGGCCGCACAGCGGAGCACCGTCCACCAAGGAGCCTGGACGTATCCGT
This sequence comes from Arthrobacter koreensis, assembly GCF_009193255.1. Taxonomy (GTDB): domain Bacteria; phylum Actinomycetota; class Actinomycetes; order Actinomycetales; family Micrococcaceae; genus Arthrobacter_B; species Arthrobacter_B koreensis. The sequence goes on from NZ_WACG01000009.1 coordinate 63,177, forward strand.
GGGTGGTTGAAAACCCGGCTCGCTGCTTGGCGCACCGCCGAAGGTGAACCTCTTCGTTCGCGAGATCAGCAGGCAGCGGCGCGCTCGGCCGCACTCAAACGTGAACAGGCCTTGGTCCGGAAACGAATAGCTGAGGAACAGCTCGATCGAGCATCAGCTGTGGCCGGAGGCAGAGCCCGGACCAGCTGGCGGATGCTGGCCGCTCAGCACGGCTATATTGCATCGACGGCCGCACCGCGGACAGGGTGACAATGACCGGGGCGATATCTTCACGCTATCGATAGCGCAGTGATATCATTACACTATCGAATCATTTTGATATCACAGCGATATCGCCAGTGTTGCTGGTAGAGAGGGAGACATGCCGATACTTCTAGTGGGAAGCCAAAAAGGCGGCACCGGCAAGACGACAACCACCGTCAACATCGCCGCAGAACTCGCCCGGATGGGCGAGGACGTCATCATCGTGGACTGCGATAAAAGCGTCCAATCAGCCTTCACCTGGGCCGGCGACAGAGTGCAAGACGACTCGCTCCCCCGGGTCCACTCCGTTCAGGCTACCGGCAACGTCCGGGAAGTCCTCAAGGACCTCTGCACGCGCTATAGCTACGTCGTTGTCGACGTCCCCGGCCACGACAGCCAGGAAATGCGCACAGCAATGACGGTCGCCGACTTGATGATTATTCCGGTTCGCCCATCTCAGTTTGACTTGGACACGATGCCCGGAATGGTTGAACTCATCGAGACCGCCCAGGACATGAATCCCAAGCTCAAGGCCATGGCCTTGCTGACACAGGTCCCCACCTACTCGTCAGCAACTGAGCAGGACGAGGCCAAGGAATATCTGCGGGACTATCCGCAGATCCCACTTATCGACGCTGCACTCAAAATCCGCAAGGTCTATCGCGACAGCATCCCAGCCGGCAGGGGAGTGGTCGAAGCTTCCAACAGCCCAGCCAAGGCCGAGGTCCAGGTACTCGTGAAGGAGATTCAGTCATGGCTATAAAGAAACGTCAGCCCGCGATGCCGAGTCCTGCGACCGCCGTTCGTGAGGATCAGGACGAACTGGCCAGGAAAGCCGAAGAATTTGGCAGAGGAGGATACGCCCCGGTTGAGTCGGCGGGGAAGGAGGACCAGCTGGACCCTAACGCGCCTCTCACCAAGATGGTGCCGTTCCGCCTGAACGAGTATCAAAAACTACTCCTGAAGGAGGCTGCGGTTGAAGACCGACGCAGCCAGCAAAAGCTGCTCGAATCCCTTGTCTGGCCGGAACTGGAACGTCGGAGGGCCGATCGCAAAAGATAGCGTCAGCATGTCGTAGTTACATCACTGTGATATCACTCTGATATCTATATACTATCTTTCTGGTGTCCCGCCCATGAGTGGAGCGGCTCCTTTAGGCAGCGCAGTCAAGAATGCTCTCCAGGACCCACTCTTCATCCCTGGGCTCCCGCCGTATCGTGAAGGTGCGCAAAGCACTCGACGCAGTGAGCCGCACCTGGAGCTGCCAGTACTCCACGTTGATCAGATCGCCTGTTCCCCGGGCCGCTGACCCGTCGCGTTCCCACCAATTGCACCGGCCGTACCAGTGCACAGGCTCAGCAGCCACGGCCCAAATCCGTCCATCATGACGCACAGCGAGCGGGGTTCCAGCTGTAGTGAAACGCACGGATACCTCGGCTTGGCTCACCGTGCCGCATTCCTGGACTGTCATGGAAAAACCAGACTCCTTACGGTTCGCCGGATAGCAACCTGCTACCCACCCTTATTAGAACATATGTTCGAATAAGGGTGGGTTTGGTCCAGTTGTCTAACGCCCAGAGCACACGTTTTTCCCGACCTGTGGATGAAGTGACAAAGTACACACAAGGCCCTAGGCCCCGCGTCATATGGCGGTCGTGGACACTGCCAAAGGAACCGTGACAGTACGGTGCCAGCGTGTTTCCCAACACACGCAAGTAGACTGATCGTAGGGTCCAAAGCGCCCGGCCTCTTAAAAGAAAGAAGGGACTCTGCCAGGAGTCCCAACTGTCCGGATAGAGGTAACCAACTACCCTTCGTCTGCAGCGCATTGAAGCCACACACGTTTGCTTGTACCCCCAGACTATGTCTGGGCTTGACTGACAGTCAATTGGAAAACCTGCCGAGGCAGGCGCCAGCCAACTAGCTGCCAGGGCGTAAGGCTTTCACACTGCATCGTCGGGTTCGTGAAAGAAGGCAGTCCCGACTCATGATTCACGACAACATCGAGCCGTTGCTCGTCCTCCCACCGCTGCATCCGATCTCGGTCGCCGTGTATGCGGGTATCCTCATCCTCGCCTCCAGCATTTTCCACCCAGGCTGCAATGACCGGGCTGTGCGTCTAGCGAGGGCCTTCCGGGGACTCCTAAAAGCACTCAGACGCTGAGCTGGCGGAGGAGCTGAACTAGCTCCACCGCTCAGCCCCTCACCTGCTCGCACAGACAGTCCCCTACCAAACAGGTTCAGGCAACGCTCGCGAGAGCGTTGCCTGAACCTGTTTAACCACCTTTCCACGGTCTAAACGGGCTGGGCAGGAATGCGGGCCTGCGCTGCGCTTCGGGCTGTGGCCGGCGGCTCCTTCGTCGCCGCCGGCTGATCTGTCTACGACGTTTTTTGCTGCTGTCCTACGGATTCTGCGCCCCCGCTCCGCAGCGTCAACCGGCTGGCACCGGCTGCGGTCCCAACAATCCTCTCCGGCGCTCCTGCGTCGCTTATTTCCTCCCAGGATTCTTAGCCCCTGGCGCCTACGGCGTTGAGCACTGCTCCGTCGGGGACAAGCGAGCAAGCTCGCCAGCAGGCAAAAAACAACGGGGGAGAGGCCAACTGCTGGACCACCACCAGCCAAAACCCCACCCGCAACCACAAGGAGCAAAACCAATGGAACATCTGGAACTGATCGACCCGGCCCAGCTGACCATCGACGCGAATGTCCGTGCCGACGTGCAGCTCGACAAGGAATTCCTGGCCTCGATCAAGGAGCACGGAGTGCTCCAGCCCGTCATCGCCCAGCGCAAGGAAAACGGCGGCATCCACGTCCTCTTCGGCCAGCGCCGCACTCTCGCCGCCGTCGAGAACAGCCTGGCCCAGATCCCCGTCTACATCGTTGACGCCCTCACCGAAGCCGACCGGATGGCCAAGCAGGTCGTCGAGAACGACCAGCGGCAGGCGCTGACCGAGGTAGACCGTGCCGAAGCCTTCCACCAGCTCTCGCTGCTGGGAGTCTCCGCCACCCAGATTGCCCGCAAAACCGGAGCCAAGAAAACCGTCGTCGAAGCCGCCCTGAAAGTCCGCGCCAACGACACCGCCACCGCAGCCCTCGCAGGCGGAATGACACTGGAAATGGCCGCCATCATCGAGGAATTCAGCGACGACACCACCGCCATAGAACAACTCGAACGCGCAGCAGCGAACGACCCGCAGAGGTTCAACCACACCGCCCAGCGCATCAGGGACGACCGTAAACGCGCCGCCGAAATCGCCTCCATGACCGCCGAAATCGAAGCCCAGGGCATGACCGTGGTCACGGAGAACGTCCTCTACTACGACTACAAGGGACCAATGGCCCCAATCGGCAACCTCCGCACCGCAGATGGGGAACCCCTCACCATCGCAGACGCCAACGGCGCGTACATCGGGCACACCTACAACGGTGAGCTCAACGTGGTGTACCTGCACACCGACTGGAAAGCCGCCGGGCTCACGTTCCCCGGCCGCACGCAAACAGGCGGCCCCATGACAGAAGAGGAAAAGGCCGAACGCCGAACCGTCATCGAAAACAACAAAGCATGGGACGCGGCCGAGAAAGTCCGGCTTGGTTTCCTGAAAGACCTGCTCGCCGCCAAGTCCCTGCCCAAGGGCGCCCTGCAGTTCATCGCCCAGGCGATCTGCACTGACGGCCACACAGCCTCGGACGGCATCAACAAATACAGCGGATTCACTGCCGAACTCCTCGGAGGCAGCAACGGCTTCGGAGAACTAGCCCGAGTAGCGGAGAAGCCAGGCCGGAAGCCCGACGGCATCATCCTCGCGGCCTTTCTCGCCGGATACGAACAGAACCTCTCCCGCCAATCCTGGAGGACCCCGACCGATGCCGAATGGCGATACCTGACCAAGCTGGGGGAGTGGGGCTACGCCCTCAGCGACGTCGAGCTCATCATCACCGAAAAGTAGGCAGAGGGTGCCCCGGCTCAGGCCGGGGCACCCTCCTTCGTCCAAAGGCACACGGATATACAGATACACAGATACACAGATAAACAGAGAGCGGTCCTGCGCTGCGCTTCGGGCTGTGGCCGGCGGCTCCTTCGTCGCCGCCGGCTGATCTGTCTACGACGTTTTTTGCTGCTGTCCTGCGGATTCTGCGCCCCCGCTCCGCAGCGTCAACCGGCTGGCACCGGCTGCGGTCCCAACAATCCTCTCCGGCGCTCCTGCGTCGCTTATTTCCTCCCAGGATTCTTAGCCCCTGGCGCCTACGGCGTTGAGCACTGCTCCGTCGGGGACAAGCGAGCAAGCTCGCCAGCAGGCAAAAAACAACGGGGGAGAGGCCAACTGCTGGACCACCACCAGCCAAAACCCCACCCGCAACCACAAGGAGCAACCGATGGAAAAGCTCAAAGCCACCACCGCGGCCGACGTACTGGCACTGTTCCCGCACATCCTCGGCTTCGATCCCCGCGAATCCTTTGGACTCATGACCCTGCAAGGCCCCGCACTGGGAGTGAGCCTTCGAATCGACATCCCCACCGATGACATCAGCCCCGCCGACTTTGCCCGGACGCTGACCTCTCACCTGCTCGAAGACGTCAACGCGGACGGCGTGCTGCTCATGGTCTACACGAACGAAAAGCCCGCCGGCCCCGACCCCAAACCCCACAAGGACTACGTGGAAGCCATGAAACGCGAACTTCAGCGCGGAGGCCTTCCCATCCGCGACGGCTGGCTCGTCACCGATCAGGGATGGACAGACTACTTCTGCGAAGACCCCGAGTGCTGCCAGTTGCGCCCGCTGTCTGAGATCGAGGACAGCGCCATCAGCGCCCACATGGTCTTCAAAGGCTCCGCCAAGCGGACCACCCTCGCCGATGATCCCGCCTTCATCGGCAGCGAAGAAGCAGGGCGCAAAATCACCGAAACTGCCGCACGGATGGAAAACGTGGTTCCGCTGGACTTCACCGACCCGGGACACTGCGAAGCACGAGCTGCATGGCAGAAAGCGCTCGGCACCCAGCCCGACGAGGACGAGGCATGCGAACTGGCCGGCTACCTCCAGTGCAAGCCGGTGCGTGATCGCCTCGTCGTCGATACCATCAGCTACGCCGAAGACATGGCAACGATCAGGAACGTTCTCACCGGCCGAGTCACTGAGCGGCCGGACTGGGCGCGGGTGGACGCCACCGAAGCCCTGCTCCTCCACCTGCTGGCCTACACGCCCGGCGCCGCCCGGGCCGAACTGTTCAGCTTCCTGGGCTGGCTCTCCTGGTACAAAGGCCGCAGCTCAGTCGCAGCCGCCTACTTCAAAAAAGCCCTCGAAGTCCAGCCGGGTCACCGCCTCACGCTGCTGCTGAACGAGATGCTGCGGGCCGGTGCACTACCGGCAGTGGGCAAGAACCCGGCCACCGCCTACAACGCAACTCAACTCGAATAGGTAAGGAAGAGTGAGAAGGCCGGCCTCGGCGGTGTGACGTGGTCCCCGAGGGCCGGCCTTTGCCTGCATTGTCTGTGGCCATGGATCGTTCTATTGTTCGGGCGGCGGCGGCGGCCTCCTCCGCAAGCTCCCCCGTCCGCCGCCGTGACACGCTGGCGCGGCCCTCCATCAGGAGAGAACCATGCCACTAGTGACCGAATGACGTAAGAAGAAGGAGATCCGAAGAGAATCATGAGACCAGACCTCATTCATCGCACCGACTCCGCACTCAGGGAAGCCATCAGGGCGCTCTGGCACGGACAGCCGCAGAGAAACGAGACCTTTGCGACCGCCCGCTCCGGCGGCAAGGTTCAGGTACTGGACATCATTTGGGTCTCTGCGGAGCACCGCAGTCTCTTGTAACGACTGGGCGCGATCCCGGCAGACCAGTTAGGTGCTTTCAGCAGGAGCGAGCGGGCAGTTTTTGCGGTAATCTGCGTATGTGCGTAATAACGCACATACGCACGCAAAGGGGTAGTTGGTTTGCTTTCGGTCCTGGCTAATGAGACATACCGGCGGTTATTCGGCGCACAGATCATCGCATTGCTCGGTACCGGCCTGCTGACGGTGGCGCTAGGGCTGCTCGCCTACGATCTGGCAGGCAGCCACGCCGGCGCAGTGCTGGGTACGGCGCTGACCATCAAGATGATTGCCTATGTTGGCTTCGCACCGGTGATCAATGCCTTGGTCACACGGCTACCGAAGAAACCGGTGCTGATCAGTGCTGATCTGATTCGTGCCGCCATGGCGTTATGTTTGCCGTTCATCACCGAGACCTGGCAAATCTACGTGGTCATTTTCCTGCTTCAGTCAGCGTCGGCCACGTTCACCCCAGCGTTCCAGTCCCTGATCCCCAGCGTGTTGAAGGACGAGAAGGACTACACCCGGGCTTTGTCTCTCTCACGCCTGGCCTACGACCTTGAAGCCCTGGCCAGCCCCGCTATCGCCGCGCTGCTGCTAACAGTTCTGAGTTATAACAGTCTTTTCTTAGGCACCGTCGGGGGATTCCTGTTCTCCGCGCTGATGGTTACCTTCACAACGGTGCCTGCAAACGCACCAGCCCACCCAGAAGATGCGTCCTCGCTGTGGCACCGCACCACCCTCGGTGCCCGAATTTTCTGGAATAACCGGCGGCTTCGATCCCTGCTCGCACTGAACTTGGTGGTCTCGGCACCTACTGCACTGGTGCTGGTGAACAGCGTCGTCATCGTCCGTGACTTCCTGCAGCGCCCCGAAACAGACCTTGCTCTTGCCCTGGCCTGTTTTGGCATCGGATCCATGGTTGTGGCGCTGGCCGCTCCAATGGTGCTGGAACGCTTCGGAGACCGTGCCGTCATGCTCACCGGTGCCACCGCCACCCCGCTGGCTCTCACCGGCGCAACGGTGCTGCTGTTCCAGCCCGCCTCTGATGCGACATGGTGGTCTCTCCTGGGACTGTGGTTCCTGCTCGGCGCTGGGAACTCCACCATTCTCACTCCCTCGGCCCGACTTCTCCGAGAAGCATCCACTGAGGAAACACGGCCTTATGTATTTACCGCCCAGTTCTCCCTTTCCCATGCCTGCTACATCATCAGCTATCCGCTGGCCGGTATAGCCGGCGCTGCCGCCGGGCTGGGCCTGTCATCGCTGGCACTGACGATTCTTGCGATGATAGGAGCGGCAGGGGCCTTCATCTCCTGGCCCCGGCACGGCACCGGAACCACTGAGACATTGGAGCAAGGTGATGAGCAGCCCGTTGGACCACACCGCCACGGCAGCCCCTGAACAGCCATCGGTAGTCCATGATGTCGAGGCTAGCCCCGCCCTGCTCGAAACAGCGGCCGGGACGCTGCGTATGCTCGCCGAGCCTACCCGGCTGCATCTGCTCCTGCAGCTCGCTGAGGGACCTAAGACAGTCACCGAACTGGTTGCCGCGACCAAGGCGCCGCGCACCGCGGTTAGCCAGCACCTGGCCAAACTCCGGCTCAGCGAACTGGTCGATACCCGCAAGAACGGGCAGAGTGTGATCTACTCCCTGCATGACGGGCATCTGCTTCGCCTGATCCGTGAGACCATCAACCACGCAGATCACCGCCTCACTGGCGAACCCTCCCACGCCTAACCACACGTAAGTTTGGCGGACCCGAACTGCGTATCCCGGGCCTCACCACCCATAATGGTCATCCCTGGCGGCTCCTTCGTCGCCGCCGGCTGATCTGTCTACGACGTTTTTTGCTGCTGTCCTACGGATTCTGCGCCCCCGCTCCGCAGCGTCAACCGGCTGGCACCGGCTGCGGTCCCAACAATCCTCTCCGGCGCTCCTGCGTCGCTTATTTCCTCCCAGGATTCTTAGCCCCTGGCGCCTACGGCGTTGAGCACTGCTCCGTCGGGGACAAGCGAGCAAGCTCGCCAGCAGGCAAAAAACAACGGGGGAGAGG
>NZ_WACG01000010.1 GCF_009193255.1 Arthrobacter koreensis
ACTCGAACCAAGCCCGGACCGATGCCCTGCAACCATGGCTAGACTTCTACAACCACCAACGCCCACACGGCAGCCTCGGAGGCAAAGCACCCATCACCCGGTGTAACTAACGTGCTGTCTCAGTACAGCTAGGCGCCCGCAGGGGCTGCCGGAGCCTGGCTGCTTTCGCGCAGCAGCCTGCAGGTGTCGGCGGCAGCTTCCTGTTCGGCGTCTTTCTTGGACCGGCCGGTGCCGGTGCCGAAGGCCTGTCCGCCGATGTGCAGCACGGCGACGAAGCTGCGGGAGTGGTCGGGCCCCGAGCCGGTGACCCGGTATTCGATGTCCCCCATTTTCCGGGCGGCAGCGATTTCCTGGATGCTGGTTTTCCAGTCGGTGCCGGCGCCGAGGGTGTCGGCATCATGGAGCAGCGGCCCGATGAGGCGCATGACCATGGACCGGGCGGTCTCAATGCCGTGGCACAGGTACACCGCGCCGATGAGCGCTTCGGTGGTGTCCGCCAGGATGGAGGACTTGTCCTTGCCGTTGGTGAGCTTCTCGCCCTGGCCCAGGAGGATGTACTCGCCCAGTCCCAGCCGGCGGGCGACGGAGGCCAGCGCCTTGGTGCTGACTACCGCGGAGCGGCGCTTGGCCAGCTCCCCCTCGGAAAGTCCGGGGTTGTCACGGTAGAGCGTGTCGGTGACGGAAAAGCCCAGGATCGAATCGCCCAGGAATTCGAGGCGCTCGTTGGTGGGGATGCCGCCGTGCTCATAGGCGTAGGAGCGGTGTGTGAGCGCAAGACGAAGCGTCTCGGCATCGATGTCGACGCCGAGACGCTTCAGAAGCTCTTCAGTATTTTTCACGTGCTGATTGTGCCCCGAAAAGCAGTGAGCCCCCTTTAGCGGCTGCCCGGAAGGCAAACGGCAAAGGGGACATGCACTGGTCTTAGACGTCCGCTACCTTGCGGCCCTTGTATTCAAGGAACAGCGCGGTACCTGCGGAGTCGGTTACGACCTTGGCCTGGTGGGGCAGGCTGTAGGTCACGCGGCCGTTCTCAACGGTCTTCACCAGGTTGGGCGCAGTTGCCTTCCACTGGGACCGGCGTGCACGCGTATTCGAGCGGGACATTTTCCGCTTGGGAACAGCCACGACTAACTCTCTTCTCTCTCGTCTGACTCTGTACTTGTTGCCGCATCTTCAGCGGCGGTGCCAGCCAACCCGGCAAGGGCTGCCCAGCGAGGATCCACGACTTCATGGTGGTGACCCGGATCCTCCTCAAGGCGCGCCCCGCATTCGGAGCAAAGGCCTTCGCAGTCCTCCCGGCACACCGGCTGGAACGGCAGGGAAGTTACCACTGCGTCCCGCAAAACCGGTTCAAGATCGATTACATCTCGCTCGATCCGGCGTTGCTCTTCTTCCTCTTCCCCTTCGAAGGACTCAGCGTCCTCGTAGTAGAAGAGTTCCTGCACATCGACGTCCTCGGTGTACTCGATGGGAACCAGGCACCGCCCGCACTCTCCCTTGACGGGAACAAGTGCGGAACCCGAGACCAGGATCCCCTCGTGTACAGCTTCGAATCTCAGATCGAGCTCGATGTCCGATCCGAAAGGCACGCCAATAAGCGCAACACCGAAGTCTTTCGGTGCCGGCACATGCTCATGCATTGTCCGCATGGTTCCCGGGCTGCGCCCGAGATCCTTGACATTAATTGCCAAGGGGGAACTCGGTTGTGACCGCGACGAAACGCTAATGAGAACTCCTGTAGAACATAGACCGACATATCATCTTAGCCTGAGGAGCCGGAATCTCTCAAACCGGGGTCAGGCAGCCGGCAGAACGCCGGGTTTCCGTCTCCCTCCCAAGTCTACTGCCCCTGGCGTCCCGGTGCTTCCGCCATGCACCGGCTCACTGCGTCGCTTAGTCTTGCGGGTGTGCTGCTTTCCCCTCCCCGCGCCAAGGCGCTCCGCATCCTCTTCGCGGCCCTAGCTGCCGCCGTCTCCGTGCTGGCAGTGTGGCTGCTGGTTGCAGTGAACCTTTTCTACTACCCGCAGACGGCCGCGGAGCCGGGCCGGGCCGACGCCGTCGTGGTCCTTGCCGGCGCAGCTCCCGAACGCCTCCCGGTGGGCCGGGAATTGGTTCGGGACGGATATGCTCCGATCCTGGCTCTCTCAACCACGAACACTCCGGGCAACGCCGTCACCGACACGGTGTGCACGTATTTCGCGGGCCCCGCAGTCCGGTGTTTCTCCCCTTCGCCGCTGAGCACGCGCGGGGAGGCGCGCGCCATAGCCCGGCTGGCGGCGGACAACGGCTGGGAGGAGATCATTGTGGTCACGTCCACCTACCACCTGGTGCGGGCCGAGGCGAACATCTCGCAGTGCAGCAACGTGAGGGTGCGCATGGTCGCCTCGGAACCCGAGCTCTCCCCCGGCCAGTGGCTGGGGCGGTTCGTGGAGGAGACCGGAGGGGTGCTGGCCGCCTTCATACGCCCGGCGTGTGCCACGCCTATCGGCTAGCTGAGCCGCTTCAGCACGGCACTCGGCACAAAGCCGGTGACGTCTCCGCCCAGCGCGGCGACTTCCTTGATCAGGCTGGATGAGAGATGCGTATACGCATTGTCCGCGGCCAGGAAGACAGTTTCGACGCCGGTGAGCTGGCGGTTCATGACGGCCATAGGCAGCTCGTACTGGTAGTCCTGCACCGAGCGCAGCCCCTTGACGATGGTGCTGGCGCCGTGGTCCCGGCAGAAGTCAGCCAGCAGGCCGTTGCCCATGGGCAGCACAGACACGCCGGCCAGGGAGCCCAGGGTCTCCGATGCGATTTCCAGCCGTTCCTCTTCGGAGAACCGGTACTTCTTCGCGTAGTTCGTGGAGACCGCGACGATGACTTCGTCAAAGAGGTTCGTGGCGCGGGCAATCACCTCAAGGTGGCCGTTATGGATGGGGTCATAGGATCCGGGGCATACAGCACGTCGCATACGTCGAATCTACCCGGTGGCAGGCCCGCAGCCCGGTCAGGCACGGCGGTGCGGGAAACTCTGCAGCAGCGGTTCCAGGTCAATCCCGAGTTCCGGCAGCACCGCGCGCGCGGCCAGGCGTTCCATGAGCCGGGGTGTCAGTTCCCGGCAGGCAACGTTGCCGGTGCACACTGCGGAGGCGTCAAGAGTCGTGAAGAAGTCCTCGAACTTGTACCGGTCTCCGCTAATCAGCCGGTCTCTGATCCGCAGCCACACCCAGGGCACGCCGTAGGCCTGCGCCACAATAATCCCGTGCAGGGAACTGGAGATGCAGACCCGCGCCCCGGCGATCCTCCGGACTACCGCTTCGACGCCTTCCCTCACATCCACCACCGCGATTCCCGGACCCGCGGCGGTCTCCATGCAGTCCCGGTGGTCAAGGTGGGGTACGACGGCGATATCTCCAGTACCCGTTCCCTCGGCAGGCAGGAACTGCGGCAGGAGCAGGGCAGGATCCCCGTAGACCTCAGGGACATCCCATCCGGTTTTACGCTGCAGCTCGGTCCGGGTGTTGCGTCCACGTACGGCATGGACGCGTACGTCCTGCAGATTCCGCAGACGTGCCAGGCTCTCGTCCTCAAGGGGCGCCATCAGGCCGGATCCCCAGATTTGTGATCCGTTTTGTTCCAGCCACCCCGCGATGGACCCGACCGTGGCCAGGGCGGGGGTCCGCAGGCTGCGCCTGAAGCCGTTCACCGGAGTCAGGCCGCTCAGGTGTCCTGCCAGCCATGGCCCCACCGCATCTCCGAAGTTCGGCCGCCCGTCCCACCACAGCAGGTTCAGGAAACCCCGTGGAATTTCCCGGCCGGGCCGGGAAGCTGTGTCGTGGGAACAGACGGTTTGCCGGGCCCAGCGGATCTTGTCCTCCACACCGTGCTCGAGACCTTCGGGGTGTACGGGCACGGTGCCCAGGAGGTGGCGTTCTCCCCCGTCCTGGACCAGCTCGGCCTTTCCTACCAGCGCGTTCCGCAGGAGCCGCTGCGAATCCTCGGACGCCGCTGCCACGGAGACTTGCACTGCTGAGCCAGCCGGCCGCAGTTCCAAGGAGAGGAGGTGCGCCCCGGCTTCGAACTCAACCTGCCGTGCGCCTGCAGGAGCATTGTTAAGCGATTGCAGCGCCGCAGCGGATGCGCGTTTCCCGTCCAGTCCCAGCGTTCCGCTGAACTCCACGTTGCTCTTCCTTCCTTTTGCCGTCTTCCGGCTCTCCGCGACGGGTACGTTCCGGCCGGAGGGTGTGCCGCCGCACGCCAGCCAATATACCGGCGGCCCGTTTCCTGCCCTCCGCAGGTAATACTGGAAGGCATGACTTCAACTCCCAGCACGCGCGCCCTCCGAGATTCCCGGGACGGAGCGCCCGCACCCTGGCAGCGCACGGCGGCCGGAGCGAACCTTCTCGGCGCGGACGGCAACCTGGGCATCACCATCTTTGAGGAAATCACGGCCCTGGCCGGCACCCACTCAGCCATCAACCTTGGTCAGGGATTCCCTGACGAGGACGGGCCGGCAGAAATCCGCAACGCTGCCCGCCGGGCGATACTCGCCGGCGCGAACCAGTACGCCCCGGGCATGGGGCTGCCCGTGCTCCGCGAAGCTATTGCCGACCATCAGGAAAGGTTTTACGGTCTCCGTCCGGATCCCGGGACGGAAGTCATGGTGACCACCGGTGCGACCGAGGCGATTGCCTCCACTCTCCTGGCCCTGACCGGCCCGGGAGACGAGGTGCTGACCTTCGAACCCTTCTATGACTCCTACGGCGCCATGATTGGGCTCAGCGGCGCCACCCACACCACGGCTCCCCTGCTCGCTCCGGATTTCCAGCCGGACATGGCAGCGCTGGAAGCGGCGTTCACCGACCGCACCCGGATAGTCCTGGTCAACAACCCGCACAACCCGACCGGCGCCGTCTTCCCGGCGTCCGTCCTGCAGCGCATCGTGGACCTGGCGGTCAAGCACGACGCCGTGATTGTCACCGACGAGGTCTACGAGCACCTCACGTTCGGGCCCCGGCATATCCCGGTCGCCACGCTGCCCGGGGCGGCGGACCGCACCCTGACCATTTCCTCGGCCGGCAAGACGTTTTCCCTCACCGGCTGGAAGATTGGCTGGATCAGCGGGCAGGCGGAGCTGATTGCCGCCGTGCGCTCGGTCAAGAGTTTCCTGACCTACAGCTCCGGCTCGCCCTTCCAGGCGGCGATCGCCGAGGGGCTGCGGATGGAGGACTCCTTCTTTACCGACATCGCCGGGACGCTCCGGGCCAAGCGCAATGTGCTTTCCGCCGGACTCCGGGAAGCGGGACTTGAGGTGTTCCAGCCGCAGGGAACGTACTTCGTGAATGCCGACGTCGCTCCCCTAGGCATCGAGGACGCCACCGATCTGGCACGCCGGCTCCCGGAACTGGTGGGCGTCGCCGCCATTCCCGTGGCGATGTTCTGCCATCCCGAGGGCGCCGAACGCACCAGGACCATGCTCCGCTTTGCCTTCTGCAAGCGCTTCGACGTGCTCCAGGAAGCCGCTGAACGGATTTCGCGGCTCAACGAGGTGCTCTGAGCGTGGCCAATCGACCGCCCTCACGGATGCTGCGCGGCATCGGCGCCCACGCGGAACTGGATGAGGATGCCTTCAACGACGGCGCCTGGATCCTCTCCATCGGCGGAGCCCAGCAGTCCCACGTGAACCTGGTCCACCCGGAGGAGATCTTCTACGAGTACCTGCGCCGGATCGGCAACGTCCTGGACCTCGCCGGGCCGCCCGGTGCCCCGCTGCGGGTTCTGCACCTTGGCGCCGGCGCCCTGACCCTGGCCCGCTACGTGCAGGCCACACGCCCCGGTTCGCCGCAGACCGCCGTCGAACTCGAACGCGAACTCCTCGACTATGTCCTGGCCTACCTGCCGCTGCCGGAGGGAACAGTGCTGGACACGGTGACCGGAGACGCCCGCGCGGAACTCGAACGCTTCGGACCGGGCTCGTTCGACGCCGTCGTGCTGGACGTCTTTGCGGGTGCGGATGCTCCGGAGCACCTGGCGGACCGTGGCTATTACCAGGAGCTGCTCGAGCTGCTCTCCGAACGCGGGGTACTCCTGGTGAACGTGGGTGACGATCCGCCGCTGGCTTTCGCACGCCGGCAGGCCAAGGCGCTGGCTGATGTGTTCGGCGCGGCGGGCGGTGAGGTGGCAGCCCTGGGCGATGCGTCAATGTTCACCGGCAGGCACCCCGGCAACATTGTGCTGGCCGCCGTGCCGTATTCCTGGCCTGCCGACTGGACGCAGTCGCTGCTGCAGGCCGGTCCCCATCCGGCAGCGGTGCTGACCGGAGCCGACCTCGACGCGTTCGCGGCCGGACGCTGAGCAAACCTATTCCTGCGCGTCGTCTTCCCTGGCGGCCGGCTCGGCAAACCACAGGGTTGTTTCGCCGTAGGCTTTTTCGCTGAAGCGCTCCAGGCCTGCCGGCCACGCAGGTTCGGGCGAGCGGGTGGAGCGTTCCACCACAACGACGGCGCCGTCCGCCAGCCGCGGTGCCAGCGCTTCCAGCACTGCGGCCAGGCCTTCCTCCTCCAGGGGGTACGGCGGGTCGAGGAAGACGAGGTCCCAGGCCAGGCCCGGCGGTACGCGAAGCAGGTAGGTCTCAGCCTTGGTCCGGTGCACCCGTACCCGCTCGGAGCCAAGGACCTTGTTCACCAGCGCAGCGTTGCTGCGGCATACCTGCGCGGCTTTTTCGGCCAGCTCAACCAGGTCCACCCGCGCGGCCCCGCGGCTGGCGCTTTCGACGCCGAGGGACCCGGAGCCGGCGAAAAGGTCAAGCACGTAGGCCCCGTCGAGGATCCCGTAGGACTCCAGCCGCGAGAAGAGCGCTTCCTTCACCCGGTCAGTGGTGGGCCGGGTACTGGACCCGGGAACGCTGGACAGGGTGGTTCCGCCGGCGGCTCCGGCAATGATGCGGCTCATGGTTCCACTCTAGCCAGCGGGTCTGCGCTGTCCGGCATTCGGCGTCCTGGCCCTAGCCGCGGTCCAGGAATGCTTCCTTCTCCGGGTTCAGGTAGGCCTCGATCGCCTCGTTAAGGGCCGGGTGGTCCAGCAGGTCCGGATCTTCCTGGATGAGCGAGTAGGCGTCGGCACGCGCCCGTTCAATGACCTTTTCGTCCTGGATGGCGCGAAGCAGCTTGAGGGTGGAGCGTCCCCCGGACTGTGAAGCACCGAGAATGTCACCTTCCCGGCGCAGTTCCAGGTCCCGGCGCGACAGTTCGAAGCCGTCCGTCGTGGCTGCCACGGCATCGAGGCGTTCCCGGCTGGGATGACCGTCCTCAAGGTTGGTCACCAGCAGGCACGTGCCCGGCAGGCCGCCACGCCCTACGCGGCCGCGCAGCTGGTGCAGCTGTGAGATGCCGAAACGTTCGGCGTCGAGGATCACCATCATGGTGGCATTGTGGACGTCCACTCCCACCTCAATCACCGTGGTGGAGACCAGCAGGTCAATCTCGCCGCGATTGAAGGCATCCATGGTCGCGGATTTGTCTGCCGGGTCCATCCGGCCGTGAAGCGTGCCCAGCCGTGTACCCGCGAGCGCCGGCAGTTCCCGAAGACGTTCCGTTGTTTCCAGGACTGAAGCCAGCGGGCGCTGGTTCCGTGGGGAGGCCTGCGCAGGAAGGTCTTCGAGGAGTGCCAGTTCGGTGCCCGGTTCTTCCTCCCTCTCCCCGATCTTGGGACAGACCACGTAGACCTGGCGTCCGGCGTCGATCTCCTCTCGGGCGCGTGCCCAGATCCGCGGACCCCAGGCGGGCTTGTCCGCCAGGGGCGCCAGGTACGTGGAGATGGGTGCACGTCCGGCAGGCAGCTCCGTAAGGGTTGAAACGTCCAGATCGCCAAACACGGTCATGGCCACGGTGCGCGGGATGGGCGTGGCGGTCATGACCAGCAGGTGCGGAGTGGACTCCCGGCCCTTGGTGCGCAGGATGTCCCGCTGCTCGACGCCGAATCGGTGCTGTTCATCAACCACCACCAGCCCCAGGTCAGCGAACTGCACGTGTTCGCTGAGCAGCGCGTGCGTGCCGATCACGATCCCGGCGGAACCGGAGGCTGCTTCGAGGAGCGCTGCCTTGCGCTGGGCCGTGGACATTGAGCCGGTCAGCAGCGTGACCCGGGTGGCGTTCTCACTGCCGCCAAGCATCCCGGCCTGGCCCAGCGGACCAAGGGTGCGGGTGATCGAGGCGAAGTGCTGCGCGGCCAGCACCTCGGTGGGGGCGAGCAGCGCTGCCTGTCCCCCGGCGTCGACCACCTGCAGCATGGCCCGCAGCGCCACCAGGGTCTTTCCGGAACCAACCTCGCCCTGCAGCAACCGGTTCATGGGGTGCGGTTTGGCCAGGTCCGCGGCAAGTTCAGCGCCGATGGAGGCCTGGCCTTCCGTCAGCGTGAAAGGCAGCGCGGCGTCGAAGGACTCCAGCAGTCCCCCGGGCCGGGGCGGGCGGGCGGTGGCATCCTGTTCAGCCGTAAAGGCATGCCTGCGAGCCAGGGCCGTCTGCAGCACCAGGGCTTCCTCATAGCGGAAGCGGTGGCGCGCCCGGTAGGCGTCTTCGATGACCGCGGGACGATGGATGGCGTTGAAGGCGTCAGCAACGCCCATCAGGTGCTCCCGGGACCGGATAGCCTGCGGAATCGGGTCCCGCAGGCGCTCGGTCTGGAGCGAGTCCAGCAGCAGGTCGATGGTGGTCTTGATTTCCCAGCTGGTGAGCTTGGCCGTTGCGGGGTAGACCGGGATGGGCCGCTTGGCTTCTTCTTCGTCGTCCGCTTCGTCGCTGAGCAGCACATAGTTCGGGTTGGTCAGCGTCAGCTGTCCTTTGTACACGCCCACCTTGCCGGAGAACATTGAGCGGATCCCGGGCTGGAGGTCCTTGAGCGCACCGTAGCCGTTGAAGAAGGTGAGGTGCAGCAGCCCCAGTGAGCCTGCGGCGTCGTCGTCATCCGTCACGGTGACTTCCACGATCATTCCCTTGCGCGTCTGCATCCGGCGGGAGTTGATGCTCTGGACACGCGCGATGAGGGTAACTTCCTCATCGAAGGGGATCTCGGAAATCCGGGTGAGTTCCCCGCGTTCCATGTACCGCCGCGGGACGTGCAGCAGCAGCTGGCCCACGGTGGTGATGCCCAGCTGCTTCTCGATCTTGTCCGCGGATTTCTTCCCGATCCTGCGGTTGAGCGGAAAGTCGAGCTCGCCGGGAATCCTGTCCTGCATTGTCCTTTAGGCTTCGCGGGCGAAATCGCCGGAGCCGGGCCGGCCGGGCAGCGGAACCTGCGGGATTTCCGTGGTCTGGTGCCCGTTGGCGGAAAGCTCCGTGATCGTAACGTTCGTCGGCTCACCCACGGCATGAAGCGCGTCCATAGCGGCGCCGGCGTCGGGTGTGTGGACGTGGACACGCCAGCGGTACCCCTCGCCTACCGGGCTGACGGCACTCATGATCACCGATTCGCCGAGTTCGTCGAGCTGGAGCCGGAGCGTTGCCGCATCCAGGGGACTGAGCGTGATGGTGCACATGACCTCCACGCCCTCAAGCTGCGGCTGGGTGCCGTGAATGTGCGGGTCCTGCACGTCGTAGCCGTGGAGCCCGTCCAGCAGTTCGCGCTGGAGCTCTTCACCCAGGGCAGCGGCACGCATGGCGTCCAGCACGAGCAGGAATCCGACGCCTCCGGCGTCCACGACGCCGGCGTCCGTCAGGGTCTCCAGCTGCTCTTCGGTGCGTACGACGGCGGCGAGGGCCGCAGTCATCATGGCGCGCAGCGTTTCAGCCAGCCCGGCATTGCTGTCATCACCGCTCTGGGCAGCCTCCACCCGGGAGGCGCCCCGGGCCGCCTCTTCCAGGACGGAGAGCATGGTGCCGGGGACCGGATCGCTGAGGACGGACCAGGAACGCAGCTGCGCGCGTTCCAGTGAGCGGGCCAGCAGGGGTGCCGAAAGCCGGGTATGGCCAATGAGGGGCTCCGCCATGGAGCTGAGGAATACCGACAGGAGCGTTCCGGAGTTGCCTTTGGCCTGTTCCATCGCGGCCTGCCCTGCCGCGGCGAGCAGCTCGCCGATGTCCTGGGTTTCACGTTCTGCGGCAGCGGCGGACGCTGCACGCATGGTGAGGTAGAGGTTGGTTCCAGTGTCGCCGTCGGCCACCGGGAAAATGTTGATGGCGTTCAGCCGGTCGCTGTGGTTCCCCAGGGACACCTCGGCGTTGCTCAACCATCGCTTCAGCGCCTGGGCGTTTGCGGTGATCTTAGTCTGCAAGGTAGTCCCGTTCCGTGCTGCTGCTCATGCTTCTCCTCCGGATTATCTTCCAGGACATCGTTGTCTTGGAACCGGCTTGGTCACTAGGAAGCCTACCGCAGGGGCCTGACAACGCACGGAAAGCGAGCTGAAAACATGCGAGAGTGGACCCATGGGAAAACGGATCTATCCGGAGGCGGCTGCGGCCCGTCACATGAGTTCAGGGGTGGGCCGCTCGGCGTTGGACGACTCTGCGGCTAGCGCTCCGTTTACCGAGCAGCCAGCACTGCGCGCAAATTCCGAAGACGCCCGCGCCTACCGCCGAAAGCGAGCGGTCGCTTGGGCGCTGACGGTCCTGGTGATGGCCTCTGTGCCGGCTCTTATAGCAGCACTCGTGCTCTTTGGCTGATGCTTGGCTTGAGTAGGAGTACGGCCTTTTAGGGGAGTAAATGTCGGGCCTGCCGGTCCGGTTAGAGGATCTGTCGGCCCTTCGACCGGCGCTTTAGCAAGTCCCAGTCAAGCCAAGTCGGCTAGGCTTAGCGCATCAATCGCACTTATCAGCTATATGGGGTACCGCTTTGCCACTCGTTATGCCTATTTACGGAACACGTCCTGAAGCCATCAAAATGGCGCCGATCGTTGCTGCTTTGCAGCAGTCCTCAAGCCTGGACCAATTTACGACGGTCACGGGCCAGCACCGCTCGATGTTGGATCAGGTCAACAGCATCTTCGGGATCGTTCCTGACCACGATTTGAACATTTTCGCTCCGGGGCAAACGCTCAACGGCATCCTCACCAAGACCATCGACGGGCTTGACAAACTTTTCAGCGTGAACCGGCCTGATGCCGTTGTTGTCCAGGGTGACACCACAACGTCAACTGCCGGTGCCATTGCTGCGTTTTACCACAGCATCCCTGTGGTCCATGCAGAGGCGGGCCTGCGCAGCGGCGACCTTTTCTCTCCGTTCCCGGAGGAAGCCAACCGCAAAATCACGTCCCAGATCGCCAGCCTTCACTTGGCACCGACCAGCACCAGCCGCGCAAATCTCCTGAGGGAAAACATCCCTTCAGCGGACATCGTCGTTACGGGCAACACAGTCATCGACGCTCTTTTTATGACGGTCGACAAGAAAGTACCCTTCACTGATCCGGCGCTGGAGGAACTGGCGGCCCGTGACGAGAAGATCCTTCTTGTCACCACGCACCGCCGCGAGAACCAGGGCGAGGCTATGCGCGGAGTGGGGCGTGCCCTGGCCCGCATCGCAGATGCGGAACCCGATTTGATTATTGTCGTGCCACTCCACAAGAATCCGCTGGTCCGCGAAGCCGTCATTCCTGCCATTGAGGGCAAAAAGAACGTCCTGATAGTTGAGCCGCTCCCCTATGGTGAGTTCACTCGCATGCTGTCCATGTCCCATCTGGTCCTTACCGACTCCGGCGGAGTCCAGGAAGAAGCGCCCAGCCTTGGCAAGCCCGTTCTCGTTATGCGTGAGAACACAGAGCGTCCGGAGGCTGTTGATGCCGGCACCGTCAAGCTCATCGGTACGGACGAAGACCGTATCGTGGCAGAGGTGGACCAGCTCTTGAACGTTAAGGGCTACTACGATTCGATGGCCAATGCCGTCAACCCGTACGGCGACGGAAAGGCGGCAGCCCGGACTGTAGCTGCTATCGAACAGATGCTCGGAATTGGGTCACGGATCGCCGACTTCGGGGATGCCTAGAATCCGGGTTTTGGTTTACGGCAGCGGGGCTGCCGTACCTCTCCTCGCTACTTATAGTGATAACGCAGACCGTGCGGCATATGTAGCGCGCCAATCGTTGATTAGTGCAATGAACGGTGCCAGCGGTATTAGTCTTTCCGTCCCGTCAGACTTATCCCCTGCCGCATCCCGTGTATTGATGGATGACGTGCAATCCTCCTTGACCGACGAACTAGCCGCCAAGTCAGGGGAACTGGACTGTGTGCTGTGGGACCTGGCAGATGAACGTTTTGGAGTTTTCCGGCTCGCTGATGGAACTTATTTGACCGCGTCACCTCAGCTGTCCAAGGCCTCCATGCGCGGCGCCGAGGTCACCCGTCACGTCAGCTTTGGCACCAGGGAGCACTTCGCGCTCTGGAAATCCGCAGCTGACAGATTCATAGACCTCTTGGGGACACTTGGGCTGAGGTCTAGGACCTTCGTTTTGAAGATGCCCGCGGCAAGCCATTCCCCGAAGGCGTCGGGAGCCAAACCCCGTGTACGTGGGTATGCACGTGCCGTCGCATATGCACGCTACTATCGACACCTGCGGAGGCGCGGAATTGCGATTCTCGACGCTAATCCCAAAGGAGCGCGTTACGAGCCCACGCCCGGGAACGTGGACCAGCGTTTTCACCTCCTTGCCGCGAAACTCGGAGCCGCCATGGAACATGGTGGCTATGACAACTCTGGACATTGGAACTGGGATGCCCAGCATCAGGCGCCAGTGCTGTGTTGGAGTGATCCTAGTCAGTTGGACGTCCGCATTACGGGACGTACGGAGCACCTAATCGTTCCCCGAGACAGAGCCGGGGAGAAATATCCAATTCGCTTCCTGTTGCAGAATACAGGTGCCGATGCCCTACTGGTCGTGAGTCACGGCGCCCTCGCACGCACGAAATACAAGGTTCCCCGATTCGAGTTCCTATCGACGTTGCAGTCCCGTAACGAGAATCTCTTATTCCTGTCTGACGGCGTCCTAGAGGTCAATCCGAAGCTCGAGCTGGCATGGTTCACGGGAGATGCGAAGGATGATCTGACTGTGCGCTACAGCCGCATCGTCAGAACCGTGGCAGAGCAATTAGGCGCCAAGAAGATCCTGTTTGTTGGCGGGTCAGGCGGGGGGTTTGCCTCTGTCAACCTCGCAGCGTCCGTTGAAGGATCCCGTGCCCTGGTTTTCAACCCGCAAACAGATATTCGTAAATACTGGGCTAAATCCGTCCTTGCATACCAGCGCACTCTTTTTCCGGAGCTGGACTCGCCTGACGAGCTATGCCACCTAGAAGAGCGTGCCAGTCTGGTTCACAGGGTCTCCAGCTTGCCACCAGAGAGCTATCAGCTAATATACGTCCAGAATGACGATGATACATTTCACATCGAAAATCATCTCAAGCCTTTTGCCAAACAACTGGGGATGTATCCCTCAACTTCAGTCTCGCCCAATGGGAATGTTCAAATCATTGTTGAGCCATTTGCCAGCGGTCACAGCATGCCGTACCGAAGTGTTCTCAACCCCCTCATTGACTATGCGTTGCAGGGGTGGGGACAGAAATTCGAACCGTGGAAGAACCGGCCGCATGCGCTCCCAGTTCCTCCTGAACTATGACCGGACTTCTTCCAGCATGAGCTAAGAACCTTTGGCCGCCGTGCGGGCGGTAGTTTCAGTTCCTACGGGGCTCAAGAGTCTTTGTATCGAAGGTGAGAACCCCGACCACCCCATCAGCTGCCCTGCGAGTAACCGTCGCCCAAACCTTCTGTCCGACCGGAACCGCAGTGCGGAAGTATGTCGAGGAATGCGAGGGCATCTGCTGCAGGGCGCCGTTCTCCGTCTTGAAGACCGCAGAAATGACTTCACCCGGCGGCACCCACGTCTTGAGTTGGACTTCGTTACCCGGTACTCCATTCCGCCACTCAAACTGGTAAGGGACGAGAGAGCCTCGTCTGGCGCGATCGTCGCCGGCGCGAAGCACCTCACCCACGTAGGGCGAGAATGCCCGGCCAATGTCCTGATGAGAGAGATCTTCTACCACCAGCACGGTGGCGTCCAAGTTCTCCCGCTCGGCAAATTCCATGAAAGGGCGAACATGGAATTTGAGATGGCTGTCATTTTCGCCAACCAGGATGGTGACTGCTGTGTCGCGGCTGAGTTCAGTCAACGAATTAGGGATCAACCCGTCAAGCCAGGCTACCGACTCTTCGTCATCGGCTCCTGCGATGAATGAGAGAATACCGGGCGCCGCAGCCTTGAGGTAGGAACCGGGCAGGTACTGTGGCGCTCCAGCAACCACGCGGCCAGCGCCGAGCTTGAGACCATGGGCGATTGCGGCCGTGCCTCCTTTCGAGGTTCCCAACATGCTGATATCCATGCGATTCACGCCAAGCTGCCTGGCTTTTTCCGTAATAAAATCCTGCACGGCGTTGAATATCGTCTGGTCCCGGTGATCCGAAAAATAATAAGATCCCTGAGACCCGAAGTTGTCGAGAATATAGAGCCGATAGGCGTCCTCGTTCTTCAGGGATGAGCGGTAGTTATACGTGAAGTCGTACGGGGCGCCTATCGCTGAAAATGCAACACATAGCTTGGAGCATCCTGCTTCCGAGATAGGCTCTTCCAGCAAATACGTGAGGTGGCGCTCGCCCTGCCATACCGACCAGGCTTCATCCGCTCCTGAGACGCCGCGGGGTACGAGAAGACCGTCATTGGTGTGAACATGCAGTCTTACGTCGGCACACGCAGTCAACGTTACCTTTTGCTGTTGGCCCAGAACGCCAAATGACTGTTTTTCCGCTCGGTCCCTAACAAGCTTCGCGGGTCCGTCTGCCTCTATACGAACTTCACCAACGTGTGCCTTCTTCCTATCTAAGAGTGCGAAGGAATGGCCATGCACTTCGACATCGTAGGGCCTGGGAACAGTCCAGGAGAGACTGAAGGTTGTTCCTTCAGTGGTTGCCTTGACTGCATAACCAGTCTCGGTCTGATTCGCGCTCCAATCAGTTTTAGGTGTCCCGGCAAAAGGGCGGGTCAGGATAAGCCGGGTGGCCAGCTCTCGGAGCGACCCGAGTGTTGAGTGCGTGATGCTCCGGACCCTCATGCTTGGTAGTCGCCCAGAATGAGGCTGGTTAGCGCAGGCATCACCACATCGGAGGACAAGTGCGTGCTGACCCACGACCGTGCGTCAGAGCCCTGGCGCTTCCATTCTTGGGGGGTTCTGGTCGTCGTTAGTATGTACGCCACCATTTCCGGAACGGATGCAAACAGCCATGACGAGGGGTAGATCTGGTCCGCCCCGGGCCAAGCCAAGCTCACGGGCACGGCGCCGCTGGCTCCCCCGTCCGCCAAGGTCATGTGGAAAGACTCGAAGTCACTGACTGAGAGGACCACGCCGATATCTCTGTACCAGCAGCTCATATCCGGTCCATGCCCGTCAAAGGTGACGGCTCCTCGGAGCAGGGCATCGGCTTCGATGCGCCGGTACTGCGACTCGTAATACGACATTTCGTCGGGTCTCGCACTCATCCACGCGTAGTCCTCGGGCCGTTTGCCCTTGATGCGCAACCGGTAACGAGGATCGACGGCGCGAAGTGCGGCCAGCAGGTCCAGGGCCCTGCCTAAACCTTTCTGGGCAGGCACTATCCCCACCAGGCCCAAAGTGAACCGCGCGTCATCGGCCTTCGGTCTTGCTAATTCCAAAGCCTCCACAGGGTTGGGCAGAACGACCGACTTCACCGGGGGTAGACCAAAATTTCTCAGGGCTACGTTCTTGACGTGCTCCCCAACAAAGATGAATTTCTCCACCCGGTCGGTGTCTATCATCTTGGGATAATCAGTGAAAAGTTCCTGTGAGTGAAACCGGGATACCAACCGCTGATGTTCGTGCAGGTTCTTGGAGTACCAAACGGCGTTCCCCAGCGTCCACTCCGTGAAAACAACGTCAGCCTGGGAAAGCTTCTGCCTGCTAAGTTCCTCATCATGCTGATTGTGTCCCTGCCACGAGTCCAGCACTACTGTATGTCCCTGGGATTCAAGAGACTGGATGATACCGCTGGCGAACTTCAAGTCATGGCCGGCTATGAGAATGTTCGTGTTTGACCGCGGCCTGACGGAAACCCGCGGCTGCGCAGCATGGAGTCTACCAACTCCCGGATACCGGCGAAAAACAACGCTCGAATTGATCTGCTTCGAACCGGTCCCCGTTGATGACAGTCTGGGGGATCCCACGGGAGCGGTTCCATAGCGCAACAGGCCTTCGCCCGCCCCGCCGCCGAGTTCGGCGGACGAGCCGATCTCAGACCATTCACCATAGGTCGCCGCCGTCAGAAGATCCTCGAAAACTGTTCTGTCGGGCCCCTCCCCCGGCATCTCGCCAACCCACCGGATGCCCAGTCGATCGAGCATTACGGGGGTCGCTTCCGAATCTGCAAGTAAGTCCAGGCCGCTTCCTTCCACCGCAGAGGGGTCAGGGATGATTACCACTGTCGGCCTAATTGTCTGAGCAGCCAAAAGACGCAGCGCTTCCGGACTCGGGGCGCTAAGCCGTACCGCATACCGTGGCGGTTCCGGTGCACGGACCACCATGCCGGCGCAGCGAAGCATGTAGGCCAGTCGGTGGGCAGCGGTGTGCCCGCGATGGATTAGCCGATAACCAAGCCAGGCGTCACGCAGTCTCACTGTTTCGTTCTTCATCCAGCGGCTGAGGACGGCGTGTGCTTCCTCCCCATTGGCGACTGTTTGGACAAGGCCAGCCATGACGTTCGCGACGCCCTCGCCTTTTCCACTGAGGACAACGGAACCCGAAGCGGCAATCTCTGCAACCCGGCGGGAGAACATTGTCGGAGAGGCGTCCACGGAATTGACGTTCACGTGGACAGGGTGTGCCTTGTAGGCCTTTACCATTTCCAGATAAGGCAGCCCTCCTCGAACAAACGGTCCCAGACTGGGCGGAAAGCGATAAGGGCTATCTTCGCTGAGATGCTGTCGATCATAGATGGCAAGCCCAAACGGCTTGGCTGCTGACAGGATTGCTGCCAGCTCCGCGGAGCGAGCTGGGTACCGATCACCATAATACGAACCGGCATAGGCGACAGTGTGTTCGTACGGGTAGTCGGTGGGGAGAGGGTTATGGAGTTTTGGCTGGGCGTAGAAGGGAAGCGAAGCAACCGTTCGGTTGCGGCTGCTGGACTCGGCGTACCGTTCGATACAGCCAGAGTCGGTTGTGAACACATGGTCGAAGAGTTCGGCTGTTCGCTTGAACCGGTTGAAGTGGACAGGGTCTTCCTTGTTCCAGAAGAGCGTTGGGATGGACTGCTCATTGCAGAATGCGATTATCCCGCGGAGGTCACTGAAGCGTTCCTCGTCGTAGTAACCAACCCTCTGCTTCCATTTCCCGCCTACCCCTTCCCAGGCGGATTCAACAAGCAGCACGTCGATTGGGCTTTGCGTGAGCTGGTCCCGCCAGGCACCGGGCAGTAGCTCTGTCAAGTGCACTTCAGGGCGGAGTCCTTCAGTAGTAAAGGAGTCGGCTATAACCCCGACAGAGATCTGCTTCAGATTTCTTTGATGGGGCAGCTCAGGCTGGTCGCCCTGAAGAAGCGGCAAAAACGACTCACTCATGGTGCGGGCTATGTCACCCCACTGGCGGGACCGGACTACCCAAAGCCGCGCTCGTCTGCCCAGTTCCTCGCGAAGAGCCTTGTTGCTCAGGAGTTTGGAAAGCTGATCTGCCAGCGACTCCGGATCGGCAGGCTCAGCGAGCAGCGCCCGTTCCTGGTCCGCACCCGCAAACTCCCGAAGGGGTGCCAGGTCCGTCAGCACCATGGCTTTTCCTGCGGCCATGGCTTCCAGCGGTTTCAAAGGCGACACCAATTCGGTAACCGGAAGACGCAGACGGGGACACGGCATCACGTCGAAAATGCTTACGTAGGCGGGTACGTCCGTGGCTTCCACCCTGCCGGTAAACGTGATCTGCTCCCCAAGTCCCAGGCTTTTCGCATGTGCCATAAGCTTCGGTAGTTCTGGACCGTCGCCAACAATGACTGCGTGGAAATCCACGTCCCGGTCCCGGAGCAGAGCGGCGGCGCTCAGCAGATCAGACAGTCCCTCGTAATGGACCAAACTCCCGGCGTATCCAATGACCGGTACACCGACTGGCAGGCCAAGGTCGAGGCGCAGTTTGTCTGACGCCGGCATCGGTGTAAACCGGTCTGTGTCCACGCCGTTTGGCAACACCTGGATTTTGTCCCGCTGGACTCCACGGAGAACCAGTTCTTCACGGACCTGTTCCGTGATCGCAAAGACGATGTCAGCGTTGGTCGCTACAAGCGTTTCGAGCCTCTTCGCCAAGTGGTAGCGTTCGGATGTCTCCCATCCGGGTTTCTCGGAGGCTTCGGTGATCTCCCACAGTCCCCGCACCTCGTAGGAGAACGGCACGCCAAGGCGACGGGCTGCAAGCAACGCCGGCAGGGCCGTTACGTGGTTCGAGGCCGAATGAATAGCCGCGGCCCTTGCCCGTTGGGCTTCCCGCACATACACGTCAGCAGCCTCCAGCCAATAACGGTCTAGTGGCTGGTCGCTCCACGAAGGACCGGGCGTGAAAACGTGCTCCACCCCAAGGACGTCCCTCGTAAAGCGCGTCGCGGGCGGTTTTGGCTGGTCCACCGGCACATCCCAGGGGTAGCCAGGGCGGGCGATTACCCGAACGTCTGCACCCTGGTTCAGGAACCCCTGAACCAGTTCAGCGGTTCGCGTCGAATAGCCGTTGCTGTTGAAGTGCCCGGTGCTGTGGGCACAGTACATGACCCGCCCGCGCTCAACGAGGTACCCGGCGTTGGGCTGCCGAGGAGCGATGTCCGGTCCGCTGTGCCACAACCGCTCCTGGCCGAGAACCGCTTCGGTTGTCCTCCGCCCACGAGCATCCAGTGATTCGAGAGCTGCCGCATGCTCCCGGATAAGCGCAGCTGGTGCCTGAATCTCTCCGAGAACATAGTAGTAATGCGCGACAGCACGGAGAATATTGGCCGCGGACGGTTCCTTCCTCACATCGGACAGCAACTCCTCCAGCCGGATTTCCCGCTCCGTACGCTGCTCACCCGAGCCTTCCGGATCGGGAGATACCGGCGCTTGTTCCAGTGTTCGCCGTTCCTCAGTTTGCGGGGCGGGGTGCTTGAGAGACCGAACCGGTCCAGCAGGGCGGACCTTCCTTATCGGCGCCAAGATAGCCTTTCCAAGCCGTAAACTCGCAGATCGGCGCAGCTGAGTCAACACGGCCTTCAGCTGCTGGACCTCGCTCCTCGATGCCTTCAGGTCTGAACGCAATCTCTCCGTTTCGGCATGCAGGTGACGGAACTCCCTTTGGAGGTTCAGCAGGGCCAGTGCATCCTCTTGGGCACGGACCACCGACTCTTCATGCAAAGCCAAGAGGCTGTCTATATCCGAGGGGTACTTCTGACGGCGTGCCAGTGCGGCAGCCGAAAAGGACTGCTCTTCATCCTCGTACTTCATGGGTTCCTAAAGCTAATGCTGAATCAAATGACGTCGGGTTGGCTAGCGCCATACTCCACGCGTATCAATGAGTTTCTTGCCGGCCAGGAGCCCCCTGTCCAGTTCCTTGAAGGCCGTGTGATCTACGAGCAAGAGGACAACATCTGCCTGCGCGACTGCGTCCTTCGTTGCGGAAAGCATAACGTTGTTCCGGCCCATGAGGGCTCGGGGCAGTTCTTCCACATGGGGTTCCGCTACGGAGAAGCGGACCTCGGGGAGCTGCTCACTCAGCGAGGCAACAATGGAGATGGCCGGAGACTCCCGCAGGTCGTCAATGTCTGCCTTGAACGCCAACCCCAACGCAGCCACCGTCGCGTCTGGACGGTCGGCAACTAATTCCTGAACCTTTGCGATAACCCACTCCGGCTTCGCGTCGTTCGTCTCACGGGCCTGGCGAATAAGCTTGGCATCCTCGGGAGCCGCCGCCACGATAAACCAGGGATCAACCGCGATGCAGTGGCCGCCGACTCCGGGGCCAGGCTGCAGAATGTTCACCCGTGGATGGTGGTTGGCCAGCTCAATGAGCTCCCACACATCGATCCCCAAGCGGGAGCTAATGACCGACAGTTCGTTAGCGAAGGCGATATTAACGTCGCGGTAAGAGTTTTCGACCAGCTTCGCCATTTCAGCGGTCTTGGCATCCGTGACGTGCATTGCCCCTTCGCAAAATACGCTGTAGAGGTCGCGTGCCATTTCTGCGGCGGCGCGGGTAAGGCCACCTACAATCCGGTCGTTGGCAACGAGCTCGATCATGACCCGGCCTGGAAGCACACGCTCTGGACAATGTGCAACATGGAGCACAGGCTTTCCTGATTCCGTGTCGAGCGACAGATCAGGGCGGAGCTCAACGAGGTAGTCGCCAAGGTGTTGCGTAGCGCCGGGAGGAGAGGTCGACTCCAGAATAACCAGCTCATCCCCCGTCAGCTGGGGGGCGATGCTCCGCGCTGCTGCCTCTATGTATGAGAGGTCGGCGGTCCGGTCAGAGTTGAACGGAGTCGGAACAGCGACGATATAGGCGTCGGCCACGGGTGTGTCCGTTGTGGCTTTCAAAGTACCGGCTGATACAGCTTGGGACACTGCTTCGCCCAAGTCGGGCTCGACAAACGGAACCTCTCCCCGGTTGATGGCTTCCACTGAGGATTCCTTGACGTCAACGCCGATGACGTTAAGTCCTTTGCCTGCCAGTACAGCCGCCGTAGGCAGGCCAATATAACCCAGGCCAATAACAGCTACGCTCTTAATTTCTTTCATGTTTCCCCTAAAGTGTTACGTGTTCTTCGGGCGAGCCGAAAAACTGTATATCTCCCGATGTCAGGAGTTCTGCATCGGAGACCTTCCATGCATGGTTCACGCTTCCACGGAACTGGAAATAGTTGTATTTGTCAGCGGAATAGATGGTCCCTCCACGCGCAGTGACCTCGTTGAGGAACGTACTGTCCTCTCCAGTACGGAGACTCTGGAACGGAATGTCGCCAAACATGTCCTTTCGCGCAGTGATTGTGGGGCCCATCACCATGTTAGTGAATCTGTGCTCCCGCTCGGCAAATCGTAGGAGCGCTGCTTTCCGTTCCATGAGATACATGTAGTGGGCTTGTTTCCCCACCACGTCGGCCCGTGAGTATGCGAGGGCATTAGTCAGGTCCAGCAAATAGTTCGGCCCGTAATAATCGTCGTCATCCATCTTCGAGAGGACCTCGCCGCTGGCCGCTTTGACGCAGTGATTCAGGCACTCGCCTAGCGACAGATCCGCAGGCTGGTGGAGGAGTACGAGGTTGGGGACGGAGTGTTCCTCCTGCCACCGCCGGACCTGATCCTCCCCCACCTCAAAACCGTGCGTCAGCAACACCAGTTCAGTAGCTGGTCCCGTCAATCCGCCAACGGTTCTGAAAACCTGTTCCAGTTGGTGCGGCCGGTTAGAGGACACAAGCAGGGACACACAGGGTAACGCCACCGCCTGGGCTTTTTCCGGCACGGCGCGGCGAAGGACCGTCTCCGCCCGGTGGGCGTAGGTGTGCTCTGCCCAAATGCGCCGCTGGGCCAGATGCAGCTGTCTTGATGACAGCTCCGGATTACGCATCAGGGCACGGAGGGTGTGGGCGGCTTCCGCGCGGTCGGCCACAATGAACTGTTCATCGTTGTCCCAAAGCTGTGTCAGCGCCGTACTTGGAGTACTTACCACGCTGGTACCCGACGCAGTTATTTCAAAGATTCGCCGGGCACACATGCTCGGAGAGTCCACCACGGAGTTGACATTGAGGAACGCTTTGTAGGCCTTGTAGGCCGTAAGCATTCGGTCATAGGTGAGGCTGCCAACCACTCGTTGATCGTACGGAGTTGGAAACTTGTAGTTGTCGTCTGCCTCAGCGTGCCGGGAGAAGATTTCCAGGCCAATTGGCAGTTGCCTGCTGATCTGTTCGGCCGCGCCCAGGAGAACGTCCATCTGTTCGCGCCGTTGAGGGTATTTGTGGGCAAAGTACATGCCGGCGAAAGCGACATCACGCAGGTGCCACCCATAACGCGGCCTCACCGGGTTGTGGATGACCGGCTGGGCGGCAAACTGAAGAACAGCCACCCGGTCGTGGCCAAGGTCCCTCCGGTACGAATTCAGCCGGTTCGAATCACTTGTGAACACATGATCGAACAGCTTTGCTGTTTCCAGGAAATCGTCGTAGTGCGGAGGATCCTCTTTGTTCCAAAATACAGTCGGGATGTCGCGGCTACGGCACAGCTCAACCAAGGCGCGGACGTTTGCAGAAGGCCCGTTGGAGCCCGTCAGCTGGTGCTTCCACTCACCCTTATTTCCGGACCAGGCCGACTCTACAAAAAGAAGATCAGGCTGCTCGGCAGCAATCTCATCCGACCACCCGTCTCTGGACAGTACCGTCTGGTGCCACTCGTAGCCGAAGGCCATAAGAGAGAAATCGTCCAGGATCACGGCAGCCGAGACTCCGGTGCGGGGATCGGGGTTGTCCACGACCATTGGGTTGAACGAAATGCGGCGCCGGCGGCCGGTCTGGAACGCGAGGGCACCGTCAGCAGATCCACGGTAAATCCCGCGCTCAGCTCTCTCACGCCGGATCTTGGTCTGCAATCCGCTCCAGCCAGACTTCCGCAGATGCCACAGTGAACGGCGAAGCTCGGCAATATGAGCGTTCATGCGCCCACAGACTTCCGGCGTCCGGGCTGCAGCGGCTCAACGGAGACGGTTTCTAATGTGTTCTGCATCCGACGCCGGATCTTCGCAGCAGCAAAGCGATCGCCTCCGGCGAGCTCCTTCGTGTACTTCCGGTACCAGCCAAGCGCAGTTTCCGTATCGCCGTCGAAGAGCAAGTCTCCCTTGTCGATCCAGATGACACGGGTACACAGGTCCTGAATCGTTTTCATGCTGTGGCTTACAAGGAAGACGCAGCCTGCCTGCTCCCGGAGCTGGTCCATCCTCTGTTTGGTCCGTCCCCGGAACTCGTCATCTCCCGTGTTGAGTGCCTCATCGATAATCAGGATCTCCGGGTCGATGGCAGCTGCGATGGCAAAACGCAGTCGTGAGGACATTCCTGACGAATAGGATCTCATTGGCAAGTTAATGGAGCTGCCCAGACCAGCGAGTTCCATGATGGCTTCGTGCCGGTCTGCAATCTGTGCCCTGGTGAGGCCCATTGCCAGACAACCCAGGATCACGTTATGCGCCCCCGAGAGGTCAGGAACAAGAGCTGCTGAAACTCCAAGCATGATGGGAGTCGACGAGGCGTAGACTGCGCCCCCGGTGGGCTGTA
Source organism: Arthrobacter koreensis (assembly GCF_009193255.1). Classification (GTDB taxonomy): domain Bacteria; phylum Actinomycetota; class Actinomycetes; order Actinomycetales; family Micrococcaceae; genus Arthrobacter_B; species Arthrobacter_B koreensis. The sequence goes on from NZ_WACG01000010.1 coordinate 23,278, forward strand.
TCTTGCCGCAAATAAGCTTCATCAACGTACTCTTCCCCGAGCCGTTCAGTCCTATGACCCCAATCGCCTCACCGTGGTAGGCCACCAGAGAGAGCTCCTTGAGTGCATCGATGTGAACCGTGGACTCTCTGCCGGCGATTTTTCGCAGGGCCCGCCCAAGCACATTTCCCCGGGACGCGCGTTTCTCGTCTGAACTGACCGTATAAGTCATTGATGCTCTGTCGATGACCACCGCCGGTGTCCTTGGCAGGAACAAATCAGTCGTCTCGGCCATAGCTTTCCTCCCCCTTCCAGAAGACCAGCATGCCTATAACGACGGCTCCCAGCGCCCACGCTGCCAGACCTGCCCAGCTTTGCCACCCCGGTGTCTGGGAGTAGAGGACGCTGCTGCGGACGATGTCGAGCACCAGATACAAAGGGTTGGCTTCCACGATCGCCTTGATGGCGGGAACACTGTTGTACCGGTCAATCGAAAACATGACGCAGGATGCGAACATCCAGAACCGCATGGCGAAGGAGATGACATGAACGACGTCGTTAACCTTCGCAACGAGAGGCGCGAGGAGAAGCCCCGCACCCAAATTGAAAACGAGCTGGAGCGCGACTGCCGGCACAAGGAGAAGCCACCGCCACGTGATCTCCTCAGCAGGCGCAATCACCAGAATCATCAGAAGCATCATGATAATTACCGGGATATTGGCCAGGAATTCACGGATGTTGACAGCGACGGCCAGCGTCGCCCGCGGGAAGTTAAACGCCTGAATCACGTTGCGGTTCGTGGGAATCACCCGGGCTCCGCTGACAATGGCCCTAGAGCTCATTTGAAAAAGGAAAACCCCGATAATCAAGTAGCCGATGAAATTCTCGATGCCGCGGCTGGCTCCCAGGAGCAGCCCAAAAATAAGAAAGTAACCAAGACCGTTGAGCAACGGATCGAGGAGCAGCCATGCGCTCCCCAGCCGATCGCGTTTGTTGCCGCTCTGGACCCGTGCCCGCGCGTCGTAGACCATAAAGTGGCGATAGTTCCAGAGTGAAATCAAATAGTCGATCAAACTGGGTTTCGCCCCGACCCTGGTTAGTGACCTCAAATCCACTCTTACGGGGACAGTCTTGGCGACCAGCTCGACCTTGGTTTCCTGACTCATAAGCTGGGTCCCAACTCCATGTACCTCTTTACCGTTGTCTCAGCGAGCGACGTCCAAGTTCGTGTAGCTACCGTGTGCTGACGTCCCTCGTTTGCCATCGACTCCCTGGATGCACCGTCTTCGAGTACCTCATAGAGAATCCTGGCAAGGATATCGGGGTTTTCTGGAGGCGCTGCCCGGCCGTCCACTCCAGCCCTGACGACTTCGTGAAGCGCCGGAAGATCGCTGAAGACCACGGGACGTGCCGATGCCAGCGCTTCGACAGGTTTCAGAGGAGTAACAGCCCGCGTCACCGGCAGGTCTTTCCGCGGCACAACGAAGACGTCCAGCGCCTGATGATATAGATGTGCATTCTGCCTCGGTACGCGGCCGGTAAAGACTGTTTGTTCCCAAATTCCAAGTTCGGAGGCCAGCCGCTTCAGGCCAGGTGCAGCGGCTCCATCACCCACAATCAGGCACAGGGCATCAGGGACGCGTGGTGCGAGAAGAGCGAAGGCACGCAGTAGATCGTCCAGGCCTTCGTAGTCGACCAGGCTGCTGACGGTTCCGATGAACCGACCTCGCACGGGCAGCCCGAGATGTTTGCGGGCAGCGGCGGGCTCGAGCGGATCAACCAGATAGTCTTCACCGACCGCATTCGGCAGGAGAAAGATGTCTTCGTGCGGGACCCCTGCCGCGACGACACCGCTCTGCATGGCCAACCCTAGCGTTGCCACCGCTCCGGCAGCGCGCATGGTCTCCGCTTCGCGGGCGACAAACTTCTGGTAACGCTCACTCCGCCGGGCGTCCTCGCCCCGTCCTGACGCCCACGTATCAGCCAGTTGCCCGCGCACCTCGTAGACCCACGGAATGTCCAGCGCTTCGGCAACTGCCTTTGTCACGAGTCCGTTTACAAAGTGGGTGGTGGTGTGCAGCACTGCAGGCTTCACTTCCAGCGCCAACCGCAGGACCGCCTCCGCCTGAAGCTGCAACCGGGCAGCCATGCCCTTGGGCAGCCTGGCGGGAAGCAGGCGGTGGTAGACCACTCCGTCGAGCTCCTCAACGTCGGGCGCCAGGAGATGCCCCACCTGAACCGGGTATCCAAGCCTGGTAACGGCGTGGACCTTCCAGCCAAGCTTGTATTGTGCGTGCAGCAACGACTGTGATCGCTGGGCATAGCCGCTGCCAGTGGTCGGCAACGAGTTTGTGAGCACATGCAGGACTGTATTCGGCTCGGAATCGAACCCCTGAATCTTGGCAAGGGTAGGAGTCCAGCCATCAAAAACGCTCAACTCGCTCGCGAGCCGCGACCGTAGATGGCGCTCGGCGCGCGTTCCAGTTCCCCGGTCCAGCGCCGCGATAGCTCCCGTCATGTCCCCGCGGTACCAGCAGAGCCTCGCTCGGGCTGCTGCCCAGCCATTCGTCCGTGCAGGAGCATAAGCGAGTATCTTCTCGGCCAGCTCCGGTAGACCGGCAGCTACCGCAACGTCTGCGAGTCGGATGGCTCCACGCTGCGGCAATCCCTTCCCTGCTGCCCTAGCAAGCCGTTCTTCGACGCCATCCTTCCGTCCGCGGACCAAGTCTGCCATTGCTGGTAGGAAGACACCCGGCGCTGCCGCGGCAGCCGCCGCAACCGGCCGCACCGAACGACCCGGCAGACGCCGTGAGAGCTGCAGCGCAAGCAGGGCCGGGTCATCTCCAAGGTGTTCCACAACCGTGGAACCGGCGAGCGACAGGTTCTTTAAGACTCTTGTGGGGTTCATTTAGTGCTGCGGTTCCCGGAGACAACGGATGTCAGGAGCTCAACATAAGCCCGCCCCAGGCTCGCAACGTTTGCGTTGGCCTCCACCCAGTCCCGCCCGGAGGACCCGGTGAGCAGCCGGCTGCGGTCTTGTGCCAGTCCCTTCCAGAGTGCCGCAATCTCTGCCGGATTCGAGCGAACGATGTCACCGGCCTTCGACTCTTCGATGATCTGCCGGGCTTCGCCTAGCACAATTCCTGTCACGTGGCGTCCCACAGCCAATACCTCGTAGGTCTTCGATGGAATCGTGGTCTCAAAGGATTTCCAGTCATCCCGTAGAGAAATGACACAGGTATCGGCCCTGCGGTAATAGCTCATGACTGCTTCAGTGCCTCGCGCAGGTTCGAAAAACTCAACCGGCGCGCCCAGGGCTTCAGCGAGTGCTTTCAGCTTGCGCCGGTGAACTCCGTCACCGACCATTGTCAGCCGGACGGTGTCAGATGCCTGCGCCGCCGCCATGATGACTGTCTCAAGCCGCTGACTTTCGCCATGATTGCCCAAGTAGAGAACTTCCAGGCGGTCCGCTTCCGCGGGAGGAGGAGGCAGCAGTTCCCTATTCGCGGTGTCAATGCCGTTGCTGACGGTTGCCACGTTCTTCAATCCGCGTTCCCGCAGCGTCTGTGCAAAACCATAGGTCACGGTAACAATGAGTTCGGCGCGCTGCTGGATGGCAACAATCGCTCTTTCGGCAAGGCTCTTGGCGCCGCCCTGCACGAGCCGTGCATCCCGGGCGATGTCCGGCCAGGCATCCCGCATATCGGCAACGAACGGGACACCCCGCAGCTTCGCCACGGCAAACCCAGCACCGAGAATTGGCAATGAAGGTACGGTGGCTATCACCACGTCGGGTTTAGGTCCTGCGAGGGCCGCGAGCACACTGCAGGTGGCTGAAAAGCACTGGTCTGCGAACCGTCCCAGCCGCGTGGTGCGATGGAAAAGATATGGTGCCCTGCGAATGGTCTCGCCATGGCGTCCCTTGTCCGTGCGAAAGGCACGGCCGGCTTCCTTCCTCGGAAGGGTCCGCCTCCCGGACGAATGCGCAACCGGAGCAACAACTTCCACGTCCCATCCAAGTTCGTGAAACGTCCGTATGAGCTGAGTCCAGCGGCGTTGCGGCGGGCTGTTCTCCGGCAAATATGAATGCGTCAGCAACTGTGCCCGCATGTGGTCCCCCCAAAATCCGAGGACGCACACGACGCAGCCCCCTAACAAACAGAGGCAAGTCTACCTAACGTTCGGGGACTAGTCGGTTCCACCTATGCCCGGTGTGCCTTTCTGCAACTTGATGTAGTACAGAACACCTGCACCTCCCAGAAGCAGGAAAACCAGCGTTCTAGTCAGCCAGTGGGTGCTCCAGTTCGTTTCGGAGGCGGAACCGGCGCGGTCAGCTGCGGCGACAACGGATTCTGAGGGAGTTGCCGACGGGGACGGCGACGCCGCCTTCGTGGCTGCGGGTGAGGCTTTTCCTGATGGCGCAACGGTTGCATCGGCAGATTCGCTGGGTGACGGGCTAGGCGCCGCGTCCTCCGGCCCTGCGTCGAAAATGTTGCTCACTGTGTCCGTAGCCGGGTCCCACCGAAGGTCGGTGTAGAACCCAGTATTCGCGTCGATCAGGTTGTTGGTTCCCGGCTCAATCAAGTACCCGGTCCCGGGGTGGACGGCGTAACCCGCAAATGGGTTGCGTTGGACGGTTGTCTGGGTCGGGCCGGGAGCGGGTGCAGGGGCCGGCGTAGGTGCCGGAGCCGGGGCGGGCACGGTCGAAGGCCCCGGTGCAGGTGTAACCTCCGGTTGAGGATCCGGCGTAGGCTCCGGCGCAGGGTCGGAGGGAATGACGATAGGGAATTCGGGAATCTGGGGTGGCTCCCCGTCTTCGGCATACGCGGGCAGAGCACCCAGACCGGCCGTCAGCACGGCAGCTGCTGCGGCCACGCGCAAGGCCCTATTCCTCGGGCTGCTCATCCTAGTCGTTCTCCATTCAGGCTGCGGGCATACTGACCCACAGTATCGCTTTTGAGGGCCTCTGACAGACCGCTAACGGCTGCCTCATCAGGCAGGACGATCGACTGCCCGTCAGTGGAAGTCCCAATCCCGGCATTCGGGAGAGTAAACACCTCGATGTCCCCGGCCCTGACCCCCCGCAATTCGATGGCCAGTTCGCCAACCCGCATCGCGTCCAGTCCCTCGTCAACGCTCAAGTAGGGCGAAATAGCCCCGGTGGCGGCAGATAGACGCACCGGGTTGGCCAGGGTCTCAGCGGAGATCAGCTTTGTCAGCAGGCCGCGCATAAACGCCTGCTGGTTCCGAACCCTCTGGTAGTCACCGTCCGCGAACGCATAGCGTTCACGGACAAACTTCAACGCCGAGTCGCCCTGCAGGGTCAAAGGCCCGGCAGCGAAGTACTCACCATTGGCGCCCTCTGACTGGAAGGCCTGGGCGTTGTCCACTTCAACCCCGCCCAGGGCCTCAGTGAGGCCCTTGAATCCGTCGAAGTCAATGACCGCTACGTGGTCGATGGGCACACCAATCATGTCCTGGACGGTCTCGACCATCAACGGCACTCCGCCAAGGGCCATAGCGGCGTTGATCTTGTGCTCGCCGTGGCCCGGGATCTGAGTCCAGGTGTCGCGCATAATGGACATCACGTACACCGCGGAGCGGTCTCCGGGAACGTGCACAAGCATCATCGTGTCGGACCGCGCGTCCGCTCCGGGCTCCCGGGTATCAGAGCCGATCAGCAGGATATTGCGGGAATCCGCAGCCGCGCTGGTCTTTTCCGGCGAGTTCTCCGGGATGGCACCCGCGATAGTTTGGGTCCCTTCGTTGAAGGTCCGTGCCAGGTTCCACACATACCCGCCGGCCACGGCGCCCGCAACAAGAACCAGCACCAGGAGCACGAGGATAGTGGCCCTCACGGGATGCCGCTGCCGAGCCCGTTCCTCCTGTACGTCCGAAAAGAAGTCCGTCACTGATCAATCCTTCTACTTACCCTTGTGGTTTTCGTCAGAGCCTACTACCGCGGCACCAATCCGATTCGAGGCACACGCGGAAGGCCGGATACGCTGGGAGCATGAAATTCCTTCCGGCAGCCATATCAGCCGGCTCTCTGGTTCTGGCCGCGGTCCTGACCGGCTGCACTCCCGCCGCAGACGTCGAAGCCGCTCCGGACGCGGCGAATCCGGACTGCGCCACCGTCATGGTGTCCATGCCGGAGAACCTCGCAGGCGCGGACCAGCGGGAAACCACCAGCCAGGGTACCTCCGCGTGGGGCAGCCCGGCCGAGATCATCGTCCGCTGCGGAGTTCCTGTTCCCGGCCCCACGACCGACGCCTGCGCAACGGTGAACGGGGTGGACTGGGTGCTGCGCGAAGAGGGCAGCCTGTGGACGGCCACAACGTACGGGCGGGATCCCGCGGTCGAAGTACTGTTCGACACCGAGAAGGTTGCCTCCTCCACCGTGCTGGTGGAGCTTCAGAACGCCGTGTCCCGCATCGAGCAGACGCGCGAATGCGTCGCCACGAGCGACGTCGAGCTTCCGGGCTAACCGAAAAAGGCTAGCCCGATAGTCCGGACAGACGCTAGCGCAGGCCTGTTGGGCGCTCGAGCGCCAGGGAAATGAGCTCGTCGATGAGTTCGGTATACGGCAGCCCGGACTTGGCCCACATCTGCGGGTACATGCTGATCGGCGTAAAGCCGGGCATGGTGTTGATCTCGTTGATCACCAGGTTCCCGTCCGGGGTGTAGAAAAAGTCGACGCGGGACAGGCCCTCGGCGCCCACTGCGTCGAAGGCTACGGCCGCCAGTTCCCGCACCCGGGTGGTGACGTGGTCGGGCAGGTCTGCCGGGCAGCTCAGTTCCGCTGCGGCGCCATCAACATACTTCGCTTCGAAGTCGTACCACTCGTGGCCGCCGTCATTGACTGCGATTTCGCCGGGCTGGCTGGTGCGTGGATCATCGTGTCCGCGGCCCTGCAGGACGGCCACCTCGATTTCACGGCCGGTAATGCCGGCTTCGATGACAACCTTGGGATCGTGCTGCCGTGCCGTTTCGACGGCGGCACGCAGCTCCGCTGCTTCGGTCACCCGGGTAATGCCCATGGATGAGCCGGCACGCGCCGGCTTGACGAACAGCGGGAAGGCAAGCTTCGAAGCGCGCTCCAGGCATGCATCGGCGTCCTGGGCCCACTGCCGGTCCGTGATGACCTCGTACGGTCCAACGGATAGGCCGGCGGCCGCGAACACCACCTTCATGTAGTGCTTGTCCATGCCGACAGCGGAGGCCAGGACCCCGGCGCCGACGTAGCGGATATCCGCCATTTCCAGCAGGCCCTGAAGCGTGCCGTCCTCACCGAACGGTCCGTGCAGCAGCGGCAGGACGACGTCGATCCGTCCCAGGGAGCGCGGCATTGCGTCGGGTGCGTGGGAGACGAGCTCCTGGGAACCGCCGTCGCTGGAGATCACGACGGATTCGGGACCCGCAGTGATCTCCGGCAGGGACGCCGAGCGCAGGGACCACAGTTCCGGGTCCACGGAGACCAGCGACCACTGGCCGTTGCGTGCGATGCCAATGGGAACGACGTCGTACTTGCTGTGGTCGATTGCCTCCAGCACACCGGCCGCGGTCACGCAGCTGACCGAGTGTTCGCTGGAGCGCCCGCCAAAAAGAACGGCTACGCGCGGCTTGGAGCCGACGGCGGAAGAAACGGGCTGGACGCTCATGATGCGTGTACACCTTCGGGTTTGAGTTCGCGGGCCAGCAGGCGCGGGCCCAGTTCGTCTACTGAAATGGCGCCCTGCAGCACTGCAACGACGTTCTCGGTAATGGGCATGTAGACACCCAGCTGGGTGGCACGGTCCAGCACCGCCTGAGCGGACTTGATGCCTTCCGCCGTCTGCGCCATGGTCTCGGTCACTTCATCCAGGGTGAGCCCCTGGGCCAGGAGCCGTCCCGCGGTGTGGTTCCGGGAGAGCGAAGAAGAACAGGTGGCGATCAGGTCGCCCATGCCGGAGAGGCCAAAGAGCGTTTCGGTCTTGCCTCCCAGCGCTACGGCAAGCCGGGTGGTTTCGGCCAGGCCGCGGGTCATGACCGATGCCTTGGTGTTGTCTCCCATCTGCTTTCCCTCGCAGATGCCCACAGCCAGCGCGATCACGTTCTTGACGATCCCGCCGATCTCCGTGCCAATCACGTCCGTGTTCGTGTACGGGCGGAAATACGGAGCCGTACAGGCTGCCGCAATCCAGCCGGCAACGGCGAGGTCCGAGCACGCCACCACGGAGGCGGTGGGTTCCTCGCGGGCGATTTCCATGGCAAGGTTCGGCCCGGAGAGCACCGCAATGCGGTTCTCAGGCCACTCGAGTTCCTCGGCGATGACCTGGCTCATCCGGGCGTCCGTTCCAACTTCCAGCCCTTTCATCAGGGACAGGATCACGGCGTCCTTGGGAAACAAGCTGCGGAATTCGCGCAGCCGCTCCCGCAGGGTTTGGGCCGGGACCGCGAGGACCACCAGCTGGGCTCCCGCGAGCACCTCCGCAGCGTCTGCGGAGGCCCGCAGGTTCGCCGGCAGGACGGTGTCCTTGAGGTACCGGGTATTGCGCCGGGTGCTGTTGATTTCTTCGGCTGCCTCGGGCCGGCGGGCCCAAATCTGGACCTCGGCCTTGCGTGCGGCTCCGGAATCCGCGGCGATCTTGGCGAACGTTGTCCCCCAGCTGCCCGCGCCGATCACGGCCACTTTTCCGGGAAGAGAGTCGGTTGTCACTTCTTCTTCTCCTCTTCAGGATCGTAGCCGCGTCCTACCGCCTTCTGTCCCTTGCGGGACGGATCCCAGCGCTCAGCGGGGGCAGTTTCGCCCCGCAGGGACGCCACTAAGGTGCTCAGCTCGGCCATGATCCTCTCCGTTGCTTCCTCCAGCACGGTCTTGGTCAGCGGAACCCCGCGCAGGTCTGAGAGGTCAACCGGCGTACCGACCAGCACCCGTACCCGCTTGCGGGGAAACAGATGCAGCGTCTTGCCGTAGCGCGGCAGTACGTCCTGAGCGCCCCAGTGCGCTACCGGAATCACCGGCGCGCCGGTCTGAAGCGCCAGCCTCGCCGCACCGGTCCGTCCCTTCATGGGCCAGAGGTCAGGATCCCGCGTAAGCGTTCCTTCCGGGTACACGATCAGGGCGCCGCCGGCGTCGACCACCTGCTGGGCTCCCTCGAGGGAGGCCGCGGCGCCGGCTCCCCCGCGCTGGACTGGCACCTGCTGGGTGGCCCGCAGCGCCGGGCCGAGCACCGGGACCTTGAACAGGGATGCCTTGGCCAAATAGCGCGGCAGGATCCCCTGGTTGTAGAAGAAATGTCCCACTACGAGAGGATCGATTTCAGTCACGTGGTTCGGGCACGCGATGAATCCGCGGCCCTTCGGCAGGTTCTCCGTTCCTTCCCAGCTCCGGCCCATCATGAGGTTCATGGCAGGCCGGACAATTGTCGCCAGGATGGTGAACGTGACCCGTGACTTTCTCGATTCGCTCATGGAGGGAAGCTTACTTCCCGTCCGTGACGTCGAAGTCCGCGCCAAGGCCCTCGAGTTTGTCCAGGAAGTGCTCGTAGCCGCGGTTAATCAGTTCGACGCCGGTGACACGGGACGTGCCTTCGGCTGCCAGGGCAGCGATCAGGTGGCTGAATCCCCCGCGGAGGTCGGGGATGTCTATCTCCGCGCCCCTGAGCTGCACGGGTCCGGAGATCACGGCCGAATGGAGGAAGTTCCGCTGCCCAAACCGGCAGGGAATGCTGCCCAGGCACTCCCGGTGCACCTGGATGTTCGCACCCATCCGGATCAGGGCGTCAGTAAAGCCGAAGCGGTTCTCATACACCGTCTCGTGGACAATCGACACGCCCTCGGCCTGGCTCAGGGCCACCACCACCGGCTGCTGCCAGTCGGTCATGAAGCCGGGGTGCACGTCCGTTTCGAGGACCAGCGGATTGAGCTTGCCGCCGGGGTGGTAGAAACGGATGCCGTCGTCGTCGACGTCGAACGCGCCGCCGATCTTGCGGTAGATGTTCAGGAAGGCAGTCAGGTCCTGCTGGTTGGCACCTTCAACGTAGATGTCCCCCTTGGTGACCAGGGCGGCCGAAGCCCAGGACGCTGCCTCGTTGCGGTCAGGCAGCGCACGGTGGTTGTAGCCGGTGAGTTCCGGTACGCCCTCGATCCGGATCACGCGGTCCGTCTGGACCGTGATGATGGCGCCCATCTTCTGGAGCACTGCAATCAGGTCCAGGATTTCGGGCTCGACGGCGGCGCCGCTCAGTTCCGTAATGCCCTCGGCACGCACCGCTGTGAGCAGTACCTGCTCAGTGGCCCCCACGGAGGGGTACGGCAGCTCGAGCTTGGCGCCCTTGAGTCCCTTGGGCGCGGAAATCGAGATCCCGCCGGGACGCTTCTCCACCAGGGCACCGAAGTTCCGCAGCATCTGGAGGTGGTAGTCAATGGGCCGGTCGCCGATCTTGCAGCCGCCCAGGTCAGGAATGAACGCCTCGCCAATGCTGTGCATCAGCGGTCCGCAGAGCAGGATCGGGATGCGGGAGTCCCCCGCGTGGGCGTCGATGTCACGGGACGCGGCGGTTTTGGCGTCCTTGGGATCCATCAGCAGGTCCCCGGTGACGGGGTCCTTGGTAACCTCCACGCCGTGGAGCCTCAGGAGCGATGTGACAACGTCCACGTCCTTGATCTCCGGGACGTTGCGCAGCAGCGACGGCGAGTTGCCCAGCAGTGCCGCCACCATGGCTTTGGGAACCAGGTTCTTTGCCCCGCGGACCGGTACTTTGCCTGTGAGGGGTACACCACCACGGATGGTTAGAACGCTAGCCATGAACACCTGTTTCTTTCGTTTATAAATGCCCCCGAGGCCATAAGAGACTGCCTCCTAAGCATAGGAGCAAGCCTGCCTTTCCCGAAATAAACGGGCGGGCGGGAGCACGCCCTAACTCGCAGAGTCCTGCCTCGGGAGCAGAAAAGCAATGGGCCTTCCCCGAACGGGAAGGCCCATCAATAGTACTGCCGCAGCACAGCCCGGCAGAAACCGGGAGGGTACTTAGCTCCGGGCAGGAAGCGTCGTCGGCTTGAATCCGGGGCGGCGCGCCTCGAAAGCCGTGATGTCCTGTTCATGCCGCAGTGTCAGACCGATATCGTCCAGGCCTTCCAGGAGGCGCCAGCGGGTGTAGTCGTCAATTTGGAACGGCGCGGTGACGGTGCCGCAAATCACGGTCCGGGCCTCCAGGTCCACGGTCACCTCGGTACCCGGGGACTCTTCGAGGACCTTCCAGATCAGCTCGATGTCATCCTGCCCTACCTGTGCCGCGACGAGGCCCTGCTTGCCGGAATTGCCGCGGAAGATGTCCGCGAACCGGGAGGAGAGGACGGCGCGGAAGCCGTAGTCCTTCAGTGCCCAGACGGCGTGCTCACGTGAGGAGCCGGTGCCGAAGTCCGGCCCGGCGACCAGCACCGAGCCGGCACTGTAAGGCTCCTGGTTCAGGATGAACTCGGGATTCTTGCGCCAGCCGGCGAAGAGCGCATCTTCGAACCCGGTCCGGGTGATGCGCTTAAGGTAGACGGCGGGGATGATCTGGTCGGTGTCCACGTTGCTCTGCCGCAGCGGAACGCCGATTCCGGTGTGGGTGGTGATCTTTTCCATGGTGTTCTCCTAGGCGGCAGCGGTGGCGGTGGAACCGGCGGCTGCGCCGGGCAGGGGGTCAAGGTCCGACGGCGAGCTCAGCGTTCCGCGGACGGCGGTTGCTGCGGCGACCACTGGCGAGACCAGATGCGTGCGCCCGCCCTTGCCCTGTCGGCCTTCAAAGTTGCGGTTGGAGGTGGAGGCGCAGCGCTCCCCCGGCTCAAGCTGGTCCGGATTCATGCCCAGGCACATCGAGCATCCGGCAAAACGCCACTCGGCGCCGAAGTCCTTGAAAACCCGGTCCAGGCCCTCGGCCTCGGCTTCCAGCCGAACGCGTGCGGATCCCGGAACCACCATCATGCGGATGTTTGGATCCTTCTGCCGGCCGCGGATGATGTCCGCGGCAATGCGCAGGTCCTCGATGCGGCTGTTGGTGCAGGAGCCCAGGAACACGGTGTCCACCCGGATGTCCTTCATGGGCGTGCCGGCCTGCAGGTCCATGTATTCAAGGGCGCGCTCGGCCGCTGCCCTGGCGTTCTCGTCCCCGAAGTCCTCCGGCGAGGGAACCGACTCCGAAAGTGAAACACCCTGGCCGGGGTTCGTACCCCAGGTGACGAACGGCTCCAGCTCGTTGGCATCCAGGAACACCTCTTCGTCAAAGACAGCGTCCTCGTCCGTGACCAGGGACTTCCAGTGCTCGACGGCGGCGTCCCAGTCCGCGCCCTGCGGCGCGTGCGGCTTGCCCTTGAGGTAGGCGAACGTCGTCTCGTCGGGCGCCACCATGCCGGCCCGCGCCCCGGCTTCGATGGACATGTTGCAGATGGTCATGCGCGCTTCCATGGACAGCGAGCGGATGGCCGAGCCGCGGTATTCCAGTACGTAGCCCTGGCCGCCGCCGGTACCGATCTTTGCGATGACCGCGAGGATGATGTCCTTGGAGGTCACGCCCGGTTTCAGGGTGCCCTCCACATTGATGGCCATGGTCTTGAACGGCTTCAACGAAAGGGTCTGCGTGGCCATGACGTGTTCCACCTCGGAGGTGCCGATGCCCATGGCCAGTGCGCCGAAGGCGCCATGGGTGGAGGTGTGGGAGTCGCCGCAGACAACGGTCAGCCCCGGCTGGGTGAGCCCGAGCTGGGGACCAACCACGTGAACGATGCCCTGTTCAGCGTCGCCCAGCGGATGCAGCCGGACACCGAACTCCGCACAGTTGGCCCGCAGGGTCTCGATCTGGGTGCGGCTGACGGGATCCGCGATGGGCTTGTCGATCGCCAGGGTGGGGGTGTTGTGGTCTTCCGTCGCGATCGTGAGATCGGGACGGCGGAGTTTCCGGCCGGCCAGGCGCAGTCCCTCGAAGGCCTGCGGTGAGGTGACCTCGTGAACCAGGTGCAGGTCAATGTAGAGCAGGTCCGGAGCGCCGTCGCTGCCCTTGGTAACTACGTGCTCGTCCCACACCTTTTCGGCGAGCGTCCTGCCCGCTGCGTGCTCTGCCATTGCCATCTGCTCCTCGCCCGGCGCAGGTTCCGGCGCTATTGCCGGGTCCTGCGGAATCCTGATGGATTAAGACAACCAGCATCCCCGGCACCCTGCCAGTTTTCCGGCTTGCATCTCAGATATTGAGACGGCAATATCATCTTATGGACAACTCAAGCGGTGTGGGCGTCATCGACAAAGCGGCCATGGTGCTCGACGCGCTGGAAGCCGGACCGACTACTTTGGCGCAGCTCGTCGCGGCTACGGGCCTGGCCCGGCCCACCGTTCACCGGCTGGCACTGGCGCTGATGCACCACCGCCTGGTGGGACGGGACATCCAGGGCCGGTTCGTCCTGGGCAGCAGGCTCGTTGAACTGGCATCCGCTGCCGGGGAGGATCGACTGATCGCCTCCGCCGGCCCCGTACTGCTGGCGCTGCGGGACGCCACCGGGGAAAGCTCGCAGGTTTTCCGCCGGCAGGGCGAGTGGCGGGTCTGCGTCGCCTCCGCCGAGCGGCCCATCGGCCTGCGGGACACGATTCCAGTGGGCACCCAGCTGTCCATGAAAGCCGGCTCTGCCGCGCAGGTACTGCTGGCCTGGGAAGACCATGACAGGCTCCTCGAAGGACTGCAGAACGCCCGCTTCACTCCCACTGTCCTGGCCGGTGTCCGACGCCGCGGCTGGGCGCAGAGCCTGGGCGAACGCGAGCCCGGCGTAGCGTCGGTTTCGGCCCCAGTTCGTGGCCCCTCCGGCCGGGTGATCGCAGCAGTGTCCATCTCCGGCCCTATCGAGCGCCTAACCCGCCAGCCAGGGCGCATCCATGCCGAGGTTGTGTCCAAGGCCGCCCAGCAGCTCACCGAAGCACTGCGCACCAATACCGACTAGGTGTACTGAGACACCACGTTAGTTACACGTGAATAGGGTGAAGACCTCTTAGGTTTGGTGGTTACCACACACAGCCGAACCTAAGAGGTCTTCATGTCCCACGGTAATGCCCGTCTGGCTCCG
>NZ_WACG01000011.1 GCF_009193255.1 Arthrobacter koreensis
ACTCGAACCAAGCCCGGACCGATGCCCTGCAACCATGGCTAGACTTCTACAACCACCAACGCCCACACGGCAGCCTCGGAGGCAAAGCACCCATCACCCGGTGTAACTAACGTGCTGTCTCAGTACAACTAGGCCGCCGTCGGCCTATCGTAGGAAGCCCGGGCTCAAAGGAGCGGGCATGAAACGGTTGCACGTCCTCTGGAACATCATCCGCGTCACGAGCGCCGACGTCGTTTTCTATGGCTTTCTTGCGGTGTACGTTGGTGCCGCCGTGGTGCTGCCGCTGTTTGAACCTGGAATTCCACGGTTCGGAGACGCGCTGTGGTACCTCTTTGTGTCGTTTACCACCATCGGGTTCGGTGACTTTGTTGCCGTGACGTTCGTGGGCCGGCTGCTGACAGTCCTGGTCTCGCTCTACGGCATACTGGTGGTCGCGCTGACCACCGGTGTCATTGTCGGCTTTTACAACCAGCTCATCCGCGCCCGGACCCGCGGCACCCTGCAGTCAATAGTCAGGGAACTGGAGCATCTCCCGGAGCTGAGCAGGGAGCAGCTCATCGATTTGTCCCGGAGGGTGCGGGAGCGGCACCTGCTCGACTGAGCTCAGCCGCCGAAGTGGTCCCAGCCCACGAACGCCGGCTCGGCACCAGCGACCGTTACCACGCTGACGCCGTCCCCCGGGGCACGCGCAGTGCCAACCCTCCGGAATCCGCGCGGAAGCTTCTGGCCCGGAGCGAAAGCGGCCAGGAGACCGTGGTCTTCTCCCCCGCCCAGGACCCAGGACAGCGGATCGGCTCCCAGTGTCGCTGCGGTTGCTGCCAGCACCTCTGTTTCCGCGCGCAGACTCTCCGGATCCAGATCGATTCGGACGCTGGATGCTTTGCCCAGGCGGCCACGTTGCAGTTTCCCGCTACCAGCGCACGCAGGGCCGCCGAAAGGCCGTCGGCGAGACCTTCGACCCAGGACACCGGGGCTTCCCCCGGAAGAGTCAGGCTGACGACAAGGGAAGTAGCCACGGCCCCCATCGCATTGATGTCGGAGAGATTCTCCGCGGCACACTTCCAGCCGACGTCGTAACCGGTGCTGCGGTAGCCCCCGGGCCATTGGAGGCGGGAGTCCTGGTCCTGGTCCTGGTCCTGGTCCGGGTCCTGGTCCTGGTCCTGGTCCTGGACCAGAGTGACGATTGAGAGGACGCTGCGGCCGTGAGGCGCGGCAACCACGGCGGCATCGTCGCCCGGGCCTAGGAGCATACGCGGCCTTCCCAGCCGGGGAAAGATTCGGGACAACAGTTCACCCTCGCCGAGGTCACCAGCAGTCCCCGGCATCGCAGGCTGAGATCCGCATGCTCGCGATGCACTAACCTCCCGAATTCTCCTCGTCACCACAGCTGTCGCTGGGTGGGACGCATGCACCCACACTTTGGGCGATTACACTCCTGCGACCTAGTGTCCTTGAATACGCATGGTGGCGTCTGAGACCAGTTGCTTGAGCACTTCGCGTGCCCCAGCTACGTCACCCACGTAGCTCAGATACTCGTGCACCAACCCGCTCAGAACACTTCCTTTTTCCACCAGAGCCCAAATCTTCGCACTTGATCCCACGTAATCGCTGTACTTCGAAGGGAGATAAGGGTTAATCGAATGAGTTCCGCTCGTCATCGAGTCATTCACAATTAGACAATCGAAATGGGTCAGAGTATTCAGGAACTTCAAATAGGGGAGTTGACTATAAAAGGTCACCTCTATCCTGCTCCCCGCATTGGATGCGACGAAACGCTCTTGTGCACCCTTCGGATCTGATGTGAATATATGGAGCTGCAGCCGCGACAACTCCCCCACCGACAATCCGCAGAGACCCTGAACTATTTCTCCAATTCCACGCGTACTGTAGAACTCACCGAAATACCCAATGTTCACTCGTTGGGAGTCAAGACAAATGTCTGAGCTTTCCAACTCGTAGAATAGTCTACTGAGCGTTGGTTGGCGGTCGATTTTAGACTTTCCTGAGAGAAGTTTTCTACTGCCCTCTCCTGCATATTCTAACATGCTAGACATTTGGTTCTCGTTAGTGAAAACAACTTGGTCAGCCAGCAAGTACGCAAGCTGTTCAGTCCAGAAATAGACATCCAGGTTCTCACGGAGGACTGCTGCTATCTCACTCGGCACGCCCTCCAGGATTTCAAGGAAAATACCGCTGGCCGGGAGCTCCGAATAGCGGTATTCGCCTGTTGTGGTCAAACGAATCGGATCAGAAAACTCAGCAATCCATCTAACCTTCGGATCACGGAGTTTACACAATGCTGCGAGGAAGTGGGAAGCCGGCCACATAGCTCGACTGTAGACCTCCGTGTAAGAGCGCCCCGTAGCTTCCCAAGCGCGCACAATCTCTATACCTTTCCGACAGAAATCCTCAATAGCAACTGGGCTCGCAAAATACGCCGGCCCCGAGACAGTACCCACGAACTGGACATATGGACGAGAAATAGCCATGTTCTCGGTGTCACTTGAACGTACGTTGTCCATGGAATGCATGATTACGTCAACTGGCTTACCGACACTACGGATACGTTTCGCGGTCACCATCGCACCGGTATCTGCATAAGGCAAAAAATTGTACGCAATTACCAATCTTTGGACGGACTCAAACAAGCTGTTCCACGGGTAGTACTCGAACCTATGGGCAGCGATGGTATCGCCGATCTCTTTAACGTGCTCCGGGTGTCTAGCGCAATAGTTCTTCACAAAGGATGCTTGCGAGTTTATGAAACTACGAACAAGTGGACGGGCATAGGGGCGGCACTTGCGCAAGCTGCGATTGAGCGAAGCGATCACGTCGAGACGTTGAGTGACCATGAAGTCAAAGCTGTCTCCCTGCCGTGATACGGAAGATTCTCTCAAGAGCCTAAAATACTTCGCGCCACCGAACGCTGGAAGTAGGGAGAATTTGAAATCGTAGCGCGAAAACATTTCGGCAAACATGGCAACGTCTTCGCCGCTCCGAAGGCTTTCGTCGAACGGCACGTCCCGTGCTACGGCGGTTGGAACCAGTTTGCAGGTCATGAACGAAAGACCACGAGGGAAGTCCGCAGGACTTACCAGATGTCCCTCGTGCTCCAGGATTGAGCGGTTAATGACCGACGATGGATTCCTTGTACCATCAGGATACTGATCAATTATCTGAGCCAATGGAACGACTCCATCCCTCGCGGACAGAATCATCAACTCTAGGTATTCTCTAGATATGAGATCATCGCAGTCGACCCAGGTAACCCATTCGCCCTGAGCCACTTCGCTTCCAAGGTTTCGTGCGGCAGATGCCGATGTCTTGGCGCAATGAACCCTACGAATGTTTAGACCAGGACTCCTGCGAATAAAATCAAACACCGCTTCCTCGGTGCCATCGTCAGGCCCATTAAACACAAGTATTATCTCGAAAAGGCTCGGAGATAATGACTGCGCTTGGAGAGAGCGTAGGCATGCTCCTATCCATTCTCGCCCCATGAACACGGGTACAACGACGCTTATCTGGATTCGAGTACCTGTTGAGTCGGTCAATGAACCTGCCACGGCACTCAACGCGAACCACCCTCCTCCGGCCCTTTAGTATTCGCTAACGCAGCGACAACATCATCTGTAGCCGCCTGCATCGCTTTGAGATTGGTAGCCAGAAGTCGTTCATTTCTAACGTGCATAGCTGAGCCGTCTCCGGATATTTCGCGGTTGAGCTTTTGTAGTTCACGGAATATAAGCCCCAGGCTCTTTTCTCGCGACGCCCTCTCGCGGGTGAAGTCTCGCCTCAGCTCGCGAATCACAGATACTTGCTTTCCGTGCCTCCGATGGTTTCTCTGCTCCGCTAGTAGGACGATGGCTAATACCAAAGCAAGAGCAGCGCAGAGGCTGGCCAGAGCCAAAGCCGTGAAACCTAGCAGAGCGGCGACAGCACCGACTGCACATAGAAACCATGTCATGCAGGCCGCTGGCTTCATCGATATTTTCATGTTTCAACCTTCATACGATACGTTTTGGCCCGTTCCAAGGCACCGGCCGAGCTAGATTCACATAGGGATGCGACGACGTTAGGTGACCTGGTTCTCGGTGATCTGCTTAGCAATGAGACTTACTGCTAAGGGAGGTCGAAGAGATCTAGCCGTCTCGATTGATCAGACTTCAGCTCACCTATACTCGCTCTCGTCAGGACCCACGACACTAGCACTCCCCCAAACGTTGCTGACTTCCGAAACGCACTCGTAAGTGCGTTCCTGTCCTGCACGTGTGTCGCAGTGGGCGTCCATGCCATACCTCTTCCGTCGGTGAGGGCTATATCCAGTCGTTCAAGGCGGTTCGAGAGGTATCGGTCAGCTCGCGAGAAAGGTTTTGCATCGGAAAGAGCAAGATATATTTCCCAAACGTTTTCCCAATCGCGCGACCAAACGGGGGCCTCATTGTTCTCAGACGGCCCGTATCCCATATGTTTAATCACTGTGGTCAATGCGTTGTCCAAGGCCCGGCCCCACCTCTCGGCTAGTTCCTTGTCCAAATACAGAAGTAGCTGTCGTCCGAAACAGACGATTGTCGCCTGATAGGCAACACTATTGCCCAGTACAACGTGACCCTGCCAGTCCTCTGCATACGGCCACCAAGCCTCGTTCTTCGATTGCTGCAGGGTGCCTAGCAAACGTTCGACCACCGCAGCGACGGCATCTGCATACTTGTCGTTTCTAGTCAGTGAATATGCCCGTGCTAGGGTCAACGCTGCATATACATCACCGTTGAAGACGTCGATGTGTTTCGCGGTATGGTTCTTATAAAAAGCGCCGGGAGCTTCCGCAGCAGCATGAGAAAAAACGGAATCTGCACCGGCAATCAGCACGTTCGCTGCTGGATGCTTGCTGTCGCATAATGACAGCAGGTATAAACTATCTGATGCTGCACCGATTTCTGCGATATCTATCAGTTGCTCGGCTTTCGGTGGGCGGTTGTAAGGAATCGCAAACCCGCCGCCTGGGTGCTGTCTAGCGGCTACATTGAGCATGAGCGCTTCAGCGACTTCTAGCCCGTCCCCACCTGTCGCAAGCCCGTGCAAAGCGTATATTCCAGCAAACTGGCTCTGTGTACAGCAGCTAGCTGCCTGTCCTTTCAAAGCCGGGTCCACAAGCTGGCACCCCGACGCTGTGGGCGAGTCCAACAAATACTCATCGGCCAGTGTACGCAAGGACGATACGTAAAAGCTGAATCTCCTAGTACCCCAAAGAGATTGAATGAGATCTCTTAAAGCATCACCGTGCTGGTGATGATTGGTAAACGTCATTGGACTAGTAAACCGCTCGCATCGGTCTCAATCCAACGCCGCGCAAAGTTGGCTTCACCTAGCTGGAAGTACCATCGGCCACGCCACAAAGCTTTGGCCAGAATATCTCCGACCCAAGGTTCTGTGATCTCGGTCTGAGTGGGATTTATAGGGGTGCCAAACTTGTTGAAGTCGTAACTCACATAAGTCGCGGGAGTAAACAAAGCACGTCTGGGTCGAGCATACTCTCGTCTGTTAATGCACCCTTTTGCGAAGACTTTTGCATACTCTTCCCTAATCCACCATCCGATGTATTCACCTGAGGCAATGAGGTACCAAATACCTGGGTCGCGTTCAAACTTTGTGCGACGCGAGAATTTCCAAGATAACGCCTCGTCAGAAAAAATCTGCTTCGACTCAACTATTTCCGTCGGGACAACATCGTGATCTGTTTTCACAATAGCCTGCGCACCGCTGGCGCAATACAGATCCCCTCCCTGCTGAAAAGCTGGAAAGTCGCGTTCGAGAATATCCGCTGCCGACAGAAAGAAAGCGTCGTCAGTGATGCTGTAAGTTGATTCGAATTGATTGATGTGAGTCGTGTGATAATTCCGAATAAGCAAAAAATCGCTTAAGTCGTAGTGGGACGACCAACCAGGATTACGATAGTCTTGAAAATAGCGCTTCGTGGTCATTAGTGCCGCCGTTGCCAATTCGTTAGCTAGGTTGCTGTCAGTTACCCTCCAGTAGTCATAGACACCCCACACGGCAAAGAGATGTCCATTCAACACGCCCATTCCATGATCTCCGTATGGATATTCCTCAAACCACAGGAATCCTTCGCTGTCAATATCCACTACCCATGGAGATGTGCCTTGGCGCAAGTTGGTGAAACTGCGAAACAGAGCGTCCGCGAACTTCAGATACTTATTGTCCCCGAACATCTCGTATAGGCGGATAACCGCTCCGAGCGCCTGCCCCTGAGCCATCGCCGAATACCATGGCGGCTGCAGTTTCCCTTGATGCCATGGGAACATGTAGGGCAGGTATCTAGCTTCACGTGACTCGATAGACTGGGCGACCAATCGCTCGAACACGCAATCCATGAGCGTACGTAGCGTGTCGGACGGAGCTATCCGATAGTTGTTGATCAGTTTGAACAAAAACTGTGCTTGCAGGACCGGGTGGTCGTAGGAATGTCCGTCAATCACTCTCAGTGGAACACCATCGGCGGTATATGTGATGTTGGGTGAGTCGATGCGAAGCGGTGCCTGGTACCGAGAGTAGTACGAGTTCATCTCCGGGGGAACACGTTTGAATGTCCCGGGTTTTCCTGCGTTAAACTCATGTTCGAGAAGATCACCACTCAGATTGGCGCTTCGCAACCTGTTTTTAGTTGGAGTATCGAGCATATCGAGAGCTTCCGTAATCAGTCTAGGAAGCTCGCTAGTGGGTGGCCTTACGTGACCGGAGCCGTGGTGAATTGATATGAATCTTCCGGCCTGATCAAATGTCCGGCCGTTAGGTAGTCTCACACCCAAGGACTCAGCAAACGGTTTCTTATGCTTGATGACGTGATCGATGTCCCCCAGATTCTGGAAGTACAAGAACGAGCATGGTCGAGCTGACTTCTTGTATCTTTCGATGAGGGAAAATCGTTCGGGCCACCTGTTCATCATCTCCTCAGGTCCACTCATCTCAGGAAAAACGTAGTCAAGGAGGTTCTTGGTATGTCCAGGGGTGAAATCAAAAACGTTCGTTTGCGGCGAGAATGCTATGGCACAAGCGCCATCCAAGAGGGAGGCCAGAGCAAGTGCCGCGTAGCCCCCACCAGACGAACCAATTAGAATAATTTTCTTTATGCCCCGCAGTTTTCGGACTCGCTCGATAAGCCTGGCGATCTTTGTAGTCAGGTCATCCTGAGCTGTGCCGATGTACCAGCCCAGAGTTAATTTCTCCGACAGCGACAGCGTGCTATCCGCGACAAATAGCAGGTTTTCCGACCGGTCACGCAGAGTGCCCAGCCACTCAAAACGGGGAAGCTCTACGTCCGCCCGCACCAGAGCACCGTGTAGTGCAACAATCAGAGTCTCTGAGTCGTTAGGGATGAACAACGTCTCAAGGTCGAGGCAGTCATCAGGAGTCCCCGCGGCGCGTACGATATTCCTGCTTGGCTGATCAACGGGCAGCAAAAGACTTTCTATCGTATCATGTTCAAACACAGGAACCTTGTGCCTGTCATCCCACCGTGGACCCATTCTTTACCCCCGTCTTTTCTGAATAGCCCCATTACTCTACAGGATTACTGGGCACGCCAGGACCGTGACCGACGCGTCGTTCCCTTTCACACATATTCCTGCTGTGTAAGGAGGATAGCCCACTGAGGTTCGAATCATTGGCCAAGCTGGGCCTCGTCACGCTGCGGGTACGGCCGGCTTCTGCCGCTGTTATGGGAGCCGCTGCTGGCCTATTACGTCCACAAGAGCACAGGAGTCTGTTCGCTTTAGGTCGATCTACCAACTTATGGACTTGCCGCACAAAAAAAGCATGCTCGAGTTGGGTGAATATTAGCGAGGCGCGTTGCAGTAGCCTTCACACACGAATGACGGTCCCGGTCCGTGGCCCCTCCGGCCGGGTGATCGCAGCAGTGTCCATCTCCGGCCCTATCGAGCGCCTGACCCGCCAGCCAGGGCGCATCCATGCCGAGGTTGTGTCCAAGGCCGCCCAGCAGCTCACCGAAGCACTGCGCACCAATACCGACTAGGCCGCCGTCGGCCTATCGTAGGAAGCCCGGGCTCAAAGGAGCGGGCATGAAACGGTTGCACGTCCTCTGGAACATCATCCGCGTCACGAGCGCCGACGTCGTTTTCTATGGCTTTCTTGCGGTGTACGTTGGTGCCGCCGTGGTGCTGCCGCTGTTTGAACCTGGAATTCCACGGTTCGGAGACGCGCTGTGGTACCTCTTTGTGTCGTTCACCACCATCGGGTTCGGTGACTTTGTTGCCGTGACGTTCGTGGGCCGGCTGCTGACAGTCCTGGTCTCGCTCTACGGCATACTGGTGGTCGCGCTGACCACCGGTGTCATTGTCGGCTTCTACAACCAGCTCATCCGCGCCCGGACCCGCGGCACCCTGCAGTCAATAGTCAGGGAACTGGAGCATCTCCCGGAGCTGAGCGGGGAGCAGCTCATCGATTTGTCCCGGAGGGTGCGGGAGCGGCACCTGCTCGACTGAGCTCAGCCGCCGAAGTGGTCCCAGCCCACGAACGCCGGCTCGGCACCGGCTACGGTTACTACGCTGGCACCGTCCCCTGGGGCACGCGCAGTGCCCACCCTCCGGAATCCGCGCGGAAGCTTCTGGCCTGGAGCGAAAGCGGCCAGGAGACCGTGGTCTTCTCCCCCGCCCAGGACCCAGGACAGCGGATCGGCTCCCAGTGTCGCTGCGGGGCCCGCCAGCGGTTCCGCCTCAGCCCGCAGGGCCTCCGGGTCCAGGTCGATCCGGACGCCGGATGCTTTGCCCAGGCGGCCCGCGTCGCGCACCAGCCCGTCGGAAATATCCATCATGGCGTGCGCGCCGGCTGCAGCGGCCGCGGGCCCGGCCGCCAGCGGCGGGCATGGACGGGATTGCGCCGCGGTGAGGGATCTTTCCCGGCTGCCCAGCTCCGCGTACGGCAGGGAACTCTCCAGCAGTGCCAGCCCGGCCGCTGCCTGCCCCAGTCCGCCGCAGACGGCAAGCACGTCTCCGGGGAGGGCGCCCGAACGCAATACGGGGTTCTGTTCCTGGAGGTCTCCGGTCACCGCTGCCGTGACCACAAGCTGATTTCCGCGCCCCAGGTCTCCGCCGGCCACTGTGCAGTTCTCCGCTCCCAACGCACGCAGGGCCGCCGAAAGGCCGTCGGCGAGACCTTCGATCCAGGACACCGGGGTTTCTCCCGGAAGAGTCAGGCTGACGGCGAGGGAAGTAGCCACGGCACCCATCGCATTGATGTCGGAGAGATTCTGCGCGGCGCACTTCCAGCCGACGTCGTAACCGGTGGTGCGGTAGCCCCCGGGCCATTGGAGGCGGAAGTCCTGGTCCTGGACCAGGGTGTCGATCGAGAGGACGCTGCGGCCGTCAGGCGCGGCGACCACGGCGGCATCGTCGCCCGGGCCCAGGAGCATACGCGGCCCTCCCAGTCGGGGAAAGATTCGGGACAGCAGTTCCCCTTCGCCAAGCTCTGCCACTGTATGGGGGAAATCTGCCACGGGAACCGCTTCCTTTTGCCTGCTGTGTACCGGTGTCCCATTATGCTGCACGGCCGGATTCTCCGGAGTAACCTCGGCCTATGAATGAACCTGCGGGCGCCCGGTACGCCATCCTGCTCAGGGGCGTGAATGTTGGCGGAGTCACCGTGAAGATGGCAGATCTGCGCAACGTACTGGAAGGGCTTGGACTCGAACACGTGCGCACGCTGCTGGCCAGCGGGAACGCCGTCGCTACGTCCGGTTGGGACCGCGCGGAAATTAAGGTGCGGGTTGAGGAGGCGCTGCGCAGCGCTTTCGGTTATGACGCATGGGTCATAGTGCTCAGTGTGCCCCGGGTGGCCGAGCTGGCCGCCGCAGTTCCGTATGCCCCGGACAACCCTGAGGTCCATGCCTACGTCACCTTCTCCTCGGATCCGGTAGTTCTGGATGAACTGACGGACCGCGCGGAAGCTGCCGGCGCGGAACAGGTCCGGCTGGGGCCCGAAGCTGTGGCCTGGACGGCGGATAAAGGTTCCACCCTTGAGTCGCCCTTCGCCAAGGCGGCAGCTAAACCGCGCTATAAATCAGCCACTACTACGAGGAATCTGCGGACCCTGCAGAAAATTGCGGCAGCCGAATAGCGGATACTAAAAAGAAAAGGTCCCGGACATTTCTGTCCGGGACCTTTGTCGGTGACCCCAGCGGGATTCGAACCCGCGTTACCGCCGTGAGAGGGCGACGTACTAGGCCGCTATACGATGGGGCCGTTTGCTTCACTTGCTACGTGAGCTCAACGAGTATTTCATACTCATTGTTTATTTCTCAAATCCGGCTAATAGCCTGATTCGATGAGCGCTGGGATACCAGGACTCGAACCTAGAATGACGGTACCAGAAACCGTTGTGTTGCCAATTACACCATATCCCAATGTGCTTCTTTGGGCCGTTCCAGACCTTCAAGATCCGGCTTCAACCCCTCAGCACGAGTTATTACTATACACGGGTTCGGGCCGGAGTACAAAACGGGCCGGGAACCATCCCCCGCCGGTCCCGGGGCCTCCTCAGCTCGGGAGCTCCGACCCGGAAACGACAGCCGATACGGCAGTCAGGTCCCCCGCGACCGGCAGGTCAGGATACGCAGCACGCAGCTCGGAATTGCCGCTGCGTTCAATCCACAGCGGTTTCAGGCCGGCGTTCGAGGCCCCGCGGCCGTCGACAACAGGGTTGTCCCCCACATAGAGAGTCTGCGCGGGATCCGTCCCCAGCAGGCGCACGCCTTCCAGGAAGATTGCCGGATCCGGTTTGGCGGCATCAACTGCATCGATGCCCACCAGGATCCGGATGCGTTCCAGACCAGCGGCGTCGAGCTTTGCCCGCTGGTAGTCATGCACGTTGTTGCTAACGGCACCATAAGGAATCCTCAGCGCATCCAGTTCATCCAGGACGGGCACCACGTCGTTGAAAGCCTTGAAGTGGCGCGGCAGCGTTTGATCGTAGGCGGCGTTCCACGCCTCCTCGGCGTCGCCGTCGAACGCCGGCAGCCCGTGGACCTGCTGGGCATGGGCTACCCGCAGCAGGCGCTGGCGGGTGAAGCTGAGTTCCCCGGCCAGGTACTTGTCGTAGTAGCCCTGCGGATCAGCCGCATAGAGGTGCTGGTACGCGGCCCAGTCCTCTTCAGTGAAATGCGCTAGGTCCTTCGCACTGATTTCCCGCAGCGTGTTGCCCATGGCGGTGCGGAGGTCCACGAGCGTCTCGTCGATGTCAAAGAGCACACCCGTGGGCCTGCCGCTCCGCCGTTCATTCATGGGTTGCCTAAGCCTCCGCTGTGCGGAAGGCACGAATCCGGGCCAGGGATGAATCCTTGCCCAGGATCACCATTGATTCGAAGAGCGGCGGGGAGATCCGGCGGCCGGAGACGGCGGTGCGGACCGGGCCGAAGGCAAGCCGCGGCTTGATGCCCATCCCGTCAACCAGCGCTGCGCGAAGTGCGGTCTGGATATTCTCTGCAGTCCACTCCTCCACAGGCTCGAGAGCGGCCAGGGTAGCGTCCAGCACCTCCGTGAGATTGGCCGGCAGTCCCTTGCGCGCGTCGTCGGCAACGTCAATCGCGTCGTCTGACTTGAAGAGGAAGCCGAGCATCTCCGGAGCCTCGCCCAGCAGGGTGATGCGTTCCTGGACCAGGGGCGCGGCTTCGGTGAGGATTTCCTCCTCGCGTTCCGTCAGCTGCTCCCCCACCAGGCCGGCATGCTGCAGGTACGGGACCAGGCGGCTGCGGAAGTCAGCGGCATCCAGCATCCGGACGTGGGTGCCGTTGATGGCCTCGGCCTTCTTGATGTCGAAGCGGGCAGGGTTGGAGAGGACATCGTGGATGTCGAAGTTCTCCACGAGCTGCTCCACCGTGAAAATGTCCTCGTCCGCGGAGAGGGACCAGCCCAGCAGGGACAGGTAGTTCAGCAGGCCTTCGGGGATGAAGCCCCGTTCGCGGTGCAGGAACAGGCTGGACTCGGGATCGCGCTTGGAGAGCTTCTTGTTCCCGCCGCCCATCACGTAGGGCAGGTGCCCGAACAGCGGCATGTACTGGGCCACTCCGACGTCGATCAGCGCGCGGTAGAGCGCGATCTGGCGAGGCGTGGAGGAAAGCAGGTCTTCGCCGCGGAGGACGTGCGTAATCCCCATGAGGGCGTCGTCGACCGGGTTCACCAGGGTGTAGAGCGGAGCACCGTTGGCGCGCACCACCACGAAGTCCGGAACGGTGCCGGCCTTGAACGTGATTTCACCGCGGACCAGGTCTGTGAAGGTGATGTCCTCGTCCGGCATGCGCACCCGCAGCACCGGCTCGCGCCCCTCGGCCTTGAAAGCGGCGATCTGCTCTTCGGTCAGGTCCCGGTCAAAGTTGTCATACCCGAGCTTGATGTCGCGTCCGGCGGCGCGGTGCCGGGCTTCAATTTCCTCCGGCGTGGAGTAGGACTCATACAGGTGCCCCGCACCCTTGAGCTTGGCAATGACGTCCTGGTAGATCCCGCCCCGCTGGGACTGGCGGTACGGCTCATGCGGCCCGCCCACGTTGACGCCTTCGTCCCAGGTGATGCCCAGCCAGTCGAGCGCGTCGAGGAGCTGGAGGAAGCTCTCTTCACTGTCGCGCGCCGAGTCGGTGTCCTCGATGCGGAAGATCATCTTACCGCCGGTGTGCTTGGCGTAGGCCCAGTTGAACAGGGCGGTACGGATCAGGCCCACGTGGGGCGTGCCGGTCGGGGACGGACAGAAACGGACCCGCACCGGAGTGTTGTCGTCGACGGTGGGAAGATCAGCGAAGGAAGAAGGCTCAGTAGTCATGGTTCTTCCAGTTTAGTCGCTGCCGCCAAACCCCCAGGCGTTGAGGCCCTCGAGGAGCATAAACAGCCCTCCGCCAATCACCGCGCCGGCGGCCGCTGACACCAGGGGAAGCTGCCAACCGCCGCGGAACAGGCGAGCCAGCAGCGCTACCAGGATCACCGCGGCCGCAGCGGGCAGGACGGGACCTTCCGTCATGCTAGCCAGCACAACAGGAAGAACGACGGCGGCAGCACCGGTGCTGACGGCGCTCCAGTCAAGCGCCACGGCGCGGCCCAGTACCAGCACGGTCCCGCAGGAGGCCAGCATGGCGAAGACCGCGGCGGCCAGCACCCGCGGTCCGTCGAGCCAAAGGATCAACCGAAGCAGCATAAAGCACAGCGCACCGGCACCTAGGATGACCGGTGTTACCGGCGCCCGGGCGATCGAAGCACGCAGGTCACCGGCACGGTCCAGCGTGCGGACCAGCAGCCACGGAAAAACCAGCAGGAGCAGCACTGTACCCAGCCCCCAGCCCCAGGCTGCCGCCGTCGTTATTCCGCTGCTGAGCGCGGCAAGGAGGAACACGGCACTCCACAGCACACCCGGAAGCACGTTCCAGGCCTTCGTGTTCCGTGCTCCCCCGGCCACGCCGCTAGCCGCGGACGATGTTGGCGAGGGTGCCGATGCCCTCGACCTGGATTTCGATCCGCTGTCCCTCGGTAATTTGTCCGACGCCGGCGGGAGTGCCGGTCAGGATGATGTCGCCGGGCAGGAGGGTGAAGGCCTGGGAGACGTAGGAGACGAGTTCCCGGACGCCCCAGATCATGTCGGAGGTGTTGCCGTCCTGCACCAGGTCTCCGTCCAGGTAGGCCTGAATGGACAGGTTGTCAGTGTCCAGGTCGGTTTCGATCCACGGTCCGATGGGGCAGGAGGTGTCGAAGCCCTTGGCACGGGCCCACTGGTTGTCGGTGCGCTGTGCGTCGCGGGCGGTGAGGTCATTGGCGCAGGTGTAGCCGAAGACGACTTCGTCCACGCGTTCCAGCGGAACGTCCTTGCAGATCCGCCCAATGACGACGGCGAGCTCGGCTTCGTAGGAGACTTCCTCGGAGAAGGAGGGCAGAACTACGGGATCGTTCGGGCCGATCACCGAGGTGTTGGGCTTGAAGAACATCAGAGGGGCCGGCGGAACCTCGCCTCCCATTTCAGCAGCGTGGTCGGCATAGTTCTTGCCGATGCCCACCACCTTGCTGCGGGGGATGATCGGTGCAAGCAGGCGGACGTCCTCCAGCTTGTGCCGTTCACCGGTAAGCTGCACGCCGGAGAAGAACGGGTCCCCCTTGATCACGGCGATTTCTTCATGGCCTTCTTCACCGTCGACGACGCCGAAGGCTGGGTCACTGTCCTGGATAAACCGAGCAATACGCATGGGTTCAAGCCTAGTCGAGGATCGGCGTTTCCCGCTTCGTTTAGAGCGCTGCCGCCAGACCCGTCACGAGGGGGACACCCGCGAACAGCAGCAGGAAGAGAACAACGGCGGCACGTCCGGCGCGGTTGCCGACGTTGACGGTGATGCCCATCCCGCTCCCCCGCCGTTTCGAGACCAGGATTCGGGGATCTGTTGAATCGTTGTAGAGGACCCCGGCGAACCACAGCCCGTCTTCAGCGGCTTCCTCTGCCGTGGGATGGATGCCGCGGGCAGCAGCTGACCGCCGGGCGTTACGGGTTTCATAGGCATAGGAAACCATAAGTGCCACGAGCATCAGGGGCAATAGGACGAGCACCGGCCAGGCGGACACGGAGTCGGGGGTCCGCCACCCGGCCACGGTTAAGCCACCTATGACGCCTGTTAGCCCCAGCGAGCACGTTCCGAGAGCCAGAACAGTACCGCGGATGTTGCCTTCACGAACGGACGCTTCCCACTGACTGGGCTGTTTCTCCTGAGGGGTCATGGCAGGAGCAGCTGCCGAGACCAGTGCCAGAAAGAGGCACATGCCGACAGCAACGTTCAGTGGCAGGAACACCGCTCCGAAGGACTTCGGTTCCCAGCTGTCCGGGGTACCGTCCATTCCCCAGTGCGTGGGGACCGTAGCCGGGAGGGCGCCGTACACCGACGCACCGTACACGTAAAGCGCCGCGATGAGCAGTGCTGCAGTCCAATGTGGGACCCAGGGCAGCAGCCGCCTGGGGCGTCTAGTTGCGTCGGCAGGCGCGTCAGAGTGATTCCCCATCCGAGAACCCTAGCAATGGACTGCTACCGTCCGGGATTATCTGGATTCCCAGCCGTCGTGACCGCTGTGGCCGCTGGGGTTCTGCGGGGGCGGTGGTTCCCAGCCATCGTGACAGGTGGGGCTCCTGGGCTTCCGCGCCGCGGTGGTTCCCACCCGTCGTGACCGGTGTTGCCCCTGAGGTTCCGCACTGCGGTAGTTCCCACCCGTCGTGACCGGTGGGGCTCCTGGGTTTCTGCGGGGGCGGTGGTTCCCACCCTTCGTGGCCGGTGGGGCTCCTGGGGTTCCGCACTGCGGCGGTTCCCAACCCTCGTGGCCGGTGGTGCCCCTGGGGTTCCGCACCGCGGTGGTTCCCAGCCCTCGTGACCGGTGGTGCCTGGTGTGGTCCCGGAATGGGGCAGGAGTCACAGGGACTGGGAAACCCCGGCCCGGCCAGCTGTTCCGGTCCCCTAGTTCAGGCCAGACCGACCCCGGGGGCCGGGAACGGGGAACGGCTGGTTAAACACGGAAAGGGCCCGCACCAGAGTGCAGGCCCAAAGAACACACTCGATCGGCGCGGGCCGCCGGCCCCGGTACCCGCGCCCGTCCCCGGCACCCGGCCGGGCAAACGGTCCGGGCCGGCCGTCCGGGCAAACTGTTCAGACCGAACCGGCCGGTTAACACGGAAAGGGCCCGCACCAGGGTGCAGGCCCAAAGAGTGACCGTCCCCGGCACCCGGCAACCGTCCGGGCCGGCGGTTCGGGCAAACGGTCCGGGCCGGCAACCAGCCCCCAGACCAGCCCCCCGACCCACGAGCCCCGGCTGTGGGTGTTCGGTGGTGTTAAAGCAGTTCAGGCCCCGCAACCTTGCGGGGCCTGAACCTGTAATGATTGTCCGGCGGTGACCTACTCTCCCACACCCTCCCGAGTGCAGTACCATCGGCG